>CBDCMW010000002.1:0-3742418 GCA_965219165.1 Candidatus Aldehydirespirator sp. | reverse complement strand
CGGCGCATCTGCAGCGCCGCGTAGGTGTAGGTCTGGGAGCGGGCCAGATCCTTGGCGCCGCCCTGCAGGATCTTGCGGGCCCAGCGCACCGGGCCGGAGGCGGCCTCGGCACCGGGCAGGTCCAGCGCCACGAACGCGTCGACGTCGCTGAACTTGTGCAGCCTCACGTGCTCTCCGGCCTCTAGGCCGCGCCGTTGAGAATCCGCACCGGCAGCCTCCTGGGGCCGCGGATCTGGCCGGTCGACCAGGTCACGCCCTCAGGATCGGCCAACTCGAAGTCCGGCACTCGCTCCATCCACTCCTCCAGAGCCACGGTCAACTCCATACGGGCCAGGTTCGATCCCAGGCAGCGGTGGATGCCGAGCCCGAAGGCGACGTGGCGGTTGCGCAGGCGGTCGATCACGAACTTGCCGGCGTCCTCGAAGGCGTCGGGGTCGCGGTTGGCTGCCGGGAACGGCAGCAGCACCCAGTCGTCGGCCTGCATCGAGCGGCCCGCGAACTCGGTGTCGTTGGCCACGAGCCGGGCCATGGTCACCGGCGCGTAGAAGCGCAGGAACTCCTCCACCGCGAACGGCCGCACCTCGGGGTCCTCGATCCAGCGTCGGCGGTCCTCCGGGTTCTGGGCCATGTGCCACAGCGAGGCGCCGATGGCCGACCAGGTGGTGTCCACCCCGGCGATGATCAGCAGCCCGCAGGTGCCGCGCACGTGCTCGTGTTCGAGGCGCTGGCCGGCGATCTTCGCGTGGGTCATGCGGCTGATCAGATCGTCCTGGGGCTCCTCCGCCCGGGCCGCGATCAGCGTGTCGAGGTAGAAGTCGATCGAGTCCTCGTACTCGACCCGCTCCTCGGTTCCGGGCTGTTCCATGATCCGGTGGATGAAGACCCGGAACTGGTCGCCGTCGGAGCGGGGAACGCCCAGCATGTCGGCGATCACCCGCACCGGGATGTGCTGGGTGTAGCCCAACGCGGCGTCCACGATGTCGGTTCGGCCTGCCTCCACGTCGGCCAGGAGGTTGTCGAGCAGCTCCCGGCAGGTCTCGCGGGTGGCCTCGCGCTTGGCCTCTATCGGCTTGGGCGCGAAGGCCGGCAGCAGGAACTCCCGGGCGATGCGGTGGAAAGGCGGGTCGCTGGTGATCGGCGGGGCGAACCCCACCGGGGGAGGGATCTCGGGACGGCCGTCGTTCACCACCACGCCGTTGGAGCTGAACGTGTCGGTGTCCTTGGCGATGGCGCACACGTCTTCGTGGCGCACCGGCAGCCAGGTCCCGCCGTAGCGGTCGCTGTGGGCCACCGGGCACTCGCCGCGCAGCTCGTCCCAGATCTCCGGGGCGCGGGCCGCATAGCCGGGGTCGACGTGGTCGAAGTCGGTGGCCCAGTCGGCCACCGGCGCCCGGGGCTTGAGGCCCCCGTGGGCGTCGGCGCCCGAGTCGGCAGTCGCGCCGTTGGTTGAGGTGTCCGTGGTGGCGGTGGTGTAGGTCATGGTGTCAGCGTCAGCTCCTCTGCCTCATAGTCCAGCAGACGGCGGAACAAGGCGCGCAGCTCGTTGCGGCGGCCTCGGTCGTTGGCCAGGTTGACGAGCTCGTGGGGGTCCTCCTCGGTCTCGTACCACTCGTGGTCGTGGTCGTCGAATTCGACGTCCACATCGAAGAGCTTGCCCTGGGCGTCGGCGGTTCCGTCGCGCCCGATGCTCCCGCCCACCCCGTAGTAGCGGGCGTACTTGGTCTCGCCGCCGTAGAAGCCCCGCACCGCGTAGCGGCTGTTGCCCTCCCAGTCGTGGTAGCCGTGGGCGGCCGTGTCGGGTGCCTCGCTGTGGCCCAGGTGCCACTTGCCCAGGTAGCTGGACCGGTAGCTCCGCTCGGCCAGCAGGCTGCCGATGGTGGGGATGTCCGGGTCGAGCGCGGTGTGGGTGGGGAAGGCGACGTTGTCCACCACGCCGTGCTCGGCCAGGTAGCGGCCGGTGTAGAGGCTGGCCCGCGACGGCGAGCACGGCGAGGCGTGGGTGAAGTAGCGGTCGAAGCTCAGCCCGTCGCCGCGCAGCCGCTGGTGGGCGGGCAGGTCTACCGCGCCCTCGAGCCAGTCGTTGCGGCGCTCCTCGTCCGACACGATCAGCAAGATGTTGGGTCGCGCATCGACCTCCGCCATGGCGCCAAGCTACTGGCATGCTGCCCCGCGGCACCGTCGTCAGTCCTGGGAACCAGGGTCCGGACACGGGCGTCTGAAGTGTGATGCCATTGCGGGCAATTCGCAGTCCTGGGAACCAGAGGCCAGACATGTGCGTCTGGAGTGTGATGCCATTGCGGGCAATTCGCAGTCCTGGGAACCAGAGGCCAGACATGTGCGTCTGGAGTGTGATGCAATCGCGGGCCATGCGGACGAGCGCGATGCGGGGTGCGGCCGCGCTGATCGCCTCGGCCGTGATCGCGGTCGGTTGCGGCGGCGGCGACAGCTTGCCGCCGGTAGAAGAGCCGGTTGGAGCGTCCGATGAGTCCGAGCAGCCGGTTCCGACCCAGCAGGGTGACGAGGCCGGGCCGTCAGCGCAGCCCGAGCGGTCGGAGCCGGGCGAGCCATCCGACCCGGCCGCGGAGATCGGTCAGGAGCCTCCGCTGGCCGGCCTGTACACGACGGATTTCGAGGCGGGTGCCATGACGGCTCCGGCGATCGGCATCCTGGAGATCGAGCCTCCGTGCGTCTACCTCTACTGGCTTGACGACACCGACGGGCGGACGACGCGCATGCCCGACGGGAACCTGCAGCGCTACCTCGTGCGGCTGCCCCGGGCGTTCGTGCGCTTCGACTCGGACACCGGAGAGATCTGGGTCCGCGACGAAGGCCCGATGACCAGCGGCGACGACGTCTCACTGGGCGGCGGCGGCGAGGGCGGCAGCTACGTCCGGCTCACGGTGGAGGGCGAGTGCAGCGCCCACGGGATATGGCACGCGAGCAGCATGACGGCCGGACTCGACCACATGCTGCCGTTCGGCTGGGGCGACCCGCCCGCGGAGCCTCGGGAGCTGACCAACACCTTCGAGTGGGATCCCACGGGCGGGTTCGGCGACACCTCCGTGTCGGGGACCCTCGAGATCGCCCCGGCCTGTGCCTATGTAACCGACGAGATCTGGGTCCGATGCGTCGCCAATGAGCCGGATCTGAAATCCCAGCCGCGGTGCGTGTACGTCACCGGCACCGGCACCGACGGCGGGGAGGCAGCTGTGACCGCGGAAGGGCCGCCGGTGCGCACGCTGGTTCGCGTTCCCCTGCCGCTGATCAGCTACGACCCCGATTCCGGAGAGCTCTGGGTCGCCGGGCACGGTCCGATGACCAGCGGCGACGCGGTGACCGTGATCGGCAGCGTGGGCTGGGCTGCTGGCGACACCCCTGTCGAAGAGCCTTTCGAGGGGGGTTGCGCGGCCCACGGGTCGCTCTGGGCGGCGTCGATGCAGCCGACCGGCCCGGAGCCGGGCGAGGCGATCGAAGCTGGAGAAACCGTCCCGCCTCTAGCCGGGATGTTCCCGTGGGACCCCAAGCAGCGTCTCCCCCGGCACGCGCTGGCCGGGACCCTGGTGATTGAGGCTCCATGTGTGTACGTCGACGTGGGGCCCGAGTGGAGGACGGATTCGTGGTACCGGCCCGACCAGGGCCATTTCCGGATGTTCGTGCGCCTGCCGCAGCCGCTGGTCCGCTTCGACGCCGGCTCCGGTGCCCTGTGGCTCGGCAAGGAGGGCCCGTTCGTCACCGGCGACTACCTCGACTTCTCCGGCGGGCGTGCCGTGTTCTTCCCCGACTTCGACTCGTTGGCCGACTACCCCGACAAGAGGGAGTACGACGGCGGCTGTTCCGCCCACGACGAGTTCTGGGCGATGTCGATCAGATAGGGGGAGCCCAGATTGGGAAGCCGCCGAGCCCGCCGGTGGCGCTAGCCCTCGCCGACCAGGCGCTCCAGCACTAGCTCGGGGTGGTCGGACTGGAGGCGGGCCAGCCAGTAGGGGCTCTCGAACAGGGCCAGCAAATCGCCGCCCTCGGCCCGCTCGGCGATGGTCACACCCGACATGGTGCCCAGCACCGCGGCTGAGGCCTTGTCAGTTCGGCGGGCCGTGGTCCACGGCACCGACGCGAGCTGGACGGGCGCGCCGAACTCGTGGCGCAGGCGGTGCTCGGCCACGTCGAACTGCAGCGGCCCGACCGCGGCCAGGATCGGGGCGCTCTCGCTGTCCTCGGGCCGGCGCAGCACTTGCACCACGCCCTCGGAGTCGAGCTGGCGCACCCCGGAGCGGAACTGCTTGGCCTTGGACGTGTCGGTGCACCGGGCCAGCCGGAAGCTGCTCGGAGCGAACGACGGGACTGGCGGCCAGCGCACCGGCCCGTCGGCGGCGTGCACCGCGTCGCCCACCCGCAGATCGGCCGCGTTCACCAGGCCGATCACGTCGCCGGGCCAGGCCTCGGTGACGGTGCTGCGGTCCCGGCCCACCACCGTGTGGGCGTACTTGGTAGCCAGGGTCTTGCCGGTCCTCCCGGAGGTGACCGTCATGCCTCGCTCGAAGCGGCCAGAGCACACCCGCAGGAAGGCCATGCGATCGCGGTGGGCGGGGTCCATGTTGGACTGCACCTTGAACACCACCGCGCTGAACGGAGCATCCACCGGGCGGGGGTCGTCGTCAGCGTCGAGACGGGCTCCTGGTTCGGGGGCCATGTCGACAATGGCGTCGAGCAGCAGCCGCACTCCGAAGTTGATGAGGGCCGATCCGTAGAACACCGGCGTCAGCTCCCCGGCCTCGAAGCGCTTGACGTCCAGCTCGGCGGAGGCCGCGTCGAGCAGCTCCAGTGCCTCGCGGGCCTCGTTCCAGGCGGCGCCCTCCTCGATCTCGGCCCGCCCGGGCTCGACGATCTCCTCCTCGGCCGTGGTGGCGCCTCCGGCGGTGCGGGCGAAGCGCACGAAGTCGCCGCGGCGGCGGTCGATCAGCCCACTGAACCGCTCGCCCTCGCCGACGGGCCAGGTGACCGGAACGGGGTCGAGCACGAGCTGGTCCTCGATCTCGTCGAGAAGCTCGAGGGGGTCGCGCGCCGGGCGGTCCCACTTGTTGATGAACGTGACGATGGGGATCTCCCGGTTGCGGCACACTTCGAACAGCTTGCGGGTCTGTGCCTCGATGCCTTTGGCCCCGTCGAGCACCATCACTGCGGCGTCCACCGCGGAGAGCACGCGGTAGGTGTCCTCGGAGAAGTCCCCGTGGCCCGGCGTGTCGAGCAGGTTCAGCACCCGGTCCCGGTATGGCAACTGCACCACCGCCGAGGACACTGAGATGCCCCGGCGCCGCTCCAGCTCCATCCAATCCGAGGCGGTCGCCCGGCGATCGCCCTTTGCTCTGACGGAGCCGGCCCCGGCTGTCAGCGCCCCGCCATAGAGCAGGAACTTCTCGGTCAGCGTCGTCTTGCCCGCGTCGGGATGCGAGATGATCGCGAACGTGCGCCGCCGCCCCGCCTCCCGCAGGACATCGGCTACCGCGATCGCATCGCCGGCTTCGTGGACGCTCACCCCCTCAGTGTGGCCCGCGCTGTCCCCGCTCCCTCGCCACACCGGATGGCGCTAGCAGCGAGGACGCCGTCGGGCGACTACCTAGGCACGGTGGACTGACAGATTCGGCGCTAGCCGCCGGATGTCGTCCGGGTCGCTGGTCAGGACCGTCGCGCCGAGTCGGAGCGCACACACGGCGACATGGGCGTCGGCGATGTCCGACGCCCCGGTCGCGGCCAGAAGCAGGCCGACCTGCCGGGCCTGATCCGCATCCATGGCGACTATGTCGACATTGGGCCGCTTCAGGAAGGCGGCGAGCCGGACCTGGCGCCGAGGATCGCGCCAAGCCTGGGCAACGCATCCTGCGGGAACGGTGAGCGTCTCCCTCGCTCGACGCGCTTCAGCGACGAGACCTGTGATGGCGCGGCTGGCGCGTTCCAGAGCAATGAGAGCGCCAGTGTCTAGGACGACCCCGCTCACGCGGCGGTGTGGCCTAGGAGGCGTTGCGCCTCCGCTCTCTCCTCGTCGGTCAGTGGTCCGCCCGTTGCCTTGAGCGCCTCGGTCAGCCAGGAGTCGAAGTCGTCCTCTGCCGCGAGTTGGTTGATCACGGCATGTTCGATGTAGGCCGAGACGCTCCGCAAGGGACCCGCCTCGACCTCCGACTTGACGCGGGCCAGCACGTCGGCGGCGATCGTGATCGCGATCTTGGCCTTCGGTTGCGTCATACCGATCATCCTACCATTGGCGTGCATGGGCTTCAAGGAGCGCATACGATCCTACCCTATCTGCAATATATAGCAAATACACTTCAAAGATAAGGAGATATGTATGTGGACAGCTTCGACCCCGGCCGCCGCTGTGTGACTTCGGTCACCTTCCGAAACCTTGGGAGGTGGCGGGCAATGGAGTAGGCGATGAGACAATCGTGCACTGCATCGCCGGACCCGCAAGCGGGGCCAACGCCGCCTGACCGAGCACGGGCGCGACCTGGGATCGCCATCGCGCGCGCCCTTCTCGCACTGGTCGTCGCGGTCTCGGGCCTCACCGTCGCCAGTGAGGCTCGGGCGCAACAGGCCGAGCCGCAAGTAACCATCGCGGCGCGGAATCCGACCGCGCTGCAGGGGATCGACCCTCTCGTGTTCGAGGTGACCCGCTCCGAGGCGACGGGGGAGGACTTGGACGTCTCGGTAACGATGTCTTCGGGGATCGTCTCAGCCAGGAAGCTGTCGTACACCGCGACCATTCCCGCGGGCGAGGCCGAGGCCGTGCTCTCCGTACCCACCGACGACCCGGCCCCGGGCGCGGCAACCGGAGACGTGACCGCCACCATCGATAACCGGTCCGGCTACGACGTGGGCAACCCGTCGAGTGCGTCGGTGCGGCTCCATGTGGGAGATCCGCTGGTCACGGTGCGCTTCAGCGAAGAGTCCTACTCGGTCGACGAGAGCGTCGGCGTCGCAACCGATGCCAAGTTGATCGCGCGCACCGCTCCGAACGTGCCCGCACCCAGCAATGCCGTCCCTGCCGTGGTCGGCTTCCAGCCGGGCACGGCCACGACCCCCGAGGACTACACGGCGGGTGGCCTCCTGCTCAGCTTCGCCGCGGCAGGCTGGACTGCTGACGGAGACGCCTTCGTGGCGAGAGCAACGGTGCCGTTCACAGTCATCGACGACACCGAGGCCGAGGACGCCGAGACCCTGAGCATGCAGCTCGTGAAGCCACCCGACGCTCCGGACAGCGTGAAATTCGTTTCCGCGGACGGCAGCGGTTCGGAGTGCCCTGCGTTGGATGGTTGCGGCGCGACGGTCACAATCCTCGACGACGATGCGGCCCCGCCCATCGACGATCAGATCGTCCACTCGGGCGCTGTGACCATCACGGCGGAGCACCCAACGGCGCTGCAGGGGATCGACGAACTGGTCTTCACGATCACCCGAGCAATCAACCTGGACTCCGATCTGGATGTGCCCGTGACGCTGTCGTCCGGGATCATCGACGCCGACAGGCTGTCGCACACCGTCACCTTCGGCGCCAACGAGACCTCCGCCGAGTTGAGCGTCCACACCAGGACCTTGGACCCGGACGCGGTCACCGGCGACGTGATCGCCACCGTCGACGACGGCGAGCCGTTCGACGTCCCCGATCCCCCCACCGCGTCGGTGCGGGTCTACGTGGGCGAACCGCTGGTGACGGTGCGGCTCAATGCCGCGTCGTACATGCTCCCCGAGGGTGGCGGCTCAACCGACGAGGAGATAGCGCTGCTGGCAAGGATCGAGCCGAACATCCCAGCACCCACAGGCACCTTCTACGTCGCATTGTCGACCTGGACGGGCACGGCGACCGCACCGGGTGACTTTGAGGCCTTTTCCAGAATGGTTCCGTTCCCGGGATCGTCTTCAGGCGCGTGGGTCGCCGACGGAGACGCCTTCGTGGCAGAGGTACGAGTGCCGCTGACGATCGTTGATGACACTGAAGTCGAGGGTGATGAGACACTGCGTCTGCTGCAGCAAAGATCGCCCGGACTGCCGTTCACGGTTCACTTCGCCCCCGCGGATCCCGAGGTCCGGCGGACATGCTCCTCGATCCGCCATTGCGAGGCCGCGGTCACGATCGTCGACGACGACAACCGGAGCGTTGTCGTCGACCAGGACAAGCTGACCGTCGACGAGGGCGGTACGGCGTCCTACACGGTGGTGCTGACCCGTGAGCCGACTGACGATGTGACGATCAGCCCCGAGGTCCGCGGCGTCGCCGACGCCGACATATCGGTGTCGGAGCCCTTGGTGTTCATGCCGCAGGACTGGGAAATCCCCCAGACCGTCACGGTGACCGCGACGGCCGATGACAACGCGGTCCACGGCTCCGCAACGATCGCCCACACGGTGACCGGCGGCGACTACGAGGACAACGGCGTGACGGCCGCGTCGCTGCAGGTGGCCGAGGTCGACTCCGAGGGCCGCACGGTCGTGACGCTGGTGCATGTTCCCGATGGGACGGTGATTCCGGACGATTGGACGCTGACGGTGGGTGAGACGGTGGAGGACGGCTCGACGTTCTCCGAGGATGAGCGGGTGTTGTACCGGCTGTTGTTCTCGGCTGCTGGCGGCGGGCCGGCACCGGGCGGCGTCGACGTGGAGCTGTCGTTCGAATGGACGCGTGAGTCGCCGATCGTGCCGATCTCGGGGCAGATATCGAGGATCGTGCTGAGCCTGCCCCGCGTCGACGTGTGGGACAGCGCGGTTCAGATCCTCGACAACGACGTCGGCAACCCTGACGGCACCGTGACGGTGCGCATAACCGGCTGCGAGCGCAACGGATGTGTGATCGGCGAGCCCTCTGAGATCACCGTGACCATTGCCGATGACGATGGCGGCCCGGAGGCGGCGCCTCCGGGGCGGCCGGCATGGCCGACGGTCTTGTGCCCCGATCCGGGTCATAGCTCCTTTCACACCGGGCTCGGAGTGAGCTGGGCGGCTCCCGACTTCGTGGGCGGCGCCCTGATCGACCATTACGAACTTCGCTATCGCAAGCTGATCTTCGTTGACGACCAGATCGAGAGCGGCGGCGAATGGCAGGCCTGGCCCCACGTCAGCGCCGCGACCTCGACGATCATCGTCGGTCTCGATACCGACACCCTCTATGGCGTGCAGGTGCGGGCGGCCAATGCCAACGGTCCGGGCCAATGGTCCTTTGAGTCCACGCACCGCACCGGAGAGCCCGATCACATCTGCGAGATCCTCGAGCAGTTGGCCGAAAGGCAGTGACGGTGCCGGTCATTGACCTAGTAGTGAGAATGCACCTTCCCTCCCCCTGGGCACGCCGCATGAGCCACGCTCGGCTGCGTGCCCTCGGGGGGCGCTGACACCGAAGTCAGGCCGCTTCGAACTCCCGCTGCGGGTTCCTGGACGGGCCAAGCCGGCCACAAGTCTTGAGTAGGGCAGCCTCAGGCTGGCGGAAGGGGCCGGTCTGAGGCCCGCCTAGGAGACAGCACTATAGGTAGTGCCGCCTCGCGGTGAAGCGTCGTGTTTCCCGCTCCTGTTCGCTGCGCTCACGGGCCGCTCGGGCCACGGCCTCGCCCAGCCTCTCGCGGATTTCTCTTGAAGTGCTGCCTACCCGCTCGGCCTCTGGGACGGCGGTATACAATCCGGCCATCAGAGGCGGCGGGGGAGGATCGCTGCGTGGCCACGGACTCCGACGCTGGGCGGCGGCGCATCACTGAGGCTCTGGACCTCGACACGACCTTCCGGCGATGGTTGTGCAACCGGTGCGGGCATGACCTCGGTCCGGCGGAGCGCAACTACAAGGAGGGGTGCCTGGCCTACGACCGGGACCCGCGTGAAATCCACGTACCGTTCGATCCCCCCACCGAGTTCGGGTTCAGCCCCCATCCGGACTGGTGCCGGATCGTGGAGTTCTACTGCCCCGGCTGCGCGGTGATGTTCGACGTGGAGTACCTGCCCCCGGGTCATCCCATCACCCACGACATAGAACTCGACCTCGATGCCATCTGCTGAAGCGGCGGATACAAGCTTGGTCGGCGCCGACGGGCCGAGCCTGCTCGACGTGGACATCGGGGGGACCTTCACCGACGCCTTCGTCGTGCTGGGCGGGCGCCAGGCCACCGGCAAGTCGCTGACCACCCACGCCGACCTGTCCGACGGGATGATCGCGGCCATCGGTGAGGCCGCTCGGCAGCTCGGCTGCGATCCGGCGGACGCCTTCGCGGCGGCCGACGCGGTCAAGTACTCCACCACGGTGGGCACCAACGCCCTCATCGAGCGCACCGGGCCCAAGGTGGGGCTCATCACCACCGCGGGCCAGGAAGACACCGTGCACGTGGCCCGCTCCCGCTCATGGGCCGACGGCATGCCCCTGGAGGTGCAGATCGATCGCACCCGGGCCCAGCGGCCCGACGACTTGGTGCCCCGGTCGCTGCGGGTGGGGGTGCGTGAGCGCATCGACTGTTTCGGCCAGGTGCTGATGCCGCTGCAGACCGGCGACGTTCTGGCCGCGGTCGACCATCTGGTGCGCCAGGGCGTGCGGGCCATCGCGGTGTGCCTGGCGTGGTCGTTCATGAACCCGGCCCACGAGCGGCGGGTGGCCGAGATCGTGCGCCGGGAGTACCCGGACTCGGTGCTGGGCCGCTGCCCGGTGCTGCTGTCGTCGGACGTGGCGCCCCGCCTCGACGAGTACCGCCGCAGCATCACCACGATCCTGAGCGCCTTCCTGGCCCCCGACACCGAGGAGCACGTCATCGACCTCGGGGACCGCCTGAGAGCCCTCGGATGCCGCAAGCCGCTGCTGGTGGCCCGCAACATCGGTGGGGTGGCCTCGCCCAGCCGCACCACCGCCCTGCACCTGCTGGGCAGCGGCCCAGTGGCCGGCCTGGCTGGCGCGGCCTGCATGGCTCGCGACTACGGGCTCGACCGGGTGGTGACCGCGGATATGGGCGGTACCAGCTTCGACGTGGGCCTGGTGATCGACGGCCAGGACCGCAACTACGAGTTCGACCCGGTCATCGACCGGTGGCGGGTCCATCTGCCGGTGATTGCCAACTACTCCATCGGCGCGGGCGGTGGTTCGATCGCGCATCTAACCGATACCGGCGAGCTGCGGGTCGGGCCGAACAGCGCGGGCTCCATGCCTGGGCCGGCCTGCTACTCCCAGGGCGGAACCGAACCGACGGTCACCGACGCCGATGTCGTGCTGGGCTTCATCGACCCCGACCGGTTCCTGGGCGGGGCCATGCCGTTGAGCCGGCGCCGGGCCGAGCGGGCCCTGGAGCGCCGCATCGCCGACCCGCTCGGCATCGACGTGACCGAGGCGGCTGTGCGGGTGCGGCGCCTGATCGACGGCGTGATGGGCCAGGAGATCTACCGCCAGACCGCGCTGGAGGGCCACGACCCCCGGGACTTCACCATGTTCGCCTTCGGCGGGGCGGGGCCGGTGCACGCCGCCGCGGTGGCCGGCTACGCGGACGTGGGCACGGTGGCCACGTTCCCCCACGGCAGCGAGTTCAACGCCTACGGGGTGGCCACCATGCCGGTGATGCAGACCTACGAACGCACCCGCATGGTCCAGCTCTTCGACGGCGACTCCTACACCGACGACTGGTCCGCGTTCAACGAGGTGGTGAGGATGTTGGTGGAGCTGGCCGAGCGGGACATGGCCGAGGAGGGCTTCGGCCTCGACTCGGTGACGCTGGAGCTGGAACTGGACATGAACTACGGAGGCCAGCACCACACCGTCCGTCTCAAGTCCCCCCGGCTGCTCCTGGAGTGCCCCGAGGACGTGACCGCGGTGTGCGGTGCCTTCAACGAGGTGTTCGCGGCCGCCTACGGCGCGGGGTCGATCCATCCCTACGGCGGGATCCTGGTCCAGCTGTTCCGGCTGGTGGCCGGCACCGCGGGGCTGCGCCTGGAGGCTCGACCCCGGCCGGTGGGCGCAGCCGCGGGCAACGGAACGTCGTCGGGCCACACCGTCCGGGAGGTGTGCTGGACCGGTGCGGGCGCCATTGATACGCCCATCCACAACCGCGCCCACCTGCCGGATGGATTCTCGACCGAGGGTCCCGCTCTGATGGAGGACGTCGACACGGTGGTGGCGGTGCCTCCGGGCTGGACTTACGCCCTCGACGATCAGCGCACCGGCTGGCTTGCGGCCACGGAGACGAGCCCGTGACCGCATCACCGCGCCGCCGGCGCTCCGAACTACCTGCGGGTTTCCCACCCTATGGGTGGAAAACTGACGGAAGTTCGTCTATAGGGGAGCGACGGTGACCGCTGTGCCGGGTGCCCGGCTTACGGACGTGGCCGCCATGGGCCTAGACGAGCGGGTCGCCCGGTTCGGGCGCCCGCTCATGAAGCCCGGCCCCGGACTCGATCCCGAGGTCCTTCACCGGGAGGTGCTGGAGGAGCCCACCGAGCTGGAGCTGGCCGGAGCCGGCAGCCTCGACCCCGTCGACCTCGAGATCTTCCTGCACAAGCTCGACTCGATCATCGACGACGGCCGCGACGTCTGCAAGTACCTGAGCATGGCCGAGATGCTGCAGGCCGGCGACCTCGGCGTGGGGGTGTTCACCGCCAAGGGAGACATGGCCGGCATGTCCACCGGGGTGATCCTGCACGCCCTTCTGCACTACGGCCCGGTCAAGTACGTGCTCAAGCACTACGTCGACGACCCGACCGTGGGGCTGGCCGACGGCGACATCTTCTTCTTCAACGACCCCGACGCCGGCGGCGTGCACACCTACGACCACTTCTTGATGATGCCGGTCTTCGCCGGCGGCGAGCTTCTGGCCTGGGTGGCGTGCGGGGGACACCAGGGCGAGACCGGGTCGCGCTCGCCGGGCGGCTGGTCGCCCGAGATCGGAAGCCGCTACGAGGAGGGCCTCCACATCACGCCGCTGAGGGTGGGGACCGACTTCCGGTTCCACACCGACCATCTCGAGTTCCTGTTGAACTCGGTGCGCACCCCCAGGCAGAACTCCCTGGACATGAAGGCCCGCCTGGCGGTGTGTGTGCGGCTGCGCCAGCAGCTGTTGCGGGAGGTGGAGCGCCGGGGCGCCGCCTTCGTGGCCGCCGGGCTGCGCCAGTCGATCAAGACCTCGGCCACCCTGGCCCGCCGCCGCATCTCCAGCTTCAGTGACGGCGTCTACCGGTCGGTGGTGTTCCTCGACACCATCGGCATCGACGACGGGCTCATCCGCCTGCCCGTCGAGCTGCACAAGCGGGGCGACGAGCTGGTCATCGACATGGCCGGCGCCTCCCCCGAGCCCGGTACCGGCCCGTTCCATCTGCGCTGGCACCTGGCCCGGGCCGCCTCGGCCGCCGCGCTGTTCCCGACCGTGTTCCGGGGATTGCGCTGGTCGATCGGCCTGTTCGACCCGATCAAGCTCACTGCTCCGCCCAGCATCGTCAACGCTCCCAGCCGCGACGCGGGCACCGGCTCGGGCAGCCACACCGGCCGGGTCGTGGTGCAAGGCCTGCTGCTGGCCGCCATGCGGATGCTGCACGACAGCCCGCACCGCACCGGGGTGGCCGCCCCCTTCGCCGAGAACCTGCTGCTGATCCAGTTCGGCGGCACCGGCCAGTACGGCAACACGATCGCGGGCGGCCCCGCCAACGGCAACGCCACCGGCCAGGGCGCCCGCTTCGACCTGGACGGAGAGCACAGCGCCGGGTTCTTCTGGGCCATGGTGGTGGACTGCCCCGGACCCGAGGAGCAGGAGCGCAAGTTCCCGTGGGTGTACCTGTTCCGCAACCGCTTCGACCCAGACGTGTGCGGGCTGGGCCGCTACCGGGGCGGGGTCGGCCTCACCGACTGCTTCGTGATCCACGGGACCCCGGGGCTTCGCAGCAACTCAGTGGGCACCGGCAGCCGGTTCACCAAGAACTACGGGCTCTTCGGTGGCTACTCCGGCGCGGCCCAGCCCCGCATCGTGATCCGCGGCTCCGACGCCAAGGAGCTCATGGCGGCGGGCGCGGACGATCTGCCCATGAGCGTGCGGGAGCTGGCCGACCGGCGCCGGATCTCGGGCCAGTACGTGTTCGGCCACACCAACTCCGAGGGCGAGACCGTCGCCGACGGGGACGTGGTGGTGCTGGCCCGGGGCTGCGGAGGCGGCTACGGCGACGTGCTGGAGCGCGACCCCACCGCGGTGCTGGGCGACGTCGCCGACGGCGTGACCTCGCCCGAGCTGGCGGCCGCACTCTACGGCGTGGTGCTGGCGCCGGGCCGGGACCGGGTGGACGCAGAGGCCACCGCGGCCCGCCGGGCCGAGATCCGGGCCGAGCGCAAGCGGCTGGGGCGACCCTACGCGGACTTTGTGGCCGACTGGTCGAAGCGCCGGCCCCCGCCCGAGGCGCTGCGACACTACGGGGAGTTCCCGTCGCCGGTGCAGGTGGTCGACGAGCGTGAATACCCGCTGGAGCCTGTGTCCGCCCGCGGCGTATGGCACCGATGATCCCGCTCCTAGGCGTTCTGGTCGCGATTTCCCGTGCATATGGCGGGATTCTGCGAACAGAATGCTTGAGGAGACGGCGGTGAAAGGGCTGACGGCCTTGGTGCCAGGATCGGTTTGCGCCGCGGCGCTGGGCCGGGGCTGGCCCGACGACCTCGACGGCCAGGTGCGCTGCCTCGACGAGGGCACGAGGGCGCTGGGGCTCGCCTACTGCTGTGCCTCATGGCCCGTCGACGCCGAGAACGCCGCGCTCAAGGCCGAGCTGGGCGACCAAGCACATCCGGGACCTGGCTCGCCGGAGGCGCCAACGGCATGCGCCGCGGCTGGCCATGATCGAAATCTGGAGAGTTTCGCGTCGTATAGGAGCAAAACCCGTGCAGATTTCGATGGGGACGCGGTTGCGGCTGGGCTGGCACGGGTGCCGGGGGCGCCTCCGGTGGTGGGACTGGTCTCGGGGCCGCTGACATGGAGTATCCGAGTCCGGTCGGGCGCGCCACTACAGGACGCAGTCGATGCCGCCTCGGATCTGGCCTCGGCCCGAATCCGTGCCCTGGCTGGATGCGGAGTCGAGCGGGTGGTCGTCGTCGAGTCTGCAGACGCCGGGAACCGCCTGGATGCCGAACTGGCGTTTGAGGCTCATCGACCCATCCTTCGAGCCGCCCAACACCTGCGCACAGACGTACTGCTGGTGACGACGGCTTCCGGCGCGGCTTCTCCCGCGTCTCTCGGCTATCGACTCTGGGCATCCCCCAATGGATGCGCCGACGGGCTGGCGTATCTGCCCGCAGCCGCGTTCTGTTCGGCAGAGGCCCTTGCTCGCAGCATCGGGCGCCGACGAGCACAACTGGGCGCGGCCGAGGCCGTGGTCACTGCGCCCCTCGGCGCAGGCGTCGATCCCGACTTGGTGCGTTCCGCTGCCGTCCGGGTGGCCGATCTCGAACGAGGCGGCCTGGCCTGATGCGCGGGCGACCAGCTCCCGGCGCAGGAGTCACGGGCTCCGATCGCAAGAGGGGAGCCGGGCTGTGACCTACGTGGTGGGCATTGACATGGGCGGAACGTACACCGACGGATTCTTCTCCGACGGCGAGCGGGCAATCGCCGCCAAGGTTCCCACCACTCACTTCGACCTGACCCGCTCGGCGATGGCGTGCCTGGCCGAGGGCGCCGAGGCTTTCGGCGTGTCCCTCGAGGAGTTCCTGTCTGAAGTAGGTCTGTTCCGGCTGGCCACCACCATCGGCACCAACGCGGTGGTCACCGGCACCGGCGACCCGGTGGGGCTGATGGTCGAGGCCGGGTCGGAGAAGTCGCTGTACGGGCCGAGCGAGCCCGCCCCCGCGGTGGGGGTGTTCGTGAGATCCGACCATGTGGTGGGCGTTGATCCGGCCGCGGCGGCCGAGGAGGTGCTGAGCGTGTGCCGCGATCTGGTCCAGCAGGGTGTGCGTCAGACGGTGCTGAGCCTGCGAGGGTCGCACCGCGACGCCGAGTCCCGGCTGCGAGAGTTGGTGAGGGACCGCTACCCGGTCCACTATCTGCGGTCGATGCCGTTGACGCTGGGCTGGGAGACGGCCGACATCGAAGACGACAACCTGCGCACCAGCACTGCCGTCCTCAACGCCTACCTGAGCCGGCCCATGGCCAAGCTGCTCTATCGAACCGAGGGGATCCTGCAGCAGGCGGGCCTGTCGGTGCCGTTGCTCGCGGCCCGCTCGGACGGCACGTGCAGCCGGATGGCACGCACCACCGCCATCAGCACCTACAGCTCGGGCCCTGCCGCCGGGCTGGGACTGGCCGCCGCCCTCGCCCGCGAACACAACGATGCTGCGGTGGTCGGCTTCGACATGGGGGGCACCACCCTCGACCTGGGACTGGTGCGCGCCGGGTCCTACCAGGTGGACCCGGCGCCGGAGGTTCGCGGCGTCCGGGTGACGCTGCCGGTGCCGGGCATCGTGTCGGTCGGCCTGGGTGGATCGTCCATCGCGTCGGCCAGCAGCTCCGGGATCGTGACGGTGGGGCCGGCCAGCGCGGGCGCAGTGCCCGGACCGGCCGCCTTCGGTCGAGGAGGCACGGAGCCGACCCTCACCGACGCCGACGTGGTACTGGGACTGCTGGTCGACGGGCAGGTGCTCCCTGGCGATATTGCCCTGGACGCCGATCGGGCCGCGTCGGTGCTGGCTCCTCTGGCTGATGGAGATCCGGTGGAGGCAGCCCGGCTGGTGTGGGACGCAGCCCACAACAAGGCCGCCAACGCGGTCGGAAGCCTGCTTGCCGAGGCGGGAATCGATCCCGCCGAGGTCACCTTGTACGCGTTCGGCGGGGCCGGCGGGCTGCATGCCGGCGCGGTTGCGGACCTGGCCGGCATCGACAGAGTCCGGTCCTTCGCGGCCGGCGGCGTCTTCAGTGCCCGCGGCGTGGCCGCAGCCGCCGTCGAGCAGCGCTATCAGGCCGTGGTGGAATCGGGCGACGATCCGGTCGAAGTCCTGAGCCGGCTCCTAGGCCGGGCCAGGCTCGACCTGGAGGCCGAACGCCTGCCGTTGACTGGGGCCCGGATCAGTGTTGCCTTCAACCGGGAATCGGGTGGCCGCCGGTCTGTGGATGCCAGCATCGACGTCGACCCGGGCGCGGCTGCCCTCGAGCTGCTCGACGGCTCCGGCGACATCGATAGCGTCGTGCGGATCGATGTGGTGGCCGCGGTCGATGGGCCCGGTGAACTCACCGTGGCACTAGGCCCTCCCGCTCCGCAGAGCCGGCGCGGTGTCAGATGGTCGACGGATCCTGTGCCCACGAACGTCGTCGACCTGGCCGGTCTGGCCGACGGCGAGGCGATCCACGGCCCAGCGCTGATCGGCTGCCTGGGCGCCGTGCATGCCGTCCCGCCGGACTGGACCGCGCGTCGCGACGGTGCCGACGGCCTGCTGTGGGAGCGGCCGCGGTGACCGGTCCGGCTGTCGGGTCCGCCTCCAGGCTGTGGGAGCGGCCGCAGTGAGCGTGCTCGACGGCATCGCGATCGTCGGCGTGGCCGAGACGGCCATAGGCAGGCTGCCGGGTCGCAGCGCCATCAGCCTCCAGGCCGAGGCGGCCGTGGCCGCGGTCGCCGACGCGGGCATGTCCAAGGACGACATCGACGCCGTGTTCTCGTTCTCGGGCTACTCCCAGGCGATGATGCTGCACGCGGCCCGGGTGGCCGAGCATCTGGGCTTGCGGCCCGAGCTGGCCGCGGTCACCGACGTGGGCGGTCCCGGCACCCATCACGGCGCCCTGCTCAACGTCGCTGCCGCCGTCGATGCCGGCATGTGCACCGCCGCGCTGTGCACCTACGGCGATAACGGCATCTCCATCCGCCGGTCCGGCCGGGGCCGGGCACCGGGCACCCTCACCGGCGGCGAGGACTTCGAGGCCCCCTACGGGCAGATCGCCATGATCAGCGGCTACGCCCTGTTCGCCCAGCGCCACATGCACCTGTACGGCACCACCAGCGAGCAGCTGGGTGCAGTAGCGGTTGCGTCGCGCCATCACGCCTCTCTGAACGACAATGCCCACAAGCGCGACCCGATCACGCTGGCCGACCATCAGGCATCGCCCATGATCTCCACGCCGCTGCGAAGACTCGACTGCTCGCTGATCTCCGACGCGGGCGGGGCCTTCGTGGTCACGTCCATCGATCGGGCCCGCAGTCTGGGTGTGCCCTACGTGACCGTGCTCGGTTACGGCGCAGCGACCACCCACCACATCCCGTCGCAAGCCCCCGACCTGCACGAGCTCGGTGGGCCGGTGTCGGCGGCGCGGGCCTTCGAGCGAGCCGGGCTGACCGTTGCCGACGCCGATGCGGTGTACATCCACGACGCCTGCACGTTCAGCGTGGTGGCCGGGGTGGAGGCTCTCGGCCTGTGCGGCGAGGGGGAGGGCGGACCCTACGCCGAGTCGGGGGCGCTCGCGCTGGGCTCGGGCTGCCCAGTGAACATGCACGGCGGGATGCTGTCGCACGGCCACGCGGGCGGGGTGTTCCATCTGCTCGACGCGGTCCGCCAGCTGCAGGGATCGGCCGGGCGCCGCCAGGTCGAGGGTGCCGAGGTGGTGGTGGCCCACGGCAACGGTGGCGTGTTCTCCACGTTCTCCACCATGGTGCTGGGGCGGGGCGTATGACCGGCCCGCATGGGTGGCCGACGCGCTCGGTCGGAAGCGAGCCGGTGCTGGGGCGGGGCGTATGACCGGCCCGCATGGGTGGCCGACGCGCTCGGTCGGAAGCGAGCCGGTGCTGGGGCGGGGCGTATGACCGGCCCGCATGGGTGGCCGACGCGCTCGGTCGGAAGCGAGCCGGTGCTGGGGCGGGGCGTATGACCGGCGCGCATGGGTGGCCGACGCGCTCGGTCGGAAGCGAGCCGGTGCTGGGGCGGGGCGTATGACCGGTAAGCCCCGTCCCGACGTGAACGACGCCGCGACCGCGCCGTATTGGGAAGCCGCGACCCGCCACGAGCTGATACTGCCGCGCTGCGACGCCTGCGACCGGCTGTTCTTCCCGCCCCGGCGGCACTGCCCGGCGTGCTGGAGCGACGAGATCTCCTGGCGGATGATGGGCGGAGGGGGCACGGTGTGGACGTTCACCGAGGTGCATGTGGCCTTCTACGACGACACCTGGGCTGCCGATGTGCCCTATGTGGTGGCCGTGGTCGAGCTGGACGAGGGCCCCCGCCTGCTGGCCAACATCGTCGAGCCCGACATGGTCACCTTGGCCATCGGCGACCGGGTCGAAGCCGTGTTCGAGGATCGCTCCGAGGGCGTGACCCTGCCCATGTTCCGGACGGTGAAGTGACGGACGTCAGCCGCTTGTCGGACTTGGGGTCGCGGTGAGCGACACCGGCCGGTACTCGGATCTGTGGTCGCTGTGCACGCACCGCGTCGATGAGCATCCCGACCGGGTTGTCCTTGACTTCGATGGCGGGCTGTGGACTTGGGCTGAGCTGATTGAGGCGGCCGAAGCCCTGGCCGGAGGGCTGGCCGCGGCTGGCGTCGGGACGGGCGAGGTGGTCGGCCACATGTCGCCCAACCATCCCGAGGCGGTGGTCACGATGCTGGCCCTGCTGCGACTGGGGGCGGTGGAGTGCCCGGTCAACGCCGGGCTGCGCGGGGCGCAGCTCGCCCATGTGCTGGACCACTCGGGCGCGGGGGTGCTGATCGTCGACGGTTCCCTGGTCGATCGGGTAGCCGAGCAACTGCCGTCCGCGCCGGGCGTGCAGGTGGTGGTGCAGCGGGGCGAGGGACAGGCGCAGGGAAAAGTGTCGGTCCTCGATTATGACGCCGTGCGCGGGTCTGGCCCGCAGCCGCAGCCGTTCAGGCCGCCGAACCCCGGCGACCCTATGAACATCATCTACACCTCGGGCACCACCGGCCCGGCCAAGGGCGCGGTGCTGCCCCAGGCGTTCGGTGTCGAGCAGGCCCGGATCAAGATCGAGCAGTGGGGGCTCACCGCCGACGACGTGCTCTTCTCGGCCCTGCCCCTGTACCACGTGAACGCCCGGTTCTCGACGCTGGGCACGGCGCTGGTGGTGGACGGGCGGGCCGCGCTGGTGTCGCGTTTCTCGGCCAGCACGTTCTGGGACCAGGTGCGCCGCTCGGGGGCCACCGAGGTGGGCGTGGTCGGGGCGGTGTCGTCGATCCTGTTGCGCCAGGAGCCCGGTCCCGCCGACCGCGACCACCGGGTGCGCATGATGCACGGCGCGGCCGGCATACCCATGGACCGCCGGGCCGAGTTCGAGGAGCGGTTCGGGCTGAGGCTGGTGACCGGGTTCGCCATGACCGAGACCGGACACTTCTCCACTACCAGTCCCGACGACCCGATGCGCTACCGGGCCTCGGGCCGGCCCGTGCCCCAGTACGAGGCCGCGGTGGTGGACGCCGACGACAACGAGCTGCCGCCGGGGCAGGCGGGCGAGCTGGTGGTGCGGCCCCGTGTGCCGGGGGTGATGATGACCGGGTACCACCGCCAGCCCGAGGCCACGCTGGCCGCGTTCCGCAACCTGTGGTTCCACACCGGCGACCTGGCCACCATCGAGACCGACGGCTACATCCGCTGGGTCGACCGAGCCGCCGACGCTATCCGCCGCCGGGGGGAGATGATCTCCTCCACCGAGGTCGAGCGGGCGGTGTGCGAGCTGGACGCGGTGGCCGAGTGCGCCGCGGTCGGAGTGCCGTCCGAACTGGGCGAGGAGGAGGTGAAGCTGGTAGTGGCTGCCGCGGCCGGCCAAAGCATCGACCCGGCCGCCCTGCAACGCCACTGCCAGGCCACCCTCCCCGACTTCTGCCAGCCCCGCTACCTGGAGATCCTGGACGAGCTCCCCAAGGGCGACACCCACAAGGTCAACAAACACCAACTCCGCCACACCACCGGCGCAAGCGTCCAAGACCTCGCTACCGAGAACCTCGCCTAGGTGCCGCAGGGCCAGCGCGGCGCCGATCCTCGACGCGGTGTCAGGGTCCTTGAAGCCCGTCCACCCCTGGACGGGCTGACTGCGGCCACCTGAGGGCGCTCCCTGTTGCGCGACCACCTACTCGCCCAGATTGCCACAGTCATCAAGCGTGTCGAGGCTCCGGCGACTCGGCTGGTGGTCATCGATGGGCTTGGAGACGCGCGCCCGCCCCTCGAAGGGCTGCTCAGCGCCTCCTGAGACGCAGTCTCCTCGCTGGGCTCAGCCCCGCTGTCCATGCACTGCGGCGTGGGACGCTGGTTTAATGCTAGTAAACTCAAGATCCGATTGTACCTATCAGCCTTAGTAGCAACTTCTCAAGATATTGCTATTGAACAGGTATTTACTGTTCATCAACTACTGGGCCCTTGACCGGCTCAGCTTCTACTGCTACTGTCAAGTCTTACAAATATCAAACAAGCACACGCTTGGAGGGATCGTGTCAACTCGAGCACTCAGACTTCTTCCGCTGCTCCTCGCCTTCGCTCTGGTCGCAGCGTCCTGCGGTGACGACGGCGGCGACAGCGAAGTTGCCGACGACGAATCGGCCCCGGCCGCAACAACGGCCGCAGAGGAACCCGCCGTAGAGGAACCCGCCGTAGAGGAACCCGCCGTAGAGGAACCCGCCGTGGAGGAGCCGGCTGAAGAGCCGCCGACGGTCGGCCTCGCTCTGCCTACCGCAAGGAATGACGGTGGGTTCAGTCAGTCCTACTACGACGGGCTGCTTGCGGCGGAGCAGGCCTACGGATTGACGATCGCCGTGCAGGACAACGCCGGCGACCCGGAGCAAACGGTTGACGCCCTGCGCAATCTCGCGGCGACGAACGATCTCGTCATAGGCGTCGGCGCCCAGTTCGCCGAGGCTGGCACGATCGTGGCGCCCGAGTTCCCCGAGGTCGAGTTCGCGATCGTCAACGGGCAGGCCACCGACGACCCCAATCTTCACATCTACATCGTCCGCCAGGGCGTGCCCGCCTATCCCGCCGGTGTGATCGCCGCCGACCTCACGCAGACCAACAAGGTCGGATTCATCGGTGGGCTTGAGATCCCGCCCACAACCCAGTCGGCTGATGCGTTCTCGGGCGGGGCCACCTCTGTGAACCCCGAGATCGAGACCGTCTCCACCGTCGTCGGCGACTTCGAGGACGTGGCTGGCGCGAAGGAAGCTGCAGCCGCCCAGATCGCGGCCGGCGCGGATGTCCTCTTCGCCTTCGTGAACTCCGGACTTGAGGGAGTGCTCCAGGCGGTCGACGAGAGCGGCGAAGACGTCAAGATCTTCAGCGTCATCTTCCCGCAGTGCGGTCGCTCGACCCAGCTGGTGGGCACGGCGACGCTGAGTTCCCTCGCTCAGGTCGACACGATGGTGTCGGCGTTCCTGGCTGGCTCCATGCCGACCGACCTCACTCTGTGGGGAGTCGAGGACCCGAGCATCCAGTCATTCGTGCTCTGCCCCGACTACGCCTCCGCGGACCTGGAGGCCACGGTTGCCGACCTCCTGGCCGGTATCAACGACGGATCCATCGAGTTGCCGCCCGGGGTCTAGCCTCAGCAACTCACGACCATCACCAAGAGACAGGCGATGCACGAGGTAGAGAACTGTCGCGGCGCCTACGGCCAGGATCGGTACCAGTTGGCCATGAGAACAGGCCTCCCGCTGGGAGCGGAGCGGCCCATGTTCTTCGTTCCCGGCGCCGGGCAGATGGAGTTGGCCAGCAAGGCCCAGAAATGGACGCAATGGGGCCCGTTCCTGATCGTGGACGAGTACGTCGGCTGGCACCGGGAGGCGCTCCAGCTCCGTGAGACCGTGGTGATCGGCGACTGGAGTCCGATCTGCAAGTTCAACGTCTCGGGTCCGGATGTTCACGCGTTCATGAGGTTCATCCAGACGAGGAAGGACTTCGCCGACATTGAAGTCGGCCAGTCGATGTACACGGTGTTGGTCCGCGAGGACGGGAAGGTCGTCCAGGATCCTCTGATCACGCGTGTGTCGCAGGACGCGTACATGATCACGACGGATGAGATCGAGAGCTGGCTGCGTGACGTGGTAGAGGTCGGCCATTTCGATGTGCGGATCGAGGACATTCGCACCCAGTACTGCCTGATGTCGATCCAGGGACCGAACTCCACCGCGCTGATGAACGACGCCGCCGGGCAGTCGATGGAGAGGCTCCGCTTCTCCCGGCTGCAGGCCACCGAGATCGCAGGCATACCGTGTGAGATCCTGCGGCAGGGATTCACCGGCGAGGTCGGCTACGAGATCTACGTCGAAGCCGATCGAACCAACGACCTCATCGCTCATCTCGTCGAAGTAGGTCGCAAGCACGGGCTCGGCTTCCTCGGCAACTACACGTCGAGGCTGACCCGGGCCGAGGCCGGGCTGGTGATGCTGCACTTCGACTATCAGTGCGCCTTCGAGGGGGATCCCGGCATTCTGCGCCGCAACCAGCTCGATCCGGAGATGAGCTATTGCTCACCGTTCGAGCTCAACCTCGACTATCTCGTAGGACTCGACCGCGAGGACGACTTCATGGGCAAGGCCGCGCTGCAGGCGGAGATCGACGCAGGCGGCCCGGCCCGGCGGATGAAGGGGCTGGTCTGGAACAGCGACGACGTGATCGAGCTGTACGCGGCTCAGTTCAGGGACGAACCGTCGCCGCCGCCGATCCAATTCCCCCATCCGCTGTTTCCCGAGGCCTTCCCGATCGTCCACGATGGGCAGCAGGTTGGATGGGCGACGAGCGTCTGCTACAGCCCGATAGTTCGCCGAGTGTTCTCCTTCGGCCGCATCGACGTGGAGTTGACCGAGCCGGGAACAGAGGTCGCCATCAGCTGGGGCGGCGGCGAGTTCCCGACGATGGAGATACGGGCCACGGTGGTCGATCCCCCGTTCGTGTCACGCAAGCGCGCCGAGAACCTCGCGGCCGGATCCTGATCCGGCGAGGACACCCCATCGGCTGTGCCGGGACACCAAGACAAGACTCCTTCGGAACCGGCGTCGTCTGCGGTGCTGCACGCTGAGGGCATCAGCAAGGCCTACGGAAGCCTGCTCGCCTGCTCGGATGTCGACTTCGACCTCCGCGCGGGCGAAGTCCACGCCCTGCTGGGCGAGAACGGAGCGGGCAAGAGCACACTGATGAAGATTCTCTACGGGCTCGTGCGCCCTGACCGGGGAACCGTCTCAGTTCACGGCCAGCCGATGCGGCTCCGCAGTCCCCGCGACGCCAAGGCAGCCGGAATCGGAATGGTGTTTCAGCACTTCGAGTTGGTGGACAACCTCACGGTCTGCGAGAACGTGGCCCTCGGGATCCCGTGGTGGCGACGCAGCCGGCTCTCCCGGCTCGCGTCGGAACTCGCAGACTTCTCGTCGCAGCACAGCTTGGAAGTGAGCCCGCACGCCACGGTTGGCGACCTCCCCATCGGGCTCCAGCAGCGGGTCGAGATCGTCAAGGCCCTCTTCGGAGGGGCGGAGATCCTGATCATGGACGAACCGACCGCGGTGCTGTCACCGGTCGAGTGGACCGGCCTCCAACAGGTGATCAGGTCGCTGGTCGAGGACGGCAAGTCCATCGTCTTCATCGATCACAAGCTCCATGAAGCCCTTGCCGTCGCCGACCGTTGCACCGTGCTGCGTCGCGGCCAGAAGATCGGAACCGTTGACGCTTCCGACGCCGACGAGAAGACCATCGCCAGGATGATGGTGGGCCGAGACGTCTCGCTGCTCTCAAGGAACGCCCCCAACACACCCGGAGATCCAGTCCTCGAGCTGAGAGCGGTCTCCACCGCCTCAGCTCTGCACGACGCGAATCTCGACGACGTCTCCTTCACCGTGCACCAGGGTGAAGTCTTCGGGGTTGCTGGGGTGGAGGGCAATGGCCAGAGCACGCTCGCCGACGTGTTGACTGGACTGGCAGCGCTGACCGAGGGCGAGGTACTGCACTACGCGTCGCCGGAGACGTCGAGCCCGGGGGACGATGGACGCTCAGCCACGGGGCTGATTCCCGCCGACCGGCATGCCGTCGGCAGTGCAGTCGATCGCTCGCTGCGGGACAACCTGATGTATCGCGACTTTGCCGTCGCGCCGCTGTCGAAGCGGGGGTGGCTGCAGTTCGGCGCTATCGATCAGCACTGCACGAGACTGTGCGAACAGTTCGACATCCGCGCGCCGGGTTTGCACGCCGCCTTCTCCGATCTCTCGGGAGGGAACCAGCAGAAGGCAGTGATCGCACGCGAGATGCACAACCGCCCGGAGTTGCTCGTCGCCGTCCATCCGACCCGAGGCCTCGACGTCGGCGCCATCGAGTTCGTCTACCAGGTCATACGGACCTTCCGGGCCGCGGGCGGCGCGGTAGCGCTCATTTCAGAGGAGCTCGACGAGATCCT
This sequence comes from Candidatus Aldehydirespirator sp., assembly GCA_965219165.1. Classification (GTDB taxonomy): domain Bacteria; phylum Actinomycetota; class Acidimicrobiia; order Acidimicrobiales; family Aldehydirespiratoraceae; genus Aldehydirespirator. Next base: position 3,717,109 of record CBDCMW010000002.1, on the reverse strand, counting down.
GGCTCTGTCGGACCGGTTCGTCGTGTTGTTCAAAGGCAGGCCGAGCGAGGTGATGCGCCCCGGTGAAGCGGACCTCACCGACATTGGCCTGAAGATGACGGGCGCGTCGGCGTGAGGTGGCAGCCGACTCGATCCACCGCCTTTCGACCGGTGCTGGCCTCCGGCGTCGCGCTTTGTCTAGCTCTGTTGACATCGGCGTTGATCCTGGTTCTCAACGGCCACGATCTCGGAGCAGTGGTCGACGCGCTGTTTCAGGGGGCGTACGGCGGGTCTCGCCCGGCCGCGTCGACGCTCAGCAAACTCATCCCGATCATGCTCGCCGCCACCGGCTGGATCGTGGCCTTCCGGGTGAGGCGCATCAACATCGGCCTCGAGGGGCAGATCATCGCGGGAGGGCTGGCGGCGGGATGGGTCGGCATCAACGTCGAGATGCCTTTGGGGCCGGCCCATCTGCTGGTAGCCGTGGCGGCTGGACTCGTTGGCGGAGCGCTCTATGCCGGCATCGCGGCATGGATGTGGGCGCGAGCCGGAGCGAGCGAGATTCTCACCACTCTGATGCTCAACCTCATCGCCATCCAGGTGCTCGCCTGGCTCATTCGGGGCCCCATGCAGGACAAGGGCAGCGGGTTCGCCCGCAGCGAGAGCGTCAGGGACTCGGCCCAGTGGCCCGAGATGTTCGCGGGCACCGCACTCCATTGGGATGTTGTCCTCGTGGTCGCCCTGATCGGCCTCACCTGGATCGTGCTGGCTAGGACGACGTTGGGCTTCCGCTTCGACATGGTCGGTGCCAATCCCCAAATGTCCCGCCACATGGACGTGTCTCCGACCCGCTTCGGAGTGCTTGCCCTGCTCATGTCGGGCGCGCTGGCAGGCCTCGCCGGCAGCTCCCGGATTCTGGCTGGCGAAATCACAACGGTGTCCGACAACTTCAGCGCGAATTATGGATATGACGGCATCGTCGTCGCTCTACTCGCTCGCAACTCGATTCCAGGCGTGCTGCCCGCGGCCCTCCTCATTGCCACCCTGCGCCAAGGAGGGGGTGCGCTGCAGTCTCGAGCGGGGGTCTCCTCCGAGATCGTGCTGGTGGTACAGGGTCTGATCATCCTCGCCGTGGCGGCCAGTGTCCTGCTCGAGCATCGCTGGGAACGTCTCCGGTCGGCAGCGTCTGAACGCGACGCGGTGCATCAGACGGCGACGGGGTTGTGATGGATCCCTTCGACGCGCTGTGGCTGGCAGCCACCGTCCGGCTGGCGGTCCCGCTGCTATTGGCCGCGACCGGCGAGCTCATCTCCGAACGCTCCGGAGTGCTGAACCTGGGACTCGAAGGCATGATGCTGTCAGGCGCGTTCGTCGGCTATTGGGCGGCAGAGGGAAGTGGGAGCATCACTGTGGGCATCGTGGCCGCCATTCTGGCCGGAGGGTTCGGGGGCCTCCTTATGGCTACCGTCGCGATAGGCCTGCGAGGAGACCAGGTAGTCGTCGGGATCGGGCTCAACATCCTCGCGTTGGGCGCCACCAACTACGCGCTGGAGCGGGCCTTTCCCGACGGCTCGCCACCGATCGACAGACTCGACCCGATCGCCATTCCCGTCCTCAGCGAGATCCCCTGGATCGGCGGGGCGCTCTTCGAGCAGAATCTGCTCGGATATGTTGCGTTCCTGCTGATCGGGGCGGTTGCCCTGATGCTCGGTCGGACCGGCCTAGGACTCGAGATCCGTGCGACGGGACAGAACCCGTCTTCCGCGAGCGCCGCCGGAGTGAGCCCTCTTCGCACCCAGTGGGTGGCGACGTCGATAACGGGCGCCTTCGCAGGCTTGGCAGGCGCCTACCTGTCCGTCGGCTCGGTCGGCGTCTTCCGAGAGGCCATGACGTCAGGACGGGGCTTCATCGCGATCGCCATCCTGGTGTTCGGCCGATGGCGGCCTGCTGGCGTGTTGATCGGCGCACTGCTGTTCGGCGCCGCCGACGCCCTCCAGCTGAGACTCCAGGCCGAGTCAGCTGTTCCGGCGTCGGTGTGGATGCTGATCGGCGTCATCGCCGCATTCCTGCTCTGGCGAAGTCTCAGACGCACCGAGGCGGCCGGGCTACGAACCATTGGCCCGCTGGCGGCAGTGTTTGTGGCCTCACTCGTTCTTCTTGTGGTCCGTCCTGACGTGTCCCTACCCGGCCAGATCTGGCTTGCCGCGCAATACGCAGTTGCGCTCGTGGCCCTCCTCGCCAGCAGCCGCGAGACAAATATGCCGAGATACCTGGCGACCCCTGTACCCCGCCCGTGAAGGAGCGCAACGATGCAGAGAACAAGGAATGATGCCGTGTCTAGCGAACGCGAAACGGTCAACATCGCGCTGCTCGGACAGAGGATCCGCCTCGTCCGCACCGACCGGGGAATGACGCTCGCAGACGTAGCCCGGGAGACGGGGTTGTCCACTGGTTTTCTGAGCCAGGTCGAGAACGGGTTGACGAACGTCAGTCTGGGCGCGCTCTACAGAATCGCAGGCGCACTCAAGATTACCGCACCCGAACTCCTAGTTGAGGGCGCGGAACCAATCGTGAGTGTTGTCCGGCGTGACGAGGGCGTGTGGGGCAGCGCTGACGACGCGGAGCCCCCGCAGCTTGCTCGGATGCTCACATCGACTCCGCGCCGACGTATGGAGATACGTGAGTGTCTCGTGCCCCCCGGATTCAGAAGCGATCCTGCATGGACACATGCCGGTGACGAGATCCTGTATGTCTTAGAGGGCACTGTTTCCGTCGAGCTTGAAGGTCACGGAGTCGAGACTCTAGAAGCTGGGGACACGATCGTATTCGTGGCGAACGTGCCTCACCGGTGGGTCGGCGGAGATCATGAGGCCCGACTTCTCAATATTGTCGTTCTGCCTGCGGAAATCTAGTCCGATGAGTCTAGAGTTCCTTGGTTCCCCACTAACTGATCGACTATTCGCCTTTAGTCCTTTCACTGCTGCAGCTCGAATGGCGAATGTGAACGGAGCTTGGGTGACCTGGGGTGATAATGCGCTGCCCGAGTTCTTTGCCGGTATCGCAGTGGAAGTTGCTGCAATCCGTAACGCTGCAATGCTGGAGGACAAGTCACCTCTGGCCAAGATTCATATTCATGGGCCGGATGCAGAGCGTTTCATCAATCGACTCATTCCGCGCGATGCGACGCGGATTGCCATCGATCATGCATACTACACACCATGGTGCGATGATCATGGGAAGGTCATCGTTGAAGGCATGCTGCTACGACTTAGCGAGACTGACTTCATCGTCACAGCAGGGTTGATGAATCGATGGCTGTCGGAGCAGCGCGGTTGGCTAGACGTTGATTTTGAAGACGTCACAGATCGCTTTGGGATTCTCGCACTGCAAGGACCTAGCGCGCTGTCGATTCTCCAAGAAGCGACCGGACAATACTGGTCTGATCTAGAGTTCTCACGCGGCCGCCGAGCAAGAATCTCCTCGGCACCGGTGCACGTTTGGCGCACGGGATTCACGGGCGTCAAAGGCTATGAGTTCTGGGTTCCCCCGGAAGCCGGAAATGATGTTTGGGAGGCGCTTGTCTCTACACCTACTGGGGCCTCGATCGAGCCGTGTGGGCACGCGTCTCAAGACATCGTTCGCGTTGAGGCTGGCATGGTGCTTCCCGCTATTGATTATGCACGAGCTGGTCCAGATGTCGTAAAGGCGCATAGTTATGGTCTGATAGATGATGCGTATAGGGCATCGCCTTACGAGATAAATCTCGGACGCTTTGTGGATTTCGAAAAGGGTGACTTTGTCGGAAGAAATGTACTCGTTGCGGAAGGTCAAGCTAAGGATATCGGACGTCGTATGTGGGCTATGAGAGTTGATTGGCGTCAGCTTGTATTGTCATATTTGGAGCGTGATGAGATGCCCATCGTCAACGGAAAGATTCGGCGCGTCCCCCCCATGAAGCTGCTAAGTGGGGGTAGGGCAACTGGATACGCCACGAGCATCGGTTGGAGTTCGAACCTCAAGGAAATAGTCGGGTTCGCCCACTTGCCAGCTCACCAAGATTCTAATGATGCTGTTTTCTTGAGATGGGATGAGAGTGAACAACCGATCGATGTTCCGGTCTCTCTATCGAGACTGCCATTCGTCAAGCCATCGCGAAAATAGGAGGCACGACAGTCTCAGCAGGGTTGACCCGAGGTGCGGATTGGCTCATTCCTCGGGCTTGAACCCGGTCGACTCGATCAGCTCCATCGTGGCTCTCAGCGCCGGGCTGCCAGCTCCAGCCGCTCGGGCCCCACCAGCGTCGCAGCTCGCACAGTGCTCACAGCTCTCCCCCTGCCGTCCGCAACCTACCGATGCGAGGTCACGATCGTGAAGTTCGGACGACCGGTCGCTGCTATGCAGATTGAAAGTAGTACTTGCAATCTGCATGAATAGGTGAGCCTTCACGAACTTGTGGTGCGCGGGGCGCGGTTGCGGCCGGGCAGGGCCTAGACGGGCAGGGCCTAGACGGGCATCTCGGTCCTGGAGCCGTGCCTCGTGTCGTCGAGGGTGGAGTCGTCGGGGCCGTCGCCGAGCTCCGTCGCGCCAGTCAGCGCAGTGAGAGGGATCGGCTCGGATAGGTCGATTCGGACGGCCTGATGTACGACCGCGCCCCGGATTCTCAGGCTGCGGGCTGTCCTGGACTCGATCGACGCGGGCGGCGAGGCGAGCCGGTGCGGCCACCACAGAGTCGATTGCATCGTCGTATTGCCGTGATTGATGACGGCGAGGGGGCTCAGCACGCTTGGCGGGACGGCGGGCTCTGGATCGTCGGCGATCTCCGAGAGCAGCGCGGCCGCGCTCTCGTCGGGATGCGCGCCCGACGTGACCTCGAACGATGCCACATCGTCGAACAGTTCGTCGAGGCCGTCGCCGTCGACGAACTGCGTGACCCGCTCCGCCAGAACCGTGTCGAAGTCGCCTCGATAGAGCTGCTGGACGAACGGCCAGCGGTCGCCGTCGCCGGTGCTCGTCCGCGCCAGCCTGCTCGTGGAGGCGCTGCCTCTCCGGTACGTCCAGAAGTTGTGCCTTCCTGCCGATGTCCCCTTCGCCTTGTTCCAGGCGCCCGCGACCGGATCCGTGAGCGGAATCTGAAGAGTTTCGCGTCGTATAGAAGCAATACCCGCGCAGATTCGATGGGGGTGCGGCGTCGCGTGGGGGTCGAGGCTGACGGTGGGCGGCGGTTACACGAGGTCGTCCTGCCAGAGGCGCCGGGCGAAGTCGGTCGCGCCGATGATGTCGATGCCGTCGTCGGTTCGCCGGGGGCGGGGTTCGAGGCAGACCACGACCCTGCGGCCCGCGCCGGGATGCTCCTCGGCCAGGGTGCGGAGGCCCTTGAGGTGGCTGCTGGTGATCCTGGCGGTCGCTTTCGCCTCGATCGCGAGCTGCATCTCGCCGACCACGAAGTCGACCTCGATGCCGCTGGGGAGCCGCCAGTAGGTCAGATGCTCGTCGAGCTCGCGGTAGGCGACATACGCGGAGAGCTCATGGAATATCCAGTTCTCGAACGCCTTGCCGTACTGGTCCGAGCCGCGCAGCAACTCGCCGCGCCGCGCCAGGCGGTTAACGACGCCGACGTCCTCGAAATAGAACTTCGGAGCTCCGGCGAGGCGGCGCTTGGCGCGCCGTCGCCAGCGCGGCAGCCAACGCGCCAGCAGTGTGTCCTCGAGGATGCCGAAGTGCGCCTTGGCCGTGGGCCCCGACACGCCGCAGTCGCGGGCGATGTTCGAGTAGTTGACGGGCTCACCGTCGCTCAGCGCGGCCGCGTCGAGGAAGTCCGAGAAGGCTGGCAGGTTCCGCACCAGACCCTCGGCGGCTACCTCTTCGCGCAGGTAGTCGGCGATGTAGGCGTCGAGCAGGCGCCGGGGCCGGTCGGACTGGTACACGTTGGGCAGGCATCCACAGTTGAGCACCCGGTCGAGGTCGAAGTCCTCCCCGATCTCCCCGGCGGTCAGGCCCCGCAGCTCATAGCGCACGGCGCGCCCGCCGAGCAGGTTCGCCGCGCCGCGCCTCACCTTGCGCGCACTCGACCCGCACAAAGCGAAGCGCAGCCCGCGGTTCTCGATCAGCCAGTGGACCTCGTCGAGCAGAGCGGGGACCTTCTGGATCTCGTCGATGACCACTTGGCGGGACCTCTCGGGACCCGCCGCCTCGAGTTCCTCGCGCAGCAGCTCGGGACGGGCGACGTAGCGGCGGAACTCGTCCGCTTTGAGCAGATCGACCCACACGCCGTCGGGGTACCGCTGCCTGAGCAGAGTGCTCTTGCCTGCCTGCCGCGGCCCCCACAAGAAGAAGGTCTCCGTCCCGGGCTCTGGCAGAGACAGCAACCGTTGAAACATCCTCTTTAGATTATCATGATAATCTAAAGCATGGGTTCGGCGACGGTTACTACCCTAGCATTACGTTAGTAATCGAGTTGTGTCTCCGGCCCCATCAGCAGCCGTTCGGGAGGCGAAACGCACCCAGGGCCATCGGGTCCCCCGACCGGCCTCTCTACGCGTGGCGAAGCGCTACGAAGCGGGCGGCGGCCGCTAGTGCCTCCCTGGCGGCGGGCACGTCGGGCAGTGCTTCGAGCGCGTCGAGGGCTTCCTTGAGCAGCTCCGCGATTTCGTTCTCGAGGCTGGAGAGGGCATCCGTGTCGACTATCACCTGCTGGACCGCAGCCACCGTCTCGTCGTCCATCTCGGAGCCGGCTGAGTCCAGTACCTCTAGCTGGGACGGGGTGGCGGCTGCCCTCGCCATGGCCATCAGCAGCGTGGGCTTTCCCTCCCGCAGGTCGTCGCCGACCGGTTTGCCCGTGTGGGCTGGGTCTCCGAACGCGCCCAGAACATCGTCTCGTAGCTGGAACGCCATCCCGACGGGACGCCCGTGGCGGGCCAGCGGCTCGGCCAGATCGGCCCGTCCGGCGAGGGCCGCGCCGAGCTGCAACGGTCGCACCACCGTGTAGCGGGCGGTCTTGTGCTCAATGATCTTTCGGGCCTCGTCCGCAGTGGCGCTCCCGCGGGCCGAGCCGATCACATCCAGGTACTGGCCCATGTTCAGCTCGGTGCGCAGACCGTCCCACACCGCGCGGGTCTCGGGGGACACCCGCCCCAGCGTGCGGTCGGCGAGCACCATGGCCATGTCGCCCACCAGCACTGCGGCCGCCTCTCCGAAGCGCCGATCCTCGCCGCGCCAGCCCCTGTCGCGGTGGCGCTGCACGAACTTGCGCCACACCGTGGGCGCACCCCGCCGGGTGGGGGAGGCGTCCATCACGTCGTCGTGAGCCAGCGCGAAGGCGTGGAGGATCTCCAGGGCGCAGCCGCCGTCGAGCGCACCGTCGCCGTCGGGGTCCCCGCCGCCGAGCAGCCATCCCCAGTGGCAGTAGGCGGGCCGGATGCGCTTGCCCCCGCCGAGGATCATGTCGGCCAGGTCGCCGAGCGGCTCGTCGAGGCTCGGATCCAACGCGGCCCACTGGCGGCGCTCAGCTGCGAGAATCTCAGCGAGGCGGGCCTGCACCCTGGCCGCGATCGCCTTGAGTTCTGCGGGGGGAGCTACCGGCTCCTGGATGGGAACGGTCATGTCGCGGCGTCAGATTCGAGCGTGGGAACGGTCATGTCGCGGTGTCAGATTCGAGCGTGGGAACGGTCATGTCGCGGCGTCAGTGTCGAGCGCGGCGACGACTCTTTCGACTTGGATGCCGGCGTTGGTGATCCGGCGGCGGCAGATCTCTATCAGCGTTGCCGCCCGCTCGACCCGATTCGCCAGGACGTCGACGTCGGGATCCTCGCCTTCGAGTTCCTCCAGGATCTGCTCGAGTTCGGCCATTGCCGCCGCATAGCCAGGCTCGTCGGCGTCGCCGGGGCCGGAGGTGTCGCTGGGGCCGGTGATGGGGGGCTTGCCGGTGCTCATCGGTTTGGGTCCTCGCTGCTGCCGCGCCGAGCACGGATCGTACTCTCCAGCGCGCCGTCGGCCAGATGGGTGACGATGCCGTCGCCGGGCGACGCATCTCGCACCGAGCGCACCAGCATCCCGTCGTCACGGCGGGTCATCGACCATCCCCGTCGCAGGATCAGGGCCGGGTCGAGGGCCCGCACTCTGGTGGCGACGGCGTCCAGGTGCCGCTGGGCGTGGCGGATCTCGTGACGGCCCGCCACCGACAGCCGGGCCGAGGCCCGGTCGAGGCGGCTCCTGCCCCTCCTCTCGGCTGCGGGTCCGGCCTGGGCGAGCCGGTAGGTGACTGCGGCCATCCTGCGCCCGGCGCGCGCGGTGGCGGCCCGTCCCGTGTGGGTGAGCCGCTGGCCCGCGGCCTCGAGGTTGCGCCCGGCCCGCCGCGACGCGGCCCGTGCTTGTTGGGCCGTGTCGGCGGCGGCTTTGTCGGTTCGGTGCTCGGCCGCGGCCAGGGCTCGGCGACCCCGAACCGCGATCGACCGGCCTGCGCCGTCGAGCGTCTTCAGCCAGTCCTCGACCAGCTGGACGACGGCCTCCGCCGCGGCCGTAGGCGTGGAGCAGGCGGTGTGGGCCGTCTCGTCGGCCACGCTGCGGTCCGTCTCATGGCCTATGCCGGTGAACACCGGACGCTCGCACGAGGCGACGGCTCGGGCCACCAGCTCATGGTCGAAGGCGACCAGGTCGGTGCGGCTGCCGCCCCCGCGGGCCAGCACCACCACATCGACCCCAGCGCCGACCGCGGCTCTGGTCGCGGCCGCGATGGCCTCGGGGGCGTCGGTGCCCTGAACCGGCGTGTCGACCTCGAACACCTGGAACGCGAAGCCGATGCCGTCCAGCACCCGCAACATGTCGGCGTGGGCGGCGCTACCCATCGACGTCACCACACCCACCCGCAGCGGAACCGGCGAGAGAATGGTGCCGGCGTTGCGGCGCAGCGCCCCCTCGGCCGCGAGGACTCGCAGCAGGGCCTCACGGTCCGCGGCGAGAGCACCCAGCGTGTGGGTAGGGTCGATGGCGGTCATCCGCAACTGGAGCTGCCCGCGCCGCGGGTAGAAGTCGAGCATCCCCTGGATGCGCACCCTCAGCCCGTCGGCCATGCGGATGGCGTTGCCGTGCCGCCTGATCGTCGTGTTGACCCGCTCCTTGTCGTCGCGGAACAACACGACGCTCACCGAGGCTTCGGGCGGCGCGCCGGGCTCGGCGTGCTCAGGGCGCTCGACCAGGTCGAAGTACACGTGGCCGCTGCGGGCCCGGCTGAGGCTGTCGATCTCCCCGGCCACCCAGACGCCACTAGGGAAGGCCTCGTCCAGAGTCCAGCGAAGCACCTGGGCCAACTCGCCCACCGTCAGGGTCTGGTCTCCGGCGGTGAGGTCGGTCACGATGCGGCCTGCTCCGGTGTGTCGGCTCGCTCGGGTGTGTCGGCCTGCTCCGGTGTCGCGGCTCGCTCCGGTGTGTCGGCCGCTCGGCCGCTTCGGCCCGCACCAGACCCTCGTACAGCTCTGCGTACAGGCCCCCGGCGTGGCGCAGCTCGTCGTGCGTGCCCGACTCGACGATCCGCCCCTCGTCGAGCACCACGATCACGTCCGCGTCCACCACAGTCGACAGCCGGTGCGCGATCACCAGCGACGTGCGACCCCGCAGCGCATCGTCGAGGGCCTCCTGCACCTGGGCCTCGTTCTCGGTGTCGAGGTGCGACGTGGCCTCGTCGAGGATGACGATGGCAGGATCCTTCAACAGCATCCGGGCGATGGCGAGACGCTGCTTCTCGCCTCCCGACAGCCGGTAGCCGCGCTCTCCCACCACGGTTCGGTAACCGTCCGGCAGGGCATCGATCACGTGATGGATGCGGGCGGCCCGGCACACCTCCGCCATCTCGTCGTCCGACGCGCTCGGGCGGGCGTATCGCAGGTTGGCGGCCACGGTGTCGTGGAACAGGTGCGGATCCTGCGTGACTGTGCCGATGGCGGCCCGCAGCGACCCCTGCGTGAGGCGGCGCACATCGGCGCCGTCGACCAGCACCGCGCCCGCGGTCACGTCATAGAGCCGCGGCACCAGCGACACGAGCGTGGTCTTGCCCGATCCCGACGGTCCCACCACCGCCACCATCTGGCCCGGCGCGATGTCCAAGTCGACGCCGGACAGCACCTCGGGCAGGACGCCCCCGGTCATGTCCCCGGTGTGTTCGTGGTCGGCTGGTGCCCTTTCGCTCCCGTCCGGCCCCGCGGAGGCCTCGATGCCGAGCGACGCGGGCGTGTCGTCCGCCGACGGGTACCGGAAGCTCACGCCCCGGAACTCGACCCGGCCCGCCGGCTGCTGCAGGTCGTCGGCGTCGGGGCTGTCATTGATCGGATTGGGGGTGTCGAGCACCTCGAAGACCCGCTCGAAGCTCACGAACGCCGTCATCACGTCGACCCGGGCGTTGGACAGGCTCGTCAGAGGCACGTATATCCGCACCGTGTACAGGCCCAGCGCCACCAGCGTGCCCGCCGTGAGGGCGCCGTCGATGGCGAGATGGCCGCCCAGCCAGTAGACCATGGCCGTTCCGACCGCCCCCACGAGGGTCAGGGCGATGAGGAACACCCGCGAGTACATGGCGCTGCGGACCCCGATGTCGCGCACCCGCCCGGCCCGATCGGAGAAGTCGGCGGCCTCGTCGTCATGGCGGCCGAACAGCTTCACCAGCAGTGCTCCGGCCACGTTGAACCGCTCGGTCATCGTGTTGTTCATCGAGGCGTTGAGGTTCATGCCCTCGCGGGTGATGGCCTGCAGGCCCCGGCCCACCCGCCGGGCCGGCAACACGAACACCGGCAGGATCACCACCGCGAGCAGGGTGAGCCGCCACTCCAGCACGAACATGGCGATGAGCGTCCCGGCCAGCGTGATGATGTTGGCGACCACCGCGCCGAGTGTGCCCGTGAAGGCCCGCTGGGCGCCGATCACGTCGTTGTTGAGCCTGCTCACCAGGGTGCCGGTCTGGGTGCGGGTGAAGAACGCCAGCGGCATGCGCTGCACGTGGTCGAACAGTCGCAGTCGCAGGTCGAAGATCAGGCTCTCGCCGATGCCGGAGCTGAGCCTGCGCTCCACCAGCGACAGCAGCGCCTCGCCCACGGCAGTGGCGATCAGCACCGCGAACAGCAGGTTCAGGTAGCCGCTGTCGCCCTCCGCGATGGCCGAGTCGAAGATCTCCCGGATCACCAGCGGAGGCAGCAGCCCGAGGAATGTGGCCGCGATGACCGTGACGACGAAGGCGACGATGGCAGAGCGGTAGGGACGGGCGAAGGCCCACACCCGGCGCCGGGTGTCGGCGGTGATCGTCTTGCCGGCGAGCTCGGAGCGGTCGGCCGAGACGGAGTGCATCACATGGAACGGGCTGGCCATCGTCTGGTCCTTCGGAGGTTGCGGCGTGTCCGTTCTCTCCACGAAACTTGCGCAGTCTCGCCGCTCAGAGCGGCGTTTCTGCACAGAGTCGCATGGTGACCGGTAGCCGCACGCGGTACTTCGGGAGCCTACGAACCGGCGCAGCGGTAGCGTTCATGACGTGGACCGAGGCGCCTCCGTCGCCCTGAAGACCGACCACTACGAGATAACGATGGTGGCCTCGGCCCTTCAGTCGGGGATCGCCGAGCGCCGGGCTGTGTTCGAGGCGTTCGCCCGACGGCTGCCGGCAGGCCGGGCCTGCGGCGTGATGGCCGGAGCGGACCGGATAATCGATGCCATCGAGCGCTTCCGCTTCGACGACGAGACCGTTGACCATCTCGTCGGCGCGGGCGTCGTGTCAGCCCCCGACGTGGTCGAATGGCTGCGCTCGTACCGCTTCAGCGGCGATGTGACCGGCTACCCCGACGGTGAACTGTTCTTCCCCTACTCTCCGGTGCTCACCGTCGAGGGCGGCTTCGCCGAGTGCGTCGTCCTCGAGACGGTGGTGCTGTCGATCATCAACCACGACTGTCCGGTCGCATCGGCGGCGGCCCGGGTGCGAGACGTGGCCGACGGTCGTCTGCTCATCGAGGGCGGCAGCCGCCGCACGGACCCCGATGCTGCCGTGGCCGCGGCCCGGGCCGCCCACATCGGCGGCTTCGACACCACCTCCAATCTGGAGGCGGGCCGGCGCTACGGCATCCCCACCGGGGGCACAACCGCCCACGCCTTCGTGCTGGCCCACTCCGACGAGCACACCGCGTTCAGGGCTCAGCGCGATGCCCTCGGCACTGGTTCCACCTACCTGGTCGACACCTTTGACGTGCTTGAGGGCATTCGCCGAGCTGTGGAGGTGGTGGGGCGCGACATCGGCGCGGTGCGCATCGACAGCGGCAACCTGCTGGCGGCCAGCATCCGGGCCCGGGCCCTGCTCGACTTGCTCGGCGCGAGGAACTGCCGCATCGTGGCCTCCGGGGACCTCGACGAGTTCCGGGTGGCCGAGCTGGAGGACGCGGCCGCGCCCATCGACGCCTATCTGGTGGGTACGAGCCTGGTCACCGGCTCGGGCCATCCCACCGCGTCGGTGGTGTACAAGCTTGTGGCCATCGCGGATGGCGCCGGCGCCGGCGCACCCCTGCGGGCGGTGGGCAAACTCTCGCCGGGCAAGACCACCGTAGGCGGCCGCAAGCAGGTGCATCGCACCGTCGACGCCGACGGCTACTGGAAGGCGGAGGTGCTGTCGCCGGCGGGCGGGACCGGGCCAGCAGGCGGTCACGACCCCCAAGTCGTGCTGATGGCCGGCGGTGAGCGGGCTTGGCGAGACGATCCCGCGGCGGCCCGCCGCCGTTGCGCGGAGCGTCGCCAGGGTCTGCGACCCGAGGACCGGGTTCCGCACCCCCGCCGCTCCCCGGCCATTCCCACCGAATGGGTGGGCATGGAGGCGCCCGCCGCGACAGAATCTTCGAACGGAGCGGAAGGGCAGGCAGCGCAGAGCCACGGCGCCCTTCAAGCTGACCAAGGGGGTTCTGGGATGCAGAAGGCTCTGATCATCGTCGACGTGCAGAACGACTTCTGTGAGGGCGGCACGCTGGCCGTGGAGGGCGGGCACGCAGTGGCCAACTCCATCACCGGCCTTGTCGGCCTTGACCGGGCCGGAGGCCGCTACGGCTATGTCGTCGCGTCCAAGGACTGGCACATCGACCCCGGCGAGCACTTCGCCGCGCCGGGCACCAACCCCGACTTTGTGACGTCGTGGCCGCTGCACTGCGCGGCGGGCACACAGGGCGCGGCGTTCTCGCCCCGACTGCAGGTGGCGCTGGACGAGGTGTTCCTCAAGGGCCAGTACAGCAGCGGCTACAGCAGCTTCGAGGGGGTCTCGGGATCCAGCGAGGACGTGGGCCTGCGGGACTGGCTCACCGAGCGCGGTGTCGAGGCCGTCGATGTTGTGGGCATAGCCACCGACTACTGCGTGCGGGCCACTGCGGTGGACGCGGCCGCGGCCGGCTTCGAGACGTCGGTGCTGGTCGGACACTGCGCCGGTGTCTCCTCCGACACGTCTGCGGCCGCCTTGGAGGAGATGGCCGTCGCGGGCGTCACCATCGTGAACTGACCGGCTCGCCCGGCCCCCTGGTTCTCGGTCGAGTCTTGGGCCGCCCAGGCACAGAAATCGCCCCAACATTCTGGACCCGGCCCGCCGGCGGGGCTGGATGCTCAGGCGACGGCGGCTTCGAGTTGCTCGCGGGTCAGGTCTATGCCGAAGCCGGGCGCGTCGCTGGGCACCAGCCAGCCGTCGGCGGGCAGGGCCATTCCCGGCGTGGAGCGCCAGGCGCCCATCAGCGACTCTCCGGGCCCGCAGCCCACGAACATCTCCGCCCAGCGATTGCCGGGCAGCCCGTGGCAGAGGTGCTGACCGTAGGAGTCGTTGCAGCCGCCGTGCAGGGCCAGTTCGATGCCGGCCGCTGCCGCGATGGCCGCGATCCGGAGAACCGCGGTGGCTCCGCCCACCCATTGCACGTCGGGCTGCAGCACGTCGACGAGACGCCGCTCGGCGGCGTGGGCGAACACACGGTCGGTGTACCAGCGCTCGCCCGCGGCCAGCATCTGTGCGGGCAGGCGCCGGCGGACGTCGGCGTGTCCGGGCCAGTCGTCGGGCTGGGCGTAGTCCTCGATCCACGTCAGGCGGTAGGGGGCCAGCGCCTGGCCGAGCCGCACCGCGTAGGCCGCGTCGAGCACCGGCCAGCAGTCGAGCATGATGTCGGCGTCGGGACCCACCTCCGAGCGGGCGCCGGCCACCAGACGCTCGACTTCTTCGATCCCGGCGGTGGCCGCTGCGGAGCCCACCGGGCAGGCCAGCTTGAAGGCCTCGAAGCCCCGGTCGCGCAGATCGTCGAGGTCGTTGCCGGTGGCGTAGCAGCGGGTGCGGTCCCGGGCCGGGCCGCCGACTAGCTCGTACACGGGCACGCCCAGGATCTTGCCCTTCAGGTCCCACAGGGCCAGGTCCACCGCGCTCACCGCGAACGCGGCGAGCCCGGATGCTCCGAAGGCGCTGTTGGCGCTGCGGGTCATCATGTTCCACAGCCGTTCGGTGGCCATGGCGGGCTCTCCGGCGAGCATGGGCGCGAAGAAGTCGTTGATGATGGGAGTGACCGGGCCGGCCTGGCTGGTCATGCCCACGCCGAAGGTGCCGTCGGAGGCGGTGGCTACGCACAGGACCTCGCCCCAGGGCGGCGCGAAGCGCTCAGCCTGCCCGGCGAAGGCCCGGTCGTTCGACAGCGGGTGCATCAGCCCCGACGGATCCCAGGAGGCCTGCCCGGCTTGGGGGCGCCCCAGCGCCTCGGGATGGCGCAGCGGCGCGGCCGTGACCTCAGCGATGGTCGGCGTCATCGCCGGCAGCGTAGGCAAGCGCCCGCCTGGGCGCTCAGGTGCCGGGCTGCTTGACCACCCGCAGGTAGGGCAGGGGCGCGTCCCAGCCGTCGGGGTACTTCTCGGCGGCGGCCTCGTTGGAGACGGCGGGGACGATGATCACGTCGTCGCCCTGCTGCCAGTTGGCCGGGGTGGCCACCTGCTCGGTGGCGGTGAGCTGGATCGAGTCGAGCAGTCGCAGGATCTCGGCGAAATTGCGGCCCGTGGTCATCGGGTAGGTGAGCGTGGCCTTGATCTTCTTGTCGGGGCCGATGATGAACACCGAGCGCGCGGTGGCGTTGTCGGCCGCGGTGCGGCCCTGCGACGTGTCGCCGGCGTCAGCCGGGAGCATGTCGTAGAGCTTCACCACGTTGAGCCCGGGGTCGCCGATCAGCGGGTAGTTGACAGCGTTGCCGGTGGCCGTCTCGATGTCGGCCGACCAGCCGTTGTGGTCGTTGACGCCGTCGACGCTGATGCCGATGATCTTGCAGTTGCGGGCCGCGAAGTCCGACTTCAGGCCAGCGACGGCGCCCAGCTCGGTGGTGCACACCGGGGTGAAGTCCTTCGGGTGGGAGAACAGCAGCGCCCATCCGTCGCTGATCCACTCGTGGAAGTTGATCTCTCCCTCGGTGGTGTCGGCGGTGAAGTCGGGGGCCGTGTCGTTGATGCGCAGTGCCATGGGGTTTTCCTCCAGTGGTCGCGGATTGTCCACAGGCTAGCGGTACATGATGACTAACCCGACCAGATTAGTCAGGAATTGTTGCCCTGGACGGCTGGCTGGCGGAGGGCGTGGAGATGGACGGTTCCTTGCGGGCTCCCCGCTTGCCTCAGCCGGCACTGCGCAGGACGACCCTGCGGCCCCGACTCCAGAGGAGCTGTCGACGGGGCCGGTGCTGCAATGGACCGAGATCGATCCGGGCTTCGCTGACCTCTTCGACTTCAAGTCCTTGGATGACGGTCGTGTCCTCGCGCGGGCCTGGGGCATCGCTGACGAGCGGGTCTCCGGCGCGGCGTCAGTCGTCGGCCTCCGTGGTTGTCGCAGCCGCGCTGGCGCACAACACAGCTAGTGACACGATAGTGCCATCCGCGAGCGGACGAGAGCCTTGTCAAAACCTGAAATGTCAAATGACCGGCCCCTCACACTCGAAGCCCATAATGACATAGACCCGCCACTTGGATTGCCGTATGTGACACCGCCCAGATCGCAGCAGACCTCCAGATCAGCATCCACACCGTCAGGAACCACGTCCGCAGCCTGCGCAGCAAACTCGACGCCAAGACCAAACTCGAAGCGGTCATCACCGCGATGCGACACGGCCTGATCTAACCGCCCCCAGTTGCGCCAAGGCCGCTGCCGGCGCGCTTTGCTCGGAATCCCTCGCCGGAGAGTTCCGGCTGGTCCAAGCCACTTGAGACCCGGCTCATTGGGCCTAGGGGACCGTGACCCACAGCGGTGGGTGAGTCGATGCTCACCCTCTGACAGGATGGTGAATAGAGTTTTCTGCATAATGAACCATCGCATAGCTTCATGCTCCACATATTGTGCTGATGGCGGTTACCGTATGGGCGGACGCCCGGCCCCGGCATAGCGACCCGTATATATTCCGCCACCCAGGGCCGGGTGTCCCAACATCCCGGCACTTCACCCGAGCAACGGCCTGACAGCCAGGGGACGGCGCGCGAGCCAATCGGGTTGACACCTGGCTGGTCGGGTTGCGCTCCGCGACAACGCCGCTTCGCAGCTGCGGAGCCTGGAGATCGGAGCACCAGACCACGCGGGAGCTCGGCGCTGTGGTGCCCGACGCCGCGCCAAGCATCGACGTCGGCCCGCCGCACCCAGGCCCGCACCGACTCCACCCCATAGCCGAGATGATTCGCCACCCGCTTGACGGTCCTGTGGTCGGTGCCCCACTCCGCACGCAACTGGCGAACCAGCCGCACCGTCTGGGCCTTCGCCTCAACCGGATACCGTCTCGTCGACGGATGCTATGCTAAATCCTGTGTAGGCATAGCCATAACCTGACTTTCCCAAGCTCGGACCCTCCGGGAAAGCCCGAGCGGTTCAATGGTGCCAAAGAATGTTGAAAGGCTCGTCAAGCATCCGGAAAATATAACTGCATGAACCACAACCAGCGGACCTGGCCCGGCATATGATGCTGCCGCGACCGGGCTGAGTTCGGAACGGGCATGGGCTCCGCCACGGCGCTGACAACACAGAGAGGTGCTGCTTTGAGCGAGCGCGACCGCCTGAGGGCGGAAAACGAAACGCTTCGGGGCCGTCTGGACCGACTAACCGAGGCCATCTTGCGGATCAGCGAGGACCTTGATCTGGACGTCGTGCTGCAGGAGGTCGCCGACGGCGCTCGTTCGCTCACCGACGCCCGATACGGCGCAATCACAACCCTGGACGACGCCGGGGGCCACCAGGACTGTCTGGTCTCGGGACTGGAGCCCGACGAGCTGCAGCAGCTCATGTCCTACCCCGAGGGGGAGGCCCTGTTCCGGTATCTCAGCGGCCAGCGGGTGCCTTTGAGAACCAGCGACTTCGTCGCCCACGCCGCGTCCGTCGGGTTCCCGGGGTTCCAGCCGCCGATCAGGGCGTTCTTGGGAACGCAGATACGGAAACGGGACAGGCATGTGGGCAACATCTACATCGGTGAGAAGGAGGAAGGCTCAGACTTCACCGGCGACGACGAGGAGACCCTGGAGATGTTTGCCGCCCAGGCGGCGATGGCCATCACCAACGCCCGCCGCTACGGCGACGAGCAGCGGGCCAAGGCCGACGTCGAGGCCTTGGTCAACACCTCTCCGGTGGGGGTGGTGGTGCTGGACGCGCAAACGCGCCAGGCGGTGAAGGTCAACGAGGAGGCTCGCCGCATACTCGGCAACCCCACCGGGGAGGGGTGTGGTTTGGAGCGGCACCTGGACCGGCTGAGCTTCCGGCGCATGGACGGCACCGAAATACCCCGCGACGAACTCCCGATCATACGCGCCATCGACCGTGGTGAGACGGTGCGCGCCGAGGAGCTCGTCATCCAGCTACCGGACGGAGACACGGTGACCACGCTGATCAACGCCACGCCCAATCGTGGGGATGGCAGCGAGCCCGTGTCCATCGTCGCCACCATCCAGGACATCACCCCGCTGGAGGAATTGGAGCGGCTGCGCGCCGAGTTCCTGGGCATGGTCAGCCATGAGCTGAGGGCGCCGCTGACGTCGATCAAGGGCTCGGCGGCGACCGTGCGTGGCTCGTCGTTGCCGCTGGACCCTGCCGAGACGCGCCAGTTCTTCCGCATCATCGAGGAGCAGGCCGACCACATGCGCGATCTGATCAACAACCTCCTGGACACAACGCGCATCGAGGCGGGAACCCTCTCGGTCGCTCCCGAGCTGACGGATCTCGCGAGCGTGATCGATCAGGCAAAGAACGCGTTCTCCAGCAGTGGGCACCACCGTAGCGTCGAGGTCGATCTGATGCCGAACCTTCCTCGGGTCTGGGGCGACGGCAAACGGCTCGTGCAGGTCCTGCACAACTTGTTGTCCAACGCCGCCAAGCACTCACGCGAGTGGTCCACCATCACAGTGTCGGCGTCGTCACAGGACCTCGACGTTGCGGTGACCGTCACCGACGAGGGCGCAGGGATAGCCGCCGAGCGCTTGCCGCGCCTGTTCAGCAAGTTCGCCCAGATCGGCAGCGGCGACCGGCAACCAGATGGCTACGGCCTTGGTCTCGCGATCTGCAAGGGGATTGTGGAGGCGCACGGGGGACGCATCTGGGCCGCGAGCGACGGCCACGGCCAGGGCGCCCAGTTTACTTTCACCGTTCCCGCGGTCAACCAATCCGCCGGCAGCCCTGCCACGCGCCCGACTGTCGCCGTCAACGGTTCGAGGCAGGCGCCCACGAGGGTGGAGCGCATTCTCGCCATCGACGACGACCCGCAGACGCTGCGTTATGTGCGCAACACGATCTCAGACGCTGGCTATGTGCCGATCCTCACCGGCGACCCCGATGAGGTGAAGCACCTCCTCGACACCGAGAGGCCCCACCTCGTGCTGCTCAACCTGATGCTGCCCGGCACCGACGGGTTCGAGTTGATGAAGCACACCCCCCGAATCCTGGAGGTGCCGGTGATCATCCTGTCCGGGCGCGGCAGCGACACCCACATCGCCAGAGCCTTCGAGATGGGCGCCGCCGACTACATAGTGAAGCCCTTCTCGCCCACCGAGCTGCTGGCCCGGATCTCAGCAGCGCTGCGTAGGCAGTCGCTGTCACAGCACACCGAGCCCTACCGGCTCGGAGACCTGATGGTCGACTACGTGGCACGCAGCGTGACGGTGTCCGGCCGCCCGGCGAGGCTCACCCCGACCGAGTACAAGCTGCTCTACGAACTGTGCTCCAACGCCGGACGGGTGCTGACCTATGACCAACTGCTGGAACGGGTCTGGGGCGAGGGATCCTCGGGCGACCCGCAGCGGGTGCGCACCTTCGTGAAGGACCTCCGCCGCAAGCTCGGCGACGACGCCAGAAGCCCCACCTACATTCTCACCGTGCCCGGAGTCGGCTACCGCGCCGCGACAGTCGCCTAGAACCCGCCTGGCGCAAGCAGCGCGCCGCCGCCGCGTCTCGCCCTCCGATGCCACCGGCTAGTGTCAGGGCTTGGAACTGCGTCGGATCTCATTGCCGCGCACCTGCCGCAATCACAGGCACCGCGGAACTGGTCCAGGCTAACTGACCGGCATGATCGTAACCACACGTATTTCGCCGTCGGTCCCGCTCCCATTCTACCGTCGCCGGGGGCTAGTGGGCTTGATTTCCGAAGCGCACGGCCGCCTCCATGGAGTCGAACCGGCGCAGCACCTCGCCCTCCACAGCTCGCACTGCCGGGTCGTCGGGGTTGCGGGGGCGGGGCAGGTTGACGGGGATGTCGTCGAACACCACGCCGCCGGGCCGCAGCATCAGGATCCGGTCGGCCAACTCCACCGCCTCGGACACGTCGTGGGTCACGAACAGCGCCGTCTTGCGGGTGTGGAGCCACACCCTCTGGAGGTACTCGCGCAGAGACCGCCCGGTCAGGGCGTCCATGTGGCTGAAGGGCTCGTCCATCAGCAGGATGTCGGGGTTCACCAGGAACGCCCGGGCGATGCCGACCCGCTGCTGCATGCCGGCCGAGAGCTGCGACGGGTACAGGTGGGCGACCTCGTTGAGCCCCACCATGGTCAGGTAGAACTCGGCCTCGCGGCGTGACCGGTCGGACTTGCGGTCCTGGACGTACAGCATGTTGTTGAGCACGGTGCGCCACGGCAGCAGCCGGGGCTCCTGGAACACGTAGCCGACCTGGGCGGGCACGCCGTCCTGGACGGTCCTCACCGAGCCGGACGTGGGCGTCTCCACGCCGGCCATGATGTTCAGCAGTGTTGTCTTGCCGCTGCCCGAGGGGCCGAGCACGGCCACGAACACGTTGCCGGTGACCGACATGTTGACCCCTCCGAGGGCCTGTACCCGGTGCGGGTAGGTGATCGTCGGGGGGTATATCTTGGTCAGGTTCTCTATCAGGACAGTCGCCATCGGGCCCCTCCTTGGTCATTGCGGTCTTGGTGTTGCTCGGCGCGTCGCGCGCCAGCGAGCGCGCTCACACGCCCCAGTCCTCGGCGAAGGTGAGCGTCGGCTTCTGGTTCCACTGGAACGCGTAGCGCTCGAGCCGTCGCAGCACGAGGCGGTCGAGCACGGTGATCAGCAGCACGAACAGGAACACCCAGCCCACGAAGCCGGGGTAGCGCAGGGCGTCGTACCAGAACCGGGCCCGCCAGCCGACCCCCGCGGTGGCGCCGAACCATTCCACGATGAGCAGGCTGTTCCACCCGGTCGTGAAGGCCAGCCGCACCCCGGTGAAGGCGTTGGGGAGGGTGCCGCCTAGGAGCAGGTCGACTATCCGGTTGCGGCGCGACACCTTGTACGACTTGGACATCTCGACCAGCGCCGGATCGATGCCGCGCACGCCCGAGCTGAAGTTGATGGCCACGAACGGGATGGCGGTCAGCACCACGGCGATGATCGGGGCGGTGGAGGTGAGGCCGAACCACAGCGATGCGAGGAAGGCCCACACCACCGCGGGGAGCGCCAGCAGCACGAGCGTGGTGTCGTTGAGCAGCCCCCGGATCCAGCTGGAGGTGCCCATGAGCAGGCCCAGCACCACCCCTGCGGGGATGCCGATGGCCAGGCCTATGGCGTAGCGCTGCAGGCTGAGGCCGAGCGGACCCCAGAACTCGCCGACAAGCAGGCCGCCGTGGGAGCCCCCGGTGATCTCGGTGACCATGAACGACACGACCTTCTCGATGCTGGGAACCCGGTCGCTGACGACGGTGAGGTATTGCCAGATAGCAATCAGGATCAGGAAGGCGATCAGCTGCACCACCCACGGCCGGCGCAGCACCCGGCGGGGCGCGGAGTAGCTGCGGTCGCCGACCGGGCGGAGGTCCCCGACGGGAAGAGTGGGGAGTTCCTGGAATCCGCTGGCGAATGTCGTGGGGTCGTTGGCCCTCGGCGGGGCCGGGGCGCCACGGGTGGCCTGGGGGGTGGGGTCGTTGGGCCTCGGCGGGGCCGGGGCTCTGTTGGCGACGTCAGTCATGGGTCATTCGGCCTCGGTGTCGGCGGGCGCTACGTGGCGCGTCCCTGTAGTCGGTGTTCGATCTGGCGGAAGATGAGATTCTCGAAGATGAGCATCACGGCGATGTACAGCACCGTCCAGGCGATCATGCCGCGCACGTCGTAGCTCTCGAAGCTGCGGCGGATCTGGAATCCCACCCCTTCGGAGGCGGCGAAGATCTCTGTGAGGAGCTCCACGCGCCATGCCACGGCGAAGGCCAGCCGAGCCCCGGCCAGCACTGATATGAGCGACGACGGGAGCAGGACTCCCGAGATGATCTGGGACCGGGTGCGGCCGAAGGACTCGCTCATGACGATGAGCCTGCGGTCCACAGAGGTCAGCCCCTGGGCCACGTTCATCATGATGTAGGGCGTGGCGACGACCGCGGTGGTGATGACCGGTCCCAGCGACGACACGCCGAAGACGACCAGGGTGAGGATGGCCAGGCTCACGATGGGCGTGCTCGCCACGAGCTGGACGATGGTGTGCAGAAGAGTCCGCCACCAGGCGTTGTAGGCGATCAGCCAGCCCAGTCCGGTGCTCACCACCACCGCGAGCAGGAAGCCGCCCAGAACCCTCAGCAGGCTGGCTTGCATGTTGGTGCGGAGGTCGCGTTCGGTGATGAGGGTCCACGACTCGCTGGCCACTACATGGGGCTCCGGGAGCTGCTGGGGGCTGAAGACCAGCCGGGAGAAGAGGTACCAGACGCCGACGAACGCGATCCAGCCGATCAGGACGCTGAATCGGAACACCCAGCGGCGCAGGATCGCCCGGCGCATCTCGCGGGCGGAGAGCTCCGATATGGCGTCGGGCGTGACTGAGGGGACGGTCAACATGCTCTGTGTCCTCGCTAGGAAGCCATCGAGAAGGACAGGTCCAACCCGGGTTGGCGGGCGTCGTCCGGAACCAGCCCGAGGCTTTGCATCCGGGCGAAGATGCCGGTCTGTATTCCTGAATCATCCTGCGTCAGATAGACCGATGGCAGCACCCAATCGTGTGCTTCCACATAGTCGGTCATCCACGCGATCTCCTCGTCGGTCTGCACTGAGAGGAGGTGCGGATAGTTGGCGATGAGCTGCTCCTTCTGTGACGCCCAGTTCTGCAGGCCCACGTCCCACAGCCCCAGCAGAGCCGCCACCGCGTCGCGGTTCTGGGCGAGCCATTGCTCGTCCACGATGAAGGCGTCCGCGACGGGCAGCGCCTCAGGTTCTCCCATCACGTCGTCGGCGTAGATCTCTGCCGCCGACTTGCCGCCGTACAGCGGGCGCAGCCGGCCGTCGGCTAAATGCGAGACGCTGAAGTCGGGCAGGCAGATGCACGCTTCCACATCGCCTCGCATCACCAGGTCGGCGACGCTCGCGGATTCCACCACCACTAGGTCGAAGTCGGGACTGTCCACCCGGAACTCCAGGTCGTGCAGGGCGTCGGCGATGATGCCCCACAGCAGGGCGGAGCCCAGCGCGCTGTCGACGGTGATCCTGGCCTCGACGAGGTCGTCGAGGGTTTCGGCTCTGGAGGTGCGCCTCACGGCCAAGAAGCTGCGGTCGGTGGTGAACCGGCCGACTACGACGGGCTCGCGGTCGGACTGCTCCACGAACTGCGGCACTTCGAGGGCGTTGATCACAACCACATCGGCGTGGCCTCCGGCGAAGGCGGAGAACTGGTCGAAGGGGCTGCTGGCCTCGATCTTGATGTTGTGGGTCGTCTCCCACTTGGCGACGGTGCCGGAATCCTTCAGCCACTCCCAGACAGGATCCGGAGCCAGCGCGAGGCGGATGCGCGCCGGCTCGGACTGGTGGCTGCCCGCTTCCTGTGCTGGCGCGTCCGCCAAGGGGGCCACCGTGGTGCTGCCGCAGGATGCCGCCACCAGGGCCGCGCCAACCAGAAGCGCTCCCAGGGCTCGCAGTGCGCGACGGCCGGCCATCGGGTGCCTGCTCCGCTAGCCGCTCGCGCCGACCGTGTTGGCCGGCAGGAGCCAGTCGGTGGTGGAGCGCATGCATCCCCAGAAGTTCAGGACGCACTCGGGGTCGGCCTGCAACACCCTGAAGCGCTCGGCGCCGGTGAGATCGGCGGACGAGAACGTGATAAGACCTCCGTACTGGGTTTCGTACTGTGTGTTCTTGAGCGCCTCGACGAATGTGTCTGCAGTGATCTCGCCCTGCACCCTTGTCATGGCGCTGAAGGCCACGTCTAGGTAGTCGCAGGTGGCGGTGATGAGCGTCCAGGCGTCGGTGTGGCGCCGGTGGGCGAACGGGGGCGCATCCGAGGCGGTATTGCGCAGGGTGATGCATCCCTGGTCGAGTGCGGGGACCTCGTCTCCGGCGGCTCTCCGCGAGCTGACCAAGATCAGGTTCTTGGCCTGTCTCTTGGGGACGTCGGCCAGAACGATCGTCGCGGGCTGGATGTCGTTGGCGACCCATGTCGGGACCCAGTCGACCAGCTCCGCGGCCCGTATCATGCGGCGCACGTCGGACCAGTCCGCGGTGGCCGCCACCGCGGTCACTCCCGCATCCTTGAAGCGATTGGCGGCGTCGAGGTAGAATTGTTCCATCTGGCTGAACAGATCGGCCAACTCGGGTGGTAGGGCGGCAAGGTTGCGTTGCGCTTCGGCCTGTTCGTCGTCAGTCAGGTCGACCTCCAGCAGGCGCACGCGTTTCTCTGCGAGCAGAAGCTGCAAATCCCCGTACTCCACGGGAATGTCCAAGGCGGCCACGGTGTCGAGCCCGAAGTTGTCGATGATGGCTCGGGACTCCGATATGTCCATTCCGGCGCTGGAGCCGCTGCCGTGCAGCAGGCCCACGCTATCGCTCGTGTTGATGACATTCGATGACAGAGCCACGTCGAGGCTGGCCGAGAGGATTTGCTCCACCGTGCCGTCGTCGATGTAGAGCCGGTCGCCGGTCTGGGCGAAGGTCGCCGCCGGGGTGGAGGCGTAGAGACCTATGGCGGGGATCTGTGCGCCGATGGTTAGGCACTGGGTGGTCGCGTCGTAGAGCCTGAGCGTGAAGTAGAACACCGGCTGCTGGGGCGGCAGGTCGGTGCAGATCTGGGTGAAGCTGCCCGCGGGGTCGGCCAGGCTCCAGAGCTGGGGGACGAACTCGACGCAGCGGCCGTTGATCCCGCCGTTGAAGTTCACCTCGTTCACGTAGGCGTCGATGATGAGGCCGGGCTCCTCCACGACGATCGCCTCGAGTCCCACGTCGTCCAGGTCGGCCAGGTTGGCGCCTATGTAGGAGATGATGATGGGGTCGGAGGCTGCTCCAGGCTGTTCGCAGGGGTTGTCGCCCCGGATCGCCTGGGGGTTGCCGGCCGCGGCGGCGATGCCGACGCCGGGCCTGGTGGCCATGAAGTCGCTGGAGGGGCCCGGCTCCGCCGACACGGCCTCGGAGCCTGCCGTCTGGGTCTCGGACGTGCTGCCGCTGTCGCCTCCGCCGCAGGCGGCCGCGGTGAGGCAGAGTGCGGTGAGGGCTCCGCTCAGCGCAAAGGCCCATCTTCGGGACGACTTGAGGATCCGGGGGCGCGCCGACACGCGAGCCGGCGTGGGGGAGGCTGGAGCAGGTCTCATCTAGAACCTCGGGGGAGCAAGAAGCGAGGGGTCGTTGGCCTCGCTCAACAGTTGGGACATTGCAGGTGCCCTCGCCTGGGCTGCGGCCATCGTGCAGGCGATGGGGTGCACGACGGCGGTGGTGGTCTTGTCCACGTGGATGCGCCACGGCCAACGGGCCGCCACCGAGGAGGTGGCCCCGACGAGGGCGAGGCGCGATCCGGGGGTGGTGGCCACCTGGCCGGCCCGCTGGATGAGCAGGTCGTTGCCGGGGCCCACCACCAGGACGTCGAGGGATGCGCCGCTGCCGGTGTGGGCGGTGGAGAGGAGTTCCTCCAGTTGGGGGGAGTCGAAGCTGGTGGCGTGCACCCGCTCCCAGCCGGGGAGGCCCGCCGGGGTGTCGAGCCCGACGGTGATGATGCGAATGTCCCCCGCGAGGGGAGAGGAGCCCAGCGTTCCGACGACGGCGTTGAGCAGGTTCACCGAGGGCGAGCCGGGCCCGGACACGATCAGGCAGCCGATCTCCTCGACGTTCAGCAGCAGGGGGCCCTCCAGGGTGTCGCCCACCGGGACGAGGGCAGGGCACAGGGTGGGGCCCTGGGTGGTGACGTCGAGGTTCTCGACGGTGACTCCCTGCGGCAGCTCCAATACGTAGCCCCCAGAGGCTGTCTGCCAGCCTTCCGGGGCCTGCGTCGGACGGTTGAGAAGCACCTCGAATCCGTAGGTGCCGACCCGCACGGCCAGCACGGCGGGCTTCTCTCGCAGTCGCTCGACGGTGACCGCCCGCAGATGGCGCATCGCGACCTCGATGAAACTGAGCGTGTCGACGCGGGCGCTCTGCCTGAGCAACTCTTCCATCGGGTCTGCGGCGTCCGGCCTTCCGTCGCGCCGGCGACGGAGCCGGGACAGCTGCCACAGCATCATGGCGTCACCTACGGCGGTGCCGGCCAGGCCCCGGCTCGAGGACGCCACCACCTCTGACTCCGGGGCTGGCGCGGCGGATTCGGCACCGGTGAGTGAGGGCAGGAAGCTCGGCATGCGCGGCGCCTCGGCCTCCACATAGGGCACTTCGGGCTCGATGGGTCCGAGATCGGGAACCCCCGGCCTTGGCGGTGGCGGTGCGTGGGTTGGGGCCTCGGGAGACTCGTATCGGGGTGGGGGCGGCTGGAGGGCGACTGGCTCGAGGGGTGGTTCGTGGGTTGGGGGTACGGGCGACTCGTACGCCGGCGCTGGTGGTTCGTGGGTTGGGGGTACGGGCGACTCGTACGCCGGCGGTGGTGGTTCGTGGGTTGGGGGTACGGGCGACTCGTACGCCGGCGGTGGTGGTTCGTGGGTTGGGGGTACGGGCGACTCGTACGCCGGCGGTGGTGGTTCGTGGGTTGGGGGTACGGGCGACTCGTACGCCGGCGGTGGTGGTTCGTGGGTTGGGGGTACGGGCGACTCGTACGCCGGCGGTGGCGGCGGTTGGAAGGCGGCCGGCTCGAGGGGTGGTTGGTGGGGTGGGGGTACTGGTGATTGGTAGGCGGGTCGGGTCTCGGGCTCGACCGGAGGGAGGTCTTCGGGTGCCGGCGCGGGCTCGACCGGAGGGAGGTCTTCGGGTGCTGGCGCGGGCGGGGGTTCGTCGGTGGCATCGGGTGCCGGCATCGCGCTTGTCACGAACTCCGGCGCGGCCAGATGCTCCGGTCTGACGAATTCCCCGGCCTCGAGTTGAGAGCCGCTGGTCAGCCCTCTCCAGAATGGGACGACCTCCTCCGGCGTCGGCTCCCGGCCCCACGCGGTGAACAGGAACTTCTCGGCGAGGGTCCACAGGTACACCGGGTCGGGCTTGCCCCAAGGCAGGGGGTCGCCCGGCAGTGCCAGCGCGGTCCCTACCGGGAGAGGGCTGTCGGGCCCCACGGCGGCGACTCCGGGGCTGGCCGTGTTGAGCGACTGGAGCTCCCGCCAGCGCTTCGGTGTGTGCAGAAACTGCGCCGAGATGCTGCGCAGCGTGTCCTCGGCCCGGCTGAAGTAGTAGGCCCGCACCGGAACGATCATCGGAGGATCATCGGATGGCGCGCCGCCGCGATTGCCGACGATCTCAGCGTCGGAGACCATGTCTTCAAGCAGGTCGTCTTCAAGCAGGTCGTCCGGTGGTAGCAGCCCGATCGGGGCGTCGCTGTGTTCAGTTTCTGTCACGCCCATCGTCCAAGGGGTGTCCTGCCCCTCCTCGTCGGGGGCCGTGTCGTCGGGGGTCGTGTCGTCGGGGGTCGTGTCGTCGGGCGGCACGACCACTCGCGGGTATTCGTCGCTGAACTGCTCGTCGAATATCGGAGAGCCCTGGTGCCACCAGAGCTCCTCGTCGGCGTCGCCCGCGTCAGAAGCGGCTGCCTCGTCGCTCGGGCTGCTGCCGCGGTTGAACAGGCCCGACAACAGGAACCACAGGCTGGCGATCCATGCGACCAGCAGGACCCCCGTGACGACGTCCACGACGTATCCGGCAGGCAGCGTCCCGTCATTGATTCGGGCGCGTGCGTCGGTCCATGCCGAGGGCAGGGCCAGTTCCGGGGTGCCGAGCAGCAAAATGACCGCCCCCGGGACACCGACGAGCACAACGATGGCGAGCGCATGCCGGGAGACCGTTACGGGTGAGTGTCTCAATGCTGATCTGCGAGATGGAGGCTCGTGGGCGGGCTTGATCGCCTCTTGCCGAGCGCACAGGGGAGGATGGGCACAAGCGGGCACTCTACAGGACGAGCTACATATTCAACATCTAGAATGTGCTTTTTCTCATATGAAGTTGCGCTGGGCTGGTCCGGTGATCTCCTGTTGACCGCTTCATCGCCTGGATTGATGCGCGGGCGTCGCCGACGCGGGCTAATTCGGGCTTAGCGGGCACTCCCCCAGGTAGTGCAGGGTGCTCGTCTCGTCGCTGGGCAGCACCAGGCGGGCCTCGGCCGCGCCCACGGCCGCGATGGGCTGGTGCGGTCTCACCGCCCCGATCGCCGACCGGTACCTGTAGCCGGTCAGCACCGTGACCTGCACCCGGCTGGCTACGCAGTCCATGTACAAAACGTGTATCTCTTCGCCGTAGATGAGTTGGGTTCGCGCCATGCGCTCCTCCGCGGCCTTCTGGGCCTGCGCCAGGGTGCCGCCGCTGGCGACCGTGATGGCCGCCACCCGGGCAGCCTCGTTGGCGGCGTGCAGGGCGTCCTGGCGGGCCGCGATGAGGCGGGGCGCGTCGTAGGCGATGCCGCCGAACAGCAGCAGGGCCGAGGCGATGACGGCGATGAAAATGGCGTAGTCGCCCCGCTGGTCGCCGGCTCGCCGCTGGAGGTGCTGCGCTCGGGCACCGGGTTCGGCGGCGGGGCCCGTCATGCGCCCGACCGGTAGCGGTACGGGTCCACGGTCGCGACCCCCATCGCCGTGCGCTCGGCGGTGAAGGCGGCGAAACCGTATCCTCCCAGCACCCGCGGCGGGATTCGGCAGGTGACGAACACGGCCACGGTCCCGCCCGGCGGCACAGCCGTGTGACCGTCGTTGGGGACGCGGTCGCCGCTGACGTCTATGAAGACGACTTCGCTGCTGCCCACGAAGTCGTTGTTGCACAGGATGCGGTTGTGGACGTTGGCGCCCTCGGCGGCGCGCAGGCTGGCCTGTGCCACCTGCTCGGCACCGTCGGGGCCGCCGGTGCGGTGGCAGCACAGCGAGGCGGTGCGGGCGGCGCGGTTGGCGGCGGCCTGGATGCCCTGCTCGATTCGGGCCGAATCCGACAGCATCTGCAGCGACACGATCACGAGCATCAGCATCGGGAAGATGATGGCCACGCCGATAGCGGTTCCCGAGCCGGACTGGTCGCGCCGCAGGCACCGGTCGCCGCCGGTCAGCATCGCCATAGGTCACCGGAGTCAGCGGTGAGCTCTGAGGCCGGGACGTCGTCGAGGGGGCCGCAGGCCAGCCCCGCGAGCTCCAGGACTCCCAGCACGGGCGAGATGGTCCCCCCGATGACCACCACCCTGACAACGCCCCGCTCCGGCTCGACCACCACGGCGGGAGGTCGGCCCTCGACTACGGTGCCGGCCGAGGCGGCCATGGCGATGCGCGCCGCGAGGACGCCCTCGCAGACTCGTGCGGTCTCAGTGGTGCCGGGATCGCCGTCGCATTCGGCGTTCCCCGGCCCGGCTGCCTGAGCGGCGGCCACCGCCGAATCGGCGGCGGCCTGCACCGCCGTGCGGGCCATGGAGATGAGCACCACATGGACGCCGATAAGGATGGTGAAGAACACCCCGATGAACAGGATGGCAACCGGCAGTGCCTCGCCCCGCTGGTCGTGCCGTCTTAGACCATCAGTCCACATAGCGTCGCGGCAACGCCATGACGATGACTTACTGAGGATGCCTCCGAACCCGACACTCTGCCGGAGACCGACGTCTGTGACCTCCGACACACCGGTGGCGCGCCGCCGAGTTGCCCTGCAGCGATCGACAAGGACCTGCTAGGGGGCGCAGGCGTTAGGAGCGCCGCCAGGTGTCCAATCGCCTCCCGCCGCCTCACAGAACTCCTGGGTAGTAAACTGGGCCCAGTCAGTTGTGATATCCGTCCGCTTCAACTCTGTGACTGCTTGGTTGCCGCGTGCCATCAGGACTCCTGCTACGGCGCCGGCGATGGCCAGCAGCACCACGATCACGATCACGGTCTGAAGCGCGATGCCGCGCCGGTCGGCTGCGAGACCGGTGAACCTGCCTCGCAGAGCCAGAAATGCAGTTCCAGCTATAAGTGGTACGACTATGACGAGCGCAGCAACGCTTAGCACGGCTTACGTTCCTCTCTTGGGGGTCTTTTAGGACTTAGGCGGGGAGAACATACACATGAATGTCTCGCACTGCAACCATTCTCTACATATAAACCATTCTCTAGATGTAATTGTGGACCGCGACAACCGGCGATGTCGCTCGCATCGGGGCGGGCGGGATCTGGTCGGCGCCATGCGCCCGACCGCTCCGGTGCTCGTCGCCTTACAGGCCGCTGAGGGTGGAGGTGTCGAGGATGCCGGCCAGGGGCGGATAGCCCATCAGGATCATGAAGGCGCCGCCGATCAGCGCCAGGGGCGCGCCCATCTTCTCGCCCGAGGAGGCCGCGGCCGCGTCGGCCTCCAGCATCGCTTTGGAGCGGGCCGCCTCCACCTGGGCCAGGATCGCCTGGCGGGAGCCTGCGCCCGTGGTGCCGGCCAGCTCCAGGGCGGAGCAGAACGGGTCGAGGAACCGGAGCCTGCGCTCGTCGGCCAGCCTGCGCAGCCCCGTCCACGGGGGCTCGCCGCTGGCCGATGACACCCGCAGCGCGTCGCGTATCACCACGAAGCCGGGCTGCTGGCTGTAGGACGCGGCCCTCGCCAGTGCCGCGAACGTGTCGGTGCCGGCCGTCACCAGCTGGGCTACCAGCTCCAGCCAGGACTCGGTCACCTGCTGGAACAGGACTCGCTCCTTCTCGGCCGCGGTCTTGAGCATCGAGTCGGGCAGCCACCAGCCGCCCAGCCCGCCGACCAGCGCGACCGCGACGATGAGCGGAACGGGCAGCCCGAGCCCGAACAGCGTGTTGGCGAGGACCGAGACGGTGGCCAGCAACGCCGCGCCGAGCACCAGCCCGGCCATCTTGTGCAGGGCGTGGGTCTCGAGGCTGCGGCCCACCATGCGGGCGTCCTGCATGAGCATCGGCTTGGCGTGCAGGTCCTGCTGGATCCTCCTGGCTGCCCGGCGGGTGGCCACCTGCACGGCACCGGAGTCCTCGGCGCCCGCGGGACCCGCGGGCTCGGTGGAGGCCGGGAGTGTCGCCCGGACGGGCCGAGGCGTGAGACCCACAACCACCAGCAGCAGCCCCAGCCCGGCTAGGGCCCCCAGCAGGATCACCATGGTCTCACTCCTCCCTTTGTGCAGCCGCGGCCGCGACGGCCACGGCCGGGGCTGCATGTTCGGTGTCCGATGCGACCAGCCGCACCGGGATCCCCGACTCCGACAGCTTCAGCACCCAGTAGACGTTGCCGAAGATCAGCACCCCCACCGCCAGCAGGGTGGCCTGGCCGACCACGGAGCCGAAGGGATCGAAGAACGCCTTGTTGAACACGAACATGAACAGCACCGACACCACCGTGACCCCCACTATCGACACCACCTGCGTCCACGCCCGGGCGTTGGCCACCTCGTTGCGCCGCCGCATCTCCACCTCGGCCCGCATGGACCGGGCCGTGCTCTCGAACGCCTCGCTCACCCGGGCCCCGGAGTCCCAGGCGATCTTCATGCCCAGCACCAGCCGGTCGGCGAAGGGCGACTCCATCTCCGCGGCGAACCAGTCCAGCGCGGGCGGCAGTCCCAGGGTCCGGGCGATCGACGCCATCTGCACAACGTGCGGGCGCAGGTGCGACGGGGCGTGGTCGGCCGACAGTATGACCGCCTCGAACAGCGAGCCGCTGGCCGCGACCAGATCCCGGACCTGCTCGGTCCACTGAGAGTAGGCCTCGATCTCGTCGGTGAACGCCCTTCGCTTGCGGGGCGCCCGCCACATTATGGGACCCATCACTCCGGCCGTCACGCCGAGGAGTCCGGCCACCAGCCATCCGGTGGCGTACCAGGCTCCGAAGCCCAAGGCCGCCCCGAGGCCCATCATGACCAGGATGTCGGTCGCCGACGACGGCAACTCCACGCTCGCCGCCCGGGACCGGAACTTGCGCAACCGATCAAGCTTCTCGCGCACGGGCCGTTCCTGTGAGCCGAGAACCATCGCGAACAGGCCCAAGCCGGCCAGCGCGCCGAGCAGGACGGAAGCCAGCGCGACCATCGCGGACTAACCGGCGCGGTCGGCTGGCGACGGGCCGGAGGCCCTTGCAGCCCCGTCCGCGGCGGCCGGACGCACTCTGCCGCCCGGGTTAGTCTCACCCGCAGGCGCCGCCGCCCGTTGAAGCTGCGCGGCTGACGGCACCTCCGCGGGCGTGGAAGACGTGGGAGCGGCCGGACCCTGCGCGACCAGCAGCGGCGTCCCGGAGTGGCGCCCGACAGGCGCGCCGGAGGGCTGGGGATACGGCTGGGGCTGCGGTCGAGGTTGGGTTGGCTGGGGCTGCGGTCGAGGTTGGGTTGGCTGGGGCTGCGGTCGAGGTTGGGTTGGCTGGGGCTGCGGTCGAGGTTGGGTTGGCGGTGCTTGCCGGGCTGGTGGGGGTTGTGGCGGGGTCCGCTGGGCTGGTGCGGGTTGCGGCTGCGGGTGACGGGATGGGGGACGGGCCTCGGGCCCGGAAGGACGCCGGCGGTAGGGTTCGCCCAGCGCGGCGGGGTCGAACCCGGCGGCCATGAGCCGGGCGAGCGGCTCGCCGTCGGGCTTGAAGGGCTTGACGTACACGCCGGTGCCGTCGGGGCCCGGAGCGAACACCTCGGAGGTGACGACTTGGCCCTCCTCGTGCTCGATGATCTCGCGGATGGAGGTGATGGCCCGCCGCCCGTCGGGCAGCTTCTTGATGTACACCAGCAGGTGCAGCACCTCTGCGATCTCGCGCAGCACCGAGTCGGGGGTGGGCGAGTCCGGCGAGCGCTGCGCGTAGATCAGCATCTTGTTGATGGCGGCTCTGGTGCTGCCCGCGTGGATGGTGCCCAGCGAGCCGTCGTTGCCGATGCCCATCGCCTGCAGGAGCTGCATCACTTCGCCGCCGCGCACCTCGCCCACGATCACCCGGTCCGGCGACATCCGCAGCGCGGCCTTGCACAGGTCGTACATGGAGATCTCGCCCAAGCCCTCGGTGTTGGAGGTGCGGGTCTCCAGCGCCAGCGTGCGCTCGTGCAGGCCCGAGGACCGCAGATGCAGCTCGAGGGTGTCCTCGATGGTGACGATCAGCTCGGACTGGGGGACCTCGGCCAGCAGCGAGCGCAGCAGGGTCGTCTTGCCCGCGCCCGTGCCCCCGACCACCAGCATGTTCGCCGGGCTGGGAGGACGCACCGCGGCCCGCAGCACCGCGGTCATCTGGGGAGTGACGGTGCCCTTGTGCTCGAGCTGCTCCAGCGAGGACTGCAGCATCCGGTGGCGGCGGATCACGATCGAGGTCCTCTCGGCCACCGCGGTCACCGCGAACAGCCGGTGCCCCGACGCCAGCCTCAGGTCGAGGATCGGCGCCGCGGTGTCGAATCGCCGCGAGGTGTGGCCCGCGGTTGCCGCGAGGTGGCGGATCATCATGACCAGCTCCTGCTCGCTGCCCGCCAACGCAGGCCCCGGGATGCGACGCCCGTCGGCCAACGACAGGATCACGTTGTCGTGACCGAGGATGTGGATGTTCTCCACGTCGGCCCGCTCCAGCAGAGGCACCAGGGCGCCGCCCCCCATCAGGCCCCGCACGTTGGACCGGAACTCGCGCTCCTCCTCGTCGGAGAGCGTGCGCCGCCCGGCGATCAAAGCCGAAGTGTTGTGCTCGCGGACGATTCCCTCGGCGATGTCCATGAGCTGCCTGTCGACGACATCGGCAGACAACTGCTGGCGCTCCAGCTCCAGGAACTGGCTCAGCAGCCTGTCGTACGACCGCTGGAATAGCTCTAGACCCGGACTCGTCTCAGCCATCAAACCGCGGGACCAAATCCCTCGCCGCTCCGGTTCTGAGCTGGCGTGTCCCCCGCGTTGGCGCCGTGCAGCTTGACCGCCCACTCCCGGAACGAACCGGTGGGCTCCATATCCGGCTTCGGGCCGGACTCAACCCCCGCAGCCACCGGCTGCCCGGCTCCAGCGCTCCACTCCTCCGCGGACAACGCCGGTGCCCGCTCATGCGACGGCGCCCGAGACGGGGGTTCAAGTCCAGCGGCAGGCTGCTCATAGGCGGGTGTCGGCTGCTGTGCCGGTCCATAGGCCTCGAAGGCCCCGGGCTGGGGCTGTTCGTAGGCCGGGTGGGGTTGTTCGTGCCCGGGCGACGGCTGGGGTTGCTCGTAGGCCGGGTGGGGTTGTTCGTGCCCGGGCGACGGGTGGGGTTGCTCGTAGGCCGGGTGGGGTTGCTCGTGGGCCGGGTGGGGTTGCTCGTGGGCCGGCGGCGTGTAGGGCACGTAGCCCTCGGGTCCCGCGGAGGGTGGCAGGTGATGGGACTGCCAAAGGCCCGGCTGAGGCTCGGGGCTCGGTGGCAGGTAGTGGGGGTAATGGGGCTGCCCAGAGTCCGCCCCGGCAGCGGGCGCCATCGGCGACGCAGGGCCCGGCATGGGTTCCGATGGCGCCATCGGAGGCTGTCCGTGGTCCGTCGGATCTTGGGCATGGGATAGCTGTGAGCCGGTAGCGGCCTGGTTGGCGCCGTGATCTACGTCGCCCGCAAGCTCCGTCCTGGGCGAGGGGGTCTGCGCCGCGGGACGGAGCCGGCGGGAGGGGTCCGACGCGGGCGGCTGCGCGTACTGGTACAGCTTCTCTCCGACTTGCGCCAGGCTGTGCCACCACTTCTTGGACTTGCGCTTGTTGCGGTTCAAGTAGGGGGAGAGGTCCGCGGTCATGTCGGCGACGAGTTCGATGGTGCCGCAGAAGGCAAGGCCGTAGCTCGCGCGCCATTCCTCGTCTTCCATGGGGGACTTGCCGATGGTGACCGCGCAGCCCTGGGGGCCGTCGTCGTCGGGACCGGCGGCCAGCACGTCCTTGAGATGCTCCAGGCTCGAGAACTGGCTGTTGTTGCGGCATACCACGACCACTCCGGCTGCCCTGGTCGTCAGCTCCGAGGCTGCGGTGTCGGCGGTGATCCGCCCCCCGTCGATGATCACCGCCAGGTCGCT
This sequence comes from Candidatus Aldehydirespirator sp., assembly GCA_965219165.1. Lineage (GTDB taxonomy): Bacteria > Actinomycetota > Acidimicrobiia > Acidimicrobiales > Aldehydirespiratoraceae > Aldehydirespirator. The sequence continues at coordinate 3,682,418 of CBDCMW010000002.1, read as the reverse complement.
CTCAGAGATCGTCCAGAGGTCCTCGGCGCTGTCGGCGAAGGTGCGGAAGATGCCGCGGGCGCCCGCGGGACTGGCCGGGGCCGGCATCACGTGCAGGTTCTCGAACAGCACATCCTGGGCGTGCTCGATCAGATGGCTGCTGAGCACCGGCAGGCCCGAGGCGACGAACGACGCCGACCCGGGCGTGAACTGGATCCCCAGATTGTGGCTCAGCATGCCCCCGGCGGGGTCCGCCTCGATGAGCAGGACCTCGCGACCCGTCGAGGCCCAGTGGGCGGCCAGGTGCATGGCCGTGGTGGAGGCTCCGGGCGAACCGTTGGTGCTGTAGACGGTCAGCACGGGGCCGGCCGAATCTGGTCGGGCGCTCGACGGCTGCTCGGGGAGACCACAGTCCTCATTGGTCCTCGACAGGCTCGAAGCCTGACCCCACTTCAGTCTCGGTGTAGGTAAGAGCAGGTGGAACAACAGCCTGCTGCTCCAACGCCTCCGCCAAGTCCCCAGCTGTCAGGTCGAAGCCCAGTTTCAATATGGTTCGGTCCGATGCGGCCATGTACCGGTCGACACTGCTCTTGACGTCCAGGGCCTCCTCGGGGGTGACGACGTAGTAGATGTCATCGCCTGACACGAATTCCAGCCTGAGAATCCCAATGAGACCTAGGGGGCTTGCCTGAGCCTCCCCGCCCACGGACTCCCGGCCCAGCAGGGCCACCGTGTCGCCCGTATTGAGAGAGCCGAAGGGAGCCTCCGCCGAGGGCAGCCTGACCTGGATCAGCACTCTCTCCACTTCGGACTCGGCTGACAGGGGAGGCGTCTCGAACAGGCCTTCGACGATGATCGTCCCGACCGGAATCCGGCCGGTCGCCCATTTGCCCTGCACCGCGCCGAGCCGGTCAGAGGTGAGAGCCGAAGCCGACCCCACGTTCGCCTCGACGACGGTGAAGTCCTCCGCCCGAGCCACCTCCCAGCGCTCGATGGTTCGAGCCGCCATCAGATATTCGGAGCGCTCGTCGATGCTCTGGAAGATGAACCAGAAGCCCAACCCGGCCCCGAGCACCAACACCAAGCCGAGCAGGAAGACCCCGCCCCGCCGCCGCTCCTGGGTTCCAGAGAACGCCACCTGACGCCCTTGGCCTCGGGGCGCCGTCGGCGCGCGCTCTCTGGACGGGGGAGGATTTGACATCTGTTCCTTGCGGTGTCCGTATGTCACACGCCGGCATACGCCGGGAGCAGTGTGAGAATATATACATACTGAAAGAGTTTCTTGCGAATGCCTACACTAGATATGTCTGGGTAGAACGTCCCCGGAATATCGTCCTCGCGGTGGGCATGCCCGAGATGCTCGTTCTGACCGCGGTCGCCGTCTGGCTGGCTGCGGGCATTTGGCTGGCTGTGACCGACTATCGCACCGGGATACTCCCGACGCGCCTCATCTGGCCCGTCGCAGGGGCCGTTTGGCTGCTGTTCGCAGCGCCGTCAGTAGTGGACGCTGATCCGTCTGGCCTCGTCGGCGCGGCGCTGGGGTCCGCAGCATGCGGGGCGCTGCTGGCCGCGGTCCACTTCGTCCATCCACCGTCGATGGGCTTCGGCGATGTCCGCCTCAGCGTGCTGAACGGCCTGCTGTGCGGGTGGTGGGGCTGGCAGATCGCGCTGTTGGGCCTAGCGGCAGGGTTCGTGCTGGCCTTGCCCGAGGCGCTGGTCGTTCTGTCTCGACACGGCATGCGGGCCAGCCGGCCGCTGGGTCCCTACCTCGTAGCTGGCGCGGGGGCGACAGTTGCTTGGGCAGCTGCCACTCGCGGCCTTGTTCCGGCCCGCTGAATCTCGTGCCGACCCGCTCGCCCTCACGGACCTTAGAGCCCGATGATCGTCTCGGCCAACGCGTTGTCGGGTCCCCACCGAGCTGACCGCGGCGTTCGCGGCGAGGCGCTCGCTGTAGCGGATAGACCGATATTGAGCGGACTCAACCGGTCGAAGCAACATCTGCTTGATCGAGAAGTTGGCCTTCTCCGCCTCGATGAACGGCCTTCTCATCAGTCGTCACCCCGCCGCGCTTGCCGTCATCGATCTCAGCCTGCGCGACCCAGTTCATGATCGACTGCGCCGACGGCTCGAACTCGCGAGCGAGCTCCGACGGCGACCGGCCCTCCTCACGGACCAACCGGACCAGCTCGGCCTTGTACTCAGACGGATACGGCGCACGAGTGTCAATGGCCAGTGGGATCTGCCCAGTGGCGGACAGCAGAACTGCCCGTAGGTGGCCAACAGAACTGCCCGTTCGTGGCCAACAGATTTGCCCGGGGTTCAGTTGGTCAGTGGCATCACCCCCTTGCCGGCGGTGGCCTGGGTGAGGCGGATGCTGTCGCCGGCGGTGAGCACGACGTGGGCGTGGTGCAGCAGCCGGTCGACGGTGGCGTTGGCGATGGTCTTGGGCATGAGCTCGTCGAAGCCGGCCGGGTGAAGATTGCTCGACAAGGCGATGGAGCGCTTCTCGTAGGCGGCGTCGACAACGCGGTAGAGCGCCTCGGCGGTCTCGGCTGTGACCGGGAGCAGGCCGATGTCGTCGATCACGACGACGTCGGCTCGCATGATGCGTCGGATGGCTTTGGCTGCGGTGTCGTCGGCGCTGTGGCGACGCACGAGCGCTCCGAGGTGCTCGAGGCTGAACCAGGTGATCTTGTGGCCGGCGTCGACGGCGGCGTGGCCGAGCGCTTCAAGGAAGTGGGTCTTGCCTGTGCCTGATGGTCCGCACACGACGAGGTTCTCGTGGCGGTGGATCCACTCCAGGGTGCGCAGCGCCCGCTGGGTCGGCGCCGGGATCGATGACACGGTCTCGTCCCAGGCGTCGAAGGTCTTGCCGGTGGGGAACCCGGCCGCTTTGCGCCGGGCCCGGATTGAGGACGCTTGACGGCCGGCGAGCTCCTCGGTGAGCAGTGCGCGCATCGCTTCGGCCGGCTCCCAGCGTTGTGCTTTGGCGGTGGCCAACAGCTCCGGTGCTGCGGCGCGCATGTGGGGCAGGCGCAGGGCGCGCAACAGGTCGACTACCTCGTCGATCGGTGCTGGGTTCATTGGTTGCCTCCGAGGCGGCCCCAGGCGGCGGTGCCGGGCTGCAGCGAGTGGTCCTCGCCGGCGGTGTGGCGCTCGCCGACAGGATGCGCGGCGAGGATCGACGCGAGGTCGCCGTCGGCGAAACGGGCGTAGGTGGCGGCGTGACCGAGCGCCCAATCAACGCGCATCTGGCCGTGCAGGCGGGCCAGGTCAACGGCTTGGGCCATCTTGGTTTTGATCCGTGACGTGCCCGCCGAGGCGGCCTCGACCAGCCACAGCCGGGCGCCGTCTCCCAACGACAAGAACTCGGCCTCGGCCGCGCTCGTCGGCTTGGGACGCCGCCCGAGCGGCCCAGCCGGGCGCGGCGGGTAGTGGGCGTCGTCGATCATCGGATGCCCAGGTGTCGAACGCTGGTGGCGGGCGACCTCGACAGGTCCTGACGGTGCGCAGTGGGTGACGACGAGGTGGTCACCGTCCACACGCACCCACACCGTCTCATCGGCAAGGGCGTGCGGGACCGAGTAGGTCACGCCACCGAAGCTGATCGTGGAGCTCCAGGAGACTTTCCGGGTCTCGCCGAGCACCGCCGTGTAAGGGGCCTCGGGCAGCGCGTGCAGCCGATGCCGTTCCTCAGCCAGCATCTCGACCGGTGCCCGCCGGGTCACCCGATGCTCACGACCGTTGATCTCAGCCATCCACGCCTCACAGGCCTCGACCAGCTCGGCCCAGCTGGCGTAGTCGCCGCGCAAATTGGCGTCGGTGGGCACCAAGTCGGCCTTGGCGACCCGCACCGTCGCCTCGCTGCCGCCCTTGGACTCAGGATCCGCCGGCACACACGTCGCGATCGTGATCCCGTAGTGGCCGCCGACCGCAACGATCTCCGGATGGCGCACAGCGATCCCAGCGACGTGATCGATCGTGACCGTGCGCTCGTTGTCGGTCAACCAATACGTCGGCGCGCCGCCGAAGGCCCTCATCGCCCGATCCACACAGCCGATCACCGTCGCCAGCCTGCGATCCCGGCACGGCACCACCACCCGGAACCGCGACCACGCCAACCACGCACAGAACAGATTCGTTCTTCGCCCGGCGATGATCGGGCCCGCGCCCCATCCCACTGCGCCCACATCCCAGGCTCCGCGATCCACGGCCGATACACCCGCCGCCGACCACGGCGATGGTTGGCCTTCACCTCCGCCACCGCCCGGCGCACCGTGCGGTCCGACCCCTCGAACCCCAACGCCTTCAGCTTGTCAAAGGCCCGGTCGGCGCGGATCTTGGCGTGAGACCGCTCGACCCACTCCTCGATCTTCGGCAAGAACGGATCAATGATCCGCTCCCCGCGCACCGGGCCCACACCCCCCAGCCGACCCTCGTCGCGCTCAGCGACATAACGGGCCACAGTGTGATGAGACACGCCGGCCAGCTCACCGGCGCCACGCAACGACCCACACAGGTCGAACGCTTCCAACATGTTCATGATTTCCTCGCGAGACTTCACTTGCTCCTCCTGCTCGATGGCCACGGTCGTGGTGACCGGCCATTCGAGTAGGAGGAGCACCCCGCCAAGGTGGACCCCGACGGGAAACGGACTTCAACGCGGGCAGTTCTGTTGGCCGCCGCCGGGCAGAACTGTTGGCCGCCAGCGGGCAGCTACATGGCCGCCACTGGGCAGGATCTCATGGCCGCCGACACACGAGTGCGTCCTCCCATGATTGACTCCCCTCTGGACCCTCCAAGGATCCCAGGATCAGGGTGTCAACCAAACCGGGTCAGCTCCAAACCAGCCCTATGGCTAGTGCTCGGCGGAATCGGACTCCTATTCAAGTTTGACGACGCCATCGACGAGCCCGGATTTGGGTGGCGGGCGAGCATCCGGCCCATTGCCCTCGTTGAGGTGGTCGGCTTCGTCGCTGACCTAGCGTCGTTCCCTCTGTGGATTGAAATTCCTGCGCAGGCGCTCGCGGGTCTTGCCAGCATCATCTCAGCCTGGTCAGCGGGCACCGAGCGGCCCACCCCGGCATCCACCTTGGCGAACCTCTACCTCATCGGGTTCAGCATCTCGGCAGTGGGATGGGCCATTCGGCGTGTGCTAAACGATTGGGCAGACCTTGACCACGGACTGCTGTTGCGCGAGTTCCTCCTGCCGTTGTGGCTGACCCCTGTTGCGCTGATGGGCGTGTACGCGTTCGCCATCTTCTGCGCCTATGAGACTGCGTTCGTTCAGATGACATTCGCGGCTAGAGGACGGAGTTTGGTCCGGCAGCGATTCGTTGTGGTCTTGCGAACGGCAGGCAGAGTCGGACGACTACGGGCTTTGCGCCGTGCGGGAAGTTGGCGATTCGCGCACACGAGCGGGTTCAGGGATGCGTGGAACGAGGTCGGAAGAATCTTGCACCCAGGGACGGAGTAGCGGGGACTGGCAGTTCCGCCTAGACGCTCTCCATCTGGTCTTGAACAGTCTCCACGAACCCGGCAGCGTCGCCGTCCTTTATCCATTTGAGGTTGGCCTCGTTGCCTGACACCACCAGCGTGATGTACGCGCCCATCATGTTCTTGCCCGTGTCGACGGACGAGATGGCCTTGTAGCGGAAGAAGTTGATGTCGTGGCCGGTGGCCCTCTTGGCGTAGAACACGACCCTCTTGTTAGTCGCTATCAGGATGCCGCTTCGCACCGAGTCAGCCCCAAGGCGTTTGGTGGCGCTTCGCGAATCAGGGTGGAGTGAGGGCAGCAGCCATCCGCGGCTGAACGCGAGGGATCCCCCAGAATCGGCACCGCCAAGGCAGCCGAGAATCTGGAGGATCCCTGTGGAAGTTGACCCTACGCGCGTGTGTGAGGTGCTGGTGGGACTGGGCGACGTCGAGGTGCTCGGCGTCGACGGCGAAGCCGGCGAGCCGTTGCGGGTGCACATCCGCCGTCGGGCGCCGAGACCGGGCTGCAGGGCTTGCGGCGGGCCGTTGTGGTCCAACGGCGAGCGGCCGGTCGAGCTGGTGGACCTCCCCGCGTTCGGGCGGGCTGTTCGGCTGGTGTGGCACAAGCGCCGCTGGCGCTGCCCACAGCGGGGATGCTCTGGGGGAGCGGTCACCGAGCAGGATCGCGAGATCGCGCCCGAGCGGGAGCGGCTGACCACGCGGGCGGGCCGCTGGGCGACGCGCCAGGCGGGCCGTGGCCGCCCGGTCAAAGACGTCGCTGAGGAGCTGGGATGCAGCTGGCACCCCGTCAACACGTCGGTGCGCCGCTGGGGCGAGGCGCTGCTCGACGCCGACACCGAGCGGATCCGCGGCACAGACGCGCTGGGCCTCGACGAGCACCTGATGTGGCGCCGGGGACGGTTCCGCACCAAGGCCTGGGCGACCAGCATCGTCGACGTCGGACGCGGCCAGCTCCTTGACATAGTGGCAGGCAGAACCGCCAAAGCGCCGACCCGGTGGCTGCTTGGTCGGCCCAGCGGCTGGCGCGCGAACATCCGCTGGGCGGTGCTGGACCTCTCGGGCCCGTACCGGGCCGCGTTCGACGCCGCGGCGCCCCACGCGAGGCAAGTCGCGGACCCGTTCCACGTCGTGCGGCTCGGCAACGACGCCCTCGACGAGGTCCGCCGCAGAGTCCAGAACCAGACCCTGGGACACCGCGGCCACAAACACGACCCCCTCTACCGGGCGCGCAAGCTGCTCGTGTCAGCCTCGGAGAACATCACCGAGCACGGCCGCACCAAGCTGCGGGGCCTGCTCGACGCCGGAGACCCCTACGGCGAGGTCCGCGACGCCTGGCACGCCAAAGAGACCCTGCGCAGCGTCTACGACATAGCCGACGCCGAAGTCGGCGCCGCCACCGTCGACCAACTCGCCGCCGACCTCCAAGACCCCGCCATGCCCGCAGAGATCAACCGGTTGGGCCGCACCCTGTGGCGCTGGCGACACCAGATCGCCAACTGGCACGCCGCCAGAGTCACCAACGCCGCGACCGAGGCCGCCATTCTCTGGAGCGTGTCGGGGGGTGTCGTCGATGTCGTTGACGGGCGCATGGCGGGCGGTCGTGGACGCGTTCTCTGGAGTGTGTCGTTGGAGTCCGCGATGTTGCTGGCGGCGTGAGCTAGACAGCGCTTCCTTCGGCCTGGCCTCGCCGGTCGAGATGCGGTGGAGGTGGCCTGTGAGGGTGCAGCGTGTGGTGATGCCGGTGACCGGCGCCGAGTCTTGGACGGTCGTCGACGACGAGTGGGCTCTGGTGGAGCCGGCGGAGCGCTATCTGGCGCATCTGGCAGGCATCGAGCGTTCACCGAACACGGTGAGGGCCTACGCGCACGGTCTGCGGCTTTGGTTCGAGTTCCTCGGGGCCCGTCGGGTGGTCTGGGACAGCGTCGGGATCGAGGACGTCTCGCGGTTCGTGGCATGGCTGCGGGCTCCGGCCGACAACGTGATCGTGTTCGATGACACGGCGGCGGTTCGCAGCGCGGCGACGGTGAACCGTCACCTGGCCGCGCTGTTTGGGTTCTACGACTTCCACGCTCGCAGCGGCGGCGTGGGCGTGGCGGCGGAGTTGGTGGCGTGGCGGCGCGGGTCTCGGGGTTCCTACAAGCCGTTCTTGCACGGCATAGCGAGCAGCGGTCCGGTGAGGCTGCGGCCGGTGGGGCTGCGTGTGCCGCGGCGGCTGCCGGTGGTGCTCGGCGTCGAGGAGGTCGCTGTGATCTTGGCGGCGTGCACCCGGCTGCGGGACCGGTTCTTGTTCGCCTTGTTGGCCGAGACGGGCATGCGGGTCGGCCAGGCGCTCGGTTTGCGGCACGAGGACTTCGTGAGCCGCCGCCGGGAGGTGCGCATCGTGGCCCGGGCCGACAACGCGAACGGGGCCCGGGCCAAGTGCTCGTCGCCGGCGACGGTGCCGGTGTCGGCGCCGCTGGTGCGGCTCTACAGCGATTACATGCACACCGAGTACGGCGAGCTGGACTCTGACTACGTGTTCGTGAACCTGTGGTCGGCGCCGGTGGGCAGGCCGCTGCGCTATGACACGGTCGCGAAGCTGGTGCGGCGGCTGCGAGCCCGCACGGGCATCGAGTTCACCCCGCACACGCTGCGCCACAGCCGCGCCACCGAGCTGATCCGCGCCGGTGTGGCGATCGAGGTCGTGTCCAAGCTGTTGACGCACCGGTCGGTGACCACGACCAGCGAAGCGTATGTGCACCTCGATGTCGAGGACCTGCGGTCCGAGCTGGTGCGCGCAGGCGCCTGGGACGGCGTCTCATGCTGAGCGCCGTCCCCGCCCGCAGCGGCCGCGGCGACCATCTGGGCGAGCTCGTGGCGGCTGTGCGCCCGGAGTTCTGCGGCGAGGTGATCCGGGTGTCGCCCGAGGACCCGGTGTTCGGTCGGGGCCGCTGCGGGGTGGCGGGATGCGGGCGCAGCGCCTGGGCGCGGGATCTGTGCTCTGCTCACCACCAGCGGTGGGCCAGCCACGGCAAGCCCGACCTCGGGGAGTTCAAGGCGGGCGCCGCTGCGGTCGCGGTCCGGGCCGGCTCAGAGAACGTGGACGGCTTCGATCTGTCGGCGTTGGCCGTCGGGGCCCGCATGGAGGTCGCGTACGTGCTGCAGTGCCGCTGCGACGACCGCACTGTGAGGGTGCCGCCCTCGACGGTGAGGCATTTGGTCGCTCTGGTGGCCGACAGCGGCGCCGGCTCGCTGCTGGACCGGCCGCTGGAGGACTGGCTCGACGAGGTGAGGTCCCGCCGCCGCAGGGACCCGAGCCCTGTGATCGGGCTCATCCGCTACGCCTACCGCAGGCTCAGCGACCTCGGCGGCATCGACATCGAAGCCGAGTACGCGTCGGACCTCTGGGTCGCCTCGCGGCTGGGGATCAAGGTGACCCGGTCGCCGGCTCAGACCCGTTTCGACACCATCGACCAGCCGTGGCTACGCGCCGCGGTGAAGCGCTGGGCGAGGCTTCGGCTGGGGTCGGGCAAGACCTTCGGCAGCGTGCATGTCGATGTGCGGGCGATGCTGTGGTTCAGCCGGTTCCTCACCCGACGCGATCCCCGGGCCTCCGACGAGGCTGTCGTCACCCGCGACGCGCTGGAGTCCTATCTGGTGTGGGTCGCCGCCTCACATCTCGCTGCTCACACCTCCAGCACCTACATCACCTGTCTGCGGGTCTTTCTCGATGCCTGCCGGCGCCACGGCTGGCTGCCGCGACTGCCCGCGACGGCAGCGGTCTATCACGACGACCTGCCCAGCCGACCCCGGCCCCTGCCCCGGTTCATCCCCGAGTTCGTCATGGCCCAGCTCGAAGACCCCGAACGCCTCGCAATGCTGCCCGACGCCACGACCCGGGCGCTGGTCATCGTGATCATGGAGACCGGCCTGCGGGCCAACGACGCCTGCTCGCTGCCGTTCAACCCGATCATCGAAGACAGCGCCGGGTGGCCCTGCCTTCGCTACCTCAACACCAAGATGGCCGCCGAGCAGCTCGTGCCCCTCAGCGCCGCCGCCGCCGAAGCCATCCGCGCCCAACAGACGCATCTGCTCCACCGCTGGCCCGACGCTGTGCCGGTGCTGTTCCCCGCCCCGCGATCCAACCCCGACGCGACCCGGCCCTTCAGCTACGCCACGCTGCGGGGGCGTCTGGCCCGCTGGCAACACGACATCGACCTGCGAGACGACACCGGCCAGCCCGTGCGGGTCACCGCCCACCAGTTCCGCCACACCCTCGGCACCCGGCTGATCAACACAGGCGTCCCCCAACACGTCATCCAGCGGCTCCTCGGCCACGCCAGCCCCCAGATGACCGCCCGCTACGCCGCGCTCCATGACACCACCGTCCGCGCAGCCTTCGACGAATACTGCCAGCAGCGGGTCAACCTCGCCGGAGAACACATCGCCTACGACCCCGGCGCACTCACCGCCGAAGCCGAGTGGACCAAGCACAACATGGCCCGCGTCCAAGCCAGCCTGCCCAACGGCTACTGCGGACGCCCACCACAACAGCACTGCCCCCACCCCAACGCCTGCCTCACCTGCCCCGACTTCCAGACAACCCCGGCGTTCCTCGACATCCACCGCCGCCAACGCGACCAGACCCGCCAGCTCGTCGCCACCGCCGAAGCCGACGGCCAACTCCGGCTCGCCGACAACCATCGCCAAGTCCACGACAACCTCGACCGGCTCATCGCCGCGCTCGAAGACATAGGAGACACCAACCCGTGACCACCGCCCTCGCCGCTGCCGCCCGACAACGCTCCGACCAGACCCGCCAACGCGCCACCGAAGCACTACAGCGCCTCCACGCCACCGCGCAACCGATCACGTTCGCACACGTCGCCCGCACAGCAGGCGTGTCCCGATCCTGGCTCTACCGCCAGCCCGACCTGCGAGCCGACATCGACCGGCTCCGCCGAGTTGCCACAGCCCAGGCTGTCCCCGTTCCATCACCTGAACGAGGATCAGCCGAATCGCTGCGACAACGCCTCGAGGCCGCCCTCGACGAGATCACCAGGCTCAAGGCCGACAACCACCAACTCCGAGAACACCTCGCCCAGCACCTCGGCCACCGGCGCCAAAGCCGCATCCCCGCCCCGTCAGCGACATGTCTCCCACATGAAACCCAAGCTCCGAACCACCACAGCGTCCAGCCCTCCAGATAAGCACCAACAACCTGGCCAAACGCGTCAAACGCGCCGCCTTCGGGTTCACCAACTTCAACAACTACCGGATCCGGGCCCTGCTGTATGCCGGCAAACCCAACTGGGCCCTCCTCGACACCCTCACTCCACCCTGATTCGCGAAGCGCCCGTTTGGTCTCATAGGTGCCGCGCACTGAGCACAAGTCCGTCTCGTCGTCGTCAAAGTGCAGCCGGGCGAGCGCGAGCAGCTTCCCGCCCATTCCAGCAGCAGACTTGACAGCCTCTCGTTGTGCCTTCTTGAATGCCTGTTGGTCGGCCTTCAAGGTCTTCTGGTCGGCTAGCCGTTGGCGCAGCTCGGCCTTCTTGGCCTCAGTTCTTGCCTTACGGGCCTCGGCTCTGGTCAGCGTCTCCCCGTGGGGTTGCGCGCCAGGTGCCTGGAGCGTCTCGGACTGGCTCTCAGGCGGAAGCGGGGAAGGCGGCGGAGGAGATGGAGTGTCGTAGGGGTCGTTGCCCATCTGGCCGTCGCTGCTGTACACGTGGTCGGTCCAGTTCCCAGCGGCGTCGCGCCAACGCAGCTTGTACCGGCTTGTGGGGTCAGGCTGCCAAGACCCAGAAGCGTTCTGGTCCTCGTGAGCATCGCTCATCGCGGCGGCACCGTAGTTGCGGCATCTCATGGGCCGCAAACAGCACAGAACGAGTGCTCCATCGCGTGACGCCGGGTAGGGGTACCGTGGGCGGGAGGGCGTGATCCGGGGGCTGGGTGGTGGCTCGGTCAGTGTCAGCCCGCGCCGTTGGGCGTGCCGAAGTTCTGTGTTTGTGGGGTGCTGGCGGGGTGAGCGACGGCCACCGGTCGGTTGCAAGTGCGTCTGTAGGGTTTGGAGCGATGGTGATTCCTGCGTCGCGCTTCCCGGCATTGAAGGCCCGTGAAGTCCTCAGGCTTCTCGCCAGAGTCGGCTACAGGCAGGAACGTCAGCGCGGTTCCCACCGCAAACTGGTCGCTGACGGCCGTCTCCCCATCGGCTTTGCGTTCCACGACAGAGACGAGGTGCCGCCTAAGGCCTTGCGCCGGATGTTGGTTGAGCGGGCTGGATTGACCGATGAGGAAGTAGAAGACTTACTATGAACAGCGGTTCATCCGATAGGGAGGCGCTCGATGCATGAAGTTCGCGTGTACCAGAACCGCGAAGAGGGCACGCTCTGGTGGGCGGAAGACGACCTCGGGTTCACCGGCGGCGCAGACCGTTTGGCCGACCTAGTGGTCTCCATTCACGAGTGGGCCGACGCTGAGGGTGTTCTTGACGCTCTGCAAATCAGGCTCGTTGCAGCCGAGGCGGAGACTCCTGCCTGGGAACCTGACAGGTTCCCCGCTCCTGTCGAGCCCCCGACCCACGGCACGGAGGCGGTTCGAGTCGGGTTCGCTCTCTCAGGGGTGTAGCAAGACTCCATGAAGGTATGCGTCGCCGCGATTTGTGACTTCGCGCAGGTCCGAGAGGGTCTGTTGTCGGTCATCTCAGCAGGAATCAATCGCGTCTGGCGGCCGCAGTATCCCGCCCCGATGGGCGCAATGCTCGCCCTCATAATCGAGGTCGCCCCAGGGGAAGCCAAGATTCCGCGGGAGATACGGTTCAGGGTTGAGACCGCCGACGGGGCTCGGCTGGCGGAGGCTTCCGCCGGGTTTCAGATTGGCACCCCTCCCCCTCAGAATGACCCCGGCGAAGTGATCATAGTGCCGTTCGCCGTTGACTTCCGCACCGTGCAGCTTCCGGCGGCGGGCCGCTATCAGATTGTGGTGGACCTAATGACCGAGGGCGTGGAGGAGACTGTGCTCGCGTTCCGTGCCGCGTTCCCCAGCGAGGCTGCCAACTAGTCGCCTACCTGGTCGCCGCCTGCGGACGGCCAGAGGGGTCGCTGTACGAGAGAGCAGCAGCGGGCGTGTCCGGTGCGACGTGGGCAGGCTCATCGCCAACCTCCAGCCCGTCGATGCGGCCCATGCGACGCTCAAGCTGTCCTCTTGCCACTCGGGGTTTCGGCCCACATCACGCCCGAGCATCACAGCGAGCGTCGCGGCGACTGCCCTGGAGTGAGGAGATGCGATGCGGCGACCCATGACCCTGTGGAGTATGGGAAGCCGTGCTCGGCCAGGCACCCCACAATGACAGCGGTTGTCGCGCTGTGGTCAAGCGGAGTGCGACGACCGTCACCACAGCGTCCCTTGGGCCGGATTGACTTGGGTGATCCGGTTGCACGCGAAGCAAGTCCGGCAGACCAGTTCCTCTTGCTCACTCGGGGTTTCGGCCCACATCACGGAGCATTCTGAGCATGGCGAACACAGCGAGCGTCGCGGCGACTGCTGCCCTGGAGTGAGGAGATGCGAGAGCGGCCAGACATTCACCACACCCATGACCCTGTGGAGTATGGGAACCAAGCCGTGCTCGGCCAGGCACCCCACAATGACCGGCCACGCGACGCCGGTCAATCGGACCTTGTTCAAGTTTCCGAACAGCTGCCCATTCGCCCATGCTGGCATCAACATCGTCGCCAACTCCCGACGGGCACCCGCACTGAGGGTCTGTGTCAGCACCCGTGCGACCTCAACGTCCAGCCGGTGCTCGCGCTCCCCACTGTCCGGGGCGTGAGGGTCGAAGGCGTCAAGCTCTCTCAGCAGTTCGGTCAGTTCCGTCGCCGGACCCGCCGCCTCTATTTCATCGATGATGGATGTCATTCTTCCGTCCTTCCGTCCGGGTCGAAACGGACATGAAAGCACACGCTGAGGCCAAAAAACGGGGGAGTGGAGCGAAACAGGGGATGTCGACGACGAGGTGGGCCCGTCGGAGATTTCGCGCCACTTTGATGTGCCGTTATCGGTGGGCGAGCGCCAGCGGCCACTGCCGCCGTGCCGTTGGGTTGGTGGGATTTTGGAAGTCTGCTTCGTTTCGGCTGTTGTTGTTGGTGTGCCTGCCGGCGGGGCGGGTTGCTGTGGGGGTGCGGTCGGCTCGCTGGTGACGGGTGGTTGGCTGGTGGGGGGTCGGCTAGTTGTTTGCTTGCCCACCCCTTTCGGGGTTGGGCGCGTGCTGAGAGTTGGGTCTTGTGGGGCTGAGATGGGGAGGTGGCTGGTGGCTGCGCGTTTGCGAGGTGGCGCGAACGGAGTGGCGCGAAAGCGTCACACGAGGCTGGTGCCGGGCACGCGATTTCGCGCCGCTCCGACCTGCCGATATCGATAACGGGCGCAGCGGGTGTCGGCCGCCGGATGTTTCGCGCCGCGGTGAACCTGGCTTGAGCGACTGGAGCACCTCCTCTGACGTGATGTTTCGCGCCGCTGCCCGTTCAGCGGCATGGTCTAGAGTCCGGGGCGTGGGAGAGCTGAGAGACGGCGTTCATGAGCCCTTGACGCTCGCCGAGTGTGAGACACACTTCGCCGCCACGGAGGGCGACCTCCGTAAGCTGCTCGCCGAGGACTTGGAAGTGGGCCGCGTCCCATCGGAGCCGACAGGCAATAGGGCCAAATGGTGGCGCGAAACGGAGGGTCACGCCGACCGTTTATGACACCATAACTGACACCAGTCATAGTCCAAGTTTGAATATGGCTAGGTCACAAGCCCTTTTTGGGTCCTGTTGTGGCGGAGAGTATGGGATTTGAACCCATGGTGACCCGGAGGCCACAACGGCTTTCGAGGCCGCCCCATTCGTCCGCTCTGGCAACTCTCCACCGCAGAGGCTACCGGCGGCCCTCCCACCCGACTGCGGCGTCGGAATCTGCGCCCCGCAGGTCCGAGAAGAATTCCTGCAGCAGGGCCGCGCACTCGTCGGCCCGCACCCCAGGCACCACGGCGAACTCGTGGTTGAGCCTGGGATCGGCGCCGAGGTTGTACAGCGAGCCGAGGGCTCCGGCCTTGGGATCGTCGGCGCCGAACACGACCCGGCCCACCCGGGCCTGCTGCAGGGCGCCGGCGCACATGGGGCACGGCTCCAGGGTCACGGCCACGGTCGCCCCGTCGAGGCGCCAGCCGCCCAGGCGGGCCGCGGCGTCGCGCAGAGCCAGGATCTCGGCGTGGGCGGTGGGATCGCCGGTGTGCTCGCGCTCGTTGTGGCGACAGGCGACGACCTCGCCGTTGTGCCACACCACCGCGCCCACGGGCACGTCGCCGTGACCGGGGCCTAACCGGGCCTCGGCCACAGCCAGCTCCATGAGCTCGTCGTCGGTCACCTTGCGTCGGAACCGTGCGGCACCGGGTTCACGGGTCTATGTCGGTGGCGAGCAGCTCGGCCATCGCCGCGGCTGCGGCCACGGTCAGGGGACCGTCCACCACCGGCAGTTCCGCGTCGTCGATGCGGCCGATCGACTGGACGATTCGGGTGGAGGAGGCGAGGAACGCCTCAGGCACCAGGGGGAGCTCCTCGACCGGAAGGTGAGTCTCGGCCACGTCCAGGCGTTCCATGATCAACTCGCGGGTGACGCCGGCCAGACAGCCGGTGTCCAGCGGCGGTGTGTGCAGCCGCTCGCCGTCGGTCCAGAAGATGTTCGACCCGGTGCCCTCGCTCACCCGTCCCCGGGTGTCGGCGAAGATCGCCTCCGAGGCGCCCCGCCGGCGGGCCATGTCCAGGGCCAGCACGTTCTCGGCATAGGAGGTGGTCTTCACCCCCGCGGTCGCGCCCCGCTCGTTGCGGGCGAAGGGCACAACCGCCACTGCGGTGCCCGGCGGGTAGTCGGGCGGCTGATTGCCCGCGATCACGATGGTCGAGCCCGGTCCTTCCCCCCGGTGCGAGCCCAAGGCACCTCCGCCGCTGGTCACCGTGATCCGCACCACCCCGGCGCCGGGGGCGACATCGAGGCATCGGGCAATGGCGGCCCGCAGGTCCTCGTCCCCGAAGGGGCAAACGAGTCCCAGAGCGTGGGCGGAGCGGCGCAGGCGCTCGAGATGGCGCCGCACCGCGAACGCGGTCACGTCCGCGCCGTTGGGCACCACGAGCAGCGTCTCGAAGATGCCGTCGCCCACCAGCACACCGTGGTCGTCGACGCGCAACTGCGGGTTGCCGGGCTCGATCATGCATCCGTTCAACCACGCGGCCTGCGCGCTCATCTGCACGAAGCTATCGGAGGGAGCATGACCGGCAGGCCGCCGGCCCCGTCGAGCCGGTCAAGAACGCTGAAATGTTCGGCCTCCGGCGGCGATACGTTGAAGTGATGAGGTCATGGATCACACGGCACTGGCGCTGGGCGCTTCCGACTGCAGTCGTTCTGGCGGGGGTGGGGGCGTGGCTGTTCTTCGGCTTCTTCGCGTTCCAGACCTACTTCATCGACGATGAGGTAGACGAGGCTCTCCCGTTCGCCGCAGGCCCGGCTCCGTCGGGCATGGAGGGAGACGAGACGACCCAGGAACAGGCCGACGCCATGAACGAGGCCATGGCCGAGCAGGACCTGCCCAAGGACATCGAGGTGGACGAGCCGATGCCTGACGAGATGCCGGACAGTGAGCCGGCATCCGCGACGGGGGACGGCGACGAGTCGGTGTCTGTGGAGCCGGATGGCGCCGAGGCTGTCTCGGAGCAGACCGACGCAGCCACGGGCGGGGAGCCGTCCGCAGAGAGCGCCGAGTCCTCCCAAGAGGAGGCTCCCGCGGAGAGCGCGGCAACGACGGCACCGCCCGCGCCCGCCGAGCCGCAGATCGTGTTGGAGGCGTCCGGTTCGTTCATCGACCGCTCGCACCCCACCGAGGGCGATGCCCAGGTCCTCGGCGACGGCAGCGGCCAGCGCTTCCTGCGACTCGAGGACTTCCGCACCGACAACGGTCCCGACCTGAACGTGTACCTGTCGGCCGCCCCGCCCGACGCGCCGGCGGGCGCATTCGACGACGACTTCGTCGATCTAGGCGACCTCAAGGGCAACGTCGGCGCGCAGAACTACGAGATCCCTGTCGGGCTCGACCTCGACCGCTACTCCACGGTGGCGATCTGGTGCGTGCGCTTCGGCGTGGTCTTCGGAGCCGCTGAGCTCACCGCCGGCTGACGGTCGCTTCGAGCAGGAACGACGACCCCG
Organism: Candidatus Aldehydirespirator sp.; assembly: GCA_965219165.1. Lineage (GTDB taxonomy): Bacteria > Actinomycetota > Acidimicrobiia > Acidimicrobiales > Aldehydirespiratoraceae > Aldehydirespirator. The sequence goes on along the minus strand of CBDCMW010000002.1, from coordinate 3,665,741 downwards.
GCGAGGGATCCGTGTTCAAGCCGGCCAGCTCGACGACGAGCCAACCCTTGTCTCCTTCGGACGGCTCCAACTCGGCGACAACCAGCGTCGGTGTCCGGTCGGTGGTCAGCCAGGCGACCGAGGCCGAGTCGCCGGACCACAGCGGCCGGCCGTAGCCGCCCCCGTCCAGCAGGCGCACCTGCTCGGTCCGTCGATCGAAGAGCCACGCCGGGCTGGTGTCGTTGAGCAGCCAGCGTCCGTCGGGTGACACCGATATTTGGGCCAGCTCGGCGACGAATTCCTCGGGCAGTTCCTCAGCCCGTCCAGTGGCGGCGTCCACGACCACGACCATGCAGGAGAGCTCCTCGTTGCAGCGCTGCTCCACTTGCAGCTGGTCGCTCGCAGCGAGGAGCCTGTGCTCGCTGACGACTTCGAACCCCCCGAACCTCGGCCGGAATGTCCTGCCCACCGGCGGAGTCACGAGTAGGCCAGTGCCGCGAACCACCAGCACCTCGGAGCCCGAGGGCGCTCGCAGCTGGCCGGTGAGGGCTCCATAGTCCTGCCAGGCATTCAGCCGTATGGCTCCGTCGGGGCCGTCGGGCCGGCTGATCACCCAGAAGTCCACCAGCGGCTCGGTCGAAGGCACCAACTCCGCGCCGGAGGTGACGAGCACCGCGGTCGGTGGGTCGTCCGCCAAGGACAGGCCGACTGTGCGCTTGCCGTCGGTGAGCAGCTCCAAGTCGCCGAGCGCCAGCACCGACCCGGACGGCTCGATGGGCAGGCGCTGCAGCCCTCCCGTCGCCAGGTCCACCATCGCCACGTGGCTGCCGCTGAGATAGACGAGCCGGCCGTCCAGGTCGCTGAACGGTTCGGGCGGCCCCGCGCTGGGCGGCTCGTCACCCTTCGCGGCTACTTCGACCGTGCTCTCGGCCTGCCGGAGGGGGCTACTAGTGGTCGGTGCAACGAAGCGGTCCTCGTCCAGCGCTGTCTCGTCGTCGCTGGTGGTGTCGCTCCTGTCGTCGCTGGTGAGACTCAACAGCCACAGCACGGCGATCAGGGCTGCCAGCACGCCGATGAGTCCGGTCGCGGCCCGCCACGAGCGTTGGTGGTCGTCGCCGTCGCCGTCGCTGCCGGTGCCGTCGTCGCCGTTGCCGGTGTCGTCGCGGCCGTCCAGCGGTGCCGCGTCCATGCCGGCACCGTAGCGGCGCACAGCTCACCGGGTGCCACTGTCAGCCCGAGCGCTCGCAGTGCTCACGGAAGCCCGCAGCGTCAGCAGCGACGAAGGGCTGGCGTTCCCGAGCCCGACCACCGGGCGGGCACTGACAAACGAGTCGTTCCCCAAGCTGATGCGAGAACTCGCCATCGACGGCACCCCCCACGGCATGAGGGCCGCGTTCCGGTCATGGTGCTCAGACACCGGCGTGCCCCGTGACCTCGCGGAGATGTGTCTGGGACACGCCGTCAAAGGCGTCGAAGGCGCCTACCAGCGCTCCGACATGCTCGACCGGCGCCGACCGCTCATGAAGACGTGGGCAGAACACGTGCAGCTGCAATAGGGCTTCACCACAGGCGGTGGCAAGATGTTGCACGGTGGGGTGGCTGTTACTGCCCCGCCCGTAGCACACCTCGTCACTCGTGCATACTCTCCGCCACCGTTGCCGATAGCCGATTCCCAACAGCGAGCGCTTCTGCGAACTCGTGCATGTCCACGGTCTCCCCGATCCGACGCAAACCCGAATCGACGGTCGGTGTCTGGTCCGATTCAGCGGTGGTCATGATGCTGTCCAAACGTAGTGTCCGACTACGCCGCGGTTCGCTGAGCCCAACGGTGTGCCCCTGTGCTGTGTGGCGTGGACGCTTGTCCTGCGGCTGTTGTGGGTCACTGCCGGTACAGTGGCGCTCTATAGTGGAATTGTCTCGCGCGCCGCAGCAGGCCCATGCCGAGATCATCGGTAAAGGGGACGCGTCGATGCAGGAGGCGCATCCAATGTTGTGTGCTGCTGATCTGCCGGCGTTGCTGGCACGCGATGACGGCCGCGGCAGGATCGTGGCTCTGCGAGAGTTGGTCAAACGCTGGGCGTGTTACCCCGAGCAGCGTGTGGTGATGGTTGCTCAAGCGCCCAAGAGATACAGGTTCTATGACCGCTTCACCGCCCGCCGATGGGATCTGGCGCGGGTGGCGGCGGTCGTGCATGCGCTGTGCGACCGCGACGCCGTGGAGGTGCCTCGCTGGGTCTGGCAGCACCGGTGCCGCCACCCCATAGGCATAGTCGATTCGCTGGATCCGAGCTCCAAGTGGGGTCGCGCAGTTGTTGCCGACGCCCCCGACGCGTGCGCCTACCATGATGTGTGGTTCGATCACACCATGATCGAGAACATCTCGGTGCACGGCTTCCGAGATTGACCGCGGATCTCGGTGTCCACGCCAGACTTCGAGTATGTCGCCTTCAGCGCAGAGCAGCTTCAGGGCTTGTTTGGATCCTCCAGCAAGCCCAGACCGCCAGCGAGCCCGCCACCGTCGCAAACCCCAACGAGCGGTGACCCGGTAGCCTCAGCGGCTCGCACCCGACGCCGCACAAGCCCGCACAAGCCCGCCAGGTGACATGTCGCCCTCGGCTTCTAGTGCCGCGATGAGAACGCTCGTCATGGGCTGGCGCTTGCCGGTCAGACATACTGCAGACCGGCTCGGGGGGTCTGGTGCAAGGCGGATCGGCTCGGTGCTGGCCGGCGCTGTGATCGCAGCGGCAATGCTCGCGGCGGGCTGCGCGGCAGACGACCCCCGTCGGGCTGAGGCCGCCGAGCAGTTCGTGGCGCCGCCGGAGTGGACCGAGCAAGTCCGCAGGGATTTTCGCGCCGGCCTGCTCTGTACCGGCACGGGCTGCACGTCCTTTCGGGTCGAATGGTCCTCAGAGGAGCCTCCCGGCAGGCAAGACCTGCTGTCGGCCGCGGTCGGCGCGGGCTGGACCGGCACCGACATCGACGAGCAATGCCCTGCGCCCGAGCCGGACGACGAGCCGGGCCCCTACTGCACGCTCACCGCCCGCAGCGGCGAAGTGCACCTCACGCTGTGGGCCTCATACGAGCCCCTCAAGGAACCGCCCTGGCGCATCACACTGCTCGCCGAGTAGCGCGAGAGGTCGTTGCCGGCCGGGATCAGCTGCCGTTGTCCCGGTGTGGTCCCATCGACGACAATGCTCTGACGGAGGCAGTGGCCGGCGTGCACGTCACCGGCTCGCCGCTTACAAACCTGTCCGTGCGCCGCACCCCTCAGGTCGTTGGTTTCGTGCCGATGTGGATAGATGGCACGAAGACCTCAATCCCGACCGTCACAACCTCCGCCGCATGGCCCGCCGCGGCCTTCTAGTAGAAAGGGAGCGACGCTTCGCCCTGCCGCACACTTATATAGCAAAGTAATAACCGCCAGTCCAGCGATAGTTAAACAACCAGTTCAAAAGGCCATATTTTGCCGATGCAGACGCGGAGGGTGTGGCCGTCGGAGCAACCGTCACTCAGATCGAGGTCAGGGCGCAAGCACCGGCCACTGAGCCCGACTCGCAAGCACTGCGCTCGCCAGCGGCTCACTCTGAACCTCACCGGGTATTGCGCAGGCTCAGGTGTGCCCTGTGGGTGCCCGCTGTCGCTTCGCGGGGGCGCCGACTTGCGTGTGGTCCAAGCGCATGGCACAGATTGCGGCCGACACGGGCGTCTCGTGCAGCGGTGATTGTTCGGCGACCCACACGATCAAACCCCGTGACGAGGACCCCGGCCCATCCCAGCCAGCGATCGGGGCCGCTCACCCGCAGCCCACAGCACAAGCCAGTGCTGGACCTACAATGGGCTGCATGGGTGAACAGGCGGTGCTCGATGTCGGCAGTGCGCCGCGGGTGAGGCCTCTGGGGCGGATGCCGGTTGCGGTCCCGGCCGACATCGAGGACCCGACGGCGCCTAAGGCGTCTGGTGTGGTCAGGCTGCCGGGGCACATCGCGTGGAGCCCTCCCTATGACTACGACCTGGATGACCGCCGCGACTTGCGCCGCTTGTACGCGCGGGTGATGACAGAGGGCCTCGAAGCCGACGTGCGCTTCTACATCGACGTTGACATCCTCGTGGAGGTCTGGGACGAGCTGTATTTGTCGCCGCACGTCCGCGAGCGTTGGGGCGACTGGCTTACAGAGCGCGGACACATCGGCTAGAGACGCGGTGCTCACCGAGTTGCAGCACCAGGTCCGCCGTGTCGTTGCGCGGCTCCCGGAGTCGGGGGTGTTCGCGCTTGCCGGCGGCGCGGCGCTCATCGTCAGCGGCATAGTGGCGCGGCCGACGAACGATCTGGACTTCTTTGCTCCTCACCCCCAGAGCGTGGGAGCGCTCCTGGAGGCCGCCCAGGCCGCCCTCGAAGCCGAAGGCCTCGCAGTGACCAGGCTGTCAGAAGGCCCGACGTTCGCCCGGTTACGCGTCGCCGCGGGCGACGAGGCCACCAACGTGGACCTGGCCTCGGACTACCGGCTGATGCCCGCGCTGTCCACCGGGGAGGGACTCGTGCTGACTGAGGAGGAACTGGCAGCCGACAAGGTGCTCGCGCTGGCCGGGCGGGCCGAGGCCCGCGACTTTATTGACTTCGAGGGTCTGGTCACCCGTTTCGACATCGACAAGCTCTGCGAACTCGCCGCCAGCAAGGACCTCGGCTTCCGCCGAGAGCATCTGGCCACCGCCCTTGAGTACTTCGACGAGATCAAGCCCGACGAGTTCAGCGCCTACACCGACGACTACGACCGGCTGAGCGACTGTGTGCACGCCTCGCGCCGGTCCCTCGACACGCGCCAGCGCCGCCGGCCGGGGCCCTCGGCGGGCATCGAGCTATAGACAAGCGGAGAGGGCCAACGCCGCCGGGGACCTCACCCCGGACCGCTTCTGTCGCAGGTCCCCGAACTTTCCTGCGACGCCGCGTGAGTCCTTGCAGTCCCAGAAACCAGACGGAGAACGGGGCCACTCGGTGCGGACCGCCGCGACGGTCTGGCGGCCGCAGAGCCCCACCGGGCAATGGCACTTGGAGCGGTCCATCTCGCCCACCCGAGCTACTACGAGCCTCAGCTTGAACAGGCTCACTACAAGTGTGTCTGTCACCCTCAGTCCTCAGCCCTTGTCTGTCTCCGCGTCTTCCATGAGGCAACATCGCTCCGCAGCCAAAGCCGGATGTGTCCACGCGACTTGCAGACGACTGGACGGAGAAAATCGTCATCGCGATGCATGTACGTCGTCACGCTGTTGTACTGAGCTAGCCCCAGTTGCTCGGCAACTGCGCTAGCGGACCGCAGATCCGCTGTGTCGACCTTCGGTCCCATCCCCTTAGTCTACGAAGGTCAACCGGCTCAGTCCCGGTGGGTGCCCACAATCCGGTCGTGTGCGCTGACCAGGCACGGTGCGCTTGCATCCAGGGAGCCCATGCATCGTGTTCAGTACCGGTTCTTCGCTTCATTGGCAACCATGGCTGTGCGTCCGGGACGCTCGAAGGAACCTCGAGATCATCGTCCTTCGCCACGAGCTCACAGTGCTACGCCGGAAGAACAACTGACCAGCGCTCGCCGAGGAGGACCGGTCCCTGCTGGGTGCGATCGCGTCGGCCCTGCCCTGCCTTCGAAGAACCCGTCCCGTCGCAGAGGCGGGTTCTTCCGTTGCGCTGGAATCTGCGGACACTGCGGCGTAGGCCGTGGCCGGGCCGTTGTCGGTCACGATCACTAGCGGTGTGACTTGTTGGAGGTTGTCGGTCAATCTGCGGGTTCGAAGGTGAGTTCGGGTATGACGACCTCCCAGTGATCGCAGTGCAGGTTCTGTCGGTACTGGGGGTCTGAGCGATCCTTGTTCCAGGTGGCGACGGCTGCGACTCTGGCTTGGGTGCAGGGCAGGTTGTCGGGCGTGTCGTAGCTGCGCGCTAGAGCGCCGACTGGCATCCCGGCGCTGTCGAGGAGTTCCCAGCGGTCGTGGCGGCGACGTGTTTGGAGCCGGTCCCCTGGTGTGAGGATCCTGATGCTGCGATGTACGCGGTTGCTGGGTGGCTTGCGGCCGGCGAAGCCCAGGTCCACGTCTTTGAGGGTGAGGGTGCGGTAGCGGCGAGCCATCTCCGGTGTCGGGTGCGGCAACGCGGTCTGCGGCCGCCGCAACACTGAGGGCTTGTTGTTGAGCGGGCTTTGGAAGGGGTGGGCATTCTGTAGGCGAGTCAGGGTGAGTGTCTGTTTGGCTCGGGTCATGGCCACGTAGTAGAGGCGCCGTGGGGCGTCGGTGTCTTCTTGGCGGCTGCGGCGGTTCCAGCCTCCGTCGAGCACGACCACATGGTCGAATTCGAGGCCTTTGGCGCGGTGCGCGGTCAACAGCAGCAGCCCGCGTTGGCGACGGCGGGTGTCTCGGCACCATTCTGCGAGCCATTCGATGAACGACGCTGGCGGTACTTCTGCGCCGCCGGTTTCGAGTTCGTGTTCTTCTAGGGCTTGGGTCAGCAGGTCGATCCATGGTCCGGGGGGTTGGCGGTCGATCCATGCTTTGAGGTCGCCGTTGCGTATCAGGGCTGTGCCGTGCCGCTGGGCTTCATGTCTCAGGGACTGGGTTTCGCGCAGGTGCCATATGCTCAGGTCGCCTTCGTTGGCCAGCTGAGCGGGGATGTTGTCGCATTCGCAGATGCTGCGGATCGGTTCGAGGTAGCTCCATTCGCGTGCAATGACCGCGCAGCGTGCCCAGTCCCAGTCCGATGTGAGGTTCGACAGTCGTGCCATCTCTGCGATCGCGGCTTGCGCCTGTGAGATCGCGTCGCCGGCGGGTGCCAGGATCTGTGCGCGGCCTGCGGAGACGGGGTCCAGGCTCTGCCAGATGCCTCCTGGTGGGTCGTTGCTGCGCTGGTCGTTTCTGCGGATGGCGTGGTCGGCTTTCATCCGGGGCTGTGCCGGCGCGATGACTGCGTTGGCGGCGTCGATGATGTGGCCGCTTGAGCGGTAGTTCTCGATCAGCAGGGAGGTTCTGGCGTTGTAGTCCTGCTCGAAGCGGCGGATGAACTCCGGTGAGGATCCGTTGAATGCGTAGATGTTCTGGTCGTCGTCGCCAACGGCGAAGATCGTGAGCCGGGTGTCTACGTCTGAGACTGTCCGTCCCGCCAGCGCCGCTATGAGCTCGTATTCTTCTGGGCCGATGTCTTGGTACTCGTCTACGAGTATCCACCGGAACCCCGCCAGCAGCCTCGTCCTTGATTCCTCGGCCTCCTCCGGCTCCACCTCTTCGCCTTCCAGTTCCTCGCCTCGCAACAAGGCAGTGGCTTTCTTCATGGTGTCTTTGAGGGCGGCTTCGATGTCTTCGTTGCGGGGCTGGTTCGCGGCGGCGGAGAAGCTCGCGCCGATGAGCCGCATGGCCAGGGCGTGGCATGTGAGCACCATCACGCCGCGGGAGTCGTTGCCGATGAGGTCTCGCAGCCGGCGGCGGATCTCGGCTGCGGCGTGACGGTTGTAGGCCAGCGCCAGGATGCCTCGGGGGTCTTGGCGTCTGCATCGGACCAGATAGGCGATGCGATGCACCAGCACTGTTGTCTTGCCTGAGCCTGGCCCTGCCAGCACCAGCGCATTTGTGGCTTCGCGGTCGTCTGCCACCAGCGCGCGCTGGCGCGGGTTGTCCAGGCTCTCGACGATGGCCTGCCACGACTCCGCGGTCGTCTCTCGGTTCATCTCGGATCGGCGGTGCGGCAGCCAGCGGCGCACGAACTCGTCTTCGCCGAGTTCGAAGTAGTCCAGCGCCAACCGCAGCGCGTCAGCGAGCCGATCAAGTCGACCCAGATCCGCGTACTCGGCCATCACATGGATCTGCTGCACAGATCGGTCGTAGTGATGCTGGAGTTCTTCGAAGTCCGATTGCCGGAACCCGCGTGTTTCTGCTTCGAGGGCGATGGTCATCGCTGGGCGGAACACTGTGAGGCCCTTGTTGAGTCTGATGGCTTCTTGCTCGTGCATCCACAGCAGGGCGCGTTCCATTAGCTTGCGCGGGTCTTTGGTGTCGCTTTGGAGCTGCGGATCGGCATCGAGGGTCTGGTTGATGGACTGTTGCAGCTTGCCCAGCGTCGTGGTGACGAGTAGGTCGTTGCCGCGGCTGTTGGCTGGCAGCTCTTGGAGGAAGTGATCCAGCAGCGCGGCGGCTGCGGCCCGGCGGCGTTTGGCCATGCCCGCTAGTGAGTCCCAGCTGCGTTTGAGGGTGACCATCACGGTCTCGGCGGCGTGTTTGCGCACCGCGACGCTGCCGCCGCCGCCGACGCCGCGGCCGTCTCGGGCGATGCCCTCCAGCGTGCGGGTCACATGCTCGGGCCGGGCATCGGGGAATCCGGCGTCTTTGAGACCCTGCGCCGCGATCCGCAGGTTCAGGGGAGCCTGCTCGCCCTCGTCCATGTCGGGGGCGAGTTCGCGCATCATCTTGATGAGTTGCTGCTCCATGTCTGCCGCCTCGGTGAGGCGGCTGCGGGAGGGGCGGCGCACACCGAAATGCACGAACGCGGTCATCACGGTGTCGTTGCTGGCGAGACCGAGCCGCTCGAGGTCATTGAGCGCGGCCGTGATACGGTCGGGGGGCAGGCCGGTGACCTCCATGAGCGCGTCGGTGGAGATGCCCTCGTCGGGGTCAGCGTTGATAAGCGTCTCCACGACGGCCACGAGCGCATCCCGGTAGCGGGCCGCGAGTTTGTGGTCCGCGAGTCTGTTCTTGGCGTCTTGGACTGATGCGACACGCAGCGACGAAGGGAATATCTTCACCCGGTTCTCTTCGCGGGTCAGCAGCTTCGCTTCCTCGAGCCATGCGACCGCGGTGCGCACCCGGGTGTCGTCTGTGGTTGAGTCGCGTCTGAAGTCGTCGGCTTCGTCTTCGGTGAGTATCTCCCCGGGGGAGGCCACCACCTCGCCTCGCCTGCCGCTGCGCCGGTCCAGCGCACGCAGCGCACGCAGCACCCCGTGGATCTCCCGCCGCGTGAGACGCGACCGCGCCGACATCCCGAACTGGCGTTCCACGTCGTCGTTGGTGTACAGCAGCACGCAGTGTGCTTGCTGCTGGTCTCGCCCGGCGCGGCCTGCCTCCTGCAGGTAGTTCTCCAACGACGACGGGATGTCGGCGTGGATCACCAGCCGCACGTCAGGCTTGTCGATGCCCATCCCGAACGCGTTTGTCGCGGCAATGGCGCGCAACTCGCCTGCGATGAAGCGCTGCTGAATGGTCTTCTTCTCCTCGGGGGCCAAGCCAGCATGGAAGCGGTCCGCTTGAATCCCCTTCTCTTGCAGGAACTCGGCTACCTGCTCGGTGCGCCGCCGCGTCGCGCAGTACACGATCGCGCCGCCGGGTGTCTGCGGCGGCAGATGATGGGTCAGCGTCGAGTAGATGTTTTGGTGCTTGGCGGGCTCCGATGTCGGGATCACGACGAAGTCCAGGTTGGTGCGGCGGCTGCCGCCGTCGAACACCGTCATGTCGATTCCCAGGTGCCGCTTGAAGTAGTCGCAGATCTCGGTCCTGACCTCTGGTTTGGCTGTCGCGGTCAAGCACAGCACCGGCGGTGTGCGCTCGCTGCCGGCTCTCTCGCTGATGAACCTCCCCACATAGCGGTAGTCGGGACGGAAGTCGTGTCCCCACTTGGACAGGCAGTGGGCTTCGTCGAGCACCCAGGCGCCAATCTCGCGCTGTCGCAGCGCGCTTCGCACCGACACGCTGCGGAGCTGCTCGGGGGAGATCAACAAGATCGCGGCATCGCCGAGCCTCACCTGCTCGAGGGCCTCAGCCCGCTCAGGCATCGACAACAGCCCGTTCACGGTGACACAAGACGTGATGCCGTGCCTCTTGAGACCCGCCGCCTGATCGGCCATCAGCGCCACCAGCGGCGACAGCACCACAGTCAACGCGCCCGTCTTGTAGTAGCGAGACAGAGCGGGTATCTGGTAGCACAACGACTTGCCTGTGCCCGTCGGCAGTATCGCGAGCACATCTTGGCCCTGCATCGCCGCCTCGACGATCGTCTGCTGCATCGGCTTGCCCGTCTCGGGTTCTTTGGGCTCAGATCTGAATGCCTCGAAGCCGAACAGGCGCTTTAGTTCCGAAGCGGGATCGTGGTAGCTGCGGCACCACCTACAGCCCTGCTCGCCGCAGGCCTCGTCGCGCAAGCGCCTCACGAGCCGCCCAGCCGCAGGGAACTGATGCCGCACCCAGGGAGGCATCACCGAGTTGCCTCCTGACACCGACAGCCACGCCAGCGCGTATGCCAGCACCCAGCCGTGCTCTGCTGCGTCCGCTACCGCCCGGCTCATCTGCGACTCACATGAGCGGCCCTCCATGCCCGCGCGGATCGCATCCCGCGCTTCGGCGACCTCGGGCCGCTGCGCGCCCCGCAACGCTGTGAAGAACAAGTCGAAGCCGGCCGCAGCGGGGTTTGTGGTCAGCCAGTGCCATGCCGTCACCATCTCCGGCGGTGCTTCTGCCAGCTTGTGCTGCTGGTCGTTGAACACCTGCAGCGCCAGCCGGGCATCCAGGTACGGATCGTTGCGCTGGGAGCGTTTGAGCGGCGCGTCCTTGTAGTGCTTGACAAGATGGTGGTACGGGTTGGCAGGGAACGCCAGCGGATTCAGCCACAGCGTGTCCACCACAGGCATCTGCAACAGCCCCAACCCGGGAGCGGCGGCTTGCAGACGGGGAAGGTCGAACTTGATGATGTTGTGACCGACTACGAAGTCAGCGCCCTCTGCGAGACCGTCGAGCGCCGCGAGCGCCTCCTTGACAGAGTCCCCCTCCTTGACCGATACAACATCGTCTCCCTCCAAGCACGCGATGCGTCCGCCTGCCTCGCCATCGCCGCGAGCCTCGAGCGTCCATGTCATGCTTCGGTCCGTATCGGCGCGCACACCCGCCAACGCGTGGACGTGGCCGTCCCGGGGGGAGACTTCAAGGTCAATCGACAGGCAGCGTGACAACACTGCGTCGGCGGTGTGCATGCCCTACAGATCGTCCCCGGGTCTAGCTGGGACAGAACGCAACTGTGGTAAGTGATCGAAACAGCCGCATACACCTGAGGGCAGAGTGTAGCCATGGCGCGCGAGGCCACATCAAAGCCCGCCCCGCCTGGAACTCTCCAACGCCATCTTCGAGTACCTTGAGATCTTCCACAACCGGCAACGGCGGCACTCATCACTCGGCATGCTCATGCCCATCGAGTACGAGATCCGCCACGCCACCACCGCCTGAGATCAAACAAACCGATCGCGCGAAACACAGGGCACACCAGAGCCTGCGCAATACCCGGTGAGGTTCACACTGCCGTGTGCGTCCCGCTGGTGATCTGAACCGCCGACTTATTTGTGCGGACCGGCCCGTGTGACCTTAGTAATAGAAGAAGTAAGAGCCTACTAGAGTTGATCTTCTAACATAGGAGGTCAAATACCTTTTTTGTGTATGAATGAGCGGAGGGTGTGCCCGGGCAGGCAGCCTCGAAGAAGACGTTTCCGGCCGGTGCGTTGATAAGGGTTCTAAGCGGTTAACCGTGGCTGTGTCCGCCTCTAGATGTCACCCAACGCCCGCCGAGATCTCGTGCGCGGTCGGCTGCGGCTCCGGGTTGCCTCTTCTACCGCTTCTTCGGCGAAGTATCGCATCGTCACCGTTCGGTTCGGCTTCCATGGAACGGCCTCCTCGATCAGGCCAAGCAGCTCGTCAACGTGGTCGATGCCAAGTTCTTTCACCAACGCCACGCAATCTGCTTTGTCTACGGGACGCGCCGAGACCAGCTTCATCGCGAGGAGGTATCTAGGGCCGGCTGACTCCACGACGAGTCTGGGCCCCTCAAAGACCGGTTCGGGGTCTGCCGCGACCGCGACCGTCCAGTTCGCTCAACAGAGCCGGCAGCTGCTCTGCTGTGAAGCCGACATAATCGAATTCTCGCGCGGGCACCGAAGATGCGCCGTCAGTCTCGGAAGCCGTGCACCGAGATGTTCTCGATCATGGTTTGATCGAACCAGACATCATGGTAGGCACAGGCATCGGGGGCGTCAGCAAGAACAGCGCGGCCCCACCTGGAGCTCGGGTCCAGCGACGCGACCACACCAACGGGGTGACGGCACCGGTGCCGCCAGACCCAGCCAGGCACCGGCACCGCGTCGCGGTCACAAAGCGCATGCACGACCGATCGCGCTGATCGACTCCCCCACACCCCACCGATCCCACAACTCCCGCCTCTGCGCATCGGACAATCCCCGACGACCCGAACCAGCCATGTGCTACCTCCCAACTCAGCGCACATCCAGCATCACTGTTGCGCTGACCGGTTGAACCTGGTCAATATCTGTCCATCCGCTACAGCGAGCGCCTCGCCGCGAACGCTGCGGTCAGCTCGGTGGGATCCCGCGGCGACAGCTACGACAACGCGCTGGCCGAGACGATCATCGGGCTCTACAAGACCGAGCTCGTCCGCAACCGCGGCCCCTGGCGGGGACTCGAGGACCTCGAGCTCGCCACCCTGGAATGGGTCGACTGGTTCAACCGCCGGCGCCTGCACCACCACAACGCCGGCCGCGTCCCGCCAGCCGAAGCCGAGGACCTCCACTACCGTCAACAACACTCAGGCCGCCAGGCTGAGACTCACAACAAACAGCCTGCGTGAAACCCGGTGAGGCTCACTCAACCGAACTCGAGCGGGCCTGCGTCGCCGTGGTCCCCTTCGGGTCGGTTGAGCGGGCGTTGATGGCAAACGACCAGACCCCGAACCGGAGGGGGCCTCCCTGTCGGGCCACAGCTCTGATCTCGCATTGTGACCCTTGGCTGAAGCCGAACATTCTGCCAACTTAGATAACTCAACTATTGAACATCAATATTGGAAATATGTCAAAGATGGGTCGCCATGTCTCGCACTTGCCGGGCCTGCAGCACGACCCTGTTGGCCGGACCTTCACCGGCTTGATCCCGAGGCTCCCGTACCAGGACCGCGAGTGGCTCTACTCCGCCGCGGCAGGCGAGAACGTCAGATGCCCCGCACGCGACCTGCGAGTCAAATGCGGTCGCCGGCGGCACCGGAGTCAACTATACAGAGAGCGAGCCGATAGGGGTCGTCGTCCACGAGATGCGGGTCAGCACCGTCACCCCATCTAGGTGACCCTGCCGTTTGGCAGAGCCGACCCGGCCGCTGGGTATTTGCAGCCTCTCGGCGAGACTCAACTGTGAGCTTTCTCGCCGCATCGAGGCGTGGGATCAGCGTTCGAGCCGTTCACACCGCGCGAACATTGAGAACAAACTAGACTTTGTCTCTACCAATAATAAAATATCTCAACGGCGGTCTTCTGTTCGCCGGTTTCTGTCAGTGCGTACAATGACTGTGCCATGTCTGCCGTTGCCGCCGATCCACGCGCCAGTCCCCGAGCGCGTTGTTGGCGGGCCGCTCTCGCTGTCAGTCCGATCGCCATTGACGCGTCGGCGATCCATGCCATGACACGGTTCGCACAGGGGCCGCGCCCAGACGATAGAGACCGTGTTGCGCCTGCCGCCGCTTGAGAGTCTGCGTTTCTTTGAGGCCGCGGCGCGCCATGAGAGCTTCGCGCGCGCCGCCGCGGAGCTCGGCGTCACCGCCGCGGCCGTCGCCCATCGGGTGAGGACCCTCGAGCAGCATCTCGACGCCCGGCTGTTCGACCGCCGCCCGAGGGGCGTGGCGCTCAACAGCCGGGGCTTGGCCTACCTCAAGGAGGTGCAGCGGATCCTCGCAGAGGTCCACGGCGCCTCCGAGCGCCACAGCCGCCAACCTCGCCGCGTCAGGATCGTGTCAGTGGAGGCCGTCGCGGAGAAATGGCTGGCGCCGCGCCTGGCCGCGCTGGAGGCCGCCCATCCCGGCATCGCCATCGAGGTCGAGACCGACCACCGCGGCGTCGACCCGAACCGGCGCGACTTCGACGCCTGGATCGCCTACACCGGCGAGACCGCCGCGCCCCGTCCGATCACCCGGCGCGAGGACACCCTGCTCGAGGAGACCCTCTATGAAGAGCAGCTCATAGCGGTGTGCAGCCCCGGCCTGCTCGCAGAACGCGGCCGCCCCCAAGGCCCCGCCGAGCTGCACGACTGGCCCCTGCTGTATGACCTCGGATGGAACGCCGACTGGGCCTACTGGTCCGCCCGCCACAACCAGCCCGCCCCGGACCTCACCCAGGCTTCGGGATTCCGTCTCTACAGCATGGTCATCGACGCCGCCGCCCGCGGGCTCGGCGCCGCCATCGGACGCCCAACGCTGATAGCGCACGAGCTCCAACACCAGACCCTGGTCCCCGTGCTCGAGCACCAGGCCGACACCCCCGAGCGCTGCTGCCTCATCACCACCGCAGCCTCCCGAACCAGACCCCACGTCCAGGCATTCCGCCGATGGATCCTCCAACAAGCCCAAACCGCCAGCAAGCCCACCACCGACACAGACCCCAACGAGCGGTGACCCGGTAGCCTCAACGGCTCGCACCCGACGCCGCACACGCCCACGGCACCCGGAACGCGCGCCACAGCCATTCCACCGAATCTGAAGCGGTTGCCCCATTTGAACACGCACATTTCAACACAGGCTCCCTGGCGCGGATGCGAGCGTGAACAACCGGAGCCTGCGAGTGGCAGCGACGTGCCAATGGCCAACCCGAGGCGGGCCGAACGCTGAGCACGCTTGAAGCGGTCATCGTCGTGCTCGCGTCGGCGGTGGGCGCGACCGTTCAGGGCTGTGCGGGCTTCGGGCTCGTACTGGTCGCCGGGCCGGCGCTCGTCGCCGTCGACACCGGGTTCGTGCCCGGCCCGCTGCTGGTGATGGGCCAGTTCGTCAACGCCCGCCACATACTGATCGAGCGGCGCCACCTCGACCGGTCGGCATGGCAGCACAGCCTGCTGGGGCTGCCGGTTGGGCTCGCCGCGGGTCTGGTCGTCGTGAGCTTGGTCACCAAGCAGACCCTGGCGTTGATCGTCGGCGTGCTCACCGCGGCCGCAGCCAGCAGCCTGCTGTGCCGGTTGACCGTCCGCCGCACCCGCCGCACAGAGGTGGGCGCCGGCCTGCTGGCCGCCTTCTGCAGCGTCGCGGCCAGCCTGCCCGGCCCTCCGCTGGCGATCGCGTTCAGCGACATGGACGGACCGACCATGAGAGCCACCTCCGCATCGCTGATGATGGTCATCGCCGCGGCAGCAGTCGCCGGCCTGGCCGCAACCGGCAACTTCGGCACCCACGAGGCAGAACTCATGCTGCGACTGCTGCCGGGAACCACAGCCGGCCTCGCGCTGTCCCGCCGGGTCCGACCGATGCTGGACCGCAACTGGTTCCGCCCCTCGATCCTCACCCTCGCGCTGATCAGCGGGCTGGCACTGGCAATCAGCAAACTCTGAACCGACCACGGCGTCAGTCCCGCCAGACGGGGTGCTAGCGGCCGTAGCAGACCTCTATGACGGGAACCCTCTTGGCGTCTTGGAGGAGTCCAATCCGCTCAGACCGGCTGGGTGCTGGAGGCGTCAAGCCCGACGGAGTACTCGATGGGCAGGTCCTCTGTCACCCATGCGCCGTCGAGTCGCAGGTCGAGCTGGGACCGGTCGAGGGCGATGCGCGCCTCGGCGCGCTCGTCGGCGCCGAGGCTGACCTTGGCGAAGCCGACGAGGCGCTTGGGCGGTCGCTGGTGGGTCGAGCCGGGCACGCCGCCGTAGGCCTGCACCACGGTGGAGCCTCGCCGCGGCCCGGTGTTGGCGACCTCGACGACGAGCAGGTCGCCGTCGAGGCGGGCGTCGCCCAGCTCGAGGGTGCTGTAGCCGAGGCCGTGCCCGAACGGCAGGTGGGCCTCGGTGCCGCTGGCGTCGAGGTGCCACTGGCCGTGCAGCAGGCCGTACACCGCGGAGGTGGCGTCGAGGTCGAAGTCCACGAGGTCGGACTGGTCGCGGGGCACCGCGAACGGGAGCCGCCCGCCGGGCTCGGCGTCGCCCAGCAGCACATCGGCTAGGGCGTGGCCGCCCTCGGAGCCTGGATACCACACCATGAGCGCGGCGCTCACGGACTCGAGCCACGGCATCACCACCGCGCTGCCGGCCATCACCGCCACCACCACCCGGTCACACACCGCGCAGGTGTCGGCGATGAGCTGCTCGTCGTCGGGACGCAGGCGCAGCGAGGCCCGGTCGCCGCCCCCGGCGGCGCTCACGGCCAGCTCGAAACCCGCGAACGCGGCACCCTGCTCGGCGTCGGTGAATCCCAGTTCGGGATGGTCCATCGGCGGCGCCACGCTCAGGAACCGGTCGTCGCCGGTGTCGCCGAGGTACTCGCCCTCGTCCTGCGCGGTGTAGCCGACCACCACCAGCGCGACGTCCGCGCCGGCGGCGACGGAGGCGTCGCGGCCGCTGTGCACGACCGGCACGCCAGGGACCGCCAGCGCGGCCTCGACGCCGGCCAGCAGCGTCACCGGCTCGGGCGTGTGCAGGATGTTGCTGGAGCCGCCGTCGCCGAGGTTGGCAACTGCGGCCAATTCGCCCAGCACGGCAACGCGGCCCAGCCCGGCGGCGTTCAGGGGCAGGCAGCCGTCGTTGCGCAGCAGCACCATCGACGCGGCGGACGCCTCGCGGGCCAGCGCCCGGTGCTCGGCGCAGGCCAGCACCGAGCGGTCGGGCTGGTCGCGGTACACGTGGGCGAAGCGCAGGAACGTGCCCACCGTCTCGGTCACGCGGGCGTCCACGTCGGCGATGTCGAGCTCGCCGGCGGCCACCGCCTCGGGCAGCGCCTGGGCCCGCTGCTGGCGGAAGGGCAGCTCCACGTTGCAGCCGGCCCGCACCGACTCCACGGGGTCGTATATGCCGACGATGAAGTCGGTGACGACGAAGCCCTCCCAGCCCCAGTCGTCGCGCAGCACCCCGTTGAGCAGCGGGCCGCTGTCGCCGCACCAGCGGCCGTTGATGGCGTTGTAGGCGCTCATCGCCGACGCGGCGCCCTCGGCGGCCACCCGCTTGAAATGGGGCAGGTACACCTCGTGCAGGGCCCGCTCGCCGGCGATGACGTCCACCTTGAAGCGGGAGTTCTCCATCGAGTTGCACGCGAAGTGCTTCATGCAGGCCATCACGTGGCGCTGCAGGCCCCGGGTGAGCGCGGCGGCCATCTCGCCCACATGGTGGGGGTCCTCGCCGTAGGTCTCCTGGGCCCGGCCCCACCCCGGGTGGCGCAGCAGGTTCATGCACACCGCCCCGGTGAACGTGGCCCCGCCGGCGCTCAACTCAGCACCGATCGCCTCACCGATGCGCTCCTCGAGGGCCGGGTCGAAGGACGCGCCGCGGGCCATCGACGCCGGGAACGTGGTGGACGGCCCCATCACGCAGCCCCGGGGCCCGTCGGAGAAGGCCAGGCCCGGGATGCCGAGCCGCTCGACGCTCGCGGCCGGCCAGGGATGGGAGTGGTAGCCCCCTGCGGCGAGGTCGGCGAGGCCGGGCCAGAACGGCAGGTCGCCGTCGAGACAGCCCAGCTTCTCCTCCAGGGTCATCTGCGCCACGAGCCCGCGGGCCTCGGCTTGTGCATCGGCGCCTCGGGCGACGCGGTCGGCGGCTTCGTCAAATGCAGTCATCTCGCAATCGTAGCTGTCAACACCGAACAATTGGCAGCCCTCAGTGTCGCCGTTGGGAATACACTTCTTCGACTTCTTCAATTGCATAGATCAGTTCAGGCAACAACAAATACATAGTCTCAATATCGAGATTCCAAAAATAAACTATTCACAGTTGCTTCTAGAACGTCACCTATTAGTTACAAGTACCGCTGTCAACATGCTGGGAGATAGCCACGCCTTGACCGCTGGCTCGAAGGCGCTGGCTGCTGACGGCCCGGCGGTCGGCTTTCCCGCGGCGCGGCCGAGGCTGAAGTGCCACTGGCAGGCGCCTCGCAGCTGCGGTCCGAACGTGTCTAGCTCGGGGCGGGCCGGTACTCGTTGATCGGGTACAGGCAGATGTTCTCAGCGCCGAAGGGAGCCCGCTGCGCGCACGGGTACTCGAACACCAGGCTGTGGATCACGTCGGGCGTGTTGGTCTTGCCCGGCCGCAGCGAGGCGGGGATCATCTCGTTGGAGTCCACCGGCCCGAGCGAGGCCAGCGCCGCGTAGATGTCGGCCCGGGTGGGGTTGTCGCCCGCGTCGTAGATGGCCCGCAGTGCGATGCGCATGATCTCGCACACGGTGACGGTCATGCCGTAGGTCGACGTGCCCGTGGCGCGGTCCTCGGACTCGTGGTTGGCGCCCGATGCGCTGCTAGCGCCGTAGGTGTCGTTGCACATCTCGTTGAACGCCCGCGGCTCGTAGCCCTCGAGCCGGTACGAGCCCGTGTCCAGGACGCTCTGGATGACGGCGCCGTCATAGAGCCTCCCGGCGGTCTCGCCGCCGAAGGCCACGATCTTGGAGGCCACGATCTCCACGGCCTGGGCGTTGAACTCCGAGGCGTAGAACTGGACGTCGCCGGGCTCGTACCCCTGTTCGCCCATCTCGGTGATCAACCCCGGCGCGGAGACGGCGTTGAGCACGTTGAAGACCACGTCGACGCCGCTGGCCCGCATCTTCTGCGCGGCCTCCCGCACGCCGACGGTGCAGAAGTTGCCGCCCTGGCAGCTGATCTGATCGAACACCGCGACCTCGACGCCGTTGGCTTCGAGGACATCCACCAGCCCGGCCTCGACCGCCTCGTACTGGCCCGGTGTGTCGGGCGCGGCGACGCCGACGGTCTTGCCGTCGAGCTCGCCTCGCCGGATCAGGTCCAGCGCGAGCCAGCTCAGCTGTTCCTCGGCGGTGGGCCCCAGCGAGATCAGCCTGTCCCCGCCGCGCCGCATGAACTCCCCGGGCTGGGTCTGCACCGACACCAAGGCCGTCTCGTGATCCTCCACGATGCACAGCGAGGCCGACCCCGGGAAGCCGCTGGAGTTCACCAGGATCACCCCGTCGAGGTCCTCGACGGCCTCTATGCAGGCCGCGTTGGCCTCGTGGTCCACCGTATCGCCCACCACGGCAACCTCGATGGTGTGCATGTCGATCATGCGGCCCCGCACGCCGCCGCACTGCTCGTTGACCACGGCCGTGAACGTGTCGAACATCTCAGTCACATCGCCCACCGCGGTGCCGAAACCGAAGGCGACGAAGTCCTCGATGCGCGAGCGCAGATGCACCAGCGAGATGGAGTCGGCCCCGATGCCCGCGTCGGTGGCGACCCGGTCGGTGGCGGGGTCATGGGCGTGACAGAACGCGTCGAGCTGCATGAACGGATGCTCCCCCCGGTCCATCGTGGCCTGGAACTCGTCGAAGATGCCGTCGCGGGGATCGTCGAAGATGTTCGGCGTCGCAGCCTCGGGCTCGGGCCCGGGTCCCGGTCCTGCTGTGTCGGGATCTGTGTCGGGTCCCGGTTCTGCTGTCTCGGGATCTGTGTCGGGCCCCGGTTCTGTCGTCTCGGGCTCTGGCTCCGGCGCCTGGGCGGACCCGTCGGGTTCTGTCGCCTCGGGCCCCGGTTGTGTCGTCTCGGGCTCGGGCTCTTGGCCGGAGTCGGCGGGCTCGGTGGGGCCTCCGGCGTCGGAGTCCGTCACCTCGCCGCCGCATGCGCCGGCCAGCAACACGCCGGCTACGAACAGCATCAGCCCCCGACGCTGCCGTGATCTCGTCACGAATCTCTCCCTCCAGGATTACAATTCAGCCATGTTTGGTGGAACAACATAGACCCCACAGTGTCTTGCAGGAGAATGCCGTGCTCCCTTACGGGGACAGTCCTCCATTTAGCAATACATACATTATGTGTATTCCATAATCTGATTAGTTCATATTGCCTGTATTCGGCAAGCATTTCGGCAAGATCGTGGGCTTCTGAAGCAATGAATGGAGCGCACTCCATACAACTAGAATTATCTATCCGTATACGACAGGAGACATCTTAACCGCGGTGGTTCCAGTGACGATTATCGGTCGCTGAGCCAGGAGTCCTCAAGTGGAATGCGAGAGTCATCGCAACGCGAGTCTGGAGGTCGGCTTGCGCGGAATCGTTCGATGGGACAGCACGCGCCCAGTCGCTGAGATGCGACCCCTCGAGTCCCACAGCATCTCCATCGGGTTCACCGCGGGCCGCGTCGGCCCATAGGCGCGGGCGCTGCGCACGGTGACCACGGGCATGGCCGAGCTCTCTCCTGGACGCGCCGGTGATCGGCGGGTGCTGAGGAGGCTGCTGCGTGGCCGGCCGCTTCGGATCGTCGTGGCCGCGGCAGCTGCCGCGGCCCTGCTGGCGCCCCCGCAGCTCATCGGCGCGCAGACGCCGGCCCCTGCGGTCTCGTCGATCACCATCGTGTCGTCGCCCGAGGACTCGTCCTCCTACCAGGCCGGCGAGACCATCGAGTTCTCCGTGCAGTTCACCGCGACCGTGCGGGTGGAGGGTTCGCCCGTGCTGACCGTCGATGTGGGTGACAAGAAGCGGAGCGCCCTGTTCGAGTCGGTGCGGGGCAGCGAGGCGCTGTTCGCCTACTCGGTGACCGGCGGCGACGTCGATCCCGACGGCGTCAGCGTCGGCGCGAGCGCGCTGACCCTGGACAGCGGCGATGCCATCACCGACTCGCAGGGGCGGGGCGCGGTCCTCGCCCACGCCTCGCAGCCCGCCGACGCCGCGCACCGCGTCAACATGAGCGTGGTGACGATCGTCGCCGCCGGCACCGAGCCCGTGACCGAGGACCGGAGCGCAACGTACATCGTGCGGCGCGAGGGGAGCCTGTCCCGGGCGCTGACCGTGGACCTCGACCTCTCGATCGACGACAACCGGGACGACCCCGACCCCCGAGACGTTCAGCGGCGAGCAGCCGTACGTGTTCTCCTTCAGGATCCCCCGCACGGTGACGTTCCAGCCGGGCCAGGACAGCGTGCGACTCGAGATCCCGCTGAACAACGACGCTGAGATCGATACGGCGGACGGCTCGCTCACCATGATCGTCGCCGAGAGCGCCGACTATCTCGTCGGCCGCCCCGATGCCGCGACGAGGATCCTGCAAGACAACAACGACGTTCCCGTCCGCGTCAGTTCCGCCCGCGCGCTCGGCACCGCGATCGAAGGGCCACGATACCTCGAGGCCTCCGTGACCCTGCAAACCATCGGCCGTCGCGACGAGCCCCTGGACCCGTTGTATCTGTCCGATCGGCTACACGTTCTGGGTGACGGCTCACAACGGCAACGGCCGCGGGCCGCGCTCTGAGGAAGTGGGCGGCACTCCCACGTCGGGCTCGGCGGTGGATTTGGGCACGCCGGTGCTGTCGAGGCCGGAATGGCTGCATCACGGCATGGTGCAGCTGGACTGGGACGACGTGGAGGGCGCCGGGTGGTATGTGGTGCAGTACTACCACAGCAACCGGGGCGACGGGGCCTGGGTTGACCTGCCCGCCGTCGAAGTCGACGTCGCGTTCGGGGGTTCGGGCGCGGTGGTGAGCAACATGGACGGGAGGCTCTCGTGGTTCCGGGTTCGCGCCGCGAGCTGTGCCGGGTCGTCGGAGTGGTCCCAGATCGAGGAGCTGTTCGGGACCGGGGCGTCTCACTGGCAGGACGTGCCCGTGCCCGCGGTGCGGCCAGGCGACGAACCCGAGCCGTGCCCCGCAACCCGCGGCGCGGCGGCGGCCCCCGAGCCGCCGGCCAAGCCCACAGGCCTCACCGCCGACACCGTCTCCCACAACACCGTCGCCCTCACCTGGGACAACCCCAAAGACGACACCATCACCGGCTACATGATCCTGCGCCGCGACAAAGCCATCCACCCCCAAGGAACCTTCGACATCATCCAAGCCGACACCGGCTCGGCGGACACCACCTACACCGACGACACCGCCGCGCCCAGCCGCAAATACGTGTACGGCATCAAAGCCACCAACACCCACGGCACCAGCAACATCTCCAACTGGGCGCGCGCCTACACCCCCACCGCCCCATAACAGAACACCAACCGCTGATGTCGAGGACCATCAAGGCGCCTTGGTGGTCCGACAGCGAGTAGCGGTGCTGGCCGAAGTGTCCCTTGGGAAGCACACAATTCCTCTTGGATCGCGGGCCGCGATGACCGCATGCGACGCATGAGGGCAATGGCGGTGGTGCTCCGCTAGACGGGCGGGGAACATCCGGCGCAGCAGCCTCTTTCAGCACCCGCCAGTCACCGGCGCATCCGGGAGAGAGCCCGGCCGAATCCTCGGTCGTCGACTAGCTCAGTTGCTCGAGTTCTTCCTCGGTGTAGTCGCCAGCGTTGTAGTTCGGGCAACCTTGCCACGGCCTCAGATCGCCCTCTCCCCCGTACAGGTTGTCGCTCTCGAAGTCCTCGTCGTAGATGTTGTAGGACCACGCGGAGCATTCCAGTTTGACTACTGCGGCCCGCCAGTGTGACCATTCGCGGTCCACGGTGTTATCACCGGCTACGTCATCCTGCGCGGCGCGACTGGTACACGTTCCGAGAGAACTCTGGGCAGGTGTTGGGCGAATACTGGCCTAGCCGACGCCAGCCCACAGGCTGATGCCGTTCGACCTCGAAGAGCCGCAGGCGGACCACCAAGGCCGTTTCGCTTCCCCATATCAGGAGCGATAGCAAAAATAATAACGTCTCAGTCAGTCTAAATTAAAAGACCTGGTCAAAGCCTATATTTTGCCATTCACAGCGCGGAGGGTGTGGGATTTGAACCCACGGAGGCTCTCGCCTCACACGCTTTCCAAGCGTGCCCATTCGGCCGCTCTGGCAACCCTCCCCGGTCCCGAGCCGCGGGTCCGGCCCCGCGAGGGTATCGTGTGCGCTTCAGCGCCCGTTTCGGGGTGTGACGGCCGGGTCCTGTGCAACGGGCGCCTGCGAACCGGGTCAGGGCCGGAAGGCAGCAGCTCTCAGCAGATCCTCCCGGGTGCCGCAGACAGCCTGGCCGTCACTCCCGGGAATGGGCGCTGACGCGCACGACCGTGCCGGGTCGGCAAGAGTGCGGCCGCGGCACGACCGTGCCGGGTCGGCAAGAGTGCGGCCGCGGCACGACCGTGAACCGGCGGGGTGTCAGAGTCCACGTC
Source organism: Candidatus Aldehydirespirator sp. (assembly GCA_965219165.1). Classification (GTDB taxonomy): domain Bacteria; phylum Actinomycetota; class Acidimicrobiia; order Acidimicrobiales; family Aldehydirespiratoraceae; genus Aldehydirespirator. Next base: position 3,642,728 of record CBDCMW010000002.1, on the reverse strand, counting down.
TAGAGTCTTTCTCGGTGGCCTACCAGTCTCTCTACCGGCGCTACCGGCCGCAGAAGTTCTCCGAGATCAAGGGCCAGGACCACGTCGTTCGGGCCCTGCAGACAGCCGTGCGCGAGGACAAGGTCGGCCACGCCTACCTGCTGCACGGCCCTCGGGGCAGCGGCAAGACCTCCACGGCCCGGGTCCTGGCCAAGGCGCTGAACTGCACCGACCTCGGCGACGACGGCGAGCCCTGCGGTGTCTGCGAGTCCTGCGAGTCGATCCAGCACGGCCGCTCGTTCGACCTCCAGGAGCTCGATGCCGCCTCCAACAACAAGGTCGACGACATGCGGGGCCTCCTCGAACGGGTCAATCTGACCTCGCCGGGCCGGGCCAAGGTGTACCTGCTCGACGAGGTCCACATGCTCACCGCGGGCGCCGAGAACGCGCTGCTCAAGACCTTGGAAGAGCCTCCCGCCCATGTGACGTGGGTGCTGGCCACGACCGAGCCCCACAAGGTGGTGCAGACCATTCGCAGCCGCTGCCAGGTGTTCGAGCTGGGCCTGATCGGCGCCGACATCATGACGCACCACGTCCGCTACGTCGTCGCCGACGCCGAGCTGGACCTGGATGACGAGGCCATCGACCATGCGGTGGCCGCAGGGGGCGGATCGGTGCGCGACACGCTGACCGCGCTCGAACAGATCGTGACCGCAGGTGGGACGGCTCAGCTCGACTCCTCGACCGACGCCATCCTCAGCGCTCTGGCCGACCATGACCGGGCCGCCGCGCTGTCAGCGGTGGGCGACGCCGTGGGCAGGGGTCGAGATCCCCGCACGATCGGGGAGATGGCGCTGGCCGGACTGCGCGACGCCTTCCTCACCGCGATGGGCGATGCTCCGACCCGCATGTCCGAGCACGAGCGGACCAGGGCCGCCGATCTGGCCGGCCGTATGGCCCCGGCCGCCATCACGCGGGCGCTGGAGACACTGGGCCGCGCCCTGATCGACATGCGTCAAGCGCCGGACCCGAGGGTCGACATCGAGGTGGCGCTGATGCGGCTGTGCCATCCGGACGAGGACCGGTCCCTCGAAGCACTGGCCCAGCGACTGCGACAGCTAGAGGCCCGCCTCGACGGCTCCCCGGTCGCCCCGGTCGTGGCGTCGATGCCGCCACCGGTAGCACCAGCGCCGGCGCATCCACCTGCGCATCCGGCACCTGCGCATCCGGCATCTGCGCATCCGGCACCGGAGCCTGCGACGGCATCTGCGCATCCGGCACCTGCGCATCCGGCATCTGCGCATCCGGCACCGGAGCCTGCGATGGCGGCCGAGCCGGCGCCGCCCCCTGCGCCGGTGTCCACCGGCCGCCCCGCCGAGGCCGCCCGGCGGGCTCTGACACAGCATCGATCCGCGGCCGCGGCGAGAAGGGACGCGGCCACTGCGGCCGCGCCGTCGCCGTCCGCGTCTGACCGTGCTGTCCCGCCTCCGCCCGTGCCCATGCCCGATCCGGCCGCGATGCACCCCAAGACCCCCACCGAGGTGGTGGAGTGGGCCCGCCGGCACCTGGGCCTGGACCGGGACTTCGTCGTGGCCAGGGCGGTGGATCTTCAGCCTGACAAGGAGCGCCGGCGCGACCCCGACCAGCTCCAGGCGCTCTGGAAGGACCTCGTGGCCCATGCGTCCGAGGCGAGGCCCGAGGCGGACCCGACTGGGCCTGGGGCGGACGCGACTGGGCCCGAGGCGGACGCGACTGGGCCCGAGGCGGACCCCACTGGGCCCGAGACGGACGCGACTGGGCCCGAGGCGGACGCGACTGGGCCCACGCCTTCGGCGTCGGTGGCTTCGGGGGGTGCAACTGAGACGAGTCCGGCTGCGTCGGTGACGGTCGCGTCCAGCCCGTCCGGGCCTCCGCAGCCAGCGGACGCAGAAGAGCTCCACACGCCGCCGGAGGAACAGGAGATCGTCGACGGCTTCGACCTCTCCGACCTGCACGAGCTGGCCGAGGCGCCCAGCCACGCACACGACATCGAACAGAAGATCAAGGCCACGTTCCCCGGTGCGGAACTCACGCTCCTGCCCGACCCCGAGGGCGACGGAGACGGCGGCGAGGCATAGTGCGAGTACCGCAGTGAGTTACTCCAGCGCGGTTCAGGAGCTGATCGACCAGCTCGGACGGCTGCCCGGCATCGGGCCCAAGTCGGCCCAGCGCGTGGCGTTCCACCTGTTGAAGTCGCCTGCCGAGGATGCCAATCGACTGGCCCGGGCCATCTCCGACGCCAAGGAGACAGTGTCGTACTGCCCTCGCTGTTTCAACTTGGCTGAGCGGGGTGACGAGTGCGCGGTCTGTCGCGATCCCAAGCGTGACCGGAGACTCGTCTGTGTCGTGGAGGACGCCCAGGACGTGGTGGCGGTCGAGCGCACCGGCGAGTTCCACGGTCGCTACCACGTGCTGCAGGGCGCATTCAGTCCGATCGACGGCGTCGGCGTCGACCAGCTTCGCATCAAGGAGTTGCTGGCCCGGGTGGCCGACGACGACATCGAGGAGGTGATCGTGGCCACCAATCCCAACTTGGAGGGGGAGGCGACCGCGATGCTGGTCCACAAGTACCTCAAGCCCGCTGGGGTGCGGGTGACCCGCATTGCCAGCGGGCTGCCGGTGGGAGGCGACCTCGAGTACGCCGACGAGCTCACCCTGGGGCGGGCCTTCGAGGGCCGCCGGTCACTCGACGGCGCCTGACGGCCCAGTGGCCGTGGTTGCAGCCGGAGCCTGACGCCTCGGCCATCGTGGATGCAGCCGGAGCCTGACGCCTCGGCCATCGTGAAGCAGTCTGCGCCGCTAGGTAGATTGTGGTCATGCTCACCGAGATTGATCATGTGGCCATTGCCGTCCGAGACCTGGATGCCGCCATCGACTGGTACCGGGAGGCTCTGGGCGCGGAGGTCGAACACCGCGAGGTGGTGGAGCACGACGGAGTTGAGGAAGCCCTGCTCGCGGTGGCCGAGAGCTATGTGCAGCTCATATCGGCCACCGGGGACGACTCGCCTGTGGCCAAGTTCCTGGACAAGCGAGGCGAAGGCCTGCACCACGTGGGCTACCGGGTGGACGACTGCGCCCGCGCATTGGCAACGATGGTTGAGGCTGGGGCTACGCCCATTGACAAGGCGCCGAGACCGGGCAGCCGCAACACCACCATCGCGTTCATCCACCCCAAGGGGTCGTTCGGCACCCTGATCGAGCTGGTCGAGGAGTAGCGGGGCCGGAGCGGTGCGAGTGCACCTCGTTGACGGCACGTACGAGCTCTTCCGCTTCCACTACGCCAAGTCGAACCGCGACCCGCGCCGCGGCGCGCAACGGGGAGTGCTCAACACCCTGCTGGACCTCGTCGCTGAGGGCGCCACCCACATCGGCATCGCCACCGACCATGTGATCGAGTCGTTCCGCAACGACATGCTGGCCGGCTACAAGGACGGCAGCGGTGTGGAACCCGACCTGAAGGCCCAGTTCCCCGAGGTCGAGGAACTGCTGGAACTGGCCGGCTTCGCGGTGTGGCCGCAGGTAGTGCACGAGGCCGACGACGCACTGGCGTCGGCCGCGGCAGTCGCGGCCGGTGACCCGCGGGTGGAGCAGGTCGTCATCTGCACGCCTGACAAGGACCTGGCCCAGTGTGTGACCATCGACGGTCGCGTGGTGCAATACGACCGTAGCCGAGGGGTGCTGTACGACCACGCCGGGGTGATGGACAAGTTCGGCGTGCCTCCGGCGTCGATTCCCGACTACCTGGGCCTGGTGGGCGATTCCGCCGACGGGTTCCCGGGCCTGCCCGGCTGGGGGGCGAAGTCGGCGGCCGCGCTGCTGGCCCGGTACGGCCACATCAGCGCCATCCCCTTCGATGCCGCCCAGTGGGATGTCGAGGTGCGGAGCGCGGCCAGGCTCGCGGCCGCGCTGCGCGACGGCTTCGAGGACGCCCTGCTTTTTCGCCGGATCGCCACCGTAGAGCTCGGCGCCCCGGTGTCGGCGACTGTCGACGAGATGGAGTGGCGGGGGCCGGTGCCGGGCTTCGACGAGCGCTGCGCCGAGCTGGGTGCCGAGCGCGTGGCGGCCCGGGCCCACGAACTCGCCCCGTCCTAGGATCCCGGGCCCTCAAGCGTCCGTTTGGCGACCGCGCCAGAAGTCCATCGACTCCGCCGGGACAGCAATACAAGTCGCGTGTAGATCCGCCGACCGGCCCGCGGGCCTTCGCTGCGTCAGGCCGAGAGGACCGCGCTCAGGCCTACAGGGGCGGGAATCTCTACCTGGTCGTAGCCGCAGGAGGCCGGAATCCGGTCGTGCCGCCAGCGAACTAGTCGGGTGGTGCCCCGGAAGCGACCGTTCAGCATCGCCTCGTACTTGACCTCGGCCACGAGCGCGATGCGCAGGGGCACCCAGGGCTGCTGCTCTCGCTGGCCCGACCAGCGGTTGGGGGTGCCGGGCATCACCGTGCCTGCGAGGTGGGCGGCGGGGTCCATCCACTCCGCCCAGGGGTGCTTGCTCGGGTCGGCGAGGACATAGGGGGCGAGTTCTTCGAGCAGCTCGCGCCGACGGGCCGCGGTGAAGCTGGCCGCCACCCCGCAGTGGTGCAGACGGCCGTCGCCGTCGTGCAGGCCGACGACCAGCGATCCCACGCCCTCACCGTCGGTGTGCATCCGGTAGCCGGCGACGGCCACATCAACGGTGCGGGTGTGCTTGACCTTGAACTGGGACCGCTTGTTGGGCTCGTAGATGCCGCCCCGGGGTTTGGCGATCAGACCGTCGAGTCCCGCGCCCTCGAACCGCTCGTACCAATCCCGGGCCAGATCGCGGTCCAGAGTCGAGGGGGCCACGTGGACCGGGGCCTCGAACGCGCCCGCCATCGCCTCCAGCACCCCCCGCCGGTCGCGGAACGGCGCGGCCATCAGGTCGGTGTCAGCCACCGCGAGCACGTCGAAAATGATCATCTCGGCGGGAGTCTCAGCGGCCAGGCGATTGATCCGGCTCTCGGCCGGGTGGATCCTCTGCTGAAGGGCGTCGAATCCCAAGCGGTCGTCCGTGCGCACGATGATCTCGCCGTCGACCACCGCCCGGGCCGGCAGCGCAGCCCGCAGCGGCTCGACGAGTTCGGGGAAGTAGCGGGTCAGGGGCCGCTCGTTGCGGCTGCCCAACTCCACCTCGCCGCCGTCGCGGAACACGATGCAGCGGAAGCCGTCCCACTTCGGCTCGAAGGCGAGATCGCCTTCGGGGATCCCGTCAGTGGCCCGGGCCAGCATCGGCTTGACCGGCGGCATGACGGGCAACTCCACTCGGCTGAGCCTACGTTCCGGACCACACCGCCGGCGCTGGGGCGCTGGGCGCTGCCTACGATGCGTACATGAGCGAAGAGATCCGCCCCTTCACCGTCGCGGTCGACGACGCTGAGATCGCCGACCTGCGCGACCGGCTGGACCGCACCCGCTGGCCCGAGGCCGAGGTAGTCGACGACTGGTCGCAGGGGATCCCCCTCGCCTACCTGCAGGAGGTGTGCGAGTACTGGGCCGGCGAATACGACTGGCGACGCTGCGAGGCGGCCATCAACTCCCGGCCGAACTTCATCACCGCCATCGACGGGCTCGACATCCACTTCCAGCACATCCGCTCGGCCCATGACGATGCCTTGCCGATGATCGTCACCCACGGCTGGCCCGGCTCCGTGCTGGAGTTCACCGGGGTGATCGACCCGCTCGTCGATCCGACCGCTCACGGCGGAGGCGAGGGCGACGCCTTCCATCTGGTGCTGCCGTCCCTTCCCGGCTACGGGTTCAGCGCCAAGCCGTCGTCGCCGGGCACCGGGGTGGAGCGCATCGCCACGATGTGGGACGAGCTGATGGGCCGGCTCGGCTACAACAGCTACATGGCCCAGGGCGGTGACTGGGGCTCGGCGGTGACCACCAACATCGGGATGCAGAACCTCGGGAGATGCCGGGCCATCCACACCAACATGCCGGTGGCCGGACCGACCAAGGAGTCGATGGCGGACCTGACGGCCAAGGAGCAGGCCGCGCTGGAGTCGATGGGCTACTACGACAAGTGGGACTCCGGATACTCCAAGCAGCAGTCGAGCCGTCCCCAGACCATCGGCTACAGCCTGGTGGACTCGCCGGCGGGGCTGGCGGGCTGGATCCTCGAGAAGTTCTGGTCGTGGACCGACCGCAGCGCCCACCCCGAGGACTACTACAGCCGCGACCAACTGCTCGACAACGTGTCGCTGTACTGGTTCACGGCCACCGGGGCGTCGTCGGCCCGGCTCTACTGGGAGAGCTTCGCCAGCTTCGCGGGCGGGGAAGTGGACATCCCCACCGGGTGCAGCATCTTCCCCAACGAGGTCTTCCGGGCCAGCCGCCGCTGGGCTGAGAAGCGCTACACCGACATCCGGTACTGGAACGAGCCCGAGCGGGGAGGGCACTTCGCCGCCTTCGAGCAGCCCGAGCTGTTCGTGGCCGAAATGCGGGCCGCCTTCAAGTTCCTGGAGTGACAGCGTGCGATTCTCAGTAGAGAAACCCGTCGCATAGAGGGAAAATCCGCCCTGAGAATCCGGAGAAGTCCGCGCAGCCCTAGATAGCGATCACCCGCACGTCGGGCTCGACATCTTCGACGGCCTGGTTCCAGCGCAGGCCGATGGCTCCGAAGCGGTGCCCGTCGGTGGACATCCAGTTGCCGAATCCGGGCACAACCTCGTGATGAGTCTCATCGTTCGCCATCCCCCATGCAATCACCGCTCTCGGGCGGGGGCTGCCTCACGGGCAGGCCAGGAAGCGCTTGACCGGCATATTTTTGTTTGCTAAACAAACATTTGTTGCGGACGTGCGCTGACAGGAGGGATTCGGTTGTGTTGCGGGTAGAGGCCAAAGCGGGACATCAAGACACTCGGAGCACCAACCGCCGGTTGGTGCTGCAGGCGCTGTTGCGCTCGAACGGTCGCAGCCGCGCCGACTTGGCCCGGATGACCGGCCTCGCTCCGGCGACCGTCTCAGCCCTGGTGGCCGACCTCCTCGACGAGGACCTCGCCGAGGAGCTCGGACGAGGGCCGGCCAAGGTTGGCAAGCCCTCCCAGCTGGTGGGGTTGAACGCTTGCTCACGGAACATCATCTGCGTCGACTTGAGCGACAGCTCGGTGCTGCGGGCCGCCGTGATCGACCTGGCCGGCGAGATCATCCATCGGATCGAGCACCCGTTCCACGGCGTCACCGGCGAGAGAGCGGTCGCAATGACCGAAGAGGCCATCGCCGAGGCGATCTCGGCAGCGCCCGCACAGCTGCTCGGCATCGGTGTCGGAACGCCGGGCGTGGTGACGCCCGACGGCACCGTGGTCGAGGCCAGCAACTTCCGCTGGCTCGGCCTCGACATGGCTCGGCGGCTTCATGACCGGTTCGGTCTCGCGGTGGGGATCTCCAACGACGCCAACGCGGCTGCGCTGGCCGAATACTCCCACGGATCGATCAGCCACAACCTGATGGTCATCAAGATCGGCACCGGCGTGGGCTCCGGGATAGTCCTCAACGGCCAGCAGTACTTCGGCGAGAGCTTCGCCGCCGGCGAGATCGGCCACATAGCCGTGGAGGACGGCGGCCCCCGATGCCCGTGCGGCAACCGGGGCTGTCTGGAGACCTTCGTCTCGGCTCCGCGGCTGAGCGCCGCTATCGCGGCCGGCGAGGACCCGCACCAGGTGGTGGCGGCGGCCGGGCGGCGGCTGGGCCTCGCCCTGGCCGGAGCGGTGAGCGTGCTCGACGTCCACGACATCGTGGTCTCCGGGTACGGGCTGCCCCTCCCAGAGGAGCTGTGCCGTGCCGCCCTGGCGTCACTGCGAGCGCGCACTCTGCCCGGCCTCGGCCGCGCAGTCAATCTGCGGCCGTCGAATCTCGGTGCCGACACGGTCCTTCTCGGCGTGAGCGTTCTCCTGCTGAGCCAAGAGCTGGGGGTTGCCTGATGGGTGCCCCGCGACAGCAAGCGAAGCGAACAACGGCAGATGCCGCACCGTCGCTTCGCCACCAACACACACGCTCCCATCAAGGGAGGGACCCAGGAGGTTAAGGACAATGGCAAAGTCAATGAGACTCTTTGCCGCGCTGCTCGCGTTCGGGCTAATAGCTGCGAGTTGCGGGGATGACGACGACGGCGCACAGCCCGCGCCGGCTGAGCCCGAGCCGGCCGAGGCCGCGCCGGCTGAGCCCGAGCCCGAGCCGGCCGCACCCGAGCCCACTGAGGCTCCAGAGCCGGCACCGGAAGAGGTGACGATTTCGATTGAGAGCTGGCGTTCAGATGATCAGGCGATTTGGGATGACCAGATCATCCCAGCGTTCGAGGCCGAATATCCACATATCAACGTGGTGTTCGCACCCACGACGCCGCTGGAGTACCCGCCTGCGTTGCGGACTCGTCTAGAGGGCGGTATAGCAGGCGATCTGATCACCTGCTTCCCCTTCGATCGTTCGCGGGAGCTCTTTGAAGATGGTCATCTGGCGCCGTTGAGCGATCTCGATGGGATCGACAGCTTCGGTCCCTCTGCCCAAAACGCTTGGCTCTCCGCCGACGGGTCGACACCGTACTGTGTGCCTATTGCATCGATCATTCAAGGGTTCTACTACAACGTGGATGCCTTCAACGAGCTCGGACTGAGCGTGCCCGAGACCGAGGGGGAGTTCTTCGCGCTGTTGCAGACGATCCTCGACGACGGCACCTATACGCCTATCGGAATAGGCCTTTCTGAGTGGGAGGCCGAGCACATCCTGTTCCAGAACATCGGTGCGAACTATTGGAAGGGTGAAGAAGGACGTTTGGCTCTGATCAATGGAGAAGACAAGGTCACCGATCAGGAGTACCTCGACACCTTCGCCACCATGGCTCGCTTGGGCCCCTATATGCACCCCGGAGCCTCCGGCATCCCCTACCCCGACGGCAAGATCCTGTTCGAGACCGGTCAGGCCGCGATCTACCCCGGTGGATCTTGGGAGATCTCCGGGTTCGATGAGAATGCCGACTTTGAGTTCAGCGCCTTCCGGACACCGCGTCCGGACAGTCAGGACACGTGCTACATCGTCGACCACATCGACCTGGCGATTGGCCTGAATCCTGCATCACCCAACGCCGAAGCTGCTCGCACGTTCTTGTCGTGGGTGGCGGCGCCTGCGTTCGCCAGTATCTACGCCGGTGCTCTGTCGGGCTTCTTCAGCCTGCAGGACACCCCGGTCCAGTATGGCCATCCGGTCGCGCAGGAGTTCGTGTCCTGGCGTGAGGACTGCGAATCAGCCAATCGCACCGGCTACGAGGCCCTGGATTCGGGTGATCCCGAATTCCCCATAGAGCTGAGGGAAGTAAGCAATGCAATCATCCTTGGGAACATGACTCCCGAGGACGGAGTCCAGAGGCTCCAGGACGGCCTGGACTCCTGGTACACACCGGGAGGCTGAAGATAAGCTGCCGGCCGATGACACGGCTTGCAGCACATGGAGAACTCGTTGATCGCAGCTGAAGCGGTTGTCACCGAGGGACTCCCTCCAGGCGGGGGATCTGCTGATCGGCAGGTCCCCCGCTCGGAGTCTGCCGCTCGCCGTTGGCGCAGGTGGGTACCGATACTGGTATTCCTCACGCCGGCGACAATCATCTATTCGGTGTTCATGGTCTATCCGCTGCTGGATTCGCTGCGGCGGAGCTTCTTCGACGACGATGGAAATTACGCCGGGTTGGATAACTACGCTACCCTGTTCACGAATCCGACTTTCTCAGACCGATTCTGGGACGCGCTGGGTCACAATTTCCAGTTCTTTGCGTTCCACATGTTGCTGCAGAACCCGATTGGTCTATTGCTCGCTGTGCTGCTGACGGCCCAGAGTGTCCGGGGCCTCAATATCTACCGGACAATGGTCTTCTTGCCTACGACGTTGTCGGTGGTCATCGTCGGCTTCATCTGGAGGCTTATTCTGAGTCCGATATGGGGAGTCACCGAGTCCGTGGGCATAGACACGCCGTTGCTAGGCGAATCCCACACAGTGCTTCCGACACTGTCTCTGATATCTGTATGGCAATGGGTGGGAATCCCCATGATCTTCTTCTACGCAGTACTCATCGCTATCCCGAAAGATCTTATTGAAGCATCCCGAGTTGATGGAGCAGGATCTTGGCAGGTTTTTCGGGACATCACGTTTCCGTTGATACTGCCCATGTTGGGGATTATTTCTATTTTGACGTACATCGGCAATTTCAATGCGTTCGATTTGATATATCAGGTCAAGGGCATAGTCGCCGGCCCTGACTTCGCTTCGGATATCCTGGGCACCTTCTTCTACAGGACCTTCTTTGGTGCTTCTGGAACTACGGGCAGCCCGGCCTTGGGCGCTACTGTTGCTTCCGTCATGTTTCTCATCATCTTGGCCGGCGTATTGCTCTACATGTTCGGTTGGCAGCGGCGCGTCACTACATACGAACTATGAGCAGCGCAGCTAGGCTTTCTGCACCGCCGAACGGAATCCGTCACAAGAAGCCGCGCATTCACTGGGGGCGTTGGGGCGTTCATGCCGTTCTGCTGTCCTACAGCGTCCTCGCACTTGGTCCGACATTGTTGATCATCCTTAATTCTGTGAAGTCACGGCGAGCAATCTTTGACGATGCTTTCTCGCTGCCGTCGCCTGGAACCTTTGACTTGGTGGGCTACGAGACGGTTCTTAGCGGATCTAGTTTCGATGTCTACTTTCGTAACAGTTTCATAGTGACGGTCGCTTCGGTGTTGCTGGTAGTGTTTCTTTCTGCAATGGCGGCGTTTGCTCTAGTGGAATACAACTTCAAGGGTAACACCCTGCTAGCTTTGTATCTGGCTATCGGCATCATGATCCCGATCCGCCTCGGTACTGTCAGTATTCTCAAACTGATGGTAAGCCTCAATCTTATCAATACGCTGTGGGCGCTCATCCTGGTGTACACCGCGATGGGGCTGCCACTAGGCGTGTTCTTAATGTCCCAGTTCATGCGGCAAGTGCCCAAAGAACTGAAGTCAGCGGCCCGTGTCGACGGCGCCAACGAATATCGGGTCTTTGGACTAGTCATACCCCTTGTCAGGCCGGGCATGGCAGCGGTGGCCGTCTTCACGATGCTGCCGGTCTGGAACGATCTATGGTTCCCGCTGATCCTGGCACCAGCTGAACATACCAAGACGGTCACATTGGGCGCTTCGGCCTTCCTCGGTCAGTTCGAGAGAAATTGGAACGCTCTGCTCGCCGCTCTGACACTGGCGATGGTACCGATTATTCTCCTCTATGTTATTTTCTCTCGACAGTTCCTCAGGGGACTCACCGAAGGTGCCATCAAGTGATTGAGCCAGTCATTGTGATCCGGGAACAGTCGGGGGTATAGCCATGGCCGAGCTGCGATTGGCAGGAATCTCGAAGGTTTACCCCAACGGATTCCGTGCCGTTAGCGATATGAATCTGAACATCGCCGATGGCGAGCTCCTCGTTCTTGTCGGCCCATCGGGATGCGGAAAATCCACTCTCCTGCGGATGATCGCGGGTCTCGAGAACATCACCGAGGGTGCTGTCGAGATCGACGGTCGGACCGTCAACTCCGAAACGCCACGCGAGCGCGACATCGCCATGGTGTTCCAGAACTATGCTCTGTATCCGCACATGACGGTACGAAAGAACATCGGATACTCCCTCCGATTAGGGAGGGTCCCCAAGGACGAGGCGGCCCGGCGAATAGAAGATACGGCCGCGATGTTGGAGCTGACCGATCTGCTTGACCGCAAACCGGGCGTCTTGTCGGGCGGCCAGCGTCAGCGAGTGGCCATGGGTCGTGCCATCGTCCGCAAGCCGGCCGCGTTCTTGATGGACGAACCGCTGTCGAACCTCGACGCCCGACTCCGGGTTCAGATGCGCGCCGAGATCATCAGACTGCAACGCAATCTCGGGACCACAACCGTGTACGTGACCCATGACCAGGTGGAAGCGATGACCATGGGCTCACGCGTCGCGGTCCTGCGCGATGGCCTCCTCCAGCAGGTGGACAGCCCTCAAGTGCTCTATGACCATCCTGACAACGTGTTCGTCGCGGCCTTCATCGGGTCGCCCTCGATGAACCTCTATCAGGGTCGAATAGAGCGAACCGCCACAGCCGCTCGCGTCATCTTCGGCGCTCACTCATTTCCGCTGCCAGACCAAGGGACGGAAGGTGACGAGTTCGCCGGTAGCGACGGGCAAGAAGTGATCGTGGGCATTCGCCCCGAGTGGCTGGTCGAGCAGAGCCGTGACAACGCCGACTGGCCTTCGGTTCGGGTGCGGGTGGAGCTGGTCGAAGCGCTCGGATCTGAGCTCGTTGCCCACACGACCATCGAGGCGGCAGGCGCGGAGATCGACACGCCCGAACTCGCCGAGGCATCTGTTGGTGACTCCAGTGACGGCGCCCCGTGCCTCGCCCGCCTGTCACCCAGGAGTCGAGTAGCCGTCGGCGACACGATCGACCTTGCGATCAACACGCCGAGCCTGCACCTCTTCGACGCCGCGACCGAACGAGCTCTTCGTCTGGGCCAGGACCGGTGAGCCAAGCGATGGAGCTCAGCGACGTTGTGATCGGCGTAGACGTAGGCGGGACGAAGACACACGCGGCCGCGTTCGACCGGCATTTCGACGTCATCACCGACCTAACGGTGCCGACACTGACCGGGGGAGTGGATCAGGTCGGGGCGGGCATCATCTCCACGATCGCCGCGCTGCAATCCAACGGGCAACAACTCGCCGGTGTCGGGATCGGTCTTCCCGGAATCGTGGACAGCTCAGCCGGGTCGGTTCGGCACGCGTTCAACCTCGGGATCGGTGACGACACCCTCGACATCGTGCCCCGGCTCAACGCCACCCTCAGGGCTCCCTGCTGGATCGCCAACGACGTCGACGCCGCCGCCCTGGGCGCCTACGAGATCCTCCGTCGTGACAAATGCGGCCTCCGTGACCTCGTGTATCTCAGCATCGGCACGGGCATCGCGGCCGGCGTGATCCTCGATGGCCGCATATACAGAGGCCACAACGGCTTTGCCGGTGAGATCGGCCACTTTCGCGTCGATCCCGACGGACCGCAATGCGCATGCGGGCTGAAAGGCTGTCTCGAGGCGGTGGCGTCGGGGCCAGCCCTCTCCCGCCAATGGCCTGCGTCGGGGCGGTACTCATCGGTGGAGGCGCTCTTCACCGCGGCCGACCGCGGCGACGACAAAGCGATGCTCGTCCTGCGGCGTGCCGTCGAGCATCTCTCCCGCGCCATCCACATTCTTGCCCTGACCTTCGACGTCGACCGCATCGTGATCGGCGGTGGCGTCGCCGACGTAGGCGGCTCGCTGCTCATGGACGCCCTCGGACAAGGCCTGTACCGCCTGCAGAGTCCATCTCCGTGGACACGGGCCCTCAATCTCCCTGATCGAATCATGCTCAAGCCCCCCGAACCGGTCGGTGTCATCGGCGCAGCCGCTTTGGCCCGCGGGAGCCGGTCGGTGTGACCGCGGTCAGCATCGTCGGAGGTCGGTGCCTCACCCCATCCGGACTCGAGGCGCTCGCCCTCACCTTCGAGGGCGACACCATAACCACGCTCAGTCCCGCCGAACCCGTCGCACCCGCGCCGCAGAAAGACCCGGAAGACACCGCAGTGATCGACGCGTCAGGTCTAGTGGTCTCCCCGGGGTTGATCGACCTGCAGATCAACGGCGGCTACGGCCACGACCTCCAGGACGACCCGGGGTCTGTATGGGATCTGGGACGCGAGCTGCCCCGCAGCGGGGTGACGTCCTTCCTCCCGACGATCATCTCCGGGCCCCGCAGCCTCACCCGCTCGATGCTGGAGGCGCTGCGGGCACGACCCACCGGCTACTGCGGCGCGGATCCCCTCGGAGCCCACTTTGAGGGCCCGATGCTCAACACGCGGCATTCCGGCGCGCACCGGCGCGAACACCTGACCGGCGCCAGTGCCGACGCGATCAACGACTGGCATCGCTCCACCGGCGTCACCATGGTGACGATCGCTCCCGAACTGGCCAATGCGCTCGACGTCATAGGTGAGCTCAACCGGAGAGGTATCGTCGTCGCCGCCGGCCACTCGGCAGCTACCACCGACGAGACGCTGGCGGCCATCGCCGCCGGCGTGAGCACAGTCACCCACCTGTTCAACGCGATGGCCCCTCTCGGGCATCGAAGTCCCAATCTGGTCGGCGTGGCCCTGGCGGACACGCGCCTCACCGCCACCATGATCGTCGACGGCGTGCACATCGACCCCATCACGGTGACCGCGGCTTGGAACGCCAAGGGGCCCGCCGGCGTCGCACTAGTGACCGACGCCGTCGCGGCAATGGGGCAGCCGCCCGGCGCCTACCGGCTATCCGGCACTCCCACCGTCTTCGATGGCGTGAGCGTCCGGACCGCTGACGGTGTTCTGGCCGGCAGCGTGCTGAGCATGAATCAAGCTGCGGCCAATCTTGCCGAGTTCACGGGCTGTGACCGGCACGAGGCTCTAGCGGCTGCGACCTCCATCCCGGCGGGGATCATCGGTGAAACCCGCCGCGGGCGTCTGGACCCGGGCTCGATCGCCGACTTGGTGCTCCTTGATGACGACTACCAGGTCCATGCGACGATATGCGGTGGTCGAGTCTGCTACGTCGACGATGCAGCCCAGCACCGTCTCCCGGGATCGCTCGTGAAGGTCTCATAACCGCAATGGAGATCGTCATCACTGGTTCGGCCCGAGAGGCTGCGCTCATCGCGGCCGGCGCGTTCGAGCGGCTGCTGTCGGGCACCGATCGCCCCGCCATCGGGTTGGCCACGGGCAGCTCCCCCCTTCCCACCTACCACGAGCTCATCGAGCGTTACCGCGATCGGCGGGTGAGTTTCGCTCGCACGCGGGTGTTCCTGCTCGATGAGTACGTGGGCCTCGACCCCGAACATCCGCAGTTGTGCCGAAACTTCATCCAGCGCGAGCTCATCGACCATGTGGACGTTCCGGCGGGCGCTCTGGTCGCTCCGGAGTGCGCCTCGGCGGATCTCGCCACGGCGGGAGAGGCCTACGAGCGGCGCATTGCAGACGCCGGTGGTATCGATTTGCAGGTGCTCGGCATCGGCGGCAACGGCCACATAGGATTCAACGAGCCGCCGTCCTCGCTTGCGTCGAGAACACGCCTGACGACACTCGCCGCGGCAACCCGCAAGGACAATGCCCGCTTCTTCGATGACGACCCGGACATGGTGCCCCGACATGGGATTACCCAGGGCATCGGCACCATTCTCGAGGCTCGACATGTTGTGTTGATTGCCACCGGCGAGGCCAAGAGCGCATCCGTCGCCAGGGCTGTGGAGGGACCGGTGACTGCGATGGTGCCGGCATCCGCTCTACAGCTGCACCCCCACACCACGGTCATCGTCGACGAAGCTGCCAGCCGGCAACTGAAACATGCCGACTACTACCGCGAGACATATCGCGACAAACCCGCTTGGCAACACATCTGATCCGCGACGCTGCCATTGGCGTTGACACGCCTGAAGCCGGGCGAAGGCTCGGAACCCTTGAAGGCGAGTATGGGTCTGTAGGGTCGGAGGCAACGAGTGCCTCAACACGGCGAGTGCCTCAAGATGGGAGGCGAGGATGTTGCGAGTTCGAATGGCCGCAACGCTGGTGGCGGCGGTGGCGCTGTTGGCGGCGGCCTGCAGCGGCGAGGGCGGCGGGATCGTCACCCCCGACGTTCCGCAGGACCAGGCTGAGACACCCGCAGACGCGACATCGACCACCTCGGACGATTCGTCCGACGCGGGTGAAGTCGCCGAGGGCGATACCCCGGAGGGCTCTGCGACGGGCTCCGACGAACCGGGTGACGCCGGCTCTGCCGGGGACCGCGAAGATGCCGCGCCCGCGGACCCCGAAGCTCTCCTGGCGGCGGCCACCACTGAGCTTGACGGGCGCTCCGCGCGCGGTGAGGCGACGATCGACCTCGGCCCGGGGGTCAAGCTTTCGACGCGCTTCGAATCCGACGCCGACGGCGACCTCGCGGTGACGGTCGAGCTTCCGCCCGGAGTCGACCCGCAGTTCCCCGCCGGTGCCGACGGCGAGGTTCGGTACGTGGACGGCGTGATCTACGTGCGGCCACCAGTGCCTGCCGAGACCCTGGCTGAATTGGGTGTCGACGAGGCCTGGTACGTAGCCGAGTCTGTCGCGGGCGGCGACCCGATGAGCGACGCCATGGGATCGGCGGGAGGAGTGATGTGCGTCTTGCCGCAGTCGCCCCAAGAGCTCTCCGGCGACTGCGATCCGCTGGGCGAGACCGGCACGTTCCTGGAGGCTGCCAGCGAAGCTGAGATCGTCGGCCGCGAGGACGTGCGGGGCACGGAGGCCACCAGAGTGCGCTTCCAGATATCCCTGCTCGACTTGGTGGGAGAGGCCTTTGGCGGGGCGCCCGACGAGGGCGAAGCGGGCACGCCGGAAGGCGACGACTCCGACGACGGCGAATCCGACCCGTTCGCAGAAGGATTCGAGCAGTTCTTCGAATTCCTGGACACCGGCTTCGAAGTGGACGTATGGATCGACGACGAGAACCTGATCCGGCGCCTGACCTTCGACCTCGCGTCGATGTTTGCCGGCTTCGCTGGTCCTGACGAGGAGATCCCCTCGAACCTGATCACCCTCGAGTTCTACGACTTCGACGCAGACATCAGCGTGGACGCCCCGCCGCCCGAGGCGATCATCGACGACCCCGACCTGCTCGTGGGAGGCGATGACTACGCCTCCTTCGAGGAATACGAGCCCGAGTACGACGACGACGAGTACAACGACGACGAGTACAACTAGATGGGCGCGGCCTGTCTCGTACGCAGTGGGAGACGGCCCTCCGGGATCCTGCTCAGTCTCGGTCAGGCTGGGGGCGCTCGTCGGAGGTAAGTCCGGCCAGAGCCGCTATGGGCGCGGGAAGCACGGCGCCGGTGGTCAGATCAGCCGAGGCGATCGGCGCCTCGAAGCGGGTGGTTATCGGCACCACGCCGGCCCACCACGGCCCGGCGATGTCGTCGGGCTCGTCGACCGGATCACCGGCGCGGACCTTGGCCGACGCCTCCGTCAGGGGCAGCTCCAACACCAGCGTCTTGCGCAGATCGATCTGCGACGGCGGGCGGACGGAGTCCCAGTGGGCCACCACGTGGTCGGTGACGAACTTGAGCGCTCGACGTTTGCCCTGCTCGTCGTCGATGCGCCTGGCCCGGCCCCGCACCACCACCGACCGGTAGTTCATCGAGTTGTGGAACGGAGTGCGGGCCATCACCAGCCCGTCGAGATGGGTGACGGTAACGCACACCTCGTGGCCTTCACCGGTGCCGAGCAGGTGGTTGGCGGCCGCGCCGTGAAGGTAGAGCCGCTCGCCGTCGTGCCCGTAGGCCATGGGCAGCACCAGGGGTCCCTCCGGCGTGGCCACTCCCACATGGGCGATCAGCCCGGCGTCGAGGATCCCGAGGATGTCGTCGCGCCCGTAGCGAGCACGCGGCTCTCCCCGCCGCACCTGCGTCCGCTCCGACGGCGCCCCGCCGAGGTCGTTCGAGTCCTGCCTGGCCATCGCCGTAGGCTACGGCGGCAGCATGGCGGCAGTAGCCTTGCGCGTCGTGGCTGGCGCGTCCATGCACGACAAGCTCGATGATCTGAGGGCCCGCAAGTCCGAGGCGCTGTCGGCCGGGCCCGAGCGGTCGGTGAAACGACAGCACGACAAGGGCAAGATGCTGGCTCGGGAGCGGCTCGACTACCTGCTCGACGACGGCTCGTTCCACGAACTCGACATGCTGGCCCGGCACCGGGCCCATGAGGCCGGACTCGACGACCGGCCCTACACCGACGGCGTGGTCACCGGCTGGGGGACCATCGACGGTCGCAAGGTGCTCGTGTTCGCCCAGGACTTCACGGTCATGGGAGGCGCGCTGGGCGAGGTGTTCGCCGAGAAACTCCACAAGGTGATGGACCTGGCTGTGTCTGTCGGAGCGCCGATCATCGGGCTCAACGACGGTGCCGGTGCCCGCATCCAGGAGGGCGTCGTCTCGCTGGACGGCTACGGCGGGATCTTCTACCGCAACGTTCAGGCCTCGGGCGTGATCCCCCAGATCAGCGTGATCCTCGGTCCGTGCGCCGGAGGCGCGGTGTACAGCCCGGCCATGACCGACTTCATCTTCATGGTGCGTGGGAAGTCGCACATGTTCATCACCGGCCCCGACGTGGTGAAGACGGTCACCGGCGAGGAGGTGACCCTCGAGGATCTGGGAGGGGCCACCAGCCACAGCACCAAGTCGGGCGTGGCCACGTTTGTTGCTGCTGACGAGCAAGACGTGCTCGACGACGTGAAGGCGCTGCTGTCCTTCCTGCCCTCCAACAACCTCGAGCAGCCCCCGGCGTACAAGTCGGCCGACGACCCTGACCGCGAGTGCCCGGCGCTCAACACCCTTCTGCCCGACAGTCCCAACGTCCCCTACGACATGAAGGACGTGATCGTCGAAGTGGCGGACGACGGCGACTTCCTCGAGTACCACGCTTCCTGGGCCCGCAGCATCGTGTGCGGGTTCGCCCGCATCGACGGGCGCTCGGTGGGAGTGGTGGGCAACCAGCCGATGGTGCTGGCCGGCGTACTCGACATCGAGTCGGCCGAGAAGGCGGCCCGCTTCGTGCGCACCTGCGACGCCTTCAACATCCCGCTCGTCACGTTCGTCGACGTTCCCGGGTTCCTGCCCGGTGTCGACCAGGAGCACGGCGGCATCATCCGCCACGGAGCCAAGCTGCTGTACGCCTACTGCGAGGCCGCGGTTCCCCGCATCTCGGTGATAACCCGCAAGGCCTACGGCGGCGCCTATGTGGTCATGGACTCCAAGGGCGTCGGCTCGGACCTCTCGTTCGCCTGGCCGTCCGCGGAGATCGCAGTCATGGGGCCCCAGGGCGCGGTCGAGATCCTCTATCGCCGCGAGCTGGCCGAGGCCGCCGACCCCGTGGCCCGCCGCAACGCGCTGGTGGACGACTACACCCAGCGACTCGCCAACCCCTACATCGCAGCCGAGCGCGGCTTCGTGGACGAGGTGATCGAACCCTCCCAGACCCGACGCAAGATCGTGGCCGGGCTGCGGATGCTGGAGTCCAAGCGCGAGGAGCTACCCGAGCGCAAGCACGGAAACGTCCCGCTGTGAGCGCGGCTGGGGGCGGGCTGCGGCTGCCGGACGGCACCATGATCGCCTCCATCACCCCAGAGCCGACCGAGGCCGAGCGGGCTGCCATCGAGGCCGCGGTCGAGGCGCTGTGGCCGCAGCTCTGGACGCAGCCGACGCTCGGGGCTCCTGCTCCCTCACCCCGCTGGCGCTACGCAGGCAGACCGTGGAGGCGCAGGTCCAGCTATGGCGGGTGGACTTGACAGGTACTTTGTCGGCCACGCCTAGCGCTGTCGCGGCTGGGCCTGACCGGATCCGAACATATCCGGTGTCGGGGAGGCGAGCAGCTCCGGCAGGTGGCGCAGGTACTGGTGGCGCGGGATCTCGCTCACGCCCAGCGAGCACAAGTGCGGCGTCGCCCATTGGACGTCGATCAGCCTTTGGCGGCCGTCGCGGAGCCCGTCGGCGAGGGCCACCAGCGCGACCTTGGAGGCGTCTCGGGCCCGGTAGAACATGGACTCTCCCGCGAACAGCCCACCCACAGCCACGCCGTAGAGGCCGCCCACCAGCTCGCCGTGGCACCAGGTCTCGACGCTGTGGGCGAAGCCCGCGTGGTGCAGGCGCACGTACGCGGCCTGCATCTGAGCATCGATCCAACCGTGGGGCCTGGCCGGGTCCGCGCAACCGTCGACGACTTCGGCGAAGGCGGTGTCGACTGTGACCTCATAGCGGCGGCACGCCCGGCGCAGCGAGCGGTGCACGATCAGCCGGCCGGGATCCAGGACGCCGCGCTCAGGCGGAGACCACCATCCGATGCGTCCGCCCGGCTTGAGCGGCATGGGGAACAGGCCGCTGCGGTAGGCGGCGATCAGCGTCGCCGGCTCGAGGTCGGCACCGACAGCCACCAGGCCGGCCTCGTCGCTGGACGAGGGATCCGGGAAGGCCCAGCGGCAAGCGGGCAGGCCGGAGGACTCGTCATGGTGCGGCTGGCGCGGATCGCCCCGGCGTCCATCGTGGGACGGGCGCCTCGCATCGGCGGGCACACCAAGAGAGTAGGTTGGAACGATGACCACCGGTGCCCGGGTCACAGAGGGGGGCTTGCCGGCGCCCCCTCCGACCCTGCTGGACGCGGTGGACGAGCGCTGCCGGGCTCTGGCCGCCACCGCCTCGGGCCGGGTGTTCCGTGTTCCCGCCGACGACGTCGAGGCAGCCCTCCGGTCTGAATGCAACCGCGGCGCCCGCTACGACACGATCCTGTCGTTCATGCGCACTCCCCAGGTCGCCGATCTCGAAGGCTTTGTCGCAGATCTTGAGGGGATCCTGGCCGACGATGGCTGGATCCTCATGGTGGAACCGGCCGGAACCGGGGGCGGTGGGCGGTTGCTGGCTGGCCTTCGCCGCCAGTCGCCGGCCCGCCGCCGCGGTGGTCGCGACGTGGTGTCGGCACTGCGCTCCCGCGGCTTGTTCGTCACCGACATCCACCGTCGCGAGGCGCCGTCGGTTCCGCCGGCATGGCGCCGGTACGTGGAGCTGCGGGCCCGCCGCCAGTCTCTGAAGGCCTCGGATCCATGAGCCGAGTCGTTCTTGCCGGGGGCCGCGAGCTGGATGCGAGCACGCCTGCGGGCCAGGCTCTGTCGGGTTGCGGCTCGGTTGCAGTGGTGACCGTGGCGGCCGCCTACCGCCGTCCCGACGCGCTGCTGGCCCGGATCGATGCCTGGGCCGAATCACTGTCGGTGCAGCATGCGGTCGTGGGCGCGTTGCGGCGGTCCGATTCGCTCAACCCGGAGTTGTCCGAGCCGATCACACGCTGCGACGCCGTGCTGGTGCTGGACGGGTCTCCCGCCCATTTCGTGAGCGCAGTGAAGGCCACCCCGCTGCTGGAGGCCATCGTCGCGGCCCGCGGGCGCGGTGCCGATGTCGTCTGGTCGGGAGCGGCCGCGGCCGCGGTGTGCGCCTCGATGGTGGACGACCGCGGCGGCGCGCTCACCGTCGGCCTGGGGCTTCACGACGGCATCGTGGTGGCCGCGGGCTGGGAGAACTGGCCCCGCGACCGGCGCCGGCGCCTCCGACGCATGGTTCCCGCCTCCGCATTGTTCATGGCCCTCGAGTCGGGGGCGGCGGTGCAATCGACAGCCGAGCCGCAGGCGTTGGCGTCATCGTCCAGCCCCGAGGACTGGGCCGTGCTCGGCGGCGCGGTCGAGGCTCGCCGGGGTGGCAACTCCGTCGTTCTCGGAGCGTCGCCGGAAGGGGATCAATAGAGCGGAGCGGGCCTGAACAGCCCGTCAGCCGGCGGGGGTCTCCTCTATGGTCACCGAGTGCACGGTCACGTCCCGCGACGGCGCCCCGCCGAGCGATCCGCCCGGTTCGTGAAGGCCGATGATCGATTGCGCCACGGCCAGTCCGGCGTCATCGGTGTTGCCGAAGACCACGTAAGTGCCCTGGGAGTCCAGCTTGGCCGTGTTGGGGCCGGTGGTCAGGAAGAACTGCGCCCCGGCGGCGTCGGGCCCGCCTGATCGGGCCATTACGAGCTGACCGGGCTGGTAGCGGTAGGGACCCTTGAGCTCGCCAGTGTCCGGGTCCAAGTCGAAGGCGGGCTCGTCGGGAGTCGTGTATCCGGGACCGCGGTCCCTGTTGTCGTTGGTGTGGGGAGAGCCGCCCTGGATGATGTCGATCGAAGGGTCGGTGCGGAACAGCAGGGTGTCGTCGTAGTAGCCCCAGCGGGCCAGCGTCACGAAGTTGTTCACCGTCAGGGGAGTCTCCGCAGCGGTCAGCTCGAAGCGCATCTCGCCCTCGCTGGTGTCGAAGGTGGCCACATAGCGAGCCTCGGGGTCGATGCACATGGGCTGAGGGCCGTCGAAGTCGATGAGGCGCCCGCTCGACCCGTCAGCTGCCGG
Source organism: Candidatus Aldehydirespirator sp. (assembly GCA_965219165.1). Lineage (GTDB taxonomy): Bacteria > Actinomycetota > Acidimicrobiia > Acidimicrobiales > Aldehydirespiratoraceae > Aldehydirespirator. Next base: position 3,620,692 of record CBDCMW010000002.1, on the reverse strand, counting down.
GCATCCCGTGGCTAGCTCTGGAACCGGATCGGCGGTCTGGGGATCGGGTGCCGAGACGGCCTCGCTCGGGTCGGCGGGGAAGACCTCGGCCAACGGATCCGGGCGGGTGACAACCTCGGAGTCGTCGCGCTGCAGGAACGCAATCACTGCGATGGCGGCTGCCACCACCACCGCCGCGATGCCTATGAGCCTGACGCGCCTGCGGCTGGCGTACTGCTTGGCCGCGGCCTCGTCGGCGGCGAGGCGTCGGAGCCGGTTCTCGCGTTGGCGCTCCCGCTTCGGCGTGCTCATCGGTCCGTCAAGCGAACAGCCCCACGGCCAGTGAAGCCACCATCATCGTGATCACGACCACCGCGACGACGCCCACGACCAGGCGGCGCTGCCGGTCCCGGCGAGAGCTGTACCGCTGCGAGCCGCCGGCCGGCTGCCTTGCAGCATGGAGCCGGCGCTTGCGCAGGTCGCTCTGGGAAGGCACCGCCCAACCCTACATCGGTGCCCTGCCGTCGGCGCTCGGATCGTCGGTCGCGACGGCACCTGCGTCCAGCCCGGCCGCGATGTCACGCGGCCGAACGGGGCGGCGTACCGTTGTGCGGATGTTGTCCCGCCGTCGCAGCGCGCCCGGAAGGCCTGTCCGCAACTTCGGCGCCGCGCTCGTGGCCGTCGCCGCCATCGCGACCGGAGCAGCCTGCGCCGACACTGCCGACGGCCCCCTCGTGATCGAGGAGCCTGTCGTCACCGAAGCGGTCCCCACAACGTCGGTGGCGCCGCCGGCCCCGCGCTCCGAGGGGACCGTCGAGATCGGCGACACTCACTACCGGTTCGCGGTCACCTGCTACGCGCCCGGCGCCGGCGAGGTGGTCGTCATCGGCGCGGGCGACGACCCTGTGTCCGGCAGCCTGGTCGAGCTGTACTTGCAGGCCTTCCTCGGCGATCCCTACGTCGGCCTGCGCCTCAGTGACGGGACCCGCATCGAGCCGTCGCTGGACAGCACGTTGGACCTGTACGTGCAAGATGACGTGATCCGCGCCTCGGCCATCCGCTTCGTGCGGGATCTGGACCTGGAGACGGGCGAGGCCGCCGACGTCGGTTTCGGCGAACTCGAGATCCACTGCAACAGCTACGAGAACGAACTGCCTTCCTGACAGCGGCCTCTGGTTCCCGCTCACCTTCGCTGCGCTCCCGGGCCGCTCGGGCCACAGCCCTGTCCGCTCGGCCTCTAGGGGCTCTCGCAGCCTGTGTCCAGCATCACCTGGGGCAGGCGGCCCGACTTGACGGCCCGTACGGCTCCCTCGGAGATGTTGAACACCACCCGGTAGTTCTGATCGCCGGGATCGTTGGGCACGAAGACCAAGTCGACCGTGCCGTCGATTCGCACCTCTCGCTCGATCGAGTCGCCGAACAGGTCGGTGACCATGCTCTCCGGCGACCCCACGCCCACGCCGGAGCGGGTCGTGATCGGCCCGCTGTTGATGTCGACACGCTCGATGGTGCCCTGGTGGACGAGGAAGACGATGCCTTCGGGCGCGTCGAAGGGAACTACGTGATAGCAGGCGCCTGTAGGTCCCGCGGGGACCAGCACCGTGCCGGCCGCTTGCTGGGCAGCTGCGACCGTCATGCCGAAATGCACGGTGTCGAGGCCGACGGTCGAGACGGTGGATGATGCGCTCAGCGTCGGCGGGCCGAATCGATTCGGGTTCTCCGGCGGGACCGTCGTGATCGTGGTGGTAGTGGGCTTGACCGTGGTTGTGGTCGTGGTAGTGGAGGTGGTCGTCGTCGTGGTGGTCTCGTCTCCGTCTTCGGCGCTCTGCCCGTCATCGTCGTCATCGAGCCGCTCGGCCGGTTCGGCGTCGCCGTTCGACTCCTCGGTGCCGTCTATCGGGCCAGCAGCGTCACTGTCGTCATCGTCGCCTCGACCGAGCCACCAGATCAATCCACCCACGAGCAGGATCACCAAGCCGACCGCGATGAGGATCGGCACCCATCTCGGGCTGCGCCTCTCCGCGGCGCCGGGCCAGAACGGACCTTGATCCTGTGGTTCCGGATTCCACTCCACGGAATTGAGGGTAACGAGTCTCCGGCGACACGGTGCGGATGCACCGAGCCTCGGCGAGGGCACCGGCCAGCTCTCGCGGGGCTTGCCCGCTCGGCCTCTGGGGGCGAATTTGGTGAGTGGGCCGCCCGGGGCTCGAACCCGGCACCTTGAGATTAAAAGTCTCCTGCTCTACCCGATGAGCTAGCGGCCCGCTCCCATTGTGGCAGCAGCCCCGGCGGCTCAGACAGGATCGGCGGTGTAGCGGTGGGCCTGGAGGTCGCTGAGGTTCGCCCATTCCACGGTGCGGGCGTGGGTCGCCTCCAGCACGACCTGGGGCGCGGCACCGGCTGCGAACGCTTCCGCCCAGCGCGACGCGCACAGGCACCAGTGGTCTCCGGGCGCCAGCCCGTCGAAGCCGATGGCGGGCTGCGGGGTGGAGAGGTCGTTGCCCGCGGCCTTGGAGAACTCGAGGAATTCGGCGGTCATCACGACGCACACCGTGTGGACCCCGTAGTCGCCCGAGTCGGTGTTGCAGCAGCCGTCCCGGAACCAGCCTGTGAGCGGGTCGTAGGAGCAGGGCTGCAGTTCGTCTCCGAGCACGTTGCGGGCCACGGCTCCCAGTCTCTCAGATCGCGCCGGTTCGCGCGGCCGTTACTCTCAAGGCGTGGCCGACGCGAGCGACCATCCGCCTCACGAAGGCGAAGCGGTCGACCCAGCGACCTCGCTCGAAGGCATCGAGCAGGACCTCGACACCGTGGACGCAGCCCTCTCCGCGCTCGACTCCGATGATCTCGAGGGAGCCGAGGCGCTGGCGGCCGAACTCGAAGCACCGCGCGCTGGCAGCCTGACGCGAAGCGCCGAGCAGAGCAAGGGCAGCCCAGCGGTCTAGTCCCGTCGACCGGCAGGTGTCAGCTGGCCAGCGCCTCTTCCGACGCTTGCGCCGTGCTGCCGATGTCGCTCAGAGCCAGCAGGTACCCCTCGGCCCTCTCCGCTTTGGGATTGCGGTTCACGAGCGCCCGGAACTCGGGCGAGTGATCGGGCACGGCCAAGTGCGCCAACTCGTGGATGATCACATGGTCGAGCACCCATGGGGGAGCACTGGCCAGCCGGCTCGAGATTCGGATCTCGCCGCTCTCGGCCGAGCACGAGCCCCAGCGGAAGTTCTGCCGGGACGACCACTCGATCGCGCGCGGCTCGGGGAGGCCGAAGCGGGCCGCGAGCTCGCGAGCCCGCGGCTCCAGAGGCAGGCGGCCGCAGCGTTGCTTCTCTTCGAAACGGGCCAAGACCTTGCTCACCAAGGCCTGCTCCTCGTCCTTGGTCGTCCACGCCGGAACGCGCACGACCAGGACACCGTCCATCATCCGCGCCGACACGGTCTTCTTTCTCTTGGAGCTGCGGATCACCCGTACAGGTGGAAGGCTCCGGGGTGTAGGCGGCTCCGGCGCGCCGCCAGGTGGTGTGCTGATCGTGCTCATCGTCGCTCCGTCGTTGCAGCGGGCCTGAGGCACGCACCGTCGCCGGTGAGCGCGATTCGCTCCTGCAAGCGCACTTCGCCAGGCTGCACCAGGATCCGGCGACCACCGAGGTTGCCGATGCGCTTGAAGACGCAACCGAAATACCGTTCAAGTGTATAGATAACACCGGCATGTGACACCACGAGCACATCACCGGACGAGTCCCGAGCCGCAGACCGGTGCATGGCGGCGAACACCCGCTCAAGCATCGACTCGTCGCTCTCCCAGCCGGGCGGGTAGTCGTCGGCGGCCAAGGCGCCGGGGTAGTCGCGCTCGATCTCGTCAGTCGTGAGTCCCTGCCACGGGCCGATGTTGCGCTCGCGCCATCCCTGATCGACGATCACCGGTCCGGCGTCGAGCGCCTCGGCGATGATGTCGGCGGTTCCGCGGGCCCGATCGAGGTCGCTGGACACAACGCAGCCGATGCCGTCCATAGAGGCGGCTGCGGCTCGCGCCTGGGCCGCGCCCGCCGGGGACAGGGGAGGGTCGGCATGACCCTGCCAGCGTCCGTCGAGGTTCCACACGGACTCGGCGTGGCGGACGACGAGAAGGTTGACCATGATCGCGGGCGACCGTAACCCGGCGGCGATCTCCGGCCGGGGATGCTTCCGCGCCAGAGGCCGACGTAACCTGGCGGCGATCTCCGGCCGGGGATGCTTCCGCGCCAGAGGCCGAGCGGATGGGCCGGCCCGCGGTGGCTGCCCAGCAATGGCTAGCATGTCGCCGTGGCGCATCTGCGGCTGTTCGCATCGGCCCGCGAGGCGGCCGGGAAGGGTCGTGACACCGTGCCCGGCGCCACGGTGAGAGAGGTCCTGGAGGAGGCGTGCGGTCGCTACGGGCATGACTTTGCCGGACTGCTCGAAACCTGTCAGGTGTGGTGCAACGGCGAGCCGACCGCACCCAACGCGCCGGTGGGCGACGACGACGAGATCGCGGTGCTGCCGCCCGTCTCAGGCGGCTGACCGCCTCATCCAGCCACCGTCGATGCGTCTCTGGCGATGTCGAAGCTGCGCCACCCGTCCAGCGACACGGGCGCCCGCGACCTGCTCAACATCTGAGTTCCCGCTGACCCCACCGGCGGTTGAGGTTCAATCGCTCAGGGTCCTCTGTTCTGCGGTGGGTGGGAAGGAGTTGTTTCCTGGTCCCCAGGCCTGGGGACGGGCGGCTACTCCGTTTATGAAGGCTGCTGCTTCGGCGCGGGTGGCGTTGCGGTTGGGGCAGAAGAGATCGGTGTCGCATCCGGTGGCGATTTCCATGTCGTGTATCCAGGCCACGCTGTTTGCGTAGTCGCTGTCGGGTGCCGCGTCCGTGTAGGGAGCGGTTTGTCCGATGTAGTCGGCTTCTACGTGTCGGTATAGCAGGGTGGCCATGTGCCCTCGGGTCACCGGTTGCTGGGGGCAGAAGTTCCAGTCTGGGTCTCCGAGTGTGCCTGGTGTGCATCCTTCGATCACTTCTCCGGAGATGGCCCATCCGATCGCTTCGTCCGAATAGGCACCTTCTTGAACATCGGCGAAGGCTTCCGAGCCCAAGTGGGTGGCGGGGGGTTCGCCGGCTGCTCTCCACAGGAAGGTGACGAATTGTTGGCGGCTTAGGTCCTGGTCCGGGCAGAACAGTCGCACGGCGCAGCCTTGGGTGATGTTGTGATTGGCCATCCATGTGACTGCGGGCTCGTACCATGCCTCGGGAGGAACGTCATCGAACACATCGGAGGCACGCTGCGGCTCAGCGTCGCCTCCGACGACAAATGCGTTGTCATCGATCTCACTATCAATGGGGCTGTTGCGGCGGATGATATCCGCCAGGGTCGTGCCGCGTATGTGGTCCAGAAGCACAGGGTTGGACAGGAAATAGGGGTCATTCTCGAACCAGTGGCGGTCTCCGTCGCGGAGGCGGCGGAACTGGTCGGAGATTATGGCCTGGAGGGTCTCGCCGACCGCCGCTCCGAGCGCATGGTCTTCTGCCAGGCCAGCCGGCCAGGGGTCCAAGTCGTCGACGTCTCCGTAAGCGAGTTTCAGAGCCTGCTGAACGCTCGGCTTAGATGATATGTCGGCGAAGTTCTCCACCGGAGGCAAGCCGTAGGCGCTGCGCACGGTGTTGTAATCCCCCACACCGTGATCGCGGGCCCGCTGGATGTTGAGGGCTGCCAGATCGAAGGTAGGTCCGTGGGGTTCTCGGAGGAGAAAGTTCCGGACTTCGTTGATTACCAACGAGTCAACGTCTTGGGCCTGTTGAGCGGCTAGGCCGCGTAGGACTACGGAGATGCCGTGATCCCCGAAGAACGAAGGATTGAAGAACGCTTGTGCAAGGCTTATATGGCTGGTCTCTCCATCGGCGCCGAGGAGGAGGAGGTTGGGGGAGAGCAGGGTGTGGCCGACCCGATAGGCCGCCGCTGAGAACTCGCTTGCGATGGTCGGGTCAACGCTTGGGTCGTAGCCAGAATACGGGCCTATTGCGTCGGGACCCAACAGCAAGGGCAAGAACTCGTTGAACGTGATCGCTTGTATCTGAGCACCAACGACCTTGCGGGCCAGTTGATAGATCTCATCGCCGCTCAGCCCAGGATTCTGGTCGGCTATGATCTCCGCGAGGCGGTTGTGCTCGCGGACGAACAGAGTATGCATAGAGGTGAGTCCGATCTGTTCGTTGACTCGGACATCGCCCGCCAAGAATAGACTCCGGAGGTTGCTGCCCCCTTCGTTATCGAGTCCGTGCTCGTTGTAGGGCAAGAATCGTCCTTGGTGTGAGGTCTTGAGCCTTCCCGTGTCGTCGTTGGCGCGAAGAGCGTGGGCTCGGGTCCTCTCTGAGCCATACACCTGTGAGGCATCAATGAACGCGGTTATTGCGTTGATCTGCCTGCGAGGATTGTGTATATCTGTCCCAGTCTCAGGGTCGACTGCAGAACGATTGACATGGATGGTGGCTTGGCCGGTCCCGCGAGGATCAAAAGCCGGATCCCATCGAGGAACGGGGACTGGGAACGGCTCATCCAGGTTGTCTGGGCTAAGAGTTATGTCGTGATCTATGAACTGGCCCCACTGCCATGTTATGTCGCTCGCCTGTGAGGAGTTTGGCACCGAATCGTCCTGGGAGAACACTAGGTTGCTGACGGTGCGCGGGTTTTGGCGCGAGTTCCTAGGTGCTGATACGCCGTCCGTGTAAGAAAGAGGAGCCTTCCTGAGAAGGCTCGTGCCCGCCATGCCCCATGTGAGATGGTTGAGGTTGTTTGCTCGACCATCTATTGACCGAGGCTCAAAATGCTGGGGAAACTCATTGAGGCTCATGGAAATCGACTCGCCGATATCCCAATCCAGATCGACATCGTGCCATATGAAATGCCCATTGTCACCACTTCCGTCCGCAAGATTCAGCCCTAACCCCTCAACCACTAGCCGCAGACCACTGGACTCATCCGGGAGTTCGGGTACAAAATAGATGCTGACAGTTGTTGACTCCGGGTCCGACTCCGGATGGATGAAGAAGATGTCTGTTACTGTGTAGTCCATGCCTCGCCATGTAAATTCGTTGTCGGCGATAGAGCCATCGAGAGGATCGCCATTCTCCAGGAAGCCTCCATTGCTTCCCACTGTCATGGTTGCTTCCCACACCAGATCGCCTTGGATTGCTAGCCACTGCGGGTTGATCAGGACGACCGAGTCGTGGGTCGCCGCAGTTGGTGAGGCCGCCGGGGGCTCGTCGACGCTCTGGGCGAAGATGGGTTGGGACAGTATTAGCAATAAGACGCTTGCCGCAATCGACAGGAATAGAACGCGTGAATAGACATTGACACGCAATGTTATCCGACCTCCTTGTTTGGGCCGTCCCTAAACTGACGGCAATAGAGAAATTAGACGGGTGCGAGCGCGGCTGTGAGGCGGTCTCTGAGCGCGACGATTACCTCGCTCTTGTGTGCATAGTCCCGGGACCGTATCACACCACACGACGGTGGCAGTTCGATCGGGCCCCGAAGCCCATCTTGTCGGGCCACAGCCGGTAGGCGACCTCCAGCACCACCCAGACGGAGGCGGCGCCCGCCGCGGCCCAGCCGAACCGGGCGGGCTCGCTCTCCAGCAGAGCCGCCCCGCCCAGCAGCACCGCCACCGCCGCACCGGCCGTACACACGGCCCGGCAGGCGACAACACCCCCCGGGCCATCAATGTGACAGGGGGCTACAGCCCTACCCGCCGCGGCGAGCAACCAGCCCCGACACTGCCACGCCAGAGCCACTCAACAAGGTAAGGGGGGGGGGCCTCTGAGTGTACCTGTAGGTTCACATTGGGGTTCCATTGTCTAGATGGCGCGTCGCTTCGAGACCGTCTAGCGGTGTGGCGGGTATCCTCCACCGTTCGTGAGTCGCGTCGCCGTTCTGTCGCTTCACACTTCTCCGCTGGTGCTGCCGGGCCGGGGCGACGCGGGCGGGATGAACGTCTACGTGCGCGAGCTCACCTCCGCGCTGGCCCAGGCCGGCCTCGACGCCACCGTCTTCGTCAGGCGTCACAACGATGCCCCCACCGTCGTCGACGTGGAGCCCGGCTTCAGGGTCGTGCACATCGCGGCCGGTGCGACCGAACTGGCCAAGGAGTCGCTGCCGACGGTCGTGGAGGAATTCGCCGACGGCGTGGGAGCGTGGCTCCGGGCGCACCCAGTCGACGTGCTGCACGCCAACTACTGGCTGTCAGGCGTGTCAGGACACCGCCTGAAGCACGAGCTCGAGTTGCCGCTGGTGTCCACGTTCCACACGCTGGCCCGGGTCAAGGCCGAGACGGGCGATCCCGAACCCCAGCGCCGGATCGACGCCGAGGCTGAGGTGATCGCCTGCTCCGACGTGATAACTGCCAGCTCCGTAACCGAGGTGAAGCAGCTCGCAGGGCTCTACGGCGCCGACCCGAAGCGCATCGATGTGGTGGCGCCGGGCGTGGACGGGGCCCTGTTCTCGATGGGGTCTCGACGAGGAGCCCGCGCTGCACTCGGGCTCGAGGACGGGCCGGTGCTGCTGTTCGTGGGCCGCATACAACCCTTGAAGGGCCTCGACGTGGCCGTCGAGACGCTTGCAGGACTGGGCCGTCGTTACCGCGATGCCCAGCTCCTAGTGGTCGGCGGGGCCTCCGGCCCCGACGGAGAGCGCGAGCTGCGTCGCCTCGACGACGCAGTGCGCCTCCACCGTCTCCAAGGGCGTGTCAGGCTGGTGCCCCCGCAGCCTCACCACCTCCTGTCCACCTACTACCGGGCCGCGGACGTGTGCCTGGTGCCGAGCCGGTCGGAGTCCTTCGGCCTCGTCGCCCTGGAGGCTGCGGCCTGCGGCATCCCCGTGGTCGCGGCCGATGTGGGGGGACTGCGTACGTTGGTGGACCACGGTCGCAACGGCCTTCGCATCTCGGAACGTGATCCCGCTCGCTACACGGCGGCGGTCAGCTCGATACTCGACGATCCCTCACTGGCCTCGTCCATGGCCCGTCGGGGCGCCGAGATGGCTGGCCGGTACTCCTGGACTGCCACGGCAGCCCGCCTGCGCAGGATCTTCGAGGACCTCTCCGCACGGGTTCCGTTGGACTGCACGGTCTGAGCGGCGATGCCCGGATCAGATTCTCCGGCGCCGGGCGGCTCCGATCCCATGACCGACGCGCCGCCCGCGTCGGATGCTGAGCTCGATGCCCTGGGGCATCGCCTCGATTCGTGGCTGGCGGCCGCGGCCGAAGCGAACCCCGCTATCGCCGCGGTGGAACGCGGCCCCGAGGGGGAACGCCGGTGGTACGTGCGAATCTGCGGCGACGAGAAGGAGGTGTGGACGATCTGGTTCACCCTCGGCCAGCGCACGTTGCACTACGAGACCTACCTGGTGCCGTCGCCCGATGAGAACCATGCCCGGTTCTACGAGCACCTGCTGCGCCGGAACCGGCGACTGACCGGTCTGAAGCTCGAGATCGGACCCGAGGACGCGGTGTTCCTGTCGGGTTCCACGCCGGTCTCGCAGGTCACCGCCGGAGTGCTGGACGGAATTCTCGGAGCGATGTACGCGGCCACCGAGTTGATCTTCCGTCCCGCCATGCGTATCGGCTATGCCTCGAAGTTCCGCGGATGAGAAGTTCCGCGGATGAGCCACGTCTGACGAGGATCCATCGCCCTTGAGATATCATTCGTTTTCAACTACTATAGATGCTACTCCGGTGGAGAGAGGGCAACCGTTCGGGGAAGGTGGGGATCGCCCTCTCTCCACCGGTACTCGGATCGATGGGGTATCCGAGCCAGCTTCGCGACTTGTTGATGTTCGGATCGCGGCATCTGCGCTGATAGACCTACCCCGGTCCGGAGAGGGTCCGCCCCGCCCGGACTACACTTCAAGCCGTCCAGTAGTCGTCGCCGAGGAGTACCGGTGGTCGCCTTCGCCCTATCAATCATGGTCACGGTCGCACTCGTCGGTGCCGTCCTCGCCTACATGAAGCGTCGGCCGGTCGGTACGCCCGTTACTTGGGGCGAGGCCATGTTCGGGGCGATGATCACCTTCTTCGCGATGTTCTGGGTGTACGCAGTGGTGCCCCATCAGTGGCTTGCGTGGGCCGACAACGAGCTCAACTGGCGAACCGACAAGCTCTTCGTCGGCCCGGGGGGAATCCTTCGGGCCCAGGCTCACGGCGGCAGCTTCCCGTTCACCATCACCTACGTGGTGATCCGGGACATCATCGCCAGCGGCATCTACGGCGTGGCCATCGCCGGTCACGTGGCGATGTGGCACCTGTGGCAGAACCGGGGCAAGAAGGCCGAGGCCGCCGAAGCCGTCGAGCTGTCGAGCTTCGGGCGCCCCCTGGTCCGGGAGGGCTCCGACGCGTGACCACCACCGACGCCAACCCGCCCATGCCGGAGTTCCGGGACGACTACGTGCTGCAGGAGGTGGACGCGGCCTGGCTCGCGCAGGCCGTCAAGCCCAAGCAGTTCATCCACATAGACCAGTCCGAGTGCATCATGTGCGAGGGCTGCGTGGACATCTGCCCGTGGAAGTGCATCTTCATGGTCACGACCGACGCGGTGGACGAGGCCGTCGGCACCGAGCTGCCTGGCATAGACCCCGCTGACAAGGTGATCTTCACGATCGACGACGACGTGTGCACCCGCTGCGCGCTGTGCGTGGACCGCTGCCCCACCGGCGTGATCATTCTTGGCAAGATGAGCGACCCTCCCCCCGGGGGCGACCCCCACCAACGGACGAACTCCCACGGCTACGGCTATGGGATGCGCCTCGCCTGAAGACCGCTCGACCCCCCAGACTCGATTCGCAGGAGACCCATGGCCATCGACACAGAAGAGCGCAAGACGCCTCTGCCGGAGCGCATCACCGCCCAGATGACCAAGCTGGGCGACCAGGTCCAGGGATCGCAGGCCTGGACCTCGATCTTCCGGCCCGGATCGATCTTCCGCAAGGGCTACACCGACAGTCCCCGCAACCGGTCCTACGTGGTCATGAACAGCGTGCTCTACCACCTCCACCCGGTGAAGGTGAAGCGCCACGCCGTGAAGGTGAGCTACACCCTGTGCCTCGGGGGCCTGAGCTTCTTCCTGTTCATCCTCGAGACCGTCACCGGGATCTTCCTGATGTTCTTCTACCGACCCACCGCCGCTCAGGCCTGGGACGACATCTACAACCTGCAGACCGCGGTGACCTTCGGCCTGCTGGTGCGCAACATGCACCGGTGGGGGGCCCACCTCATGGTGATCACCGTGTTCCTGCACATGGCCCGAGTCTTCTATCACGGGGCCTACAAGCCGCCCCGGGAGTTCAACTGGGTGATCGGCGTGATCCTGCTCAAGCTGACGCTGCTGCTGTCGTTCACCGGCTACCTGCTGCCGTGGGACCAGCTGGCCCTGTGGGCGGTGACCGTGGGCACCAACATGATGGGATACACGCCCGTGTTCGGCGACCAGGTGCGCTTCGTGCTGCTCGGAGGGGTGGAGATCGGAACCGACACGCTGCTGCGCTGGTACGTGCTGCATGTGCTGATGCTGCCGTTCGTGCTGGTCATATTGTTGGCGGTCCACTTCTGGCGGGTCCGCAAGGACGGCGGCGTCTCGGGTCCGCTGTAGACGTAGAGCACAGTGATGGAACAGATGCAGTCGAGTAGAAGCATGGACCAGAGGTAGCGGTCATGGTGGAGATTCCCGAGCACTTGCGCAAGCGGGCCGAGGAGGCCCGGGCCAAGGCGGAGGCGGCCAAGGCCGCGCAGGCCGCCGGGTCCGCGGCCGCGGACTCAGGCGACGCCCTGTCGGAGGCCCAGCAGCAGGCCGCGAGCAAGATCCCGCCCCACCTGCTCGAGCGGTCCAAGGCGGCTCGAGCCGAAGCGGCCGGCGGCGCGGCGGAGGCCGAAGTCGGGGCGGCAGCGGTCGGCGGCGGGGGAGTGGCTGTGGCCGCCCCGCCCGCCACGGTGGCACCCGCGCCTGCCACCGGCCCCGGCGGGCACACCCAGCGACTGCTGACGGTGGTGAAGTCGGGCTCGATCCAGGACGTGAAGTCCAAGCCGCAGGACAAGGTGCATGTGTGGCCCCACCTGCTGGTGGTGGAGTTCGTGGCCTCGCTGTTCATCACCGCGTTCACGCTGATCTTCTCGATCTTCGTGAACGCCCCGCTCCTGGAGCTGGCCAACTACAACCAGACGCCCAACCCGTCCAAGGCGCCGTGGTACTTCCTCGGGCTGCAGGAGCTGCTGACGATGTTCCATCCGATGGTGGCGGGCGTGACCATCCCCGGCATCGCGCTTCTGGCGCTGATACTCGCGCCCTACATCGACAGGAACCCGTCCAAGAAGCCCGAGGACCGCAAGTTCGCGATCAGCCTCATGACCATCCACCTGATGTTCTGGTCGGTGCTTGTGATCATCGGCTCCTTCTTCAGGGGTCCGGGTTTCAACTTCGTCTTCCCCTGGGTAGCAGGACTGTTCTTCGAGCTGTGACCATGGCCCTCCCCCTCGCCATCGAACCGTCCGACCGCCTCTCGCGAGGAGGCAACCGATGATCTATGTCGCCCTGGCGGCCCTTGCCATCCTGGCCGTCGTCGCGGTGCTCGCCGCGGTCCGCCGGCGCCAGTCGGACGCCGCCATCGGCATGCTGTCGCGCGAGACCCGCAGCCGGGACCGGTCCTCGGTGGTGCTGCGGGCCGAGGCGCCGCCCACCGGCCGGGAGGTGGAGAAGGCCGCGGCCGCGGCCCGCGCCGGCACCGGGCTGGCCTCGCCGGACGCCGGAGGCCCGCCGGTGCCCTACGTGCCGCCCGATCCCGAGACGATCGGGGTGAGCCGCCGCCAGTTCTTCAACCGCACGATCGTGATGCTGATGAGCTTGAGCCTGTCGGGCTTCGGCGTGGCCTGCATCGCCTTCCTGTGGCCTCAGGGAGCCAGCGGCTTCGGCGCCAAGATCAAAGTGGGCCTGGTGAGCGACCTGCTCACCGAGATCCGCGACAACTCGGGATTCCTGTACAAGCCGGAGGGGCGGATGTGGCTCACCGAGTACCCCAACGGCGCGGTGGAGAAGGCGGCGGAGACCTACACGGCGCCCGAACTGGCGGGGATGACCGCGGGCCAGCAGCTGGGTTTGGACGGCGGCATCCTGGCCCTCTACCAGAAGTGCCCCCACCTCGGGTGCCGGGTGCCGAGCTGCGAAACCTCGCAATGGTTCGAATGCCCGTGCCACGGCTCGAAGTACAACCAGGTGGGAGAGAAGCGGGGCGGCCCCGCTCCTCGGGGCATGGACCGCTTCGCGATGGAGATCGGCGCGGACGGGTCGCTCACCGTCGACACCGGCACGATCATCCAGGGGCCGCCCATCGGCACCAACACCACAGGCCAGGAAGCCGAAGGACCGAACTGCATCGGCCAGGCGACCGGGGACCACTAGTGGTCCGACCCGATCCGTAGGAACCATTGCCGCGAATGCTCCTAGCCGCCTCCAGCCAGAGAACCATCGGGTTCGTCATCCTCGCCATTGTCTTCGTCGGGTACATCTTGTACCTGATCCTCAACTCGCGCATGTCCCGCTACGAGGTCGGCAGCGAGATCGAGCTGGCCCCCAACCGCAAGCCCTACCTGGAAGACGAGGAGCTGGAGGGCTCCAAGCTCGACAGGTCGCTGCTGGCTGGGCTGGCGATGCTGGCTGTGATCGGGGTGGGCCTGCCGCTGTACTGGCTGGGCGAGCCCGGCCGCCACCAGGGCCTGATCTCCGACACCGACCGCGTCTTCGCGGACCGGGGCGGCGAGCTCTACACCGAGGGCGCCGACTGCCAGCAGTGCCACGGCGCCGAGGGATCGGGCGGCTCCGCGCCGGTCACGCTCACCGACGCGTCGGGCACCTTCGTGGCCACGGTGGCCTGGAGCGCCCCGGCGCTCAACACCGTGCTGTCGCGCTACAGCGAGGACGAGGTGCGCCACGTGCTCAACTACGGCCGCAACAACGTGATGCCGGCGTGGGGCGCGCCCGGCGGCGGCCCCCTCACCCCGCAGCAGATCGACTACCTGGTCCACTACCTGAGGCGCATCCAGATCCCCGAGTCTGAACTGCGCGAGATCGTCGATGGCGGCGTGAGAGAGGGCATCGCCGAGTATCTGGGTGTGGACGATGACGACGGCGCCGTGGACCAGTGGCTCGGCGCAGTGGACGCCGCCGTGGAGGAGGCCCGGGCCATGGCCCTGGCTGCCGATGATTCGCTGGCCGGCAACCCCAAGACCATCCGCCGGGCCGGCCTGGAGCTGCTCGCCACCGGCGAGGCCCCCGGCAGCGACCTCTACCAGACCTACGGGGAGATCCTGTTCACCAACCGGGCCGCGGGCGGCACCTACAGCTGTGCCCGCTGCCATACCTACGGGTGGTCCTTCGACGCCACCACCGACGGCGACGACAGCATCGACGGCCACGCCGGGCCGATCGTCGAGTCCTACAACCTCGGCGGAGGCTTCTTCGGCCCCAACCTGACCGGGGGCAGCACCCTCGAGCAGTTCGAGACCGCCGGTCTGCACGCTGACTTCATCACCGCCGGCCAGAGCATCGGCCAGACCTACGGCCGGGGCGGCTCGGGAGGCAACGGGCAGATGCCGGGCTTCGGTTCCCGCACCGACGACAACCTCGAGGTGACCTATCCGGCCACACTGACCCAAGGCCAGATCGACGCCATCGTCGCGTTCGAGAGGAACCTGTGACATGGAAGCGCTCGATGCGACCTGCGTCTTCGAAAGGAAAGCGTGACATGGAAGCGCTCGATGTGATCGCCGGGCTCGCCTGGGATCCGGAGATCCGCGGTTTCATGGCGGTCTTCGCGGGCGTGGTTGTGCTCATGGGCTCGGTGTGGCTGCTGCTCGCCCTCAACACCGGCACCCGGCTGGGCACGCTCGTCGCCGTGACCGGGTTCTTCGGCTGGATTGCGATCATGGCCGTCGTATGGTGGATCTACGGGATCGGCTGGGCCGGCAGCACGCCCACCTGGCAGTTGACGGAG
The DNA here is from genome assembly GCA_965219165.1 of Candidatus Aldehydirespirator sp. Lineage (GTDB taxonomy): Bacteria > Actinomycetota > Acidimicrobiia > Acidimicrobiales > Aldehydirespiratoraceae > Aldehydirespirator. Next base: position 3,605,685 of record CBDCMW010000002.1, on the reverse strand, counting down.
ATCAATGTCGGCGACCTCGACGCGGCCGCGCTGGAGCAAGCCACGTCGTTGCCCGACGCCGTCGAACTCCCGTCCGCCTTCGACCTCGTCGTGGACTCCGGCGATCCCGTGGCTCAAGCGGAGTTCGGGGTGGTCACCCGGGACACGCTCACGCCCGATCGGACCGAAGGGCTCAGCGCCGCCGAGATCGACCAGCTGGTCGCCGATGAGCTGGCCCGCAATCAGGCCGCCACGCTGTCGGAGCTGGCTGCGGTCGCTCCCGGGGTGATCGCCGACGCAGAGGCGTCGGGACGGTTGGACTTCGGCGGCTGGGAGCTGCTCTCAACTGCCGAGGCGGGCGAGGCCCAGGCCTCCGCGTCGGCGATGCTGCTGGCGAGTCCCGACCTGATGTTCACGGCCCAGGACGACTTCAAGCTGCTCGACGCGTACACCGTCGGCGGCAAGCGGGGCCTGCCCGGCGACCCGAGCCGCCTCGACCGGATCTGGACCCAGATCCGCACCGCCTTGACCATCACCCATCCCACCCGCTACGGGGTCGTCCAGATCCAAGAAGTCATTGATCAGCCCCTCACTCCCGGCCAGCCCCCGCCCCGGCCCATCGCTGATCGGTCCAAGCCTGTGATCTCCGTGATCATGATCCGCGACCTCGGCAACCTCCGCCTCAAGCCCGCGCTGGTGGCCCTGGGCTCGCTGTGCATCTTCGCGGCTCTGTGCCTGTTCCTGCACGAGCGCGACAAACTCGCCTGGCGACAGCGTGAGGCGGGAGCGCGGGTGGAAGCCTGAGCGGTGCTCGGACAGTACCTTCCCCTGCTGGCGCTGTTCGTGCTGGCGGCGCTGTTCGCGGCGGCGAGTCTCGTCGTCTCGGGCCTGCTGGCGCCCCGCTTGCCGACCGTGCCCAAGCAGGACCCCTACGAGTGCGGGATCGTGCCCTCCCGCGACACCCCCGAGCGGTTCCCGGTGCGGTTCTTCCTGGTGGCGATGATCTTCATCGTCTTCGATGTGGAGATCGTGCTGTTCTATCCCTACGCCGTGGCTCGGGGCGGGCTGGGCCTGTTCGGGCTCGTGGTCCTGCTGGTGTTCAGCTTCGCGGTCTTCGAGTCGTTCGTGTACCTGATCGGTGCCGGCGCCCTCGAGTGGGGACCGGCGTCGAAGTCCCGGCGCTCGGCTGGCCCCGCTCCGGCTGCGGGGTCCGACGAGCAGATCGTGTCGGCCGGACGCACCGCTCGCACCACAGTCCGCCGGGTGGGCCTCGAGGGCCGCGTCCCCAACCCGCAGGAGGTGGCGTGATGGGAGTGTCCTCGATGGGTGAGGTGGCGTGATGGGAGTGTCCTCGATGGGTGAGGTGGCGTGATGGGAGTGTCCTCGATGGGTGAGGTGGCGTGATGGGAGTGTCCGGGCAGATTGGCGATCTGCGAGAGCACGGCTTGAAGGCCATCCAGCACAACTTCATGACGTCCAAGCTGGAGAGCCTGGTCAACTGGTCGCGGGCCCGCAGCTGCTGGCCCGCAACGTTCGGGCTCGCCTGCTGCGCCATCGAGATGATGGCCACCGGGGCCGCCCACTACGACCTCGCCCGGTACGGCATGGAGGTCTTTCGAGCGTCGCCGCGCCAGGCCGACCTGATGATCGTGGCCGGCCGGGTCTCGCAGAAGATGGCCCCGGTGCTGCGCCAGATCTACGACCAGATGATGGAGCCCAAGTGGGTCATCTCGATGGGCGTGTGCGCCTCCAGTGGAGGCATGTTCAACAACTACGCCATCGTTCAGGGCGTCGACCAGGTGGTGCCCGTGGACGTGTACGCGCCGGGCTGCCCGCCCGGCCCCGAGACGCTGATGCATGCCATCTTCACGCTCCACCACCAGATCACCTCGGGCGAGTTGCTGGCTCGCCGGGCCGCCAGCGACACCGGCGGAGCCGGCATCGCGGTGCAGCAACTCGACGGCCAGACAGCGACTGCCACCATCCGTCGCCGGCATGACTGAGCGCTACGGCGCCCCCGTCGGGGCCGATCGACCGTCCCGGGGCCAGGCCGTGGTCCACCCTTCGAGGGGCCAGTGGTGCGACGTGGCCGCGGCAGCCCGCACCGACGGCTTCGACCAGCTCATCGACCTCACCGCGGTCGACTACCTGACGTACGGCGTCGACCGGAGCCTGCCGGAAGGAGTGCAGCCGGGGCGCTTCGAGGTAGTGGCCAGCCTGATGTCGCACGGGCGCCGCGAGCGCCTGCGCATGCGGGTGCAGGTTCCCGCCGACGATCCGACCCTGCCCACCCTGTTCGACCTGTGGCCTGCAGCGGAGAACCTCGAGCGCGAGGTCTTCGACATGTTCGGCATCGTCTTCGAGGGCCACCCCGACATGTCGCGGATCCTGATGCCCGAGGACTGGTCGGGCCATCCGTTGCGCAAGGACTACGACAGCGGCCAGATACCGGTCCAGTTCAAGGCTGCCTCCAACGTCAGGTGACGGATCCATCGCGATGAGCATCACAGACGCCCCCCGTGCCGACGCCGCTGGCGCCGAGGAAGCCGGCTCGGCCGACAGCCCCCGGCCCGCCGCGCCGGCCACCGGTGCCGAGAGGGTCAGCCGGCGCGAGCCGTCCGCGGTGCTGCGCATGTCGGAGGCCGCCGCGGCCGGCATCGGCGGCGATCCCGACGACCCCGACGACGACGAGCTGGTGTTGCTGAACATGGGGCCGGCGCACCCGTCGACCCACGGCGTGCTGCGGCTGATGCTGGAGCTGTCGGGCGAGACGGTGCTGCGCTCCAAGCCGGTCATCGGCTACCTCCACACCGGCATGGAGAAGACCGGCGAGCAGCTCACCTACATGCAGGGCGGCACCAACGTGACCCGGATGGACTACGCCTCGCCGCTGTTCAACGAGCTTGCATTCTCCCTGGCCACGGAGCGGCTGCTGGGCATCGAGGTGCCCGAGCGGGCCACGTGGATCCGCATGCTGATGTGCGAGCTCAACCGGGTCAGCTCGCATCTGCTGTTCATGGCCACCAACGGCATGGACCTCGGCGCGATATCGATGATGGTCTACGGCTGGCGCGAGCGCGAGGAGGTGCTTCGCTTCTTCGAGAAGGTCACCGGCCTGCGCATGAACCACAACTACATACGGCCCGGAGGCGTGGCCGCCGACCTGCCCGCCGACTGGCGCACCGACGTCGCCGAGCTGATCGAGCTGATCGAACCCCGCCTCGACGAGTACGACACGCTGCTCACCGGCCAGCCGATCTGGCGTGAGCGGCTCCAGGGGGTAGGCATGATCAGTGCCCCAGAGGCCCTCGCCCTCGGGGTCACCGGGCCGATACTGCGAGGCGCGGGCATGGCTTGGGACCTGCGGCGTGACGAGCCCTACCTGTTCTACGACCAGGTGGACTTCGACGTCATCGTGGGCACCCACGGCGACTGCTACGACCGGTACGCCATCCGCCTCAACGAGATCCGCGAGTCGCTGCGCATCGTGTCGCAGATCATCGGCGCCATGCCCTCGGGCGACTACCGAACGCAGGACAAGAAGGTGACGCCGCCGCCCAGGGCCCGCATCGACGCCTCGATGGAGGCGCTGATACATCACTTCAAGATCTTCACCGAGGGGTTCAAGGTCCCCGCCGGCGAGGCCTACGCGGCGGTGGAGTCCCCCCGGGGCGAGCTGGGCGTGTACCTGGTGAGCGACGGCACGTCGGTGCCGTACCGGGTGCACGTGAGAGGCCCCAGCTTCGTGAACCTCCAGATCCTGCCCCATCTGATGCAGGACGGCCTCATTGCTGACGGTGTGGCCATCATCTCCTCCGTCGACCCGATCATGGGGGAGGTGGACCGTTGAGGTTCGGCGCAATGGCGACGAGCGAGGTGGACCGGTGAGTCTCAGCGTCGCCAACGAGGATCTGGCCGTCGAGATCATCTCCTGGTTCCCCCGGCCGCGCTCGGCGCTGATTCCGCTGCTTCACCTGGCCCAGGAGCAGGACGGGTACCTGACCGACGACGCCATGCGCCGCGTCGGTGAGCTGGTCGGGGCCACGCCGGCCGAGGTGAAGGGCACAGCCGGCTTCTACGAGATGTTCCGCTTCGAGCCGGTCGGCACTTACCTCATGAATGTCTGCACCAACATCTCGTGCCTGCTGTGGGGCGGCGAGGAGCTGCTGGAGCATGCCTGTGAATCGCTGGGCACCGAAGTGGGGGGCACCACCGGCGACGGCAAGTTCACCGTCGAGGAGGTGGAGTGCATCGCGGCCTGCACCGAGGCCCCCTGCCTGCAGGTCAACTACCGCTATCGCGGCCGGGTCACGCCCGACGACTTCGACCGTCTGATCGAGGACCTGCGCGCCGATCGTCTGGACATCCCCCGCCACGGCGCGCTCGGCGTGGTGAGGCAGTCGATCCCCGCCGACCGCCTCGCCGGGATCGTCCCGCCGGAGCAGGCCCGGGAGGCGCCGGTCTGGTTGGCCCGCAACGACGTCGAGGCGGTCCGCTGATGCAGCCGTCCTCGGCTGACGGTCGCGTCGCGCACGCGGAGGGCCCTGCTGACGCTGACGGTCGCGTCGCGCACGCGGAGGGCTACGTGCTCAACGACGGCCCCAAGATCGTCACGAGCCGCTTCGTGCACGACGATTCCTTCGCTCTTGCCCGCTACGAGGCCACTGGGGGATACGAGGGACTGCGGGCCGCGCTGGAGATGACGCCCGCCGCGGTGCACGACGAGGTGCGGGCCGCAACCCTGCTGGGACGTGGCGGCGCCGGGTTCCCCGCCGGCGTCAAGTGGGGCTTCCTGCCGCCGGGCAAGCATCCCTACTACCTCGTCGTCAACGGCGACGAGAGCGAGCCGGGCACATACAAGGACCGCCTGCTCATGGAGCGCGACCCGCACCAGCTCATCGAGGGGTGTCTCATCGCTTGCTACGCGCTGGGGCTGCAGCAGTGCTTCCTGTACGTGCGGGGCGAGATGGCTCTGGCCCAGGAGCGCATCGCGGCCGCCCTCAACGACGCCTATGCGGCCGGATACGTGGGACGCGAGATCTGCGGGAGCGACTTCTCGGTCGACATCGTGATGGCGTGGGGCGCGGGCGCCTACATCGTGGGCGAGGAGACCGCGCTCATCGAGAGCCTGGAAGGCCGCCGGGGCATGCCCCGCCTCAAGCCGCCCTACTTCCCGGCCGCGGTCGGTCTGTACGGCCAGCCCACCATCGTCAACAACGTGGAGACGCTCTCCAACCTGCCGTGGCTGCTGGTTCACGGCGCCGAGGCCTACACCCGCTACGGCTCGGAGTCGTCGCCGGGCACCCGGATGTTCGCGGTGACGGGCCACCTGCGCCGCCCCGGCGTGTACGAGGTGGAGCACGGGGTGACCACGTTCCGGGAGCTGATCTACGGCGACAACTTCTGCCAGGGGATCCGCGACGGCCACGAGCTGAAGATGTTCATCCCCGGCGGAGGCTCCGCGCCGTGGTTCTTCGCCGAGCATCTCGACCTGCCGCTGGAGGCACGGCCCGTGGGCGCGGCCGGGTCGATGCTCGGGTCGGGCGCCATCGTGGTCATGGACGACACCACCGACGCGGTGCGGGCTGCCTGGCGGGTGGTGAAGTTCTTCGCCCGCGAGTCGTGCGGGAAGTGCACGCCGTGCCGCGAGGGCACTATGTGGTTAGAGCAGATCCTGCGTCGCATCCTCGACGGGGAGGGGCGGCCGTCCGACATCGACCTGCTGCTCGACATCGGCGACAACATCAGCCCCGGCCCCTACCCGGTGGCCGCCCACGACGGTCTGGACGCCGTGCCCTTCCCGCCCCGCCAGACCACGATCTGCCCGCTCGGACCGTCCGCAGTGGCACCGGTGGTGTCCACGATCCGGCGCTTCCGAGGCGAGTACGAAGCCAAGATCACCCGCCGAGACCCGATCCCGATAGCGCTAGCAGCCGTGGGAGCAGCGCCGTGACCGCGGTCGATCCGCAGACCGGCACCGAGACCGCTGTGGAGATCACCGTGGATGGAGCGGCCGTGGCCGCGAAGCCGGGCGAATGGCTGATCGAGGCCTGCGAGCGCACCGGCACCTACATACCCCGGTTCTGCTACCACCGGAGGATGAGCCCGGTGGGAATGTGCCGCATGTGCCTGGTGGAGGTGGACACCGGGCGCGGCTTCGCCCTCCAGCCCTCGTGCATGGTGCCTGTGTCGGATCAGATGAAGGTGTCCACCGACTCCGAGGTGGCCAAGAAGGCCCAGGATGGCGTGCTCGAGTTCCTTCTCATCAACCATCCGCTCGACTGCCCGGTGTGCGACAAGGGCGGCGAGTGCCCGCTGCAGGACCAGACCATGGCGTATGGGCCCGGGGAGACCCGTTTCGTGGAGGAGAAGCGCCACTTCTCCAAGCCCATCGCCATCAGCGAGACCGTCTACCTCGACCGGGAGCGCTGCATCCTGTGCGACCGCTGTACCCGCTTCGCCGACGAGGTGGCCGGCGACCCCCTCATCCACTTCATGGGCCGTGGCAACCTCACCGAGGTCAACACGTTCACCGACGAGCCCTTCGCCTCGTACTTCTCCGGCAACACCGTGGAGATCTGCCCGGTGGGCGCGCTGACCGCGGCGCCCTACCGCTTCAAGGCCCGGCCCTGGGATCTCACCGAGACGCTGTCCACCGCCTGGGTGGACAGCGTGGGAGCCAGGGTGGCGGTGCAGGCGTCACGCAATCAGGTGCTGCGGGTGCTGGGCACCGACGCCGACGCGGTCAACTGGGGCTGGCTGTCGGACAAGGAGCGCTTCGGCTTCGAGGCTCTCAACAGCGCGGAGCGCCTCGCCGCGCCGATGATCAGGGACGCGGTGGGCGACGCGGGGGCGGAGCTGCGAGGGGCTGGCTGGGGAGCGGCGCTCGATCAGGCAGCCGAGGCCCTGGCCGCGGCCGGGCCCGACCGGATCGCCATGCTGGGCGGGGCCAGGCTCACCAATGAGGCGCAGTACATGTGGGCCAGGCTGGCCAAGGGCGTGATCGGCACCGACAACGTCGACGCCCAGCTCGGCGACGGCCTCGACCCTGCGCTGGTTCTCGGCCTGCCCCGGGCCACCATCGACGACGCCTGCCGTCCCGGCGGCACGGTGCTGCTGATCGGCCCCGACCCCAAGGAGGAGTTGGGCACGCTCTACCTGCGGCTGCGCCACGCCATCGTCAACGACGGCGTGAAGCTGATCGAGGTGACGCCCTGTACCACCGGCCTGTCGCACCTGGCCCAGCACACCCTGCGTCCCCGCCCCGGCACCACCGCTGAGCTGGTTCGAGCTCTGGTGCTAGCGGCCGATCCCGAGGTGCTGCGGAGCGCCGTGATGGAGGAGCCGGTCCTCGGCGCACTCGGCGCAGGCCCGAAGAGCGAACTGGTCGGCGAGCTGCGAGAGGCCTTGAAGACCGCCAAGTCGTCGCTCGGTACGGGTCCGGCCGCGATTGAGTCGTCGCTCGGTACGGGTCCGGCCGCGATTGAGTCGTCGCTCGGTACGGGTCCGGCCGCGATTGAGTCGGCGGCTCGGACATTGTCGGAGGCCGCCGGCGCGTTGACCGTGCTGCTGGGCCGGGCCTCGCTGGCCGAGGCGGCCGACACGGTCGGCGACGCCGCGCTGGAAATGGCCCGGCTGCCGTCGGCTCGCTTCTTGCCCGCCCTCCGGCGAGGCAACGTGCTCGGAGCCCTCGAAGCGGGCCTGGCACCGGGTGTGCTGCCCGGCCGGGTGCGATTGGACGACGCCGACGGCGCCGAGGCTCTAGCCGGGGCCTGGCCTCGGATGCCTGCCTCTGAGGGACTGGACGCGGCCGGCATTCTCGAGGCTTCTGCCCGCGGCGACATCGACGTGCTGGTGCTGGTCGGGGCGGACCCGCTCAACGACTTCATCGACCGTGATCTGGCCTACCGGGGCCTGAGGGGCGCGTCCCTCGTCGTGTCCGTCGACCTGTTCATGAACGACTCGGCTGCGCTGGCGGCCGGCATCGTGCTCCCTGCCGCCGGTCCCACCGAGTGCGACGGCACCTTCACCAACCTGGAGGGCAGGGTCAGCTCGATGAGTCGCAAGGTCACGCCGCCAGGAACGGCCCGCCCCGACTGGATGATCGCCGCCGACCTGGCCGAGAGACTCGAACCAGGCTCAGCTGAAGGGCTCGATTCTCCCCAAGCGATCCGAGCTGAGTTGGCCCAAGTCTCCGAAGTCCACAGTCCACTCACCGAGCAGGCTCTGGACCAGAATCAGGTAGAAGGCGTGCTGCTCGCGGCGGGCTCACACGCGGCCAGCGAGGCCGGCGGGTGGCACGGGGGCAAGCAATGGCGCCGCTCGCGGCGCCAGGGCGCGCCCGTGACAGGACCCGCCGGCCGGGAGGAACTGCCCGAGGGAGCATTCCTGCTAGTGGCCACGCGCACCATGTACGACGACGGCACGATGCTGCGCCACTGCCCGTCGAGCCGGGGCCTGGCGGCAGGCGCGACGGCCCGCATCAACCCGGCCGACCTGGACCGAACCGGCCTGGCCGCAGGCGCCCCAGTGCGGGTCGTCTCGGAGTCTGGGCACATCGAAGCAGCCCTGGCCGTCGATGACGGCGTGCCGCAGGGCGTCCTGGCCGTCAACTGGCTGGCACCGGGCGCGCCCGCCAACTCTCTGATCACTGCCGGCGCCGATGTCACCCTGGTGAAGGTGGAGGCCCGATGACCGGCACCGTGGTGAAGGTGGAGGCCCGATGACCGGCACCGTGGTGAAGGTGGAGGCCCGATGACCGGCACCGTGGCGAAGGTGGAGGCCCGATGACCGGCACCGTGGTGAAGGTGGAGGCCCGATGACCGGCACCCTCGTGCTGGCTGCCGATCCCATGCTGGCGGGGGAGATCGGGCTGGTCGAGGTCGTGCTGACCCTGGCCAAGGTGGTGGTGGCCTTCGCCTTCCTGCTCGTGGCCGTGATGCTGATGATCTGGTTCGAGCGCAAGCTGCTCGGCGGCATGCACCAGCGCTTCGGGCCCACCATCGCCGGGCCGTTCGGCATCCTTCAGACCCTCGCCGACGGCATCAAGCTCTTCTTCAAGGAGGATCTGGTGCCGGACCGGTCAGACCGGTTCGTGTTCAAGCTGGCACCGTACCTCTCGCTCGTTCCCGCCTTCCTGGCCTTCGCGATTGTCCCGCTCGGCGGGGACTTCAACGCCAGCGGCGGTCAGGTCGAATGGTGGGACCGCACCACCTACCTGCAGGTGGCCGACCCGCCGGTGGGGATCCTGCTGTTCCTGGCCATGAGCTCGGTGGCTGTCTACGGCGTGATGCTGGCCGGCTGGTCGTCGGGGTCCAAGTATCCGCTGCTGGGGTCGGTGCGGGCCTCGGCGCAGATGGTGAGCTACGAGGCCGCGCTGGGCCTGGCCGTGGCGTCCATCGTGCTGGTCACCGGAGGGCTGTCCACTCACGACATGGTGGTGGCGCAGGCGGCCGAAGGGTATTTCGGCATCCTCCCGCGCTGGAACGTGATCGTCACCGGCCTGGTGCCGTTCATCGTGTTCCTGATCGCCGGGACGGCCGAGCTCCACCGCCCCCCCTTCGACCTGGTGGAGGCCGAGCAGGAGCTCGTCGGCGGCTTCCACACCGAGTACTCGTCGATCCGCTTCGGGCTGTTCTTCCTGGCCGAGTTCATGAACACCATCACGATGTCGGCCGTCATCGTCACTCTGTTCTTCGGCGGCCCGGCCGGCCCGGCGCTCGTCAGCGAGCTGGGCGGTGTCGGCATTGCCTGGGCGTGGGGCGTGGTCTGGTTCTTCGTGAAGCTGTTCGTGCTGCTGTTCTGCTTCGTGTGGATGCGGGCCACCCTGCCGCGGTTCCGCTACGACCAGCTCATGGACCTCGGCTGGAAGGCGCTGATACCGGTGGCCCTGGGCTGGTTCCTGTTCCTGGCCGCGCTGGAAGTCGGGCGCGACCGCGGCTGGAGCGAGGTCACTGTCACCGCCGGCTCGCTGGCGGGGTTCGCGGCGGCGGGCCTGCTGCTGATGCGGGCGGTGCGAAGCGGGCGCCGCAGCCACGACCATCATGCCGGACGCTCCGATCTAACGGGACGCTCCGACCAAGCGGGACGCTCCGACGAAGCGGGACGCTCCGATCTAACGGGACGCTCCGACGAAGCCGGACGCTCCGACGGCGGCGCCGGCCTCGTCGAGGAGAGGACCTGACATGGGTTACCTGCACGGATTCGCCGTCACTCTGCGCCAACTGTTCCTTCCCCGGGTCACCACCGACTATCGGGGCGGCTTCGACGACTCGCCCAAGGACGTGAAGCGAGCCAAGCCGGAACGTCTGCACGGACGCCATGTGCTCAACCGCTACGGCGACGGCATGGAGAAGTGCATCGGCTGCGAGCTGTGCGCCGGCGTGTGCCCGGCCAATTGCATCTACGTGCGCGGCGCCGACAACGACCCCGACGACCCGATCGCGCCGGGCGAGCGCTACGGCTACGTGTACGAGATCAACTACCTGCGCTGCATCCATTGCGACCTGTGCGTCGAGGCCTGCCCCACCCAGGCCATCACCGAGTCGAAGCTGTTCGAGTTCTCGTTCACCAGCCGCGACGACGCCATCTACACCAAGGACGAGCTGCTGGTGGACGACGATGGCCGGCCTCGCCAGATGCCATGGGAGGACTGGCGAGAGGGGGAGGACGCACTGACCTCGGGTTGGATGCGGGCCACGTCACCCTCAGGCGATCACCGCTACGTGGGCGAGGTGGCCTGGTCCGGCGAGCTGGGCTATGGCGTGCGCGATGCTGAGCCTGCGGACACCGACGTCCCGTCTGAAGGTGAGTCTTCTGAAGGTGAGTCTCCTCCTGAAGGCGAGTCTCCTGATGAGTGAGGCTGTGTTCATCGTTGCTGCTGCGCTCATGCTGGTGGGGGCTGTGGGCGTGGTCGCGAGCCGCAACCCGGTGCATGCCGCCCTGTTCCTGGTCCAGACCCTGGTGGGCGTGGCGCTGCTGTTCGTGCTGAACGACGCTCACTTCCTGGCCGCGGTGCAGGTCGTGGTCTACGCCGGTGCCATCGTGATCCTGTTCCTGTTCGTGATCATGCTGCTGGGCGTAGACAAGGCTGAGGAGCTGCGGATCGAGCCCATCTTCGGGCAGCGGCCGCTGGCCGCGGTCGTCGGCGCGGCCCTGGCCGCGTTGCTGGGCACGGTGGTCGTCACGGGCGCCGACGTCCTCACCGGCTTCCGGCGCACCGGCGGTGATCGGGCTCTCGACGGCGAGGTCACCGACATCGAGCGCATGGGCCGGGTGCTGTTCGGCGAGTTCGCCTTCGCGGTGGAGATCACCGCGGCCCTGCTGACGGTGGCGGTGGTGGGCGCGGTGGTGCTGACCCGCCGGGCCTCCCGTCCCGATGGGTCCGAGACCGCGCAGCCGGCCGCTCCTGGGGAGACATGATGGACTTGGCCGGGCTGTCGACGAGCTGGTATCTGGCGCTGTCGGCCGCGATCTTCGCCATCGGCGGGGTCGGGCTGCTGGTGCGGCGCAACCCGCTGGTGATGTTCATGTGCGTGGAGCTGATGCTCAACGCGGCAAACGTGGCCTTCGTCGCTCTCGGTGCTGGCCTCAACGACGTGGGCGGGCAGATCGCGGTGTTCTTCGTGCTGGTGGTGGCGGCCACCGAGGTGGTGATCGGCCTCGCGCTGGTGGTGGCCATCAACCGGCGGCGTTCGGGGGCCACTGCCGATGACGTGTCACTGCTGCGGGGCTGACATGCGCGCCGATGACCTGTCACTGCTGCGGGGCTGACATGCGCGCCGATGACCTGTCACTGCTGAAAGGCTGAGATGCTCGACGCGGCCTGGCTCATCTGTGCTTTCCCGCTGGCCGGCTTCGCTGTGCTGGTAGCCGCGGGCCGTCGCCTCGGCGAGCCCCGCGCCGGCTGGTTGGCCACCGTGGCCATGGCCGGCTCGTTCGTGTCGTCCGTTGCCGTGTTTGTCAGCCTCATGGCTCGCGATCCGGCCGAGCGCCGTTTTGTGGCCACTCTCTTCGAGTGGGTGCCGGCCGGCGACTTCTCGGTCGACGCCGGCCTGCTCGTCGACCCGCTGTCGGTGACGATGGCGCTGTTCGTCACCGGCGTGGGGGCACTCATCCACCTCTACGCCATCGGCTACATGCACGGCGACCCAGACTTCTCCAAGTTCTTCGTCTACCTCAACCTCTTCGCCTTCTCGATGCTGGTGCTGGTGCTGGGCGACAGCCTGGCCCTGACCTTCCTGGGCTGGGAGGGGGTGGGCGTCTGCTCCTACCTGCTCATCTCGTTCTGGTTCACCGATGAGGCCAACGCCACCGCGGGCAAGAAGGCCTTCATTACCAACCGGGTCGGCGACTGGGGCTTCATGCTGGCCATGTTCTGGGCCTTCACCGCGCTGGGTTCGGTGCGCTACCTGGACCTCTTCGGTCACGCCGGCTCGCTGTCGTCGACCACGGCCACCGCCATCGTGATCCTGCTGTTCGTGGGCGCAGCCGGAAAATCGGCCCAGCTGCCCCTCTACATATGGCTGCCCGACGCCATGGCCGGGCCGACCCCGGTGTCGGCTCTCATACACGCGGCCACCATGGTCACTGCCGGCGTTTATCTGATGGTGCGGGTCAACCCGCTGATCGCCGCGGCCGATTCCTGGGCGCCCGACGCCATCGCCTGGGTAGGGGTGGCCACCGCCCTGTTCGCGGCCGGCGCGGCCATGGCCCAGAACGACATCAAGAAGGTGCTGGCCTACTCGACGATCAGCCAGCTCGGCTACATGATGCTGGCCGTGGGCACCGGCGCGTATGTGGCCGCCATCTTCCACATGGTCACCCACGCCTTCTTCAAGGCGCTGCTGTTCCTGGGATCCGGCTCGGTGATCCACGCCCTCGACGGCGACCAGGACATGCGCCGCTACGGAGCGCTGCGAGCTGCTATGCCCGTCACCGCGGTCACATTCATCGTGGGCTGGCTGGCCATCGCCGGGGTTCCGCCGTTCTCGGGCTTCTGGTCCAAGGACGAGATCTTGGCCCATGCCTTCGACAGCAGCCCGGCGCTGTGGGTAGTGGGGATCGTCACCGCCGCACTGACCGCCTTCTACATGAGCCGTCTGGTGTTCATGACGTTCTACGGCGAGGCCCGCCACGGCGACGAGGCCCATCCGCACGAGCCGTCGCCGCTGATGACCGCGCCGCTGGTCGTGCTGGCCGCGGCGGCGGTGGCAGCTGGTGCTCTCAACCTGCCCTTCGGTTCCGACCTCCACTTCCTGGGGTCCTGGCTGGAGCCATCGCTGTTCGGCAACGAGGCGCACCTGGGCCTCGGCGGCGGGGCGCAGTGGCTCCTGGCCCTGCTGTCGATGGCCGGCGCCGCGGCCGGCATCGCTGGCGCAGTGGCGGTGTACCTGCGTCACCGGCTACCGGCAAGCGTGGTGGAGCGGCCCGCCGCGGCCCGGGCCTTCTATGTGGACGACGCCGTGACCCGCTTCGTGGGCGGGCCGGGCCGGCGGGCCTTCGAGCTGGTGGCCGCCTTCGACGTCAAGGTGGTGGACGGCGCGGTGGACGGAGTCGGCCGCTCCGTGCGGGCCGGCGGGACCGCGCTGCGGCGGATGCAGTCAGGTTTCGTGCGGTCCTACGCGCTGCTCACCGCGGCCGGGGCGGTGGCGCTGCTGGTGTGGTTCCTCACGAGGGCGAGCCTGTAGATGGCCGCCGCGTCTCCCGCCCGCCACCCGGCCGACCGGTTCCCGCCCAGGTGGCAGGGGCTGTAGATGACTGCTGCGGCGCTCGCCTCCGAGGGGATCATGTACTCGTCCGCTACGTCGTTCCCGGTGCTCACCGCGCTGGTGTTGATCCCCGCCGCCGGCGCGCTGGCGCTTCTGGCCATGCCCCGCTCACGGCCCGACCTGTTCAAGCTGGTGGCCCTGGTGGCCTCGTCGCTGCCGGCGGCGCTGGCCGTCTGGGTGCTGGTGGCCTTCGACGGCGACTCGCGGGCCATCTTCCAGTTCTGGGACCAGTACACCTGGATCGAGGGTCTGGGCGTCTCGTGGCAGGTCGGCGTGGACGGGCTGTCGCTGTTCCTGGTGCTGATGACCGCGCTGATCTTCCCGCTGGCCATCGTCGGCGTGGACGCCGAGCACTCGCCCAAGCCCTACTACTCCTGGCTGCTGGTGCTGGAGGCCGGCTGCCTGGGCACCTTCGTGGCTCTCGATCTGATCATGTTCTTCGTCTTCTTCGAGATCGTGCTGGTGCCCATGTACTTCCTGATAGGGGGCTGGGGCCACGGGCGGCGGGCCTACGCGGCCACCAAGTTCTTCCTGTTCACCATGTTCGGCTCGGCTCTGATGCTGGTGGCCATCGTGGCGCTGGCATTCCTGCACGCCCCTTCCGGGAGCGAGGTGACCTTCGACCTGGTCACCATCGCCGAGACCCAATCGCTGGCCACCAACACGGCCCGCTGGCTGTTCCTGGCCTTCGCTCTGGCCTTCGCGGTGAAGGTGCCGCTGTTCCCGGTGCATACCTGGCTGCCCGACGCCCACACCAACGCCCCCACGGCGGGCTCGGTGATCCTGGCCGCGGTGATGCTGAAGCTCGGCACCTACGGGCTGGTGCGCTTCGGCCTGTACCTGTTCCCGGAGGCGTCGGTGCACTTCGCGCCGCTGATGGTGACGCTGGGTGTGATCGGCATCATCTACGGCGCCATCGCCGCGGCCATGCAGCGGGACCTCAAGCGGCTGGTGGCCTACTCCTCGGTGGCCCATCTCGGCTTCATCGTGATCGGCACCTTCGCGCTCAACACGGAGGGCCTCACCGGCGGCGTGCTGCAGATGGTCAACCACGGCGTGTCGACCGGGGCGCTGTTCCTGCTGGTGGGCATGATCTACGAGCGCTGCCACACCCGCGAGATCTCCGAGCTCGGCGGGTTGCAGAAGCCGGCACCGCTGCTGGCCGCGGTGTTCATGGTGGTGATGCTGTCGTCGGTCGGGCTCCCGGGCCTCAACGGCTTCGTGGGCGAGCTGCTGGTGCTGCTCGGCGCCTTCACCGCCCATCGCTGGTGGGCGGTGGTCGCGGCCGCGGGCGTCATCCTGGCCGCGGTCTATCTGCTGTGGGCCTACCAGCGGGTGTTCCACGGCAGAGCTGTCGGGGCCAACGCCGAGATACCCGACCTGCGCTGGCGCGAGGGTCTGGTGATGGCGCCGTTCGTGGCCGCCATCGTATTCATGGGCGTCTACCCCAAGCCGGTGATCGAGCGGATCGAGCCGGCGGTGGACGCCATCATCGCCCATGTCGAAGACAACGTCGACGACTTCTCGGAGCCCGTCGCCGATGTGCACCCCGCGGTCAGCCTCGACGACTTGGCCCGCTCGACGGACGAGACCCGCGGCGGTGACCACGGCGGCGACAGCGAGACCGGCGGAGATGACAGCCGCGACGGCCACGGTGGGGGCGGCGGAGATGACGGCGACGCCAACCACGACGAGGGGGGCGGCTGATGGTCGCCGTGTTGGCCCAGCTCGAGGCGGTGCGGACGCCGGCGGTGGACTGGGCTGGGCTGTTGCCGGTGCTCTTGCCCGCCGCGGGCGCGCTGGTGCTGCTGATGGTCCGATCGCTGGTCCCGAGTCGGGTGCTGCCGCCGGTGCTGGACGCAGTCTGGACATTCGCGGTGGCGGCCGCGGGACTCGTCGCGGTGCTAGTCCTGTGGCAGCGGGACACCGAGGTCCGGGCGTTCGGCGACCAGCTGGTGATGGACGGCATCGCCCTGTTCGTGGCCGCGGTCGTACTCGGCTCGGTCGCGCTGGTCGCGCCGACCCTTCCCCGGTACTGCCGGCGCGTCGGCGTTGCCAGCGCCGAGCTCTGCGTGCTGGTCCTGCTGGCCGCGGCCGGCGCGGTGGTGATGGCCGGGGCGGCCGATCTCATCGTGCTGTTCCTGGGGCTGGAGACCATGTCCATCGCGGCCTACGTGATGGCCGCTCTCAACCTGCGCCGTCTCGAGTCGCTGGAGGCGGGCCTCAAGTACTTCGTCCTCGGCGCCTTCTCCACCGCGTTCCTGCTGTACGGCATCGCCCTCGTGTACGGAGCGACCGGCACCACGAACCTGGACGGGATCGGCCGCTACCTCGAGACCTTCGTCGTGCTGCGCGACGGGATGCTCCTGGCTGGTTCGGCCATGCTGCTCGTGGGCTTGGGCTTCAAGGTGGCCGCGGTGCCGTTCCATGCCTGGGCGCCCGACGTGTACGTGGGCGCGCCTACGCCGGTGACGGCCTTCATGGCCTCGGCGGTGAAGGCGGCGGGGTTCGCGGCGCTCATCCGGGTCTTCGTGGAGGCGCTGGGCATGCGAGCCGACGACTGGCAGCCGGCCGTGTTCGCGCTGGCCTGCGCCACGCTGGCGGTCGGATCCGTCCTGGCCGCGGTCCAGAGCGACGCCAAGCGCGTTCTCGCCTACTCGTCGATCTCGCACGCGGGTTTCATCCTCGTCGGCGTGCAGGCAGCCACCGATTCCGGCGTGGCCGCCGTGCTGTTCTACCTGGCCGCCTACGCGGTCATCGCGGTGGGCAGCTTCACCGTCGTGGCCGTGCTGTCGGGCCAGGACGACGACCGCACGGGCCTGGACGCGCTGGCCGGCCTCGGCGCCCGCAGACCGGCGCTGGCCCTGGGGTTGACGATCTTGTTGCTGGCCCAGGCGGGCGTGCCGTTCACGTCAGGCTTCGTGGCCAAGTTCTCGGTCATAGCCGCGGCCGTGGAGGCCCGCTCGTACTGGCTGGCCGTGGTGGCCATGGTGAGCGCCGTGGTGGCGGCCTTCGCCTACCTGCGAGTGGTGGTGGCGATGTACTTCGGCGACTCCGGCGAGGAGGCTGAAGCGGATGCCCACGCCCCGCCCGATCCTGCGATCGGCCTCGGCGCCGGAGCGGTGATCGTGGTCGCCGTGGTGTTCACGGTGGTCATGGGCGTGGTCCCCGGCCTCCTGGAGTCCCTGTCGAGCACCGCAGCCGGTCTATGACGGCCGCGCCCGGGTTCAAGTGGCTGCGCCGAGGCTTGCAACCGCATCTCGGAGGACTGGGAGCGGCGTCCGGCGAGGACAGGCGGCTCCGATCCGCTACTTGGAGACTGCTGTAGTCGGCGTCAGCCAGTCGGTGGTCGAGCGCATGCAGCCCCACGAATTGAGCACACAGTTTGGATCGGCTCTCAGTATCCGGAACCGGTCGTTGCCGAAACGGTCGGTGCGCCCGAACTTGACCAGAGAGCCGAGGGCGGTCTCGTAGTTCGTGTTGGCCAAGGCCTCCACGAACGCTTCGTGCGTGAGCGGACCGTCCACCCGGGAGATCGCGCCGAAGACGACGTCCAGGTAGTCGCACATGGAGATGAGCAGGTTCCAAGCGTCGCTGTGGAACCGGTGCGAGAACGTCGCCGTCTCCGAGTTGGCGTTGCGAAGGCTGAGACAGCCCCTGTCTATTGCGGGGATCTCGTCTCCCGCGGCCCGTCTGGCGCTGATCTGAACCAGGTTGTCGGCCTGCCCGCGCGGCGCGTTCGTGAGCACCAAGGAAGCGGGCTGGGAGTCGTTGATGATCCATCGCGGGAACCAGCCCCTCCGTTCGGCGGCACGCATTAGGCGGCGGACGTCCGACCACTGGGCGCCAGCGACGACGGTGGTCACGCCCGCACGGCGGAAGCGGTCAGCGATCTCCAGGAAGTGCTGCTCGATGCGCTGCAGGATTTCTTCCTGATCGGGGGGAAGCTGCTCCCGGAACAGGCGGGCGGCCCGCAGCTCGGTGTCCGAGAGGCCGTCTTCCAACAGTCGGGCCTGCCTCTCGATCCCCAGTAGCTGGAGATCTGCGAACGCGGGCGGGACGATGGCCGTGTCGGCCACTGTCAGACCGGCCCGCTCGGCGGCCAGCGCGGTGGTTCCCGATGACACATTGAACAGGCCGACGCGGTCGTCGGGCATGAGCTCGCCCGCCTGCAGGGCAACGCTCACACCGGTCAACAGCAGGTGCTCCTCGGAGCCTTGGTCCACGAATAGCCGGCCTCTCGCCGCGGCGAACTGAGCGTCGGACTTCGTGGCGTAGAGCCCGAGCGTGGGGAGCTGGGCGGCGAGGGTGATGCACTCGAAGGTCGTCTGGCTGAGGCCGAGGCTGAGTACGATCAGCGGCTGCTGCTGCGGCAGCTCCGCGCAGAGGCGCTGGAATGACGCAACCGGGTCGGTCAGACTCCAGACGTGGGGCGCGAACTCGACGCAGCGACCGCCGACTCCGCCGTTGAGGTTCAACTCGTTCACATAGGCGGCGATTATGACGCTTGGTTCTTCCACGACGATGGTCTCCAAACCGATCGTCTCGAGTTCCGCCAGATTGGCGCCGACGTAGGCAATAGTCACGGGCTCGTGGGCCGCGTCGGCGGGCCGCTCGCAAGGGTTGTCACTTCGGACCGCTTGCGGATTGCCGCCGACCGCGGCGATACCGTCGCCCGGTCTGGTCGAAGTGAAGTCGCCGGCCGGGGCGGCTTCGACCGGTGAGGCCTCGGATCCGGCCAGCTGCGTCTCGACGCTGGCACTGCGGTCTGAGCCGTCGCCTCCTCCGCAGGCTGCGGCTGTGAGGCACAGCACCACGAGAGCGCCGCCGAGGATGGACTTGCGTCTGCGCGGGGCAACTGGCCCTAGCGCCATCGAGAGGCGGCCGAGGGCGACGCGGGGACTGTCAGGCGTCATCGAGAGCCTTCGGGAGCAATCGACGAGAGGGGAATTGCCCGCTCAACAGCTGGGCGAGTTGTGGCGCCATCGCTGGTTGGCTAGCCGGTGATCCAGCCTCGCCAGAGATCCTCGTTGGCGGCCAGCCAGTCCTGGGCGGCAACGGACGGGGTCTTGCCTCTGACGTCCACTGCGGCGGCCATGTCGGCCAGCGTCGCGTTGGTGAAGATCATCCGCTTGACGATGACCGCGGCGGCAGGCCACTCCCCGGGAAACCGTGCGCTCACACCGGTCTTGAGATACCCGTCCGCGGGGCTGCCGCAGTCGTGGGTCAGGTCGGGGTCCATGCCCCACTCGGGATCGGTGCGGCAGGCGTCCTCGAAGGCGGGGAACTCCACGAACTTGCCGTCATAGACCGCTTCCACGAAGTTCGGCGTCCAGTTGAGCAGCACGATCGGCGTCTGGTCGGTCCAGGCCGCGTCCAGCTCGATCCACAGATGGGCGGCGGAGGTCACGTAAACCACCTCGAAGTCCATGCCGAGGGCCTCGACGCGCTCCGCGTCGCCGTACTCCCAGTCGGCCAGGCCAGCCAGATAGCGGCCCTTGTCGCCGGTCTCCTCCGTGGCGAACATGGACGCGCAGGCGTTCAACGCTTCCCAGTGGGGAAGGCCCGGGCACTGCTGCTCCACATAGATCGGGTACCACCAGTCTTCGCGGGTCACCGCGTCGTGGGTTGCCCAGTCGAGCACGCAGCCCTTGTCCAGCTGTTCTTGGAAGGCCACCCCGAACGCTGGCTCCCAGACCTCCTGCACGAGATCGATGTCACCGTCGCACATCGCTTGGTACACCGCCTGACTGTCGATGGGCACGTACTCCACCGAGAAGCCCGCCTCCGTCAGGATGCCGCCCACGACCTCAGCGCTAACAAGCTGGCTCGACCAGTCGTGCAACGGGATTCGGATCGCATCCGACTCCTGCGCGATCTCCGACCCGGCGCCCGTCGAAGGCTCGACCGTGTCGCCTGCGCCGGATTCGACGGTCGCTGCGGGCGTGGTCGCTGCGGGCGGCGCCCCTTCCCGGTCGTCCGCGCAACTCGCCGATACCAACAGTGCCATGGCGAGCAACGGAACCGCTTTGCAACGTGTTAGTGACATGCCTTCCTAATTCGCACTAGCCGAACAACAACCGTGGTGCACGTCCCGAACCGTGGTGCACGTCCCGGGCACCCCTGGGGCTCACCCTAGCGCGGATGATCGTTCCAGAGCAAATGCTTAGGTTGACACAGATATTAGCTGCAATACGAATGAATGCCTTGATCCGAACGCACCGAAGACCGTCGTCGAGATCGCCGGCGCCGATCAGGTCCGCAGCACCTCAGGCACCGTCGCCGGCCTTGCCACCAAGGGCGCCACCGGGAAGCCGGAGGCGAGCTCGGTCGCCATGATCTCGGACAGCTCGCGGTAGAGGGCCGCGGCGGGGGCGTTGCGGCGCCAGATGAGGGCCAGCTGCCGGCAGGGATCGGCATCGCTGAAGGGGCGGACGACCAGTCCCGCGCCGTCGCGGGCCTCGACCGCCCGCGCGCTGGCCGGCATCAGTGTCACGCCCATGCCTGCCGCCACCATCTGGCAGACAGTGGCCAGGCTCGTACCCTGGATGTCGCCATCGCCGCGGGCGCCCGCCCGGTCGCATATGTCCCGGACATGGTCCCGCAGGCAGTGGCCCTCCTCGAGGAGCAGGACCGTCTCATCCTCGAGGCTGCCTATGGGCACCTGGGACTGAAGCGCCAAGGGATGGCTCACAGCTATTGCCAGCAGGAAGTAGTCGTCCAAGATCTTCGCACACGCGATCCGGGCATCGTCGACGGGCAGGGCGATGATTCCGAGGTCGATCTCGGCCGCCGCCAAGGCGGCTGTCAGCTCCGCAGTGCGGATCTCGCTGAGGTGCATCTCCGCCTCCGGGTGGCGCCCCCGAATGGCGGGCAGAACCCTGGGAAGCAGGTACGGCGCCGCGGTGGGGATGGCTGCCAGCCGCAGCGGGCCGGTGAGCGCGGTGGCCGAGCGATGTCCCGACTCCACCAGTTCGTCGGTGTCTCTCAGGATCGCCCGGGCCCGCTCGGCCAGCTCGCGGCCGGCTGCGGTCATGGCCACGCCCCGCCCCACGCGCTCCACCACCACCACGCCAAGATGCTTCTCCATCTCGCGGACTTGGGTGCTGATGGTCGGTTGCGACACGAAGCACGCCTCTGCGGCCTTGCCTATGTGCTCGTGGGTGTCGAGCGCGACGAGGTACTCGAGTTGACGGATGGTCGGGCGGACCCCGGTCGGGGGGCTCACAGGATCCGCCCGAGATCTGCGGCCATTTCAGGCCCGCAAGGTGGCCACAGCCAGCTCCAGGCGGCTTCCGAAGCTGGCGTCGGCCTTGCGGAAGTGGTCGATCGATCGGGCCACGATGCCGTCGCCGATCCCGGTGCGCTGCACCTGCGACAGCGAGCCGGCGATGGCGTTGATGAGGCGCTGCTGGGCGTCGGGGTCCATCAGCCGGTAGAGGTCGCCGGCCTGCTGGAAGTCGTCGATGCCTCGCACGTCCGGCTGGTAGGTACCGGAGACCTTGCCGAGATCGAAGCCTGCGTACAGGGGGACATCGGTCTGCGCCGGGCCCCCGAAACTGTTGGGCTCGTAGTTGACGCTGCGGCCTCCGTTGGCGTTGAAGCGCATGGCTCCGTCCCGTCCGTAGTTGCTGCCGTGATCGAATGGGCAGCCCTTGGGGGAGTTGACCGGAAGCTGGGTGTGGTTGACGCCGAGCCGGTAGCGGTGGGCGTCGCCGTAGGCGAACAGCCTGGCCTGCAGCATCTTGTCGGGACTGGGGCCGATGCCGGGAACCATATGGCCCGGGTCGAAGGCCGCCTGCTCCACGTCCGCGAAGTAGTTGTCCGGGATGCGGTTCAGCTCCATGCGGCCCACCTCGATGAGCGGGTAGTCGCCGTGGGGCCACACTTTGGTGAGGTCGAAGGGATTGATGTGGTAGTCGGCCGCGTCTGTCTCGGGCATCAGCTGCACCTTGAGCGTCCACGACGGATGGTCGCCCCGCTCGATCGCCTCGTAGAGGTCCTGCTGGTGGTGGGCCTGATTGACGCCTGCGGCGCGGACCGCCTCGGCCTCGGTGAGGCAGCAGACGCCCTGGTCGGTCTTGAAGTGGAACTTCACCCAGTGACGCTCACCGGCTGCGTTGACCCACTGGAAGGTGTGCGACCCGTATCCGTTCATGTGGCGCCAGCTCGCGGGCAGGCCCCGGTCGCCGAAGAGCCAGGTGAACTGGTGGGTGGCCTCCGGCGAGTGGGAGAAGAAGTCCCAGACGCTGCCGGGTTCCTGCCGGTTGGTGTGGGGGTCGTACTTCTGGGAGTGGATGAAGTCCGGGAACTTCAGCGGATCCCGGATGAAGAAGACCGGCGTGTTGTTCCCGGCGAGGTCCCAGTTGCCCTCGGCCGTGTAGAACTTCACCGCGAAGCCTCTGGGATCCCGCACCGCGTCGGGGGCCCCCTTGGACCCGGCCACGGTGGAGAAGCGGACGAAGACCTCGGTCTGCTTGCCGCACTCCGACATCATGTCCATGCGGGTGTACCGGCTGATGGCGTCGTTGGTGACGGTGAACGTGCCGTAGGCCCCGGAGCCGACGGCGTGGACGACCCGTTCGGGGATGCGCTCGCGGTTGAAGCGGGCGAGCTTCTCGATCAGGTGCTGATCGGCGAGGAGCACGGGCCCCTCGGGCCCCGCGGTGTGGCTGTTCCGGTTGTCGGCGACGGGAGCCCCGGACTCGGTCGTGAGGGCGGGGAGGGCGCTGACGCTCATGGCTCTTGGCTCCTTGGGCGAGGGTGGGGGTTGCTGTCTCCAGCGTGCCATCAGAGATATGCAATCACAATTTGTTTATTTCTCATTCTCCCATAGTCACAAACTAATAGTGTTCTGGCGGACACCATCGGCTCTTGACATACTTGTCAACTGTGATATCGCCGGAAACGAAGACCGCTTTCTCCAGAGACGGGGTCGTAAGGGTCCCGGGTGCCGTGGACGGCGATTGGGTCGAGCGGATCCTGGAGGACGCCCAGAGCCAGCTCGACGATCCGGGCCCGTGGGTCACCGACACCAACCCGGGCTCGCCCCAGGACTCGTATATCATGCCTCGGTTATCCTCACAGCAAGGAGGGGTTCGTGGCGATCGTCGGAAACGTCAGCCTCACTGTGACCGATGAGGCCGCGTTCAACGAGAGCCTCGACCGCATCAACACCCTGGCCGACACCGCTGTCGAGCATGGCGGTAGGTGCTTGGTGAAGGGCGGGAGCCTCGAAGTGATAGTGGGCGAGTCCAGGCCCGACCGTGTCATGGTCGTGGAGTTCGAGCACGTGGGCCAGGCCAGGTCATGGATGAGCTCGGCGGAGTTCGCCGAGTTGAGGCAGCTTGCGAGCGCGTGCTCGGATCTGCATGTCATGGTCGTGGAGGGCGTGTGACCGTGCAGGACCCCAGCTCTCGGGAGGTTGTCATGTTCCCCGGCGGCGGGATCGACATGAACAACATGTAGGGACACGCCTCTGCTGAACAGCAGCTACATGAGCCGCATCAGCAGCTTTCTGGGCATCGATTTCGTTGACCGGCTCGCCAAGGGCGAGGTGGGATCTGCCCCCGGCCCCTACCAGACCTGCGTCGCGGCGCTGGCGTACGCGTGGACCCGCCAGCGCTACAGCGGCTCGCGGCCCATGGCCGTGATCGGCCAGTCGAGCGGGGTCTGGGCCGCCGCCGCGCTGATGGGGGCGATCTGGATCGAGGATGCGCGCAAGCTTCTGATGCTCAGGGGAGAGCTCATCGCTGAAGCCAGCGCCCGCCACGGCGAGGGGCGCATGCTCTCGGTGGTCGGTCCCGACCCGGCCGACTGTGCCTGGCCCGGGGGACAGATCACAGCCCTTCACCGTCTCGCCGCGTGCGGCCGCGTTGAACTCGTCGACACTCCAACAGAACCCGTGGCTAGCCACTATGACTCGGGCCCGCTCATTGCCTGCGAGACGTTGCCGGTCCAGGCCCGCCTGTTCGAGCGCCTCGGCCTCGGCGAACCGGTAGTAGTCCAGCAGGCGCACGGGCGAGGGCTCGTAACCGTCGCCGTCGCGGGCCGGCACCTGGCTCGCCACCGTGCAGTCGTCCGGTCCGGCCTCGAACAACTCGAGTCTCGCGGTTCCCGACCTGCCCTCCACCGCCGCCGGCCAATTGGATTCGATCCCCCAGCCCAGCGGCGACACCGCGCCGAGCCCGGTAATCAGGGCTCTAGGCATTCTCGGCAAGCGCGCGGCGCAGCATGCCGGTGAGGTCGGCCACTTTCAGGACCACGAAGACGTTCTCGACCCGCCCGCCGACCTCGATCCGCCCGTCGTCCACTTCCGGCATGAAGGCGTTCAGCTCGGCCAAGCCCTCCGGAGTCACGCCGCCTTCATCGTCGAGCCAGGGGACTCCGGACTCTTCGAAATGACGTCGAACCTTGGCCACCGCGAGTTCCACCCCGAACTGCTTGCGGACCCGGTAGTTCATGTCGAGAATGTCGAGCGATTCGGCTTCGATGTCGTCGAAGAGCAGCGCGACAACCCTGGCGGCGCCCTCGGGTGATGCTAGTCGACCCCCGTATGCGTGCCAAGCACTGAAATCGTGCCTCTGGACGGTCGGATTCCAGACGGTCCCGCCCAGAATGTAGGCTCCGCGGCCGACGCGCCCATGGAGAGGACTCGACGGTGCCTACATCGGGGCAGATCACAGTGGGCGGGCGCGACACGACGTCGGCTTCCCGCGCCGAGCTCTTCGAGCTGCGGCGTCAGACCGTGAGCTTCATCTTCCAGAGCTTCAACCTGTTCCTGGGGCTGACGGCCACCGAGAAAGTCGAGTTCGGCGTGGACGTCTCGGGCAAGCGCGGCAGCGTCGATTCGAAGAGGTGCTCGAGTCGGTGGGTCTCGGCCACCGTTTCGACCACTTCCCCCATGAGCTGTCCGGCGGCGAGCAGCAGCGCGTGGCGATCGCCAGGGCGCTGGCCACCGGCAATCCGGTGCTGCTGGCCGACGAGTCCACCGGCGAGCTCGACTTCAGGACCGGGTCCCAGATTCTTGAGCTGCTCTACGAGCAGGCAGCCGAGGAGCGGGCCGTGCTGGTGGTCACCCACAACCGCGAGATATCCCGCATGGCCGATCGGGTTGTCGAGCTCAGCAGCGGCAAGATCATCGGCGACGGGCCTCCGGCCGGCGGCAAGATCATCGGCGACGGGCCTCCGGCCGGCGGCAAGACGGCGCTAGCCGACCTTCACTGGTAACTCGCTCCGAGGCCGAGCGGATAGGCCGGAGTTCAAGAGGAGCCCATCTTCGCCGGGCCGCGTCGGGGACCTAGCCGGCACCTCGCTGGGACCGTTGCCGGAACCATTGACCTGCAGGGCAACGGCGGCGGCCCGGTATGCGCGCGCCGCGTGCAACAGATACTATGTCGCCCAGTCCAGCGGCCACGGCTTGCCGTGGCCGGATCGCGACACCCGAGGAGATGCGGTTCATTGAATATCAGCACTGAGAGGCAGGCGGGAGCGTTGGTTGCAGTGGCTGAGGGCCGCGTTGACGGTGCCAACGCCCTTGAGTTCCATGAAGCTCTGGAGGCCGCGATCACCCCGGACGACACGGGGATGGTGCTGGACTTCGAAGGCATCTCCTACATCAGCAGCGCCGGTCTCCGCGTGGTCCTGCTAGTCGCCAAGACGCTCCAGAAGCAGAACGCCAAGATGGCTGTCTGCTCGCTGTCCGATTCGATCCGCGAGATCTTCGAGATCAGCGGTTTCGACAAGATCATCCCGGTCCACGGATCCCGTGCGGATGCGCTCGCCGGGGTCGGAGGCTGATCGGGCCAGAGTCCTGGGCGAGACCTCCTCGGTGTCTCGCCGGCCACCAACCGGACTCGGTCACATCCAGCGGGTACGTTCTCGTCATGGCTGGCGAGCGCGAGCGGCGGCCACTGGCTGTGGCCTGGGACGAGGCGCGGGAAGTGCTGGCCGTAGTCTTGCTGGCCGCCGCGCTGCTGCACATGGTAGCGCCGATGATCCGGTACGCCGGAATTGATCGTCGCTACTCGTGGTGGGAGGACCTCTACAGCGCTCTCACCAACGTCAACGCCCTGACCGGCATTCTGCTGCTGGGCGCCTCCCTCGCAGTGTGCACCACTCCGGCCGCGGACATGGTCCCTCGGCTGCGGCAGTCGGTCTATTGGGCCTCGGTGGCAGTGGCCGTTCTCGGTGTGGTTGCGGTCATCAATGTCCTGTCGGTGCCGTCCGCTGGCGACGCAGCCGCGCTGCGGCTGGCCGTGGTTGCTTGGCGCCCAGGACCGGCTGTGCTGCTGTCGGCTTGCGCGGCCTGGATGGCTCGTCGAGTGGTGCTTCTCGGCTAAGAGGCTTCCAATGCGACACGTACCGCCTCGCCGGTAAGCTTCGGGCCCGTGTCGGAGTTCCTGCGCACCTATCTGACCGTCGGCATCTTCGGCGCTCTCGGCGCCGCCATCGTGGCGGCGCTGCTCGGTGCGGGCCGGATCCTGCGGCCGTCCCGGCCCACCCCGGCGAAGATGGAGAACTACGAGTCCGGCGTCGACCCCGTCGGGGACATGTGGTCGCAGGCCAACATCCGCTACTACGTCTTCGCTCTGCTGTTCGTGCTGTTCGACGTGGAGGCCGTGTTCATCTTCCCGTGGGCCGCCCGCCTGGAGGCCTATGCGATGTTCGGCCTCGTGGAGATGGCCATCTTCATCTTCATACTGCTCCTCGGCCTGCTCTACGCCTGGCGCAAGCGGATGCTGCGATGGGTGTGACGGCCTCGGTGGGTCGCGAGGGGGAGCTTCCGTGGGTCTAGTCGAGTCGGGCAAGGTGCCCAAGGGGGAGCTTCCGTGGGTCTAGTCGAGTCGGGCAAGGTGCCCAAGGGGGAGCTTCCGTGGGTCTAGTCGAGTCGGGCAAGGTGCCCAAGGGGGAGCTTCCGTGGGTCTAGTCGAGTCGGGCAAGGTGCCCAAGCCCCTGTCCACCCTGCTCAACATGAGCCGCAAGTACTCCCTGTGGGTGTACCAGTGGGGCCTGGCCTGCTGCGCCATCGAGATGGGGGCCGCCTTCGGCTCACCCCGTTACGACGTCATGCGCCTCGGGGTGATTCCCCTGCCCGCCAGCCCCCGCCAGGCCGACCTGGTGGTGATCTCCGGCACCGTCACCGACAAGATGGCGCCTTCGGTGCGCCGCCTCTACGAGCAGATGCCCGACCCCAAGTACGTGATCTCCATGGGGTCGTGCGCCAACTGCGGCGGCCCCTACTGGGACAGCTACTCGGTCACCAAGGGCGTCGACCAGATCGTGCCGGTGGACGTGTACGTGCCCGGCTGCCCGCCCCGGCCCGAAGCCCTTCTCGAGGGGATCGTCATGCTGCAGGAGCGCATCCAGAACGAGGACATGGGCGAGCGCTGGAGGGGTGAGCCCATTGTCATCGACTGAAACCGCCGGCCCCGAGACCGACGCCCCTGCCGCCGAAACCGACGCCCCTGCCGCCGACAGCGACGTCGAAGCGCTGCTGGCGCGTCTGCGCGGCGTGCTGGGCGACGGCCTCGTCGAATGGCACACCGACGCCGGACAGGTCTGGGTGCGAGTCGAGCGCGACGTATGGGCCGACCTTGCCGACTGCCTTCGCAACGAGGAGGGCTTCGGCTTCTTCAACTTCCTTTCGGCCATCGACTGGATGCCGTCGCCGTTCGGGCGCGACATGGACAGCACCGTGGACAATGAGCTCGATCCGCCCGAGCCCAAGGAGCGCCCGCACGCGGAGACTGGAGTGGCCGGCGGCGACACCCGCTTCCAGCTCCTGGCCCGGGTCAACGACGTGGCTTCGGGCCGCTCGATCATCGCCAAGGCGGATCTTCCCGACGATGATCTGCGCGCTCCCAGCTGGGTGAGGGTCTATCCCGGCGCCGACTGGCACGAGCGTGAGGCCTGGGAGATGTTCGGGATCAACTTCGACGGGCACCCCGGGCTGCGCCACATCTATCTTCCCGGCGAGTTCGAGGGCCATCCGCTGCGCAAGGACTACCCGCTGCTGGCCCGCCGGGTGAAGCCTTGGCCCGGCATCGTCGACGTCGAGCTGATGCCTGACGCGGACGACCAGAAGGGCGGCACGCCGTGACCGTCACCGAGCGCCAGCAGCTCAGCTACATCGCCGCGCAGGCCGCCGACGCCCGCGTCAATCTGGAGATCGAGACCGAGGGCATGACCCTCAACATCGGTCCCCAGCATCCGGCCACCCACGGCACGCTCCGCATCGTCGCCAAGCTCGACGGCGAGCAAGTTGTGTCGGCCGAGCCGGTCATGGGCTACATGCACCGGGGCTACGAGAAGCTGGCCGAGGTGCGGACCTATCCGCAGGTCACCACCTTGATCAACCGCATCGACTGGTTGGGCAGCTTTGCCAACGAGGTGCCGTTCATCCTGGCCGCCGAGCGCCTCATGGAGGTGGAGGCCCCGGCCCGGGCCCAGTGGATCCGCACCATCCTCTTCGAGCTGAGCCGCATCGCCAACATCACGCTGTTCCTCGGCGACATGGCCGTGCAGGTGGGGGCCATCACCCCGGTGTTCTTCGCCTTCCGCGACCGGGAGCATGTGCTCAACCAGATAGAGGCCGTCACCGGCGGGCGCTTCCACCCCAACTTCGACCGCATCGGCGGCATCAAGGACGATCTGCCGGCCGGCTGGATCGCCGAGACCCGCCAGGCCATGCGCAAGATCCGCGCCTTCTGCGACCAGACCACCGAGCTGGTGGAGGGCAACGAGATCTTCCAGGCCCGCACCCGGGGCATCGGCGTGATCCCGCCCGACGTGGGGCTGTCCTACGGCCTGTCCGGGGCCAACATCCGGGCTTCCGGAGTGGACTGGGACGTGCGCCGCGACAGCCCGTGCGGACTCGTCCACGACCAGGTCGACTGGAAGGTCTGGACCCACCCCGACGGCGACTCGTTCGCCCGGTTCTGGGTGCGGCTCCAGGAGACCCGGGAGGCGACCAAGATCGTCGACCAGCTGCTCGACGGGATCCCGTCGGGGCCGATCATGGCCAAGGTGCCCGTCATAATCAAGGTGCCCGCGGGCGAGGCCTACGTCGAGACCGAGAACCCGCTCGGCGTGATGGGCTACTACGTGGTGTCCAAGGGAGACCTGTTCCCGTTCAGGGTGAAGATCCGCTCGGCGTCGTTCTCCAACGTGTCGATCACGCCGTGGCTGCTCAAAGGCGTCTACGTTCCCGACATCATCACCATCCTGGCAAGCCTCTACTTCATCCTCGGAGACATCGATCGATGATCGCGTGGCGCGCTGAACTCGAGACGGTTGCGAGGGTCGACCGATGATCTCGGTCCTGGCGGAGCTGTCGTACTGGCAGGTCACGTCGATCCGGGTGGTGGCGGGCCTGGTGGCGGTGCTGCTGGTGGCCGGCACCCTGGTCTACGTCCACCTGTTCAAGATGGTGAGCTTCATGCAGAGCCGGCTGGGCCCCATGGAGGCGGGCCCCTACGGCTCGCTGCAACTGCTGGCCGAGATCGGCAAATTCCTCCAGAAGGAGGACATCGTCCCCCGCCGGGCCGACCGTTTCGTCTTCAAGGCCGCGCCGTTCGTGGTCCTCACGTCCACCTTCCTGCTGCTGGTCGTGCTGCCCGGCGGCCCCGATGCCTGGTTCATCTCCAACGACCTCGGGATCTACCTGGCCATGGCGGTCAGCTCGGTGTCGGTGATCGGGATCCTCATGGCCGGCTGGGGCTCGGCCTCGAAGTACTCCCTGCTGGGCGGGCTGCGGGCCACCGGCCAGCTCATCGCCTACGAGCTGCCGCTGCTGCTGGCCGTGGTCGGGGTGGTGATCCAGGCTGAGACGATGAACATGCAACAGATCGTGCTGGCCCAGGCCAACGGCGAGATCTTCGGCTGGGGGGCCATCGGCAACCCGTTCATCATCACCCAGTTCGCAGGCTTCGCCATCTTCATGATCGCCATGCAGGCCGAGCTCACTCAGACCCCCTTCGACATGCCGGTGGCCGAGTCGGAGCTCGTGACCGGCTACATGACCGAGTACTCGGGCATACGGTTCCTGCTGTTCTTCATCGGCGAGTTCGCAACTGCCGGTGTGTTCTCGGCTATCGCCGCGGTGCTGTTCCTGGGCGGCTGGTACGTGCCCGGACTCGACCCTGCCGACAACCTGTTCAACGTGCTGGGCCCGCTGGTGCTGTTTGGCAAGGTGGTGGTCCTGACGTTCCTGGTCTTCTGGGTCCGGTTCACGTTCCCCCGCTTCCGCGAGGATCAGCTGCAGCGCCTGGCCTGGAAGTTCCTGGTGCCGCTGTCACTGGCCAACATCGTGGTGACGGGCGTGCTCAAGGTGGTGCTGTGATGGGCGTGACGGCCGCGGACGCGGCTGGGAAGGCGGTGGTGTGATGGGTCTGGTGCCGGGCCTCGTCAAGGGGTTGGTCGTTACAGGCTCCACCGTGGTGCGCACTGTCTTCCCCAAGCGGGGGGTGCGCACGCTGGTGCCCGCGCCGTCGAAGGGCGCGGCCACGGTGCAGTACCCGCACGTGAAGGAGGCGCCGCCGCCCCGGGCCCGCGGCGTGATCGCCCTGCACGAGGGCAACTGCACCGCCTGCATGCTGTGCGCCCGCGAGTGCCCCGACTGGTGCATCTACATCGAGGGCCACAAGGAGAAGGCCCCACCCCGGCGCGCCGGCGGCAAGCCCCGCCAGGTCAACATTCTCGACCGCTTCGACATCGACTACGCGCTGTGCATGTTCTGCGGCATCTGCGTGGACGTGTGCCCGTTCGAGGCGCTGTTCTGGAGTCCCGAGTACGAGTTCTCCGAGCCCCGCATCGCGGACATGCTCCACGACAAGGAGCGGCTGACGGAGTGGATGGAGACTGTGCCCGACTTCGAGGACTACGAGGCCGGGTCGGTGGCCAAGAAGCTCAAGGTGCCGCCCACATGAGCGCAGTGCCTCGCTCCGCCCGGCACGCGACAGTGGTGCCGCCCGCATGAACACAGCCGGCGTGCTTGCTGCAGGCGCCGCGGGCGGCGACCTGTTCGTGGCGCAGAACGTCTTCTTCGGTGCCATCGCGCTGGTGATGATCGTCTCCGCGATTCGCTGTGTGACCACCCGCAACGTCGTGCACGCCGCGCTGTGGCTGGTGCTGGTGCTGGCCGGGGCGGCGGGCCAGTTCATCCTGCTGGGCTCGGAGTTCGTGGCCGTCACCCAGGTGCTCGTCTACATCGGCGCCATCGTCGTGCTGTTCCTGTTCGGGATCATGCTCACGAAGGCCTCGATGGGCGACGACGAAGCGGTGTCGGGCGAGAAGCGGCTCATGGCCGGTCTTGTGGCCGTGCTGCTGGCGGTGGTGATGGGTGTCGCCCTGCTCGACAGCTACTCCGACACCCGCTTGGTTATTGACGAGCCCCAGCGCTTTGAGGCCGTGTCCGACGCCATCTTCGGCCAGTACATCGTGGCCTTCGAGGCGATCTCGGTACTGCTGCTGGCCGCCCTGATCGGCGCCATCGTCGTGGCCCGCAAGGAATAGGGCGAGCAGATGGACCGGCCCCTCCCGCGCTCTGTTCGCGCTTTTCCGTTACTACGACGGGTTTCCGCGCACAGACCGCGCGGAGGCCTGACCGTGCGGCGTCGGGGGCACGCGCCATGATCCTCAACCAGTACCTGTCCGGGGCCGCGTGGGGTCCCGCCGCGGCGCCGGGGGACTTGCGGCTGTGATTCTCAACCAGTTCCTGCTGCTGGCCGCGGTGCTGTTCTGCATCGGCGTGTACGGCGTGCTGGCCCGGCGCAACGGGATCATGGTGCTGATGTCGGTGGAGATCATCCTCAACTCCGTCAACATCAACCTGGTCGCCTTCGGTGCCTTCCGCGACAACGTGGCCGGCGAGGTGTTCGCCCTGTTCGTGATCGCGGTGGCCGCGGCCGAAGTGGGCATCGGCCTGGCCATCGTGCTGCTCATGTACCGCAACCGTCGCAGTATCGACCTCTCCGAGGCCGATCTGCTCAAGGGCTGAGGGAACCTTCGCCGTGGGACTCCTCGCCGCCGCCACGGTCGCCTCCGCGCTCGCAGCTGAGGAGCCTGTCGCCCACGGGCCCAGCTCCATCGACAGCGCCGGGTTCTTCCTCGACTTCGCCTGGCTGATCCCGCTGCTGCCCGCGCTGTCGTTCGCCGGCATCCTGCTGTTCGGCAAGCGCATGCCCCGCAAGGGCTCCGAGCTCGGACTCGTTGCGGTCGGCGGTTCCTTGTTCCTTGCTCTGGGCGCGGCAGCCACTTGGGTGGGCCACCGCGACGGCTCGCACGAGGGCGTGCAGGCCGTGCACCGCACGGTGGGGTGGCTGCGCTCCGGCGGTGTCGACTACGACGCCGGCATCCTGCTGGACGGCCTGTCGGTGATGATGCTGCTCGTCGTGAGCGCGGTGTCGTTCCTGGTGCACATCTACAGCACCGACTATGTGGCCGGCGACGCCCGCTACACCCACTTCTTCGCCTTCTTGAGCCTCTTCACCGCGGCGATGCTGTTCTTCGTGCTCAGCGACAACCTGCTGCAGATGATCGTCGGATGGGAGCTGGTCGGCGTCTGCTCGTTCGTGCTCATCGGGCACTGGTGGGAGGACAAGGCCAACTCCGACGCCGCTCTGAAGGCCTTCTTCACCAACCGGGTGGGCGACGTGGGCCTGCTGGTGGGCGTGTCGATCCTGTTCTTCGCCGCGGGCGGCACCTTCGACACGCTCACCGTCACCGAGCGCATCACCGCCGGCGAGGTGAGTCACACCGCAGTGGTGGTCGCCTCGCTGTGCCTGCTGGCCGCAGTGATGTCAAAGTCGGGCCAGTTCATCCTGCACACATGGCTGCCCGACGCCATGGCCGGCCCGACACCGGTGTCCGCCCTCATCCACGCGGCGACGATGGTGGTGGCGGGGATCTTCCTGGTGGCCCGGCTCTACGCGGTGTTCTGGGAGGGAATGTCCATCGGCGGCTCCAGCATCAACCTGCTGGCGCTGGTGGGCGCGGTCACCCTGCTGTTCGGAGGGCTGCTGGCCTTCACCCAGAACGACATCAAGAAGGTGCTCGCCTACTCAACCGTCAGCCAGCTCGGCTACATGGTGATGGCGCTCGGGGTGGGCGCGTGGACCGCGGCCATGTTCCACCTGTTCACCCACGCCTTCTTCAAGGCCTGCCTGTTCCTGGGGTCGGGCTCGGTGAGCCACGCGGTGCACAGTTTCGACATGAAGACCGACATGGGCGGGCTTCGCAAGGTGATGCCCCACACGTACCGCACGTTCATGGTGGCCACGGTGGCGCTTATGGGGCTGCCCCCGCTGGCCGGGTTCTGGTCCAAGGACGAGATCCTGGCCGGTACCGGCGGCTGGGGCCTGTTCGGCGGCACCGACGGCAACGGGGCCTACACCGCAATGCTGGTGATGGGCATGCTCGGCGCGGCGGTGACCGCGGCCTACATGACCCGGGTCGTCTATCTCACGTTCTTCGGCACGTACCGGGGCC
This sequence comes from Candidatus Aldehydirespirator sp., assembly GCA_965219165.1. GTDB lineage: Bacteria > Actinomycetota > Acidimicrobiia > Acidimicrobiales > Aldehydirespiratoraceae > Aldehydirespirator. The sequence continues at coordinate 3,572,449 of CBDCMW010000002.1, read as the reverse complement.
ACGGCCACCCCCACGAGTCCGGGCCGCGGATCCTCGGACCCCTGTACGTGCTCGCCTTCTTCGCGGTGGTGGCCGGGCTGTTCAACATGCCCAAGGGATTCCAGCTCTGGCCCGAGGCGTGGCAGGAGCGCTTCGGCCACTACGTGGAGCCGATGGCGGCCTACTTCCCGGCCATCGGCCACGCCGAGCCCAGTTGGTCCCTGGCCATCGCGTCCACGCTGGTGGCTCTGGCTGGCGCGGGCCTGGCCTGGCGCTACTACTTCAAGGCCGTCGAGAGCCGGTCGCAGTCCACGGGCGCCGCGCTGACGGAGCTGCCCGACGGCCCGGTGTCTCGGGGTGGCGTTCCTCGGGCCGCGCACACCACGCTGGTCAACAAGTACTACTTCGACCACCTGTACACGGGCGTGATCGTCAAGGCCGTCAAGGGGCCGCTGGCCAAGGCCACCTACTGGTCCAACCAGCGGATCATCGACGGCGTCGTGAACGAGGCGGGCCGGCGGTCGGTGGCCGTAGGACGGGTCGTCTACGACCATGTCGACCAGGGCCTGATCGACAACGTCATCGTCGACGGCTCGGGCCGGGCCTCCGACAACGCCGGCGAGGGCCTGCGGACCATGCAGACCGGCAAGGTGCAGCAGTATGCCGCCATCCTGTTCGCCGCCGCGGCCGTTCTCGCCGGCGTGTTCATCATCGTGCTGTCCCTGTGACCCCGCACAACACCCAGATCGTGCCGACCCTGTACCCGCACAACCCAGGAGCGGATAGGACACAACCATGACCGACTTTCTCAACGATTGGGGCCTGACCCTCGTCACTTTCGTCCCGCTGGTCGGGGCGCTGGTGCTCATGGCGATCGCCGGCGGGGGCCTGCGGACCATGCAGACCGGCAAGGTCCAGCCGTACGCGGCCATCCTGTTCGCGGCCGCCACCGTGCTCGCCGGCGTGTTCATCCTCGTGCTGTCGCTGTGAGGATCCGTGACCCAGATCGTGCCGACCCTGTTACCCCCCAGAATCCTCCGAGCCTCTAGGACCACACCATGACCGACTTTCTCAACGATTGGGGCCTGACCCTCGTCACTTTCGTCCCGCTGGTCGGGGCGCTGGTGATAATGGTGATCCCTGCCGCCGAGGAGCAGCTCCTCAAGCAGGTGGCCCTGCTGGCGTCGCTGGTCGCGACGGTGTTCGGCGGCCTGCTGCTCATCGATTTCGACTACGGCGATGCCGGGGCCCTGCAGTACGTGGTCGACGCCCGCTGGATCGAGGTGATCAACAGCCGTTACATCCTCGGCCTCGACGGCATCTCGCTGCCATTGATGGCGCTGACGCTGGTGGTGATACCGCTGTGCGTTGTGTACTCGTGGAACCACATACCCGAGCCGGGCAACCCCAAGGCGTTCTTCATCCTGATGCTCATCCTCGAGACGGGCATGGTCGGCACGTTCGTGGCCCAGGACCTGATCCTGTTCTTCGTGTTCTTCGAGGTCGTGCTGCTGCCCATGTTCTTCATGATCGGGGTGTGGGGCGGCGAGAACCGGCGCTACGCGTCGATCAAGTTCTTCCTGTTCACGCTGTTCGGCTCGGCCCTGATGCTGCTGTCGTTCCTGGCGCTGTTCTTCCTGTCCACCGACCCGGCCACCGGCGAGTCGCTGCGCACCTTCGACATGCGTGCCCTGACCGACGTGGCCGGCGCAGGGATCCTGGGCGCGACCCAGATCTGGATCTTCGCGGGCATGTTCGTCGGCTTCGGGGTGAAGGTGCCGATGTTCCCGTTCCACACGTGGCTGCCCGACGCCCACACCGAGGCGCCCACGGTCGGGTCGGTGATCCTGGCCGCGATCCTGTTGAAGCTCGGCACCTACGGGTTCGTGCGCGTCGCCGTGCCCATGCTGCCGGAGGGCGCCGAGGCCTGGGCGCCGTGGATCGGCCTGCTGGCGGTGATCGGCATCATCTACGGCGCGCTGGCATGCCTGGCCCAGACCGACATGAAGCGCCTGATCGCGTTCTCGTCGGTCTCGCATATGGGCTTCGTGATGCTCGGCATCGCCACGCTGACCGACTTCGGGATCAACGCCGCGATCTTCGGCATGGTCGCCCACGGGATCATCACCGGGATGCTGTTCTTCCTGGCCGGCTCGGTCAAGGAGCGCTATCACACGCTGGAGATCCGCCGCCTCGGCGGGCTGCTGGTCCAGGCGCCCCGCATGGGCTGGATCCTCGGGTTCGTGTCGATGGCGTCGCTGGGGCTGCCCGGCCTGGCCGGATTCTGGGGCGAGTTCCCAGCCATCCTGTCGGCCTACTCGCCTGCGGAGGGCCTGCCGGTCGAGACGTTCCGGACCTACATGGTGGTCGCCGCGGTGGGCACCGTGCTGGCCGCCGGCTACCTGCTGTGGCTGCTGCAGCGCACGGCCATGGGCGCGCCGAGAGAGGAGTTCGCCGACAGCGAGGACATCGTCGACGTGACCCGCACCGAGTGGATCGCCTGGGTGCCGCTGCTGGTGGGGATCATCCTGTTCGGGCTGGCGCCAGGACTGATCTTCGATGTGACCGACCCGGCCGTGGTCGGCCTGCTGGCGTCCGGAGGCTGACCCGTGGCCCCCTCCCCCCTCCCGTTCTGTTCGCGCTTTCTGGTCTCTACGGCGGGTTTCCGCACACAGAACCTGTGGAGGGCTGAGAGCTGATGCTCGGCTCGGCTTCGGTGCTGGTAGCCGCCTTCGAGCGGCCTTCGATCGACTGGCATGCGGTCGCGCCCGAGCTGACCCTGCTCGGCTTCGGGGCGCTGCTGACGCTGGTGGACATCGTCTGGCTGGAGCGGGGCCGGGCCTTTGTGTCGGCGCTGGCGTCATTCGGGCTGTTGGCGTCGATGGTGCCGGTGCTGACGCTGGCCTGGGACGGCGCCGACCGCTCCACGTTCTGGGGCGCGTACGTGGTCGACGACTACGCGCTGGTGATGAAGGCCGTGTTCCTACTGGCCGGCTACGTGGTGGTGCTGCTGTCCACCAACTACATCGCCGAGGGCGACTACTGGGAGAACGAGTACTACCAGATGCTGCTGTCCGCGGTGCTGGGCATGGTGCTGATGGCCTCGGCCCGCGACCTGGTGACGATCTTCGTGGCTCTGGAGTTGCTGTCGATCCCGGCCTATCTGATGGCGACGTGGCGAAAGCGGGACCTGCGAAGCAACGAGGCCGGCCTCAAGTACTACCTGATGGGGGTGTTCGCCTCCGCGGTGCTGCTCTACGGTATGTCGCTGCTGTACGGGGCGACCGGCTCCACCATGCTGACCGACATCAACGCGGCCACCTCGGGGAGCGGAGCGCCGCTGGCGGTGGTGACGCTGGGTGTGATCTTCGTGGTCGTCGGCTTCGGCTTCAAGGTTTCGGCGTTCCCGTTCCACACCTGGGCGCCCGACACTTACGAGGGCGCGCCCACGCCGGTGACCGCGTTCCTGTCGGTGGCGTCGAAGGCGGCCGGGTTCGTGGCCCTGCTGTCGCTGGTGTTCGTCGGCTTCTGGGGCCGCTCCGACGTGTACCAGCCGCTGATGTGGGTCCTGGCTGCGGCGTCGATGTTCGGGGGGAACCTGATGGCGCTGCGCCAGACCAACGCGGTGCGCCTGCTGGCCTATTCGGGGGTGGCCCAGGCCGGCTACATGCTGGCGCCGCTGGCGGTGGCGGGGGAGTCGCTGGCGACGGCCGACGACGCCCTGTCGTCGGTGGTGACCTACTTGGCCATCTACGCGGCCATGAACCTGGGGGCGTTCGCGGTGATCATCGCGGTGGCCCGCCGCACGGCGTCGGCTGAGATCGGCACCTACAAGGGCCTGTTCCGCTACTCGCCGGGCCTGGCTGTCGCCATGACGATCTTCCTTATGGCCCTGGCCGGCATCCCGCCGCTGGGCGGCTGGTTCGCCAAGTTCGAGATAGTCCTGGCCCTGCTCTCGCCCGGCACCGCCTGGGGCGTGGCCTTGGGCGTGATCGTGGCGGTCAACTCGGTGATCGCGCTCTACTACTACGCCCGCATCGTCTCCCACATGTGGGTGGAGGCCCCGCCCGCCGACGGGGCCTTCGACACGACCTCGCCCATCAAGATCCCCACATCGGTCTCAGCCGCCCTGGTCCTGACCGGTGCGGCGACCCTCGCCTTCGGCATCCTCCCCCAATGGGTGGGCCACTTCACCGACGTAAGCCTGGTAGCCGCCCTAGGTGGCTGATATGCGCCGGGCTGGAGACCGCCACGGTGTGTCGCTCGGGGAGCGGATCGCTCATCGGATCGAGGAGCGGGGGCCGATCCCGGTGTCGGAGTATGTGGACGCCTGCCTGTACGACCCTGACGGCGGCTATTACATGCGGCCCGGCGGGGGCCGTGCCGGTGGCCGCTCGGGGCATTTCCTGACCGCGCCTGAGGTCGGGCCGCTGTTCGGGGCCGTGCTGGCCCGGGCGCTGGACGCCTGGTGGGCGGAACTGGGCGAACCCGTGCCGTTCACGGTGATCGACTGGGGGGCGGGGCCGGGCACACTGGCCCGGTCGGTGCTGGCTGCGGAGCCTCGTTGCATGATCGCCGGCGCGCTGCGGCTGGTGCTGGTGGACTTGTCCCCGGCACAGCGCGCCCTGCATCCCGACCATCCCATTGTGACGAGCACGGCCCGGGCATCGGACGCCCTGCCGCAGGGGGCGCCCTCAGGTGTGGTCGTGGCCAACGAGTTGCTCGACAACCTTCCCTTCTACGTGGCCCGCCGCACTGCTGACGGCTGGGAGGAGCTGCGCGTCGCGGTCGACGCTCCGTCAGCGGGGCGCTTCGCGCTGGTTCCCATGCCTGCGTCTGCGGAGCTGGCAGCCGGCTTGCCTGTCGTCGCGGCCGGGGCCCGGGTGCCGGTCCAGCGAGCCGCTCGCCGCTGGGTGGCCGAAGCCCATCGGCTGGTCGGGGCAGGCCGGATCGTCGCCTTCGACTACGGGGCGGCAACATCGGTACTGGCCGGGCGGGCCAGCCCGTCGGACGATCCTGGCGCCGGTCTGGGCTGGCTGCGGACCCGCCGAGACCACCACGGCGGTTCCTGGTGGCTGGCCGAACCGGGGTCGTGCGACATCACCGCGGACGTGGCCTTGGACCAAGTGCAGGCCGACTACCGCGCCGACGTGTGCACCCAGGCCGAGTTCCTGCGCGCCCACGGCGTTGACGAGTTGGTGGCTGAGGGGCAAGCGGCATGGACCGACCGCGCCGGTGTCGGCGACCTCGCGGCTCTCAGGGCCCGAAGCCGCGCCAGCGAGGCCGAGGCTCTGCTGGACCCGGCCGGCATGGGCGCCTTCAACGCGCTGGCCTGGACCGTCGGCTGAGCGCAGCCGGACCTCGGCTCTCGGGGCGACAGGCCACAACCTTCGGGCATCTGGCAGGTCTTCGCCGGGACCAAGGGCATCGACATCGGCAGGTTCGTCCGCTTGGTTCTCAACATGACTGCTGTTGCGCGCGCCTCGCTTCATGATTCTTCGCTCTATAATTGTTCACAGCGGGCGGTCTATCCGGTGGATAACCGATCTAGTTAGGGGTGCCCGCCTTGCGAATCCTGTGGAAGTCGCTGCCAGTCGCGCTGGTAGCGTTGTTGATAGCGGGCTCGGTGGCCGCACAAGAAACTCCTACGCCCGAGCCGCTCACTTCTGTCCAGCGGCGGGCCGTGAGGGTGTTTGCTGACGACGGCATCCTCGATGGAACGTCATGCTCGATCCGGGATTGCGGCGGGACCGTGCAGCGCTGGGAGGTGGCGCTGTGGATCGTGCGCCTCCTCGACAGCGAGCCGACGAACCACCGAGCGTTCGTTGACGTCGACTCCGAGGAGCCGTACGCCGGATACGTCCAGACCCTGTTCGATTTGAGTGTCACCGTGGGGTGCATGGTGGACCCGCTGCGGTACTGCCCAACCAGGGAGACCAGACGCGGGCAGATGGCGGCTTTCGTGACCCGCGCCTACGACCTGGACGATGCCATACCGCCCCACGGGTTCACTGACGTGCCGCGTATCCACATTTTCCGGGACAACATCTCGGCGCTGAAGAACGCTGGCGTCCTGACCTCCGACTGCGCCAAGGGCGAGGGCCTGTTCTGTCCCGACGATCCCATCATGGCCGCAGAAGCAGTGGAATGGCTCTACCGGGCGTCCCGCCTCGACACCACTGACAGCGAGACCGGCGGCGGTGGCGGTGGCGGTGGCGGTCGTGGCGGCGGTGGCGGTCGTGGTGGCGGTGGCGGTCGTGGTGGCGGTGGCGGTCGTGGCGGCGGTGGCGGTAATGGCGGCGGTGGCGGTAATGGCGGCGGTGGCACTACCTCCACTACGACAACCACGACGACCACAACCACGACGACCACAACCACGACGACCACAACCACGACGACCACAACCACAACCATTCCGAGGGGCGGCGGCCCCGGCGGTGCCGAGATCGACATCGGACGCGACGGCGAATGCTCCCACTGGGAATCTCATGCCCTTGGTGATCACAAGAGCCACGTACTCATGCGTGAGAACTTGAGGACAGACGACGGCCGGATCTTGCAAGCCGGACTGTACGGCCATCGGCACGACGGCACCAACGGCGAAAGGCTACTGTGGTGGTTCTGGGATACTGTCAATGAGGACGCACCAGACCCGGTCAGCCTGCTTGCTGGCGACCCACGGATTCCCTGCGAACACGCACAATGCCCGGCGGACCACGTTCACGATGGCGGCGGCGATGGAGAGTTCAAGTACTTGGCTGGAGCGCATTACTTCGGTGACGACGACCCACGAGTCAAGGCGTATACCTATCTGGGCAACGGGCAATGGCAAGATGACGGCGGCAAGATTTTGTCTTATCCCACGCTAGGGCCTTGTATTCACCCTGATCATTAGCCCGGTTCATTGGACGGGTCAGTCCAGGGCTTGGGTCCAGTCGTTGATGGCGGTCTCGCAGGGGCCGATTAGCGGAGCCACGTTGGGGTAGCCGGCGTATGGGGCCAGTGCTATGAGGGTCTCGCGGAGCTCGTCGGGGGTTAGTTCGCCTCGCTTGAGGGCTGACTGGGCCTGGAGCCTCCATACGTCGATGGAGCCCCGGGCTGCGATCACGCCCATGATGAGCAGGCGCCGGTCCCGGATCGACAGCACGTCGCGGTCCCACACCTCGGCGAACAGGCTCCGCATCATCACGTCGTTGAAGGCCATCGTTCCCTCGGGCAGGGCCGGGACCTCCCCCTGGTAGATCTCGGTGACCATGGCGACGCCGCGCTCGTAGGTGTCATCGGTGGGGCTGTCGGGGACGTTGTCGGCGCTCATTCGCACTCCTCGTCGACTTCGTGGACGTTGTAGACGGCGGGCATTGCGGCCCGCACTGCTTCCAGCACGGCGGCTGCGCCCGGCCGGGTTCGGCCCAGCTCCAGGGCCAGTGACAGATCCTTGCCGGCGATCCCGGCCTGGGTCTCCAGCATGGCCCGCAACTCGCTCCGGATGTGCTCGGAAGGGATCTCCAACAGGGCGCAGTACTGCTCGGTGAGCGCCCCGAGCTGGTCCATCGACCGCCACGCCTCCAGCAGCGCAGCCGGTTCCCCACCGGTGGTGGCCACCATGTCGTGGGCCGCGGCCGCCGCCGCGAACTGGGCGTAAGTCATCACGTTGATGGCGATCTTCAGGGCCGCGCCCGCCCCCACCGGCCCGGCGTCGATGATGCTGCCGGCATAGACATCAAGCAGTTCGCGGGTGGCGGGCGGCAACTCGTCGAGTCCCCCGACCAGCACCGTCAGGCTGCCGGCTCTGGCATTGTCGGCGCCGCCGGCCACGCACGCGTCGAACACGGACACGCCCCATTCCGCGGCCATATCCCGGGCCGCCAGCACCGTGTCGGGATGCACCGTGGAGTGGATAAGCACGCAGAGCCCGTCGTGGGCACCCTCGACGATGCCGCCCGGTCCCGACAGCACGGCCTCGATGTGGGCCGCGGCCGGCACGCACACGCTGACGACGTCGCTGGCCCGGGCCACCTCAGCGGCGTTGGCGCCCGCTTCAGCTCCTAGCGAGACCGCCGCGTCCGCGGCGGCGGGATCGATGTCGTGGACTGTCACCATCGCGCCGTCGCGGCGGATCAGGTTCTCGGCCATGGCCGAGCCCATCATGCCCAGCCCGATGTAGCCATAACGAGTCACCCCGCGACGCTTTCGAGCCGGCGTCCTGGGGTGAAGCTGATCGGCAGGCTCTTCCAGCCGCTCACGTTGCCGCTGTGGAAGCGGAGTTTGTTGTCGTGGTCCACCGTGTAGTCGCCGATGCGGCGGTGGATCTCCTCCAGCGCGACCCGGCCCTCCAGGCGGGCCAGCGCGGCGCCGAGGCAGAAGTGGATGCCGTACCCGAAGCCGAGATGCCGGTCCGGGGGGCGGAAGATGTCGAATTGCCCGGCGCTGGGCCCGAACTCCCGCTCGTCCTGGTTGGCCGCGCCGATCAGCAGCAGCACCGAGTCGCCCTCCCGCATCCGTTGGCCGTGCAGCTCGACGTCGCGGGTGAGGGTGCGATGCATGTACTGGGTGGAGCTGTGGAATCGGACGACCTCCTCCACCGTCTGGGGGATCAGAGACGGGTCGGCCACCACAGCGGCCCGCTGGTCGGGGTGGCGCGACAACAGCTCGATAGCGCTGCCCACCATCTTGGCGGTTGTCTCGAATCCGGCGAACACGAGTAGCAGGCAGAACCCGAGCAGCTGCGCTCCGGTCAGTGCCCGGCCGTCGACCTCCAGTTCGAGCAGGTCCGAGAGCAGCCCGCCGCCGGGGACCTTACCGGCGCGTCGCCCGTCCAGATCCTCGCTGAAGTAGGCCAGGACCTCAAAGATCGCCTCGTATGCCTCCTGGGGGATCTCCATGGACCCGTCCTCGCGAATCAGCCCCCGGTCGGCGCAGTCCCGCAGCATGTCCCGGTCGGTCTTGGGTATGCCGAGCACGGCTGAGATCACATCCATCGGGAAGCAGCCGGCCACATCGGTCATCAAGTCCGCGTGGCCTGACTCGATCACCGAGTCGATGTAGTGGTTGACGATCCTGCGGACCTCGTCCTCCATCTCGGCTACGCGCCGGACCGTGAACACCCGCGACACCAGCATCCGCAGCGCGGTGTGCTCCGGCGGGTCGATCTCGATCATCTGTTGGAACATGGGGTTGGAGCGGTCGATGGGCCGCCTGGCCTCCAGGGCCACGCCCCCGAGGGAGGAATAGGTCTCGTAGTCCCGGAAGGCCGCCTGTACGTCGTCGAAGCGGCTCAGAGCCCAAAACTCCAAGTCCGGGTTCCGGTAGGCGGGCGCCTCGTCGCGCAGACGCCGGTACGTGTCGTAGGGGTTGTCGTGCGTCGAGAACGCGTAGGGGTTGTACACGAGCGGCGGGCCCATGGGCCGATGTTAGGTCGGTGGAACATTCGATCGCGCAGGCGGATGGCTCCCAAGCTCCGGGTTCTGCTGCTGGCGCTGCGAGGCCGATTCGGCGACACCACTAGATCAGCGGCACCACTAGATCGGCGACACCACTAGATCAGCGGCACCACTAGATCGGCGACACCACTAGATCAGCGGAGGCAATGCGTCCCGTTGTGGATCGGCGGTGCGATACTTCGGCCCGGACAGGAGCACGGGAGGTCGGCCGTCGGGGCGCGGCTGTCGGTTCGTAGGAGGGCAACGGTGAAGTCGAGGACCATCGGGCTGGCGGGGACTGGAGTGATCGGCTCCGGATGGGCGGTGCGGGCACTGGCCCGGGGCCACGATGTGGTCGCCTGGGATCCCGCCGACGGTGCCGAGGACCGGCTCCGGGCGGCGGTGGAGCGGGCCTGGCCCTCGGCCACCCGGCTGGGACTGTTCCCCGGCGCCGATCCGGCCCGGCTGCGCTGGGCCGACTCTCCCGAAGAGGTCGCGGCCTGCTCCGACTGGGTGCAGGAGAGCGCCCCCGAGGACGGTTCGGTCAAGATCCCGCTGCTGCGCCGCCTGGACGCGGCCGCCGAGCCCGAGACCGTGATCGCCAGCAGTTCGTCGGGGCTGCTGCCGAGTCGCTTGGCCGAGGGGCTGCGCCATCCCGAGCGGCTGCTGATCGGCCACCCGTTCAACCCTGTGTACCTGCTGCCTTTGGTGGAAGTGGTCCCGGGCGAGGCCACCAGCGATGCCGCAGTCGCCGCCGCGATCGCTCACTACGACGATCTGGTGATGCACCCGCTGGTGGTGCGCAACGAGGTCGCGGGCTACCTGTCGGACCGACTCCAGGAGGCACTGTGGCGCGAGAACCTGCACTTGGTGAACGACGGTGCCGCCACCACCGCCGAGCTGGACGACTCGATCATCTACGGTCCCGGCCTGCGCTGGGCGGCCATGGGCACCAACCTCACCTTCCACCTGGCCGGCGGCCAGGGCGGGATGCGCCACATGCTGGGCCAGTTCGGGCCCGCGCTGAAGCTGCCGTGGACCCGGCTGCAGGCCCCCGAGCTGACCGGCGAGCTGACCGAGGCCATGGCCGCGGGCTGCGAGGACCAGGCCGCCGGACGGTCCATCGCCGAGTTGGAGCGGCAACGGGACGAGTGCCTGCTGGCCGTGATGCGGGCGCTTCGGCCCAGCGGGGTCGGTGCGGGCCGCCTCGTGGCCGAGCGGGAGGCTCGCATCCTGGCCGCCAAGGCCGGCGCGGAGGCCGAGCCGTGGACGCCGGGCGCCGAGATCGCCGCTCCGCTGGAGCTGTACTCGGCCGTCGTCGAGCCCGACTGGGTGGACTACAACGGCCACATGACCGAGTGGGCGTTCCTGACCGCCTTCGGGTGGGCCTCCGACGCCCTGTTCCGCTACGTGGGCATCGATGAGGACCACCGAGCCGGCGGCCACTCCTACTACACGGTCGAGACCCACCTCAACTACCGGCGCGAGGCCTCGGAGGGCGAGCCTCTGAGGGTCACCACCCAGGTGCTCGGCAGCGACGCCAAGCGGCTGCACCTCTTCCACACTATGTACCGGGGCGGCACGGGCCGCGCCGATGACGGCGCCGATCTGTTGTGCACCGGCGAGCAGATGCTTGTCCACGTCGACACCGGGGCCGGGCGCAGCGCGCCGCTGCCCGGAGGCCCGGCCGCCGCGGTGGCCGCGGTCACCGAGGCCCACGCGTCCATGCCGGTGCCGCCGCAGGCCGGCAGCCGCATGGCTATCGGCGCCCCCCGCACCCAGAGGCCGAGCGGATAGGCCGCAGTTCACGAAGAGTCTCGCACGGCGTTGAGCGAGGCCGTGGCCCGAGCGGCCCGTGAGCGCAGCGAACAAGAGCGGGAAACGCGACGCTTCACCCCGAGGCGGTGGCAACCTACCGCGTGGCTTCTAAGAACTGAGCACTAAAAGGAGGCTGACTTGGACTTCTCGATCAGCGACTCCCAGCAAATGGTTGTCGATACCGTGCGCGCCTTCACCGAGCGCGAGCTCGTCCCTCACGAGGACGAGGTGGAGCGCACCGGCGAGGTGCGACCCGAACTGGTGGATGAGATCCGTCGCAAGGCCCTCGATGCGGGTCTCTACGCGGCGAACATGCCCGCGGAGCTCGACGGCGGCGGCCTCGACGACCTGACCCTGGCCATGGCCGAGCGGGCCTTCGGGTGGACCTCCTACGCCCTGCAGTACATCGTGGCCCGCCCGTCCAACATCCTGCGGGCCTGCACCGGCGACCAGGTCGAGGAGTACCTGCTGCCCACGGTGCGAGGCGAGCGGGTGGAGTGCCTGGCCATGAGCGAGCCCGATGCCGGCTCCGACCTGCGGGGCATGACGTGCCGGGCCGAGCGCCGGGGCGACCACTTCGTGGTGAGCGGCACCAAGCACTTCATCAGCCACGCCGACCTGGCCGACTATGTGATCCTGTTCGCCGCCACCGGCACCACCGACACCGACCGAGGCTCCCGCAAGCTGATCTCGGCGCTGCTGGTGGACTTCGACACGCCCGGCCTGGAACGGGTGCCCGGCTACAACTGCGTGTCGAACCGGGGCTACCACAACTTCATCCTGAACTTCGACAATGTCAGGGTCCCGGCCTCGAAGCTGCTCGGCGAGGAGCACCGGGGCTTCGACGTGGCCAACGAGTGGCTGGGCAGCACCCGCCTGCAGGTGGCGGCGGTGTGTTTGGGCCGGGCCGACCGGGCCCTGGCGGTAGCCCTCGACTGGGCCGCGACCCGCGAGCAGTTCGGGCAACGGATCGGGCGGTTCCAGGGGGTGTCCTTCAAGCTGGCCGACATGCGCACCCGCCTGCTGCAGGCCGAGCTGATGACCTACCGGGCGGCGTGGCTGTCGGCGCAGGGCGAGATGACCGACGCCGACGCGGCCATGGCCAAGCTGTCGGCCACCGAGATGCTGCAGTTCGTGTCGGACGAGGCGATCCAGATCCTCGGCGGGATGGGGCTGATGGACGAGCTGCCGCTGGAGCGGATCTGGCGAGACGCCCGCGTCGACCGCATCTGGGACGGCACGAGCGAGATCCAGCGCCACATCGTGTCGCGCCACATGCTGCGCCCCCTCGGCTGTTGAGTTGGCGTGACGGCGACAGCGCGCCCGACCGCGAGCCCGCGAGTGCCGTGACCGGTCGGCTCGATCGGCTGTTGCGGCCGCGGTCGCTGGCCTTCATCGGAGGCGCGGTCGCCGAGCTGGCCATCGACGCTTGCTGTTCGTTGGGCTTCTCGGGGGACATGTGGGCCGTCAACCCCCGTCGGGAACTGCGCGGCCTGCCCACGTTCGCCTCGGTGGACGAGCTGCCGGCCGGCGTCGACGCTGCGTTCGTGGGCGTGGACCGCCACGCCTCTGTCGAGGTGGTGCGCCAACTGGCCGCCACCGGAACGGGCGCCGCGGTGTGCCATGCCTCGGGCTTCGCCGAGACCGGCGAGGCCGGAGCGGCCCTCCAAGCCGAGCTGGTGGCCGCGTCGGCAGGAATGCCGCTGGTGGGCCCCAACTGCTACGGCACGCTGTCGGCGCTGACCGGCGCGGCGCTGTGGCCCGACGTGCACGGCCTGGCCCGCTGCGACCGTGGCATCGCGCTGCTGAGCCAGAGCGGCAACATCGCAGTGAACCTCACCATGCAGCGCCGGGGCCTCGACATCGCCTGGGTGATAACGCTGGGCAACCAGGCCGACGTCGGCATCTCAGAAGCCTTCGAGGCTGTGGCCGCCGACGAAGCGATCACCGGAGTCGGTCTGTGCATCGAGGGGCTGGACGATGTCGAGCGCTTCGTCGCTGCCGCCGCCGCGGCCCGTCGCCGGCGTCTGCCGGTGGTGGTGCTCAAGCTGGGAGCGTCGGAGTCCTCCGGTGCCATCGCCGTCACCCACACCGCCTCGCTGGTGGGCGACGACGCCGCCTACAGCGCGCTGTTCGATCGGCTGGGCATCCCGCGGGTGCACAACCTGCCCGAACTGCTCGACACCCTGGCCGTGCTGGGCGCCCTCGGGCCCCTCAGGGGCAGCCGGCTGGTGTCGCTGAGCTGCTCGGGCGGCGAGGCGGCGCTGATCGCTGATCGCAGCCGACGTCGCAGCCTCAGCTTCCCGCCTTTCACTCCCGATCACGCCGGCCGGGTGGCGTCCGCTCTGGACGGCCGGGTCACGGTCACCAACCCGCTCGACTACCACACCTTCATCTGGGGCGACGAGGCCCGTCTGGCCGGCTGCTTCCGCGCTGCCCTCGGGGCGGGCGCCCATGAGTCCGGTTCGGCAGTGGCCCGAGCGGCCCGTGAGTGCAGCGAACAGGAGCGGAAAACACCGTTCGATGCCGCACTGCTGGTGCTCGACTTCCCCGCCGAGGGGCTCGACCGGTCGCGCTGGTGGCCAACCATGCAGGCCTTCGCCGCGGCCTGTGCCGCCAGCAGCACTCCCGGCGTGGTCGCCTCCTCGATGGCGGAGAACCTGCCTGAGGAGGCCCGGGCCCGGGCCGCCGAGCTGGGTCTGGCCGCCTGCGGCGACATCGACACCGCCCTGTCGGCCCTGGAAGCTGCCGCGGCGTTCGGTCGGTCCCTCGCCGATCGGTCCGATTCTTCGGTTGTCCTTCTGCCTCCGTCGACCACCTCCGCTCCTGTCTTGCCGGTCGCGGCGCCCTCGCCGCTGGCCCCCGCCCATCCACCTGTCGCGGTGCCGCTGGCCGACAGACCGTACGGAGGGGATACGACACAGGGTCCGGGGCACGGCCTCAGGACGGTGCACGAGCACGAGGCGAAGCAGCGGCTCGCCGCAGCTGGCATCGACCTGCCGAGCGGGGTGCGGGTGCCGCCAGGCGAGGCCGCGGCGGCCGCGGCCGACATCGGATTCCCGGTGGTGGTGAAGGTCTCGGGCAACCCTCACAAGTCCGACACTCGCGGGGTCGCCCTGGGGCTGGCGGATCCTGCGAGAGTGGCTGCCGCGGCCGATCGCCTGGCTGTCGAAGGAGACGGAACCGTGATCGTGGAGTCCTGCATCACCGGTGCCGTCGCCGAGTTGCTGGTGAGCGTGCGGTCGTCCCCTCCGGTGGGGATGCTGCTCACTCTCGGGTCCGGCGGCACTCTGGCGGAGCTGTTCGACGACACCGTCAGCCTGCTGCTGCCAGTGTCGGCCGACGAGGCTCTCGAAGCACTGCGCAGCCTGCGGATCTGGCCGCTGCTGGCCGGTCACCGGGGTCGCCCGCCCGCCGCGGTCGATGCAGTGATCGAGGCGGTGTCTGCGCTCGGCGCGCTGGTGCGCGACGATCGCGGCATCATCGAAGTCGAGATCAACCCCCTCATGGTCACGCCGCACTCCGCGGTGGCGGCCGACGCGTTGATGCTCGTGGCCGAGCTCCGGGCCCATGACTGAGGCTGCTTCCGCCGGCGCGGTGACAGCCGTCACCGACGGCCCGGTGCTGGAGGTCACCATCGACCGTCCCAAGGCCAACGCCATCGACGCGGCCACGAGCCGCGAACTGGGCCGGGTGTTCGCTGCCTTCCGCGATGATCCCGGTCTGCGGGTCGCGATCCTCACCGGCGCCGGTGACCGATTCTTCTGCGCCGGGTGGGACCTCAACGCCGCAGCAAGCGGCGAGGAGTTCGAGGCCGACTACGGCGAGGGCGGCTTCGGGGGTTTCGGCGAGCTGCCCGGCCTGCTCAAGCCGGTGATCGCCGCGGTCAACGGTATGACCGTCGGCGGCGGATTCGAGATCGTCCTGGCCGCCGATCTCGTGGTGGCTGCCGACCACGCCCGCTTCTGGCTGCCGGAGGCCTCGCTGGGCATCGTGCCCGACACCGCGTCGGTGCGCCTGCCCCGGATGGTCCCCCCCGCTGTGGCCAACGAGATCCTCTACGCAGGCCGGCGCCTCGACGCGGCCGAGGCGCGGCGCTGGGGGCTCGTCAACTCGGTGGTCAGCGCCACCGACCTCATGGCCGAGGCCCGTGCCCTGGCAGCCCGGGTCGTGGAGGCCGCGCCGCTGTCGGTGGCGGCCATCCGCGAGATCCGCGACCGCACCCATCACCTGCCCCTGCACCGAGCCTTCGAGCTGCTGCGATCCGGCGACCTTGCCGCCTACGAGGCCATGCTGGCATCCGCTGACGCCGCGGAAGGCCCGCGAGCCTTCACCGAGGGCCGCGCCCCCCGCTGGCACGGCGCCTGAACCCACCCGAGCCCGGCTGCCTACCCGCTCGGCCTCAGGTTTTCCGCTCTTGTTCGCTCAGGGCCCGCCCTCGACCGGGGTGAACCTGCGGGTCCAGGCCTGCAACAGCCGGTCGAGCAGCATGGCCAGCAGCACGATCGCCAGGCCGGCAACGAATCCCGAGCCGACTGAGTCGGATCGCCTGAGTCCCTTCACGGTCTCGAGGCCCAGCCCTCCACCGCCCACGAGTCCCGCGATCACTACCATGGCCAGCACCAGCATCACCGTCTGGTTGATCCCGGCAATGATGCTGGGCGCAGCCAATGGCAACTGAACCTTGCGCAGTGTCTGGCCCCGGGTGGCGCCGAATGCCCTCGAGGCCTCGGTGGCCTCGCCCTCCACCTGGCGGATCCCCAGATTGGTGAGACGGGTGGCTGCCGGCAGCGCGTACAGAACCGAGGCGATAATCCCCGGTACCCGGCCCACGTTGAACATGATGATCACCGGTATGAGCAGCACGAAGCTGGGAATCGTCTGCAGGAAGTCGAGTACCGGCTTGAGCAACCGCTCGAACCGGTCGCTGCGGGCCGCGAGAACGCCTAGGGGAATGCCGCACAGGATCGCCATAGCCACCGCCACAATGACCTGGGCCAGGGTGTCCATGGACAGCGTCCACATCCCGAGCAACCCCAGACCGGCCACGCACGCCGCGCAGAACGTGGCCAGCGCCGCGCCGCCCAGCCGCCACCCGGCCAGGGCCGCCGCCAGCACCACCACCGGCCAGGCCAGATCAGCACTGAACAGCTCGCGCAGCGGCGTGACCGCGTAGATGGTGATGGAGTCGCTGAACCAACCTGTTCCGAACCACGTTCCCCCGATCTCGTAGAGGTTGTCTCGGACCCAGTCCACCACCCAGTCGATGGTCGACGCGAACGACAGTGAGACAGCCGAGGGGAACTCAGGTCGCCCGAGGACGGCGCCGGCGACCGCGCCTACCACGAGAGCGAAGAGACCAATCACCCGGCGAGGGTGCCGGGCCAGTGCGGACAGGCCCGGCGCGTGACGCGTCGGCCGGGCCAGCGCGGCGCCCGCCCGACACAGGAACCGGTCGACCGATGACAGGGCGTTCTCAGTCGCTCTCACCGGGGCCAGACGGTCCAAAGCGTCGGGCAGCAGGCGAAGCCGGCGGCGCCGGGCGCCCAAGCCCGCGGCGCCGTGGGTGACGCGGTCCATGATCATGGCCAGAACGACGATGGCCAGCCCGGCCTCCAGCGCCCGCCCGACAAAGAGCCGCCTGAGGGACTCCAGCACCACCTGGCCCAGCCCTCCGGCGCCGATGAGGGCCGCGATCACCACGATGCTCAGTGCCATCATGATCGTCTGGTTGATGCCGGTGAGCACGCTGGGCAGCGCCAGCGGGAACTGCACCTTGCGCAGGGTCTGGCGGGGGGTGGCGCCGAACATCTCGGCCGCCTCCACCGTGGCCGCGGGCACGGTGCGGATCCCGAGGTCGGTAAGCCGCACCACCGGCGGCAGGGCATACACCACCGAAGCGATGATGGCCGGCACCCGCGCCACGCCGAACAGCAGCACCACCGGAATCAGGTAGACGAACGCGGGCAGGGTCTGCATGGCGTCCAGCATCGGCCGCATCGACCGCTGCACGCGGTCGTAGCGGGCCGAGAGGATCCCCACCGGAACGCCGATTGCGACCGAGATACCTACTGCAATCGTCATCAGTGCCACCGTCTGGAGGCTCTCCTCCCACAGGCCTATGGCGCCGAAGTAGAGGACTCCGACCGCGGAGAGCAGTCCGGCCCTGAGTCCCAGCGCTGACGTGGCCACCATGGCCGCCGCCGCCGTCACCACGTACCACGGCAGCCACAGCAGGAAGCGCTCGACGGTACGCAGCCCCCAGTCGATGGAGTCGCTCACCGGGTTGAAGATGAAGGAGAAGCTCCAGTGGGTGGTCTGGTTGTTGATGATCCAGCGGCGGGCGTCGTCAATCCAGTCGGCTAGCGGGATGGCCCACGACTCGGGGAAGCCGCCCACGGCGCTGAGCGCTAGTTGGGCGACGACCACTATGGCCACACCCACCACGAGTTCGGCCGCCGAGCGCGTCCGGCGCCGACTGTCGAGTGCCAGCCGGGCCTCGACCGCGCCTGCGACTCGGGACGGTCCGGTGGCCGGGGCCGCCGCAGTCACGGCCGTTCAGCGGCCCGGTCGGCCTGGAGGCAGCGCGGGCAGGTGATGCTGCCTCGCTGCGCAGCGTGGTGTTTCCCGCTCTTGTTCGCTGCACTCACGGGCCGCTCGGGCCACGGCCTCGCTGAGCGCCTTGCAAGATCCTCACGCATCGCCGCCTACTCGCTCGGCCTCTGAGCCGCGCCGGCCCGGGAGTTCTCGCCCAGCAGGGCCGCCACCCGTTCACGGTCGACCGCGCCGACCACGCTGCCCTGAGCGTCGACCACGCCCAGCGCCTCGGGATTGGCCAGCAGCCGGGGAAGCACGTCTTCCAGCACCGCATCGAGGCTCACCGGCTCTCCCGGGGGGGCCTCACCGTCCAGCGGCTGCATCACCGAGCCCACGGTGATCACCTTGGTCTTGGGGGCGTCCTCGGCGAACTCGCGCACATAGTCGTCGGCCGGCGCCGACACGATCTGCTCGGGCGTGCCCACCTGCACGAACTCGCCGTCCTTCATGATGGCGATGCGGTCGCCGAGCTTGAGCGCCTCATGGAAGTCGTGGGTGATGAACACCAGCGTCCGCCGCATCCTGGCCTGCAGGGACAGAAGCTCGTCCTGCATGTCGCGGCGGATCAGCGGGTCGAGCGCAGAGAACGGCTCGTCGAAGAACAGGATCTCGGGTTCCACGCACAGAGCCCGGGCTAGGCCCACCCGCTGCTGCATACCGCCCGAGAGCTGTTGGGGGAAGTGGTCGCCCCAGCCGCCCAGACCCACTACCGACAGCACCTCGAGGGCCCGCTCGTACCGGTCCGCTTTGGTCGCGCCCTGAATCTCGAGGCCGAATGCGACGTTGTCGATCACTTTGCGGTGGGGAAACAGTCCGAAGTGCTGGAACACCATCGACAGGCGCTGCCGCCTCAGCTCCCGCAGCTCCTGATCGTTCAAGTCGCCGATCGGCGTGCCGTCGATCTTCACGGTCCCGCTGGTCGGCTCGATAAGCCTGGACAGGCAGCGGATCAGGGTTGACTTTCCCGAGCCGGAGAGACCCATCACAACGAAGGTCTCTCCTCGCTCCACCGAGAAGGTCGCGTCCCGCACCGCCACCAGGCAGCCGGTCTCGTCGAGCACCCTCTGCCGGTCGCAGCCGTCGGCGAGCAGCGTGCGGGCCGCAGCAAGGTTGTCGCCGAACACCTTGGTGATCTGGTGGCACTCCAAGGGTGTTTGTTCGGTGGTCGCCACCGGGCCAATGTAGTGTCAGCGCGCCTCGCCCTACACATGGCCGTCACGGACTGGTATAAATGTTGTCTACAAGAGACGCCGCGTAGTGGCGGCAACTATCCAACTGGAGGGACAAATGAGCAAATCGCTTTGGAGGCTGATCGGCGCGCTCGCCGTGTTCGGCTTGCTGGCTGGGGCCTGCAGCGGGGACGACGCCGCCCCCGCGCCCGAGCCCGCCGAGGAGCCGATGGCTGAAGAGGAGCCCATGGCTGAAGAGGAGCCGATGGCTGAAGAGGAGCCGATGGCTGAAGAGGAGCCGATGGCTGACCTCGGTGACATCACCACCATTCAGCTCATCGCCAATCCGTGGAACGGTTCGGCCGCAAACATCGCGGTCGCCGCGCAACTCCTCGAGCACATCGGCTACGACGTGGAGGTCACCGACCTCGACGAGAACGCCCAGTGGTCCGCCATCAACACCGGCGAGTTGCACGCGTCACTCGAGGTATGGCCGTCGGGCCACGGTCAGAACCGGATCGACTTCATCGACAACCCCGACGGCAACGTCGTGGACGCGGGCCTGCTGGGCCCAATCGGCAAGATCGGTTGGTGGATGCCCGCCTACATGGTTGAGCAGTATCCCGCGCTGGCCACCGCGGAGGGCTTCCAGGATCCCGAGTTGGCCGGTTTGTTCGCCACTGCAGAGACGGGCGACCTCGGCCAGATCCTGCACGGCGACCCGAGCTGGGTGACCTTCGAGCAGGACATCATCGACGACCTCGGGTTGAACCTTGAGATCGTCTACGCCGGTTCCGAGGAGGCACTGCTTGCTGCGTTCGATGGGGCCTTTGCCCGAAACGACCCAGTGCTGTCGTACTTCTGGACGCCGCACTCAGCGTTCAACACGTTCGATCTCGTCGAGTTGGAACTGCCCCCGGAGTACTACGGGTCAGAGGATCTCTTCAAGATCGTCTGGGCGGGGCTCGAGGAGGGGGCTCCCGCGGCTTGGACGTTGCTGCACAACTTCAACTACGCGACCGCCGACCAGGTGACGATGCTGGCCGCGATCGAAGGTGAAGGAATGAGTGTCGAAGACGCAGCCGCGGCCTGGATTGCCGCCAATGAGGCCACTTGGAGCGCCTGGCTGTCGTAGCCGGTACTTAGTTGGGGCTAGCTGCAGCTAGTCCCGGAGATTCCTGAGAGGGACCGGGGCTTCGGCCCCGGTCCCTCGTCGCGTTGGTGACGCGGTGCGGGACGACGCGAGCGGGTGTCAGCCGGGACTGCGGCCGAAGTCGAAGGCGGCGATCTCGGCCATCTGCTCGCCGAGCAGCGCCACCGCGGTCTCGAAGAGCAGCTTGCCCTCCTCCTCGTTGGCACCGGTCGGGTCGCCGATGTGCCCATGCGGGCCGAAGTCGTTGGAGAGCCAGCCGAATGACGCCAGCCCGCCGAAGCGCACATGGCGGTTTCTCGCCAGTCCCTCCGGCACGGCCCGCCCCGCTCGCTCCAGATGAACGAGATCTGGCCGCAGGTGCATGAACACCGAGGTCTCCTGATGCCCGCCGTGAATTCCCATGCCCAGCTCGGCCTCGGGGGAGGTTCCGCCGTGGTCGGCGGGCACGAACGGATGCACGAGAAACGTCATCAGCCCCTGCGACAAGCGGATCTCCCGGCAGGCCACGTTGAGAAGGGCCGAGTTGCCGCCGTGCCCGTTGAGGAAGACCAGGCGGCGGGCCGCGGTCGCGGCGACGCTGCGGCCGATGTCTCGCAGCACCGCCAGCAACGTCTCCGCCGAGAGCCACAGAGTGCCCGGTGCCCAGGCGTGCTCGTTCGACTTCGACACCGACAGCGTGGGCAGCAGCCACAGATCGCAGTTGTCTCCGTGCTCGGCGACGAGCGCGGCGGCGGCCTCGTGGGCGATGACATGATCCACCGCCAGCGGCAGGTGCGGGCCGTGCTGCTCCACCGCGCCGACGGGCTGCACGATCACCGACGACTCGGTTATCCGCTCAGCGATCTCGGGTCCGCTGAGATCCTCGAGACGGCGGCTGTGTGCATTGGGCATGGGCTTCACGGTATCTGTTCGCGCGGCCGGGGTGGAATCGCTGCCGGAAGGGCTCAGAGGCCGAGCGGATTGGCCGCAGTTCACGAGGACAATCGCAAGGCGAAGCGAGGCCGTGGCCCGAGCGGCCCGTGAGTGCAGCGAACAAGAGCGGGAAACACAGGCCGGGACCGGGGCGGGATCGTGGTTATGCGGGCTCCGGTTCGGGGAGTGAGTCGGGGAGCGGACTCCAGAAGGACACGTCGGAGGGCCCGAGGCTCGTCATGGCGCCGCTGCCGTCGAGACGGGCTATGGCGCCAACATCACCTCCGGCGGTGTTGGCGCCGAAGGTGATCGCGTCGCTGTCGGGCGACCACAGGCGCGGCGTCTCGGTGTACTGGTCGGCAAAGCGCAGGTAGTTGCTGAGGAAGGCGACGCTCGGCGCGAATCGGGCCAGCTCGACCAACTGGTCGCCGTCCCAGACGTGCCACACCAGGCTGGCGCCGCCCGTGTCCTGCTGCGCCACGCTCGCCATCAGCAGACGGCGGCCGTCGGGGCTCCATTCGAGCCAGTGTCCCGTGCGGTCCAGGATCGTGAAGATCTCTGTTGTGGCGAGGTCGAGGATCTGCACCGAGCCGCTCCAATCCTCGCCTTGGGGTTGAGCCCCAGCCGAGGGGTCGGCGGATTGCGAGGCCGAAGCCGTCTCAACGGCGCCGGTGGAATCCGCCGGACCAGCCGGTTCGGCCAACTCCACCGTGGCGAACGACAGGGCGACACGGTCGCCGTCAGGATGGACCGCTATCCCGGCCAGACCGACGACCGGGCCTAGGTCGGCGATCTCGCCCCCGTCGAGGCTTCGGCGCACCAGCCGAGGGATCGCGTCGGAGCCGGCCTCTTCCGAGGGAGTTTCCGACGAGCCGTTTCCGACCGGCTGCTGGTAGGCATCCACGTAGAGGAAGTCCTCGGTGCCGGGCACCCAGGCCGCCGCCAGGAAGGCGACTCCCACCGGACCGAGTTCGTCGTAGTCGTCCAGCGAGTCGGGATCGCTGACCAGCACCAGCTCCGGGCCCGCGTGGACCAGCAGCCGGCGACCGTCCGGTTCCCATGCGAGATAGACGCTGCCGTGCTGCAGCGAGGACTCCGAAGTCGGCGTGCCGACATGGTCCAAGATGTCCAACGCCGTGCCGCCCATCGATCCCGGGCCCAGGGCGGCCAACCGGGTGCTGTCGTGGTTCCAGGAGTAGAAGAAGTACGGTCGGCGGGCGGGCGCGGTGTCGACCTTCCCGGTGACGATGTCCACGACGGCGACCTCATAGGCGCCGCTGGTCGGATCGGTGAGAGTGGCGACTAGGCGACGGCCGTCCCGTGACCATGTCGGCTGGGTGACGATGAGGTCGGCGGCCAGCTCGCGCACGACCTGGCCGCTCGGCGACATGAGCCGTAGGCCGGTCGGACCGGCGGCTGCGATCAGGCCCCGCTCACCGGCGGCGCTCCCGTCGGCTGGGGCGTCAGCGGCGGGGGCCTCGGCGGCGGGGGCGTCAGCGGCCGGGGCCTCTTCGGGGGACGGTTCCGCCGGACTCGTCGCTCCGGTCAGCGGATCCTGCTCGGTCTCGGGGGTCCAGTCGGCCGGGGCCGGCACCGAGCTGCGGGTCGGAGCGGTCGAGCAGGCTGCGGCGACGAGCAGGGCGCACGCGGCGGCACCCGTGACGAGGCACCGGCTGAGTCGCACGCTTTAGACCGTAGCGGCGGGCGGCGGACCGGGTCGGGCCGGCCGCCGCTCGGCCTCTAGAAGGGGCTGAGACCCAGGCGGTTGCGTATGGACACCAACTCGCCCAGGTGGTTGAAGCCGTGGCCGACCGCGCTCCACTGCAGGAACCACACGGCCGGTTTGCCGTCCCACATGGAGTACAGCCAGTCGAAGCGGTCTTCGGGCGTGCCGATTGCTTGCAGGGCGGTGGTCGTGTCGGGCCGGCCGTCCATCGGCGGGAGCCCGTGCGCGTCGAGCCAGTTTGCGGTGGAGTCGAACACGGCCAGCGCGTAGGCGCCGACAGACTCGGGATCGAGCAGGTCCACCAGCTCGGCGTCTTCACCCTCAGCCAGGCCTCGCCACAGGTCGTCGTCGATGCCGAGCCGATCGGTCCAGCCGTCGACCACGGTGCCGTCACCGCCCCGCAGCACGCCGTTGACGGCCACGTCATGGTGTCGGGCGAGATGCCACAGCACGTACACCGGCGCTATCCCCCCGCCGTCGGCCCGCTCACGGCGCCGCTCGGGCGGGATCAAGCCCAGCACGCCGCCGTCGAGCTTGGCCCGCAGCGACTTCAGGTCGCCGACGATCCAGTCCCGCAGGTCCACTTCAGACACTCTAGATGGCAAGCTTCACTGGGTGCGCTGCGTGCTGCGGCCCCTGCGCTCGGAGTCCACGACTCGATCAGCAGGCTGTCCTGCCATACTCTTACCAGCACAACCCTGCGGATCAGGCCCACATAGAGCACCATCATCGATGAATCCTCGATGGGATGGCGGTGCCCGGACACGAACTCCCCCTGCTGGTCCGGATGGGCGGGCACGGTGATGCCGTCGATGCGGGCGTCGCCCTCAGGCAGGTCCTCGGAGTCGAGGGAGCTATGTAGCGAGAAGCGCGGATCGCGTGCCAGGTCCAGGGCCTTGAGCGACCCCGGCGTCATGGCCAGCCACAAGTGCCCGGACCTGACGGGAGCCTCCATGCCGGACAGGCGAGGCGACCCGTCGGCCCGCAGGGTGGCCAGGAGCGCATGCCGGTGGCTATCCAGCCTTCCCAGGACCCGGCGGGCGAGGGTTGGGTCAGCCTGCTCGAAGTCGGCCCACGACACCGCGTCTTCGGCCATGGCGCCAATCTAGGCCATGGCCGGGGTGGGTACCCTCTGGCCGTGCGTTTCGTGGTGCTGCACGCTCATCCGCAACAGGACTGCCTCAATGTCGCGCTGCGCGACCGGGTGGTGCAGACGCTGGAGCGCGACGGCCACGACGTGCAGGTCGTGCGGCTCACGCAGGGCGAGTGGATCGACGGGGTGAGCGTGGTGGGCGCCGACGGCCTGGTGTTCGTCTATCCCACCTGGTGGGGCGGCCTGCCGGCACCGATGCTGGGTTGGGTGCAGCGTGAGCTCGCCGCTTGGATCGACGGCTCCGCAGACCTGGCGACCTCGCCGCTTCGCACGGTTCGGCATCTCGTGGCCGTGACCACCCATGGCTCCACGAGCTGGGTGAACCGGCTGCAGGGCGAGCCGGGTCGCCATCTCCTGCGACGCTCGGTCGCCCGACTGTGCGCTTCGGGCACGAGGCTGCGCTGGGTGGCGCTCTACGGGGTGGATCAGCGCACCCCGGCGGAGGTGTCGTCCTTCGTGGACCGCGCCGCCTCGGAGCTGGCCTCAGTCGCGTCCTGACCCATTCTCGCAGCCCGGTCGAAGCGGCCGTGGTCAGCGAGCCGCCAGATGTTGTGCCACTACTGCGATCTCAACCTTCCAAACGGGCCGGGCCAACTCAGGGACGACCACCAGGGTCGAGGCGGCCAGATGACCGTCGAGGAACCGGTCGCGCTCGGCCATCACCGAGCTCAGGTCCTGGCCGGGCACCACGTAGGTGGTCACCGACACGATGTCGCTCGGCTCCATGCCGGCCTCTGCCAGCATGGCCGAGATGTTGTGCCACACGGTGCGAGCCTGTTCGGCGACATCGTCGGCCACCGACCCGTCGGCTCGCGTGGGCACGACACCCGACGTGTGGAGCCACCTGTCCGCTCCGGTGGTGGCCATCGCATGGGCGTAGCGCGCCGCCGGGGGAGCTATCCCCTCCGGCTCGACGTCACGCGATCCCACCATTGCCGATCGTAGGCGGTGCACAAGGGCGCGCGGATAGTCACCGTCTCGTGGCGAGGCATTCTGTCTCCCGCTCCTGTTCGCTGCGCTCACGGGCCGCTCGGGCCACGGCCTCGCTAAGCGCCCTGCGAAATCTCGCTCGCTGCCGCTTGCCCGCTCGGCCTCCGGGGCAGGCGCTGTGGAACAATCTGCGGCCGTGACCCAGCGCATGGCCCTCTACTTCCAGGACAAGCACCCCATCGGTTACGAGATCGAGATGGCCCAGTACGCCGAGGCGAGCGGCTTCAGCGAGATCTGGCAGGCCGACACCCGGCTGGCCCGCGACTGCGTGGTGATGATGAGCGCCCTGCTGGCGTCGACCAGGCGGCTGCGCATCGCCAGCGGCGTGCTGCCCATCTACACCCGCAACCCAGCGGTGATAGCGGCCTCCTGGAGCACCATGCACGAGCTCGCCGGCCCCGCCCCCGACGGCGGCAGCCGGGTGATGCTGGGGCTCGGCGCCTGGTGGGAGCCCATCGCCGCGCGGGTGGGAGCGGGCCGGCGCAAGCCGCTCACCGCCATGCGCGAGTACGTCGAGTCGATCAGGGCCCTGTTCACGATGGAGGAGGTGAGCTACGAGGGCGAGTTCGTCCACCTGGACCGGGTCAGCCTCGACGTGGCCTACGGCGACACCTCGCCCCGCGACATCCCCATCTACATCGGTGCCACCGGCCCGAAGATGCTGGAGCTGACCGGCGAGATCGCCGACGGGGCCATGCTCAACTATGTGGTGTCCGTCGACTACATCCGCGACGCAGTGGCCCGGGTCGGGGCCGGGGCGGCGAAGTCGGGGCGCATGATCGACGACATCGACCGGCCCGAGCTCCTGATCTGCTCGCTGTCGGACGACGACCCCGGCGAGGCCCTTCTCACCGGCAAGTCGCTGGTGGCGTACTACCTGGGGACCGAACCCCACATAATGGCGGCCTCCGGCGCCGATCCGGAGCTGATCGAGCGGGTGCAACAGATCGTCGGCTGGCCGGCCACGGAGGCCGACTACTACAAGGCGGCTCCCCTCATCGGCGACGACCTGGTGCGCAGCATCATGGCAGTCGGCACCTCCGTCCAATGCCGGGACAAGGTGGCGGAGTTCATCGACGCCGGCGTCACCTGCCCCGTGCTGTACCCGCTGATGGACGACATGAAGCCAGTGATCGACGCCTTCGCCAACTGGGCGCCCTAACCCCCGCCCGCGCCCCGCCCCGGCCCCCAGGGGGCTCTGTTCGCGCTTTCCCGTGATTGCGCCGGGTTTGTGCACACAAGCATGGAGGATCTCCGCGCCACAGAATATGATGCAGCCTATTAGCATGTCTCTACATGTTATATCAGTCTCGGAGCCTCCATCCAGGGGCCGCGGAACGGCGGGTGCGGGCCCGCATGGCGAGCCAGCACGGGCTCGCAACCCGCGAGCAAGCTCTTGCCGCCGGCATGACCGAGCATCAGATTGAAGAACGCCTCCGCTCAGCCCGGTGGGTGCGCGCCGCCCGAGGCGTGTACCGGCACGCGGCTGTGCCGTCGACGGCTGAGTCGAGGCTGCTCGCGGTATGCATGGCCTACGGGGCTCTAGCGAGCCACCGCTCGGCCGCGGCCCTGCAGGACATCGACGGCTATGAGCTCGACCGGGTCGAGGTCGTGGTCGCCAAGGGGCGAGTTCGCCGGATACCGGGTGCTCGCCTGCACCACTCCACTCAGATGCACCTCGCCCGGCCCGTGGAGCGAAACGGAATCCCCTGCACACGGCTGGACAGAACCGTCCTCGACCTGGCTGGCTCAGTCAGCCGAGCCGTCCTCGACCGCACCATTGACGCCGTGTTGCGAGACGGACTGCTGCGGCCGGGCGACCTATGGCGGGTGTTGGCCTCTCACACCAAGCCGGGGCGGAACGGCTGCGTCGCCCTCCGGGAGGCCCTCCTGGCCCGATCCGACGAGGGCGCCGTGCCGCTCAGCGAATGGAGCCGGATGGTGGCTGACCTGCTGGAGGCGTCGGGTCTGCCTCGTCCCGCCTTCGAACATCGGGTAGAGGGTCGTGACGGGGAGTTCGTGGCCCAGGTCGATCTCGCCTACCCCTCGGTGCGCTTGGCTATAGAGCTCGACAGCGTGCGATGGCACTTCAACCGGGTGTCGTTCGCGGAGGACCCGAGACGCCGCAACGCACTGTTCATGGCCGGCTGGAGGGTCCTCACGTTCACATGGGACGACTACGCCAACCATGCCAGCACTCTGTGCGCCACCGTTGCCCGGGCTTGCGGGTAAGCCCCACGAGAAGCCAGCCGCTCCGGCGGACGGGCGACAGCCACTGCTGTCGACAGTTTGTGTGCGCTTTTCCGTGATGGGGCCGGGTTTTCGCGCACATTCGCGGCAATGGGCGGGCGGCGAGTGAGGCGGCGGCTCGTTAGCGTCTGTATTCGTGACCGAGGCTGGACGTGACCTGCTGGTGCACGGCGGTGCGGTTGTCACCGTCGACGATGTGGACACGGTCCACGACCCGGGCTGGGTGTATGTCAGGGGTAACCGGGTGGCAGAGGTCGGCGCCGGGGAGCCTCCGTCGAGCCGCGTCCGGCAGGCCGCGGAGGCGATTGACGCAGCGGGTTGCGCGGTCATGCCGGGGATGACCAATGCCCACACCCATCTGTTCCAGGCCTTGTTCCGGGGCCTGGCCGACGACAAGACCCTGCTCGACTGGCTGCGCGTCTGCATCTGGCCCGCCGCGGTCCACCTTGACGCCGAGATCGCCCATGCGGCCGCTCTCGCCGGCTTGGCCGAGAACCTGCGGAGTGGGGCCACCACCGTGATCGACCACCAGTACATCCACACCGACGAGGCCATCAACGACGGGGTGTGCCGGGCCGCCGATGAGTTGGGCGTGCGCTTCCTGCTGGCCCACGGCTGGGCTGACCGCAACTACCACCCTGTACTCGAGCAGACCGCCGAGCAGGCCGTTGCTCGGGCCGACACTGCCCGGCGCCGCTGGGACGGCCGCCACGAAGACCGCATCCGCGTGGAGTTGGCGCCGCTGATCCCGTGGGGATGTTCAGATGAGGCGATGCGCACCACAGTGGCCGCAGCCCGGAGTTGGGGCCGCGGCACCCACATCCACTGCGCGGAGACAGCGGTCGAGGTGGACATGAGCCTCGAAGAGCGGGGCGTGCGCCATGTCACATGGCTCGACTCGCTCGGCGTGCTCGGTCCCGACATGCAGCTGGTCCACAGCGTGTGGGTCGACGACGACGAGCTGGAACTCATCGCTGCGTCGGGCTCGGTGGTGGTCCACTGCCCGGTGTCGAACATGTACCTCGCCTCGGGCGTGGCCCCGGTGACCGCCATGCGGGCCAGGGGCATCACGGTGGCGCTGGCCAGCGACGGTCCTGGCAGCAACAACCGCCAGGACATGTTCGAGGTGCTGAAGGCAACCGTGCTGCTGCAGAAGGTGCATCACCTCGACGCGCTGGTCCTCCAGCCCGCAGACGTACTTCACATGGCTTGCCGGGGGGGAGCAGCCGCTTTCGGCATGCCGGGCACCTTCGGCATGGTGGCCGAAGGCCAGCGGGCCGACCTCCTCGTGGTGGACCTGCGATCGCCCTTCGTGGCGCCGGTACACCGGGTAGCCAGCGCTCTCGTCTACAACGCCACCCCCCGAGACGTACGACACGCCGTGGTCGACGGCCGCGTCCTTCTGCGAGACGGCCAGCTAGTCACCGCTGACGAGCGCCAGATCATGGCCAAGGCCAATGATGCCGCCCGTCGTCTCTTTGACCGAGCCGGCATCAAGACCCGAGTAACGAGACGGGGCGCTTGATGGGGTTGGACTCGGCACGCTGCCTACGTCCACCGGCTGATCACGCGTAGCGCTCGACCCAGTGTTGAAGGGCGGCCAGCACCACCTTGCGCTTGTCCTTGTTGGACAGGTACGGGGCGCGGGACAGCTCGATCTGGATCCAGGGCATCTCGGCTGAATGGGAGCGGGTGATGTGGCCGCCGCGGAAGGGGTCGTTGACCTTCACCGGCCCGTCGAGCAGCTGCTGGAAGGCGTCCCGCAGGGTTTCGATCCATTCCTGCGGGCAGGTGCCGTGGCCGTTGCTCAAGCACACCCACGGCCGTTCCCGGCCCGGATCGGGCCCTAGCGGCGGTTCCGTTGCGGCCATCGTGTGACAGTCCACGCCCAGAGCCCAGCAACCGCTGTGCCCCAGCTCGGTTAGCTGCTCGTGGTACGGGGCGTGGTAGGCGTCCAACAGATCCGCGACTTCAGCCTGCGACAGCGGGCGGCGCCAGACGCCGACGTTCCAGCAGGTGTGCGTCTTGACGACACCGTCGGCCCGGCGGTCGTCGCGCCCCCGGTTCATATCGACTATGGCTCGGGCCACATCGGTGGTGACGAACGCCCCGACCTCGGCGGAGATCGAGTAGATCTCGGCTGCACCGCCGTCGCCGTCGGCCGCGACCTCCTCGGGCGTCAACGCGCAGACTGGCGCGACTTCGGTCGGAACCCGCAGCCCGGCGTGAGGCACCGAGACGACGAGGGGAAGTGTCACTGCGGCGGCTTCGGAGCCGAGCCGGGTCCGCCGGCCGCGCCGTCGCGCCTCGGGTCGGCCACACCGATCAGGCGGCCACCCTCCTTCATCACCATCTGAACGCAGCCCATGTAGAACGAGTACGGCTCCCGGCGATTCAACTCGAACCCGGCGTCGTCGAGGGCGGCCAGCACGTCGGTTGCCATCCGGGATGCTTCCACCGAGACCACGCCGTCGAGCGAGCAGTGCAGGCGGGGCGCGGCCACCGCCCCGAGCGGCGACGATGCCTTGAGACGCAGCAGCACCTGCAGGATCGCAGGGGGGATCCGCTCGCTGCCGGGGGAGCCGATGGCCAGCCACGGACCGTTCTCGTTGAACACGATTGTCGGCGCCACGTTGGCCCAGGGGACCGCGTTGGGACGCAGGTCGTAGGGGTGCGAGACGTCGCTGGTCAGGAACGCGCTCATGTAGTTGTTGTAGAGGAAGCCGAGCTCAGGCGAGGCGGCGCACGAGCCGTACACGTTCTCGATCGACTGCGTCAGCGCCACCACGTTGCCGTATGAGTCCATCACCGACAGGTGGGTGGTCTCGCCGTGCCCGAAGCGCTGCATCATCTGCTGAGCCAGGCCCCGCGCGTACCGGCGGCTCGTCATCTGCTTGTCCGACGCCTGGGAGTACAGGTTGGGGTCGAAGGGCCGGTCCTTGCGGTCGACCAGTGCCAGCCGGATGGTCTCGGCCAGGCACACCGCGCCGTGGGGGGTGTCGATGTCCTGGAACTGGCGCGGCAGGCTCTGGTGGATGTTGAGCATCTCCACAAGGGTCCGGCCCGCGCCGGGCAGCGGCATTGTCAGCACCCGGTCGCGCCCGAACCGCCCCGACAGGGGCTGGCGCTCGATGGGGTGGGGGATCTGGGCGAGGTCGTCGGCTAGCAGGATCCCGCCGTTGGCTTCCATGTCCTCATGGATGAGGCGGGCCGTCTCCCCGCGGTAGAAGTCCTCGAAGCCCTCCTCCGCGAGGCGGCGCAGCGTCCGGGCCAGAACCGGCTGCACCAGCGTCGTGCCGGCCCGGTAGACCTTGCGTTCGTCCTGCAGGAAGAACCGCCTACCCGAGTGGGCCCGCAAGTGCGGAAGCTCACGCCGGGCGAGCCGGTGCTGCAGCACGCTGACCTCGTAGCCCTCGTCGGCCAGCACGATGGCCGGCTCCAGCACCTCGGCCCAACCGAGTCGGCCGTAGGTCTCGAGCGCGTGGGCGTAGACCGCAGGGGAGCTGGGCACCGTGGTCGCCAGATGTCCTCGGCGACGATCGGCGGTCAGATTGGCGAACCGGTCGATCAGCGCCCTGTTCGGCGCCCGGGACGACCCGTCGAGCGCCACGGTCCGGCCTGTGCCGGCGTCATGTATGAGCATCATCGTCTGGCCCCCGAGACCCGACGCCGCAGGCTCGCACACCCCTAGGGCGACCGCGGCCGCCACCGCGGCGTCGACCGCGTTGCCGCCCCGCGCCAGCATCTGAACTCCGGCGGCGGTGGCCGAGTAGTGGGCCGTGCTCACCATCCCGTTCCGGGACGCGGCGACGCGCTGGGGCTCGTGGATGCGGGTGTCGGTCAGTTCCAGCAGATCGGTGTTGATCTCCGTCACCCGGCGCCGCTTCGACCGGTGAGGCCGCTGCCCGCCGGGCTTGGCCCCAGGACCGTCTGGCTCGGGGTCGGCCACACGGTCAGAGCCTGCCGCTCCTTGCGGTGGCGCGTGAGGCTCTTGCGGTCTTGCCTCGTGTTCGGTCATCGGTCAGCGATCGATCTGGCCGATGAGATACTCCGACAGCAGCAGCGTGCGCTGTATAAGGCTGATCCGCTGCACCGCCTCATCAGGCGTTCCCCGATCCCCGGTCACCGGGCCCACTCCACAGACCACGGCCGTTCCCTCCGGGACCAGGCCGGCGACCGAGGGCCAGGCCGACGACTCTCGTTCGAGGGGGATCTCCCATCGGGCCGCCGCAGCCTCCAGAGCCTCCACCAGATGCCCGTTGGCCGGACGGTCAGCCATCGGGGGCCGGTCGGCCAGCTGGTTGAGACGCCATCGGGGTCCGCCCCGTCCGAGGATCTTGCGGATCGAGGCCTCGGCCTCCTCAGCGCGGGCCGGGTCGAGGTACGACATCATGAGCGAAGCCTCCACCCGGTGGGGAACGAACATCGGATGCCGCTCGCTTTTCAGGTCGAGCGCAGCTATGGAGACGCGCCTGTTGGGCGAGCTGAGCCGGCCGATGGCGTCGACCTTCTCGCAGGTCCAGCCGACCACGGTCCGGCGCCGCCCGATCTGACTCGGGCTCAGCCTCTTCCCTTCCACCGTCAGGTCGTACCGGCGGCTTCCCCGCCGCTGGGTGAGGATGCCGTTGCCGACGGTTCCCGGCCGGCAGACGAGCACCTGATCGGCCCGGGCCGCGGCCCGCTCGATCAATCCCCGGCTCTGCACCCCGTCGAGGCCCTCGTCGGCGTACAGCAGCACACCGAGCGGGAGTTTTCTCAGGCTGCGGACGCTGCGGAGGGCGCGCAGTGCGTACTCCACCATCACCAGCGGGGCCCGGGAACGCCCGACCCCCTCTCCGTAGAGCCACTCCGGGTCGCGGCGAAATCCCTGCCGCACGGTGTCGCCCGTGGCCGGCACGTCGATGTGTGCCACTAGTAGCACGCCCCCGTCGAGACCCTTAGCCGTCTCGAACGTGTAGGCCTCGGGCTCGTCGGTGAGCTCCGGCACCGGCCGCATCCCAACGTCTGCGAGGATCCGCCCCGCCCGCTCCGCGGCCCGCGACAAGCCCAGCGAGTCGTCGGTGCGGCTGGAGAGCTCCACCCACTGCTGCAGCGAGCGCTCCATGCGGTCCCGGCGCTGGGTGATGTACTGGAACGCCCGCTCGGAGGGGTCCGCGGTGCGGGCATCGACCGGCGGCGGCTGCGGGGTGCCGAAGTAGCGGGCGCTGGCCACCTCCACCAGACGGTTGACGAACGCGGTGAAGTCCATGCCCACATAGGCCGCCCCCACCAGGTACGACCCGTGCTCACCGAGGCTGGGCAGGCTGTTCACCTCCAGCACGTGCAGGTTGTCCTCGGCGTCCATCCGCATGTCGACCCGGGCGCAGTCGTAGAGGCCCAGCGCCGAGAACGCGCGCACCGCGATCTCCTGAGCCCGCGCGGTGAGCTCGTCGGAGATCGGCGCCGGGCACAGCGGCTGGATGGTGCGCCCGCTGCGACCGGTCTTGTCCTCGTACGTATAGATCTGGGGCCCGTCGCCGAAGCTCAGCATCACCGGCGGGAAGGGCTCGGGCGGGGCGTTGCCCAGCAGCCCCACGTTCACCTCCCGGCCGTCGATGTACTGCTCGGCCAGGACGGGCTGGCGGAACCGGTCGAATATGACCTGCGCCGACTTCTTCAGCTCCTCGGCGTCGTTCACCACCGCGAGGCCGAAGGACACCGCCTCGTTCTTGGGCTTGACGATCATCGGATAGGGGAGATCGTCGGGGATCAGGGCCTCCGGGGTGTCCAGCACCGCGAAGTCGGGGGTGGGGATGTCGTTCTGGCGCAGGATCATCTTGGTGACGACCTTGTCGAGCGCCAGCGAGTGACCCAACGGCCCGGAGGCGACGTAGGGGATGCCGATCATCTCGAGGATGCTCGGAACATGCGTGTAGCGGGCCTGGCCCTGCAGGCCGTAGGAGACGTTGAACACCATGCCGGGGCGCTCGCCCTTGACGACGCGGGGCATGAACGCCTCCAGCTCGGAGATCAGGTCCTTGTCCGCCTCCACCGCGGTCACCTGGTGGCCGCCGCGGCGCAGGGCCTCGGTGAGCCGCTTGATGGTGGCCAGGCCGATCTTCTCCTGGTTGGGCATGCCGAACAGGTTGATGACGTTCTTGCTGTCCCGGTTGTAGACGACCGCGATCTTCACTGCCGCGAATCTACAGTGCCTGATT
Source organism: Candidatus Aldehydirespirator sp. (assembly GCA_965219165.1). Classification (GTDB taxonomy): domain Bacteria; phylum Actinomycetota; class Acidimicrobiia; order Acidimicrobiales; family Aldehydirespiratoraceae; genus Aldehydirespirator. The sequence continues at coordinate 3,539,086 of CBDCMW010000002.1, read as the reverse complement.
CGTGGCCTACACGAGCACGAAACGGGTTGTGGCAATCTTGCGGCTTCCGGGCGGGCCGCGGGCTGCGGCTGGGCATGTGTGACACGCGATCCTGCCGTCGCGGCATCGCGCCGGGCCCGCGCTAGCGAAATCCACAGGGGCGTGCGATATCTTTCAAGTTTGTGCCGCTAGTCGCCGCGTACCATCGCCCGGGGTCGTTGGAGGAAGCCCTCGACCTGCTGGGCTCGCCACCGCGGGTAGCCCTCGGTGGCGGCACGACACTGAACGCCGACCGCGAGCCGTCCGATCTCGAGGCCGTGGACCTTCAGTCGCTCGGACTGGACGCGATCGCTCCCGCCGACGGTGGGCGGGTCCGTGTCGGAGCAACTGCCACCCTCGACGCGGTTCGCCGCTGCGACCTGCTGCCCGACTCGCTGCGGGAGCTGGCCCGGACCGAGCAGCCGTCGACGCTGCGGACGTTGGCCACGATTGGCGGCCTCGTGGCCAAGGCCTCGGCCGAGAGCCTGCTGCTGGCCGCGCTGCTAGCCCATGACGTCCGAGTGGAGCTAGCCGGCCCCGGTGACGCCGGCCCGTCTGAGCGCAGCCTCGGAGAACTGCTGGCTGCCGGACTGCCCTCCGGCGCGCTGGTCACCGCGGTGACGGTCGATCCCGGCGGGCAGACCGCGGTGGCCCGAACCGGCCGGACCCCCGCCGATGTGCCCATCGTGGCGGCCTACGGCCGACGCACCGAGGGCTTCGTGGCCATGGCGCTGACCGGGGTGGCCGACCGTCCCGTGCTGGTCGACGTGTTCGACCCGACCGCAGGTCTCGATCCTGCCGGCGACTTCCGGGGCAGCCGCCAGTACCGCCTCCACCTGGCCGGCACGCTCACGGCACGAGCGATGGCGGAGTTGGGCTGATGGCGCCCCGGGACTCTGGCCGCCAGGGAGGGAGCGTCTGATGGCCATCGACGTAACGTTCGAGCTGAACGGCGCCCCGGTGTCCCTGACCGTCGAGCCCCACCACTCGCTGCGGGAGGTCCTGCGGCGCCTGGGCATGTTCTCGGTGCACTTCGGCTCCGACAGCGGCGAGACCGGCGCCGCCGCGGTGCTCTACGACGGCCGCCTCGCCTCCGCCGACGTGATCCTGGCCGCCTCCGCCCACGGCCACCGGGTCACCACCGTCGAGTCGCTCAACGTCTCGCCTGAACTGCATCCCATCCAAACCGCCTTCGTCGCCGTCGGTGCCTTCCAGTCCGGCTACTCCGCGGGGGCGATGATCCTGGGAACTGTCGCCCTGCTGGAGGAGAGCCCCGACCCCTCCATCGACGACATCCGAGACATGCTCTCGGGCATCCTCGACCGCGAGACGGCCTACACGAAGCCGGTGGAGGCGGTCAAGAGGGCCGCCGCAGTGCTGCGGGGAGAGCCGACCGAGCCTTTCTCGCCGCTCGTTGTCGAACCGATGACCGACGGTTACCGACCGGCTCCTGAGCCCGACCTCGACGGCCCGGCCCCTGAAGCGCCCCAGGCCGTGCCCCGCCTGGTTCCGTCGCGCGAGGTGCCCGAAATGGCCGTGGTCGGCAAGCCCGAGGTGAAGGTCGACGCGGTGCGCCTGGCCAAGGGCAACCCGGCCTTCACCGACGACATCGAGCCCCGGGGGATGCTGTACGCCAAGGTTCTGCGCAGCCCCCACGCCCACGCCCGCATCCTGCGCATCGACGACGCGGCGGCTCGTGCGGTGGAAGGCGTCCACGCCGTGCTGCACCACGGCAACACCCCCCGCGTCAAGTACGCCTCCGGCGGCCAGAGCTGGCCCAACCCCCACCCCTACGACCAGGTGAGCTTCGACGACATGGTCCGCCACGTCGGCGACCGGGTGGCCGCGGTGGCCGCCGAGACCATCGAAGCGGCCGAGGAGGCCCTGCGGCTCGTCGAGGTGGACTACGAGGTGCTCCCCGCCGTGTTCGACGAGCGCGACGCCATGGACCCCGACGCACCCAAGGTCCACGACGAGGACGACACCACCCACATCTACGACCCGGAGCGCAACCTCGTGCACCACATCGCGGCCCAGCGGGGCGACGTGGACGCCCATCTGGAGGCCGCGCCCCACGTCTTCGAGCAGACCTTCCGGGTGCACCAGGTTCAGCAGTGCCCCATCGAGCCCCATATCTCGATGGCCTGGATCGACTCCGACGAGCGCATGGTGGTGCGCACGGCCACCCAGGTGCCGTTCCACACCCGCCGGATGCTGGCTCCGCTGATCGGCATGGAGATCAAGGACATCCGGGTGATCAAGCCCCGCATCGGCGGCGGCTTCGGGGCCAAGCAGGAGATGCTCATCGAGGACATCGTCGCCCACCTCGCCATCGCCACCCGCCGCCCGGTGCGCCTGGAGCTCGACCGGGCCGAGGAGTTCTACGCCAGCCGCACCCGGCATCCCCAGACCATCACCTACCGCACCGCCGTGGACGACGACGGGATGCTCCTCGCCCAGGAGATGCGCATAATCGGGAACACCGGCCCGTACGGCACTCACGGCTTCACCGTGCAGGTCGTGTCGGGACTCAGGGGTCTCACGTCCTACAACGCAGCTAGCAAGCGCTTCGAATGCCACGTCGTCTACACCAACATCCCGGTTCCGGGCGCCTACCGCGGCTACGGGGCGCCCCAGGCCGAGTTCGCCCTCGAGGCCCACATGGAGGACATCGCCCGCGCCCTCGACCTCGACGTGATCGACTTCAAGCGTCGCAACTGGATCAAGGTGGGCGACGAGATGGACATCGCCCCCCATCTTGGCGAGCGGGCCGTGGCCACCGAGGAGCTCGACGAGTACCCCAAGGTGATGTCGTCGGGCATCGAGGAGTGCGTGGCCCAGGGTCAGCGCGAGATCGGCTGGCACCGGCGCGGCGACCAGTCCTGGAAGGCGCCCGCCGACCGCCCCAACATCCGGCGGGGACTCGGCTTCGCCTTCTGCATGCACGGCACCGCCATCCCGTTCCTGGACATGGGCGGCTGCTCGATCAAGCTGAACGACGACGGCTCGTTCAACATGCTGATCGGGGCCACAGACCTCGGCACCGGCGCCGACACCGTCATCGGGCAGATCGCGGCAGAAGTGCTCGGCGTGCCCCTCGAGGACATCAAGGTGTATTCCAGCGACACCGACATGACCCCGTTCGACACCGGCGCCTACGCCTCGTCCACCACCTACATCTCGGGCACGGCCGCGCTGCGGGCCGCGGAGGCGGTGCGGGTCCGGCTCAAGGAGCGGGCGGCCATGCTGCTCGAGGTCGACGAGCCCTGCACCATCGAGCTGCGCGACCGGCGGGCCTACGCGGCCGACGGCCGCTCCGTGAGCCTGGAGGAGGTCGCGCTGGACTCGCTGCACTGGCAGGACCAGGAGCAGATCATGGGCACCGCCTCGCACGTGTCGCCCGATTGCCCGCCCCCGTTCGCGGCGCAGTTCGCCGAGGTGGAGGTGGACGTCGACACTGGCCAGGTCACCGTCACCAGGCTGGTCATGGCGGTGGACTGCGGGGTGGCCATCAACCCGGTCACGGCCAGCGGCCAGGTGGAGGGCGGCATGATCCAGGCCCTCGGCTACGCCCACTGCGAGGAGATCGTGCTCGACGACGACGGCCGCATGGTCAACCCGTCGTTCGGGCCCTACAAGATCTACCGTGCCGACGAGATGCCCGACACGGTGGTGTATCTGGTGCAGACCATGGAGGACAGCGGTCCGTTCGGCGCCAAGGCGGTGGCCGAGATCCCCAAGGACGGGGTGGCTCCGGCCGTGCGCAACGCCATCCTCGATGCCACCGGTGCCGCCATCAACGAACTGCCCTTCACGCCGGAGCGGGTATGGGCGGCGCTCCAGGTCCAGAGCTAGGCGAGGGCGCCCACCCGTCGATGCGCACGCGCCGGCCCCCTCCGGCCATTCTGGTCGCGCTTCCTGGCCGTCATGGCCGATAGGCGCGACCAGAACGGATCGGGCCGGGCACCGGAAGGGGCCGGGGCGACGGGGATCATCGTCTCGGCTGACTGGGCGGTCACCGCGGCGCTCGACGAGCCCCGCCAACACTGGGCCGTACGCGTACGCGACGGGCTGGTCGACGAGGTCGGTCCCGTCGCGGAGCTCAGGTCCCGCCATCCCGCCGACGACTTCTGCGACGGAAGCGGCCATGCGCTGCTTCCTGGTTTCGTCAACGCCCACGTCCACCTGTACGGCGTGCTGGCCCACGGCGTGCCCGCGCCCGCGGATCCGCCCGCCGACTTCTGGGGCTTCCTGGACGACTACTGGTGGCCGCTGGTGGAGAACGCCCTCGACCACGAGATGATCGCCGCCGCGGCCGCCTGGGTGACGGCCGAACTGGCCGCGAGCGGCACAACCAGCTTCTTCGACATCCTCGAAGCCCCCAACGCCCTGCCCGACGCGCTGTTCGCGGAGAGCGGGGCCGTGGCCCGCAGCGGGCTGCGGGGCGTGCTGTCCTTCGAGGCCACCGAGCGGATGGGCGAGGCCAACGGCCAAGCCGGCCTGGACGAGAACGTCCGCTTCATCGAGGCCTGCCGGGCACAGCCGGCGGGCGACTCGGCCGGCGGTGACGGCCGGGTGTCCGGCGCCATGTGCATCCACACCACGTTCACCTGCGGAGAGCCGTTCATCCGTCAGGCCTTCGACACGGCTGCCGACCTGGACGTGTTCTGCCACGCCCATGTGAACGAGGGCGTCCATGAGGGCCGCTGGTGCGAGCAGCACCATGGCATGCGCACCCTGGAGTTCTACGAGCGCATCGGTGCGGCGTCGCCAAGGTTCCAGGCCAGCCAGTGCGTGCAGCTGTCTCAGCGTGAGATCGAGATCATCGCCGATGCTGGTGTCAGGGTGTCGCACATGCCGCTGTCCAACTGCGAGGTGGGCGGCGGGATCGCCCCCGTCCTTGAGCTGCTGGACCGGGGGGTCACGGTGGGGCTCGGCTCCGACGGCTACATCAACGACATGTTCGCGGTGATGCGGGGAGCGTTCCTGCTGCATCGTGCGGCCACACTCGACCCCGGTGCGATCACTGCGGCCGCTGTGCTGCATCTGGCCACGGAGGGATCGGCCCGCACCCTCGGCCTGGAGCGGGTCGGGCGGCTCGCGCCAGGCTGGCACGCCGACCTCCAGCTGGTGGAGCTGGAGGGTCCCCGGGGCCTGCCCACACCGGTTGAGGCCCACAACCTGCTGGACCAGCTGGTGCTGTGGCGCAACGGCTCCCATGTGAGCAAGGTGATGGTGGGCGGGGACTGGATCGTCGACGGCGGCGAGGTGATCGGCGTGGACATGGGCGAGCTGCGGGCCCGCACCCTCGAGCAGGCTGCGAGGCTGTGGTCGTGAGCGACCAGATCCGCCTGGAGCGTTCTGTGTGCAACGAAGCCGCTCATGGCGGCATGAGTGCTCACAGAAGCGGGGACAGCGGCACGAGGCGGTCGTTGTGAGCCTGCTGGGCCAGCTCGCTGTGGCGGTGGACGAAGGGGTGGCCGTCGCCTCGGCCACCGTCGTCGACACGTCGCGCTCGGTGCCCCGCCGCGCCGGGGCCAAGATGCTGGTGTTCCGTGACGGCAGCATTGCTGGCACCGTCGGCGGGGGAGAGATGGAGGCCCGTGTCGTGTCCGAGGCCGTGGCCGCGCTTGCCGACGGCCGCTGCCGTCTGCTGTCGTATCGTCTTGTCGATCCCGTCCGGGGCGATCCCGGCGTCTGCGGGGGCGACGTTCGCATATTCGTGGAGCCGCACATGCCCAAGCCAACCGTCATAGTCATGGGATACGGACACGTGGGACGGGCCGTCGCCCAGCTCGCCCACTGGCTGGGCTTCCGGGTGGTGGCCACCGACGACCGACCCCTGCTCGAGGCCGGCCCTGGTGGCCAGCCGGACCCGGAGACCGCTGTGCCCGACGCCGCGGACGGAGTGCCGGACGAGCTGGTGATCGGCACTGTCGACGACCTGCTCGCGGGCCGGACTCTCGACCCCGACGTGTCGGTAGTGCTGGTGACCCGCAATGTGGACGTGGACTCGGCCGCCCTGCCTGCCCTGCTGGCCACCGACGCGGGCTATGTGGGCGTGATGGGCAGCGAGCGCCGCTGGGCCACCACTCGAGCCCGCTTGGAGGCCGAGGGCACCGATCCCGAGGCGCTCGACCGGGTCCATGCTCCCATCGGCATCGAGGTCGGCGCCGAGACTCCCGAGGAGATCGCGCTGAGCATCATGGCCGAGGTGGTCGCCCATCGCCGGTCGTAGAGCCTCAGGATCCAAGCGCGGCCGGTCGGGCAAGGAAGAGCTCGCCGACCAGCAGGAGACCGCGCCGCTGCGGTTGAGCGACCAGGAGCGGCTGCCGGGCGCGGATCCCGTAGCGGAGCGTGTCAGCGTCGGCACGGGACCGCTGTGCGTGCTGAGGGGCGGGGGCGACCTGGCTACAGGCGTGGCCTGGCGGCTCACCCGGCTCGGCTGGCCGGTGGTCTTGCTGGAGCTGCCCGAACCGCTGACGGTGCGCCGAACGGTGGCGTTATCCACCGCGGTGATCGATGGTGTGATCAGCGTGCAGGGCATGAGGGGCGTGCTGGTCGAATCGCCCCAGGAGGCTCTGGCGGCTACGAGACGGGGCGATGTGGCGGTGCTGGTGGCACCGGAGCTGGGGACGCTGGACCCCGTCCGGCCCGATGTGGTGGTGGACGCCCGGATGGCCAAGCGCAACATCGACACTTCCATCGACGACGCTGAGACGGTCGTGGCCCTCGGCCCCGGGTTCACCGCGGGGGCGGACTGCGACGCGGTGGTCGAGACCATGCGGGGTCCGAACCTGGGCCGAGCGATCTGGTCGGGACGGGCCCAGCCCGATACGGGCACGCCCGCCGAGCTCGGGGGTCGATCGGCCGACCGGGTCGTCAGGGCGCCAGCCGCCGGGAGGGTCGAGTGGCGCGTCGCCGTCGGAGATGTGGTCACCGACGGTCAGCAGCTGGGCGAGGTGGGCGGAGTGACGGTGCGTGCGCCGTTCGACGGCGTGGTGCGGGGCGCCATCCGGCCGGGCGCAGCGGTGCCGGCCGGACTCAAGATTGGCGACGTCGATCCCCGCGGCGATCCGGCGGCGTGCTGGCAGATCTCCGACAAGGCCCTGGCGGTGGGCAAGGGAGTGCTCGACGCTGTGCTGGCCCGCCGCGCTCGGACAATAGGGTGAGATCCGTGGTGCAGCCTGCGCTCAACGTGATGCCCCACGGGTCCATCGAGCGGACCGTGGAGCTCGCCCGGCTCGCCGAGACCTTGGGCTACGAACGCTGCTGGGTGTACGACGAGGGGCTCGCGGCCCGCGACGTGTACGTCACGATGACCTCGATCGCCCTGGCCACGGCGTCGCTGGAGATCGGTCCGGGCATAACCAACCCCTACACCCGACACGCCGGCGCCACCGCGGGAGCCATCGCCGCGCTCGACGAGGTGTCGGATGGCCGGGCCTTCCTCGGCGTCGGGGCCGGGGGCAGCCTCACGCTCGACCCGCTCAGCATCGCGCGCGACCGGCCCTTGACCGCAGTGCGCGAGACCATCGACGCCTGCCGGCGGCTCTTCGCTGGTGAGACGGTCAGCGCCGACGGCACCCATGTGCGGCTGCGCGAGGCGTCGCTGCCCCACGCCCGGTCCGGTACCGAGATCTGGCTGGCCGGGCGGGGGCCGAGGATGCTGGAGCTGGGCGGAGCCGCCTGCGACGGGGTGTTCCTGGACTTCCTGCACAAACCGCACCTGGGTCCCGTGGTGGAGCGGATCCGCGGGGCGGGCCGGGCCGCGGGCAACGAGCCCCGCATCGCCTACTCCACGATGCTTGTGACCGACGACGACACGATGGCCGTCACCAAGCGGCACCTCACCTACCGGCTGGTCGACTCGCCGCCGGAGGTACAGGCGTCCATCGGGCTCTCAGACGCCGACGCAGCCCGGATCCGGGCCGCCCTGGCCGACGGCCTGGAGGCGGCAGCCGAGCATGTGCGCGACGAGTGGGTGCTGCCCTTCGTGATCGTCGGCACCTCCAGCGAGTGCAGCCAGGAACTGCACAGCCTCGCCGCCGAGCACGGGATCGAGTCGTTCGTCGTGCCCCTGCTCGACGATGATCTGGCCGACAAGCTTCTGCACACGGGCGCTGAGATCATGGGAATTATCGAATAATCATCAACCGGGTTGGAATATCATAGAGATCTTGTAGAGTGCGGTCGCTGGTCCGGTTCGCTGGACGCCGGGCCGGCCGCAACAGCGTTGCCGCTCTCTAGCGCTCCGAGTCCCGCCGTCACGGAACGACGACGTGCGGGAGGAGCCTGTGATCACCTGGTACTGGTCCGTCAAGGGCGGGGTCGGCACGTCAGTGGTGGCTGCGGCCACCGCCATCCGCCTCGCCTCCGAAGACCACGACACCACCCTGGTGGACCTCACGGGCGACCAGCCGGCGCTCCTGGGCATGATCGCCGGCGCCATGCCCTCGGAGCCCGGCATCGGCGACTGGGTGGCCGCGGGCGACGGCGTCGCGGCCGACGCCATCGGCCGACTGCTGGAGGATGTGGCTCCGGGTCTGAGACTGCTCCGCCAGGGCACCCGGCCGGTCCTCGACCCCGGACCGGATCCTGGCCACCAGCCGCCGTCCGATGACCAGCGGCGCAGGCTCCTGCTCGCCCTCGAAGTGCTGGCCCGCAGCGGTCCGGTGGTGGTGGACGCCGGGCTGGACCCCTTCGAGCTGCGGACGGAACTCGCCGCCCCGCACCGGCCGGTGTGCGTGCTGCGGTCCTGCTATCTCGCCTTGACCCGCGCCCAGCGTGTGTCCGGTCCGTATGACCGGGTAGTCCTGGTGGAGGAGCCGGGGCGGGCGCTGCGGGTGCGCGATGTGGCCGCCGCTGTGGGTGCCTCCAGCGTGGAGCGAGTGGCGTGGGATCCTCGCGTGGCCCGGTCCGTCGACGCGGGCACGATCGTGAGCATGCTCCCGCCGCCCTTGCGGCGCTTCGAGCTGCCGGTATGACCAGCCGCGCGACGGCGCTTCGAGGACCGGCTGCACGCCGCGGAGTTCCTGGAGCGCTCGGTGGGGCCGGTGCGGCCGACCGCCGGGTCGGCGCGGTTCACGCTGCCGGCACCAACGGTTCCGCCGAGCTCGTCGAGGCCGTGCATCGCCGGGTGATCGACACGATGACGGAGGGCCCGATGCCGACGGTGGACATCGCTGGCATCGTCCGCGCCCTGGCCCCGCTCACCCCGACCGACGTGGTCGACGACGTGGTGGCCCGGGTCGCGGCCCGGGTGCACGGCCTGGGACCCCTGGAGCCGCTGCTCGCCGATGCCTCGGTGAGCGAAGTGATGATCAACGGGCCGGGGCCGGTGTGGATCGAGCGGGGCGGCACCGTGAGCCGGAGCGGGGTCTCGCTGGACCGGGCCGCGGTCGACTTGGTCATCGAGAGGATCGTGTCCCCGTTGGGGCGGCGGGTCGATCAGCTCACTCCCTGCGTGGACGGCCGCCTGCCCGACGGATCCCGCGTCCATGTGGCCGTCCCTCCAGTGGCGGTCGACGGCCCATATGTGACCATCCGCCGCTTCGTGGTTCCCGACGTGGCTCTGGAGATGTTCGCCGCGGAGCCCGTGGTGGACCTGCTCGAGGAACTGGTGGACCGGGGCGCCAACCTCGTCGTGAGCGGCGGCACGGGGGCGGGCAAGACCACCCTTCTCAATGCCTTGGCCGGCCGGGTCAGCCCCCAGCAGCGGGTGATCACCATCGAGGACGCCGCCGAGTTGCAGCTGGAGCACCCTCACGTGGTGCGGCTGGAGGCCAGGCCCGAGTCGCGCGAGGGCGGTGGGGCGGTGACGATCCGAGACCTTGTGCGCAACGCGCTGCGAATGCGCCCCGACCGGCTGGTGGTCGGAGAGGTGCGCGGCCCGGAGGCGCTCGACCTGCTGCACGCCCTCAACACGGGCCATGCCGGGTGTCTTTCCACGGTGCACGCCAACGGTCCGGTCGATGCGCTGCGCCGGCTGGCCGCGCTGGCCGCGGCGGCCGACGAGCGTCTGGGTGTGGAAGCAGTCCGGGACCATGTCACCGCCGCGATCGACGCCGTAGTGCATCTGGGGCGAGCCCGCGGCACGGCGGCGGCTCGCCGAGGTGGCCGAAGTGGCCGGGCACGATCAGGTGCGCGTGCTGGCCGACGACGCTGAGGTGCGCGCTCCCGTCACCCGGGCCGCTCGCTTAGAGGCCGAGCGCATAGGCAGCAGTTCATGAGGATGTTCGCAAGGCGCCGAGCGAGGCCGTGGCCCGAGCGGCCCGTGAGCGCAGCGAACGAGAGCGGGCAACCTGCTTCACCGCGAGGCGTTGTCACCTACCCGCGGAGCCTCTTGGTAGCCGAGCCATGATCGCGGTGCTGGCGGCCGGGCTGCTGTTCGTGGCGCTGGCGCCGGACCTGTTGCCGGCCGGGCCTCGGGGCCGCGCACCGGGTCGTGTGCGATCGCGGGGCGCGGGCCCGTCGCGGCTCCTGGACGTGGCACGGCGGTGGGGAAGGCGGTCCGGGCAGGATGATGCGATACCGCAGGCGCTCGAGTTGACGGCCCGGGCGCTTCGGTCGGGCGCTTCGGTGCTCACCGCGCTCGACGGGGTGGCGACGGAGCTTCCCGAGACCGGCCTTCGCCCGGTAGTGAGCAGAGTGCGCGGGGGTCTGAGCCTCTCAGAGGCTCTCGACGGCTGGATCGCACGCGCACCCGACCGCCAGACGGCTGCGGCCCTGCTGGTGCTGGGACACAGATCCGGTGCCGCCATGGCCGCCAGCCTCGACGCTGCGGCCGCGTCGCTGCGTCAGAGGCAGGCCCTCGGCGAGGAGATCCGGGCCCTGACCTCTCAGACCCGCGCCTCTGGGATGGTCGTGGCCGCGGCTCCGGCCGGCTTCGCGATCGTCGTCACGGTTGTCGACCGGGATGCTCTGAGCGCGCTGCTGTCCACGCCCATCGGGCTGCTGTCGCTGATGCTCGGACTGGTGTTGGAGGGTCTGGGCCTCTGGTGGATGGCACGGCTCTGCCGGGGGGTAGTCCGATGGGCGTGATCGGTGCCGCGCTGGCCGCCGTGCTGCTGGTGCTGGCTGCTCTCGACGCCACGGCCACCGCAAGCCGCGCCGCTCGTCGGCGGCTCCGGGGCACCGCCCGGCTCGACCGCGACCGCAGCGGCGCGCTGGTCGTACTGGGCCGACGGCTGTCGCGGGGCGCGGTCGAGTCCGAGGACGAGGCGCTGGTCGGGGCGGCGGCTCTCACCGCTGCGGCTGCCGCGGTGGCGTTGGGCCCGGTGGGGGGTCTGCTGTCGCTGTTGGCGGTCGTGGCCGCGGTCGCAGCCAGGCGACGGTCCCGGCGACGCCAGCGGGTGCTGGAGGTCGAGCGCAACCTGCCCGAGGTGATCGACCTGCTCGGTCTGGTGGTCGGGGCCGGGAGGCCCACGGTGTCGGCCTTGTCGGACATCTGTCCCCGCGTCGCCGAGCCGTTCCGCTCCGAGCTCTCGGGAGTGGTGAGGCGCACCGCGGCCGGGGAGCCCTTCATCGACTCGGTGCGGAGGCTGCGGAGCAGTCTGGGTCCCAGCGTCTCGTCGGTCGTGCATGCCGTCACTGCGGCCGAGATCGACGGAGCACCGCTTCAGCCGGCCCTGCAACGGGCCGCGGACGAGGCTCACCGGCGGCGCCGGGTGCGGGCTGAGGAGGCGGCCCGGAGAGTGCCGGTGCTGATGCTGTTCCCGCTGGTGTTCTGCGTGCTGCCTGCCTTCTGCCTGCTGACCGTCGTCCCGCTGCTCGTGGGGGCCGTCTCCGATCTGGGCTTCCCGTCGTGATCGCCCGACTGGGAAACCCGCATGACCAGGAAGTGACCGCCCGCCCATGACCACCCCGCATGACCGAAAGGAGCGACCATGTTCCTGCGCATCTGCACTGCGCTGCTGACGCTTTGTTGCCTCACGGGCCGCCGTCTCGCCCGAGGGCGCGCCAGTCTTCGACGGCTCGATGACCGCGGCCAGACCACCGCCGAGTACGCGCTGGTCCTCGTGGGCGCCGCCACGGTGGCCGTGTTGCTAGTGGCCTGGGCGACCGGCTCGGGCAAGATCGCGTGGCTGCTCGACAAGATGGTGGACACCGTCGCCGGCATGGTCAAGTGACACTTGTCAGGCGCCGGTCGTCCATGGTGCATGACACTTGTCAGGCGCCGGTCGTCCATGGTCAGTGACACTTGTCAGGCGCCGGTCGTCCATGGTGCAGTGACACTTGTCAGGCGCCGGTCGCATGGCCATCGGAGGCTGTCTCGTCAATCGGGGCAGGCGACGGTGGAGTTCGCGCTGGTGATGCCGTTCTTCGCGCTCATGCTGCTGACCGTCGTCCAGGTGGGCCTGCTCGTTCGGGCCCGGGTGCTGGTCACGCACGCGGCCCGGGAGGCGGTGCGCTCCGCCGCGGTGGGCGCCAGCGACGGTGAGGTCCGCTGGGCCGCGGTCGCCGCGGCCGACCTGGATCCGCAGCGCCTGCAGGTGCGGGTGCGTCGAGCCAACGGCAGGGCGACGGTGGAGTTGCGCTACATGGAGCCCACCGACGTTCCGGTGGTGGGACCGCTGGTGGGTGACGCAGTGTTCGAGGCCCGCGCCACGATGCGGCTCGAGTGAGCGCTGCGCCCGCGTCAGCGATGCGTCCTGAACACGCGATTCGACCGGTGCGCCATCGGCGGGCTCTCACTGAGGCCCAGAAGCGTCAAGTCGATTCAGCCAGGCGGTACCGTCTTGGTCTGTGTCCGTCACGATTCGGCGCTTCGAGCAGCCGCCGTGGACCGTTCTCAGCGTCGGCGGCGACCTCGACGTCGTCGGTGCCCCCGACCTCCGCCAAGCGGTCGTCACCGCAGTGGCCGACGGTTCCCGCCTGCTGGCCCTCGACCTGTCGGACCTGGACTTCGTCGACTCGTTCGGCATAGGGGCGGTGGTCGGCGCGCTCAAGCGACTGCGCCAACGAGGCGGCGATCTGGCCCTCGTGTGCCCGTCGCCGCGCATCCGCAGGGTGTTCGAGATCTGCGACCTCGACCGGATCCTGGCGCTGCACGACTCGATGGGCAGTGTGGCAGGGGCGTCCGTCGCGGGCTCGGATGCTGCGGCCTCAACCCCGAGACGTCCGTGAGCGACAACATCGAGATCGAGATCCCGGCACGGGCCGACTACGTGTCTCTCGTCCGGCTGGTGGTGGCCACCGCGGCCGAGCTCGAATCGAGCCTCGAGCCGTCTCGCATCGACGACCTCCGGGTGGCGGTGTCGGAGGCGACCACCAACGCGATACAGGCCCACATCCGCTCGGACTGCACCCGTCCGGTGAAGGTGTGCTGCCGATGCTCCGACGGGGGAGTGTCGGTAACAGTGCGCGACGAGGGTCCCGGCTTCGACGCCGAGGCGCTGCCCGAGATGCCGCCGCCGGAGTCCCCGGCCCGGCTGCGCCAGGAATCGGGGATGGGCATCTCCATCATCAGGACGCTCGCCGACGAGTCCTACTTCCGATCAGGCCCGCACGGCACCGTCGTGTCCCTTATCCTCAACGCGCCCTAACACTCGACAACTTCGCACTCGACTATCCCTAGCCCTGCACACCACGATGGCATCAGACCAGCGAGACCACTCGGACGCCCCCGGACCGTCCCCGCTGACGTGGGTCGGCAGCGACCGGCGGCTGGCCCGGCGGATCGGCCGGCCCATGCTGCGCTTCTTCCGCATCGAGGCCGCGGGCGGCGTGGTGATGCTGGTGGCCGCGGTGGTGGCGCTCGTCTGGGCCAACTCGCCCTGGCGGGACTCGTACTACGAATTGCTGCACAGCCACATCCGCCTGGACCTGGGCGGCGTGCTGGCGCTGGACGAGCCGCTGGAAGCCTGGATCAACGACGCCCTGATGGTGATCTTCTTCTTCGTGGTCGGCTTGGAGATCAAGTGCGAGCTGGTAGTGGGCGAGCTTCGCCGTCCCGCGGCCGCTGCGCTGCCGGCCATCGCCGCGCTGGGCGGCATGGTGGTTCCCGCGGCGATCTACGCCGCCTTCAACGCGGGCGGCGAGGGCTCAGCCGGCTGGGGGATTCCGATGGCGACCGACATCGCCTTCGCCGTCGGGGTGGTGTCGCTGCTGGGACGGCGCGTCCCCAACTCGCTCAAGATCTACCTGCTCACACTGGCCATCGTGGACGACATCGGCGCCATCGTCGTGATCGCGCTCTTCTACACCGACGACCTCTCGCTGGGCTGGCTCTTGATAGCGGCCGGGAGCGTGCTGCTGCTGGTGCTGATGCGCCTGGGCCGGATCTGGTACACCCCGGCCTACCTCATCGTCGGCGTGGTGCTGTGGTTGGCCGTGTTCGAGTCAGGCGTCCACGCCACCATCGCCGGGGTCGTCCTCGGCATCATGGCACCGGCCCGGCCGCTGGTGAGCGATGGCCGCTTCGACGACATGGTGGTCAGGTGGTTCCCGGGCGACGAGGTGAGCGCGCCAGTGGCCCGGCGGGCATCCTTCGAGGCTCGTGAGCGCGTGTCCGTCGCCGACCGGCTGGCGGACCTGCTGCATCCCTGGACGAGTTTCCTGATCGTCCCCGTGTTCGCCCTGGCCAACGCCGGGGTCGAGCTGTCGGCCGACGCCCTGGACGACGCGGTGCGGTCGCCCGTGACCATCGGCATCGTGGCGGGTCTCGTCGTCGGCAAGCTCGTGGGGGTGTCGTCGTTCAGTTGGCTGGCCGTCCGCCTCGGGGTGTGCAGCCTGCCGAGGGGCGCCACATGGACGAAGGTGCTCGGCATGAGCGGCGTGGCCGGCATCGGCTTCACCGTGTCGCTGTTCATCACCAATCTGGCCTTCACGGCCGACGACATCATCGACCAGGCGAAGGTGGGGATCCTGGTCGCGTCGACGGTAGCGGCCGTCATCGGCGCCGCTATCCTCCGCAGTTCTCGACCAGCGGGCGAGCCGGCGCAGGGGGCCTAGGGCCCTCGTGCTGGGGAGTGAAGCGCTGGTTCGCCGACCTCGTGCCAAGAGACGCCAAGAGACACTGCATCATCCTGCACCAAGACCTTGCTTATCCTGTCCGAGTCCCCGAGTCCCCAAGTGTTGACGGGCGCCCGCCCGTTGGATCGGTTCCTATTCCATGGCCAACGCCCTAGTAATCGTTGAGTCGCCCGCCAAGGCGAAGACGATTTCCGGCTATCTCGGGGCCGGCTACGTCGTGGAGTCGTCCATCGGTCACATCCGCGATCTCCCCAGCCGTGCGGCCGAGGTGCCCAAGGCCTACAAGTCGGAGCCGTGGGCCCGTCTGGGAATCGACGTCGACAACGAGTTCAAACCGCTGTACGTGGTCAACAGCGACAAGCGCCAGCAGGTGCGCAAGCTCAAGGACCTCCTGGCCGGCGCCGACGAGCTCTACCTGGCCACCGACGAGGACCGGGAGGGCGAGGCCATCGCCTGGCACCTGATGGAGGTGCTCAACCCTCGGGTTCCGGTGAAGCGCATGGTCTTCCACGAGATCACCCGGGCCGCGATCTCAGCCGCGGTGGCCTCCCCCCGCGAGCTGGACCGCCGCCTGGTGGACGCTCAGGAGGCCCGCCGGATGCTCGATCGGCTCTACGGCTACGAGGTGTCGCCGGTGCTGTGGAAGAAGGTGATGCCCCAGCTGTCGGCCGGGCGGGTGCAGAGCGTCGCGGTGCGCATCGTGGTGGAACGCGAGCGGCAGCGGATGGACTTCGTCAGCGCCAGCTTCTGGGGGCTGACCGGCACGTTCGCGCCGGCGGAACCCGACGCCAGCAACGGCAACGAGTTCACCGCCGAACTCGTCCAGCTCGACGGCTCGCGTGTCGCCGCGGCCCGCGACTTCGGCCCCGACGGCCGCCCGTCCCGGGGCGGCGTGACCGTTCTCGACCGGGCCGCGGCCACCTCCCTCGCCTCGGATCTGCAGACAGCGGACTTCGGTGTGCGGGCGCGCACCTCCAAGCCGTACCGGCGGCGGCCCGCCGCGCCGTTCATCACCTCGACCCTGCAGCAGGAGGCGGCCCGCAAGCTCGGCATGACCTCCGCGGCGGCCATGCGGGCCGCCCAGTCGCTGTACGAGAAGGGCTACATCACCTACATGCGCACCGACAGCACGTCGCTGTCGGCGACCGCGGTGGCCGCGGCCCGCTCCGAGGTGACCAAGCGCTACGGGTCGGATCTGCTGCCGCCTGAGCCGAGGGTGTACGCCAGCAAGGTGAAGAACGCCCAGGAGGCCCACGAGGCCATCCGGCCCGCCGGCGACAAGTTCGCTGACCCCAAGACGGTGGCCCAGCACGTGCCCAGGCCCGAGGCCCGGCTGTACGAGCTCGTGTGGAAGCGGACGCTGGCCAGCCAGATGACCGACTGCACGGGCGAGACGGTGCAGCTGCGGGTCGGTGCCCGCACCTCGGGGGGCCGCGACGCCGAGTTCGCGGCGAGCGGCACGGTGATCACCCATCTGGGTTTCCGCGAGGTCTACACCGAGGGCACCGACGCCGGAGAGTCGAGCGAGGGCGACGCCGAGCTTCGCCTGCCCCCGCTGAACGAGGGCGACCCTGTGAGCTGCCGCTCCCTGGAGGCGTCCGGGCACGACACGCAGCCCCCGGCCCGCTACACCGAGGCGTCCCTGGTGCGGCGCCTGGAGCAGCTCGGCGTGGGCCGGCCCTCCACCTATTCGTCGATCATGGGCACGATCACCGACCGGGGGTATGTGTGGAAGAAGGGCTCGGCACTGGTGCCGTCGTTCACCGCGTTCTCGGTCGTCAACCTGTTGGAGCGCCACTTCCCGAAGCTCGTCGACTACGCCTTCACCGCCGAGATGGAGGACGACCTCGACAGGATCGCGGCCGGTGCCGAGGAGCAGGTGCCGTGGCTGCACCGGTTCTATTTCGGCGGCGGCGACGACCCGGGCCTCAAGGAGAAGGTGTCGAGCCGTCTAAGCGACATCGACGCCCGGCTGGTGAACTCGATCCCGTTGGGCGCCGATGCCGACGGCGTCGAGTTGGAGGTCCGCGTCGGACGCTACGGCCCGACCGTGCGCAGGGGCGACGACTCGGCTTCCGTGCCCGACGGCACCGCTCCCGACGAGCTCACCGTCGAGCGGGTCCTGGAGCTGCTGGCCACCGGCCGCGACGAGCGGGTGCTCGGCACCGATCCCGCCACCGGCCTGGCCGTGGTGGCCAAGTCGGGCCGCTACGGGCCTTACGTCCAGCTCGGACGGGCCGCTGAGGTTCCCGACAAGCCGAAGTTCGCGTCGCTGTTCAAGACCATGGCCCTGGAGACGGTGACGCTGCAGGAGGCGTTGCAGCTGCTGTTGCTGCCCCGCACCGTTGGAGCCGACCCCGCCGACGGGGTGGAGATAACAGTGCAGAACGGCCGCTACGGGCCCTTCGTGCGCAAGGGTTCGGACAGCCGCAGCCTGGCCGGCGAGGACCAGCTCTTCACCGTCACCCTCGAGGAGTGCCTCCAGCTGCTGTCCCAGCCGAAGGGCCGTGGGAGGGCAGCCGCGGCCGCGCCGTTGCGGGAACTGGGGGAGGACCCCGACACGGGCCGAGCCGTCGTGGTGAGAGACGGCCGCTACGGGCACTACGTCACCGACGGCGACATCAACGCATCGCTGCGCTCGGGCGACACCGTCGAGGGCCTCACCCTGGAGCGGGCCTGCGAGCTGCTGGCGGAAAGGCGGGCCAAGGGGCCGGCCAAGCGGGCCCCCGCCCGCCGCAAGCCAACCCGCAAGCGCAGCTGATCCCGGCTGCCTCTAGCAGGGCCGCAAGCCGCTGGCGGGCCGCGACGCGTAGCCTCGGTTGTCGTGGACGAAGCAACCCCCCGCTCCTCGGCCGGTACCCGGCTCGATGAGGTCTTCGAGGCGGCCCGGCCCTCGGGTCGCCTGGAGCGGGTGTTCGGCACACGGGCCTTCTTCAGGCTGTGGGTCGCTCAGGTGGTGTCGGCCATCGGCGACTGGCTCGGGCTGTTCGCCACGATCGCCCTCGCGGCCCAGCTCGCCCCGGAGGGGTCGAAGAGCACCGCCATAGCCATGGTTCTGGCCGCCCGGGTGGCGCCGGGGTTCTTCCTGGCCACCGCGGTGGGCGTGGTCGTCGACCGGCTAAATCGCAAGCGGGTGATGGTGGCCTGCGATGTGGGCCGGGCGCTGGTGCTGGTGACGCTGCCGTTCGTCGACACCCTGATCGGGCTGCTGGTGGCCAGCTTCCTGCTGGAACTGGCCACCATGATGTGGCAGCCCGCCAAGGAGGCGACGGTCCCGAACCTCGTGCCCCGCGACAGGCTCACCTCGGCCAATTCGCTGAACGTGGCCGCCGCCTACGGCATGTTCCCGGTGGCCGCGGGCATAGCCGCGCTGCTGGCCAAAGCGGCCGAGGCGGTGTCGGACGAGGGGTGGGTGACGACGTTCCGGCTCAACGAGGAGGGCCTTGCCTTCTACGTGGACGCCCTGTCGTTCCTCGTAACCGCCCTGATCATCTGGCGGATCGCCATCCCCGAGCGCACCCGCGACGAGCGCCGAGCCACAGAGCGGGGAAGTCTCGATCTCGGCGGAGCCATCCGGGAGCTTCGGGAGGGCTGGCGCCTGGTGGGGAGGAACCCCATCGTGCGGTCGGTGAACGTGGGACTGGCCACCGCGGTGATGGGCGCGGGGATGGTGATCCTGCTGGGCGCCCGGTTCGTTGACGAGGTGATCGTGGGACGGGAGGCCGACTTCCACGCCGTGCTGTTCTCGCTCGGAGTGGGCATGGCCGTGGGCGTCGGGTCTGCGTCCGCGCTGCAGAACCGCATCAACCGGACCCGCGGGTTCACATCAGCGCTCATCGGCGCGGGCGTGGTGCTGGTGGCGGCCGCGTCGGTGGACCGGCTGTCGCTGATGATCCCGCTGGTGGTGATGCTGGGGATGCTGGCCGGGCCCTCGTATGTACTCGGGTTCACCCTGCTGCACGAGAACGTGTCCGACGAGATCCGGGGCCGCGTCTTCTCTGCTCTGCTGGTGCTGGTGCGGCTGTGCCTGCTGATCGCCTTCGCCGTGGGCGGGGTGCTGGCCGATTTGCTCGACAACCTGTCGGAGCGCTGGTGGGACGGGTTCGTCTCGGTGCTGGGAGCCCGGGTCGAACTCCCCGGCGTGCGGCTGACCATGTGGCTGGCCGGAGTGATCATCATGGTCGCCGGCGGTCTGGCCACTTGGAGCCTGCGCTCCGGCGCCCGCTCGCCCGTGACTGCGGCGGCTGTGCCGGACGGGGAGTCGGCGGCTGTGCCGGACGGGGAGTCGGAGCAGTGACCGGCAGGCTCATCGCCGTCGAGGGAGTGGACGCGTCGGGGAAGTCCACCCAGGCCCGAATACTGGCCGAGTCGCTGGGGGCGGTGTTCACGTTCCAGTTCGGTGCCACCGGCGCGGGCGCGGTCATCAGGGGGTTGCTGCTCGACCCGGCCAACGACGCTCTCGACGATCGCACCGAGGCGCTGCTCATCATCGCCGACAAGGCCCAGCATGTGGCCGAGATCGTCGCCCCGGCGCTGCGGGCCGGCCAGGACGTGGTCACCGACCGTTTCACTGCATCGACGCTCGCCTATCAGGGCTACGGGCGCGGCCTCGACCTCCAGCAGCTGCGAACGATGATGCACTTCGCCACCGGAGGGCTCGAACCCGACTTGAACTTGCTGCTGGAGATCCCGCCCGAGTTGGCGTCGCAGCGGCTGGGTTCGTCGGTGGACCGCTTCGAGGGCGAGGGCCGCGAGTTCCTCGAGAGGGTCCAGGCCGGCTATCTGGCCATGGCCGAGGCCGATCCGGCCCATTGGGCCGTGGTGGACGCCAACGGCCCGGTTGAGGAGGTGGCCTCCCGGGTCCTAGCCGCGGTACAGCAGCGCCTCGGCCGCGAGCGATGACGCTGCTGGATGCCGCCGCAGAGACGGCGCCGGCCGATCCGTGGTCGGCGGTGCTGGGCCAGCCGCAGGCGGTGGCCGCCCTGGCCGCGGCGGTGGCGTCGCCGGTGCACGCGTACCTGCTGGTGGGTCCTCGGGGCACCGGCAAGCGAGCCGCGGCAGCCGCGTTCGCCGGTGAGCTGATCGTGGCCGCGGACGGGCGGGCGGACTCCGATCCGGGCCGGGCTGCCAGGCATCGTCGGCTGGCCGCCCGCGAGGAGCACCCCGACATCTTCGTGCTCAGCCCGGCCGGCACCAGCCTGCGTCGCGAGGAGGAGGTGTCGCAGCTCATCGTCGAGGCCAACCGCACGCCGGCGGAGGGGACTCGCAAGGTGCTGGTCGTCGACCGGTTCCACACCGCCACGCCCGCCGCGGCTGCGGCCCTGCTCAAGCCGGTCGAGGAGCCCGTCACGTCGGTGGTGTGGGTGCTGCTGGCCGAGCAGGTGCTTCCTGAGCACGTCACGATCTCGTCGCGCTGCGCCCGGGTGGATCTTGGCCCCGTGCCCGACGACCAGGTGGCCGCCGCGCTGGTTTCGGAGGGTCTGGCTCCGGCCGGGCAGGCTGCGCTGGTAGCCGCGGCGGCTGCGGGCAACCTCCATCGGGCCAGGGTCCTGGCCACCGACGAGCGGGTGGCGGCCCGCCGAGACGCATGGTGGACGATCCCGGACCGCCTCGACGGCACCGGAGCTGCCGTGGCGCGGCTGGTCGCCGAGTTGCGAGCCATGATCGACGAGGCCGGCACCGCTCTCACCGAGCGTCACCGGGCCGAGATCGTCGCCCTGGATGAGCGTGAGGAGCACTTCGGTGTCCGCGGCTCGGGCCGCAGCACCATCGAGGCCCGGCACCGCCGCGAGCACCGCCAGTTCCGCACGGATGAGATCCGCTTCGGCCTGGCCACCCTCACCGCCCGCTGTCGCGAGCAGATCGGATCGGAGCCCGGCGCCGTCGGTGACGCGGCCGCGGACCGGCGGGCCATGACGGCTATAGACCGCCTCCGAGCCACCGCCGAGAGCCTGGTCCGCTCCCCGAACGAGGCCCTGGCCCTCCAAGCCCTGCTACTGGACCTTCCACCGTCCTCCCACAGGCCGAGCGGATGATGTGAAGCGATAGCCTGAGCGGGCGCGGGGCGGCTTGCCTGCCAGGCGCACACGCCCGAATAGCTCAGTCGGTAGAGCGACGCTCTCGTAAAGCGTAGGTCAGGGGTTCAAATCCCCTTTCGGGCTCTCACACCCCCCGAATCTCAAGAGGCGGCTCTTGGCCGACCAGGCAACCTTCGCGGACGACGCCATGCCGCTGATGCCGTCGCTCTACTCGGCTGCGCTGCGGTTGACCCGCAACCCCGCCGACGCCGAGGACCTGGTCTCGGAGACCTACCTGCGGGCCTACCGGTCCTACGGCACCTTCACCGCCGGCACCTACCTCAAGGCGTGGATGTACCGCATCCTCACCAACGCCTACATCAGCGAGTACCGCCGCCGCCAGCGCCGGCCCCAAGAGACCGACCTGGGCGATGTGGAGCACCTCTACCTCTACCGCCGCCTGGGCGGCGACACCAGCGCCCGGCTGGGCCGCAGCGTCGAGGACGAACTGGCCGCGCTCTTCGGAGACCACGAGGTGATACAGGCGGTGGAGGACCTTCCCGACTACTACCGCCTGCCCGTGCTGCTCGCCGACGTGGAGGGATTCTCCTACGCCGAGATCGCCGAGATCCTCGACATCCCCATCGGCACGGTGATGAGCCGCCTGCATCGGGGAAGAAAACAGCTCCACAAGAGGTTGTACGACTTCGCCGTCCGCAACCGGCTCCTCCCCGATCCTGGGGACCTCCCCTCCGGCGGCGCCCCCGACCCCCTCCCCGACAACACGACCGAGCTGCCCGCCGGCGGCGCCTCACGGCTCGCCACCACGGGCCCGGACCCCGACGACAGGAGCTGAGCCATGGCTCCGAACTGCGACGACGTTTGCCGAGACCTCCATCTCTACCTCGACGGCGAGGCGACCGTCGCGGCCCGAACCGTGATCTCCGTGCACCTCGACTGCTGCCCCTCCTGCGCCGAGGTGTTCCATTTCGAGTCCCAGGTGCGGCTGACCGTGGCCCGCTGCTGCGGGGAGCCGGTCCCGGAGTCGCTGCGAGTGCGCGTCCTGCGAGCCATCTACACTGCGGACCCATGACCATCGCTGGATCAGTGACCTGGCCGGACCCATGACCATCGCTGGATCAGTGACGGGGCCGGACCCATGACCATCGCTGGATCAGTGACGGGGCCGGACCCATGACCATCGCTGGATCAGTGACGGGGCCGGACCCATGACCATCGCTGGATCAGTGACGGGGCCGGACCCATGACTGTCGCTGGCGTCGTATGGCACTTCTGGATCGCTGTCCCGCTCGCCGTGGCCGGAATCGTCTCGATCGTGGCGACGATCGCCGGCTATCTCCAGAAGGTCACCCACAAGCGGTACCCGAGGGACTGAGTCCCACCGCATGGGCGCCCACTTCGAGGGTCCCGACGATCCCGAGGGTTCCGTCGATCCCGATCAGCCAGACCAGTCAGGCGACTCGGGCGAGCCCGACGACCCCATCGACTGGGAGTTGGCCCGCCGGGTGGCCGTGCGCACCGCCAAACGCGAGCCCTACACCGCGCCCCGCTGGCGCGGCGGCCTCGCCGAGGGCTTCGCCGAATGCACCGAGCGTGCCGAGGAGCTGGTGGCCGAGTTCACCGGCCTGCGGTCGCTGTCGGGACCGGCCCGGGGCAGGGTCACCGACCGTGTCGGCTGGATAGACGCCAACCTGGCCTCGTTCCAGCGGCTGCTGAAGCCTCTCACCACCAAGCTCGGCTCAGGCTCGGAGGGAATGCTGGCCCCGATCACCCGGCGGGTGGCCGGCGCCGAGCTAGGCGTCATGCTGGGCTGGATGTCCACCCGGGTGCTGGGCCAGTACGACCTGCTCATCATCGAGGACGACAAGCCCGAGGACCAGGACATCGTCTACTACGTGGCCCCCAACGTGCTGGCGCTGGAGAACCGGTACGCCTTCGACCCAGGCCAGTTCCGGCTCTGGCTGGCGCTCCACGAGGTGACCCATCGAGCCCAGTTCACCGGCGTGGACTGGATGCGGCCGCACTTCATCGGCCTGGTCGAGTCGGTGCTCGACTCGGTGGAGCCCGACCCGAAGCGGATCGCGGCGGCCGTGCGCCGCGTGGTGGAGGCCCGACGCCGGGGAGAGGACCCGCTGGCCGCGGGCGGGTTGATGGCCTTGTTCGCCTCGGAGGAACAGGTCGAGACGCTGGAGCAGCTGGCCGGGCTGATGAGCCTGCTCGAGGGCCACGGCGACGTGATCATGGACCGCGCCGGCGAGGGCCTGGTCCCCTCCGCCCCCCGGTTCGGGCGGGTGATGCGCAGGCGCCGCCAGTCGGTGCGCGGCTTCGCCAAGGTCTTCCAGCGGCTGGTCGGCCTGGATGCCAAGATCAAGCAGTACGCCGAGGGCGAGCACTTCATCGAGTCGGTCGAGGCGGCCGGGGGCACGGCCCTGCTCGACCGGGTGTGGGAGGGACCCGAGAACGTCCCCGGCATCGCAGAGATCCGCAATCCGCACGACTGGGTGAGCCGCGTGGGCGTCACGGAGGCAGCAGCCTGAGACGGCGGGGCGCGGTGTGACCGGGGCGCCGAGCGGAGGCACTGGCAGCATCAGCCGTCCAAGCCGCGGCCGCGAGTCCGCTCTCGACATCGACGCTCTGTTGGTCCGCTGCACCTTCCCGGTTCCTGGAACGGCTGTGGCCTGCGGCTTGTCGGGCGGGCCGGACTCGGCAGCCCTGGTCGCGCTGGCTGCCGCAGCCGGGCTGGAAGTCACCGCCTGCCACGTCGACCACGGCCTGCGCCCCTCAGCCCTCGCCGACGCGGAGGCGGCCCGGGCCATCGCGGCCCGCTTCGGAGCTGGTTTCGAGCTGCGCCGGGTTCGGGTGGAGCCCGGACCCAACCTTGAGGCCCGGGCCCGAGCCGCCCGCTACGGGGCCCTGCCAGCCGATGTGCTGGTCGGCCACACTGCCGACGACCGAGCCGAGACCGTGCTGTTCAACATCGGCCGGGGCGCCGGTCTCGCCGGTGCGGCCGCCCCCCATGCAGGTGTCGGCCGCCCGCTCCTCGGGCTGCGCCGCTTCGAGACACACGCAGTATGCGAACAGCTCGAGCTGCCGACGGTTCGCGATCCCATGAACGACGATCCGTCCTTCGCCCGAGTGACCATACGCAACGAGGTGATTCCGGCGCTGGCCCGAGCGTTGGGCCGAGATCCTGTGCCGCTGCTCATTCGGCACGCCGACCTGGCCTCCCAGGCGTTGGAGGTGATCGCGGAGTTGGCCGCGGAGCTGGATCCCACCAGCGCCACTGATCTCGCCGAGGCCCCCCGAGCGGTGGCAACCGAGGCTCTGAGAAGGTGGATCTCAGACACTGTCGGCTCGGCTCCCTCGGCCGCCTCGATCGACCGTGTGCTGGATGTCGCGGGGGGCCGCGTCGTCGCCACGGAGATCACCGGCGGCCATCGGGTAGCCCGGCGTGCCGGCCGGCTCCGCATCGAGCCGCGCCCGCCGCAGTAACCATGCCGGCAATGGGCCGAGCGGGTAGAGGCACTTCTGGTGAGCAGCACACCAGGCGGGATCGACAGGCTGGAAACGGTGCTCGATAGCGGTTCGCCACGAACATCAAGCGGTTAACCACACCACATGTGGCAAACCGATTGAAGTTCGTTCTGTCGGTGGTGGCGTCGATGCTGGCGAACCATCCCCCACTGGCCCGCCCATCGGTGGATCCACGCTAGGGCGGCAGAGGCCCGGTCAGAGCCCGGTATCGTGCCAGGGTGAGCCTGGCGCCGGAGCAGCCCGCGGCGCAGATGCCCCAGCCGCCGGGGTCGGTCGGGCGCGCCATCATCACCACCGACGAGCTGCGCGCCCGGGTGGAGGAGATCGGCGCCGAGATCACCGCCGACTACCAGGGACGCCCGCCGCTGCTGGTCGGGGTGCTCAAGGGCGCCTTCGTGTTCATGAGCGACCTGGCCCGGGCCATCGACCTTCCGGTGGAGATCGATTTCATGGCCGTGTCGTCCTACGGGCTCAGCACCGAGTCCAGCGGCGTGGTGGGCATCATCAAGGATCTCGAGACCGATGTGCGGGACCGCCACGTCGTGCTGGTTGAGGACATCGTCGACTCCGGCCTCACCACCGACTACCTGGCCCGGCTGCTGCAGGCCAGACGGCCGGCCAGCTTCGAGACCTGTGCCCTGCTGGTGCGCGAGGACGCCCGCTCCGAGGGCATCCGCTACGTCGGGTTCTCCGTCCCGGCCGACTGGCTGGTGGGGTACGGGCTGGACGTGGGGGAGCGCTACCGCGAGCTGCCGTCGGTGCATCTCTTCGACCTGGACGATGCATGAGCAGCAAATGGTCGGAGGGGATCGAGCCTCGGGGCTTCCGGTGGATCATCACCGAGCGCTTCGGCGTGTGCGAGCGGCCCGGCGGCTACGGCGTCGGTCACCGACGGGTGCGGCGCCTCGAGGAGATCATCTGGCTCCGCCGTCACGAGATCGACCTGATCGTGAGCATCACGTCGATCCCCTACAACCTCCACGACTATGACGAGCATGGGCTGGCCTACGCCCACCTGCCCTTCTCGGACCCCAGCGACGGCACCGAGCGTCTCCAGCAGATCCTGAGCACCATCCGGGATCACTCGTCCAGCGAGCGGGTGGTGCTCCACCATGACTCGATCGGGGACCGGGTGTCGGGAGTGGTGGCGGGCTATCTGCTGTGGTCCGGGCTGGTCGACATCGGCCCTGAGGCCATCACCATCGCAGAACGGCTCCTAGAACGCGAGCTCGGCCCCATGGCTCGCGAGATCGTGGCCATGGCTCAACGGCTCAAGCCCGCGCCATGACCGGCGCGGGCGGGGCGAGGCCGACCCGGAGGGCCTTCGTGGCGTTGGGGTCCAACCTGGGCGACAGGACGGCCTACCTGCGCGGCGCCGTGAACGGCTTCGACGACGTGGACGCGGTCTCCGGCGTGTACGAGACCAAGCCGGTGGGCGGTCCCGAGCAGGGTCCGTACCTCAACATGGTGGTGAGGCTCCAGACTTCGGCCAGCGCCCGGGAGTTGCTGGCACAGTGTCGGGCCAGGGAGCTGGAGGCGGGCCGGCTGCGGGTGGTGCGCTGGGGGCCCCGCACGCTCGACGCGGATCTGCTGTGGATCGACGGCGAGCAGGTGGACGCCCCCGATCTCGTCGTTCCGCATCCTCGTATGTACGAGCGGGACTTCGTGCTCGTGCCCCTGGCCGATGTGGGTCCCGACCTGCTGCCTGACGGCTACGAGCCGGCGTCCGCCGACGGCGTGGTCGGGCTTGGACCCCTGGGCCTCTAAGCGATGCGGTCGGTCCGCGTCATAGGCTCCGGACGGGCCGGCGGCGCCATGGCCGCCGCACTGGCCGAGGTCGGCTGGCAGGTGCTCCCCATCCTGGGCCGGTCCGCGGCCCCCGCCGAAGTGGCCGAAGCCGCCGCCGGTGTCGATCTGGTGCTGATCGCCACGCCCGACGCCGCGGTGGCGGAGGTGGCGGCCGCGATCGGTCCCGTGACCACCGCGGCGGTGGCCCACCTCGCCGGGTCGCTGGGCCTCGGTGCGGTCGCTCCGCACCCCCGGCCCGCGGCCCTGCACCCCCTGGCGGCGCTGCCGGACGCGACCGTCGGCGCCCGACGCCTTCTCGCCGGCTGCTGGTTCGCGGTGGCGGGCGACCCGCTAGTCCGGCAGGTGGTCGCCGACCTCGGCGGGCGGGCCCTGGAGGTGGCCGACGCCGACCGGGCCGCGTATCACGCCGCCGCAGTGGTTGCCATCTCCTGTTGGGAACCATCTGGTGGCTCTGCTCGGCCAGGCCGAGCGCATCGCCTCGACGGCCGGGGTCCCCTTTGCCGCCCTCGTCGACCTTGTCCGGGCCACTGTCGAGAACGTCGACGAGTTGGGACCGGCCGCCGCTCTGACCGGTCCCGCGGCCCGAGGCGACGTCGAGACGATCCGGCGCCAGGTGGCCGCCGCTGTCGCACCGCTACCGCGGCGGTGGCCCACCTCGCCATCGCTCCCTCCGAGCGAGCCGCCTATGAGGCTCTGGCCCAGCAAGCCCGTCGCCTCGCCGGCCGCGAGGAGTCCTCGTGAGCGGAGGTCGCGATGAGCGGGGGAGTCGCCGTGAGCGGAGGTCGCGATGAGCGGGGGAGTCGCCGTGAGCGGAGGTCTGCCGAACAGGCCCGCGATGAGCGGGGGAGTCGCCGTGAGCGCAAGTAGCCGCGCCCTGCGGCGCGAGGCCACCATCCGCGGCATGCGATCGCTGCTCGGCGAGGCCCGAGCGGCCGGTCGCACCGTCGGGCTCGTGCCCACCATGGGGTTCCTGCACGCCGGGCACCGCTCGCTGATCGAGCGGGCCCGGGCCGACAACGACACCGTGGTGGTGTCGATCTTCGTCAACCCCCTGCAGTTCAATCCCGGCGAGGACTTCGACGACTACCCCCGCGACCTGGCCCGAGATCTCCAGGTGTGCGCCGAGGCCGGTACCGACATCGTCTTCGTCCCCGACCTGCACGAGATGTACCCCGAGCCGGTGGCGACCACCGTGCACGTCGGGACTCTCGCGGATGTGCTGTGCGGCGCCTCGCGTGCCGGCCACTTCGACGGGGTCGCCACCGTCGTGGCCAAGCTGTTCTCCATCATGGGCGAGTGCTCGGCCTACTTCGGAGAGAAGGACTTCCAGCAGCTCACGATCGCGAGCCGCATGGCGGCGGACCTGTCGCTGCCGGTGCGGGTGGTGGGGTGTCCCACGGTGCGCGAGCCCGACGGGCTGGCCCTCTCGAGCCGCAACGCGTACCTGAGCGAAGCTGAGCGCAGCCAGGCGCCGGTGCTGCGCCGCGCCCTGGAGGCCGGAGCGGCCCTGGTGGAGTCGGGCGAGACCAGGCCCGCCGCGGTGGAAGCCGAGATGTCAGCGGCGATCGACACCGCGCCGCTGGCGAGGATCGACTACGCCGCCGCGGTGTCGGCGTCCACCCTCACCGCCGACGGACCTCTGCACGGCGATGTGCGGCTGCTAGTGGCCGTGCGGTTCGGCAAGGCCCGCCTCATAGACAACATCGGCTGCCGCGCTGGCTGATCCGCGAGCGCGCCTCGCAGCGCTGGTGCCGGCCGGCACTCCACGGCACCGGCCGATCCGCCGTATCCTGCGGCGGTGCTGCTTGCTATCGACGTCGGCAACACGCAGACCGTCGTCGGCATCTACGACCCCAGCGCGGTCCACGGCTCGGGCGCGGCCGACGGGCTCGTCGACCACTGGAGGCTCTCCACAGACCCGGCCCGCACCGCCGACGAGCTAGGCGTCGTGATCAGGTCTCTGCTCAATGTGATCGACATCGACTTCGAGACCGACGTCACGGGAGTGTCCATCTGCTCGGGCGTGCCCCGCCTGCTCGCAGGCCTGCGTGAGATGGTGCGACGACAGCTCGGATTCTCGCCCGTGGTGGTCGGTCCCGGCACCAAGTCCGGCATGCCGATCCACTACGACAACCCCAAGGAGGTCGGCGCGGACCGGATCGCCAACGCGGTCGCGGCCTACGACCTGTATGGCGGCCCCACCCTGGTGGTGGACTTCGGCACCGGCAACAACTTCGACGTCATATCGGCCGACGGCGCCTTCCTGGGCGGCGCCATCGCGCCCGGCATCGAGATCAGCCTCGATGCGCTGTTCGGCCGGGCCGCGGCCCTCGGCGCGGTCGAGCTGGTCGAGCCCCGCAGCGTGGTCGGCAAGACCACGGTCGAGTCGATCCAGTCCGGTGCCCTGTACGGCTTCACCGCCATGATCGACGGCATGAACGCCCGCTTCCTGGCCGAGTTGGGCGAGGCGAACGTCGTCGCCACCGGGGGCCTAGCCCATTTGATCGCCCCGATCTCGGAGACGATCGAGCATGTCGAGCCGTTCCTCACGCTGCACGGACTCCGGATCGTCTACGAACGCAACCAGGACCGATGAGCGACGCCGCGTTCATGAGCGACGATGCCTTCATGAGTGACGAGGATCCGTCGGCTCCGGGACGAGACCCCGAGCCGCGAGCGGGCGGGCACGACGACGTCCCATACCGCTTCGAGCGGAGCCATGCGGTGGACCGGTCAAGCTGCTGCTGGAGATCTACGAGAAGGCGGCCGAGCCGAAGCTGTGGGGGCCGGTGTTCGTGACCGACTACCCGGCCGAGGTGTCGCCGCTGTCGCGCCGGCACCGCACCCGCCCGGGCTTCGCCGAGCGCTTCGAGGCCATCGTGGCCGGTCGGGAGCTGTGCAATGCGTTCACCGAGCTGGTGGACCCCGCCGAGCAGCGGTCCCGCTTCGAGGCCCAGGCCGCGCTGCGGGCCGCAGGCGACGACGCGGCCATGGCGGTGGACGAGGACTACCTGCGGGCCCTGGAGTACGGGCTGCCCCCCACCGGCGGCCTCGGCATCGGCGTGGACCGCCTGGTGATGCTCCTGACCGACACCCAAGCCATCCGTGACGCGGTCCTGTTCCCCACCCTGCGCCCCGACCCCTCAACCTGAGTCGAAGCTAGGGACTGGCTTCGATCTCGTCGGCATCGGGCGCGCGGATCCTCAGGTGGCCCTCGATGCGGGCGAGACGCTCGCGAACGTTGCCGAGGCTGACATTGATCCGGCCGAGCTGTTCCTGCGTCGTGCGATGGTCCTCTTTGAGATCGGCTAGTTGCCGGCTGTGGGCGGTGTTGGTGGCGGCCAGCCCGGCGACCTGGGTGCTCAGGAGTTGGATGGCATCGCGGGTCTTGGCGCTCTCCCGGCGCTGATCGAACACGCTGGCCAACACCGCCGCGAGCAGCGCCGCAATCATGGCCAGCAGGGCAGCATCCATCGGTCCGGACATTAGCGGAATGTCAGATACGATGCAACCTTAGATAAGCAAATTCATTGACTTTCAGTATGGTTCGGCAAGGCCGCGAGCTAGCTGGCTAGGGCGGGGGTTTCGGTCAGGCGGTCTGCGGCTAGGCGCAGCACTGCGGTGGCGGGGGTGTCGGGCAGCGACGTGAGCGCGGCCTGGGCCTTGTCGGCCCACATGCGGGCGGTGTCGCGGGCCTCGTCCACGCCGGTGGTGGACCGCACCAGCTCGGCTGCCCGGTCCCGGGCCGCGGCGTCGATGGACCGCCCCAGGATCGAGCGCAGCTCGTCGCCCGCCACCGGGTCGGCCAGAGCCCGGATGACCGGCAGCGTGTAGGTCCCCTCGGCCAAGTCGTTGCCGGCCGGCTTGCCCAGCTGAGACTCGGTGGCCACCAGGTCGAGGATGTCGTCGACGATCTGGAAGGCCATGCCGTAGGTGAAGCCGAACTCCCCGAGCGCCTCCACCGCATGCCGGGGCACGTCGCCGACGGTCGCACCGATCCGGCACGAGATCGACAGCAGCGCCGCGGTCTTGCCCGACACGGCCAGCTCGTAGCGCTGCTCGCTGCGTTCGACGTCGTAGGCATTCTCGAGCTCGATGATCTGGCCCTCGCACAGCTGGGTGATCGCCTCGGCCAGCAGCACGGCAACCTCGGCCCCCAGAGAGGCCGCCATGGCCGAGGCCCGTCCCAGCAGGTAGTCGCCGGCCAGGATGGCCCGCAGATTGCCCCACTGGGCGTTGACGCTTGGCACCGAGCGCCGGGTTGTGGCGTCGTCCATCACGTCGTCGTGGTACAGCGACCCGATGTGGACCAGCTCCACCGAGGCCCCGCCCCGCACCGCGGCCCCAGACGACCTCGTCGGTTTGGCGTCGCACACCAGCGAAGAGGCGAGGCAGAAGCCGGGCCGGACCAGTTTCCCGCCGACCGTGATCAGGTGGCGGGCCAGCTCGGTGACGAAGTCGTCGGTAGCCGCCGCGGCCGCCACCAACTCCTCCTCCACGCGCCGCAGGTCGTCCTCCAGGCAAGGCAGCAGGGCGAACGGGGAGGTGACGGCCACGCCGCGAGGGTAATGGCGGCCCGGCCGACCCCGCCACCGAGCCCGGGTTGCGGCCGGCCCCACGGCTCCGACCCCGCCACCGAGCCCGGGTTGCGGCCGGCCCCACGGCTCCGACCCCGCCACCGAGCCCGGGTTGCGGCCGGCCCCACGGCTCCGACCCCGCCACCGAGCCCGGGTTGCGGCCGGCCCCACGGCTCCGACCCCGCCACCGAGCCCGGGTTGCGGCGCAACTCATGTCACGGGGCCGGGTTACACTGACCGACATGAGGCCGCCCATCCGGCCAGGAGGTGTATGCGATGTTTGAGCGGTTCACCGACAGGGCCCGTCGAGTCGTGGTTCTGGCCCAGGAAGAGGCGCGCCTCCTCAATCACAACTACATCGGCACCGAGCACATCCTTCTCGGCCTCATCCACGAGGGCGAGGGGGTGGCGGCCAAGGCGCTGGAGTCCCTCGGCATCAGCCTCGAGTCCGTGCGAGGCCAGGTGGAGGAGATCATCGGCCAGGGGGGCAGCTCGCCCAGCGGCCACATCCCCTTCACGCCCAGGGCCAAGAAGGTCCTCGAGCTGAGCCTGCGCGAGGCGCTCCAGCTCGGCCACAACTACATCGGCACCGAGCACATCCTGCTCGGGTTGATCCGCGAGGGCGAGGGGGTCGCCGCGCAGGTGCTGGTCAAGCTGGGCGCCGATCTGGCCCGGGTGCGCGAGCAGGTCATCCAGCTGCTGTCGGCCTACGGCGGGGTGTCGGGATCGTCCCCGGGCGACAAGACCGGCGCCACCACCGGAGGCAGCGGCGGCGAGTCGTCGTCGGGCTCGCACGTGCTCGACCAGTTCGGTCGCAACCTCACCCAGCTCGCCCGCGAGAAGGCGCTCGACCCGGTGATAGGCCGTGGCCGAGAGTCCGAGCGGGTCATGCAGATCCTCTCCCGGCGCACCAAGAACAACCCGGTGCTGGTGGGCGAGCCCGGAGTGGGCAAGACCGCCATCGTCGAGGGCCTGGCCCAGTCCATCGCCTCCGACGACGTGCCCGAGACACTGCGCGACCGCCAGCTCTACACGCTGGACCTCGGCGCGCTGGTGGCGGGCAGCCGCTACCGGGGCGACTTCGAGGAGCGACTCAAGAAGGTCCTCAAGGAGATCCAGAGCCGGGGCGACATCATCCTGTTCATCGACGAGATCCACACCCTCGTCGGGGCGGGCGCGGCCGAGGGCGCCATCGACGCCGCGTCGATCCTCAAGCCGATGCTGGCCCGGGGCGAGCTCCAGACGATCGGCGCCACCACGCTCGACGAGTATCGCAAGCACTTGGAGAAGGACGCTGCGCTGGAGCGCCGCTTCCAGAAGGTGGTGGTAGACGAGCCGACCGTGGCCCACACCATCGAGATCCTCAAGGGTCTGCGCGACCGCTACGAGTCCCACCACCGGGTCACGATCACCGATCAGGCGCTGGTGGCCGCGGCCAACCTCGCCGACCGTTACATCTCCGACCGCCATCTGCCCGACAAGGCCATCGACTTGATCGACGAGGCCGGGTCGCGTCTGCGCATGAGGCGCATGTCCACCCCGCCGCAGTTCAAGGAGCTCGAGGCCGAGCTGGCCGACGTGATCGCCCACAAGAAGGACGCGGTCGACGCCCAGCGCTTCGAGGACGCCGGCGAGCTGCGCGACAAGGAGAAGGAGCTGCTGGCCCGCCGCGAGACTCTGGAGGGCGAGGCCAAGGCGGCCGGGGTCGATCTCTTCGACGAGGTCGACGAGGAGGCCATTGCCGAGGTCCTGTCGCTGTGGACCGGCATCCCGGTCTACAAGCTCACCGAGGAGGAGACCAAGAAGCTGCTGCGCATGGAGGACGAGATGCACAAGCGGGTGGTGTCCCAGCACGACGCCATCTCCGCCGTCTCGCAGGCCATCCGCCGCACCCGGGCCGGCCTCAAGGACCCCAAGCGGCCGAGCGGCTCGTTCATCTTCCTGGGGCCCTCGGGCGTGGGCAAGACCGAGCTGGCCAAGACCCTGGCCGAGTTCCTGTTCGGCGACGAGAGCTCCCTCATCAGCCTGGACATGTCCGAGTACATGCAGAAGCACACGGTGAGCCGCCTGATCGGCTCGCCGCCGGGCTATGTCGGCTACGAGGAGGGCGGCCAGCTCACCGAGCGGGTCCGGCGCAAGCCGTTCTCGGTGGTGCTGTTCGACGAGATCGAGAAGGCCCATCCGGACGTGTTCAACACCCTGCTGCAGATCCTCGAGGAGGGCCGGCTCACCGACAGCCACGGCCGCACGGTGGACTTCCGCAACACGGTGCTGATCATGACGTCCAACCTGGGCACCGCCGATTTGCGCAAGGCCAACCTGGGCTTCACCAGGGCCGACGAGCGGGTCACCTACGAGCGGATGAAGGCCAAGGTGCAGGAGGCGCTCAAGCAGCACTTCCGGCCCGAGTTCCTCAACCGCATCGACGATGTGATCGTGTTCCAGGAGTTGACCCAACAGGAGGTGCGCCGCATCGTCGACCTGATGATCGTGCGCACCGCCGACCAGATGGCCGGCCAGGGCATGGGCTTGGAGCTCACCGACGCGGCCAAGGACCATCTGGCCGCCACCGGGTACGACCCCACGATGGGGGCGCGGCCGCTGCGCCGGGCCATCCAGCGGCTGGTGGAGGACCCGCTGTCGGAGCGGCTGCTGCACAAGGAGTTCCGGGCCGGCGAGATAGTCATCGTGGACGTGGAGGACGACCCGCTCGAGGAGGCCAAGTTGGTGGTCGTGTTCCGCGCCATCGAGGGATTCAAGCCGCCTGAGCCTGAGTTGGAGCCGACCGCCGGCGAGGGCCGCTTCTAGGCTCGCCCTCTGGGGGGCAGCCTGAGAGCGGGTCGGGAGACTAGGGCCGTGGCCGCTCAGCGTCTGGCTCCGATGTCACCCATGTCTCACGACATGGCCGGTCCGCGCCTCCGCGGGCCGCGCCTTCATAGCTGGGGCCTTCGCGTGCCGCGCCGGCGCGGGCGGGATGGGGGTGGCCGGCGTGTGGTCGCGGTGCTGCGGACGGTGCTGCTGGCCGTGGGGCTGACGGTGGCGGCGGCTGCGTGCCGGGTGGACACGGCCGTGCGGGTGGAGATCGACGACGTCGGCTCGGGCACGGTCACGGTGGTGTTCACGGCTGACGCCAACGCCGTGGCCCGTGTCCCCGAGCTGGCCGGCGGGCTGCGCCTAGACGATGTGCGGGATGCCGGCTGGGCGGTGGACGGCCCCATTTCTCGCAGCGACGGCGGCGTTGAGGTGCGCGTCGTCAAGGCGTTCGCGTCGTCGAGGCAGCTGCCCGAGATCCTGGAGGAGCTGGCCGGAAAGGGCGTGATCTTCTCGGATGTGGTCTTGGAGCAGACCCGCTCCTTCGCCAGGAGCGACTACGACTTCCGGGCCACCATCGACCCGACGCCGCCGCTGGAGACTTTCAGTGACAGCGCCCTGGCCGACATCTTCGAGGGCCAGCCCTTCGGGCGGCCGCTGCAGGACCTGATCGCCGAGGCCGGCACGCCCCAGGACTCCCTGGGCCTCGAGTTCTCGTTGACGCTGCTGGACGACGACGATGCCTTCAGCGCCTCCTCGAGCGGGTTGGCCGAGTCAGCGGAAGCCGCTCCCGCCCCCGAGGTCGACGGTTCGACCGCCACCTGGCGGTTCTCCTACGGGGACCCCGCGGTGCGGATCGACGCCTCGACCGCGCTGGAGGGCGGGGTCGCGCCCCTGTGGCGCAGCATTGCTCTGGTGGCCGCAATCAGCTTCGGCGTGGTGCTGCTGGGCGTGGTGGTGACCAGGGTGATGGTGCTGCTGCGCATCCCGAAGGGGCGCGGCCGCCGGGCCACCCGGCGCCGCCAGCAGCGGGCCGCGGCCCGAGAGGCGGAGGCCAGCCGGCCCCGCAAGCGCCTGCTGCGCCTGCTGGTAGTGGACGTGCATGGGGTGATCGTGCGGCCCACCGAACCTCTGGAGGGCCTGCTGCTGCCGGTCATCCTGGCCGAGAACCCTGACATCGACCGGGAGCTGGTCCGCGACCGGCACCGCAAGCTGGTGCTGGGCCGTCTCACCGCCGAGGAGTTCTGGAGCGACCTCGGGCTCGGGCCGATCGGCCGCGACGTGGAGACCCGCTACCTGTCGTCGTTCAAGCTGGTGCCGGGCCTGCACCCGTTCCTCGACCGGGTCGCGAGCCGGAGCCTGCCGGTGGCGGCGGTCGGCAACCAGCCCCGCGAGTGGGGGCTGCGCTTGAGGCGCATGGGCCAGCTGGAGGACTCGGTGTCGTCGTGGCTGGTCAGCGGCGACGTGGGGGCCGCGCTGCCCGAGCGGCCGCTGTTCGAGGCGACCCGCCGGGTGATGTCGGTTGACCTCTACGATTGCCTGTACCTGTCGAGCGTGCCGGAGTACCTGGACGCCGCGTCCGACATGGGGATGGCCACCGGCTACTTCGCGGCCAGCCCCGAGGATGTGCAGGAGACCGAGCACACGCTGATTCGGGGCTTCGACGACATTCTCCGAGGCCGCTCCGCCCCGACCTGAGGCCTCCGCTTTCTGGCGATTGAGCGTCATCAGGGCAGACCGCTTGAGGCGCGGTCTCGACCGGCCGACTCGCGGCTTGCAGCATGAAACGCCGCTTGGGGCGCGGTCTTGGCTGGCCCGCTCGCGGCGCGCGGCACGGTTGACCGCTGGCGGCGCGGTTTCGACCGGCTCCCGGCTGCGGCCCTAGTGTCGGCGTCGTGGTTCAGCTGGCCTGCATGGTGATGCCCGAAGGTTCGGTCGACGCGGTCGTGCGAGCCGCGGTGGAGGCCGAGCGGCTCGGGTGCAGTCGGGTGTGGATCCCCGACGAGGGCTTGGCGGCCAGGGAGTGCTGGGTCACGTTGGGAGCCGTCGCCGCGGCCACGAGCTCGGTCGAGGTCGGCACGGGCATCACCAACGCCTACACCCGCCATCCGGGGATGACCGCGGCGGCCGTCGCCACCTTGGACGAGGCGTCGGGCGGGAGGGCCGCGCTGGGGATCGGAGCGGGCGGGGCCCTCACGCTCACGGCGCTGGCCATCGAGCGCCGGGCGCCGATCACCGCGATGCGCGAGCTGGTGACGACCAGCCGGGCGCTGTGGTCCGGCGAGACCGTCGACTGTGACGGCGTGGCGGGCGGGTTCCGTCGGGCCCGCCTCGGTTACGGCCGGCCCGACATTCCGATCTGGCTGGCCGGGCGCGGCCCGCGGGTCGTCCGGCTGGCGGGGGAGCTGGCCGATGGCTTCATCTTGTCGTTCGTCCACAAGGAGCTGATCGGCGAGCATGTGGCTTCGATCCGTGGCGCCGCCGACGAGCACGGCCGACCCCACCCCAGGTTGTGCTACATGACCATCCTGGCCACGACCGACGCGGCCCGTGAGGCGGCCCGGGCCGGCCTCACGTTCCGGCTCGTCGATTCCCCCGACCACGTCAAGGCCCGGATCGGCCTGGACTCCCGGACCGAGGCAGCCATCCGCCGGGGTCTCTCCGACGGCGGGCCTGCAGCCGCGGCTCGCTTCGTGCGCGACGACTGGGTCGACGCCTTCGTGATCTCCGGGACGGTGGACGAGTGCCGCTCCGAGCTGACCGCACTCGTGACAGCCCACGGGATCGACGAGTTCCAAGTGTCGGTCAACGACCTCGACTCGGCAGCCGAGGACCTGGCACTGGCCGCCGAGACAACCCGCAACCCAAGCTGCGAGAGCAGACCTGCTTCCGGGCTCGCCTGATCGACGGCCCCAGTTCGGGATCGTCGATCACGTGGTAGCCGTGATCGATCCGCTCGCAACCGAGGAGGTCGATCGCAGCCCGCACATTGTCGACCGGTCCGACCTGACGTGTCGGTGGTGATCGAGTCCGAGCAGGGCACCGAGACGATCGAGGCCGAGACCATCATGTCGACCTTCATGGTGATGGGCGGCGTCGGACCGGGCACCGAGGGGTACGCGGTGCTCCAGCAGGCCGTGAAGCCCCGCGCGTAATCGCCGCGTGCGATGATCGGCATGCCCCACGACACGGCAGCGCGGGTGTCGGTGAGCGCCCAGCCCATCGTGCTCTCAGGTTTGTCGAGGCCCAGCCCCAGTCGCTGCGCCTCCCAGGTGCTGGTGCCGGGGACGGCTGTTAGTGGAATTGTTCGTCGTCGCCACACCGCGAGCAGCGCGTGAAACAGATCTGGGATCATCGCCTCTCCGGCGGAAGTCAGCAGGCCGTCGTCCCGTAGACCGGCCATGGCTTTGGAAACCGCGCTCGAAGCTCGGTCGATGTAGCGGGCGACCTCGCGGACGCCGTGGGGCTGGTCCGGTGTCAGCAGGCAACAGACCGCGACTTCCTTAGCAACCTGGCTGTCGAGTGACCCGCCGGAGCCGCCCGCGATCAGGAGCGCGGACTCCACGACCGTGTCGATGACTAGTGGCGGGGCCACGATGCGCAGATGCCCGCGCCGGTCGAAGTAGTTGACCCCCGCCGTCCGGAGCGACCGCTTGGCATCGGCGGCGATGCGATCGGCAACAACGAGCAACTGCGCTCCTCGCCCGACGCTTCCCGCCAGTCGCTTTCCGTGCTCGGCAGTGACCACCGACTTGACCTCGACATCGAATCGCTTGCCAGCAACCTCAACCACAGCGTCAAAGAACACTTCGTCGCCCGGAGGCTCGTTCGTCAAGACGATTGCCCTGACGCCGAGTCGAGCCAGTGCCTCGGTCAAGGCTGCGACGGCGTCTTCCTCTAGCGCGGCGGCCTGTCAGCGGCTCGGGATCACCCAGTCGATGGGACGCCTCGGCTGCGCGCTGGACAACGCCGCGGCCGAGTCGTTCTTCTCGACCCTCGAGCACGAGCTGATATCACGGCGCCGCTGGCGCACCCGCGACCAGGCCCGACAAGACATCGCCGCCTGGATCGACACCTGGTACAACAAAAAACGGCTCCACTCCACCAACAACATGACCAGCCCAATAGACTACGAACTAGCCAACGCAGCCTCAACCAACCCTCCACGATTTGGGGGAAAGCTCACCCACCAGCACTTCGTGCACCACTACAATGAGCACCGGCCCCACGGAGCCCTCAAATGAGACACCCCCATGGCCACCCTCACCCGCCTAAACGGGAACAACGTGTTGGGAATGCACACCTAGGGACTGGAGTACGCCGTCGATGGAACTTGAGCCAGCGGCAGCGTCGGTGTGGTTGCCGCCATCGTCCGTGAATGGTCGATCTTCTAGTGGTGAGTGGTTGAGGTGAACGTTCCAGCCTGGGAGCTCATTCTCCGACTGGTGCTCGCCGTCGGTCTGGGGGCGGCGTTGGGCATCGAGCGCGAGTCTCGCAACAAGACGGCCGGGACGAGGACACACTCGCTAGTCGCTCTCGGTGCTGCGCTGTTCACGGTTTCGGGTGCTTTTGTCGGTACCGACGGGATTACCGACCGCACTCGCATCGCTGCGCACGTCGTGAGCGGCATCGGCTTCATCGGCGGCGGCGCGATCCTGCGTAGCGGGCTCACGGTGACGGGCATCACGACGGCGGCGAGTCTGTGGATGGCCGCGTCGTTCGGTGTCGCAGCCGGCGTCGGGTTGTATTGGGTCGCAGCCGCGGGCGGGCTGCTCACGTTCATTGCCATCCTCGGACTAGGCGCCGTGGCCGACCTCATACTGCGACGTCGGGGCTTGATGAGCCTTGAAATGGTGTATGAACCCGGGCATGGAACCCTCGAAGTGGCGTTTCGAGGTCTGCACGAGTCCGGAGGAGTTGTACGCGGGATGCAACTGGTGAACGAAGGCGCCAAGCGGCATGTGTCATTGTCGGTGTCCGGCGTGAACCACCGGTCCATGAGCCCAGTCGTCCGTGACTTGGGGCTCCGAGACGAGGTGGTGCGTGTGGCGTCGAGTTCAGGTGAGAGTTAGGGGCCAGCGACCAAGGGTTGCGCGCTCCCTCCGTCCTCGGCGTGTGCCTGACCGTTCGTTAGAAGATCCGTCCACAAGACTAATTGTCGAGTAGTGTTGATTTCTAAAAATGTGCTCTGACCTCTTATTATGTTGGAGCCCGAGACAGGAGTCGAACCTGCGACCTGCTGTTTACAAGACGCAAGAAGCAGGTGTCGGCAAGTGTCGGCCCGTGCCAGGAAGTGCTGTTGACGTGGGCTTTCGCGATTCGGCCGTGTCGCCGGGTGCCTGTGGATAACGCCCAGTTTCTAACCGTACGTTAGAAGATCCGTTAGAAGTCTCGGCCCATGGATCAGCCATGCAGCAGCTGTCGGAGTCGACATCCGTGTCAGCACGTGAACGTGCTCATGTTCTTCGACGCTATCCCTCGGAAGTGATAGAACGATGCCAACCCCGCCGGGGTGAGTAGCCCCGGCCCTCGGCCCCGGCTTCGGCCGGGACCGTCTAGTCCCTACGGGAACCCGCTGGGTCCGGGTTCTCTCTCGGCCGTCCTACGGGAACGACAGCTTCACCCGGCACGGACGATCCGCTCACACCTTCACCGCAGGTGGGCCTCGATCAGTTCGTCAGGGGCGGTGTCCGAGTACGTTGCACGACGAGATGGCTGCTCAACCCCTTGTCCCGTTTGGATCGTTGGGCAGCGTGAGGCGTGCCGGCGAGGTGTTGCGCCAAGCGCAGGCCGGCCGGGGCGGCTTGCCCTCGATTGAGGAAGTTCGCGAAGCCCGCGAGGTTGTCCAGGCGTACCGGTCTGCTCACGCTGCGCCCTTGCATGCCGCCTACATGGGGTTGCGATCATGCCTGATCACCGAGGGCTTCGATCTCGACGTCTCGCGGCGGCTCAAGAGGCTGCCCACCATCGAGGATAAGCTCCGGCGACTCCAGGGGATGGACCTGTCGACCATGCAGGACATCGGAGGCTGCCGGGCCGTTCTCAAGACCCAAGAACAGGTCCAACGGGTGGTAGAGCGATTCTGTGCCAACAGCCTCAAACGAAACCAACGGCCCGACAAGATCAGGGACTACGTGGCCGGGCCTCAAGCCTCGGGCTATCGGGCCATCCATATCTACACGAGGTACCACGGCCGGCGAATCGAGGTGCAGCTTCGCACCCGAGAACAAGACAGTTGGGCCAAGATCGTGGAGGACTTGACCAGCAAGACCGGCATCGACTTCAAGAACGGCGACGGCCCCGATGATGTCCACGAATTGCTCCAGGAACTGTCGGAGCTCCTGTCTCACCGAGAGCCCGGACAGCCATACACGGACGCTCTCATGGACGTTCTCACCCGGCTGGCTATGATGGCAGCGTTCGGCCATATGATCAGGTCCCGTCACCAAGGAACAGGGGAGGAGTGATGGCAAACCGCAAGACCATCGACTTCCTCATCGTGTACGACCATGACGCAAGGAAGCAGATCAGCCTCGAGGAGTTCCGCAACACCGCTCCAGCGCTCAAGGCCTACAGCGAGCGCGAAGAGCAATACCGGGACAACCCCCGATTGGAGGTCGTCCTGCTGGGTGCGGACTCGATAGAAGCCATCAAGGTCACCCACTCCAACTACTTTGAGGACTCGGCTGACGCCCTTGACAACCTGCGTGCCAGTCTCGGACTAGAGCCGATCCCGGCCGCAAGGCCCTAGCGCGTCTCCGCTGGCTCCACGCCGAGCGCGCCTAACCAATGGTCGGATCTGGCTACCCCCGGCCGCTCACGAGGACGACTGTCTCACCAGGCACGGACGATCCCTTCGGGCTTCCACTGCTCGAGCGCTTCGAGGCCGCTGGCTCGATCATGGGCGATGTCTAGGGCGACGACCACATGGCTCGCTACCGGCCCCTACTCGCCGATTGTGCGGGAGTGGTTGATCCGGCGGAGACACGCGAGTCGGACGGGCGCCGACGCCGATCAGCCAGGCTGCGGCCTGGCCCGCTAGGCCGCGGTCGCTAGCCAGCCGTGGTCGTGGAGGCGCTGCCAGGCTGACTCGATGTGTTGTGCGGTGAACATGCGCCGCTTGCGCTGACTCCAGCTCTGGACTCGCGTGGTCACGCCGCTCAGATCATCGACGTTCCCCTTGCGGGCGGCCATCCAGTGAACACTGGCGAGTAGCTCGAGTCCGTAGGCGGACTCGTAACCCTCTACCAGTCCGAGCACACGCTGGATGCGTTCGGCGATCTGGTGGTTCCCTGCGAGGGCCGCGGATGCCTCCCTGGCCCCATCTGGAAGCACGGTGATCGGCTCTGCCTCGCGCACCTTC
Source organism: Candidatus Aldehydirespirator sp. (assembly GCA_965219165.1). GTDB lineage: Bacteria > Actinomycetota > Acidimicrobiia > Acidimicrobiales > Aldehydirespiratoraceae > Aldehydirespirator. The sequence continues at coordinate 3,497,960 of CBDCMW010000002.1, read as the reverse complement.
TTCGAGCCGTCACCGAAGCCTTCGAGTTGATGGCCCTCAAGCGACTTGAGCACATGGCGAAGGTTGTCGGCGTAGGGGCCGTAGAACTTCGCCTGATAGCGCAACTTGAGGTCCTCGCCCGCCTCCTGCAGGAAGTACATGAGCTTGTGGATCTCGATCAGCGAAACGAACAGCGCCACCTGCGAGTACTGGTCGACCACCGACACGAGTGCCGCCGTGCTCGCAGTCAGCCTCGGGCGCGGGGTCGATATCACCATGTCGGCTGCGTCGGGGGCGCCTTCCGGCGCGTACAGGTGAACGACGACATCGAGGTCGCCCAGGCGCTCCTTGATCAGTGAACGAACTTCGCCCCAGTCCAGCCCGCCGTGGCCACAGCCCAGCGGCGGCAGCGCGATGGAAGAAATCTCCAGTTCCTCGATCACATCGCGCAGATCGTCGAGGCCCTCGGCCACGTCGCGGATGCGGGATCTGGCGCGCCAATGACCCTTGGTCGGGAAGTTGATGATCCAGCGCGGCGGCATGAGTTGACCGTTGTCGAAGACGAACACCTCGCCAAGTCTCACGGCCTTCTTCTTGCAGGCCGCCTCGTAAGCCTTGAAGTTCGCTGGAAAGGCGTTATTGAACTGGAGGGCGATCCCCTTGCCCATCACGCCGACCGTGTTGACTGGGTTCGCAAGCGCCTCCACGTCTGCCTTCAGGAGGTTGCCGTGTGCGTCAATGAACTGTTAGCCATCAGAAGTACCAGCCGGGTCCGGGGACTGCAGGGATCTCGATGTCGACGCTACTCAGTGCGTGCTCGGCCTGCCGACATTTCTGGTTGTCGTGCGCGGCCACCCGAACGACTGCCGACCAAGGCACGTGAGTGCCTGTGGATCTCGCCCAGTATCTATCCGTACGTTGGAAGATCCGTCGAAAGGGTTACCAATGCACGTATGCGTGCAATAATGGGTATTGCCTACTGATAGATGTAGGTGCGCTGCGAAGCCGGTGCTCACGGAGGAGGCACACCATGACAACCACCCGCACCACGACCATCCGCCAAGACGCCCAGCAGGCCGCCGAACTCGACGCGGTCGCGCGGGTTGACGGCGTGTCCACTTCGGAGGCGATCCGCGCCGCCATCGCTGAGCACATTGAGAAGCGGCGGCGTGACCCCGCCTTCCAGGCACGGCTCCAGCGCATCCTCGACGAGGAGCGCGTCGTGCTTGAGAGGCTCGCCCAGTGACATGGGCGTGGAGTGCCTCGACCTTGCCGATTTCCTGCTGATCGCGGAGTAGATCACAGGGATCGAGGTCGAGGCACTCGCACGCCTGCCGCCTGCACATGGCTGAGCACGCCCTTTCGGCTCCTAATGCTGGCGTCGGGCAGGTCGAGTACTACCCGTGCTTCGCCGACAAGGCCGCGGCCCTCTCCCGTCCGAGCGACGGATGTCCGATGACCAAGCGCTCTGGCTCGCCGCCCAGCATGGAGTCCAGTCCGTTGCTCTCCGCTGAGGGTCGCTGTTGGTGTCACGCCGCGGATGGGGTCAAGACTGAGGTCAGCGAGAAGCGAGTGTCATTGCGATTTCTCAGGCTGCCTTGGCTGCCGTCGATGATCCGCTCCATCACGTGCTGAAGTTCACGCGAACTGATACCCAAGACGCCCTAGGCTTGCGTCAACGGCATTCGTCTGTCAATGACCGCAGCCCACGTGCGGATCGGAAGTTCTATCTCGCTAGCAACTTGCCCAGCGTTTGGAGGCCCGTGCTTGCCGTTCCGCCCCTAAGTTTCACTACTTCAAGCTTGAGTTCAGCGTGCTCGTTATTGCGAAATGGTGATCGTGTCTTCTTGGTACCAAGAGCAGAGTCATCAACTGTCGGGCTACCGTTCGTCGCACCGGTGCCGCCGATCGCAATGAGGTAGGCGCAGAGGATCCACAGATCGTTCATCATGGTAGGGTCGGTATACATATGATCGAACCGGTGCCAGCAACCCTCATCCCACGATACTTGCAGGGCCTTCGTTCTTGCAGGCCGAGTCTATACCTTGAAGTTCGCGGAGAAAGGCGTTATTGAATGGCAGGGCGCATCACCTTGTTCATCACGCCGATGTTGAACTGGGTTCGACGCGCCTCCACGTCTGCCTTCGGAGGTTGGCCGATGTGCTCAATGACATTCAGCCATCAGAAGTACCAGCCGGGTCCGGGGACTGCAGGGATCTCGATGTCGACGATACTCAGTGCGTGTCGGCCTGCCGACATTTCTGGTTGTCGTGCGCGGCCACCCGAACGAAATGCCGACCAAGGCACGTGAGTGCCTGTGGATCTCAGCCCAGTATCTATCCGTACGTTGAGATCCGCTAGAAAGGGTTACCAATGCCGTATGCGTGCAATAATGAGTATTGCCTACTGTAGATATAGGTGCGCTAAGAGTGCTGCTCACGGAGGAGGCACACCATGACAACCACCCGCACCACGACCATCCTTGCACAAGACGCCCAGCAGGCCGCCGCCTCGACGCGATCGCGCTGTTGAGGCGTGCTCCACTTCGGAGGCGATCCGCGCCGCCATCGGAGCACATTGAGAAGCGGCGGCGTGACCCCGCCTTCCAGGCACGGCTCCAGCGCATCCTCGACGAGGAGCGCGTCGTGCTTGAGAGGCTCGCCCAGTGACATGGGCGTGGAGTGCCTCGACCTTGCCGATTTCTGCTGATCGCGGAGGATCACAGGGATCGAGGTCGAGGCACTGGCACGCCTGCCGCCTGCACATGGCTGAGCACGCCCTTTCGGCTCCTAATGCTGGCGTCGGGCAGGTCGAGTACTACCCGTGACTTCGCCGACGGGGCCGCGCTCCTCTCCCGTCCGAGCGCAGGATGTCCGATGACCAAGCGGCTCTGGCTCGGCTCCGAGCATGGAGTCCAGTCCGTTGCTCTCCCTCTGAGGGTCGCTGTTGGTGTCACGCCGCGGATGGGTCAAGACTGAGGTCAGCGAGAAGCGAGTGTCATTGCGATTTCCAGGCTGCCTTGGCTGCCGTCGATGATCCGCTCCATCACGACTGAAGTTCACGCGAACTGATACCCAAGACGTTTAGGCTTGCGTCAACGGCATTCGTCTGTCATGGGCCGCAGCCCACGTGCGGATCGGAAGTTCTATCACGCTAGCAACTTGCCCAGCGTGGGCCCGTGCTTGCCGTTCCGCCCCGGAGTTTCACTACTTCAAGCTTGAGTTCAGCGACGCTCGTTATTGCGAAATGGTGATCGTGTCTTCTTGGTACCAAGAGCAGAGTCATCAACTGTCGGGCTACCGTCGCCGCACCGGTGCCGCCGATCGCAATGAACGCAGAGGATCCACAGATCGTTCATCCGGTCGGGTCGGTATACATATGATCGCCACACTGGTGATCCTGGAGATCTGCCATACTTGCAAGCCTCTCGTTGTCAACCAAGAGTCTATACGATTGCGGAGAAATCAACCGTAATCTATGAGCAAAGCAGCCGCACGAGGTGACCATTGTTCATACGAAAGATGTCTGAACGCCGGCACGACGATTGTCGTACTGTTCTTCGATCTCGGCCGATATCTCTGACATTAGCCTCACTATGATATCAGTGTCTCTCATGCTTCTCCCAGGGGAGGATATTGCAACAGTCAGTATTCGATAAGGATCCCATATTTCATCCAGAGTTGCCTTTGTGGGATCACTAGATGCTGCTACCACCCTCTTCTTGATGAACTCTGTGACTGATCCTGTCGGTGGAGCTGGAAGCTGTAGTACTTCATGTACAAATCGACGGATGTAGCGTTCTGCATCATAATCTGGCCCATACATCTGCTGTATCGACTGCTCAAGGGCGCGTTGGTTTATTGCTAGTACTACCTTTACATTTGGGACCTCAAAAACATGATGCACCTGTTCCATGACCTGTAGTACATATAGTGGCTCACATCTGTCTAGTTCATCTATGAGCAAAACAAGCTTACGTTTATTTGCAACTTTTTGTAGCTCGTCCTGAAAGTTGACAATATGTTGCCGAGCTTCTTTCCACGGATTGCTGTCACGGAATAGTTCTCGTAGATTCATGATCCCCCAGGTCCTCTTGGCTACAGTGTCATTGACACTACGGACAATTTGGCGAGCTGCCGTCTTTGCGTGACGGCGTAGGGATCGCGTCACTTGTTTGTCTAAGATAGACGAGATGCAGTAGGTTAGATCGAGGAGGGTAACCGGGCTCTTCGCGAATGAGGTCGGAGTGGGGGCGGTAGGGGTCCGCGGCTGAACGCGAGGGATCCCCCAGAATCGGCGCTGTCAAGGCTGCCGAATCGGGAGGATCCCTGTGGAGTACGACCCTACGCGCATGTGCGAGCTGCTGGTGGGACTGGGCGACGTGGAGGTCCTCAGCGTCGACGACAACGAGGGTGAGCCGCTGGGGGTGCATGTGCGCTGTCGGGCGGCGAGACCGGCCTGTGGGGACTGCGGCGGGCCGGTGTGGTCCGACGGTGAGCGGGCGGTGGTGCTGGTGGACCTCCCCGCGTTCGGCAGGCCGGTGCGCTTGGTGTGGCACAAGCGCCGGTGGCGCTGCCCACGCGATGGCTGTGAGGCGGGCTCAGTCACCGAGCAGGCGGCGGAGATCGCGCCGCCGCGGGCGCTTCTGACGAGCCGGGCAGCGCGGTGGGCGACACGCCAGGCCGGACGGGGCCGGCCGCTCAAAGACGTCGCCGCGGAGCTGGGCTGTGTGTGGCACACCGTGAACACGGCGGTCAAGCGCTGGGGCCAGGCGCTGCTGGCAGCCGACACCGCCAGGATCTCAGACGTGGAGGCGCTGGGACTGGACGAGACCCTGTTCTGGCGGCGGGGCCGGTTCCGGGCCAAGACCTGGGGCACCAGCATCGTCGACGTCGGACGGGGCCAGCTCCTTGACATAGTCCGAGGCAGAGACGCCCAAGCGCCCACACGCTGGCTGCTGCGCCGGCGCCGAGAGTGGCGCGAGGGCATCCGCTGGGCGGTGCTGGACCTCTCGGGCCCCTACCGCGCCGCGTTCAACGCCGCGGTGCCCAAAGCCCGACAGGTCGCTGACCCCTTCCACGTCGTGCGGTTGGGCAACGACGCCCTCGACGAAGTCCGCCGCCGGGTCCAGAACCAGACGCTGGGACACCGCGGCCGCAAGCACGACCCGCTGTATCGGGCCCGCAAGCTGCTCGTCTCAGCGTCGGAGAACATCACCGAGCACGGACACACCAAGCTGCGGGGCCTCCTCGACGCCGGAGACCCCTACGGCGAGGTCCGCGACGCCTGGCACGCCAAAGAGACCCTCAGGTCCGTCTATGACATCCCCTGCGCCAAAGTCGGCGCCGCCACCGTCGCCCAACTCGCCGCCGACCTCCAAGAACCGGGCCTGCCCGAAGAGATCAACCGGCTCGGCCGCACCATCGCCACCTGGAGAACCCAAATCTCCAACTGGCACGCCGCCCGAGTCACCAACGCACCCACCGAGGCAGCCAACAACCTGATCAAACGCGTCAAACGCGCCGCGTTCGGGTTCACCAACTTCGACAACTACCGCATCCGAGCCCTGCTCACTACGCCGCGCAAGCTCGTCCTGAAAGTTGACCCAGCTTCTTTCCACGGATGGGGAATAGTTCACATGCCCCCAGGTCGAAGTGTCATTGACCTACGGACAATCGACTCCGACCTAAACTTGTTTGTCTAAGATAGACGAGATGCAGTAGGTTAGATCGAGGAGGGGGTTCCTTAGGTAACCGTCGCGCCAGGCATTGAATAGAACGACGCGTGGAGCTTTCACGCTTGACTCTCTTAATCTCTCTTCACACAGCTGCAGGAAGATTGTCTTGCCGGATCCCCATTCGCCATTTATCAGGTGCACTCGCGGGTCTGGCTGTGCGGTCAAGTCTTGACAAAGTGATGTCACTAGACTATACCGATCAAGTTCATCGACTACGTGTTGGTTTCTCGGTAGCATTGGTGAGTGACTCCTATTGGTGGTCATATCGCTCAGGTTCTGGGTCGAAACGAGGAGTCCGCTAAGGGGCGAGACTCTTGTCATGTGCCTGCTGCCTGGACTGTTGGAGCCTCTTGGTGTCCTGGGCGGCGGCGGTGTCTACGGTCTTGCGGTCTCGGGCTGCGTACCTGGTGTACAGCCACACGGGAATCCGGCGGTTCTCGAGGCGCATTCTGCACAGTTCACCCTGCGTGATACGAACATCGCGTTTTGTGGCGGGTGTGGAACTGCTCAGCAGCTTCTGGATGTGGCGTTCGAGCGTCTCACGTCTCTGGGCCAGAGAGGCGTGAGCGCGTGCGCTCTGGAGACGGCCTACCAGTAGCGGCGCAACGGTCATGAGCACGACCGCCGCGTCCCGTGTGCTCAGGTCGAACAGCAGCGCCACGGCCAAGACGATGAGGAAGCCGACCCAGGCGGCAGACCTATTGAGCCGTTCGTAGCGGGCGTGGCCCTTCGCTCCCCACCCCGCCGATTGTCGGATCCTTAGAAGGGCGGCGTTGTTCGCTAGAAGGCCCGTGGTGTCCACCCAGTAGTCGTCAGCGAGCGGCTCACCCTCGTAGCTGAGCGCGAGGTCCTTGATGGTTCGGGGCTCGGTGGGATCGCCGCAGAGGAGTTGGTTCCACCCTTCGTGCCAGTTGTCTGACTTCCAGAACGTGAGGTCGAACTGTTCCTGGATTGTCACGGCGATGCGTCGGTGTTCCCTGTCATCACCTATGAGGTCAGTCTCCCGGACTATCAGCCAGAGCAGGACCGCAGGAGGTGACCAGCTTGCAAGGATGTCGAGCGCAGACTTCCAATAGTCTCCGATCGTCATGATCGTCACCGCTGCTGCGGCGGCCGCGAACACGACGTCCACCACGAAAACGATGACTCGCTTGTTGGCCTCTGTCCGGTAGCTCTGCGAATACGCGCGGTAGAACTCTTGCTGGGTGTCCGTCAGCAGGCTCATGGTCGCGGCATCCGAGAACCGAAGAGTTCCCGCCACTGCTCGACCGCTTTGCGCTCTTGACCCTCGTCCTCGAGAAACACGGCTTCTTCGGCGATGGGGTAGGCGATCGAGGCCGCACTCCGGATCGCCTCGCGGTCGCTCGTCCCCAGAAGTTCATCGATGTCAGGACCGACGCTGGCGGGGTCTGGCCATGGGCCGCACACGCGATCGATGACGTTCCCCAGGAACGTCGCGATCTCGTCCTGATAGCGGCCGAAGGGCGAGTGGACGAGCTTGAGGGCCATGACCTCGATCAGGAAGGACTGAGGCACGGGCAGCCCAGCCTGACGGTTCCAGCCCTTCACCATCTTCACGAAAGGCACCCACATCTGCCCGCATTCGGTGTTCTTGTCTGCTGTGAGACGAGCGTGTGCTTCGGGGTCGGTCCGGATCCAGCGCCCGCGATCAGGGTCGGGGGCCTCGTACCCGGCTTCGGCGTGCTCGAAGGCGGGCACTACCTCGAAGGTGGCGTCGCCGTCGTCGTCCGACATCGAGATCCGGACAGCCATGCCGTCTGCTTCCACGTTGTTGAATTCTCCGCCGAGGCAGTTGACGAGTTCCGAGATGATTCGATTGGGCGGCTCCTGTCGGTAGTGGCCCTGTGCGCCGTCGGGATCGACGACGGCGAATATGTCCACATCCTCAAGCGGCTTGATCTTGGTGTGTCGGTCGTAGCTTCCGGTCAGGAACGATCTGTTGATGTCCCACTTGCTGGCCAGTGTGTCCCGGATTCGATGGTGCCGCTTCTGTGCCAGCGTCTGCTCACCCTTTGTGATTTCTGCTGCCTTGCGCATCTTCTCGAAGGCATCATCGACGTATCCCACGTATGTCCTCCCTATCCGAGCCGGTACGAGTGCAGCAAAGTAGAGGCGCCCGGGCCGCTCCCGGCGGTGCCGTGGCGGTAGCCGTTGTCGAAGGACGGCAGTGTTCGATGCGTAGTCGCCCATCCGGGCTGATCTGACAGCGACCGACCAGGACGCGCTGATGCGATAACGCCAAAGTCCGTGCCCGGGCGGACGCGGGGCTCTTTCGCTAGCTGACGACGGATGCGGGCAAGCTGGTCGCGGAACTCCTGATCAGGATCCCACGCGGTGTAGTCGATGTTGAAGGCGTAGGCAGCCGTCTCGGCTCCTCCCGGTGGTGTGAGTGTGACGCGAACCTTGCTGAGGGAGCGTTCTTCAATCCAAGCGCTAATCGCCGCCTCGTACCCGTGGACGGCCGTGACCCGATCAACCGACACCCCGATGGCCACGAGCGTCTCGGTCAGCGCCGAGATCATCACGCCCGCAAGATGAGTCGCCGTGTGCGTGAACGTCCGCGTGGATGTCGTCGTCAAGGTGGTCGTGCTCACGTGCGACCTCCCCAGTTGGCCAGCCGCGACAGGTCGATTGTTGACGCAGCGGCGCTGTCGTTTCGGGGCGAGGCCTCTGACGGTGCGGGCTCGACCGACACGTGGGGGCATGACTTGCTAGCGGCCTTAGCGACAGAAGCCAGGGCCTCCGGCACAGGCAGATGGAGGGTCCAGCCGTCTGCGGTCGCGGCACCTCGGGGTGCGTCGGTGTGCTCCGTCGCGGCGAGCGCATCCTCGCCCACCGGAACGTCGATCCTCAGGCGCAGCCCCGGGGTCACCAGCACCAGCTCGCCACAGCGAAGGTGCCCACCGACGGCGAGCAGTCCCAATGCTGGTTCCGCAGCGTCGAGTTCTGCTCGAATCTCCTCTACATCGAGGTTCGGGCTGCGGCCGAGGGTAGCGGTCACGAGGTCGATGATCTGCGCTGTGGTGGAACCGCTGTCGCTGACCGGTCGTCCGGGCACGGTGCGAGTGGCCTTCATCTGGCATCCCTTCGTCTCCGGGCTGACTGAACCAGGTGGGATGCGGTGAGCCGATTCGGGTTGGATGCCAACTCAAGGTCACAACTCAGGACGTCGAGCACGAACTTGCGCGACTGGCGGGCATCGATTGCCGCGGCCGCAAGTGCTGCTGCGGCTTCGGCGATGGAGGGATCGTCGGCAATCGCCTTGAGGTCTGGAAACTCCTCGGCCCATGCCCTGAGCGTGGATCGGAGGATCTCTGCTATTGCCTGCTCTGTGGGCAGTGGAATCGTGACAGTGATGTCTGACCGAGACCGCAGCGCGGAGTCGACGAGATCAGGGAAGTTCGTGGTCATCACAGTGGCGACGTTGGTGCACCTGTCGGCCAGCAGGTCGAGGGCGGTGATTGCGGCGTCCGTCGTCCGATGCACGTCGACTGGATTGGTCTCCAGGCTGACCTGGCCGCGGGGCATCGCCAGAGCCTCGACCTCGTCCACTACAAGTACGGTCAACTCGCTGGTGGCGAGGTCGGGAACGACCTCGGCCAGCACCCGGTGTACCTCGCGCTGTGTCCGTCCATGCTCGCCGCTCATCACCTCATGGGCCGCAAACTCGAGAATCCTGACCGGCGAGCCGACGACAATTGAGAGCGGAGCACCGAGGGAGCGCGCAAGTGTGGTCTTTCCGGTGCCCGGTGGCCCCTCGACCAAGGCCAAGCGGTTCAGTCCCGTGGCTGTTCGGCCTAGCGACCGAGCTCCTAGCGTCAGCGCTGCCCACGCGAGGGCCTGTTCCTTCTGGGCAGCGACACCGATGAGGTTGTCCCAGTCAGCTTGATGACGATCGTTGGCGATCTCGTTCCTGACGATCCCGGTCTCTTCCATCCCGCTCCTCAACTTGGTCCGAGGGTCCACCTGGAGACTATAGCAGTAGCGTACTATAGCTTCAACCTGATATCCATCGGGGACTGGAGGTGACGAGTTCCGTGACTGATGTTCGCTCACGATCCGTCGTGACCCTGTCCGAACTACGGCGACGAGTTGGACGATCACAAGCGGAAATCGCTACTGCGACCGGTACCACGCAGTCCGCCGTCTCGCGAATGGAGCACCAATCCGACATGCATGTGTCGACGCTCAATGAGTACGTCGGCGCTCTCGGCGGTCGCCTACGCCTGGTAGTGGAGCATGGTGATCGTCAGACGGAGATCGGGATTCCCTCGATTCGTGAGGAGCGATCCGAACAGCGCCGAGAATTCCAGGTCATCTGGCAGGACAAGTTGACCCGAAGTCTCGTGCGCGTCGGATGGCTCGTGTTCACTGGCCATGAGTTCGAGTTCTCGTACACCGACGACGTCAAGTCCGACGATCAGTTTCAGCCGTTCCCGGCGTTCCCGCTTCTTGACAAGGATTACAAGTCAACTGAACTGTTTCCCTACTTCGCGGTCCGGCTCACCAGCACAGCAGATCCTCAGTACGAGGCTGTACTTGATGCTCTCGGACTCACGCGACATGACGCGACCCCCGCAGAACTGCTAGCACGGTCACCGGAATCGCCTCATGAAACCATTCAGGTCGTTCCCGAACCCACGGAGATGTCCGACGGCACCCTCGTCCGAGTATTTCTTGTGTCAGGCGCCCGCCACGTAGATGAGCGGGATCCTGAATCAGTGAGCCGACTCATTGAGAACCTCCCCGTAGGCGCTCCACTGGAGTTGGTGCCCGAGCCCGACAACCGCAAGAACCCCAAAGCGCTTCGTCTCGCGGCACATGGCAAACCGGTCGGCTGGGTACCTGACTATCTGCTCGCAGAGGTCCACAACTACATCGACTCGAACCGCCCCGTGTCGTTCGTTGTTGACCGAGCGAACGGGCCGGACGTTCCGTGGCATTTGCGCCTCCTTTGTCGGTTGACTGTGGCTCCTTCACCGCTGGATTGACGGCTGAGGAGCGTGTCTTGCGGTTCACTAGAAGGGGCGGCACGGTTCGGTAGCCGGGGGTCCATTGCGTAGCCTCTTGGATCGTGACGCGGGTCGCGGGCTCTTGCGCGCCGTACTCGCCTCGGCCACCCTGCTCATCTTCGCCTCTTGCGTCAATCACGATGGCGGTTCCGCAGACCGGGAACAGCCGTCTCCTGTCGCAGCGGAAGATATCCGCCGGGATGAGCCACGCAGTAGGGCACGTCGACGGCGGTGTCGGCGGCCATGAGATCCTGCCCATGGCGGCCATGTAGCTGCCCGCTCGGCCAACAGTTCTGCCCGGCCTTGCCCGCGTTGAAGTCCGTTTCCCGTCGGGGTCCACCTTGGCGGGGTGCTCCTCCTACTCGAATGGCCGGTCACCACGACCGTGGCCATCGAGCGTCAAGCGTTCGACCTGTGTGGGTCGTTGCGGGCGCCGGTGAGCTGGCCGGCGTGTCTCATCACACTGTGGCCCGTTATGTCGCTGACTGGGGGGTGTGGGCCCGGTGCCGGGAGCGGATCATTGCCGTCTCCGAAGATCGTCGAGCGGCACGCCAAGATCGCGCCGACCGGGCCGCCGTTGGGGTTCGAGGGGTCGGACCGCACGGTGCCGGTGGCGGACTGGCCAACCAGCCGTAGGCGGCACGGTCGGAGCCTGGGATGTGGGCGCAGTCCGGGCTGCAAGAACGAATCTGTTCCAGGTCAACCGGGTGGTGGTGCCGAGGCCGACGGTGATCAAATGGGGCCTTCGGCGGCACGTCGTCCACGATCGATCACGTCGCTGGGATCGCTGTGCGCCATCCGGAGATCGTTGCGTCGGCGGCCACTACGGGATCACGATCGCGACGTGTGTGCGGCGGATCCTGAGTCCAAGGGCGGCAGCGTGCGGGTCGGGCACTTGGTCCCACCGACGCCAATTTGCGCGGCGACTACGCCAGCGCTGGTCGAGGCCTGTGAGGCGTGGATGGCTGAGATCAACGGTTGTGCCCGGCGGGCACTGGCTGAGGAACGTGGCTGTGCTTACACGTCTCGGCGAGACGACAGCCCTGCTTCGACCTACTCGACGCCCTTGATGGACGGTGTGGGTGCGTGTGGACGGTGACCACCTCGTCGTCACCCACTGCGCACCGTCAGGACCTGTCGAGGTCGCCCGCCACCAGCGTTCTGGGCTCCGACATCGACGACGCCCACTACGGCTGGGCCGCTCGGGCGGCGTCCCAAGCCGACGAGCGCGGCCGAGGCCGAGTTCTTGTCGTTGGGAGACGGCGCCCGGCTGTGGCTGGTCGAGGCCGCCTCGGCGGGCACGTCACGGATCAAAACCAAGATGGCCCAAGCCGTTGACCTGGCCCGCCTGCACGGCCAGATGCGCGTTGATTGGGCGCTCGGTCACGCCGCCACCTACGGTTTCGCCGACGGCGACCTCGCGTCGATCCTCGCCGCGCATCCTGCGGCGAGCGCCACACCGCCGAGGACCACTCGCTGCAGCCCGGCACCGCCGCCTGGGCCCGCCTCGGAGGCAACCAATGTCGACGAGGTAGTCGACGCATGCGCGCCGCAGCACCGGAGCTGTTGGCCACCGTCCAAAGCACAACGCTGGGAGCCGGCCGAAGCGATGCACTGCTCACCGAGGAGCTCGCCGGCCGTCAAGCGTCCTCGATCCGGGCCCGGCGCAAAGCGGCCGGGTTCCCCACCGGCAAGCCTGGGACGAGACCGTGTCATCGATCTGCGCCGACCCAGCGGGCGCTGCGCAGGAGTGGATCCACCGCCACGAGAACCTCGTCGTGTGCGGACGGCACAGAAGACCCACTTCCTTGAAGCGCTCGGCCACGCCGCCGTCGACGCCGGCCACAAGATCACCTCGTTCAGCCTCGACACCTCGGAGCGCTCGTGCGTCGCCACAGCGCCGACGACACCGCAGCAATCCGACGCATCATGCGAGCCGACGTCGTCGTGATCGACTCGGCCTGCTCCCGGTCACAGCCGAGACTGAGGCGCTCTACCGCGTTGTCGACGCCGCCTACGCGCTCCATCGCCTTGTCGAGCAATCTTCACCCGGCCGGCTTCGACGAGCTCATGCCCAAGACCATCGCACGCCACCGTCGACCGGCTGCTGCACCACGCCCACGTCGTGCTCACCGCCGGCGACAGCATCCGCCTCACCCAGGCCACCGCCGGCAAGGGGGTGATGCCACTGACCAACTGAACCCCGGGCAAATCTGTTGGCCACGAACGGGCAGTTCTGTTGGCCACCTACGGGCAGTTCTGCTGTCCGCCACTGGGCAGATCCCACTGGCCATTGACAGGCGGTCCGCTGCATGCCAGTCAACCTTGCGACCGCAAACGGGTTGGCACGTCGCCGAGACCGCGGCAAGGCCCATTGCGCGAAGCCGACGTGCTGTGCTGTCGGCGCGACACCCTGGAGAGGATGGAGGTTAATCATGTCCTGGACGGATCTCTGGAGCTACGTCTCACATCTTGAGGTCGGCCTTTCTCTGCTGTTGGGCATTCCGGCGCTGGCGGTAGCGATCCTTGTGCCCTACAGGAAGTGGCGATCTCGTCTGCGGACGACTGCCACTGCCGACCCGGGGCCCCAGCAACGTCGCTCTCGCCACGGTCACCGTCGATCGTTGACTCAGCCCTCTAGAGTTCGGGGCGCCGACATGCCTGAGAAGCTGGCGAAGTCGACGGGATGTTTCGGCCGAGTCCCGATCGAGCACTATCGGCATCGGCGGCGACTCGTAGCTTTCTGGCGGGCGGCCAGGCTCAACCTCCTCCCCAGGAGAACCCGGGCCAAGTCAGCATTCACCACCACCGACTGGCAATACGAGCCCATCTCCTCCACCGTGCTGGCTGCCGCGCATCCCTACAGCGGAGGCTTCGTGCTGAAGTTGCGCGTCCATCGCCATGAGAACCGATGGCATCTCCGGAGGTCGTTGCTAGCGAGCAGATCGAGGATCAGACGCAGGCGCCTTGTGGTCGTAGCCTCCGCCAGAGACATGTGCGAGCCGACATCGTGGGTTCGCTGCCTGGTCGTAAACACCGAGACCCTCCGACTCCCTAAGGGAAGACGTGGCTGGATTGTCGTGCGAGGTGCTGATCCTTCCGCAGTTGATGGGCGGATCCTGTACCGATGCAGGCAGCACACGGTCCCCGACGATGCCGTATGGCTCGTTGTGCCTGCATTGGGGTATCGCGAACCGTCCTCAACCTGGGGACAGTCACTCGAGCGTCACGAACAGCAGCAGCCCGTTCCGGCCGGATTCGCTTCAGAGGAATGTGGCGGTGTTGACAACGAGCCCTACCTGAGGAAGGCGGCTGCCATGTACCGCATGGGTTCGGTCTCGATCTGGGTGGTACTTGGGCCGGTCGTCGTGGGAGTGGCCTGGCTAATAAGCATCCCAGGTCGGAGTCATCCGACTGCTGACGCTCTGGCCGAGTGGGAGAGCCTGTTATACGGGCTCTACATCATGACGTACCTCTACGCTGTGATCGCCGTGCTGTTGTACGTGGTCTACGACGCGGTGAGGGCTCTCATTTGGCGTCATCGGGAAGAGCAAGGATACCGCGACTGGAAGGGCGGCACCGACGAGTGCCTCATAATGGGCGCCCTGCTCAGACGAGGACCGGCCCTTGAGCAAAGGGCCTGGAAGGAGTACTGCATCGAGACGGTCCCAGACGAGAACTAGCCCAGCCTGCGCGCATGCATTTGCAGTGGCTTGGTGTCTTGGCACACCGGTCGGAGTCCTCGTACGCAGACAATCGTGATGGGTGCTACGGCAGCAGCACGTGACCGAGTTCGGCGACGATGGCGAGATCATCCTCGGTGAGGGAATTGGCATCGGGCGAACGGGCAAGCCGGCGGAGTCGGGCGAAGGTGTATCGGAGGTCCTGCTCCGGTGAGAAGTACTTCACCAGCGTCGCTCCGACCCAGTTGCGTAGCTCGTCGCCGGCTGTAGCGATCGAGTCGATGACGGCGTCGAAGTCGGAACTCTGGACGAGGCGGACGAGATCGTGGACGTCGGAGCCGACCTTTTCAGGGCTGTCGCCTCTGGCTCGCCGGGCGATGGCCACGGCCTTGAGGGCGATGAGCGAGGGCGTGGTTGCGATCGGAGCGGTCGCTTTGGCGACAACGTCTCCATCCTCGACGGCAACAAGCTCGGTCGGTTCACTGGTGGCCAGGGCCATGCGCCGAGCGAGGGCGAAGGCGCGCTCGCTGGCCTCGGCTGGCAGCGGGGTGTCGGATGTGTCGGCCATGACGTCGACGACGACCGTGGTGCCGTCTTGTTCGAGTTGCAGCCTTGCAGTGGCGAGGCGGTCAGCGTCGGGCTCGGCGACGAGTACCTCGACGAGCTTGGTTTGGTCGCGGCTCACCGTGTCGATGTCGTTGGTAAGACGGTGGATGTGGGTGATGCGCACGTTGACCGCGAAGCCGCCGACGACCGCCCACTGGGGTTCGGCTGGGAAGCGGGCGAGCGCTGCTACGAATGATCGGATGCGGCCACCCCGGTCGCCTGCGAGGATGACCGCTTCACCAGGCACGAACTATCCCTTCGGGCTTCCACTGATGGAGGGCTTCGAGGCCGCGGGCTCGGTCCTGGGCGATGTCAAGGGCGACGATGATGTGGTTGGCTACCGGCCACCGTTCCCCCGATGTCTGAGAGTGGTCAGCTCGGCGTAGGCACGCGAGTCGCACGGGCGCCATCGCCACGGCGCAGGCGCGGGCTGCGGGATCGGCAGCGTCGCCTAGGAGCGAGCGGGCGGTGCGCAGTAGTGACTCCGAGGGCACGTAGAAGTCTGGCGGATGGTCGCCGCGTGCGACGATCGGCATTCCCCACGACGCGGCAGCGAGGGTGTCGGTGAGCGCCCAGCCCGTCGAGTTCTCAGGTTCGTGGAGGCCGATCCCCAGTCTCTGCGCCTGCCGGGCGCCGGTGCCGGGCAGAGCGGCCAGCGCAACGGCGCGTCGGCGCCACACCGCGAGCAACTCATGGAAGAGATCAGGGATCATCGCCTCACGGGCGGAGGTGAGCAGACCGTCTTCGCGCAGTCGAGTTAGGGTGTTTGAGACGGCGCTGGGAGCTCGGTCGATATAGCGGGCGACCGCGCGGACGCCGTGGGGCTGGTTCGGTGTCAGAAGGCAGCAGATCGCTACTTCCTTGGCGACTTGGCTGTCGAGTGACCTGCCGGAGCCGCCTGCCATCGGGAGTGTGGACTCCACGACGGTGTGGATGATCAGCGGCGGGGCCACGATGCGCAGTTCCCCTCGCCGGTCGAAGTAGTTGACGCCCGCCTCTTGCAGCGATCGCTTGGCATCGGCGGCGATGCGATCGGCAACAACGAGCAAGGGTGCCCCCTGCCTCACGCTTCCCGCCAGTCGCTTCCCGTGCTCGGCAGTGACCACCGACGTGACTTCAACCTCGAATCGCTGACCAGCAACCTCAACAACAGCGTCAACAGACAGGTCGTCGTCCCAGGACTCTCTCGACAACACATTGGCAACGACACCGAGGGGAGCCAGCGTGTCGATCAGAGCCGCTAAGGCGCCGTCCTCTAGCGCAGCAACTGTTCGTCTAGGCACGAGACAAGTCTACCAGCGTTCTCTGTTCTCGTGCACAAGAACAGAGAACCACTATCGTCTCGCCGTTCATCTCGGCCGATCGTCAGCTGGTATGTCAACGCCGATTCTGGAGGACCTAGCCACCAGCCGCTGATTCTCGTGCCTCTCACTCCACCCTCCGACGCGAAGAGCCTGTCGTACCTCATCGCTACGGTCCCGAGCGTGGCATCTCAGCCTCCGATCCGTGGTCTGGACCCCATCGACGGCCACCGCTGCACCTATCCGTTCCGGATCGTCGGAGGTCCTTCCTCCGGTGGTCCTGATCCACGACACCTAGGAGGGAGGTGGAGAGACGCATGACTGTCAAGTCGGGCCAGAAGGCCCCGAAGACAGGGCGGTACCGTTGCAAATGCGGGAATACCGCATGGGTAGACGCCGGTGAAACTGTGCCGCCCTGTCGCACGTCGGGCTGTCCTGGCGTGTGGACCGTTCCCTAGACCGGGAACACGTGCAGCGACGCGATGCTCACTGAACCCCGTCGGGATCGGTGAGCATCTCGTCGTCCTGTGGTGTGAGGACCCTTCGGGCGGGCTCGGCCGGGATGACGGCGCGTCTTGTGAGTTGCCCTTCCGATGTGGGGCAGTGCCGTGCCATCCGGTAGTTGAGGCAGTTGCCGTTCTCCGGCGGTCGCCGCTACTGTGCTTGTTGCCGTCCAACATCGGGGTGAAGAAGGCCAGACCGCGGCCACCAACGCTTCCACCGTGGTGCAGATCGCCAACGAATACGCCATCACGGGCTGCAGTGTCCTCACCGACAGTCTCCGAGGAGTCGTTGACACACAAATGCACCTCATCAGCCTGATCGGCGACTCCGCCGGCTCTTGACTGATGCCGATCGGGAACCGCCCGAAATCGGTACACGCAGAGGCCTGCTGTTGGGCAGCACGACCGACGTTTGCTATGCGCCGGGTCAGCTCTAGCAGTCGCTCGAGACTTGCTCGCTGGTGCTGAGCCGGGTGCCTGGCATGTCCGGTTTGGTACGCCCGGTTCTGCCTGGTGCCGGACCGTACGTTAGAAGATCCGTTAGAAGATCGGCCTCTGGGCCCGGATTTGGAGCCTTGCGGACATCACAGAAATAGGCTTTGAACAGGTATTTTACTGAGAGCCCGAGACAGGAGTCGAACCTGCGACCTGCTGTTTACAAGACAGCTGCTCTGCCGAACTGAGCTACTCGGGCGGGTGGCCTGGAAGTTGGCGCGGGATTGCTGTGAGTCCATGGTACTCGGCTCTGTTCGCTGTCGAGGCGGTTGGCGTTGGGTCAGCAGGCGCCGACCGCTGAGGCGGCGCGGGCCTTGAACTGGGCGTCCAACCCGTGGTCGTAGGCGACTATCCGGTCGGCCGCGGCGGGCGTCAGGCTCTTCCACAGGACCGGATCCCACGACACCTGCGCCGATATGACCACGCCTTCATCGGCCGCGGCGCAGGCTTCGATGCCTTCGGCTTCGGGCGGGGCGCATCCCTCGTGGGTGATGCAACTGGCCACGAAGGCGGCCGCGGCGTGCTCGGCTCTCAGCTCGGCCAGGTCGCTGGCCGCAGCGTGGGCCGCGTGGTCGCTCAGCGAGACGACCATGGCCGTGACCATCGCGGCCAGCATGAGCACTAGCACCGGGACGGTCATCTGGTCCTCCTACGACGTCGGGCAGACGACGCGGGCATGGACCAATGCGGCCGGCCGGTCCTGGGCGTAGCCGGTGACGCACACCCGGTTGCCCGACAAGGGGCCGGACACCTCGCACACGACAGTGACCGCGGCCGTGCGGTCCTCGTCGGCGTGATTGAGGATTGTGTCGGTCCGGGCGCAGGCCGAGAGCGTCGCTCCGAGGGCGACCCGCGCCGCGGTGTCGGCCGCTTCGGGTCCGACCGTGTGTGCGGCTGATTGGGCGGCTGCCTGGGCGGCTAGCTCGGCGGCGACGGTGGCGCGGGCTTGGCCGTTGGCATAACCCCCGACGAACGCCACCGCCCACAGTGCGAGCGCGACGACCGGGGCGGCCACCACCAGCGCCACCGCTTCATCCATCGGGCGGCCTCGTCGCCGGCGCGGACCCGGCTAGCACGGCGGCGTGACCGTCCAGCCCGCCGTCTGAGCAGCCCGGGCCGGCCGGCAGGCGACCGCGGTGGCCTCCAGCCAACTGCGGGTCCCGGCCGCGCCGACAGTGACCGTGGCCACCACCGTGCAGGACGGCTCCGCGGCGAGCGTGTAGCTGGTGGCTGTGGCGGCTGAGCGGTCGCCGGTTCGAGCCGCCGCGGCCCGGGCCGCGGCCTGATCCGCGGCGGTCCAGCGGTGGTGCGTGTCGGTGCAGTCCCATGCGGCGTCGTCGAGGACCCGGGCCGCGGCAGTGGCCGCCGCCACCGCGGCGGTAGATGCGGTGATCTTGGCCACCTGATAGATGTACACGCCGAAGCTGATCGCGACCACAACGAAGACCATCGCCGTGGTGCGCAGCGCTCCGAAGGCCGTGTCCATCGCCGGTGCCTGGCCGGATGCTCAGCGGCTTTGCGTCAGCCGGGACGGCTACGCGCACGTCTTGGTGGAGGCGGTCCAGGTGCCGCCGACGGCCTTGCACAGGTTCTCGTGCTTGATCTGAGCCTTGTCGGCGTCGGGCTTGGCTTCGGGATCGGGGGTGTTTGAGCCGACGACCTGCCATGTGAACAGCACCACCGCGGCGGTGATGGCGATGGTGGCGGCGAGCATGATGATCTTGGCGACTGGTGAGTCCATGAGGTTGTCTCCTTGTCGAGGCTTGCGTGACTGTCGGGAAGGGCGAAGAGCGGGGCTCACACGCCGATTTGAATGCTGGCCAGCAGCGCGATCACGACGACGGCGCTGGCTGTGACCGCGGCGAGGGTGCCGGTGCCGGCCACCGAGCGGCCCAGCGCCTCGATGCGGACCCGCCGGTGGTCCTCGAGGGCCTGCACGGCCTGGGCGATGAGCCGGTCGATCAGGCCGGTGGCCGCGGCCCCGCCCCGCTCGGCCGCGGCCAGGGTGCTGACAAGCGTCTCGGCCGCGGACCCGGCGAAATGCGCCGACGCGGCGCTGAGAGGGTCTCGCCCGGAGGCGAGGGCCAGGTTGATGCTGGTCGCCGCAGGGGCGAAGGCGGGCGCCTCGACTCGTTCGGCCGCCTCGACCGCGGCGTCGCTTATGGGGCGGCCCGCGGCCACGAACAGGCGGATGCGGCGCAGCCACTCCAGCAGGGCGGCGTCACGGCGGGCCCGGTAGCCGGCCAGCACGATCCCGCGCAGCACCGGCGCCGTCGCTACGGGAACCCACAGGGCCGCAGCCGCCGCGGCCAGCGCACCGGTCCGCATGCCCGCGACGAGCGCTCCAACCGTCACGATCGCGCCGGTGACCAGCAGGGTGGCCACCGCCGACGCGGCTCGCAGTCGCGCCGGGGGCCAGCCCGCGGCCGCGAGCTCGACAGTGTTGGCCGATCGGGGCGCGGCGGTGAGCACCAACCGAAGCGCCGCTCCGGTGCCGGACGCGACAGTGAGCCAGATCATCGCGATCCTCTCCAGGCGCCGGCCGCTGTCATCGCATGCCCCCGGATCTGGCGACAGCGCGCGCGGGCAGCAGGACCCGAGCGCTGAGGGCCGCTATCACGACGGCGCCGGCTGTCAGCAGCGCGGCGCCCTGGGTGCTGGCGAGCCAGGCGCCTACATCGGTGGCCGCCTGCCCCGCGCCGGCGACAAGCCCCGCCCCGAGCAGCACCACCAGGGCCAGCGTGGGCATGGCCGTGGCGACCCGGGCATGGAACAGCCGGGCGGTGGCTGCGGTCTGGGCGGCCTCGGCCTCGAGCACGGCGACGGTCTTGGCCCAGCGCCCGCCGCCCTCGGCTGAGACGGCGACCAGGTCGGCCAGGGAACCGGCCACCGCGGAGGGCACTCGGGCCGCGAACCGCTCGGCCGCGATGTCGATCCCGACGGTCTCGCAGTCGGCGGCCATGGCCACCGCCGCGTGTCCGACGGGGCCGCTCACCAGCGGCGCGGCCTTGGTGACCGCATCGGAGACGGTGACCGCGACCGACGCCTGGTTGGCCAGCACGCCCGCCAGGCGGGCGACCCCCTCATCGATGGCGGCCCGCCTCCTCGACGTCACCAGCACCTTCATCGCCGCGGTGCACACCACCGCGCATATCGCCGCGGCGGCGGCGTGGCCGGCGGTGAGGCCCGCGGTGATCATGAGGGCTCCGGCTGCGGCCCCGGCTGGTAG
Source organism: Candidatus Aldehydirespirator sp. (assembly GCA_965219165.1). Lineage (GTDB taxonomy): Bacteria > Actinomycetota > Acidimicrobiia > Acidimicrobiales > Aldehydirespiratoraceae > Aldehydirespirator. Next base: position 3,477,394 of record CBDCMW010000002.1, on the reverse strand, counting down.
CTCAGCGGGAGGCCGGGCCCGCCGGCGTCGGCCCGTTCGGGCCCGCAGCGACCACCGGGTGCCGTCAGCGGGCCACAGCATGATTGCCAGCATCAGCGCTCCACCGGCCGCGATGATCCACCCTGCCGAACTCACCGTGGCGCTCCGTTGCGTTCGGTCGCGGTCGAGTTGTTGCCGCGGGTGCCCCCGCCCACGAGCCGTAGGGCGGGCCGGCGCGGCGTGTGCCCTTCCGCGGGGCAGTCGACGGTGACGGCTGCGGATCGGTACACGTCGGCCACGGGGCCCACGGGTGCGGCTACGGGCGAGGCCCAGCGCTCCCCGGGCATAAGCTGCCACAGGCAGCGCGTCTCGATTGTGCCGTCGGCGTCGGTGCCGGTGATCTGGGTCACATCCGCGATGACCCGCTCGCCGGAGTGGTTGCGGCCCATCCAGACCAGCAGGTGCACCGCGATGGCTATCGACCGGCGGGCCAGTCCCTCGTCGGCTCCCTCGGACGTGGCGTAAGCGGTGAGCTTCTCCAGCACCCCGTCGCCGGGCGGGGAGTGCAGCGTGACCAGGCATCCGTCGAGCCCCGACGACATGGCGTCGAGCAGAGCCATGGTGCCCTCGCCCCTCACCTCGCCCACCACCAGCTTGGAGCTGTTGGCCCGCTTGGCGTCACGCACATGGTCAGCCATGGAGTGCTTGCCCACGCCGTCGTTGTTGGCGTCCCGGGTGAGCCGCTCGTAGGCGTTGGGGTGGATGCCGTACTCGCGCAGCCTCAGCTCGGGGGTGTCCTCGATGGTGTCGATGCGCTCCTCGGGCGGCACCCGGGCCAGCAGCGCCTGGCACAGCGTGGTCTTGCCGCCCCCCATCGCCGCGGCGACCACGACATTGGCCCGCACTTCGCCGGCCACGGCCTCCACCAGGACACCGGCCAGTTGATCGCTGCACAGGCCCAGCTCCGCAAGGGTGCGCCCGCCGCCCAGGTTGCTTCGGAGAACCAGCGTCGGCGGCGTGCAGACGAACGCCTCGGCGTGCAGCCGCCACCGGTCGCCTATGCGGGTGTCGAGGCGGGGGTCCAGCTCGTCGAAGCGCTGGGGCCGCTCGCCGGAGTAGGCCGCGAGGAACCGGCACGCCCCGATCAGCTCGTCGTCACTGGAGAACGGCGACGTACGACTCTGCCGCTCGCCGTTGCAGAACTCGACCACCATGGACTCGCCGCCCCGGATCTGGAACTCCTCCACGCCGTCCTCGCCCAGCAGCTCCCGCAGCCTGCGGGCGGCTGCGGCGGCCGCCGACTCTCGGCGCACGGCCCTGTCGGTGCCGTCCATGCGTTGCGGCGCCGCGGCCACAGACCCCAACGAGCGCCCCAGGCGGCGCAGCGCCCGCTCCGAGCGCTTGGTGGGCGCGGACGACACTGCCCGCACCGCTTGCGCACCGGCGAGCATCCGCAGCTCGGAGGTGTCCACATCGAGGTCGGAGACGACGACCAGAGCGACCGGCACCTTGGTCGCCGGACCGGAATCCAGGTGCAGCCGTCCCCGCAGGCCGGATCCCGAGCCAGCCGTGACCCACACCACTCCTGCGGCTGCGGCCGCGGTGGCCCGCAGCACGCTGTCACCCTCGGACGCATCCGCCATTACCACTGCAGCCCGATGCGGCGAGGCCGCCAGGCTCCTGTCGGCCAGCGACTCGCCCACCACCACATCGGCAGCCGAGGCTCTGACCCCCTCGATTATCGTGCGCACGACCCAGCCCGCGGCGTGCGGGTCGAGCCTGCGGTCAGCCGAGACCATCAACATCGTCGGGCCTCCCTTCGTCCGGTTGCGGGGCCGGGACCGGGCAGGCGGGCCAGCCCGCCGGTGGCGACTCCCATATCCACCAAACCGTCGGCCCCAGCACCTCGGCCAGCTGCGGGCGGGCCTCGACCACGACGCGGCCCTCGCCGACAACCACGACAGGCAGCACCGCGGTGGCACACCCTCCCGGCTCCGCGGCCAGCACCGCGGCCGCGCCGGCCCTGGGGCCGGGATCGGGCCACAGCGACGGGTCCACCGTCACGGACAGCAGCGCAGCCGACAGGTCCGAGGCGACAGCCGCGGCGGGGTCGGCCAGCAGGGCCTCCGACACCACCACGCCCGCGGGCACCCCCACCGCGGGCACGCGCCCGGCGAGATCGTCGGGGGTCACCAACAGCGCGGCGGCCGCCTCGGGCATCTCCACGGTGACGAATGCGCCCGGCTCGCGTCCCGGGGGCCAGTCCTCGGCCGCGGCCACCACGTGCACCGTCGGCTCGGGCGGCTCGGGACGGCCGAACAGCCACACCGACACCGCCACCAGCACAACGATCAGAGCGGCCGCGGCGAACCGCTGGGCCTGGCCCGACATGGGGACGGGATTCGTGGCCATCTGCGCCTCCTAGTCGGTCGGCGCCGGATGCCGCGGAGCCGCACCGGCGCTGGCGCCTGGGTCGTGCAGCGTGATCCCGGACGTGTAGTCGATGATCCCCAAGAACCACTCGGCACCGCTGGCGAGGGTGGCGCACTCCTGGAAGCTGGTGTCATCTGTGAGGCCCTCGAAGCAGGCTCGGGCCTGCCAGAACCACACACCCGGCGACGGCAGCTCCCAGCGGCAGCGGTCGGCGGCGTCGGCTGCGACCATCGCCGTCTCGATCCGGCACGACGCGCTCACATCACGGTTGCGGTGGTACTGCTGGGCCTGGGCCTGCTGAGCCGCTGTGAGGTTGTCCCAGCGGCTCAAGTACGTGATGAAACCCGCCTCGGGGCGCGCGGTGGCGGCGCTCTCGATGATCGAGCGGTGGCTGGTGCGCCACGGCAGCAGCTGCGTCACGCGGGTCTGCACGCTGATGGCCTCCCACAAACAGCCGTCGTCGCTGGCGACGTACCACAACGCAAGAGGGTCCACCACCGGCCACACCGGCGACTCCGACACCACCAAGAACTCAGACCCGCCGGGCACATCGGGATGTGGCGGCCACACCACCCCCGGCTCCCCCTGGGCCCTGATATCGACCAGCGTCCTCCACTCCAGCTGCGACACGAACAACGCCTGCTCGCCTGCAGGCAGCACCAACCCCGTCGTGCACATCGCTTCATCGGGGTTGTTGTTGCCGGGGTTGTTGTTGCTGGGGTTGCCGACGAATGGCCTGTCGGGCCGCTCTCCGGGGTTTGGGTCGGGATCGAGGTGTTCTTGGATTCGGTTGAGGAACGAGGCCATCTGGCCATTCTTCATGTCGTCTGGTAGGCCGAAGTTGTCGGGCCCGGTGTAGCCGAAGGCAATCCCCATCTCGTTGAGTTGGTCGACGGCGGCCTGGGGATCGTCGGAGTTGAAGGGAATCCCGAGGCCCTCAGCTAGCACTTCGACCATCGTTTCTCGGTCAACTGGGCCCTCAAGGTCTGTGAGCACAGCGAGAGCGTCGCCGGTGTTGAAGCCGGGGTGGTCGTCCCCGAACTCTTGAAGAGTGTCTTGCAGGTCTGAGGTTTGGGTGTCGTCGTAGGGCTCGAGGTCAGGGTCGTACCAGCCCTCTTCGACGCCTTCCTCGATATTCCCGCAGTGGGGGGCGCAGTCGGGCTCGTCGGGGACTGTGGTGGTGACGGGGCGCCTGGTGGTGGTGGTGACGGGGCGCCTGGTGGTGGTGGTGACGGGGCGCCTGGTGGTGGTGGTGACGGGGCGCCTGGTGGTGGTGGTGACGGGGCGCCTGGTTGTGGTCGGCGGCGGGCGTCTGGTCGTGGTGGGTGTGGGACGTGCAGTGGTCGGCGGCGGATAGCACTGGTTGGGAGGGCTGCAAATCGGCCGCCTGGTGGTGGTCGGCGTAGGCCGTGCAGTGGTCGTCGGCGTGGAGCACCCGTTGGGAGGGCTGCAAATCGGCCGCCTGGTGGTGGTCGGCGTCGGTCGATGGTTGTGTGGCGGCGGGAGTGGATGAGCAAGCATGGCTCTAGTGCCTGTGTCCAGTGAAAAAGCGGTCTCGTCGCTCTCGGCGGGAAGGGCCTCAGCGCGCTGGTGGGCGACTATCGCTCCGAGAACAACTACACCTACCAGTGCTGATATCACCATGATGAAGCGCCGCGGCGACTCGCCGGGGGAGGGGGATGGTTGGGGAGACGATGCGGAGTGCGTCATGGTGGTTGGCTCCTTTGGGAGTCAGCAGCTCATGGGGAAGTAGCGCTCAGGGGTGGAGTGGTGATGCTCCATCCACTCCTCGGCAAGACGCGCCGAGCGGTAGCACTCCGGAGCACTACGTCCGCTGGTGCGGTCCTCCACCCATGAGGCCCAGGCGTCGCAGTCGGAGCCGAAGCGCTCCGCCAGCCGGCTGCGCCTGCCGGTGGTCGTCTCCAGTTGGACATCGGCGGGCAGCACGATGCGGCATCGCTGCGCGACCGAGAGACCAGTCTCGGAGAGCCGCACCGTGGGGTCGTCAGGCGCCGGCGGGTCGATCACAGTGGGGCACAGATGCCAGCCGTGGCGATCCTCGATGCCTCGCGGCGGGTTGGCGTTGCCTTGGCTCCAGCTGAGATCGTAGGCAGCGAGGCGGTCGTAGTACTGCTGCAGCACGCACCACGGATGGGTCCCGAGGTAGTCGAGGGGCCACTTCATCCGGCGCACCAGATTTCCGCAAGAGACCGGGTGCCACGAGGAGTTGCAGTTGTTGGTCCACTCCACGACATCACTGGTCTGGCGGGGCGTCTCATCAGGTTGTCTTGAGGCGCAGATGCCGCCGACGCCTTGGTCGGGGTACCCGCTGCGACAGTCAGAGAGGTCCTGGGGAGTCTCCCACTCAGACGGTGGATAGCAGCTCGAGGGCCACAGCGGCTCTGCCGCGCAGTTCGGATAGTCCCAGTAGGGATGCTCTCGGGGGACCATCCCCACTTCGGGGGCGGGCGGATGCCCACCCTCCGGCTCCGGCCCAGCTTCCTCATCGGTGACCGGCGTGGTTGTGGTGGGCGGCGGCACGGTGGTGGTCGTCGTGGTGGTTGTGGTGGGTGCTGCCGTCGTGGTGGTTGTGGGGGCCTGTGAGGTGGTGGGTGCTGCCGTCGTTGTGGGGGCGGCCGTGGTTGTCGGCGCATTGGTTGTCGTGGGGGCGGCTGTGGTTGTCGGCACACGGGTCGTTGTGGGGGACCGGGTAGTGGTGGCCGCCTGGGTGGTGATGGCTGGCGTGGCCTGCTCGTCGGCTGCGCTCAGGACTTCTTCGACCACGTCGTCGGACGGGACCACCGGCTCCTGTTCGGAGACAGCCGCGGGCGCTGGTTCAGTCCCCAGAGTCACGGTCGGTTCAGTGGCCGGCGTGCGGGTGGGTTCGGTGGCTGGCGTGTCCTGGGCGGTGCCCGTGGTCCCGTCCGGGCTTTCTGGCTGCGCCGAAAGCTCAGGCGACAGTCCTGACGGCTCGGCGTCGACCGTGGGCGAGGACGAGCCAAGCACGTCCTGACCGGTGCGGTCGGTGTCGTCGCCGCAGCTGGCCGCAAGCAACACGAACGCCAACACCACGGCGATCACCGTCCGTCGGCCGCGCCTCGGCTTCGGCCCATCGGGCTCTGCCGGAGCAGATAAATCGTACAAATCGAAACATTCGGAATTCATGGTTCGCCATCTAATACAGTGTTTCGATCAATTGCAACCCTTTTTCAATATTTTTGGGGGACGGCCCCTCACCCTCAAGGGCCGGAAGGTCCGACGGGGGCCCGGACGGATCCCCCGCGTGCCCCCAAGCCCGCATCAGCAGGGTGGTAGCTTCGACCCGGTGCGGGAACGTCCGTCATGCCGACCGGCGCAGGCCCTAAGAGCGGTCGCCCTCCTTACAGCGGGCAGCCGGCGTCCATCCACCCAGCAGTGAACGGCATGCCGCACGACTCGCCCCCGCCGCAAAGCACGCCGCCGGCGTCCTCCGATGCGGCCGCCACCGCGGCGGCGGTCGAGCGCCAGGTCGGTCTCGACGCGATCATGGCTCGGGCATCGCATGAGAACTTCCCGGTGGCACTGCGGCTGCTGCCCAGAGCGGTGCAGGGTCACCTGCGGGCGATCTACGGCTACGCACGGCTCGTCGACAACCTCGGCGACGAGTACCCCGGGGACCGCCTGGCCGCCCTCGACTGGGTCGAGGCTCAGCTCGACGACCTGTTCGCCGGAGCCCCCCGCCACGATGCCTTCGTCCGGCTGGCGCCCGCGGTGGCCCGATTCGGGCTGGACCGCCAGCCCTTCGACCAGTTGCTGGCCGCCAACCGACTCGACCAGCACAAGAACCGCTACGCCGACTTCGACGAGTTGATGGAGTACTGCAAGCTGTCGGCCAACCCCGTCGGACACCTGGTGCTGGCCGTCTTCGAAACGGCGACCCCCGAACGCCTGACCGCCTCCGACGACGTCTGCAGCGGGCTTCAGGTGCTGGAGCACCTCCAAGACGTGGCCGAGGACGCGGCCAGAGGGCGCGTCTACCTGCCAGCCGACGACATGGCGCGCTTCGGCGTCGAGGTCGAGGACCTCCACGCCCCGACAGCTTCGGCCAGCCTGCGCGGCCTGGTGGCCTACGAGGCCAGCCGGGCTCGGGCCATGCTCGACGGCGGCAAGGGGCTGGTGGCGTCGCTGCGAGGACCGGCCCGCCTGGCCGTGGCCGGGTTCGTGGCCGGTGGGCTGGCCGGTCTCGACGCGCTCGAGGCGGCCGACTTCGAGGTGCTGGGCCGCACCCGCAAGGCGGGCTCCGCCCGGGTACTGGGCCGTCTCGCCAGCGTGTACCTGGCCGGCGCAGCCCGGCGCGGGCGGGGGACGGTTGGAGCGTGATCTCAGCGGAGGCGGCCTATCGCCGCTGTGAGGAGATCACCTGGACCGAGGCCCGCAACTTCGCGTACGGGATCCGCCTGCTGGCGCCGCCCAAGCGCAGGGCGATGGCCGCTCTGTACGCGATGGCCCGCCGCATCGACGATGTAGGCGACGGCGACTGGCCCCAGGACCGCAAGCTCGCCGCCCTGGACGAGTTCCACAACGCGATCGGGGCTCTGGAGGCCGGCGAGATCGCCGACCCCGCCGACCCGGTGCTGGTGGCCGTGGCCCACGCTGCCGACCACTACCCGATCCCTGTGGCCGCCCTGCACGAGATCGTGGAGGGCAGCGAGTTCGACGTGCGAGGCGAGACCTACGCCACCATGGACGACACCGTGCGCTACTGCCGTCTGGTGGCCGGCTCGGTGGGCCGCCTGTCGCTGGGCGTCTTCGGAACCAAGCCCGCCCGCGGACCCGAGAAGAGCCGGGCCGGCGGCAACGGGCACCCGACCGAGCGGGCCCGGACCGTCGAGGAACTGGCCGACGACCTCGGTGTGGCCCTGCAGCTCACCAACATGCTGCGCGACATCGTCGAGGACCACCAGATGGGGCGCATATACCTGCCCGAGCAGGAGCGGGACCGCTTCGGGATCACCCCCGGCCAGTGGGCGCCGCCCGACAGCGTCGCCGAGCTGGTCCAGTTCGTGGCGGGTCAGGCCGTGATGTGGTTCGAGCGGGGACTGGAGCTACTGGACCATCTCGATCATCGCAGCCGGGCGTGCACCGCGGCGATGGCCGGGATCTACCGGCGGCTGCTGGGTCGAATCCTCTCCCAGCCCACAGCCCCCCTGGAGGGACGAGTCAGCCTGCCTGCCTGGGAGAAGGGCCTCGTGGCATCCCGCAGCCTGTGTGGACTGCGGCCGTGAGCCCGGCTCGCAGCGTGCGCGGATCTCGGCCGTGAGCCCCGGCTCGTAGCGTGCGCGGATCTCGGCCGTGAGCCCCGGCTCGCAGCGTGCGCGGATCTCGGCGGTGAGCCCCGGCCCCGCGGTCGCGCCCCCAGCGTGAGTCCTGCCGCTTCGAGCCGGCGCCCCCGGGTAGTGGTCGTCGGCGGCGGCCTGGCCGGACTGTCGGCCGCAGTCGAGGCAGCCGATGGCGGCGCAGCCGTCACGCTGCTCGAGCGCCGCCCCAGACTCGGCGGCGCCACCTGGTCGTTCGAGCGTCACGGCATCTGGTTCGACAACGGCCAGCACGTCTTCATGCGCTGCTGCACCGCCTACCGAGCGTTCCTGGAACGGATCGGCTCGGCCGACGGCGTGTGGATGCAGAGCCGGCTCGACGTCCCCGTGCTGGCACCGGGCGGTCCGGTTGGATCCATCAAGCAGACGCCCGGACCGGCTCCGCTGCACCTGGCGCCGGCCCTACTGACCTACCCGCATCTGAGCCTCCGCCAGAGGCTGGGCGTGCTGCGGGCGGGCTTGGCGCTGAGACGGCTGGATCCCGACGATCCCGCGCTCGACGATATGGCTTTCGGTGACTGGCTGTCCGCCCACGGCCAGGACCCAACCGCCATCGAGACATTCTGGAACCTGATCGTGCTGCCGACAGTCAACGCCACCGCAGCCGACGCCTCCCTCAAGCTGGCCGCCAAGGTGTTCGTGACCGGGCTGCTCACCGAGGCCGGTGCGGCCGACATCGGATGGGCCCGGGTGCCGCTGTCGGCCCTGCACGGCGACGCCGCCCGGCGGGTACTGGAGGCCGCGGGCAACGAGGTCCGCACGCGCGTCCTGGTGAAGGCTGTGCGCACCGGCGCCGGCGGAGGCCTGGAGGTGCAAGCCGACGGGCAGGTCATCGAGGCCGACTCGGTGGTGGTGGCGGTGCCCCACGACGCGGTGGCCGAGCTGCTGCCCACCGGCACCGTCGCGGCCCAGGATCGGCTGGTCGAGCTGGGCACCTCGCCGATCGTCAACGTCCACCTGGTGTACGACCGCCCGGTCACCGACATGGCCTTCTTCGCCGGTGTCGGCACCGACGCGCAGTTCGTGTTCGACCGCACCGGCGGCGCCGGGCTGGACGACGGCCGCCAGTGCCTGGCGGTGTCTCTCTCGGCCGCCGAGTCCTACATCGGCATGGCCTCGGCCGACCTCGTGGCGCATTTCACCGCGGAGCTGGCCCGCCTGCTGCCGGCGGCGGCGGACGCGACCGTCACCGAGTCGATCGTCACCCGCGAGCACTCCGCCACCTTCCTCGGCGTGCCGGGAACCCACAGCCTGCGGGCCGGGGTCGAATCCGGCCTCCCGGGCGTGTACTTGGCAGGGGCCTGGTCCGGCACCGGCTGGCCGGCCACAATGGAGGGAGCGGTCCGCAGCGGCACCGAGGCCGGCCGCCTCGCGGCCCGCTTCGCGTCCAGGTCCGCGGGTGGGAACGCTCCCGGTTCCGAGGGCTCCGATGATTGACTTCGAACCCTCCGAGCCGGTGCGAGACTCCGCCAGAAACACAGGCTAAGGTGCGATCCATGACTCCCCAGCACTCTCATTCTTCGGGAGGCGGCTCGGCTGGGCGGGCGATTGTGCTTGTGATCGTTGCGGTTGCACTGGGCGCCTTCTTGCTGTCGCGAGGCTTCGACGGCTCCGACGACAGCAGCACCGATGCTTCCAATGACGACACCGAAGCAGAGTCCTCGCCCACCGGCGAAGGCGACTCAGAAGACAGTCCCGAAGCCGACGCGACGTCCACGACAAGCTCCACCACAACCACGACTACGGCTCCCCCGGTGGTCACCCACTTGCCGGGCGAGGTCAAGGTGGCAGTGATGAACGGCACCGGCGAGCGGGGCCGAGCCGGCCGCACGGCGAGCACGCTCAACGCCTCCGGTTACGTGACCGCGGCCAAGAACACCGAGCAGGACCGTGTCGAAGGGTCGGTCATCTACTACAAGGCCGGCTACGGAGACGACGCCAAGGCGGTCGCGTCCGTGCTCGGGGCGCCCCCGGACATCATCACGCCCGCTCCGGGCACGATCATGACGCTGATCCGGAACCCGGAGTCGCCGGAGAACCTCGAGGACTTCAACATCTTCGCAGTCGTCGGCACCGACGACGTGATCCTCGATCCCGCGCCGCCCGCGGGCTGAGCTCGGATAGCACCCCCCCCCGCTGAGCGCGGGTCCTGCGGGATGCCGCCAGAATGTGGCCCGTGCGCGTGCTGGCGGCCCCCGACAAGTTCCGCGGGACGGCCTCGGCGGGCGAGGTTGCCGAGGCCATCGCCGCGGCTGCCAGGGCCGCCTCGGCATCCTGCGACAGAGCGCCCATGGCCGACGGGGGCGAGGGAACCCTCGACGCGCTGGGCGGCCCCAACCGTTCCTCGGTGGTTACGGGGCCGCTGGGCGAGCCGGTCACCGCGCCCTGGCGGCTCAGCCGGGGCGTCGCCGTCATCGAGATGGCCCTCGCCTCGGGCCTGGCCGTGGCCGGCGGCGCCTCCGGCAACGACCCGGTCAACGCCACCACGTCCGGCACCGGCGAGCTGATCGCCGAGGCGGTCGCGGCCGGCGCCCACCGCGTGCTGGTGGCGGTGGGCGGCTCGGCCACCACCGACGGCGGCCTCGGCGCGCTGGAGTCTCTGCCGTCGCCGGCCCGGATGTCGGGAGTGGAGATGATCGTGGCTTGCGACGTGCGCACGGCTTTCGTGGAAGCGGCCGCCGTCTACGGTCCGCAGAAGGGGGCCTCGCCCGCCCAGGTCGAGTTGCTGACCCGGCGCCTCAGGCGGCTGGCGCAGATCTATGAGCACGACTTCGGAGTGGACGTGACCGCAATGGCGGGCGCCGGCGCGGCCGGGGGTCTGGCCGGGGGTCTGGCCGCACGGGGCGCCAGCCTGGTCAACGGCTTCGAGTTGGTCGCCGACGAGATCGACCTGGGGGAACGGATCCTCGACGCCGAGGTGGTCGTGACCGGCGAGGGCCGCTACGACGCCACGTCGCTACAGGGCAAGGTGGTCGGGGGAGTGGCGCAGCTGGCCGCGGAGGCCGGTGTGCCGGCCCTCGCCATTGTGGGAAGCGCGGACCCGCGAGTACCGGCGCCCGATGGCCTTGAGGTCGTCGACTTGACGGCCCGCTTCGGCTCGGATCGGGCCAGAGCTGAAGCCTGCGGCTGCGTTCGTGCCGCGGTGAGCGAAGCGCTGGCGAGCCTCAGCCCCGGCGCTTCAACGTGACGACCCACCACCCCAGGCCCAACAGCACCACCATGAGCATCGCGAACGTGATCAGCCAGGTGAACACGGCCACCGCCCACTGAAGGAGCGTGATCGCTCCCACCACCGCCAGCGCGCCCATCACCACCAGCCCTGGCAGGGACGGTCCCCTCGATCGCTGCGCACGCCGTTCCACGTCTGAGGCCACAGGCTGATCCTAGAGGCCGAGCGGGAGACACGACGCTGCACCGCGAGCCGTCGGCACCTGCCCGCGCTGTCTCTCAGTGGTGGCCCGATACGATGGCCCGGGTCCGGTAGGCGCATCTCTGAGCACATCGAGGAAAGAACATGGCCGTCACTGTCCGAGTGCCCACGACCCTGAGAGTCCTCACCGCCGGTGCGTCGGAGGTGGCCGTCGACGGTGCCACCCTCGTGGAGGTGCTCGACTCGCTGGAGTCGTCGCACCCCGGCTTCCGTGACCGGATCGTCGATGAGTCGGGCGAGTTGCGCCGTTTCGTCAACGTGTTCGTCAGCGATGACGATGTCCGCTTCCTCGACGGGCTCAGCACCGCCGTCGACGACGGCGCCACCGTGAGCATCGTGCCCGCGGTCGCGGGCGGACGCGGCTGACGCACCGCGCCCGCGAACTCCCGGCTTCGGACGGCCATATTCGCGCTCCGGCGGGTTGTCATCGCGGGCCTGTCGCGGTTGACTTGGCACTCGCGGCACGCGAGTGCCAACCCAGGCAACGAAGAGACTGCTGGCCCGCCCAAGGGCCGTTCCGGAGGTTCCAATGGCTAAGACGATCCAGTTCGACGAGCAGGCCCGCCGTGCTCTTGAGCGCGGCATGAACCAGCTCGCCGACGCAGTGCGGGTCACGCTGGGCCCCAAGGGCCGCAACGTCGTGCTCGACAAGAAGTGGGGCGCCCCCACCATCACCAACGACGGCGTGTCGATCGCCAAGGAGATCGAGCTGGAGGACCCCTTCGAGAAGATCGGCGCCGAACTGGTCAAGGAGGTCGCCAAGAAGACCGACGACGTAGCCGGCGACGGCACCACCACCGCCACGGTGCTGGCGTGGGCAATGGTGCGTGAGGGTCTGCGCAACGTGGCGGCCGGCGCCAACCCGATGTCGCTCAAGCGAGGCATCGAGGCCGCCGTGGACGCCGCGGTGGAGTCGATCCACAGCAACAGCCACGACGTGTCGTCCGACAAGGCCCAGATCGCCAACGTGGCCGCCATCTCCGCCGCCGACCCCGAGATCGGGGCCACCATCTCCGACGCCATCGACAAGGTCGGCAAGGACGGCGTCATCACCGTCGAGGAGGGCCAGACCTTCGGCTTGGAGATGGAGACCGTCGAGGGCATGCGCTTCGACAAGGGTTACATCTCCCCGTACTTCGTCACCGACCCCGAGCGCATGGAAGCGGTGCTCGACAACCCGCAGATCCTGCTCGTCGCGTCGAAGATCTCCAACGTGCGCGACCTGGTGCCCGTGCTCGAGAAGGTCATGCAGAGCGGCAAGCCCCTGCTGACCATCGCCGAGGACGTGGACGGCGAGGCTCTGGCCACCCTGGTGGTCAACAAGATCCGGGGCACGTTCACGTCCGTGGCCGTGAAGGCGCCGGGCTTCGGCGACCGCCGCAAGGCGATGCTGCAGGACATGGCCATCCTCACCGGCGGCCAGGTCATCAGCGAGGAGGTCGGCCTCAAGCTCGACAGCGTGGGCGTCGACATGCTGGGCCAGGCCCGCAAGGTGATCGTCACCAAGGACGAGACCACCATCGTCGAAGGCGCCGGCGACCCGTCCGACGTGGCCGGCCGCATCAATCAGATCAAGGGCGAGATCGACAACACCGACTCCGACTACGACCGTGAGAAGCTCGAGGAGCGCCTGGCCAAGCTCTCCGGCGGCGTGGCCGTGCTCAAGGTGGGCGCAGCCACCGAAGTGGAGCTCAAGGAGAAGAAGCACCGCATCGAGGACGCCGTGAGCACCACCAAGGCCGCCATTGAGGAGGGCGTCGTGGCTGGTGGCGGCGTGACGCTGCTGCGGGCCGTCGACGCGGTTGACGCCGCGGTCGAGGGACTCAGCGACGCCGACGAGAAGACTGGGGCCCGCATCGTGGCCAAGGCGCTGGTGGCGCCGCTGAGCCAGATCGCGGTGAACGCCGGACTCGAGGGCGGCGTCGTCGTCGAGCGGGTCCGCAACCTGAGCGGTCCCAACGGGCTCAACGCCGCCACCGGCGAGTACGAGGACCTCATCGCCGCGGGCATCATCGACGCGGCCAAGGTCACCCGCTCGGCCCTGCAGAACGCCGGCTCGATCGCCGCGCTGTTCCTCACCACGGAGGCTGTCATCGCCGATGTCCCCGAGAACGGCTCTGCGGGCGGCGGCATGCCCGACATGGACTTCTAGTTCCCGTCCCGGACCCCCCAACAACAGCCCGGCCCGACCCCCTGGCGCCGGGCTGTTGCGCGCCCCGGCAGCTTCCGGGGCCGACGGCGACCGCGCCCGGATAGCTTCCAGGCATGGTCGAGTTGCACCCGATGTGCCTGCCGCTCGCGCCCCTGCTCGGGACCTGGCGCGGCTCCGGGGAGGGCAGATACCCCACCATCGACGACTTCGCCTACACCGAGGAGCTGGTCTTCGGCCATGTCGGCAAACCGTTCCTGTCCATGGTCCAGCGCAGCCGGGACCGCTCGACGGGCCAGCCGCTGCACGCCGAGGCCGGGTACCTCAGGGCCCTGCCCGACGGTGTCGTCGAGCTGGCCGTGGCCCAGCCGTCGGGGATCGTGGAGGTGGACGTCGGCTCGGTGACCCCGGCCGCCGACGGCCTGGTGGTCGAGTTGGAGTCCGCTCAGATCGGCCTCACCCCGACGGCGAAGTCGGTGACGGCGGTGCGGCGCCGGCTGTGCCTGGCCGGACCGGTGCTGGTCTCGGAGTTGTGGATGGCCGCGGTGGGCGAGCCGGATCTGATCCACCACGTACGAGCCGAACTGTCGAGGAATCGATCTTCAAGGAGTTAACCACCCTGGATGTGGCTAACTGCTTGAAGTTCGCCGGCCGCCGCCCTGGTCGGGGTGCGCGCGACAAGGCCGGCCGCAGCCCGGGTCGGGGTGCGCGCGACAAGGCCGGCCGCAGCCCGGGTCGGGGTGCGCGCGCCAAGGCCCATCGCCGCGGGGTGCCGTAGCCTGTGGTCATGGCCACCAAGTCGAGGAGCCAGCAACGGCTGGTGCGGCCCTGGACCGGCGACGGCCCCGGCAGGAACCGCCTGGCGGACCACCTCGCATCCGAGGAGCCCATGGCCATCGAGCTCGACGATGTGCGGGTGGCCACCACCATGCGCACCCCTGGCAACGACTTCGAGCTGTCCGTCGGCTTCTGCTTCGCCGAGGGGCTGCTCGACGGCCACCGGGTCGTCCAGGTCAAGTACTGCGCCAAGGGCTCCGCCGCGGCCACGGACTTCAACGTGGTGTCGGTGTCCACCGGCGGCAAGGCCCCGCCGCCCCGGCCCCGGCTGACCACCACCACCTCGTCGTGCGGCTTCTGCGGTACGAGCGAGATCGACGAGCTCGTGTCCAAGCTCGCGCCGGTCACGGGCGAATCGCTGCCTTGGGAGGCACTCGCCGCCGCGCCCGAGAGGCTGCGTCCCGGACAGGAGCTGTTCGACGTCACCGGCGCGGTCCACGCCGCCGGTGTTGTGGCGTCCGACGGCTCGGTGACGATGGTGCGCGAGGACGTGGGCCGCCACAACGCCGTGGACAAGCTCATCGGGCGGCTCTTCCTCGATGGTGAGCTGCCCGCCACCGGGCTCGGCCTGGTGGTCAGCGGCCGGGCCAGCTTCGAGCTGGTCCACAAGGCCTGGGCCGGCGGGTTCCGGGCTCTGGTGGCGGTGAGCGCCCCCACCGCGCTGGCCGCGGCCACGGCCGAGGCCGCCGGTATGCAACTGGCCGGCTTCGCCCGCAACGGCGCCATGACCGTCTACGTCGACGGCTGAATCTGATCGCCGGGATCGATCTTCAAGGAGTTAACCACCCTGGATGTGGCTAACGGCTTGAAGTTCGTGGGCGGCGGCTTCCTAGACTGCGGTGATGCTGGAATCGGTCGGTGTGGGCCAGGGGCTGGTCGTGGTGCACATGTTCTGTGCCCGCACGCCCGACACCGACGATGCCGCGGTGCTGAACGCGGTGAAGGACGCCACCGAGGCCGGGGTCCAGGTAGTGACGGTGGCGGTGCTGGGCCACAAGGCCCAGCTGTGCTTCATGGGCCTGCACGCCGACGCTTGGGCGCTGCGCGACCTGCAGACCGGCCTGGTGCGGGCCGGTCTGGACATGGTCGACAGCTACGTGTCGATCACCGAGCTGTCCGAGTACGCCCTGGGCCTGCCCGCGGAGATGGCCGAGATGCGCCTCAACCCCGAGCTGCCCCCGCCCAACAAGCCGGCCTGGTGCTTCTACCCGATGACCAAGCGACGCAACCCGGGCCAGAACTGGTACGAGCTGCCCTTCGACGAGCGCAAGGAGCTCATGTACGAGCACGGGGCGTCGGGACGCAAGTTCGCGGGACGCATCGTGCAACTCGTGACCGCATCCACGGGCCTCGACGACTGGGAGTGGGGCGTCACGCTGTTCGGCGAGGACATCGGCGCGCTCAAGGAGACCGTCTACACCATGCGATACGACCGGGCGTCGGCCGCCTACGCCGAGTTCGGCCCGTTCGTGACGGGCCTGGTGGGACCGGCCGACGAGATCCTCGAACGAACCCGCTGACGCCTGCCCTTCCACCGTGCCGATCCGGTGTGTACGCGCGGCTGGGTTAGGGTGCCGGAGTGGGCGAAGACGCCAGGTCCCCTGGAGCCCCCGTCAATGCGGCTGGTGCCGAACCACGACCGGCGAGCGAGGCCGACATCCTGCGCTGGGCCGAGAGCCTGGCCGGGATAGCCCAGACCGGCCTCGGCTTCACCGAGAGCCGCTACGAGCAGGAGCGCTTCGAGGAGGTGCTGGCGGTGGCAGCCGACATCCGCGCCCACAGCGCGGTCGGCGTCGACACCGGCCACCAGGTGCAGGAATGGCTCGACCGGGTCGGCTCGGGCGTGGCCGGATACGTCACGCCCAAGATCACCGTCGGCGCCATCGTCGGCGACGACGAGGGCCGCATACTGCTGGTGCAGCGGGCCGACTCCGGCTGGTGGCTGTATCCCACCGGATGGTCCGACGTGGGCTACTCACCGTCGGAGGTGGCCGTCAAGGAGGTCCTCGAGGAGACCGGGATCCACTGCGAGGTGCTGCATCCCATTGCCATCCTCGACGGAATGCGCCGAGGCTTCACCCGGGTGCCGCTGGTGTCGATCGTGTTCCATTGCCGCAGCCTCGGCGGCGAGTTGAAGGCCCATCCGCTGGAGTGCATCGACGTGGGGTTCTTCGCCGAGGGCGAGCTGCCCGAGCGCACCGCCCGACCTGAGCTGTGGGCCGCCCACGCCTTCAAAGCCATCCGCGGCGAGCCGGTGGACGTGCTCTTCGACCACCCCCGCACCCCGCCCTGGCGCGGCGCGCCCGAGGAATAGCCGTACCGAGACCGCCTCTCAGCCGCTGTCGCGCAGGAACTGCTCGACTTCGGCTACCAGCGTGTCGGGGTCGTTGCTGAGGGACTCGTCTTCTTGGTCCTGGCTGTCGTCCCAGGCTCTCTCGAGGCGGGCCACATACTCGGCGGTCTCGTCGTCCTCGGCCACGATCCTGGTGATCTCCCGCTCATAGGTTTGCGCCCTCTGCTCCAGGTCGAAGGTAGGCACGGGAGCCCCCATCAGGGCACACACCCGGTTCACCAGCGCCAGCGCAGCCTTGGGAGAGGGCGCGGCCGGCATGTACGACGGCACCGCCGACCAGAACGAAGCCGTGGGATAGCCGGCGTCGCGGCACGCCGACGACAGCACGCCCACGATCCCGGTGGGGCCCTCGTAGGTGGACGGCGTGAGACCGAGATCGGCTCGCAGCTCCTCGTTGTCGGTGGAGCCGTACACCTCTACGTCACGGCTGTGGGGCACCTCGGCCAGCAGCGCTCCGAGGGTGACCACCCGCTCCACGCCGAGCATCCCGGCCAGGGAGATCAGCTGGTGGGTGAAGGTCCGCCACCGCAGCTGTGGCTCGGTGCCGATCAGCACCACCGCGTCCACCCCAGGGTCGTCCAGCCGGGCCACCCGCACCTCGTTCAACGGCCAGGCGATGCGCCGGGCCTTGCTCTTGTCGAGGTGCACCGACGGCCGGGCGGCCGTGAAGTCGAAGAACGGCTCGGGATCTATCTCCGCCACGGGCTCGCATCCCCAGCGGCCGGCCAGATGCGAGGCCGCGGTGGTGGCCGCGTCGCCGGCGTCGTTCCAGCCCTCGAACGCGGCTATCAGCGTGGGACGGGTGAGCCGGGGCTTGGGCCCTGACCAAACAACATGCTCTGGCTCAGTAGACACGGACGCCACCATACCGCCACCGAGGCGGCGCCGATCCGCGGGTCGTCAGGCGAAATCGAACCCAGCGGGCCGTGGCCCGTCAGGCCAGTTCGGGCTCAGCGGGCGGTGGCCCGTCAGGCCAGTTCGGGCTCAGCGGGCGGTGGCCCGTCAGGCCAGTTCGGGCTCAGCGGGCCGAAGCCCGTCAGGCCAACTCGGGGCGGTCGCGGAAGTGCTCCAGAGCCTCCGGGTTGGCCATCGCCGAGGTGTTGCGCACCGGCCGTCCGCAGATCACGTCGCGTACGGCGGTCTCGGTCATCTTGCCTGAGCGGGTGCGCGGTATGTCGTCCACCGCGGCGATCACGGCGGGCACATGCCGGGGGGACAGCCCCGAGCGGATGCGCCGGCGGATCGCGTCGCGCAGCTCGTCGGTGAGCTCGTGCCCGGCGGCCATCCGCACGAACAGCACTACGCGAGTGTCGGCTCCGTACGGCTGGCCGATTGCGATGCTCTCGGACACCTCGGGAAGCGTGTCGACGCGCCGGTAGATCTCCGCGGTGCCGATGCGCACCCCGCCGGGATTGAGCGTGGAATCGGAGCGGCCCGAGATGACGAACCCTCCCGCCGGGGTCCTCGAAACGAAGTCGCCGTGGTGCCAGACGCCGTCGATTCGCTCGAAGTAGGCGGCTCGGTAGCGGGCGTCGCCGGGGTCGTCCCAGAAGCGCAGCGGCATGGACGGGAACGGGCTGCGGCAGATCAGCTCGCCCTCGACCCCGGGGGGCAGCGCCTCGCCGGAGTCGTTCACCACGTCCATATCGAGGCCCAGGCCGGGACGCTGGATCTCGCCCCGGCGAACCGGCGAGGTCGGATCGCCGGCCACGAGGCAACCGCACAGGTCGGTGCCTCCTGAGATCGAGGCCAAGTGCACGTCGGCCTTCACATTGGAGTACACCCAGTCGAACCCTTCGGCCACCAGCGTCGATCCCGTGGATGTGATGGTGCGAAGCGACGACAGGTCGTGGGTGGCCGCGGGGCGGATACCCGCGTTGCGGCAAGCGTCGACGAACTTCGCCGACGTGCCGAACAGGGTGATTCGAGTCTCGTCGATCAGGTCGAACAGGCGGTCGGGGCCGGGATGCGCGGGCGAGCCGTCGTACAGCACCGCGGCCGCGCCGCAGGCCAGCGTCGACGCGAGCCAGTTCCACATCATCCAGCCGGTGGTCGTGAAGTAGAACACCCGGTCGCCGGGCCGCACGTCGCAGTGCAGCCGATGCTCGCACAGGTGCTTGAGCAGCAGGCCGCCCGCCCGGTGGACGATGCACTTGGGAGGGCCGGTGGTGCCCGAGGAGTACAGCACGTACCAGGGATGGTCGAAGGGAAGCGCCCGGAATACGGCCGGGGTGGGACCGGCCCCGAACCCGGCGCCGTAGCCGTCGAGCCAGCCCGGCTCGACCAGCACGGTGCGGCGCAGCGAGGGCAGGCTGGCCGAGATGTCGCGCAGACGCTCGGTGCAGTCGTGGCGGCGGCCACCGTAGGGGTAGTCGGCGCAGGCGAACAGCACGGTCGGGGCGATCTGGCTGAACCGGTCGAGCACACCGGCGGTGCCGAAGTCGGGCGATGTGGAGCTGAACACCGCGCCGAGGCCGGCCGCGGCCAGCATCACCGCATAGGTCTCGGGGCGGTTGGGCATCCAGGCCGCCACCCGGTCCCCGGGCCCCACCCCGGCGTCGATGAGTAGCTGCTGCACCCGGCCGGTCATGTCGTGCAGCTCGGCCCGGGTGAGCTGGGCCGCCTCGCCGTCCTCGCCGCGGAAGACGATGGCGGTGTCCTGCGACACTGGTCCTAGGAGGTTCTGGGCCACGTTGAGGCGGGCGTCGGGCAGGAAGCGGGTGCGCCGCATGCGCTCGCCCCGATCCGGGCATCGGTTCTCGTCGGGCATCTCGACGAGGCGCTCGCCCCGATCACCGTCCACGCCGCACCAGTCCCACACCGCGGCCCAGAACTCGCCGCTGCGTCGTACCGACCACCGGTGCAGGCTGTCCCAGTCGGACGTATCGACGCCGCGGTGGTCGCGCAGCCAGCCGCGGAAGTGGGCCAGGTTCGACCCCGCGGCTCGCTCAGCCGAGGGCGTCCACAGGCGGGCGGCCGCGGCAGGGCTCAGGCTGCTCACAGCATGTAGCGGTAGACGTTGGACTCTCGCCGCTGGAAGCCCATCCGGGCGTACAGGCGGTTGGCGGCCTCCCGCGACGGCCGAGACGTCAGGTCGATGCTGCGCGCCCCCAGGCGCCGGGCCTCGGCGATCGCGACGTCACTCAGCCGCTCGCCGACCCGCTGGCCCCTCAGCGTCTCGTCCACCACGACGTCCTCGATGCGGGTCCGCACGCCTGTGGGGATGCGGAAGGCGACGAGCGTGAGCGCGCCGACGATGCGATCGCCCCACCGGGCCACGAACAGCGTGGTGGCAGGCGACGCCACGATCTCCTCCAGCTCGGTCCTAGAGGGCGGAGGGTTCGACGAAGAGAGCTGCGGGATGAGCCGCTCCATGGCTTCCACGAACTCCTCGGTGACGGCGAGGCACTCGTGGACTTCGATCTCGGCGGTCGCGGCCGCAGGGGTGCCTCTGGGGACGGTCACGAGCGCTGAGAGTAGACGAGCCTGCGGCTGAAGCGCCGCTCGCGAGAAGGATGGGTGAAGTAGCGCGGGTTCATTCTGCGACGATGCGGGCCACGGGGCCGTTGAGCGACAGCGTGTACAGCTCGCCCTGGGCGTCCTCGCCGAACGACGCCAGCGATCCTCCGGGCACCTCCACTCCCAAGTCGCGGAACTCGACTTTGCCGGTGGAGATCTGCAACGCCCACAGGCGGGATGTGCAGTAGTCGCCGAAGACGTAGGAGCCATAGAGGTCCTCAATGGCCGTGCCCCGGTACACGAACCCGCCGGTGACGCTGCAGCCGTCGTCCTGGCCGTACTCCCACACAGGGTCGGCGTGGCCCGGGGGCTCGTCGCCGGAGAAGGAGTGCAGGCCCTCCCGGAGGCGCCAGCCGAGATTGGCACCGACCCCGCCTCCGTTGGCCGCGAGCAGCACGGTCACCTCCTCGTAGCGGTCCTGACCCACGTCGGCGACCCAGAGGTCGCCGGTGCTGCGGTCGAACGAGAAGCGCCACGGGTTGCGCACTCCGGTGAGGAAGATCTCGGGCCGGCCCACCGGGCTCCCGTCCTCGCCGGCGACGAAGGGATTGTCGGGGGGCACGGCGTACGCCTCGACCCCATCGGGCGTGGGCTCTATGCGCAGGACGGCTCCCAGCCAGGTCGTGGGGTCCTGGCCCGCGTCGAGCGGGTCTCCCCCCGAGCCGCCGTCCCCGAAGCCGATGTACAGCAGCCCGTCGGGGCCGATGGCCAGATCGCCGCCGTTGTGGTTGCGGAAGGGCTGGGACTGCGAGAGGAGCGTCCGCCGCCGGTCGCCGAGGCCGGTTCCCTCCCGCTCGAAGGCATCGACGCGCGTGTCGCCCCCGAGGTCGGTGAAGTTCACGAACAGCCAGCGTTCGGTCACCGCTATGCCGAGGAGGCCGCGCTCGCCGGTGGCCTCGGTCTCTGCGGAGATGTCGAGGATCGTCTCCACCACCTCCCCGCGGTCCAGGTCCACGCGAAGCACCCGTCCGGGTCGTTCGGCGATCCACACCAACTCGTCGCCGGGCGCGACGGCCATGTCGATCGGCTCGTCCAGCCTGAGGACCGGCTCCACGGCGACGTCGGCCGCGAACATGTTGCCGTCAGGCCGGACGCTGTCCTCTCCGGTCTCGGTATCTGTTGACGCGGGCGCGTCGCTAGGCCCCCCGGACACCGGCTCGACGACACTGGTGCCGCGCTGGCCGCCGCGATCATCGTCCAACTCCGCGTCACCGGCCTCTCGGTCGCTCGTCTGCTCACGGTCGTCGGCCTGCCCCCTTTCGAGCGCCGTGCCGGGCTGCCCCGATGTCACGGTCGGCACGGTGGGCCTCGGAGTCGACAACTCATCGTCGGCGGTGCAGGCGCTGCCAGCCGCGACCCCGGTCATGACCGCTACGGCCACCACCAGACGGCGGATCGAGTCCGCTGCAGTCGTAGCCCTCATGGCCTGCTCCGGAGCTGTTGCCCCGCCCGCATCACGTGCACACAACCTCACGCGAACTGACAGCTAGCGGCGGGACGCTCATGGGGGTTCGACTCTGATGGTCCAACGTGCGTCGTTGCCGCCTCCTTGGACTTCGAACCATATGAGGCCAGCGGGTAGAGCGAGGGGGCTGTCGCCGACGATGATCTGCCCGGTCCAGTCATCCGACACGGCGATGTCACTGACGATGAGGTCTTCGTAGTCGGATTCTCCGAACGCGAGGACGGTGAAGTGCTCCTCGATCACTTCGCCGAACGAGGTGGTGATGTTGGCGCGAACCTGCACCGCGACAGAACTCCGCGATGCTCATCCCGGTGCGGACAATCTCATGGGGCTTGCTCATACCCTCCATGATCCCACAGGGGTGTAAATCGAACCCTCCGCCCGACTTCGGATTTGGCTAGCCATCCATGTAGTTGCCATAAGTGCAATATATTTTGTGTAGTATCATTCAATTAGATCTGATTGCTGAATGGTGCGCTAGTGGGAGAAGTCTCCGTCGTTGGGCGAATGAAGCAACAGCATGGGCTCATCTCTCGCGCCCAAGCTCTGGACGCTGGCATGACGGCGCGCCAGATTGAACACCGCGTGGGATCGGGGCACTGGGTTCGTGAGCATCGCGGCATGTACCGGCATGCAGCGATGCCGTCCACCCCGCTGTCGAGGCTGCTGGCCGCCTGTATGACCTACGGGGGGCTGGCCAGCCACCGGTCGGCCGCGGCGCTGCACCGCATCGACGGGTACAGGCTCCACATCGTCGAGCTGTCAGTTGCTCCTGGCGGGAACAGGGCGGTCAACGGAGTGCGCTTCCACCAGTCCACACAGCTCGACCTGGCCAAGCCCGTCGTGAAAGACGGCATTCCCGTCACCGGGCTGGCTCGCACGGTCCTCGACGTGGCCGCTGTCGTGAACCGCAACCGGCTGGATCGCACCATCGACGCCGTGCTGAGGAACGGGCAGCTACGGCGGTCGGACCTCTGGGGCGTGCTCGTCTCCCACGCCCGCCGTGGGCGACCGGGATGCGCGGCCCTCAAGGCGTCCCTGGAGGACCGCTTCCGCGACGATCCCGTGCCGTTAAGCGAATGGAGCCGGATGGTGGCCGAACTGCTCACCGGTGCGGGCCTGGACTATCCCGCGCTCGAGCACCGCGTGCACGACGCCCGTGGGGCCTTCGTTGCCCAAGTCGATCTCGCCTACCCCGCCCATCGTGTGGCGATCGAGCTGGACAGCGCTCGCTGGCACGACAACCGGGAGTCCTTCGTGAACGACCGACGACGCCGCAACGAGGTCACGCTGGCCGGATGGGACGTTCTCAACTTCACTTGGGACGACTACGCGGAGCGTCCGAGAGCCCTGTGCACAACCGTCGTTCGGGCACTGGACGGCGGTGTTCGCGCCATGCCGCGCCGAACATCAAGCAGTTGACCACCTCACATGTGGCAAATCGATTGAAGTTCATGCGGGCCTCAGCCGATCCTGCGGATCAGGCCCTCCTGCACCACCGACGCCACCAGGCGGCCGTCGCGGGTGAAGACCCTCCCCATCGCCAGCCCCCGGGCGCCGCTGGCGGCCGGGGTGTGCTGGTCGTACAGCAGCCACTCGTCGGCCCTGAACGGCCCGTGGAACCACATGGCGTGGTCGAGGCTGGCCAGCATGATTTGTGGGTTCGCAGCGCTGGTGCCGTGGGGCGCCAGCACGGTGTCGAGCAGGGTCAGGTCGCTGGCGTAGGTCAGAAGGCAGGCGTGCAGCACCGGGTCGTCGCCGAGCGTGCCGTTGGCCCGCATCCACACCATCTGCGTGGGCGGCAGCGGACCGCTGCGATCAAGCGGGCTGGTGGTCACATAGCGGATGTCCAGCGCCTGCATGCGGTCGGGCCGGGCCCGCTCCGGGTCGGTGGCCTGGATCCTCTTCATGCGGGGCTGGAGGGTCTCGGGGTCGGGCACCGCGGGCATGGGCTCGAAGTGCTCGTATCCGTCCTCGGCGACGTGGAACGATGCGGCGAGCTGGAAGATGGCCCGGCCGTGCTGGATGGCGACAACGCGTCGGGTGGTGAACGACCGCCCGTCTCGTATGCGGTCCACGTCGTAGAGCAGGGGGGCCTTGGGGTCGCCGGCCCGCAGGAAGTAGGCGTGCAGCGAATGCACGGAGCCCCGCTCCACCGTGCGGGCCGCGGCCACCAGAGCCTGGCCGGCCACCTGGCCGCCGAAGATGCGCTGGCGGTCGTCGGCGGGCGAGCGGCCCCGGAAGATGTTGACCTCGATGGCTTCGAGGTCCAGGAGGGCCACCACATTGTCCAGCGCCGTCTGCATCGGCCCATCATGCCCCGCCGGGACAGCCGACCGGTGCCTTCGAGTCTCCGCCTGCAATAGCCTGCGAGGTCGTGACCACAACTCCGACCTCCACCCTGCAGAGGCTGAGAGCCGAGCATGGGCTGAAGGCCCTGCGCTACTGCGGCGTGTCGGTGGTGAACGTGACGGTCGGGCTGAGTGTGCTGGCGGTCGGCCATGGCGTGCTGGGGTGGCCCGCGGTCGGAGCCAACCTCGCGGCCTGGATGGTCAGCACAGCGCCCGCATACCTGCTGAGCCGGGCCTGGGTGTGGCAGCGCAGCGGTCCGCACCGGCTAGGCGGAGAGGTGCTGACGTTCTGGATCATGGCGCTAGTGGGCCTGGCGCTGTCGTCGCTCGCGGTGACGATCATCGAACACTTCGCGGACAGGACCGTGCTGGTCGTGGCGGGCAACTTCGGTGCCTACGGCATCGTGTGGGTGGCCAAGTACGTCTTCCTCGACCAGATGATGTGGCCTCGCTCGTCGAAGGGCTGAGCGGATGCCGGCCAAGCAGTCGGTGTGCCCCACCCAGGGCTGCCTCGCTCAGCGATGATGGACGACCGGCTCCGGCTCGCCGCTGAGGCGGCGCGCGGCTTCATGCCCGCTGATGAGGGGCTGGCCCTCTACGAGGCGGCCGCGTCGCTCGATCAGGCCGGGCCGTTCCTGGAGGTGGGCAGCTACTGCGGCAAGTCGGCGGTGTACCTCGGCGCGGCCGCGCAGCAGAGCGGGCGGGTGCTGTTCTGCGTGGACCACCACCGCGGCTCAGAGGAGAATCAGCCCGGCTGGGAGCATCACGACCCGGATTTGGTGGACCCCGACCTGGGTGTGATCGACACGCTGCCGTTCTTCCGCCGCACCATCGCCGACGCCGGATTGGAGGAAACTATCGTGGCCGTGGTGGGTGACTCGCCGAGGGTGGCGTCGCTGTGGGCCGTCCCATTGGCCATGGTGTTCATCGACGGTGGACACGGCGCCGAGCCCGCCCACCGCGACTACGAGGGCTGGTCGCCCCATGTGGCGCCGGGAGGACTGCTGGCCGTCCACGACGTGTTCGAGGACCCCGCCGACGGCGGACGGCCCCCGTATGAGATCTGGTGCCGAGCCCTGAGCGACGGGTGCTTCCAGGAACAAGCGGCGGTCGGTTCCCTGAGGGTGTTGCGACGCGTCGTGCCGCACGGCCGCAGCGAGTGAAACGTTCTAGAGTGGGTTGGGTCTGCCGTCCGCATGATCGGAGGCGTTGGCTGTTGGTGCGGGTCGGGCCGCTGAGTGCGCTCGCCATCGCCATCGGGTTGATGCTGGTGGCCGCCGGCTGCAGCGGCGAGCGCTCGTCGCACCCGGACCCCGCGATGGCGGGAGCGGGCCCGCAGGCAACGACGACCTCCGCTCCGACGGTGTCGCGCACCACTTCGACCACTTCGACTACCTCGACCCCGCCGGAGACCAGCCCCGAGACGACCGCGCCCTCAACCGAGGCTCCCGCCGACCCGGAAGTCCCGCCCCCCGACACTTCCCCGGAGCCCCCGGAACCCGACGGCATCGGCTGGGAGGATCTGGAGCACCTCACCATCGAGATCGACGGAGAAGTCGTGCGGCTGGAGGGAGGTCGGGCCACTGTTTCGTACGGCGGCGCCTCGGCCAGCATCTTCACGCTCCAGAACCGCGTGACTCAGGGCGACCTCGACGGAGACGGAGACGATGACGTGGTCGCCCACATCGTCGAGCGATCCACGGGGATCGGCGTCTTCCATCTAGTCGTGCCCGTGATCAATGACGGGGGCACCGCGGCGGCGATGTCGCCCATCGCAGTGGGCGATCGTGTCGTCGTGGACGCCATCACGGTGCGGGACGGTCTGATCGAGGTGTCGCTGTTCGACCGGGCCCAGGACGAACCCTTCACGATCATCTCACGGCACACGATGCTGGAGATCGACCTGTCGGCCTCGGCACCGCTGGTGAGGGTGATCGACACCGAGCCCATCGAGGATCTGCCGCTGCCCGACCCCGAGCTCTCCGAGGTGCCGATCCGCTTCGAGGTCGGCGCGGTGAGCGCCGCGCAGTCCGGGTCCATCGGCTTCCGCGAACGGCAGACCTACACCGTGCATGCATCGGAGGGCCAGCCGTTCACCGCCACGCTGGAAGCGCCCCTCGGCGTATGGCTCGATGTCCGCCTCGACGATCACGTGGTGACCTCGGCCGCGCAACGGTCCCAGCTCGTGGAGGCGACGCTGCCGGCCACGGGTCCGTGGAGGGCGACCGTGGTCTCCTCGCACGCGGGGCAGGCCGACTACGAGCTGACCGTCGAGGTGCTCCCGCTGGCTGACGGCACCCCGGCGCCCACGACCACCGCGTCGACCGCGCGCCCTCCGGCTCCGGACACGCCCGACGACGAGGGCGCCGTTGTGTACCTCACCTTCGATGACGGCCCTAATCCCGTCTACACCCCGCAAATGCTCGACGTCTTGGCCCGTCACGACGCTCGGGCAACGTTCTTCGTATTGGGTTCGTTGGCCCAGGCCCATCCCGACATCATCCAGCGCATTGCGGCGGAGGGTCACACCATCGCCAACCACACCTGGAACCACGAGGACCTGGCCGGGATGTCCCGGGCGGCCTTCGACGAGACGATCAGCCGGACCCAGGCGGTCCTGGGGGATCTCGCCGCGCCGTGCCTGCGCCCGCCGTACGGGTCAATCGACGCCTTCACAAGAGAATGGGCCGATTCCCACGGACTGACGCTGATGACGTGGGATGCCAGCCCCGCCGACTGGAACCGTCCCCCGGCAGAAGAGATCGCCGACTACCTCGTGAAGTGGGCCAGGCCCGGAATAGTCATCCTGATGCACGACGGTGGCGGCGACCGCTCCCGGACGGTGCAGGGCCTGGACATGGCTCTGGAGCGGCTGGCCGACCGCGGACTGCGCTACGAGCCGGTCTGCCGCTGATCGCTGGTTCGCCCGCTGAACCCCAGCGACCCGGGGGGTCTGTGATCCCGGCTAGTCTGTCGCGCGTCGACAGGCAGCGAAGCCGGTGCAAACCCGGCACTGTCCCGCAGCGGTGATGCTCGCCGGCTCCGGCCGGTGAGACGAGTCCGATCGCCTGACTGCCGACATCCACGAACCAACCCTCGAGGTTAGGGAAGGCTCGTGCGGTGGCACTCCCGCTGCTCGGCCCCGAACTCGAGCAGAAGGGAGGACCAGATGACCAGCACCGCAACCGGGCGAGCCGCCCTGTGGGCCAAGCTCCTGTTGGCCCTGCTCGCCTCGACCCTCGTCGCGGCGGCCTGCAGCGGCGCCAGAGACGACACGCCGTCCGAACTCCAGCGTGTCGTGTCGATCTCGCCCACCGCCACCGAGATGCTCTTCGCCATCGGCGCGGGCGACCGGGTGGTGGCTGTGGACCAGTTCTCGTACTACCCCGCCGACGCGCCGGTTACCGACCTCGACGGCTGGAACCCCAACGTCGAGGCCATCGCCTCGTACGACCCTGACCTAGTGGTGATGCAGACCGACGACGACCTGATCGCCAGCCTCGAGGCGCTGGGCATCGAGGTTTGGGCCCACGACGCTCCGTTCGCATTCGACGATGTCTACGTCCAGATCGAGCAGCTCGGCGAGGCCACCGGCCACGTCGACGAGGCCGCTGCGCTGGTCGCCGACATGCGGGCCGAGATCGCCGAGTTGATTGCGGCCGCTCCCGACGCGTCCGGCCTCACGTACTACCACGAGCTCGACAACACCCTCTACACCGTCACCAGCAGCACGTTCATCGGACAGGTGTACGGCCTGTTCGACCTCACCAGCGTCGCCGATCCCGCCGACGCCGGCGACAGCGCCTGGGGCTATCCGCAGCTGAGCGACGAGTACCTGGTGGACGCCGACCCCGACGTGATCTTCCTGGCCTACACCCTGTGCTGCGGCCAGAACGCCGAGACCATCGCGGCCCGCCCCGGCTGGGACCAGCTGTCCGCGGTCCAGACCGGCCGGGTTGTCGAGCTCGACGACGACATCGTGTCGCGCTGGGGTCCCCGTCTGGTGGACTTCATCGCGGCCATCTCCGATGTGCTGGTGTCCATAGGCGCGGCGAGCTAGACGGCGGGGGAGCAGGGGGGCCATGACGTGACCGACCCGCAGCCCGCCGGCGGGGCAGACACTGTTCTGCAAGCGTCGGGCCTGCGACCGGGCCCGCTGGCGGCGGGCGTGGCCGCGGTCGTGATCGCGGTGATCGCCGGGCTGACCATCGGGCCGGTCGACATCGCCGCGCACCGGGTGGCGCTGCAGCTGCTCGACGGGCTGCCGGGGATGACGTTCAACTCCGGCCTGAGCGACGCCCACGCCGCCATCGTGGAGCAGATCCGGCTGCCCCGCGTGGCCCTCGGTCTGCTGGTGGGGGCCACCCTGTCCGTGAGCGGCGCCACTTACCAGGGCGCGTTCCGCAACCCGCTGGCCGACCCGTACCTTCTCGGCATCGCGGCCGGGGCCGGGCTCGGCGCCACCATCGCCATCACCAGCAACCTCGGCGACGGCGCCGGCGCGCTGGATCCGGTGCCGCTCGCCGCTTTCGCGGGCGCCTTGGTGTCGGTGGCGGTGTCGTATGTGGCCGGCCATCTCGGGGGCCGATCGACGGCGTCGCTGATCCTGGCCGGCATCGCGGTGGCCAGCTTCCTCACCGCCTGCCAGACGTACGTGCTGCAGGCCAACAGCGACGCGTTCCGCAAGATCTTCGCCTGGATCCTGGGCCGGATCGCCACCGCGGGATGGTCCGAGCCGGCGCTGATGCTGCCCTACTTCCTCGTGACCGTGGCCGTGGTCCTGCGCTATCGCCGGGCGCTCGACGTGCTGGCCGTCGGCGACGAGGAGGCCGCCGCGCTCGGCCTGGAGCCCCGCCGGGTGCGCATGATCGTGGTGCTGGCCGCGTCGCTCGGTGCGGCCGCGGCGGTGTCGGTGAGCGGACTCATCGGCTTCGTCGGCATCATCGTGCCGCACACCGTGCGGCTCGCGTTCGGCACCAGCAACCGGCTCGTCCTCCCGCTGTCGGTGCTGTTCGGAGGAGCGTTCATGGTGCTCGCCGACCTGGTCGCCCGCACCGCGCTGGCGCCGGCCGAACTGCCGATCGGCGTGGTGACCGCGTTCCTGGGCGCCCCCTTCTTCGTGCTGGTGCTGCGGACCAGCCGCCGGGAGATCTGGTGACGACCGCTGTGAGCGTGCGTGCGCTGGACGTCACCCTCGAGGGCACGCACGTGCTGCGCGGCGTTGATCTGGCCGCGTCGTCGGGGGAGTGGTTGAACATCATCGGCCCCAACGGCGCCGGCAAGACCACCCTGCTTCGCGCGCTGCTCGGCCTGGTGTCCTTCGACGGGGAGATCGTGATCGATGGGCTCAGGGACCGGCGCCGCTCGGCCCGGGCCCGCAAGGTCGCCTACGTTCCGCAGACGCCGGTGATCCCCACCGGCATGCTGGTCGCCGATTACGTGCTGCTGGGACGAACCCCGCACCGGGGTGTCTTCGCGGCCGAGACTGCCAACGACCGCAGGATCGCGTCCGAGGTCCTCGAACGCCTCGACTTGGGCTGCTTCGGCGAGCGCACCGTGCAATCGCTGTCGGGCGGCGAGCGCCAGCGGGCGGTGATGGCCAGGGCTCTGGCCCAGCAGGCCGAAGTACTGCTGCTGGATGAGCCGACCACTGCCCTCGACCTCGGCCATCAGCAGGACGTGCTCGAGCTGGTGGACGCCCTGCGCCGCGAGCGTGGGCTCACCGTGATCGCGACCCTGCACGACCTGACACTGGCGGCCCGCTACGGCGACCGCATCGCCATACTCGCGCGAGGGCGTGTAGTCGAGACCGGACCGCCCGTAGACGTGCTCACGGTGCAGAACATCGCTGATCATTTCGGAGCCAGCGTGCGCATCGTCGACGACCCCGAGGGTCCCGTGATCGTGCCCACGGCCGCAGCGATCCGCTCAGCCTGTAGCCGTTCGCAGCCTCCGGCAGGCCCCATCGCCCAGAATGGAGACCAACCATGACCACGTCCGACTCCCCGCCCACAACAGATCCCCGCCCCGGCGGGATGCGCACGGCCAAGAGCCTCGTTGTGGTCAACACCGGCGACGGCAAGGGCAAGTCCTCGGCTGCGTTCGGCATGGTGATGCGAGCCAGGGCTCGGGGCTGGCCGGTGGCGGTGGTGCAGTTCCTCAAGTCAGACGACTGGATTACCGGCGAGCAGCTGATGGCCGAACCGCTCGGCGTGGACTTCTGGTCGCTGGGGGAGGGCTTCACCTGGGACAGCGACGATTTGACCCGTGACGAGGCCGAGGCCCGCGAGGCCTGGCGGCACGGCAAGGCGCTGGTGGAGGCGGGCGAGCACCGGCTGGTGGTGTTCGACGAGATCACCTACCCGCTGAACTGGGGCTGGATCGAAGCGGCAGAGGTGGAGGACACGTTCCGCAACCGACCCGACAGCGTGTCGCTGGTGCTGACCGGCCGGGACGCGCCGGCGTGGATGATCGAGCTGGCTGACACCGCCACCGAGATGGTCAAGACGAAGCACGCCTACGACGGCGGGATCCTGGCCAAGAAGGGAATCGACTACTGATGCGTCCCGCAGCCGTCGAGGCGCGCCGATCCGGCTGGACTGGCGCGCCGGGCCCGTCGGGCTCGCCTGGCGCTCCCGGGGGTTCGGACGAGCACGGGTGGTCCTGGGCCTGAACCGGCCCGGGAGCGCTGGGGATCGACGATTCGGCCGCGGGGATCGACAGACTCTTGCCGGCCGCGGGTTAGCCTCACCCGGCGAGTTCGAACATGCAGGAGGCACCAATGCGGAGCCACGAAATCGACTACCGGATCTACGGGGACGACCTCCAGTTCGTAGAGGTCGAGCTGGACCCGGGCGAGGTGGTCGTGGCCGAGGCCGGGGCCATGATGTACATGGAGCAGGGCATCACGTTCGAGGCCAAGATGGGCGACGGCTCCGACCCCGATCAGGGCACCTGGGGCAAGCTCAAGTCGGCGGCCAAGCGCGGCGTCACCGGTGAGGGGCTGTTCATGACCCACTTCACCAACAGCGCCCCTCAGGGCAAGCAGCGGGTGGCCATGGCCGCGCCGTATCCCGGCAAGATCCTGCCCATCAACCTGGCCGCGGCGGGCGGGCGCCTGCTGGCCCAGAAGGACGCATTCCTGTGCGCGGCGTCGGGCACCAAGCTCGATATCGCGTTCAACCGCAAGCTCGGCACCGGCCTGTTCGGAGGCGAGGGCTTCATCCTCCAGTCCATCTCCGGCGACGGCCTGGCCTTCCTGCATGCCGGCGGCACCATCGTGGAGAAGCAGCTTCAGGGCGAGACCCTGCGGGTGGACACCGGCTGCATCGTGGCCTTCCAGCCCCAGATCCAGTACTCGATCGAGCGGGCCGGAGACCTCAAGTCGATGGTCTTCGGCGGCGAGGGCCTGTTCCTGGCCACCCTCACGGGCGTCGGCCGGGTTTGGCTCCAGTCGCTTCCGTTCAATCGCATCGCCGACCGTGTGATCGCCAACCTGAAACCGGGCGGCTCCCAGGGCGAGGGCTCGGTCATCGGCGGCCTGTCCAACATCTTCGAGCGCTAGCCCCTAGGAGGCGGAGCGGCCCGGTCAGGCGATCGGGACGCTGAACGAGCCGAGCGGTCCGAAGTCGAAGCGGAAGTCGTCGCCCGGAGCCACGGCCATGGGGCGGGTGAACGATCCGGCCAGCACCACCTGGCCCGCCCGCAACGAGAGGCCTTGCTCGGAGTAGCGGCGGGCCAGCCAGACGACGCCGTTGGCGGGGTGGTCGAGCACCCCGGCGGCCAGGCCGGTCTCCTCCACAGCGCCGTTGCGGTGGGCGATTGCTCCGGCCCAGCGCAGGTCGAGCTCGCGGGGCGCCACGGGGTGGCCGCCGGTGACGATCCCGGCGTCGGCCGCGTTGTCGGCGATGGTGTCGACCACGGTTCGGGTGCGGCCCGTGGCGGGGTCGGTGCGGGGGGTGCGGGCCGCGATCAACTCCACCGCCCCGGTGACGTGGTCGGTGGCGTCGAGCACGTCGTCAATCCCGTAGGTCGGCGGCCGTATAGGTCGTCGGCCAGCACGAACGCCAGTTCGACCTCCAAGCGGAGGTCGCAGAAGTCGGCGGTCACGATGGGCTTGCCGGGGGCGAACACCATGGCGTCGGTCAGGAAGCCCGAGTCGGGGGTGTCGATGCTCATGGCCTGCTGCATGGCCCGGCTGGTGAGGCCGATCTTGTGGCCGATGACCCGCTCACCCCGGGCCAGCCGGATGTCCAGCCAGGCAGCCTGCACCCGGTAGGCCTCGTCGACGGTCATGTGCGGGTGGACGCCGGTCGTCTGGCGGACCTGCCTGCGCTCGCGCTCGGCCGTGTCGAGCAACTCGGCTTCGGCCCGGATCTCGTCGTCGGTGAGAGCCGATCCTCCGTGCGCCAGCGGGCCGTCGTTCACGGAGGGCCGCCGGGATCTCGTCGGCCGCTCACGGGATCAGCAGGATCTTGCCCGCGATGCTGCGACCCTGCAGCAGCCGGTGGGCCTCGGCTGCCTCGGACAGCGGCAGGCGGGCCCCGATGCGCACCTCGAGCTGGCCCGAGGCGATCCAGCCGAACACCTCGGCGGCCCGGGCGTCGAGCTCGTCGCGGGTGGAGATGAAGTCCCACAGCTTGGGCCGGGTCAGCCACAGCGACTTGCCCACGAGATGCAGCGGCGCTTTGGGCTCCACCGCCCCCGAGGCGTTGCCGAAGGTCACCATCGACCCTCGCAGGCGCAGCAGGCGCAGGCTGTCGTCGTAGACGGCCGCGCCCACCCCGTCGTACACCACGTCGATGGCGTCGGGACCGACCGCAGCCTCCACCCCATCCACCAGGTCGGTGGTCGAGTAGTTGACCACGTGGTCGGCTCCCGCGGTCCGGGCCAGCTCCACCTTGGCGTCCGAGCCCACTGTGGCCACCACCTCGGCCCCCCGCAGCTTGGCCATCTGCACCATCAGGCGTCCGGTGCCGCCCGCGCCGGCGTGGACCAGGCACCGGTCGCCGGGCCCGATCCGGGGGCAGTCGGTGACGAGGTAGTGGGCGGTGAGGCCCTGCACTCCGATGGAGGCGGCCGTGTCGAGATCGACGCCGTCGGGCACCTTGAACGCCACCGAGGCCCTGACCGCGGCCCGCTCGGCGTAGGAGCCGGCCGACCCGGCCCAGGCCACCCGGTCGCCGGGAGCGAAGCCGTCGGTGCCCGCGCCGACCTCCAGCACGGTCCCGGAGCCCTCCTGGCCCAGCACCACCGGCAGCGGCATGTCGTAGAGCCCTGAGCGATGGTAGGTATCGATGAAGTTCACCCCGGCCGCGGCCACCGCCACCGTCATCTCGCCCTCGCCGGCCACCGGATCGGGCCGCTGCACCAGCCGCATCACCTCCGGCCCGCCCGTTTCAGCAATCCGAACCGCCGCGCTCGTTCCGCTAGAGCCTGTGGTCATCTTCGTCCCTCCTGTCGCAAACAATCACCGAGGTTAGGCGGCAAGATCGATGCCGCAGAGTGTCGCCGACGCATCATGCGCGTTGACCGGCCGATCGACGTGCCGACGTTCAGCTTGATCCGGGTCAGGCATGCGCTGCGGCGCGGATGTGATGGTCCGTTACGGCTTCGCTGCCGTTGTCCACCGCTTCAACCGCGGCGATGTGAGCGACCTGCATTACTCGTCGGAGGTGAGACCCAGCTTCGTATAGCTCGAAGAGCTTCTCCACCGCCGACTCGTCCATTGCGTCAGTGAGTTGGGCGGAACGCGCTCCGCTCGCTGGACTATGCATGTGCACGTCGACACGCCTTTGCAAGATGCGAGCGAGTTCGGTGACTGATGGCACGCGGGGAATATCGACTCTCGTGTCGAGGAATGCCAGGAGCGATTCGTCATCGTCCTGATCGTCCTGTGTCGTCAGGTAGCGACGATGGGTCGCTACGACTACGGACACGGGCAGATCAGTGAGCCACCGGATGGCGTTGCCGAAGAAGCCGGCGGCGATTTGGCCCTCGGAGTCTCCGATCCAACGGTCCGTGTCGTCGAAGACGAATACCGGCATAAGGCCATCGGCGTGGATCGGCTCAAGGCATTGGTGTATCACTTCCACCTTGTCCGCGAGGCTGTTGACCTCGGAAGTCGTCGTCTGTTCAGTGATCTGATGCGCGACCGTCGCATTGAGCTGCACGAAGCGAACTCCAGCCTCGCGCGCACGACTGTCTTGACGAGTGACGGACCGCCGGTCGCCGATGACGGTTGCGGTCCTCACGGGAGAGCGAACGGCCCATTCGGCTTGCCGAGCTAGTTCGGAGAGGATCGCGTCTGCAATGCGTTGCGCTCTGACAGCATCACGCTCAAGCCCATGCACAGGCACTAGTAGTGGGGCGACTCCATCAGCGATTGGACCGAGCACGTGCGAGATCACGCTCGACTTTCCGCAGCCGCTCTCCGCGATCAGCGCCATCCTCTCGCCGTTTTGGGCTCCGTCGCTGAGTCTCTGCTCCACTCGCACTTGCTCATGCATCGAGTCGAATGGAATGTGGTAGACGCCGAGATCTTCGAACCTCGGTGTGGGGTCGAAGGCGTAGCGAGCTCGCAGTTCTTGCAGAACGGTTGGACTCACGGCAAGGCGTCCGAATCAGCCTCACCGGCTGGATCATTCTGACTCGCCGGTTTCCGTAGAGGGCCGGAGGTTTCGTGTGCATCGTCCTCGCTGGCGGTTGTTTCGGCGGGGCTGGCCGCTATTGGCAGTTCTCGGCTGGCTGTGTACAGCTTGCGGCGGCCCACCCGCTGCGCCGATACGAGGCCCTTGGACTCCAGCTCACCAAGGACCTGGACGACTCGACTGCGCGTGACTCCGAGGGAGGCGAGCAGCGTCTCGTCCCCCGCGTGTGTCGGCCCATGGGCTGCTAAGGCGTCGAGAACCTTGACTGCCGTCGGGCTGAGCCGCGCGCGGGATGCCTGCAGTTCAGCGATTCGTTTGGTTGCCTCTGTGATGCTCTCAGTCAGATACATGTCCCGGAGCACCGAGATTGCGCGGCGCGGCGTGCAGGGGGTGATGGACGCGGCCACCGCTTGGGCGGCCCTCAGTAGTGTCCGGCGCTCATCCGCTTTGCTGCTAGCGGCTCGTCGGACCGCCAGTTGCTGGAATGCATCGCGGTCGAATGGAGACAGTTTGAGTTGCTCTTCGAAGAACGAGTCCGCTGGAGGGTCCAGATGGGGCGTAGTCCCTGCGACGATCCAGAGGATGGGAATCTCCCACATGTCATCGCGCAATCGGCCGAAGAGCTGTTGGCAGTCCTCGCGTGGGAGATCGTCCACGAGCATCACGTGCGGAGACTGTTCCGTTGCGCCGCTCGCCGCGACCCGTAAGTCGCGAAGAGGGTCTTCAACGCTGCGGATCACATTGCCCCCCATTGCTGCGAGGGTTCGCCCGACGGTGATTCCCAGGCCCTCGCCTCGGTGCTGCACGACGGATGTGCCTGTCACGGCACCTTGGACAGCATCCAGTCGTGCCTGCATGGAGTCGAATCGGCCAAGGCTGGTGTAGTGAGCCTCGGACGAGTCCCGCTGGAGCTGGCGCAGGAACGTCGTGCGGCCGATCCCCGGCGGGCCGTGCACGTAGACGTTGAGGCGCAGTTCCAGTGCTCGCCGCACTCGGGCCAGCTCGCTGGCACGGCCGACGAACAAGCGGTGGTCGGCGTCCGACGTCCCCAGCGGTCGCTGGCTTAGCAAGAGCACTCACATAACTTACAGTAAACACTGTGAAACTGCAACTCGAGCGTTTCGAGTTTCGGGGTGAGCCACAAACGAAACCAAGCCCAAGCTTTCGTTCAAGTGTATGCAAGCCGAGCGGCCAGGTCGATTAGGGAAGTCCGCGAGTTGACAACCTAAGTCCACGTCACCGGCAGTTCCGTGGGGCCGCGGAAGGTGATGTTGGGGAAGTAGTCGAGGGGTTGGCCCTCAACTAGGCGCAGCGACGGCAGCCGCTGAGCGAGGATCTCGGTGACCATCTGCACCTCGAACCTGGCGAGCTTGGCTCCGAGGCAGTAGTGGACGCCCTTGCCGAAGGAGATGTGCTGGTTGGCGTTCGAGCGGTCGATGTCGAAGCTGTCGGGGTTGTGGAAGATGTCGCCTTGCCGGTTGGCTGAGGCGAAGTTCAGGAAGATCGTTGTTCCCGCCGGAACGTCGATTCCCGCAATGGCGGTGTCGCGGGTGGTGATTCGCCGCCATGCGATCTGGCTGGAGTTGAAGCGGAGTACCTCCTCGACGACGTTGGGAATCAGCGAGTGGTCTTCGCAGATGGCAGCCCAGGCGTGGCGACGCGGCAGCAGGCACAGCAAGGTGTTGCAGATGAGTGCGGTAACGGCTTCGTGGCCCGCGAAAGACAGGCCGTAGATGATCGACTCGACCTCGCGGTAGCTCAGATCGTTCGGATCCGCCTCGTGGGCGTCGATCAGCTCGGATGCGAAGTCGTCGCCGCGGTGGCGGCGCGTGTGAGCGGTGAAGTCGCGGCAGTATCGCCAGTAGGCCAGCATGTTCTCGGCGATCTCAACCTGCTGGGCTGGGATGGGCCGTCCCCACGAGAAGGCCTTGCGGTCGCCGCACCAGGCCTTGAGGATCTCGTCGTCGCTGGTGGGGAAGCCGATGAAGCGGAAGATGGTCTCGCCCGGAAGCGGGAACGCGAACGAGGCCACGAACTCCGCGGGCGGGCCGCCTGCAGCCATCTTGTCGATCAGCTCGTGACTCCGGCGGCGCACGTAGGGCTCCAGAGCCTTGATTCGCCGGTTCGAGAAGCCTTGACGGGTGTAACGGCGGATTCGGCCGTGGTCCGGCTCGGGCCGGTTGGACATCACCGCCACTGGGTCGAAGTCCTCCGCCGAGAGGACTTCCCGAGCCTCCGGCGACAGCGGGAACACCGGATCCTGGACGTTCGTCGACGCGAACGTCTCGTGGTCTGCGAACACGGCTTCGATGTCGGCCATCTCGGTCACCACCACACAGCCGAGACTCGGGGCGTAGAACACGGGGTGCTGGGCACGCAGCGCCGCCGCGATCGGGTACGGATCGGCCAAGTAGTCGGTGTTCAGCGGGCTCCAGGTTCGATGCAGGGGGCAACCAGCAGGCGGAGGCGGGACCTCGGCCCGCTCCTGGTGGTAGGTGTTGGCGCTCACTTACAATCCCCGAGGTAGGCGTCGCGGAGCTGTCCTGGCTGTCGCTGGATCTGCGATGCCGTGCCTCGGAGTGCGACCTCTCCCCGGGCCATGACGACGGCACTGTCGCCGACGGTGAGGGCTCGCTCGACGAACTGCTCTACTAGCAGCAGCCCGATCCCGCTGGCGGCCAAGTGCTCCACGGCCTGCAGCATCCGGTCTATGACCGTGGGCGCCAGCCCGAGCGACAGTTCGTCGATCATCAGCACGCGGGGCCGCCGCAGCATGGCCCGGCCGAGCACGACCATCTGCTGTTCGCCCCCCGATAGAAGCTCGGCCGCGACCGACGCCCGGGCCCGTAGCTCGGGGAAGAGGTCGAAGGCGACATCCAGGTGGGCCCGGCCGGCTGTGACCAGGAAGTTCTCCTCGACAGTCAGGCTCGGGAAGACGGTCCGTCCCTGCTGGACGTACGCAAGCCCTGCCCTCACCCGGCGCTGCCGGGACGACCGGGTGATGTCGGCACCGTCGAGCAGAATCCGTCCGGCCGCCACAGGCAGGACCCCGCTGATGCCGTCGAGCAGGGTCGACTTGCCTGCACCGTTGGCCCCCAGCATCACAGTCACCTGGCCGGGCGCCACCGACAGGTCCACGCCCCGCACGACCGGCTGCCCGAGCCGGTCGACTCGCAGTCCCTCGACTCGCAGTCCCTCGACTCGCAGTCCCTCGACTCGCAGTCCCTCGCCAATCGGCCCTTCGACTCGCAGTCCCTCGTCGCGCACGCCTTCCGATTGCATGCTCTCGGGCCGAGATGGCGCAGTCATGTCGACGACCCCAGATAGGCGGCTACGACGTGGGGATCCTTGAGCACCTCTCGGGGTGAGCCGGTTGCGATGACCTGGCCGAAGTCGAGCACCGCCACCGAATCGCACAACGCGGCGACCGCGTCGATGTCGTGCTCGATCAGCAGGACAGCCACCCCCAGGCGTGTTGTGACCGCGGCCAGGGCATCGACGAACTTCTCCCGCTCCGGTCCGGCCAGACCCGCCGTCGGCTCGTCGAGCAGGGCGATCTTCGGGTGTGATATGAGAGCGCCGCAAACCTCCAGGATCCGGCGGGATCCCACGTCGAGGCTCGCTATGGGAGTAGGGGCCGGGGGCAGGGAGAACCAGCCGAGAGCCTCGACCACTGGCGTTTGCGAGTCGGCCGATGCCAACTCGAGGTAGCCGCCGACGCTCAGGTCACGAGGCGTGTGGCCCTGTTGGAAGGTCCGCCTCAAGCCTCGCAGGGCGCGCTTGCGAGGAGCCAGAGCCGTGATGTCCTCTCCGCCGAGTAGGACGCATCCCGTGTGGTGGGCTACGAACCCGCTCAGTGCGTCCACCAGCGTCGACTTGCCCGCGCCGTTCGGACCGATCAGCCCGAAGAACCCTCCCTCTGGAATGGACAGGCTGACGTTGTTGAGGGCGTTGACTGCGCCATAGGAAACCGACACTGTTTGGATGTCGAGCACGGTCGTGCCGGTCGTTTGACGGTCGTGTCCAGGCGGTAGGGACCGAGCACCTTCAATGGCGGTTTTGGCACTACGAGCCCCGAGCAGCGGGCGGAGCTTGCGCCGGGCGGCCCGCAGCGCAGCCGACAGTCCGCCCTCGCCGCGGCTCAGCGCGACGACCCCTCCTACCGCGAAGATCATCGGCGCTAGGTCCCGCGGCAGCCCGACATCGCTCAGGAAGTTGGGGATGAGCTGGCCGAACAGTCCGGCGAGCACCGCGCCCTCGAAGTGTCCGGCGCCGAACATGAGAGCCGACGTGAGGATGGTCATCGACTCGATGGGCTGGAAGCTGGCCCCGCTCACGATCCCGTTGAGGGCAAGCAGCAGCGCTCCTCCGACTCCCGCGATGGCCGCGCTGACCGCGAAAGCGGAGAGCTTGGTGACGACCACGCTGCGGCCCATCGCCGCGGTCGCCCTCTCGCTGTGGCGCACCGAGAACCACCATCGGCCGGTTCGGGTTCGCCGCAGCGCAGTGACCGCAACTCCGATCAAGCCGAGAACCACCGTGCAGAACAGGAAGAAACCCGCGTCGCTGTCGGCGAAGCCGGGCGGGTGCACCCGGTTGCCCTCGATGAGTCCAGGAAAGCCGTCGGCGAACACCACCCTGGCCATGGCCGCGCTGAAGACGAGCGTGAACACTGCGAGGTTCTGTCCCCTGAGCCTGAGAGCGGGAATGCCGATCACCACACCGGCGGCGAAGGGCAGCGCGGCCGCGAACGGGAGCATCGCCAGGTAGGGGAGATCCGTCTTGAGGTTGAGCCAGCCGACGGTCCAGGCGCCGAGCCCGGCGAAAGTCATCTGGCATAGCGAGAGCAGTCCGGCGTTGTCGTAGATCACGCCCACGCTGACCGCGACTACCGCGGTAATGGCAGCGCCGGTCAGCAGGAAGAGCCAGAACGGACCGGCCAGCTGCGAGACGATCGCCGCGGCCCCCAGGTACACCGCGCCGGCGACGAGGTCACCGCGCCGCATCCCACACCTCGTGGCGCTGGGTCCACAGCAGCACGGCCGCCGCGATCAGGAACGGAACCGCGCCGCGGTATTCCGACCACGCCTCGCGGTACGACGACACCGACTCCACCACCCCGACTCCGATGCCTCCGACGAACGCCAGGGTCAGGCTGCGGAAGGCTCCGACCAGCGCAGCCGCCATCGCCGGGAAGACGAGGAAGCCGAGACTGGAGAAGCTGCCGGGAAGGTTGGACGCAACCACCAGCATTCCGGCGGCCGACACGAACCCGGTGAACCCCCAGACGAGAGCGGTCCGGGCGAATAGCGGAACTCCGAGCAGTTCGGCCACGACGGGCCGCTCCGAGATGGCCCGCACCTGCGCGCCCACCCTCGTGGAGCTGAGAACCCAGCCCATCCCCAGCACCGTTGTCAGGGCGATCAACAGCACGATCACCGTTCCTGCCGTGACCATGACGCCGCCGATCGATACAGATGTCCCCGGCAGGACCACGGGGACGGCTCGGGGAGTGTCGCCGAAGAAGCGGAACCCGGCGGCGAACAGCCCCACCGTAGTGGCGATCATCGCGGCGGTGCGGACGGCGGTGCCGGCCTCGCTGAACAGCCGGGCGAACAGCAGCCCGATGGCAGTCGACAGAGCCGACGACACCGTGATCCCGGCAGCGGCCGCCCAGAGCAGATCCCAGCCTCGCTCAACGCCGATCGCGGCCACGTAGGCGCCGAAGGCACCGACCACCGCCTGGCTGAAGTTCACCACGCCGGCCATCCGGTGCAGCACGACGATGCTCACCCCGAAGATCGCGTAGGCACCGCCCGCGGCGAGTCCGGCGACAACGAGGGTGAGCATCGTCCGCTCTACGGCTCAACCAGGAAGGATCACCCAGTCGTCGGCTGCGGTCACCCACTGGCCATCGCGCAGTTCAACGAACTTCGAGGCCTGGTTGGGCGCGTGGGCATCGCCCGGGCCGAAGGTGTAGGGCGTTCCGAGTAGGGGAGTCTGGTAGGGCTCCAGGTTGAGCATGGCCTCGGCCACGGACTCGCGGGTGATCTCGCCGTCGATCCCGCGGAGCGCTTCTACGAAGATCGTGGCGGCCAGATAACCGCCTTGAGCGAACGACGTGAGCGGTATGCCGGCGCTGGTCATCAGAGCCTTCCAGTCGTCGAGTGCAGAAGCATCCGAGCCGTAGGGCTCGAACTCCGAGTTGGCCCTGAGCCCATTGCCGGCGCTGCCCAGCTGCGAGGCGATGGCGTCCGTGTAATACGACGTGAGACCGATCCAGACGATGTCGCCCAGATCCTGGGCGTCTATGGCCCGCCCGACTGCTAGGGCGTGGGGCTCGACGCCGTCGATGACTACGGCCTGGCAGCCAGCGTTTCGGGCCTGCAGCATCAACGGCGTGGGGTCGTCCTCCAGTGTGGCGGCCTTGACCCGGAACGCCAGGGACTTGCCGGTGATCGACTCCCAGCGGGCCACCGCCGCGTCGAAGGCGGGCGCGAGGTCCGGGATGACGAACAGGTTGATGTTGCAGACGCTGTCGAGGGCCAGGGTCTCCGACGCGTAGTACAGCGAGACGGTGATCCCCGCGAAGGGCCCGGTGTTCACGGGTGAGATGTTCGAGGACAGGAAGCACAGGGGGTCCACCCCCGTGCCCTGGATCGAGTACACACCCTTCTCGGCGTAGAACCCCGAGTTGACCGCGCATTCAAGGATGCTCGCCGATCCCACCATTGCTACGACGTTTTCCTGTTCCACGAGCTTGCGGCCAGCGGTTGCGGCCCCCTCGGGGGTGCCCCCGTCGTCCTCGATGATGAGTTCGATGGGCCTG
The DNA here is from genome assembly GCA_965219165.1 of Candidatus Aldehydirespirator sp. Classification (GTDB taxonomy): domain Bacteria; phylum Actinomycetota; class Acidimicrobiia; order Acidimicrobiales; family Aldehydirespiratoraceae; genus Aldehydirespirator. Next base: position 3,436,046 of record CBDCMW010000002.1, on the reverse strand, counting down.
CCGTCGATCCCTCCGCTGCCATTGACCCGGTCGAACACGGCCTTGGCCGCGACCGATGCCTCCGGGAACAGCCCTGCGCCGGTGAGCGAACTCACGTTGCCGACCCGGATCGGCTCTCCGTCCGCCACAGCCGGCGCGGCCTCGGCGGTGGTGTCGTCCTGTTCGGCGGTGTCTGATTCCTCCGACGGTGCCGCGCCCGCGTCATCTCCTGTCTCTGCGGCGCCGACGTCTTCAGGGGACTCGTCCTGCGAACCAGCATCGGGCTCGGCTGCGGGCTCGGTGGCGGGCTCGGCAGACTCGCCCGAGTCGACGACGGGTGTCTCCTGCTGTGGCTGGGAGTTGTCTTCACCATCGCCGCACGCCGCCGCGAGCAATGCGAAGGCCAGCGCCAATGCCACCGGTGCTCTCAGCCTCGGCGGGGGATTGTGTCTCATGATGGGTTCCTCCTGGGTTCTCTCGGGTTGCGACTTGGGCAGTCCGCTCACAACATCGCGGCCAGCAGTGAGGGCTCGGTCCCCGCGACCTGGACGCCTCCCGCCGGTACCACCGCCACCTCGTGCCACAGGCGCAGGTCGATCTCGAAGCCGAGGTCGCTCACCATCGTCAGGAACGAGTTGAAGATGGTCAGATGCGTCGGGTGCGTCTTGGACCAGTCCTCCAGCGACTTGAGGTCTCGGAACCAACCCACGAAGCTCGTTGACTCAAGGTCCTGGCCGTCTATGGTCTGCTCCCGAAGGAACCGGCTGGAGATACAGCCCGTGTCTGGGTGCTCGGCCAGGTAGTCGATCCCGGCGGTGAGGTTGGGCTCGACGTCTGTGAAGTACAGGGACCGCTCCCGGTCCCCGCAGTACTCCCAAATCTGACCCGATCGGATGAGGCACAGATTGCCGAGCAGCGGATCTGCCGGCTCCGACGCCAGATCCGATGTTGCGCTGGCCGGGATCCGGTCGCGGGCTGCGCCCCAGTACTCGTGGACATCGGTGAGCTCAGCCGCCAGCAGGTTTCGCATGCCGGGAGTGATCTCGGGAGTGGAGTGAAGCGTCTCCCAACGCTCGGCCGGGATGACCGCGGTCTCCTGCACCACCCCGGCTCGATTCAGAGCCTGGGAGCGCTGACACCAGCGCAGTTGTGAATCCGGGTCGGTCCAGTATCCGAGGAACACGGTCACCTGTTCGTCGGTGTTGACGATGCGAGCCCGCTCAAGATGGTCGGGAGTGTCGATGCCCTCAGTCAGCTCCGCCTTGAGCTCCTCGATGATCGCCGCGTCGCCGCAGCCGCGCACCGAGACCAACGAGAACGCGGTGCGATCGGGCAGATCGACCGCGGTCCAAGCCGGCACATTCGGCACATGACCCTCGGGTCGGTTTGCGGTCATCGGGCGCTCCTGTCGTCTCGGTCCTCTAGTCCGCGGATGGCGCAGAGACTTCGATGTCAGCTCCGCTCGCGGCTAGTGCGGGCACCGGCGGCGCCCAATCGCCGACCATCTCCACGGCGGGTTGGGGCCGTTTGTCGAACAGCAAGCGGGTGGCGTCGGGACGGGAGTAGTGCCCGCTGGGGTCGGTGGCCATCTTCGAGATGGAGATGAGCGACAGGTCGACCTCGGCGTAGACGATCCCCTCGGCGTGCTCATCGAGCAGATCGGAGATGAGCAGGCCGTCGGGGCCGTAGACCCGGCTGCACCCGCCCCCTCCGCCGCCGAGCAGGGCTGCGTGCTGGTCGCTGTCGCAGAACAGCTCCATCCCCGTGGACCCCGTGACCGTGGTGGCCGCGATGGCGAAGTTCGAGCCCTCGACCGCGTAGATCTGGGTGGCGTTCATGTTGACCTCGATGCCGAGGGCGTGGGCGCCGCCGCGGTAGAGGCAGAAGGAGGGCCAGCTGGCCACATGGACCTGCTCGCCCTGGCTGTACATGGCGAACTTCGACAGCGGCTGCAGGTGCTCCCAGCAGTTGAGTGCACCGAGCCGGCCGATGCCGGGCACGTCGAGCACGTGAAGGTGGCTTCCGTCGCCCTGGCCGAACATGGCCCGCTCCACATGGGTGGGCTTGAGCTTGCGCCGGGTGAACAGCACCTCGCCGTCGGCGCCGAAGATGAACTGGGACATGTACAGCGAGCCGTAATCTCTCTCGCTGGCGCCCATCACCACGGTGATCGCGTTGTCCGCCGCGGCCCGGGCCAAGCGGTTGAACCGGTTGTCGCCCACCACTATCGAGTTGGCGTGGTACTGGGGGACGAACCGCATCCCCATCGCTTGGGCGTCGAGCCATAGAAAGTGCGGGTAACCGGGGATCCACAGCTCAGGGAAGGCGACCAGCCGGGCGCCGTTGGAGGCGGCCTCCGCGATCAGAGCGGCCGCCTTCTCCACACCCGCTTCGGCGTCGAGCCAGCATGGCTCGGCCTGTACGGCGGCCACCTTGTACGGTCCGTCAGCGCTCACAATTGGCTCCCCGTGTGTTGACGGGATCCGGGCGATCGCCCCCGACCCGTGTCTGCGGTTGTAGTCCTCAACGTAGGAGGGCCATCGCTGCCGGCCCTTCCCCGTGAGCGTGCAATTCCTTGTCTGACAGTGCACATGTGTCCTAGACAGAGCACGCAGTTTCTCGCGGTGCTTAGGCTCTTGTCTGTGAGCGCACGGGCGAGCGTTGGGGGTGCGGCATGAGCATTGCGGTAACAACGGACTTGGTAGCGGCCAGGGAGCGGTTCGACTTCTGGCACGAGGTGATCTGCACGGCCTTCGTCCGCCTCGAGGCCGAGACGCTGCCTTCGGAGAGTCCGTTCCGGGCCGAGATCGCGAGATCCGACCTCGGCCCGCTCACGCTCAGTCGCGTGCGCGCCCAGCCCCACGCGGTGCAGCGCTCCACCAGGCTCATCAACGAGGAACCGCGGGACGAGGTTCTGGTCTCGGTTCAGCTCCGAGGCAACGCCGTCATACAGCAGGACGATCGCCAGGCGGTGCTCGATCCCGGCGACTTCGCCATGTACGACGCCACCCGTCCCTACGACCTCATCATGCGCGAGCAGTTCGAGATGCTCGTATTCCAGTTTGACCGGGCGTTCTTGATGGAGCGCTGCCCCTCGCCGGAGCGGCTGACGGCCGTGCGGATGTCCAACGACACCACTGTCACCGCTCCGGTGTCTTCGTTCCTGCGGTCGCTGGAGCCGCTGGCGCTGGGGGACGACAGTGCTGTGTCCCGCCAATTGGCTACCAGCGCACTGGACCTTCTGGGGGTAGCGCTGGCCGACCGCTTCGGTGCCGAGGGCAGCCCCAATGCCGGGCGCACGAAGCACTTCCTGAGAGCGTGCACCTACATCAACGCCTACGCATCGGACCCCGACCTCTCCCCGGCCCGCATCGCGTCGTCCATAGGGGTGTCGCTGCGCTACCTCCATGCCATCTTCAAAGAGCACGGCATGACGGTCACCGAGTATCTGATCAAGCGCCGCCTGGCCCGCTGCATGGATGACCTGCTGAGCCCGATGGCGGCCTCGCGAACGATCACCGAGATTGCCCACAGCAACGGCTTCAAGACGTCGGCCCATTTCTCGCGCCGCTTCGCCGAGTCCTACGGGCGGACACCGACAGAGGTCAGGAGGGCACAAGCGACCACCATCGGGTGATCGGCTGCGCGCCAACTCATGGACACGCTCACCTGGCCAATGCATCTAGCCGCGCCCTGGCCTCCGACATCATTCGCTCAACGACGACGGCCGCTGGTGCGATGTCGTCCACAAGTCCGACGCCCTGGCCCATGAGCCACGGCATCTCCTCCCAGTCGGCCTCAGTTTCCGGCGTGGCGAGCAGCACATTGAACTTGCGCATCTCGACAGGCTCGCCGTTGAACGTCGTATGTCCGATTACCTCAAGACTGTCCCGCTGGATCGGCACTTCCTCCAGGCGGTCGTTGTACTCGGACACGACCCGGTTCCTCTGCAACCGCATGGGGTTGAAGTGCGGCATCTCGGGACCGAAGATGGCGCTGAGAACGGTGTCCTCGCCGCTCGCGGCCAGGATGCGGCGCTTGTGCTCGTCATGTATCGCCGATTCCTCTGTAGCGACCAGGCGGGTGCCGATCCACACGCCGTCTGAGCCGAGGGCGAGCGCCGCCGCGGCTGTGCGACCGTCGCTGATGCCGCCTGCGGCAAGGACAAGAGCTTCGTCGCCCACAGCGTCCACGATCATGGGCACTAGCGCCATGAGCGGCAGGCCCGGCATCCCTGGCATTCCCTGGTAGTTGTGGCCTCCGGCCTCCAGTCCTTGTGCGACAACGAGTTCGGCGCCGTCGTCGACAGCACGCTTGGCGTCATCGACGCTGCCGACTTGTTCCCAATAGGACACGCCCGCGTCGGCAAGCACCGCTCGGTGCTCGTCGGAGGGATGTCCCCAATGCCATGAGACGATGGGGACGCCCTCTTCGGCGCACAACCGGACTTGGGCGTCGTTGTCGAAGCACGTGATGAAGTTGATGTTGAAGGGACCGTCCGTCGAACTGCGGATCGCGCCAATGTGGGCCCGCAGAACATCCGGCGGCGTGAACCCCACCCCGAGCGCGCCGATGCCGCCTGCCTTCGTCACGGCGATAGCGAGGTCCGGTGTCATGCCCGCGAAGGCCATGCCGGCGCATGCGAACGGGTGGCGGACGCTGTAACGCTCGGTGAGTCGCGTCCGAATCAGCACATCGTTCATTGTCTGTTCTCCTTGGTCGCCTGGCGGCGGTAGCGGTGTCGTCATGTCAGCCCCTCGATCTGCTCTGCGAAATCGAGGAGTATTCGGTCGTCCCCGGAACGACCCACCAGCTCAAGTCCGACCGGCATCTGCTTCGTGCCACGGTCCGTCGGGATCGTGATGGCGGGGAGTCCGAGAACGCTGGCTAGTGCCGACTGGCGCGTATAGGCGTCGAAGACGCTGGTGACTTCGCCGCCGAGTTCCGTCAAGTGGCTGTGTGCGACAGGCACGGCGGCAACAGCGACAGTCGGGAAGCACAAGAAATCAATGCCGCGGCTGGCGAACCAGTCGGCGAGGACGTTGCGATCGGTGTTCCGCGTCCGCAACGCCTCAGCGTGCGCGTCAGCCTCAGGGCCGCCACCTCCAGCAAGGTCCTCAAGTATCTCTCGGACGTCCAGGCTTCTTACCTGCTCGGTGAATCCGCGCGCGTCGAATCTGTGCCCGGCCTGCTGGCAGTAGCGCTCGATGCTGCCGAGGGTCTCTGCCTGCGCGATCGTCAGGCCGTACCGGAGCAAGTGGGCGAGATCGATAGGCAATTCCGCCTCCTTGAGTCGCAGGAGTTCTCCGGAGGCCTTGTCCAGTACGGCCGCACAGCTTGAGTGCACCTCCGCATCGATGTCGGCCCACAGAACGGGCGGAACGCCGACGATGATCCGGTCTCTTCTTGGCGTTTGCGATCGCCAAGGGCCGCAAACGATCTCGTCGGCTAGAGCGCACACGGCGACGCTTCGGGCAATGGGGCCGACGGTGTCGCGTGTGAATGAGACCGGAACGACACCGTCGAGCGGCCACCGCCCGTTCGTGGGTCTAAAGCCCACGGTGCCGCAGAGCGCCGACGGTATGCGGATCGATCCGCCGGTGTCGGTGCCCAAGGCGAGCGGCACGATGCCCGCAGCGACCGCCGCGGCTGATCCGCCGCTTGAACCTCCAGCGACGAGATTGGGGTCGTGAGGGTTGCGGACGGGCCCCGACCATTCGTTTACCGATGTCACGCCGAGTCCGAGTTCGTGCATCGTGGTCTTGGCGCAGATCAGCGCGTCAGCTTCTCGCAAACGGCGCACAACGGACGCATCCGCGGAGGGCGCTCGCTTTGGCATGGCCGGGCTGCCCGCCGCCGTGACGAAACCGATGACGTCAATGTTGTCCTTGACCGCGATCGGCACGCCATGGAGCGGACCGCGCCGATCGGGCGGGATCCCTTCGAGGTCCGAAGCTGTTCGCCGGAGCCGCTGTGGGTCCAGATTGACCAGGCACGACAGGTCTGCACACCGTTCGGCTGCGGTGATCACGGCTTCGGCGGACTCCGTGGGGCGTGTCTCGAAGTCGATCTGTCTACGGTCGGGCATCGAAGCCCGCCTACAGGTATCGGCACGATGTTGCATAATTGTCGCCTTGGCGGCGCCTCGGGCACTAAAGCTGCTGCTGGGCCGTCACCGCAATCCTCATTTCTGAGGAGGGTGTCAGTGGCCGGTGCCTCGCGGCCGGTGCCTCCAGGGTTTGGCGCTGGCTTCCGTTGAGGGCCACCGCCCCGATCACTAGTATCCAAGTCGGGATGTACCTGGATGCTGTTCAGCGTCGATGTCTCGGTGAGACGGTCACCGTCCTCAGTGATGGTGTCGTTGATTCTTCCCAACTCCGGGCGGAACTGGTGAAGTCGATCTCAGCGCTACTACGTGCCGATCACGTCGCCTCGTTCGTCTGGGACCACAAGTCGTCGCGCTTCGCTGGTGGCGTCACCAGCGACGCCGATCCGTCCGTCATCTCCGTCTACGAGCGGGAGGCGCAGTTCGTCGACAACATCGCCGGACCTCTCCGGGCCAGGCGGGGCCCGACGCGAGTATGCGACGTGATTCCCCAGAAGAGCCTGGTCAGATCGCCTTTCTATGACAACTTTCTGCGCCCGGCCGGGCTCTACTGGGGTCTCAATCTCTTCGCGGTCGACCAATCGGTCGACTTGGGTGATCTGCGCATTTGGCGGGCCAAGGCGCGCGGCAACTTCACGCGCGAGGACGTTGGGCTGGCACGTCTTCTCTACCCGGCGATCATCGCTGCTCTGCGCCGCTGCCACTCGTGTGATCGCCAGGTCGGGCAAGTGTTCGAGGGGCCTGGGTCCGTTGCTTGGCTTAGAGATGTGCACGGCCTCAGCCCCCAGCAGGCCGCAGTGGCGTCGCTCGTCAGCGAGGGACACGCCGACAAAGAGGTGGCGCGGCGCTTGGGGATCGGATTCACGACCACCCGCACCCATCTCAAGGAGGGTCTGATTCGCCTCGGGTGTCGGAACCGGAAGGAGCTGATCCGGTTTGTTTCGTCTTCGCGGCGCAACCTGGGTGAGACAACCTCCGACAACGTTTCCGACATCATCTCCGACTCGTGACGGTTGGGATCACAGGTCAACAACCCGCACATCCTCACCGGTCGAGGGGTCTGTTCGGAACTGGCGGCAGTCCTTGCGGGGCTTGCTCGTCCTGAACGGGGTTGCGCAGGGTGCCGATCTCGGGGACGGTCACCTCCACCACGTCGCCCGGCTTCAGCCACACCGGCGGGTCGAAGCGGGCGCCGGCGCCGGTGGGGGTGCCGGTGAAGATCACGTCGCCCGCGTCCAAGCCCACGAACGTGGACAGGTAGTGGATCTGGTACCCGATCGAGAATCGCATGTTGCCGGCCAGATCGTCCTGGCGCAGCTCGCCGTTGACCCGGGTGGTGAGATGCAGGTCGTCGAAGTCTCCGATCTCGTCCAGGGTCACGAGCCACGGGCCGACCGATCCGCTGCGATGCCAGTTCTTGCCCTGGGTCACGTTGAAGCGCCCGTGGCGGACCCAGTCCCGGACGGTGCCCTCGTTGCCCAGGGTCACCCCGGCGATGTGGCTGCGGGCCTGCTCGACACCGATGCGGCGCCCGCCGGTGCCGACCACCACCACGATCTCGCCCTCGTAGTCGAGCTGCTCGGACTCCGGGGGGCGCAGCAGGGCCTGCTCGTGGCCGACCAGGGTCTCGGGGAAGCGCACGAACACGCTCGGGTAGGCGTCGCCCCGGTCCTCGGCGTACTCCGCGCCGCGCCCGCCGTAGTTGACGCCGATGCAGATGATCTTGCCGGGACGAGGGAGCAGTCGCTCGAAGGTGATCGTCGTCGAGGGCGTGGTCGGCGCCGGAGTCCGCCCATCCGGCCGCTTCGCTGATCCGGCCTTGGGCGACCAGGTCTCCCAGGTCTCTTACTCCGTCGATGCGGGCGGCGAGGTCGATCACGCCGGTGCCGTCGGGCGTGAGCATCCCGAACGACGAGGCTCCGTGGACCGTGTAACTGAGCAGACGCATGGACGACCGTGGGGGATCGGCGGCGGGGGAGGAACCGTACAATCGTGCCGGACGGGACCGCCCATGCCTCACATCATCATCGAATACTCCACCAACCTGGCCGAGCTGACCGACATCGATGGCCTGGTCGCCGCGGTGCACCAAGCGGCCCTCGATGACGGCCTCCCCGCCCTCGACGCCCTGCGCACCCGGGCCGCGCCCCGCGAGCGCTACCGCATCGCTGACGGCGACCCGGCCTACGGGTTCGTGGCCGTGACCGCCCGCATCGGCCCCGGCCGAGACCCGCAGGCCGTCACGCGGTTCCTGACCCGGCTCATGGATACCGTCGACGAGACGCTGGCACCCCTGCTGGGTGACCATCCGGTGGCGCTCAGTGCCGAGATCCAGCTGATCGACCCGGCCCTGCGCCTGAACCGCAACCACATCCGTTCCCGCCTCACCCGGCCCGACGGCATCTAGCCTCCCCTCGCGGGCCGCGATAGGAGACGCACCATGGCAACCGCAGCCAGCTTCACTGCGAACCTCGCCGCCGCCGACCGGCACCTGGCTCGTTTCGCGGCCGAGCCGACGCTGCACCTCATCGACGGCGCGCCCGCACAGAGCGTGTCGGGCGAGACGTTCGCCAACGCCTCGCCCATCGACGGGATGCGCCTCGGGGACGTGGCATCGGGCGACTCGGCCGACATCGCGGCCGCGGCCGCGGCGGCCAGCGCCAGCTTCGAGGAGTGGTCGCGCACGTCCGGCGAGCAGCGCAAGCGCATCCTGCACGCGGTGGCCGACGCCATCGTGGCCCGGGCCGACGAGATCGCGGTGGTGGAGTCGGTCGACACCGGCCAGGCCATCCGCTTCATGTCGTCGGCTGCGCTGCGGGGCGCGGAGAACTTCCGGTTCTTCGCCGACCGGGCCCCCGCGGCCTCGGACGGTCTGGCCCTTCCGTCGGCCCACCATCTCAACTACACCAGCCGACGGGCCATCGGCCCCGTCGGGGTGATCACGCCGTGGAACACGCCGTTCATGCTGTCCACCTGGAAGATCGCCCCCGCGCTGGCCGCGGGCTGCACCGTGGTCCACAAGCCGGCGGAGTGGAGTCCGCTGACAGCCTGCCTGCTGGCTGAGATCGCCCTCGACGCCGGCCTGCCCCCCGGTGTGCTCAACGTGGTGCACGGCATGGGCGAGACCGCGGGCCGCGCCCTCACCGAGAATCCCGACGTCGCGGCCGTCGCCTTCGTGGGCGAGTCGGTCACCGGATCGGCGATCCAGGCCCAGTCGGCGGCCACCCTCAAGCGCCTCCACTTCGAGCTGGGCGGCAAGAACCCGGTGATCGTGTTCGACGACGCCGATGTCGACCGGGCCCTCGACGCGGTGGTGTTCATGATCTACAGCCTCAACGGCGAGCGCTGCACCAGCTCCAGCCGCCTGCTGGTGCATCACAGCATCTACGACGACTTCACGCAGCGGCTGGCGGCCAAGCTGCGCAACATTCCGGTCGGGCACCCGCTCGACCCCGCCACCGTGATCGGCCCGTTGATCCATCCCCGCCACTGCGACAAGGTGCGGGGCTACATCGAGCTGGCCGCGGCCGAAGGCGCCACCGTCGTCGAGGGCACACCCTGGGACGGAGCCCCTGCCGATGGAAACTTCGTGACGCCGGTGCTGTTCACCGGGGCCACGAACGACATGCGCATCGCCCGCGAGGAGATCTTCGGCCCGGCCCTCACCGCCATCGCCTTCGACGACGAGGCCGACGCGGTACAGGTCGCCAACGACACCGACTACGGGCTGGCCGCCTACGTCTGGACCGGCGACGTCGGCCGGGCCCATCGGGTGGCCGACGCGGTGGACGCCGGGATGGTGTGGGTCAACTCCCAGAACGTGCGCCACCTGCCCACCCCGTTCGGGGGCACCAAACGCAGCGGCATCGGCCGCGACGGCGGCGACTGGAGCTTCGACTTCTACATGGAGACCAAGAACGTGGCCGTCGCCTACGACAGCCACCCCATCCCCAAGCTCGGAGGCTGACAGCATGACGCCGCCGGGATCGCTCGAGAAAGGACGCTGAGACGATGCAGACCCAGATGCTCATCGACGGGCGCTGGCGGGACGGCGCCGACGCCGAGCGGATCGAGGTGCTCGACCCGGCAACCGGGGACGGCATCGCCGAGGTATCCGCGGGCGGCCCGGCCGAGGCCGTGGCAGCCTGTGACGCGGCCGCGGCCGCCCAGCCGGGGTGGGCTGCCACCGCGCCGCGGGTCCGCTCGGAGATACTGCGCGACTGCCACCGGATCCTCATGGAGCACTCCGACGAGCTGGCCGCTTTGATCACCCTCGAGCACGGCAAGCCCCGAGCCGACGCGGTGGGGGAGGTGGCCTACGCGGCCGAGTTCTTCCGTTGGAACGCCGAGGAGACGGTGCGCATCCACGGCACCATCAGCACCGCCCCGAGCGGCGACAAGCGCATCATCACCCGCCATCCGCCGGTGGGGGTGGTGGTGATGATCACGCCGTGGAACTTCCCGGCCGCGATGATCACCCGCAAGCTCGCCCCGGCGCTGGGCGCGGGAAACGCGGTGGTGATCAAGCCACCCCGGGAGGCGCCGCTCACCGCGTTGCGCATCGGCGAGCTGCTGGCTGAGGCCGGGGTCCCGCCGGGGGTTGTCAACCTGGTCCCGACCGCGGCGTCGGGTCCGTGGTTCGACGCTGCGGTGGACCATCGGGCGGTGCGCATGGTGTCGTTCACCGGTTCCACCGAGGTGGGGCGGATGCTGCTGCGACGCTGCGCCGACCGGGTCCTCAAGACGGTGATGGAGCTGGGCGGCAACGCGCCCTTCGTGGTGTTCGCCGACGCCGACCTGGAGGCGGCTGTCACCGGGGCGATAGTGGCCAAGATGCGCCACTCGGCCGAGACCTGCACCGCGGCCAACCGCTTCTTCGTGGAGGCGCCGGTGCACGACGAGTTCGTGGAGCGCCTGGCCGCAGCCATGGGGTCGATGAAGGTGGGCAGCGGTTTCGACCCCGAGGTGACCTGCGGCCCGATGATCAATTCCGCCGCGGTGACCAACATCGACCGGCTGGTGCAGTCCGCGATCAACAGTGGAGCCAGCGCGGTGACCGGCGGCTCGGCCATCGACGGGCCGGGCTTCTTCTACGAGCCCACCGTGCTCGGCGATGTGGACCCGGCTGCGCCCATAACCCGCGAGGAGATCTTCGGCCCGGTGGCGCCGGTGGTGAGCTTCACGGACACCGACACCATGATCGCTGCCGCCAACGACACCGAGATGGGCCTGATCGGCTATGTGTACACCGAGGACCTGGCCAAGGGCCTGCGGGTCAGCGAGCGCATCGAGGCGGGAATGGTCGGGCTCAACCGGGGTGCGGTGTCGGATCCGGCCGCCCCCTTCGGCGGCATGAAGCAGTCCGGCCTCGGCCGCGAGGGCGCGTCGGAGGGCATCTACGAGTTCTGCGAGACCCAATCGCTGTCGAGTTCGTCGTGTTGACCGGGTGTCGCTCAGGTGAGGCCAGACACGCCCGCTAGAGCGAGATCGACGGGGACACCTGGCAGATCGACGGCAACCGCACCAAGACCGGCAAGCCCCACGCCGTGCCGCTGAGCACTCGGGCACTGGAGGTGCTCGCCGAAGCCCGCACCCTCGGCGACGGCGACCTGGTCTTTCCCCGCTTCCCGAACCGGCAAGCCCCTCAGCGACAACACACTCAGCAAGACGCTCCGCACTTCCGGCATCCCCGCCACCATCCACGGAAGCCGGGCCACACTCCGGGACTGGCTGGCCGCGGAGGGCGTGACCTTCGAGTTGGCCGAAGCCGTCCTCGGGCACCAGCCGAGGGGGATCGCCAAGAGCTACAGGCGCGACGACCTGATCGAAGCTCGCCGCCCGATCATGGAGTGTTGGGCGCAGCACCTCTCGGAGTAGCTGCGGCGCGTGTGATGCATACCGCACCTTGATCCCCTAGCCGGATGTTGCTGGGAGGGTTCAGCCGTCGTGCTCCGATGACTTCACCGCCAATGACGGTGAAGGTGTGGTGCTCATTGTCGTTGATCCGGGTGTCCAAAATGTTCCGGGTATTGTGCGAGCCATGTTTGGTCGCGCGGCTACCGGGTCAGGCAGTGGCCCCGACCGCGGGCGAACACAACCCGCTACTACGGAGGTGACGGGGTGATGACTACGCAAGTGCGTGACATCGCGCGCATTGCGCGCTGTATCCCGCAGTCAGTGGAGGTCGTAGCCGCGAGGGCGGGCTGCGACGTCAATGATGTACGCGCTCAGCTGAGAGCCAGATTGATCCGACGTGGTTGTGACAGTGCGACAACCTTGATTCGCCTTGCTAGAGGCTCGAACGAAACGGCTCGAATAGAGATGGCCCGCAAGCGGCAGTGCCCACAGCCGGTGATCCGGTGGCTCGCCTTGGACCCATCTTCCCGGGTGCGCTCCGCGGTTGCTCAGAACCCGGCCTGCCCTGCGGATGTCTTGCACGCGATCACCCGCGACCCATCTTCCCTGGTGCGCGTACGGATTGCGCGCGACTCATCCTGTCTAGTGGATGTCTTGCGCCGGCTCGCCGTTGACCCCGACCGATGCGTGCGCCGCGGAGTAGCGCGCAACCCGGCGTGTCCTCTGGACGTCTTGCGCCGACTTGCTCATGATTCTGAGCGCTTGGTACGCGGTGCTGCGGAGTCCAGGCTGTCTTGACTGAAGCAGTCGACAAGGCGGCCGGCGCGACATCATCGGTCATCTTCCGCCGAGAGCAGAGCGAGGCAGATTTGCTCCCGTGTCTCGCTGCTCTAGGTGACAGCTGGGCGACTGACGCGTTAGCCCAGACGGAGTCGCGGTGCCTGCTGTTGTGGCAGCGGCTCCCGCCTGCTACCGCCCATAAGCCGCCTCGATCTCCCTGCCCGCCAAGCACAGGCACAAGCGCATAGCGACCTGCGAGCCAACCGGGTATAGCCACAGTGTGACGACATTATTGACCGCAATACCATCGACCCCGGCGACCCATGCGATGCTGAGCCCGAAAGCGCAGACGAACATCAAGTTGCGGAGCACCCCGGACATCGCCGCCATCAAGAAATAGAAGTAACCGGGCTGCCTCCACTGCTCGATCGAATCCCAATGCGCTTGCATATCGGGCACAATACCAGCGCAGCAGCGAGAACTACAACAGTGTCATTGCAGTTGATTGTGGTGGAATTGCGAAACGAGCACGATCAAGCGGCATCTGAGCCCGGTGGTCGTGGGCATCCGCCATCCCTATGCGACAGAGTCACCCAGAGGAACGCACCGCATATCGAAGCGCCCATCGTTGCTTGGCGGCGTCGGGAGACCCAAACGCAGTCGATGAGTGGGTGGTCAACTAGACCATCCGCGTAGCCTGAGGTTCACTGCTGGCTTCCAGCACCGGAGCCGTGTCAACGGCCAGTGGGATCTGCCCAGTGGCGGACAGTAGAACTGCCCAGCCGTGGCCAACAGAACTGCCCGGTGGTGGCCAGGTGTTCTGCCCGTTGGGTCAGTTGGTCAGTGGCGTCACCCCCTTGCCGGCGGTGGCTTGGGTGAGGCGGATGCTGTCGCCGGCGGTCATGACGACGTGGGCGTGGTGCAGGAGCCGGTCGACGGTGGCGTTGGCGATGGTCTTGGGCATGAGTTCGTCGAACCCGGCGGGGTGAAGGTTGCTCGACAAGGCGATGGAGCGTTTCTCGTAGGCGGCGTCGACGACGCGGTAGAGCGCCTCGGCGGTCTCGGTGGCGACGGGGAGCAGGCCTATGTCGTCGATGACGATGACGTCGGCGCGCATGATCCGCTTGATCGCTTTGGCTGCGGTGTCGTCGGCGCTGTGGCGGCGCACGAGCGCGCCGAGGTGCTCGAGACTGAACCAGGAGACCTTGTGGCCGGCATCGACGGCGGCCTGGCCGAGCGCTTCAAGGAAGTGCGTCTTGCCTGTGCCTGATGGTCCGCACACGACGAGGTTCTCGTGACGGTGGATCCACTCCAGGGTGCGCAGCGCCCGCTGGGTCGGCGCCGGGATCGAGCTGACGGTTTCGTCCCAGGCGTCGAAGGTCTTGCCGGTGGGGAACCCGGCGGCCTTGCGACGGCTGTTGATGGAGGATGCTTGGCGGCCGGCGAGCTCTTCGGCGAGCAGCGCCTTGACTGCTTCGGCTGGGTCCCATCGCTGAGCTTTGGCGGTGGCCAACAACTCCGGTGCTGCGGCGCGCATGTGGGGCAGGCGCAGGATGCGCAACAGGTCGACGACCTCGTCGATCGGTGCTGGGTTCATCGGTCGCCTCCGAGGCGGCCCCAGGCGGCGGTGCCGGGCTGCAGCGAGTGCACGTCATCGGCGCGCCGGCGGTGTCCGGGCGGATCAGCAGCCAAAATCGAGGCCAGGTCGCCGTCGGCGAAGCGGCCGAACATCGCGGCGTGGCCGAGCGCCCAGTCAACGCGGATCTGGCCGTGCAGTCGGGCGAGGGTGACGGCTTGGGCCATCTTGACCTTCATGCGGCTCGTGCCCGCGGCGGCTGCTTCAACGAGCCAGGTGCGGGCGCCGTCTCCGATGGCGAGGAACTCGGCCTCGGCCGCGCTCGTCGGCTTCGGACGCCGCCCGAGCGGCCCAGCCGGGCGCGCCGGGTAGTGGGCGTCGTCGATCATCGGATGCCCCGGTGTCGAACGCTGGTGGCGGGCAACCTCGATTGGACCTGACGATGCGCAGTGGGTGACCACGACCCGCTCACCGTCCACACGCACCCACACTGTCTCATCGGCGAGGGTGTGCGGGACCGAGTAGGTCACGCCGCCGAAGCTGATCGTGGAGCTCCAAGAGACTTTCCGGGTCTCCCCGAGCGCCGCCGTGTATGGGCGTTCGGGCAGCGCGTGCAGCCGGTGCCGTTCCTCGGTGAGCATCTCGACTGGTGCCCGCCGGGTCACCCGATGCTGGCGGCCGTTGATCTCGGCCATCCACGCCTCACAGGCCTCGACCAGCTCGGCCCAGCTGGCGTAGTCACCGCGCAGGTTGGCGTCCGTGGGCACCAAGTCGGCCTCAGCGATCCGCACGGTCGCCTCTGACCCGCCCTTGGACTCGGGGTCCGCCGGCACACACGTCGCCACCGTGATCCCGTAGTGGCCGCCGACCGCGACGATCTCCGGATGCCTGACCGGCACCCCCGCGACGTGATCGATCGTGACCGTGCGCTCGTTGTCGGTGAGCCAATACGTCGGAGCGCCGCCGAAGGCCCTCATGGCACGGTCGACACAGGCGATCACCGTGGGCAGGGTGCGGTCCCAGGTCGCGATCACCACCCGAAACCTCGACCACGCCAGCCACGCACAAAACAGATTCGTCCTTCGGCCGGCGATGACCGGGCCCGCGCCCCAGTCCCACTGCGCCCACATGCCCGGCTCGGGGATCCACGGCCGATACACCCGCCGCCGGCCACGGCGATGGTTGGCCTTCACCTCCGCGACCGCTCGGCGCACCGTGCGGTCCGAACCCTCGAACCCCAACGCCTTCAGCTTGTCGAAGGCCCGGTCGGCGCGGATCTTGGCGTGCGACCGCTCCACCCACTCCTCGATCTTCGCCATCCACGGATCGATGATCCGCCCCCTGCGCACCGGGCCCACACCCCCCAGCCGACCCTCGTCGCGCTCAGCGACATAACGGGCCACGGTGTGATGAGACACGCCGGCCAGCTCACCGGCGCCACGCAACGACCCAGTCAGGTCGAACGCTTCCAACATGTTCATGATTTCCTCGCGAGACTTCACTTGCTCCTCCTGCTCGATGGTCACGGTTGTCGTGACCGGCCATTCGAGTAGGAGGAGCACCCCGCCGCGGTGGACCCCGACGGGAAACGGACTTCAACGCGGGCAGTCCTGTTGGCCGCCGCTGGGCAGAACTGTTGGCCGCCAGCGGGCAGCTACATGGCCGCCACTGGGCAGGATCTCATGGCCGCCGACAGTTGAGCGACGACGAGGCGTTCATCGTCGCTGACTACGACCCAGTCGACTTCCTCGAAGGCCGCGGCGTGCTCAAGGGCTATGAGATCAGGTGCGAGGACTGCATTGCGTTGCTCCCCGAGTGCCCGGTTTGCGAAGCGCTGATGAACGAATGCCCGACTGAACGAATGCCCGACATGCGGGGCGCACTATTGCCGCAGACATGCGATGGCGTGCAGCGACAGCGCCGACGATCCGACCATGCCTTCTGCAGCGCCTACCGCAACTTCACGGTGCGATTTTTGCTCAGCGATACAAGCCGAGATGAACGCCGCTTGACCGCCCCTCAGGGATGTCTGTCTGCGTGAGTAGCATTGAGGGGACCTCAGGTCAGCGCTGCCCCTTATCAAGGGGCAGCGACTTCGGCCCCAGCCATTTCATAGAGCGTTTTTAGCGCGGTGCGCCAAAGGGGCGTCTCGGTGGCTGGCGGATCAAGATTCTGGCTGTCGTCAGTCGCGCGATTGATGTGTAGGAAGTCGTCATTCTGGAAGTCAGCGAAGGCGATTACGTCGTGTGATCGGTCCTCGAGTCGGATGTATTCGATTTCGGGCTGTAGGGCTGCTAGCGACGAGAAGGCGCGCGACGCTGAGGTGGGCGTGAGGGAAGTGTCGGGATCCTCGATGGTGTAGATGGGCACGTGCTGGGGTCCCAGCGAACCGCGGTTCACTCGTCCGGATGTGATGGTGACGTGTTCGGGTGGGCAGCTGAGGGCCTGACCGACAACGGCTAGCGGCTCGCCATCAGAGACGTACGACGCGAGGGTGTCGAGCTTCTCGATCAGGTTATGCGTGGTCTTGCACCAGTGTTGGAGCAGAGTCGTTGAGTCGTCTAGGGCCGGCTTGGTCGGCTGCCACAGTGGGTGAGGAAGCACTGTGCGCCATGCGTCGCGTATTTGGACGAGTGCTGTGTCGTCTGGTTCGTGGCGGGTGTGCGCGTGGGCTTGGAATAGCGAGCAAAGGAGGACCGCTTCGGAATGGTGGCGGTCAAGAATGTCGAGTGCGGCTTCCTGCTCGGCGGTGCTGAGTGCTGCGAAGTATCCAGACTGGTCCTTGTGCCCCCAGAAGAACTTCCAGAGGGCCGTCTGAGCGTTGATGATTCGCACGGGGTCGGCTAGGTCGATCTGGATGAGCTTCCAGCACAGATGGTTGAAGATGACATAGCTGGGAACGACGACAGGTGGCCCGACGTAACGAGTGAATTCTTCGTCGGTGAGTCCGTTCACGAACCGCTTGACGAAGCTGTGGAACTGCCGCTTGGCTCTCGATCGCAGACTCGACCGGCACTGCTCCTGCACGGCTTCGTTCTCCTCAGCATCTTCTTCGTCTTCAGCCTCGATCTCCTTGGCTAGATCGTCGAGCCCGTCAAGAGACGAGTCGGGTCCATGCGCTCCCGGGTCGCCCGTTCGGCCTCGCCGCACATCGGCCTCGAAACGCTCGGCTATCGATGTGAGGAGTATCCCGAGATCGGTGGGATCTGACGCGGAGCGTTGATCCCAGTTTCGGTACTGAGCCAGTTTCGGATGCGACTGGATGGCGTCCCAGTCCAGTTCGTCGTACGCGAGCGGAATCGAAGTGTCGTCGTCGCTTGCTTCGGGCGCCTTGCGCTTCAGCATCCGCCAGATGCTCCCGCGGTCGACAACTAGGGCCGCGTCGAGTTGTGCCAGCAGTTCTTCGAGTTCGGTGTCTCCGAGATCGAAGTCACCGGCTCGTCTGAGGAGGTCTGTGCGTCCCTGGCCTGCCGCCAGGGCGTTCAACGCGTTGACGTGGTACGGGAACGTCGGCAACGTCTCCTCGCCGGTGTCGAAGATGAAGCGCACAGCAGCGACGCCGTTGAGCGCGGACGCGGCCTCCTCGTCGAGGCTCACCGCGAATGCGGTCCTGCCGGCGCAGGGCTCGCTCAATTCCCATGCGACCTCAGCAACAACGGCCCCGTCGACGATGAGTTGCGGGGGCGCTAGTACCTCTCGGTCGAAGACGCCGCTCAGCCTGGGTGTTTCCCACGAGAGTTCCGTGGCGGCATACCGCGGCGGGGCCTCGTGCTGATCGCCGTCGTTTGTGAGGCTCAGGCCGAGCTGAGTGATGTCGATCGAGTCGGGGCTGACGACGAGGCTGTCTAGGAGGTGGTCAAAGGCTGTCCGTGCACCGATCAGGAGGTTCGCGAGCTCGATGTTGCCGTTGGGGTAGGCGCTGAGAAGGGCCGACGAAGAGATGTTCGGTGAGCCCTGCAAACAGACCGCGATCGTCTCGGACCGAGCGATCAGGAACTTCGCATGCAGGAAGGTTCCTGTGTCCGGTGCGTGCACGGACCGAACGTCGCTGCGCCCGGGGGCAGCATCGAGCACAGCTGTGAGCCGTTCAGGATCCACCGAGGTGAGACGCTCCTGCAAGAGCACTTGTAGTGTCGCTGGCGACATGCGCTGAATCAGTTCAGCGAGTGCCTCACACCGGTGGTCATAGAAGGGTGCGTGCACGATGAGTTCGTCCACGGTGCGTCCGTTCACGGCTTCTGCGAACTGATCGAGCAGGGCTCGATCAAGGTTGTGGCGTACCCGTGAGCCGCTGTCCGCTGCCTTCCCGTACAGCCATGGTGCGTCCCGCCAGGCCTGCTGAACACGCGCCCGCACGAACGAGTCGACCAGGTGCTTGTCGCACAGCTGATCGATGAAGTCCCTCGCGGCGAGGAACTCTGCTCGCTGTCCCTGATCGTCTTGTGACCAGTGATACGACGAGAAGCACTCGCCCTGCGAGGCGTAGCCGCTCATGCTGAGATTGCCCGACCCGACAGCGAGCAGGCCCCGATCCTCGCTTAGGAGCATGATCAGCTTGGCGTGAGCCGCTCTGTCGGCTTGAACGGGCGCGATCACGTAGGTCCGGTTCACTTGGCGAAGCTGCGCTCGGTTGTTCGTGTCGGTGAGTCTTCGAGCGGTCTGACGGCCGTCTGAGAAGATCACCCTGTTCCGGCTCCTGGTCAGCAGCGGGAGAAGGTGCTGTTCATAGAACTCCAGGTCAGTCCCGTAGGTCATGATGAGAGCACTGTCCCAAGCCGCGTCCAACAGCGTCGGGATCCGCATCCTTGGAGACGTCATCGATCCTCCGGGCTCAAGAAGTCGAAGGAGCCCGTTGGCTGGAGATCTCCTGCCAGCCGCATCTCCTCGCCCTCTTCGCTGAGGTCGTGATCCTCCTCATATAGGTACCCGCACCATCCGAGTTCGAACAGGAAGGTCGCCAAAGCGTTGAACCTCGAATCGTTCATGCCGACCTGTGCGACCTTTGGGAAGAACCGCAACCGGCCAGCTTCGCGCCGGAACCGGAACGTGTCGCCGGTCGAGGGGAGTTTCGCCATAGCGACGCGCTCGTGCTGCGAGATCACGTAGTCGAACGTGAGCCACTCAGCCACGTCCCCGACCGTCGCACTATCGTTCACTCGTTCGCGGAGCTGACCCAAGAAGCGCTGCATTCCCAGGCGCTTGCGCCCGCCTTCGAGGACGGGGAACCAATCGCCAGGCTCCACCAGCGCCAGTTCTGCCCTCCAAAGCCGCGCGGCCACGAAAGTGATGAGGGTCAGCGCCGCTGCGAGGTGATCCGCGCCGGCCTCGGTCGAAGAGCGCCCGTAGTCGAGCCATTCGATGATCTTGTCCTCAGAAAGCGCCGCGTCTAGGTTCCATCGATCGTCCAGTTCCCCCGAGACAGCACCAACACTCACAACCCAATCGAGAAGGGCCTGGTAGGGGGAGCCAGCCGAAAGACCGGCATCCGGCAGAGCGACTTCGATTGACGACGCGAACGACGTGAAATCGATGTTCTCGAGCGACGCACGCACTTCGGTCATCGGTATGGGAACGCGATCCCCTTCGCGTTGGAGCCCCCAGCAACTCAGACGACGCCACATCTCGTTGACAGAAGCGTTGAAGTACTCGCGAGTTTGGTACAGGCGCCATCGTCGAGCTGTGCGCAGAATCGGCTCGCTCGGAACGAAGGCCGGGCCCTCTGAGTGTTCATCGCCACGGCCGGCACCAAAGTAGATCAGGCGTCGGAACGACGACTCGTCGACGGGCGTCGCCGCTGATTGCGCCGAGAGCTCACACATGAAGCGCAGCGTCTCGCGCCGAGCGGCCGACTCACCAGGATTCCCGAGATGAAGAAAGGCGTCCACCAGAATCGGACGGTCGCTTGCGCCTGGCTCCCGCAAGCGACAGAAACAGGCTCGCCGACCATATGCGGCCGCGGCTGCGTACGGAACCGGCTCGTCGTGGCGGTCGATCCAATGCTGGTAGTACTCAGTGTCGGCTACCACCGATCGGAATTCCTCGGCGACGCGTTGCCCCGCCGGCGTCACGGCATCGACCGTCAGCCCCAAACGCCGATCAGCGAGCGCAACAAGGCCCACGGTCTGCATGACAGTCGCGTAGTAGAGGCCGTAGCCACCCATCGGCGAGTCCATGTAGTCAAACCGCGGATCGAACCCATCGGGTTCGCGCGCGACAACAGAACTGATGCGACGCGTTCCGATCGGCGTCCCTCGATGGTCCGGGCCGTCGCACAAACTGCACGCAACCGAGTAGATGCACTCCAGGGGGCGATACCACGCCTTCAACGCCGCCTTGGTCCGAGGGAGATCACGCCTCCAGAACTCGCTCAGCACGAAGGCATAGAACGACCAGTAACGGGGATGAATCGTCAGCACGTTGATCCCCGGCGACAGGCGAGGCAGGACTCGGTCGGTCACGACCGAGCCCAAGCCGAGATGATCCTGCCCCCCTCCAGGCGGATACATCTTCTCCGTCCAGTAGGGAACGGCGTCAAGCAACTCCGGGGAAGACATGAGCGGAGATCCCTCCTACCGGGCGATGCGCCCGCAGGCCGAGCAGCCTAGAAGACCAATTGGACTGCCAAGAAAGCCTCGCCCTGGACGGAGCGTCACGTCTCGGGACCGTCCGAATGTCGGTGGCCATGAGATCATGCCCGGTGGCGGCCATGTGGGCGTCCGCTAGTGGTCAGCAGTTCTTCTCGTTGGCGGCCGGCTGACTTGCCTGCGTTGATGTCCACTTCTGCTCGGGGTCGGCCCGGGTGGGTGCTCCTCTGAACTCGACTGCTCGTTGCTGGCGAAGCCACCGAGTTGGAGGAGCAAGGTGAAGTCTCGCGAGGGAGACCATGGAGATTCTTGAAGCGTTCGATCTGACTGGGTCGTTTCGGGATGCCGGCGAGTTGTCCGGTTGTTCGCATCAAGGATCAACCCATGACGCGAAGGACGGCCTCGGTGAGTCTGACCTGCGTCGTACTCGGCTATTCCTCACTGGTCTCACCCAATCGCGGGAAGTAAGCAGCGAACGCCTCACGGACCCTCGTCCAGCGACGAACATCCAAGTCGTGCCGATCCTTGACCTCGTTGAGTACGTCGTATCCCGAACGTGCCAAGTTGTCAGCGAGCGCTTTCTCTAGAGCGGCAACGACATCTCGACGTTCCTGGTGCGTTGCCCAGTCTTGTGCCTCCTCGAAAATCGGACCGTGGGCGATCAGATCAAACGCGGTGCACGTTTCCGGCGGGACCAGGCGACGTTCCAAGTGGCGGCGCACGGGGTTCTGGCGGTAGTTGGTACCGAGGTGCTGACCCATGCGCGCGAATGGCGTTGCTGCGTTTGTCGATGAACTGTCCCCGGTGCGTCCCACGTACAGCAATTCGCCGATGGGCGATTCGATCCTCCACACATAGAGCCAGAATCCGCGTTCGATCATGGCGCCTGGCAGCGTCAGCCTGTGGGTTGATGACATCGCTCTACCCCCCGGAGTGCGCCTGATCTCTTCTAGCGGCTCCCAGCCCGTCCGCGCTGCTACCAGGCCGGGGCGAGCTCAACAAGCTCCGTGATGTCGATTCGCTTCTTGCGCCTCTGGAATGTCGCCACGCCGCTCAGATGAACGAACAGGGCACAGTCAGCGTGCCTACTTGCGACCTTCAGAGTTGATAATTCAAATGGTAACTAATGGCGACTATATAGATCGCTAGCCAATGTGGAGGTCAGGGCGGGTTTCGATGATGCTCCTATTCGTGTCAAGCGGCGGTTTGGAGGTTATCGAGCCAGGTGCGGTAGCGAGCGGTGAGCGCGTGTGTGGGGGCAGCACCGAGCTCGATGCGTGAGAGGGTGGTGGGCCAGGTGCCGAGTTCGTCGGCGGCGGTTTGGAGGGTGAGCCCGGCGCGTTGGCGGAGCATTCGCAGGTCGCTGGTGTTGGTGGCCGGGTGCGGGTTGGTGAGCAGGGCGTGGACTTCGCGGGCGATGTAGCGCTTGAGGCAGCGGATGATCTCGCGGCGGGACTTTCCTTCGTGGCGGCGTCGCTCGGCGTAGGCCCGGGTCTCGGGGTCGGTGCTGAGGCGGACCATCGCGATGCGCCACAGCGCGTGGTTGGCTTGGCGGTTGCCGCCCTGGTTGAGGCGGTGGCGGGTGATCTTGCCTGAGGATGCTTCGACGGGGCTGGCGCCGCAGAGCGCGGCGAAGGAGGCTTCGCTGCGGAGGCGGTCGGGGTTGTCGCCGGCTGCGATGAGCAGCACCGAGGCGGTGTCTGTTCCGATGCCTTTGGCGGCGCGCAACGCCGGGTTCGCGGCTGCGGTGAGTTGGTCGAGGTGGCCGCGGAGCTCGTCGAGGTCGCCGCTGAGGGCGAGGTGTTGGCGGGCGAGGGTGCGCAGCGCGGCCTTGGTGGCCTCGAGGGGCTGGGTCAGGTCGCCGGGACGGAGCCGGGCGCAGCGCTTTGCCCGCTGGGGGGTGGTGAGCGCTTCGAGCTGTTGGCGCAGCGGCTCCGGTGCGGTGTTGATGAGGTCGCGGATCTGGTTGGCGATGCGGGTGCGATGAGATCGGGTCGAGCACAACGCGACCCGCAGCGCGCGGATCGACTCAACTATCCCGTCGTTGCCCTTGGGCGCGGTGGTGGCGTCTCCGCTCAGCGCCGCGCGGGCCGCGGCCTCAGCGTCGACGGTGTCGGACTTGCCGCGCCGGCGCCGCATCTGGCGGTTCGGCCGGATCACCTCCACCACCTCGATCCCGGCGTCGAGCAGGTGACGGGTGAGCCCCACGCCATAGGAGCTGGTCCCCTCGATCCCGACCTTGACGACCGGCCCGAACGCGCGCATCCAGCTCTCCAGGCGCCGGTAACCCTCCGGGTTCGCCGCGAACGACTCGCTGCGGAGCACCCGGCCCGTCTGGTCCGCGACCGCCGCGACGTGGAGATCCTTGTGAGTGTCGACACCGCCGTAGATGCCCACGATCAAATCCGTCATGATGAAGTCCTGCCTTCCTTGCTAGCCAGTGGGGTCGGCACCACCGGCCGGGACGGCGGACAGGACAGTCAAGGTGGTCTAGCCAAGGCTCCTATGAGGTCACGTCCGCCCGACCGGTCGGTGCGCGCCAGCAGCCGGGACACCGAACCGACAGATCATCGGAAAGGCACAAGGCCCGTCACACCCTGGGTCAGATCCGAGCCCCGGCCACTGACCCCAACATCATGACTGTCACACCCCTGTGGGATCATGGAACTATGAGCAAAGCCCATGAGATTGTCCGCACCGGAATGCCGCTGGTTGAGTTCTTCGGCCGCTGGCCCGACGACATCGCTGCGGAGGCGTGGTTTGAGGGGCGCCGCTGGCCGAACGGCCCGGTCTGCTCGCACTGCGCGAGCGTGCGAGTGTCGAAGGTTGCGAGTCGTCGCCCGATGCCGTACCGGTGCCGTGACTGCCGCAAGCACTTCTCGGTGATGAGCCACACCGTGATGCACGGTTCCAAGATCGGCGCTCAGATGTGGTTGCTGGCGCTGTTCCTGATTCTGGCGAACCCGAAGGGCCGGTCGTCGGTGCAGCTCGCCGCCGACTTGGGCGTCACTCAGAAGACGGCGTGGCACCTCGGGCACCGGATCCGGGCCGCGTTGGTGGACGGGCAGATGCCGGGCTTCGAGGGTCCGGTGGAGGTCGATGAGACTTACATCGGCGGCAAGGCCCGCAATATGCACGCGAAGCGCCGCGCTGAGCGCATCCACGGCCGTGGCCCGACCGACAAGACCCCCGTCGTCGGAGTCCGGGACCGGGCGTCGAAGCGGGTCGCGGCGCAGCCGGTGGAGCGCGTCGCGCACCGCACGCTCATCGAGATCGTCAAAGCCACCACCAAGCCGGGGGCGGCGGTGTTCACCGACACCCACCGCGGCTATGACCATCTCAGCGCGTTGGGGTTCCGTCACGCCAAGGTGATGCACAACGTCGGCGAGTACGTCCGCGGCGAGGTGTCCACCAACGGGATTGAGAACTACTGGTCGCTGTTGAAGCGCACCTATTTGGGCACCTACCACTACTGGAGTCCCGAGCACTTGGGGCGGTACGTGGTTGAGCACAGCTTCCGCTACAACCGGCGCAGCGACCACGTCCTGGCGCGGATGGGCGAAGCTGCGGCGGCGATGGAGGGCCGCAGCCTGACCTATCGGGAGTTGACCGGCTCCCGCGGCTGATCGGGCCGCTTGTCGGCCAGCAACAAGTCGGCAGCCATCTCCAAGTCCTCCAGCGGCACCGTCGGCTCGTCGTCGGGGTCCGGGATCATGCCCGTGCAGGAGAGAGTGCCGGGGTCGCTCATTGGATGCCCAAGTGGTCCATGATCTTCGCGAGGTTCGCGTCGATCCCATCGAAGCGCTCCCCGAACTCGGTTCTCAGACGGTCCTCCATCTCCATGACGTGGACCTTGAGACCGTGGATATCTTCGCGGGCTTCGCGCAGATGCTCCCCGATGATCTCTAGGGTCACGGACTTGGTCACAGTTGCCATGGTATCTCCCTTGGTCGGCTGGGCGATAGCTGCATCCTAGCCGCCGGTTGCCACCACGGTTGCATCCGTCTACGGTGACGGCTGCCAACAGACACCGAAGGCCAGCCGAGCCTTCGCACAGTGACCTGGACCAGGCGGGGCTAGGGCTTGCCATGGCTTCCTCCGGCCGGTCACAGGTGTCTGTTGGCGCAAACACCCAACCCCGCACCGGAGGAAGCCACCATGCTCAACCACACCACCGAAGGCGTGAAGATCGCCCTAACCGCGCTCGTGCTGCTGCTCGCCGTGCTCGGCGCGACGCTCGGCACCGTCGTCGTCCACGGCATCGGGATGTGAGGCGCCTGCTGCGAGGTGTCGCGGTGATCGCCGTGGTGGCCACGTTGGCGGGCTGCGGCGATCCTCCTCAATGGGAGACGCGGGGCTTCGAATCAGAAGCGGAGTGCTGGCTGAACCACGGCTGGGACGGCACTGTGGACGATGGGGTGAACCGCAACAAGCATTTCAAGTTCTGGTGCGGGTGAAGCGCCTAGCCGCCCAGCGACCACCACACGTCGTTGTCGGTCATCGACGCGGTGACATCCGGGAAGCGCTGACGGGCTCGGCGCACACGCGCCCGCCGGCACTCCACCGCGAGCAGGTCGCGCCAGAAGCACAGGCTCTCGCGCAGCGCCACACCGGTTGCGATCCAATCGTCGCGGGTCATCGCGGTGGTGGGATACTTGCTTCCGCTGGCACGCGACGGTAGGTTGGGGGTCATCGAGGGATACCTCCTCGGTTCTTTAGACGCCTCGGAGTTCGTACCTCCGGGGCGTCGGTTGTTGTGGGAGCCAATCTTCCCAGGCTTCGCCGCTCAGACGGCGGATCTCAACACCCCGCGGCTAGCGATCTATATAGTCGCCTAACTAATTCTGGAACGTGTAAGTATAATATCAGTTCAGAAGCTATTTCCTGGGTCTTCAAGAGTGCCCCCGGCAGTCCCGCCGGAACCGCGCCGCCGACGCGGTCGCTGAGGGTCCGGGCCTGAACCTCAGGTTCGCGAATCCTGCCTAGCGCGCCCTGTAAGGGTCTGTGTGGGCGGTAGCCCGTGGAGGTCACAACCCCACCTACCCCGAGCCTGTAGGAGCGCCCCGGGCGCCGACGGTGAGCGGTGGTGGCAAGCCCGGGCGTTGTTAGGAGCCTTGGGTGAGGTAGTTGGCCCAGTCCTCCATAACGGTGCGGCGGGCCTCCAACAGGTCGCTGCGCTGGTAGGCGCCCTCGACCCCCGCCACGACGTGGCCCAGGGCGGCCTCGGCCACCTCCCTGGGAACGCCGGACTCGGCTGCCCAGGACCGGAAGCTGGTTCGAAGTCCGTGAGTGGTTCCACCTACACCGGCGAGCTTCAACAGTCGGTGCAGGGCGTTTGAGGCCAGTACCTTGCACCTGGGGGAGGGGAACACCAACTCACCGTCGCCCACCTTGCGGGCTTCCTTCAGCACCGCCACAGCGGCACCTGAGAGCGCCACCCGGTGCTCGCGCCCGGTCTTGGTGCGTCCACCGGGCACTGTCCAGACCCCGGCCTCGGTGTCCACCTCGGACCACCGTGCGCCGGTCGCCTCGGCACTTCGGCATGCTGTAAGTGCGATGAACGTCCAGCACAGCGCAGCGGACGGGTGACCATCGCCTGAGCGCACCTTGCGGAGAGCCTCGGGCAGCTCAGCGTGGTGCAGGGCCGCGTGGTGGGTACGACCCCCGTTGTGGCGGGGTAGGGCCGCGGTTGCCGCGGGTGTCGGATCATCGGTGCGGTAGCCCTTACCCATGGACCACCGGAACACCTGGGAGAGCCGCTGGGCTACGAACCGACCGGTGGCCGGGTTGGAAACCCACGGACCCACCAGGACCCCCAGGACGTCCCCTGCGGCAATATCGTCCACCGGCTTGTTCCCAAGTGCAGGTAGCACGTGGTGGGTGAATGCCGACCGCCACCGGGCCTCCGCTCCCGAGCCGGACTTCCAGGTGTCGCGGTGCAGGGCAATCACCTGCTCGGTGGCCTCAGCCAGGGTGGGCACCCCGGAGTTTCGGGGATCGCGCCCGGCTGCCATCTCCTTACGGTTGGCGAGCGCCTTGGCCCGAGCCTCCGCAAGGGACACCGCCGGATAGGAGCCCAGCCCAATGGAGGTGTAGTTGCCGCCGATTCTGGCGTACTGGCTCCACGTCTTGGACCACCGCCCGTTCGTCATGGGCTTCACCAGCAGGCTCAACCCGTGGCCGCCGTGGCCGTCGCCGTAGCGGCCAGGCCGGTTGACGGCGCGGACGAACGCCGCTGTCAGTCTCCGTGGTCGATTCATGGTTACTGCCTCAGTTACTGGTTCCGGACCAGTAACTGAGGGTACCCCATGGATCGTCATGTTCACAACAATCGCTCACAGTTTGGTAAGGATTAGTATTGTTGACCTTGGAGTTTAGTGCACTATGGTACCCAGTGGCACTCAATGGCACATCGGTCAGATGCCCTCAGTACGAGTTCTGCGAGACCCAGTACATAGCCGCCGACTGGTAGCAAACTCCTAGGAGCGACAATCAGACTCGCCCTGCGGTGCCCGCTCGGCGAGCCATTCTCGCCACAGGGGCTCGTCTCGCTCCGCCGCGCTCGGCGCGTCGTCCCCGTAGAGGTAGCACCAGACTGACGCGGCGACCACGTCGCCGTGTCTTTCGACCGACACGAATGCGGTGCCGGGCGACGGCTGGTCTAGCAGGAGGGCGACACGGCACCGGGCGACATCCGCGACGGTGCCGGCCAAGGCGGGCGCGTCGGACGCCGTCACCTCGATTCGCTCGCCCACTGCGGGCGCCGGCGGGATGCCCAGAGCGTTTGCGAGTGCAGTCCAGAGCTCGTCGCGGGTTCCGCTCCACATCGCCGTGGGCAGCGAGGCCGTGGCGGTGCGTCCCCGAAAGTGCTCCATGTGAAGCCTCAGATTGAGCAGGAAGAGCTGCCAACCCTCGGACATACCCTCGTAGAGGGCGTCCCACTCCTTGCCGCTGTCGAAGCCGCTGTTGAGGAGTCGCACGACGCAGGTTCCGCCATCGAGAGCCTCGATCGTCCATTCGAACGCCAGGCCCTCGACGCCCTCACCGCCGTCGAAGACAACTCGGCGGGGTGGATCCCAGGCCGCGACCCGTCCCTCGATCTGCATCTCCGGCTCCGGGCCGAATGACGCCGTGGCCGCGCCACCATAGCGCTCTTCGACGGTGTGAGGCACGTACCACGACGAGATGCCCGGACCGGTGGCGATCGCCCTCCACACCTCCTCGGGGCTACCGGGGATCTCCACTTCCAATTCAAGGGATCGGCGCTGGTCAGACATGCGTGATCCTTCCTTTCGACTTCAGCCCTCTTGCTGGCGGCGTTTCTGGATGTTGGCCCACTCGTCCCTGAGGCCGACGGTGCGGTGGAACAGCATGGGTGTGTCGGGGTCGTGGGCGAAGTAGCCCAGGCGCTCGAACTGCACGACCTCGCTGGGCGGGATCCTGGCCAGCGCAGGCTCCACCTTGGCGTCGGTGATCAGCTCGCGTGAGGCGGGGTTGCAGGACTCCAGCGGGTCGCGGCCGTCGGCGCCGGGAACGGGATCGGTGAACAGGCGGTCGTACAGGGCCACCCGCGCGTCCACGGCGTGGTCGGCCGACACCCAATGGATGGTTGCCCGCACCTTGCGGCCGTCGGGGGCCTGCCCGCCCCCGGTTTCGGGGTCGTAGGTGCAGCGCAGCCGAACGACCTCCCCGTCGGAGTCGGTCTCGGCGTCGTTGCAGCGCAGGAAGTACCCGGCCCGCAGGCGTACCTCCCGGCCCGGGCCCAGTCGGTAGAACTTGCGGGGCGGGTCGAGCATGAAGTCGTCGCGCTCGATCCACATCCGCCCCGAGAACGGCACCTCCCGCACTCCCGCCGAAGGGTCCTCGGGGTTGTTCACCGCCCGGCGATGCGCCACATGGCCCTCAGGCCAGTTGTCGATCACCACCTCCAGGGGACGGAGCACGGCCATGCGGCGCAATGCGGTGCGGTTGTGGTGGGTCCGCACGAACGACTCCAGCAGCTCGATCTCGTGGACGCCGTTCACCCGGGCCACGCCGATGTGGGCGCAGAACTCCCGGATCGCCTCCGGCGGGTAGCCCCGGCGGCGCAGGCCCCGCAGCGTGGGCAGGCGCGGGTCGTCCCAGCCGTCCGCCAGCCCCTGGTCGATCAGCGTGCTCAGCTTTCGTTTGGACGTAACGGTGTGGGTGAGGTTCAGGCGGGCGAACTCGTACTGGCGGGGCCGGTCGCCGGGCAAGGGCAGATGCTCCAGGTACCAGTCGTACAGCGGGCGGTGGGCGTCGAACTCCAGCGAGCACAACGAGTGGGTGACGCCCTCGACGGCGTCGCTCTGGCCGTGGGCCCAGTCATAGGTGGGGTAGATGCACCAGGCGTCGCCCGTGCGGAAGTGGGCGGTGTGGCGGATCCGGTACATGACCGGGTCCCGCATCAACATGTTGGGGTCGGCCATGTCGATCTTGGCCCGCAGCACCTTGGAGCCGTCGCCGAAGCGCCCGGCTCGCATTTCCCGCAGCAGGCTCAGGTTCTCCTCAACCGAACGGTCCCGACACGGGCTCTCGGTGCCCGGGGTGCTGAAGTCGCCCCGGGTGGCCGAGATGGTCTCGGCGTCCTGGTCGTCGACGTAGGCCAGCCCCTCTCGCACCAGGTGCTCGGCCCACGCATAGAGCTGCTCGAAGTAGTCCGAAGCGTGGACGGCCCGGCCGTCGGGCTCGAAGCCGAGCCAGGCGATGTCGTCGGCTATGGCCTGCGCGTAGGCGGCGTCCTCGCTCTCGGGGTTGGTGTCGTCGAAGCGCAGCCGGCACGCCCCGCCGTTCTCGGCGGCCACCCCGAAGTTGAGGCACACCGCCTTGGCGTGGCCGATGTGCAGGTACCCGTTGGGTTCGGGCGGGAAGCGGGTCTGGACCCGGCCCCCGAAGGTCCCGGCCGCATTGTCGGTCCGCACCTGCTCCCGGATGAAGTCCCGAGGTCGGGTTGGACCTCCCGGGTCGTCGTGCGTCCCGGCCATGTCAGCTCAAGAGGCCGGGGCCCAGTTCCTCGGCCTCGGCTGTGAGCTCCGCGGCCCGCGTCGACGGCACCGTGTCCAGGATTCCCGTCCAGATGCCGACGCGCCCCAAGTCGATGCTGGTTGCCGTCACGGACGGCAACCTACCGCTCCGCCCCAGCGCAGCCGCGCCTCACGCGTCGTCGCGGCGGATCATTGATGCAACACCAGTCTCTAGGAGCATCTTTCATCGACAGGTCCACTCGTTCATGCCCGTATTGTGCTACAGTTATGGCATGAAACGGCGGCGGGTGAGCACGACCGTGGATAGCGGGCTCCTCGATCGGGCCCGTCATCTGCGGGAGTGGGGAACTGACGCCGCGATGATGGACGCGGCCCTTGAGGCGCTCACAGCCCGCTACTGGGAGGCTGAGATCGACGCCGCTTACGAGGTGTACGACCACCTCCCCCTCGACGAGCCCGACGAATGGGGGGATCTGGCGTCTTTCCATGACGCGAACCTCATGCACAGGCAGGAGCTCGGGTCGGCGAGTGGAGAACACCGGGCACGGCACGTCGACGGATGACGGTCATGCCTGTCCGGCGGGGCGAGGTCTGGTGGTGGGAGTCTCCGCATGCGGGGCGTCGCCCCGTGGTCGTGCTCTCGCGCGACGCGGCGCTGGATCGGCTCAAGACGGCGATCGTCGCGCCGTGCACCACCACGATCAGGGGCCTTCCCAGCGAGGTCGTGCTGGAGCCTGGCGACGATCCGATCCCGGCCGTCTCGGCCGTCAACCTAGACTCTGTCGAGACTGCTCCTCTGTCCCTGTTGGTGCGTCGGCTGGGCCGGCTGAGCGACGAGCGCATGGGCCAGATCTGCGACGCCCTCCAGACGGCCGTGGCCTGCGCCGGATCCTGGAGACAGCCGTGATCGAAGGACTGATGAGGGACAGCTGCCGTCGCGCCAAGGCAGGGTCAAGTTGGACTGGCCGAAGGCGAGATCTTCGGTTCGGCAGTCGTCCCCGACGTCCGGTCACGCAGAGACCCCGACTCCGGCTCCCCGGCGCAGGGAAGGTCAGGCGTCGGCTTGGCCCAGGTACGAGGCTCGCAGCTCGGGGTGGGCCAGGAGGTTCTCGGCGGTGTCGTCGAGCACCACCCGGCCAGTTTGCAATACCCAGCCCCTATCCGCGATCGACAGGGCCATATTGGCGTTCTGCTCCACCATGAACACGGTCAGCCCGGCCTCGTGGATCTGCTGGATCAACTCGAAGTTCTGCTGCACTAGCGCGGGGGCCAGGCCCATCGACGGCTCGTCCATCAGCAGCACCCGCGGCTTGGCCATCAGCGCCCGTCCGATGGCGACCATCTGCTGCTCGCCGCCCGACAGGGTGCCCGACTTCTGGTTGATGCGCTCCTTGACCCGGGGGAACAGCTCGAAGACCTGCTCCATGTCGGCCGCGATCTGATCGGCGTCAGAGCGCAGATAGGCGCCCAGATCGAGGTTCTCTCGCACCGACAGGCGCTTGAACAGGCGGCGATTCTCCGGGACCATCGTGACCCCGCGAGCGACGCGGTAGCGGATGGACTTGTCGTTGACCACTTCGCCGTCGAGGACCACCTCTCCGGAGGTGGGCTTGAGCATGCCGAGCAACGTCTTGAGGGTGGTGGACTTGCCGCTGGCGTTGCCGCCGAGCAGGCACACCATCTCACCCTCGTAGATCGACAGGTTCACGTCCCGCAGCGCGTGCACCGCGCCGTAGTGGGCGTTCACCGAGCGCATCTCAAGCAGCGGGACGTCCGAGCCAGCGTCAGGGCGGTCGGCGCTCATGAAGCCTCGGCTCCCTGGCCGAGGTACGCCTCGATCACCCGGGGATCGTTCGACACGTCGGCGTAGTCACCCTCGGCGATCTTGGTGCCATGGTCGAGCACCACCACCCGGTCAGACACCTCGCGCACCACCTCCATGTCGTGCTCGATCACCACTATGGCGAAGCCCCACTCGTCGCGCAGCGTTCCGATCAGTCCCGTCAGCTCGGCCGACTCCGTCGGGTTCATCCCCGCCACCGGCTCGTCGAGCAGGATCAGCTTCGGCTGGGTGGCCATGGCCCGGGCGATCTCCAGCCGGCGGCGGTTGGCGTACGACAGCGTGAAGGCGGGCTGGTCCAAGCGATACCCGACCAGCCTGGTGCCGAAGAAGCTGAGTATCTCCTCGGCTCTCTGGCGGATCTCGGCCTCCTCACGCCGGAAGGCCCGCGTGTAGAACAGTGCGCCGAAGGCGTGCTGGCGGGTGCGGCAGTGCTGGGAGACCATCACGTTCTCGATCACGGTCATGTTGGCGAACAGCCGCACGTTCTGGAATGTGCGGGCAATGCCCCGGGCAGTGACCCGGTTCGGGTCGAGGCCCAGCAAAGACTCGCCCTCGAAGAGGATGTCGCCCGCGGACGAGGTCACGGTCGCGGTTATGGCGTTGAACAGCGTGGTCTTGCCCGCGCCGTTGGGACCGATAACCGAGACGATCTCGCCCTCGTTCACCTGGAGGTCGAGCCCGTCGAGCGCATGCAGGCCGCCGAAGTCGACGCTGAGCTCGCTTGTCTCCAGCAGCGGCTGAGGTGAGCCGGCGGTCATGTCGCTGCCGCTGTCTCAGCGCCCGCGCCGTTGTCGTCGTCGGAGACTTCGCCCTTGAGCCAGGCATCCTGGGCCAGCTCCTGCTGGTGGAGCTCGCGGGAGCGGCGCACGCTCGGGATCAGTCCCTCCGGGCGGGCCAGCATCATCCACACCAGCAGCGCCCCGTAGATGAGCAGCTTGAACTCGGAGAACTCCGCGAGCAGCCCGGGCTGCTTGGGTCCGCCCAGCACGCCGATCAGCACCACGGAGCCCGCTATCACCCCGACGATGTTGCCCATCCCGCCGAAGATCACCACCACCAGGATCACGATCGACACCAGGATCAGGAAGCTGTTCGGGAACACCGAGCCGACCTTCGCTGAGAAGATCGCTCCGCTGAACGATCCGAGCACCGCGCCCACCACGAAGGCCAGCAGCTTGACGTTGACCGTGTTGATGCCCATCGCCTCGGCGACGGTCTCGTCCTCGCGCACCGCCATCCAGGCCCGCCCGAGCCGGGACCGTTCCAGGCGCCAGGACACGTATATCGCCACTGCGCAGAAGGCGAGCACCAGGTAGAAGACCCGGCGCGGGTCGGTGCCGGCCACCTCGGTCAGGCCGAAGATCCCCGCGCCCGGAACCTTGGTGATGCCCTGTGAGCCCCCGAACCAGCCCGACAGCCAGTCCGACAGGAACAGCAGCCTGATGATCTCGCCGAACCCGAGCGTGACGATCGCGAGGTAGTCGCCGCGCATGCGGATCACCGGCGCGCCGATGAACAGACCCACCAGCCCGGTGATGATCACCACCGCGATGAGCGCGACCAGCCAGGGCAACTCGGGGGTGATCCTCGGCGAGGTCGCGGCGGTGAGCACAGCGGCGGAGTAGCTGCCCACCGCGAAGAAGGCCACGTAGCCCAGATCGAGGATGCCGGCCAGCCCGACCACGATGTTCAGCCCCAACGCCAGCAGCACGAACAGCCCGACGTTGGCGAGCAGCTCGTTGGTGAGCTTGCCCGCGAACAGCGGCAGGATCACCAGCGCCGCCGCGGCGGCGACCATCAGCAGGCCGTTGGCGCGGGCCCGCTTGGGCCCCTCGAGTGCGGCGATGCTGGCCCGGGCTTGGTGCAGCCGGCCCCGAGTCACCATCGCGACGGCGCCTGACACGGCCGCGAGGCCGATGGCACCCTTCCAGGCCACGCCTCCCCGGCTTGCATAGAGGCGGTCCGTGAGCGGCTCCAGTCCCATGCCCTCGGCCAGGTCCACCACCAGCGGTTCCAGAACCGCGGCGCCGACGACGGCGAGCGCCATCGTCACCACCGCGCGTCGAATCCGTGGGCTGAGCAGTCGCAGGGTCCCGCCGATCGCTCCGACCGTGGCCCCGATCACCAGCCAGATCACCACCGCGAACCATGTCTCGTTGCCGAAGCTGAGCAGGTCCAACAGCATCGGGCTCCAGTTGACCAGCGGCTCCCGCAGATCGAAGTTGGCCAGCAGCACCGCCAGGAGCGACAGCCCGCCACCGGTGAGGGCCCCGCAGGCGGCGCCGCCCAAAGCCTCGTGGGCGCCGGCGGCGAACGTCGGCACGCCCTCGCGTCTGACCTGATGCCCCACGCGATGGCCGGCCGCGAAGGGAAGGATCAGCAGCGCGAGGTAGCCCAAACTCAGCACGGGCTTCACGATCACTCGCTCGTCGAGCCTCACCGGCATGTTCGACAGCGCGATGAAGACCTGCCCGAATGCGGCGATGGCCCCCATGCGCACCAGCCGTCGCCAGTCCTGCGCCAGAGCGGGCCGCGTCGGCGCGAACTCGGGTTCGGCCCGGCCGCCGGCCGCCCCGGTCCCCGCCGGAAGCGTGACGGTCATGTGCGGTCCTCGGAGGGGAGGCGCTCGCCGAACAGGCCCGCAGGACGCAGCAGCAGCACGCCGATCAGCACCGCGAAGGCCACCGCGTCGCGCAGCTGCGACACCCCTCTGACACCGAGCGGCTCCAGGATCAGCAGGGGTCCGACCGACTCAGCCACGCCGATCGACAGCCCGCCCGCCATCGCTCCGCCGAGATGGCCGATGCCTCCCACGACGGCCGCGCTGAACGCCTTGATGCCGGGCAGGAACCCGGTGGAGTGGATCACGCTGCGGAACAGGATCCCCCACAGGATCCCGGCCATTCCCGCCATGGCCCCGCCCACCGCGAACACCTTGACAATGGTGCGGTTCACGTCGATGCCCATCAGCGCGGCGATCTCGGCGTCCTCGGCCACTGCCCGCATCGCCCTGCCCGACTTGGTGCGATTGACGAAGTACCACAGGCCCGTCATCGACACCGCGGCCACCACTACCACCAAGATCTTGGCCCCCTCGATCTGCACGATGGTGTGCTTGGCCTTCACCCAGTCGGGAACGTCGGGGTAGGACTTGGCGGACGGACCCAGCAGCACTATCGAGGCGTTCTGGATGAAGAACGACACGCCGATGGACGTGATCAGCGGGATCAGGCGCGGCGACCCCCGCAGCGGCCGGTAGGCGACCCGCTCCATGATCACGGCCGTGAGAGTGCACACGATGACCGACACCACCACGATGAACAGCAGCGAGCCGATGAAGTTGCTCTCCCACAGGCCGGCGTCGGCGAGCTTGTTGGAGGTGATCATCCCGGTCATGGCGCCCACCATGAACACCTCGCCGTGGGCGAAGTTGATGAACCCCAGCACGCCGTACACCATCGAGTAGCCCAAGGCGATCAGCCCGTACATGCAGCCTTGGGCCACGCCCGACACGACCAGCCCCCGGAACTGGGCGCCGGTGAGGCCGGTGGCGTCGGGATTGGCCCACCGGGCGAAGGGGTTGTCGGTATCGATCTCCTGGGCAATAAAGGCCAACACGCCCACCACAACCACAGTCAGGGCCGCCACCCGCAAGATCGTCAGGAACCAGTCAACGCCGGTGCGGGGTGCTCCCCGGCGCGCACCACCTGTTCGGATCATTGAATCGATCCTAGTGCTGGCGGCGGACGCGAAGTAGCGGCCACGGATCGGGCTCGTCGGCGATGTCGACCACAACCATCGACGGGCCGGGATGGGCCAGTGATCTCTCCAGCACACGGGGGAGTGCCTCGGGGCCGGAAGCCCGCTCGGTGCGCACGCCCATGCTCTCGCCGAACGCGATCCACTCCGGGTTCTTGAGGCTGGAGGCGATGGTCCGGTCCGGTCCGAACCGTTGCCTCTGCAGGCGCTGGACGTTTCCGTAGGAGTCGTTGTCGAACAGCAGCACGGTGGTGTTGATGCCGTGCTGCACTGCGGTGGCGAACTCCGTGGCGGTGAACAGCATCCCGCCGTCACCGACGACGGTGAGCTGGACCCGGTCCGGCGCTGCGGCCGCGGCGCCTATGCCGTGGGCGACACCCGCGCCGAGTGTCCCCGCCCCGCCGGTCGCCAGATAGGTGCGGGGCAGCCGGTGTTCGTAAGCGATGTGCGCGACGAAGGCGACCTGGGTCACGTCCTCGACGATGATCCCGTCGTCGGGCATCACCGAGCGGATGGCCCTCAGGTAGCTGATCTGGGGTTCGAGATAGGAGATGCGCTCGAAGTGCCGGGCCCGCAACCCGGCGATCTCGGAGGTGCGGTCGCCCCGGCGGCGATTGTGCCGGCCGAGGGCGTCGACGAGCAGCCGGCATACCTCGGCGGCGTCGCCGTGGACGCCCAGGGCGCCGGTGCCGTAGCGGTCCAACTCGGCCGCGTCGATGTTGATCTGAACGATGCGCTGGCCCTCCCGCACACCCCACTCGACGTTCGGGAACTCCATGCGGGTGCCGATGCCCACCACCACGTCGGAAGTGGGCCACAGGTCGCGCCCCATCGTCAGGTAGGCGTGCAGGCGGTGCCGCGAGTCGAGCACGCCGAGGCCCATGTGACGGGCGAACACCGGCGCCTCCAGCGTCTCGGCCAGCTCCCTCACCGGATCGGACGCGTCCTGAGCGCCTCCCCCGACCATGATCAGCGGGCGACGGGCCTGTCCGAGGACCCGGGCGGCCTCCTCGATCTGACCGGCGTCAACCGGCGGTGCGGCGGCACGGGGCGCTTCGAGGCCGCCGCCGGCCGGCTGGCGCCACACGTCTACGGGCACCTCGACAGCCACCGGGCGGGGAACGCCGGACACCAGCTCGTCCAGCGCGCTCTGCCACACACCGACGGCGTCGCAGCCGCGGCCGATGTAGCCGGTGTGCTTGGTCAGCTGGCGCAGAACCGCCGCAGGATCGGGCAGGTCGTGCAGGATGCCGGTGCCGCGGCCCCGCCAGCGCGACGGGACGGCCCCGATCATGGCCAGCACCCTGGCATTGCCCCAGTAGGCGCTGGTGAGGCCGGCCGCGGCGTTGAGCATGCCCGGCCCGGGCACCACGCATAGTGCCGCCGGCCGGGCCGTGACCTGGGCCGCGCCCAGAGCCATGTAGGCCGCGCCCTGCTCGTGGCGGGTCACGACGGGCCTGATGTCGCGGGCGTCGACGAGGGCGTCGAAGAAGTCGTCGTTCTGCACGCCGGGCAGGCAGAACAGCGTGTCCACTCCCAGCGAGCGGAGCCCCTCGATTGCGAGCGTCGCGACGGTCATGGACTCACGCGGCCCGCTCTCGGCGCCTGCTGATGTCATGGCTGGCAGTGCTGGAGCAAAGCCCGGCCGCGTCTCAGCCCACGACGCAGGTGTTGACCATCTCGCCGAGGCCCTCGATGGCGGTGCGCACCACCGCGCCCGGGGTGAGCCACTCCTCGGGATTGCGGGCCATCCCCACGCCGCCCGGCGTGCCGGTGGCGATGATGTCGCCCGGGTCGAGGGTCATGATCGTGCTCAGGTCGGCCACGATGTCGGCCGGCCCGAATACGAGTTGGTCGGTGTTGGACGACTGCTTGGTGACGCCGTCGACGGTGCAGCTCACGTCCACGCCCCGGCCGTCGCCCATCTCGTCGGTGGTGACCAGCGCCGGACCGACCGGCGTGGAACCCTCGAAAGTCTTTCCGGCCAGGAACTGCGACGTGCGGGTCTGCCAGTCGCGGATCGAGACGTCGTTGAGCACGGTGAACCCGGCGATGGCCGCGGCAGCCTCGGCGGGACTCGCGTTGCGCACCCCGCGGCCGATTACCACGGCCAGCTCGACCTCCCAGTCGGCGCGGCTGGACACCTCGGGCGGTGGCAGCCGGATCGGGTCGTAGGGCCCGGTCAGCGCCCGCCGGTACTTCGCGAAGTAGATGGGCGCGGTCGGCAGCGGCATGTTGGTCTCCGCGGCGTGGTCGCGGTAGTTGAGCCCGACGCAGATGATCTTGTCAGGTGCTGGGACCACCGGGGCCAGGTCGGCGCCTGCCAATGCCACCGCGCCTCCCGCCTCGGCGACGGGCACGCGGCCCACGGTGACTGGCCCGGCTTCGAGCACGGCCCGCACGTCGGGCGCGTCGAGCAGGACAATCTCGTCGCCGGATACTCGGCCGGCGCGGGTAGCTCCGCCGATCCGGATGGTCACAAGTCGCATTGGGGGTTCTCCGGACTGTGTGGGGGTTGTGGGCGGTCTAGTTGATGTTGATGTCGGCGATGGTGCAGCCGACGGCGAATATGGGTATGGGGGCGTAGAAGTGGACGGTGCCGGGTCCGGCTCCGGCCGCGGCTGCGGCGATGAAGGTGCGGATCTCGAAGCCGCCCTGGCCGGCGTGGAGGTAGGTGTCGGTGTCGCTGTAGGCGCACAGCCGGTCGCGGTCGCCGGCGCACCAGCGGTCGAGGAAGTCGCGGTCCCAGTCTTCGTTGATGCGACCCGAGTCGGGGGTGGCCGGCCAGTGCGAGATCCCGCCGGTGCCGATCACCGCGACGCGCTCGGGGAGCTCGTCGGCGGCGCGGCGCAGTGCCTCGCCGAAGGTCCACGCTCTCGTCAGGGGCGTCAGCGGCGGGCCCTGGCAGTTGATGTTGGCCGGGATGATGGGCACATCGAAGCGCGGGGTCAGAAAGTGCAGCGGCACCGCGATGCCGTGGTCGAGGCGCCATTCCTCGGCGTAGGCGACATCGCAGGTCTGCATGACTGTCTCGATGAGGCGCTGGGAGAGGTCCCGGTTGCCGGGGGCGCGGAACTTGTCGATGCGCAGCCACTCGGGATCCTCTATCGGGCCCTCGTAGTAGTCGGCCATGCCCATGGCGTAGGCGGGCATGTTGTTCATGAAGAAGTTGGCGAAGTGCTCCGCGGCGATCACCACCAACGCGTCGGGCGCGGCCGCCTCAAGCCGCAGCCGCATGCTGTGGTACGCGTCATAGAACGCGTCGCGCACCGCCGGATCGGCCCGCTCGGCCCGCCCGGTGATACCTGGGGCGTGGCTGCAAACCCCCGCATACACCAAGGGCATCAGTCCACCCTCCGGGGTCGCCCGTCGTTTCTTCCGTCTGGCTGGCGCTGTCCGAGACGGCGGCTGTGGGAATCCACTCCCTCGTAGCCGGCCAGCGCGTACACACCGGCCCGCACCGGCCCGTATCGCTCGACCCCGTCGCGCATCCGCTGGAGGTAGTCGGACCACTCGATCCCGCGGAACGCCGCGAAGTGCATGAGGATCTGGCCGTTGACCCCGAGATGGTAGAGCAGCCCGATGTCGGGCTCGACGAGCGCCCGCCGCTCCTCGTCGTCGAGGCCGTAGCCGGCGATGGCCCCGTGGCGGTCGCTGCGGTAGGCCTGCTGCACCCGCTCGTCGCGGTTGAGCTCGTACAGGAACTTCTGCACGTTGTACAGGCTCATCGAAGCGCCAGACTACCAGCGTGTTCAGCGCCGCCATTAGAGGCCGAGCGGGCAGTCAGCAGTTCAACGGAGGGTCTTGCGAGGCACAGAGCGAGGCCGTGGCCCGAGCGGCCCGTGAGCGCAGCGAACAAGAGCGGGAAAGCGGCGCTCAGCAGGCGGGCGCCCCCGGATCGAACCGCAGTTCCAGATGAGTCGGTTCGACGCCGAGACGGCCGTGGTGCCCGTCGGCGAGGGCCTGTGGGCCACCCGCCTGTCGGCCGGCTGGAACATCGGAGGAAACAGCAACGGCGGCTACGCGCTCACCTCGGTGCTGAGGGCTATGCGCTCGCTGGTGCCCCATCCCGATCCGATCTCGGTCACCACCCACTTCCTGCGCCCGGGCCAGGGCGACACCGACGCAGACGTGAGGGCCTCGGTGGTCCGCTCGGGTCGCACGGTCAGCACGCTGAGAGGCTCGTTGTGGCAGGAGGGCAAGCAGCGCCTCGAGGTGCTGGCCGCCTTCTCGGACCTGGGCGTGGGCGGCGGCGGGCCCCAGATAGCGCAGGCTCCGCCGACGATCCCACCGGTGGAGCAATGCGTCCATCGGGGCAGCCTCGAACAGGGCGTGGAACTGCCGATCCTCTCCCGGGTGGACGTGCACGTGCATCCCGATCACGCTCCCGCGGGGGGCAGCGACCGGGCCCTGATCGACGGCTGGATCCGCTTCAGCGACGGAGCAGATCCGTCCACGATGGCGCTGCCGTTCTTCGCGGACGCTCTGCCGCCGTCGCTGTACCCCCTGCTGGGCTTCGTCGGATGGGTGCCGACCATCGAGATGACCGTTCACGCTCGCAGGGTCCCGGCGCCGGGCTGGCTCCAGGTCCGCCAGGAGAGCCACGACCTTCACGACGGCCGGATGATCGAGTCCGGCTCGCTGTGGGACTCCACCGGCGCGCTGGTGGCCGCCTCCCGCCAGATTGGCCTGCTACTGACCTGAGCCCGCCGCGCCGCTACTGGTAGATGATCATGTCGGGCACCCGGTCCAGCGCCTGGACCTCCTCCGGGGTCATCACCGGCCTGTCCTGGTCGAAGAAGAGCTTGAAGGCCGGTCGCTGTGAGGGTTCGGAGAGGGCGAACCGCTCGTAGCCGTTCAGCTTGGCGCGGGGGCTCCCGATGCCGTCCATGTCGATCGACAACTCGACGCCGCTGTGTCTGGTGATCGCGTCGCGGTCGTGCAGCATGCGGCCGGTGAACTGGTGCACCATCAGGATCTTGGTCGGCAGCCCCTCCTCTTCCACGAGCGCCGAGAGGTAGTGGAGCACGTCGTTCACTTGGCCGCCGGTGATGCCGCCGATGGCAAGCCCCGGACGGACACCCAGCGGCCTGGTCGCGAACTCCGGGTCCAGGGCGATGTGGACG
Organism: Candidatus Aldehydirespirator sp.; assembly: GCA_965219165.1. Taxonomy (GTDB): domain Bacteria; phylum Actinomycetota; class Acidimicrobiia; order Acidimicrobiales; family Aldehydirespiratoraceae; genus Aldehydirespirator. The sequence goes on along the minus strand of CBDCMW010000002.1, from coordinate 3,395,435 downwards.
AACGGCTCCCGCAGGAAGCTCTCGAGGAGCCTCACCTCCGCAACCGGATCGCTCCAGCCGATCTGAGTGTCGAGGAAGAGGAGCATTCCGTGCTCGCGTGCCGCCTCGACGTACTCGGCGACGCGATCGTGGGAGAGCCGGTAGAGCCAGAGGCCGTCCGACGTCGGATTCGCCTGGGCGACGCCGGTGATGAGGTGATAGGCCCCGATCGCGCCGCGCGGCCCGTTCAGCCGGTCGTAGCGTTCTGCCCATACGGCGACCTGCTCGGCCACCTCCGCAGGCGTTCCATGGCCGAGCACTCCCATCGCCGGAACCCCGGGATGGCCGTAGAATGCGACGACTTGGGCTCTCTGCGGGGCCAGCGTCACGGGCGACGACCAAGACCAGACGCCGGACTCGCCGACCGTGGTCAGCAAGTGTCGCTCGGGCAGCAGTCGCCCGCTCCAGTCCCCGTCAAGGGCGCGTACCCTCAGCGAGACCTCGACGAGTCCGTCGGTGAGCCGCCGTGCGACGACGCGGGCCTCGGCGCCCTGGAGGGCGACGGGAGAGGTCGACAGCCAGCGGGGGTGTTTGCTGCGCGCAGGCAGCAAACGCTTGCGCGGCAGCAGGCGCTCGCCCCAGGCGCCGCTGTCGGAGCGCACCTGCAACGCGACCTCGACGCGTCCGTCGGGACGCCACTGCGTGCCGACACGTGCCTCGATCGCTCCGTCCGGCACCGCCCCCTGGGCCGCTGCCGGGGGATTCCCCCACACCAGCGTCAAGGAGACCGACAACACGGTCGCGACTGCACAGGCGCGCCGTCTCACGGGTCCGCGCCGCCTGATGTCGTCGCGGCGTCTCGCGCCCGGCCATCCCGTTGGTGAGGTCTCAACGATCCGGCGCCTAGGGGGCGAACTCGAAGACGACGTTGGCCTTGCTGGCCTCGATGTCGTCGGGGTCTAGGTGGTGGATGACCGTGGTCTTCTGCGAGCCGCAATCTCCGAACCGGTCACAGTCGATGGTGCCGATGATGCCGCTGTAGCCGCTCACCGCATTCAGGTACTCCCTGACGCCAGCGCGATCGATCACCAGGCTGCCGCCCTCCACCTTGGACGCGGCCTCGATGGCTTCCAGCAGCAGCGTGGTGGCATCGTAGGCGTGGGCCCAGTACGGCGCCGACGGCGGCTCGCCGTAAGTCGCCTCGTAGGCGGCCAGCAAGGTCTCGGGAGTCTTGGCGGTGCTCTGGTTGGTGGTGGCGCCGAAGCGCAGATCGGGGCCTGAGAAGTACACGCCCGCCGACTGCGGCAGCGACATGAACCCGTCGTTGAGCAGGGCGGCATCGGTGAGCAGGGTCGTCTCCTCCAGACCCGGCACTCCGGGCGCCTGCTCGGTCAGGAAGTCTGCGGCGGGCTGGAAGATGGGGAAGAACAGGGCCTCGGGGTTGCCGGTCGCGACTTCGGTCAGGGCCGGCACCATGTCGGTGTCCTCCTTGTTGATGGCGGATAACCCCGTCACGGCGCCGCCCAGCCGCTCGAAATGGTCGGCGAAGGCCTGAGCTATCGACCGGGAGTAGGGGTCGCCGTCGTGGAGGGCCGCGGCCGAGGCCAGTCCCAACTCGGAATGGACGAATCGGGCCATGGCCTCGCCCACGAACAGGCCGTTGTTGGAGGTTCGGTAGTAGCCGACGCTGTGGTTCAGGCCGGGATTGCCGGCCAGGTCCGAAGTGAGCGTGGGCGACGTGTTGGACGGGGCGATCAGAACCATCCCTGCCGCAGTGACGAGGGGCGCGGCGGCGACGGCGGCGGTGGAGCACGTCGGTCCGATCACGCCGACCACGTCCTCGTCGGCGACGATGGTCTGGGCCGCGGCCTGGGCACCGTCGGCAGAGCAGAGGTCGTCGTAGCGGGTTCCGAGGTCCACATCGAAGCCGTGGACCGGCCCGAAGTCGGCCACCGCCAACTCCACGCCCCGCTGATTGGGGATGCCCAGATAGGCCACATCGCCGGTGATGGTGTTCAGCGTACGGATCTGTACGGCGTCGCCAGCCGGGACCTCTACCGTGCCCAGCGAGCCGTCGCCGCCGCTGCAGGCCGCGGCTGTCAGCACGGCGACAAGCGTCACGACACGAATCGCGATCATAGGCCCGGCACGCCCCGCCACCCGGTTCATCCCGGCCATTATCGCGGATTATAGGCCGGGCACGCTCAGTGCAGGAACAGGTCGGCGTATCGCGCTCGCAACTCGGCCTTGAGGATCTTGCCCATCGCGTTGCGGGGCAGTCCCTCCACGAACACGTACCGCTTGGGGTGCTTGAACCGGGCCAGATCCTCAAGCGTGCCCGCAAGTTCCGCGGCCATCGCCTCTTGGTCTGCGGGAAGGGTTGCGAGGATGACGACGGTCTTGGCCTCCTCTGCGGGGAGAAGCCGCCCTGGGTCGATCGTGACCACGAAGGCGACGACTGCCTCGCCAAGGTCGGGATGTTCGAGGCCCACCACCGCGGATTCGACCACGGCCGGGTGGGCGTCGAGGGCCTGCTCGATCTCGGCGGGGTAGATGTTCAGCCCGCCCGAGATGATCATGTCGCTCGCCCGGCACTCGAGCGTGAGCCGCCCGCCGTCGTCGAGTCGGCCCATGTCGCCGGTAATGAACCAGCCGTCGTCGGTGCGGGACTCCGCAGTGGCGTCCGGTAGTCGCCAGTAACCCGGGCCGACGTTGGGGCCTTGCACCTGCACCATCCCGGCCTCCTCCACCAGCGAGCGGCCGTCGTCAGCACACACCCGCACGCCAATGCCGGGTAGGGCGAAGCCCACCGTGCCCGCCACCCGAGGGCCGTCGTAGGGATTGGCGGTGATCATCAGCGCCTCGCTCATCCCGTAGCGCTCCAGCACCTCGCAGCCTGTGCGCTCGGCCACGGACCGGTGCAGAGCCGCGGTCATCGGCGCCGAGCCCGACACCAACAGCCGGATGCGGCGGCAGGCGGAGGCGTTGAACTCGCCGTGCGCCAACAGCCGGCTGTAGTGGGTGGGCACTCCCATCATCACGGTCGCCTCGGACAGGTGCGCCAGCACCTCCGATGTCTGGAAGCGCTCCAGGAAGATCACCTCGCAGGTGCTGAGCATGGCGGTGTGCAGGGCCACCATCAGCCCGTGCACGTGGAAGATCGGCAGGGCGTGCAGCAGCACGTCGTTGGGCTCGAAGCCCCAGGCCTCGTTGAGTGTGAGGGCGTTGGTGGCCAGGTTGCCGTGGGTGAGGATGGCGCCTTTGGGCCGCCCGGTCGTGCCCGAGGTGTACACGAGGGCGGCGAAGTCGTCGGGGCCGCAGGCTGCGACACCGTCGAAGGGCCAGGCCCCGTCGAGCCCGCCGGCCAGGGTCTCGGCGTCGCGCACCACCGCGGAGGGCTCGGCGTCGGCCACGAACCACTCGACTTCGGCCGGGGTGTAGGCGGTGTTGAGCGGCACGTACACCGCGCCGAGCCGCAGCACCCCCAGGTACAGGGCCACGGCGTCGATCGACTTGGGGATCTGCACCACCACGCGGTCGCCCGCCGACACGCCCAGGCCCCGCAGCCACCCTGCCGCCAGAGCCGAGCGGGCGTCCATCTCTCCGTAGGTCACGGTGGGGCCGCCCGGAACCCGCAACAGCGGACGATCCATCCCTTGCTCGAAGCACTGCCTCAGCAAGCCGTAGAAGCCCCCGTCCACGGCTGAAGTCTGCCCGGGTCGGGGTTGAGTGGCACTTCGAGGCCCTCCGTCGATATTGACGCAGTCGTCCCCCTCCAGGGTGGTCCACTACATCAATTTCGCTGGTGGCTGGCCCGGTCGACCGTAGCCTCGTCTGTATGGGGCTGGCAGTGGAGCGGAATCTCGTCCTCACCGGGTTCATGGGCACCGGAAAGACGACGGTGGGCCGCCTCCTGGCCGAGCGGCTGGGACTTGAGTTCGTCGACACCGACGAGCTCATCGAGTCGCGGGCCGGGCCCATCCCGGAGATCTTCGAGCGCGACGGCGAGGACGCCTTCCGCGAGCTGGAGCGGTCCGTGGCCCGGGAACTGGCCGGGCGCACCGGCCTCGTGATCGCGACCGGGGGACGGATGATGCTCGACCCCGAGTGCGAGGCCTGTCTGGAGCCGGTCTCGGACGTGGTTTGCCTGACCGCTGGCCCCGACACCGTCGTCGAGCGGGTCATTGGCCTCGGTGCGGTGCCGCGCCCGCTGCTCGACGCTCCGGACGCTCCGGCCCGGGTGCGAGAACTGCTGGCCGAGCGAGCCGAGGGCTACGGGCGGTTCGCCTCGGTGGACACTGAGGGCCGCAACCCCGACGAGGTTGTCGACGCGGTGATGTCGCGGCTCGGGCTATAACTGCACTATGGCGCTAACGATCCTGGTAGTCAACGGTCCCAACCTCAACCTGCTCGGAACCCGCGAGACCGACGTGTACGGCCACGCCACGCTCGACGAGCTGATGGCCGGCGTGACCGCCCACGCCGAGTCGCGGGGCGCGGTCGTGCGCCACCTGCAGTCCAACGTCGAGGGCGACCTGGTGGCGGCCGTCCAGGCCACCGCGTCGGACGGGGACGGCGCCGCCGACGGCGTGGTGCTCAACGCGGGCGCCCTCACCCACTACTCGATCGCGCTGCGCGACGCCATCGCCGCGGTCGACGTGCCCGTGGTGGAGACGCACCTGTCCAACGTGTACGCCCGCGAGGACTTCCGCCACACCTCGGCCATCGCCGCGGTCTGCGTAGGGGTCGTCACCGGCTTCGGTGCGACAAGCTACCGCCTCGCGGTCGACGCCCTGATCGACCTGCTGGGCGACTAGCTCTGCGTGACGCCGTGCTTGAACTCTCAGCCCTCTGAGCGCCCGGCGTGGCTCAAGACGCCGTGGTGCTCGAACTGAATGGGCGCGACGTGAGGGTGACCAATCCCGGCAAGGTCTTCTTCGGAGCCCGGGGTGAGACCAAGCTCGACCTCGTCGAGTACTACCTCTCGGTCGAGGGTCCGCTCATGCGGGCCATGGGAGGGCGGCCGGTGCTGCTGGAGCGCTACCCGGACGGCGCCTCGGGCAAGTCGTTCTTCCAGAAACGGGTGCCCAAAGGCGCGCCCGAGTGGCTGGCCACCACCGTGGTGAGCACCCCCAACGGCACGCTGTCGAACGTCATGGTCGCGGCCGATCTCGCCCATGTTGTGTGGGCTGTCAACATGGGCTGTCTCGGATTCCATGTCTGGCCCTACCGGGCCGACGCTCCGACGTTCGCCGACGAGTTGCGCATCGACCTCGATCCCCAGCCCGGTGTCGACTTCGAGGGGGTGCGGGCGGCGGCCCGCGAGGTTCGAGCCGCCTTCGAGGAGTTGCGAATGCGAGCATTCGTCAAGACCTCCGGAAGTCGGGGCCTGCACGTGTACGTTCGTCTTCAGTCCCGCTGGGACTCCTACCAGGTGCGGTCCGCGGCGGTGGCCCTGGCCCGTGAGTTGGCCCGGCGCCGCCCCGACCTCATCACCGACGCCTGGTGGAAGGAGGAGCGGGGCCGGCGGGTCTTCGTCGACTTCAACCAGAACGCTCCCCACAAGACGGTGTTCGGGGCGTGGTCGGTGCGTCCCCGGGTTGGTGCTCAGGTGTCGGTGCCGATCGAGTGGGCGGAGGTGGACGATGTGGAGCCTGAGGACCTGACCATCGCCACCGTCGGCGCCCGGGTGGCCAAGGCCGGAGACCCGTGGTCGGCCGTGGATGTCCAGCCCGCCTCGCTGGAGCCTCTGCTGGAGTGGCACGCTCGGGACATGGCGGCCGGCCTCATGGACGCCCCGTGGCCGCCGGTGTACCCGAAGATGCCGAATGAACCGCCCAGGGTCGCCCCCAGCCGGGCCGCCCGCAGCACCGAGGAGGACCGCCCCCGATGAAGCCCTGCCTGTCGATGCACCTCGTCAACTTCGCGCCCGAGCCGCCGGGCGACTGGCAGCGCCTCTTCGACCTGGCCGCCGCGGCCGACCGGGCCGGCATCGGCAGGTTGGTGGTGTCGGACCATGTGGCCTACGGCGAGCGCCTCGACCGCTACGCCGATCCGGCGCGGGGCGGTCTGGAGGGTGGCCGCCAGCCCACCGGCCCGGACGGGGCGTGGCTGGAGCCGCTCACCGTGCTGGCCATGGTCGGGGCCCGCACCGAGCGGGTGCGGCTGTGCCCGATGGTGTTGCTGGCCGCCCTGCGCCGGCCGGTGGTGCTGGCCAAGACGGCGGCCACCATCGATGTCCTCACCGGCGGTCGCCTCGACTTGGGCGTGGGAGTGGGCTGGCAGCAGGAGGAGTACGAGGCTGCCGGCCTCAACTACCGCGAGCGCGGGCGGCTGCTCGACCACACCCTCGAGGTCTGCCAGGAGCTGTGGACCCAGCAGCGAGCCTCGGTGCGCGACCAGCACGTGAGCTTCGAGGACATCCATCAGATGCCCAAGCCCATTGCTGGCACCGTGCCGGTGTGGGTCAGCGGCACGGTCAACGATCGGTCGATGGCCCGCCTGGCCCGCTACGGATCGGGCTGGATCCCGTGGGGGCCGGACGCACGCGACATGGCGTCGGGCATTGCCGCCATGCGCGCCGCAGTGGCCGCGGAGGGCCGGGACCCGGCCGGGATCGACGTGACGGGACTGTTGCCCGTCGCGCGGGACGACGATGGCAGCCCGCGAATCGGCGCGTCGATGGACGCGGTGCCGGGTCTGGTCGAGGCCGGGGTCACCGACTTCCGCCTCAGTGTGCAGCCGCCGAAGGGCGCCGAAGCGGCCGCGGAGTACTTGGCTCCCTGGGTGGAGGCCTTCGAGGCCGCGGTCGGGGCGTGAACGGCATGCGCAGTGGCCCGCGCAACCCGTTCCTGGCCGACAGCGGCAACGCCATGGCCCACGGCCGGTGCGACCAGCAGGACAACACTCCGGGACCCGGTCCCGAAGGGCCGACCGATGTGCTGGGCCCCGGTGACATCCAGTACGCGCCGCTTGGCCCGGGCCACTTCGGCGGCGTGATATCAGGGCGCTATCCCGACGGACGGCGGGTGATCTGGTCCAACGGCCGCCAGATCATCGCCAAGCTCGACTATGACACCCTCGAAGTGCTCGCCACTCTGCCCACCGGCACCGAGCCCATCACCGATCAGGCTGAACTCGAAGCTCTAGAGGCAGGTCTCGACGACCTCGACGGCGACGACGCCGTGGCCCACGCCATCGGCATCGCAGCCCGCTTCATGACCGGCCTCGACGGCGTGTACTCGCTGCTCGACTGCGATCACACCCTGTTCCTGGGCCACAAGCCCGCCTACACGCCCTACGGGCTGCACAAGTACGAGTGGGACCCGGTCGAGCGCCGACTCAAGCAGGCCTGGATCAACACCGAGGTGTCCTCGTCCAACTCGGTGCCGTTCGTGGCCGAAGCCTCGAACCTGGTGTACACCTGCGGCACCCGGGACGGGAAGTGGACCATCGAGGCCGTCGACTGGACCACTGGCGAGAGCCGCTTCCATTACGTGGTCGGCGGGTCGCGCTACAACACCCTGGGCGGCGGCGTCACCGTCGACGACGACGGGCGGCTGCTCTACGGCACCATCTTCGGCAAGGCCCGCATCCTGCGCTGAGCGGTGCCTGCGCTGAGCGGTGCCTGCGCTGAGCGGTGCCTGCGCTGAGCGGTGCCTGCGCTGAGCGGCTCGGCTCAGCCGGGTGTCAAGTTGCGGAAGATCGCCTCGTAGGCGTGGTGCTCGGCTATGCGGCGGGCGATGACCGTATTGGCCTCTGACAGGCGGATTCGGGCACCCGGGTCGAGCCTGTCCTCGAGGGACTGCTCGAGCCGGTCGCTGAGAAGCGCCCGGAGCCTCGGGTCCAGGTCCTCGTCGAGGAGGTCGTGGAGCCGCGGGCCGAACACGTCATCGACCACGTAGTCGACGGACTCGTCGATATCGAGACCGCGGTCGAGGGCGCTACTGACTTGCTTGGTGGACTCGTGCGCCGCGTAGTTGGCTGCCGTGCCCTTCATGGCCAGCTGCCCAGCCTCCTTGACCGCTGGCTTGGCGCCGCTCTTGCGGGCCACGGTGACCACCCTTTCCACAATCTTCTTGGCGCCTCGCAAGCCCGACGACGACAGCAGCGGCAGCGGGACCAGGCCGAGAGCGAACAGCGAGGCGGTGCCGAAGTCGCCGTGCAATACGTAGTAGATCGACCTGGCGCCGTCCACGACGTCGCCGACGACGGGCACGAACGACACCGCGTCGAGTACTCCGCCCATGCCGATGCCGCCGCTCTTGGTGTGGAAGGCGCGGTCGTCGAGCACCTTCTGCACCGCGTCAGCCTCCTCCGCCGTCAGGTCGTAGTCGCTCACGAAGGTCTCGAAGTCGCGCCGGCTCATGAAGCCGTCGGGCACTCCACCAGCCACCCCGTCGATGGTGGCCAGGTGGGGCACTAGCGCTGACACGGCCGCGGTCTTGTCCAGGAAGGCGTCGATGTCGTCGCGGCTCATCAGGCCGTCCCGGTCGCCGGGATCGAACGCGAACTGGCCCTCGTGGACCCGGTCGAGGTAGTCGTTGTTGTGCTTGGCTGTCTCGACCTGATCGAAGAAGTCGTCGTGGTCGAGCAGCCAGCTCGCAGCCGTGGCGGTGTCCGAGTCGGCAGAGTGCCGCGCCCACTGCAGGTCGCGGCGCGACAGCAGGCCGTCGGCTCTCTCTGGATCGCCGCGCGACTCGATCATGGTGAAGTGAGCCCGGATGCGGTCCAACGCGCCGAGGCCCTCGTTCATCTCCGGTCCACCGGCCAGCACTCTGCGGGTGCGCTCCTGCAGGTCCAGCGCGCTGCTTCGAAGCTCGCCGGCCACCCGGCGCGTGCCGCCAGGGACGTCGGGGAGGGGACTTCCCAGCAGCGAGGAGGCCTCTGCCAGTGGCCCAACCAGCGCCTGGGCGTCCCAGTCGAGGTCGTCGGCGGCCGTCTCCATCCGCTGGCGCAGTTCCGTCGCCCGGTCCGTGTCCATTGCCATTAGATCAGTCATCGGATCTGCCATGAAAAGCTATGTAATCATATGTTGATAGCAATAGCAACCCACGAGCTGAGTCATTCTGCGCGAGTTCGGGGCAGGCTGGGGGCGTGAGCGTTGGTCAGGTGTCAGATTTCTTCGCGGTCCTGGCCCTGGGCTCGCTGGCCATCGGCGGCGGGGGCGCGGTGAGTGCGTTGGCTCCGGGGGCTGAGGCCCGCGCCCGTCAGTTTCGGCCGGTGCTGCTGCCGCTGGCCCTGGTGATCGCGGCCGTGTCGACCGCGGGGAGCCTGTACTACTCCGAGGTCGTCGGATACGTGCCCTGCGAGATGTGCTGGTACCAGCGGATCTGCATGTACTCGCTCGTGCCGGTGCTGGCGGTGGCTCTCGTCCGGCGCGACCGCTGGGGCGGCTGGTACGGGCTGCCCCTGGCGCTGGCCGGCCTGGGGCTGTCGGTGTACCACTACCAGCTCCAGGTATTCCCGGACCAGGGCTCGACCTGCGACGCATCGGCCCCCTGCACCTACCAGTGGGTGGACAGCCTCGGCTTCGTGTCGATCCCGTTCATGGCCGGCTGCGGATTCGTCGGAGTCGCAGGCATGGCTGCGCTTTCGATACGGTCGGGCGCAGACGCAAATGGCCACGGTCCCAAGGACGCACCCGTTCTCGTCGGCGCCAACGAAGGGGCCGACGAGCAAGACACGAGCAAGGCATGAGTGAGGCCCAATGAGCAACCGACCCAGGGTCCAGAAGTCCCGCAGCGGCTCTCATGGCACCGACGGCCCTTCCGGCGCCGGCTCCAATCCGCTGCTGAAGTGGTTGATCGTCGGTGTCGTCGCGCTGGTTGCGGTGGCAGTGGGAGTGGGGTTCCTGGCCAACCGGGACGCCGAGGAGCGGGACCAGAGCTCCGATGTGCCCCAGGTCTCCGACGTCAGCATCGAAGGCGCGCCCCTGCCAACGTTTGAGGGCCAAGAGCCTGATCCCGCGATGGAGACGCGGGCCCCCGCCTTCGCGGCCACGACCTTCGATGGGGTCGAGGTGAGCGTGCTCCCCGGTGACGGCACCGCCAAAGTGATCGGCTTCTTCGCCCACTGGTGCCCGCACTGCCAGCGGGAGCTGCCCCGGATGGCCGACTGGCTGGCCGCCAACCAGCTGCCCGCCGGGGTGGAGGTGATCGCGGTCAGCACCGCGGTGGACCCCGGCCGCCCCAACTACCCGCCGTCGGCCTGGTTCGAGGAGGAGGCATGGCCGGCGACGGTGGTGCGCGACTCCGAGAGCAGCGAGATCGGCGAGGCTTACGGTCTGCGGGGATTTCCCTACATGGTGACGGTCGACGCTGATGGCCTGGTCGTTGCCAGGGTCAGCGGAGAGCTGACCGACAGCCTCTGGGAGTTCCTGCTGAGTACTGTCGCGCCTGCTCCGGGCTGAAGCGGTTCTCACGACTCGGCGCTGACGAGGCCCGTCGTAGGCTGAGACGGTGACCGGCGAGCGCCTGCCCTACCTGTGCGACCGCCTGCAGCCCTTCGGCGGCGCGTCGGTCTTCGCGGAGATGTCGGCACTGGCGGTGCGCACCGGCGCCATCAACCTGGGCCAGGGCTTTCCCGACAGCAACGGGCCGGCCGCGGTGGCCGAAGCCGCCATCGAGGCCATCCGGGGCGACTTCAACCAGTACCCGCCAGGCATCGGCTACCCCGTGCTGCGCCAGGCGGTGGCCGAGCACCAGAAGCGGTTCTGGGGGCTGGAGTTCGACCCCGACACCGAGGTGCTGATCACCGCGGGCGCCACCGAGGCCATCACCGCCGCGATCCTGGCCCTGGCCGGGCCGGGGGACGAGGTGGTGACGTTCGAGCCCTACTTCGACATCTACCCGGCCGACATATCCATGGCCGGCGCCGAGCGGCGGCTGGTGCAGCTGCGGCCGCCCGCCTACACCTTCGATCCCGACGAGCTGGCCGCGGCGTTCGGTCCCCGCACCAGAGTGCTGCTGCTCAACTCCCCGCACAATCCCACCGGCAAGGTGTTCAGCGTCGAGGAGCTCGACATCATCGCCCGGCTGTGCGTCGAGCACGACGTGATCGCGGTCACCGACGAGGTGTACGAGCACCTGACCTTCGACCGGAACGTCCATGTGCCCCTGGCCACCCGCCCCGGGATGGCCGACCGCACCGTCACGATCTCGTCGGGGGGCAAGACGCTGTCGTTCACGGGATGGAAGATCGGCTGGGTGTGCGCCCGCCCGGAGCTGGTGCGAGCGGTGCAGGCGGCCAAGCAGCTGCTCACCTACGTCAGTGGAGGGCCGTTCCAGCCCGCGGTGGCGGTCGGATTGCGCCTCGACGACGAGTTCTTCGAAGGACTGGCCGCCGACCTGCAGGCCCGGCGCGACCTGCTGTGCAACGGTCTGGTCGAGGCGGGCTTCGAGCCGGCCGTGCCCCAGGGCACGTACTACATAACCGCCGACATCCGCCCCCTCGGCGCGACCGACGGCCTGGAGTTCTGCCGCTCGCTGCCCGAACGGTGCGGGGTGGTGGCCGTGCCCGTCCAAGTGCTGTGCGACAGCAAGGAGATGGGCGCGCCCTTCGTGCGCTTCGCGGCATGCAAGCGCCCCGCGGTGCTGGAACAGGCCGTGGAGCGCCTGGCTGCGTTGGCCTCTCGCTGAGCGCTGCCATTAGCAGGGTGGTGGCCCGAGCACGCTCCAGCCGCCGCGGCGAGCACCGCGACAGCCGCGAGCCGTGCGAACCCGCGCGTCGCCGCGAGGGCTGGCATCAGAAGCCGGGAGCGAAGCGTTCTCGCAGCTCGCGCTTGAGAAACTTGCCGCTGGCGTTGCGAGGCAGGGGCTCGTCCAGGAACCACACGTAGCTCGGATGCTTGAAGCGGGCCAGACGACCGTCGAGATGAGCGCCCAGTACCGCCTCGTCGAGCTGGGCGCCTCCGACGAGCACCACCGCAGCCCCCACTTCCTCGCCGAGGCGCTCATCGGCCACGGCGAACACGGCGGCCTCTGCGACCTCGTCGAGCTCATAGATGGCCGCCTCCACTTCGGAACAGTGGATGTTCTCGCCGCCCCGGATCACCATGTCCTTGATGCGGTCCTTGATGTAGATCCAGCCGTCGGCGTCGATCTCGGCCACATCGCCGGTGCGGAACCAGCCGTCGACTATCGCGTCGGCGGTGGCGTCGGGCCGGTTCAAGTAGCCCTTCATCACGTTCGGGCCCCGCAGCAGCAACTCGCCCCTCTCGCCTGGCCCGAGCGTCTCGCCGGCTTCGTTGACGACCTCGGCCTCCATGCACGGCACCATCGGACCCACCGAGGACGGGTTGGCCACGTAGAACTCGTTACTGATGGCGGTGGCGACGCCGGAGGTCTCAGTGAGGCCGTAGCCGACTCCGGGCTGGCCGCGGGAGAGCCCTTCGTCGATGCGGCGCACGAGGTCGGTGGGGATGGCCGCGCCGCCGCCGCCCATCGAGCGCAGCGACGACGTGTCGGTGCTGGACCAGTCGGGATGCTGCAGGAGCTCGCGGGACATGGTGGGGACGCCGGTCAGCACCGTGACCCCCTCCCGCTCGATCAGTCGCAGGGCTTCGGCTGCGTCCCAGCGGTACATGAGCACGAGCCGGCCGCCCGCGATCGTGACCGGATGCATCACGCAGTTGCAGCCGGTGACATGGAACAGAGGCACCGGGAGCAGGGCGGAGACCGCCGGTGCCGGCTCGGGGGGCTCGCCGCCGGCGGCTGCGAGGCGTCGGGCCCGGGCCGCGTCCCCGCAAGCGGCCAGGAAGATCATGTTGAGCAAGTTGTGCACCACCGCCCGGTGGGTGAGCTGAGCCCCCTTGGGGACGCCGGTCGTGCCCGACGTGTAGAAGATCAAGGCGTCGTCGTCGGTGTCGATGTCTGCCTCAGGCAGGGTGTCGGGTGCAGTGGAGGGGTTCGTCACCGAGTCCCAGCGCGGCGCGCCGGCCGGCAGGTCGCCGTCGTGGCGGGTCACGATGAGCGGAACCTCGGCGTGCTCGGGTCCGAGCCGCTCGAACCGCTCGCCGTCGACGATCAGCACAACCGGCTCGGAGTCGTTGAGTGCGAACTCCATTTCGGCTCTTGTCCACCATGCATTCATGCCGACCACGGCAGCGCCTGTCGAGATGATGGCCCAGTGGGCCAGCACCCATTCCGGGTAGTTGCGCATCGAAACCGCCACTCGCGCGCCCGGCCCGGCGCCGTGCTCGGTCCGCAGGTAGTGGGCGAGGGCCCGCACCCGAACCTGGGCATCGGCGTAGCTGTAACGCTCGTCGCCGTACACGAGGTAGTCCTTGTCGCCGTGCTGGGAGGTCATCTCCCACACGGTGCGCATGTTCGCCATGGCGTTGTCGAACACCCGAACCGGCACGCCGCGGACCTCCTTTGCGGTCGAGGCGAAGGGTGCGCCCGGCGCGGTGAGAGCCCCGTAGGCGGCGTTGAAGTCCCCAATCAGCTCAGAGGCGGTCGGCTCAGGAGTCACCTCTGCGATCCTACGGTCACCACTGGGGCCCGCCCCGCGACTATCGAGTCGTCTCGCCCTCGAACCGTTCCGCATCGTCGAGCCCGCGTACCTTGGAGCCCCCCGTACGCTCGCAGCGTGGCTGTTGTCTTGAGGGTGGGCGACGAGGTTGCGGCGGCTCTGTCCTCGGGTGCCCCCGTGGTGGCGCTGGAGTCCACGATCTTCTCAGGGCTGGGCCTGCCCGAGCCCGCCAACCGCGAGTGCCTCCAGCTCGTCCAGGCCGCGGTTCGGGCCGGGGGCGCGGTGCCGGCTCTGTGCGGCGTGCTCGACGGTCGCGCTGTCGTCGGCGCCGACCGGGCCCAGGCCGAGCGGCTGTTCGGCGGCTGTGTGAAGCTTGGAGCCCGCGACCTCGCACCGGCGGTGGCGGGCGGCCTCGACGTGGGGGTGACCACGGTGTCGGCCACGGTGACGCTCGCTGAGGCGGCTGGCATCGAGGTGTTCGCTACCGGCGGCATTGGGGGCGTGCACCGGGGCGCGGACCGCAGCGGCGATGTGAGCCAAGACCTGGATGCCATGGCCCGCCACCGGATCGTGGTGGTGTCGTCGGGGGTCAAGGTGTTCCTCGACGTGTCGCTCACCTTCGAGCGGCTCGAGACCCTCGGTGTGGCCGTGCTGGGCTGGTGTACCGACCGCTTCCCGGCCTTCTATGTGCGCGATGGCGGCCGGGAGCTGACGAGCGTCGTGCGCGACGGGCGGGGGGTCGCGGCCGCGTTCCGAGCCGCCGCGGCGCTTGGGCACCCAGGCGGGATTCTCGTAGCCAACCCGATCCCCGCTTCGGCAGAGCTCGACATGGCGCAAGTCTCCGAAGCCGTCGCGGCGGCCGAGGCCGCAGCCCACCGTGACGGGGTGTCAGGCGGCGACGTCACCCCGGCCGTCCTGAACGCCCTGGCCGAGGTCACCGGCGGGGCGGTCGTTCAAGCCAACATCGCGCTGGCCGAGTCGAACGCGGCTGTGGCGGCCGAGATCGCCCTCGCTCTGGCCCAATACCCTGCTGTTGGAGAGGGAGCCGACTCATGAGCGACGAGCTGCTGCTGAGGATCGTCACCGACCCGGACGTGATCGCCGATCCGTACCCGTTGCTGCGGGAGCTGCGGGAGACGTCGCCGGTGCACAAGACCGGCTTGTCGGACTTCTGGATCCTCACCCGCTTCGAGGACTGCCGGGCCGCGCTGCGCGATTCGAGACTCGGCAGTCCTGAGCCTGGCGAAGAGGCGCCCTCGCTGCTGGCGTCGTCCCGAGCGCGCAGGCCCGACGGTCCCCGCTCGCTACTGTTCCTCAACCCGCCCGACCACACCCGGATCCGATCGTTGGTGAGCCGGGCGTTCACCCCGCGACGGGTGGAGCGACTGCGGCCGGCGGTCGAGGCCATGACCGCAGAGTTGCTCGATCCCGTGGCCGAAGCGGGGGAGTGCGACCTGATCGACGCGCTCGCCTTCCCGCTGCCCGCCAACGTGATCAGCGAGCTGGTCGGGATTCCGGCCGCCGACCGCGACTGGCTAAGACCGCTGGTATCGGACCTGGCGGCCACGCTCGAGCCGAACCGGCAGCCCGGGGAGGCGGAGCGGGCCGCGGTATCGGGAGCGAAGATGAGCGAGTACCTCGACAACCTGATCGAGTGCAGACGGGCAGAGCCGGCCGAGGATCTCCTGTCGGGGCTGATCGCGGCCAGCGATGGCGAGGACCGCCTCACCCAACAGGAGGTGGCCGTCACGGTCTCGCTCATCTATGCGGCCGGCTTCGAGACGACCATGAACCTGATCGGCAACATGGTCCATACCCTGATGCGCCATCCCGACCAGCTGGCCCGGCTGCGGGCCGACCGCTCGCTGGTACCGTCCGCGGTGGAGGAGGTTCTGCGCTTCGAGCCGCCCGTGCAGATAGACGGCCGCTACGTCCGCGCCGACACCGAGATCGGCGGCCACGCCATCGGTAAGGGCCATGGGTTGCTGACGCTGCTGGGAGCAGCCAATCGCGATCCGGCCGTCATCGAGGATCCGGACCGCTTCGACGTGGGCCGCGGCGAGGTGCCGATGCTGTCGTTCGGCTCGGGCATCCACTACTGCCTGGGCGCGGCGCTGGCCCGTCTGGAGGGCCAGGTGGTGCTGCAGGCACTGCTGGATCGCTTCGGAACGTGGACACCCCTCGATGACAACCCGCCCTGGAAGCGACGGCTCACCCTCAGGGGCCTGGCCAGCCTGCCAGTGGCGTTCTCCTAGCCGCTCAGTAGCCCTTCCATTCGGGCGGGCGGCGCTGCTGGAAGGCGGCCACACCCTCGGCGGCGTCCTCGGTGCCGGCGTTGAGCTCCACGGCCACGGCCTCGTCGTGGGCCATGGTCGTCCGGTCGGCGTCCAGGCTGCGGTTGACCAGCCACTTGGTCAGCGCGAACGAGCGGCTCGGTCCGCTGGCCAGGCGCTCGGCCCACTCGGCCGCGGCCGGCTGAACCTCGTCGTGGGGCACTACCCGGTTCACTAGGCCGAACTCGTGGGCTGTGTCGGCAGGCAGGTCCTCGGCCAGCAGGAACAGCTCCATGGTGCGGCGCACGCCGATGATGCGGGGCAGCAGCCACGGGCCCAACGCGTCGGGCACCAGGCCGCGGCGGGCGAACACCTCCACGAACTTGGCCCGGTCGCCGGCGATTACCAGGTCGCAGGCCAGCGCCAGATGCGCTCCCATGCCGGCCGCGGTGCCGTTGACCGCGGCAATCACCGGCAGGTCGCAGTCGAGCAGCGCGGCGAACAACGAGTGCTGGCCGTCGAGCATCATGCGTCGGGCGTCGCCCACGACTCGCTCGGGCACGTCGGTCGAGCGGTCGGCGTCGCCGTAGGAGTGGCGCAGGTCGGCGCCGGTGCAGAAGAACCGGTCGCCGGAGCCGGTGATCACCGCGCAACGGGCCCGATGGCTGGTGTTCAGCCCCTCGAGGATGTCGCGGATCCGGTCCCGGCTCGGCGGGTTCAAGGCATTGCCGGCATCGGGCCGGTCGATGGTGATCCAAGCCACCCGGTCGCGGTATTCGAGCCGGACCTGCTCATCGAGGGGGCGCTCAGCGCTCACAATCGGCCAAACTACCTCCCATGAACAACAGCGACGCGACCGCGGGTGCACAGCGGCGCCCGAAGACGAGCCGGCACGATGGCTGACACCGACGCCCTCGGACTGTGGGCCATCGCCGAGGCCGACCCCGAATCCCTGGCAGTGGTCGACCCCGATCACAACCAGTTGACCTTCGCCGAGCTGGCCGCGCTGGCGAACCGGATCTCGCGGGGACTGCGGGCCGCCGGGCTCGGCAAGGGCGACCAGGTCACCACCGTGCTGCCCAACTGCTTCGAGCAGCTGGCGGTGTGCCTGGCCGCCTACCAGAGCGGCTTGTACGTGACCACCATCAACTGGCACTTCGTCGGCGCGGAGATCAACTACATCGTCAACGACGCTGAGACCAAGGCGTTCATCGTGCACGAGCGCTTCGGGGAGGAGGCCGCCAAGGCCGTCGACGGCTGCGTTGTGCCCGAGGCGAACCGTTTCTGCGTGGGCGGGCCGGTGGAGGGCTTCCGTCCCTTCGACGAGCTCATCGCGGGCCAGTCAGGGGACCGGCCGGAGCCGGAGCATCTGGCCACCGGGTCGTTCATGTTCTACACCTCGGGAACCACGGGACGGCCCAAGGGAGTGCGACGGGCGCTGGACCCCCGTCCCCCCGACGAGGCCGCGTCGACCGCGGGCCGCCTGCTGATGTTGTTCGGCACCGTGCCCCATGGCGGCAACGTGCAGATCACCCAGGCGCCGCTGTACCACACCGCGGTGAACAACTGGACCACGATGTCGCTGCACATGGGCCACACCGTGGTGCTGATGGATCTCTGGACCGCGGAGGGCGCGCTGGAGCGCATGGAGCGCTACCGGGTCACCAACTCGCACATGGTGCCCACGATGTTCAACCGGCTGCTGCAGCTCCCCGAGGAGGTGCGCTCCCGCTACGACGTGTCGTCGCTGCGCTCGATGGTGCACGCCGCCGCGCCCTGCCCGGTGGAGACCAAGCGGCGCATGATCGAGTGGTGGGGCGACTCCATCTGGGAGTACTACGCGGCCACCGAGGGCGGCGGCACCGTGGTGTCGGCCGCGGAGTGGATGGAGCGGCCCGGCACAGTGGGGAAGGCCTGGCCTGGCTGCGAGGTCATCGTGGTCGACGACGACGGCAACGACCGGCCGCCGGGGAAGTCGGGGACGGTGTACATGAAGATGCCGGGCGCGGTGTTCGAGTACAAGGGCGACGAGGCCAAGACGGCGGCCAGCCGCCTGCGGGGCTTCTTCACCGTCGGCGACGTCGGCTATCTCGACTCAGACGGCTACCTGTTCCTCAACGACCGGGCCAACGACATGATCATCGTCGGCGGAGTGAACATCTATCCCGCGGAGATCGAGGGCGAGCTGGTGCAGCACCCCGCGGTGGGCGACGCAGCCGTGTTCGGCGTGCCCAACCCCGACACGGGCGAGGAGATCAAGGCTGTGGTCGAGCTGCGCGACGGCTGGGATCCCGGCGACAGCACCACCGCGGCGATCCTGGAGTGGCTGCGGGACCGCATCGCCCGCCAGAAGCTGCCCCGCTCCATCGACTACACCACCGAAATGCCCCGGGATCCCAACGGCAAGCTCTACAAGCGCAAGCTGCGCGACCCCTACTGGGCCGGCCACGACCGAGCCATCTGAGCCCGCCGTCGGCGCGGCCGCGGGCGGTTGCCGCCGCCCGACCGTCTGGTAGGCCGGTTGGGGCGTGATACTTGGGGCATGACAGACGCCAGCACCATCTCTGATGCCGAGGTCGGCCGGGCGCACCGCTCCCTCGGGCTGACTGCCGAGGTTGCCGACCGCGACGCCTACACCAACACGGTCGAGCGCTTCCGGTCCCGGCGCATCGCCCTGCCGACCTTCGCGGAGCTGCGCGATCCATCCACGATCCCAGCAGCCCGACTGGCGGCGCTGGCCGGGGTGGACCGCAACGAGCCCGATGCCGCCAACCTGTTCCGGGTCCACTGGTTCGGGCGCCTCGACGGCAGCGGCCCCCACGAGGTTCCCGACTATGTGGAGCTGCCGCCGGAGATGACCGGCGTCGACGCCCGCATCGTGCTGGCCCTGGGCAACCGCTTCCCCATGATCCGGGCCCACAAGGTGCTGGCCGCCTACGCGTGTTTGGCCCCGAGGCTGGTCACCGGCCAGTTCGACCCCACCCGGCACCGCGCGGTGTGGCCGTCCACCGGCAACTACGCCCGGGGCGGCGTGGCCATCAGCCGGATCATGGACTGCCGGGGCGTGGCCGTGCTGCCCGCGGGCATGAGCAAGGCTCGCTTCGACTGGCTGGAGCAGTGGACGCTCGACCCGGCCCGCGACATCGTGCGCACACCCGGCACCGAGTCCAACGTCAAGGAGATCTACGACGCCTGCAACGAGATGGCCCTCGACGGTGGCAACGTGATCGTCAACCAGTTCTCGGAGTTCTCCAACCACCTGGGCCACTACAGCGTCACCGGGGCTGCCCTCGAGCGGCTGTACGAGCATGTTGCCGCGGGCCGGCCGGGCTCGCGGCTGGCGGCCTTCGTGTCAGCGTCGGGCTCGGCCGGCACGCTGGGAGCGGGCGACTACCTCAAGGACCGCCACGGGTGCCGGATCGTGGCCGCCGAAGCGCTCGAGTGCCCGACGCTATTGGAGAACGGCTACGGCGAGCACAACATCCAGGGAATCGGCGACAAGCATGTGCCGCTGATCCACAACGTGATGAACACCGACGACATAGTGGCCGTCAGCGACGTGTGCACCGACTCGCTCGACGTGCTGTTCAACACCCCGGCAGGGCGCGACCATCTGGTGGACAGGTCCGGGCTCGACGCCGGCATGGTGGGGGCGCTCACCCACATGGGCTACTCGTCGTCGTGCAACGCGCTGGCCGCCATCGCGGTGGCCAAGGCCCACGACATGGGCCGCGACGACGTGATCGTGACGGTCGCAACTGACGGCTCGGAGCTCTACGACGCCGAACGGGAGGCCTATATCGGGCGCCATCACCGGGGTGGTTACGACGACGTCGCGGCCGCGGGCGCCTTCGGGCGGGGCCTCATCGACGGCGGGGGCGGCGAGGTCCGCCACCTGGCCTGCTCGGAGTCGGAGCGTCGGCGGATCTTCAACCTCGGCTACTTCACCTGGGTGGAGCAGCAGGGCACCGCCTTCGAGGACTTCGTGGCCCGGCGACACCAGCGCTTCTGGGACGGCATGAGGCACTTCACCGACGACTGGGACGAGCTGATCGTGGAGTTCAACGGCCAAACCGGCGCTCGCGACGACGATCGAGCGTCGTGAGCTTCCCGTGATCGCCGTGAACGGAACTCCTGTCAGTTGTCCACCATATGGGTGGGAAAGCCGCAGGCAGTTCGTTCGGCTCGGACACGGCGGCATCGTGGGAGACAAGAAGTGAGTTCCACCTTCGAGTGCTATTCCGATCGGCTTGAGGCGCACCGGCTGGTGGCGGCGGGCGCCGTGTCCTCCGGTGCGCCGGATGCGGCCGTCCGGGAGCTGGACGACGCGGTGGCCAGAGTCGAAGGCCACGGCTTCGAGCCCACGCCCTTCGGCCCGTCGCCCGAGCTGGCCGAGGCTGTCGGGGTGGGCGGGGCCGAGCTCTGGGTCAAGGACGAGACCGGCAACGTGTCGGGCTCCCACAAGGCCCGCCACCTGTTCGGCGTCGCCTTGGCGCATCGGCTCGCCGGGGCGGACAATCACGAAGGGGAGGATGCGCCGTACGTCATCGCCAGCTGTGGCAATGCCGCCCTGGCCGCGGCGGTGGTGGCCCGGGCCGTGGGCCGGCCCCTGGATGTGTTCGTGCCGACCTGGGCCAACGACGCGGTGGTGGACCGCATCACCGAGCTTGGCGGCCGGGTGGTGCGCTGCGAGCGCGAGCCGGGCGTGCCCGGCGACCCCGCCCACCACGCCATGCTGGCCGCCATCGAGGCCGGGGCGGTGGCGTTCTCGTGCCAGGGGACCGAGACCCCGGCCGCCATCGACGGCGGCCGGACCCTGGCCTGGGAGATGGTCGACGCGCTGATCGACCACGACGGCGGCGCTCCGGCCCGCCTCGACCGGCTGTTCGTGCAGGTCGGCGGGGGCGCGCTGGCCACCGCGGTGGTGACCGGGCTGGCCGCGGCGGTGGCGCGGGGCGATCTGGCTCGCCTGCCCGTGGTCCATGCCGTGCAACCGCAGGGCAACCATCCGCTGGTGCGGGCCTGGGACACGCTGGCGCTCGAGTGGCTCGAGCAGGAGCTCTCTGGCCGTGCGCGGGACCGGTTCTACTTCCTCGGCCGTATTCTCCTCGCCGAAGCCGGCTCTCGGGGCACCATGGACAATCAGCTGCGTGCCAAGGTGGCCGAGGCGACAGGCCGACTGGAGGACGGTCGTCTGCGGGAGCTGGTGCGGCGGCTGCGCGACGATCCGGAGCGCTACATGCAGGCGTGGGACTCCGAGCCGGTGTCGTACGCCTCGGGGATCCTCGACGACATCACCTACGACTGGATCGACATCGTCGAGGCGATGCTGGCCTCCGGGGGCTGGCCCCTGGTCGCCTCCGAGCACGACTTGCGGCGCGCCCACAGCCTGGCCCATCGCCACACCGGCATCGATGTGTGCCCCACCGGAGCGTCCGGCCTCGGCGGCCTGCTCGCCTTGGGCGGGGTGGGCGACGGCGACGACGTGACGGCCGTGTCGCCCGGCGAGAGGGTGGCGGTGCTGTTCACGGGACGCATGCGCCCCGGCGATCCCGACCCGCTGGCGTCCGAGGCCTAGCCGGTCGGTAGAAACGATGGGGGAGGGCAAGCGAGCATCGGGGGAGGCCAGGCACACCCCGACCGGCGACGAACTGCTCGGTTCGCTGGCGCCCTATGTGGACGAGCGGCACCGTCACACCATCGGCGTGTTGGTGCTGACCCTGCGGGCCGGACGCCAGATCGAGGCCTGGCTGTCGGAGACGGTGGCAGCCCGCCAGCTCGACACCTCCAGCTACACCGCGCTCACCGCGCTGTGGCTGGCCGGACCGCCGCACCGCATCGCTGCGGGCGAGTTGGCCGAGCGGATCGTGCAGACCTCGGGCGGGGCCACCAAGACCATGCAGCGCCTGGTCGACAGAGGCCTGGTGCGCCGGGTGGCCGACCCCGACGACGGCCGCCGCAGCCTCCTGGAACTCACGCCCGAGGGTCTGACGCTGGCTCGCGAGACGCTGGGCCTGGTGCTCGACGCCTTCGACTCTGAGATCGGCGACCTCGATGAGGCTGAGCGCGAGGGTGTCGCTGCCGCGGTGCAACGCCTAGTGGCCGAACTCAGCGAGCGGCTCAGCCGCTGATCCTGGCCACAGCGGCCTTGGCCTCCTCCACGGCGGCTCGCAGGTCGGGAAGGTCCCTCTCGATGGCTCCGGCCCGGTTGAGGAACACGAACACCATGCGGGCCACCTGTTCACCGGTGACGGCCTCCAGCGCAACCGTGTAGGCCGCGCCCTGAAGGCGGTAGCGGGCCAGCTTGGCGTCGATGCCGTCGTCGCCAGCGACCGAGTCGGTCTTCCAGTCGACCACCACCAGCCCGCCGGGGCCCCGGTAGACGAGGTCGACGTATCCCTCGATCAAATGCTCTCCGAACGGCGCGGCCACGAATAGCTCCCGCCCGTGCCAGGTTGCCGCCGCCTCGCGGGCCACGTTGGTGCTGAGCGCGGCGCGGGCCAGTTGGGCCACCGCGGCCGTCCGGTCCGGGACGCCCTCGGCCATGGCCTGGGCTCGGGCTGCCGGTTCGAGGCCGGCACCGGTGCCCAGATCCACGGTCTGCAGCACGCCGTGGACGGCACGTCCCACGGCCGTGCCGTAGCGCCCCTTGTTCCACGGGGGAAGCTCCGCGTCGCGCTCGTCTTTGAGGAGCCCGGGGTCGGCGGTGGGCTCGGGGCGGCGCGGGTCGCGGCCATCGTCTGCAGACCGATCGTCGGGAGTGGTGTTCAGGTCTGGGTCGGTTTCGGGAAGGGCCCCTTCGATGGCTGCGCTCGCAAGAGCGGTCGCTGACGTCACGAGGCGGCGTCGGGCCGCGGCGAGCGCCCCGTCGCGCTCGGCGAGCCATTGCCCGCGCGGGGGCAGCGCCGTGACCGGCGCGGGGGAGCCGGCCTGGCGCGGTGGTCTCGGGCCGGGTTCGAGCGCTTCGGCGACGTCGGCGGCGTCGGCCTCCGCCAGTGCTGCGGCCAGCGTCCCCTTGGACAGGCGACCATCGGCCGTGCGGTGCAGGCTCACCACAAGGTGGTCGCGGGCACGCGTGCAGGCGACGTACAACAGGCGCAGCCGTTCGTGCTCGTCCATCATCTCGTCTATCGGCTGCCAGTGCTCGTAGCCCTCGGAGGCCACCCGGGCACTCAGCCGCGAGACGGCGGGCTGTCCCGGCGGGAAGGCGATTGTCGGCCCGTAGGGGGGACGCTGCATGGGGCTCGACATGCCCGACACCACGGTCATGGGGAACTGCAGACCCTTGGCGCCGTGGATGGTGAGGATGCGCACGCTGTCGTCGTCGGTCTCGGGCAGCACCGTCTCGGTGACTCTGGCGTTGTCGGCACCCTGGAGACGGGCCCATTGCAGGTACGAGCGCAGTCCGACGCCTCCGGCGTCGGACCAGGCCCGGGCCTGGTCCACAACGAATCGCAGACGGCGCCACACGTCTCGGGGCCGGCCGGTGGCAACGGCGCTCTCCAGCGCGGCTCTCTCGCGGATGACCCGCTCCAGGAGCTGGGCCGGTGTCAGCCACCAGCGGGCGTCGTGCAGGTCCCTCAAGTGGGCGATGCCGTCGCCCACCGGGTGGCCGTCGGGGGCGTCGTGCGGCTGGCGGGCCAACAGTGAGAACCGGCCGCGGCACCCCAGCTTCCAGTGGGCCAGGTCGTCGTCGCCGCAGCCGTACAGGGGCGAGCGCAGCGCGGCCACCACCGCCAGTTCGTCGGTGGGGTCGGCGACGGCCTGTGCGGCCAGCATCAGGTCGCGGACTTCTCGAGTGGCGTATACGAGTGTCGACGTCTCGGCCCGGTAGGCGACGCCCGCGGCCTCAAGCGCGTCCTCCAGTGCCTCCAGACTTGTGCGGGCCGGAAGGAGGATGGCGATGTCGCCAGGCTCGGCCGGGCGCCAGCGCTCCTCGCCGCGGTGGCGGTCGTCGCGTACGTCCCATCCTTCGTCGAGGGCGGAGGCGACGGCTCCGGCCACGGCGGCCGCCTCCAGCCGGCGCAGTTCCTCGGCATTGACCTTGTTGCCGTCCTCGGTGCCGGCCACCGGCTCCGCGCCGAGCACGGCCACCCCGGGGCCGCGGGCGGCGGCGGGACGGACCCCGGCCAGCGGCACATAGGCGGGCTGGCTGTCGCCCTCCGCGGTGATGACCCGTTCGAAGACCGTGTTCACCCACTCGATCACCGGCGCGGTCGAGCGGAAGTTGGTGAAGAGCTCCAAACGCTCGCCCCCGGGCTGCTCCTCCACGTAGCGACCGGCCCGCAGGAACGTGGCGATGTCGGCCCGCCTGAACCGGTAGATCGACTGCTTGGGGTCGCCCACCAGGAACAGGCGTCCGCCCTCGTGGGCCAAGTCGTGCCACGGCGTGTCGCCGACATGGTCGTCGTCGCAGGCGATCAGCACTGCCAGCTCGATCTGGATCGGGTCGGTGTCCTGCGACTCGTCCAGCAGCAGCCGGCGGTAGCGGTCGCGCAGGGCGCGCCGCACGTCGGGACCCCGATCGGGATCGCGCAGCAGGCGGCGGGCCCGGACCAGCAGATCCTGGAACTCCAGCCGTCCGGCAGCCCGACGCTGCTCGGCGGCGGCCAGCGTCTCTGTCGCCAGCAGGGCCACGATGTGCTCCAGAGCCGCTTGCGTCACAGGCTCAAGCACGTCCTGGCAGGACGCGACCAGATCTGTGGCCGCGTCTTTGACGACCCTGCTGCCGTTCTGCCAGTACCGGGTGTAGGACGTTCCTCTGGGGATCGGCTCCTTGGCTGCGTCGCGCAGCGCGGCCACCGCGGCCAACTGGGTCAGGGCGTCGCCGCCGTCGAGTCCGTCGCTGCGACGCTCCAGTTCGTCCAGCTTCGCTTTGAGGCCGTCGTCGGCTTCCGTGCAGTCGCCCCGATGCGCAAGGGCGGCCGCGAGGGCGACTCGGGGGCCGGTCGCGTCGGCCGCTTCCAGGTCGGGCGGGCCGACAGACCGGTCGATGTGCTCCTCGGCCAAGTCCCAGTTCTCGTTCAGCCTCACGGCCAGGCCTCGCAGCTTCTCCAAGCCCGCACCGCTCAGCTCCAGCACCAGCAGCGACACGCCGGCGGTGGGATCGTCGAGCAGATTCTCCGCGAAGCTGCGCCAACGGTCGTCGAACTCGATCTGCGAGCCGATGTCGTCGATCACCTCGACGCTCGGCGGCAGACCGGCCTCGGTCGGGTGCTGGGCCAGGATCCGCTGTGCGAAGGAGTGCAGAGTTCCCACTGCGGCGCCGTCGAGTTGCTGCAGGGCCGCGGTCGCCGTGGCGGGATCGGGGCCCGCGCTCGGGGCGGAGGCCCCGGCACAGGCCGCGCCGGTGCCGGCTTCGGCCTGTTCCAGCTCACGCCGGACCCGGTCGCGGAGCTCCGCGGCGGCCTTCTCGGTGAAGGTGATGGCGGCGATGTTCTCCATGGCCACACCGGCGCCGATGAGGGCCAGCACTCGGCCCACTAGCGCCGTGGTCTTGCCCGAGCCCGCGCCGGCGTCGACGAACAGCGTCCGGTCGAGCGCGTCGAGGATCTTCGCTCGGGCCTGCCGGTCGTGCAGCCCCGCAGCGCCGGATGTGCCGGTCATTTCGGCGCTCCTGGGTGCGTGTCCGACTGGTCGTCCTGGGCAGCGGGAGCGATGAGGTCGGTGTAGCCAACCAGGTCGGGGTGGGTCCGCTTGCGCTCCCAGTCGCGCCACACGTCGCGCGTGCCCAGCCCGTCGGGCTCGCAGAACAGGCACGGGACCCACCGACGCCAGCCCGGCTTCTCCGGATGCAGTGGAAACAGGCCAGCGCCGATGCCGTCGACGATCGCTGCCACTGTTGCCAGCACTCGCTTCTCGGTGGTGACGTCCACCGGGTACCCGAGGCTCACGAAGCCTCCTCGGCGCGACACGAACCAGTAGTCGCCGCGCGCCTCGGCGTCGGGGCGGTCGAGAATCTGGCGGGCGGCCAGCGCGTAGAGCACTAGCTGGAGATGGCCGCCTGCGGGGGTCGGGTCGTCGGCGCTCAGGTCCTTGTATGAGCGCGATGAGCCGCTCTTGTAGTCGATCACCACCAAGCCGCCCGAGTCAGTCTCGTCGACCCGGTCGATGGAGCCCCGCACGGCCAGTTGCTGCGGCCTGCGCCCATTGCTGCCCATGGGATCGTCGCCGCCAGTGGGTGGAGTGGGCTGCTCTAGTAGCACCACCGCCGGCGCGTCGCGTTTGCGGTCTCCCAGCTCGGGCGAACCGACCATGGCGAACCCCAGCTCGGACGCGATCGGCTTGGACCGGTGCTTGGACCGCATCTCGCGGTCCAGCACCAGCGACCGCTCGAGCTCCTCGAGGATCTGGCTGCGGTCGCGTTGCCAGTAGAGGCGCCGGCCGACGAGACCTCGCTCCTCTGTGCGGTCGCACTCCTCTTCGGCGATCTCCCTCAGCCGGCGCCGAGCGTGCGGCGACCAGTCCCGACCCGGGCGGGGCACGTCGTCGTTCGCGATGGCCTCGCTCATCCACCGGTCGAGGATGCGGTGCACGAGGTTGCCCCGGTCGAGTGCCGTGATGCGGTAGCTCTCGTCGGGGTCCTCCACCGCGTCCACGCGCAGCACATACCGGACGAAGTAGGCGTGGGGACAGCCCGCCCAGGCCTCCAGCCGGCTCGCTGACGTGATCTGGCCCTCGTCGCACGGATGGGGGAGCCGGATCCCCCGCAGGTCGCCGTCGCTGGACAGGTTCCCGTCGAAGCGGGTGAACCGGCGGGAGCGCCGGGCCAGCGTCAGCTCCACGCCGCGCCGCAGCTCGGCCCGCTCGTCCAGCAGCCAATGCTCGCCGACCGGCCGCCGCTGGTCGTGCCAGCCGAGCAGGGCCCGCATGTCGTACTCCTGGACGTGGGCCGGGAACGCCGTCTGGCGGATGCCGGCCACGAACGAGGGCACCTCGCTCAGCCAGTCCAGGCCGCTGCGGGCCAGCTCCTCGCCGGCGGGCCTGACGTGGTTGCGGGCCTCCACGGCGTCGAGCAGCCAGCGGCTCGGCGCCCGCTCCGCGGCCCGGCGGAGGTCGCCCCGGGGGTAGAGCAGCAGCGTCTCCGGCGCCGCAGCGAGCACGGCCAGCAAACAGCGGTGGTCGTCGTCGGTGCGGTCGCCGCGCAGGGGAAGGTCCCGTCCAACCACGAGGCGCTCGCGGTCGGGCAGCAGCGGGTCCTCCCGGCGCCGGGCCGGGAAGGTGCCCTCGGCCAGCCCGCACACCACCACCAGGTCGAGCTCCGCTCCCAGAGCCGCCCCCGGAGGGCCGGTCAGCACCCCGTGGCCGAACGTGCCGCGCCGGCCGGGCGTGCCCTCCAACTCCATTTGCAGGGCGCGGCGGAAGGAGGCAAGAGACGGTTCGGTGTCGATCTCGTCGAGGTGGCCGAGCCGGTCCACAGCCTCATCGACCTGTGCGGCGAAGCGGCGCTCGTGGTCGGGCCATCGGCCTCGGCCGTCACGGGCGCCCTCCCGCCAGCGGGCGTCACCGAAGTAGGTCCGCACCAGCTTGCGGCACCACGCGGCCAGGCTCGACCAGGTGGCGGCGTTCCGCCCGGCCTCGAGGTTCTCGGCGAGCGCTTCTACGAACCGGGCCAGCGCCCGGGCGTCGGCGGCCTCGCGGAGGCAGCGCCTCGATCTGGCCTCCTGGCTGTCGTCGCGGGCCGCATCGGCAGCTGAATCGTCAAGGCTCCGGGCGTGGCGAGCCAAGCGGTCCCGCCACTGCGCGAGACCGCCGGTGACGCCCGCTTGGCGGGCTGCCCGCTCCCAAGCGGCCGAAGGAGCCGGCCGTCGCCCCGATTCGCTCTCGTGCAGCACGGGAGCCGAGGCCAGCCAGGCCATGAGGTCGCGTCGCGGATAGTCGTTGTCGGGCAGCGACAGCACGGCCAGCAGCGAGCGCCCGAGCAGGGAGGTCTCGGCCGTCTCGACGGTGGCGCCGACCCAGTGGATTCCGGCCGCGTCCAGCGCGTCGCCCACCAGGCGGGCGTAGGGGTCGGCGGTGCCGTAGACGATGGCGCACCGGCCGAGGGCCACACCGCGCCGGGCCGCCTCCACCACGGCCCGCACGGCATGCCTGACCTCCTCGTCCGCGTCCGACACGGTGAGTGCCCGCGTGCCCCCAGGGTCGAGCCTCTCGGTGCCGGCCGCGCCGAGCGACTGCCCGAGCCGCTCCACTGCATCCCGCACCGCGGCGTCGGCTGCCGCCACACCGGTGACTCCGGCCACCACCGTGGCTCCGGCGTGTTCGGCCACCGCAACGAGCAGGCGGCACTGGGTGGTTGTCAGGCTCTGGGGGAGGAACACCACCAATCGGCCCAGTTCGTCGGCCGGGAACTCGCCCCGCCGAGCGCCTCCACGGCGGCCGCGACCAGGCTCTGCTCGTCGCTGAACCGCTCGTCGAGCGCGGCGCGAACGAACCGGTGGACCCGCACCACGTCCGCGGCCCGAAACGAGGTTGCGGCCAACCGGTCGAGGGCGGTCGGGCCCAGCTCCGACAGCTCGCGGTAGGCCCGCACGAGGGCCCGCTCCGTGGCCGGGTGGGTGGCGACTCCGGCGAAGTGGCCCGGATCCTCGCGCAGCGCGGCGCGAACCGCCCCCGCGATCACGGGCTTCGACACCGGCCGCCGCCAGGAGTCGGCGGTCCGCGCCGAACCGATCAGCTCGGCTAGTGCGTAGGGCGTGAGGAAGCTCACCGCGGCGATCCCGCTGCGGCCGCTGATGCCACGTCGGCCCAGGCATCGTCGGGCTGCGAGTCCCACCGTGTTGGCCGACACAACGACGGTCACCGGCGCCAGCGGATCGCCTCCCTTCGCCCTCTCCACGACCTCGGCCAGGGCCTCGTGCGCGGGCGGCCCGTAGGCCGTCGTCACCACCTCGATTGACACGCCTGAACCCTAGGACGGGCCTATGACACTCGAATGGCCAAGCGGAGGCAACGCGGCTGCGAGCGCTGCTGGCCGCAGGGTCAATCCTGACTACAATTGCATCACTGAAGGCGACGGCTGAGGGGGAGGGCTGCGAGTGGCACTCTCGGCGGGAGTGGTATCGCGGGTGCCGCTGGTCGACCTGTGGGGCGCGTTCGAGCCCGGGCCGCGCCGCGACGCCGCCGTGGACGCCATCCGGCGGGCCTGCGAGGACGTGGGCTTCCTGGTGATCACCGGCCACGGCGTCGGAGAGGACGCGATCCGGGACATCGACGCCGCGGCGCGCCGGTTCTTCGGTCGTCCGCTGGAAGACAAGATGGCTATCGCCCGCGCGTCGAACTCGCGGTGCGGTTACCTGCCTCTGCGGAGTTCGACCTTGGCGCGGTCACGCGGCAAGGAGACTCCTCCGGACCTGTGCGAGCTCTTCTCGGTCAACCGCTTCGATGACCGCGACGCGGCCCACAGGGCCGGGCTTCGCCAAGGGCGGGAAGAGTTCTTCTCCCCCAACGTCTGGCCCGCCCCCGAACTGGTCCCCGGCCTGAAGGAAGCCTTCGAGGCCTACTACGCGGTCATGGAGGATCTGGCCGCGAGATTGATGGGCCTTATGGCGCTGGCGCTGGGCCTGAACGAGCGCTGGTTCGACGACAAGATCGCCGACCACATCACCGGGCTCTCCGCTCTGCGCTATCCGGCTCTGAGCGAGGCGCCTCTGCCCGGGCAGTTCCGGCGGGGACCGCACTCGGACTGGGGCAGTCTCACGATCCTCTACCACGACGGCGGTCCGGGAATGCAGATCATGTCACCCGACCGGGAGTGGGAGGACGTGCCGGTGGTGGAGGGGTCATTCGTGGTGAACATCGGCGATCTCATGGCCGTGTGGACCAACGACCGCTGGGTGTCAACCATGCACCGGGTGGTGGTGACGGAGGGTGCGTGGGGCGAGCGCATCTCGGTCGCCTTTTTCTACCAGCCCACCTACGACGCCGTCATCGAGTGCATACCGACCTGCACCTCACCCGACGATCCGCCCCGCTACGACCCCATCACCTCGGGCGACTGGCTGCGGTCGATGATCGAGAAGACCACCAACTACGTCTGAGCTGGCCGCGGCTAAGCATGACGCGGTCGGTCCCGCGGGTTCCGGCTGTTCGGCTCTAGTCCCAGTCCGAGATGCCGTCGAAGCCGGCGATGCTGGAGGGCCGAAGTCGTACCAGGCACTCTCCAGGCACACCGTTGCGGGCGCCGTAGGCCTCGGCCTCCTCCGCGCCCATGTAGCGGCCGCCGATGAGGGTGGCGACCCGTAGCAGCTCGTCGGGATCCTCGGTGATCTCGACGGTGCCGTCGACCTTCACGAACGCGTAGGGCGGCTCCTCGACGTCGACCACCACCGAGATGCGGGGGTCCCGCTGCATGGCGCGTGACTTGCCCGCCTCGGCGCTGGTGTTGAACAGCATGTCGCCGTCCTCGACGATGAACCAGATCGGGGCCACATGAGGCCGCCCGTCGGAGGCGACCCAGGCCACCTTGGCCGTCCGGGTGCCGGTCCCGAGGAACTCCAGCGCCTCCTGGGTGGTCATCTCTTGCATGGCTGCCTCCTCACAAGACGGAAGTCTTGCAGAAACGGGTCACATGGGCCGCTGCTACAAGGACTCGGGGTCGGCGGGCAGGTCGGTGATGAACATGTGGCCGGGCTCGTGGGTGATGGCGATCTCGGGACGGGCGTTGGCTACGGCTAGCTGCGGGGTGACTCCGCAGGCCCAGAACATCGGGATCTCGCCGTCTCGGATGTCTACAGGGTCGCCGAAGTCGGGGGAGTGCAGGTTCGCGATGCCGAGCACGGCAGGGTCGCCCACATGGACCGGGCCGCCGTGGGCCTTCGGATAGGCCTCGGTGATCCGCCGGGCCTGTTCGACCATGTCGGCCGGCATGGGCCGCATCGACACCACCAGCAGACCGGCGAAGTTCCCAGCAGGGTCGCACTGGCGATCGGCGATGTACATCGGCACGTTGCAGCCCTGCTCGATGTGGCGCACCGGCAGCCCGGCCCGCAGCAGGGCAGCATCGAAGCTGAAACTGCACCCGAGCAGCACCGACACCAGGTCGTCCCTCCACCAGCCGGTGGCGTCGGTGGCCGAGTCGGTGTGAACGCCGTCGACGAACAGGCGGTACCGGGGAACATCGGTGCGCAGGTCGCTGCCCGGCGCAGTGCGCACGGCCTCCGTGCCCTGCTCCACCACCTCCACAACGGGGCACGGCTTGGGGTTGCGGGCCGCGAACTCCACGAAGTCGGAGGCCGTCGCCCGGGGCAGCACCACCAAGTTGGCCTGCACGCAGCCCGGAGCCAGATGGGCGGTGGGCCCGGTGTGCTCCCCAGCCCGTATCGCCAACCGCGCCCGCCGAGCCGAAGCGGCGTGCGCCGCGTCGCGAGTCGATGAGGCGTCTGGGTCGATGCGACCCGAAACTACTCGGAAGAGGCGAGCCTGTCGGGAGGTCCGGCGGCGGACCATCTCGATGGCTCTAGACGCCGCGGTCCAGTGTTGCTCGTCTGCCAGCTCCAAGTAGTCTGGCTTGATGGACATTGACTGAAAATGATTCAGATTGGAGTTGGATGTCCCGGCATGAGAAGCGGTTGGCAAAGATCAGGAGCAACCCCAATGACGTTGGATGGGCTGATCTCGTTGCCGTCTGCGACCTATGCTTCGGCAAGCCGCGACGACGCAGAGGTAGCCACCTGATCTATGACACCCCGTGGATGGATCATCCGGTGCTGGTCCTGCAGCCTCGCAAGAGCAGGGCGAAGCCCTACCAAGTGCGCCAGGTGCTGCAGGCCATTGATGTAATGGAGGGCCACAATGGCTGAGCACGAGTATCGGTACTGGACCGAGTGGTCCGACGAGGACGGCGAGTGGGTCGGCCTGTGCGACGGGTTCCCTCTGGTCAGCTGGCTGGAGCCGGACCGGGAAGCCGCGGAGGAGGGGATCCGGGCAGTGGTCGTCGAAGTAGTCGCGGACTTGCGGGCACAGGGCAAGCCCCTGCCCGAGCCGGGCGTGCAATGGCCGCCTCAGGTGGCGACTTCCCAGCGCCGACCGCCGGCCGCTCGTTCCCGGCCATCCTGAGAGCGGAGCTTCGCAGCGGGCAGACGCCCGGATCGCTCCGTTCAACTGGTCCTGTCTCGCCCGGACTGTGCCAGCCAGCGCGGAGACCCGCCCCTGGCCCGCTCGTGGCGGTGCTGTGACTTCTCGATATCGACGTTGGTTATGACATGCATCGTCTGAGGCCGCTCGGCTTGCAATCGGCGACCTGTGGTCTAGGTTCGTGCCGTTCGGCCATCGGTTCGCCAAGGAGGAGATATGAGGTTCAGTCTCGTAACACTGCCCGACTACCCGCTACAGGAGTCCCTGGAACACATCAAGGTCGCTGACGACCTCGGCTTCTACGGGTGTTACGCAGCCGATGAGACCTGGCACAAGGACCTCTACGTGCTGTTCGCGGCGGCGGCATCGGAGACCACCCAGATCCGCATGGGGCCCAGCCTGGCCCCGATCGCGTTGCGTGAGCCGACCCACGTTGCCCAGGCGGTCGCCACGCTCGACGAGTTGACCGGCGGCCGTGCCGAGTGCGTCATCTCCAGTGGGAACTTCAGCCTGCTCGCCCAGTACGCGACGGACTGGACGGGCATCAAGCCGCTGTCCCGGGTCAAGGAGGCGCACCACGTGATGCGCACCTTCCTCGACACCGGAGCGCTGACCTTCGACGGCGAGTTCTTCAACTACGCCGGGCTGTTCACCTTCGCCCGCCCGGTGCAGGAGCATCTTCCCCTGCTGATCGGCGCCCTGCGCGGCCCGAAGTCCTTCCAGGCGGCAGGCGAGCTCTCCGACGGCACCCATGCCTTCGCCCAATACTCCCGAGAAGCGTGCGACTACATGGTGGAGCATCTGAAGATCGGCGCGGAGCGCGCTGGGCGCAACTGGCAGGATCTGGACATTGCGGTCTGGAACGTGTTCGCCATCGGGCCCGACTCCGAGAAGGCCAAGGCCGCAGCCCAGACCATCGGAGCGTTCTACATTCCGGCCATGGCGGTGGAGCAGATGGAGCGCCACGGCGTCTCGCAGGCCGACGTGCAGCCGATCCTCGACGCCTTCGGAGATGGAGACGTCCAGGGGGCGATCGACGGCATGACGCCCGACATCGCCGAGAGGCTCTCGGTGGCGGGCACCCCCGAGGAGGTGGTCGACAAGATCAAGTCGGACATCGAGCCGAGCGGCGTCAACCACTTCATCGCCTGCATCACGGACTCGTTCCTGCTGAACGCGTTCACGGGACGAGACATCGAGGTGCCCGACGTCAAGGCCCAGCTGCAGCTAATCCACGACCAGGTGATGCCAGCCTTCAACTGAGCGAGATCGAATCGCTCCGCCGGTTGTCATCTGGGTAAATCCGTCATTAGTGGCCGGGCAAATCTTGCATTAGCGAGCACCCGCTCCCGGCGTCGGCGATGCGCACCACTTCGAGCCCCTCGACGATCAGCGTGAACGTGAAGGTAGGCATGTCAGGCATCCTCTCGGCTGCTGGCTGTCGCATGCTCGCCGTGTCCGCTGGGCTTGGTGTGGCCCCAGATGGCGAGGCGCACATCTGTTCGCCCATTGCGGAGAGCGAAGATCGGGCCTGGGTGCACGTCGTTGTCCGCGGCGAGTCGCTGTGCGGCGTCGGCGAAGGCGCGGTCGGAGTCGTCGGCGGCGTCCATGGCTGCCTCGCGGGCCAGTGACTCGTACAGGCGTATCCGCTCATCAGCCTTGGCCCTGACCTCTGCTACCGCCGCGTCGTACCAGGGCAGGAACTCCTCGGGCAGTGTGCTGCGCAATCCCTCCACAGGGTCTTCGCCGTGGCCGAGCAGCCCGGTGACTGTGTCAGGGGAGAGTCGGAGGCGAGCGGCCATGGCCTTGGCCGACACGCCCATGCGGGCGGCGGCACTCACGGCCGCGGCCTCCCAGACCCGGGTGGAGGTGAGCCCGAAGACCACGCGGTGGGCGGCCACATAGGCGGGGAACTTCAACTTGAAGCGGATGTGCGGCCGGGCGTCGTCGGTAGCGAATCGGGCCACATAGCCCTCGCAGTCCGATTCGCCGGCCGAGGAGATGTGGTCCAGCAGCGCCCCGAAGTCCGGGAAGCTCACCGTCTCGGCCCGAGGACCGGGCCATGCCAGGCCGGCCGGGTCGATGTCGGCGCCCGTCTCGGTGTCGATGAGCGCGATCAGGACCAGGTCGCGCATCTGGCCGTAGTCGAGCACGACGCGGTTGTCGGGGTAGATGATCTCGAACAGGGGCGTGACCCCGTGCGGTATTGCGACGTGCTGGTACTTCTCGCGCCAGATGCGTGTCGCCTCGCGGGCTTGCTCGGAGGCCAGCGATCCCCGCGTCGCCAAGCGGACATCGCCTTCGGGGTGCGTGTACGCGATCCCGAGCGACCCGTCCAGCTTCGCGGTGACCTCCATCTCCTGTTGTGTGGGAACGGCGGGGGCATCTGGCTCCGATGGCCCGAAGAACTTGGGGAACGGTCTCGCCACCACCCGGTCGGCGTCGTCGAGGATGAGGCCGCGGCAGGCGATGGTCGCCTCGTTCCAGTGCCTCGAATACGTCGCCTTGGCCGTGTAGTTGAGGATCCTCAGCGGGCCGTCCGTATGGACTGACACAAGCCCTCCCCCGATTGCCTCGCCGACGAGGGCACGGTCGCAGACATCCCGAAGGTGAGCCATGACTCAAGAATAACAGACAGTGTTGTGCTTTTACATTATGACTTGATATAATCACAACTATCACCAAGACAGTTATGATAATTTTAAAAGCTATGTCGAGCGGTGTGTTGCTGTCCTTGGATGAGTAATGGTCTGAGCGAGAGGAGAGGCGATGACTGGCGAGACCAAGCCCGATCCCGATGGGGTGCTTCCGGTCGACCTTGAGGCCGCCCGCGCCCGGGCATGGGCGGAGCATCAGCGGCGGTGTGGCGACAACGAGCCCTACACCGATGGCGTGACGGCAGAGGCGCTCATCGAGCGCGTCGAGGGGCAGCACCGTACGCACCCTCGGCTCCGGCAGTCGGGACAGGATTATGCTCTCGCCGTGAGCAGCGACGAGGGCCCGCCCTCGGTTGACGGCAGCCTTGACGACGCAGACAGCGCCGTCGGACGCGAGTTGTCGTGGGTGGCCGTCCTCCCCGAATGCGACAGAAGGCTGTTTGCCGAGGAGATGTCCCGGCTGATGGCGGAAGCGGCTGAGACCGATGATCTCGCACCCGTCGAACAGGCACTGCGGGAATGGCGGGCCACAGCGGAGATCTATTCGGATCCTGAACTCGCGCAGCGGCTCACAGGGCAACTAGTGGCCAACGGCGAACTCGTTCCAGCACCCATCGTCTAGCGCCAATGCCGCGTCGGCGCGATCGCGTCGCTCCGCCGCCGCGCCCCGGCGGATGGGACATCCGTTTTGGCGGACAATGCCTCCGCGAAGGGATGGGAACAGATCTGCCGTGAGTCGCCAACGAGCGCAAGGGCAGCTTGGGAGGCCCTGACATCTGAGCCCCGCCAGCACAGCCGCAGACAGCATCCGCTGAAGGGCTCGCCCCGTGTGCGCCCGTCACTGGCGTCAAGATGGAGCAGTGGCAGTACGAGGTCACGGGGTCAGGGCGGATCTGGTACTGCATCGACGACGAGAGGATGACGGTGTGGCTCACCTGGGTCGGCCCAGGCCATCCGAAGGCGACGGAGTAGAGCGCCCAACCTGCGGGACCGCCTCGATCGCCAGGGGCGCGACTACCTCTAGTCAGCTGGCTGGAGCGTTGTCAGGGGCCGAGAGCGGTTATCGGGGCCACTTGCACGCCGTCTGGGCGGCGGTAGGCGGTGCCGACGGAGGTTACGACCAGCAGCCCGGCCAGGTCGGCGGCGCGGCGCGCCGCGACCTTGCTGCGCAGTCTCAACAGTGATCGGGCGGCGCGGTCCACCGATTCGGCGGACGGACTGAGCTTGACCTCCATCGCGATCCAGGCGCCGCCGTGGCGCTCGACGACGGCATCGGCCTCTAGGCCGACGTTGTCGCGGTAGCAGTAGACCTCGCCCTGCTCGGCCTGGCTGTAGATGCGCAGGTCGCGCACCACCAGCGACTCGAACAGCAAGCCGAGGGTCTCAGGATCCGCCAGCACCCACCGCCTGACGGTCCACGAACAGCACATAGTCGGCAGGCCCGGCCTCGGTGGGCACCTCCCGCACGGCCACACCCCGAGCGGCGGCCACTGCCGCATGCCGATAGTCCTGCACCACCCAGCCGCGCGCGCCGAGCTGCTCGTCGATCTCCATCCGAGCCCGCTGCTCTGAATTGAGATACTTCGATGGCGGGTCGGCGGCGTCAGCGTGAGGCACCGGCGGGCATCGTAGGACATGACTGTTGCTGCGGTGGCCGCCGGGCTTCAGTTGTCGCTTGGGGTGGACAAGCAGACGGTGACGGGGTCGGCGGCGGGGGAGAGGGCTGCGAGATCGCAGAAGGTGGCCTTCGAGACGAACCAGCGGCCGTCTATCAGCACGGCCTCGCCGACTCGGCCGTCGAAGACGACCTGGTCGTTGAGCAGGATCGAATAGACGACGCGGGCGGTGGTGGCCGACGTGCGAGAGATCCCGTCGACTCGGGCTCGGACGGTCGCTCCGAGCTCCCCGACCTCCTCGAACATCCGGCGGGCCGAGTCGCGCATGCCTTCGAAGTCCTCGACCTGGTCGATGCGCACCTCGATGTCGCTGATCGATCCGTCCAGGTGGGTCTCGAAGGCGGTCGCGATGGCCTCAGCCGTGACCTCGTCGACTGGCTGGCCGTCCGCCGGTGCGGGCTCATCGGGCTCCCCGGGCAGCGCTGCGGGGGCCGCGTCCACCCCGTCAGCCCCGGCGGCGTCGCACACCAGTGTGAGCGCCACGCCGGTGTGGTCTGACGGGAAGGCCAGCTCACCGGCCGTGGGCCCGGCGTTGAACAGCCCGGTGCCTTCGCCAACCGAGCAGTCCCGCCCCGGAGCCGAGTACAGCAGGTAGTCGATGCGGCTGCTCTGGCGGCTGGCCGGATCTGCCATGTCGGCTAGGGACGCGTCCTCCCGCCCAGCCGTGCAGCCTGTCCCGCTGTCCGGATCGCACTCGCTGTGGCCCGCGGCCAGGTGCGAGTCGACGAACCCGGCGCCGTCGAATACCGCCAACGGGGGACTGCCCGTCGAGTCGTTCAGGTCGCCGCCAACGACCGTCACGCCTCCGTCGAGAGCGACATCCTCCGCGAACTGCAGGACCTGGCGGGCCTGGCAGGTGCGCAGGCTGCCCTCGGGGTCGCACGGAGGCGGGCACAACCCCGGGTTGCAGGCCCGGTCGTCGCTGGAGGCCAGATGCGTGGTCAGGAAGTCGATCACCCCGATCGGCGAGGCCACCCGCACCACATACGCCGAGCGGAACCGGTCGGCCAGCACCCGCCGGCGCGAGCCGACCACCTCCAGCGTGGTCAGCACCACCTCCCGATCGAGTCCGGGATCGCCGTCCCAGACGACCTCGTAGCCGCAGCCCCCGGCCTCGGCGGCGACCAGGCCCACGATCCGCTCGTTGGCCTCCTGAAGCGACACCAGCTCAGGACAGCCGGCCTGGGCGAGCTGTCCCATGAACAGCGACACCCGCTCACCCGCCCGGCACGAATCGCTGTTTGCAGGGCACCCGACGCCGTGCAGGATGTTCTGACTGACGATGCGCACCGAGGCAACCTCTCGCACCGGGGCCGCCCCCTCTCCAGCGCCCGCTGCGGGCGCTTCATCGGGAGGATCCTCGACGCTTGCGGGCGTCTGGTCGCTGGCCTCATCGACGACCGGCGACTCGGGTCCCGCAGGAGCCTCCTCGGCCGGTGGGGGAGGCGCGCCCCCAGGTCCATCCGATCCGCAGGCGGACGCGAGGAGGACAACCACAGCGGCCACTGCCGCGTGCCGGAGGCCCCGGCACCAGTTGGGGGCACCCAGGCGGATCTGGTCGAGAGCGGGCGGGGACAGGCCCACGTCACTACCGTCAGCGACAGCCACCGGGAGCAATGGTAGAACCTGAAGTCGCGGCGAGCCGTTGGTGAGCGTTGCGTCGAGCAGGGTCGGCTAGTGCGCCTCGCGCCAGCGATCTCGGTACGCGGCTACTACCGGCTCCAGCTCCTGGGGGGTGGCGCCGTGCATGATGACGCCGTCACAGCCCAGGTCGAGCTGACGCTGCACCGCTTGAGCGCACTGCTCGGGCGTGCCGGTGGCGCTCGGCGCGAGCCACTCCTCGGGGATCACCTCCGCCAGGCGCTCTAGCTCCTCGGTCGTGGCCCCGGCGTCGATGGCGCCGCGGCGGCCGGCCACCACCGGGCTGTCCCGGAAACGCTGCAGCGCGGCCGGATCCCACCGGTTGGTGCGAACCAGCAGGTCTCCGTAGATCTGAAGGTAGGTGGCCAGACGCCCCACCATCTTCATCAGCCGGTCCTCGTACGGCAGATGGTCACCGACCGTGGCCAGGCACGACCACACCCGCACATCGGCCGGATCCCGGCCTGCTTCCTCCGCGGCGGCCCGCACCGTCTCGACGCAGCGCACCACCGTCTCGTCGGCGAAGAACGTGTGCAGTACCACCTCGTCGAAGCAGCGGCCCGCGAGCCGAAGCGTGTTGGGCCCGAAGGCCACGATGCTCATGGGCAGATGCTCGTCGAGTGACGAGTCGAGGCGCAGGAACGGATAGCACCCGGCCGGTCCGTCGTGGTTGAGCACCGTCTCGCCCCGGAACAGCCGGCGCATCAGCCCGGCGAAGTCCTCCATCTCGGCCGTGGTGATCTCGCTGAGGCCCATGGCCAGCTGCAGCGGCTGGATGCCCCGACCGATGCCCAGCACGAAGCGCCCGCCGCTGAGGCTCTGCATGGTGCGGGCGAACCCGGCGGTGACCAGCGGATGGCGGGTGTTGCTGTTGGTGGCCCCGGTGCAGATGGTGATCGTCTCCGACACCGCAGCCGCCGCCCCGCACAGCGCGGCCACCTCCTTCTTGTTGTAGCGCTCCGAGACGAACACCGTCCCCAGGCCCAGCGCCTCGCCCGCTCTCACCTCCTGGAGAAGGTCCCGCGAGCTGTCGGCCTCGCCCGCCAGCGCGTAGAAGCCGAGCTCGGGGAATGCTCCTGGCGTCACGTCACTCGCCTCCCTCGCTCGCCGCTGCTGCATCGTACGATTCTGGGAAGGCACCCAGCCAGACGGCCGATACACCCTTCGGCCGGATCACGTCTCCGCGATCTCGGCCCCCGCATCATCAGCGTCGTTCAGGTAGTCGTCCAGGAACAGCTCTATGTAGGCGAGCGCGGTCTCCACGTAGCTGACGTACCAGTCGCCGTCGACTCGCCGCACGACGATGAACAGCTCGTCGTCGTCCCCCGGCCAGTCCTCGGGCTCCACGCAGGACTCGAAGTCCTCGTAGTCGTCGTAGATGAGTGCGTAGCCTGTCGCGCAGAGGCCGTCCCAGGACATCTCGATCTCCCACGGCTGGACCTCGCCGGTTTCGATTACCGTGACCTCTGCGGTGGCGCTGATCGAGCCCGAGCTGAGGTACAGCACCACGGCACCATCCGGCCGGGGTTGCTCGCGTGTGTCCACGTCGATGAAGATCTCGCCGCGGATCTCCAATCCAAGGCTGTCAATGATCTGCCACAGGTTCTCGGGCTGGTCCCTCTCGTTGATCCTGTCGAGCCAAGCGCGGTACGAGACCGCATAGTCCAGCAAGACTCCAATCTCGTCGGGAGGGACGAAGGCGTTGAGCGGCGATCGCTGGCCGTCAATGTCGGCGATCGTCTCGGCTTCGAGATAGTCCTCGAGCCGATGGGAGTTGAGCATGCCGACGAAGTTGCCGATCACCGCGGAGGCGCTCTCTGCGCCTGGCTTGGCGTCCGCTCTGGAAGCCTCGAAGTCTGCCTGCGGAAGGTCCGCGATGTGCCTGGCGAACTCGGCTACCGAGTAGAAGGGGCTGAGGTACCATCGGCCCTCGCGCCTGACCGTCATGACGTAGATGCCGTCGGGCTCGTGCAGTTCGAACAGGTCGCCCAGCCAATACTCGGCGATGCTGGCGCTGCCCTCGCGCACCGTGTCCTGCAGTTCGGCCAGCAACTCGTCGAGCGTGCGGGAGTACTCGCGCCCGAAGCGGTCGACGTGCGAGGAATCGGCGATGTCGGGGTCCACGGTGACCGAGATCGTGCCCGCTCGGAGTTCGACGATGGCCACGTCCGGGTGCAGGTATGTGGCCTCCGTGTCCAGTCCGGAGATGTCGATGTCCACGCCGGCAAGCCAGTCCTCGTTGTCGAAATGCCCCTCCTGCACCGCCCACCGCGTGATGCTGGGGTACAGCTCGGCGAAAGTGCCGACCTCCGACGGTGGCAGCAGTGCGAGCATCCCGATGGTGTCCTCCCGACTCGCTGCGGCGGCCATGGCCTCCACCACATCCTCAGGATTGTCGTCTCCGGCTCCGCCCCCGCTGAAGGCATCGACGACGGCGTAGCCCACCGCGGCGATGAAGATCACGCCCACCGCCAGGGCGACGACCCGGACGACGCGGGCGGCTCCGCCCGGCGGCCTCCGTGGTCCGGTGCCCGTCTCGGGCTCGCCGTCCGTCTCGGGCTCGGCAGTCGCCGGTGGGGATGCTCCCGCGTCGCCCGGCTGGACCGGGGCGTCGGGCGGGATTGGGGAGTCGCCGCGCCCAGGTTCGCCGTCAGCTCCTAGCGGGTCCGGGGACTTATCCATACGTTCCGATATTACCGTAGCTTTCGATCCAAACGCAGCTGCTGATCCACAGTCGGAGTCCGGGGAGGCCGGATAGACCCGCTCGTAAGCGGCGCTCTGTCGCTAAGAGCAGGTCCGATGCAGTCGGCATCCGGGGCGGTCGGCTATATCGCTGTCTGAGTGCTTCGGTGTCGCCTGCCGGCCAGTGATCCGACAACGACGAACAATCCGCCGGCCATCGCAAGCAGCGGCCCAGCCGGAGCGTCTACCCGTGCCACGTAGGCCACCGCAGCCGCGGCGACGGCTGCACCGATCGGTGCGTGCGCTCGCGAGACGGTCGGCGGAGAGCGGCGGAAGAGCAGGATCCAGCACGTCCCGGCTGCCACGGGGAACAGGTACCACAGCGCTCCCACCCACGCCGGGGGCACGCCAGCGACATGGTCACCGTACCCCCCGATTATCTCGGCCAGGCGGAATCCGGACAAGCGGGATCCCGCTACTTCGAGCCACACCGCGAACCCCGAGCAGGCCAGGATTGCCGCACCCGCGGACACAGCGGCCGTTGCTGAGACTCGGCGCAACCTCGATGGATCGCGCCAGATCCCGCTGCCCATTCTCGGCGGCTCAGCCGCCGGGCTGCCAGATCATCAGGACGAGCTGGACGGTGAACAGGATCGACAGGAGGGCCGACCCCGCTTCGAGGCGCTTGTCGGTCGCGGCCGACGCACCCTCAGCCCCCGCCGACTTCAGGGCGGGCGTG
This sequence comes from Candidatus Aldehydirespirator sp., assembly GCA_965219165.1. Lineage (GTDB taxonomy): Bacteria > Actinomycetota > Acidimicrobiia > Acidimicrobiales > Aldehydirespiratoraceae > Aldehydirespirator. Next base: position 3,354,241 of record CBDCMW010000002.1, on the reverse strand, counting down.
ATCATGCCGTGCAGGACGCCGTTCATGGCCACCCAGATGATGATGGCGGCAATAACCCAGCCCTCGCTCATCGAGATGGCGTCCTCGGACATCTCGATCAGGGCGATGCCTAGCAGGCCCGCCACTATCAGCGCCGGCCCGTACAGACGGCGTGCGTTGGCCGCCATGGCGACGACCAGCTGCTGATGCCCGGCGCCTCCGGAGGCGCGCATCTGCTTGCGCAGCAGCGGATGGACGAAGACCGGCGCCAAAGCCACCAGCACCGTAAGGATGTGCAGCAGCTCGACGATGTTGTAGGCGGTGGTGCCCGCAGCGAAGACCATGGGCCGACTCTAGCGGGACGCCATCGGACCCATACCGGCGTGTGCCCCGGCGGATGGGCTCCGGGCCGCGACTCCTAGCATGGTGGCGTGCCGGACAGTGCCGCCGCGGCCGACGCCGCCCATGCCGGTCTCGTGCTCGACCGGGCCGGGCTGGCCGAGCGGGCCGGGGTGCCCGCCTTCGTCGTCGACCTGGTGATCGACGCCGGGCTGCTGTCGCCCGCCGACAACGGCTCCGACGGCGAACGCTTCGGCCCCGACGACGTGGAGATGCTGGTGGCGGCCCGCACCCTCGTCGGCGAGGGCGTGGCTGTCGAGGAGCTGGCCGCGCTGGCCATGCGCCACGCCACCAACGTCGAGGATCTAATAGACGACGCCATCGACCTGCTCAAGCGTCACATGGACCGGGAGAGCAAGGACAGGGCCGCGTTGCTGGCCAGCGTCAACCGGCTCGTCCCGGTGGCTACCAAGCTCGTGGTCGGCCACTTCGAGAGAACGCTCTGGGCAAGGGCCATGGCCCGCATCGAGGACGAACCCGGCACGGCGGCCGGCGCTATTGTCGTCAAGGTCCGGCGCCTCGACCGGCGTGTCGATCCGCTCGTCGCCTACGCCGCGGCCGGCACCGAGCAGCAGCGCAGTGTCTGGCTGCGCCCCGATGCGGACGTAGGGCTGGCCGCTATCGGCGTGGTGGAGGCGATCGAGCCGATCGGCGGCGACCGTTTCTCGGCCGCCTCGGCGGCTCGGGCGGTGCTCGAAGCCCGGATCCGCCGCAATGTGCCTCCCGAGGCGCCCGCGCCCGTGCTGGTAGGCGGGTTCTCGTTCACGCCTGCAGTCGGCAGCGACGGTGGGGAGCCGGCTGGCGGCGGGCCGCGCTGGCAGGGCTTCGGAGACTGCCGGCTGGTGCTGCCCGCGCTGACCGTGATCGACCGCCCCGACGGCACCTGGGTGCTGGCTGCGACGCGTGTAGGGCCCGACGGCGACGAGACCGCGGCCGAGGCCGTGCTCGACGAGCGGCTGGCGTCGTTCGAGGTCGAACCCCTGCCGGACGCCGCCGACCCGGCTACTGCCGACCCGGCCGGGTCAGCCGCGGCCGCATCGGACTGCAGCCGTGACGACGACTATGAGGCCCTCGTCTCCGATGCCGTTACCGCCATCGGGAGAGGCGAGTTCGGGAAGGTGGTGCTGGCTCGCACCATCGCCCTCGACCGCGGTCTCGATGTCGTCACCGTGCTGGACCGGCTGCGGCAGCGCAACCCGGCCTGCGCGACCTTTGGGTTCACGGTCGGCGAGGCCACCTTCCTGGGGGCCACGCCCGAGGAGTTGGTCACGCTCGACGGCTCCCGGCTGCACACCACTGCCCTGGCCGGCACCGCGCCCCGCGGCGACAGTCCTGAAACCGACGAGCGTCTCGCGGCCGGGCTGCTGGGCTCGGCCAAGAACCGGTCCGAGCACCGCTTCGTGGTGGACGGCATCACCGAGGCGCTGGCCGGGCTGGGGCTCGTGGACCCGGCCCCCGCCGAGCCGGGGCTGATGCGTCTGAGCCGTCTCCAGCACCTGCGCACGCCGATCACGGCCCAGGTGCAGCGCCGGCGCAGCGGCGTCAGCGACATGGATGTGCTGCGGGCCGCAGGCGTGCTGCACCCCACCGCAGCCGTCGGGGGAGCCCCCACCGGCGCAGCCCTGGAGTTCATAGCCGGCCACGAGGGATTCGACCGGGGCTGGTACGCGGCCCCGGTGGGGTGGTGCGACCTCGACGGCAACGGCGAGCTGGGTGTGGCCCTGCGCTGCGCGCTCACCGGGCCGGAGGGGACGCACGTGTTCGCTGGCGCCGGGATCGTCGCCGACTCCGTGCCGGGCGAGGAGCTCGAGGAGACGGGATACAAGCTCCGGGCTCTCCTCGACGTGATCGACGAGCGTTGATCCGTGCCGGCCGTCGCCGAACCCGCGGCCCAGTTATGAACGATTCCCGAGCGGGGGAATCGTGACCGAGCCCGTTTACGACGTCGTCGCGGCCTTCGCAGCCCGGCTGGTCGCCCTGGGCGTGACCGACACTGTGATCAGCCCAGGCTCGCGATCCACTCCGCTCACCCTGTGCTTCGACGCCCAGCCCAGCCTCACGACCTGGATCCAGCTCGACGAGCGCTCCGCCGGGTTCTTCGCCCTCGGCCTGGGCCGGGCCACGGGACGGCCTGCCGTGCTGGTGTGCACCTCCGGCACCGCGGCCGCCAACTACCTCCCGGCGGTGGTGGAGGCCTTCCACGCAGGCGTCCCCATGATCGTGTGCACCGCCGACCGCCCCCCCGAGCTGCGGGGCTGGGGCTCGCCCCAGACCATCGACCAGGTGGGCCTGTACGGGACCGCGGCCCGTTGGAGCATCGACCTGCCTGTGCCCGAGGAGGTCGCCGCGGCCGCCGCGGCCGGATGGGCCGAGACCGCCGTCGGTCTGTCCACGGGCAGCGACCCCGGACCGGTCCATCTCAACTGGCCCCTCCGCGAGCCGCTGGAACCTGCGTCGACGGTTCCGGTGCCCGTGTCGTCCCCTGCGGACGGCGGGGCTGGGCGCATTGACGAAGACGACGGGCGGGACCAGTCGGCGGAGTTGTCAGATCTGGCTGAGACCGTCGCCACCTACGAGCGGGGAGTGGTGGTGGCCGGGCCGTGGCCGGGCGGGGGGTTGAACCGGGAACTGCACTGGGCCACCGAAGCGAAGCGGTTCGCGGCCTGGGCCGGCTGGCCCCTGCTCGGCGAGCCCATCACGCACGTTCGGGGCGACTCCCGAGCCGGCAACAGCGAGGAAGCGCAGGCCTGCGTGGTAGCTACTGCCGACCATCTGCTCGCCGACGAGGCCCTCGGGGACGAGATGCGGCCCGATGCGGCCGTTCTCGTGGGCCGGACCGCGACCACCAAGCCGGTGCGGCTCTGGTTGGAGCGCACCCGTCCCCGCCATGTCGTGCTCATCGACCCCGAGGACCGCTGGGAGCACGCCGTGTTCCGGCTCACCGGCCATGTCCAGGCCTCCGTGGAGGCACTGGGCTCCATCACTGCCGGTGCTGCTCTGCCGGGGCGCAGCGCCCGGGGCGGCTGGTTCGACACCTGGACGAGGCTCGACGCCGCCGCCCGTCGCGCTATCGACGCCACCGTCCATGACGGTCCGCTGCTGTCGGCCCGAACGGCGCGGGCGCTCGTCGATGCCCTGCCCGAGGATGCGGTGCTGGTCGCTGCGAACTCGCTGCCGGTGAGGGACCTCGACGCCTTCGTGCTCGACACCGGATCGGTCACCTGCTGCGCCAACCGGGGCGCGGCCGGCATCGACGGCACGGCGTCCACCGCCCTGGGCGTCGCCGCCGCGGACCGCTCTCGCACCGTCGCGCTCCACACGGGCGACTTAGCCCTGCTCCACGATCTGAGCGGCCTCACCGCCGCGTCCCGCCTCGGACTGCACCTGATCGCGGTCTGCGTGGACAACGACGGCGGTGAGATCTTCTCGCTGCTGCCGGTGGCGGACCGCGTTCCGGCCCACGACTTCGAGCGACTGTTCCGCACCCCCCACGGCCTCGACCTGTGCGGCCTCGACGGATTCGGCGGCATCCGGGCCCGCCACGTGACGACTGCCGGCGAGCTGGGAGACGCGGTGAGCGCCGCGGCTACGGCCCGCACTCCTGGTGTCGACCTCTTCGTGGTTGGCGTGTCCGGAGACGACGATGTGGCCCAGCGCCGGGCACTGACGGCAGCGGCTCAACAGGCCGCGCACCAAGCACTGGCTGCCACGCGAGGTGCCGGTGCCATCTGAGCGATCTGTTCGCGGTTATCCGTTCACAGGCCGGAATACCGCGAACAGATCGTCGATCCGGGCGAGCGGGGTCGATCTGGCGGTGAGCGAGCAGGGTCCAGCCGACGGCGTGCCCGTCCTGGTGCTGCACGGGTTCACGGGATCGGCCCGGGCGATGGCTCCCCTCACCGAGCGCCTCGCCGCAGGCGACCAGTCCGACCAGGCGCTGCGGATGATTGCTCCGGACCTGGTCGGCCACGGAGACTCCGAGGGGCCCGACGACCTCGGCCTGTACCGGGTGGAGGCCATGGCCGGCCAAGTGATCGCCCTAGCTGACTCCCTCGCGTTGGGGACCCTCCACCTCGTCGGCTACTCGATGGGCGGAAGGGTGGCGCTGACCCTGGGATGCACCGAGCCGCAGCGGCTGCGGTCCTTGACCCTGATCGGGGTCTCCGCCGGCATCCCGGACCCGGACGAGCGGCGCATCCGGGCCGAGGCCGACGCAGCCGGAGCGCGACGCATCACCGACGACTTCGAGTCCTTCGTGACCGACTGGATGGCCGACCCGCTGTTCGCGGGGCAGGCCTCGCTGGGCGAGGCTTACCTGCGGGCCGCCCGAGCCCAGCGTCTGGCGTCGAACCCCGCCGGACTGGCCCGCAGCCTCACAGCAGGAGGCACCGGCTCGATGACACCGCTGCACGATCTCCTCGGGGACTGCGACACGCCGACGCTGCTGGTCGTGGGCGCTCACGACACCAAGTTCTGCACAATTGCCGACGATCTCGCGGCTGGCCTCCCCCGGGCGGACGTCGTACGAATCAGCGGTGCCGGGCATGCTGCCCACGTCGAGCAGCCCCAGCCCACCGCAGACGCCGTCGCCGCCTTCATCGCGGCATCCGAGGCGATCCGCGCCGCGACGAGGGCGGGCGGCTGACACCCATGCGGACCGAGATCCACCCCTTCCGGCTGGCGCTGCGCTCGCCGTTCGTCACCGGCGGAGTCTCGGTCCGTTTCCGGTCCGGGTTCCTGGTCTCGATCACGGTCGGCGGCCATACGGGCTGGGGTGAGGCCAGCCCGCTGCCGGGCTGGTCCCGCAACTCGCTGCTGCAAACCGAGACTGCGCTGCGTCCGGCCCTCGAAGCGATCGGAACGGACGCCGAGAGTGCCGTGGCGGCCGTGATCGCCTCTCTGGAACACGCGCCGCATGCCCGGGCCGCGGTGGCGGGCGCCTGGGCCGACCTCCAGGCCCGCCAGGCGGGCACAACGCTGGCTGCCCACCTCGTCGAGTCCACGGGAGCCGGTCGTTCCCGGAGCACGGGCGCTGGCCGAGCGGAGACATCCGGGAAGGGTCGATCCGGTCCCGCTCCGTACGAAGAAGTCGCCGTCAACGCGTTGGTCACGGCGGACGAGCCCGACGACGTGGGGTCCGAGGCACAGGACGCGGTGGAGGCCGGATTCCGGGCGGTGAAGCTCAAGGTGGGCCGGGCCGAGCCAGCTACCGACGTCGACCGGGTTCGGGCCGCCCGGGCTGGGTTGGGCCCCGAAGCCGAGCTGCGGCTCGATGCCAACGGCGCTTGGGACCAAGCAACGGCCGTCGAAGTGCTGGGCCGGATGCAGGACTGCAATATCGCCTACTGCGAGGAGCCGATCGCCGGGATCGAAGCGATCGCGGCCGTGGGCCGGCGCAGCCGCATCCCCGTGGCCGTGGACGAGTCGATCCGCAGCGAGTCCGACGCCGTGCGGGCTCTGGAGCTGGGTGTGAGCACTCTCATCGTCAAGCCTCAGGCCCTCGGCGGTCCCGACGTGGCCCTGGCCATCGCGGCCCGGACCCGCGAGGCCGGAGCGTCGGTGGTGGTCACGTCGTTCCTCGACTCGGCGGTGGGCCTTGCCCACGCCCTGCACGTCGCGGCCGCGGTGGACGCCGCTGCATCGCACCGCCAAGTCCACGGCCTGGCGACAGCGGAACTGCTGGCGGAGGACTTGGCCGCCCCGCCTCCGATCGCCTCGGGGGCCATGCCTCTGCCATCGTCCTCGGGCCTCGGCGTGACCCCGGCCCCGGGGTCCAACCGGCCCTAGCCGAGCCCTAGAACCGGCCCAGCCGCCGGTAGCCTCCGGCGTCGTGGAGTTGCTTCTGATCCGCCACGCCAGGCCGGTGCGCGACGAGGCCCCGGAGGGCGGGTCGGCCGATCCGGTTCTGGCCGAAGCCGGCCGCCTCCAGGCCGAGGCCACCGCCGAGTATCTCGCCACCGAGGGCATCGACCACATCGTGTCGTCCAGCATGAAGCGAGCACTGCAGACGGCGGAACCCCTCGCTGACCGCCTCGGGCTCGCCATCGAGATGCTCGACGATCTTCGGGAGTCCGACCACCGGTCCCAGCTCTATGTGCCCGCGGAGGAGATGGACCACGACGACCCGTCGGTCGCCCACTACTTCGACCCGGAGAGAGACCTCAGCGAGACCATCTTCTCCGACGGGTACGACGAGTTCCGGACCCGGGTGGAGCGGGGCTTCGAGCATGTGATCCGCGCCAACCGGTCCCGCACTGTCGCCGTGTTCTGCCACGGCATGGTTACCGGCGTGTACCTCCAGGTCCTGCTCGGCATCGACGACCCGCTGTCGCTGCTGGTCGACTACTGCGGCATCACCCGGGTGGCGGCGTCCAGCACCGGCCTGCGCACGGTGCGCTCCGTGAACGAGACCCACCACGTGCGCCACCTCTTGGAGCGCTGAAGGTGACCCCGGTGGCATCCCGGCCCGCCGACAGCCACGCCATGCCCGCGATACCTGTCGTGCCGGAGCGCTGAAGGGCATGTTCACGCTGGTGGTTATGGCCGCCGGCATCGGCCGCCGATTCGGCGGCGACAAGCAACTCGTCGAGGTCGGACCCGGCGGCGAGACATTCCTCGACTACGCCATCGACGCGGCCGTCCGAGCGGGCGCCTCCAAGGTGGTGCTGGTGGTGCGCTCCGGGATCGAGTCCACTCTGCAAGCCCATGTCGCCGCCCGTCACCGTGACTCGCTCGGCCGTGGCATCGAGTTCGTCTACGTCCGCCAGGACGAGCACGGCCCGCCCCGGGCCAAACCGTGGGGCACCGCCCACGCCGTGCTGGTAGCCGAGGCCGAGGTGCCCGGACCGTTCGTGGTGTGCAACGCCGACGACTACTACGGCCCCTCGGCGTTGAGCGCTCTCGCCTCCGCCGCGGCTGATCTCGACGACGACGAGGCCTGCTTGTGCGGTTACGGCCTCGGGCGCACCCTCTCCGCGACGGGCACGGTCAGCCGCGGCGTGTGCCAGGTGTCCGACGGGCGCCTCGTCGGCATCGTCGAGCACCACGGCGTGGCTCGTCGGGCCGACGGCACGATCACGGCGGCCGACCCGCCCGCCGAACTCGCCGACGACACCGTGGTCTCCATGAACCTGTGGGCGTTCCCGCGGGCGGCGTTCGACTGGGTCGGCGACAGCTTCGAGCACTTCCTGGCAGAACACTGCGCCGACGCCGACGCAGAGTGCCTGCTGCCGACAGTGGTGGGCGAGCGCATGGCGCAGGGCGAGCTGGTGGTCCGGGTCGCGACCACCGACGAGTCCTGGATCGGTGTCACCAACGCCGACGACCTGGCAACCGCCCGTGCCGCCCTTGCGAGCGGGCGAGCCAGCGGCCCCCTCTGAGCAAGCTGATCCGTCCAGGCTGTCAACTCACTCGCAGTTCACTCGACAGCGGCAGAAATCCGCGACAGGATGTCAGCCCCAACCGGTCAACACAGGGAGAAGCGCATGACAGCTGTGACCCTGACCGTCAACGGCACCGAACGGAGCCTCGAAGTGGAGCCTCGCACCCTGCTGGTGCATGCGCTGCGCGACGACCTAGGGCTCACGGGCACGAACATCGGCTGCGACTCCAGCAGCTGCGGTGCGTGCACGGTGCTGGTGGACGGCCAATCCGCCAAGTCCTGCACCATGTTCGCGGTGCAGGCGGACGGTGCCGACATCACCACCATCGAGGGTGTCGCCGGCGCCGACGGGACGCTGCACCCCATGCAGCAGGCGTTCCATGAGCACCATGCCCTGCAATGCGGGTACTGCACCCCGGGCATGGTGATGGCCGCCATCTCGCTGGTGGAGGAGTACCCCGGCCTCGACGAGGACGGCGTGCGCCACGGCCTGGAGGGCAACCTCTGCCGCTGCACCGGCTACCAGAACATCGTCGACGCTGTGCTCGCCGCGGCGGGCTCGGGAGGTGACTGACATGACCATCACCGAAGACGCTCCCGCTGGCCACGTCGGCTCCCGGAGGCTGCGCAAGGAGGACCCGGCCCTGCTCACCGGCGAGGCCAAGTTCATCGACGACCTCGCCCTGCCCGGCGCGATCTGGGTGGGCGTGGTGCGCTCCACCGAGGCTCACGCCAACATCGTCGGCATCGACGGCTCGGCCGCGCTCGAGATTGACGGCGTGAACGAGGTGCTCACCGGCGAGGACCTCGCCCCACTCTGGGGCGAAGGCGCCCTGCCGTGCGCATGGCCGGTCACGCCCGACATGAAGAACCCGCCGCACCTGCCCGTGGCCCGCGGCACGGCCAAGTACGTGGGCGACGCGGTGGCGGTGGTCCTGGCCGACTCCCGCTACGCGGCGGCCGACGGCGCTGCGGCCGTCATCGTGGACTACGAGCGGCTGCCCGCGGTGGTCGAGATAGAGGACGCGGTGGCGGAGGGTGCGCCTCTCGTCCACCCCGACGTCGGCACCAACGAGTGCTACACGTGGGGGCTGTGGGGCGACAACGCCGCCGCGGTGGATGCCGCGTTCGCGGATGCCGCCCATGTGGTCAGCGAGCGCTACCTCCAGCAGCGCCTCATCCCGGCGCCGATGGAGCCCCGTGGCTGCGCGGCGGTGCCGTCGCCGGCCGGCGGAGAGCTCACGCTGTACTCAGCCACCCAGATCCCGCACATTCTCAAGGTGATGACCGCGGTAGTCCTCGGCATCGGTGAGAACAAGCTGCGCGTAGTGGCGCCGTCGGTGGGCGGTGGCTTCGGATGCAAGCTCAACGTCTACGCCGAGGAGATCCTGTGCAGCGCCCTGGCGATGCAGCGGGGCATGCCCGTGCGCTGGACCGAGGGCCGCACCGAGGGCGCAACCTCCACCATCCAGGGCCGGGGCCAGGTGCAGCACATCGAGCTGGCCGCCGACGCCGACGGCAAGGTGCAGGCGGTTCGGGTGAAGCTGCTGGCCGACATGGGCGCCTACCTCCAGCTGGTCACGCCGGGCGTGCCGCTGCTGGGCGGGTTCCTGTACCACGGCTGCTACGACATCGGTCTCTACCTGTTCGAGTGCACGTCGGTGTTCACCAACCGGACCCCGACCGACGCCTACCGGGGCGCGGGCCGTCCCGAGGCCACCTACGCCATCGAGCGGGCCATGGACTCGCTGGCGGTGTCTGTGGGGGTGTCGCCCGAGGAGATCCGCTCCCGCAACTTCATTCCCTCCGACGCCTTCCCGTACACGTCGTGCGCCGGTCTCGCCTTCGACAGCGGCGACTACCAGGCCGTGCTCGACAAGGCTGTCGCGCTGGCCGGGGTCTCCGAGCGCCGGGCCGAGCAGGCCCAGCGGCGGGCCGAAGGCTCGTCGAAGCGGATCGGCATCGGCTTCTCCAGCTACGTGGAGATGTGCGGCCTGGCCCCCAGCCGGGTGCTGGCCTCCCTCGCCTACGGCGCGGGCGGCTGGGAGGCGGCCACGGTGCGGATCTCGCCCACCTGCAAGGTGCAGGTGGTGACCGGCTCCACGCCCCACGGGCAGGGCCATGAGACCTGCTGGTCGATGATCGTGGCCGACCAGCTCGGCGTCGATCCCGACGACGTGGAGGTCCTGCACTCCGACACCGCGGTCAGCCCCACCGGCTTGGACACCTACGGTTCCCGGTCGCTGGCGGTCGGCGGCACGGCGGTCTACATGGCCACCGAGAAGGTGATCGACAAGGCCCGGGCCATCGCGGCCCACCAGCTGGAGGCCAGCGAGGAGGACCTCGAGTTCTCCGGCGGGGTGTTCCGGGTGAGGGGCACCCCCGAGGCAGAAGTGCCGCTGGCGGGAATCGCCTTCGCGGCGTTCACCGCCCACGACCTGCCCGACGGGATGGAGCCCAACCTGGAGGCCCACGTCACCTACGACCCGCCCAACTTCACGTTCCCCAACGGCACCCACATCGCCGTGGTGGAGGTCGACACCGACACCGGGAACGTGGACTTGGTCGACTACGTGGCGGTGGACGACTGCGGCGTGCAGATCAACCCGCTGATCGTGGAGGGCCAGGTCCACGGCGGCATCCTGCAGGGCGCCGCCCAGGCGCTGTACGAGGACGCCGTCTACAACTCCGACGGCCAGCTGGTGTCGGCCAACCTCGGCGACTATCTGGTGCCGTCGGCTGCGGAGGCGCCCCGCTTCCGCCTGGACAGCCACTGCTCGCCCAGCCCCACCAACCCGATGGGGGTGAAGGGCGTGGGCGAGGCCGGGACCATCGCGGCCGCGCCCGCGGTGATCAACGCCGTCGTGGACGCGCTGCGGGATCTGGGCATCACCGATATGCCCATGCCCGCGTCGCCCCAGACCGTTTGGAGAGCCATCGCCGATGCCCAAGGAGGTGCGTCGTGATTCCCGCCGCTTTCGACTACAAGGTTGCAGAGTCCGCGGACCATGCGGTGTCGCTGCTGGCCGAGCACGGCGACGACGCCAAGCTCCTGGCCGGGGGCCACAGCCTCATACCGATGATGCGGTACCGGCTGGCCACGCCGGGTGTGCTGGTGGATGTGGGAGGTCTGGACGACCTGCGCTACATCCGGGCCGGCAACGGCACGGTGGCCATCGGGGCGCTGACCCGCCACAGCGAGCTGGAGCACTCCGGCGCGCTGGCCGGGGCCTGCCCGATGCTGGCGTCGGTAGCCGCGCTGGTAGGCGACCCGGCGGTGCGCCATCGGGGCACTCTGGGCGGCACGATCGCCCACGCCGACCCAGCGTCGGACCTGCCCGCGGCCGTGCTTGCCCTCGGCGGCACGATCGTGGCCCAGGGGCCGGGCGGGTCGCGTGAGATCGCGGCGACGGACTTCTTCACCGGCTACTTCGAGTCGGTGCTGGCCGACGACGAGATGATCACCGAGGTGCGGGTGCCGTCCGGCACCGGCGGCTGGAACTACCAGAAGTTCAACCGCCGGGCCCAGGACTGGGCCATCGTCGGTGTGGCCGTCGCCGACGGCGGCACCGGTGTGAGCCTGGTCAACATGGGCTCCACACCCATCCGGGCCTCCGGGGTGGAGGCCGCGCTGTCTGGTGGGGCCTCGGCCGCGGATGCGGCCGCGGCGGCCGCGGACGGGCTCGACCCCCCCGACGACCTCAACGCCGACGCCGACTACCGCAGCCACCTGGCCAGGGTGCTAACCGAGCGCGCCCTCAACGCCGCCGGAGTCGCGTAGACGCAGAATCTCGCAGGATCCGCTGGTCGCGCCGGCCGGCGGGTCCTGTCACGGGCGCGCCCTGGCGGCTCAATCGCCGCCATTGCTTGCCCCCGTGCCAGCCCCCGGCCTCACTGTTCGCGCCCCTGAACTGTCCGGAAGCGCGCTCGCCTCAGGAGTCCTCTGGCGGAATCGATATGGCGATCTTGCCGGTGTGCTCCCCGGCTTGCTGGACGCGCTGAGCCTCGTCCAGCTCGGTCCAGTCGAAGGTGTGGCTGACATGGGGTCGCAGGTCTGAGCTCGTCGCCGCGGACAGGTCCCGCAGGGCGGCCACACTGCCAACGGCAATGCCCTGGAGCCGGATCTGGCGGGTCATCACCGACGTCACCGGGATCTCGGCCGCGCCGAAGCCCGATAGCACCCCGATGACCGCCACAGTGCCCTCAATCCTGGTTGCCTTGACCGACTTGGCCAGAGTGTGCTCGCCGCCGAGGTCGATTACCAGGTCCGCTCCCCGGCCGTCGGTGACGTCGATGACGGCCTTGTGCCACTCCGGGGTCGAGCTGTAGTTGATGAGATGGTGGGCGCCCAGTTCGCGGGCGGTCTGCAACTTCTCGTCCGACGACGAGGTGACAACCACGGTGGCGCCCGCGGCTGCGGCCAACTGCACCGCGTACAGCGACACCCCGCCGGTTCCTTGCGTGACCACGATGTCCCCGGGCTTCACGTCGGCCGCCCGCAGCGCGCTCCAGGCGGTGACGCCTGCGCAGACGAGTGTGGCCGCCTCGCCGTCGGTGAGGTGGCCCGGCGCGGCGACGAGAGCATTGGCCGGATAGGCCATGTGCTGCTGCAGCCACCCGTCGCCGGTGTCGCCCGGAGTGACCCTGTGCTTCTCCCGGGTCAGGACTCCGTCGAGCCACAGCGGGTGGAAGGCACCCACCACCCGGTCGCCGACGGCGACGTCCTGAACGTCGGACGCCACCGCCACGACCTCGCCGCAGCCGTCGGTCATCGGAACTCGGGGCCAGGGACCTCGGATCAGACCCATCAGGTTGACCAGGTCGTGGTAGTTCAGGCTTGATGCCCGCACGGCCACCACGGCCTGGCCGGGGCCGGGCTCGGGGACGGGACGGCTCTCCGGGCGGAGAGCCTCGCCCGGCCCGTCCATGACCATGGCGATGCTCATGACGTGAGCTGCTCCGCCGGTCGCTGTCGGCTGACGGCTGCGCTCAACCGCACGATCATCCGCAGCAGGCTAGACGCAGCCCTGGAACCGCGATCGAATTGCCCCAATAACGCTCGGCCGGAGTGGTCGGGCGTGGACACGATAGTGCGATCGGGCGGGGCGCGGGCAACACTGGCGGCATGCCTCGACTTCCTTCTGCCGTCACCCGCACCTCGGTGTCGGGGATGGTCTCGACCGTCGACCACCTGGCCACCGGCGTCGGGGTGGACCTGCTGCGCCGGGGTGGGTCGGCCGCGGACGCGGCTGTGGGCGCCAACGCGGTGCTGGCGGTGACGTCGCCCCACATGTGCGGTCCCGGCGGCGACGTGTGGGCGCTGGTTCACGACGGGGGCAGCGAGCCGCCGGCTGCGCTCGACAGCGCCGGGTTCGCAGGGTCGGGCGCCGACCCCGATCGGCTGCGAGGCCAGGGCTGCGACGAGATGCCGCTGCACGGCGATGTTGCCTCCGTCACCGTGCCCGGAGCGGTGGACGGCTGGCTGGCCCTGCACTCCCGCTACGGGCGGCTGCCGCTGGCCGACGTGCTGGCCGAGGCCATCCGCGTGGCCGACGAGGGGTTCGCGGCCTCGCCGCTGCTGGCCGAGCGGGCCGGCGAGGTGGCCGGTGTGGAGGGCAACACCGACATCCCCGCCGATCTGCGGTCCGGAGAGGTGGTGCGGCGCCCCGGCACCGCCCGAGCGTTAAGAGCCGTTGTCGAGCAGGGTCGTGACGGCTTCTATGGCGGCGAGTTCGGCGAGGGCCTGATCGCGCTCGGTTCGGGCGAGTACACCGAGGCCGACCTGGCCCGTCCGGTCGCCCGCTGGGTGGAGCCGGTGCGGGCCGAGGCCTTCGGTCACATGCTGTGGACGGTGCCGCCCACCTCGCAGGGCTACCTCACCCTGGCCGGAGCCTGGATCGCGGGCGGCCTCGACCTCGGCGACGCCGACGACGAGCGGTGGACCCATCTGCTGATCGAAGCAGCTTCCCAGGCTGCCCACGACCGGGTCCGGGTCCTGTACGACGGCGCCGACGGCCAGGCGCTGGTCGACCCGGCTCGACTGGGCCCTCGACGTGACGCCATAGACCCGGATCGGGCCGGAAACGTGGCCGCCCCCGGTGGGGCGGGTGACACCACCTACCTGTGCGCGGTTGACCGCGACGGCATGGGAGTGTCGCTGATCAACTCCAACGCCAACGGCTTCGGCGCCCACCTGGTGGCCGTCGGCACGGGGATCTTCCTGCACGACCGCGGCCTCGGCTTCAATCTGGTGCCCGGCCATCCGGCTGAGTACGGGCCGGGTCGCCGCCCACCCCACACGCTCTCGCCGGCGCTGGTCACCAACACCGACGGCGCGCTGCACCAGGTGCTGGGCACTATGGGAGGCGACTCCCAGCCCCAGATCCTTCTGCAGTTGCTGGCCCGCACCTTGGGGCTCGGCCAGTCGCCGGGCGCGGCCATCCGCGCTCCCCGCTGGGTGCTCGGCCCCGACGACCACGACGCCGGTTTCGCCACGTGGCGCCCCGGCCAGGGCCGCCGAGTGCTCATCGAGGATGCCGCCACCGGCTGGCATGAGTCCCTAGCAGCTCGCGGCCACACCACCACCCTTCGCCAAGAGGCGCCCCACACCTTCGGCCACGCCCACCTCATCGAGGTCACCGAGCACGGCACCCTCGCGGGAGCCGCCGACCCCAGAGCCGCAATTGGAGTAGCCGCCGGCCTCTAGCCCTCACCCATCAGGTCGGGATGTCGCTCGGCTGCACCACTTCGACCTCGACCGCCACATGGTCGGCTACGACGCTCCTGGCAACTTCCTCCACCTCAGCCAAACCGCGGGCCTGACTGACGAGCATCTTGGCGGGAAGGCGGAACCCGCTGCCGGATGGAAGTCCTCTAGCCCAACAAGTCCACGCATCTCTCCGGCGTCACACCCGTAGCGGCACTCCCTCGACGATCCGAACCGACTCGACAATCCTGCGGCACCGGGCTATCTTTCGATTCCCATCTCGGAGTGGAACTGCAATAGTCCCAGCAATATGGCGAATTACCGGAGGTAAGTCCATGAGATACCCACAAAGACGCGGAATGAGGGCATTGTGGCTCTTGATAGGCATCTTCGCCCTGATCGCGACAGCCTGTGGCGATGACGCGGATGAGCCTGTCGACGCAACAGCCACAACAGCCACAACCGCCGATGCCGCCGATGCCGACGATGCCGTCACCGACGATGCTGTCACCGCCGATGCCGACGATGCTGTCACCGACGATGCTGTCACCGACGATGCTGTCACCGACGATGCTGTCACCGACGATGCTGTCACCGACGATGCTGTCACCGACGATGCCGTCACCGACGATGCCGTCCCCGGCGGCGAACTGGTCATCGCGCTAACGACGCAGCCGAACGCGATCGACGGCGCCAACGCTGCCGAGCGGAACGCGGGCAACGTGGCCAACCAGATCTTCGACCCGCTGGTGTGGATCAACGACGATCTGGAGTTCGAGCCCGCCCTCGCCGAGTCATGGACGGTGTCCGACGACGGCCGCGCGTACACGTTCAAACTGCGCGAGGACGTGGTGTTCCACAACGGCGAGAAGTTCAACGCCGACGCCGTCGTCTTCTCTTGGGAGGTGCAGAAGACGCCGGAGAACGAGTACTTCAACTACTACGAGCGGGCGTCGGAGGTGAACAAGATCGACGAGTACACCGTCGAGTTGGTCGCCCCGGAGCCCAACGCTCTCTTCCTCGGTCTCACCGGCGCCATCTGGTTCTTCGTTCCGCCTGAGTACTACAGCGAGGTCGGGCTGACGGGCTTCACCCAGGCGCCTGTTGGAACGGGCCCCTTCATGTTCACCGAGTGGGTCCAAGGCGACCGCATCGTGTTGGACCGCAACCCGAACTATTGGCGCGAGGGCCATCCCAAGCTCGACCGGCTCGTCTTCCGGCCGATCACTGAGTCCTCCACCAGGGCTGCAGCCATACAGACCGGCGAGGTAGACATCGTGAGCCGTCTCAGCCCCGACGAGGCCGCACAGCTAGAGGGCATAGACGGGATCAACGTCATCGAGTACCCGACCAACCGCGTGTACTACATCGCGTTCAACAACCTCACCTCTGGTGTGGGCCAGCCGACCGAGGATCCCGTAGTGCGCCAGGCTCTCAACCATGCCGTCGACGTCGACGGCATCATCGGCGCCCTCTTCAACGGCAAGGGCGTCCGAGCAACCGGGCTGATGACGGCCGCCGACTTCGGTTACAACAGCGACCTGTCGCCCTATGCCTACGATCCCGACCGGGCGCGGGAACTGCTGGCCCAAGCCGGGTATTCCGACGGGTTCGACCTCGGATTCGCTTGCCCGTCCGGCGCCTACACCAACTTCGAGCAGGTGTGCGAGGCCGTCGCCGCCCAGCTCGCCGAAGTGGGCGTCAACGCGTCGCTCGAGATCATGGACTCCGGTGCGTACTGGGACCTGGAGTCCCAGAAGCAGCTTCCGCCGCTGTTCGGCGACAGTTGGTCGAACGCCAATCCCGAGGGCTGGGATCGCCTGCAGGGTGCCATGGGTGGAAATGCTGCGAGCTATTCGGCATGGTCGGACCCGGTCGTCGACGACCTGATGTTGCAGATACTGGCAACACCCGACGATGCGGCCCGTGCCGATCTGTACCGGCAGTTGCAACAGCGCATGTACGACGACCCGCCGTTCATCTATCTGTACGTACCGTTCTCCTTCGAGGCAAGGAGCGATCGGGTCGTCAACTACAAGCCCCGCTCAGCCGAGGAGTACTGGCTCTGGTATCTGGAGAGCGCCGGATGATCGCTGCCATCTCCTGATTCGAACGTCGAGCGGTGGGGCCGGGGCGCTTAGCTTCGGCCCCACCGCCGCACCGAGGGCGAGTGAGCGAAGGGTGAGATAGGTGCCGAGGTACCTGGCAGGTCGCATAGGCCAGTCGCTGGTGCTCGTGTTCGGCGTCATGGTGATCGTCTTCTCGATGCTGCGGGTGTCCGGCGACCCGACCAACCTGCTCGTCCCCCGGGAAGCGACCCAGGCCCAGCGAGAAGCGGCTCGCCGGGCGCACGGCCTGGACAGGAGCGTTGCCGAACAGTTCGTCGACTTCGTGGGCGACTCGGCTCGCCTCGACTTCGGCAACTCGCTTCGCTACAAGATCCCGGTGCGGGAGGTGATTCTCGACCGTCTGCCCGCCACGATCGAGCTGGGCGTGGCCGCGATGGCCTTCGCGGTCGTGATCGGAGTGCCGCTGGGAATCCTGGCGGGCGTCAAGGCAGGCCGCCGATGGGACGGCGCGGCGCGCGGGTTCGCGTTGCTGGGCCAGACGATTCCCAACTTCTGGCTGTCGCTGGTCTTCATCGTGGTGTTCGCGGTACAGCTCAGATGGTTGCCGTCGTTCGGGCGCAACACCCTGTCACTGTGGTTCGTGACCGTGCCCGACAAGTCCATCATCCTTCCGGCCGTCGCCCTCGGGCTGTTCCCGATGGCTCAGCTGCTGCGCTTCACTAGGTCGTCGGTGCTGGAGATCGTCAACGAGGAGTACGTGCGCATCGCTCGAAGCAAAGGCCTCAGGACGCCGCTCATCTACAGCCGCTACATCCTGCGCAACGCGCTCATCCCGCTCATCAGCGTCATGAGCCTGCAGGTCGGCGCTCTGCTGGGCGGCTCGCTGTACATCGAGGCCGTGTTTGCGTGGCCGGGCGCCGGAGGGCTGCTGGCCGAGGCGGTGACCAACCGCGACTTCCAGCTCGTGCAGGGCATAGCGTTCTTCGGCGCGCTGATCGTGATCCTGTTCTCGCTGCTGTCCGACGTTCTCTACACCGTCGCCGACCCCCGCATCAGAGTGGGAAGGCTGCGTCCAGTGGTGAGCCGCCAGCGCAGCGCGAGTCGGCACGATACGTCGGCGACGATCCCGAAGCCCCGCGGAGAGGGGATCACATGACTGATCGCACCCCTCCCGAAAGCGCCGGTCGGCCCGGCGCGGAGGTCGACTCCGGCCTTCTGGTCGATGTCGAGAAGGACGTGCGCATCCGGGCTCGGATTCGCAGCGGCCTGCGGCTGCTGCTGCGGTCCAAGGGCGGCACGGTCGGTGCGCTCGTGTTCGTCATGCTGGTCGTTCTGGCGGTGTTCGCTCCGTGGATCGCCCCCCACGATCCCCTCCAGCAGACTCTGAGTGACTCCAGGACCCCGCCGTTCTTCGCCGACGGCGGCTCCACCGAATACCTGATCGGCACCGACGATCTCGGACGCGACATTCTCAGCCGGATCATCTTCGGAACCCGGGTCTCGCTCGGCGTGTCCCTCGGCGGCGTTGGCATCGCCATCACGCTGGGCATGACGATCGGCCTCATCGCCGGCTACCGGGGCGGCACTATCGACGCCGTGATCGTGGGGTTCATCAACTTGGTCCTGTCGCTGCCCTATCTGCTGTTCGTGGTGTTCTTCGCCACCGTCGTCGGACGGAGCCTTCTCAACGTGATCCTGATCTTCGGCTTCACGTCGATCCCGGTGTTCGCCCGCGTCACGCGGGGCGAGGTCCTGAAACTGCGCGAGAGCACCTTCATCGAGGCGGCCCGAAACGTCGGCGTGCCCGAGGGCCAGATCCTGCGGCTGCACCTGCTTCCCAACCTCGTCGGCCCCTTGGCCACGCTGGCCACCTTCGAGATATCGGCCATGATCCTCTACGAGGCCGGCCTCGGATTCCTCGGCCTCTCGGTCCCGCCCAGCACCCCTAGCTGGGGCAACATGATCAGCTCCGGTCGAGGGGTCCTCGCGATCCGTCCGTGGATCTCGCTGGCGCCCGGGTTCGCCATCGTGGTGGCCGGGCTCGGACTCAACCTGTTGGGCGACTGGTTGCGCGACGCGCTCGACCCCCGATCCAAGCGGGTGAAGCAGTGAACACCGCACCACTGATCGAGGTGTACGGCCTCGAGGTGCGGTTCGAGATCCCCGAAGGAACGGTGCATGCCGTGAACGGCGTGACGTTCTCGGTCGCCAGGGGCGAGACGCTGGCTGTGGTGGGCGAGAGCGGAAGCGGCAAGACGGTGACGATGCTCGCCCTGCTGCGACTGCTCGCCGAACCGCCGGCTCGGATAGCCGGCGGCACAGCCACGCTCGAGACGGCCAGGGGAACGGTCGAACTCCTTGAGGAGTCGCAGCGCCGGCTGCGGCGGGTCCGGGGGGCCGAGATCGGGTTCATCGCCCAGGACCCCATGACCTCTCTCAACCCGACGGTGAGGATCTCCACGCAGCTCATCGATGTGATCCGCACCCATCTCGGCCTCTCCAGACGGCAGGCCCGGGCCCGCGCCATCGACCTGCTCAAGCGGGTGGGAATACCCGACGCGGAGAACCGCGTCGATGCCTACCCCCACGAGTTCTCGGGAGGCATGCGACAGCGTGTCATGATCGCGATCGCGGTGGCATGCAACCCCCAGCTCGTGATCGCCGACGAGCCGACCACGGCGCTCGACGTCACCGTTCAGGCCCAGATCGCCGAGCTGATGAACGACCTGCGCGACGAGCTCGGGATGGCCCTGATCTGGATCACTCACGACCTCGGCGTGGTGGCTGGCCTGGCTGACCGGGTGGCGGTGATGTACGCCGGCCAGCTCGTGGAGATAACCGACGTGGCCGCCCTGTACGAGCGACCGCTGCACCCCTACACCATCGGGCTCCTGAACGCGCTTCCCAAGATGGGCGACCGGGCCAGCCGCTTGACGAGCATTCCCGGCGTGCCGCCTGATCTCGCGGAGGCGCCGACTTATTGCTCGTTCGCGGCTCGCTGTCCACATGTGTTCGACCGCTGCCTAAGCGAGGTGCCGCCGCTGATCGAGCCGGTTCCCGGCCACCATGTCGCTTGCTTCTATGACGTCGAGGCGGCCGGGCCGAGGAATGACTGACCACGCCATCGCGGAGTCCGCTCGGTCGGTCCAGCCCACCGACGGGTCGCCGTCTCCGGCCGCTCCCGCGGGTTGCGGCGAGCCGGTGCTTCGGGTCGTGGACATGACGAAGTACTTCCCCGGAAGGTCCCGCGACAGGCCCATCAAGGCGGTCGACGGCGTGAGCTTCGAGGTCTTCGCGGGCGAGACGCTCGGACTGGTCGGCGAGAGCGGCTGCGGCAAGTCCACCACCGGACGGGCGGTGCTCCAGCTCCATCGTCCATCCTCCGGTCGGGTCTGGCTCGGCGACATCGAGCTCACCGCCCTCGGCGAGAATGAGCTGCGCGGGCTCCGGCCGCGGATGCAGATGATCTTCCAGGACTCCTACTCATCGCTGAATCCGCGGCACACCGTGGGCCGCATCGTCGGCGAGCCGATGAGGGTCCACACCGATATGACGGCCCGGCAGGTCACCGACCGGGTGATCGAGCTTCTCGATCGTGTGGGCCTACGGCCTGCTCACCGAAGCCGCTACCCCCACGAGTTCTCCGGCGGTCAGCGCCAGCGCATCAACATCGCCCGGGCGCTGGCTCTCAGCCCCGACCTGATCGTGTGCGACGAGCCCATCTCCGCGCTGGACGTGTCGATCCAAGCCCAGGTGGTCAACCTGCTGGCCGATCTCCAGGACGAGTTCGGGATCGCCTACCTGTTCGTGGCCCACGACCTATCGATGGTCGAGTACATCTCTGACCGGGTGGCGGTGATGTATCTGGGACACATCGTCGAGCTCGCGCCGACCAAGCCCCTGTTCACGGCGACGCTCCACCCCTACACGCAGGCCCTGCTGTCGGCGGTTCCGGTGCCGGACCCCGTGGCCGAGGCCGGCCGGACCCGCATTCCCGTGGTGGGGGAGGTCCCGAGTCCCGCATCGCCACCGCCGGGCTGCGTGTTCTCCACCCGCTGCCCGCTGGTTGTCGACCGCTGCCGTGTCGAAGTGCCCGTCCTGCGTGAGATCATGCCCAACCATTGGGCTGCGTGTCACCTCGCGGATCTTGAGGGATCGTCGATCGTCGGCTAGATGCACAGAGGGACGCCTGATGGGGTTCGTGACGCACAGCATCCACTTCTCGCAGGGCATGGACGCCTGACCGACTTCGTGACACATAACGTTGGCTGCTGGCAAGGCAAGGAGGCCTGATGAGGTTCGTGACGTACAACATCCACTACTCGCAGGGCAAGGACGACCTCTACAATCTTGAGAGGATCGCCGGCGCGGTCCGCGACGCCGACGTGATCGCGCTGCAGGAGGTCGTGCGGAACGTCGACTCGGTGCCCGACAGGGACCAGCCGGCCCGCCTGGCCGGGCTGCTTGACGAGCATCACTGGGTGTACGGGCCCAACGTCGATCTCGACGCAGCCCCGCGAGTTCCCGGTCGGCCCCGCGAGCATCGTCGCCTGCAGTTCGGGAACATGGTCCTTGCCCGCTGGCCCATCCTGTCGTGCCGGAACCTGCTGCTGCCGAGGGTGCGGCGCTTCGACGCCAACGGCATGCAGAGCGGAGCGCTCGAAGCGATCATCGACGCTCCCTCCGGGCCTGTCCGGTGCTATTCGGTTCATCTGGACCCTATGAACCATCGGCAGCGTCGAGCAGAGATCAAGTACCTGCTGCCGCTTCTGTTCCGGGTCCCCTTCGACGGGGCGTCGGTCACCGGCCCGGAATGGCTGGGCATCGCCGAGAGCCCCACGCCCGCGGAGTTCGTTCTCATGGGCGACTTCAACCTGGCTCCCACATCGGGCGAGTACCCGCGCATCGTCGGCGAGGCCGACTACTACTACGGCCTCACTGTGGCCGGCGACCGGCTCGTGGACACCTGGACGGCCGCGGGCCACTCCGCCGACGAGGGGATCACCTGGTACGACGGCAGCCGAGGGTTCGAGCCCGGCTCGAGGCTCGACTACGGATTCGTGACGCCGGGTCTGGCGTCGAGGGTCCGGTCGGCATGGATCGACGACGAGGCGGTCGGCTCAGACCATCAGCCCGCCTGGTTCGAGCTCGACTAGGGCGAAGCGATCTGCCTCGGCGAGGGCGAGTTCGACGCAACCGGCTACCCGATGCACATTTGGGTCTAGCCGTCCCACCCCGGGCGGACACGCGCCGGATTACGCTGGCCGGCGTCGGAGCTTCGACCAGGCGGGAGGTGTGAGCGGTGTTCGAGCGGTTCACCGACAGGGCCCGTCGCGTCGTGATTCTGGCCCAGGAAGAGGCGCGCCTCCTCAACCACAACTACATCGGCACGGAGCACATCCTGCTGGGCCTCATCCACGAGCACGAGGGGGTGGCGGCCAAGACGCTGGAATCCCTCGACATCAGCCTCGAGTCGGTGCGGGCACAGGTGGAGGAGATCATCGGCCCGGGCGGCGAAGAGCCCAGAGGCCACATTCCCTTCACGCCCAGGGCCAAGAAGGTCCTCGAGTTGAGCCTGCGCGAGGCGCTGCAACTCGGTCACAACTACATCGGCACCGAGCACATCCTGCTCGGCCTCTTACGCGAGGGCGAGGGCGTCGCTGCGCAGGTGCTGGTCAAGCTGGACGCGGATCTGGCCCGGGTGCGCGAGCAGGTTGTCCAGCTACTGGCGGCTCACGAAGAGGTGTCCGCGTCGGCGTGGAGCCACGAGCCGGAGCTGGTCGTCGGCGAGCCCTTGGTGAGCCGGTCACGGGTCAACATCTCCGGCGGGGGGCCGTTGGAGGCGACCGTTGGGTACTCCCGGGCTGTCCGGGTTGGTGACCATGTGGCCGTGGCGGGCACGACCACGCTGCGACCGGACGGGGTCGACCATCCCGGCGACTGCTACCTGCAGACCCGGGCGGTGCTGCGGCTGATCGAGGACGCGCTGCGCCAAGCGGGAGCGGCCCTCAGCAACGTGGTGCGGACACGGGCCTTTCTCACCGACATCTCGAAGGCAGACGACTACGGGCGCGCCCACGGAGAGGTGTTCGGCGACATTCGCCCCGCGGCCACGCTGGTGGAGGTCTCGGCGCTGGTGCATCCCGACCTCGTGGTCGAGATCGAGGTCGACGCCATCGTGTCGTCGGGGGGCGCCTGACGGCTGGACCTCAGGAGGCAGCCAAGGTTGATGCCATCGTCTCGTCCGGCGGGGCCTGACAGGCGGGCTCGGGGAGGGCCGCCTCGGGCGCCGGTAGGGTTTCAGCGATGCGCGGCGTGATCTCGGCAGCGGGTTACGTGCCGTACCACAGGCTCGACCGATCCGAGATCGCCGCCTTCTTCGACTCGGGCGGCGGTGAGGGCACACGCGCCGTCGCCTCCTACGACGAGGACACGACCACCATGGGCCAGGCCGCCGCTGATCTGGCCCTGCGGTCCACTCCCGTCGAGCCCGAGGCCCTCTGGTTCGCCACGTCGGTCCCGGCCTACCTGGAGAAGACCAACGCGGCCGCCATCCACGCCGCCCTGCGCCTCGACCCGGCCGTGTCCGCGCTCGACTTCGGAGGAGCGGTCCGATCAGGCATCGGCGCGCTGCACACCGCGCTGGCCGGGAGCGGTACCACCCTGGTGGTGGCCGCCGACACCCGAGACGGCCTGCCGACCGGCGCCGACGAGGCATCCGCCGGCGACGGTGCCGCCGCGGTGCTGTCAGGCGACGACTCTGACGGGCCGGTGCTGGCCGAGTACCTCGGCGGCGCGTCCCGCACGCTGGAGATCACCGAGCGCTGGCGCACGCCGGACGGGGCCCGCTCCCGCACGTGGGAGGAGCGCTTCGGCGCCCATGTCCTCGGCCCGGTCGCGCTCGAGGCCTGGGAGGCCGCGCTGGCTAGCAGCGGTCTGGACGATGCCGGCGATATCGACCGCCTCGCCGTCACCGGTCTCAACAGCCGGGCCGTCGCCTCCGCTCTCGAGGCCATCGGGGCCAAGCCCAGCAGTCTCGTCGATCCGCTCGTCGCCACGGTCGGCAACACGGCCACCGCCCATCCGGCGCTGTTGCTGTGCTCGGCCCTGGAGCAGGCCCGACCCGGCGAGACCATCGCGGTGGTAGCGCTGGCCGATGGCGTTGAGGTGATCGTCCTGCAGGTCACCGACGCAGTGGCCGACCACCGTCCGGCTGCGCCCGTTGCGGCCCAGGTAGCTGCGGGCGGGCCGCTCAGCTACGGCCGGTTCCTGGCTTGGCGCAGGATGGTGACCGTGGAGCCCCCGAACCGGCCCTCCCCGGCCCGCCCGTCATCTTCGGCTGCTCAACGCCGCAGTGACTGGAAATACGGATTCGCCGGATCACGCGACCGGTCCACCGAGATGGTTCACCTGCCTCCGGCCCGCGTGTCGGAGAGGGGCGGCGCGGCCGACGACATGGACCCGGCACCCATGGCCCACTCCACAGGCACCGTCGCCAGCTTCACCGTGGACCGGCTCGCCTACTCGCCCAGCCCCCCGACCGTGTTCGCCGTGATCGACTTCGACGGCGGCGGCCGGGCGCCCCTGGAGCTCACCGATGTGGACGCCGATGACGTGCACGCAGGCATGCGCGTCGTCCCCACATTCCGGAGGCTCTACACCGCCGACGACATCCACAACTACTTCTGGAAGGCCCGCCCGGCGCGGTCCGGCGAGTCTGCGGAGACACCATCGGGAGCCAGCCGGTGAGCTCCGACGGCAACCGATCGACACGACTGGGAGCGGCGCCTTGAGCTCGCACGGCATCACCGACCGGGTGGCCGTCATCGGCATGGGCTGCACGCCCTTCGCCGAGCACTGGGACGACTCCCTCGACGACCTGATCATCGACGCGGCCCACGCCGCCTACCGCTCCGCCGGCATCGCCCAGGACGACATCGACGCCTTCTGGTTCGGCACCTCCCAGTCGGCCGCGTCGGGCCTGGCCATGGCCGGGCCCCTCAAGATCGGTGGCAAACCCGTCACGAGGGTCGAGAACTACTGCGCCACCGGGTCCGAGGCCCTGCGCCAGGCCTGCTACGCGGTGGCCTCCGGGGCCTACGACACGGCTATGGCCCTCGGCGCCGAGAAGGTCAAGGACGGCGGCTACCAGGGGCTCAACGCCTTCCCGATACCCACCGACGGCACCCAGCGCACCCTCACCGCGGCGGCCATGTTCAGCCTGATCCTGCCGGCCTACGCGGCCCGCTACGGCGTGGACCCCGAGGAGCTGCGCTTCGCCGCGGCCCGCATCGCCTCCAAGAACCACCACAACGGGGCCCGCAACCCCCTGGCCCAGTTCCGCCGGGAGATATCGGCCGAGCGGATCTGCGAGATGCCGGCGGTGGCCGGGATGCTCTCGGTGTTCGACTGCGCCGGGGTGGCCGACGGGGCCGCGGCCGCCATCGTGTGCCGAGCCACCGACGCCCACCGCTGGTGCACCGATCCGCTCTATGTGAAGGGGCTGTCGGTGGTCACCGGCACCGGGGCCGGCTCGCTCGACCCCGACTACGACTACACCACTCTGCCGGAGTGCGCGCAGGCCGCAGAGGACGCCTACGCCCAAGCCGGCGTGACCGACCCCCGCTCTCAGCTCGCGCTGGCCGAGGTGCACGACTGCTTCACTCCCACCGAGCTGGTGCTGATGGAGGATCTGAGGTTCTCGCCTCGGGGCGCCGCCTGGCGCGACGTGCTCGACGGGGTCTTCGACCTAGACGGCGAGCTGCCCGTCAACACCGACGGCGGGCTCAAGTCGTTCGGTCATCCCGTGGGTGCCAGCGGACTGAGGATGCTGTACGAGGTGTGGCTGCAGTTGCGGGGCGAAGCCCCGGCCGAGCGTCGGATCCCTGAGACCGGGCGGACGCTGGGCCTCACCCACAACCTCGGCGGCTATCCCGGCGAGATCGTGAGCTTCGTCGGAGTCTTCGGCACCGAACCCGGCCCGCCATCGTGAAATTCCGGGAGTTATGGGGGATTATTCCCCTCCATCGCCGGAAATTCGATCAGTAGGGGACGCGAACATGCCTGTTCGACCGCTCGCCGGTATCCGAGTGATCGACCTCACCGTCGACCGGGGCGAACTCTGCGGCCGGTTGCTCAGCGACCTCGGCGCCGAGGTCATCATGGTCGAGCCGCCGGAGGGGTCACCCAGCCGCAGGCTGCCGCCCCTGGACCCCCTGACGCCAGAGCACTCGCTGTTCTTCACCATGCGCAGTTGCGGCAAGCGCAGCGTGGGGCTCGATCTGGATGACGCTGAAGGCAAGGAGCGATCCGAAGCGCTGCTCGCCTCGGCCGATGTGCTGATCGACTCGACCGAGCCCGGAGCGCATGCCGCCGCGGGCCGGGCCGAACTCGAGGCCGGGGCGCTCGCGGCCCGTCACCCCCACCTGGTGGTTGCGTCGGTCACCGCCTACGGGCGCACCGGCCCCTACGCAGGGCGCGACGTGCCCGGCTCGGTCATCGACGCCACCTCGGGCATGTGCTGGAAGGCGGGCCTGCCCGAGCGCGAGCCGCTGATGCCTCCGGGCAACATCTCGGGCGATGTCGCCGGCCTGGTGGCTGCCTTCGCGGTCATCTGCGCCCTGATCCAGCGCCTCGATCACGGCGCCGGCCAGATCATCGACGTCTCGGCCAACGAAGCGGCGGCCCAGATCACCGACTGGTCGCTGTCCAACTCGTCCAAGAGCATGGTCGCGGGCATAGAGCCGGTAGAGATCAGGGCCGGGCCCGGGCCGGTGTACACGATCCTGGCCGCGGCTGACGGCTTCGTGCGCCTGGTGGTGCTCAGCCCCCGCCAGTGGCACGCCATCAGGGCCTGGCTGGGTGAGCCCGACTACCTGCAGGATCCCGAGTACGACGGGTTCCTGGGACGGTTCATGATCGCGGACGCCGTGCTCAACCCGCTGTACGAGGAACTGTTCTCCGCCATGACGATGGAGGAGGTGGCCGAGGAGGCGCAGCGCCGCGGCATCGTCGCCACTCCCATCCTCAAGCCCGGCGATGTGATCACCAATGAGCACTTCGAGGCCCGCAAGACCTTCGACCGAGTGCCGCTGTCCACCGGTGGCGTGATGAGCCTGCCGTCGGGTTGGATGGAGATCGACGGCGAGCGGGTCGGTCCCACCGGCCGGCCGCCGCATGTCGGCGAGCACACCGACGGGGTGCTGGCCGCCCTGGACGCCGGGGCGGGTCCCCAGGCGGACAGGCTGCACGCTTGGCCGCCGGCGCCGGAGTCCGCCCCGGAGCCGGCCCTGCCGCTGGCCGGGGTGCGGGTCGCCGACTTCGGCCACGGCGGGGTGGGCGTGGAGATCGGCCGGATGCTGGCCGAGTACGGCGCGGATGTGATGAAAGTCGAGAGTCGCACCTACCCCGACTTCATCCGGGTCGTGCTGGGCGGGGAGATGTCGCCGTCGTTCGCCTCGTCGTCGCGGTCCAAGCGGGGCCTCGGCGTCAACGCCAAGACTGTCGAGGGCCGCCAGCTGCTGCTCGATCTAGCCGCGGGCGTCGGAGGCTCGGCCCGCTTCGATGTGGTGATCGAGAACGGCTCCACCGGCGTCATGGACGATCTCGGGTTGGGGTACCGGGACTTTGCGGCAGCCAACCCCGACGTGGTGATGGTCTCCAGCCAGCTGATGGGCTCGTCCGGCCCGTGGTCGGCCTGGCGCGGCTACGGCCCCAACACTCAGGTCACCGGGGGCATGACCCACCTCTGGGACTATCCCGACGCGGAGCGCCCGTCGGGTTCGCAGTCGATCTTCCCCGACCACTGGGCGGGACGCATGGGCGCGCTGGCCGCGGTGGCCGGCGTGCTGGGCCGGCGACGGGGTGTGATGGCGGGCGGATGCCACGCCGAGGTGTGCCAGGTCGAGCAGGTGGTGGGGGTGATGGGCGACCTGCTGGCCCGCGAGTCGCTGCAGGCGGGCTCGGTCAAGCCGCAGGGCAACCGCCGCGACCGGGGCGCGCCCTGGGGATTCTTCTCATGCGAGGGCGAGGACCAATGGGTGGCGATCTGCTGCCGCACCGACGCCGAATGGGCCGCGCTGGCCGCCCTCGTCGGCATCGACGACCCGGCGCTGGCCACGCTGGAGGCCCGCCGCCAGCGCGAGGACGAGGTGGAGGAGGTCGTCTCGGCGTGGACCCGGACCCTGTCCAAGCACTCCGTCACCGAAACCTGTCTGGCTGCGGGCGTGCCCGCCGGCCCCATGCTCACCTCCGGGGAGCAGCTCCAGGATCCGCATCTGGCCGACAGGGGCTACTTGGTGGAGCTGGACCAGCCGCCGATCGGCGTGATGACTTTCGAAGGACCGGCCTTCGCGGCCACCGGCATGGCCGATGCCGACATCCGGCCCGCCCCCGGCTTGGGCCAGCACACCCGTGAGATCGTCGCCGAGCTGGGCCTCGACGGGGCCGCCATCGACGACCTCATCGCCCGCGGGATCCTTGAGACTGACGGTCCTCGTTGAACAGCAACATATCACAGAAATATTCCAAATGGAGTTGCATATCCGATCATCTCATGGTTAGGGTCATTCTCCCTGTTTCTCCGCTCTGCGGGTTGTGCTAGAGTTCAAGGAGGTACTCCCATGGATACTTCGATCGTCGCCGCCATCATCGGTCTTCTCGGAGCCGCAGCCGTTGGCGGGCTCGGCTTCATCCTGACGGGCATTCGTGCCGACATTCGAGGTCTCGATGAACGCATCACCGGGCTCGATGAACGCATCACCGGGCTCGATGAACGCATCACCGGGCTCAAGGAGTCCACGCTCGCACAGTTCGGTGAGATCACCCTGGTGCTGGCCAGGATCGAAGCCACCCAGGCAGATCACGGTCGCCAGTTCGAGAAGCTGGCCGGCGACCTTCCCTGACGGGTCGCGGCCCCCCGGGCACTGCGGGCGGGCAATGAACCCGGAGGCCCGGGGCCCGCAGCGGGTCGCCCTCCGACTTGGCACCCGGCGGTGAGGTCAGCCGGCTTCGCTGTGGGTGACGGGTTCCTCGCCCATCCACTCCCGCAGGGTGTTCTTGAGCTTGGTCTGCTGGATGAACAGATCGTGCTCCACGTCGGCCTGCCGTGAGGGCTGGGGCGCCTTGAAGTAGAAGCTGAGCCACTCCTGCACGCCCGACTCGCCGGCTCGGGCGGCCAGGTCCATGAACAGGGCCAGATCCAGCACGATGGGCGCGGCCAGGATCGAGTCCCGGCACAGGAAGTCGACCTTGATCTGCATCGGATAGCCGAGCCATCCGAAGATGTCGATGTTGTCCCAGCCCTCCTTGTTGTCGCCCCGGGGCGGGTAGTAGTTGATGCGCACCACATGGTGGATCTCGTTATAGAGGTCGGGGTAGAGCTCGGGCTGAAGGATCGTGTCGAGCACACCCAGCTTGGAAACCTCCTTGCTCTTGAAGTTCTCGGGGGCGTCGAGCACCTCTCCGTCGCGGTTGCCAAGGATGTTGGTCGAGTACCAGCCCCGGAGTCCCAGCATCCGGGCCTTGAGGCCGGGCGCGATCAGCGTCTTCATCAGGGTCTGGCCGGTCTTGAAGTCCTTGCCCGCGATGGGGACGCCCCGGACGCGGGACAGCTCCTCCATGCATGGCAGGTCCACGGTGAGGTTGGGGGCGCCGTTGGCGAAGGGCACGTCGCTCTGCAACGCCGCGTAGGCGTAGATCTGGCTGGGGGCGATGGCGTCGTCGTCGGCTCGCAGCCCGGCCTCGAAGGACTCCACCGACTCGTGCACCGCGGTCGGCTCCGAGAACGCCTCGGTCGAGCCGCACCACACCATCACCAGCCGGTCGCAGCCGTGCGCGCTGCGGAAGCTCTCGGTGTCTTCCATCAGCATCTGGGCCTGTTCCCATTTGGACGCAGCCGGCTTCACTCGCACCCCGTCGAGGCGGCTTACCCAACGCCGGTCGAACACCGCGTCCATGGCCACCACGCCCTCGAGCTCCGCCGAGATGGTTCCCAGCTCGCGCTCCTCCAGCACGCCGCACGTGCGAGCTGCCTCCAGCACGTTGGCCGACAGGGGGTCCCAGCCCCCGAAGACCAGGTCGTCCAGCTCGGCCAGCGGCACGAACTCGTGAATGCGGGGATTGCGATTCTCGGTCTTGGTGCCGAGACGTATGTGAGCCATCTGGCTGATCGAACCGATGGGCGCGTTCAGGCCCCGGCGGGCGGCGATCACTCCGGCAACGAAGGTCGAAGCCACCGCGCCCATGCCCGGAGTGAGCACGCCCAGCGTGCCTGCGGCCGGCGCGATCTGCCGGGCTGCGGCCGGCTTCGAAAGCTCGATCGGGGAGCTGTCTCGGGAGGAAACATCGAGGGTCATGGCCGCTAGATTAAACAACTCTGGTTCTAAATCCTCAAAGTGAAGTATTGCTTAACTATAATGTGGGGATGGCTGTCACGCTGCCCGACCTGTCGATCCGCCAACTCGAATACCTGGTGGCCGTGGCCGACTCGGACACGTTCGCGCTGGCCGCCGAGCGGGTCGGTGTGAGCCCGTCGGCTCTCTCGCAGGGCCTGGCGGAGCTCGAACGCCGCATCGGCGTGCCCCTGTTCGACCGGGCGGGCCGGCGCAGGGTGCTGCGACCCGACACCAGACCGGTCCTCGACCACGCCCGCCAGGTGGTGGCGCTCACCGCTGACTTGACGGACTGGGCTCAGCGCACGCGCTCCGGGGACCACGGGCGGTTGAGGCTCGGCATGATCGACGCCGCCGCGGTTCAGCATCACGGCGAGGCGTTGCGACGTTTCCGGGCCGAGCACCCCGGACTGCGGATCCATCTTCGGGTGGCGCCCTCGGGCGACCTGTTGCGAGAGCTGGTGAACGGATCTCTCGACCTTGCGGTCTGTGTGGAGCCCCCCGAGCCCCTCAAGGGGGTTAGCACCGAGGTGCTGCTGACCGAGGATCTCGCGGTCTACGCCCCGGACGGTCGCCGCCGCCCCGGCCCCAGCGCAGGCTGGGGGCCCTGGGTGATGTTCCCCCGGAGTGCCCATACCCGCGCCACGGCCGAGGCGGCCCTGCGCCGGCGAGGCGCGCCGCTGGAGGTGGTGGCCGAGTCCCACCAGCCCGAGGTGCTGTGCGAGATGGTGAGGCTCGGCCTGGGCTGGTCGGTCCTGCCCGTGGTGCAGGCCGAGTGGGGCGACCGCCCCCTGGCTGGCTGCGGAGTGCTGGTCCGCCGCCGGCTCGTCGCCGCCCGTCGTCAAGGCGCGGCCCCCCATCCCGCCGGTGCGCTGCTCGAGCAGGCCCTGCGTAGGGGATAGCGGTAGGTTGGCGCCGTCCACGCCCGGCCACGAGAGGGAACAGAATGAGCAGTGCCGAGGCCGCGTATGCAGTCTTGAAGGCCCGTGAGGGCACCGAGCAAGGGCACGGTGACTGGTTCGAGATCAGCCAGGAGCAGATCCACGCCTTCGCCGACTGCACCTGCGACCACCAGTTCATCCACATCGACGAGGAGCGGGCCAGGGCCGAGACGCCCTTCGGCGGCACGATCGCCCACGGATTCCTCACCATGTCGATGCTGACCCACCTGATGAAGTCGGTGCGGTCGGACACGCCCCGGCTCGAGGGCGCGGTCATGGGTATCAACTACGGCTTCGACCGGGTGCGCTTCATCAGCCCCGTCAACCGGGGCAAACGGGTGCGGGCCCACGCCGTCACAAAGTCGGTGGAGCTCAAGCCGGCGGCCGTGCAGTCCACCACCACCATCACCGTCGAGATCGAGGACGGGTCCAAGCCTGCCCTGGTGGCCGACTGGGTGACCCGAACGATGTTCGACTCATGAGCGCCCCTGGCGCTAGGGGCGCCACGAAGGCCAGGGTGAGCCCATGAACACCTACCCCGTGCGGGTCGGCAGCTGTCTGTTCACGATGGTCGACCCCGAACGGGGCCACGAGGTGGACTACAACCGCTGGTACGAGCGTGACCACTTCTACGCCGGGTGCCTGGTCGGTCCATGGTTGTTCGCCGGCCGCCGCTGGGTGGCCACCCGAGATCTGAAGGACCTGCGGTTTCCCGACGACTCGCCGCTGGCGGTGCCCGTCGACGCTGGCTCCTATCTCGCCATCTACTGGGTCCATGAAGGCCGTCACCGCGAGCACTTCGCGTGGTCCATCGACCAGGTGGTCGGGCTGTACAAGGACGGGCGCGGCTTCAACAACCGGATCCACGCCCACACCGTGCTGCTGCACGAACCGTGGTCGCACTATCGCGACGATGACCCCGTTCCCATCGAGCTGGCCCTCGACCACCCCTACCAGGGCCTGGCCGTAGTGGCCGTGGACCCCGCCGACGGCACCGACACCGACGGGCTCGACGCCCACCTGCGCACCGAGGCGCTGCCCGAGCTGATGGACGGCTCGACGGTGGCGTCGATGGTGTCGTGGCGCTACATCGACCCGGTCGGCGGCGCGACCGAGCGGGCACCGATGGACTTGGGCACCCCGGCCGGGCCGGCCGAGCGCCAGGTCCAGATGTTCTTCCTGGACGGCGACCCGGCCGACACCTGGGACCGGTTCCGGGCCTACGCCGCCGGGCTTGCCGACGCCGGGGCGGGCAAGGTCGTGTTCGCGGCGCCGTTCCGTCCCACCATCGTCGGCACCGACATCTACACCGACCAGCTCTGGTGAGCCACGGGAGACTGAGCCCATGATCCTCGAGGGACGCACCGTGCTGGTGGTGGGCGTCGGCCCCGGGCTGGGCGCCAGTTGTGCCCGCCTGGCCCTTCGCGACGGTGCCAACGTGGCGGTCATGGCCCGCAACGCCGAGCGCCTGGCCGCGGCCGCGGCCGAGCTCGATCCCACGGGCGAGCGGGTGGTGGCCTGCGCGGGCGACATCACCAGCCAGGAGGACTGCTCGGCCGCAGCCGACGCGGCCGCCGAGCGGTTCGGGGCGTTGCACGCGGTGATCAACGTGGCCGCGCTCGACACCCGCCACGGGCCCTTCAACCGGCTCACCGACGACGACTGGACGGTCAACCTCACCGTCAACGTGCTCGGCGTGGTGCATGTGGTCCGGGCAGTCGCGCCCCACGTGCAGGCCGCGGGCGGCGGGTCGGTGGTGCTGATCGGATCGCAGGCGTCGATGCGGCCGGTGGCCGTGTTCCCCCAGAGCGCCTACGGCGCGGCCAAGTCGGCGCTGCTGTCGCTGGCCCGCGACCTGGCCGCCGAGCTTGGCCCGTCGGGGATCAGGGTCAACACGGTCGTGCCGTCGTGGATGTGGGGTCCCAACGTGGAGTTCTACTGCCAGTGGCAGGCCGGCGAGCGGGGCATCACCGCCGAGGAGGTCAAGCACGAGATCGCCCAGAGCATGGCTCTGCGGGAGATGCCCACCGACTCCGATGTGGCCGAGGCGGCCGTGTTCCTGGCGTCGGAGCGGGCCCGCATGATCACCGGCCAGTCGTTGCTCGTCAACGCCGGCGACTTCTACCCGGTGGCCTGACCTGGCGGCTTCGTCGGACCGGGCGTGCGTCGCGGGCCTTCAGCCGAAGACAAGGCCGATGACGCTGCCGATGGCTAATACCACGATTAGTAGCCCCCAGAAGCCGGTGCCTATCCAGCCGATGCTGTAGGCGGCAACGGCCAAGCCACGATGCGGGGCACCCGAGAAGGCTTGTCGCATGGCTGTACGGCCAAGGACCAACGCGCCCGGGAAGAATATCGGGAGCGCGAACCCCGCGAGAGCAAAGACGAAGGCAATGACGGCCTCATTGTTGCTGCGGGGAGGCGCTGCCGGCTCCGTTAGGTTGACCACGGTGCGCACCCTACTGCCCCTTTCGACCCCCCTAGGGCCGTGACCGCCGTTCGTCTTCACGACGCGGTTGTGTTGTTGGGGGGCTTCCCGGCGCTCGCCGGGGTCGACCTCTCCGTCGAGCGCGGCGAAGTGGTTCTCGTGCGGGGTGCCAACGGCGCGGGCAAGTCCACCCTGCTGCACCTGTGTGCCGGGCTGTTGCGCCTGTCGGAGGGACAGGGCGACGTGCTGGGCTGCGACTTGGGCGCCGACCGGGCCGCAGTGCGCCGCCGGGTGGGTTTGCTGGGCCACGACACCGCGCTCTACGGCGAGTTGAGCGCAGCCGAGAACCTGCATCTGTGGTCCCGGGCGGCCCGGGTGGGCGAGGCCGATGTGCCTGTCGCACTAGATCGCCTCGAGCTGCCTCAGCGGCTGCGCGATGTGCCCACCGCTCGGCTGTCGGCGGGGCAGCGCCGCCGGGTGGCGCTGGCCGCGATCGTGGTGCGCCGCCCCGAGCTGTGGCTGCTCGACGAGCCCCACGCCGGGCTCGACTCCGAGGGCCGCGAGATCGTGGACAGCATCGTGACGACCGCGGCGGCAGCCGGTGCTGCTGTCGTGCTGGCGTCGCACGAGACGGGACCGGCCGGCGATCTCGCCACCCGCACAGTGGCGCTGGCGGGCGGGACGCTGTCGGAGGGGCCGGAACCGTGACCGCCTGGCGCGAGCTGAGCCTGTTCGCGGGCGACGCCAGTCTTGTGGCGTCCAAAGACCTGCGCATCGAGTGGCGGGCCCGCACCATGCTGGGCCAGGTCCTGCCCTTCGCTGTGCTCGTGCTGGTGCTGTTCGGCTTCGCCCTCGACGCCAATCGGCCAACGTTGCGGCTGGCCACACCGGGCTTGTTCTGGATGACCGTACTGTTTGCCACCGTGGTGGCGGTGCAGCGGTCCGTGGCCGTGGAGTCCGCCGACGGAGCCCGCCGGGTGCTGCTGCTCAGCGGGATGGCCCCCGCGGCCGCGTTCGCCGGCAAGGCGGCGGCGGTGGCGGTGCAGCTGCTGGTCGTGGAGGCGCTGCTGGTGCCGGGCGTGGTGCTGCTGTACGGAGCGGAGATCGAGTCGGTCCCCTTGGTGGTCGCGGCGTGTGCTGCGGCGACGGTGGGCCTGGCCGCCGCCGGTAGCCTGCTCGGTGCTGTGGTAGCCGGAGTGCGAGCCCATCAGACGGTCCTGCCGATCTTGCTTCTTCCAGTGTCGGCGCCGGTGCTGATCGCCGCCACCCGAGCCTTCGCCGACGGGCTCGGAACCGTCGCGGTGGACGGGTGGTCCTGGGTCGGTCTGCTGGCCGGCTTCGCGGCGGTGAACGTGGCGGTGGGCGCGGTCGTCTACGGCCCGCTGCTGGAGGACGCATGACGCCCCCAGACCCGTCGGGCACGCCCGAGCCGCTGATCGTCTCCTATCTCGGCGGTCCTGCGCGCGCCGGGTCGCGCTTCACCCTGTGGCTCGGGGCGGCGACCCTGGTCGGCATCGCCGGTGTGGCCGCGCTGGGGCTGCTGGCTGCCCCGGCCGACGATGTGCAGGGCGACGCGGTGCGCATCATCTTCGTGCACGTGCCCGCGGCTATGGGCGCCTACGCCGCCTTCGGGTTGACCGCGGTCGGCTCGGTGATGTGGCTGTGGCGCCGGTCGGTGTGGTGGGACGTCACCGCCCACGCCGGCGCCGAGGTCGGGGTCCTGCTCTGCGGGCTCATGCTGGTCACCGGCATGCTCTGGGGCCGGCCCACCTGGGGCACCTACTGGGAGTGGGGCGACGTGCGCGTCGTCACCACCCTCATCCTGTTCCTGGTGATGGTCGGGTATCTGTCGGTTCGGGCTCTCGGCGGTGATGCGGCCTCGGTCGCCACCCGGGCCGCGGTGGTGGGTCTGCTCGGTGCGGTGAACATCCCGATCGTGAACCGGTCGGTGAACTGGTGGGCCAACCGCACCCTGCACCAGCAGTCCTCGATCACCGACGGCAAGCTCGAGGACCTGACCCTGCTCACCCTGTTCCTAGCGCTGGTCGTGGCCGCGATGGCCATCTGCTGGATGATGGTGCACCGCTTCCGCATCGGCTGGCTGGAGCGGCAACTCCAGGCTCGCGACCTGCACTATGCGCTGGCCGCCCGGCGAGCCGAGGCCGCCCGGTGAGCCAGGCCGGCTACGTGTTCGGCGCCTGGGGCGTGACCCTGGCTGCTGGCGGCATCTACGCGGCCAGCTTGCTGGTCCGCGGCCGGCGGCTGTTGCGTCGCGCCCGAGCCGCGCCCAGCGAGAGCGGGGAGTGAGAGGCCGTGGATGACGCGGCGACAGACGTCCATGGCGCGGAGCTCTCGCCGCTCACACCTCGGTCTGTCCGGCGCTCCGCCCGTACCAGGCGTTGGATCGCGGCACTGGTGATCGTGGGTGTGGCCGGGGCGGTGGCGCTGCTCGTGTCGAACCTGCTCGGCGACGCCGCGCTGTTCTTCTACAACGCCGACGAAGCGGTGGAGCGGCGTGATGAGCTGGCCTCGCAGCGCTTCCGCCTGCAGGGGACGCCCGTCGGCGACCCGGTCGAGACCTTCTGGGGCGACCGGCCGGTGCTGGCCTTCGCCGTCGGCTTCGACGGTGCAGTGGTGGATGTCGTCCACACCGGCGACCCGCCCGAGCTGTTCCAGCCCGGGGTGCCCGTCGTGCTCGAAGGGGCCTGGCAGCAAGGCCCCGGCCCGGGCCCGGTGGTCGCCGGGGGCGGCTGGCACTTCGCATCGGACCGGATGCTGGTGAAGCACGACAACGACTACCGCAACCGCGACGACTACGAGCAGCGCATCACCGACGCCGACGAGGGCGCCTCGCCGCCGTGACCCGGCCCCGAATCTGCTCGCGGTTTCTGGCGCATATGACTGACTTGCACACACGGTTAGGCGCCCGATGAGGCAGCCCCGGATCTGTTCGCGGTTTTCGGGGCATGCAACGGATTTTCGCGAACAGATCATCCAAGAGTTGCAGAGCGCGGCGAGTCCGCCGTGAGCAACGTCGCAGCCGGCTCGGCGGCCGTCGCCGCGGGTCTGGGCGCGGCGGTGGTGGGCATCGCCGTCACGGCGTTGGGGCTGGCCGGGCGCCACCGGCGTTGGCTGCGCGACGCCCGCCGGCTCGTCCTGGTGATGGCCGTCGCGGCCGTCGCGGCCGTCGCGGTCATGGAGCGGGCCCTGATCACCCGCGACTTCACCGTCAAGTTCGTGGCCGACCACGGTTCGTCCACCACCCCGGCGGTGTTCAACGTGGCCACTCTCTGGTCGGCCCTGGAGGGTTCGATACTGTTGTGGACCCTGGTGCTGTGCGGCTACGCGGTCGTGGTGGCGGTGAAGTTCGGCGGACGGGGCCCGGTCGCGCTGTGGGGGGTGAGTGCCGGCGACGATCGGTCCGTCATCAAGGTCCGCGGCCGCCCCCTGGGCGACCCGATGCTGGGGTGGGCGATGCTGGTGATGTTCGCGGTCAGCGCCTTCTTCTTCGCGCTCATGATCGGGCCGGCCGACCCCTTCATCGCCGTCGAAGTTCCCCCCGGCTACAACGGCCCCGGCCCCAACCCGCTGCTGCAGAACCACATCCTCATGGCGTTCCACCCGCCGATCCTCTACCTCGGCTACGTGGGGTTCACCGTGCCCTTCGCCTTCGCGGTGGCCGCGCTGGCCACCGGACGCCTCGGGGAGGGATGGCTGGCGGCGACCAGGCGCTGGACCGTGGCCGCCTGGGGCTTCTTGACGTTCGGCGTCGTGCTCGGCGCCTGGTGGAGCTACGAGACGCTGGGCTGGGGCGGGTACTGGGCCTGGGACCCGGTGGAGAACGCCTCGTTCCTGCCGTGGCTGACCGGCACCGCGTACCTGCACTCGGTGATGGTGCAGGAGCGGCGCGGGATGCTGCGGGTGTGGAACCTGTCGCTGTTGATCGCCACGTTCTCGCTGACGATCCTGGGGACCTTCCTCACCCGCTCGGGTGTCCTGGCCTCGGTGCATTCCTTCACCGAGTCGAGCGTCGGCCCGGCCATCCTCGGCTTCTTCGCTGTGATCGTGGCCGTGTCACTGGCCCTCATCGCCTGGCGTGGCGACCAGCTGCGCACGCCCGGCCGGATCGCGGCGCCGATATCTCGCGAGGGGGCCTTCCTGGCCAACAACGCCCTGTTTGCCGCGTTCGCCTTCGTGGTGCTTCTCGGCACCGTGTTCCCCCTGCTGGTGGAGGCCTTCGACGGTCGCACCATCTCGGTGGGCAACCCGTACTTCGACCGTATGACCCGCCCCATCGGCTTCGCGCTGCTGTTCCTGATGGCGGTGGCGCCGATGCTGCCCTGGGGAGGGGCGTCGCGCCATCCGCCGGCGGAGCTGCTGGGGCGTCGACTGCTGGTCCCGATGTGGGCCGCGGCCGCGGCGGTGGTGTTGGCGGTGGTCGCCGGGGCTCGGGGATGGGCAGCGCTGCTGGCGTTCGGCCTGGGCGGCTTCGCGGGCGGCGCCGCGCTGCGCCAGATCTTCCTGGCTGTTCGCCGCCACCGCTGGCGCGGCCTGGTGGGACGCACCAACGGCGGCATGGTCGTACACCTGGGCGTGGTGCTGGTGGCGGTGGCGTTCGCGGCCAGCCAGTCCTATGTCCGCCAGGCCGAGTTCGATCTGGAGGCCGGCCAGCCCGCGACGTTCGCCGGCCATGAGATCGTCTATGTGGGCTCAGCGGTCATAGTCCACGAGAACCGCACCGAGCGGGTGGCCTTCGTGCGTGTCGACGATGCCAAGACTTACGGGCCGGCCATAGCCACCTACCCGTTCGCATCCCAGACCATCGGGATCCCGTCGGTGCGCTCCACACTGCGCGACGACGTGGCCCTGTCGGTGCTGACATTTCCCGACGACGCGGGCGCCGACCGGGTGATCCTGCGGGTGACGGTGCAGCCGCTGGTGGCCTGGCTGTGGCTGGGGGGCATCGTGATGGCTGCCGGCACCGGCCTGTCGCTGGTGCCCGGCCGATCAAGGCGCCAAGAGCCCGACATCGCGGCCGCGGCGGAGATGCAGGCATGAACACGCTTGACCGGCGCGATCCGGATGCCTCAGCGATGCCGTCCCGTTCGCTTGACCGGCGTCGGCGGGCAGTGTGGATCGCGTTGCCGGTGGCTCTGGCGGCCGCGCTGCTGGTGCTGGTGCTGGCCACCCGCGACTCCGCGTTCGAGCGCAACGCCTCCAGTCCCATCGTGGGCAAGCTCGCGCCCCCGGTGGTGGGCGTCACTGCGGCGGGCGAGTCCTTCGACGTCGACGACTGGCGCGGCCGGTGGGTGATCGTCAACTTCTTCCAGAGCACTTGCGTGCCGTGCATCATGGAGCACCCTGAGCTTGTCGCTTTCAGCGATCGGCACGCCGCGGGGGACGCCGAGATCGTGTCGGTGGTGTTCGACGACAGCATCGAGAACGTGCGGAGGTTCTTCGCGACCAACGGCGGGGACTGGCCCGTGCTGGTGGAGGGGGCCAGCGAGGCGGCCATCGCCTACGGGGTTACCGGGGTGCCTGAGTCGTATCTGGTGGCCCCTTCAGGAGCGGTGGTGTGGAAGCAGCTCGGCGGGGTCACCGCCGACGGCATCGACGACGTCATTGATCAGATCACCGCGGGCCCATGAGCCGGCGCGCTGCCAGCTGGATCGCGGCTGCCATCTTGGCCGCGGCGGCATTCGTGTACGGCGCGGTGGACGAAGGCCCCCCCAAGACCAACGCCGACCGCACCCGCGCCCTGGCCGAGGACTTCGCCTGCCCGGTTTGCGCGGGCCAGTCGGTGGCCGAGAGCGACGTGCCGGTGGCCCGCGAGATCCGCCGGCAGATCGCGGTGTGGGTGGACGAGGGTCGCAGCGACGCCTACATCCGGGACCAGCTGGTGGCCGCCTACGACGTCGACATCGACTACAACCCCTCGGGGTCCGGCATCACCAGTCTGGT
Organism: Candidatus Aldehydirespirator sp.; assembly: GCA_965219165.1. Taxonomy (GTDB): domain Bacteria; phylum Actinomycetota; class Acidimicrobiia; order Acidimicrobiales; family Aldehydirespiratoraceae; genus Aldehydirespirator. Next base: position 3,314,986 of record CBDCMW010000002.1, on the reverse strand, counting down.
GTGGATCCTTCCGCTGCTTGCCGGCGGCGGGATCGCGGCCGTGGTGGTGGTGATGCTGCGATCCGACCGCCGTCGGGCACAGGCCGAGGCAGGGCCGTCGGTGGCGGTGCGGCGGCGCCGCGGGCGAAACGCGGTTGTCTGGACCGTCGCGGTTGTAGCGGTGGCCGGCGCGGCGGGTTTGCTGGTGGCCCGGTCGTCGGGCAGTCGCAGCACCGACGGCTCCATCACCGGCGAGATCCGCGCCACTTCCCGCGATTTGATTTTCGAGGCCCAGTCGCGGCTGGGTGAGGGTGACATGGCCGGGGCCATCGCCGCCTACGACGAGGCGCTTGAGCTTCAGCCCTCCAACGTGGAGGCGCTCACCTACCGGGGCTGGCTCACGTCCCGCCGCGGCGATCTGGCCACCGCGGTGGCGTACCTCGATGACGCCATCGCAGTCGATCCCGCCTACCCCGACGCTCGGCTGTTCCGGGCCATCGTGGCGCTCGACGAGGGCGACGGAGCGCGGGCCGCGGCCGAGTTGGCCATGTTCGATTCGCTGGATCCGCCCCCGTACGCCGAGGAACTACTGATCCAGGCGAGGGTGCGGGAGCGGGTGGCCGAAGCCCGCAACGCCGCGGCGCTGCAGGCCGCCGACGCCCTGGCCGCCGTCGACGAGCGTCCCGCCTTCAATGACACCGCCTTGACGGTGCCGGACGCGCTCGCCGCGGCCGAGGCCTTGGCGGCCCGGGGCGATCTGCTCGACGCGGTGCAGTTCCTCGACTGGGTGCTGGAGTCCCGTCCCGACGATCCCGACGTGCTGGCCGGTCGGGGGTGGCTGCTGGCCCGCAGCGGTGATCCCGAGCTGCTCGCACTCGGCGTCGACTACCTCGACGCTGCCCTCGCCGCCGACCCGTCAAACCCCCCAGGGCTGGTGTACCGGGCCTTGGCGCGGTGGCAACAAGGCGACACCGCCGCGGCCCGCGCTGATCTCAGCGCCTTCGACGCTCTGCAGTACCGGCCCCCCGATCTGGTCCGACTCATCGACGTTCAGGGCCTGCGAGACGCCCTCAGCTCCTGATCACTCAGGCTGCCCGGCCGCGGCTCAGCTCGCCGGTCTCGTCGCGAGATCCTGTCTCATCGACACGAAAGCGCGACGAGAGTGCTGGGATGGGCGGGGAGCGCCTCGCGGCGAGGGGTTGTGTTTCCCGCTCTTGTTCGCTGCGCTCACGGGCCGCTCGGGCCACGGTCTCGCTCAGTGTTGCGAGGCCCGGTGGCCCAGGACGTGGCGACTGGCGATAGGGCTGAGCGCCGCAGAGCTCGTGAGCAACCAGCGCGACGAGCACGTGCTGGGCCTATCCGCTCGGGGAGCGCTCTCGCGCCGCGCAGCGAGGGGTTGCTGGCAGGCGCCTCATCAGCCGACGCCAGCCGGTTCGTAGCCGGCCCCTCACGATGGCAACAAGTGCGACCGGTCCGACGGTCTGGCGCTCAGCCGGACTCGCCCAGCCTCAGATCCCATGTCGGGCCCGCAAGGACCTGCCCGGGTCGCGTCCGCCAACCAGCTGCGGGCCCACCTGCTCGGCCTCTACGAGAGTGCTGGGATCAGCCGGCTGGCAGCCGGTTGTAGCCGGAACCTTGAGGAACTTGACCGCGGCGCCGTAGTGGTCCTGTGCGGCTCGAGAGTTCCGCGCAGAACGGTCCCTGCCTAGAGCGAACCATCCGCGCGCCGCGCTGCTCGCGGAGATCGGCGACTGCCGGGGCCGGTCCCCGACCCCGAGGCCCTCGCAGCCGCAGCCGGCGTCGCGCCGACCCGATCCTCGGGACGGCACCGCAGCGTCACCTTCAGATGGGCCTGCAACAAGAAACTGCGCGACGCCCTCTGCGACTTCGCCGGCGACAGCCGACACGCCAACGCCTGGGCCCAACACCGCTACCAGACACTGCGAAAAGCCCTCCTCGGCGCTCCAGAACGGGTGCGGCCGCTCGGCCTCTACGGAGTACATCGCCCCAGCCGGTTGTAGCCGGCCTAGGAATGACCGGGCTGGTCCTGTGGGAGTGGTCCGAGAACGGCAGCGAGGCGCCGGCGAACCGGGGGAGAAGCCGTAAGTGGCCCGCCGGCCGGACTCAGCGTCGCCCGCGGCGATGCCGGGGTCGAAATGCCCGGGCCACAGCTGCACCCGCTCGGGATCGACCACGCCGGGCGAGAACCGCAGTTCCTCCAGCGCGGCGGTGGCCAGACCGAACCAGGCGCCCAGGAATTCGCCCATGTCGGCCCGCGCTTCGAGCGGTCGGTCGATGTCGCCCAGATCGGGGCTGTCGTGCTCGGCTGCGGTGGTGCCCGGGGCCACTCCCACGAACTCGCCGGCCTCCCGCAGCGTGGTGATGGGCGCGGCGCGGGCCTGTCCGGCCGCCTGGACCACCAGCCGGTCGCCTGCCACCCGCACCTGGACGTCGTCGCCGAAGAACGGCGTGCCGAAGCCGCCCCGCACATACCGCAGCCCGAACTTGCCGTTGCACTGGTAGCGGGCCTCGGCCACCACCGAGTAGGCCAGCCGGTGGAAGTCGAACAGCGCCCCCGGGTAGTCCGGGGGCAGGTCGGGCAGCCCGCGGCGGGCGCCGAGCCACCGGTCGGCCGCGAAGCCGGCCAGATCTGGTCGCGTCACGATCAGGTCGTCCCAGCTCAGGTCGCCCCCGCAGTGGGGCGCCACCACCGGATCGGTGCCCCGGGGCCCGGGGTCGGCAGGGTCGTCGGCCCAGAACGGCCCCTCGGCCACGGCCGGGGGGCTGGGCTCCAACACGCGCACGTCGTAGCCGTCGCCGACGACGGCGACCGCCTCGGCGGCGGGATCGCGAACGGCGGCGTGGTCGTTCATGATGAGACTTCCTGTGAGCCGGGGGTGAGCGACGTTAGGTTGCTCCGATATGGCCTGCAAGACGGTTGTTGTTTCTGGCTGGATCGCGTCCGCGTTGGTGGCCGCGGCACTAGCCGTTGTGGTCCTCGGCTGCTCGGAATCCCCTCAAGGCAGCCGCGAGGCGCCCGTGACGGGTTCTCAGCCGACGTCGGTGCCGTCCGAAGCCGGCAGCAGCGAGAGCGAAGCCGTCGATTCGGGCGGAGCCGGGGGTGAGTCTGGTTCGGTGTCGGGCGGAGGCGGGGATGCGTCTGAGTCCGTGTCGGATGCCGCCACGGCCGCGGACGAGGGATCCCAGAATGCGGACTCCGACCCGGAGGGCTCGACTGGGGCCGGGGCCGGGTCGGGGGCGGGGACGCCTCCAGAACCGGTCATCGACTTCGAGCTGATCGCGTCCACGGCCCGCGAGGATGTGCCCAGCGCGCTGCGCGACCGCCGTCACCCCGACCATCCCGAGCCGCTCGTCGACCTCTCGCAGATTCGTTCCGGGGGACCGCCGCCCGACGGCATCCCGCCCCTCGAGGATCCTGCCTTCGAGCCGGCCGGCGAGGTGGACTGGCTGCCAGGGGTGGAGCCGGTGCTGGCGTTGGAGATCAATGGCGACGCCCGGGCCTACCCGCTGCGGATCATGACCTGGCACGAACTGGTCAACGGCACCGTCGGCGGGGTTCCGGTTACCGTGTCGTACTGCCCGCTGTGCAACTCCGCCGTGGCCTACGACCGGCGGGTGGGGGAGCGCATTCTTGACTTCGGCACATCGGGAGAGCTGTTCAACTCGTCGCTGGTGATGTACGACCGCCAGACCGAGAGCCTGTGGTCGCACTACACCGGGACGGCGGTGGCTGGCCACCTCACCGGCACCGAGCTCGATCTGATCCCCGTTCAGACCGTGTCGTTCGAGACGTTCCTGTCGACTTACCCGCAGGGCCACATATTGAGCCTCGACACCGGCCATTCCCGCCGCTATTGGGAGAACCCCTACGAGTTCTACGACGATCCCGGCGGCACGCCATACCCGTTCGCGTTCAGCGGCCCCTACGACGAGCGTCTCGACCCCATGGAGAGAGTCGTGACGCTGCGAGGCGGCGGCGAGGGAGCGGTGATCCCATACGACCTGCTGGCTGAGCGCCGGGTCGTGCCTTTCGCCTTCGCCGGCCGCGAGCTGGTGGCCCTGTACGAGCCGGGCACGGCCAGCGCCCTGGACACCGGCGTGATCGCCGAGGGCCGGGACGTGGGCGCCACCGGCGTGTTCGTGCGCTCGCTCGGCGGGCAGCCGCTGGACCTGTCCGCGAGCGCCGACGGCGGCTTCGTGGATGCGGCCACCGGCTCCGTCTACGACATATTGGGTCGTCCGTCGAACTCAGGTGGCACCGGCGCCTCCGCGCTGGAGCCCGTCGAGCATCTCGACACGTTCTGGTTCGCGGCGGCCGCCTTCTACTCCGACGCTGAGATCATCGGGCAGTAGAACAGGCATCACTAGGGCACAACCAGCGGTGAGAGCCTCGACCGGCGGCCCTGCGTCGGCTTGAATATTGGTTCGAGAGGCCCGCGGCACCGGCCGCGGGGGAGAGTACGGGGGATCTGTATGTCTGACACGCTCGCCGACACCTTCACCGTGGGCTGGACGGCCATGGCCGACGGCACCCGCGAGGACTACGCCCAGCTCTCCAAGATCTTCGAGGGTCACGCCCGCGACACGCTCGTGCCGCACCTGCTGTCGGTGATGCGGCTGCTCGAGGGGCCCACCCTCGGCTACCAGATCGACCGGGCCCGCCACTGCCGCCAGTCCGCCACCCGAGCGCTGCGCAACGGCGAGTCCGACGAGTTCGTGGCAGCCGCGCTGTTGCACGACATCGGTGACGTGCTCGCCCCCGACAACCACAGCGCGGTGGCAGCCGACATCGTCGCCCCCTATGTCAGCGAGGAGACGGCTTGGGTGGTGCGCCATCACGGGCTTTTCCAGGGGTACTACTACTTCCATCATCTCGGCGGCGACCGCCACGCCCGGGAGCGCTACGAGGAGTCGCCGCACTACGACCGCTGCATCGACTTCTGCGCCTCCTACGACCAGAACTGCTTCGACCCGGACTACGACGACCTGCCCATGGAGCACTTCGTCCCGCTGCTCGACGAGGTCTTCTCCAAGCCGCCGCAGCACACGGCCTAAGAAGGCCCACCCAGAGGCCGAGCGGCGAGGCCGCATCTCACAAGCACTTCGAGAATGCACGCGCGAGGCCGTGGCCCGAGCGGCCTGTGAGCGCAGCGAACAAGAGCGGGAATCAAACGTCAGGCTGCGCCGAACGTGCTCGGGTGCCGGTAGGTCGCGCCGACGATCCGACCGTCGGTCACCTCAAGCTTCCAGATCGACCCCTTCTTGCACCGTCCGATCTCAGGGATGTCGAGCCCGTACCGGGAAAGCACCCACAGCAGGCCCGGAATCACATCGCCGTGGCTGCACAGCACCGAGTCGCCCTCGGCCGCAACCAGCGAGCGCAGCAATTTGAACGCACCGCCGACATAGGAGCCCTCGGCCAGCTCGTCGGCGGTCTCCACGGGCAGCCCCAAGGCCAGCCCCAGCGGCACGACGGTGTCCACGCAGCGCACCGCCGGGCTGGAGAGGATCCGCTGCACCGGCCGGCAGGCCAACGCGATGCCGATGGCTTCGGCCTGCATCCGTCCGAAGTCGTCGAGCGGCCGCTGGAAGTCGTTGTTGACCCATGCGCTCCGGTTGCCCGCGTCGGCATGGCGCACAAGGTGCAGCATCGACCCGCTCCTAGGGGCCGAGCGGGTCGGCAGCAGTCTCACGAGGGTGCACGAGGGTGCACGTCCGCGGCGTCCGACTCTGCCGCGCTGAGGTGCGTACTGGACACGCCGTTAGCCTACGGCCGTGGCCGTCACGGAAGCGGAGGTGATCGAGGCCCTCCGACCCGTGGAGGACCCCGAGCTGCACCGCAGCATCGTCGACCTCGGCATGTACCGGGGCTCCACCATCGACGGCGGCCACGCCGATGTGCGCATCGCACTCACGGTGGCCGGCTGCCCGCTTCGAAGCGAGATCCAGCGCCGCGTCAGCGACGCGCTGACCGCCCTCGACGGCGTGGCCGCGGTCACCCTGGACTTCACCGTGATGACCGACGCCGAGCGGACCGAGCTGCGCACCAAGCTGCACGGCAACCCGGCCGCCACCGCGGGCAGCGCCCCGGCGCACGGTCACGCCGAGGGCCGGGCCATCCCCTTCGCCCAGCCCGGCAACGCCACCCGAACACTGCTGATCGCCTCAGGCAAGGGCGGCGTGGGGAAGTCGTCGGTCACGGCCAACCTGGCCATCGCCCTGGCCGCCCGGGGCCATTCCACCGCGGTGGTGGACGCCGACGTATGGGGCTTCTCGATACCGAGGATGCTGGGGGTGGACCGGGCCCCCGTGGTGATCGACGACATGATCGTGCCGCCGGAGGTGCACGGCGTGCGGTGCATCTCGATGGGCTTCTTCGCGAAGGAGGACCAGCCGGTGATCTGGCGGGGGCCGATGCTGCACAAGGCCCTCGAGCAGTTCCTCACCGATGTGTTCTGGGACGATCCGGACTTCCTGCTGGTGGACCTGCCCCCCGGCACTGGCGACATCTCGCTGTCGCTGGCGCAGTTCCTGCCCCGGGCCGAGGCCTACGTGGTGACCACGCCCAACGCCGCGGCCCAGAGGGTGGCCCAGCGCTCGGCGTTCATGTTCTCCAAGGTGAACATCGGAGTGCGGGGCGTGATCGAGAACATGTCCTGGTTCACCGGCGACGACGGCAAGCGCTACCAGCTTTTTGGCTCAGGTGGCGGCGCGGAGTTGGCCCGCACGCTCGACGTGGAGCTCATCGGCCAGGTTCCCATGACGATCCCGCTACGCGAGGGCAGCGATCACGGGAGGCCCATAATGGCGGTCGACCCCGGTTCTGAGGCATCGGCGGTCTTCGCGGCGATGGCGTCGTGGATCGAAGCCCACGGCCCCACCAAGCGAACCCACCCCGAGCTGAAGATCGTCTGACAGACCCGAGGACCGGGGCCAAGGACCAACAGCCACCGAAGGCACAGCCAAGGAGAAGAGAGTGGAGCTTCGCATCGGCATCGCCGACAATCCCCAGCCAATCGCGGTGACCCTGCCCGACGACGCCGACCGCGAGAACATCAAGGCGTCGGTGGAAGCCGCCCTGAATGGCAAGGCTCCGGTGCTGTGGCTAACCGACGACAAGGGCCGCGAGATAGCGGTGGCCGCGTCGCGCGTCACCCATGTCGAGATGGGACCGCCTGGCTCCAACCCCATCGGGTTCGGCTGACGGAGCGCCGCGGCGGTGGTCGGTCTCGCGGAGCTGGCCCGGGCCGGCACCGCGCTCGACGAGCGCTCCATCGACCATCTTCACCGGCTCGTTGCCTCATGGGCGCCGCTTGCCGACCTCTCCTTCGGGGATCTGCTTCTCTACGCCCCCTGCGTCGGCAGGTTCGATCCGGCGGTGATCGCGGTCGCCGCAGATCGGACGGCGGACGAGACGGGCGCCGATGCCGGCGCCGACGCCGGCGGCGGATTCGTTGTGCTGGCCCACGCACGGGCCAATACCGGACCAACGGTCCATGTGGTCGACCCGGTGGGCACCATCGTTCAGGGTCCGGCATTGGCATGGCTGCGCGCCGCGATGGACACCGGTGAGGCGGGCGAGGCGGAGATCGCAGAGGTGAGCGACCGCTTCGGCGTGGGCGACGACATTCTCGTGGAGGAGGAGGGCAGCCTGCCGCTGCGCGACCGCCGCCGCGTCGTGGACTACGTGCCGGTGCGTTGCGGCGACGTGCCGGTGGCGGTACTGGCCCGCGAGGCGGCGCCGGCTCCCATCCGTCACGAGAATCCGCTGGAGACCATCTATCGCGGCCTGTACGCCCGCTTCGCACAGATGATCGCGGAGGGCGCCTTCCCCTACTACCGCATGGAGCGGGTGGGCGAGTTCCGAGAGCCGCGCGTGGGCGACGGCGTGATGGTGCTCGACCGGGAGGGGCGGATCAGCTACGCCTCGCCCAACGCCCGCAGCGCCCTGCACCGGCTGGGCGTGATGCGTCCGGTGCCGGGCTGCCGCCTGAGCGATCTCGGACTCGACGACGCGGAGATTCAGCGCTCGTTCTGGCGGCGGCGCTCCACGGTGGCCGAGTTCATCGCCGGTTCGGGGATTGTGGTGGTGCTGCGGGCCTACCCGATGGTGGCCGAGGACCGGGTCACCGGAGCGGTGGCAATGCTGCGCGACGTGTCGGAGTTGCGACACCACGACCGCCTGCTGCTGTCGAAGGACGCCACGATCCGCGAGATCCACCACCGGGTGAAGAACAACCTGCAGACGGTCAGTTCCCTGCTGCAGCTCCAGGCCCGCCGCCTCGGCAGCGCCGAGGCGAAGGCCGCGGTGGAGAGCTCGGTACGGCGCGTCTCGTCGATTGCCATGGTGCATGAGCATCTGGCGCTCGACACCACCGCCGACCTCGACTTCGACGACATCGTGGGTCCGCTGGTGCACCTAGTGGAGGAGGGACTTGCCCCGGCGGAGCGTCCGCTCAAGATACGGGTGGAGGGGACGGTCGGCGAGATCGACGGCGAGACGGCGATGCCGCTTGCGGTGGTGCTGGTGGAACTGGTGCAGAACGCCTTCCAGCACGCCGGGCCTCCCGCTGGACCGGGCGAGCTGGTCGAGGTGAGCTTCGCCCGGACCGCCAAGGCACTGACCATGCGCATCACCGACGACGGCCCCGGCGTGCCCGAGGGCTTCTCGCTGGACCGAGACGCCGGGCTCGGCCTGACGATCGTGCGCACCTTCGTGGTGCACGACCTCGGCGGTTCGATCACCATCAAGGCCGCATCGGCCGACGCTCCACGCGGCACAGTGATCGACGTGTCAGTGCCCCGCCGCCCCGCGCCGGTGCCCGTCGGCTAGCGGCGTTTCGAATTCGCCGACTTCTAGGGGCCGGCATGGCCCGACACGAGTCGCCGAGCGATCTCATTGTGGCGGCCGACCAGAGCTTCCACGTCGACAGTGAGGATCCTGCCATCTCTGACCACCTGGCGACCATTGATGATTGAAAGGTCCACGCGATCGACCGAACACAGCAACAGCGCCGCGACTGGATCATGGACCGCGCCGCCCGCCATGGCGAGTGTGTGAAGATCGATTCCTATCACGTCCGCTGCCTTCCCGGCCTCGAGCGAGCCGAGCTCGTTCAGGCGACCCAGGATCGACGCCCCGCCTACCGTTGCCAGACGGAGCCCTGCTTCGACCCCGAGGGCTTCAGCGCCAAGGGTGACGCGCTGCAACAGCATGGCAGTGCGAGCCTCGGCCAACAGATGGCCGGTGTCGTTGCTGGCAGAGCCGTCAACGCCTAGTCCGACGTTGACTCCCGCATCCAACATGTCGCGTACCCGGCACACGCCGGATCCGAGCCGCATGTTCGACGACGGACAGTGAGCGATTCCGGTGCCCGTCTCCGCCAGCATCGCGAGTTCGGCGTCGTTCATGTGTACGGCATGTGCCCACCAGACGTCGGGGCCGAGCCAACCCACTTCCTCCATGTATCGGGCCGGACGCTGCCCGAATTGCTGGCTGCAGTACTCGACCTCGTCGAGGGTCTCGGCGACGTGGGTGTGCAGCGTGACGTTCGGGTACGACCGAGCGAGCGCTGCCGATTCCCTCATCAGCTCCTTTGTGACGACGAACGGAGTGCATGGCGCGAGGCCGATGCGCACCATCGCGAGAGGCGACGGGTCGTGGTAGCTCTCGACGAGCCGAACACAGTCGGCAATGACCGCGTTCTCGTCCTCAACGAGGTCGTCGCCTATGAGCCCGCCATCGCTCTCGCCCATGGACATCGATCCTCGCGTTGCGTGCAGACGCAAGCCGATCACCGAAGCGGCCTCGATCTGAGCATCGAGCTTGATGTTGTTTCTGAAGATGTAATGGTGATCGCTGCTCGTGGTGCAGCCAGAAAGCAGCAGCTCGGCCATGGATGTCAACGATGCGACTCTGACTGCCTCGGTGTTGATATCGGAGTAGAGCGGCACAAGTCGCCGCAACCAGTCGAACAGCCCGCAGTCCTGTGCCCCGGGAACCGCGCGGAACAGGGACTGAAAGAAGTGGTGATGGGTGTTGATGAGACCGGGGGCCAGTGCCAGCCCGCTCGCGTCGATGATCTCGTCCGCAACATCGGGAAGCTCCGGCGTGGGTCCGACTTGTTCGATGATGTTGTCGCGGATGTAAACGCCGCCGCTTGGGATTGTGGTTCCGAGCGGATCCATTGGAATTACGACATCAGCGTCCTTGAGTAGCAGAGTAGACATGCGCTCAACTCGACTTCAGGATCTTCCGGGCTCTTGATTCGCGCCTCCGACTCACCGGTTGCGGCCCGTGTGCGGTCGCTGGAGGGTCGCCTCGGGTCGTACGTTGCGGATGAGGCCCTGAGGAACGGCGCCTGGCACGTGGTAGTCGTGAGATCGGTACAAGCGACGGCCGTTCACCGACAATCCGATCGTCTCGAGCAGCAGCAATGGTGCGCCGGCCCGAACGCTCAACACTTCGGCGATCCCATCGTCTGCGGATACGGCCGTCGGCAGTGCAAGCTCCCACGTCACGGCCTCGCCACGGAGCCGCTCGGCCAAGATCAGAATCGACTCTGCTGGATCGATCTCGCGGCTGTCGCCAGGATGCAAGGGAAGCGTGTCGATCGCAACCCGGGCCGGGATCGAGTCGGCGTCCCACCGCTTTGTGATCTTGATGGCCGGCGTGCCTTCAGGGACGTCGAAGACGTCGGCGTCGGTGCCGGTGAGTTCTATGTCCTCGCAGCCTTCGAGATGCAGCGAAGGGCTAGCACCCGACGCCTTGATCACATCGCTGAAGTCGCCCTGCTCATCGAATCGTCCGGCGAGCTGCAGAGCGTCGCGATTGACGACGGTTGCCGCGCCCTGGCGTCGGTACACCACGCCCATGGCCTCGAGTTTGGCGATCGCCTCGCGCAACGCGGGCCTGGCTACCCCGAGTTGCTCGGCGATTCCAACCTCGCCACCCAGCGTGGCCGGGTCCTTGCTGTCGATGCTGTCGCGCCAGAGCGACAGCACGCGGTCCTCAAGGGGAGGCCGCTGCTTGCGCGATGCCTGCTTCGCGCCGGGTGCCTGCTTCGCGCCGGGTGCCTGCTTCGCGCCGGGTGCCTGCTTCGCGCCGGGTGCCTGCTTCGCGCCGGGTGCCTGCTTCTCGAATCGTCCGGTTCTCACCATGGTCAGGCTAGCTACTCATCGGCCTGTGTTCCTTACTTGTCAGACAAGTATTGACAGTCCGGCCCATGCGGCGTACGGTTGCCTCACAACTGTTGCGGACGTTGGGGGGCGGAAGCAGATGGCCGATGCTCGATGGGCAGGGCGACACGAGGCCAAGGACAACCTGAGGCGGGAGGTTTGGTCCGCGCTTGAACACACGCCCACCGGCGTTGGAGCCGTCCGCAGCCGCATCCCGAACTATGTGCGGGCCCACGAGGCGTCCGATCGGCTGGCGACGCTAGAGATCTGGAAGAGCGCGTCCGTCGTCAAGTCCAACCCAGACCCCGCGCAGGCGCATGTCCGCCTTCGTGCACTTCAGGACGGTAAGACCCTGTACACCCCGGTTCCAGAGCTCACCGAGTCGTTCCCATTCGTGCGCCTCGACCCCACACACCTTCAGGCTCGGGGGATTTCGTTCGAGAACGTCATGTTCTCCGAGGGCGCCGTCGAGATTGGTGTTCCTGTCGAGTTCGATGAGATGGAGCCATTCGACCTCGTCGTCGTGGGCTGCGTTGCCGTGACCCGAGCAGGGGGCCGCACGGGCAAGGGCGGGGGGTTCGCCGATCTGGAGCTCGGAATATTTCGCGACATGGGACTTGTCTTGCCTGGTACGCCGATCGTGACCACCGTGCACGGCTCGCAGGTCGTCGACGACGAGCGCGTGGCAATGATCGGGCATGACACCCCGCTCGACTGGATCATCACACCGGATGAAGTGGTCGAGACTCGGACCAGCTACCCAAGGCCGGGAGGTGTTGATTGGCAGTCCGTTCAAACCGACCAACTCGCGGGAATCCGTTCCTCCGCGATCTGCGCGCCCGGTTGGACGGAGCCCATGAGAGCACATGATCGCGGAGCGCGCAGTGCGCTCCCCGTGATGGGCCGCCGTAACGAGCGGTCCAAACGTCTTCTACAAGGGGGGACTCAATGATCAAGAAACGACTGCAACTCCTGACCGGAGTGCTGCTGGCGCTGGCGCTGTTGACTGCGGGCTGCTCAGGCGACACGGATGCGCCCCCAAGTGCAGAGGATGCGGGCCCCGCCCGCATCGCCCTAGTGATGTCGGGGTCCATCAATGACGGCGGCTGGAACCAGGGCGCCTACGAAGGGCTCGACGCCCTCACGAGTCAAGGCTTCGACACCGCGTTCACCGAGGACGCGGCGCAGGCCGACATACCGTCGACGGTCGAGGGCTATGCGCTCGACGGCTATGACCTCGTGATCGGGCACGGCTTCGAGTTCGGTACGACGGTCTCGGAGTTGGCGCCCGAGTACCCCGACACGAACTTCTTCGCAACCACGTTCATACCCGATCCGGATGTTCCCCTGTCGTCCAACCTCACGTTCGTCGACGCTCAGTACTACGCCATCTCCTACGCAGCCGGTGCGCTGGCCGCGCTGCAGTCGGAGTCCGGCGTGGTCGGAATCGTCGGCGGTGGGGACAACCCGACTCAGCGGACGATGCTTCTCGCCTTCAAGGCCGGAGCGACTGAGACCGTCGACGGCGCGGAGGCATTGGACGTCCTGACCGGGAGCTACGACGATCCACAGCTCGGACGTGAGGCCGCGACGGCGATGATCGGCCAGGGCGCCGACGTGATCCTCCACATCGCGGACACGACCGGCCTCGGGGCCATCGAAGGGGCCACCGAGCAAGGCGTGGAAGTCATCGGGTTCTACCAGGACCAGACCCAGGCGGCCCCGGACCTGATGCTCACCAGTTTCAGGATGGAGCTGGCGGACATGGTTCAGTTCCTCGGTCAGAACGTGGGCAGCGCGGACTACCCCGCAGGAACGGAATGGGCTCCCTCGACTGAGTTCATGTGGACCTTCACATTCGGTGGCGACGACTACAACCAGGCCCTCGTGTCCTCCGACGTCTGGGGCCAGTTCAAGAGCGTCTTCGAGCAGGTCAACTCGGGCGCGATCTCCGTCCCCACCCACTAAGCACGGAGCCGAGCGAGTACGGCAAGTCGTCGGCCCTCCAACGGCTTGCCGTACCTAGCTCCCCGCTTGTGGTCGAATACTCCCGTGCCGCGAGGATGAGGCGAGGGAGTGAACAACCGCGATGAGGGTGGAGCTCCGAGGCGTCACGAAGACCTTTCCCGGCGTCGTCGCTAACAACTCCGTCGACTTCACCGTTGAGACCGGGGAGGTTCATGCCCTCCTCGGCGAGAACGGGGCTGGCAAGAGCACCCTCATGAATGTCCTCTACGGTCTCTTGCAGCGCGACGCCGGGACGATCAGCGTCGACGGCGCACCCGTCGAGATTCGCAGACCCTCCGACGCGATCGCCCTCGGAATCGGAATGGTCCATCAGGACTTCCTGCTGATCCCGAGGATGACCGTCCTCGACAACGTCCTTGTCGGCGTGAGGTCAGGGCCTGGAGCGGGACCGTACGGCGCGCTGGACCGCGACGGGGCCCGAGAGCAGCTGAGGGCGCTGTCGAGCGAGTACGGGCTGGGAGTCAACCCGGACTCCCGCGTGGCGGACCTCTCGGTCGGTGAGCAGCAGCGTGTCGAGATTCTCAAGCTTCTGTTCCGCGAGGCTCAACTGCTGATCCTCGACGAGCCGACTTCGGTGCTGGGGCCGGTCGAGTCTGCGGGCCTGTTCGATGTCGTCAACCGCCTGCGCGATCACGGCGAGAGCATCGTCCTCATCACCCACAAGCTCAAGGAAGTGCTCACGCACACGGACAACGTCACGGTGATGCGGGCCGGCCGGAACGTCGCCACGAAGCGGACATCATCGACGACGGCCCGCGAGCTGGCGGAGTTGATGGTGGGAGAAAGCTTGCCGGACGCACTCCGCAGCGAGCGGAGCGCACCGCCTGAGGAGCACCCGGCCGTGCGGGTGGATCATGTAGACCTCACCGACGCCGCGGGCGTCGCCAGGCTCGCCGACGTGTCCCTGGAGGTCAGGCAAGGGGAGATCTTCGGCATCGCAGGCGTCAACGGCAACGGGCAGAGCGAGTTGGCCGAAGTCATTGTCGGGCTCCGGAGGCAGACCGGCGGCCACATACAACTGGGCGGAGAGGCGATCGACCGTCATTCCGTGTCAATGCGACGCCACGCCGGTGTGCGCTACGTGCCTGCTGACCGGCGAGGCGTCGGATCCATCGAGGCGCTGTCGATCACGGAGAACATCATCCTCGGGTCATGCGGCCGGTTCAGCAGACACGGGTTTGTGCAGCGACGGGACGCATCCCAGAAGGCCGAGGATCTCATCGACCGATTCGAGGTGCTGACGCCCTCGACCGACTTCCCAGCCGGCAACCTGTCGGGCGGCAACCTCCAGAAGATGATCCTCGCCCGAGAACTCGAGGGCGGCGCGCGGTTGCTAGTCGTTGAGCAGCCGACTAGGGGACTCGACGTCAAAGCCACCGTACGAGTGCGCCAGACGCTCCTCGACTGCCGTGACGCCGGGATCGCAGTGTTGCTGATATCGGTCGACCTCGACGAGTTGCTGGAGCTCTCGGACCGCATCGGCGTCATGTTCGACGGCCGTCTGATCGCAGTCGTCCCCAATAGCGACATTGATGTCCACGATCTCGGACTCCTGATGGCTGGCGTGGAGTCATGAGTCAGCGCGGTGCTCCGCCACTGATCGAACGCCGTCTGGTTCCCATCGGTGGACCGGGATTCGGAATCGCCATCGCGCTCGCCGCCATGGCCACGGGCCTGCTGCTCGGAGGGTTGCTGTTCATCCCTTTCGACAGCTCCCCAGTCGATGGATACTCGACACTGTTCCGGGAGGGGTTCGGCACCAGCCGCGGGCTCGGCGACACACTCGTGCGGGCGGCACCCCTGATCTTCATCGGTCTGGGCACGATCGTCACCTGGCGGGCCGGCTTCTTCTTCCTGGGCTTCCAGGGATGCCTGCTGATGGGGGCTACCGGTGCGGCGCTCGTTGCCCTCCCAGCCGCTGACGGGCGACCGCTGGATTGGGCGCCGACCGCCGTCCTGATCCCGCTGACGCTGGTTGCCGCCGCGGTGACCGCGGGCATCTGGAGCGGGATCGTCGGCTACCTCAAGGCCCGTCACGACGGCAACGAGGTGCTGCTGTCGCTCATGATGAACTTCGTTGCCGCGTTCTTGCTGAACTATCTTGTGAGCGGGCCCATGCGCGCCAAGGGCGCGCTTCCACAGACCGAGCGATTCGACGAGTCCGCCCACCTGCCGCTGCTCCTCGGCCCGTCGAACAATCTCCACTTCGGCGTGATCGTCGCGGTCCTCCTCGTCGGCGTTATCGCGGGCGTGTTCCACCTGACGGCGCTCGGGTTCGACCTGAGTGCCATGGGCCACAACGCCAGGGCGGCTCACTACGGCGGGATAGACATCGCCAAGCGAACAATCCAGGCCGCTGTGCTCGGCGGTGCTCTCGCCGGCCTCGCGGGATGGTCTCAGGTGCTCGGCGTCCAGTACCGCTTGCTCGACGGCCTCGACACGACCACGGGATTCGAGGGCATCGTTGCCGCTCTGCTTGGAGGGTTGACTCCGATCGGAACGGCTGTGTCGTCTTTCTTGCTGGGTGGCCTGTCTATTGGAGCTCAGGTCATGCAACGCCGGTCGGGGATCCCCGCGTCGATGGCTCAAGTCATCCAGGGCCTGATCGTCCTAGCCATTCTCGCTAGCGGGCCGCTGCGCTACTACAGGGTCAACCTGCGGGCCGTGTTGGGGGGAGGCCCAGCCGGTTCCCGCGACGATGGCCCCGGCGGGCCGCCGGCCACGCCCTCCACACCGGCTGACTCGGCCGCTGAACCGGCGCGGGCCCCAACCAGGACGACGTCAGAACCGGGGGTGTGAGTGGACGTACTTGACAACACGCTCCTCTCCGAAGTGTTCGTGGTCACCTGGCTGGCGGGTGCCATCCGTCTCGCGGCGCCCGTGCTGATGGCCGCGCTGGGGGAGACCATCGGCGAAGTGTCTGGAGTGCTCAACGTCGGCATCGAGGGCACGATGCTCGTCGGCGCTCTCGCCGCGTTCGTTGCCGCCAACGAGACCGGCAGTCCCGTATTCGCGCTCGTGATGTCCGTGGGAGTGGGCCTGGCCGTCAATCTCTTCCTCGCCTGGATGTACGTCACGGTCCAAGCGAGCCAAGTGGTCGTTGGCGTGGTGTTCAATGCGGCCGCACTGGCGGCTGCGAGCTACACGTTCCGGGCGATCTACGGCAGCTCGCCCGGCATCTTGACCGTGTCGGGCTTCCGATCGATCGAGATCCCGCTGCTGCACAAGATCCCCATACTCGGGGGCTCTGTGTTCACCCAGTCGCCACTCACCTACTTCACCCTCGCGCTGGTCTTGGGTGTGTGGGTCATGCTGTACCGCACCCGACTTGGGCTGGCCCTCCAGGCGGTCGGTGACCGTCCGAAGATGGCTGACGCCGCGGGGATGTCAGTCACGAGGCTGCGCTATCTGGGCGTTCTCGCCTCCGGAGCGTTCTCCGGATGTGCGGGCGGGTTCCTGCTGTTGACCGCCGCGCACACCTACCGCGACACGATCATCTCAGGGAAGGGGTTCATAGCCCTGGCGATTGTGATCTTCGGTGCTTGGAACCCGGCGCGGGCGCTATGGGCAGCTCTGATTTTCGGCGCTGCCGACGCCATGCAGGTGTCGCTGCAGGCGGCGGGTTACTCGTTCGTGCCTCAACTCATGTTCGCGCTGCCCTACTTGCTGACGATCGTCGCGGTCTCAGGACTCTTCAAACGGCGCACCCCGCCGAACGCCCTGCTCCTGCCATATCGACGATCTTGACCAGCGCGTGTCCGGCCGGGGGAGTGGCGAGTCGCTGCTTGACTTGTAATGAGAGTAAAGCAATGCCCACATAAGGGTTGCACCGTGCGCGAGCAAGTGTATGCTGGAGCCGGTAGCTGGGGCGGCCCCGGTTGGCAGAGCACACTCACGTGGCACCGGAGCCGCCCCGCCCACACCCTAGCGAGCTTGGGTAGCATTAACTGCTATTTCATATCATTTGATTCACAACAAGCGTCAGACGGCGGCGGTTAGGCCTAGTTCGCGGGATATCACCAGTCGCTGGATCTCGCTGGTGCCTTCTCCGATCTCGAGGATCTTGGCGTCGCGGTAGAAGCGGGCTACCGGCGTTTCGTCGATGAAGCCGTAGCCGCCGAAGATCTGCGTCGCCTCCCTAGTGGCCGCCACCGCCGCTTCCGTGGCGTAGAGCTTGGCGATGGCGGCCTCCTTCTTGAACGGCCGGCCCGCGTCCTTGAGCGCCGCGGCCGTATAGGTCATCTGTCTGGCGGTCTCGGCGGCCACCGCCATGTCGGCGCACTTGAACGCCACCGCTTGGTAGCTGCCGATGCTCTTGCCGAAGGCTCTGCGCACCTTGGCGTAGGCGGTGCACTCGTCCAGGCAGGCCTGGATCAGCCCCACCGCCAGCGCGGCGATGGCCACCCGTCCGTCGTCGAGGGTGGCCAGGAACTGCTGGAAGCCCTGACCGGCCTTTCCGAGGAGGTTCGAGTGGGGCACCCGGCAGCTGTCGAAGACCAGGCCGTGGGTGTCGGACGCGTGCCAGCCCATCTTGCGGTACGGCGGCTCCACAAGGAACCCCGGAGTGCCCGACGGCACGATGATGGACGACACGCCCTCGTCGGTGAGTGCCGTGACCGTCACCAAACTGGTGATGTCGGTGCCGGAATTCGTGATGAATGTCTTGGCCCCGTCAATAACCCACTGCGGCTCGGCACCCGAGGAGTCGAGAAGGGCCCGTGTCTTGGTCGCGCCCGCGTCGGAGCCGCCGTCCGGCTCGGTGAGGCCGAAGCCCGCCAGGGATCGGCCCGCAACCAGATCGGGGAGATACTCGCTCTTCTGATCTGCCGAACCGAACTCGGCGATTGGTTTGGCTCCGAGGCACACGCCCGCTTCCAGCGTGATGCCCATGGACTGATCGGCCCGGCCGATCTCCTCTATGGCGAGGCACAGCGTGGCGAAATCGGCGTCGGCACCCCCGTACTCCTCGCCGAATATCAGCCCGAACAGCCCCAGGTCGCCCATCCTGTGCACGGTGTCGGTGGGGAAGACGTGGTCTCGGTCCCAGGCTTCGGCGTGGGGGGCGATCTCGGCGGCCGCGAAGTCGCGCACGACGGATCGGAAGACGGTCTGTTCTTCGGTCAGGCTCATGGTTCTTCTTTGGTCAGGCTCATGGCGCTAGGCGCTCCGCACCTGGGCGGCCTCGTCGAGGCCGAGCTCTTCGATTGACTGCTCGCGCATCTTGAACTTCTGGATCTTGCCTGTGATGGTCATCGGGAAGGAGTCGGTGAACTTGACGTAGCGGGGAACCTTGTAGTGGGCGACGGTGCCCCGGCAGAAGTTCTTGACGTCCTCTGCGGTGGTCTCGGCGCCGTCGCGCAGCTGGACCCAGGCCATGATCTCCTCTCCGTAGCGGGCGTCGGGTACGCCGATCACTTGCACCTCGACGATGTCGGGGTGGGTGTAGAGGAATTCCTCGATCTCGCGGGGGTAGACGTTCTCGCCGCCTCGGATGATCATGTCCTTGATTCGTCCGACGATGTTCACGTAGCCCTCGTCGTCCATTACCGCGAGGTCGCCGGTGTGCATCCAGCCGTCGGCGTCGATGGCCTCGGCGGTGCGGGCCTCATCGTTCCAGTAGCCCAGCATCACCGAATAGCCCCGGGTCAGGAACTCGCCGCTGGTGCCCCGGGGCACGGTCTCGCCGGTGCCGGGGTCGACGATGCGGATCTCCACATGGGGATGGACCCTCCCCACAGTGGTCACCCGCTTCTCAAGCGGGTCGTTAGCCGAAGTCTGCGTGGACACCGGAGAGGTCTCGGTCATGCCGTAGGCGATAGTGACCTCGCGCATGTTCATCTGGTCCACCACCTGGCGCATCACCTCGATGGGGCACGGAGAGCCGGCCATGATCCCAGTCCGAAGCGATGACAGGTCGTAGCCAGTCAGTCCGGGATCGCCCAGCTCGGCGATGAACATCGTCGGCACCCCGTAGAGGCTGGTGCAACGCTCGGCGGCGACGGTCCGCAGCGTGGCCGCGGCGTCGAACCCCGCCGCGGGGATCACCATGGCCGAGCCGTGGGTGGTGCAGGCCAGGTTGCCGAGCACCATCCCGAAGCAGTGGTAGAAGGGGACGGGGATGCACACCCGGTCCAGCTCGGTGTACTTGCAGGCCTCGCCGATGAACAAGCCGTTGTTCAAGATGTTGCGGTGGCTGAGGGTGGCGCCCTTGGGGAAGCCGGTGGTGCCGCTGGTGTACTGGATGTTGATGGCGTCGGCGGGCCCGAGCTGGGCGCTGCGCTCCTCGAGCTGGCCTTGCGTTACCGCCTCGGCCGCCTCGAGCAGGGCGTCCCAGTCGTCGGTGTGCATGTAGACCACGCGCTCGGCCGGCACCCGGTCCCAGATCTCGTCGATCATCGACCGGTAGTCGCTGGTCAGGAGGGCCTCCACCGCCACCAGCACCGAGATCTGCGACTGGTTGAGCACATATTCCAGCTCTGAGGACCGGTAGGCCGGATTGATCGTGACCAGGATCGCGCCGATACGGGCCGTGGCGTACTGCACCAGCACCCACTCGGCGTAGTTGGGGCTCCAGATGCCGACCCGGTCGCCCTTGGCGACGCCTATGGCCATGAGCCCCCGGGCCACCCGGTCGATCGCCTCGGAGAACTCGGCGTACGTGTAGCGCAGACCCTGCTCGACGGACACCAGCGCGTCGCGCTCACCGTGCTCGGCGACGGTGCGGGCCAGATTCTGCGGGATCGTCTCGTCCAGCAGCGGCACCGTGGTCGGTCCCTCGGCGGCTGACATCGTCATTGTCTGCTCCTCTGTGTCTCAAGGTCTGCGGTCGGGTTGGCGGTCTGGGGGTGGCCTCGGGGCGTTGCGCGCCGCGGCGGGTCTGGTCGGTCTAGAGGGCCATGTATTTCCTTTGGAGAGCACGGTCGCGGCGCAGTTCGGCCGTGTCTACCTCGGTGATGATCTCGCCCTTGTCCATGATGAGGCCGCGCCGGGCGATGCGTGCCGCGAAGTCGAGGTTCTGCTCCACCGCGAGCACGGCTATGCCTCGCTCGGTGTTGATCCTGCCGATGACCCCAGCTATATCATCGAGGACTGAAGGCTGGATGCCCTCGGAAGGCTCGTCCAACAGCAGCAGGCGGGGCTCGGTCACCAGCGCCCTGGCCAGCGCCAGCATCTGCTGCTGGCCGCCCGAGAGGTTGTCGCCACGAGCGCGCCGTCGCTGCGCCAGCATCGGAAACTCCTCCAGGATCTTGTCGACGCCGTCGGTGCTTCGGTCCCGGCGCGCCGCCGTGCCGACCTTGAGGTTCTCGAGTACCGAGAGCTTTGGGAAGATGTCGCGACCCTGGGGAACGTGTGCGATCCCCAGCCGGGCCCGCTCGTGTGCCTTGAGCGGTCCCAGGTCGGTGCCGTCGAAGGTGATCGAACCGCCCGTGCAGGCGACGGCGCCACTGATGGCCCGTATGAGCGTCGTCTTGCCCACCCCGTTGCGGCCCAGAACGGTCACGCACTCGGTCGGTCCCAGACTTAGGTGCACGCCGTGCAGCACCGGTGCCGATGCGTAACCGGCACGCAGCTCATCAAGCACCAGCATCGGCCGGTCCTCCCCCTGCTTCTCGCGGGAACTCTCCGGACGCTTCCACCGTGTGGGTGGCACGATCGCCGGGAATTCGGGACTCGCCGGCGGCGTCGCTGTTGTCGTGGTGCGCTCCCAGGTAGATGTCGATCACTCGGTCGTCGCTGGACAGCTCGTCGAAGTTGCCCTGGGTAAACAGCGAGCCCATGTGCAGAACCGTGATCGGCGCATCCAGCCGGCGCACGAAGTCCATGTCGTGCTCGACCACGATCACCGACGCGGTCTCGCCCAACTGCGCGACGAGGCTGGCGGTTCGGGCCGTCTCGGTGCGGGTCATGCCCGCGGTGGGCTCGTCCAGCAGCACCACGGAGGGGTCGGTGGCCACGACCATGCCGATCTCAAGCCACTGTCTCTGGCCGTGCGACAAGTGTCCCGCGGGACGGTTTGCGTCGTCTCCGAGTTCGAGCCACTCCAAGAGCCCGCCGACGCGCCGGTCGGCCTCCTCGATGTCGCGGGGCATGGAGTAGCACGCCAGCCACAGGTTCTCCCGGGTGCTCAACTCGGCGTAGATCGACGCGACCTGCAGCTTGATGGCCACACCGCTGCGGGCTCGCTGGAACGGCTGCCGTCTCGTCAGGTCCTGGTCGTCGAGCGCCACGGTCCCCGCGGTGGGGCGCTGCCGTCCCGACAGCAGGTCCAGCAGGGTGCTCTTGCCCGCTCCGTTGGGGCCAATCAAGCACGAGATGCCCCGCGGCGGGAACTCGAGTGTCACCTCGTCCACCGCGGCCAGTCCGCCGTAGCGCTTCGTCACCGCCCTCGTCGAGATCCGTCGCGGCGGTCGCGGTTGTTCGCCGACCGGAGATCGGACCTCGAGACCCGCCGGTCCCGCGCCAATGTCGGCTGCAGCCTCACGCGGCGACGCCTCAGGCGTTGTCAGAGTCCGGAGGCGACGGCTGCGGACCCGGTCCGCCAAACGGCCGATGCTGGTGACGATCCCTCCGGGCAGCGCGAGCACGATCGCGACCAGCAGCACTCCGAGCACGATCGGCTCGTTGTCGCCGCTCGCGCCCCCGAACCACGAGGAGAAGCCCTTTACCACCAGCACGCCCACGAACGCTCCGGAGACGCTGCTGCGGCCTCCCACCAGAACCCAAATCACCACAAGAGCGGCCGGCGCGAGCGAGAACACGGGTGGGCTGATGAATCGCCCCCACGCCGCGAACAACGCCCCCGCGAACGCGGCGATCGCACCTCCGATGGTGAACAGGGCCAGCTTGTGCCATCTGACGTCGTAGCCCAGCAGTTCGGTGCGCAGTTCGTTGTGCTGGAGCGCCACTGCGATCCGCCCGAAGGGGCGTCTCGACAGCATCCGGATCATCACCGCGATCAGCAGTCCCGCGGCCACGCACACCAGGAAGAACTGGGTCCTCGTGAGCTCGTGACTGTCGCCTCCGGGCAGACGCCACGTGAGGCGCGGTATGCGCGGCATGCCGTTGTAGCCGCCGAATGGCGCGTCGCCGATGCGGTAGGCGCGGCCCGAGGTCGAGTTGACGAACGCGAACAGCACCAGGCTGGTGGCGAGGGTGATGATCGCCACGTAGACGTCGGTCACGTTGCCGTAGAACATGAAGTAGCCCAGCAGCGCCGCGAATGCAGTGCCGATGGCCACCGCGGCCAGCACCGCCGTCAGCGACTCGCCGGTGCTGTCGACCAGGTTGATGGCCCAGAACCCGTAGGTGTATCCGCCGATGCCGTACACAGCCGCCTGGCCCAGGCTGAAGATCCCGCCGTATCCCCACACCAGCGTCAGCGACAGGGCCAGGATGGCCTGCGAAGCCCACAGCGACCATTCGAAGGCGGTGAATTCCGCGACCCAGTTGCCCAGAATCGCCGCGGCCGCGAACGCGAGGCCCGCGCCGGCCAGGTCTCGGCGGGCGCTGCCCGCCGCGGACAGCGCCGGGGCGCCGGCGACCCGGGCTAGCAGGTCTCTCACCGCCGGAACCGGGTTCCCGTGAGCCCTCGGGGCATGAACCGCAGGATCACAATCGCCGCGATGAGCAGCATCGCTTGGCCTATGACCGGGGTGAACCAATTGGTACCGACGTTCTCGACGAAGCCGAGCAGCCCACTGGCGGACACCGTGCCGGCCACGAAGGTGGGCCCGCCCACGATCACCGTCATGAACGAGCGGGCCACGAAGGTCTGGCCCATGGTGGGGATCACCCCGACTACGGGCGCCAGCAGTGCCCCGGCGGCCCCGGCCAGAGCGGATCCGAGCCCGAACGTCCACATGTTCACCCTGGAGGTGTTGACGCCCAGGCTCTCGGCCATCGCCGGTGACTGCGTCGCGGCCCGGGCCAGCAGTCCGTAACGGGTGCGACGCATGATCGTGTGGGTCGCCAGCACCCCAGCGGCGGCCGAGGCCATCAGCACCAGGTTGTACTTCGACATCGAGAAGTCGCCGAGGGTGAAGTTGCCGACCGGGACGGGGATGCCCTCAGTCACCGACCCGTAGCGGTTCTCCACCGCTTGGGCCATGATCAACGACAGCCCCCAAGTGGCGAGCATGGTGTCGGCGAGCCTCCCGTAGAGGTGCCGTATCAGCAGCTGCTCGACAACGATCCCGAACAGCCCCACGAATGCCGCGGCCAGCGCCATCGCAAACCAGACGCTGAGCCCGCTGCGCACCCCCGTGAGAGTCGCGAACGCGCCGAGCATGATGAACTCGCCATGGGCGAGGTTGATGATGCCGCGCATGCCGAAGATGACCGCGAGGCCCAACGACACCAGGGCCAGGATCGAGATCGTGGTGGCGAGGTCGAACCCGAGGTTGAAGATTCGGTCGAGGGCCATGATGCTCCCCGCGTGCTAGCCCCGGACGGGCGACGGATCGGGTGGTGGTTGCGGGTGGGCGTCCCCGTCGCTCGACGCCCACCCGCAACCCTATGCGCTGCTAGCCGGGAGGGTCGGCTAGCCGTAGCAGTGAGTCCTCAGGGGGTGAACTGTTCGTTGGTCTCGGGGTTGGCGACCAAGTCGCAGGTCTGCTGCTCGAACGACGGCGGGATGTTCTCGAACGTCTCGAACACGTCGAATCCGTTGCTGTCGTTGGCCCGAGCCAGGCTCACCGGCTGGACCAGGTGATGCGACGGGCCGTCCAGCGTGACGAAGCCCTTGGGGCTGTCGAAGCCCACGCCGCTCTCCAGCTCGGCGATCACTGCTTCGCGGTCGAGGGTGCCGGCACTGTTCACGGCATCGGCCCACAGGTGCCAGCCCTCCCACACGTATACGGCCAGGTCGGTGATGTACGGGTAGTCGTCGCCGTAGGCCGCGTACCAGGCCTCCGTGAACTCGGCGTTGGTTGGTGTGTCGAGCTCCTGGAAGTACGGGTAGGCCACGATGATGCCCTCCGAGGAGGCAGCATCGAGAGCCACCTGCTCGCTTCCCAGCCCGAACGAGGTGGACACCACCGGGATCTCGGCGTTGGCGCCGGACGCCGCGTACTGGCTGTAGAAGGACATGTGGGCGCCGCCGACGAGGATCGACACGACCACGTCGGGATCGGCGCTCTGGACCTCCGAGATGGTCGTGCCGAACTCGGCCACGTCGAGCGGGAAGAAGTCCTCACCGACGACCTCGCCGCCAGTCTGGGCCGCATACTCGCGCACCCAGTCGGCTGAGATCTGCCCGTAGTTGTAGTCCGCGGCGAGCACGTACAGCCGCGGTCCCATGTTCTCTATCGCCCAAGGGATCAGTACCTGGAGCTGCTGGGTGGGGACCACGCCGGTCACGAACGTGTTGCGGTCGCAAAGGCCGCCCTCGTACAGGACGTTGTAGAAGTACAGGAGCTCGGCCTCGTCGAACGCCGGCCGGATCGCCTCGCGCGACGCGCTGGTGATCCCGGCGTGGACCACTGCGAGGTCCTCGGCCACCAGCCGGTCGGCGCCCGTTATGTACTCGTTCTGATCCGACTTGGAGTCGAGGGCGACCAGCTCGAGCTGCCGGCCGAGCACGCCTCCGGAGGCGTTGATGTCCGCGATCGCGAGACGGGTGGCGTCGGCCATGGGCGTGCCGTAGATGTTCAGCGGGCCGGTCTCGTCGAGAAGGCTGCCCACCCGGATCGGCTCGGTGGTCTCAGCAACGGTCTCGGTGGGTTCCGAGACCTCACTGGTGTCATCGGGCTCGTCGGTGCTCTCGGAGGGCGCGGCTGCCGCGCCGTCGTCGGGCTGCTCGGCGGGTGCGCTGTCGGCGTCGGTCGGCGTGCTCTCCTGCTGTGAGGGCGCGGCCGGTGCCGGTTCGTCCGCATCGTCGGTGCCGCAGGCCGCGGCAAGCATTCCGAGCGCCAAGATGACTGCTACCAGTCCCGGCCACAGCGGGCGGACTCGGCGATGGATGGAAGTCCTCTCTGGACTCATAGGTGTGCTCCCCCTTTGTTGGACCCCCGGGCGCCGGCTCTCGGTGCCGCGGGTAGCGGCCCCCGTGACTCGACCGCCCCGCGGTGCCGCTCGTACCCGGACTAGTGGCGACTCTCCGCGGCCGACACACGCGATTGCAGGGTTGGCCCCGAACTACACGCGATTGCAGGTCCCGTTTCCGACGCCTCGCGGTGGGGGGTTGTGTTTCCCGCTCTTGTTCGCTGCGCTCACGGGCCGCTCGGGCCACGGCCTCGCTCACTGCCTCGCCCATCTCGTACGTGAACTGCGGCCTATCCGCTCGGCCTCTAGAGCAGGCGCAGTTCGCGGGCCCGGGCCAAGGCCTCGATGCGGTTGCGGGCGTGCAGCTTGGTGAGCAGCGACTGGGTGTAACTGCGCACCGTGTTCTCGGCGAGGTAGAGCTCCGCGGCGATCTCCTTGCTCGTGCGGCCCAGCGCCATCACGCACAGCACCTCGTACTCGCGCAGGGTCAGCGACTCGTAGAGTCCCCCCTCCTCGCCCAGCCGCAGCGCCCGGGCGCGGGGGTCCTCCACCAGGGACGGATCGACGTACAGCTCGCCGGCGAGCACCCGTCTCAGCGCGTCGACCAGGTTGCTCGCGTCCTTGAGCACGATGCCCACTGCGCCGGCGTTGAGGCAGGCTCGCAGCGGCTCGCGGTCATCGAAGGCGGTGTGGATCACCACCCGGGACTTGCCCGACGCCTCCAGCAGAGCCCTGCACAAGTGAGGCGCGAAGTTGTCGCCGAGCTTCAGGTCGAGCACGACCACATCAGGTGCCAGGCGCTCAGCCAGAGCCACCCCGTCCTCGCCGTTGGAAGCTTCTCCCACCAGGCTGAAATCGGGTTCGCGCGCCAGGAGCTGGCGAACTCCGTCGATCACCACCGGATGGTCGTCGATCACCAGGACGGACGCGCTGGTCGCGTGGCCTGTCTCGGGATCGGGCGCGCTCATGCCGTCCGGTCGGCTGCTGGCTTGGACATGCTCATTGCGAGTCGTCGATCGGCAGCGTGATGCGAACGGTGGTGCCGCCGTCCTCTCCCGGCCTCACCTCCATATCGCCGCCCTGGCGCTGTGCCTGGCGCAGTATCGACGCAAGCCCCCAGTGGTGGTCGCCGCGGGGCACAACCGCCAGCTCGAAGTCCTCGGGCAGTCCGCAGCCGTCGTCCTGGATGACCAGCGACACCTCCGAAATCCCGAAGTGCAGTGTCACCACCACCAGAGACGCCGCGGCGTGCCGTTCGATGTTGAACAGTGCCTGCCGGGCCGCGCCCAGCAGGGCAGCCTCCGCTCGCGGCGGCAGCGGCCGGGCGACGCCGCGCACCACGAAATGAGCCGCCACTCCCGATCGGGCGGTCAAGTCATCGATATCCCGCCGGAGCGCGGTCGCCGCGGCCTCGTCAGACGAGCTCGGCCCCAGCACTTTGAAGGCCTGGCGCATCCGCTGCGCCGCCTCCTGGGCCTGGTGCTCTATGCGCGCCGCCACCGCGGAGAGGTTCTCGTCGCCTCCCTGGCGCAGCCGCTGCGCCGCGACGCTGATGGAGAACAGCAGCTGCCCCACATCATCGTGCAGGTCGTTGGCTATGCGTTGGCGCTCGGCGTCGACGCGGTGCTGTATGGCCGCCGAGGCCCGGATGGACGCCGCCATCATGGGCGCCACATCCTGGGCTGCCCGCTCGAGGACGAGCTTGGCCCGGTCGCCGATCGACCCGATGGCGCGCAGCCCGCCGTACAGAAGCCCCACCAGCTCGTTGTCGTGCTCCACCGGCACGGCCACCATCCCGCCCAGGCCCTCGGCGTTCACCACATCGATGAAGTGGTTGGTGATGCGGGGGTCGTCGACGTAGCTCTGGACCTCCACAGGCCGGCGCTCCACCATCACCCGACCGCCCAATCCCTCGCCCGTGGACACCTGCACCTGGCGGAAGCGCTCAGTGCGGGCGCCGTGCACGCCCCTCATCGCGAAGTACGACGAGCCTTCCCGCACCGCCACTGACACCAGCGGCAGGCCCAGCATCCGGTACAGGTCCAAGGCCGTGCGCTGCGCGAGCGCGGCGGGATCCAGAAACCCGACCAGCGTCTGGCTCAGGTCCGCGAGCCGTTCCAAATCGTCGGTGTCGACGAGTTCGACGGCACCTTCGTAACGGCGACCCATTCTGAAGTCAGCCATGGCCCGACCTCCCTGCAAGATCGACAGCCTTGCCGTTAGTCAAGCACGGATCCGACGCCATGGTCTCGGCGCCGGCCAGAGGCCGAGCGGATAGGCCGCAGGTCACGAAGAATCACGCGGGCGCTGAGCGAGGCCGTGGCCCGAGCGGCCCGTGAGCGCAGCGAACAAGAGCGGGAAATACGACGCTTCACAGCGAGGCGGTGACACCTATCAGCGCTGCGGCCTAGCCGCTGAGCCGGGTCTGCGCCATGGGGGAGAGGGCGAATCCTCCGACGAGCCTCTCGTAGGCCCGGCCGACCCTGAGCACGGTGGCCTCGTCCCACTGCCGGCCGACGATGCTCATCCCGACGGGCATGCCCCCGCCGCCGGCCACGGGGATCGTCAGGTCGGGGTTCCCGGTCACGTTGGAGACCGCGGTGTTCGGGATCATCTCCAGGGCCCGGGCCACGTACTCGTCGACGGGGGCGTCCGGGGGCGGGATCTCTTTGGCCGGGAAGGGCAGTGTCGGGTAGCACAGCACGTCGTGGCGGGCCAGGGCCGCGTCCACGGCGGCGTTGATCTGCGGTCGCACATTGGAGGCCCGGGCGTACGTGGCGCCGCCAGTGTGGCTGAAGACGTGCTCGGCGCACAGCATGACGAACTTCAGCGTCATTGAGGTCAGGTGGGCATTGGTCCGCCAGCCTCGCATGGTCTGCTCCATGAGTTCGGGATCGAACAGGCCCCGGTAGTTCATGCCGTAGCCGTTGCCGCGGATCATCTGCCACATGGCGCCGTCGGTGGCGATCACGTTCCAGACGTGCAGCGCATCGCGATGAGCGGGGATGGAGATCGTTTCCACGACGGCCCCGGCATCGGCCAGACGGTTCGCCGCGGCCTCGACCAGAGAGTCGGAATCCGGGTCGCTCAAGCCTTCGAATCCGAACCCCTCGGCTACCACACCGACCCGGAGACCCTCGATTCCGTCATCGATGCCCGCCGTGTAGTCGATTCCCGACGGAGCGTGGGGCTGGCGCGGGTCGTTGCCGTCGGGACCGGCGATCACGGTGAGGAACGTGGCCAAGTCGGTCATGTTCCGCGCTATCGGGCCCAGATGGTCGATGGTCCACTCAATCGGGTAGGCGCCGGTGTAGGGCACGAGGCCGAAGGTCGGCTTGAGGCCTGCGTTGCCACACCAGGCAGAGGGCATCCGGATTGACCCGCCCTGGTCTCCGGCGATCGCCATGTCTACCTCTCCGGCCGCCACTAGGGCGCCGCTGCCGCCCGAGGAACCGCCCGCCGTGCGCGTGGTGTCCCAGGGGTTGCGGATCGGACCGTTGGCGCAGGTGTGGCTGGCACCGGAGAAGCACAGGTCCTCGCAGGCCGACTTGCCCAGGATCCTGCCGCCCGTTTCGAGGATGCGGGTGACCACGGTGGCGTCCCTCAGGGGCACGTAGCCCTCCACGATGCGGGAGCCGTTCATCATGGGGACTCCCGCGACCGCGGAGTTGTCCTTGATGGCGAACGTCTTGCCGGCCAGCGGACCCGACTCGGACTCGGAGATGTCGCAGCGGTAGTACCAGGCTCCGAGTTCGTTGTCGATGTCGTCGGGCCGGTGGCAGGGGCGCTCGGGCACCGATGGCTTGGAGGCGTCATACATCGCATCCACGTGGTGGTATGACCCGAGAGCGCCATCGATGAGCGCCTTGAACACGGCCAGGTCGCCGTCGCCGATCTCCAGGCCCCACCTCTGTGATATGGCCCGAAGGTCGTCCAGTTCGGGTGCAGGAATCACCATGGTCTCTCCCCTTCGTCGCGAGCCGGAGCGGCCTGCTCGGCGTCGGCCGGCGCTGCCGCAGGCCACAGTAGGGTGAAGGCGCAAGTGGCTGTGACCTGCAATTGCAGGTATCTGGCCCTACGGCAAATTGACGTAGTCGACCACCCTGGAGGGGGAGAACTACGTCAATTTGGGAGCCTTGGGTCTACGGTGCGGCGTCCGACTCGCGCTGCCGGTCGAGGTCTGCGAGACTGGGCGGCGTGGCAGCGGTGATCGCGCATCGGGGGGCCAGCCAGGCCGCGCCCGAGAACACGCTGGAGGCCTTCCGACTGGCCCGCGAGTTCGGCGCCGACTGGGTGGAGCTCGACGTGCGCCGCACTGCCGACGGTGTGGCCGTCGTCCATCATGACGCCCACCTGGCCGACGGGCGGCGGATCGGCCACCTGCATGCCGACGATCTGCCCGACTACGCGCCCAGCCTGGCCGAGGCCCTGGAGGCCTGCGACGGCTTGGGCGTGCACCTCGAGATCAAGAACCTGCCCGACGATCCCGACTACGACAGCGACCACCTCGTGGCCGATGCGGTGGCCGGTCTTATCGCCGCGTACCTCGGCCCCGACCGGGCCCTCGTGTCGTCGTTCAACGTGGACGCGGCGGACGCAGTGCGGGCCGTCGACCCGACCATCCCCACCGCGCTGAACTGCGGGATCGTGGCGCCCTCGCAGGCTGTGGCCCGGGCCATCGCCCACAACATGGCGGCCGTGCACCCCTTCGATGCCATGTGCGACGCGGGCTTCGTGCGCCGGGCCCACGACGCCGGGCTGGCCGTCAACGTTTGGACCATCAACGATCCCTCTCGCATGTCGGAACTGCTGGCGATGGGCGTCGACGGCATCGTCACCGACGTGCCCGACGTGGCCCGCGCCATCGTCGACGCCGCCTGAGCTCTCAGGGCAGGACGAGGCGCAGGGCCTCGGGAGTCCAGCGGATCCTGAGACGGGGGGCCGCGCCGAGGTGGTCCCCGTCGGCCTGGTAGGGGACGGGCGGATCGGCGGTCACCGTCAGATCCCGCAGCCCCTCGTGCACGTGCGCTCCGGGCATGCCTCGTACGTCGCCGGAGCGCAGGGCCTTGAGCGCCACCGGCAGCAGGCGGTGCAGCGACAGGCTGGGCAGCGTCACCGCCACCAACGGTTCGTCCAGCCTGGTGCCGGGCGCGAGGTCGAAGCTGCGGCCGCCCAGGTAGGTGTAGGGATCGGCGTTCAGCACGATGGTCAGCAAGCCCTCGGCCAGAGTCTCGCCGCCCGCGTCGAGGACCTGCATGGGCCGGCGTCGCCGGTGCGCCGGGTTCAGCCAAGTGGCGACCGCGGCGTAGACGAACAGGGGATGCCCGGCCCAGCGCTTCCATGAGCCGCGGCTTTCGACATGCTCCACCACCGCGGCGTCGAAGCCGATGCCGCAATGAAACAGGAAGTACCGCCCATTGACGGCGCCGAGCCCTATCCGGGTGATGGCGTCCCGGTCGAGGGCGTCGAGGAGCATGCCCACGGCCTCGATCGGGTCGTCGGGCAGGCCGATGATGCGGGCGAACACGTTGGTGCTGCCCCCCGGCAGCGCCGCCAGGGCAGTGCCGGTGCCGGCCAGGCCGTTGGCGGCCTCGTTGAGTGTGCCGTCCCCGCCCAGCACCACCACCAAGTCGATGCCGTCGGAGGCGGCCGACCGGGCCAGCCGGGTGGCGTGGCCGCGCCGGACGGTCTCGGCCAGGGTCACCTCATGGTCGGCTGACAGCGCCTTCTGGATCACCACCCGGCGCCGCCCCGTCACCGAGGAAGCGACCGAGTTCACCAGTAGAAGGACTCGCACTCGCCCAGTCTGTCCGCTTGCGGGGCTGGGCGCGCCGCAGCGCCCGCGGCAAGTGGGCAAGAGGCGACGAACTTGAGGCCGAGCGGACAGGCCGCGTCTGATGAGGACTTCGCGAGGCGCTGAGCGAGGCCGTGGCCCGAGCGGCCCGTGAGTAGCCCTATGAGCTGCCGAGCGCGGTGTCGGGTTGGGTCACAGCAGCGCGATGATGTGGGCCCAGTCGGGCGAGGATGAGTGTCTGGTAGCGGTGTTGGGCCCAACTTCGTGTCGGCTGTCGCCGGCGAGGCGAGGGCTCGCGCGTTTCTTGTTGCAGGCCCATCTGAAGGTGGCCGGTGCCGTCCCGAGGATCGGGTCGAGGGCGCGACGCCGGCTGCGGCTGCGAGCTCGGGGTCGGGGAACCGGCCCCGGCAGTCGCCGATCTCCGCGAGCAGCGCGGCGGCGCGGATGGTTCCTGCTCTAGGCAGGGACCGGAAGATCGGGCCGTCGGGGTGCGCGTCGAGCAAGAGCCGATCTGGGCCCGGAGGGTCTTGAGGACCGCGACGTGGGCCAGTGTGACGCTGCTGCGGGCGTCGCCGTCGAATGCAGGCGCCCGTAGAGATGCTGGGGTGTTCTGCGGCCGCTGTAGCTGTCTCGGCCGCCGAGGCGTTTCTCCGGCCGGGCGCTGGGGACCGCCGCAGGCCGCAGCGAGACCGCGTTGTCGATGTCGCGTGAAGCAGCTGACATGGGACCTGAGCGTCCCGCTGGGGATCCCGGCTGGACCCCGAGCAGTCCGCCAGCACATAGGCGTCGGACCGGTCGCACTTGCGGTGCCATAGCGGACGCGCAGGGCCTTCACCGCCCGGCTCGACACCACCACGACCTCGGCCGGCGGCGAGCAGCGCCTCCACCACCGCGCTCGATCGCGACCCGCCGCACCGACGCCCCTGTGAGGCGCCTGCTCAGACCGGCCAGACGGCGTCCGACCACCTCGCCCAGTCCACACCACCGAACCGTTCGGGGTGCTGCAACTGTTGGGAAGCACCCGATGCCCTGCGGCGCTAGTGCCCTATCGCACAGCCTGGGCCACCGGGCCTCGCCTCACGGAGGCGGTCAAGCCACAAGCACAGCAGGCGATGGCCCAGCAGGCACCAGGGGTGCATCGACAGCCTCACAGCCGCCGACACAACAATGGTGCACCAGTGAGCGCAGCGAACAAGAGCGGGAAACAACTTTGTCTAGGGGTTCGTTTCTGGCCGGGCGCTGGCACAATTGGCGCCCATGAAGGTTGTCGTCTGCGTGAAGCAGATCCCCGATCCCGCCGATCCCGGCGCGCTGGACCCCGAGACCAGGACGCTGCGGCGCGATGTGAAGCTCATCCTGGACGAGTCCGACTCCTACGGGGTGGAGATGGCCCTGCAGCTAGTGGACACAGCCGGCGAGGGCTCCGTGCACCTCGTGTCGATGGTGCCCAACGACGAGGTGAGCGGCCTGCGCACCGCTCTGGCCATGGGCGCCGACTCGGCCACGCTCGTAAGCGACGAGGCGCTGGCCGGCTCCGACGCCCTCGGCACGGCCCGGGTGCTGGCCGCGGCCATTGCCGGCGCCGAGCCCGACCTGGTGCTGGCCGCCACCGAATCCAGCGACGGCTACACCGGCGTCGTGCCCGCCCAGGTGGCCGAGCTGCTGGGCCTGCCGTCAGTGACGTTCGCCAAAGAGATCTCCATCGAAGGCGGCACCGCGACGGTGCGCCGACAGACCGAGGCCGGCGCGGACGTGGTCGATTGCCCGCTGCCCGCGGTGGTGTCGGTCACGGCCGGGGTGGTCGAGCCCCGGTACCCGTCGTTCAGGGGGATCATGCAGGCCAAGAACAAGCCTGTGGACCACGTGAAGATCGCTGACCTCCAAATCGCGGCCGAGCGCGTCGGCTGGGCCGGGGCGGGCCAGGAGATCACTGAAATCGTCGAGGCTCCCGAACGGGCTGCGGGCGAGGTCGTAGTGGACGAGGGCGATGCCCACGAGCGCATCGTCGCCTTCCTCGACGACCTCAAGGTCATATAGGAGACCGCTGAAATGGCACTGGACAAGACGATCTAGGAGACCGCTGAAATGGCACTGGACAAGACGATCTAGGAGACCGCTGAAATGGCACTGGACAAGATCTGGGTGTTCGGCGAGGCCGGCCCTGACGGCGTGGCCACGATCACGCTGGAGATGCTGGCCAAAGCTCGCCAGGTGGCCGGCACCGTCGAGGTGTTCCTCGGGGGAGACGGCGCCGCCCGCGCGGCCGAGCTTGGCGACCACGGCGCCGCCAGGGTGTACGCCACCGGCGACCTCGACGGGCGCATGCAGGGCGTGTCGGTCGCCTCGGCGGTTGCCGCGGCCATCTCCGCAGGCGGCGTGTCCGCTCCGGGTGCCTTCCTGCTCGGCACTACCTACGACGGCCGCGACGTGGCGGCCCGGCTGTCGGTGAAGCTGGACGCCAGCGTGCTGTCGAATGTAGTCGACCTCCGCCTCGACGAGGACCGCCTGGTGGGCACCGAGCCGGTGTTCGGCGGCACGCTCAATGTCACTTCGCGGTTCACCGACGGCGGGCCCGACATCTGGCTGGTCCGACCGAAGTCCTTCGAGCCCTCGCCGGTGGGCGGACCGCCGGCGGAGGTGGTGGACCTTCCGGTTCCTGAACTGGGCTCGACCGGAGGCGCGGTGGTCCTGGACCGCTTCGCCGAGGAGTCCGAGGGCCCCAAGCTCGATGAGGCCGCCATCGTGGTCTCCGGCGGCCGCGGGCTCGGCTCCGCGGAGGCGTACGCCATGATCGAGAGCCTGGCCAAGGAGCTCGGAGCCGCCCCGGGGGCCAGCCGGGCCATCGTCGACGCGGGCTGGGTGCCCTACAGCTACCAGGTCGGCCAGACCGGCAAGGTGGTCAAGCCCACGGTCTACATCGCCTGCGGCATCTCGGGCGCCACCCAGCATCTGGTGGGTATGAAGGGGTCCAAGAACATCATCGCCATCAACAAGGACTCTGAGGCTCCGATCTTCTCGGTGGCCGATCTCGGCATCGTCGGCGACGTGCACAAGGTGCTGCCCAAGCTCACGGAGGCTCTCGAGGGCCGCTAGATCCGCCGCCCTCTGCGGCGGCGTTCTGAGAGCAGTGAAGCCGCCTCAGTCGGCATATCTGCTCACAGAAGCCGGTTGCTTCCTACACCAGGGGCCAGGGCCAACGATGGCCGTGGCCGTCGGACGGGAACCGGCCCGAGGTCAGCAGAGCCTCGGTTCGGGCCAGGGCGGCGTCCCGCTCCTGGGGCGTGAGGGTCCCAGCCAGCGGCTCGGGCAGGCCGGTCTCCAGCAGTCTCCGCAGATCCCGTCGCACGTCGTCGGGAAGCTCTTCGCCGGCAAAATCCCAGATGACGGTGCGCAGCTTGAACTGGCAATGGAACGACAGGCCGTTGTCGATGGCCCAGATCGTGCCGTCGGTTCCGAGCAGGCAGTGGCCCGACTTGCGGTCGGTGTTGTTGATCACGATGTCGAGGGCGCAGATGCGCTCCAGCTCGGGCCTCAGGCGCTGGCGCGACACCAGGGTGAAGTAGTGCTCCTCGAAGTCGGCGGGCATGAACAGCTGCAACGAGCCCTCATCGAAGGGCAGGTCCTCCCGCACCACCGTCGGGGGCACCACGTTCCACCCCAGAGCGGCGTCGACGAGGAAGACGCCCGCCTCGCGGTGGGCCAGGCCCGAGGGGAAGTCCCACAGGGGCCGCTCGCCTCGCACCGGCTTGTAGATGGCCTGGGCTTCGAGCCCGTCGTGGACTACGTCCACCAGGAAGGTGGCGTTGGAGCTGTACGGCATCCTTCCCCTCAGCTCCACGCCGCCCTCGCTCAGCAGGGCCACGGCGCGGCCGGTCTCGATGGGGGGACGGTCCCGGATCGGGGACTGGCGTCCGGCGTCGTCGGTGTCCGACCCCATGTTCAGCAGCCCGGTGAGGCCATTCTCAGCGCAGCCGTCATTAGCGCAGCCGTCAGTTGTGGCACGGGCACCAGTCTCCGTTGGCCGGCTCCAGGGGACGCAGGCAGTACGGGCACGGAGGCCGGCCGGCCGCTACCACGGCGCGGGCCCGGCTCACCAGTGCTCTGACCTGGGGACGGGTCAGAGCGAAGCGAGCCGACGCTCCGGTGGCGTCGGGGTCCTCGACCAGCTCCTCGGCCACGAGGATCACCCGGTCATCTTCCTGGTCGTAGGCGATGCCCAGAGCTCCGATCGTCCATGCCTCCACCACCGGCTCTCGCATGTCGAGGTCGCCGGGAGGATCTCCCTCGTCTGCTTCGGGCAGCTCACGCAGCACCCGGTTGAGGTATTCAGCCAATGCGGCGGCCTGGCGCTTCTCGAACTTGAGCGACACCAGCTCGCCCCCGGCGAGGCACTGCAGGTAGAAGACCCGCTCGCCCTTGGGGCCGAGTGTGCCGACGGTGAGCGTGTCGACCGCCTCGAAGTGGAACGACTCGCTCATCGCAGTGACTGGTGTGCGCTCATGACGGGCGTCTGCGACGGTTCACGACATGGATCTCCCGTGCGCTCACGACGGGCGCAGCGAGCCCAGGTCCTCGCCGGTGTTGTTCACCGTGAGGAGCATCGGACCAGCGGCATGGTAGGCGATGGCGGTTATCGAGCAGGGCGAGATCACGATCCGCTGGAACAAGTCCAAGGGCGTGCCGGCCGCGGTGGCCGCCACCGCCTTGATCACGTCGGCGTGCGACACGGCCACAACAGTCTCGCCGGAGTGGCGAGCGGTGATGGCGGCCACCGCGTCGAGGGCGCGGGCCTGCATCTCAGCGAACGACTCCCCGCCGGGAAAGCGGAACCCGCTCGGGTGGCGCTGCACGGTGGTCCACTCCTTGCGACGGCGCAGGTTCTGCAGCTTGCGGCCTGTCCACCGGCCGAAGTCGCACTCGACGAGGCCCGGGCTGCGTCGCACTCGCAGCTTGCACGCCCGGGCTATGGGAGTTGCTGTCTCGACGGTGCGTTCCATGGGCGAGGCATAGACCGCCTTGACCCGGTCCAGCCGGGCCACACGCTCGGCGACCCGGCGGGCCTGCTCCGCACCCTCGGGCGACAGGTGCAGCCCCGGTGCACGGCCCGGCAGCACTGATCCCGTTGTCGGGGTCTGACCGTGGCGTACGAACAGGATCACGGCGGCGGCCCCCGCGGCCGCTTTGGAAGCGGGCCTGGTCGAGCCGCGGGCGGGGACGCTGTTCACGGCGAGCCCTCGGCAACATCCGGGCACATGGCGGGAGCGATGGACCGGCCAATGTCCAGGCGCGGCCTGCGGTCCCGTCGCATCTCGAAGCACTTCATGGTGCCTGCCAACGTAGCCTGATCGCTCGTGGAGTCCCCCGGCTCGCGCCGCGTCCTCGCCGAGGTGGCCTCGGAGGTGACCGCGTGCCGGGCTTGTCCCCGGCTCGTGGAGTGGCGCGAGCGGGTCGGGCGCGAGAAGCGGGCCGCCTACCGAGACGACGAGTACTGGGCCCGGGGCGTGCCCGGATTCGGCGACCCTGACGCCCATCTGCTGGTGGTGGGCCTGGCTCCCGCGGCTCACGGGGCCAACCGCACCGGCCGTATGTTCACCGGCGACCGCTCCGGCGACTGGCTCTACCGGGCCCTGCACCGCGCCGGATACGCCAACCAGCCCCGCTCCACCCACCGAGGCGACGGGCTGGACCTGACCGGAGCCTGGATCACCGCGCCGGTGAAGTGCGCCCCGCCGGCCAACAAGCCGGCGCCTGCCGAGCGCGACGCCTGCATGCCGTTCATGCGACGCGAGCTGGAGGCGCTCACCGGGCTGCGGGTGGTGGTGGTGCTGGGCGGCTTCGCCCACCAGGTGGTGTGGCGCGAGCTCGGCTCGGGTCCCCGTCCCCGCTTCGGCCACGGCGCCGAGGCCCCTCTGCCCGGCGGTCGGACACTGCTGTGCAGCTATCACCCCAGCCAGCAGAACACTTTCACCGGCCGTCTCACCGAGCCCATGCTCGACGCGGTGTTCACTCGAGCCAGGGCGCTGGGCGCAGCCGGCTGAGCGTTGGAACCTGGATGGCGTTGGAGCCGAACAGGGCGCTGGAATGTGAATGGCCGACCACTGGGCGCTCACGGGCAGCCGATAGCCTCACTTCCGCTATGAGCTCACCACGTTCCGTTGCCGCAACCGTCCCGCCGGCACGGACCATGGGACGGCAGACCCCGGGTCGACGGCGCCGCCGCGGGGTGTGGGCGCTGGCTGCGGCGGTGGTGCTGGTGGTGGCCGGATGCGGCACCAGCGCCGATCCCGAGACGTGGGACCAGGCCGAGGAGGACGCCCGCTTCGTTGACGAGGAGTTCAGGGCCAAGTCTGCGGTGGAGCACAACTTCATGCAATCGTGCATCGATGCCAATACCGAGAACCTCACCGAAGCCGAGGCCCGAGTGCTGTGCCGGTGCTCCTTCGACGGGCTGCGCGAGTCGCT
Organism: Candidatus Aldehydirespirator sp.; assembly: GCA_965219165.1. Lineage (GTDB taxonomy): Bacteria > Actinomycetota > Acidimicrobiia > Acidimicrobiales > Aldehydirespiratoraceae > Aldehydirespirator. The sequence continues at coordinate 3,277,542 of CBDCMW010000002.1, read as the reverse complement.
GCCGCTGAAGGAGTTCCGGTCCCTCGACAAGGCCCTGCGCGAGACTCCCAACCCGAGCGATCTGGACGACGAGCCCGAGGATCTGTGGGACGACATCGCGGAGGGTATCTTCACGGCATGCGCACGCAGGGTCGACGCCTGAGGCTGAACCCGGCCGCCCATCAGCAGCAGTGCCGGAGGCGGGAACAATGACAGTGACTCCTGCTGTCGAGGAGTTGCCGCTCATCATCTCCGTCGACGACCACGTCATGGAGCCCAAGGACCTCTGGCAGCAGCAGCTGCCTCCGTCGATGCGGGCCCGGGGCCCCCGGGTGGTGCAGGAGAAGGTGAGGCTGCACTTCATTGGCGGTCACTACGGCTTCGAGCGCAACGACCCCGACGGCCAATTGTGCGACGTGTGGCTCTTCGAGGACAGCGTCACCCCCACCGGCCTGCTGCACGGCCCCGCGGGGATGCCCCGGGAGGAGCAGCGCAACGTGGCCGCCCGCTACGAGGACCTCCGCCCCGGCACCTACGAGCAGACCGCTCGGCTGGCCGACATGGACATCAACCATGTGGAGGCGGCCATCAACTTCCCCAACATCTTCCCCCGGTTCTGCGGGCAGGGGTTCCTGGAGCGCGACGACAAGGCGCTCGCGGCCGAGTGCCTGCGCATCTACAACGACTGGATGATCGACGACTGGGGCGGGGGCGCGGGGCGGGGCCGGCTGATACCGCTGGCGCTGCTGCCGCTGTGGGACACCGAGATGGCCGCAGCCGAGGTGCGGCGCTGCGCGGCCAAGGGCTGCTTCGCGGTGGCGTTCTCCGAGAACCCGTCCAAGCTGGGCCTGCCGTCGATGTACACCGGTGAGTGGGATCCGGTGTGGCACGCCTGCGAGGAGTCCGACACGACGGTGTCGATGCACATCGGCTCGTCGTCTTCGATGCCGTCGACGTCGGCCGATGCGCCGCTGGCCACGTCGATGTCGCTGTACGCCCAGAACGCCGAGGGCTCGATGGTGGACTGGGTGTTCTCGGGCACGCTTCAGCGGTTCTCCGAGATCAAGATCACCTACGCCGAGAGCCAGGTGGGCTGGATGCCGTTCCAGGTGGAGCGGATGGACTCGGTGTTCAAGGAGGGGCGCGGCGGCGTGGGCGGCGACGGTCCGCTGCCCAGCGAGATCGTGCAGGGCCGGGTCTTCGGCTGCATCTTCGACGACCTGGTGGGGCTCAAGCAGCGCCATGACGTGGGCGTCGACCAGATCCTGTTCGAGACCGACTACCCCCACTCCGACGGCACGTTCCCGCATTCCCGCAAGGTGGCCCACTCGATGTTCGCCTCGGTCGGCATGGACGCCACCGAGTGCTACAAGGTGCTGCGAGGCAACGCCATCAACGCCTACGGCCTGCACCGCTTCGGCATCCACGACTAGCGGACGCACCGCCGCGAGACTGCGGGGAGCCGGCCATGCTCGAACGGCAGGCGGATGAGGCGCGGCTCGGAGGGATGACTGAGGTGGTGACCGATGCCTGAGCGACACAGGGTGCTGGTGAGTGATGCCTGAGCGACACAGAGTGCTGGTGGCCGAGCCGCTGGGCGCAGCCGGCGCGAACCGCCTGCGGACCGATCCCGGCATCGAGGCCGTGTTGGCGGACGGTCAGAGCCGGGCCGAGCTGCTGGAGTCGGTGCGCGGCGCCGACGCGCTGATCGTGCGCAGCGGCACCCAGGCTGATGCCGAGCTGATCGCGGCTGGGACGAGCCTGCGGGTGATCGGCCGTGCCGGGGTGGGCGTCGACAACATCGACCTGGCCGCGGCGGCCGAGCGGGGCATCGCGGTGGTCAACACCCCGGAGGCCAACACCATGGCCGCGACCGAGCACGCCTTCGCGCTGATGCTGGCGACCGCCCGCCGGGTCACTGAGGCCCACAACTCCCTGGCTGGAGGCAGTTGGGACCGCAAGCAGTACCTCGGCGTTCAGCTGGCCGGGGCCACACTCGGACTCGTCGGCTTCGGCCGCATAGGACGGGCCGTGGGCCACCGGGCGCTGGCCTTCGAAATGGCCGTGCTGACCACCGATCCGTACATCCCGGCAGAGATGGCCCAAGAGCACGGCGCCAGGATGGTGGAGTTGCCCGAGCTGCTGGCCTCCTCTGATTTCGTCAGCCTCCACGCGGTGGCTCTCCAGGACGGCTCCGCGCTGCTGGATGAGGCTGCGTTCGCGGCCCTCAAGCCGGGCGCCATCGTGGTGAACGCAGCCAGGGGCAGCCTGATCGACCCCCACGCGGCCCGGGCCGCCCTCGACGACGGCCGTCTCGCCGGTCTGGGCCTCGACGTATACGACCAGGAGCCTCCGCCGCCCGGTCACCCGTTGATCGGTCACCCCAGGGTTGTTCACACTCCCCATCTGGGTGCCAGCACCGGCGCGGCCCAGCGCGATGTTTCCGTTCAGGTGGTGGCCAAGGTCTTGGCCGCTCTGAAGGGCGAACCGGTCGAGACAGTCCAGCCCGCTCCGTAGTCGCGGAGGCGGGGGCCGAGCAATGAAGCGCTCAGGTCGATGTGTGGCCCGACTCGGTCGGCCCAAACGAATTGCGGTCGCACTCGTGCTGGTTGGTGCCGCGGCCTGCGGGTCGTCAGTCGGCTCCGAACGGGCCGCGGCCCCTGCACCCTCCGGTCCTGCCAGCGTCCCTGAGCAAGAGCCCACGGCCTCCGCACCGGCGCCATCAACCCCTGAACGCGAGAGCGCAGCCTCGGTTCCGGAGGTGTCGGTTCCGGAGGTGTCGGTTCCGGAGGTGTCGGTTCCGGAGGTGTCGGTTCCGGAGGTGTCGGTGCCGGAGGTGTCTGTGCCGTCTACGTCGGTTCCGGTGGTGTCTCTGGCGGTGACGCCTGAGTACGACGGGGGCTATGACCGTGATGACTGGGGCCCGCACACCAGTGGCCTGTGCCGCGGCTCAGTCGGGTCACCCGACCCCTACACCGGCACACCCATCGACACCTGCAACGTCGACCACGTCGTGGCCCTGCACGAGGCGCACGAATCAGGCGGTTGGGCGTGGCCCGGGGATTCGAAGCAGCGCTTCAGTCAAGACCCGGACAATCACGTGGCGTCGCGGGCTTGTGTGAACCAGTCCAAGGGCGGTGACGACATCTCCGAGTGGTCAGACGCCGACGTCGCTTCGTCATCGGCATGCGGCGGCGGGTACACGGTCACCCTGGCGGGGCGATGCTTCCTGGCTCTGACCACCGTGGGTGTCAAGTCGGCGTGGGGTCTCACTGTGGACCAGGCCGAGGCCGACGCCCTCAGCACGACGCTGGCGAGATGCGGTGATCAGGCGCTCGAGGTCTCAGCGGTGCCACAGGACACGACTGTCACAACCGCGCCGACGGCCACCGCCGTGCCGACGACCACTGCCGTCGCCGCGGATCAGTGCGTGATCGCGGGCAAGACCGCGGCGCAGTACGACGCGGTGCCCGGCATCGGAGAGACGCTCTCTGCCCGGCTGGTCGCGGCTCAGCCGTTCTCCAGCCGATCGCAGCTTCAAGCGGTCAGAGGCATCGGCCCCGTCAAGGCCGACGCCGTGTGGTCACACTTCTGCGCGCCGTAGGCCGCCAGGCCGGTCGCCGTCGTGTCTAGGGGCGGGTGCCGAACTCGGGGCGCTCGGTTCTGGTGCGCTTGAGCTCCCAGAAGCCGGCCACGTTCATCATGGCCACCAGGGCGTCCCACATGGCCACGGAGTCCTCTCTGGGCGGCACTCGGGTGATGACCGGGCCGAAGTAGCCCTGCTTCACACCGTTGCGGTCCTTCAACGCGATCATCGGGGTACCCACGTTGTCGCCGCACAGGGCCAGGCCGGCGTCCATGCGTTTGCGGATTCCGGGGTCCCAGGAGTCGTCGTCGAAGGCGGCCGCGTGGGAGCTGTCGTAGCCGACGGCGGCCAGCGCGTCGGCCGCGGCGAATTCCATGTCGCCGTCGTGGTGGATGCGCCGGCCGTACTCCCAGTACAGGGGCCGCAGGGCGTCGTCGCCCTCGGTGGCCCGCACCGACTCGAGCACCCTCATCAGCCGCAGCGTGAAGTAGGAGCCCTTGTAGTAGTCGGAGTCGGGGTCAGGATCGATGCGGTGGCTCAGGAGGACGGCTCCGCGCTGCTGGATGAGGCAGCGCTGGCAGCCATCAGGCCGGGCGCCATCGTGGTGAACGCGGCCAGGGGCAGCCTCATCGACTCCGCCGCGGCCCGAGCCGCCCTCGACGACGGCCGCCTAGCCGGTCTGGGCCTCGACGTGTACGACCAGGAGCCCCCGCCGCCCGGTCACCCGTTGATCGGCCACCCCAGGGTCGTGCACACCCCCCATCTGGGTGCCAGCACCGGCGCGGCCCAGCGCGATGTTTCCGTTCAGGTGGTGGCCAAGGTCTTGGCCGCTCTGAAAGGCGAACCGGTCGAGACAGTCCAGCCCACTCCTTGATCAATGGCTGGAAACTGATGGCTCAACGGCGACGGAGGACGATCTGCCACGGCGCTGAGCTGGTGAGAGAGCCGTCCCGACTCGAGTAGGCGGTGCCCGGAGCGCGGCGCCAGTCTCTCGTCGTCAGCAGTCGGCCAGAGCGTTGAGTGCGCTGCACATGAGCTGATATCCCTCCGGTCCGAAAGAGCCGAGCCGGGTCGTGAGAAGGGACTTCGGCACCAGCGAGAGGTTGTCGAAGGATGCGACGCTGTCGTGGTCTATTCCCTCCTCGGACCCCAGCGACATGCAGGTGGGGATCGTTCGGTTGGTGCTGGTCACTGGGGCGACGACCACGTTGTCGAGCACGCCGATGGCCTCGTTGCGCGTGACGACTAGAACGGGACGAGCCTTGCGGTCAGCCGATTCGAGCAGCCAGAGTTCCCCTTGGGCTACCACGGCTCGGCGTCGGTCAACGCGATGGCGTTGGCCTGAGCCTGGGCATGGTCCGCCTCTGTCTGGGGGCGGTGGCGGTAGGAGTCGGCTATCGCCTTGCCGATTCGGCCCCGCCTGAGGGCGTCGTCGTAGTAGCCGATCGCTTGGCGGATGACGTCGGAGCGGCTCTGCCCGACACCGTCGGAGACAAGGCGGTCGACGACCGCGAGTTCCTCTCTGCTGAGACGAGTGTGGACGGACCGGTTCACCCGCGACAGCATACGTACCGCGCGCTGAACGGGTGAACGCCGGAGCCGTGTCGTGGCAGTGGTCGCGGTCATGGGGCCAACCCCCTCCTCACAGGATCATCTAATGATATATCAATTCAGTAGATATCGTAATACGCAACGAATAGCAACCCTGCCCAGGCGTCTCCCGCCCGCTAGCCGCGAGGTGGATCGAGCGGTGAACCGGGTTGGTTGGTGTGTGTCCCGGCTCGGTTGGTTCAAACGCCTCGTCGCGGTGCTCGTGCTGGCCGGCGCAGCGGCGTGCGGGTCTCCTGACGGCGCCGAACAGCCGAGGATCCGGCCGTTCGGCTCGATCATGCAGCACGTGTGCCGCCGGGAGGAACGGCCGATTGCGTTCGTCGGTGCCGGCCTGCCGCAGTTCGAGGATGAGCTCGAGTCCGACGACGCCGCGACCTTCATGCAGCGGTGCTCGCGCTACGACATGGAACGGCTCGACACCGCGGCGACCCGCCTCGCCATCTCCAAGCCGGTCGAGGACCGGGGCGCCAGCATCGATCCCGAAGCTCTCGACCGAGCTGTTGCCGCGACCTCGGGATACGCCTTCATGGTCCAGCTCGTGGGGTTCCACACCTGGGCGGCCGCCCCGCACGCCGCTGCGCACATCGGCGCGAAGGAGGTGGCGAAGGGCATCGCCGAAGCCCAGCGACGCATAGGCAGGCTGGTCATCGGCCCGACATGGAAGGGGCTCTCCGACGTGGACCGTCGATTCCTCCTCGCCATGGCCCAGGACGACGGCGAGTCGCAGTTGGCGGACGTGGCCGGCCGCCTCGGCGTGGACGTCAGCTATGCAGGCGTCTACAGGCAACGGCTCATCCGAGCCGGGATGATCGTCTCCACAGGCTGGGGCCGTGTCGATCTCGCCCACCACGCCGCACGAGAATGGCTCCGCGCGCAGGCTCCCGAGTCCTAACAGGCATACTCCCGCTCCGCCGCCAGCGCAAGAGCGAACGGCTGCGTGCCAGCCGCCGCCCGCCGCCCACAGCTCCTCGTCGAAGGCAGCCGCGCCGCAAACCGTCAAACAACGGCCCGGTGAACGCAGCGGCCACGCGCAACATCGAGAACTTCGAGAGCATGGGGGACTCGATCTCGGCAGTATCGCCAGGGTCGCCTAACCGTCGCCGCTCACCCAACGCACCCCCTCAGGCGACGGCAGCTCCGAACCCCAGCAGACGATGGTGTCGTCGGTCGCTATGGCGCAAGAGTGCCCGCTGCCGGCGGTAACGGTCTTGAAGTTGCCTGTGGGCGCGTCGGCCTGCCCATTGCTGTTTTCTCCCCAGCATGTGATGGTGTCGTTGGTCGCTATGGCGCAAGAGTGCCTGCCGCCGGCGGTAACGGTCTTGAAGTTGCCTGTGGGCGCGTCGGCCTGCCCATTGCTGTTTTCTCCCCAGCATGTGATGGTGTCGTCGGTGCCGCCGCGGGCGACGAGACCGCCAGCGCCGAGACCGCCAGCGCGACGGCCGCGGCGACCGCGCGCCGCGCCGGCGGGGCGGGCGCTCGCCCTGCGACGCACGAATCCTGTCCGCGGGTGTCTGGGGTCATGGCAACTCCTCACAAGTCATCGCAGCTCCGAACCGGTCGCGGTGCGGAGCTGCGCGGGGCGGTCCCAGATACAACAGCGCGGGATCGTAGCACCACCTATGGAGCCTTCGCGTAAACGTGGGGAGCGGGGTGGTGGCCAAGGTCCTGGCCGCCCTCAGGGGCGGGTGCCGAACTCGGGGCGCTCGGTTCTGGTGCGCTTGAGCTCCCAGAAGCCGGCCACGTTCATCATGGCCACCAGGGCGTCCCACATGGCCACGGAGTCCTCTCTGGGCGGCACTCGGGTGATGACCGGGCCGAAGTAGCCCTGCTTCACACCGTTGCGGTCCTTCAACGCGATCATCGGGGTACCCACGTTGTCGCCGCACAGGGCCAGGCCGGCGTCCATGCGTTTGCGGATTCCGGGGTCCCAGGAGTCGTCGTCGAAGGCGGCCGCGTGGGAGCTGTCGTAGCCGACGGCGGCCAGCGCGTCGGCCGCGGCGAATTCCATGTCGCCGTCGTGGTGGATGCGCCGGCCGTACTCCCAGTACAGGGGCCGCAGGGCGTCGTCGCCCTCGGCGGCCCGCACCGACTCCAGCACCCTCATCAGCCGCAGCGTGAAGTAGGAGCCCTTGTAGTAGTCGGAGTCGGGGTCAGGATCGTTCTTGAACAGCAGGCTGATCGGCTGCCAGGTGATGTTCAAGTCCTTGGCCGGCTGCACCTCGTCGACGACCCAACGGGCCGTCACCCAGCACCACGGTCAAAACGGGTCGATCCAGAACTCGATGTCCATGAAGGGCTCCTTGGGTCAGGGGGCTGTGGGTCGGCGATGATGGTCAGGCTGGCTTGCGCTCGGGCAGTCCCAGGCGGGCTGCGCCGTCGGCCCAGTGGGGCCAGCGTTCCCGGCTCTTGGCCGACAGGCGGTGCATCAGGGCGATGGCGCCGGGGTCGTCGTCGCCGGGGCGGGTCTCGATCACCCCGTCGCGCACCATGGCGTCGATCACGGCTCGGCCCAGTTCGGTGCGCACGATGGTGAGGGTCCAGTCGGTCAAGTCCCCGATGCCGCCGGTTGAGATGTCGGCGTGCTCGGCCGCGAAGTCCGGGCACAGGTTGCAGCCCTCCCGAGTCCAGGCGTGGCACTCCTTGAGGTTGATCTCGTGGTAGCGGCCGTCCTTGGTCCAGATCTGGAAGACGCCCTTGATGTTCATCTTCGAGATCTGCTCCTTGGGCAGGCCGTACTTGACCTCGAACAGCTCGTCGAACAGCGAGTCGTCGAACGACTTGGAGCACAGCAGGCCGATGTTGAGCTTGATCGGCCTGCTGACCTTGCCCACCTTGCGGTGCCACATCACCGGACCCACCGACGTCTGGCAGCTCATCCCGACCAGCGCCAGGCGGTCCAGGCCCCGGTCTAGGGCCTCCTCGAAGGCGATGGGGTTGGCCGAGTAGGTGTAGCGGCTGCCGGCGCCCCGCAGCACCTCGTCACGGTTGGCTGCCACCATCGGGAACGCCTTCCAGCCCGGCTCGCCGGTGGCCAGCGACTCAACGCCGCTGGTGAGGGCTCCGTCGATGATGTCGTTCTCCAGGCACCAGATCAGGATGGCCGACACCAGCCCGCCGTCCTGGCCCACCTCGTACACGAAGTCGTCGCTGGCCCGGGTCAGCAGGATGTCCGAGTAGATGCCCGACATCTCGTCGGGATGGCGCTCGCGGCCGAACAGGTGCATGTCGGCCTCGGGCTCCCACATGCGGAAGCGGGGACAGGCCCTCGTGCAGGAGGTGCAGCCCTTCACTCCGTGGACGCAGTCGTCGGCTCCGAGTTCCTCCTCGAGGTGGAACGGCTTGTAGGCGCCGGGCTCGTGGGTGTAGCCGATCACATGGTGCGGGCAGGCGATCACGCAGCCGGCACAGCCCGTGCACAGCCCTGAGGTGATGACCTCGTCGTGAAGCTCCTTCCACTGGTAGGTCCAGCGGGGCTTCTTGGCCGGCGCGGGCGCCGTCTCGGTGACCGTCATGCGCCCCCGGCAGGATTCGAACCTGCGCACACGGCTCCGGAGGCCGATGCTCTATCCCCTGAGCTACGAGGGCTGAACTGGCCATGCTATCGGCGGGCGCTCAACGGCGGTCGTCGGCTCCATGCCGTCCGGCACGCGCCGCGGTCCGGCATCCACGGTGGTGTCGGGCCGAAATCTGTAGACTCTCGCGTCATATAGAGGCATAACTCTTCAGATTTCGGCCCGACCTGAGCGCAGGGTCGATTCGGGTGAGTCCCGCCTTCAGCTTTGCGCCTGTCGCGGCCCGATCCGGGTACAGGACCCGCCGGTAGGATCGGTCGATGCCGGATGTGCGCGACGGCTTGCGGGACGGGTTGCGGGCGGCTCTCGACGGAGCTGGCGTCGTTCCCGCGCCCGTCGAGATCAACATCGAGCGCCCCAGGGATCGGTCCCACGGCGAGTGGTCGTCCAACGTGGCGCTGGTCGCGGCCAAGGCCGCGGGACGCTCGGCCCGCGAGCTGGCCGAACAGATCGTCGCCCATCTGAGCGCCGAGCCGCCGCCCCATGTGGTGGCGGTGGAAGCAGCGGGGCCCGGCTTCGTGAACTTCCGCCTGGCGCCGAGCTGGCTGCACGAGGTGCTCACAGAGGTGATCGATGCGGGCGTCGACGGCTATGCTCGCAGCGAGGCAGGCGAGGGGCGCTCGGTGAGCGTGGAGTTCGTGTCGGCCAATCCCACCGGCCCGCTGCACGCCGGCCACGGCCGCTGGGCCGCCTACGGCGACTCGCTGTGCCGGCTGCTGGAGCACTGCGGCTACCGGGTGTGCCGGGAGTTCTACGTGAATGACCGGGGCCGCCAGATCGATTTGTTCGCCGCGTCGGTGATTGCCCGCGGCCGCGGGGACGATCCTCCCGAGAACGGCTACCACGGCGAGTACGTGGCCGAATGGGCCGCAGCGATACCCGATGGCGCCGACGTCCGAGAGTGGGCCTTGGAGCGGGCCCGGCAGGACCAGGCCGAGACCCTCGAAGCGATGAACGTCGCGTTCGACCTCTACACGAGCGAGAGCGCGCTGGTGGCGAGCGGGGCGATGGACGACATCATGGCCGAGCTGCGCGGCCGGGCCATGGTCTACGAGCAGGACGGCGCAGTGTGGCTTCGGACCGGCGAGTTCGGCGACAGCGCCGACCGGGTGCTGGTCAAGAGCGACGGGGAGCCCACCTATTTCCTGCCCGATATCGCCTACCACCACGAGAAGTTCTCCCGGGGCGAGATGGTGATCGACGTTCTTGGCGCCGATCACCACGGTTACGTCCCCCGGATGCGGGCTGCGCTGGCCGCGCTGGGCCAGAGTCCCGACGGCTACGAGGCGCTTGTCGGCCAGAACGTCACCTTGCGACGGGGCGGGGTCGAGGTGCGCCTGTCGAAGCGGGCGGGCGACATGGTGCTGGTGTCGGAGCTGCTCGACGAGGTCGGCCCGGACGTGACCCGGCTGGTGTACCTGCTCCAGTCCATCGACACCACCCAGACCATCGACATCGACGTGGTGTCGGCCCAGTCGGCCGAGAACCCCGTCTACTACATCCAGTACGCGCACGCCCGGATCCACTCGCTGGCCCGCCAGGCCGCGGCCCGCGACGTTCAAAGGGCACCGCTGGGCGATGTGGACTTGGCGGTGCTCGTGCACGAGCGCGAGCTGGACGTGTTGCGGGCGCTCTCGTCGCTGCCCGACACGGTGATGGCCGCGATGCGAGCCCGCGCCCCGCACCAGGTGACGGCTTGGGCCCGGGAGCTGGCTGGCGCGTTCCACCGGTTCTGGCACGACTGCCCCATCTTGCGCGACGACGTGGGTGAAGAGGTTCGTCAGGCCCGTCTGTGGCTGGTGGAGGCGGCTCGTGTGGGCCTGGCCGTGGCGCTGGGCATTCTCGGGGTGTCGGCCCCGGAGAGGCTGTAGCAGCATGGCTGCCTCGCCGCCCGCGTCGCCTCCGCAGGCCTCGCCTCTGCCCCGCCGTCTGCTGCCCGACAATCACGGAGTGTCACATGGTCGGCTCAGTATCGGGGGATGCGACCTGCTCGAGCTGGCCGAAGCCCACGGGACGCCCCTGTTCGTCTACGACGAGGAGCACCTGCGCAACCGCTGCCGCGAGGCGGTGGCCGCGTTCGGGTCCGACGTGGCTTACGCAGCCAAGGCGTTCCTGTGCTCCGCCATGGCTCGTCTCGTGCACTCCGAGGGAATGGGCATAGACGTGGCCACCGGCGGCGAGCTGCACGTGGCGCTGGCTGCGGGCGTGCCCGCGGACCGCCTGGTGCTTCACGGCAACAACAAGTCGATGGGCGAGCTGCGGCAGGCCGTCGAAGCCGGAGTGGGACGCATCGTGGTCGACAGCTTCGACGAGTTGGACCGCCTGGACGCCTTGCACACCGACACCGGGACGCGGCCGAAGGTGCTGCTGCGGTTCACTCCTGGAGTCGAGGCCCACACCCACACCTATCTGGTCACCGGTGCTGATGACTCCAAGTTCGGCTTCACCGTGTCGACAGGCGCGGCCGCGGCCGCGATGGAGAGGGCCCGGGCCTCGGCCTCGGTCGAGGTCGTCGGCGTCCACTCCCACATCGGCAGCCAGGTGTTCGAGGCGTCGTCGTTCGCCAAGGCAGTAGCGGTTATCGCAGAAGCGGCCGAGCCCTTCGGCGTGGACGAGATATCCATCGGCGGCGGCCTCGGGGTGCCCTACGTGTCGGACGAGTCGGCGCCGACGATCGCCGAGTGGGGCGCATCGGTGCGCGAGGCCTCCCGGGCGGCGGGGGTGACGGCCAGGGTCACCGCCGAGCCGGGCCGCGCCATCGCGGCGGCCGCGGCGGTGACGCTCTACACGGTGGGAACGATCAAGGCCATCGAGGGGGTTCGGACCTACGTCGCCGTGGACGGCGGGATGAGCGACAACCCTCGGCCAGTGCTCTACGGCAGCGGCTACGAGGCGTTCCTGCCCAGGGCTGTCGACGCGCTTCGGGATCGGGTCGTGACCGTGGTGGGCAAGCACTGCGAGTCGGGCGACACATTGGTGCGCGACGCCATGGTGCCCTCCGACATCGCGGTGGGCGACATCCTGGCCACGCCCGTCACCGGCGCCTACGGCCACTCGATGGGCTCCAACTACAACAAGGTCCTGCGGCCCGCGGTGGTGTTCGTTGCTGGCGGCGAGGCCCGCTTGGTCGTGCGCCGCGAGTCCAACGACGACCTGCTGGCCTGCGAGCTGCCCGACGCCTGACCGGGCTCCCGGAACCGTCTACGGGGGCGTGGGGGTCGGCACTAGGGGGGCCGCGCGGATAGGTGACCACCTCGCGGCGAAGCATCCTGTCCCGCTCTTGTTCGCTTCGCTCACGGGCCGCTCGGGCCACGGCCTCGCTCAGCACCCTGAAAGATCCTCGTGAACTGCGGCCTATCCGCTCGGCCTCTTGGGCCTCCACGAGGCGGCGAGGCGCTGCCACCATCTCGGTGGATGCTCGACCGCCGCGGGTACTGATCGAGCCAAGGAGTCCGGCGGCAGGGGCCGGGCCGGCATGAACTCGACGGTCGGTGTGGGATCGACGCGCCGGGCGCTGGTCGCCGGGGCGGGCAGTGGACACACGCCGCCGCGCCCGAACATCTCGGCTGCGTGCAGGGCTCCGAGGGGCGAGCCGTCGCCGCCGAGCATGAACGCGATCTCGGCGCTCAGCGCGGGCGAGCATCCCAAGCGACGAAGATCGGCGCGCGCCACGCGACACACGGGTCCAACATCGCGCCGGTTGACAACTCCACCAGGGTCAGCGCCAGCGCAGCCATGTCAGAGGCGGCACGAGCCGGGGCTCCCGGCCGCATTCTTCCCGGGCTGTAACGCCTCAGTGGCTGCCCGTCCGAGGCCGCGGCGGCGTCAAAATCAGCCAGCCAGAGCTCTCCGGCCGGGCTCAGCAGCAGGTTGGCCGGCTTGATATCCGCGTGCACGAGCCCCGCGTCATGAACACGGGCAAGCGCAGCGGCTGCCGCGGCGCCGACCGCTCTGACCTCTCCCTCGGGCAGAGGGCCTCGCTCATGCAGAACATCCGCCAGCGAGCAGGATGCTCGTGCGAGCAGGAGTCCGCCATCCTCACCGACTCCCTGCAATGCCACGATGCCGGGGCCCTGTGCGGCCTCTAGGCAGCGAGCCTCCCGCACCGAACTCTCCTCCGGGGAGCAGTCCTTCGAGAACAAGTTAGCATTATCTTGCATGAGTTATAAGTATATGAAAATATATTTCTAGACAGCCCGCTCGCGGAGGTTGGCAGTGACTCATCCGTATAGTACAATATATTTCATGTTGATTGCGCTGACCTCTGTGCTGGGCTCGGGCCTGTTGGGCATCATCGGGGTGCTGGTTCACTACTTGCTCAAGCAGGGAGTCGAGCAGCGGGACCATGCCGACAGACTCCACGGTGAGGCCATGGCCGCGTTCGCCAAGCAGGGAGTCGAGCAGCGGGACCATGCCGACAGACTCCACGGTGAGGCCATGGCCGCGTTCGCCAAGCAGGGAGAGCGCTCTGTCGATCTGCACCTGCAGGCCATGGCGGCCGTCACCGCGCTGGGCGAGCGCACCGCCGCGCTCGAAGCGAAGGCAGGCTGGCGCTAGCCCGCTTCGAGTTCCACGGCCTGCGGGAGCTGCGAGGGCGACAGTGGCGCTGGCCAATCGAGGCCCGCAGCCCGAGGGCTGTAGCTTGGAGGAGTGAATCGTCTCCGTATCGGACTTCTCGGCTGCGGCAACGTGGGAGCCGCTCTCGTCACCTTGCTCGACGAACAGCGGGAGACGGTGGCGGCCCGCACCGGCATCGAGCTGCAGATCACTCGCATCGCGGTGCGCTCCACCGCCAAGGACCGCGGCCTGAACATCGACCCGTCGGTGTTCTGCACCGACGCGGCCGACATCGTCTCCGACCCCGAGATCGACATCGTCATAGAGATGATCGGCGGGATCGAGCCGGCCCGCAGCTTGCTACGCGACGCCATCGCTGCGGGCAAGCCGGTGGTGACGGGCAACAAGGAGCTGCTCGCCAACCATGGCGCGGAGCTGTTCGGCGCGGCGGACGACGCAGGCGTCGATCTGCTCTTCGAGGCGGCCGTGGCCGGGGCCATACCGCTGATCCGGCCGCTGCGGGAGTCGCTGGCGGCCGAGCCGGTCCAGCGGATCATGGGGATCGTCAACGGCACCACCAACTACATCCTCACCCAGATGGCCGAACGGGGCGCCAGCTACGCCGAGGCGTTGAGCGAGGCCCAGAGCCTCGGCTACGCCGAGCGCGACCCCACCGCCGATGTGGAGGGTTTCGACGCGGGGGCGAAGGCGGCCATCATCGCCACCGTCGCCTTCGGCGCCGTGGTGGTGGCGGGCGACGTCTACCACGAGGGGATCTCCCGGATCACCCTCCACGACATCGAGATGGCCCGGCGACTCGGCTACGCGGTCAAGGCGATCGCGGTGGCCGAGCGGACCGGCGGGGGCAACGGCGAGGACCCGGAAGTGGCTGTGCGGGTCCATCCGGCCATGGTGCCGGCGCAGCATCCGCTGGCCGGCGTGCGAGACAGCTTCAACGCCGTGTTCATCCAGGGCGACGCCGTGGGCGAGCTCATGTTCTACGGCCGGGGCGCGGGCGGCCGGCCCACAGCGGGCGCCGTCCTCGGCGACCTCGTCGACGCCGCCGTCAACCTCGCCTCGGGCGGGCCGGGCCGCATCGGTCGGCTGGTCCGGGCCCGCATCCGCTCGATTGACGACCTCCGGTCCGAGTACTACATCGGCCTCGAGGTCGCTGATCGGCCCGGCGTGCTGGCCTCGGTCGCGGCCGTGTTCGGTCAGCACGGCGTGTCCATCCGCTCCATGGAGCAGCACGGCCTCGGCGACGACGCCCGACTCGTGTTCATCACCCACGAGTGCCGCGAGCGCGATCTGCAGGCCACTCTGCGGGACTTCCGCGGCCTGGAGGCGGTCCACGAGGTGGGCAACGTCATCCGAGTGATCGGCGACGAGAACCCTCGCCAATGACGATGCGCAAGCGACGATGCGGTACGTGAGCACGATGCCGTACGGAGCACTGTGCGGTACGTGAGCACCCGGTCGTTGCCGGGCGAGGGCGACCGCCTTGCCTTCGACGAGGTGTTGCTGGGCGGGCTCGCTCCCGATGGGGGCCTCTACATCCCTGAGCATGTGCCCAAGCTGCCCGCCGAGACCGCATCCACCGACGGAAGCCTCGGCTACGCCGAGCTGGCTGCCCGCCTCATCGCGCCCTATGTGGGCGGAACCGTCGACGACGACGAGCTCATGGCGCTGGTCGCCGACGCCTATGCCGCCTTCGGCCATCCAGACGTGTGCCCTCTGGTGGCTCTGGACGACGATCACTGGCTGCTGGAGCTGTTCCATGGTCCCACCTTCGCCTTCAAGGACATCGCCTTGCAAGTGGTGGCCCGGCTGTTCGATCACGAGTTGGAGCGGCGCGGCGACCGGGCCATGATCGTGGCCGCCACCTCCGGCGACACCGGCTCCGCAGCCATGGAGGCCGTCGCCCACCGCGACCGGCTCGACATCGTGGTGTTGCACCCCGCCGGTCGCACAAGCGAGATCCAGCGACGCCAGATGACGACGCTGGACGCGCCCAACGTCCACGCGGTGGCCGTGGACGGCACCTTCGACGACTGCCAGGACCTGGTCAAGGCGATGTTCGCAGACGAGGCGTTCCGCGCCGAGTCGAGTCTGGCCGCGGTCAACTCGATCAATTGGGCCCGAGTCGCGGCCCAGATCGTCTACTACGTGTGGGCGGCGCGGCGCCTGGCGGACGAGAGGCCCGTCACGTTCTGCGTCCCCACCGGCAACTTCGGCAACGTGCTGGCCGGTCACTACGCCCGCCGCATGGGGCTGGCGACCGAGCGCCTCCTGGTCGCCTCCAACACCAACGACATTCTCAGCCGGCTCATCAAGACCGGCGAACTGGCCGCCCACGACGTGGTGCCCACCCTGTCGCCGAGCATGGACATCCAGATCTCGTCCAACCTCGAGCGCCTCCTCTACGAACTCTTCGACGGCGACGGATCGGCCACGGCGGGCTTGCTGAGCCAGTTCCGGGCCGAGGGCCGGGCCGGGCTGAGCCCCGAGCAGCACCAGCGCCTGCGGGCCGAGTTCTCCGGCGATCGCCTCGACGATCCCGAGACGATCGAGGTGATGGGCCGCGTCCACGCTGAGTCGAACATGTTCATCGATCCCCACACCGCCGTGGGGGTCGGTGTGGCTCAGCGCTGCCGCCGGCCAGGAGAGCTGGTCGTGACCCTGGCCACGGCCCACCCGGCCAAGTTCCCCGAGGCGGTTGTGCGGGCCACCGGATGCCTGCCCGACCCGCCTCCGGCGCTGGCTGCTGTGACCGGCCGGCCCGAGCGCTGCACGTCGCTGCCCAACCGCGTCGACGCGGTCGAAGACTTCGTCCGCTCCGTGCGGAGGGACTGAGCTGGTTGCAGCCGGAGCACTTTGGTGCGTAGCCTGCGGGGCACCGCCGCGCGCCTTCGGTGTGACGGCTGCTCTCCGGCTCGTGATGCGTCGCTTCGCCGAGCCGGAATACCTCAAGTCCGACAACCGGGGAACTCATCCGTGGAAGCGACCGAGATGCGGCGGTCCACGCTGCAACGCAAAGACCGTGGCGAACTCAATCAAATCGCCGCCGCCCTGGGGGCCAAGCCTTCCAGCCGGGCGCGCAAGGACGAGATCATCCAGCTGATCATCGACCTGACTGCCGACGGGGCCAGGATCTCGCAGCCGGCCAGCGACGCTGCGTCGGCGGAAGCCGCCCCCGCCGCGCCCGGCGAGGCGGATCCAGCGCCGCGGTCCGCCCACGACGCTCCATCTGCTCGCCGTGAGGGTGAGCAGAACGGTGAGAACGGCGACGGGGCGGTTGCGAACCACCGCGACGACCAACGCAGCGCGGACCGTGTCGAGGACGAGGTAGACACGGGCAATCGCCGTCGGCGCCGCCGCAACCGCGACCGAGACCGCGACCGCGACGACAGCTGGGACGGCGATCCCGTCGCGATCTCGGGCCGGCTCGACCTGCGCGACGAGGGATACGGGTTCCTGCGGGTCGACGGCTGCCTGCCGAATCGCAGCGACGCCTACGTGCCGGTCAAGACGATCCGCCAATACGGCCTGCGCCGCGGCGACCAGCTGTCGGGCACGTCCCGGCCCGCAAACCGGGCCGAGAAGAACCCCGCCCTGCTGACGCTGGAGTCGATCAACGGCGGTCCTGCGGAGTTGTCCGATCGCCCACTGTTCGAGGATCTCACACCGATCCACGCAGTGCGACGCCTGGTTCTTGAGCAGCCTGAGGATTCCGACGCCATCACGGCCCGGCTCATCGATGTGGTCGCGCCCATAGGCATCGGCCAGCGGGTCCTGGTGAAGGGGCTGAGGCGGTCCGGAACCTCCGAGCTGCTGACCTCTGTGATCGCCGCGATCGAGACGAACGAGCCCGACATCTTCGTGATGGGGCTCTTCCTCGACCAGCGGCCGGAGGACATCACCGAGGTGCGGCGTTGCGTCCGGCACGGCGACGTGGCCGCCACATCGTTCGACCAGACCCCCGAGGAGCACGTCCAGACGGCCGAGATGACCATCGAGCGTGTCAAGCGCCTCGTCGAGTCGGGCCGCAACGTAGCAGTGGTGCTCGACAGCCTCACTTCCTTGGCCCAGGCCTACAACGCGACGCTCTCGAACTCGGGCCGGGCCTACAGCGGCAACGTCGAGAGCGGCGCCGTGCACATGCCCAAGAAGCTCTTCGGAGCGGGCCGCAACGTCTCCGAGGGCGGCTCGCTCACCATAATCGCCTCCATCGTCTCTGACGGTTCGAGCTCGCTGCCCGGCGTCCTGTGCGACGAGTTCGTGGGCACGGCCAACGCCGAGATCTGCCTCGACCGGTGGGCCGCGCACCGCGGCGTGTTCCCGTCGATCGATGTGTGCGCCTCACGGTCGCGCGACGAGGACCGCTTCCTGGACGCCGACGAGGTACAGGCCCTCCAGCAGCTGCGGCGCGGCTTCATCGACAGCGCGGGCGAAGGCCCGGCGGCCGCGGTCAAGGCCCTGGAGGCGGCCCTGTCCAAGCTGCGCAGCACCTCCTCCAATTCCGAATTGCTGCGCTGATCGCGCCCGAGGGCCGTAACGGGCAAAAGTTCGTTGCCGCCGGGGTTGTGACCGGCCCGTCCGACTTACAGACTGGTGCCTCGATGAAGACTGACATACATCCCGAGTATCGGCTGGTCGTCTTCTCCGACCAGTCCGCCGGCACCTCGTTCCTAACCCGTTCCACCATCGCCACCGACGACACGATCGAGTGGTCTGACGGCAGTACGTATCCGCTGGCGAAGGTCGAGATCTCCAGCGCCAGCCACCCGTTCTTCACCGGGACGATGAAGATCGTCGACACCGCGGGCCGCGTCGAGCGCTTCGAGCGCCGCTACGGCCGCCGCAAGGGCCGCGAGTAGCGTCGGCAGGAACCGCGGGCATCCTCGACGATGGATCGCACCGACAAGCGGCAGATCCGCGCCGGCGCGGGCGACGCGCTGGCCAAGGCGTTCGAGATGATCGCCACCCCGGCCATCTTCGGCTTCGGCGGCTGGCTCGTCGACGGCCGCCTGGGCACGTTCCCGCTGGTGACCCTGGTGCTGGTGTTGGTGGTCTTCGGCTACCAGGTATGGAGCTTCGCCCGAGCCTACGGCGCAACGATGGACGAGGCCCTCGACAGCCGTCGGGCCGGCTACGCCGGGCCCGGCCACGAGGCTCCCGGCCAGCCATGAGCGCCGACCCCGATCCGTCTCCGGTTGCTGAGGTGAGCGCGGCCGTCTCGCCGGAGGCGCCGGCCGCGCCCGAGTTGGCCGTGGCCGGCGACATGGTCCGCCGCTCCGTGCTGTTCGCGGTGCCGCTGCTGGCGGGCGGTGCGCTCGGATGGGGTTGGTCCGGGGCGCTCTCGGTCGGGTTGGCCCTCGCGCTGGTGCTTGTCAACTTCGGGCTGGGTGCGGCCGTCATCGGTTGGGGCGCCCGGATGGGAGCCAGCGCGATGATGGCCGCGGCAATGGGTGGTTACGTCGTCCGCCTCGGTATCGTCACCGCCGCTGTGCTGCCTGTCCGCCATCACGACTGGTTCGAGCTGCTGCCCTTCGCAGTGAGCCTGCTCGTCACCCACCTGGGCCTGCTGATCGTGGAGGCCCGCCACGTCTCGGTGTCGCTGGCCTTCCCGGGACTCAAGCCGCCGCGACCGTCGTTGGAGCGTTCAGCGTGAGCATCCTCGCTCTCGAGTTCCCGCCTGTCAGCCACCTGTTCGACTGGCCCACCATCTGGCTCGACGGCACGCCGCTGGCCATCAACAAGACCGCCATCATCTACATGGCCGCGGCCGCGACCACCATGGTGCTGTTCGGACTGGCCGGCCGCCCCCGCGAGTCTCTGGTGCCCGTCGGCGTACAGCATGTGGCCGAGTCGGGGGTGAACTTCATCGAGAACTCGGTGGTCATGCAGACCATCGGCCCCGACGGCCGCAAGTTCATGCCCTTCCTGACCTCGATTTTCTTCTTCATCCTGTTCTCGAACATCACCGAGGTCATCCCGTTCGTGCAGTTCCCGGCCAACAGCCGGATGGCTATCCCCATCACGCTCGCCCTGCTGGTGTGGGTGATCTACAACGTGGTCGGGGCCAGGAGCCAGGGCCTGTTCGGCTACCTGAAGAACTCGCTGTTCCCGCCGGGCGTGCCCAAGGTCCTCTACGTCATCGTCACGCCCATCGAGTTCGTGTCCACCTTCGTGGTGCGGCCCTTCTCGCTGGCGATCCGGCTCTGGGCCAACATGGTGGCCGGGCACCTGCTGCTGGTCACCTTCGCCATCCTGTCGGCCACCCTTTGGGACTTCTACTACGTTCCGGCCGCCCTGCCCTTCGTGATGCTGATCCTGATGACCGCCTTCGAGATCCTGGTCTCGGTCCTGCAGGCCTTCATCTTCACCATTCTCACCGCGGTCTACATCGGCGGCTCGATGCATCCCGAGCACTGAGCGCGATCCGAACATCCGCACCGACAACCTCTCACACCCCTCCACAAGATCACCCAACCACAGGAGAAAGCAAGTGCTAAGTCTTCTCGCACAGACCGCTCCCGGCGAGTTCGTCGAAGGGCTCAAGGCCATCGGCGCCGGTCTCGGCTACGGCCTCGCCGCGGTCGGGCCCGGCGTGGGCATCGGCATCGTGGTCGGCAACGCCATCTCGGCGATGGCCCGCCAGCCCGAGTCCGCCGGCATGGTCCGAACCACGATGTTCCTCGGCATCGCCTTCACCGAGGCGCTGGCCCTCATCGGGTTCGTGGTCTTCATCCTGCTGCTCCCCTAGGCGCAGGCGATCATGACAACAACGATCCGTAGGCTCAGAGGTGCCGCGAGGCGCTGGCGCCGATCTGCGCGCTCTCTCATCGCCGCCTTCGGCGCGGCGGGAGCGGTGCTGCTTGCCGCGGCCGGGCCGGCCTGGGCCTCGGGCGAGACGATCGGCGGCTGCGTCCTGGAGCAGGTCCTGCACGCCGAGGAGGAGTACGGCAGCCTGCACGCGCTCGAAGAAGGGCCCAAGGAGGACCTCGAGAAGTTCGAGGATGACTTGGAGGGCTGCGTCGAGGCGCCGAGCCTAATATTTCCCGAGCTCGACGAGATCATCTGGGGCGGTGCGGCCTTCGTGATCCTGTTCGCGTTCATGTGGTGGAAGGGCTTCCCCGCGGTCAAGCGGGCCATGGACGCCCGCTCCGAGAAGATCCGGGCCGACCTCGACGCCGCGGACACGGCCAAGGCCGACGCCCTGCGCACCAAGTCGGAGTACGAGGCCCAGCTGTCCGAGGCCAAGACGGCCGCGGCGGCCATCATCGACGAGGCCCGGGGCCAGGCCGACCAGTTGAGGCAGGACCTGCAAGCCCGAGCCGAGGCCGACATCGCCGAGCAGCGGGCCCGGGCCGCGGCCGACATCGAGTCGAGTCGTCGCCAGGCCATCGACGACCTGCGCTCCGAAGTGGCCGCCATCGCGGTGGGCGCGGCCGAGCGGGTGGTGGGTGCCAGCCTCGATGCGGACGTCCACCGGAATCTCATCGACGGCTATATCGACGAGGTGGCCGGCGGCGCCAGCATCAACGGGGACGGGAACTGAGCCAATGCGCGGTCTGCTCACGAGTCAGCGTCTCTGCCCGGCTGCCGAGCCAACTTCTGTGAGTTGTCCACCGTATAGGTGGCAAAGTCGCAGGGATTTCGCGGCAACCGCCCCGAGCGGAGGCTGAGCGATGGCCGACCAGACCGCCTCGGACCGCATCAGCGGTTACGCCGACGCCGTTCTGGCCGTGGCCCGGGCCGAGGGCGCCCAGGCCGAGGTCGAGGACGAGTTGGGCCGCTTCGCCGAGGCGCTGCGGCAGAGCGAGGAGCTGCGGTCGACCCTGGCCGATGCGGTCATAGACGTGGAGCGACGGCTGGGGATCACCGAGGACCTGCTCGCCGGTCAGGCCCTTCCCGCCACTGCGGCGCTGGTGTCGCTGGTGGTCGGCGCGGGCCGCGGCGGTGATCTCGTCGAGATCATCGAAGCCGCTATCGACCGGGCCGCGGCGGGCCGCAACCGGCGGGTGGCGAGGGTGCGCAGCGCGGTGGAGCTCACCAGCGATCAGCGGTCCCGGCTGGCCGCGGCCATCAAGGCCTCCTCGGGGCTCGATGTGGAGATCCAGGCCACCGTGGATCCCACCGTCGTCGGCGGGGCAGTCACCGAGATCGGCGACGACGTGATCGACGGCAGCGTGCGCAGCCGCCTGCAGCAGATGCGAGCCGGCCTCCGCTGAGAGCGCCGGCCACCACACAGGAGATTGAGCGACCAGGTATGAGTGACCAAGAATGAGTGACCAAGAATGAGCGACCAGACATGAGCGACACGGCACAACTCACGATCAACACGGCAGACATCGCCGCCGCCATCCGCCAGAACCTTGAGGGATTCACCCCCGCGCTGGAGCAGTCCACGGTGGGCCGGGTGCTCGAGGTGGGGGACGGAATAGCCCGCGTGTCGGGATTGCCCGACGCGGCAGTCAACGAGATGCTGCGCTTCGCCAACGGCGTCGTCGGACTCGCGCTGAGCCTCGATGAGACCTCCATCGGCGCGGTCGTCCTCGGCAATGTGGAGGGCATCGAGGAGGGTCAGCCGGTGCAGGCCACCGGCGACATCCTGTCGATCCCCGTGGGCGACGGCCTGCTCGGCCGGGTGGTCAACCCGCTGGGCGAGCCGGTGGACGGCAAGGGACCGCTGTCCAACCCGATCCCGCGGCGCATGGAGATCCAGGCGCCGGGCATCACCGGGCGCAAGCCGGTGCACGAGCCGATGCAGACCGGCATCAAGTCCATCGACTCGCTGATCCCCATCGGCCGAGGGCAGCGCGAGTTGATCATCGGCGACCGCAAGACGGGCAAGACCACGATCGCCCTCGACACCATCTTGAACCAGCGCGGCCTCGGTGTGAACTGCATCTATGTGGCCATCGGCCAGAAGGCCTCCACCGTCGCCCAGGCGGTGGCCACTCTCGACGCGCTCGGGGCCATGGACTACACGGTGGTGGTGGTGGCGCCGGCGTCGGACCCCGCACCCTACAAGTACCTCGCCCCCTACGCCGGCTGCGCCATGGGGCAGCACTGGATGGAGAACGGCGAGCACGCCCTGATCATCTACGACGACCTCTCCAAGCAGGCCGAGGCCTACCGCCAGGTGTCGCTGCTCCTGCGGCGCCCGCCGGGGCGCGAGGCCTACCCGGGCGACGTGTTCTACCTTCACAGCCGCCTGCTGGAGCGGGCAGCCAAGCTCAGCGACGAGCGGGGCGCGGGATCGCTCACCGCGCTGCCGGTGATCGAGACCAAGGCCGGCGACGTCTCGGCCTACATACCCACCAACGTGATCTCCATCACCGACGGCCAGATCTTCCTTCAGGACGACCTGTTCAAGTCGGGCATCCGACCTGCCGTGGACGTGGGCATCTCGGTCAGCCGGGTGGGCGGCGCGGCTCAGGTGAAGGCCATGAAGACGGCGGTGGGCACGCTCAAGGGCGATCTGCAGCAGTTCCGGGAGCTCGAGGCCTTCGCGGCCTTCGGCTCCGACCTCGACGCGGTGTCGAAGGCCCAGCTCGATCGGGGCTACCGCCTCACCGAGCTGCTCAAGCAGGGCGTGAACAGCCCGCTTCCGGTGGAGGAGCAGGTGGTCTCCATCTATGCCGGCACCCACGGCTACCTCGACGGAGTGCCGATCAGCGATGTGGGACGGTTCGAGAGCGAGCTGCTGGACTGGTTCCGCAGCCGTGAGGCGCCGACGCTCGCGGCGATCCGCTCAACCGGCGCGATCGACGACATCGACGACTTCGATGCCAGGGTCAAGGCGTTCGCCGAGCAGTTCGAGACCTCGGAAGCCGCGGCGGGCACCGAGCCCGAAGCGGCCGAGCAGGGCGCGGAGCAGACCACCATGGTCGACGCCGAGACGACCCTGCCCGAAGAGGACCTGAGCCGGGCCGGGGACGGGCCGAGCGGATAGGAAGTAGTTCTGAGGATCTTCGAGACGGTGGCCCGAGCGGCCCGTCGTAGCGAACAAGGCGGGACAACACGCCTCACCGGAGGCCGAGCCGTGCCCGGAGGCAAAGAACGCGAGCTGCGCCGGCGGATCGGCAGCATCCAGTCCACCAAGAAGATCACCCGCGCCATGGAGCTGATCGCGGCCACCCGGGTGGTGAAGGCGATGCAGAGGGCCAACGCGGCCCGGCCCTACGCCCGGCTGATCACCAGCGTCATCGAGGACCTTGCCGCGGGCGGCGCCGAGATCGACCATCCGCTGCTGCGCCAGGCGCCGGAGGTGAGAAACGTCGGGTTCATCGTGGTCACAGGCGACCGCGGCCTGGCCGGGGCTTACAACACCTCGGTCATCCGTACCGCCGAGCGCCAGGTCATGGCCCACGTGTCGGAGGGCAAGGGCTATTCGCTGTGCTGCGTGGGCCGCAAATCGGCCAGCTACTTCCGCTTCCGCAACTACCGCGTCGACCATGCCATGTCGGGATTCAGCGACAACCCGTCCTACGACGACGCCCGCCACGTCGCCGAGACGGTCAGCGAGTCGTTCCTGTCGGAGGCCGTCGACCAGGTGGAGCTGATCTACACCGAGTTCGTGTCGATGGGCACCCAGCGCGTGGTGGTCCGGCGATTCCTGCCGCTGATCGACACCGAGATGATGGCTTCAGAGGGCTCGGGCACGGGCCGGGAGGGGAGCTTCGAGTTCGAGCCGTCCCCCGAGTCGGTGCTGGAGGCGTTGCTGCCCCGCTACACCGAGGCCCGGCTCTACGGCGCGCTGCTCGACGCGGCCGCGTCGGAGCATGCCAGCCGCCAGCGGGCCATGAAGGCCGCCACCGACAACGCCGAGGAGCTCATCACCAAGCTCTCCAGGGCCATGAACCAGGCCCGCCAGGACGCCATCACCACCGAGATCATGGAGATTGTCGGAGGCGCGGAAGCACTGGGCGCGGATGGTGGCCGGGACGGCGGCGTCGAGACCGCTCTCGCGTCGATGCTGGCGGGAGTGCCGGTGGCAACCGCAACGACACTGACAGAACTACACGGATAGAAAGCCACGGATAGCAATGACCGTCACAGAGTCCCGCCCCGAAGCAGGTGGCGACACAGCTCTTCGCACTGGCCGCATCGTCGCCATTGCCGGCCCGGTGGTGGACGTCGAGTTCCCAGCCGGGCACCTGCCCGAGATCAACACCCAGCTCGAGTTCACGATCACCGTCGATGGCACCGACATCCGGGTGCCCGCAGAGGTGGCCCAGCAGATCGGCGACCACCGGGTGCGGGCCATCGCGCTCAAGCCCACCGACGGCCTCACCCGCGGCACCGAGGTGCGCAACTCCGGCCACGGCATCCAGGTGCCGGTGGGAGACGGCACCCTCGGCCATGTGTGGAACGTGATGGGCGAGTGCCTTGACACGCCGGGCCACGACACGCCCGAGCACTGGGACATCCACCGCCCGCCGCCCTCGTTCGATTCGCTGGAGCCGTCGTCGCAGATGTTCGAGACGGGCGTGAAGGTGATCGATCTGCTCACCCCCTACAAGCAGGGCGGCAAGATCGGCTTGTTCGGCGGGGCGGGCGTGGGCAAGACGGTGCTCATCACCGAGATGATCACCCGGGTGGCCACCAACCACGGCGGCGTGTCGGTGTTCGCCGGTGTGGGGGAGCGCACCCGCGAGGGCACCGACCTGTTCCTGGAGATGGGCGAGACCGTGATGGGCGACGGCAAGACCCGGGTGCTCGACAAGGCTGCCCTGGTGTTCGGCCAGATGGACGAGCCGCCCGGCGTGCGGCTGCGGGTGGCGCTGGCCGGGGTGACTGTGGCCGAGTACTTCCGCGACGTGCAGAACCAGGACGTGCTGCTGTTCATCGACAACATCTTCCGGTTCGTGCAGGCCGGCTCGGAGGTGTCCACGCTGCTGGGCCGGATGCCCTCCGCGGTTGGCTACCAGCCCACCCTGGCCGACGAGATGGGCGATCTCCAGGAGCGGATCACCTCCACCCGGGGCAAGTCGATCACGTCGCTGCAGGCCGTGTACGTGCCCGCCGACGACTACACCGACCCCGCGCCGTTCACCTCGTTCACGCACTTCGACGGCACCACCGAGCTGAGCCGCGACATCGCCGCGCTGGGCATCTACCCGGCGGTCGACCCGCTGGCGTCCACCTCGACGATCCTCGACCCGCTGGTGGTGGGCGAGCGCCACTACAACGTGGCCCGTCGGGTGCAGGAGGTGCTGCAGCGCTACAAGGAGCTGCAGGACATCATCGCCATCCTCGGCCTCGATGAGCTGTCGGAGGAGGACCGGGTGACGGTGGACCGGGCCCGCAAGGTGCAGCGCTTCCTGTCGCAGCCGATGTTCGTGGCCAAGAACTTCACCGGCCAGGACGGGATCTTCACACCGGTGTCGGAGACCATCGAGTCGTTCGAGGCGCTGGTGACCGGCGACCTGGACGATCTGCCCGAGCAGGCCTTCTACATGGTGGGCGGCGCTTCCGACGTCGAGCGCAAGGCCGCGGAGCTGCGGGCCTGACATGGTTGGTGGCGCCTCGGTGCCGGGCACCGCTGGGTTGAGAGCCTGACATGGCCGTGGAGCTCGACGTCGAGCTGGTGTCGCCCGAGGAGGTGACCTACTCGGGCTCGGCCGAGATGGTGATCGTTCGCACCACCGAGGAGGGCGACATCGCGTTCCAGGCCGGTCATGTGCCTTTCCTGGGCGTGCTGGCCCCGTGGTCGGTGGACGTGCTGCGCCCGGGCGGCGAGCGCGACACGTTTGCCGTGCACAGGGGCTTCGTGGAGGTGAGCCACAACAGGGTGACCATCCTCTCGGACGTGTCTGAGGCCGCGGCCGAGATCGATGTGGCCCGGGCCGAGAATGCCCGCCAGCGGGCCGCTGAGGCCTTGGCTGCCGACGCCGACGACGCTGGGGCAGCCGCCGCCCTGGAGCGGTCCGAGCTGCGCTTGCGGGTCGCGTCCGCCTAGTTCACCGCCCGGGCCGCTCGCAACTTCCGACATCGCATCGTCAACCGGGGGTTTGCGGCTCGATTCGCGGCTTGGAGTAGCAGCGCGGACCATCCCCGTTTCGCGATAGGGCGCGGGTTACTGTCCGCCTAGGTCCAAGTTGCCGGGAGGTCTCGCGTCCCCGGCTTTTCGCGGGAAGGCAAACAGTGCGGTCGGAGCGGGTTTACGAGAGCAGAGTCGGCGGTCCTCGGCGGAGGGGTCGGCGGGCCGGCAGACGGGCGCGGCGCTGGGCGACGAGGCTGCTGTGCGCGCTGGCGGCCTCGATGGCCGCGGGGGCGGTGCTGGCGCCGGCCGCGGGGGCGCAGCTGTCCAGCGACGCATCCCTGGACTCGCTGTCGATCGAGTCCGACCGCGGGTACACTAGGATGTTCCCGGAGTTCGATCCCGCCGTGGACCGGTATGATGTCGCGGTCCCGAGCGGCGAGACCGAGGTAACCGTGCGCGTCGTGCCGAACGACGAGGGCGCGACGGTCAAACTCAGGTCGAGCAGAGCCGAAGGTTCCAACTCCAAGCTCAAGCCCGATTCGATTACTGGGGATTACACCTGGAGTTGAGGACGGACCGTTACACCGACCTGAGTATCTATGTCACCGCGGAGGACGGGACCGAAACAAAGTATTACGTGAGGATCGATGCCGCATCAAGCGAGGAAAAGGGATGGCGAGTTTACAACGATGTTCCCATGGATCGCTTAGTTGTTCCCATGAATCGCTTAGTTGACGAACCGCAGCTTCCCTCGCATTATATCAGAGGGCTTTGGGCCGACGATTCAAGAGTCTTGACCACTGCACTGAGACACGGTACGAAGGATGGGAAGTTCTATCTTGATCAGAAGCTTTATGCGTTCGATGCTGCTGATAGCTCGCGTCTCCCAGATGAAGAGTTCGTGCTCAGTGGCAAACCATACGCGGGGATCTGGTCCGATGGCACCACTCTGTGGGCGTTGGACACGGACGGCACGCTGAGAGCTTACAAGCTCTCGGACGGCTCAGAGATCACGGGATGGAGCGTAGACCTCACATCGAGCGGATACGACGACACTCGTGAAGTGTATGAGCCGAGAGGTATCTGGTCGGACGGTGACACCCTCTGGGTAACGGGCAAAGATGACGCAGACAACGCCAAGGTCTTCGCCTTCGCGCTGCCCACGAAATGCTCGAGCGGTGACAACTACTGCCGTAAGTCGAACCTGGACTTCGAGCTGTCGGGTGACAACGACAACCCGTGGGGAATCACCGCAGGGAGAAGCAGCCCTACCAGTGATGTGGATACGTGGTGGGTGACAGAAATAGGCGCAAGCGGCTGGACGACAGACGGCAGGACGATATACGCGTACAACCGTTCCGATGACACGTCCAATGGCACGCCCGTGCCTGACCGAGACATTGATTTGTTGCGGCTCAACATCTCGAACATTCAGCAGTTGTACTACGGCCTTGCTGCCACCGACACGATCATGTATGTCGCGGAGTTCATAACCGGCCGGGTCTATTCATTCAGTATGCCTGGTGTCTCCGGACCGTTGCCGGGTCCGGTGTCTGACGCCTCGCTGAAGTCGTTGTCGTTGAATCCCGGCACTTTGTCCGACACATTCATGCCCGGGCGGACGTTCTACCAGGCGAGCGTCGACGTCGGGGTGACATCCACCACCATTACTGCCGTGCCGAGTCAGGATGCGGCTACCGCGGTTGTGATACAAGATGGCGTTGTGAAGCCCGGTGGTGTTGTTTCGCTGGATGTGGGCGACAACACGATCACTGTGGAGGTGACCGCCGAGGACCTTAAGACGACAAGGACCTACAGGGTCGTGGTGAATCTGCCACGACCGTCGACCGACGCGACATTGGATTCGTTGACTCTGAGTGGTGCCCCGGTTGTGGATCTGGTCGCGGCGGCGACGTATGCTGGGGACTCGGTGACGGTGGCCAGTTCGCTGGATGAGACGACTGTGTTGGCGAGACCCACCGACGCCCGTGTTGAGAGCATCGTCTACAAGCTCGACGGCAACGTAATCGACCCGAATTCCGACTCGACTGACGCGATTCCCGACGGGGATCACGTCATGGAGTTGGTCGTGGGCGCGAACGAGATCACGGTGGAGGTGACCGCTGAGGCCGGAGGCGACCCGAAGATCTACAAGGTCACTGTGACCCGGGAGCGAACGCTGTCCGACATCGCCACTCTGATGAGTCTGGAACTCGACAACGTCGTCCTGTCACCGACATTCGTGGAGAACGACAAGGACGCGACCTCCTATACGGCCACCGTCGCCCATGGCGTGGATGAGACGGCCGTCAGCTACGGGACGACGGACAAATTTGCCACTGTCGAGATCCGGGAAGGGAATGAAGTATCGAATAACGTGGTGGCCAACGAGCGGGACGTGGATCCGCACGACAGCATGATCGACCTAGAAGTGGGCACCAACACGATCACGGTCGAGGTCACCTCCGAGAACGGGTTGGTGATGATCCCCTACGTCGTGACCATCACCCGGGATCGGCCCTCCAACGTGGCCACCCTGTTCAGCCTTGAACTTGATCCCGGCGAACTGTCCCCGGCGTTCAGTTCCACCGTGGGTCCCTACACCGCGACCGTGCTGCACTCCGACGACTCGATTGGTGTGACCTACACCAAGTCCGTTGGAACCGCCAAAGTCGTGACCAAGGTCGGCGGCACGGTCGGTGTGGACAATACCGTCACCGGCGGGGACCCCCCGCTGCACACCAGTGAGGCGAACACCGACAACACCAACACCGTGACCGTGCCGATGGCGACCGTCGGCGAGTACACGGTGACTCTCGAGGTCCTGGCCCAGGACCTGACAACGACGGGTCTCTATGTGGTGACGGTGACTCGCCCCGAGAAGCCCGTCTCCACCGACGCGACCTTGGGAAGGCTGGAACTCACCAATCCCAACAACCGGAGCAAGGTCACACTCGATCCTCCGTTCTCGGCATCCGACGACTTCTACGAGGCTGAGGTCGGCAACGACGTGGCATCGATCACGGTTGTCGCAGTCCCCAACAACCATCCGGCTGCAACCGCTCAACTCCAACTAAGTGGTGATGATGTCGGAACCCCAAGTTCCCTCGTATCGGGCCAGGAGGTTCAGCTCGCCGAGGGAGTGAATGTGGTGACGATCGACGTCACCGCAGAAGCGGGCGGGACGCCCAAGACATACACGATTCGCGTCACGCAACTGCCGCGGCCGCTGCCCGGCGTCGCCACTCTGGACGTATTGGAGCTGAAGGACGCGGCCCGGGCCGAGTTGGAATTCACCCCGGCGTTCACTGCCGGCGACGATCCTCCCGAGAATCCCTACGCAGTGTCCGTGGCCAACGGTGTGAACAGGGTGCATGTGACCGCGACGCCGACCGACTCGCTGGCAAGCGCTGAGGTGATGGTCGGCGGGATTATCGACTCGAACGGAGACATCACGGGCGAGACCCGAGCTGGCGGGGACGGGTTTGTTCCGCTCGAGGGAGACGCCAACACCGTGGCCAATACCGTGAGGGTGATCGTTGCCGCTCAGAACGGGGACAAACTGATCTACGAGATCACGGTGACCCGGGCAGTCGCTCCTCCCTCCGATGATGCGACCCTGAGTTCGCTGACGCTTGATGTAGCAACCCTCAACTTCATGAGCGACAAGACCTCCTACGATGTGGATGTCGGCAACGGTGTCACGTCTGCGACGGTGCGGGCCGTAGCAAACAGCGAAGAAGCGAGCCTGACAGCGACCCTAGGGAGTGCCTCGGCGACGTCGAAGACCGATGTGGAGCTGACGGCTCCTCTCGAAGAGGGTGACAACGTGATCGAGGTGGTGGTCACTCCCGAGGATCAGCTGCTGATCGCCGAGGATCAGCGGATGACCGAGACCTACACAGTGACCGTCACTCGGGCCGTGTCCACTCCGCCGCCGAGCAACAACAACGGAGGCGGGACCTCCAACCCGGGCAACAACAACGGAGGCGGGACCTCCAACCCGGGCAACAACAACGGAGGCGGGACCTCCAACCCGGGCAACAACAACGGAGGCGGCGGGAACAACAACGGTGGCGGCGGTGGTGCCGATGACGAGTCCTCAACCACCGAAGAAGAGTCCGACACCGAGTCGCCCTACACGGACGCCGGTGACGCCGGGGCTGATACCGAGACCGCCATCAAGGAATTGCATCCTCTCGGAGTGTTCACGGGCACCGAGTGCGAGTCGAACCGCATCTGTCCCAACGATCCGCTCACCCGATGGGTGGCCGCGGTGTGGATGGTGCGGCTCCTCGATGGCGAGGAGCCGGCCGCGATCACCGAATCACGCTTCTCCGAAGTGAACGCATCGCCGATGTGGGAGGAGAGCATGTGGTTCGCCCCGCATGTGGAGCGCCTGGCTGAACTGGAAGTCACGGTCGGCTGTGCCACGGACCCGCTGCGGTACTGTCCCGACGGCAACCTCACCAGAGCCCAGGTGGCGAGCTGGATCGTTCGAGCCTTCGACGTGCCCTCCGCGGAATCGGCGGGCTTCACCGACACCGTGGGTGATGTTCACGAGGACAACATCGACTCGGTCGTTGCGGCCGGGATCGCCAGCGGCTGTGCAACCAGCCCGGATCGCTTCTGTCCTGAGCGGATCGTCACGCGCGGGGAGCTGGCCAGCATGGTCAACGCCGCCCGCAAGGTCGCCTCGTCGGGCTAGTCCCTAGTCCCCGCCGATCGCACTGCTGGCGGCGGTCGGCCTGGCGATTCCGGTGGCGGCCGCTACCGAGTTGTCGAAGCCCAGCATGTCGCAATGCTGGCGGAGGTCGGCCTAGAGATCCCGGGCCTTGCGGAGCCGGTGACGGCCCTCGATCAGTCGCACGGTGCCGGAGCGGCTGCGCATCACGAGCGACTGGGTGTGGCAGTAGACGGCATCGAAATGGACGCCCTGGAGAAGATCGCCGTCGGTCACGCCGGTGGCGGCGAAGAAGCAATTGTCGGTGTTGACGAGGTCGTCCTGGGTTAGCACTCTCTCCACGTCGTAACCCAGCTTGGTCAGGGCCTTGCGTTCGTGCTCGTTGCGGGGCCACAGGCGGCCTTGAAGGGCGCCGCCCATGCACTTGATGGCGGCCGCGGTGATCACGCCCTCGGGAGTTCCGCCAATGCCGAAGAGGATGTCGGCTCCCGTGTTGGGCCACGCGGTGGAGATGGCGCCGGCCACGTCGCCGTCGGGGATCAGCCGGATGCGGGCACCGGCCTCGCGGATCTCTGCGATCAAGTCATCGTGGCGGTCGCGGTCCAAGATCACGGCGGTCAGGTCGTGCACGGACTCGCCCTTGGCCTCGGCCACCGCCTTCAGGTTCTCCGTCGGCGACTGGGCAATGTCGATCAGATGGGCGGCCTCGGGGCCGGTGGCGATCTTCTCCATGTAAACGCACGGGCCGGGGTCGAACATCGAGCCCCGGTCGGCCACCGCGATCACCGACAGGGCGTTGGCCCGCCCC
Source organism: Candidatus Aldehydirespirator sp. (assembly GCA_965219165.1). Lineage (GTDB taxonomy): Bacteria > Actinomycetota > Acidimicrobiia > Acidimicrobiales > Aldehydirespiratoraceae > Aldehydirespirator. The sequence goes on along the minus strand of CBDCMW010000002.1, from coordinate 3,245,751 downwards.
AGCGAGGTGAGGGTGGTTCCGTCGATCGGGTCGACGGCGACGTCGGTCTGGGGCAGCTGCCCGTTGCCGACCCGCTCGCCGTTGTAGAGCATGGGCGCTTCGTCCTTCTCGCCCTCCCCGATCACGACGATGCCGTCCATGGAGATATCTCGCAGCACCCTGCGCATGGCGTCCACCGCGGCCCCGTCAGCGCCGTCCTTGTCGCCTCGACCCATCCAGCGCGACGCGGCTATGGCGGCCCCCTCGGTGATCCGCACCAGTTCCAGTGCGATGTTGCGGTCAGGCTTGGGATGCGTTGAGACAACCATGACGCGAACCTATCCCAAGCGCAGCACGGGCGAATGCCACGGTCGCGAGCAAAGCAGTTCGGCGATGCCGCAATGGGTCGTCGGGGTGGCAAGATTATGAGATGCCCGCCGCGTTCCGACCTAGGTTCCGTCGCGGCACAGCCGACGCTGAGCCCGAGGAGGATTCCGCGGGGGCGGTCGGCGAGGAGGTCGCTGACGAGGGCGTCGGTGCCGAGGGCGTCGCTGGCGATGCCGATGCGTGGTTGGCCTACGAGCTTCACGAGTGGTCGCTCGAGAGCCGGGTGATGCTGCAGCAGCTGCTCACCGTCGACCAGGTTGTTCACTCGTGGCAGGGCACGACCCTGATGGTCCACGAGTCGCTGGAGGCGCAAGTCGACAGCCTCGTGGACGAAGTGGAGGAGACTGAGAGGGCGAAGGAGGCGATCAGTCGCCCGATCGGACCCGAGGATTCCTTGACGGCCTTCGAGCTCTCCGAATGGCCTGAAGCGCTGCGGGCCGAGTTGATGGAGCGACTGGTGCAGGCCAGCGTGCCGTACATCCTGGACACCGAGGGTGACGTAGACGAGGGTGATGCAGACGAGGATGCGGTAGACGAGAGTGACGCTGCTGAGGATGCGGTAGACGAGGGTGACGCTGCTGAGGGTGATGTGGGCGAGGGTGACGCCGCTGAGGGTGACGTGGGCGAGGGTGACGCTGCTGAGGGTGACGTGGGCGAGGGTGACGCTGCTGAGGGTGATGTGGGCGAGGGTGACGCCGCTGAGGGTGACGTAGGCGATGGCGCAGACGCGGACGATCAAGACGCCGAGCTAGCCGAAGTCTGCGACCTGCTGGTTCGCGAGGCGGACGAAGAGCGCGTGGAGCTGGTGATCGACGATCTGCTGGCCCGCGAGGAGGAGGCCCAATTTGTGGAGCTCGACGGCTTGGAAGTCAACGACCTTCTCAGCAGCCTGTTCGTGGCCTGCGATCGGCTGCGGCGCGATCCCCGCGACCCCGACGGGGTGCAGGGCGTGGTGACGAACGCCCGGCGGATCGCTGTTGTACGGACGCCGTTCGGCTTCTCCGCCCCCGACTGGCGCGGCCTGCGCAACACGGCAGGCGAGCTGCTCGACCTGGTGCAAGGCCCCGAGACCGACAAGGACGACCTGCGGGAACGGGCCCACCGCATGAGCGACACTCTCAGGATGCTCATCTGAGCGGCTTGGCGTGGGTGTGAGCGGCAGCTTCGCGCTGGCGGACTCACCGGGAATCCTCGCCCGCTAGCTTGGCGTGGTGCTGCTGGCCGAGCTGGAAATCTTTCACTCCAGACCGATAGCCCCCACCCGGCGGCTCGCCATCGGCCGGGCGTGGTTGCCCGAGTCCCCAGACGATTCCAGCCCAGGATTCGGAAGCCTGCTGCTGGGCGCCGTGTGCGGCCGCTTCGGGTCCGACCTAACTCATGATCTGCTGGGTGAGATCGTGGAACTCGTGCATGACCTCGAACAGGGACGGCCGGTGGCCCAGCCCCGGCTGCGAAATCGCTTGCAACGTGACCGGGTCGGCCTGACCCGCAGCCGTCAGCGGCTCCACGGTCGCGCCAGTTCCGGATCTCGCGCCAGTTCCGGATCCGACGACGACCTCTCCTGCGAGTTCGAGAGTTCCCGGGCCACTCCGAGCCAGCTCGTGCTCGGTGCCGCGTACGCGGCAGGACTCGCTGCACCGACGGTCCGCGGCGAGGCGATTCGAGCCGTGCGGCGGGGACTGGCATGGCGGGGAGAGGTAGGGCCGGCGTTGTTCTCTTATCTGGCCGCCGGCCGCTCGTCGTCAAGGCCCGCTCAAGCGGTCGCCGATCCTGTCGTCTGGGCTCTGGATGTTCTGGGCTTCGACCGTGAGGTCGACATGCCGGCGCAGGCCGCGGTCCGGCGGGGCTTCCGCGACGCGCTGCGGGCCGCCCATCCCGACCTGGGCGCGGCTGAAGCCGAAGCCGCAAACCGCATCGCCGAGCTGAGCGAGGCCCGCCGGATCCTCCTGGCGCGGTAGGCGTACACACGGGGCCGGCGGGTCCTGTCACGGTGTCTTGGTGCTGGCGACGCAAGCGCCGCCATTCCTGGCGCCCGTACCACCCCCCGGCCTAGGAGGCCGAGCGAATGGGCCGCAGGTCACGAAGAATCACGCGGGCGCTGAGCGAGGCCCCCGGACCCGAGCGGCCGGTGAGCGAAGCGAACAAGAGCGGGAGATACCACGCTGCGCCGCGAGGCGGTCACACCTATCCGCGCTGCCTCTAAGGCCCGGGCCCCGCCGTGGCAGGCGGATCGCTATGGATCATCCGGGCTGGTCGCTCAAGAAGCGCTTGCTGAGCTCGGCCGCGGCGGCGGCTGGAGTCCTATGGCCCTCGAGCGCCTTGCTCAGCTCATCCGGATGGGTGCTCAGGTAGTGCGACGCGGCGGTGTCGAGGTGTTGGGTGATTCGGTCGAGCACTTCCTGGCGGATGCGGTTCCGGCGGCGGGCTTCCAGCTGGCCGGTCTCGGCCGAGTGGGCGCGGTGGGATCGGATGGCTTGATGGACCTGGACCACCCCGTCGCCCTTGGTGGCCGTGGTCATGATGATCTCGGGCCGCCAATGCTGGGCAAGGCCCGTGATGCGGCCCAAGTCGAGCATGTGCTCCAGGTCGCGGCGGGCGTCGTCGGCACCGGGGCGGTCAGCCTTGTTGACCACCAGCACGTCGGCCACCTCCAACAGGCCGGCCTTGTTGGCCTGCACCGCATCGCCCATACCCGGGGCGACGATCACCACGGTCGTGTCGGCGGTGCGGGTTACGTCGACTTCCACTTGGCCCACGCCCACCGTCTCCACCAGCAGGGGCGCGAAACCGCAGGCCTCGAAGACCCGAAGGGCTCCGGGCACGGCCAGCGCCAACCCGCCCGCGTGGCCGCGGGTGGCCATCGAGCGGATGAAACTCCGGCCGCCGGCCACTCCGCCGGCCACTCCGCCGGCCACTGCGCCGGCCACGCCGTCTATGCGGATGCGATCGCCCAATATGGCTCCGCCGGTCAGCGGCGAGGACGGATCGACGGCCAGGACGGCGGGCTGGCATCCCGAGTCGGCCATCTCCTTTATCAAGTGCCCGACCAGGGTCGACTTGCCCGTCCCGGGGGCTCCGGTGATGCCGATCACGGGTGCCTCGCCGTTCGCTCGCCCGTGGACCAGCTCCGCGATCTCGTCGGCGGGCTCGCCTCCTGCCTCCACCAGGCTGAGCAGCCGGCCGAGCGCTCGCCGCTCGCCCTCAGCGGCCCGCTCCAGCAGTTCGCTGGTCGTGGTGGTCGCGTACATCGGCTCTCCAGCTTGCGTCCCCGGGCCGAGGCCGCGAGAGCGCGCCAGCTGGGACGCCTCCTCGGTCGCGTTCATCGGCTCTCCAGCTTGCGCCCCTGGGGCTACGTCCGCGGCGCGGACGAGCGGGGGCTCAGCGTCCCTCGGACTGCTCTTACGACCTCGAGGGACGAGGCGCCCGGATGGAGCACGGCGCTGATGCCCATTTCCTTGAGAGCGTCAACATCGGCCTCGGGCACGATCCCGCCGATGATCACCGGCACGTCCAGACCGGCGTCCGCCACGGCCTGCACGATCCGGGGTGCCAGAGCCAAGTGGCCGGCGTTGTGCATCGACAGGCCGATCACGTCGGCGTCCTCCTGCTCCACCGCGTCGATCACCGTGTCGCTCGTCTGGCGCAGGCCGAGATAGATCACTTCCATGCCGGCGTCTCGCAGCATGCGGGCCACCACCTTGAGGCCCCGGTCGTGGCCGTCGAGGCCGAGCTTGGCCAGCACTACCCGGATCGGGGCTTCCGTTTGGGGCCTCATGGGCCGGGCGGTGTGCGGGTCTCCTGGCATGTCTACGTGGACCATCTACCTGGCATACCTGGAGATCAACACGCGATCAATACACGACCGCTGAACATCAACACTGCGGACGCGGCCGCATTGGAGTCACTGCCGGGCATCGTCTAGACGATGATCGGCTCGGTGTAGCGGCCGAAGACCTCGGCCAGGGCGGAGCAGATCTCGCCCTCGGTGGCGTAGGCCGTCACGGCTTCGATGACCGGCGGCATCAGGTTCGTCTCGGCGTCGGCGGCTGCGGCACGCACTGACTGCAGCGAACGTCGCACTGCGGCATCGTCTCGGTCCTGCTTCACCGCGGCCAGCCGCTTCAGCTGGAGATCCTCGGTGTCCTGCTCGATGCGCAGCAGGTCGCGTTGGCCTTCGTCGCCGTCGGTGAATGCGTTGACGCCGACGATGATCCGCGTCCCGTCGTTCACCTCGCGCTCGAACCGGTAGGCCGAGTCGGCGATCTGGCCCACGAACCAGCCGTCGTCGATACCTCGGAACACGCCCTCCAGCACTGAGCCGTGCCCCGATTCGAGGAGGTGGTCCAGGATCTGGGTGGCCCGGCGTTCCATCTCGTCGGTCATCCACTCCACGTAGCCGGAGCCGCCCAGAGGGTCGGCGACGTTGGCCACGCCGGTCTCGTGGGCCACGATCTGCTGAGTGCGCAAAGCGATGCGGGCCGCCTTCTCGCTGGGAAGGGCGAGCGCCTCGTCGTAGGCGTCGGTGTGCAGCGACTGGGTGCCTCCGAGAACCGCGGCCAGCGCTTGCAGAGCCACCCGGGCGATGTTGTTCTCGGACTGCTGGGCGGTGAGCGACACGCCCGCGGTCTGGGTGTGGAACCGGCACATCAGGCTGCGTTCGGCGGTGGCGCCGTAGCGCTCCTTCATCCAGGTGGCCCAGATGCGCCGTGCCGCTCGGAACTTGCCGATCTCCTCGAAGAAGTCGCTGTGACTGTTGAAGAAGAAGCTCAGCCGGGCCGCGAAGTCGTCGGTGTCGAGGCCGGCGGCCCGGGCCGCCTCCACGTAGGCGAAGCCGTTGGCGAGGGTGAAGCCCAGTTCCTGCGCAGCCGTGGAGCCGGCCTCGCGGATGTGGTAGCCGGAGATCGATACCGGATGCCAGCTCGGCATCTCTGCGGTGGTGAAGCGGATGACGTCGGTGACGATGCGCATCGAGGGCCGCGGCGGGAAGATGTACTCCTTCTGGGCCTGGTACTCCTTGAGGATGTCGTTCTGGACGGTGCCCGAGAGGCGGGCCCGGTCCACCCCGCTCTTGTCGGCGACGGCGACGTACTGGGCGAGGGCGACGATGGCGGGACCGTTGATGGTCATGGAGGTGGACACCGCGCCCAGGTCGATGTCTGCGAAAAGGTCCTCCATGTCGGTGAGCGTGTCGATGGCCACACCGGCTCGACCAACCTCGCCTGCCGACCACACCTCGTCGTCCGAGTCGCGGCCCATGAGGGTGGGCATGTCGAACGCGGTGGACAGGCCGGTGCCGCCGTTGCGCAGGATCTCCTTGAACCGGCCGTTGGTGTCGACTGCAGTGCCGAAGCCGGCGAACATCCGCATAGTCCAAAGGCGGCTGCGGTACATCTCGGGGTAGATGCCCCGGGTGTAAGGGAACTGGCCGGGCCCCGGTCCGTCGCCGTACACCGGATCGACTGGAACTCCCGACATCGTGGTGAACGATCGTGCCCTTGAGCGTTCTGCCGGGGCTGCATCGTCGGATGCGTCGCGGGGCGGCCGCCCCGGGTCCGCTTGGCGTCCGGCGGATTGTCCAGCTTCCACAGGTCCATTATGGTCGGTACATGGGCGATGGCGTTCAGGATCTGACCGTCTACGAGTCGCTCGCGGACGAGCAGGTATCTCATAGGCGCATGAGGATCAAGACCAAGGACTACGAGCGGGAGCTGGCCCACCTCCAGGAGGAGCTGGTGCGGCTCCAGCGCTGGATCCGACACAAGGGTCTCAAGGTGGTGGTGATCTTCGAGGGCCGCGACGCCGCCGGCAAGGGCGGGGTCATCAAGCGGATCACCGAGAGGCTCAATCCGCGGGTGGTGCGTGTGGTCGCCCTGGGCACTCCCAGCGATCGGGAGAAGACCCAGTGGTGGTTCCAGCGCTATGTGGCCGAGCTGCCCGGGGCGGGGGAGATGGTCCTGTTCGACCGCAGCTGGTACAACCGGGGCCTCGTCGAGCCGGTGATGGGCTTCTGCGCCGAGGAGGAGTACCGGGAGTTCCTGCGGTCCTGTCCCGAGTTCGAGCGGATGCTCGTGCGGTCGGGGATCATCTTGATCAAGTACTGGTTCTCGGTGAGCGACGCCGAGCAGGAACGACGGTTCCAGAACCGGATCAAAGATCCCGTCAGGCGCTGGAAGCTGTCGCCGGTGGACGTTCAGGGACGGTCCCGTTGGGTGGATTTCTCAAAGGCCAAGGACACCCTGTTCGCCCACACCGACATCAAGCAGGCTCCCTGGTATGTGGTCGACGCCGACTCCAAGAAGGCGGCCCGGCTGAACTGCATCTCGCACCTGCTGTCGCTGATCCCCTACGAGACGGTCCCCTGGGAGGATGTGGAGCTGCCCGAGCGCCAGTCGGGCGTGGGCTACGTGAGACCGCCAATCTCGGACCAGACGTTCGTGCCCGAGGTCTACTAGGGATCCTGAACGTCGCTGGCGCCGAGCTTCGGGGCGGGGGCGGGGCGGTCTTGAGGGCGCGGCCGGGCCGGGCTGGCTGAGGACGCCCGGCCGGCCGGGAAGTTCACGCCACGTTGGCGCGCAGTAACGCCACGCTCCCGCTCCTGCTGAGGCCGCAGCAGCAACTAGGGACGCTCACGTCACGTAGGCGCGCAGTAACGCCAGGGCGCGGGACCAGGCCGTGTTCCAGGCCTGCTCGTCGTAGGTGCCGAGGGGGTTCTCCCAGTTGCCGAAGGCGTGACCAGTGCCCTCGTAGACGTGGAAGACGACGTCTTTGCCGAGGCCGCGCAGATGTTCGGCGAGGGCTTCGCAGGCGTCGGGCGGGAAGAAGTCGTCGCTCGCCGCGAGGTGGCCTTCGACTTTGGCGCTGAGGTTGGTCCAGTCGAGCGAGTCGTCGCCGAGGGGGGCGCCGTAGAACGGGGCCGCAGCCGAGACCCGGTCGCCGGCGAGGGCAGCGATGCGCAGGGTGAGCAGGCCGCCCATGCAGAAGCCGGTGACGCCCACGGTGGACGACGAGCAGGCATCGTGGCCGATCAGGTAGTCGATCGCGGCGGACATGTCCCGGGCGGCCCGCTCCGGGGGCAGGGTGGTCATGAGCTCGCCGGCTTTGTCCATTTCGGTGTGGGTGGCCATCTCGCCGTGGTAGAGGTCGGGTGCGAGCGCGGTGAAGCCCTCGTCGGCGAGCAGGTCGCACACGGCCTTGATCTGGGGCACCAGCCCCCACCACTCCTGCAGCACGATCACGCCAGGGCCCGAGCCCCCGGCCGCGGCGGCCACATAGCCACGCGCTGTCGATCCGTCGGCGGCGAACTCCACCATCTCACCCATGTGCGGCTCCCTTGTAGGTCTGTGGCGCTTGGCGCAAGCCTGCCAGACTCGCCGCCCCGGTGCTCACACGAAGTTGCGGTTGCCGGCCGGTAGCGGGTCCGCTCATGCCGCTGGTCACCGCCGATGAGCGCCGGTCACGAGCGACGGGCTGCGACTGCTCCGTTGAGCTGATCCGACCGCGGCCTGAAGCTCGCAGGCCACAGCTAGGCGGGGGCGAACAGCCGCTCGCTCCTGTTGGTCGGGGCCGGACCGGCTGACCCGTCGGAAGCGGTCCCGCGAAGTGCGGCAGTCGGAGCTCTGGCCTGTGACGGTGCCCTTGCTCTCCTGCCCGAGGGTGGGCCTGTCGATCCCGTGGCTCGGCGGGGTACATCCTCAGCGGCGGGTTCGAACATCTGGGAAGGGTCGTGGGCGTGGGCGGGACCGTGGTGCATCGCCTCGGGGGGATGCAGTGTGCGCCGGCCGGGCGGGCCGTGGATCTTCCAGTTGAAGTGGTGGATCTTGTTGTGGCAGCCCCAGCAGGCCAGCACCATGTTGTCGATGCTCGTGGCACCGCCCTCCGATACTGGCTTGACGTGATGGGCCTGGCACATATCGGGGTGCGCGCCGCAGGCGAAGCAGCCGCCGTCGCGGGCGACCAGCAGCTGGCGCTGGGCCTCAGTCGCGCAGCGCACAGAATGGGCCCGCCATATCGGTCGGCCCTTGGTGTCATAGACCACGCCGGTGAATCTGGCGTAGCAGGCGAGCTCCTCGAGCACCGACTGCGGCAGCCGCGCCCCGTCGGGGAGCCCAGCAATGAGCCTGCCGGTCTCGGCGTCGACGTGGGCCACCACGCAGATGTCAGCGAAGGGCTTGCCGCCACCGCCCGCGTTGTTGTTCGCGGTGAGGCTGTCAAGCGCGTCGGCCATGCACTGCTGGAACGTGCGCCGCTCGCGTGAGTCCCTGGAGTCCTTCTTGTCCTGGTCGTACATGCGGGCGGCCTCGGTCCGCAGCCGGTTGCCGATGCGCCGCCCGGTGACCGAGTCGAACTGGCCGTGCAGGTGCACCATCCCGTCGTCGGCGTCCCAGACCCGCACACAGCGCCGGGCCCGCTGACGGGCGTGCTCGGATGCCCCGCCGTCGCCGTCGCGCTCGGTGGCCCAGCGGCGGGCCTCCTTGGCGAACTGCTCGGGGCGCATCGACTCGGCCTTCGCCAGCAGATCCCCATCAGCGTCGACGTCAGCGGCAGTCGTCTTGTCCACTGCTTCCGCGAGCCGTTTGGCGTTCGCCACCGACACCCGCCCCTCAGCCATCGCGTCCCGCAGCCTCGGCATGTCTTGGATCGCTTGAGCCGTCTTGACCTGGCCGTGGGCCTCTCGGCGCGACAGCCCCGCGCTGGAAGCCAGCACCTCAGCTCCGCCGTCACCGTGACGCTCCCGCCCCGCGACCGCGGCCGCACCAGCGGCCTGGAACGCCGAGTTGACCCCGGCGATGGCCTTGGACACCGCCAGCGCATCAAGAATCTCCGCGCATGACACCGAGCCCTCCGTGACCAGCGCCAGCATCTCCTTGGCGGCGGCCTCGGCCCGGTGGGCGGCTTCGATCAACATGATGATAGTATCCCATAGGGGTGTGACAACTGTCAAGCATTTCCACGATTTTATAGGAACTTTTGAGCCTTCGCAATGGTTCTGCATTGAAGCGATCCTGCGCCGACACCTCACACCGCCGCCGACGGTCCGCCCGCACGACGAGTCCGAGGCCCTACTTGACCCAAGAGCTCACCTGGGGGCTTGGATTCGTGTGGCGTATCGTTCTGCGTCGCAAGAGCCGTGCCGGATGGGCTCGAGGTGGTTGGGCCTCGGCTGCGAGAGGGTGAGTCACATGGTTTGGACACGGTTGGAGTGGGGCCCTCGCGCCATTGACGTCTTCCGGGCTTGGGCAGACGTCGTCGTCGTGATCGACGTGCTGAGTTTCAGTACCGCGGTGGATGTGGCCGTGTCGCGGGGCGCCGCGGTCTTGCCATGCGCGGACGATCAGGCGGCCGCGGAGCGCCTTGGCGAGGAGTTCGGGGCCTGCGTGGCCGTGCCTCGCGGCGAGATGTCGAAGACTCGGCCGTATTCGCTCTCGCCAGAGTCGCTGGCTGCATTGCCTGCCGGGACGACGCTCGTGCTTCCGTCGCCGAACGGAGCGGCGCTGACGGCCGGGCTTGCATCTGCCGGGCCGGTCGTCGTCGCGGGGTGCCTCCGAAACGCCGCGGCCGTTGGCACCCATGTGGCCAGTGTCGGGTCGAAGATCGGAGTGCTGGCGGCAGGCGAACGGTGGTCGGCGGACAGCAGCCTGCGGCCCGCGTTCGAGGACCTCGTCGGGGCAGGAGCAGTGATCGCGGCGATCGGGACTTCTAACCGTTCGCCGGAGGCTGCGGCGGCGGCGGCCGTCTATGCCGACGCCGCGGACGACCTCAGCAAGTGTCTGTCTGATTGCACTTCTGGGCGTGAACTGCGGGAGCGGGGCTACGGCGCCGACGTCACGTGGGCGACCGCAGTCGACGCCAGCAAGTCCGTTCCCCTGCTGGTCGATGACAGATACGTCGCCACGCCGTGAACCCGAGAGGCGGTCTATGACTGACCACCCTGCCGCCTGTCGCGACGGCCCGGGGATCATCGGTCGCGGAAGCTCTTGCCGTCCAGGATCTTCGCGGCGTACTTCTCGACTCGTGCGGTACGCGTCTTGGCCTGCTTGGCCCCTGAGAAGTACAGGTTGTACTCCCGCTGCCGGCCAGGAGTCAGCGCCTCGAACGCAGCCTTGAGAGCCGTGTCCTGGTCAAGACGATGCTGGAGTTCCTTGACAACGAGGTGCTCTGGTGCCGGGCCCACCTCCAGGCCCGCCTCCTCGACAGCAATCGCCTCGTCGACGTATGCCTTCACGGTGTCGGCCAGCCGCGCCACGTCCTCGACTGACGTGAACCGGATGCGGCGAGCCGATCGTGAGTTCGGTCCTTGCTCCTCAAGAACGCTCTCGGGATCGTTCAACAAGGCACCCTTGAAGAACATGAGGGCAAGGAACTCCTTCATCTCTTGGAGGATGACGATGTTGCTGCCTTCGTGGCTGTAGCAGGGCTTGCCCCACTTGAATTCCTCGATCAGCCCGCCGCTCAGCAGGATCGGCCGCAGCTCGGTCATCTCGTCGGGCCACTTCTCCGACCGTCTGATGAAGGCATCAACCTTGGGATTCTCCACCACTCCGATCTGCGTATGTGCCGATGCATTTTCTAGCTAGACCGTCGGGGCCGCGCGGTGGGCTACCCAGTCGGCAAGCTCGCGCACATTCTTGGCCACGTCGTCGGCGGTGCCAGACAGGTCGAGCGCGTAGGTGTGCAGCACCTTGCCGGCGTGGCGAACTCGAACCGACGAGACAGCCGCGGCGCCTGCTGGGGCGGACCCTTGGGTGGCATAGCGGCGAGGCAATCCGGAGATGGAACCGTTGTCGTCAGGGTCGTCAGCGAGGTTGGCGTTGAGGCAGTAGATGAGCACGCCTTCAGGCAGGTCGAGAGCGGTGGTGTAGGCCAGCAGTTGGTAGTAGTCGGCGGTACGCCCGCGAGCGCCCTCATCGGTGAGCTTGTACTTGATGTCCGCGACGAACCTGGCCGTGCCTTGCGAGCTGAATAGCAAGTCGGGCCGGATCGCCACTCTGCGATCTTTGTCCAGCCTGTCGCAGTGCTGACTCTTGACGTCGAGGCGTCCCCGCAGGGCTCGCTTGAGTCGCTCTGTCACGAACCGCTCGAACAACTTGTTCATGTCAACCATGAACGACGAGGCCTGGGTCTCGCCGATGGCGTCCTCAAGTGTGAGATTCGCCAGTACGATTTGAGCTAGCCGAAACGCCGGTCTGTAGTGCTCGTTGAGCCGTGTGAACACGACGCGGTCGTGGTCGACATGGTGATGCCTGACGTGGCCCACGTCTTCGAGGGTGACGAGGTGTTGCATGAGCCGCCGGCGGTCGATGGGCTGCACTCCAGCGACTCGCAGCGACCGGGACACGGCGGCTTTCAGATAGGAGTTCTCGATCAGGTCCGCGGTGAACTCGGTGAATCTGCAGTGCATCGGGATGACCACTCCAGGCTGGGCCAACTGCCGGGCGATGTCGACACGGCCCCGCATGGCGACCAGCCGGTCGCGCTGCTCCCGGTAGGAGTGGTACAAGCCTCGTGCCAGCGTGGTCTCGGTGGTACGGGCGAAGAACGACACGAGAGCAGGCAGCAGATCGCCCGTGGTCTCGAAGCGGACGGCCTCATCACGCCAGTCCTGCTTCCGCAAACCGACTTCAAGTAGCAGAAAGAGGTTGCGCAGCGGGATCTTGGGCCGCACGAGAACCTGCAATCCCGCCACATTGATGGAGCCGACGTAGTTGTGTGCGGACACTTGCCAGAGCCCCGAGTGCTCGCCTGGCTCGACCGACAGGTACTGCCCGCCGCCCACTCGGTTCAGCGCATTCGCCTGCTCGGCACTCAACACGAGGACTTCGCGGCCGTACTCGCGCAGCGTCACACGCCGGCCGGCCCCCTCCGCGCGCTGCTGGCCGAACCGCTTACCGATATCCGAGGCCACCACTGGTGGCAACGACTCCGCGTGCGCCGTCCTGTTGGGCCCAAGGATGGGATCGACCGTTACCGCCAAGACGTTCGCCGCCTAGTCACGGCCTGTCGACGAAAGGCCTGTTCACCACTGACCTAAGCATCGTCGTCCTTGCCTGCCTCTTCTCCCAGCGGGGCCAAGGCAGTCTCCGCATCGCCGGCTTCTTCTGCCGCAGCATCATCCGACCGGCTCGGACCGTGGCGGCCCATGACCTCGTTGAACCGGAAGCGCCTGATCTGTTCGGGGTCACCGAAGAACTGGTCCTCGATGAACGGCTCGATGTTGTACTCCCAGATCCGCCGCAGGCGCTCGTGCTGCTCGTCTGGTGACGTGCCGTATTCCTTCATGAAGTGGCTCGGCCCGAGCAGCAGATGCGAGCCACCTAGTTCCGCCTTGAGTTCGTCGTTGACCGCATCCACGAGGCGACCGATCCAGCCAGGCTCGTCCTGCCGTTCCAGCCAGCGGCCGAGCAGACCCTCCATAGGGCCGCCGTCGGGGAAGAACGGCACGAAATGGAACCGCCGCCGTAGTGCTGCGTCCACAAGCGCGATCGACCGGTCGGCAGTGTTCATGGTGCCGATGAACCACAGGTTGTCGGGCAGCGAGAACGGCTCCTCCTCGGGCCGGTAGAGCGTCTGCACGCTCTCGTCCCGGTACTCCAGCAGGAACAGCAACTCCCCGAGCACACGGGGCAGGTTTCCCCGATTGATCTCGTCGATGATCATTACATGACGCTGGTCGCGAGCCTCGGAGGCGCGCTCAGCCATGCGTGCCAGTGGCCCGGGCGTCAGCGCGTACTGGATGCCTCCGTCGTCGCCGGTTCCGGCAGGGCGGTAACCCTCGAAGAAGTCCTCATAGGAGGTCGACGGGTGGAACTGGACCAGCGCCCGGCACGACTCGTCCGGTGCCAACTCCGCTGCGAGCTTCCGTGCCAAGTAGGTCTTGCCGGTTCCTGGTGGCCCATAGAGGATTACTTGGCCCTTGTCCTTGAGTAAGGAGACGATGTCCTCCAAGAACTGGACCTCGACAAGCAACTCGTCCGCGAGTTCAGTGAGGTCCATCGGACCGTCTGGGAGTTCCTTGTCTGGGAGTTCCTCATTGAGCAGCCACCGAAGGAATGCGCCCATTGCAAGCGTGTCATCACCAAAGTGGGATTTCAGGTGCTCAAGCAGACGGTTGTTGGCGTCTACGACCCGTTGTCCGGGAGTATTGCCCAGCGGTGCCGGAAGTCCGAGCTTGCTCAACATCTTCGCCCGACCCCAGTTCCCAACATTGCGATGGACGGGCAGAAAGCTGTTCGGATGGCAGATAGCGAGAGTGCGGCTGATGTTCACGCCCGCATAGCCCTTGGCCTTACGAGGGCTATCGCCGACGTACAGTTGGTCGAACCTGACCGACAGCTCATCCTCACCCCAGCAGAGATACTTGATGTTGTCGAGCAGATTGTCGAACTCCGGTTCGCCCAAGTCCGAGATCCAATGCATCACGTCGCCGACACGACGCACATACTCCCCGTTGTTCACAGCGTGATTGGTGAAGGCCGTTAGGTCTTCGCGGTTGAGCGATGCGATCTTCTCGGGCGAGAGCTTCTTGGCCCATTCCTCGCGCAGGCGCTCCTGTTCATCGTGGGCTTCTGTGGGGTAGCCCGATTCGGCGCGGAACCGTTCAACCAGGACGGACAGGTCTGGGGCCTCTTCGTCGGGTTCGTCGCCGTCCGAGTCAGTCTCCTGCCCGATCAGCCAGTACAGGAAGCACGCGATGGCCTGCGGGTCATCGTCGAGATGCAGAACGAGATGCTCCCGCAGCCGGTCATTCGCATCCATGACCTGCTGTCCATATGTCGAGCCATGAGGCTCAGGCAGGCCAAGCTTGCGCAACATGGGCTTGAATCCCCATTTGCCTCCATGACCGACAAGCGGCAGGAACTTGTCTGGGTGACACATGGCGAGGGTGGCGTTCAGACTCCCTTGGGCGAACCCCTTCGTGCCCGTGTCTTTGCGCGATGCTCCTCTCTCGTCGACGAGGCGGTCGATCCTCGTCGGTAGCTCGTCCGTGCCCCAGCAAAGCTCGCTGATGCTGTCGAGCAGCCTGTCGTACTGGGTGTCGTCGAGGTCGAGGATCCACCTCGGCACCGTCGCGCCCGGTCTGACGTACTCCCCCTCCCCGTAGTCCACAGAGGGGCTCACATACGCCGCTAGATCCTCACGGGTCAATGATGCGGTGTTCTCGGGCGCGAGCTTGTCGGCCCATTCGGCCCGAAGCCGCTCTTGCTCCTGATGAGCTTCAGTGGGGTAGCCCGATTCGGCGCGGAACCGCGCGACTAGAGCAGACAGATCCCCCGCAGCGCCCGGGGCACCCACCCGCGGGCCCGGATCCTTACCCGTCTCCAGTAGCTGCTGGACACGCCATGGTGCGTCGTTGCGGGTGAGGGTGAAGACGGTCTGTTGGGCACCGAGCGAACGCTGAAGGTCTTGCTTGAGGGCGGCGCGAGGCACACCAGTGCGCCCCCAGTCCACCGACGCCCAGTGGTGACGCCAATCGGCTTCGCGATCGGCGTCGTACCAGTACTCGCTCCCTACTGTGCCCAGAGCGATCTCAGTTCCCTCTTGTGGCATCACCACCAAGTCGCCGACGCGCAACTCTTTTCCAAAGCGCCAGAGCTGGCTGGCACGGTTGGCGATCGACCTCTTGCCAGCGGCCGGGTCGTCCCGGCGCACGGCGGCCTCCAAGTCGTCGCGGCTGGAGAAGCCGCGCAGGTCCGGAACCTGGCCAAAGCCGATTCCGACGAGGCCGTGCTTGATGCTGTGATCGGCGAACTCGCCCCTCCCGCCAGCCCTGATTAGCCACGCGGTTGGTGTCTCGGTCGGCTCCGAGCGATTGCGTTGTTCTGTGCCGGAGGACGGCCTACTTGCTTCGTGTGCGGCTCGAAGTTCATCGATTCGTTCTTCGTCCACTTCCTGCCCGAGCGGCGTTAGCGCTCGGTAGCCAGGCCTCGGGTAGTGCAGCACGCCGATGTGCTTGAGTTCCAGGGCAGACCACATCACCCTCTCCAGGAGCTTGGTCCTGTTGCCGGATGCAGTCCGTGCTGTTTGTTGCTCACGAGTCAGGTTCAGAGAGGCCGCCACCTGATCGGCGATCTCGTCGAGAGTGGCTTCCCGGCCAATGGCCCGCAATGCTTGCACTACCGGCCATCTCATCTTCGGAGCAGTCAGCGATGTGGCCCCTTCACTGCCGCCACGCTCATCGTCATTGCGAGACTTGAGGTGACCTTCGCGAGGTTCATTGGTGATGGACATATTTAGTAGCTCTCGTTCTAGGTGGTCTCGTCGGGTCTGACGGGTCCTATAGATCGTCGTCGTGATCGTCGGTGTTGTCCAGACCGGTGGGCTGGTCGGCGGGGTGGTCCCAGATGGATGGAGGCCCCGTGACCCAGATCTCCACGCCGTAGGTCCACATGAGTCCACCGACTCCCTCCAGGTTCCCCTCCTCGTAGAGCAGATAGGAACAAGTCATGCCGGCGTCAGGATCGGCAGGGTCGTAGCGTCGGCCGGTCTCGCATTCGAGGAGCGACTTCCACGCTGAGCGGCCTCGGCTCGTCGTGAACCGCAGATACTCCCGCTTGCCGGGCTCGACTTGCCGCCTCCCAATCAAGCCCTTCGCGTGGTTCACGATGGCCTTGCGCGCTTCCGCGACCGTTTCAACGATGACGGGAGGATCGCCGCTGAGAACACACCCGGTCCGGCTCTCGATGGTGATCTCGATCGCCAACCCGGCGCGGTGCTTGACCTGCTTGATCGCCTCCGCCAGGGCCTCCTCCCGAGTCCGGAAGTGGTACAGAGCAAAACTCCCCTCGAAGGGCTCTCCGTCGAGGGTGGGCACCCATTCGAGGTGGTACAACTGCACCGCGCCGGGCCTGGGCAGGTTCTCAACCGCCGTCACGTGGCGGCCCGATTCGAAGTCCGACGACATGCGCACCAGGGTACGCACGGGGTGTGACAGCCCTGAGCGGCGGGCCAGTGAGGCGAGACTCTGGCAGCCTTCGGTGATCAGGCGTTCTCGCTGACCGACCGCAACAGTTGGGCGCTGATGGAGCGCCTGGCCATCACCGACGCGCTGGCCCTGGACACAGACTTCCGCGTGTACCGCTACGGGCCCCGGCGCCGCCAAGCCTTCGTCGTGCGCCCCTAGCTGTACTGGACATAGAGGTTGGTAGCTCCGCGATGCGAACTGCGGCCAGTTCCATGCACAACTGGCCGCACCAGCCCGTCTGCGGCCAGTTCTATGCACAACTGGCCGCACTAGCGCATCCGCGGCCACTTCTGTATACAAAGTGACCGAACAGGATCGAGTCGTTGGTAGCCTGCGGAACGTGGGGTACCTGTCCAAGCAGACGTTCCACTACTGGCGGGGCACTTCGCAGGTGAGCGAGCCCTACGAGGCCTTCGTCCCTCACCGTCTCGCCGGCTGGACGCCACAACCAGACCAACGGACCATCGCCGCGCTCGGCGCGGCAGACGAGGGCCTGCAGGCGTTGCAGCAGCATGCGCCGCAGTCGCGAGCCCTGTCATGGTCCCTGCACCGGACCGAGGGGATCGCGTCAAGCAGCGTTGAAGGGATCCGCACGACGCTGCGATCGCTGAGCCTGTTGGAGTCGATGCGAGCGCGCCGAAGCCCCGAGCGCGCCGAGTCCGACAGGCAGGCCCTCGGCAATTTCCGGCTGAACGCCCACGCGATCGCCGTCGGGCGTCGCCTAGGGACGGCGGTGACGGTCGCCGACGTCGAGGAGATGCACCGGCGGCTGTTCGCCGCCACCGGCCAACAGGTCGGCTCGGGAGTGCGGCGCAGCGAGCAGAACTGGGTGGGCCGCCGCGGCCAGAGAACCCCCGCTGAGGCGTACTTCGTCCCGCCGCCGCCCGAGCTCGTGAAGACGCTGCTGTCCGACGTCCTGGAGTATGTGTCCGCTCCGGCGTGGGTGCATCCGCTGGTGAGAGCGGCCGTCACCCACCTGCAGTTCGAGACCATCCACCCCTTCGATGACGGCAACGGCCGCGTCGGGCGGGCGCTGATGCACTGCGTGATGCACCGCGGCAGCGCCCTGCGCGTCCCGCTGCCGCTGTCAGCAGCGATCGACGCCCGCCGAGAGGACTACTACGCGGCGTTGCGGCCCTACCAGACCTACCTCGGCGCAGCGGACACCGCAGAACGCTCACAAGCCGCCTGCGAGACGATCCGCTACGTCTCAGACGCCGCCGCCGTCGCCTGCCGCTACGCGCAGGCCGTCGCACAGGTCGTCGCCGACATGGAGCGGTCCTGGGACGATCTCGGGCTGCGGAGCCACTCCGCCGCGGCAGCGATCCTGGCGCACATGTCCACGATGCCCGCCGTCGGCACAGCGCACCTCTGTGAGGTGACCGGCCAGTCCCCGCGGGCGGTCAGACGCGCCCTCGCTGACCTGGTCGGCCGCGGCGCGGTCGCACAGACCGCCGACGACGACACCGGCCAAAGGGTGTTCGAGCTGCCAGAGATGCTGCGGATCGTCGACCAGCGCCACGGCCTGCTCGCCGCTGCTGGGAGCTGCACGCATCCGGTGCCCCCGAAGTCGTGTCTGAGGTGCTGGCAAGGTTCGCAGCGACACGGCGCCCCGACACACACCACAGCAGCCCACGCCAGGCGCTGCATCCCAGCTCGGCCAACAGCCGCCCCGGCCGCGGCCGGCCCCTGCGGTGCAGCGCCCGCAGGCGAACAGCGGCGCCGCCCAGAAGGTGGCCACCAAGCCATGTGGAGCGTCCACCGCCGTAGGCGGGCGCTGCACCCACCAGGTCCGCCCCGGCGCCGAACGTTGCCCGGCCGGCCACAAACCCGCATAGCACCGCGGCAGGCTTGCGTTGCCGCAGTGCGACACGCCTTCGCTCTCCCCTCAAGCGTTCGCGGGTTGCTGGACGTGGTCCACAACAATTTCGACGCGTTGGCGCAGGTGATACTCGCGAGGCGGGTGCAGACGAACGAGCCAGCGCGATGTGCGGTGCTTCTGCCGCTCCTCGTTGCGCTACCGCAACCGATCGCGCTTGTGGAGATCGGGGCCGAGTCAACTTTCTTGCTCAGCGCATGACTGGTTGGCGGGTGGTCCACAGCCAGGTGGACGGATGACTACTGTCGCCGGCTGTGAAGATCGACTCGCTGCTGCTCGGCTCGGTCACCGACGCGGGCCACACGGCTGCCGACTTGGAGACGGCCGGCTACTCGGGCGCATGGACCGCCGAAGGGCCCCACGACCCGTTCCTGCCCCTGGCCGTCGCCGCGGCCAGCACCGCCGAGATCGAGTTGGGCACCGCCATAGCGGTGGCGTTCGCCCGCAACCCGATGCTGCTGGCCAACATCGGCTGGGACCTGCAGACGCTGTCGCAGGGCCGTTTCGTTCTCGGACTCGGCAGCCAGATCAAGCCCCACATCACCAAGCGCTTCTCGATGGAGTGGAGCAGGCCCGCGGCCCGGATGCGCGAGATGGTGCAGGCCGTGCGGGCCATCTGGAACACCTGGCAGCACGGCACGCCGCTGCGCTTCCGAGGCGAGTTCTACCAGCACACCCTGATGACGCCCATGTTCACCCCCAGGGCAAGCGACCTCGGCGACTTCGGCCCGCCGAAGATCTATCTAGCCGGCGTCGGCCCGCTCATGACGGAGGTCGCCGGCGAGGTGTGCGACGGGTTCCTGTGCCATCCCTTCACGACCGAGAGATACCTGCGCGAGGTCACCCTTCCGGCGTTGGAGCGAGGCCGGGCCAAGGCCGGCGTTTCGATGAACGGCTATGACATCTCCGGGCCGTCGTTCGTCGTGACCGGAGACACCGACGAGGAGGTGGAACGGTCGAGCACCACCACCCGGCGGCAGATCGCCTTCTACGGCTCCACTCCCGCCTACCGGCCAGTGCTGGACATCCACGGCTGGGGCGACCTCCAGGACGAGCTGAACACCCTGTCCAAGCGGGGACAGTGGGTCGAGATGGGCACCCTCATCGACGATGAGATCCTCAACACGTTCGCGGTGGTCGCTCCGCCCGAGGAGGTCGCTCCGGAGCTCGGCCACCGCTACGGAGACATCATCAACCGGATCTCGTTCTACAACCCGTACGGCGGAGACCCCGACCGGTGGCAGGCCGTCATGGCTGCCATCAAGGCCATCTGAGGATGACTGGGACAGCCGGGAGCGAGATGGCGGCGCCGATGCCGAGTCAAGACTCCCCGCTGGCCGCAGAGGTGGCGGGGGTGCTGCTGACCCATGGCGCCGGCGGGGGAGCCGATCATCGCACCCTCGTCGCATTGGAGGACTCGCTCGAGGTGCCTGTACATCGCATGGAGTTCGGCTACCGGGGCCAGGGGCGCCGCTTCCCCGACCGGGCCCCGAAGCTGATCGCAGAGGTCCGCGCCCAAGTGGAGGCGTTCGCGACCGACCTCGGCACCACCACAGCCCGGCTAGTGCTCGGCGGGCGCTCGATGGGCGGTCGCATGTGCTCCATGGCGGTGGCCGAGGGCCTGCCCGCGGCCGGGCTGGTGCTGCTCAGCTACCCGCTGCACCCGCCCGGCAAGCCCGACCGGCTGCGGGTCGAGCACTTCGGTGGCATCGGCGTTCCGACGCTGTTCGTCAACGGCGACCGGGACCCCTTCGGCACGCCCGAAGAGTTCCAGGCCCACATCGGCGCCATCCCGGGCGACGTGACCGTCCGCTGGCTTGAACGCCAGGGCCACGATCCCAAGCCGTCGGCCGACGCCGAGATTGCGGCGGTAGTCGGCGCCTTCCTGGCCGCACTCTGAGGCCGAGCGGATAGCCCGTACTTGGCGGAAACTGCGCAAGGTGCTGAGCGAGAAGCCGTGCCCGAGCGGCCCGTGAGCGCAGCGAACAGGAGCGGGAAGCAATGCCCGAGCGGCCCGTGAGCGCAGCGAACAGGAGCGGGAAGCAATGCCCGAGCGGCCCGTCAGCGCAGCGAACAGGAGCGGGAGACCTGAGGCCCGCCGACACCGTTGGCCCGCCCAGAGCGCACCGGGCGGGCCGGTAGCCTCGAAGCCATGCTGGAACGGATAGCCGGCCTCGAACACGAGCTGAAGGATGTGGAGATGCGCCTGGGGGACCCCGCGGTGCAGTCCGACCAGCGCCGTCTGGCCGAGCTGGGCCGCCGCCACAAGCAGCTCGACGAGATCGTGGCGGTCGGGCGCCGGCTGCGGGCCGCGATCGATGACCGCGACGAGGCCCGCCGGATGCACGCCGCGGCCGACGCCGCCGAGAGGGCCGAGCTGCGCGAGATGATCGACGAGCTCGAAGCGGCCGCCGCTGCCGCCACCGAAGAGCTGAGGCTGCTGCTGCTTCCGCCCGACCCCAACGAGGGCCGCAACGTGATCGTCGAGATCCGCGGCGCGGCCGGTGGCGAGGAGGCCAACCTCTTCGCCCGCGACCTGTTCGGTATGTATCAGGCCTTCGCCCGGCGGCGGCGCTGGAAGCTGGAGCCGCTGGCCGCCTCGCCGTCGGACCTCGGGGGGTACACCGAGGTGAGCGGCCTCATCTCCGGCGACCAGGCCTGGACCCGCATGAAACACGAGGCTGGCACCCACCGGGTGCAGCGGGTGCCGGTGACCGAGTCGCAGGGCCGGGTGCACACGTCGTCGGCCACGGTTTCGGTGCTGCCCGAGGCCCGGGAGGTGGACGTGCAGATCGACGAGTCCGATCTGCAGATCGACGTCTACCGCTCGTCGGGGCCCGGCGGCCAGTCGGTGAACACCACCGACTCGGCGGTGCGGATCACCCACCTGCCCACCGGACTGGTGGTGGCGATGCAGGACGAGAAGAGCCAGCTCCAGAACAAGCAGAAGGCGCTGCGGGTACTGCGGTCGAGGTTGCTGCAGGCCGAGCAGGAGCGAACCTCGGCCGAGCAGTCGGCAATGCGCAGGGGCCAGGTGGGCGGCGGCGACCGGTCCGAGAAGATCCGCACCTACAACATGAGGGAGAACCGGGTCACGGACCACCGCATCGGGCTCACCCTCTACAAGCTCGACCGGGTGCTGGCCGGCGAGCTCGACGAGCTGAGCGACGCGCTCGTGCAGGATGAGCAGCGGACGCTGCTGGCCGCCGGCGACAACGCTTGAGGAAGCGAGTCGATGCCCGAGCCAAGCCGCCTGGACGCAGCCGGCCGGCAGGCCGACGCGGTTTCGTGGCGTGATCTTCTAGCCGAAGCGCAGCGCCGCTTGGCTGTGATCGCCGCAGTGGAGAGGCCGGAGGTGGACGCCCGGCGCATTGTGGAGGCCGCGGCGGGGGCAGCACCAGCGGAGTTTGAGAGCGTTCTCGACGAGCCGGCCACGAAGCGGGCCACCGCCTGGTTCCATTCGATGCTGGAACGGCGCGGCGCGGGCGAGCCGCTGCAGTACGTGTTGGGCTCGTGGAGTTTCCGGACCCTGGACTTGATGGTCGACCGCCGGGTGCTGATACCCCGGCCGGAGACCGAGGTCGTGGCCGGCTGGGCCGTGGACGAGGTGGCGAGGCGCTCGGCCGTCTCCGGCCGCGACCGTGAGGTGATCGTCGTGGATCTGGGTACGGGATCGGGTGCCATCGCGCTGTCGGTGGCTGTCGAGTGCGCCAGCGCCCAGGTGTACGCCACTGACGTGTCAGCCGAGGCCCTGGCGGTGGCCCGGGCCAACCTGGCTGGCCTCGGCGGGGCCGCGGCCCGGGTCAGCCTGCATGAGGGCGACTGGTTCGAG
Source organism: Candidatus Aldehydirespirator sp. (assembly GCA_965219165.1). Lineage (GTDB taxonomy): Bacteria > Actinomycetota > Acidimicrobiia > Acidimicrobiales > Aldehydirespiratoraceae > Aldehydirespirator. Next base: position 3,223,716 of record CBDCMW010000002.1, on the reverse strand, counting down.
GCTCTGCCCGGCGCCCTGCGGGGGTCGGTGGACGTGGTGGTGTCGAACCCTCCCTACATCGGCACCGGCGAGGAGCTTCCCCCGGTGGTGGCCGACTGGGAGCCGCCGATGGCACTGTGGGCCGGACCCGCAGGCCACGAGGCGGTCGAGCAGGTGATCGGCGGCGCGTCGAGTTGGCTCAGGCCGGGCGGGGCTCTGATCCTGGAGGTGGCGTCGCACCGGGCCCAACAGTCGGCCCGCATGACCGTCCGGTCGGGCTTCGTCGACGTGCGGGTGGAGCGCGACCTGGCCGGCCTGGAGCGAGTCGTGATCGGGCGCCTGCCGTGACCTCGAGTCGCGTGATGAGCGTCCACGCGCCCGAGCAGCGGGCGGCCGCGGTGGCCGCGGCGCTGGCCGTATTGCGCGAGGGCGAGCCCGTGGCCGTGCCCACCGACACCGTGTACGGGCTGGCCGCCGGTGCTTCCGACCCCGGCGCTGTGCAGAGGCTGTTCGAGCTCAAGGGCCGCCCCGCAGAGCGGCGCATCGCCGTGCTGGTGGCCGATCAGTCCTCGGCCGAGTCACTAGTGCTGCTCACGCCACAAGCCCGGCGCTTGGCCCAGTGCTACTGGCCCGGACCGCTGACACTGGTGGCCGATCGCGCTCCGGGCGCGCCTTCTCACCTGGGTGACGACGCCACCATCGGCGTTCGCGTCCCCGACGACGAGGTCGTGCGGGCTATAGCCGCCTCACACGGCCCGCTGGCGGTGACCAGCGCCAATCTCCACGGCGCCCCGACACCGTCCACGGCTGACGGTGTGGCTGCGCTGTTCCCGACCCTGAGCCTCGCGATCGACGCCGGCCCCCGTCCCGGCGCCTCGTCCACCGTCGTGGACGTGACCGGGACTACGCCCGTGGTGCTGCGAGAGGGTCCCATCAGCCTCGATGAGATCCTCGCGGCGGCCCAGGGGTCGATGTCCTAGCGCCCTAGGAGCACGCACCGGCTCCAACGTGGGCACCTAAGACCGGCTGCGCGCAGAACGGGGTTAGCCCAGCCATCGCCAGGCGAGATACCCAAGCAGCGCGGACGGGGGCACCAGACACAGCAGCCACACCAACACTTCGAACCCCACGTCGCCCAGGCCTAGCGATGGTGACAGGACCTGGTCGCGACTGATCGTGACGTGCGACCGTTTGCGCCTCCACTCCCGAACGCGCAGGACGACTCGCATGGCACGGGTCCTCGTCGCTGACTTGCCTTCAGGCACTGCCGTTCCCCTCGATTGGAACCCTACCCATGCCCAAGCCTCCTAGGATGGCGGCCATGCGGATCGCGGTCGGGGCGGACCATGCCGGCTACGGGCTCAAACAGGCCTTGGCCGAGCATTTGCGGGGCTCCGGCCATGACGTGACCGACTGCGGAACCCACTCCAGCGACCGGGTGGACTACCCGGACTTCGGCGCGGCAGTGGGCCGGGCCGTGGCCGAAGGCGACGCGGATGTGGGCGTGTGCGTCTGCGGCAGCGGCAACGGGATCGCCATGGCCGCCAACAAGATCGCCGGCGTGCGGGCCGCGGTCGCCTACGACGTGACCTCGGCCCGCCTGGCCCGAGCCCACAACGACGCCAACGTGCTGTGCATCGGTGAGCGGCTCACCGGTGCGGAGGTCGCCCGCGAGGCGCTCGACGCCTGGCTGGCTGCCTCTTTCGACGGCGGACGCCACGTGGCCCGGGTGGCCAAGCTCGACGCCTTGGGCGACTCAGACTGATCACGGGCGAGCCGCGCGGTTCGCGCCCCGAGCCTCGCTACCGTGCGGCGCAGCATCCCAGCCGCAGCGCCCCCGCCGAAGGAGAATCGAGGAACCAATGCCCTGGCCCACCGCTGACGAGGCCGTCTTCGACCTCATCCGTCTAGAGATCCACCGCCAGAACACAACCATCCAGCTCATCGCCTCAGAGAACTTCGCCAGCCCGGCTGTGATGGCCGCCACCGGCTCGGTGTTCACCAACAAGTACAGCGAGGGTTATCCGGGCCGGCGCTACTACGGCGGAAACATCGTCGTCGACCAGGTCGAGGATCTGGCCCGCCGCCGGGCCTGCTCATTGTTCGAGGCCGATCACGCCAACGTTCAGCCCCACGCTGGCGCGGTCGCCAACATGGGCGCCTACCAGGCTCTGATAGAGGCGGGCGACACGGTGCTGGGCATGAGCCTCGACCATGGCGGGCATCTGACCCACGGGTCGCCGGTGAACTTCTCGGGCCTGCAGTACCGGTTCGTGTCCTACGGCGTCACTGCCAGCGACGAGCGGATCGATCTGGACCAGCTGCGCGACCTGGCCCTCGCTGAGCGTCCCAAGCTGATCGTGGCCGGCGCGACCGCCTACCCCCGTCTCATCCACCCCGAGCCGCTGCGCGAGATCGCCGACGAGTCGGGCGCGCTGCTGATGTTCGACGCCGCCCATATCGCGGGGCTGATCGCGGGCGGCGTGCACCCCAATCCGACGCAGTTCGCAGATGTGGTCACGTTCACCACCCACAAGACCCTGCGCGGCCCACGGGGCGGCGCCATCGTGTGCCGGTCCGACTATGCGAAGGCGATCGACAAGGCCATGTTCCCCGGCATCCAGGGCGGGCCGCTCGACCACGCCGTGGCGGCCAAGGCGGCGGCCTTCGCTGAGGCTGCCACCGCGGAGTTCGCCGACTATGCGGCCCGCATCGTGGAGAACTCCAGGGCTCTGGCTGCCGCGCTGGCCGAGCACGGGTTCCGGTTGGTGTCGGGCGGCACCGACAACCATCTGATGCTGGTTGACCTCCGCACCTTCGATCCGGACCTGACCGGCAAGGAGGCTCAGGCCACTCTCGACGTCGCCGGGATCAGCCTCAACAAGAACACAGTGCCCGACGACCCCCGCTCGCCGTTCGTCACGTCCGGGGTGCGCATCGGCACGCCTGCGGTCACCACCCAGGGCATGGACACCGACGACATGGCCACGATCGCCGATCTGATCTCCAGGGCGCTGCGCAACCGCTCGGACGAGGCCGCAGTAGCTGCGGTGCGAGCCGACGCCGAGGAGTTGTGCGCGACCAAGCCGCCCTATCCGGGGTTGGATGTCGAGGACTAGTGCCCCTTGCCGGGCGCAGGGCTGTGCCCGGTGCCGTCAGGCGCTCAGCCGGTCTTCGGGCCCCGTGCCTCCGGGGTCGAGATCCTCGGGGTTGAGGTCCTCCAACTCTTGGCCCGCGGTCTCGGGGTACTTCCACAGGACCAGGGCGGCCACGGCCAGAGGTCCGACGGCCAGCAAGGCCAGCGCTGGACCCAGGCGCCCGTCCAGTGAGTCGGAGAGCCACCCGGCCACCAACAGCCCCAGCGCGCTGCCGGCCACGCCCACGGTGACGATCAGGCCGTTGGAGCGTCCCCGCCTGTAGGTGCCGAACAGCTCAGGTCCGTAGACGGCCAGCGCGGGCACAGCCATCGCGCCCAGCACCCCTCCGGCCAGAGTCAGAGCCCACAGCGCGGCGCCATCGGTGAAGTAGGCCCAAGCGATGAACCCCGCGCCCAGCACCAGGCCGACGGCGCCGACGGGTCGGCGGCCCCGGCGGTCGGCCAGGTACCCGCCGACGAGGATGCCGAGGCCGATCGGGGTGTTGGTCACCACCGTGAACAGCGAGATCGTTGCGGCGGAGAACTCCCGCTCGTCCTTGAGGAAGTCGTTGCGCAGCCCCGAAGCGGGGGCGGCGAACATGGCGATCAGGAAGGCCGAGGCAGCCAGCAGCGCCAGCCTCCGGCGCCGGCGGGCCGCGGCCTCGACGTCGGCCTGGCTGCCGGCCGACCGATCATCCTGGGGTTGAACCCCCTCACTGGCCGTCTCGAAGCGGCGGCTCTCGGGCAGTTGCCGCCCCACCCAGGCCATGACGGCCACACCGGCCAGCGGCACCAGGTACACCGTGCGCCACGCCGCCGCGTGCAGGTCCGCTACCGGCAGCACCCACACCGCCATGCCGGAGCCGAGCCCGGCGCACATCGCCAGCACCGACATGGCCCAGGCCCGCGACCGGGCCGGCATCTCCTCGGCGGCCAGGATCACGATGAGGATCCCGAGGGCGGTCGACAGTCCCCGGGCCACCAGCTGCGTGGCCGCCAGGAACCACATGCCAGGCGACAGCGCCCCGACCGCGGTGACGACACAACTGGTGACGCCGGACGCCAGCAGCAGGCGTCTCCGGCCGTGGCGGTCGGCCAGGGCCACGGTGGCCAGGGCGATCAGCACGCCGACCCGCACTACGGCGAGCACGATCCCCTGGGCGGTGTTTCCGCGGCCGAACTCGTCGGCCGCGAACGTGACAGTCTGAGTGAGGACGGTGCCGAGATAGCCGTCTACTACTTGAACGGTGCACAGCAGGCCGAGCACGGTCGCGGTGCGGGCGTCGATCCGGTCGGGGGGCGCCCACCAGTAGCCGTAGGCGTCCCGACGTCGCAGCAGCGCCTGCTTCACCGGGTAGTGGAACAGCCAGGCCCACACAGGAACGGCGAGACGGTAGGAGGTGGTCTCGGCCAGCTCCCACTGTTCGCCGTCGTGCTCGTTGTCAGAGTCGTCGGGGCCGCCTGGGCTCAACTCCGTGAACGACAGGCGGCGCTCGTAGTGCCCGAAGGGGCCGCCCTCCGCCTCGAAGCGGTCGTCGCCGGCGGCCCGCTCGGCCACGATGTCGCGCCGGGGCTCCCGCCGGGCGGCAAGCTCGCGCACCATCTCGGCCGCGCTGCCGCGCCGCACGACGCGCAGGACGGTCACGGGCGACCCTCCGCGGCTGCCCCCCGCACTCTGTTCGCGTATTCCTGGCGACACAACGGGAAAGCGCGAACAGATCGGCGGGCGGAGCGGCGGCGGCGAGAGACGATCGTTGGTCCATGCCGATCCCGGCTCAATAGGCTTGGGTCGTGGCGATCGAACGGATAGTCGTTCGCTCCGGCCCCCCGCTGGAGGGCACGGTGGCTGTGGCCGGGGCCAAGAACTCGGCGCTCAAGCTCATGGCGGCCACGCTGCTGGCCGAGGGCTCCTATCGCCTCAGCAACGTGCCGCGCATAGTCGATGTGGACCTCATGGCCGAGCTCCTGCGGGCTGTGGGCTGCACAGTCGAATGGGATCCGGCGCAGACCGCAGTGCTCCGCATCGATGTGCCTTCGGAGATCACCCCGCTGGCTCCTTACGACATCGTGGAGCGGTTCCGGGCCTCGGTTGTGGTTCTCGGGCCGATGCTGGCCCGCTGCGGCGAGGCCAGGGTGGCCCTGCCCGGAGGCGATGACTTCGGTCCCCGGCCCATAGACATGCATGTGCGAGGCCTCGTCGAGATGGGCGCGCAGGTGGACATGGTGCACGGCTACATCGAGGCGTCCGCGGCCGAGTTGCTCGGCGGCCGCGTGGTGCTGGAGTTTCCCAGCGTGGGCGCCACCGAGAACCTGCTGATGGCCGCGGTGGCGGCCAAAGGCACCACCGTGATCGACAACGCGGCCCGTGAGCCCGAGATATTCGACCTCTGCCAGTTCCTGGGCCGCATGGGGGCCGGCATCTCCGGCGCCGGCTCGTCCACGCTCGTCGTCGAGGGGGCCGGGACTGCTCAGTTCCTGCGGGCCGCCGACCACACCGTTGTTCCCGACCGGATAGTGGCGGCCACTTACCTGGCCGCGCTCGGCGTGGCCTCGGGGGAGGTTCTCGTCGCCGGCGCTCGCTACGACCACATGGAACTGCTCTGCCAGAAGCTGATCGAGATGGGGATGCTGATCACCCCCGACACCGACGGCATCCGGGCCATAGCGCCCCGCCGCCTCGACTCGGTGGACTGCTCCACGCTGCCCTATCCGGGCGTGGCCACCGACTACAAGCCCTTCCTGGTGGCGATGCTGGCCACCGCCTCGGGCGTGGGGATCGTCACCGAGAACCTGTTCCCGGGACGGTTCCGCTACGTCGACGAGCTGCGTCGCATGGGCGCCGACATCCGCACCGACGCCCACCACGCGGTGGTGCGGGGCGTCGAGCGCCTTTCGGGGGCGCCGGTCAGAGCCCACGACATCCGGGCTGGCGCCGCGCTGGCGATTGCCGGGCTCGGCGCCGAGGGAGCCACGGTGGTGACCGACGCACATCACGTGGCCCGAGGCTACGAGGACCTGGCTGGCGACCTGGCGTCGCTCGGCGCCGACATGCGGGCCGAATAGGCCGAGACGCCCGGCAAGTCACTCATCGTCGTCTCACCTCGTCGTCGTCTCACTCATCGTCGTCTTACTCCGCCGTCGTCTCACTCCGCCGAGGTCTCACTCATCGTCGTTCGCGTGGGTCTGTGATTGCCGGACAGCCCGTCGCTTCGCGTTCCACACGATGCCGGCGAACAGCAGCAGCGGCCCGGCCACGATCAGCGCCTCGTCCCATCCACCCTGATGCGCCAGCACCCCCAGGCCCATCCCGCGAGCCTAGGAGGTCCCGCGGGCCGAGTAAGGGGCCGGCCGCGAGACCAAGAAGAGTCGGGGTCGGAGTTGGGGCTGAGCGCTGCGAGACTGGGGTTGTGCGAGCCGAAGTCGAGAAGATCATCAAGATCATCCGGCCGGCCATCCAGGCCGACGAAGGAGACATCGACCTCGTCGATGTCGACGAGTCCACCGGTGTCGTCACCGTTGAGCTCCATGGGGCTTGCGTCACCTGTCCGGCGTCCACCCAGACTCTCAAGGCCGGGATCGAGCGGATCATGCGCGACCGCGTACCAGGCGTCACAGAGGTGGTCGAGGTCAACGCCCTGGGCATGAGCGAGATGTTCGTCTCGCTCTAGAGACCAGGGCCCGGGCGGCCCGTGAGCGCAGCGAACAAGAGCGGGAGACCAGGGCCCGGGCGGCCCGTGAGCGCAGCGAACAAGAGCGGGAGACCAGGGCGTGTCCGGGCCGGGCGGCCACTCACGGAGGCGGTCAAGCCACAAGCACAGCAGGCGATGGCCCAGCAGGCACCAGGGGTGCATCGACAGCCTGAGCGCAGCGAACAAGAGCGGGAGACCAGGGCCGGGCGGTTCAGCGGTCGGAGAGTTCGGCCAGGTTGAGGGCGTTCTCGATCAGCCCGAGGTGGCTGTAGGCCTGCGGGAAGTTGCCCAGCGCCAGGCCCGCAACAGGATCCTGCTCCTCCGATATCAGCCCGGTCGGGCCGGCCAGCGCGACATAGTCATCGAACAAGGCCTGGGCGCCGTCGAGGTCGCCGACGAGGACCTTGGCGTCGATCAGCCACGAGGTCATGAGGTTGAAGCCGCTGGCGGTGCCGGGCAGACCGTCGTCGCCCCGGTAGCGGTAGACGGTGGGACCGACCCGCAGCCGAGCCTCGATCGCCTCGACGGTGGCCGCCAGGCGGGGATCGGTGGGCGGCAACAGCCCCGTCAGGCCCACGCTCAGCACCGCCGAGTCCAGGTCAGTGCTGCCGTAGGCGGCGGTGAAGGCATCCTCATCGGGGTTCCAGCCCTTGGCGAGGATCTCGGCTGCGATGGTGTCGCGCAGAATCTCCCACTCCGGCACCGAGCGGTTGAACACGGTGCCGGCGAGGGCGACCCCCCGGTCGACGGCCATCCAGCACATGGTCTTGGAATGCACGTGGTGGCGGGGTGCGGCCCGAATCTCCCAGATGCCCTGGTCGGGCTCCCGCCAACGCCGGTCCACCGCGGCGACAGTCTGTTCCACCAGCCGCCAATGGCGTTCGTCGAGGGGAGCGCCGGCCCGGCCGAGCCGCCAGATCAGCTCCATCACCGGGCCGAACACATCGGTCTGGACCTGCTGCTCGGCCGCGTTGCCGATCCGCACCGGATGGCTGCCGCCGTAGCCGGGCAGGTCCCGATCCTCGGACTCGGGCGGCAGCGGGACTCCGTCGACGGCGTAGATGGGGGCCAGGCGGTCGAGTGACGCGCCCCCGCTGTCGATCAGCCGCAGCAGCCAGTCCAGCAGGTCCATAGCCTCGTCGACCGAGCCCAGCCGCACCAGGGTGGCGGCCGCCATCGACGCGTCGCGCATCCAGCAGTAGCGGTAGTCCCAGTTACGGGACCCTCCCAGCTGCTGGGGCAGGCTGGTGGTGGGCGCGGCCACGATCGCGCCGGTCGGGCCGTGGCACAGCGCCTTGAGCACCAGCGCCGATCGCCGCACGAGTTCGGTTCGCAGCGGCGGCAGGTTGAGCCGGTCGGCCCAAGAGTTCCAGTGCTCGATCGTGGCCGAGCGCCGCTCCGGCTCGGCCGATGCGTACTCACCCGCGCCGACGCCGCAGAGCAATTCCAGTACCACTGGTCCGGCCGACAGGTCCACCTCGACCCGGGCAGCGTCGTTGCGGCCGTCCGATTCGATCTCCCATTGCAGGCCCGGAGACCGCAGTCGGATCCCGTTGCGCAGCCAGAGTCTCCTCACTTGGTCTCCCCCGAGCCTCGATCCGGCCGACACCACTAGGTCGTCGCCCCGGGGCTCAAGGAGCGCGCCGGCAATCCGCCCGAAGCGGGGTGCGAACTCGACGACGGCTCGGGTTGTGCCCGTCAGCACTCGGATCAGGCGGGTGCGCCCGGGGGGCTCGGTGGGCAGGCCCTCCGAGCAGTCGAGATAGTCGGTGACAGACATGCCGTCCCATGAGGTCTCCAGCACCATCGTGTGTCCCACGTAGCTCTGGACGGGACGGTCGCCCGATTCGACGGGGCGCACCGAGAAGAAGCCGTTCTCGGGCCCGCCCAGCAACTCGGCGAAGATCGGATGGTTGTCGACCCTGGGCGAACACAGCCAGACCACGCGGGCATCGGGCGTGACAATGGCCGCAGTGCGCTGGTCCGACAACAGCGAGTGCTGTTCGATCGGAACTACCGCCGCCGGCGGTGCCGGTCCGCCACTGGGACCGGACAGGCCTTGCGAGTCGGCGGATGTTCTCACCAGCGGAACGCTAGCGGCGCACCGCGACTCGGGTACGCGGCATGCCGTGCCTTGACGCTCGGTCTGGAGGCGTTCACACGATGCAGTCAATGCGGCGACAGACCACTAGTGGCCGCGCCGGTCTGTGCCGCTACCGTGCCGGTCCGTGAGCGAGACGCCGGAGGTGGTGGAGAGTCCTCCCGAGCGCCGCTGCTACCGGCACCCCGACCGCCGCGGCGGGGTCAGCTGCCAGCGCTGCGACCGCCCGATATGCCCGGACTGCATGCATCAGGCGTCGGTGGGGTTCCACTGTCCCGAGTGCACCTCCCAGCGCGGCTCTCGGCCGGTAACGGTGACCCCGCGAATGTTGACCGGTGGCTCGCAGCCGGTCGTCACACGAGTGCTCCTGGGGCTGAACGGGCTGGCCTTCCTGTACTCGATTGTCTTGAGCGGCTCGGCCCGCGGCATCACTCGGATCGATCAGGGCGCGCTCATAGACGGCGGTCTCTTCGCTCGGGCCTGGCTCAGGGAGGGCGGTGTCGTCAAGTGGATCGGAGTGGATACCGGCGAGTACTACCGGCTGGTCACCTCGGCGTTCCTGCACGACGGAATCTTCCATCTGGCATTCAACATGTACGCCCTGTGGCTGCTGGGGCAACTGCTTGAAGCAGGCTTCGGGAAGGCCCGGTTCCTGTCGCTGTACGCGGTGTCGATGCTCGGAGGCTCACTCGGAGTGCTGCTGCTGTCGCCGAACTCGCCGACGGTGGGTGCCTCGGGGGCCGTGTTCGGCCTGATGGGCGCCATGGTCCTGGTGCAACGGGCCATCGGCGGCAACATCTGGCGGTCGCCGTTGGCCATGGTGCTGATGCTCAACCTCGTCTTCACGCTAGTGATCCCGCGGGTATCGATCGGCGGCCACTTCGGCGGGTTGGCTGCCGGCGCAGTCATGGGCGCGGCGATGCTCGCCTTCGAGCGGCGCAACGTCGGTTCATGGGCGACGGTGACGCTCGGCGGCATCCTGTCGGCACTGCTCGTGCTCGGATCGATTGTCGCAGCTCAGTAGCGGACCCATCGCGAACTACCCGCGACTTGACCACATATGCGCGGGGTTTCTGCCAGAAGTTCGATCCCGTGTCTCCCGGAGGGGCTCCGCCCCCGTCCGCTCAACCGTCGCGGGCGCTTCGTAGGATGACGGGGTGTCTGACCGGCCCGACTCGCCTGAGATCTACCTGGACCACGCGGCATCCACGCCGCTGAGGCCGGTGGCCCGGGAGGCGTGGCTGGCCGCCGCCGAGCAGCATCACGCCAACCCCACCGGATCGCATCTGGCGGCCCGCGAGGCCCGTCGAGCGTTGGACCGGGCCCGTGAACAGGTGGCCAGCGCCCTCGGTGCCACTCCCGGCGAGATCGTGTTCACCTCGGGCGGCAGCGAGGCCGACAACATGGCGGTGCGGGGCGCTCTGGGCGCGCGGGGTCCGAACGCCTTGGCGGTAACCACCGAGGCCGAGCACCACGCCGTGCACGATCCGGTGGAACGCTCCGGCGGGGTGCTTGTGGGTGTCGACGAGCGGGGCATCATCGACCTTGCCGCTCTGGCTGACGTGCTGCGTTCCCGCGACGGCGACGTCGCGGTGGTTTCCGTGATCGCCGTCAACAACGAGACCGGCTCGATCACGCCCTTGCCCGAAGCGGCCCGGGTCGTGCGCGAACTGGCTCCCCGGGCATTGCTGCACACCGACGCTGTTCAGGCCGTCAACTGGATCGACGTGGCCCCCGAGACCGCCGACTGCGACCTCGTCTCGGTGACCGGCCACAAAGTGGGCTCTCCGGTGGGGACCGGGGTGCTAGTGATGCGCGACGGTGTGGCGCTCGACCCGCTGATCGTCGGGGGCGGCCAGGAGCGGGGACGGCGGGCCGGCACTCCGGATGTGGCCGGAGCGGTGTCGTTCGCGGCCGCCCTGGCCGAGACCACCGAGCAGCGCGACGAGAGCGTCGAGCGGCTCGGCGTGCTCCGGGACGGCCTGATCGACGGTCTGATGGACCGGCTCGGCGATCGGGTGATGGTCTCGGCTGCTCCCGAAGGCGGCGACCGCAGCCACATCGCGGCCGGGATCGCCAACGTGTGCATCGCCGGAGTGCAGAGCGAGGCGCTGCTGTTCCTGATCGACGATGCCGGCGTGCGGGCCTCGGCTGCCTCCTCGTGCTCCAGCGGCGCCCAGGACCCGTCCCATGTGCTGGCCGCCATGGGAGTGCCCAGGGAGGTGGCGTTGGGATCACTGCGGCTGTCGCTCGGGCACACCAGCGTCGCCTCCGACGTGGAGCGGGCCGTCGAGGTCATCGTGGAGTCGGTCCGGCGCCTCGACCGCTTCGACGGGGGCTGAGATGCACGGGCTCGCTCAGCGCCTCGCGGAGTCCTCGTGAACGGCGGTCGCGCTCGGCCTCGGAGGGTCCTGGTGGCCATGTCGGGCGGGGTGGACTCCTCGGTGGCCGCGGCACGCCTGCTTGAAGCCGGCTACGACATCGCCGGCGTCACCATGAAGCTCTGGGGCGGGCCCAGCGACACCGGCTGCTGCTCGGTGTCCGATGTCGACGACGCCCGCTGGGTGGCCGACGAGCTCGGCATCGAGCACCATGTGTTCAACTTCGGGGACGACTTCGAGCGCCATGTGGTGGCCCCCTATGTGGCCGACCACGGCGCGGGCCTCACCCCCAACCCCTGCGTGGAGTGCAACCGGCACATCAAGTTCGATCGGCTGCTGCGCCGGGCCGACGCGCTCGGATTCGAGCTCGTGGCGACCGGCCACCACGCCCGCATCGTCTCGGGGGCCGACGGGCCTCGGCTGGCCCGGGGCGTCGACGAGGCCAAGGACCAGTCATACGTGCTGCACATGCTCGACGCCGCGGTGCTGTCCAGGCTGCTGCTGCCGGTGGGGGAGATGACCAAGGACCAGGTGCGTCACCAGGCCGAGACTCGAGGGCTGGTGACCGCATCCAAGCCCGACAGCCAGGACGTCTGCTTCATCACCGAGTCGGCCGGTCGGCGGAGGTTCCTGAGCCAGCGCATCCTGATGCGCTCCGGGCGGCTGGTAGACACCTCGGGCCGTCAGGTCGGCACCATCGAGGCGTTGGAGCTGGTGACCGTCGGCCAGCGCCGGGGCCTCGGAGCGATCGGTCACGGGTCGCCCCGCTATGTGCTGGACGTCGACGCAGGCTCCTCGACGGTGACTGTGGGCAGCCGGGCAGAGCTCGACTGTGCTGAGACTCCGCTGCAGGACTGGCGGTGGATGGACGGCCCAGTGGACGGATCCGTGCTGGTGCAGACCTCTGCCCACGGCGCGGCGGTGGCCGCGAAGGTCGACTCCGGCGGCGCCGCGGTGCGTTGGGCCGAGCCCCGCCGGACCGTGGCTCCAGGCCAGAGCGTGGTCGCCTACCGGGACGACATTGTGGTCGGCGGAGGGACTGCAGCCCGCCCCGTCCCCCAGCCAAAGCCGTAGCCGTCTGCCCCCCTTGGGCTCCTGGTCAACTGATCTTGATGCCGCGGCGCTCGGCGGTGGCCAGCACCGCGGCGGGTCGGCTGGGCGACACCAGCATCGCTGTGAGCGGGCGCTGCTCGCTGCGGTTGCGGCCCGTCGTCACGCTGGCGGTAACGGGCTCGGTGAGACGGAGTTCCAGCGCCATGCCGAAGGCCTGGGCAGTCAGATCGGCGGCGGGTGTGTCAGCGAGGGCGGGACCTATGGAGGCGATCCCGCGACGGGCCAGCGGCAGAGGCTCGGCCACGGTGAAGTGGTCGTGCACGACCAGCCCGTTGGGGACGAACACCAGCCAGCGCCGCGCCAGCCGGAACAGGGTGTGGGCTGCGAACGCCGCGGCGGGCAGCCCGACCGCGGCAGACACGATTCCCGCCGGCCAGCCGCGGTCGGCCAGCAGCAGCGGTCCCACGGCCACGCCAGCCACCGCGATCGCCCACATCGGCACGACCAGCGCGACGAGGATCGGCCCGGGAGGGCGCAGCAGAAAACGACGCTCGTCGCCGTAGCTGCTCGCGTCGACCTGGGCCTCGGCATAGGCGGGCTGCAGCACCACGATAAGACCCACTATCGCCGCGCACTGCCCAATGACGGCGAAGGGATCCCAGGAGCCTGCCGTCCCGTCGGCAAAGGAGGACCATTGCTCGACTGCCCCGGCGGGCACGCCGATGCGCGCCACCGTCAGGGCCCGCGCCCCTGGAAGAAGCAGGGCGGCGAGCACCGTGGCATAGGCCAGCCAGAGCGCCACCGTCGCAACCGTGCGCGCCCCGCCGTCGTCGGGTTGTACCGCGGTGTGGGTCAGATCCCCGAACCAGGCCCCAACCGCGACCCCCAGCCAGGCCGCTGTGGCGCCGGCTCTCACTGCCAACGCCGTTCGCGGCCTGGTCCGCCTCGCGGTCCGCGCATTGCCTGGCACGGCGGCAATTGTGTCATGGGGCGGTCGCAGGGCGGTCACAGCGCAGATGTAGCCTCGTGCCGATGGCAGGGGCAGACACCGAAGACGCAGCTGGAGCCGCGGATTCCGGGACGCGTGTCCGCGAGCTGCAGGCCCTGCTCAACCACCACTCGGCGCTGTACTACGCGGGCAAGCCCGAGATTCCCGACGCCGACTTCGACGGCTTGATGGCCGAGTTGAAGGGCTTGGAGGCCCAGCACCCGGAGCTGGTCCACCCCGGTTCGCCCACCCAGCGGGTCGGGGCTCCGCCCGACGGCACCGTCTTCGCGCCGGTGCGCCATGCGCCGCCCATGATGTCGCTGCACAACGCGCTCGACCTCGACGAGCTGCGGGCCTGGAACGAGCGGGTGCACCGGGCCCTGGCGGGCGCCTCCCGGGCCGCCGGCGAGCAAGCCCTGCCGACGCTGGAGGACACCGCAGTCGGGGCCTACGCGGTGGAGTTGAAGTTCGACGGGCTGGCCATATCGGTCCGTTACACCGACGGCGTGCTGGAGCGGGCCGCCACCCGGGGCGACGGCCGGACCGGCGAGGACGTGACCCACTCGGTGCGCACTATCGCCGACATCCCGATCCGCCTGAGCGGGACGGCCCCGGCCGTGCTGGAAGTGCGGGGCGAGGTCTTCCTGCGTCTCTCGACGTTCGACAATCTCAATACCCGCCAGGCCGAGCGGGGCGAGAAGTCCTATGTCAACCCCCGCAACGCGGCCGCCGGCTCACTGCGGCAGAAGGACGCCCGGGTGACAGCCGAGCGAGGCCTGTCGTTCTGGTGCTACCAGCTCGGCTACGTCGAGGGCGGACCGGCCTTCAGTTCCCACATGCAGACGCTGGAATGGCTCGCTTCGTTGGGCCTGCCCGTCAACGAGCACTCGGTCTGCCTGGACGATCTGGCCGCGGTGGAGGCCCATGTGGCGGGCTTCGAGCGTCGCCGCCACGAGCTCGACTACGAGTTCGACGGCATGGTGGTGAAGGTTGACGACCTCGGCCTGCAGGCCAGGCTGGGGGTGGACGCCAAGGCGCCCCGCTGGGCGGTCGCCTACAAGTTCCCGCCCGAGGAGCGGGCCACGCAGCTGCTCGACATCGAGGTCTCGATCGGCCCGTCCGGGCAGGCCACGCCCTTCGCCCGGCTGGAGCCCGTGTTCGTGGGCGGCGTGACCGTGGTGACCGCCACCCTCCACAACGAGGACCAGGTGGCGGCCAAGAACGTGCGGCCCGGGGACACGGTCATTGTGCGCCGGGCGGGCGAGGTGATCCCCGAGGTGGTGGGGCCGGTGCTGTCGGCGCGCCCCGAGGGGTCGGAGCCGTGGTCGTTCCCCCGGGACTGCCCGGTGTGCGGTGAGGCGTTGCAGCGGGCCGAGGGCATGTCGGCGACGATGTGCGCGAACTACTGGTGTCCCCGCCAGGTGAGGGGCCGCATCGAGCACTTCGTCGGCCGCGCCGCCATGGACATCGAGTTCCTGGGGGAGCGCAACATCGACCGCTTCGTGACCGAGGGGCTGCTCAGCGACGTCGTCGGGTTGTACGAGCTCAACTTCGAGCGGATCGCCCAGATGGAGGGCTTCGGCGAGGTCTCGGTCGACAACCTGCGCAATTCCATCGAGGCCAGCAAGGAGCAGCCCCTGGCCCGGCTGCTGTTCGCGTTGAGCATCCCCGAGATCGGCCAGGTCAACGCCCAGGTGCTGGCCGCGGCGTTCGGCGGCATCGACACCGTTCTCGACGCCGACGAGGAGGCCCTGGCCGAGGTGGAGGGGTTCGGGCCGATCATCGCGGCGTCGGTGCGGGCCTGGTTCGACGACCAGCACAATCGTCGGCTCATCGAGGGCCTGCGGGCGGCCGGGCTCCGGATGGCGGCCGGCGAGCCTGGCGGCTCGGTCGAGGGCGAGCCGCTGCCCCAGACGCTGGCCGGCATGGCGGTGGTGGTGAGCGGCACGCTCGACGGCTTCAGCCGCGACGAGGCCAAGCAGGCCATCGTGGCCAGAGGCGGCTCGTCCCCAGGCTCGGTGTCGGGCCGCACTGCCGCGCTGGTGGTGGGAGCCGACCCGGGCGCCTCCAAGCTGCGCACGGCCGAGTCCTCCGACGTCCCCGTGATCGACGAGGCCGCGTTCCAGAGCTCTTGGACACCGGCCAGTTGCCTTAGACACGAACATCAAGCAGTTAGCCACCCCACATGTAGCAAACCGATTGAAGATCGTGAAGATCGTTCTGTCGGTGGTGGCGAACCATCCCCCACCGGTGGATCCAGGCTCAGGGGTCGCTGTCGGGCCGGCTGTCACCGTAGCTGGGAGTCGGCGATGTAAGTTCGGTCCATGGCCCGGCCCGCTCCTCATCGGCTCACTGGCCCCGGAGCGCGCTGCCTGACCGGATGCGTGACGCGGTGAGTGCCGCAGACCGGCGTCGGACGAGCACTTCCACGTCGAGTTTCGGTGTCGGCCGACGCGAGGGCCACGACGCTTCGGCGTTCTACGGGCGGTTCCCCGTACCTGAGACAAGCGAAGACTCAGACATCGCTCCCCATGCGTGCCGCGATCAGCTGTGGGCAGGCGACGCCCGTGACATGGACGCATGCGGCGATGTGGCCGACAACTCCGTGGCGCTGGTGGTCACTTCGCCTCCGTACTTCGCGGGCAAGGAGTACGAGGAGGCGGTGGGGCAGGGTCACATCCCCGCCGACTACGTCGCCTATCTGGGGATGCTCGCAGCCGTGTTCGCGGAGTGCGTCCGCAAGCTGGAGCCCGGTGGGCGCATCGCGGTGAACGTCGCCAACCTGGGACGGCGCCCGTATCGCTCCCTCTCGGCTGACGTGATCGCGATCCTCCAGGACCGGTTGGGCTTGCTGCTGCGAGGAGAAGTGATCTGGCGCAAGGCCCGCGGCGCCGCAGGCAACTGTGCCTGGGGCAGCTTCCAGCGGCCCAGCAATCCAGTGCTGCGAGACCTCACCGAGCGGGTGGTGATCGCCTCCAAGGGCCGTTTCGACCGGGCTGTACCGGCTGCGCGGCGGGCTGCTCGGGGGCTGCCCTCGGAAGGCACGGCCCCTGTGGACGAGTTCTTGGAGGCCACCACCGACGTTTGGGAAATACCGGCGGCGTCGGCCAACCGGGTGGGTCATCCCGCGCCGTTCCCGGTGGAGCTGCCGCAGCGGCTGATCGACCTGTACACCTACCGGGGCGATCTGGTGCTCGACCCGTTCATGGGAGCGGGGACCACTGCGGTGGCCGCAGTGCGTACCGGACGCCACTACGTCGGATTCGACACCGACGCCGGCTACATCGCCTTGGCCGAGCAGCGCATTGCATCCGAACGCGAGCAACTCGACCGACGCTCGGATGCCGAGCGGTGGGAAGTGACGGTTGCGCCCTCGGGCAACGGCAGGCAGTCGCGCCTGTCCGAGGATCCCGCCGAACCATCGGCGTCCAGACCCGCCGACTCCAGTACGTCGGGCGATGGCTCGGAATGCTCCGCAACCGGCGAGGACTTCCAGGCCCGCGCCGTTCGAGAAGGACGAAAGGCCCAGGAGTTGGCCCGAGGAATCCTGTCAGAGTGCGGATTCCGCGACATCGAGGACAAGCCCGCGCCTGGCGGTGGCGTCGAAGTCAACTTCTCGGCTCGGGATCGGCAGGGGAGCCGGTGGCTCTTCGACGTGTCGGGTGCCTTCAGCGTCACCCAGCGGCCCGGGCTTCGCCGCACGGACACGCTCTGGAAGGCGCTCGGCCGTGCGGCCGTGCTGCATTCGCTCGGCCTGAGCGGCCGTCTGGTGCTACTGACCACCGACCGGCCAGTTCCCAACAGCGCCGGGGACAGGGCCATCGAAGCCGTCACCGGTGCGGGCAAGCCGGTCCGAGACGTGATCGGAATGCTCGACCCCGGCGACCTGCATCGCCTTGCCGGCCTGGCGAGCGGCGACGTCTCGGAACTTGGGACAAGCGGTGAGGCCGCGGTGGGGGACTAGGACACCTCGAAGCACCAGCGGGCCGTGTCGGCCTCCTCGGGGCGGGCGATCAGCACGAAGGTTGCTATCGCGCAGTTGGTGTCCGGTGACAGCGCCTCGATCAGCCGGCCCTCGCCGGGCACGAACTCGAACCGGTTGAGGCCTTCGATGTGGTCGACCTCGGCGGTCACGTCGACGCCGCCGTTGAGCTGATCGCTGGGGTACACCACTAGAGAGGCGAGCCGGTAGCGGGCGTTGAGGACCACGGCCACCCGCTGCTGTTGCAACACCTCGTCGCCCGGGTCTGGGATCACGCGGTCCACGGCGGGACCTGCGGTCACCGCAAGGTTGGCGTTGTCGTCGCCTGAGCCGACAAGGGTGGCCACCACCAGGCCCAGGATCCCGAGCACGGCCAGCGCGGCGATGCCCACGCGGATCCGCAATGGGCTGCGCTGGGGCGGGGCCTGGTCGGGACCGCGTCCGTTCGAAGTCATCGCAGCTCGCACGGTATCGGTCCTAGGTGCGACCCCGCAGCGTCATGGCTCAGACGACGCCCATGACGCCGAGGCTGTCATGCGGCCCGGTCCTGCGGCAGCACGGGCCGCGCTGCGCAACGCCGGAGCGACACGCTGAACGAGAGTCCCGGCCGGTGCCGCCTCGGGCGGTACCGTGGCGACGATGATCTCCGAGGAAGAGGCAAGGCGGGCTTTCAGCGGCCGATACCGGCTGCTGGAGTTTGTCGGCGAGGGATCGAACGCTCGGGTCTACGTCGCCGAGGATCTCACGCTGCGTCGGCGAGTGGCACTCAAGATCCTGCGGGCCGACACAGTCGACGACGCCGGCTTCCTGGAGCGCTTCGCCGACGAGATGAGGGCGACCTCGGCGCTTCACCATCCCCGAGTGCTGCCCGTGTACGACTGGGGTCTGGAACCGCAGCCGTACACGGTGACGGAATACCTCGCCGGGGGAAGTCTGGCCGCGGTCTTGCGCGCTGGGCACCTACTCACGCCGTCGCAGGCGCTCATGGTGGGTCTGGAAGCGGCTCGAGCGCTCGTGAACATCCATCGGGGCGGCCGAGCCCATCTCGGCTTGGCGCCCTCCAGCATCCTGTTCGACTCCAGTGCCCGACCCTACATCTCCGACCTCGGACTGGCCGCGGCCCTTGGGGCGGCCGCCCAGCACCAAGCCGAACTCTCCGATGCCGACTCGGCGAGCACCGAGGACGCGGCAGCGGCCTCCACAGACGGGGACGATGCCGACACGGTCGGCCCAGAGACGACGGACAGGACCGACATCGACGCGGGCGGCGCGGAGCCGGTGAATGTTGATGCTGCTGGAGTGATCGGCGGGGAGCCGACGGACACGGGCGCAGGCGTTCCACTCGAGGGTTCGGGCGACCAGAGATCCGGCCCCGCCAGCTATACCCCCTCCGAACAGTCGCAGGACATCCTCGACCTGGCCCTGGTCCTCTGTGAGTCTGTCACCGGAGCCAGAGACTTGACCGTTGACGTCGGCGGCTCGGACCCGGCTCCCATTACCGCCCTGGGCCCGCTCCAAGCGGTTCTGGAGCGGGCCACCGCGGTCGATCCCGCCGAACGGTTGACTGCCGCCGAGCTGGCCTCGGAACTGCTGAGGGTCGCGCCGTTGCTGCCCCGACCCGACCCGCTCCCTCTCTCGATGCCGAAGGCGCCGCCGGCCGATGCGGGCACAACGCCTGTCAGCAGCACAGAAGCCTTCGAGACGATCGGGCCCACGGTGTCGGAGCGTTCGGCGATTCCCCACGACGACGCGCCCCGCCGTCGCTGGCCGGGACTGGTGCTGGCCGCCGTCCTCGTGCTGGGCGGCGCGGCCGCCGGGATCTGGGCCTGGATCTCGAGCGGACCCGATACCGCTGTGCCCGAGCTTCAAGGCCGGACGCGCGCCGCGGTCGACACAGCCGCAGCCGACTCGGGCTGGGAGGTCAACGAGATACTGGTACGCGCGCCGAACACCGAGCGCGGGGAGGTCGTGCGCACCGATCCCGCGGCCGGCGCCTCGCTCAGCGAAGGCGCCGCGTTGGACGTGTTCGTGTCGCTGGGTGAGCCGCTGATCGCAATCTCCCGCTTGCACGGCTTGTTCGGCATGACGGTGGACGACGCCACCGACGAACTCGAGGCTGTGGGCCTTGAGGTGGCGGGTGAGACGCTCGCCAACGACGACGTGGTCCCGGCGGGCAACGTGATCGGCCTCGACGTCGACGACGGCGTCCACGAGATGGAGGTCGGCAGCGAAGTCATACTGCTCGTCTCGGACGGTCCGGCTGACCGGATCGTCCCAGCAGTGCCCGAGAGCCGGGAGCCGGGTGAGGTCGTCGACGTGCTGGGTGAACTCCAGCTGGCGGCGAGACTCGTGATGGAGTTCTCCACCGATGTGCCCGATGGCACCGTGATCGGCTTCCGCCCTGGCAGCGGGAGAACCGTGCCGGTCGACAGCACGGTGGAGGTGAGAGTCTCACGGGGTCCGGCTCCGCCCATCGAGCCGCCACTCATCGGATTCGGGGTCGGGTGGCGCTCCGAGTCCGAGGGAGAGGACTCCCAGGGATAGGCGGCGGGCCTATCCTTCCGACGTGTCCGGCCGTATAACCCGCCAAGAGGCGGCCCATGTGGCGCGGCTGGCCCGCCTGCGCTTCAGCGACGAAGAACTCGATGAGCTGGCGGCGCAGCTCTCCGCGGTGCTCGACCACGCTGCCGACGTCGAAGCGCTCGACGTGCCCGACATCGCGCCGACATCGCATCCTCATCCGCTCGTCAACGTGACCCGGGCCGACGAGGTTGCGCCGTCGCTCGAGCGAGACGAAGTGCTGGCTCAGGCGCCGTCGGTTGAGGACGGCCAGTTCCGGGTGCCGCCGATCCTGGGCGAGGCACCGTGACTGCGCTGGCGGTCGCCGCCGCGGTGAAGTCCGGTGAACGCACGGCCCAGGACGTGCTGGATGAGCACCTCGCTAGGATCGCCGAGCGCGACGCGGAAATCGGCGCCTTCAATCTGGTGCTGGCCGAGGAGGCCAGGGCCGCCGCTGAGATGATCGACGCGGCGGTGGCGAGGGGCGAGCCGGTCGGGCCGCTGGCGGGGGTGCCGGTGGCGCTCAAGGACAACCTGTGCACCAGGGGAGTTCCCACGACCTGCTCGTCGCGGATGCTCGAGGGTTGGCGCCCCCCATACGACGCCACCGTGGTGCAGCGGCTTCGCTCCGCCGGGGCGATCATCGTGGGCAAGACCAACCTCGACGAGTTCGCCATGGGCTCGTCCACCGAGAACTCCGCCTTCGGCGCGACCCGCAACCCCCACGACACGAGCCGGGTGCCCGGCGGCTCCAGCGGCGGCTCGGCCGCGGCGGTGGCGGCGGGGTTCGCGCCGCTGGCGCTGGGCTCCGACACGGGAGGGTCGATCCGGCAGCCGGCCGCGCTGTGCGGCGTAGTCGGACTCAAGCCCACCTACGGGGCGGTGTCGCGCTACGGGCTGGTCGCGTTCGCCTCGTCGCTCGACCAGATCGGCCCGATCGCGTTCACGGTGGCCGACGCCGCCGCCTGCTACGAGGCGATCGCAGGTCACGACCCGCTGGACTCCACGTCGATCGACGGCGTCCGCGAGCCGCTCGTTGCCGAACTGGAACGAGGCGTGGACGGCCTCCGAGTGGGGGTGCTGGCCGAGCTATGCGCCGCGAGCGCCCGCGTGCAGGCCGCTGAGGGCATGGACTCGGCCTCGGCGGTGGAGGGTGTCGCGGCCGATGTCACGGCCCGGGTGGACGACGCCGCGGCCGCGCTGGAGGCTGCCGGCGCGACCGTCTCTGTCGTGTCTGTGCCGTCGGCGGTGCTGGGCCTGTCGGCCTACTACCTGATCGCGCCGGCCGAGGCGTCCAGCAACCTGGCCCGCTACGACGGCGTGCGCTACGGGCTGCGGGTCGATGCCGCCAGCGCCGCAGAGATGAACGTCAACACTCGTACGGCCGGCTTCGGCGCCGAGGTCAAGCGCAGGATCATGCTCGGCACCTACGCGCTCTCCGCGGGCTACTACGACGCCTTCTACGGCAAGGCGCTGCGGGTGCGCACGCTCATGCTGCGCGAGTTCGCAGCGGCCTACGCCGACGTCGACGTCCTATTGGGCCCAACTGCGCCGACGACCGCATTCGAGCTGGGGGCCAAGACCGCCGACCCGCTGCTCATGTACCTCAACGACGTGTGCACGATCCCGTCGAACCTCACGGGCCACCCGGCGGTGTCGGTGCCCTTCGGCCGCGGCGACGACGGGCTCCCGGTGGGTGTGCAGCTCATGGGACCGGCCCTGTCGGAGCCGATGCTGCTGCGGGCCGCAGCGGTGCTCGAACGGGACGCGCCGCAAGCGGGCGGGGCGCCATGAGTGCGGCCGCGCCGGGGCGTGAGACGACTCTTCCCGAGGGTTGGGAGCTGGTGGTCGGCCTGGAAGTGCACGTTGAGATGAGCACGGCCACCAAGCTGTTCTGCGGCTGCGTCAACCGCTTCGGCGACGAGCCCAACACCAACGTGTGCCCGGTGTGCCTGGGGCTGCCGGGCTCTCTGCCGGTGGCCAACGCGACTGCGGTGACGTTCGCCATGCGCTTGGGCCGGGCCTTGGACTGCGAGGTGCGAGGGGCCACCTTCGCACGCAAGAACTACTTCTACCCCGACATGCCCAAGGACTACCAGATCTCGCAGTACGACCAGCCCACCAACGTCGATGGCCGCCTCGAGCTGCGCGACGGCCACGTGGTGGGCATCGAGCGGGCCCACATCGAGGAGGACACCGGCAAGACCACCCACGTCGGCGGGGGCGGCCGCATCCACGATGCCGACTATGCGCTGGTCGACTACAACCGGGCCGGGGTGCCGCTGGTGGAGATCGTCAGCCGTCCCGAGATCCGCACCGTCGAGCAGGCCCGGGCCTATGTGCGCGAGCTGCGGGCCATCCTGCTGGCCATCGGCGTGTCCGACGCCCGGATGGAGGAGGGCTCGATGAGGGTGGACGCCAATGTGTCAGTCCGCCCCGCCGGCTCCGACGAGCTCCGCACCCGCTGCGAGATCAAGAACCTGAGCTCGTTGCGAGCGCTGGGCCGGGCTATCGCCTTCGAGGCGCACCGCCATGTGGATCTCTGGTCGAACGGCGAGCGGCCCCGTCAGGAGACCCGCCACTGGGACGAGGCGGGCGGGCGCACCACTCCGGGCCGGTCCAAGGAGGACGCCGAGGACTACCGCTACTTCCAGGACCCCGACCTGGTGCCGCTGGCGCCGTCGGGCGAGACGATCGCCGCCATCGACGCGGCGTTGCCGCCGCTGCCCGCCGCTCGCCGTAGCGAGCTTGTTGCTGCGGGCAAGGGCGCGGTGACCGCAGACACCGCCGCCCTGCTGGTGGAGCGCGGTCAGGACGGCCTGGTGAGCGACGCGATCGCGGTCGGAGCCGATCCCAGCCTCGTGGCCACAAGGGTGGCCAACGACCTGGCCGTCGACGACTGGTCGAGGGTGGCCTCGACCGGTCTGGCCGAGCTGATCGGCATGGAGTCGCAGGGCCGTCTCAGCGCCACCCAGTCCAAGCAGGTCCTGGCCGAGATGGCCGAATCGGGCGAGGCCCCTGAGGCCATCGCCCGACGGCGCGGGTTCGAGGCGATGGCCGGAGACGACCTCTTCGCCACCGTCGACCAGGTGATCGCCGACAACCCCGACGCTTGGGCCCGCTACTGCGCGGGCGACGACGCGGAGCGCAAGAAGCTGGCCGGCTTCCTCACGGGCCAGGTAATGCGGGCCACCAGAGGCCAAGCCGACGGATCCGCTGTCAACCGCCTCCTCCAAGACAGGGCCAGCACCTAGCCGGAGGTGCGTGCGCGGCTGTGCTATTCGGGAATCAGGATCATCGGCCTGAACGCTGGCCAGCCTCCGTCGACGTAGAGCGCAGTGCCCACCGTCGTGACGGAGTGGGCGTGGCGGGCTGAGCGCTGGGGCGCATCGGGCAGCATCAGCCAAGTATTGGACGAGGGATCGAATGCCGCCCCGTCGTCGAGCTGGTCGCCGTCATTGAATCCGACTGAGCCGCCCCAGGCGAACAACAGGTCGCTGCTGGCTGACCACGCCAGGCCAAGCAACTGGCGAGCCACGAAGGGCGGCTCCGGCAGCACAGTCCACCGGTCGAGGGCGGGATCGTAGCTGGCCGCAATGGGGACGTCGGCCGCGGCGGCGGTGCCTGGTTCAACCAGGCCCGCGTAGTAGATCACCTCAGTTCCCGTCCACGCCGCGGAGGGCCGGTTCCCTGGCGGCAGCGGGCTGGCGGCCATCTCCCTCCATCTGTCCGAGGATGGCTCATAGATCGCTCCGTCGGTGAGGAGTCCCCGTGCGAAGTCGTCGCATTGCGGGATCGAGGCGTCGCATCCTCCCCAGACGATGATCTCTTGGCCTGTCCAGACCACAATCGCTGCCAGGCGCTCCGCCAATGGGGAGGCGGCGAGGACCCGCCACGATCCTGCTTGCGGATCGAGAGCGAGGCCGGTGCCGACGAATACCAACTCGGTTCCCGTCCACACGCCGCCGTGTCCCACCCGTCTGCCGTCCGGCGGTGAATCGACGGTGAACTCGTCCCAAGCGTCGGCGACGGGGTCGTAGGCCAGCCATGCCGGCGAGTCGTCGACTCCGCTGCTGCCGCCGACCACGAGCACCTGCTCGCCGGTCCAAACGACCGTCGTCGATCCCCGCCAACCGAATCCGCTGGGAGTCGCCGCGGTGGCCACCCCGGTTGCCGAGTCGTAGACGTAGGCGGCCACGTCGTAGCCGCCGTTTATGCTTCGAACCACAACCAGCCGCGTGTCGTCTATCGCCACGATCCCGGGCCAGGCCTCAGCGCGCACCGCGGTCGCGATCCTCTCCCACCTTCCGACGAGGCGGCCGTCGTCGACGCGCCACACCGCAACGTCTGAGCCCGCGCTCGGCTCAAGGCTCGCACCTGCCGGTGGGGACTCTGCTACCTCGGGCTCGGCGGACGGAAGCCAGTCGTGCAGGCTCTCCGCCGGTTCCGGGTTCGTTGCGAACACGCGGCCACGCTCGAGCGGGAAGACGATGCCCCTACCGGGGTGATCGAGAATCCAACCCTGCGGGGAGGTGAAGAACCACTCGTTGCCATCCTCCCGCTTGTTGAACCAGACGCCGTCATCGGGGTCGTTGTTTTGCTGAAGATAGATGACGCTCTCTGTTCCGATGGGTAGCACCGACCGAAGTTGCTCAATCGAGGACGACTCCGGTCGCGGCAACTGCACGTAGTAACGAGTTGCGTCCGCCGTCTCGAACACGAGGTTGAGATGTCGCCCTTCGGGACTATCGACGGTGTCACCGAAAATGCGCCCGTCCTCGACGTCTACAAGCGTTGCTACTGTCGCAACAGCAGACCACTGGGCAAGCTCATCGATGTCCCGGGCCGGGTTGTAGTCGTATCCGAACGAAGCAAGATACGAGTCATAGGTCATGCTCGCGGTCTCGTTGCGATCGTCAGAACCGCAACCGAGAGCGATGAGCACGAGAGCCGCGATCAGGAGCAGCAAGCTTCGTGGCCAGCGCGGGCCCCTTGCCGTGCTGAAGGCAATACTCGGGCACGATTCAGTGCCGGTGGCAGGTCTTGTCACGATGTTGAGACGTCCGCGTCATTCACCTGGTTCCCACCGTACCCAAACTGAGGCTCTGGGAACTGCACGATGCCCAGCGTTCGAGACGCGCCTCTCGCAGACACCGCGCCCGCGGACTCGCGTCGGCCATGCGTCAGCGGTCGGCGCCGGTGACTTGCCAGCGGGGACCGGCGAAGCGCCACAGCATCATCGCCAGTCGGGCGGCCATCCAGGCGTGCAGGGCGCCCCAGAGCCAGCCGATGCCCGCGCCGATGGCCACCACCAGCAGTCCGCCGCCCGCCAGCACGACACCGGCACCGACCATGGACACCGCCAGGAAGCGCAGGTCGCCCGCCCCGATCAGCACGCCGTCGAGGGCGAACACCACACCGGCAGCCGGCTGGGAGAACCCGACGTGCAGCAGCAGGAAGGCGGCCAGCGCGATCACGGCCGCGTCCTCGGTGAACACGCGCGGCAACAGGGGTGAACAAGCGATCACGACCGCACCGGTCAGCACGCCGACGGCTGCGCCCCAGCCGATCATGCGGCGTCCCAGCGCGCGGGCGCGCTCAGACTGGCCCGCGCCCAGGGCTTGGCCGATCAGGGCCTGCCCGGCGATGGCCACCGCGTCGAGCACCAGAGCCAACACCGTCCACACCTCGAAGACGATCTGGTGCGCGGCCAGGTCGTCGGTGCCGATCCTGGCTGCCACCGCCACCGTGATCGTCAGGCTGACCCGCAGCGCCGAGGTCCGGATCAACAGGTCCCAGCCCGCGACGGCCAGGCGCCGGATGATGGCCGGGTCGGGCCGCAGGCCCACGTCGTAGCGTCCGACTGCCTGTCTGATCCACCAGACGAACACAGCCGCGGCCGCGGTCTGGGCCACGACCGTCGACAGTGCCGAGGCGCCGATGCCCTGGTCGAAGCCGAAGATCAGGACCGCCTCGAGCACGAAGTTCCCCACCGCGGAGCCCAGCGCCACCGCGAAGGGCCTCTTGGTGTCCTGAACGCCTCGCAGGTAGCCCACCCCGGCCAGCACAACCAGCATCGCTGGCAGGCCGAACAACGAGATGCGGAGGTACACGAGGGCGTTGTGGAGCACCTCGGGGTCGTTACCTCCGAGGGCGTTCACGAGCGTCGGCGCCAGCACGAACCCCGCGGCGGCCAGCACAACGCCCGCGGCCAGCGCCAGCCAGATGCTCTGCACCGCCTGGTGGGCGGCCCGCCGGTGCTCGCCCGCGCCCAGCAGCCGGGCCACGGCCGCGGTGGTCCCGTAGGCGAGGAAGATGAACATGGCGTGGGCGGTCAGCAGGATCGACGCCGCCAGGGCCAGGCCACCGAGTTGGGGAGTGCCGATGCGGCCCACGATGGCGGTGTCGGCCAGCACGTAGAGGGGCTCGGCCACGAGCGCGCCGAGGGCAGGCCACGCCAGCCGCCAGATCTCGCGGTCGTCGCCGCTCCAGTGCAACCGGCGCCCAAGCCGCATGAGCGCCGGCCCCTTGGAGTGACGGGCCGGGGGCGTCATGGGTGCTCTCGCGGCCGGGGGCGCATTGGCGTGAGGCTAAGAGGCCGAGCGGATAGCCCGCATCTTGCGAGGATTGGCGAGCCGCTGAGCGAGGCCCCGGGCCCGAGCGGCCCGTGAGCGCAGCGAACAAGAGCGGGACGTCGGCCTGAGCGGCCCCTGAGCGCAGCGAACAAGAGCGGGAAACCGAGGCCGCGGCGGAACCGGAGCCCGCCGTGGTTGCCTCCCGTCGATTCACGGGCCATACTTGGCGCCGTGAACGACGCTGTCCTGCTCGTGGAAGTACTGGCCTGACAGCGCGCGCTCGCAACCCCATCCGATCGTGCGCAGGCCTCCCCCAGGGAGGTCGTTTCGCGTGCAGCCCGCTGGGAACCACATCCCGAATACCCGCCCCGGAGGCCCAACATGGACATGAACGGCGGACAAGCCCTGGTTAAGACCCTCGAGCGAGAGGGCGTGGAAGTGGTATTCGGGCTGCCCGGCGGAGCCATCCTGCCCGTGTACGACCCGATCATCGAGTCGCCGGTACGCCACATACTGGTGCGCCACGAGCAGGGCGCGGGGCACATGGCCGAGGGCTACGCCCACGCCACCGGGCGTCCCGGCGTGGCGATGATCACCTCGGGACCGGGCGCCACCAACATCGTCACCGCGCTGTGCGACGCCTACATGGACTCGATCCCGGTGGTGTGCATCACCGGTCAGGTGCCCTACGCCGCTATCGGCACCGACGCCTTCCAGGAGTGCGACACCACCGGAATCACCCTGTCGGTCACCAAGCACAACTTCCTGATCACCGAGGCCCAGGACATTCCCCGCATCGTCCACGAGGCCTTCCACATCGCCACCACCGGACGGCCGGGGCCGGTCCTGGTGGACATCCCCAAGGACATCGTCGACCCCCGCAACCCGCGCTCGGCCATGACCTGGTACGAGCCCACCGACGACATCATGGAGCTCCCCGGATACCGCCCCGCCACTGTGGGCGATCCCGAACTGGTTCAGGCCGCGGCCGAGCTCATCTGCACAGCCGAGCGCCCCGTGATCTACGCCGGGGGCGGGATCCTCAAGGCCCGGGCCGCGGCCGAGCTGCGCGCCCTGGCCGAGCTGATCGACGTGCCGGTGGTCACCACGCTCATGGCCCGGGGATGCTTCCCCGACAGCCACGAGCTGTGCCTGGGCATGCCCGGGATGCACGGCAACTACACCGCGGTCACCGCCATGCAGCGCTCGGACCTGCTCATCGCGCTCGGTGCCCGCTTCGACGACCGGGTCACCGGGCGCCTCGACGGCTTCGCGCCCGACGCCAAGGTGATCCACGTCGACATCGACGAGGCCGAGCTGGGCAAGGTTCGGGCACCCGATGTGGCCATACGGGGAGACTGCAAGCTGGTGATCGCCGAGCTGGTCGAGGCCCTCAAGGGCTGCGGGGGCGCCGCGGCCCAGCCCGACCGCCGGGCCTGGCGCTCGCAGATCAGCGGCTGGCAGGAGCGATACCCCCTCGTCTACGAGCAGTCCGAGCCGGGCGAGCTGCTCAAGCCCCAGTACGTCCTGGAGGTGCTGCGCGACTCCACGCCCGACGACACCATCGTCACCTCCGGCGTGGGCCAGCACCAGATGTGGGCCAGCCAGTACTGGCGCTTCGACCATCCCTACACCTGGATCAACTCGGGCGGCCTGGGAACGATGGGCTTCTCGGTGCCGGCCGCGATCGGGGCCAAGGTCGGCATGCCGGACCGGATGGTGTGGGCCGTCGACGGCGACGGCTGCTTCCAGATGACCGCCCAGGAGCTGGTCACCGCGGCCACGGAGCGCATCCCCATCAAGGTCGCCCTGTTCAACAACGCCTACCTGGGCATGGTCCGCCAGTGGCAGGAGATGTTCTACGAGGAGCGCTACAGCGAGGTGTACCTCTCCTACGAGATCCCCGACTACGTGAAGTGGGCAGAAGCCATGGGCTGTGTCGCCTTGCGGGTGGAAGCCCCCGAGGAGGTGGCTCCGGCCATCGCCAAGGCCAACGAGATCGACGACCGCCCCGTGGTGCTGGAGTTCCGCACCGCCGCGGGCGAGAATGTGTTCCCGATGGTCCCCGCCGGGCAGACCAACTCCGACATCGTCGTCGACCCGTCGCAGCAATGACGGCTACCAGCGCGGCCGTGCCCGCCGATCCTGCCCAGCGGTTTCACACCATCGTCACCACAGTGGAGAACAAGCCGGGCGTGCTGGCCAGGGTGGCGGGGCTGTTCGCGCGCCGGGGATTCAACATCGAGTCGCTGGCGGTGGCGCCCACCGCCGATGAGCGCTTCAGCCGCATCACATTCACCGTTGATGTGGCCTCGTCACCGTTGGAGCAGGTGGTCAAGCAGCTCGACAAGCTCATCAACGTGGTGGAGATCAGCGAGCTGAGCCCGACGGAGTCCGTGGAGCGGGAGCTGATGCTGGTAACGGTGGCCGTGGATGTGGCCGGCGGGCGCCGCCACCAATTGCTGGAGCTGATCGACGACTTCCGGGCCTACGTGCTGGACCAGAGCCAATCGCAGATGATGATGTCTCTCGCGGCCCGGCCGGCCCGGCTCGACGAGTTCGAGGAGCGCCTGCGAGCCTTCGGGATCGTGCAGCTGCAGCGCACCGGCCGGGTGGCCCTGCCGTCACTCGACTCCTGACCCGCTTCGATCGGGTCTGCCCCTACGATCACATCGGCAACACGCGAACATCGGGAACACGCGACAAGATCCATAACACGCGACAAGAGAGGTTTCTGTGGCCAACATCTATTACGAATCCGACGTCGACCGGTCGGCCATCGCCGGCCGGAAGGTGGCCGTGCTGGGCTACGGCTCACAGGGCCACTCGCACGCTCTCAACCTCAAGGAGTCGGGAATCGACGTGCGGGTCGGCCTGCGCGACGGCTCGTCGTCGGTGGCCAAGGCCCAGGAGGCCGGGCTCGAGGTGCGGTCCATCGGCGATGCGGTCGCCGAGGCCGACGTGACGATGATGCTCATGCCCGACACCGAGATGGGCGCCATCTACACCGAGCATGTCGAACCGAACCTGTCGCCGGGGGAGGCGTTGTTCTTCGCTCACGGCTTCAACATCCGGTTCGGGCTGATCTCCCCGTCCGACTCGGTGGACGTGTGCATGGTGGCCCCCAAGGGGCCCGGGCACCTGGTTCGGCGCACCTATGTCGAGGGCGGCGGGGTGCCGTGCCTGGTGGCGGTGGAGCAGGACGCGTCGGGCTCGGCGCTGCCGCTGGCGCTGGCCTACGCCGACGCCATCGGGGGGGCCCGGGCCGGGGTGATCGAGACCACCTTCACCGAGGAGACCGAGACCGACCTGTTCGGCGAGCAGGCTGTGCTGTGCGGGGGCACGACCGCGCTGGTGCAGGCCGCATTCGAAACCCTGGTGGACGCCGGCTACCAGCCGGAGATCGCCTACTTCGAGTGCCTGCACGAGCTGAAGCTGATCGTGGACCTGATGTACGAGGAGGGCATCTCCGGGATGCGCTACTCGGTGTCGGACACGGCCGAATACGGCGACCTGACCCGGGGACCGCGCATCGTCAACGACGCGGTGCGGGCCGAGATGCTGCGAATCCTGGCCGAGGTCCAGGACGGCTCGTTCGCCAGGGAGTGGGTGGCTGAGAGCCGGGGCGGCCGGGCCAACTTCCTGCGCCTGGAGGCGGCCGGCCACACCCATCCCGTCGAGACGGTGGGCAAGGAGCTCCGGGCTATGATGCCCTGGATATCTGCCGGCAAGGCATCAGTGAAGGAGACCTCAGGTGGGCAGGGCTAGCAACGCACCAGTGATCGACATCGGCATCGACGAGGCCGACCGGATCGCCATCGCGGAGGGGCTGTCAAAGCTGCTGGCTGACAGCTACACGCTGTACCTCAAGACCCACAACTACCACTGGAACGTGGTCGGACCCATGTTCAACACGCTGCACTTGATGTTCGAGGACCAGTACACCGAGCTGGCCGTGGCCGTGGACGACATCGCGGAGCGGATCCGGGCGCTCGGGGAGACGGCGCCGGGCAGCTACCGCGAGTTCGCCCAGCTGTCGTCGGTGAGCGAGGAGACCGATCGCCCCGACGCCAGCGAGATGATCCGCCGCCTAGTCGAGGGTCAGGAGGCGGTGGTGCGCACCGCCCGGTCGGTGTTCGGTGCCACCGAGAAGGCCGGCGACGAGGCCTCCGCCGACCTGCTCACCCAGCGCATGCAAGTCCACGAGAAGACGGCCTGGATGCTGCGCAGCATGCTCTCGTAGGGAGGCTCCGCTCTGTCTCGCAGAGTGAGGCGCTCCCTGCCTGACGCTGATTCTTGAACGATGACTCGGCGTCTCGACTGGCGGCGCAGCCCGCGATGGATCGTCGCCGTTGCGCTAGGCGTCTGGCTATTGATGTCGGCGTACATGCTGGTTGTCGTAGGCGAGGAGCTCGACATGGACAGTGTGTTCTACGGCTACGGCGGCACCACTGGAAGAACCATCACAACATATGGCCCCTCGTATGTCCCGCCGCCCGAGAACCCGCCGCCTGCGGTCGTGGCCTCGTTCATTGCTGTCAGCGTCGTTATCGGACTTCCCGCAGTCCTGCCGCGCCCATTGTTCGCGGTCGCTCTGCGCGTGAGCGCGATACTCGTGGGGCTTTGTGCGGCGGCAACAATCTTGCGCTTGGGGCTCTTTCTGACGCCCGTCCTAGCGCTTCAAGTGTGGGCCGTGCTCCGATTGCCCCGGCACAGCTAGTCGTCCGCGGCCACTCCGCTGCGGTCAGTTGAGGCGTTCGACGATCATGGCCATTCCCTGGCCGCCGTCCACGCACATCGACTCCAGGCCGATGGTCTTGTCCGCGTCCTCAAGGCCGTTGCGCAGGGTGCACATGATACGCGACCCGGTCATGCCGAACGGATGGCCCAGCGCGATTGACGCTCCGTTGGGGTTGAGCTTGTCGTAGTCGATGCCCAGATCGTCGGCTGCCTACGGCGCTGATGGTGTGCCCCAGCGGCGGGCGATCACCTTGTCTCTGTCTTTGGGGTCAGCTATGGGGATGGTGGACGTTGGGGTTCGGAGCCAGAAGGTGTCTTGGCCGTTCTTGTGGTCTTGGACGGGATGACTGGAGGGGGCGATGCTGATGCGGGTCACGTGGTTTCCGTTGATGGTGTGGAACTCCCAGGTGACGAGGGACATGGCGGCGTCGCCGAGTCGGGAGCGGATGAGATTCTGTAGGTGCTGGCCCCAGAGGTCTTGGTCGCCGCGCTGGCCTCGTTTGGAGAACGTGGCGTAGTCGTCTTCGAGGCCATGGACCGAACCATCGTCGGCCACGCCTATCAGGAGGGTGCCGCCGAAGTCGGAGTTGGCGAATCCTGCGATGGTCTTGATGGCGGCGTCCTCAACGGCGCCGCCCTTGCGCTGCTGGCGGATGTCCCAGCGCAGGGTGGACTTGTACTCCAGGAAGTCCGACTCGCGGTCGGGGCCGAGCAGGTCGCCTATGGGGCAGGTCCGTTGGCGGGCGACGGTGGCACGCCTTTGGACCTCTACGGCGAAGATGTCCATGACCTCTGCTTGGAGTTCGTCGCTGTCGAGGTAGCTGAAGATCAGGTTGGTGTTGCGGTCGCGCCGTGACAGCAGAGCCTTGAGGTAGCGCTCGGGAAACACATGGTCGCGGAACGTGGCCTCGTCGTTGTTGACGGCCTGGTTCTGGATCTCGATGTCGGCCACCAGATCTCCAGCGGCGGCCTCGAACACTAGGCGGTCCTCGTCGGTCCAGTCAGTGCCGAAACGCTCGTTGATGCGGACGATGATCTGCGACAGCCGCTCGTGTTCGGGGTCGGCGACGGGGCCTGTGCCCGAGAAGATGGTGGTGACCTCGCCCTCGCCGCCAGGCAGCTCGATGGAGCCCTCGAAGGTGATCTCGTGACGCAGGTGGGTCAACTCCACCTCGGAGCCCAAGTCGATGCTCTGGCCGTGCTCCCGGTCCCGGATCAGTGCGGCCAGCGCTCGGCAGAACAGGTAGTCGCGCTCGAGTCCGGGGTTGCGGAACGGCACTACCAGCGACAGGAACCCGTACACCCGCACGAACCGGCCGAGAGCGTCGCGGAAGGACTCCTGGTCGTCGTCTCCCAATCCGTTGAAGCGGTCGACCGCGGGCTGCAGGGCGGCGTCGATCTGGGCGTGGGCTCCCTCGCCCAGCAGCAGGGCTGCGGCCCGCTCAATCTCGCCGGTGTCGAGCACTCCGAAGCCGTCTAGGTCGCGGCGGGTGTCGAACAGCAGGTTGGGGTCGGTGGGCGGGGCGACCGTCTTGCCGTGGTACACCGCGAACGCTTCGCCTATCTCTTCGGCGTCGTTCACGAAGTCCATCACGAACGTGGCGGACTTGTCGGGGTGGATGCGGTTGAGCCTCGACAGGGTCTGCACCGCGGCGAGTCCGGTGAGGGTCTTGTCGACGTACATGGCGGCCAGCTTGGGCTGGTCGAAGCCCGTCTGGAACTTCTCGGCGACCACCATGATCTGCCACTGGTCGGTGTCGAACTGGGCAGCGGTCTGGGATTCCCCGAAGCCGTTGGCCCGCGACTCGGTCAGCCCCTCGACCTCGCCTGAGAACGCCACCAGCACCCCCAGGTCGTAGCCCAGGTCGGCGGCGTAGGCCTGCATCGCCCGCCACATGCGCACCGCGTGGGGCCGTGACGAGCACACGACCATCGCCTTGGCCTTGCCGGTGATCTGGCGGGCGATCTTGGTGCGGAAGTGCTCGACGATGATCTCGGCCTTCTGGGCCAGGTTGTCGGGGTGCAGGGTCACGAAGCGGGCCAGCGCGCTGCGGGCCTTGGCGGTGTCGTAGGCCGGGTCGTCGAGGATCGCCTTCTCCAGGTGGTAGTACCGGTTGTAGGTGACGTAGCCGGCGAGCACGTCGCAGATGAAGCCCTCCTCGATGGCCTGGCGCATCGGGTACAGATGGAACGGCTCGTGGCGGCCGCTGTCGCCCACCTTGCCGAACAGTTCCAGGGTGCGACCCTTCGGGGTGGCTGTGAACGCGAAGAACGAGAGGTTGGGCTGGTGGCCCCGGGCGGCTACCGCCTCCGCCAGCAGCGCATCGACTTCGGCCGGCTCCACATCCTCGCCGGCCTCGACTTCGGGCTCGGCCGAGCCCAGAGCGCGGCGCAGTTCCTTGGCTGCCTCGCCGGTCTGTGACGAGTGGGCCTCGTCGACGATCACGGCGTAGTCGCGTTCGGGCAGCGACTCGATCTTGTCGAAGATGAACGGGAACTTCTGCAGCGTGGTGACGATGATGCGGGCCTGCTCGCCGGTCAGGGCCGCGGCCAGTTGGGTCGAGTCCTCGTCGATGCGCTGCACCACCCCGATGGCGTGCTCGAACTGGCTGATGGTGTCCTGGAGTTGGCGGTCTAGCACGACCCGGTCGGTGATGACCACCACCTTGTGGAACACCTTGGCGTCGTCGTCGGAGTGCAGCGACGACAGCCGGTGCGCCAGCCAGGCGATCGAGTTGGACTTGCCCGATCCCGCGGAGTGCTGCACCAGGTAGCTGTGGCCCGAGCCGCGCTGTTTGGCGTCGGCTTCCAGGCGCCGCACTGCGGCCCACTGGTGGAATCTCGGGAAGATCACGTCAGGGCGGGCCCGTGACCCTTTCGACGGCTTCGCTACGTGCACGAAGCGGCCCAGGATGTCCATCCAGGCGTCGCGGCTCCACACCTGCTCCCACATGTAGGACGTTCGGTGCCCTTCGGGATTCGGGGGGTTGCCCGCGCCGAGGTCGCGGCCCCGGTTGAACGGCAGGAAGCGGGTGCGGGCGCCGGCCAAGCGGGTGGTCATCATGACCGAGGACGGATCGACCGCGAAGTGCACCATGCCCACCCGGCCCAGGGTCCGGTTGTTGGGCGGTCGGTCGCTCCGGTACTGGGCAACGGCGTTCTCGACGCTCTGGCCCGTCAGCGGGTTCTTCAGCTCGGCGGTGGCCACCGGCACCCCGTTGACGAACAGACCCACGTCGACAGTGCGGCTGCTAGAGGGATCGAACGGCAGCTGCCGCGTCACTGACAGCACGTTGGCCTCGTAGAGGGTCGCCAGCTCCGGGGTCAGCCCATGCGCGGGCCTGAAGTACGCCAGCCGGATGGTGATGTTGCGGTCGACCACCCCATGGCGCAGCACATCCACCGTGCCCC
The DNA here is from genome assembly GCA_965219165.1 of Candidatus Aldehydirespirator sp. Classification (GTDB taxonomy): domain Bacteria; phylum Actinomycetota; class Acidimicrobiia; order Acidimicrobiales; family Aldehydirespiratoraceae; genus Aldehydirespirator. Next base: position 3,189,122 of record CBDCMW010000002.1, on the reverse strand, counting down.
GCTTGTCCAGTTCCGCAGCCAGCCGCTGCACGAACCCGGACTGCGCCCGACTCGGATCGCCGCCGTAGGCCGTATCCACGAGGCGCGCCCACTCGCTTCCCTGGGTCGCGCCGATGAACTCGAACAAGTCGGCGGTGTCGACACCCGCCGCAGAGTCGAAGTCCCGCGGCGCGTCCCCGACATTGCCGATCTTGGCCCGCCGATACCCGCCGTGCTCGACCAGCCAGCCAGCGATGTGCGCCTCGAACGCCGCCTCCGTGACAGAACTCACGCCGCCACTCTCCTCCACGGCCTCAACGTCCAACCCATCCTAAAGCGGCGGCTCCCACGCCAAGCTCAGCGCCGGGGCGGGGATGCTGCCGGTGGTTCGACGCCTGCCGCGGGCCGTGCTTATGAGGTCTGGGAGCGCCTGTGGTGCCTGCCCCGCCGGAACAGCCATTTTGCGTACCAGGACTCGGGCAGGGCGCCCCGGTTGACGATGATGCTCGGGTACGGGCTCGGCTCGTAGAAGTCGTGTCGTTCGCCGGTGTCTTCGGGCGCTTCAGACGAACTCATGCCGGTCACCCTAGTGCTAGAAGAGCGCCAAGGAACGCCGAACGCTGTTGGCTGGCCGCGAGCCGGGCGTCCTGTTTCTTGCGGAGGTCGCGAGCTTCGGTCAGGAGCAACTCCCAAACCTGAGGTCCGCCTGGGCGACCGTCGCGGTCGGTCATCGCGGCCTCCCCAGCACACTGGCGCTAGATCGGCCATCCTTCATGCCGCCACTCGGGGCGATGGATATACACGGCAACGATATAGAAACCATCAGATAAGCTATTATAGCTTTTAAATAATCGAAAATCGATCTTCATCAGCTTCGCCGCTACGTGCACTCTCACCGGTGCCGTCCTCGCGGTAGGGTGAGACCATGGGAGAGGGTGACGCCATGGAAGCGCCCGACATGTCCGAGGACATCCCGAGTCGGTACGGGCCTTTCGAACTGAGCCCGTACCCGAGCACGATCGTCAACCGCGGCGCACTGCCCGAGGCTTTCTTCTTCTGGCGGCGTTGGCGTCGACGCAAGCCCGCCTGACCCCGGTCCGCTGACCGATTTCCAAGCGCAGTGGTAAGGGTGCGCGCCCAGGGCCAGAGGTGGCTGGAGTAATGGAAGCAGCACACCCCGCACAGCTACCTGCCGACAGGGCCTTGCTTGACGAGGTGCATCCTGACGCGTGGCAGTACAGGATCACTCCCGGCGCCTTCTACCACGAGGTGAAGGCCGACTCCCGGGCGCGAGGGCGCATGTAAGCGGCCATGACCGAGATCAACAAGCGTCAGGCAACGCTCGCAAGTGCAAATGGCACGAGAATTGACGCAGGCGACGATCGCGAGGCTCTTGGAGATGGACCAGTCGGAGGTGTCCAGGCTGGAGCGCTGTAGCAACATGCTGCTGTCGACACTCCGCTCGTTCATCCGAGCGACCGGCGGCGATCTCTAGCTCATCGTGACATTCACCGACTCCGAGCCCGTTGAGCTCCTCGTCGGCTACAGGACCACCAACCCGACCGCCGAAGGGCGCTAGCCGCATACGTGCAGGTCGGCGCCACTCGGGCGCCGTGGCATTTTTCGTGGTCGCAGCACTGTGCGAAGATGCCGGGGGTCAATCTGCCGAGGGGCGACTATGCCGAAGGTGCGACCGACACACACAAGAGCCGCTGGCGGATGGCACCTCCAGGTTGCCGCGCACAACCGCTATGTCAGACGGGCCGTACCCCGCTACGCCGCCTCGGCGGCCAACTCGGGACGGGTATGCTCCGATCTGTCCGCATCTGAGGCCAGAATGGATCATGGTGGCTGTCCGCGTTGACGTTGCGGCGTCGCTCTACGCATGGGCTGCGGAGAGGTCGGGCCTCGACGCGGACGAACTCGCCCACAAGTTCCCCAAGCTCCAGCAGTGGGAGAGCGGCGATCACTCTCCGACATTGAAGCAACTCGAACAGTTCGCAAGGGCGACCCGAACTCCGGTGGGCTACTTCTTCCTGCCTTCTCCGCCTGACGAGCAAGTTCCCATCCCCGACCTCCGCACGGTCGGCGACAGAGGCGTCCGGCGTCCGAGCCCCGACCTCCTCGACACGATCTACCAGTGCCAGCAGCGACAGGACTGGTATCGCGACTACGCCCGCGGCATCGGGCTGGACCCGGTGCCCCACGTTGGCTCGCTGTCCACGGCCACACCCGCGGATGAGGCGGCCTCGGCAGTGACGGCGGCGATGTCGTTCTCGGTTGAGCGAAGAGGAGCGAACTGGTCCGAGGCGTTCGGCTACCTGCGCGACCAGGCAGAGGACAACGGCGTGCTCGTGATGGTCAGCGGCGTGGTTGGAAGCAACACTCATCGCAAGCTCGATCCCGCGGAGTTCAGAGGGTTCGCGCTCGCCGACCCTCTGGCGCCGCTCGTGTTCGTGAACGGCGCCGACACGAAGGCCGCGCAGATCTTCACGCTGGCGCACGAACTGGCGCACATTTGGCTCGGACAGAGTGCCCTGTCTGACGCCGATCTCGGCGTTCAGGCCACTGACGACGTCGAACGCTGGTGCAACCGAGTCGCTGCCGAGGTGCTCGTGCCATTGGAGGCGCTCCAATCGGACTTCAACGCCCGTGCAGACCTCACGGACGAGATCGATCGCCTAGCACGCCGATTCAAGTCGAGCACGCTCGTCGTGCTTCGCCGGGTGCACGAGTCTGGATTTCTTCCGTGGGACGCCTACAGGCGGGCGTACCGCACAGAGTTCGAGCGCGTCATGGACCTGATCGGCGCAGGCAGTGACGGTGGAGACTTCTACAACACCCAGCCAGTGCGAGTAAGCAAGCGGTTCGCCCGGTCTGTCATAGTCAGCGCTCTCGAGGGTCAGACGCTTTATGCCGATGCATTCCAGATGCTGGGGTTGAAGAAGCTCGCAACGTTCAACGGCATGGGCGAGCGGCTGGGAGTCATGTGACCACGTACCTCTTGGATGCCGATGTGTTCATCCAGGCGAAGAATCTTCACTACGGCTTCGACTTCTGCCCTGCGTTCTGGAACTGGCTCGATGAGCAGAACGACGCGGAGAAGGTGTTCAGCGTCGAACGGGTAGGCGATGAGATCCTCGCGGGTGACGATGAACTTGCTGAGTGGGCAAGGCAGCGGCCTGGGCTGTTCTTGCCCCCCGACGAGACGATGGTGCCGAGCCTTGGCGCACTGAGCCGCTGGGCCAGCGGCGCCGAGTACGAACCAGCTGGCGTTGCGGTGTTCCTGCAAGCCGCGGACTACTACCTCGTCGCCCACGCGCTCGCACGGAACTACGTGGTTGTCACTCACGAGATCTTCAGCCCGTCACCGAAGAGGATCAAGATCCCGAACGCTTGCATCGGCGTTGGAGTCAAGTGCATCACCCCTTACCAGATGCTCCGGTCAGAGCGAGCACGATTCGTCCTCAGCCGCTCGTTCAACTAGGGGTCTGTCGCTGGTTACGGATCAGCCGCGTTCCTTCAGCGAATTCGCCCAGGGAAGCGTTGCTGTCTCCTTTGATCCAGGTGCACAGAGCCGGGCGGTGGCGCCCAGGCGGACCACCTCTCCGCTGTCAAGGGCGTAGGCGGCACTGGCCGAGACCCATCGCTGATCCTCGCCTCCGCCGGAGAAGTCCCCTGTGAGATCTTTCCCGCCGAGGACAGTCCAGAAGATCGTGAGGCTTTCTGATATGAGGCGCGACGAGACCTCCTCACGGCCCACGAGCAGCGAGGAAGGACTTCCTTCTGTCACGGATGGGTCCTTGACGATGATGGCGCCTTCCTGATTTGCCCATGCGAAGTCATCAGCTCGGGTGAGGTCGAGCAGGTCGTAGAGACGCTTACTGGGAACGAGCCCGTAAACCTGTTCACGGGTGGACTGGCCGCGATCGCTGCCCGTTCCCGAATATCCGGCTGCTGTGGTCCGCAGCTCGCAAGGTGGTCTGGGCGGGTCGGGTCTCCACCATTCGGTCTCGCCGGAGGCTGGCTCCCACGCAGGGTCGTCGGGGTGCGACGCGAGGAGTGCATTGTGGATGTCTCTTGACTCGGGCATCCATCTGCCATACCAGTCCTTGTCCGCGGCCCAGCTCCGAATGGCGGGGAGGCTGGCCATGGGGATCAGGTAGCTGCGGACTTGAATCCAGACAAGCAACTTGCGCCGGTCAAGTGCTTCTTCGTCCGGGTGAAGAGTCTCGGGCCAGCGTGGGAGCGCTTCAAGCGCGAGCCAAGGTCGCCTGTCGTTGTCTTTGACTGCGATCAGATCCAGCGGATCGGGCAACCCGTTGATGTCGCTCGGGTGTTGTCCGGTTTGACTCGGGTCGAAAGTCGCTTGTTGCGGCGAGAACCAGACCCGTGTTCGCTGGGCGTCGTCAGTCTTGGACTCTTGGGTGATGATCGTCGGGTCGATGTTGCGATAGACGAGCTGCTCGGCATGACGATATGGGGCTGGCGGATCTTCGGTCCACCGGTCTCCTATGGGAAGGTGATCGGCGAGCTGCCCTAGCAACTCGTAGAACGCGATCCACTGGTACTTCTTGCCGATCCGTTCGACAGTGTGGTCCATTCTCGACCCCAAGTGCAGGCGGTTGTCGACGTCCTTGAAGACTTCTGGACGCCAACCCAGCTCGAGAACCCGGCCGAATATCGCCCGCTGCGCCAGCTCGAACAGTCCTCCTTCGTCTTGGATCTCGAACTCGCGCAGGGTCGACGACACGACGTAGTTCCCAAAATCTCCGTGCTCTTGGAGCGAGAACCATATTGATGAGTAGCCGCCGTTCGATGTCTCGGCCATGGCTTTGATTTCGCCGATAGTCAGAGCCGGGGACGGGAACGCTGTTTCGTATGGAGGCCCGGCATAGGGATGCCCGTTCGGATCGGTGTCATCGGGCGGAACCCAGCCGGAAGCCAACGCATGTTGGAATACGCGATGGGCGTAGTCGCGTGTAAGCAGGTGGACGGGCCACTCGGATCCATGAAGTTTCGTCACGCCAGTGGCCAGTTGAAGATGCGATCCTGGATCGGCGGAGCGCAGCGCGATTCCGCAGGCAGCACTGGTAAGGCGCTCGATCACGTAGGGGTCGTTCACGTCGCAGTACTGCTCAAGGGTGTTTCGCGCTATACGTGGCGCGGGTTCGAGGAGAGCGACGAGGGCTTTGGTGGCTTGGTCTCTCACACGGTTGTCGGAGGTAGTCAGCATCCATCCGAGCATCAGCCCGGCTAGTTGCCTGACTTCGGGGCCTGCGTCTCGGCTGCTGTTCCGCGCCCAGGAAATAAGTCGCCTGACGGGCGAAGCGTCCTCTGCTTGGCCGATGAGGAACAGGGACCAGAGTGCGTCTCGTTGGGCCAGTTCTTGCGACAGGAGCCAGGTGTGGGTCCACCTCGAATTAAGAGGGTGATCAGGTGTGCAGGAGAGCCGCACCAGTTGATTGCATACCGCGCCCTGGGTGTAGTTGTCGTCTAGCAGCCGCCGAATGATCTGTATGGTCCGGTCGCTCACGGCATCCGCGGCTCGAAGCCCAAGGCTCTGGATGAACAGATCAAGATTCTCGTCCTGGGTGTACGCGTCGTCATTGTCGAGTAGATCGATGAGTTCAACGCCCCTTCTCTCGGGGAGCATGATGGCCAACACTTCGAGAACGCCCCTGAAGAGCCACTGGCGGTTACCAAGTGCGTTCATCCATTCCTGGAACTGCTCATCACTGTTTGCGCAGAGCAGAGAGGCTCGGGCGACATCGCCGAGGCGCTGATAGCCGAATCCGATACCAGCCGAGGCCGCGATCAGCACTCCTTCGTCGAGAAGACCCTTCAGGAGCGACTCGGACCACTTCCGTCCTGGCAGAAGCTCACCGAAGAGTTGCTCCGCTTCTCCCCGCTGAAGAAGCGTGCCATCGGAGCACTCCGCAGCCAAGCGGCGTACCGCCTCTTGCACGAGGGGAGACTCCTTGTCAAAGTCGCATCTCTCGGAAGAGGCGAGCCTGTGGTTGACCGCCTCCAGGAAGGCATCGCACACAGCCGTGAGCCCCGCCGAGCCCAACGGGAATCGATCGTGCCCGAGGGTCTCCAATGCCTCACAGGCGAGTTTCAAGAACAGAGGATTGGAGAACTCGGGACCGAGAACCGGAAAGCTCACAGTCTCGAGGCCGTATTCCTGTGCAAACCGCCTGACGGCTGCATCTGTAGCTTCGCCGAACCCCTCGTGTGCCATTGTCGGCATGGAGGTCTCGCCTACGACATCTGGCAAGAAGTCCGTTCGGCAGCTGACCACTAGCGCGACTTGATCGTGGCGGGCTGCGACTTGCTGGAGCACCCTCAACTCGTCTTTCCAGCGCTCGGGTCGCTCGCTCTCGTTCAGAGCGTCGATCATGAGCAATCCCACGGCTCCCGCCGCCTCAGAAGCCGCGGCCAGCGCAGCCACCTCTTCCTCGACAGACCCGCCGAAAGAGGTCAGCTCGGGGATCTGATTGCGTGGCGCTCGTCGGTCGAAGTCCTGGCCCAGGACCAGAACCGTGGGAAGCCCGGATTCCACCCGTTTCTCGGCTACATCGCATAGGAGATGCGTCTTCCCAGTGCCCGCCTTGCCCTCGATCAGCACCTCGCGCGAGCGCGCCGCTCGGGTCGCCACAGAGCCCGCTAGGTCCAACAACAAGTCCAGAGCCTCAATTGTCCGTCCAGTCGCGAGGTGCAGCGTTCCCGCTGGCTCCGTGTAGTGGCCGTTCCGTGGCGGGTAGTCGGTGCGCAGCAAGATGAGCAACTTCGAGAGTTCTTGGTGGGCGTCCAGAATCTGATCGTCCGGCGTCGCAAGGTCTCCGAAGCCATCGAGCGACGAGACAACTGAACGGATCGCTGTGTCAGCCTCGTCGAGACTCTTCTCGCACGCGACAAGAGCATCCGAGATCTTCCCGGAGGCACCCTCCGGCGCCCGCCAAGGGAACCGCCGGCATTCGCGTAGACCGGCAAGTGCTTTGCGCCATGATGTCTCGAAGTCCCTCGTCCTGCCCACCCCCTCTAGGGCGCGCACCGCCTCCACTTCTGTATGCAACTTCGGTGTGTAGCGTCGACCGGCCTTCGCAACGGCAGTTGCTATCTGCTGCCGGAACCAGTCGTTGTCCATGAACGACTCGTCAAACCAATAGCGAACCAAGCCCGATCTCGCCGGGTTAAGCGGCTCTTCGCGTTTTAGGTCGGAGTGAGGGTTTCGAGCAGTGCCCAGTTGGGTTTGCCGGCGTAGAGCAGGGCTCGGATGCGGTAGTTGTCGAAGTTGGTGAACCCGAACGCGGCGCGTTTGACGCGTTTGATCAGGTTGTTGGCTGCCTCGGTGGGTGCGTTGGTGACTCGGGCGGCGTGCCAGTTGGAGATTTGGGTTCTCCAGGTGGCGATGGTGCGGCCGAGCCGGTTGATCTCTTCGGGCAGGCCCGGTTCTTGGAGGTCGGCGGCGAGTTGGGCGACGGTGGCGGCGCCGACTTTGGCGCAGGGGATGTCATAGACGGACCTGAGGGTCTCTTTGGCGTGCCAGGCGTCGCGGACCTCGCCGTAGGGGTCTCCGGCGTCGAGGAGGCCCCGCAGCTTGGTGTGTCCGTGCTCGGTGATGTTCTCCGACGCTGAGACGAGCAGCTTGCGGGCCCGATACAGCGGGTCGTGCTTGCGGCCGCGGTGTCCCAGCGTCTGGTTCTGGACCCGGCGGCGGACTTCGTCGAGGGCGTCGTTGCCCAACCGCACGACGTGGAAGGGGTCAGCGACCTGTCGGGCTTTGGGCACCGCGGCGTTGAACGCGGCGCGGTAGGGGCCCGAGAGGTCCAGCACCGCCCAGCGGATGCCCTCGCGCCACTCTCGGCGCCGGCGCAGCAGCCAGCGTGTGGGCGCTTGGGCGTCTCTGCCTCGGACTATGTCAAGGAGCTGGCCCCGTCCGACGTCGACGATGCTGGTGCCCCAGGTCTTGGCCCGGAACCGGCCCCGCCGCCAGAACAGGGTCTCGTCCAGTCCCAGCGCCTCCACGTCTGAGATCCTGGCGGTGTCGGCTGCCAGCAGCGCCTGGCCCCAGCGCTTGACCGCCGTGTTCACGGTGTGCCACACACAGCCCAGCTCCGCGGCGACGTCTTTGAGCGGCCGGCCCCGTCCGGCCTGGCGTGTCGCCCACCGCGCTGCCCGGCTCGTCAGAAGCGCCCGCGGCGGCGCGATCTCCGCCGCCTGCTCGGTGACTGAGCCCGCCTCACAGCCATCGCGTGGGCAGCGCCACCGGCGCTTGTGCCACACCAAGCGCACCGGCCTGCCGAACGCGGGGAGGTCCACCAGCACCACCGCCCGCTCACCGTCGGACCACACCGGCCCGCCGCAGTCCCCACAGGCCGGTCTCGCCGCCCGACAGCGCACATGCACCCCCAGCGGCTCACCCTCGTTGTCGTCGACGCTGAGGACCTCCACGTCGCCCAGTCCCACCAGCAGCTCGCACATGCGCGTAGGGTCGTACTCCACAGGGATCCTCCCGATTCGGCAGCCTTGACAGCGCCGATTCTGGGGGATCCCTCGCGTTCAGCCGCGGACCCCTACCGCCCCCACTCCGACCTCATTCGCGAAGAGCCGGTTAAGCAGCGTCCCCAAGAGCTCGTGCTGGCCGACAAACTCGAACTCGACCGCCTTCCCGCACTCGTTCGCCATCTCCTTCCATTCTTCAACCTTGGTCGTCCAACGGGAATGCGCCGATTTGCGTTGACCAGTGCCACCCGCCGGTAGGTCGATCGGGAACACGACCAAGTAGTGACATAGCGCAGCTTCCGCGTCGAATGCCCGTCGGAACGATCTCTCGACTTGGTGCGCTGCCGACGAATCGAACCGGAAGAGATACTTGACCTGCCATGCGATTACTCGGCCGTCACTCAACGTAGCTCTGCCTTCGCGACCACCGTCCGGATTCCCGAATCGTTCGAAGCTCGTACCGTCTGGCCACTTCCACGAACGTTCGAGCAGGATGCACGTGAGTTCCTCGAACGCAGCCGCGCGCGACGCAGACGGCCCAAACGGCCTAATGCGCCTGAAGTCAATATCAGCAAGGCTCAACGACACTCCTCCGTCCGCACAGGGTTCGAGCACAGTGCCGACTCGCCGCTCGGTCGACGGCCTCAATCTGGGTGTGCTGCGCGAATGCCGTTTTCGAAGTTGCAGTCACACCGCGGCTCCAGGAACCGGCATCTCACCGGTCACGGCCGCCGTGATCAAGGACTTACGTCGCTCAGTGAGAAGATCTAGCTGGAGGCTCAGTGCTGTCCTGACCCTGTCCAAGACAACCCACTTGCGCTGATACTTGCGGACGAGCGCCAACTGCACATCGAGACTTGCATTCGGAATCCTGAAGCTGGACACTTTAGAAGCGTTCGTCGAAGCGAGGTTCGTTGAACGGACACCCGTCATCTCAAAATATCGGCGGGCGTGGGACGTTCTCGTTACTAGGGCGAGAAACTCCGGGAGGAGATCTCGTGTTTGAACACGCACGGCGAAGACATGATTTTGATGAAGACAGGGATCGATCTCACTCCGCCACACTGTTCCCCGACCGAGTTTGTCGATGTCACCACCTTCGGTCATCAGCACATCTCCGCTACGTAGCGTTGTCCGTTGAGCTGTTGCCCTATCGACAGATATCGTCTTGACTTCGCTGAGATCGAGACGACCGTGTTGGACGTTGGCGACACGAAGGTATGGAACCGTGACCTCGTTCATAGCCCTTGGTCGGATCCCGCCGAGTGTTACCCCAGATCGAACGTCCGCGACATAACCTACGCGTATGAGTCTATTCCTCAGCACGTTTCCGAATAGGTCGTCAATAATGCGCCGATCCTGTTCTTCTAGAAGTTTGATGAGACGGCGCTTCTTGGAGATGAGAGCGTCGACGCGAGCAGTTTCGGTGTCGAGGTAGTCAGCGATCACTCGCTGTTCTGCCAGCGGAGGAAGTGTCACCGAGATGTCGCGGAATTGCTCCCAACTGATGTCGAACTGCGATGGCGGCATGTACTTGCCACGGCGTTCGTATTCGCTGATATAGAGACGCGTTCGAAGCAGGTGGTGGACGAAACGTGGATCTGCCTCCTCCGAGATCTCCGCGACAAAGTATGCGGGGCTGATAATGCCGTGGTGGGCGGAAACGCCGAGAGCACCGTGTGGCTTGCCCAGTTGGTTCATCACCAAGTTGTTGGGTCTGACTTCTTGGTATCCATCAAGATCAAGAGATGGTGCAGCACGGCCGTCGCCCTCCTGTCTTGGAACAACACCCTGGGGTAGGTTGACCGACAGGAGATGAAGGTCGGGTTGCTTGGTGCGCTTACAGCGTGTGAGGAATGAGCGGAGCTTCGTTGGCCTCCAGCCGGGTGGCTGCCAACCCGATTGGAAGGGCCAACTCATTCGATGGCCTCGGTGAGCAGAACCTGTATCTCGGCTTCTAGTGCCTTGATCTCGATGTCGATCTCGTGGATGGGGCGGGGTGGGGTGTAGGTGTAGAAGTGGCGGGTTAGGGGGATCTCGTAGCCGATCTTGGTCTTGGCGGGGTCGTGCCAGGCATCGGGGACGTAGGGGTGGACTTCGGCTTCGAGGTAGTCGTCGACGGCGGTGCGGTACTCGATGGTTTCGAGTCGGGCGGTCGGGTCGGACTCGTAGGCGACGCTCACATCCGGCAGCGGGACGTTCTCATTGTCGCGCAGGTCGGGGTCGGCCTTGGGGTTGCCTGCCCTGTCGGTGATGACGGGAGCCTCGGGGTCTCGTACTGCCAGCGCGTCCGTCACGGCCTTGACCAGAGCGGCGGGCGTGTCGGCGCCCACTGATGCGAGGGCTTCCTGCGTTGCAGTCTTGGCTGAGTTCTCGGCGGCGTACTGGCTGCCTCTTCGGATCCTGAGCGCTTCGAGCAGGGCGTCGCGATGCGGATCGTCGAGTTGGGCGATCTTCTTTTGGGACTCGACGGCGGCGAGGGTGTCGTCGGTGATCTCCCAGCGCAGTTGCAGAGGTCGCTCCACGGTGATGCGCAGGAACCCGAACGACTCGTTGGGGAAGATCTTGACCCGGGGCCCCTCCTCGAAGGCTCCGCAGAGGCGGGTGACTTCGGCGATCTGCTCAGCGGAGACCTCCTTGCGCTTCTGGCCGAGGCTCTTGCGCATCTTGGTGAAGCTGTCGCGGGCGTCGATGAGTTGCACCTTGCCCCGGCGGCGGGGCGCCTTGCGGTTGGTGACCACCCAAAAGTAGGTGGAGATGCCGGTGTTGTAGAACAGTTGGTCGGGCAGCGCGACGACCGCTTCGAGCATGTCGCTCTCGATGATCCAGCGGCGGATCTCCGACTCTCCCGAGCCGGCGGCGCCGGTGAACAGCGGCGACCCGTTGAACACGATCGCCAGCCGGGCGCCTCCCTCCTCCGGGCGCCTCATCTTCGAGATCATGTGCTGCAAGAACAGGAAACTGCCGTCGTTGATACGGGGCAGCCCGGCCCCGAAACGGCCCGCGAAGCCCTGTGCGGCGTGCTCGTCGCGGACCGTGTCGGCCACCATCTTCCACTCCACCCCGAACGGAGGGTTGGCCAGCAGGTAGTCGAAGCGCTGCCCCTGATGCCGGTCGTCGTCGAAGCTGTTGCCGAAGCGGATGTTGTCGGCGTCGGCGCCCTTGATCAGCATGTCGGCGCGGCAGGTGGCGTAGGTCTCGGCGTTCACCTCCTGGCCGAACACCCGCAGTTGGGCCTGCGGGTTGAGCTCGCGCAGATAGTCCTCAGCAACCGACAGCATCCCGCCAGTGCCGCACGCCGGATCCAGCAGCGTCTTCACCACGCCCGGGCGGGTCAGCAGCCTGTCGTCGTCGGCGAACAGCAGGTTCACCATCAGCCGGATCACCTCGCGGGGCGTGAAATGCTCGCCCGCGGTCTCATTCGACAACTCCGAGAATTTGCGGATCAGCTCCTCATAGAGATACCCCATCTCCAGGTTCGACACCGCGGCAGGGCTCAAGTCGATCTCCGCGAACTTCGACACCACCAGATACAGCAGGTTGTGGTCGTCGAGGCGGTCGATCTGCACATCGAAGTTGAACTTGTCCACGATGTCGCGGGCCGACTCCGAGAACCCCGCGATGTAGTTGCGCAGGTTCCCGGCCACGTTGTCGTGATCGCCCAGCAGCGTGTGGAACGTGTGCCGGGACATGTTCACGAACGGCTGGTCGGCCACCTGCTGAAGCAGCGGCTCGCGGTTGCGCAGCGTCTCCGGCAGGTCCGCCATGGTCTCCAGCACCTCGGCCTTGGTCGGCTCCAGCACGCAATCCAAGCGGCGCAGCACCGTCAACGGCAGGATCACCCGCCCGTACTCCGACTGCTTGTACACCCCCCGCAGCAGATCCGCCACCGACCAGATGAACCCGGCGTGGTTCTTGATCGCCGCGCCGCTCATACCACCCCTGCCGAGGTCGCCGCGTCCACCCGGCAGGCCAATTGAGGGACGGCCCGGTGGAGTTGCTGGCCAGTCGGGACGGACCCCGCTGTCATGGAAGGCTCGATCACAGCAGGCCGAGGCTACTCATCCTCTGTCGCCGGTGACGGATGTGGCGTTGCGTTTCGGGGTGAGTCGCACAGAGTGTGCCTCGGTGGCTGAGGCGGTATGCACAGCAGGGTCTGCCGGGGCGGCGAGGGGTGTCGCTGGTTGTAGGTACGGTGGCGACAATGGAGCCGAGGTGGACGCCCGAGCCCTTCGAGGCCGATGACGGGAAGGTTCCCTTCGAGCGGTTCATCGAGGATCTGTCGGACTTCAAGTTCGTTGCGCTCGACACGGCGATCAGTCATGTTCTGGCGGTTCGGGGTATCGATCTTGTTCGCACTGAATGGCTCAAGGCTCTGGGGCGGGGTCTTCACGAGTTCCGGGTGCGTCACGATGCAGACGAGGTCGCGAGGATGTTCGGTGCGGACCAGCCTGGTGTCGAGGCACCCCGCGAGAAGGTGCTGCTACGTGTCTTCGTGCACTTCTACGGCGACAAGATCGTGTTGTTGCTGGGCGGCTACGACAAAGGCAGAGACCCGAAGGAGAAGCGACAACAACGAGAGATTGCCGAGGCACGCAAGTTGCTTGCGCGGTTCAGAGAGCGCCGACGTCGCCGATAGCCGAAGGGCAGACTGTTGACACGATATGGGGAATACCCCATACTGGTGAAAGGAGGTGCCGAGATGGCGCGCACGTATGAGCAAGCCACAGAGAAGCGTCGGGCCCGCCTCGGCGCCGACGCCGACGCGCAAGCTGCGGTGCTGGCCCAGGCGTACGACATTGCTGTGCAGATCGTGGAGCTCCGTGAGCGGCATGGTCTGACCCAGGCTGAGCTGGCCCAGCGGTGTGGGATCGATCAGGGAGACATCAGCCGTATCGAGCGGGGGGCGACCAGCCCGACGGCTCGGACGTTGCAGCGAATCGCCGAAGTCCTGCATGCCGACGTTCGCCTGGTCGCGCGAGCGTCCTGAGGGAACATTCGGCGGTACGCAATCGTCCGGGAAACGAAGTGGGTCGCCCGAGGAGGCCTCGATTGGGCTGGCGACGCAGAAGCAAGTTCAAGACTGAACAGGAAGTAACCGGGAAATCGAAAAGGACATGGCCGGAAAATCGGACAGGAAGCCTGTGTGGCTCAGATCGTAGGTGCCTCGGCTGGCCGGCAGGACAGCGCGGACGGCGGCGAGCGGACCGGTCGCACGCTGGGCGAGCGTCTGGCTGCGGGCCCTGAGCCCGTCTACATCCCGAGGCTGGCCGACCAGCGACTGAGGGACCTGCTGGCCGCGGTACCGGCAGTCGAGCTTCGCGGCCCCGCGGCTGCGGGAAGACCACGACCGCGCTGCGCCAGGCGCGTTCGGCCTTCTACCTGAGAAGACTCAGAGCGCGGCTGCTTCCCTCTTCGACTGGATCGCATCGGGCGACATGGGCTCCGCAGCCCCCGGTCTTGCGTGGGGGGCGTCGCGAGCGAGGCTCAACCTCCAATCTCCACCACTTCGCGGGACATGGCCTACTGGAACGACACGAACACAATCTTGGGTGACAGTGCCAGCACTTGCTGCGGAGTAGCCATCGGGCTGTCCTCGTCGTAGAAGTTCTTCCACCCCCAGTAGAAGCGGTCAGCGTCGGCCCGGCCAGTCAGCGAGTTCCAGGTGTTGTACTTGGCAGCCAGCGAACCTTGGCCGTCCATGTGGATCAGTACCGCCAGCTCTGGGGGTGTCTTGACCTGCGCTCGGTTGGTGATCATGGAAAACCGGAACTGGTGAAGGATCAGCAGCTTCTGGGGAAGGGCCTCTTCTCGGACGATCCCGGCCAGCCAATCCACAACCTGGTTGATCTCCGCCGCATCCACTGTGCCGATCTGAGTCAAGTGGACCTGGTGCGGCTTGAGCCTCCACTCCGGATCAAGTGCGAGCCCGACGTGGGGCAGGCGCAGGAACTCCTCGTAGTACTTGGCCTGCGAAAGATAAGTCGATCGTCCTGGCTGAAGATCCAATACCACGTACACGCCGTTAGCGGCCGCCGCCTCGATCCAGGGCCTGATCACTTCGCGATCGGTGTTGCTCGAATAATCCCCGTCAGCACCGGCGGCGGCCGAGGCGACGGTCGCGATGATCTCAAGGGTGGGCAGCACCGCTGATCCGTCCTCCCCGTAGCCCTCGGCTATGGATCGAAGGCGCTCCACCGCGGCCTCGGGACCTTGCTCACCCAACACACCGAGACTCGATGTCGACGGATGGCCGTATGCAGCCACCAGGCGGCGACCCGGGCGTTCGTCACCCGGCTCGAACAAGAGCAGGCCGCCACCAGGCAACTCCTCGCCGCGGCGGACCACGTCCAGTTGCCAGGCGGCGTCTTCGCCGAGATCCGAGAGCACTTCCACCTCGGAAGCCGCAGATATCGCCTCCCGTGCTGATCGCGGCAATGCCCTCAGATCGCCGGTGGCTGCCACCACCCTCACTCCCGCCTGATCGGCCGCGGCGGCCAACGTTGCCGCGTACTCGGCATCATCGACGATCCACACACGGTCATAGGGCGCCGTCTCGGGTTGCGCCGTCTCGGGTTGCGCCGTCTCGGGTTGCGCCGTCTCGGGTTGCGCCGTCTCGGGTTGCGTGGTCTCGGGCCCAGGCTCCTCGGGTTGGGGCTCTTCGGGTTGGGGCTGCTGGGGTTGGGGCTCTTCGGGTTGGGGCTCTTCGGGCCCGGGCTCCTCAATCAGCGGGACGCTCGAGTCAGAATCCGCCGACGACAGCGGGCCTTCAACGTCCTGTGACGCGAGAGTGGAAGTCGCTGCGGGGTCTTCGGCCGGCGCTTCCGGAACGGCAGGCTCGATCGGCGGCGCCGAAGTGGACGGAGGAGGTGACGAATCCAGATCTGGCACCGGTTCGACTGTGGTCTCTTCGGCCGCTGGCCGCGCCGCCGCAAACCCGGTTTCCGGAAGGGGGGCGGTCCGTTGGGCCATGGCAGCCACTGCGTCGGTCGAAACTGTGCCGGGTTCGAGGGCCCCGGCGCGCTCCCCAGTGAAGCGCGGTCCGCCCTTGCTGGGAACGGCGTCACTCGCGCATGAGGAGGTCAGGAAGAAGAGTGCTACGCACACGCCGATGCCGACGGCAAGGCGATGGGGAAGGAGAGGCCACGTCGACATGGTCGCGCTCGAACCTAATTCCTTCGTTCGCCGCAGTCGCGTCAACCCCGAATGCGCCCTTGGATGTCAGGGCCTGGCCGAAGCCGCCGCGACCAGACAGTGCGCCGTCGCGTCAATCCTTGAATGGGCCCTTCGATGATGCTCCTATTCGTGTCAAGCGGCGGTTTGGAGGTTATCGAGCCAGGTGCGGTAGCGAGCGGTGAGCGCGTGTGTGGGGGCAGCACCGAGCTCGATGCGTGAGAGGGTGGTGGGCCAGGTGCCGAGTTCGTCGGCGGCGGTTTGGAGGGTGAGCCCGGCGCGTTGGCGGAGCATTCGCAGGTCGCTGGTGTTGGTGGCCGGGTGCGGGTTGGTGAGCAGGGCGTGGACTTCGCGGGCGATGTAGCGCTTGAGGCAGCGGATGATCTCGCGGCGGGACTTTCCTTCGTGGCGGCGTCGCTCGGCGTAGGCCCGGGTCTCGGGGTCGGTGCTGAGGCGGACCATCGCGATGCGCCACAGCGCGTGGTTGGCTTGGCGGTTGCCGCCCTGGTTGAGGCGGTGGCGGGTGATCTTGCCTGAGGATGCTTCGACGGGGCTGGCGCCGCAGAGCGCGGCGAAGGAGGCTTCGCTGCGGAGGCGGTCGGGGTTGTCGCCGGCTGCGATGAGCAGCACCGAGGCGGTGTCTGTTCCGATGCCTTTGGCGGCGCGCAACGCCGGGTTCGCGGCTGCGGTGAGTTGGTCGAGGTGGCCGCGGAGCTCGTCGAGGTCGCCGCTGAGGGCGAGGTGTTGGCGGGCGAGGGTGCGCAGCGCGGCCTTGGTGGCCTCGAGGGGCTGGGTCAGGTCGCCGGGACGGAGCCGGGCGCAGCGCTTTGCCCGCTGGGGGGTGGTGAGCGCTTCGAGCTGTTGGCGCAGCGGCTCCGGTGCGGTGTTGATGAGGTCGCGGATCTGGTTGGCGATGCGGGTGCGATGAGATCGGGTCGAGCACAACGCGACCCGCAGCGCGCGGATCGACTCAACTATCCCGTCGTTGCCCTTGGGCGCGGTGGTGGCGTCTCCGCTCAGCGCCGCGCGGGCCGCGGCCTCAGCGTCGACGGTGTCGGACTTGCCGCGCCGGCGCCGCATCTGGCGGTTCGGCCGGATCACCTCCACCACCTCGATCCCGGCGTCGAGCAGGTGACGGGTGAGCCCCACGCCATAGGAGCTGGTCCCCTCGATCCCGACCTTGACGACCGGCCCGAACGCGCGCATCCAGCTCTCCAGGCGCCGGTAACCCTCCGGGTTCGCCGCGAACGACTCGCTGCGGAGCACCCGGCCCGTCTGGTCCGCGACCGCCGCGACGTGGAGATCCTTGTGAGTGTCGACACCGCCGTAGATGCCCACGATCAAATCCGTCATGATGAAGTCCTGCCTTCCTTGCTAGCCAGTGGGGTCGGCACCACCGGCCGGGACGGCGGACAGGACAGTCAAGGTGGTCTAGCCAAGGCTCCTATGAGGTCACGTCCGCCCGACCGGTCGGTGCGCGCCAGCAGCCGGGACACCGAACCGACAGATCATCGGAAAGGCACAAGGCCCGTCACACCCTGGGTCAGATCCGAGCCCCGGCCACTGACCCCAACATCATGACTGTCACACCCGGGCCGGGCAATGGTCGGTCGGTTGTCTTGCGGCGGCCGATCCGGGAGCGGAGAATCCGGCTGTCAGTTGAGGCGTTCGACGATCATGGCCATTCCCTGGCCGCCGCCCACGCACATCGACTCCAAGCCGATGGTGTTGTCCGCGTCCTCGAGGCCGTTGACCAGGGTGCACATGATGCGCGACCCGGTCATGCCGAAGGGATGGCCCAAAGCGATGGACCCGCCGTTGGGGTTGAGCTTGTCGTAGTCGATGCCCAACTCGTCGGCCGAGGGCAGCACCTGGGCGGCGAAAGCCTCGTTGATCTCCACCTGGTCGATGTCGTCGATGGTCATGCCGGCCCGGCCCAGGGCCTGGCGGCAGGCGTCGATCGGGCCTAGGCCCATGATCTCGGGATTGAGCGCGGACACGCCGGTGGCCACGATCCGGGCCAGCGGCTTGGCGCCCACTGCGGCCGCCTTGGCGTCGGACATCACCACCACCGCGGCGGCGCCGTCGTTGAGGGGGCAGCAGTTACCGGCGGTGACGGTACCGTCGGGGCGGAACACCGGCTTGAGCTGCGAGACGCCCTCGATGGTGGTGCCCTCGCGGATGCCGTCATCGTGGCGCGCCTCGTTGCCGTCGGCCAGCGGGTAGGGGGTGATCTCGCGCTCGAAGAAGCCCCGACTGCGGGCCGCCTCGGCCCGGTTCTGTGACAGCACGCCCCACTCGTCCTGGGCCTGGCGGGACACGCCCTTGAGCTGGGCCACATTCTCGGCGGTCTGGCCCATGGCGATGTAGATGTCGGGCAGGCCCTGCGGCGGAGCCCAGGCATCGGCACCGCCCACGGTGCGCTCGGCGCTGCGACCCTCGGCACCGGAGAACTCGTCGTTATGGGGGCCGCTGTCGGCAGCGCCGTTCAGGTAGCGCGACACGGTCTCCACGCCGCCGGCGACGAAGCAGTCTCCCTCGCCGGCCTTGATGGCGTGGGCGGCCATGCGGATGGTCTGCAGCGACGACGAGCAGTAGCGGTTGACGGTCACCCCTGGAGCGTTGACGCCGGCGAGGATCGAGGCGACCCGGGCGATGTTGTAGCCGCCCTCCCCGCCGGGCTGGCCGATGCCCCAGATCACGTCCTCCACGTCGGCAGGGTCGAGGCCCGGGACCTTGGACAGCACGTCGCCGATGATGAACGCCGACATGTCGTCGGGCCGTACCTCGGTGAGTGATCCCTTGTTGGCCCGGCCCACGGGCGTGCGGGCGGTGGCAACGATGACGGCTTCAACCATGACGGCTCCTCGTGTGTCGGTGGTGTTCCGGTCCGCACCGGCGCGGCGGTTCGATCAACAACGTTAGGAGGCGAACGGCCGGTTCGCAGGCCCCGGATCGCCCCCTCCCGGAATTGGCAGCGTCTGGCTCGCATTTGGGACTTCTGTGCTGCCAGTACGCGGGGAGACTCGCTCGATGCCTCATGGCAGGCGGCAGTAGGATCGGTCGGTGCCCAACGACATCGGCGATACCGGCATCGACACCGAGCGGGCTTGGAAGCTCCTGATCGGCGGGGAGTGGGTCGAGCCGGAGGGCGGGACCTATCCGATCATCGACCCCAACGACGGCACCGTGGTGGGCCACGCGCCGGAGGCCACCGCGGCTCAGGCCGCCGACGCGGCCCGGGCAGCCCGCGACGCCCTACCCGTATGGCGGGCGTTGAGCCCCGAGGAGCGCGGCAGCCGCCTGTCCCGCCTGGCCGATGTGATCCAGCGCATGGCCCCCTCGTGGCTCCGGCTGGTGCAGGCCGAGACCGGCTCGGTTATCTCCATCGCCAAGAGCCTGCAGGTCGGCGGGCCCATGATCGAACGGTTCCGCTACTACTCCCGTCCGTTCAACCTCGACGAGAACGTGGCGCCCATGCCTGCCGACAAGGGGGCTCTTGGGCCTGCTGGACTGCTGGCGGCCACAGTGAAGCGCCATCCGGTGGGGGTGGTGGCCTGCATCACCCCCTACAACATGCCGCTGGTGAGCGTGGCCGGCAAGATCGCCCCGGCGCTGGCTGCGGGCAACACGGTGGTGATCAAGCCCGCCCCCCAGGACCCTTTGGGCGTGCTGCTGCTGGGCGAGGCCGTGGCCGAGGCCGGTATCCCTGACGGCGTGGTCAACATCGTCACCGGATCGGGGCCGGAGGCGCCGGCCGCGCTGGTGGCCTCCACCGACGTCAACATGGTGTCGTTCACGGGATCTACCGAGGTGGGAGCGCGCATCTACGCCGACGGGGCGGCCACCATGAAGCGGGTGCTGATGGAACTCGGCGGCAAGGGCGCTCTGGTGATGACCGAGAACGCCGACGTGAACGCGGCCTGCATGGGCATCGCCACCACCTGGGGGCTCCATTCGGGCCAGATCTGCACCGCCCCCACCCGGGTGATCTGCCATCGCAGCATCTACGAGCAGACAGTGGACACCCTCAAGACGTTCGCCGGGTTCATGACGGTGGGCGACGGGCGTGAGCCGGGCACCGTAGTCGGTCCGGTGATCACCGAGGTCCACCGCGACCGGGTGGAGGGGTTCATCGCTGGCGGGGTCGACGCGGGTGCGACGGCCGTGTGCGGCGGCGAGCGCCCCGACCTGCCCGGCTACTTCGTGGCGCCCACCCTGCTGGTGGACGTCACCCCCGACTTGGCCGTGGTGCGCGACGAGGCCTTCGGCCCGGTGGTGGTGGTGCTGGCCCACGACGACGACGACGAAGCGGTGGCTCTGGCCAACGACTCGTCCTACGGGCTGTTCTCCTACGTGTACGCCGGCGACGCCAAGCGGGCCTACGAGATCGGCTGCCGCCTCGAGTCGGGCAACGTCGCCCTCAACACGGTGCAGCCCCACATGTACGCCCCCTTCGGCGGCTTCAAGATGTCGGGCATCGGCCGCGACCGGGGCAAGTGGGGCGTGGAGGCCTACACCGAGATCCAAGCCGTCAACTGGCTCTCCTAGATATAACGAAACATATTGAAATAATCCACCACTCAGCCCGCGAACCGTGCCATAATGCGGCATGGCCCCCGATCCCGTTCTCGACAAACTGGAAGCGGCCTTTTCTAGGCGTCGTGCCGAACTACTGAAAACGGATGCAGGGCGCTGGGCCTTGTTTGTGCAGCCGCCCGACAGGCGTCGTCGTCCCGAGTTCATCGGCTGCTTCGACGACGAGCACCAAGCATGCTCGGCGGGCTTTCGGAGCACTGTCGGCAGACGCTTCATGATCAAGGAGGTTCTCGAGAAGGATCGGGTGGTCACTATCGGGCAGGCAGTACCATCCAGTCATCTCCTGTGAAATTGGCTACTCTCGAATCATCGGACGCATCGAATCCCGGGGTGCGGTCATGGACGTGGAGGTGCGCCTTCACCCGGATGAGGTAGAGCGGTACCGTCTGCAGGGACGTATGGTGCCGTCCCCGCAGCGCGTTCGGGGCCTCATCGACTCGGCCGCCATGCGGACTTGCATCGGCGAGAGAACCGCCCGAGCGATGCTGCTTGAGCCGGTGGCGTATACGACACTGCATTCGGCGTCGGGTGAGAGCAGGAGCGCCGTGCACTACCTCTCGCTAAAGCTCGACTGGCGGCAGGATCGACCACCGGATCCGATACCAGTCCGTGCTCAGACTGTTCCGGAGGTCTTGGGAGCAGAGATCCTGATCGGCCTCGATGTGCTGAGACTCGGGGAGTTGGCGCTGTTCGGCCCTGATAGCAGGTATGAACTGATCCTGCCGCGGGGTACAAACGCACCCTCCTAGCGCTTCAATCCTCTCGCAGTTGCGCAGGCGCGGCTCACGCGTCTGCAATGCAAGCGCCGCCGGTCAGGGTCCGATCTAGGGCCCCAGCGGCAGGGTCTTGTGGGGGTTCATGATGCCTTGGGGGTCGAGGGCGCTCTTTATCGTCCGCATCAGCTCCCATTCGATGGCCGGCTTCTGGCGCTGGATCCGGTCTCGCAGGAGCTGGCCGATGCCGTGCTCGGCGCTGAGCGTGCCCCCGAGAGCGAATGTGGCCTCGTCGATGCGCTCCTGCAGCTCGTCGCGCACGGCCAGGAAGGACTCGACCTGGTCGTCGTTGGCGGGCAGGACATACATGTGGAGGTTGCCGTCGCCCGCGTGGCCGAACCCGTAGGTCAGCGCGCCGGGCGCCAGATCGGCCGCGATCCGGCGGACCTCGTCGTGGTAGGCGCCGAAACGGTCGATCGGCACGGCCGTGTCCATCTTGACGCCATGGATCTGCAGCGGCCATAGCCCCGAGGGCGTCAGCTCGTCGCGGATGGTCCACAGCCGTGACTCGTGTTCGTCGGTGACGGCCACCGCCGCGTCGGTCACCCACCCGAGTTCCGCCGCCTCAGCCAGGAAGGCGCCCAGCCGCTCGGAGACGGGCTCGGCCGAGGCGAGCCTCACCAGCACGTAGAACTCGGCGCGGGTGTCCATGGGTCGGGTGAGGGCGAACTTCTCACAAACCCGCTCGATGCCCACGTCCGGGACGAGCTCGAAGGCGGTCACGTCGGCGCCGCAGCGGGCCGATGCCAGCTCCAGCAGGGGCGTGAGACGGTCGAGCCCGCTGATCGAGGCCAGCGCGCTCTGGGAGTGCGGGGTGGCCGCGTGCAGGCGCAGCACGGCCCGAGTGACCACCCCGAGGGTGCCCTCGGCGCCGATGAAGAGCTGCTTCAGGTCGTAGCCCGAGGAGTCCTTGCGCAGCGCCCGCAGCCCGTCCCACACCCTCCCGTCGGCCAGCACGGCCTCCAGGCCCAGAACCTGCTCGCGCATGTTGCCGTAGCGCAGCACGTTGTTGCCGCCCGCGTCCGTGGCTATCGCCCCGCCGACGGTGGCCGTGCCCCTCGCCCCCCAGTCGGGAGCGAACAGGCGGTTCTCCGCAGCCGCCGCCTGCTGCACCGCCTCGATGGTGGCGCCGGCCTCGGCGGTGACCGTCCAGCGGTCGGGGTCCACTGACAGGACGCGGTTCATGCGGCTCATCGACAGCACGATCGACGGTCGCCCTGCCCCTCGGTGGTCGGCGCCGGCACGCTCGTCTCCAGATGGGCCGGCCGCGGCCGCGGGCACGGCGCCCCCGGACATTCCCGTGTTGCCGCCTTGGGGGACGATGGAGACTCCGGCCGACGCGCACGCCCGGACCACTCGTGCGCTCTCGTCGACCGAGGCCGGGCGCACGACGGCCAGAGCTTCCCCGGCGAACAGGCCCCGCCAACCGGTCAGATACGGCGCAGCGTCGGCTCCGGTCAGCACACCGGCCGGGCCGAGATCGGAGCGCAGGCCAGCCACGAACGTCATCGGCAGGCCACCCTAACCCCCAGCCCGCTTGCGTCCCGACTGCTGGCAACCCAGCCACACACGTCCAGTAGTGGTCGTGTCGGTGGCTCCTATAGCGTCCCGCCATGCTCGATGTGAATTCGCAGGCCCCAGACTTCGAGGCACCCGACCAGCACGGCAACCCCGTGCGCCTTACCGACCTCCGGGGCAGCTGGGTGGTGCTGTGGTGGTACCCGAAGGCTTCGACCGCCGGTTGAACCAAGGAGGGCAGGGGGTTCCGTGATCGAGCCCCGGAGTTCGAGGCGGCCGGCGCCGTCGTTGTCGGCGCATCCTTCGACACTGTGGAGGAGCAGCGGACCTTCGCCGACACCGAGGGATTCCCGTACGCGCTGATCAGCGACACCGACAAGGCTGTCGGCCGCAGCTACGACGCCGAGCGAGAGCCGGGCGAGGACTACTACGACTGGGGCGTGCCCCGCCGTATCAGCTACCTGATCGATCCCGAGGGCCGGATCGCGGTGGCTTACGACCTCGCGGGCCAGGACCTTGCCAGCCATGCGGCGCAGGTCCTAGTCGACATCGCAGCCCGATCCTGACGGGGGTCGCGGCTACGAGCGGCTCGTTCGCGCCGGGGTCTCGGCGCGGTTGGACAGCGGCCGCTCGTCGTCGCGCAGCGCGTGATGGGCGTCGCAGTTGTCGTTGGCGGGGCCACGACCACGAAGGCGTCGGAGATGTCGGGCTGTGGGTGGGTTTGAAAAACATTTGAATATAGGTATATTGCAGGAAGAATCGGAAGGGGGTGCAGCGTGGGAACCTTCACGAGAACTCTGAGGCTCGACAGCATCGACGGCGAACGGTCGTTGGAGGTCGACGCGATGGTGGACACCGGGGCCAGTTACACGATCGTGCCCGCCAAGCTTCTGAGAGCGTTGGGAGTGGAGCCGATCGACTCGATCCGCCTCTCGCTGGCCGACGGCCGCCCCGTCGAGTACGACATGGGCCAAGCGGTGGCCACCGTCGACCAGCGCACCGTTCCGACCTTGGTGGTCTTCGGATCCGACGACGCCTGCCCGCTTCTGGGGGCCTACACGCTGGAGGGGCTGCGGCTTGCCGTGGATCCGGTGCACCAGCGGTTGGTCCAGGCCACCGGCTTTGCATAGCACCATCGCCGTAGTCGTGGTCGGCGCCCCCGTCGGCCCACCTTCCGGCTACCGCCGGCTTGGGCAGGATGATGAACGTCTCGGCGGCTGATCAGCGACGCTAGACGGCGTTGTCGTAGACCGCCTTCTCGAAGTCGAGGAACCCGACCACCGAAGTGGGGTCGGCGAAGGGGAAGATCTGGGTGGCCCAGAAGCCGCCCACTCCGTTGGCCCGGTCGATCCAGTAGTACAGGTTGGCGAGCCCCGCCCATGCCAGCGCGCCTGCAGGCCGGCCGGTGGGCGCATCCTCCTCGTTGATCATGAAGGTCAGCGCCCAAGTCTTCGGCATTCCTGGGAAGAACTCGGCGTCGTTGGACAGGCGCGGGTTCGAAACGGGAAGAACCGTCTTCGCCACCTCGGTGGCGCCGACGCCGGGCAGCATCTTGATGAACATGCCCTCGGGCAGGTGGTTCCGCGACGCCATCTCGACGGTCTCGGGCTTGAGGATCTGCTCGCCGTCGGGGCCGGCTCCGTCGTTGAGCCACATGCGGATGAACTTCGCGTAGTCCTCCACCGTGCCGTAGAGGCCGTGGCCGGCCATGTGAACCTCCGGGTCGGGCGGCAGCTCCACTCCGGGCAGCGGCACGAGCGACCCGTCGGCGTCCTCGCGTGCGTGGATCGTCGCCAGGCGCTCACGCATCGACGGAGTCATCGAGAAAGCAGTCGAGTCCATGCCCAGCGGGCCCAGCACCCGCTCCTCGAGCACTTCGCCCAGCCGCTTGCCGGTGATGCCCTCCACCACCTGACCGGCCCAGTCGATGTTGGAGCCGTAGTCCCACCGCTCGCCCGGGTCGAAGATCAGGGGCGTCTCGATGGAGGCGTATGAGGCATCCACCACCCACGGCTGACCCTGCTCGTTGGCCAACCTCGTGTACGTCTCGTTGAAGAAGTCGTACGAGAGCCCCGCGGTGTGGGTGAGCAGTTGGCGGGTCGTGATGTCGCTCTTGGGCGGGCGCAGTCTGGGTGCTCCATCGTCGTCGAACCCCTCGATCACACCGAGCCCGGCGATCCTCGGTACGTACTCCTTCGCCGGGGCGTCCAGGTCCAGATCGCCCTGTTCGACCAGCTGCAGGCAGGCGGTGCCGCCGATGGCCTTCGTGGTCGAGAAGATCGCACACACCGTGTCGGTGGTGAAGGAGTCTCCCCCGAGGACGCGCTCGCCCCGGGCGCCCGCGTAGATGACGCCGTCACGGTCGGTGGCAACGGCGGCGACGCCGGGCACGCGCGGCGATCCCGAGACGACACCATCCAATACCGCATCCGCGGCTGCACTGAGCTCACCCATCACATCTCTCCTCTCCGATAGCCAGATGTGAGGTCGAACTCTGTCACCACGTGCGCCTGCCCGCCCACTCGGCCAGCAGGGGTCTCCGATGTCGGCGCCAGGGCCGGTGGTCGCCGTTGAGCCGTCCGATGCCTGCTCGGGTTCCGCCCCGGCCCAGCATCCAGCCGACGCTGTGAGTGCTTCGCAGCGCGGCCAGCGGTCCACGCCGGGCCAATGGGCATACCGATCGTCCAGGGGCGGGTCCCAGTGTCTCGGCTGTCTTGTCGACGCCCCGGGACGCTTCTAGGCGTTCTCGAGGACTAGGAGGCCGTTGCTGGTGTTGGACGTGGGGACGTGGTGCATGCGGTACACCTCGCGTACCTCGTCGTCGAGCGCGCCCCGCATCACCAGCCACATCACCAGCTCCACGCCCTCGGCTCCGGCCTCGCGGATGTAGGTGGTGTGGTCGACCGCGGCCTGGCGGGCCGGATCGTCGATGAGGCAGTCGATGAAGGCGTCGTCGAAGTCGACGTTCACCAGGCCGGCCCGCTCGCCCTGGAGCTGGTGCGACATGCCGCCCGTTCCGAGCACGGCCACCCGCTCGTCGCCGGGGTAGGACTCGATGGCCCGGCGCAGGGCCTTGCCGAGCCGCCAGCAGCGGTGCCCGGTGGGCGGCGGGTACTGGATCACGTTGACGCACAGTGGGACCACCCGGCACGGCCACTGCTCGGGCTGCCCGTAGAGCACAGACAGCGGGACGGTGCAGCCGTGGTCCACGGGCATCTCGTTGGCGATGGTGATGTCGAACTCGTCGAGGATGAGCGACTCGGCCAGGTGCCAGGCCAGCTCGGGATGTCCTGGCACTTCGGGTATCTGGCGGGGTCCGTAGCCCTCGTCGGCGGGTGGGAAGCTGGCGGCCACTCCCAGCGCGAATGTGGGCACCAACTGCAGCGAGAAAGCGGAGGCATGGTCGTTGTAGACGACCACGCAAACGTCGGGGCGGGTCTCATCCATCCAGCGCCGGGCCGGCTCGATCTTGGCGAAGTACGGCGCCCAGTAGGGCTCGTCGTGCTTGCCGCTGTCGATGGCCGCGCCCACCGCGGGCACATGCGAGGTTCCGATCCCCGCGATGACCTCGGCCATCAGGGCAGCTCCCGCCGGCTGATCACCGCAGCCATCAACGCAGCTCCCGCCTGCCGATCGCTCTTGACCATCAGCGTTCGGCCCAGTCGCTCTGGGAGCGGTTGCCCTCGATGGGGCGGCCCCCGTCGATCATCATCTGGGCGAACTCCTCGGCGGGCACTCCCGACATCATCGCGCCCACGTGCTGCA
Source organism: Candidatus Aldehydirespirator sp. (assembly GCA_965219165.1). Classification (GTDB taxonomy): domain Bacteria; phylum Actinomycetota; class Acidimicrobiia; order Acidimicrobiales; family Aldehydirespiratoraceae; genus Aldehydirespirator. The sequence goes on along the minus strand of CBDCMW010000002.1, from coordinate 3,162,807 downwards.
TACTGAGACCGTCGAAGGCCGCGAGCTTGAAGGTGTAGTAGATGTTGCCTCCGAGGCGCAACATCCCCACCCAGTCCCGCTCGAGCACGGCCCGGCGCTGCTCCGCGGTGAGCGCGTACCCGTCCAGGTAGCCGTCAGGATCGGCGCGGAAGGCCTCCCGGCTGGCCGGCTCGTTCAACGACATGCAGAACATGTTCAGCGCGTAGCCCTTGCGGCAGTGCTCGCCGTCGAGCACGTAGGTTCCCGGCACGTCGTGGTAGTCGCGGGCCGCGTGTGCGCTAGCCATGCAGTCCTCCCGATCGGTGCTCGCAGGGTAGTCCTGCGAATTGTTGTGCCGACGAACGTATCGACCGTCGTCGGACCGCTCCGTAGGATGCCTCCCGGTCGCCCATGCGGGGAGGATGCCGGTGATCATCGACTGCCACGGCCACTACACCACCACCCCGCCCGCGGTGGGGGAGTGGCGCGAGGCCCAGAAGGCCGCGGTGGCCACCGATCCCGACCATGTGGGATCGAAGGGCGAGATCGCGGTGAGCGACGACGAGATCCGCGAGAGCCTGGAGGGCGCGCAACTCGCCTTCCAGCGCGAGCGGGGCACCGACCTGACGATCTTCTCGCCCCGGGCCAGCTGGATGGGCCACCACATCGGCAACCAGCACACCTCGGAGTTCTGGTCCCAGCACCAGAACGAACTGATACGGCGGGTGTGCGACCTGTACCCCCGCAACTTCGCGCCGGTGGCGCAACTGCCGCAGTCCCCGGGCACGCCGATCAGCGCCTCGGTGCGGGAGCTGCGACGCTGCGTGGAGGAGATGGGCTTCATCGGATGCAATGTCAACCCCGACCCAAGCGGCGGGCACTGGAGCGGGCCACCGCTTCCGGACCGCTACTGGTGGCCGCTGTGGGAGGCGATATGCGAGCTCGACGTACCGGCAATGATCCACGTGAGCGCCTCCTGCAACGAGAACTTCCACACGACCGGCTCGCACTATCTGGGCGCCGACACGACCGCCTTCATGCAGGCCCTCACATCGGGGTTCCTCGCCGACTTCGAGGGGCTGCGCCTGGTGATCCCTCACGGCGGGGGAGCGGTGCCCTACCACTGGGGTCGGTTCAGGGGCATGGCCCAGGACTCCGGCTGGGACTTCGACGGGCTGCTGGGGCACATCTGGTTCGACACCTGCGTGTACCACCAGCGCGGCATCGACCTGCTCGTCGATGTTGTACCCGCCGACAACATCCTGTTCGCGTCGGAGATGGTGGGCGCGGTGCGCGGCGTCGACCCCGAAACCGGTCATCACTACGACGACACACGCCGCTACATCGACAACGCCGCCCTCGACGACGCGGCTCGGGCCAAGATCTTCGAAGGCAACGCCCGGCGCGTCTATACCCGTCTGCAGATCGAACGATGAGTTGAGATGGGCCGCCGGCGGCTGGTCACCGAGGAGGACTCGCGGGCGAGCCTCGCCGCCGGCGAACTCGGCCTGGACATGTACGGCCGGCGCCAGAAGCTCGTCGACATGGACGTCGAGTGGGTGGACACCCTCGACGACCTGGGGGGCTAGAGCGTTGTCCACCCGTCCGGGGTCTAGCCTCCGCCGCATGCGCGCAGAAGCCGAACTGGAGTACCGGCGGTGAGGGTGGTGCTGGCCGGCGAGGGTGCCATCGCCCGGCGCCATCTGGCCGCTATCGGCCGCATCGATGGAGTGGACGTCGTCTCGCTGGCCGGAGGCATCGAGGCCGACACCGAGGCCCTAGCGGCCGAGCGCGGGATCGGACACTGGTCGCTGGAGTTGGGCGAGTGCCTGTCGGCGCCCGGCGTCGAGGCCGCCATCCTGGCCACTCCGACGCATCTGCACGCCGCGCAGGCCATCGAGGTGCTCCGGGCCGGCCGGCACGTGCTGGTGGAGATACCGATGGCTGGCAACCTCGCCGACGCGGTCGAGCTGGCCGACGTCGCGCAGGAGTCCGGGCTGGTGGCCATGGTGTGCCACACTCGGCGCTTCAACCCGTCGCACCAGTGGATGCGGCAGCGGTTCGCTTCGGGCGAGCTGCAGCTCCAGCACCTGGTCGCCCAGACCTATTTCTTCCGTCGGACCAACACCAACGCCCTGGGCCGGCCCCGGACCTGGACCGATCACCTGCTGTGGCACCATGCCTGCCACACCGTGGACCTGTTCCAGCACCAGACCGGCGAGACAGCGGAGAGGGTGTCGGCCGTTCAGGGGCCTCCCCATCGCGAACTGGGCATCGCCATGGACATGTCCGTCTCGCTGACCGTGCCGTCGGGGGCGGTGTGCTCGCTGGCGCTGTCGTTCAACAACGACGGGCCCTTGGGCACCGACTTCCGCTACGTCTGCGACAACGGAACCTTCGTAGCCCGTTACGACGACCTCGTCGACGGCCGCGACAACCCGATCGACGTGTCCGGCGGGCATGTGTCCACCGACGGCATCGAGCTGCAGGACCGAGAGTTCTTCGCGTCCGTACGCGAGGGTCGCGAGCCCGAGTCGTCGGTGCGCAGCGGCCTCGAAGCGATGCACACCCTCCATCAACTGGAGCAGGCGCTGTCCCCAGAGGCCGGCGGATAGCAAGGCCCGGCGGCCTCGGGAGGGGTCAGGCGAAGTCGTAGAGGCGCTGGGGGTTGTCGACCAGGATGCGGTTGCGATCCGCCTCGTCAGGGGCGAAGGTGGCCAGCAGGTCCACAAGGTCCCCGTCGTCGGGCATGTGGCGCACGTTGGGATGGGGCCAGTCGGTCCCCCACAGGACCCGGTCGCCGGCCGCAGCGATCAGTGCCCGGGCCAGCGGCGCCACATCGTCGTAGGGCGGCCGTCCGCCGGCGGTGAGCCGCTCAGCGCCGGAGATCTTCACCCAGGCCCGCTCGTGGCCCAACAAGTGCAGCAGCGCGGCGAACGACGGCTGCCCCCGGCCGCCGGACGCGGGCACGCGGGCCATGTGGTCGACGATGAACGGGCACGGCAGACCGAGCAGCACCCCGGAGAAGTCGGGCAGGTCGGCCGCGTCGACGTGCACCACCATGTGCCAGCCCCGAGGTGCCACCCTCCGGGCGGTGCGTACGAAGGTCCCGAGGTCGCCGCCCCCGAGGTGCTTGACGAAGTTGAATCGGGCGCCACGCACGCCGGCGTCGTGGAGCCGCTCGATCTCCGCTTCACCGCAGGACTCGTCGATCATGGCCACCCCTGCGTACCGTCCCCGGGACCGTTGGAGAGCGTCGACCATGGCCGAGTTGTCGGTTCCGTGGCAGCTGGCCTGAACCAGCACGGCCCGGCTCAGCCCCATCCGCTCGTGCAGCGCCTCGAGCTGTTCGACGCCGGCGTCGGGCGGTGTGTAGGAGCGGCCCGGAGCGAAGGGGAAGCGGCTGGCCGGGCCGAAGACGTGGCAGTGGGCGTCGCAGGCCCACGGGGGCGGCGTGAACGCGGCGGGGGAGTGCGGGTCGGGATGGGGCGGTGGGATGGTCGGTTGCATTTCCGCCAGGCGCCGTCTGGTGGTTCAGCGGGGGCGGGGGAAGACCACGCCGTCGAAGAGCTTCCGGGCGGTGCGGATGATGCCGGCCCGCTCGACACTGGGCCTCCCGTCGGTCCCCGTTGTGATCGCCACCGCGGCGTCGAACGTGCCGGACGGATGCTCCAAAGTCACGATGCGGTCGATTCTCGAAGCCTCGGCTGATCGCGGGTCTCGACCGGCGCGGGGGCGCAGCATCTCGTGGCCGACCGCTCCGGGGAGCAGGGCCGCGGTGGCGATGGACACCGCTCCGAGCACGCCGATCGCCTCGTGGCAGCGGTGAGGGAGGAACGTCCGTGTGCAGATGTCGCCGGCATCGGTGCGGGGAGGGGCCACCAGCGCCAGCTTGGGAACGGTTGACTCGGTCACGTCTCCAAGGCCCATCACGGGGCCGGCCGCGAGGCGGATCCGTTCGATCCGAGCCCGCAGGGCGGCATCGGCCTCGAGGACGGCGCACTCCTCGTATCCACTGACGTCCAGGTCGGCCGCCCTCATCACCACGGTGGGCATGCCGTTGTCGACGAGGGTGCAGTCCACACCCTCTATGCAGTCGGCGAGGCTGCCGGAGGGCAGCAGCGCGCCGCACGAGCCGCCCGCGGTCTCCTCGAAGTCGAGGCGGACGGCGGCGGCCTCGCCGGGCACGCCGTCGATCGAGGTGCAGCCCGAATATTGGGGCACGCCGTCGCGCAAAGGGAACCTCGCGGTCGCCACCGAGCCGGTGTTGACCATGTGGATGCGCACGGCGGCCTCGGGACCGCTTGCCGCTACCAGGCCCCTCTCCACCGCGAACGGCCCCACCCCGGCCAGCATGTTGCCGCAGTTCTGGGCGTCGCTCACTACGGGCTCGTCCACCGACGGCTGCAGGAACAGGTAGTCCACGTCGGCGTCGGGCCTGGCCGCGGGACCGACCACGGCCACCTTGGTGGTGAGCACGTGGGCTCCGCCGATGCCGTCGATCTGCCGAGGGTCCGGCGAGCCGACAATTCGCAAGATGAGGTCGTCGCGTTGGGCGGGGTCTTCGGGCAAGTCCTCGCGCCGGAAATAGGCGCCCTTCGACGTCCCCCCGCGCATCATCGTGCACGGCACGCCGTCACTCACGGGCCCAGTGTGCCCGCGCCGCGACCCGATGGCCAATGGGCCGCGCGGACCGGTGCTGGGTCTGGGAGGTGTGAGCGAGTCGTTGGCCTGGCCCGTATAGGTTCGTGGCCGTGATCGCGAGCACGCCGCTGGAGGGACTCAGGGTGGTCGAGGGGTCGGCGTTCGTGGCTGCGCCCTCGGGGGGCATGGCGCTGGCCCAGCTCGGAGCCGAGGTGGTGCGATTCGACCCGATCGGCGGTGGCATCGACTACGGCCGCTGGCCACTCACTGCCGAGGGGCGCTCGCTGTATTGGGCCGGCCTCAACAAGGGCAAGAAGTCGCTGGCCGTCGACGTCGGCAACCCCGCGGCCCGAGAGCTGCTCACCGAGCTGATCGGCGCCGCGGGCACGTTCCTCACCAACTTCCCGGCCAGGGGCTGGATGGCGCCGGAGCGGCTCGCCGCCCGCCGGACCGACCTGGTGATGGTGGCGATCACAGGCAACCGGGACGGCACCACCGCCGTGGACTACACCGTCAACGCGGCGCTGGGCTTCCCGATGGTGACCGGCCCCGCCGACGCCGTCGGCCCCGTCAACGGCGTGATTCCCGCCTGGGACCTGCTGTGCGGGCAGACCGCGGCCGTGGGCATCCTGGCCGCCGAGCGTCGCCGCCTGCTGACGGGGGAGGGCTCGGTGATGGCCCTCGCGCTGAGCGATGTCGCCCTGGCGGCTACGGCTGCACTGGGATATGTGGCCGAGGTCCAGGTCAACGCGGCGGAACGGCCGCGCTGCGGCAACGACCTGTACGGGGCGTTCGGCGCGGAGTTGTCCACTGCCGACGGGCGGCGCCTGTACGCGGTGAGCATCAGCCGCCGGCAGTGGACCTCGCTGCTGGAGGCCACCGAGAGCGCCGCCGCTGTTGCCGAGATCGCCGCGGCGCGGGAGCTCGACTTCGACGACGAGGGCGATCGCTTCGAGGCGCGCGACGAGATCAAGGCGGTGATGCAGGCATGGACCGGTGCCAGGTCCTTCGCCGAGGTGGCTGAGCGCCTCGACGCGTGCGAAGTGTGCTGGGGTCCGTACCAGACGTTCACCGAACTCGTGGAGAGCGACCCGCGCTGCTCGGCGGCCGGGGGGTTGTTCGTCGAGGTCGATCAGCCCGGGATCGGGCCGTACCTGGTCCCGATGGCGCCGCTGAGTCTTGGGGGTGGAGGCGTGGCAGAGACGGATGTTCACGGCACTAGCGCAGTGGCGCCCGTCCTGGGCGAGCACACCGATGAGGTGTTGGCCGAATGGCTCGGCCTCTCAAGCTCCGATATCGGCAGGCTTCACGACAGGGGGATCGTCTCGGGTTCCGGCGCCGCCTAGGTGACCTGTCGGCGCGAACCCTTACGGTGTGTCAAACAATTTACCGAGTGTTCATCATCGGTCTTGCGAAGATTGTATACCGATGCTAAATTGTATACCGATGCTCGAAGCCTACGAGACCCTTGCAACCCCTATGGGATCCACAGCGTGGATGGAGCACGGGCGCTGCGGGGGCGAGAGCGGCTTGTTCTTCGCACCGTTCGCGGAGCGGCCCGAGGCCAGGGTGCGCCGTGAGGCCCGTGCCCGGTCGATATGCGATAAGTGCGTCGTGCTGCTCGCCTGTCGCGACTATGCCCGCGGGAATCGTGAGCTCGGCTTCTGGGGCGGCGAGAGCGAGTCGGAGCGGGCCGAGGCTGGATTCGCGCCCACCACTCCGATCGTCGGCCGCAAACGGGTGGCCGAGGAGCGGGCCCGCGACGCCATGCGTCGCGTCCTCTAAATCAAGCAACGAGAGCGGCACTGGAGCCCGACAAGGCCGTCGAGTCCGTCCCCGGGCTGCTTTACGGACTCCATTGCCCTTGCTACCTTCCGCTGCGGCGCGCCCTGCGCCGCCGTCTCGACGAAGGAACCTCCGATGGGTTACACCCCGCCACGCGTGCATGCCCCAGACCGCCTTCGTCGGAGGGGCGGCGCAAGGATCGCCGCCACCGTGGCCGGGTTGGCGCTGTTGGCCGCTGCGCTGGCGCCCGCCGCCGCCGCCCAAACCCGGTCCCAGCCAGTGTCGATTCCCGATCCGAGCCTCCGCAGCGCCATCGAGCTCGCCCTCGACAAGCAATCCGGGGCGACGATCACAGAGGCCGACATGGCCAGGCTGGCGGCACTGGACGCTCGAGACTCGAACGTTCGCCAGGTCGACGGCCTGCAGTACGCGGTGAACCTGCGGGCCCTGTACCTGCAGCGAAACCGCATCTCGGATGTGTCGAGCCTCACGAACCTGACCAGGCTGCAGGTGTTGGTCCTGCACGGCAACGACATCTCCGACATTGATCTCCGGCGGAAGACGGACCTCAGGTTCCTCGATCTCAGCAACAACGACTTGACGACTGTCGATCTGTCAGGCCAGAGGACCAGAGTCGGCCAGAATGCTCGGACCAGCAGGCTGTACGCGCTGTGGCTGCACGGCAATCGTCTGACCTCTGTCGATGTGTCGGGCTTGACCGCCCTGAGAGACAGACCCGACGGAGCCTCACACCCCAACTACGTGAGTCTGCGACTGGACCGCAACCGGTTGACGCGCGTCACCGGATTGAGCGACCTGCCGCGCGAGGTCTGGAGCCTGAGGCTGGAGCACAACCGACTGACCTCGCTCGATCTCAGGGGCGCAAGACACCTCCATTACCTGTACCTGAACAACAACCCGATCTCGAGCACCGCAGATCTCGCCGGCTTCTCGGGTCTGACCGATCTCAGACGGCTCCATCTCTACGAGACCGACATCTCGACCATCAACCTGTCGCGGTTCTCACGGCTGGAAAGGGTCTTCCTCAACGACAACAAGCTCTCGAATGTGGATGTCACCGGACTGGACAGCGTCCACAGACTCTGGCTGAGGGGAAATCGGATAACCCGGATCAACGGGCTGGCGGGCATCGGCGACACTCTCAGATCCCTCAACCTGAGGAGCAACCGCCTCTCGTCGATCGACTTGTCGGGGCTGCCCAACCTCCGCCAGCTGTACCTGAGCGACAACCAGCTCACCGCAGTGGACTTGACGCCGGTAACCCAGCTGGACGTTCTCTGGCTCCACAACGGCGTGTCCTCCGGCGGCAGCACTCCCGACCCTGCCTACCAGAACCGGATCACAACCCTCGGACGGCTGCCCCGATGGCTCACCGATCTCAGGCTGGCCGGCAACCCCCTGGCGGCACCGGTCTCGCTGGCGTCACGACCCGGCCTGCGCAAGCTGTATGTGAGCAGCGGCCAGATCTCGGGCCTGTCCGCTCTGACCGGCCTGACCGGCCTGACCGAGCTGGGACTGAAGGACATGGGCCTCACCGGAGCGGACCTGTCCAGACTGCCGAGGCTGTTGACGCTCGAGAAGCTGGACCTGAGCGATAACTCGGTAACGCGCGTGTCGTCGCTTGCGCCCTTCGTGCGGCTGACCGAACTCCGGCTCGACGACAACTCCGTCATCGACGTCTCGGTGTTGTCGACACTGACGGCCCTTCAGGACCTGTACGTGGCCGGCAACCTCATCAGGGACTTCGCTCCGCTGAGCGACCTCATCTTGGCCGGTCTGACGATCCACGGCGGCGACGAGCAGCGGGGAGACTCGCCGGACAACTTCTTCTGGGACCTGAACGCGGCGGGCTCGGTCCACGGCTGGAACCTGAGCCTGCTGGCCGGGGACGGGGTCTTGGAGAACACCGAGTGCGGTCTGGACCTCATCTGCCCCAATCTGGCGCTGGAGCGCTGGGTCGTGGCCATATGGCTCGTGCGTGTTCTCGATGGCGACGACCCCGAGCCGCTGGGCTACAACCGGTTCGAGGACGTGCATCCCGGCCTTCAGTGGGCCGCGCACGTCGAACGCCTTGCCGAGCTCGGCATCGCGGCAGGCTGTTCCCGTGATCCAGCCCGCTTCTGTCCCCAGAACCCGGTGACCAGGGCCCAAATGGCCACCCTGCTCGCTCGGGCCTTCGACCTGCAGGCCGCCACGCCGTCCGCATTCGCGGACGTCGACAGGCAGAACCCTCACGCGGCCAGCATCGACGCCATTGCCGCCGCGGGGATCACGACGGGCTGTGGCGTCGGACCCGACCGTTTCTGCCCCGATGATCTGGTCACAAGAGGCGAGACGGCCACTTTCATCAATCGGGCCCGCGACCACGCCGGCGGGAGCTGACGGCTGCCGCGCCCACTCACACGCGGCCCCGCCCTCCCGCGGCGGCCGGCGCGACCGTTATCACCAGGCTGCCGATGTGGCTCTTGGTGGCGAAGGCCTGCTGCGCGGCGTGGATCTCCTCCAGCGGAGACGTGCCACCCGCCACGGTGCAGCCCCTCGAGCCAGCCGGAGAAGCTGTGCCCTCCTACCACGTCGGCGACCACCGCCTCATCCGGCATGTCTGCTCACAAGACCGGCCGGTGACCCGGACGGGCGTAGACGGCCGGGAGGACTGCCGGTTGTACGGGACGTTCCCGCCGGGCAGGCTGAGACCATGAGCGCGCTCGATCTGAGCAAGGACTTCGAGGACCGTGCCGGCGCGGCGCTGGTTGTCGGGGGCAGCGGCGGTCTTGGCTCTGTGATCGCGGTGGAGCTGGCCGCACGCGGCAGCGACGTGGCCCTCACATACCGCAGCAACGCCGGCGCGGCCGCAGCCACCGCCTCGGAGGTCGAGCAGTGCGGAAGCCGGAGCTGGCTCGCGACGGCCGACCTGACCGACGACGAGGCTACGGCCGCCGCGGTTGCGGAACTGGCCGACGCGGCGGGCGGCCTGCACTCCCTGGTGTACGCGGCCGGGCCCGATGTCCCGCAAGTGCATCTGAGCCGCGTGCAGCCGTCCGTGATGCGAGCGCAGCTCGACGCCGACGCGGCCGGTTTCTTCGCCGCGGCCCACGCCGCGCTGCCGTACCTGCGGGCGGCCAAGGGCAGCATCGTGGCGGTCAGCACCGCCGGAATCGGCCGGTTCCCGGTGCGTGACGGCTTGAGCATCGTCCCCAAAGCGGCCGTTGAGGCCGCGGTGCGGGGCCTGGCCGCGGAGGAGGGGCGCTTCGGCGTGCGGGCCAACAGCGTCGGGCCGGGGATGCTGACCGACGGCATGGCCCAGCGCCTGATGGCCTCGGGCGACCTGGACGAGAGGGCTCTCGACGCGGCCCGGGCCAACATCCCCATGCGGGGCTTTGGTACCGCCGTCGACATCGCCGAGGCGGTGTGCTTCCTGGCGTCGGACAGGGCCCGCTACATCACCGGCCAGCATCTAGCCGTCGACGGCGGCTACACCGTCTGAAGGCCGGCGGCTACGGCGTCTGAAGGCGGGCTGCACGGCCAGGGCGGCTGTTCCCGTGCTTCGGGCGGGCGGCTAGCGTCGTAGCCGATGCACCTCGGAGTCCACGCCGCCGCGAGTCCCGACAAGCCGGCCCTCATCATGGCCGGTACGGGCGAGACGATCACCTACTCGCAGCTCGACGCCGAGGCCAACCGCGTGTCTCGTGTGTTCCGCGAGGCGGGACTGGCCCCCGGCGACCATGTTGCGTGGTGTCTGGACAACCACCGCCACTTCCTGCCGCTGGCCTGGGGGGCGTACTACGCGGGACTTGTCTACACGCCCATCAGCAGCCGTCTCACCACCGACGAGATCGCCTACATCGTCGACAACAGCGGCGCTAAGGCCTTCATCACGTCGCGCTACAAGGCCACCCAGGCCGCCGAGCTTCTCGACCGGATGGACGGCGTCGACCTGCGCCTGATGATGGACAACGTGATCGACGGATATGAGAGTTACGAGCAGGCCGTGGCCGCAGTGTCGCCGGAGCCGCTCGACGGTCGGGTGGCCGGTGTCGACATGCTCTACAGCTCCGGCACAACGGGTCGCCCCAAGGGCGTGCTCACCGCCCACGAGCCGGTGCCCATCGAGCAGGCCGAGTCGGTGGTGGCCATGATGTGCGTGCTGCTTCTCGGCATGTCCGACGAGTCCGTGTACCTGTCGCCGGCGCCGCTGTACCACGGCGCTCCGCTGCGCTTCACCATGGCCGCGCAAATCATCGGATCCACTGCGGTGGTCATGGAGCGCTTCGACGCGGCCGAGTTCCTGGCCGCGGTCGAGCGCTTCTCGGTGACCCACACCCAGGTCGTGCCCACCATGTTCGTGCGGATGCTCAAGCTGCCCGACGATCAGCGCCTGGCCCACGACGTGTCGTCGCTGGCCGCCGTGCTGCACGCGGCCGCCCCCTGCCCGGTGGAGGCCAAGCGCCAGATGATCGACTGGTGGGGGCCGATCATCAGCGAGTACTACGCCGGCACGGAGGGCAACGGGTTCACCTTCTGCGACAGCGAGCAGTGGCTGGCCCACCCCGGCAGCGTGGGGGCGCCCATCAACTGCGAGGTCCACATCGTGGACGACACCACCAGCACCGAGGTGCCCGTGGGTGACGAGGGCGCGGTGTACTTCAGTGGCGGCAACACCTTCGAGTACCACCTCGACTCCGAGAAGACCCGCAACTCCCGGCTGCCCAACGGCTGGTCCACCATCGGCGACATCGGACGGGTGGACGGCGACGGCTTCCTGTACCTGACCGACCGCAAGGCGTACATGATCATCTCCGGCGGGGTGAACGTGTACCCCCAGGAGGCCGAGAACCACCTCACTATGCATCCCGCGGTGCTGGACGTGGCCGTCATCGGAGTGCCCGACGACGACCTGGGCGAGGTGCCCAAAGCTGTCGTCCAGCCCATGGACATGCCCGCCGACGACGAGGCCGCAGCCGCCTTGGAGCGCGACCTGATCGACTACTGCCGGGCCAGCCTCGCGTCGGTCAAGTGCCCCCGCACGGTGGACTTCCGCGAGGAACTGCCCCGCGACCAGACCGGTAAACTCTACAAGCGCCTCCTGCGCGACGAGTACTGGCAAGGCCAAGACCGCCGCATCTAGCCGTCCCGACGCCCGCGAGCCCGCCGCGGGTGATCAGCAGCCGTCTAGTTGCCGGACGAGGGTGGCGGGCGCGACCCGCCGGTAGCTGTCCTCGAGCCAGTCGGCGATGTCGTCGGCTTCGGCGTCGGCGAGCCGGACGAGCACCGCGCCGTAGCCGTCGTAGTGGGGCACCGTGAACAGCACATCGGGATGGTTCTCGAGCAGCACCGGCTTCATTGCCAGCTCGCAGAACAGCACCAGCACCTCGGTGTCGTGCACCAGGTCGCGCCGATGCTCGCGCTCGCCCCACAACCGGCAGAAGCCCTTGTTGCGAACCTTGAGCCCCGGCGTGCCGTACCAGGTCGACTCGGTGACCTCGGGCAGCTGGAGCCCCAGCCGCCGAACATCGTCGAACGTCACCATCCCGCCAGTTTCGCAGCAGCAGGCGGCGTTCTCTCAGGAACTAGGGCCAGACCTCCTCGCGGAAGCTGACGTTCGACATCTCGGTCACGATGCTCTCCAACGACAACGCTTCAGCTCTCCGTCATCGAGTCGATCACGGCGTAGGCGATCCTCTGGGCAACCTCGCTCGGTAGGAGTGTTGTGATGCTGCCGTCGGGGAGCCTGGCGATCCATGTGTCCACATTGGGGAGTTGAAGTGTCAATTCAGCCACTCCCGGCGACTGAGAGTCGTCCCGGATCCAGTGGCGGTAGCCCGAGCGATCCGGAACCGACCAGAAGATTGACGGCCCGGCGCCGATCGCTTGCCAGTCCTGAATTCCATAGCTCCGGTACCCCGTCCAGGCAAGAAGTCGACGATTGCGCAGCGCCGGTACCTCCACGTTGATGCGATACAGCCAGGAGTTGCCCGCCGGATCTCCTCGCGAGAGCGCCGCGTAGTCCTCCACTAGCAACTCGTCCTCGTACCAGCGGGTAGAGACTTGCCCGACATCGCCGATGGCGGCGTCAAGGGCGTCGTCCACCAGAGAGAAAAGCAGTTGGACGGCGTCGTTCCAGATTGCCACCTGCCGTTCCTGGGCCCTGCGAAGCTGTGCCTGGGCGCGGTCGTAGCCCTCGTGGGCGGTGGCCTTGCGCTCCAACTCGCGCAGAGCGTCCTCGGCTCTCGCCAGGATCAACTCCGAGATCGGTCCGAGGTCGCCTCCGAGGTCAGACTCGGCCAGAGCCTCGTAGTACCTGAGGCGGTCCTTGCGCCGGAGGATGACGCTGGGGAGGCCTTCTCGGATCAGCTCCAGGTTCATTACCGCTCTCGACGTACGGCCGTTGCCGTCGGTGAACGGGTGGATGTGCGTGAGCCAGGTGTGCAGCACGATCGCCCGCAGCAACGCCGAGGCGTCAGCATTTGCGCGGGACCACCGATCCCAGTCCTCCATTGCGGACATGACTTCGCCCCACGAGGCGGGTGGGTGGTGCGGCGAGCCAGCGATCCTCACCGGCCGCGAGCGGAACAGGCCTGCGCCGGACCCGTCACCGAGGATGAGGCTGTGCAGTTCCTTCACTTGGCCGAGGGTCGTTGGGGGCCGGTCCCGGGCCAGTTCGACTATGCGCTCGAGAGCTCTCGACAGATTGACGGCGTCCTTGGAGTAGGCGGGGTCGTGACCTGTGACTGTGATCCCGCGGTCCACTGCCAGCTCCGTCTCGCCCACACTCAGCGTGCTCCCCTCGATGGCGTTCGACTCGGCAATCTGCTCGAATCGCTTCTCGCCGAAGTAGGCCCGCAGCGTTGCCTCAGAGAGCCGCCCCTCGCCCCGCAGCAACTCGACGCGCTCTTGAAGGGATGCCGCCTTGTCGAGCACCCATCCGCCAGTGTCTTCAAGGCTGTAAGGGCTGCCGTGAAGATCGACCGTCGTCAAAGTTTCTCCTCCATCGGCCAGAACCTACAGGTCGGCAGCGGCACCCCCATGGACCCCCGGACCGGTCCAACGGCACACACACCCAGGTCTGCAGGAGTGGGTGATCTCGCGCCGACGGGCACGGTAGCTAGTCGATCTTGAGGACTCGGGCGGCGTTCTCTCGTAGGAACTTGGGCCAGACATCGTCGCGGAAGCCGACGTCGGGCATCTCGGTCATGATGCGCTGCAGCGACAGGCCCATGGGGAAGTAGCCCGCATAGATCACCTTGTCGGCGCCGCGGGTGTTGGCGTAGTCGATGATGGCGGAGGGGTAGTGCTTGGGCGCGAACGCCGAGGTGGAGTAGTGCAGGCCGGGCCACTTCAGCATCAGCTTCACGGCCAGGGCCTCCCAGGGCTCGCAGCCGTGGCGGGTCACCAGCGTCAGCTCGGGGAAGTCGTACATCACCCGGTCGAGACGCTCCACGTGCTGGCAGTCCATGGGCAGCCGGGGGCCGGGCACGCCTGCGCACACGAAGACGGGGATGCCCAGTTCGCAGCAGGTGGCGTAGACCGGGTACCACTTGGCGTCGTCGATCGGGGATCTGGGGGAAGCACCCGGCCGGGAAGGTGCCCACAGCCCGGATGTCGTAGGTGTCCTTGCAGTGGCGGATCCTGCGCACCGCACCCATCACGTCGTTGGCGTCGGCCTGGCAGGTGGCCACGAACCGGTCGGGGTGGTCGGCCAGGGCCTTGCGGTTCACCTCGCCCTCGCAGCCGATCAGGCCCCACTCGACGCTGTAGGCGTCCATCTCGCCCAGGGTGAGCGCAATGGGGTCGTCCGCGCCGTACTTCTCCTTGGGCACGCCCTTGAACATGTACTCGACCGGGAAGTCGAACTCGGCCGACTCGGCGTCCTTGAGCTGCTTGCGGATGAACTCGTAGTGCTCGAAGTCCTTGGCGGGAAAGCCGATCATCGTGTCGACGATCCCCACATCGGTCGGCATTGGCATGTTTTGGGCTCCTAGTGAGGGATCCGGCAGCAAAGGGCGCGCACTCGGACCGTGGGCGTTGCCGTTTCGCGGGTGGAGACTGAATGCTCCCTGTTCGGCGGTGCGGGCGTCGGTCAGTTCCTGGGGACGTCTCGCCAGGGGATCGCCTTGTCGATCCTGGGCTCGCCGGGCAGGCCCAGGACCTGCTCGCCCAGGATGTTGCGCATGATCTCGCTGGTGCCGCCCTCGATCGAGTTGGCCCTGGCCCGCAGGAAGCCGTGGTGGGTGTCGCCGAACTTGCCGTCCAGGGAGATCTCGGTCGGGCGGCGGAACTCGTAGTCGTAGTCCACCATCCCGGCCGGGCCCTCCAGGTCGACCACCTTGGCGGTGAGGTCCTTGTTGAACTCGGCCAGCATCAGCTTGCTCACCGAGCTCTCGGGGCCGGGGTTGCTGGCGCGTGCGTTGTGCGCGGCCCGGGCGTTGGTGAGCCGCAGCGCCTCGCCCCGCACCCACAGTTGCATGACCTCGTCGCGGTGGGCCTTGGTGCGCACCGCCGGGTCCATGTTGCGGTAGGCCTCGACCAAGCCGGCCACGGGGCCCTCCCGGGCGGTGGTGGCGCCGCCCACCGCGCCGCCGATGGCGGTCCGCTCGTTCATTAGGGTCGTGAGCGACACTCTCCAGCCCTCGCCGACGGCACCGATCCGGGCGGAGTCGGGGACCCGCGCGTCGGTCATGTACACCTCGTTGAACTCGGCCTCGCCGGTGATCTGGCGCAGCGGGCGCACCTCCACGCCGGGGGCGCGCATGTCCAGCGCGAAGTAGGTGAGGCCCTTGTGCTTGGGCAGTTCGGGGTTGGTGCGGGCCACGAGCATTCCCAGATCGGCGATGTGCGCCAGCGTGTTCCACACCTTCTGGCCGTTGACCACCCACTCGTCGCCGTCGCGCACGGCCCGGGTACCCAGCCCGGCGAAGTCCGAGCCGGAGCCGGGCTCGCTGAAGAGCTGGCACCAGCGCTCCTCCCCGGTGAACATCGGGCGGAGGTAGCGGCGCTTCTGCTCGTCGGTGCCGTGAGTGAGGATGGTCGGGCCCACCAGCGCGGTGAAGAACGTCGACGGGTCGGCGGGCTGCGCCCCCGCGGCCCGCAGGCGGCGGTCCGCCACGCGTTGGGCCCGGCGCGACAGGCCGAGGCCGCCGAAGCCCGTCGGGTGGTGCACCCAGGCCAGGCCGGCGTCGTAGGTGTGGCCGCGGAACTCGATCCGGGTCTCGTTGGCGGGGTCGTGCTCGGCCAGCAGGGCGTCGATGGCCTCGTCGACGATGCGGGTCTCGGCGTCGGTATCGGGGGGCGCGTCGGTGGCAGTCATTCGGACATTCTCCCGTTGGGCGTTGCGGTCACGGCTCGGTCGGCGTCATGCTTGGCCCATGCATTCTTACTCCCGCCAGCAACTGATCGACACCACCGAGGCCTGCTTCGCCGAGGTTACCGCCCTGTGCGCCGACCTATCCGACGACGAGTGGACGGTGCAGTCGCTGTGCCCGGCGTGGACGGTGCGCCAGGCGCTGGGCCACGCCGTGGGCGTGGAGGACGTGATCGCGGGCTGGGAGATCAGCACCGACAACATGCCCCCGTTCCAGAAGATGCAGGCGCTGACCGACGCCTCCGCACAGATGTCGTCGGAGGACTTCGGTGCCCGTGTGGCCGAGATCTTCGACGCCCGCAGGTCCGATCTGGCTGCGCTGAGTGACGACGACATAGGCCGTCCGTCGTTCACGCCGGTGGGCGTGCAGGCCTACGGGGGCTTCCTCGCCATCCGCATCTTCGACATGTGGGTCCACGTGCGCGACTGCACCATCCCCCTGGGACGGCCCACCGACGACAGCGGTCCTGCGGCCGAGATCGCCTTCGACCAGGTGGATCGCTCGATCGGATACATCGTGGGCAAGAAGGTCGGTCTGCCCGACGGCATGAGCCTGCGGGCCGACATCACCGGGCCGGTCGAGCGCCAGCTTGCGGTGGTGGTCGACGGCAGGGCCAAGCCCGTCGCCCCTGGCACGCTGGCCGCGCCCGACGTGGTGCTCACCGCCGACTCGACGACGTTCATGATGCTGGCCTGCGGACGAATCGACCCCCAGTCGAAGATCGACGACGGCTCCATCTCCTGGAGCGGCGACGCGCATTGGGGCGAGCACGCCTCCCGCAATCTCGGCTTCACAATGTGACTTAGAGGCCGAGCGGATAGGCCGCGATTCGGCGTGGATTCTGCAAGGTGTGGAGCGAGGCCGTGGCCCGAGCGGCCCGTGAGCGAAGCGAACAAGAGCGGGAGTGACACCGCTGCAACGCGGCAGGCTCTCACCTATCCGCGTGGCCCCTTAGCACGAGGCTGCCGCGAGCTTGCGCAGCGCCCCGCAGCACGCCCCGGCCTTTCGTCGCGCTCTCCTGTGATATGCGCGGGTTTTCGCGATCAAAGCTGCCGGGCGCCCGCGAGCCGGTAGCGTCGGCGATGTGACCTTGGACGAAGGGCGCCTCGTCACATCGAACGACTGGTTGGCCCTGGTGCAGCGGTCGCTGCGGGGTCAGGGAATGGACGAGCTCTACAGCGTCACACGCGACGGCATCGAAGTCCGTCCGCTGTACACCGAGGGTCCGGATCGGCCCTCGGCTATTGCGGCCGCGGCGGATGCGCGACGGACCGAAAAGGGCTGGAACGTCCGCGCCCGCCATCGCCTCGTCTCAGACCCGGGAGCCGCCGCTGGTGCCGGTCGGAGCGCGGTGGACGCTCTGCGCCAGCAGATTGGCGATGATCTTGCCGGCGGGACCACCTCCTTGGAACTTGAGATCGCGCTGGGCACCCTCGCCCAGCTTGACGGAGTGCTCGCTGGCGTCGACCTGGCCGAGACTCCAGTAGCGCTCGCGCCCCACGCGGAGTTGGGCGCGGCCGAGGCCCTCTGTGCCCTGGCAACCCGCCGCGGCGGACTACTTGCGCCAGGCAGCTCTCTGGGACTCGATCCGCTGGGGGAGTGGGCACGCTCGGGCCGGAGCATCGACTGCGCGCCCTCGGCTGCTTGGGCCGCCTCCGTGGCGGCAGACTCGGAGAGTTCCGGCGGGTTGCGACTCAGCTCCGGCGTCAGGGCCTTCACCGTGGACGCGACTCGGTACGCGGACGCCGGGGCCACCGAGGCCGAGACCCTGGGCTGGACCACTGCGACAGGCGTGGCGTACCTGCGAGCGTTTGTTGAGGCGGGTCTCTCGGTGGATGCGGCGGCCGGCCTCATCGGGTTCCGGCTGGCGGCCACAGCCGATCAGTTCGTCACGATCGCCGCGCTGCGCGCCGCCCGGGTGATGTGGTCCCGGGTCGTGACCGCTTGCGGAGGATCGGACGCGGCGGCCCGGCAGTACCAGCACGCGGTGACCGCCGTGTCCATGTACAGCCGGCGCGATCCGTGGGTGAACCTGCTGCGCGGGACTACCGCCGGACTGGCCGCCGGTGTCGCCGGAGCCGACGCAGTAACCGTGCTGCCGTTCGACTGCGTTGCCGGTCATGTCGACGCCGACGGCGCGATGGGGCGCCGGCTGGCCCGCAACACCCAGCTGCTGCTGCTGGAGGAGTCGCATCTGGCCCGTGCGGCCGACCCCGCGGGCGGATCCTTCTACGTCGAGTCGCTCACCGACGAGCTGGCCAGAGCGGGTTGGCAGATACTGCAGCAGACGGAGCAGGCCGGAGGAATCGCATCCGTCACCGCCGATGGCTCGCTGGCTGCCTCGATCGAGCTGCGGTGGCAGGAGCGTTCGGTGGCCCTGCGGACCCGTCGTGATGCGCTCACCGGCGTCAGCGAGTTCCCGTTGCTGGATGACGCCGAGGACTCCCGAGCCGAGTCCAGCAATATCCCGACCCCGGCGGTAGGGGGACTGCCGACCAGGCGTTCGGCCCAGGCCTTCGACGACCTGCGGGACGCTGCTGACCGTCACCGCATCGCCACCGGGACGCGTCCCGCAGTGTGGGTGGCCGCCCTCGGCTCGGAAGCCGACCACTCGGCCCGCACGGCCTGGGCGCAGAACCTGTTGGCGGTGGGCGGCATTGAGTCTCGCGGTGGCCAGGGTGTGGAGTCGCCTGTGGCCGCGTCCGCCGACTTTGCGGCCTCGGGGCTGTCCGCGGCGGTCATCACCGGCACGGACGACATGTACCAGCTGCGGGCTGCCGCCACCGCGGCCGCGCTCGCAGACTCCGGCTCGGCCTTCGTGGCTATTGTCTGCGATCCCAACACTCCTGCCGAGCGCCTCGAGGAGCTGAAATCGACGGGGGTCGATGACATATGGCATCAGGGCATGGACGTAGTGGCCGCCCTGGAGCGCCTGCACGAGATTCTCGGCGTCGCCTGAAACAAGCGATCGCGGCAAGCAAGGGATCTGCAGGCGGGTCAAAGCCTGTAGGGCATCGCACCGAGCGGGCACCCTGGACGGATACCGGGTAGGGGTCAGCCTCCTATCCGCCATCCTTCTCCGAAGTGGCGCGTTGTCGTTCACCACCACTCGTCGAACGCCCGTCGCGACGCCTCCTTCGCTATGGAGCCGCGGGGGAACCACGCAAGTTCACGGACCCCGCCGGCAGCAGCCGACCGGCAGTTGACGCCGTCAAGCCCAGCGTCGAATACTGCTTGGCCCACAGGCTGGCAGACGGAGTGCGGGATGGCGTCGCCGTTGGCGTCATTGGGATAGGTGGTGGGCAGACCCAGAGCGACGAGGCCGTCGTCTGTGTACGCATCAGCCGCATCTCCGCCAGGGACCTCGACGCCGAGCAGGAGCGGTGCCGTTGCCGGGTCGAGGTCCCCCGGACCATACGGAAGACCGGCGAAGCGCTGTGCCACGTTGGCGCGGGCGGTGGCCTCGTCTCCGTTCAAGTAGAGGTATGGAAGGCCTTGCGGGTTCCATCGACGCCCAGGAGCCACCGATGCGAACGACGGATCGAGCGGATCAGGCCAGTCAGGATCGGCAACGCGGTAGTACAGGCCCCCGATTCGAGCAGTCTTCATTGCTCAGGCCACGCGGGTGAAGTCGAAACTCTCCTTGACGGACTGAAGAAGCCACTCATGCTCGTCTTTGGCGATCAGATCGAGCATGGAGCGTCCGCCGTACGCCTCAGCCTTGCGTCGTGCTACAGCCGCCGGCATACCGTCGCGTAGCCGGTAGCGGAGGATGTTGGAGATCTCAGCGATCGCGCCGATCTTGTCCATGCGTTCGACAGGCGGGCCAGTCAACTGCCACTTGTCGACCGCTTGACGGGTCACGCCCATGAGGCCCGCTACGTCCCTGCTCGACAGGTCCAGAGTCGCCATAGCTTGCCGCAGAGGGGATCCGCGCACCTGCTCGTGCTCCACCTCGGCCAGGCACTTGAGGAACCAGGAGAAGCGATGCTCGTCAATGTCGCGGCGCGCTCTGTTGCACTGTTGGGGCAGCCCAGCGACGAAACCCCTCAGTCGGTCAACAAGCACGGTGACAGCCCCGAGCCCATCCGGAGACGGAGCTACCCACGGCAGTTCAACGGCGTCTCGTCGAAGCAGCTGATACACGACAAACGTGGACGGAAGGGACTCGGGATATCGGGCAGGAAGGGCTGTCAACGATTGCGCTGCGGCGTCAACGAAGACGGAGTAGCGCCGTACCGTGGTTCGGTCCCCTCCGCTCGCGAGGCGCGGCATGAGATGGTCGAGCGCGGCGACGATGTCCGGGATCACTTCCGAGGCTGCCCTCGACGCCTCGGCGAGGTCCCCCTCTAGCAGTTCCTCAATGGCGACCATAGAGCAATATACCGTAACTATAATGCAACCACAACTAGTTGCTAGCTACACGATACCCGAGTCCCCGATCAGCTCGATCACGTCGTGAAGCCGGTCGGCGGCCCGGTGGGCGATCGTGGCCCGAGTCAGCCCGTCGATGTAGGGAGGGCTGCCCGAGCTCACCATGTCGGCCCCGGAGCAGAACCCATGGCCGGCACCGGTGATCACCACCGCCCGCACGTCGTTGTCGTTGTTCGCGTCTCGCAGGGCCTCGGCCAGCGGCACCATCACGTCGAAGGCCATGGCGTTCATGCGTTCGGGCCGGTTGAGGGTGACCAACGCGATGTCGGGCCGGGGGTGGTCGACCAGTACGAAGTCATCGGTGGAGGCCATGGTGGGCGACGGTATCAGCCAGTGGCTTGGAGGCGGATGCCGCCAGGCCGCTCCAGCAGGTTCAGTCGGGCAGGTCCGGTTTCCAGGCGGCGCCGTTGATGTGGCCCCCGCCGTCCACGAACAGGGTGTTGCCCGTGACATAGCGGCTGGCCTCGCTGGCCAGGAAGACGACCACCGGCGCGATGTCGAGGTCGGGATCGCCGATGCGGCCCATCGGATTCGAGGCGTCGGCCGCCGCCAGCATTTCGGGGTGCGCGCTCATCACCCGGTGGAAGCTGGCCGACTTGGCGGCTGGGCACACGATGTTGGCGGTGATGCCCCATCCTGCCCATTCCCGGGCCGCGGTGCGGGTGGCGGCTCGCAGCGCCTCCTTGGCCGAGTTGTACTCCACTGTGCCCATGTGGGCGTTGACCCCGTTGAGCGAGCACATGTTGATGACCCGGCCCCAGCCGCTGGACTTCATGATGGGCAGCGCCGCGGCCATGGCCCAGAAGGGGCCGTAGAAGCCCACGGCCAGAGCCTGAGCCATCCCGGTCGCGGACTTGTGCTCCACGCGGCTGACGTCGCCGCCGCCCCAGGCGTTGTTGACCAGGATGTCCACCGACCCCCAGCGCTGGGCCGCGTGGGCCACCATCGCCTCGACCGCGGCTCGCTCGCCCACATCGGTGGGCAGGAACTCGCAGGCGTCGCCGAACTCGGCCACTGCGTCTTCGCCTAGATGCTCGTCTATCTCGGCCACGAGCACCCGGGCTCCCTCGGCCACGAAGGCCCGGGCCACAGACCGCCCGATGCCCTCGCCCGCGCCGGTGACTATCGCCGTCCTGCCGTCGAGCTGTCCCATTGGTCTGCCTCCTGTGCCCTTGTCCGTGTCGAAGTGCTGTGCCCCATTACAGTCGAACGCGGTGGTGCTAGACACCGCCGAGCATGACGTCCACGGGCCGGAAGGGAGGTCGGGTGGAGGACCTGCAGCAGTGGTCCCAGAGGATCGCGGCCAAGCGCAGCTCCATGTGGGTCTACCGCTTCGTGCGCCGCACCATCATGGTGGTGCTGTACCCGTACTTCCGGGTGCAGCACCGCGGGGGGGAGTACCTCGACATCGAAGGACCGGTGATCGTGGCCCCCGTGCACCGATCGAACCTCGACACCCCGCTGCTGAGCGGAATGGGACACCGCCGCATGCGGGCCCTTTCCAAGGAGTCTTTGTTCCACAACCGTCTGTTCGGGGCGTTCTTGTCGGCGCTGGGCGCGTTCCCGGTGCGCCGGGGCGCGGCAGACCTCGAGGCCATCCGGGAGGCGCTAAGGATGCTGGAGGCGGGTGAGGAGATGGTGGTGTTCCCCGAGGGCACCCGCCAGTCGGGGCCCCGGGTGGAGGCAGTGTTCGACGGCATGAGCTACTTGGCGTCGCGCACGGGCGCCGCCATCGTGCCCGTCGGGATCGCCGGCACCGAGGAAGCCATGGGCGAAGGGACGCGTCTGCCTCGCCGCACCAGGGTGGCCATGGTGGCCGGGCCGCCGATCCGCCCGCCCGAGGGCCGTATGAGCCGTCCGCAGATGAGGCGCTTCTCCGAGGAGGTCCGCGAGCGCCTCCAGGCCGTCTTCGACGAGGCCCAGTCCCTGGCCGGCTGAACCAGCCCACCCGGGCCGCCGGTAGCCTCGGTATACATGGCTGACAAGATCACTTTGGGCACTGACGGAGCCCTTCGGGTGCCCGACGAGCCGATCATCCCGTTCGTGGAGGGCGACGGCATCGGCATCGACATCTGGCCCGCGGCGCGCTCGGTGCTCGACGCGGCCGCGGCCAAGCACGGCCGCCGCATCGCCTGGCTCGAGGTATTGGCCGGCGAGAAGGCCTACAACGAGACCGGGGACTGGCTCCCGGCCGACACCATCACCGCCTTCGACGAGCACCTCATCGGCATCAAGGGGCCGCTGACCACGCCGGTGGGCGGCGGCTTCCGCAGCCTCAACGTGGCCATCCGCCAGATCATGGACCTGTACGTCTGCCTGCGCCCGGTGCGGTGGTTCAAGGGCGTGCCCTCTCCCGTGCGCGAGCCCCATCTGGTCGACATGGTGGTCTTCCGGGAGAACACCGAGGACATCTACGCCGGCCTCGAGGTGCCGTCGGGCTCGCCCGAGGCGGCCCAGCTGATCGAGCTGCTGCACGACGCCTTCGGCTGGGAGATCCGGGCCGACGCCGGGGTGGGGATCAAGCCGGTGTCGAAGTTCGGGTCCCAGCGCCTGCAACGGGCCGCCCTCAACCACGCCGTGCGCCGGGGCCGCAAACGGGTCCATTGGGTGCACAAGGGCAACATCATGAAGTTCACCGAGGGCGCCTTCAGGGGCTGGGGCTACGAGCTGGTGCGCGACGAGTTCGCGGATGTGGCGGTGGCCTGGGAGGACTGCGGCGGCGACCCCGGCGACAAGATCCTGGTGCAGGACACCATCGCCGACATCGCTCTGCAGCAGGTGCTCACCCGCCCGGCCTCCTTCGACGTGATCGCCACCATGAACCTCAACGGCGACTACATCTCCGACGCCCTGGCGGCCCAGGTGGGCGGCATCGGCATCGCGCCGGGCGCCAACATCAACTACGTCACCGGCCACGGCGTGTTCGAGGCCACCCACGGCACCGCGCCCCGCTACGCCGGCCAGGACAAGGTCAACCCGTCGTCGGTGCTGCTGTCGGGCGCGCTCATGTTCGAGCATCTCGGCTGGCAGGACGCCGCCGACGACATCATCGCCGCGGTGGAGGCCACCATCGGAGACGGGATCGTCACCTACGACTTCGCCCGGCTGACCGAAGGCGCCACCGAGGTGAAGTGCTCGGAGTTCGCCGCAGCCATAGTCGACCGCCTGTAGCGGGTGTCGCTCGACTCGCGGTCGCATCGCCCATCGGGGGGTCCAATCGGAATTGGCAGCGTTCTGTGCCGTGTGGGGCGTGTCTTGCTGCCAGTTCGGCGGGTGGTGTGGGATCCAATCGGAATTGGCAGCATCTTGGCCCCAATAGGGTCGATCATGCTGCCAGTTCGGTGGGTGAGTTGACGACGTGAGGACTCGTCGCGACAGTGTCGCCCGGCGCGGGTTCCGGCTGATAATGCGGTCGGTGCGGGCCCATCCGCTCCTGCACCTGCTGGCGTTCATCGGGGCGCTCGGCTTCGTGGCCGCCACCGTGGGCAGCGCCTGGATTCTGGGCTGGATCACCGACAACGTGATCGTCACCGACCGGCGCGGGCCGGGCATGGCCGCGGCGGCGGTCGTCGCAGTGTCAGTGGCCAACGGGGTGTCGGTGCTGGTTCGCCGCTGGTACCTGGCCATGGCCGAGACGCGAACGCAGCGGGACTGGCGCCGGGCCCTGCTGCACCGCTACCTCGACCTGCCCATGGACTTCCACCGCGAACGGGACCCGGGCGAACTGCTGGCCCACGCCGACTCCGACGTGAACACCGCCACGATGGTGCTCAAGCCCCTGGCCTTCGCGGTGAGCGTCCTCGTGCTGGTGGCCGTGACGATGGTTGTGCTGTTCATCGCCCATCCGCTGCTGGCGCTCATCGCGGCTGTGGTCTTCCCGGCCCTCGCGGTGATCAGCCACGTCTACACCCGCATGGTGGAGGCGCCGTCGGCCGAGGTGCAGCGGCGCGTCGGCGAGGTGTCGGCGGTGGCCTACGAGAGCTTCGACGGCGCAGTGGTGGTGAAGACCCTGGGCCGGGAGCAGGTCGAGGTGGAACGGATGCGGGCCGCCTCCGAGCGGCTGCGCCACGAGCGCATCCGGGTGGGCCGCATGCGGGGCACCTTCGAGCCGGCCCTGGACGCCCTGCCCACGGTTGGCGCCATCACCCTGCTGCTGGTGGGGGCCTGGCTGGTGGACCGGGGCGCAGCCACCCCCGGGGATCTCGTGCTGGCCACCACGCTCTTCTCGCTGCTGGCCCTGCCCCTGCTGATCGTGGGCTTCTTCCTGGAGGAGATGCCCCGTTCGGTGGTGTCGCTGGAGCGCGTCGACCGGGTGCTCGACCGGCCCGTCCCGGACGCGGCCACCGCAGCCGGCGCCGGCCGCGTCCTGCCGTCGGGGCCGCTGAGCCTCGAGATCCACGACCTCGCCGTGGGCTACGGCTCGCGGCTCGTGCTTGACGGAGCGACGCTCGCGGTTCGGCCCGGAGAGACCGTGGCCCTCGTGGGTGCCACCGGCTCGGGCAAGTCGACCCTGCTGGAGACCGTTGCCGGGCTCAATGCTCCGGCCCGGGGCTCGATCCGGCTCTCGGGCGCGGACCTGCACCGGGTCCCTGCCGACGAACTGCACGACACGGTGGCACTGGTGTTCCAGGAGGCCTTCCTGTTCGCCGACTCGGTGGCCGAGAACGTGGACCTGCGCGGGGGAGGCACGCCGGCCGACGTGGGGACCGCGCTGGGTGTTGCCGCCGCGGGCGAGTTCGTGGAGGCCCTTCCCGGGGGCGCGGGAACGGTGGTGGGGGAGCGGGGCGTGACCCTGTCGGGCGGCCAGCGCCAGCGGGTCGCCCTGGCTCGGGCCGTGATGCGCTCGCCCCGGCTGCTCATGCTCGACGACGCCACCAGTGCCGTCGATCCCGTGGTGGAGGGCGAGATCCTCGCCAACCTGCGCCAGGGGCTCGACACCACCCTGCTCGTGGTCGCCCACCGGCTCTCCACCATCGAGCTGGCCGACCGGGTGGCCTTCCTCGCCGGTGGCCGTATCGCCGCCGTCGGCACCCATGACGAACTGCTGGCCCGCGACGACTACCGGTCGCTGGTGTCGGCCTACGAGCAGGCTGCAGCGTCGTGAGCAGCCCGGCGCCCACCGCAGATCGGCCCTTCACGGAGGACGGTCAGTTGCCGGACCCGGCGGCAGGAGCGCTCGACGCTTCCGCGGAGGACGGGCCCGACGAGCCCGTGAGGGCGATGAGCGTGCTGCGACGCGGCCTCGCCGTGAGCGGCGAGCTGCGCCGTGGCCTCGGGGTCACCGCCGCGGTGGCCGTATTCGCCGCAGTGGGCCGCCTGATCGTGCCCATCCTGGTGCAGCTAGTTCTCGACCACGGCGTGCTCGGCGCCGACGGATACCGGCCCGGCGTGGTGTGGGTGTTGTCGCTGAGCGCCCTGGGGGCGGTGCTGGTTGTGGCGGTTGCGAGCCGCGCGGCCTACATCCGGCTGGTGCGCATGGCCGAGTCGGTGCTGCTCGGGCTGAGGGTCCGGGCCTTCGAGCACATCCATCGGCTGAGCTTGTCCTCCCACACGCAGTCGCGCCGCGGGGTCCTCGTGGCCCGGGTCACCAGCGACATCGAGGCGATGGCCATGTTCATGCAGTGGGGCGCCATGTCGTGGATCGTCAACCCGGTGCTGATCGTGGCGACGCTGGCCGTCATGCTGTTCTACAGCTGGCAGCTCACCCTGCTGGTGCTGGCCCTGCACGTGCCGCTGCTGCCGTTCCTGCGCTGGATTCAGCGTCGCCAGATCGCCGCCTATTCCCGGGTGCGCGACCGGGTGGCCGACACTCTGGGCCACACCAGCGAAGCGGTGTCCGGTGCGTCGGTGATACGGGCCTACGGATACCGGGGCGCGGTCCGGAACCGGCTCGACCGGGCCGTCGACCAGCAGTACGAGGCCCAGATATCGGCCTTCAAGTGGTGGGCGGTGATGATGCCGGTGGTCGAGTTCGTGTCGTCGATTGCGCTGGCCGCGGTCATCGTCGCCGGGGTGGTGTGGGGCGACGAGCTGGGAATCGGTACCGGAGCCCTGGTCGCTCTCGTGTTCTTGGTGCGCCTGCTGACCAGGCCCATCTCCGAGATAGGCCTGGTGTTCGACACCACCCAGACGGCGCTGGCCGCCTTGTCGAAGATCCTCGGCGTGCTCGACATGGGTGTGGAGGTGGTGGAACCGCCGCCCGGCGAGGGCGAGTCCCTGCCGTCCGGCCCCCTGCCTGTGCAGGTGCGCAGTGTCGACTTCAACTACTCCACCGGCGGCCCGGTGCTGCGCGGCATCGACGCCTCGATCCCCGCTGACGCGGACGTGGCCGTGGTGGGCGAGACCGGCTCGGGCAAGACCACCTTCGTACGGCTGCTGGCCCGGCTGGCCGATCCGGTGGCGGGAAATGTGACGGTGGGCGGGGTCGATCTGCGCCGGGTGGCTCCCGATGCCCGACGGCGGGGCATCCGCATGGTTCCACAGGACGGCTTCCTGTTCGCGGCCACCATCGAGGACAACATCCGCTACGGGAGGCCCGGCGCGACGGCTGCCGACGCGGCCGCGGCCATCGACGAGCTGGGGCTGCGGGGCTGGGTGGACGGTCTGCCCGCGGGAATGCAGACCCCGGTGGGCCAGCGGGGCGGCCGCCTGTCGGTCGGCGAGCGCCAGCTCGTGGCGCTGGCTCGGGCCCAGGTCGCCGATCCCGGCTTGCTGGTGCTCGACGAGGCCACCTCGGCCGTGGACCCCGAGACCGAGGAGGCGCTGGCCGCGGCCATGGCCCATCTCGCCGTGGGCCGCACCACGGTGTCGGTGGCCCACCGCTTGAGCACCGCCGAGCGTGCCGACCTGGTCCTGGTGTTCGACGCGGGACGGGTGGTGGAGCAGGGCGGCCATCTTGACCTGGTGGCCGCGGGCGGCGTGTACGCCCGGCTGCACCAGTCCTGGGTGGGCAACACCCGCCATACCGCGCTCAGCGCCTGAGGGATGTCGCGTACCGGCTACCGTGCCTGCCATGCGTGATCCAGTGAGAGTGGCCGTCACCGGTGCTGCCGGGCAGATCGGCTACAGCCTGCTGTTCCGCATCGCCAGCGGGTCGATGCTCGGCCCCGACCAGCCGGTGGTCCTCCAGATGCTGGAGATCCCTCCGGCCATGAACGCCTTGCGGGGCGTGGCCATGGAGCTCGACGACTGCGCCTTCGGGCTGCTGGCACAAATGGTGCTCAGCGACGATCCCGAAGAGGCCTTCGACGGGGCGCAGATCGCCCTGCTGGTGGGCTCGCGGCCCCGCACCAAGGGCATGGAGCGCAAGGACCTGCTGGAGGCCAACGGCGCCATCTTCACCGTGCAGGGCCGGGCCATCGCGGCCCGAGCCTCCGCCGACGTGCGGGTGCTGGTAGTGGGCAACCCGGCCAACACCAACTGCCTGATCGCCATGAACAACGCCGCGGGGGTCCCCCGCGAGCGGTTCACGGCCATGACCCGCCTCGACCACAACCGGGCCAAGGCCCAGCTCGCGGCCCGCCTGGGCACCACCGTCGGCGACATCCACAAGATGACGATCTGGGGCAACCACTCCGCCACCCAGTACCCCGACCTGTTCCACTGCGAAGTGGGCGGCCGCAGCGCCGCGGCGCTCGTAGACGACCAGGAGTGGCTCCAAGGCACGTTCATACCCACCGTGCAGCAGCGGGGAGCGGCCATCATCGAGGCCCGGGGCGCGTCGTCGGCAGCCTCCGCGGCCAACGCGGCCGTCGACCATGTGCGCGATTGGATGCTGGGCACGCCGCCGGGCGACTGGGTGTCGATGGCGGTCCCCTCCGACGGCAGCTACGGCGTGCCCGAGGGGCTGATCTCGTCGTTCCCGGCCACCTGCGCCGACGGTGCCTACGAGATCGTCGGCGGGCTGGAGATCGACGACTTCTCCCGGGCCCGCATCGACGCCTCGGTGTCCGAGCTGGCCGCCGAGCGCGACACGGTGTCCTCTCTGGGCCTCATCTAGAGGCGGGCGCCGCCGTGCCGGAGCTGCCGGAGGTCGCAGCCCACGCCGAGCGGCTCTCGGCCGCGTTCGCGGGAGCCTCGCTGGTTCGGTTCGAGCCGCTGCACCCGGCCGTGCTCAAGACCTTCGACCCCAGGCCCGCCGCGGCTGCGGGCAAGGCGCTCGCCGCGGTCGGCCACCGGGGCAAGTACCTGTTGCTGCGCTTCGGCGAGACAGGCGGCAGGCATGACGGGGCAGCACTCACATTCGTAGTCCATCTCATGCAGGCAGGGCGTCTGCGCATCGACACCAAGCAGGCCCGCAAGCCGAGGGGCGGCATGGCCCGCTGGGCCCTCGACGACGCCGAGGCGCTGCTGCTCACCGAGGCCGGCACCGAGCGCCGAGCCGGGGTGTGGCTGGTCGTCGGCGATCCCGACGGAGCCGAGCCGCTGGTGCGTCTCGGTCCCGACGCCGACACCATCGGCCGCGAGGAACTCGCCCGGCGCCTCGCCGCGGCCAGCGAGCGTGTGCACGGCTTCCTGCGCGATCAGTCGCATCTCGCCGGGATAGGCCGGCTCCTGACCAACGAGGTGCTGCACGTGGCCAGGATCTCGCCCTTCGCGAACACGTCGCGCCTCGACGGCGAGGCCGTGAACCGCCTGCACGCAGCCATCACCGCGTCGATCGCACGGGGCTTGGCCGCGGAGCGCACGCTTGATGACATGGGCCGCTCCGAGGACCGGCCCAACAACGTGCATCACCGGGTGGGCGAGCCGTGTCCGGCGTGCGGGGACACGGTGCGCTCGGTCGAGTACCGCCGCTACCGCGTGGCCTACTGTCCGACCTGCCAGACGGGCGGCAAGGTGCTGGCCGACAACACCACCAGCCGCTTCCTCAAGTAAGAGGCCGTGCGGATGCGGCCAGGGCTGCGCCGATGGCCTCCATGGCCGGGCGGGCCGCGATCAACAGCTGAGGATCGCCTTCGAAGTGCAGCCGCCCCTCAGCGAAGGCGCGCTGGGCGGACTTGCCCTCGACCGCGATCGCTCGGGCCGTCGGGCGATCCGAGGCGAGCAGCACGAGGGCTTCGCGGGGTGCTTCGTCCGCAGGACCCGTCGCGGCCGACCCGCGCCCCTCGGCGATGCGCACGTGCCAGCAGAAGACCGAGCCGCCGGGGTCGGATACGTGGTATTCCAGCACCAAGTCGACGGCGCCGTCGACGCGGCATTCCGACAGCACGGAGTCGAGCCATTCCACCCACTCGTCGGTGAGGAACGCAGGCATGCTGCGGGCATCCGGCTCGGCGGTCACGACAGCGCAGGCTAGCTGTCCTCGTACCCTGACCTCATGTCCCGCCCGAGCACCGGTGACCTGATAGCCGGCGTGTCGGTGGCGCTCGTCGCCATCCCGCAATCGCTGGCCTACGCCGAGTTGGCCGGGCTTCCGCCCCAGTACGGCCTCTACGCGACGGCGCTGCCGTCGCTGCTGGCCGCACTCTTCGTGTCGTCGCGATACCTGCAGACCGGACCGGTGGCCCTCACCGCCCTGCTCACCTTCGGGGCGCTGTCCGGCGTGGCCGAGCCGGGCGAGGCCGACTACATCCGGAGTGCTGCGGTGCTGGCCCTGCTCGTGGGCCTGATGCGACTGTTGCTCGGTGTGGTCCGCATGGGCCGGGTCGCCTACCTGCTGTCGGAGCCGGTCGTCACCGGATTCACCGCAGGAGCCGCAGTGGTGATCATCGCCTCGCAGTTGCCCAAGATCTTCGATGTGAACCCCTCCGGCGAGGTGCTGGCCGCGGCGGTGCGGGCCCTGGGTCATCCCGAAGAGTGGCGGTGGTCGGCCATAGCGTTCGCCGCGGGGACGGTTGCCTTGATGCTCGGCGGCCGCCACGTGCATCGGCTGTTCCCAGGCGTGCTCGTGGCGGTGATCGCCGGGGTCGTGGTGGCTGGCGTAGGCGGCTATGGAGGTTCGAAGGTGGGTGACCTCGACGGCGGCTTCATACCCCTGAGCCTCGACTTCGGTTGGTCAGCGGCTCCCAGCTTGCTGCTGCCCGCGGCTGTGATCGCCCTGGTCGGTTTCGCGGAGCCGGCCGCCATCGCCCGCACCTTCGCGGCGGCCGACCGCCTGCCGTGGAACGCCAACCGCGAGATGGTGAGCCAGGGCGTCGCCAACCTCGCCTCCGCCGTGTCGGGCGCTTTCCCAGTGGGTGGCTCGTTCTCACGCAGCTCGCTCAACCGGCTGGCCGGGGCCACCAGCGCCTGGTCGGGCGCGATCACTGGAGCGTTCGTGCTTGTTGTGCTGCCGCTCACGCCGCTGCTGGAGGACCTTCCCACCGCGGTGCTCGGCGTGATCGTGATCGTTGTTGTGTTGCGTCTGGTTGATGTCAAGGAGATGGTCCGCCTGCCGCGAGGCTCTTTTCCCCAAGCTCTGGTGGGCGCGGGAACCACCTTCGCCACAATCGCGCTCGCGCCCCGGGTGGAGCGCGGCGTGCTGGTGGGGATCGGCTTGGCGGTTGCCGTGCACCTCTACCGCGAGCTTCAGGTCGCCGCGCCCGGGGAGCGCGACGGTGACACGCTCACGGTCCGGCCCAAGGGCGTGATGTGGTTCGCCACCGTGCCGCAGGTAGAGCGCCTGGTCCGGGAGGAACTGGCCGCCGAGCGCAACCTGACGGCGGTGGTAATCGACTTCGCCGGGGTGGGCCGGCTCGACTATTCAGGAGCAGTGGCGCTGCGCCGCATCCTGGAGAGGATCTCGGCCGGAGGCGTGGCGGTCAGCGTCGCCGGCATTCCTCCCAGCGCATCGGGGGCGGTGCGCGCCGAGCTGGAGCACTACGAGTCACGCTGACCGGATCGGCGGCGGCTGCATTGGCCGGGCTCGGCCGGTCAACTACGGGCCGCTGTGGCCGGGCGAATGCCGTAGTGTGGAGGCGATGACCGAGGCGGGCACCCGTCTGTCCCACGACGAGTTGGTGGCGGCCATGACCGGTGGCATGGCCCGCTCCGGCCTGCCCTCCTTCGCTGGCTCGGAGCGGCTGCGGCCCGACGGTCGGCCCCGCCCGGAGTTCCGAGCCGAGCTTCGGCAGATCCCTAATGCGCTGAACGCCTTGACCGTTGTTGCTACGGCCGCGGCGCCGGTGGCGGTCACCGCCGCGGTGGTGGCGATCGACCACTGGCTCGCGGCCGCGGCTGCCGTGCCGGTGATGGGTGTGATCCTGCTACGGATGTTCATCCTGCACCACGAGGCGGCCCACCGGCTGCTGTTCTCCAACCGCCTCATCAACGACCTGGTCGGCGTGCACATCCTCGGCTGGCTGCCCTTCGGCACGGGCACTCACCACTATCGGCGGGCCCACGCCAACCACCACCGCGACGAGTTCGGGCCCAAAGAGCCGGACTTCCTGCTGTACTCTTTCTACCCGGTGCCGCGGGCGTCGATGCGCCGCAAGCTCCTGCGGGACGTGATGGGCGTCTCGGCCTACCGGATCGTCAAGCCCCGCTTCACCGGTCTCGTGCAGCCCCGGTTCCTGGTGCTGAGCCTGCGGTTCTTCGTCGGCCAGGCGCTGATGCTCGGCGCTTTCTGGGCCGCCGGGCACCCGTGGCTCTACGCGGTGCTGTGGGTGCTGCCCTATTTCACCTACTACCAGGTGGCCAACCGGCTGCGGGCCGTCGCCGAGCACGGCGGCATGACCCGCACCCCCGACCGCCGCAACACCACCCACCATGTGCGCCAGAGCCGGGCGGCGCGCCTGTTCGTAGTGCCCTACAACGTGGGCTACCACTTGGCGCACCACGTGGACTCCGGGGTGCCGGCCCGCAACCTTCCCCGGCTGCAGCAGGCTCTCGAAGAGGACGGCTACCTTCCCGCCGAGGCGATCTGGCCCAGCTACCGGTCGCTGTGGCGGGCTCTGATCCGGTCCGGTCCGGAGCCAGCCCCAGCAGCCTGAGTTCCGGACTGTCGAGCCGCTCGCTTCGTTGGGCTGCGGCCTTTCCGCTCGGCCTCTAGAACGAGAACCCGTCGAGCACCTGCTTGAGGGCCTCGGTGTCCTTCGAGCCGAGCACGACCCGGGAGTTCGTCGCCACGTAGACAATGTCGAGGTTGATGCCGGCGTTGG
This sequence comes from Candidatus Aldehydirespirator sp., assembly GCA_965219165.1. Lineage (GTDB taxonomy): Bacteria > Actinomycetota > Acidimicrobiia > Acidimicrobiales > Aldehydirespiratoraceae > Aldehydirespirator. The sequence continues at coordinate 3,130,502 of CBDCMW010000002.1, read as the reverse complement.
AGACCTTCCGGGCCAGCTCGGCCAGCTCGCCCGGCCGGTCCTGTGCCTGGACCACCACCACTTCCCGCTCGCGGGTGACGGCAGGTCCGTGCGTGTTGGCCAGTGCCCTGTACACCGGCTCGCTGTGGGGCACGAGGATGTGCAGCTCCGCGGTCCGGCCGTTGCCCATGCAGGTTGCGGCCGCGATGTTCACGCCTGCGTCACTGATCGCTGTTGCCACTTTGGCCAGCGCCCCCGGTTCGTTCTCCAACTCGATCACCAGGTCGCTGGCCATAGTCGACATGAGAGCAGATACTCCTTGGGTTGTGCAGCCCGATGCGTGCGTCCGGGCGGGTCAGGCCCGACTGTAGAGCACAACGGTCGCGCTGTGAAGCCCGAATCGGTGAGCCGCCGGGCGGGGCCCATCCGCCACGGGCTCTTGGGGCCACGCGGATAGGTGGGACCGCCTCGCGGTGCAGCGTCTTGTGTCCCGCTCTTGTTCGCTGCGCTCATGGGCCGCTCGGGCCACGGCCTCGCTCATCGTCCGCGTGAGTCTTCGTGAACTGCGGCCCGCCCCGCTCGGCCTCTAAGTAGCGTTCGCAGATGCTCGTGGACGCCCACACTCACATCGTGGCGGCTGATCGAGACGCGTACCCTCTCTCTCCGGCCGCGCTGCCGGGGAGTTGGTACACCGAGTCACCTTGTGCGGCCGAGGGCTTGCTGGCCGAGATGGACACCGCGGGGGTCGATCGGGCCGTGCTGGTCCAGCCGGTCGGGGCGTACTCCTTCGACAACCGCTACGCGGTGGCCAGCGCCTCGGCACATCCCGGCCGGTTCACCGCGGCCTGCTGTGTCGATCCCTACGGCGGATCGCCCGTCGAGACGCTGCGGCGCTGGCTCGACGAGGCCAACGTCGGTGGCGTGCGTTTCTTCGCGCTGTCCAGGGAGCGGTCGTGGCTGAGCGACCCGGGCACGTTCGGACTATGGGAGCAGGCCGCCGCATCGGGAGCCCACGTCATCGTGACCATCTCCGAGAGCCAACTCGACGAGCTCGCCGGAGTGCTCGGGCGCTTTCCGGGTGTGGCCGTCTCGCTGGACCACTGCGGGTTCTGCGATGTCGCCCGCCCCGAGCCGCTGCTGGAGCTGGCCCGGTACGAGAACCTGAACTTGAAGGTCACGACCATCGTGATCGACGCCGCCGCAGCGGCGGCTGACGGCACGGCCCGGCCGTTCGTCGGGCGACTGGCAAGCGCCTTCGGCGCTGAGCGCCTGATGTGGGGCTCCGACTACTGCCAGACCCATGACCGTCCCTATCGGGAGCTGGTGCGGGACGGGATCGAGGCCTTCGCTGATCTCGGGGGTGCCCAGCAGGAGGCCTGCCTCGGGGGCACGGCGCTGCGGTTCTGGTCGCTCGGCTGAGAGCGAGCGCGAATAGGTGAAAGCCCTTGGCGTCGGAAACGGGGTGCCTCCCGCTCTTGTTCGCTGCGCTCACGGGCCGCTCGGGCCACGGCCTCGCTCAGTGCCCGCGTGATTCTGTGTGACCTGCGGCCTATCCGCTCGGCCTCTAGGGGGAGATCTCGTTGAGGAGAGGCTGGTTGGCGAGGTAGCGGGCGACGTTGTCTGCGAAGACCCTGTGCGCCGATTCGAAGAAGCGGGTCGGCTCGGTGGAGCAGTGGGCGGAGATGTAGATGTTGGGCGCGTCCCAGAGAGGCGAAGCCTCCGGCAGGGGCTCGACCGTGGTTACGTCGACCGCGGCGGCGCGGAGCTTGCCGGATAGGAGGGCGTCCAGGAGCGCAGGCTCGTCCACGAGCGAGCCCCGGCCCACGTTCACGAACATCGAACCGTCCCGCATGGCCGCGAAGGCCGCGGAGTCGAAGAGCTGGTGGGTCTCGGGCGACTCCGGGACAGCGGCCACCACGATGTCACAGCGGCCGAGCATGTCGTGGAGATCGTCGGGTCCCAAGACCTCGTCGGCCAGGTCGGTCCGAGCCGCGCTGCGGCGCACCACGATCACTTCCAGCTCGAAGGCTCGGGCCCGGCGGGCCACCGCCTGGTTGATGGGTCCGAAGCCGATGAGACCGACCGTCTTGCCGGCGATCTCGTCGCCGAACACCGGCCGCCATTGTCTTCGTTGCTGGGTTGCGTCCAGCTGGCGGGTCTGCTTGAACTCGCCCAGGATGCGGGCGAAGACGAACTCGGCGATCGAGGTGGCGTTGGCCCCGGAGGCGTTGGTCAGCCGGATGCCTGCCCCCCGAAGCCCCGCCGACTCGAGATGAGCGACACCGGCTGCCAGGGCCTGCACCCACCGCAGCCGGGGGGCGACAGTGGCCACGTCGAACGGCAGATCGAGCGCCACGCAGCACTCGATCCGGGCCAACGCGTGGCGCTGCGCGGCGGTCAGCGAGGGGGCTAGATGGCGCACGGCGTCGTAGGGCGGGACTCCCCGGCCCGAGCGGAGCTCGGACGGCTCCTCGTAGGGCTCGACGACGATCTCGACGCGAGGATCGACCGCGGCCAGCTCAGCTAAGTGCTGGTCGAAGTCGAAATTCCATTCGCTCGGGTAGAGAACTCCGACGACCAGCGGGTCGGTCATGGGGATCCGGTCAGCCCCCGCGCGGCCAGCACCCCGAGGCTTCTGTTCGCGCTTTCTTGTCATATTGACCGGTTATCGCGATCAGAAGCCGGCGGGCCGGTCACACAGACCCGGTCAGAAGGCGAAGCGTGGGCTCGACCGCGGCGTCAGCCCAGTCGATGACGGTGGCCTCGTCGGTGCCGCCCAGCGGATGGTTGACGGCGACGATCCTCAGGTCGGGCAATCCCAGCGTCTGAGCTACTTCGGCGGCCAGGGGCTCGAAGCTGGTGGTCGCCACCAGGACGGTGGGAGTCCCGGCTGCCTCGAGGCTGACGGAGTCGTGGACACTCCACGACGTGCAGCTGCCTCAATCGGCTGAGCCGGTGAGGACTACCTCAGCCTCGGCCAGCCGGGCCAGTGTGTCGTCGGGAGCGGGCTGTGCTCCATTCTTGCGCTCCACAAGCTCGACGGTCGCCCCCGTGCGAGCCGCGAGCCGCTCGGCCAGCCGTTGCAGTAGCAGGCCCGCATTCGGCTTGGAGTTGTCGAGTATCCCGATCCGCTTGCCGGCCAGCACGGGCTCGGGGGAGGCGAGGGAGGTGGCGGGCGGACCGGCCACCCCCGCTGGGGCGTAGATCTTCATCGGTCGGCTCCTTTCAGGATGCTCGCGGGTTCCGGCATGGGCTCAGACCTCGACGGGCACCGTGGCGCTCCTGGTCATTCCCCAGCTCGGGATGACCGAGCTGTGCTTGCCGGGCCCTCCCATCACGATGATCTTGATGTTGCTCGGGTGCTCGGTGACGGCCATGGCGGCATCGTCATCGAGGGCCTCCTGCCACGGCGCCCATGCCCTGAGCGCGAACGCGGCCCGCAGATCGCCGACCCGCATCCGGGCTCGCTGGTGCAGATAGGACGACACGTGGTCTCGCGTCCATCCCGCGGCCGCGCAGGCGGCGGCATGCTCGGGGCAGAGCATCACGAAGAACTCGCCGGAGCTGACCGGCATGTTGTTGGAGCCCAGCGAGGTCATGGCCGAGGCAACCTTGTCGAGGATCGGGGCCGGGCCGGCCGACTCCATGTCGTGCACGTTGTGAGGGGCCTCGCCGCAATGGACCGTTATTACGGAGGGCGCGGTCACGCCGACACTGGCCGCGTACCCGCCCCACGGCGACTCGTCCAGGTTCTCGGCCACGCAGTAGGTGTACTTGGCCGGCCCGCCCTGAGTGGAGGCGTCCCCGGCGCCCGCGACCGCGCCGGCCACATGCATCAGCACCAGTCTCAGCGCCCTACCTGTGGTCGCGTTGGCCACATTGCCGGGGCCGAAGGCGCCGAGCCCGGCGTTGTAGCCCGCGCTGCGGGCGATCTCGCCGTGCACGATCAGCAGCGGCGCCACCGGATGGGTGGTCGCGTTGACGCCTCGCAGGTTGACCTCGGGACGGGCCAGAGCCTGGACCGCGGCCACGATCACACCGAGGTGCTCGGGGCGGCACCCGGCCAGCACGGCGTTGACCGCGATGATCCTGCGGGTGGCCACCCCTGACCGGGGCGGCAGCACCGCGACGGCTTCATCGGGATCGCCGCCGCATCCCGCCAGCATGGCGTCCACCCGCTCGGCAGTGGGGGCCACCAGCGGCAGGCCGTCGCCCCAGCCGCGCTCCTCGAAGGCGTCCCGGACGGCATCAGGGTCGGCGGACGCAACCTCGAGCATCTCGGACAGTTCGACCATGCCCACCAGTCTGGTGCCTCCGAGTCTGGCTTGCGGGCTCAGACGGTGCGGAGGGACTCGGTGTGGCCATCGACGCCGACGACCTGGCCGTTGACGAAGCGGGCTGCGCCAGAGCTCAGGAACACGACTGCGGCCGCGATGTCGGCAGGCTCCACGAGAGTCCGCATCGATACTTGCTCCACGTAGCCGCGGTGCACGGCGGCGACGGTGGTGCCCGTAGCGGAGGCCTCGGCTGCGATGACCGCGTCCATGCGGTCACCGGCGACGGTTCCCGGCGCCACGCAGTTCACCCGGATGCCCGCTGGCCCCAACTCGGCGGCCCAGGTGCGAGTCAGCCCCTCGACGGCCCACTTGGACGCCGAGTAGGGCGAGCGCAGAGGGTAGGCGAGGTGGCCGGCAGTCGACGAGATGTTGACCACGCATCCGGCGCCCGCAGCCCGCAGGCGGGGCACCGCGTGGCGGGTGACGCGAAACGTCCCGCCCACGTTCACCTTGAGGCAGTGATCGAAGGAGTCCGGGTCGAGGTCCTCGACCGGACCGGTCTCGCCCGCGACGCCCACGTTGTTCACCAGGATGTCGAGCCCGCCCAGATCGCGGTCCAGCCGTTCGAACACCTCGGCCACGGCCACTTCGTCGCTCACGTCGGCGATGTAGTCGGCTCCGCTGAGAGCGTCCGAATCGACGGTGCGCACCGAGGCTCCGGCCGCGGCCAGGGCTTCGGCGATGCTCGCGCCGATGCCCGAGCCCCCGCCCGTAACCAGCGCCCGCCGTCCTCTCAACGCGGCATCTCCCACGACGGTCATCGCACCCCAGTCTGCTGCCTGTTGGAAGCGCCTGCCTCAGGCGAGCATATGGCTAGTGGCAGGCTTGCTCTCCTGGCGGGATGCCCCCGTCTCAGTATGCAATTTCACTACATGAAATTGGCTGATAGCGGCATATGTGGTGCAGTGGTGCGATGGTTGATGGATAGTCCACTAGCCTGCGGGAATGAGCAGCGAACGTCGGCGGCGGCGGCCGAGGCAGGCTGTCGTCGAGAAGCCGAGCGGGCCGGTCCAGCCGCCGTGGCGATTGCATGAGCGCCGCTTCGAGCCGACCTCACTGGTGAGCGAGGACGAGCTGGAGGCCATCCACGAGGCCTCGTTGCGCGTGCTGAGAGAGACGGGCATGGACTTCCTGCATCCGACCGCGCAGCGGATGTGGGCCGAAGCGGGCGCTGATGTCGACGGGGAGCGGGTGCGCTTCGACCCTGAGATGGTCACCGAGCTGGTGGCCACCGTGCCTTCAGAGTTCGTCCTGCACGCCCCCGATCCGGCCCGGCACCTGCCCATGGGCGGGCGCAGCGTGTCCTTCGCGGCGGTGGCCAGTCCTCCGAACGTGGCCGACCGGTCCGGCGGTCGCCGCACAGGCAACCGGGAGGACTTCCGCCGCTTGGTGATGCTCAGCGAGGTGCTCAACTCGGTGTCGCACACGGGCGGCTACCCGGTGGAGCCGGTTGACGTCCACTCCTCGGTTCGCCATCTCGTCGCCACCCGCGACCTGCTGACCCTGTCACGCAAGGCCATCCACTGCTACTCGCTCGGCGCCCAGCGCAACCGGGACTGCCTGGAGATGGTGCGCATCGTGCGGGGCGTCAGCGACGACGACCTTGAGGCGCAGCCGTCGATCTTCACCGTGGTGAACTGCAACTCGCCGCTGCGCCTCGACACGCCGATGCTGGAGGGGATGCTGCAGTTCTCGGCCCGCAACCAGGTGGTGGTGGTCACCCCGTTCACGCTGGCCGGGGCGATGGCGCCGGTGACCGTGGCCGGCGCAGTGGTGCAGCAGAACGCCGAGGCCCTGGCCGGGATCGCCTTCACCCAGCTGGTGCGGCCCGGCTCGCCGGCCATGTACGGGGGCTTCACCTCCAACGTCGACATGCAGTCGGGCGCTCCGGCCTTCGGCACCCCCGAGTACATGCAGGCCGTGCTGCTCGGCGGTCAGCTGGCCAGGCGCTATCAGATCCCGTACCGGTCGTCGAATGCGTGCGCGGCCAACGCGGTGGATGCCCAGGCCGCCTACGAGAGCGTGTTCTCGCTGTGGGCCGTGGTCATGGGCGGCGCCCACATGGTGATGCACGGCGCGGGCTGGATGGAGGGCGGGCTGCAAGCCTGCTTCGAGAAGATGGTGATCGACGCCGACCTTCTCGGCATGGTGGGCGCTTTCCTGACGCCGATAGCCACCGACGTCGACTCCCTGGCGGTGGACGCCATCGCGGAGGTCGGCCCGGGCGGTCACTTCTTCGGCACGGCCCACACGCTGGCCCGTTTCCGCGATGCGTTCTTCAAGCCGATGGTGTCGGACTGGCGCAACTTCGAGTCCTGGGAGGAGGCCGGTTCGCCCACCGCCCTCGACCACGCCGAGCGCCTAGTGGCAGAGCTGCTCGACGTCTACGAGCCGCCCGCGCTGGCCGACGACGTTCGGGCCGAGCTGGACGACTTCACTGACCGGCGCATAGCCGAGGGCGGTGTAGCGACCGACTTCTGAGCCGGGTCGCTCATGTCAGCGGCCACCATCCGCTCCCCATCCTGTTCTGTGCGCAGTGATGCCGCCTGGATCGGTTTGGTTGCGCACAGAACGCGGCGGATGTTGTCTGTGAGCAGATATGCCGTCTGGGTCAGCTTTGTTGCGCACAGAACGCGGCGGGGTTGCAGCGGACGGGCCCCGAGCGTTGCGGGCACGCGCCAACCGTGGTGTACTGCGCGCGATGCGAGCGCCATTGGACCTTGGCCCTGCCGACTTCACGTCCGAGCGGTTCTGGTCTGGCACCCGCCGGCCGCCGCAGCACGCGACAGGCCTTCCGCCGGCCGCCTACACCGACGACGATTTCTTCGCCCTGGAGCGGCAGCGGCTGTTCGGTCGGGCCTGGGTGGCGGTGGCCTCCGCGGCCGAGGTGGCCGAGCCTGGCCGCTTGCTGGTGCGCACCGTGGGCGACACGTCGGTGCTCATCACCCGGGGCCGAGACGGCGTGCTTCGGGGGTTCGTCAACGCCTGCCGGCATAGGGGAACGGAGTTGGCGGCGGCCGACTGCTCGGTGGCCGGAACGATCCGGTGCCCCTATCACCGCTGGGGTTACGCCCTCGACGGGTCCCTGGTGTCCACCCCGCTGTTCGACGAGGTTCCCCGGCCGGGCTTCGACCGGGCGGAGTTCTCCCTGCTGCCGGTGCGGGTGGAGACCTGGGGCCTGCAGGTGTTCGCCTGCCTGGACGACAGCGCCCCGCCTCTTGGCTGGTGGCTGGGAGACCTGCCCGAGCGGATGGCCGGCTACGGATTCGACGGCTGGCAGGTCCACGACAGATGCACGTTCGAGGTGGCCGCCAACTGGAAGCTGATCACGGAGAACTTCCAGGAGTACTACCACCTGGCCTGGGTCCATCCCGAGCTGGCCAAGGTCTCACGGGTGCGTGACCACTACCGCTACCAGGGGCCGGGCATGTACTGCGGCCAGACCACGTCGCCGGTGTCGGGCGACGACCGCGACGACTGGCTGGTGCTGCCCCCCGCGGCCGGCCTGGACTCCTCCGACGGGGTGAGTGGGCGATTCGTGGCCGTGTTCCCCAACCTGACGCTGGCGATCCTGCCCAGCCATGCCTTCGTCATCCGCCTCGAGCCGGTGTCGGCGGGGATCAGCCGCGAGCACTGCACATTCTTGCTGCCTCCCTCCACCGACGCCGACCGGGCGGCCGACGCCTTCGACGCCACCCGCAAGTTCTGGATCGAGGTCAACAGCGAGGACATCGACATCTGCGAGCGGGCCCAGCGGGGACTGGCTCTTGGAGCGGCTCCGCCCGGGCCGCTGTCGCCCCGTTTCGAGGAGCCGCTGCACCGCTTCCACAACATGGTGGCCGACTGCCTCACCGCCGAGTCGCTCGCGGATGGGCTGACCGTTCCTGCTGGTGACGGCCCTGGCGACAATGAGCGCTACGGCTGCCGTCAGAACCCCGCTCCACCGGCCATCGAGGCGAGCGCACGGCTTGGGTGAGGATCGAAGCTGGAGCGGTGGGGCGGGCCTGAGGGTTTCTCGGGCTGCACGGCATGGACGCGCCTGAATGAAGTCCGAGGCCCGAGTGGTGGTGATCGGCGGGGGAGTGGTGGGCGCCAGCGTGCTCTACCACCTCACCAAGGCAGGTTGGACAGACGTGGTGCTCGTCGAGCGCACCGAGCTCACCGCCGGTTCCACGTGGCACGCCGCCGGCGGAATGCACACCATCAACGGCGACCCCAATGTGGCCAAGCTGCAGCGCTACACCACTGAGCTCTACGCCGAGATCGAGCGCGTCTCGGGCCAGGACTGCGGCATACACAAGCCCGGCGGCGTGTTGCTGGCCGACACGCCCGAGCGGCTCGACTGGCTGAGGATGGCCCACGCTCGGGGCCGGTATCTGGGCATGGACACCGAGATGATCTCCGTGGCCGAGGCTGCCGAGATGGTGCCGCTGTTCGACCCCGAGCACTTCGTGGGAGCCATGCTCGAGGCCCACGAGGGCCACGTCGACCCGGCCGGAGTCACCCACGCCTTCGCCAAGGCGGCCCGGATGGCGGGCGCCGAGGTGTACCGCGGCACCTGGGCCCGTGCCGTCGAGAGGCGCGGCGACGGGAGCTGGCGGGTGCGCCTGCCAGGGCCAGATCGCTGGTCGACAACGCCCAGGAACTTGTCGAGGACTCGAGACAAACATGGGCACACGATCGATGACCCTGTCGTTGCAGTTGCCGCTGGTCGATCAGATCAAGCCTTCTCCGTGGTCAAACGAGCAGGCACCAAGACCGTCCAGCGCGGCCGAACTTTGTCGCGGAGCCTCTTGTAGGGGTCGGGGCTATTGGCTCGCTGGCGGAGGATGGTGGCGTGAGGGCACGGCCTTGGAGGGGTCGGCGACGACTGCCTCCATCCTCTTCATGATCTCAGGGCGGTCCCTCAGCGCCTTCTCGAAGGGGTCGAGATCCTCAGCAGGGACGCGCCCGACTGCTCCATCGACATCGTGCACGGCAGTGCGTGCGGGGTGCTCCGAATCGCTGACGGCTCGGGGAACTGTCTCGGATGCGTCGGAGGGTCGCAGACGGTGAGGCATATGCGGCATTCCCTTGGCGCGCGGGCATGGCCGGCTGTTGGACTGAGTATTGTTCTGGACTGAGTATTGTTCAACTTCACTATACCACAAGCATGGTGGTTGCAGATCTGGGAGACTGAGGAGTAGGACGGTGCTGCACGTACTGCGCTACGAGCCTGACGCCGGGGAGGCGCTGCACCGGCTGCTCACGACCCCGCGCTTCGCCACGCTGGCGGAGCGGGTAGAGATGGCATTGCAGGCCATCGCCTCCGATCCTGGAAGCGCCAAAGGGCGCTCAGGCCAGTTGCGTCTTCCCATCCGAGGCCACACTGTCTGGCGCACGCGCGTGAGCGGCTCGGGCGAGGTTCGAGTCGTGCTGTGGACGCTCCCCGAGGATCAACGCAATCGTCCCGACTGTGAGGTCCACGAGGCGCGATCTCACCGACAATATGGCGGGTGTGGCATTCCAGTATCTTATCAGTGATGTCATTAGTATTAATGTGATATTCATGTAGCATGGTCCTAATCATCGATCCAGCCCGGTGAGAGTTCGTCCAATGGAGCAGCAATACGGGGGTGGCGATGAGCCTCTGCACCTACAGCGACGGCGGCCTGGGCCGGCGGTGGACGTGCCGAGAGCCAGCTGACGTACAGATTGGGCTCTGTGAGATGTACACTTGCTGACATGGATGTGGCAGTAACCGAGTTACGGGCAAGTCTGAGCCACTGGCTCGACCGGGTCCGGGACGGTGATGAGATCGTGGTGACCGAGCGCGGCGTGCCTGTGGCCCGGATCCTCGGAGTCGGCGCGACTTCGATGATCGAGTCCCTCACTGTGCAGGGGGTCATCGCCCGGCCGGTCCGCGGGGACCGGCCCGCGGCGACGGGTCGGGAGCGGCCGCGGCCTCGTCGGCTGGTCTCGGAGTTGGTGAGCGAGCAGCGGCGCTGATCGGTGGCCGTCGTGTACTTCGACGCCAGCGCGCTGGTGAAGCTGGTGGTCGAGGAGCCGGGCAGTGACATCGCCGCCGCGCTCTGGGACGGCTGCGACGCTGCGGTCTCAAGCCGCCTCGCCTACCCGGAGGTGTGCGCTGCGCTGGCCGCGGCGGGCCGCAACCGCGACCTGGACGAAGTCAGCCTGGCGTGGTGTGAACGGAGCTGGGAGGACTTCTGGGCGGCGATGCGCCCGGTGGAGTTCAGCGCCCGGGTGGAGCAGGCCGCCGGTCGGCTGGCCAAGCGCCACAGCCTTCGCGGCGCGGATGCGGTCCACCTCGCCAGTGCGCTGGAGATCGATGCCCCCCATCTCGTGGTGGCGGCATGGGATCGCCGCCTCCACGCGGTCGCCGCAGCCGAGGGACTCGTCGTCGCTCCGCAGACCTTGCAAGGCTGACGCGCCAGTGCCCTGGGCGGGCGGCAGTGCTCGAAGATCCCGATCACCGCCTAGGGATCAAGCTCGGCCCGCCAGCGTTGTCTCAGGGGGCTCCTACACTCCGGCCGCTATGGAACATTCGAGCGATCTGGAGAATGAGGCGCTCGCGCTTCTGCGGCGGCTGACCGGCGACCCGGTGGCCGGATTCCGGGCTGATCAGCTCGAGGCGATCCTGGCACTGGCGGGGGAGCGGGGCCGGGTGCTGCTGGTGCAGCGGACCGGCTGGGGCAAGAGCGCCGTGTACTTCATCGCCACCCGGCTGCTGCGAGACCAGGGACTCGGTCCCACGCTGCTGGTGTCTCCGCTGCTCGCTCTCATGCGCAATCAGATCGAGGCTGCTGAGCGGCTTGGAGTCCAGGCCGTCACCATCAACAGCTCGAATCGTGACGAGTGGGGCGAGGTTGAGGAGCGGATCGAGGCAGACGAGGTGGACGTGCTGTTGATCTCACCAGAGCGGCTGGCGAACCAGCAGTTCCGCGACGAAGTTCTGCCGGTGATCGGTCGGCGCAGCGGCCTGCTGGTGATCGACGAGGCACATTGCATCTCCGACTGGGGCCACGACTTCCGTCCCGACTACCGGCGTCTGGTGCGGGTGCTGGACCTGCTGCCCGCCGGGGTGCCGGTGCTGTGCTGCACGGCCACCGCCAACGACCGGGTGGTGGCCGACGTGACCTCCCAGCTCGGAGCGGACTTCGCGCCGGTCAGGGGGCCGCTCGCCCGTCACGGCCTTCGGCTCCACGCGTTGGACAAGCCGTCGCAGGCGGAGAGGCTGGCATGGCTCGCCGACGTGATCGCAGAGCTGCCGGGCACCGGCATCGTCTACTGCCTGACCGTGGCCGACACCGAGCGGGTCGCGGGCTGGCTCCGCTCGAGGGGCATCACTGCGGTGGCCTACAGCGGCGAGAGCGACGACGAGCACAGGCGGGCCGTCGAACAGCAGCTGCTGTCCAACGAGGTGAAGGTCGTGGTGGCCACCTCGGCGCTGGGCATGGGATTCGACAAGCCCGACCTCGCCTTCGTGATCCACTACCAGTCGCCGGGCTCGCCGGTGGCCTACTACCAGCAGGTCGGGCGGGCCGGGCGCGCCCTGAGAGAATCGTTGGGAATCCTGCTGCGGGGCACGGAGGACGCCGACATCCAGGACTACTTCATCGGCTCGGCGTTTCCTCCCGATCACCTCGCCGAGCGCGTCGTAGACGTGCTGGAGGGCCGGGCTGTGTCCATGACGAAGCGGGAATTGCTTGACGAGGTCAATGTGCGGCCGGGCCAACTGGAGGGCCTCCTGAAGATTCTGGAAGTGGAGGGCGCGGTGGAGCGAGACGGCGGCCGGTGGCTGCGGACGCTGGCACCCTGGACGTTCGATCATGAACGGGTCAGCTCGGTCACGGCTCTGCGCAGGACCGAGCAGCAGCAGATGCTCGACTACATCGGCACCGACCAGTGCCGGATGCGGCTGCTGCGCGGCTATCTCGACGACCACGACCCCGAGCCGTGCGGCATCTGCGACAACTGCACCGGGGTCAGCCTGGACCGGAGCTTCGACCCGGCCACCGTGCAACAGGCCATCGACTTCCTCCGCAAGTCCGAGCGTCGCATCGAACCTCGCAAGCAGTTCCCGGACGGCAAACGGATCGCAGTCGAACACCGGCTTGAGGACGGGCGTGCGCTCACCCGGTGGGGCGACGGCGGCTGGGGCAGGCTCGTGCGCACCGGCAAGCAGCAGGACGGCAAGTTCGATGACCGGCTCGTAGGCGCGGCGCGGGACCTGATCCGCGACCGCTGGCAGCCCGACCCTGGGCCCGAGTGGGTGGCATTCGTGCCCTCGCTGCGCCGCCCCGAACTGGTCCCCGACTTCGCTGCGAGGCTGGCGCAGTCGCTCGGGCTCGCCTGCAAGGATGTAATCGCCAAGGTCCGCCATACCGAGCCTCAGAAGACGATGCAGAACAGCCAGCAGCAGTACCGCAACGTGCGGGACGCATTCGAGATCACGGGGGAAGTACCGTCCGGTCCAGTGCTGCTGGTGGACGACATGGTGGACTCACGCTGGACCCTGACCGTCGTCGCCTCGCTACTGCTCGACTCGGGCGCTGGGCCGGTGCTCCCGTTCGCACTGGCGGACACGGCCGGGAGGTCAGTCCGTTGAGGCACGAAGACTCTCTGGCCACGATCCTGCTCGTCAGCCGCCTCTGCGCCGAGGGGCTGCGGCCGCTGAAGGCGTCGGAGTACTGGAGCCTGCTCGATCTATCCGGAGGAGGTTCGATTCGCAGCACTGGCCGAGAGGCCGATGCAGCCGGTGGGGAGTCTGACCAGCCGCGGGAGGCGCTGAGCATGTTTCTCGCCTACAGCGAGGAGCAACTTGCACCCGACTGCGGACTGTCCAAGGATCTCGGCGATCGCATCGCTGGGCTCATGGACAGGGCCACCGCGGTGGCCTTCGAACTCGATCGGCTCGAGCAATCGGGCATCCGGACGCTCACCGTCTTCGACGAGCACTACCCGCAACAGTGGCTGGCCCGGCTCGCAGCCAAGGCGCCCCCGATGATGCACGGCGCTGGCGCCCTCGACCTGCTCAATACCCCAGGGCTGGGCGTCGTCGGCAGCCGGGACGTGTCCGAGGCTGGCGGGGAGGTGGCCAAAGAAGTCGCCCGGCTTGCGGCCCGGCGGGGCATGCCGCTGGTGTCGGGAGGTGCCCGCGGCGTGGACCAGCTCGCCATGGACGCGGCGCACGAGGCGGGTGGAGCCGTCGTCGGGATCCTGGCTGAGTCGCTCTCGCGCAAGCTGAAGCGCACCGATGTGCGCAAGGCCGTGTACGACGGGAGCACCGCCCTGTGCACCCCGTACAGCCCCGACGCCCCCTTCAGCGCCGGCAACGCCATGGGCCGCAACAAGCTCATCTACGCACAGGCTGCGCTCACCGTGGTGGTCGCCAGCGACGACGGGACCGGCGGCACCTGGTCCGGTGCCACCGAGGCTCTCAAGCACGGCTACGGGTTGGTCGCGGTGTGGCGAGGCCCCGGGGAAGGCCCCGGCAATGAGCCCCTCGAGCGGCAAGGTGCAGTTCCCGTGGCCAGCGTCGCCGACATCGAATCGCTCCTCGACGCCCCGGCATCCGAACCGCCTCCGGCACAGGTGAGTTCTCCCGAGCAACAGTCCCTCTTCACCACAACGCTGCCCGCGTAGCTGACAGGCCGCACACCATCCGCATCAGCGGTGGCGGTCCTCTGACGGTTCAGCGGGTGAAGTAGTCGGGATCCCTTGTGTCGCGATGGGTCGGCCGGAACGAGCGGCCTGCGTCCTCTATGGCGTTCGCGATGCGGTGAGCCGCGGTGGCTGTGAGTTCACCGTCGGCGACGGCGGTTCGGAGGATGTGGATTGAGTCGATCACCCTCCCGGCGCCAAGGTTGGGGCGCCGTCGAGCGAAGTCGTACGCGTTGTTGTCGTCGGTGGCGAACTGTCCGTCGTGCTTCTCCGCGAAGAAGATGCCCTCGGCCTCGCCGCGGTCGCCCTTCGGTGGCTGTCTGCCGTCGTTCAGCCCTACCTGAAGGCGGTACACCGCTGCGAGTTCTGCAACGCTCGGAGCAGTTGGCGTCCCGAGCCAGGTCTCGCTGAGGATGTTGGAGCAATAGGACTCGCCTGCCTTCTCTGCGGACTTGATCTCAGCGCGGATTCCCTCTGTCCATCTGGGCTCCGGACGATGACCGTGGCAAGCTCGCAGCACATCCATGCGCTCGACCGCAGCGAAGTGACGGAGTGTGACGGCATCGTGGAGCACAGGGCCCATGCGCCGATGGTAGGAGTCGTCGTCAGGCGGCTACGGGATCCTCGTCGAAGCTCAGGATCGCCACGTCAGGCGGGTCCTCGGGGGTCGAGTAGTCGCTGTCGATAGTGTCCGCCGCTTCTTGCCCAACCGAGTTGATCGCCTCGATCATGTCGTCGATGTCGACATCGAGCAGCCTCGCTAACGGCCCCGCCCCCACTGTTCCGTCCAGCGCTCCCTGGAGGCATCGCGCCGCGAGCAGCGCTGGCGGCCGCCGCTCGGGTCTCGCCCCTCTCGCAGCGAGCAAGCTTCGAGCGATCTCGTCGTCTTCGACGTGCTCGACCAGGCTGGCCCAACGGATCCCTCGCAAGCGATCCCGTCCGTCGGCGTTGATGATCTGCAGGTTGTGGAGACGGTAGACGAGGGTCTCGTAGCTCACGCCGAAGCGCAGGAGCATGCGCGCCAGGCAGTCCGCGCCGCGGCCATACTCGTCGATCGCCTTGCCGATCTCCGGTTCCGGCATCAACAGTGCGGCCGCGAACGCGTTGGCCAGCCGCTCCTCATCGGTTCGAGCCTGCAGATCCCTGTCGATGTTGATCGTAGACCCGTCGCCACTTAGCACGTGGCCCAACTCGTGGGCCAAGGTGAACAACGCCCGTGATCTCAACTGGTCGGCGTTCACCAGGATGAACGAGAACTCGGCGTCCGTGATCGAGAGGCCCAATGGCTCGGCCTTTCCCAGGCTCTCGACCATCACGTCCACGCCCAGCCTGTCTTCGATCGCCGTGGCCAGGCCCGCGAGGCGATCCTCCCCCTCGACTGTCGGGGGGAGAAACTCCAGCGCCCAGTCGGCTAGAGCGGTTGCGTGCTGTAGCCACCTCGAGTTCGGTCCTGGGGGCTCACCGATCAGGACAGCCGCAGGATGACCGCCGTCAGTGAGCACTTGGTGCAGCTCCGCGAGGGCAGTGAGCCGCATCAGCGAGTCCCGGCTAGCACTCTCGTCGCCGTTCGTGCGGTGCGCCACCGGCAGCCGGCCCAGGAGTGAGTCCGGCTCGAGGATCGCGAGCTGCGACACGCCCAAGAAGTCCGCGATAGTCCCAAGCTCTTCGGCCTTGACACCGCGACGGTCGTTCTCCAGATTGGACACAGCGCTGGGGTCCACGCCCAGCCTCTCCGCGAGGTCCGCGGCCCTGAGCCCCGCAGCCTCTCTCAGTCGCCGGATCTGGCGACCGATGGACATGTCCACAGGTGGACAGTATCCGCGAAAGTTGTGGAAATCGCAAGTCTTTGCCAGCGGGAGCCCCACGACCGCCTCTACGGTTGCGTCCGGCAGCGGGCAAAGCCGAGTGGCGGTTCGCTCTGCATATAGCTCACAGAGCCGCACAGGCAGTGGCCCGAGTACGGCGACTTCGGTGAGGTCTGGGCGGTGTCACTCACAGGAGTCTCGTAGGAGTGGCCCGAAGCGGTGCTGGGCGGGTTACTCCCGGTCCCAGGCCTCCACTTCCGGGTCGAGGTTGTGGTAGTCGGCGGCGTCGTCGGTGAACAGGGCCCGCTCGGTGTGCAGTCCCGTGGGCAGATCCAGCGTGCCGGCGCAGATGGCGATGTGGTCGGTCTGGTCCGGCGGGCCCTCCACCACCTTCCAGAACAGCGAGCCCCCGCACCCCCGGCAGAATCCGTAGGCCACGTTCGGGTCGTCGGCGGGATGATGCCAGGCCAGGGTGGCGTCGGACAGGAACCGCAAGTCAGAGCGCGCGCAACCCGTGCCGGCCATGTGGTGGCCCGTCCAGCGGCGGCAGCGCCAGCAGTGGCAGTTCCACACCTGGCGGATCGGCCCGTGCACCTCGTAGCTCACTCCGCCGCACAGGCAGTGGCCGGAGGGTGGCGACTTCAACTCGGTCTGGGCGGGCTCGTCCACAGCGGTTCCTCCGTACTTTCGGGGCGGCAGCGGTAGGGTCGCAATTGTTGCATGGCACGGGGCGAGTCGTCGCCACCCGGCCCGAGCTCGCGAGGTGACCATGGCAGACCACGACGGCCGCTACGACTACGTGATCGTGGGCGGGGGCTCGGCTGGCTGCGCGCTCGCCAACCGGCTCAGTGCGGACCCGCAGACCTCAGTGCTCGTGCTGGAGGCGGGCCGGCGGGACTGGCGCTTCGACGTGTACATACACATGCCCGCGGCGCTGTCGTTCCCCATCGGCAACCGCTTCTACGACTGGCAGTACACGTCCGAGCCCGAGCCCCACATGGGCGGGCGCCGCGTGTACCACGCCAGGGGCAAGGTGCTGGGCGGGTCCTCCAGCATCAACGGCATGATCTTCCAACGGGGAAACCCCCTCGACTATGAGCGATGGGCCGCAGACCCGGGCATGCAGAACTGGGACTACGCCCACTGCCTGCCCTACTTCAAGCGCATGGAGCGGTGCCTCGCCGGCGACGACCACAGCGGCCCCGCCGGGACCCGAGGCAAGGGCAAGCACCGCGGCGACCAGGGTCCGCTGGTGCTGGAGCGGGGACCGGCCACCAACCCGCTGTTCGAGGCCTTCCTGCAAGCCGCCGAGCAGGCTGGCCACCCCCGGACCGTCGACGTCAACGGCTACCGCCAGGAGGGCTTCGCCGCCTTCGACCGCAACGTCCACCGGGGCCGCCGCCTCAGCGCGGCCCGGGCCTACCTCCATCCCGTGCTGAACCGGCCCAACCTCCACCTCCTCACGCGGGCCTTCACCACCAGGATCCTCTTCGAGGGCACCCGGGCCACGGGAGTGGAATACACCAAGGGTGGCCGCAGCCGAACCGTGAGCGCCGGCGAGGTGATCTGCTGCGGCGGGGCCATCAATTCGCCCCAGCTGCTGCAGCTCTCCGGCGTGGGCCCCGCCGGCCTCCTGCACCGCTACGGCATCGACGTCGTGGCCGACCTTCCCGCCGTGGGCGCCAACATGCAGGACCACCTCGAGGTGTACATCCAATACGCCTGCAAGCAGCCGGTGTCGATGCAGCCGAACCTGGCCAAGTGGCGCCGCCCCCTGATCGGGCTGCAGTGGCTGGCCCGCCGCGGGCCGGGGGCAACCAACCATTTCGAGGCGGGCGGTTTCATCCGCAGCAACGACGAGGTGCCCTACCCGAACCTCATGTTCCACTTCCTTCCCATCGCCATCCGCTACGACGGCTCGGTGCCCGAGGGCGGCCACGGCTACCAGGTCCACGTCGGTCCGATGTACAGCAACTCGCGGGGGACTGTGGCCATCGTCTCCGCCGACCCCCGCACCAAGCCCGCGCTGCGCTTCAACTACCTGTCCACCGATGAGGACCGCCGCGAATGGGCGGAGGCCGTCCGCCACGCCCGCCACATCCTCAACCAGCCGGCCATGGAACCCTTCAACGGCGGGGAGGTGTCGCCCGGCCCGGAGGTGAGCACCGACAATGAGATCCTCGACTGGGTCCGCCGAGACGCCGAGACCGCCCTTCACCCTTCCTGCACCGCCCGCATGGGCCTGGGCGACGACTCGGCTCTTCACCCCGACACGCTGGAGGTCCACGGCACCACCGGCCTGCGGGTGGTGGACGCCTCGTCGATGCCGTACGTGACCAACGGCAACATCTACGCGCCGGTGATGATGCTGGCCGAGAAGGCAGCCGATGCGATCCGGGGCGACACCCCTCTGCCTCCCGAGCACGTCGACTTCTATCGGACTGGCGACGCCGCGGATGTGACGTAAATCACAGCCCCTCTGACCTGCGATTCGTTGCGATTCGGGTCGTCTGGCGAAAGAATGAATCCAACGCCGACGAAGAGGCGCATAGAGGCAGAGGAGGAGCAAGATGAGACCAATTCCTCGCTACGACACCAAGACCAACCCCTCGACGGTGTGGCGAGACGCACTGGGCCCGGGCTATGCCGTAGGCGTGGCCGAGGGTCTACTCCGCGTCGCCGGCGCAGCGGCCGCCCGACCCTACAGGGCTCACCGCTGACGAGCCTGCCGGCCTCCACCGGGCCGGCACAACGATCACCCATAGGGGGCTGAGACCCCCGAGAACTCGAGGCCCTGCCAAGATCGGTCACCCCCAGCCGATACGGCCAGGGCCTCGACGCGTCACCGGGCTGCCGCCCGCGAGCAGTCCCGGAATTCCTGTCTCGGGCAGGGCTCGCAGGCGGCGTAGGATGTCGCCCGTGGTTGAGCCCGACTTCCTGCGATTCGACACCCTCAGCCTGCACGCCGGCCAGCACAGCGACCCCTCCACCGGGGCCAGGGCCGTGCCCATCTACTTCACCACGTCGTACTCCTTCGAGGACACCGACCACGCCGCCGGGCTGTTCAACCTCGAGATACCGGGCCACATCTACTCGCGGATCTCCAACCCCACCGTGGCCGTGCTCGAGGAGCGCGTCGCCGCCCTGGAAGGCGGCGTGGGCGCAGTGGCCACCGCAAGCGGCCAGGCCGCGTTCTTCCTGGCCGTAGCCACCCTCATGGACTCGGGCTCCCACATCGTGGCCAGCCGCAACATCTACGGCGGCACCCACAACATGCTCAACCTCACGCTGCGGCGCTTCGGCATCTCCACCACGTTCGTGGACCCCCGCCGCCCCGACGAGTTCGCGGCGGCCATCACAGCGGACACCCGTCTCGTGTTCGCCGAGACGCTCGGCAACCCCGGCATCGAGGTGCTCGACATTGCTGCGGTGGCCGACGTCGCCCACGACCACCGCCTGCCGCTGATGGTGGACGCCACCTTCTCGACCCCGTACCTGATCCGGGCATTCGAGCACGGCGCCGACATCGTCATGCACTCGGCCACCAAGTTCCTGGGCGGCCACGGCGTGGCCCTCGGAGGCGTGCTCGTCGACGGCGGCCACTTCGACTGGGACGCCTCGGGCCTGTTCGGCACCCTCACCGAGCCCTACGCCGGCTACCACGGCATCAGCTTCAGCGACGAGTTCGGCCCGAGCGCCTTCGTCAGCCGGGCACGAACCGAGGGCCTGCGCGACTTCGGGGCCTGCATGAGCCCGGCCAACGCCTTCCAGATCCTGCAGGGCGTGGAGACGCTGCCGCTGCGGATGCAGCGCCATGTGGCCAACACCGAGGCGGTGGCCGATGTGCTGGCCGCCAACGACGCGGTGAGCTGGGTGAAGTACCCGTCCATGCCGGACCATCCCGACCACGAACTGGCCCGCCGGCTCTACCCGCGGGGCACCGGGGCCATCTTGAGCTTCGGCATCGCGGGCGGGCGCGAAGCCGGAGCCAAGTTCATCTCTGCGGTCCGGCTGGCCTCGCATCTGGCCAACGTGGGCGACGCCAAGACGTTGGTCATCCACCCGGCCAGCACCACCCACCAGCAGATGTCAGCCGACGACCTGGCCGCGGCCGGGGTGGGGGAGGACCTGGTGCGGATCTCGGTCGGACTGGAGGACCCCCGAGACATCATCGAGGACCTGGAGCGGGCCCTCAAGGCCTCGCAGCGCTAGCGGCGCCGACCCGTGGAGACGCTGATCGACGGGCGGGTCGTGCGGTGCGCCACCGGGGGGCGCAGCCTCGACGGCGACCAGCCCGCGGTGGTGCTGGTGCACGGAGCGGGCAGCGACCGCACCGCGTGGCAGCTCCAGACCCGCTGGATCGCACATCACGGCTACCGGGCCGCGGCCGTGGACCTGCCCGGCCACGGCGGCAGCGAGGGCCCGGCGCTGAAGAGCATCGAGGAGATGGGGGAGTGGGTGGCACGGGCCACCGAGGCCTTGGGGCTGGCGCCCGCCCACCTGGTGGGTCACTCGATGGGGACGTTCGTGGTGCTGGAGGCCGCGGCCCAGCGGTCCGACGTGGCCCGGTCGCTAGTGTTGCTGGGCACGGCGGGAGCGATGCCGGTGCATCCGGCGCTGCAGGCTGCAGCCGATGCCGACGACCCTGTGGCCGGCCGTCTCATCACCTCCTGGGGCATAGGCAGCCGGGCCCACACCGGCGGCCATGCCTCGCCGGGCATGTGGTTGATCGGGGGAAACACCTCGTTGCTGGACCGGGCCCGGCCGGGAGTGCTCGCTCGTGACCTGGCCGCATGCAATTCGTACGACGGCGCCGAGACCTCAGCGGCCCGCGTGGAGTGCCTGGTGACACTGGTGCTGGGCCGCGAGGACAAGATGACGCCCAACCGGGCCGCGGCCGGAATTATCGAGGCCTTCGGCGACAGCCGTGCCACCACCGTGTACCTCGAGCGGGTGGGCCACTTCCTGCAGATCGAGAGCCCGATCCCGGTCCGCCAGGCCATCGCCACGGCGCTATCCAGGGCCTGACGCAACCCGGCCGAGACTCGCCGGAACCGGTCAAGCCAGCTCGGCCTCAGGGTCTCCCGCTCTTGTTCGCTGCGCTCACGGACCGCTCGGGCCACGGCCTCGCTCAGCGCTCTGCAAGATCCTCGTGAACCCGCGCCCTATCCGCTTCGGCCTCTGTGACGAAAGTCACGAGCGAACCGCGGGCCCGCCGCCGGATCCTGTCGCTACCATCGGCGCGGTGGCCTCCGGCGCCGTGGTGCGGCCCGAGCCTGCGGACGATGGGCTGTCGGGCGGACCGTGGATAGAGCCCCGCGGCGACGGCCTCGGCGCGGTCAGGTCGCTGCTGGTTGGCGTGGCCCTGGTCATGTCCTGCAACGGGCTGCTGCGCGTCACGCTCGGGGTGCGCGCCGAGCTGGAGGACTTCGGTCTGGCCGTGACCGGCCTGGTGATGGCCGGCTACTTCCTGGGCTTCCTGTTCGGTACCAAGGCGGCCGAGCACTTCCTGGCCACGGTCGGCCACATACGGGTGTTCTCCGCCCTGGCCTCGGTGGCCTCGGCCGCCTCCGTCCTGCACGTCATCTGGGTAGACCCGGTGTCGTGGGCCCTGCTGAGGTTCATCTTCGGCCTGTGTTTGGCCGGAATCCTCGTCACCGTCGAGTCGTGGCTCAACGACATGGCCACCAACGCCACCAGAGGCCGGATGCTGTCGCGCTACATGATCGTGACGATGGGGTCTATGGGCGCCGGCCAGCTCATGCTCAACAGCGCCAACCCCGCGGGCTTCAAGCTGTTCGTGGTGTCGTCCGCGCTGATCTCGCTGGCGCTGGTGCCGGTGTCGCTGTCGGCCTCCACCGCACCGCCGCTGGCCGTGCCCGAGCCGATCTCGCTGCGCAAGCTGGTCAAGATCGCGCCCCTGGGAATGCTGACCGCGTTCTGGATCGGGGTCGGGCAGGGCAGCATCATGGGCCTCGGGGCGCTGTACGCAGCCACTGAGGGCCTGCCCACCTCCCGGATATCGTTGTTCGTGGCCGCTCCCATAGCGGGTTCCTTGGCCACCCAGTGGCTGATAGGCGCGGCGTCGGACCGGGTGCCGCGCCGCTATGTGATCCTGGTCGTGGCCGTCGCCGCGGCGGGGTTCGCAGGACTGCACCTGCTGGTGGCACCGGGATCGGCTCTGTCGCTGCTGCTGATGCTGGCCCACGGCGGGTGCACGTACCCCCTCTACTCGCTGGCCGTGGCCACCACCGCCGACAGCGTGTCGCCCGCGCAGTTGACCGGAGCTAGCGCCTCGCTGGTGCGAGTCAGCGGGACCGGCGCGGTGATCGGCCCGACTCTGGGCGGAGTGATCATGTCTCTGACCGCTCCCAGCGCCTTCTTCGTGATCCTGGTCGTAGCCCACGTCGTGATCGCGCTGTATGTCGTCTACCGCATGTTCGTGCAACCAGCCCTGCCGGTGGAGGAGCAGGGTCCGTTCGACCCCTGGCCGGTTCGAGCCTCGGCGATGGCCGCCAATCTGCTGCGCCGACCCCGCCGCGGCTGAGCGGCACGCCTATTGGCCGTGGAGCAATGGCCCGATGGGTCAACGCTGACGGAGTCGAGCTGGTGCTTCTACGACATGTAAGACTGGACCGTGATCGGGCGATGAACCCCGGCGGGACGCCACTAACCTCGGACGCTGGCCCCCTCGGAGCGCGTCGAAAGGAGCAGATGGATGGCGGATAGAGGTTCAACGGCTTGGCACTCATGGGTCGAGGCGATCTTTGACGACCCGGTGAACCGCTCGCGGCCCCGCGCGCTCAGAGCCTTGGCGGAGTGGGCGGCGGTGTCGGTGGGCGTCCACAGCGACGTCTACGCGGGCATCTCCGCCGGGTACGCCGCCGTCTCTCGTGCTGCGGAGTCTCCGGATGCGACCGTGCGAGCGGCCCGTCTCACCATCTGGCACGCGGTGACGTCTCTGCGCGAGAGCAGCCCCGACGACATCGACGTGTGGCACTTCGAGTTGCACGCTGCCGGCGCGCTGATCGGCCTGCGGCTCCCCGATCGGCCCGCACTCGGCTGACTCGCCTGAATTCGGCTGACTCGGCCCGCACTCGGCTGACTCGCCTGAATTCGACTGACCGGCCTGGGCCAGCCTGACCGGCCTGGTCTCGTTCGGTTAGCGACGGCGCACGGTCAGCGCCGGTCGCGTCAGCCGATCTCGTCGGGCATCTCGTCCTTGCGTCGGGCCACGTAGTCGAGCAGTTCGGCGTCCACCGCGTCGTCGATGGGGGGCGGTTCGTAGTCGGCCAGCAACTGCTTCCAGCGGGCGTTGGCGCGCTGGGCGGCCGACAGCGAGCCCTCCTCGGCCCACTGTTCGTAGCTGGCCGCATCGGAGATGTCCGATCGCCAGAAGGCGGTCTCGAAGTTGGCCAGGGTGTGCTGGTTGCCCAGGAAGTGGTCGCCGTGGGCGTTGGTGCGGAACGCCTCCATGGCCTGCCCGCTGTCGCTGGTGTCCACCCCCCGGGCCCAAACCTCCATGGCGCCCAACTGGTCGGCGTCCAGGATCAGCTTCTCGTAGCCCAGCGCCAGGCCGCCCTCCTGCCAGCCCGCGGCATGCAGCACGAAGTTCACTCCCGCCTGCATCGTGGGCAACAGGGTGTGAGCCGACTCGTAGGCGGCCTGCGCGTCGGGCAGCTTCGAGGACGTGAACTGCCCGCCGGAGCGGAACGGCACCCCGACCCGGCGGGCCAGCGTCGCCATCACGTAGATGGCCTGGCCGGCCTCGGGAGTGCCGAAGGTGGGCGCCCCGGTGGCCATCGACATCGACGAGGCGAAGGTGCCGAACACGACCGGCGCCCCCGGCCGGACGAGCTGAAGGTAGGCCATGCCCGACAGCGCCTCGGCCAGGGCTTGTGCGGCCAGCCCGGCCACCGTCACCGGCGACATCGCCCCGGCCAGGATGAACGGGCTGACGATGCAGGCCTGGTTGGCTCGGGCGTAGGTCGTGGCCGCGCCCAGCATGGTGGCGTCCCAGCGCATCGGGGAGGAGGCGTTGATGAGGGAGGTCATCGCCGTGCGGTCGGCGAGGTCGCCGCCGAAGGCGATGCGAGCCATCTCCACGGAGTCCGCGGCCCGCTCGGCGGCGGTCACCGAGCCCATGAACGGCTTGTCGCTGTACCGCAGATGGGCGTACACCATGTCGAGGTGGCGTTTGTTGACCGGCACGTCCACCGGCTCGCACACCGTGCCCCCGCTGTGGTGCAGCTGCGGCAGCGCGTAGGCGAGCTTCACCACGTTGTGGAAGTCCTCCAGTGTGGCGTAGCGACGGCCCCGGTCGAGGTCCATGACGAAGGGCGACCCGTAGTTGGGGGCGAACACGGTGGCGTCGCCGCCAACCTGGACGCTGCGCGCGGGATTGCGGGCGTGCTGGGTGTAGACGGCAGGGGCGTTGTCCTGCACGATCTGGCGGCACAGGCCGGGCGGGAACCGCACCAGCTCCCCGTCGATGTCCGCGCCCGCGGCGCGCCACAGCTCCAAAGCCTCCGGGAAGTCCTGGAACGCGATGCCGATGTCCGACAGGATGGTCTCGGCGTTGCGCTCGATCTGCTCCAAGCCTTCGACGTCGACAATGTCCACCGGCGGCACTCGACGGACCAGGTACGGCGCCGTCTCCGCTGACGCGGCCCTCGCGGCCCGCCGACCCGCTCGTCCTCCGCCTCTGCGCCCTCGTGCCTCGCTCATGGTGCCTCGTTCATCATTCCGGATTTCATAGTACTTTTCTGGGATTATCCCAGGTTTCTACTGAAATTCACGCGGCGGGGCGGGGTCGGCGGTGCCGGCGCCGGCCTTGGTCGTGGTTCGCCGCGGGAGCCTGGGGCAGGTCGACCACCGAGGCCAGATGCGGGGTGGGGTCGGTGTCGTGGGGGAGCGCCATGGCGGCCACGAACAGCTCCTGGAAGCGAGGCTCCGTGGCCGTCTCGATCTTGACGACCGACCGCACCAGCCGTTCGATCTCGAGGCGCTGTGCGCCCGACAGCAGCATCCGCACCGCCCCCACGCCCGATGCGTTCCCGGCGGCTCGCACTCCGCCGGTAGGCGTGTCGGGGACCAGGCCGAGCACCATGGCCCGCACCGGGTCGATGTGGGCCCCGAACGCTCCAGCCAGACGGATGTCGGGCACCTCGTCGACACCTCCGTGCTCGCGAAGCAGGTCGATTCCGGCCCGCAGCGCTGCCTTGGCCAACTGGACGGCCCGCACATCGTTCTGGGTGATCGACAGCTGGATCGGCTCCCACTGAATCACGTAGCTGAACGTGCGCTCGTCGGCCACGATGCGCGGCGACCGGCTGGTCTCCGACGTGATCACGCCATGGCGATCCATGACGCCGGCCAGGAACATCTCGGCGATCACCTCGATGATGCCCGAGCCGCACAGGCCCGACACCTCCAGCCCCGCCCGGTCCAGCTCCTCGGAGAATCCCGGCTCATCGGACCACATGTCGCAGCCGATGACCTTGAACCGGGGCTCCCAGGTGTCCGGGTCGATCCGGACCCGCTCCACCGCGCCCGCGGTCGCCCGCTGGCCGCAGCTGATCTGGGCGCCCTCGAAGGCTGGGCCGGTTGGGCTTGAAGCGGCGAACACCCGATGCCCGTCGCCCAGCACGATCTCGGCGTTGGTGCCCACGTCGACCACCAGCATCGGGGTGGAAACCCGGTGAGGGCCCTCGGCCAGAGTGGCCGCGGCCGCGTCCGCACCGACATGCCCCGCGATGCAGGGACCGACGTACAGGGCCGCACACGGCAGCCCGATCCCGATCTCAGCGGCGACGCCCCGCACCGCGGTGGCCGTGGCGAGCGTGAACGGCGCCGCCCCCAGCGGGGTGGGATCCAAGCCCAGCACAAGATGGTGCATGATCGGATTGCCCACCACGACTAGGTCATGGACCTGGTCGCGGCCCACTCCAGCCTGCTCGCACAGCTCGCCCACCAACTCGTCGATAGCACCGCGCACAGCCCCGGTGAGCTCCGCCTCGCCGCCGGGATTCATCATCACATACGACACCCGGCTCATGAGGTCCTCGCCGAAGCGGATCTGGGGGTTCATGCGACCCGAGGCCGCGGCAACCTCACCCGACGAGAGCTCGAGCAAGTAGCCGGCGATGGTGGTGGAGCCCACATCCACAGCCACGCCCCAGGCTCCGTCGGAGTAGCCGGGCCGCACGTCGAGCACGGTGCGGCGGTCGTGCACAACCACCGTGACCGACCCCTCCCCGGCGGCAATGGCCGAATGCAGGCGAGCCAGCACCGGCACACCGAAGTCGACATCGGCCAGGCCCCAATCATTGGACAGGGCCTCGGCCACCAGGTCCACCTCGGCTGCCTCGAATCCGAGCACAACCTCGGGCACCTCCACATAGTGCAGCGTGACCACCGGGTCGATGACCACCTCTTCGAGGTCGATCGACTTGCGGACCACGGGCCGATGGACCTGGCTGGCGGCGGGCACGTCGATCACGGCGTTGGCCAGCACCACGGCCTGGCATCCCAGGCGGCAACCCCTGGCCAGGGGGCGCCGGCCCCGGTACCTCATCTCGGTCGGGCCCGGCTCCGACAGAACGCCGGCGTCTGTGGGCGAGACCTGGCAGCGCCCGCAGAGGCCGCGGCCGCCGCACACCGAGTCAAGATCCACGCCGCCGGCTCGGGCTGCGTCGAGCACGGTGGCCCCGGCAGCTACCGAGGCGCGTATCCCCGAGGGGTTGAACACGACGCTGTGCATGTCGTGCATGTGATCAGGCGCCCCGGCGACGCCCGCCCCGTCGTCTCATGCCGACCGTGTCGGGGTCCCGGTGCTCCCTAATCCATGCCGCGCAGTCCCGGTCGTGCCCGGCCAACACGTCTGCGGCCAGCACCGCGTTCCTGACCTCCGGGTGCATGGGATTCATGATCGCCGACGTGAGCCCGACGCCTATGGCCATCGACAGGAAGGTCCCGGTGATCATGTGGCGGGCCGGCAGGCCGAAGCTGACGTTGCTGGCACCGCAGGTGGTGTTGACCCCCAGCTCGTTGCGAAGGCGCCGCACGAGCTGGAACACCTGGCGTCCGGCCGTGCCCATGGCGCCGATCGGCATCACCAGCGGGTCCACCACCACGTCGGCGGCTGAGATGCCGTGGTCGGCGGCCCGGTTCACGATCCTGCGAGCTACCTCGAAGCGCACGTCGGGGTCCTCGCTGATGCCGGTCTCGTCGTTGGAGATGGCCACCACGGCGGCGCCGTGGCGGGCCACCAGGGGCAGCACCCGTTCCAGCACCTCCTCCTCCCCGGTGACGGAGTTGATGAGGGGCTTGCCCTCGTACACCGCGATCCCGGCCTCGAGGGCCTCGACGATGGAGGAGTCGATGGACAGGGGCACGTCGGTCACGCTCTGCACGAGCTTGATGGCCTGGGCGAGCAGGGCCGGCTCGTCGGCGAGGGGGATCCCCGCGTTGACGTCGAGCATGTGGGCTCCGGCCGCGGTCTGGGCCAGCGCATCGGCCTCGACCCGGCTGAAGTCGCCGTCGCGCATCTCCTCGGCCAGCAGTCGCCGGCCCGTTGGGTTGATGCGCTCGCCGATTGTCACGAACGGGCGGTTGAAGCCGATGACCACCTCCCTGGTGGCCGAGCTGACGACTGTGTCGGTCACTGCGGGTTTCCTTCGAGCTCGCGGCGGTGCTCAGGCGTCGGCTGGTCCTGGCCGTTGCCCTCGGGATCCCAGCCGCCGGTCTTGACGAACTCATCGAGGCGCTCCCGTGGGAAGGCCTCCTCCAACTCGGCCGCCGCCGCGATGGCCGCGCTCTCGGGATCGCCGGAGTTGGAGGGGATCAAGGTCCGGTGCCACTCGCCGACGTACTGCGAGGCCTGGGTCTTGCCGGCCACCATGGCGGCCCGGTCGATGGCTCTCTGGAAGCGGCGGGGGAGGATCCGCTGCGTCCGGTCGGTGCCCGAACCGCCGTTGACCTGCGCGGGTATGTCGCGCCAGCTGATCAGCACGAGGCTCCCGTCGTCGCCTCGACGCCTGCGCCCGCTGCGCCCGGCCGGGGGGCTCATGCCGCCTCGACGCCGGCGGGGCCGGCCAGCTCCACGATCTGGCGTTCGAGCCCGCCGATGCCGGTGGCGATCCGCTCGCAGCGAAGGCCGAGACGAGCAGCGGCCTGCTCTGCGGCGCAGGCCAGACGGTCGTCGTCGGTCTGGGCCAGGTGGACCACCCGGGTGTAGTTGCCGAAGTACGCCTCGAGCAGTTCCGGGTGCTCCGAGATGCCCAGGCCCTTCATGATCAGGCGGTCGAAGTGCCGCACCAGATAGTCGGTGAGGTAGAAGGTGCCCGGTTCGGCCTCCTGCAGGCCGGCGAAGGTGTCCGCGCCGGAGTAGAGCTGGTAGCAGTGGGCGCCGGGCAGCCGCTCGACGCCCTCCTCGGAGCACACCCGGTCGAGGAGTCCCCCCGTGCCGCAGTCCATGTAGCCCACAAGGATCGTGCTGTAGGTGCCGCGGGCCTTGGCGGTCCGGACCCGCCGGCGGACGGCGTCGGGGATCCGCTCGGGGCGGTTGTGCATGATCGCGGGCAGGCACTCCACCTCTATGTGCTCGCCGCCGTTGCGGGCCGCTACCTCGCGAAGCTCGCGAACCAGCGCGCCGCAGCCGATGACCAGAACTCTCCGACGCTGCGGCTCCGTCGTCATCCGGCGGCCCGGCGGGCCGTTACGAGGCTCTTGGCCGTCTCGGAGGCGACGGCGGCGTCACGGCAGTAGGCGTCGGCGCCGACGGCCGCGCCGAACTCCTCGTTGAGGGGCGCGCCGCCGACGAGGATGATGAAGTTGTCTCGTATGCCCTTCTCTATGAGGGTGTCGATCACGACCTTCATGTAGGGCATGGTGGTGGTGAGCAGTGCCGACATGCCCAGGATGTCGGGCTTGTGCTCGTCGAGGGCGGCGAGGAACTCCTCGGCGCCGGTGTTGATGCCGAGGTCGAACACTTCGAAGCCGGCTCCTTCGAGCATCATCGCCACCAGGTTCTTGCCGATGTCGTGGATGTCGCCCTTGACCGTTCCGATCACCACGCTGCCGATGGGCTCCGCGCCGGTCTCGGCCAGCAGCGGCCGCAGGATCGCCATGCCCGCCTTCATGGCGTTGGCCGCCAGCAGCACCTCGGGAACGAACAGGATCCCGTCGCGGAAGTCGATGCCCACGATGCGCATCCCCGCGACCAGGGCGTCGTTGAGCACCCTGTCGGGCGGCCAGCCCCGCGCCAACAGGATGTTGGTGCCCTCATGGATCTCGTCGGCCAGCCCGTCGTAGAGGTCGTCGTGCATCTGGGCCGTGAGCTCGTCGTCGTCGAGGCTCGCGAGGTCGATGTCATCGTCGGCCGCGTCGGGTCCGAAAGCAGGGGTGTCGGTCATCCGCGCAGCCCTCCCTATGTCGGTTGGAGGCCCGTGTTACGGAAGTCAGCCACACGCCGGTTCCGCACTGTGGACCAGTCCCACGATACGGAACAGGACTGTACCACGGTTCCGTGTCAACACAAGCCCACCCATCGCTGGGCCAGGACACCTACGGAGACGCGCCGGCAGATTAGGGTCTCAACCATTAGCTGTAGGGAGGTCGTGCTGTCACTTCAGCGGTGGAAGCCCCGGCTCGCTGCGTTCTGTCTGGTCATGGTGGCCGCGATCGGCGGGTTGCCTGGCTCTGCGGCGGCTGATACTGACCTGGTAGTGGAGGCCGGCTACGGCGGATTCGTCCAGGGCGGCAGGCCGTTTCCGTTGCTCATCGAGGTGACCACTGACGTCCTGTTTGTCGGCGAAATGCGCATCAGCAGTCGAGACTCGGGTCTGGCGATCGCTAAGCCCGTCGAGATTCCGGGTGGCACAACCCGAGAGTTCACGGTCATCTGGGAGGGGAGCCCGTGGAGCCTCGATAGCGCGACGGTACAGCTCGTGGCCGGCGACGAGATCGTCGCCTCGAGGACAGTGCGCCCCGTCCAGCAGCAGAACGTCGACCTCGTCGGCGTGTTTCCGGCCCTCGCCGACCGGGGCATCCCCGAGAGGGCCCCGCTGCTCATCGACGCGGGTGAGGCGATGCTCTTTCCAGTTGATCCCGCCGGGCTGGTGGCGGGCTGGGCCGCGTTGGAGCCGCTCGACATCGTCGTGGTGACGGCGGCCGACCTGCGCGGTCTCGACGGTGCGGGCTTGGAGGCGCTGCTGGGCTGGGTGAACCGTGGCGGCCGCCTGCTCGTCGATGAGCCGGCCGGCGCGGAGATCCCGGGCATTCCCGCGGTGTGGCAGCCGGACGGCGCCCAGCCCCGCATGGCCGGCCAGGGCGAGATCGTGCTGACGAACGGCCGGGCCGCATCGGGTCGCTGGGACGCCATGTTCGAGCCGGCGCCCACCAGATCGCGCCAAGAAGACGATGTCTTCGGGGAGCTGCTCGGCGGATTCTGGGGCAGCGAGCGCCTGAGCTCGTCGCTGGGACGCGACGCCGGCGTCAGCCTCCCCAGCACCCGCTGGCTGGCGGCCATCATCGGTGCCTACATCGCGGTCGCCGGTCCCGTCGTGTGGCTCTCCTCGAGGGCGCTGCGCCGGCCCGGGCTCGGCTGGGTCCTGGTGCCCCTGGTTGCCGTCGCGTTCGCGGCCGGCATCTGGGTGCTCGGGTCGAGTCTTCGCAACAGCGCCAAGGCCGCCCACGGCACCGTCGTGGAGGTGGCGCCGGGCGGGACCGTGGCCACCACGTACTCGTTGCTGCACTCGGGGGGCGGCGGCCGCGACTCCGTCTCGATGCCGCCCGGGTGGTCGACGGTGCCCACCCGGACCGAGAGGCAGCGCAATGCACTCGATATCGTCGACGACGGGGCCGGGTCCATCGCCTCGGTCAGGCTCGACGCCGGCGCGTTCACCGTGCTCGGAAGCAGTGGCGCCTACCCGGAGTTCGATGACGCGCTGCGAGTGACGGCCCGGTCGGCGCACGACGGTCAGGTGGCCGGCACCGTGGCGAACAATCTGCCGGTGGATCTGCACGAGGTTGTCGTCTTCGCCGATCAGGCCGGCATGAACATCGGAACCGTGCCCGCCGGGGCGACCGTGCAGTTCCACTATCGAGGCCAGGTGGTCGATCCGTTCAACGACGGGCCGGTCGAGTTCCGGGTCTGGCTCTCTGCGGTATCGCCGGAGGTCGGGTTTCGCTCCGTTCTAGGAGGAGGCGGGCGCGCTGCCGGTGCTGTCGGCCATGAGTACAACCCGGGGCCGGTCAATCTCGGACTGTGGAGCGAGCTGACGGGGCGCTGGTCGCTCAACGCGCGGCCGGTGGGCCAAGTCGTGGTGGCGGCCTGGTCCGACGAACTCGCCTCCCCGCTCGACGCCGAGGTGACTGCGGGTCGGACCCTGCTCGTGGCCCGTGCCCCGATAGAGCCCGACGGCGATTCTCTAACCAACCTGGCCGTGCCTCGCGAGATCGTGCGCGGCCCCCGAGATCTCGGCTCGGACTTCGAGACGGCGGACGGATGGGGAGGCAGCGCCATGTTCCGCTTCGTGCTGCCCGAGGATGCAGGCACGGGCGATCTCGTGCTCGCCGTTCCTCAAGGCCAGCGACGCGTCGATCTCTGGACCGGGGTCGACTGGCGCCGGGTCGATCTGGAAGCCAGCACCGAAGCCGTGTTCCTGCTGCCGCCCGGCAGCGTGGACGACGGCCGTGTATACGTGAAGGTGCTGTTCGGCTTCGAACGAGGGTTCCCCTTGTTGCGGGACTTGGCCGTGCGCAGCCGCCAGGGCGACGACGAGCTGGTGGCGCTGTCCTACGCGGCCGATGACCCGCCCTCCAGCCAGCCGACACCGGCCGACTTGGCCGGCGCTCAACCGAGAGTCGTCGAATGAGCGAGACCGTGAGAGTCGAAGGCGCCCGTTCGCAGACTGCTGCTGCGGTCCGCATTGCAGGACTGCGCAAGCACTACGGAAAGTTCGTGGCCGTGGACGACTTGAGCCTCGAGATCCCGGTTGGGGCCGTCTACGGCTTGATCGGACCCAACGGCGCCGGCAAGACCACCACGTTCGCGGTGATCGCGTCGCTGCTGAAGCCCGATTCGGGCACGCTGTCGGTTCTCGGCCACGACCCGGTCGCCTCGCCCCGCGAGGTTCGCAAAGTCCTGGGCTACATGCCCGACACTCTCGGCGTGTACGCGGACCTCGATGTGGACGAGTATCTCCGCTTCTTCGCCGCGGCCTACAACATCCCGGCCCGGGTCCGGCCCGGCCTGCTCGACGGGCTGCTGGAACTGGTGGCCCTCGAAGACAAGCGCACATCCCGGGTGGACAGCCTGTCGCGGGGCATGAAGCAGCGCCTCAGCCTGGCCCGAGCGCTCGTCCACGATCCCGAAGTCCTGATACTGGACGAGCCGGCCAGCGGCCTCGACCCCAGGGCCAGGGCGGAGCTGCGGGCCCTGCTCGTCCAGCTCGCCGAGATGGGCAAGACCATCGTCATCAGCTCCCACATCCTCTCCGAGATCGAGGACGTGTGCAGCCATATCGCCATCATGCAGTCCGGGAGGATCCTGGCCTCGGGTCTAGCGGCGGAGGTGTCCGGCCTGCTGACCGGCAGTCGCCGGCTCCGGGCTCGCTACGCGGACGGCACCGCCGAGGAGCTGACCGCTGAGAATGCCGAGGAGCAGGCCGCACTCCTGCGAGAGCGGGCCAACGACGACACCCGGGTGCTGGTGGAGTTCAGCCGCGTCGGCGGCGGCCTCGAGGAGATCTTCTTGAGCCTCACCCACCGGGGCGACGAATGAGCCGGGCCGCGTCTCTGGTCAACCCGGTCCTGGCCCGCGAGCTGACCGAGCGGATGCGCGGCCCTCGAGCCATGGTCATGCTGTCCGCCTACCTGGGTGTGCTGGGCCTGGTCCTCGTCCTCGTCTACCGCGGCGCGTCGAGTGTGGGCAACAGCCGCTTCGGCGGCTCGCCGGTGACCGAGCTCGCCACCGTCGGCCGGGAGCTGTTCGAGTGGACGCTGTTCTTCGCGATCCTGCTGGTCCTCTTCCTGGTGCCCGGCTTCACGGCTGGATCGGTGGCCGGCGAGCGCGAGCGGCAGACCCTCGTGCCCATGCAGGTGAGCCTGCTGCGACCGGTCAGCATCGTGCTGGGCAAGATCGGGGCCTCCGCGATCTTCACCCTGCTGCTGGTCCTGGCCACGCTGCCCCTGTTGACGGTGACCTACCTGATCGGCGGCGTCACGCTGTCCGACATCGCGAGGGGCCTGGGCATGGTGATGTTCACCGCCCTCACCATCGCCGCTGTCTCCGTGGCCTGCTCGACGTTCATGAAGCGGGTCCAGACCGCCACCGTGGTGTCCTACGGCCTGGTCCTGGTGCTTTGCGGCGCAACGTTCGCGGCGTTCTTCGTCACCCACAACATCTACCAGGCCCGGGACTTCGACAGGGCCGATCCGCCCCGGCTCATCTTGGCCCCGAACCCGATCGCGGCCCTCGCCGACGTCACCACCGACGCCCCCGATGTGTTCGGCGGGGAATTCGGTTTCGGATCGTTCGGCTATCAGGGCAGCATCAACGGTCCGCTCACCGGGATCCGGGAGCTCCTGGCCCCGGATGTCTTCGTCGACTTCGCCCCCGCCGCGTTCGACGGCGACTTCGGCGTGGCGTTCGACGGCGACGTCAGCGGTCCGCTCGCTCAAGCCGGCGGTCTGCCCGGCCAGGGCGGCATGCCCCTCTGGGCGCAGCACATGCTGATCATCGGCGCCCTGTCGGTGCTGTCGGTGATCCTGTCGTCGATGCGGCTGCGGACGCCGGCCAAGACGGAGCGCTGACGCGGTGTCGGCTGCTCGACGTCGGGTGGACCCCCGCTGGTGGCTCCCGACGCTGGCCAAGACGGAGCGCTGACGCGGTGTCGGAGCCTGTGGTCGAGCTCCTCGTCGCAGTCCGGCGGCGCATCAGAGCGGCCTGGGTGCTGGCCGCGGCCGAACGATGGGCGCCGGTCGCGGCCGGAATCGGGTTGTTCCTGGTGCTCTCGGCCCGTCTCGTCCCCTGGGCATGGCTCGAGCCCGCGGCCTTGTTCGTCGGCGTAGGCGCGCTGATCGCCCTGATCGCCGGGGGCATCGCCCTCCCGGTGAGCATGGAGGCCGCGGCCCGGTCGGCGGACCGCGGGCTGGCCACCAACGACGCCCTGTCCACTTCGCTTCAGTTCGCCGGCCTGGCCGGCGTGTTCGGCGACGAGATCCGGGCCCGGGCCGACGCCGCGGCCCGCCGCGGCGATGCCCGGGCTGCCATTCCGCTGAGGGTTCGGCGGCGTCCGCTCCTGGCTGCGGCCGCGGGGTCGCTGGCCGCGTTGTGCCTCGCGTTCTTCACCGACTCGGCAGAGGGAACTGCGAGCACCCACGACGTCGAGCGCGCCGCTCTGGCCGAGGAGGCGGACGCGCTGCGGGCCCGAGCCGAAGAGCTTGCCGGCGACCCGCTCGCGTCGCCGGATCAGGCCGCCTTAGCCGAGCAGCTCGCACAGCTGGCGGCACAACTCGAGCAGGCCGCCGGGCTGGACGCGGGCCTGGCCGCGCTGGAACAGGCTCGCAGCGAACTCGAGGCCAGCATCACCGACCAGTACTTGGCCGAGAAGTCGGCGGTGCAGGGGTTGAACCAATCGCTCGAGGCGCGGCCGCTGGCCGAGGGCACAGGAGATGCGGCCGGCCAGCTGGAGGCGCTCGGTGAGGCACTCGGCGATCTGTCAGAGCAGGATCGGGCCGCGCTGGCCGGGCGCCTCGAAGCGCTGGCCGCCACCCAGACCGCCGGCAACCCTGCTGCCGCCGGCGCGCTCGGCCAGGCCGGCGCCGCGCTGGCGTCCGGCGATCTCGACTTGGCCGCGGCGGCGCTGGGCGCGGCGGCATCAGCCCAGCGAGCCGGTGGGGCGTCGCTGTCGGACCAGACGGCCCGGGCCAATACAGCCGATCTGTTGGCCGACGCCACTGCCCGCTTGAGCGACATCGGCCTGCAAGGCCAGGGCCAGGGCCAAGGTCAAGGCGAGGGCCAGGGCCAAGGTCAAGGCGAGGGCCAGGGCCAAGGGCAGGGGCAGGGACAGGGACAGGGCGGTGGGTCCCCGTCGGGATCGGTCACGGGGGCGAGCGGGGGGACTGGGCAGGGTCAGGGAGGCCAGGGCACTGCCAGCGGCCGCGGTGACAGCACCGAGACGGGCGACAGTTCCGGCCCGACCGTCTGGTTGCCGGGCGGCGCCAGCGACGAACAGCGGGTGGCCGGCGCCTCCACGTCCGGCCAGTCAGAGATTGTCGGTCGAGGCCAGTCGATCGCGGGCTCCTCAGGGGCACGCGTGCCGGTTGACGAGGTGCTCGGCACGTATTTCGAGGAGGCCATCGAAAGCTTGGACCGAGGCCAGATTCCGCCCGCATCGCGTGCGCTGGTGCAGCGGTACTTCGACGCAATCGCCGGATTCTGAACACCACGAAGGGCAGGGACCAAGATGACAGACATGAACCCGGATCGCTATGCGGCCACGGCCGCGGCCATCGAGGCCGAAGTGGGCAAGGTCATCGTCGGCCAGTCCGATCTCGTCCGAGGCGTGGTCGTCTGCCTGCTGTGCGAGGGACACGCCCTTCTCGAAGGCGTCCCCGGCCTTGGAAAGACGATGCTGCTGCGCACGCTGGCCGATGTGGTCGACGTGGAGTTCGCCCGGGTTCAGTTCACGCCCGACCTCATGCCCGCCGACATCGTCGGCACGCAGGTGCTCGAATCCGGCGACGGCGGCGACCGCGACTTCCGATTCCGGCCCGGCCCGGTCTTCGCCAATCTCGTTCTGGCCGACGAGATCAACCGGGCCACCCCCAAGACGCAGTCGGCCCTGCTGGAGGCCATGCAGGAGCAGTCAGTGACCGTGGGCGGAGTGACCCGCCCGCTGCCCCGGCCGTTCCTGGTCATGGCCACCCAGAATCCGCTGGAGATGGAGGGCACCTACCCCCTGCCCGAAGCCCAGCTCGATCGGTTCCTCCTCAAGATCCACGTCCCCATGCCGCCCGCCGACGAGCTCGTGACCATCCTGGAGCGCACCACCGGGACGCACCGGGCAGAAATCGGGCCCGTGGCCAGCGGCGACGAGATCGCCGCCATGGTTGCGCTCACCCGCGAGGTCCCCATTGCCGGCCACGTCACCCGCTACACCGTCGATCTGGTGGTGGCCAGCCATCCGCAACATGAGGCGGCCCCCGAGTTGGTGCGCCGCTACGTCCGCTTCGGAGCCTCGCCCCGCGGCGCGCAATCGCTGGTGCTCGCGTCCAAAGCCGCTGCTCTGTTGGCCGGCCGGCCATCGTCTTCGGTCGACGACGTCGGGGCGGTCGCCCACAGCGCCCTGCGCCATCGGCTGGTGCTCGGCTACGAGGCCGCGGCCGACGGAGTGAGCGCCGACCAGATCGTCGATGCCATTCTCGACGCCGTGCCCCCGCCTGGCTCCGGCGTCCGCGGAGCGCCGTAATGGCCCCGGCACGGCACCGAGCGCGAGCCGGGACGGCAGTGCCCCCGCCTGGCTCCGGCGTCCGCGGAGCGCCGTAATGGCGCTGCTGCCGGCGGCGCTGCTGGGCCGTCTCGAGCGGCTCCAGCTCGCCACCCGGCGGCCCTTGGCCGGCCATCTGGCTGGTGAGCACCGCTCGCCCCGCCACGGCTCCTCGCTGGACTTCGCCGACTACCGCGAGTACCACCCCGGCGACGACTTCCGCCTCATCGACTATCACCTGATGGCCCGCCTCGACGTACTGCTCATCAAGCTGTTCGAGGCCGACGACGAGCTGAGCGTCCGGCTGCTGATCGACACGTCGGCGTCGATGGGCTCCGACGGCAAGCTGCTGCACGCGCAGCGTCTGGCGGCAGCCGTCGGGTTCGTCGCTCTGGTGAGGCGCGACACCGTCAGCGTCCACACGTTCCCCGAGGACAGGCCGGCGCCGCGCTTCTCGGGCCGGCAGGCGGCCGCGCCGCTGTTCCGCCACCTCGAAGGGCTGGCCGCGAGCGGTCCGACCACGGTGGCGCAGGCTGCGCTGCATCACCTGTCGCGGCCGGGCCGGCCCGGGCTGACAGTGCTGGTATCGGACTTGCTCACACCGGACTGGGAGCGCGGCATCTCCCGGCTCCCGGCAAGAGGCGGGGACCTCGTCGTGGTTCACGTGCTGTCGCGGGCCGAGCTCGAACCGCAGCTCCATGGCGACCTGGAGATCGTCGACCGGGAGACCCGAGAGCGGCTGCAGGTGAGCCTCTCACCCGAGACGCTCGCCGAATATCGCGCCGGCGCGGCCGCCTGGGCCGACGAGGTGGCGGGGCGCTGCCGCCACATTGGCGCCGCCTACACCCGAACCCTTGCCGGCGATGATCTCGAGCCCCTGCTCTTGAGCCGCTGGCGGAAGGAAGGCGTTCTTCGGTGAGCCTCGCGGACACCGCAGGGCAGCTCCTCCGTCCCGGCCCTGTCGCGCTGCGCATAGTGGGCAGGCTCCGGTGAGGTTCGCGAACCCCGTCGGGCTGTGGTGGGCGCTTCTGGCCGTGCCGGTCGTGCTCCTGCACGTGCTCAAGCCGAGGCGGCCCCGCCAGGTGGTCAGCTCCACATTCCTGTGGCGGGCCGTCGAGCGTCCCGTCACCTCGGCCTCGCCGTTCCGCATGATCCGACCCTCTTGGCTGCTGCTGCTCCAGTTGCTCGGCGTCGGTCTGCTCGCCGTCGCCATCGCCGACCCCGTGCAGGTCGAAGAGACGCCGCTGGCACCGCACACCGTGTTCCTCATCGACGGCTCCGGATCGATGCTCGCGCTCGACGGCGAGCCCGACCGGATCGCCGATGCCAGAGCCAGGGCCCGCGAAGTCCGCCGCCAACTGCCCAGCGGAGGCACCGCCAGCGTCATCGAGGTCGGCCCGCAGCCCCGAGTGCTGCTGTCGGCCAGCGCCGATGCCGATGCGTTCGACGAGGCCGTCGCGGCGACCCGGGCCACGTCGGGCCGTGCCGACTTCGCGGCCGCGTTCGCGCTCGCCGAAGGGCTCGAGACGACCGACGCGGCCATCGGGTTCGTCCTGCTCTCCGACGGTGGTCTGAGCGAGGAGGAACAGCGGCTGCTCCCGCCGGGCACGACCTATGAGCAGGTCGGGTCGGCCGCCACCAACCGAGCCGTCGTGGACCTCGACGTCGAAGCCCGACCCACCGAACTTCACGTTCGGGTCACCATCGCCAATCGGGGCGGCCCGGCGGCCACCCAGACGCTGCGACTCGACGTCGACGGGCGCACCCGGGAGCGGGTAGAGCTGGAGCTAGGGGCCGGCCAGACGCTGGTGCACGAGACCGATCTGACCGCCGGCGACCGAGTCGATGCCTTCCTCGAGGGCGAGGACCTGCTGGCCGCCGACAATCGCCGCACCGCGGTGAGCCGGCGGCGCCAATCGATCCGAGTGCAGGTCGTGGGCGAGCCCGACCCGTTCCTCGGCGCCCTGCTCTCAGCCGTCGACGGGCTCGCGCTGGTTGCCGACGGGGACCCGGAACCGCCGGACCTGACGGTCTACAACCGGTCTGCGGTGCCGGCCGCACCCCCGACGCCCTTCCTCGCCATCCGCCCGCCCTCCGGGGCTCCGGGCGTGTCGGTCGTCGGGGAGGCCGCGGCTCCTGCGCTGGCGCTGGTGCGCTCCGACGATCCGCTGCTGCAGGGAATCGACCTGTCGGGCCTCGCGGTGGCCACCGCCCAGCAGGTCCGCTCCGAAACAGCCGAAGTCCTGCTCGGCGCGGAGTCAGCGCCCCTGCTGCTTCGGGGGCGAGCCGACGGCGTGCGGTTCGCCTACCTGACGTTCGAGCTGAGCGACTCGAACCTGCCGCTGCAGCTGGCCTTCCCCCTTCTCGGCGACCGCCTGCTGGCCGAGTTGACGGGGGCGGTGCTGCCGCCGTCGTCGATCGAGGTCGGCGAGGCGCTGGCCGTGCCGCCGCAATCGGGCGCAACGGTCACCGACCCGGCCGGCGCGGCGATCGAGCTTGCGCCGGGGTCGCCCGGGCTCGTCGTCGAGCGTCCCGGCGTGTGGAGCGTCGCGGCTCCAGACCGCCCCGAACTGTTCGTGGCTGTGAACCCCGCGGCTGCTGAGTCGACCCTCACGCCGGTGCCGAGCCTCCCGACCGAGCGCCGGCCCCTGCGTCCGGGCGAGTCCCCACCGAGCAGCACCTCGTCGCTGCGGCCGTGGGTGCTCGGTGCAGCCCTCGTGGCGGTCGCGGCCGAGTTCCTGCTCGCCCGCCGGCGGGTCGGAGTGGGCCCGCGCCAGTGGAGGCTGGCCGCAGTGGTCCGGATCCTCGTCGTGCTCGTGCTGCTCGGGGCGCTCCTCGACATCGGATTCGACCGTGACTCGGGCGACGTCGCCACCGTCTTCGTCGTGGACGCATCGGACTCGCTCGGCACCCGGGGCCGCAGCGAGGCGATCGAGTTCGTGCGGGACGCGCTGAGCGCCCAACCCGGCGGCTCGCGCGCCGGTGTCGTCATGTTCGGCGGCGACGCCCGCATCGAGCTGCTGCTCCAGCAGCAGGCGTCTCTGGCCCAGCCGTCGGTCAGGATCGATCCCTCGCGATCGGACCTGGCGGCTGCGCTGCGGCTCGGCGGCGCCATCCTGCCCGCGGACGCCCGGCGGCGCGTGGTGCTGGTCAGCGACGGCCGCGCCACTGCCGGCGACGCCGTGCGGGAGGCGGCCCGGCTGAGGGACGAAGGCATTGCGGTGGACACGGTGCTGGTCGACACGCCCGGAGCCGCGGACATAGCCATCGGCGCGGTGCGCACGCCGAGCCGGGTGTCGGCCGGGGAGCTGGTCCCCATCGACGTGAGGCTCCAATCCACTCTGGCCGGCCCGGCCGTCGTCACACTGCGCGTGGATGGCGAGGTCGTGGCCGCTCAGCGTGTGGACGTGGTGGCCGGTGCCCAGAGCGTGACGTTCACCGATTCCGCTTCCGGCAGCGGCCTGCGTCGCTACCAGGTGGACGTCGAGAGCCGCGGCGACGGCGTCACGCAGAACAACACCGCCTTCGCCGCGGTCGACGTCGGAGGGCATCCGCAGGTGCTGATGGTGGAGGGCGCCGCCGGAGACGGGGCCGAGCTCGGCGCCGCTCTGGAGGCCGGCGGCTTGGAGGTCGACACCGTGTCGGTGGTCGAGATTCCGGGACTGGAAGAGCTGCTCTCCTACTCGTCGGTCCTGCTGGTGGACGTGAACGAGCGCC
The DNA here is from genome assembly GCA_965219165.1 of Candidatus Aldehydirespirator sp. GTDB lineage: Bacteria > Actinomycetota > Acidimicrobiia > Acidimicrobiales > Aldehydirespiratoraceae > Aldehydirespirator. The sequence continues at coordinate 3,090,506 of CBDCMW010000002.1, read as the reverse complement.
AGTTGTCGACACGCCAGGTCGGAGCCTTGAGCGGCGCGGTGCGCGACGGCGGCCGGGGACTGGTGACCATCGGCGGGAGCCGGTCCTACGGGCTCGGCGGCTACTACACGAGCGAGCTGGAGCGCCTGCTGCCCGTTGTCAGCGAGATCCTGGATCCCAAGCGGCGCCAGACCGTGGCCGAAGTCCTGGCCATCGACACCAGTGGATCGATGGGCGCGTGCCACTGCTCGGAGGGGCAGTTCGCCTCCAATCGGCTCGACGGCGGCGTGAACAAGACCGACATCTCCCGGGCCGCGGCCGCCCGCACCATCGCCGCGCTGGGCGAGAACGACGAGATCGGCGTGCTCGCGTTCGACGTCGAGGAGCAATGGGTGCTCGACCTTCAGAAGCTGCCCGCCCAGGAGGTCGTCAATCAGGGTCTCGCCGCGCTCAGCCCGGACGGCGGCACGAACCCCTCGGGCTCGCTGGACGCTGCGGCCAGCGCGCTGCGCGAGAGCAACGCCGCCCTCAAGCACGTCATCTTGTTCACCGACGGGTTCACCTCTCCGGGGCTGCTGGCGGGCCTGGTCGACGACGCGTCGGCGCTGGCCACCGAGGGCATCACCGTGTCGGTCGTGGCCACCGGCGAGGGCGCGTCCTCCGATCTCGAAGCCGTGGCCGAGGCCGGCCGGGGCCGCTTCTACCCGGGCCGGGATCTCCAGCAGATCCCGGAGATAATCATGGACGAGGCCGTCTTGGCCTCCCGCGACTTCGTCAACGAAGGCGAGTTCCTCCCCACGATCACGTCCTCGCGGCCGGTGGTCGCCGGCCTCGTGGAATCCCCTCCGCTGCTGGGGTATGTGGCCACGACCGCGAGGCCGCGTGCGCTCACCCTGCTGGAGATCGGGCCTTACGGGGATCCGCTGCTCGCCCGATGGCAGGTGGGACTGGGCACGGCGACATCGTGGACGAGCGACGCGTCGGACCGCTGGTCGCAGCTGTGGACGGACTGGGACGGCTACGTCGGCTTCTGGTCCCGAGTCGTGCGCGACACCTTCCCGTCGCTCTCCGACGGCACCTCAGCCGCCATTGACGACGGCGTCCTGCGCATCCGAGTGGAGGCCGACGGCGGCTTCGGCGACGGCGCGGCCGCGGCGGCACGGATCACCGACCCCGCCCTGGCCAGGCCGGGAGGTCGCGCTGAGCCGGGTCGGTCCCGACACCTTCGTGGGCGAGCTAGGCGTGGACGAGGCCGGGGTCTACGTGGTGGGGACGACGGTGGTTGTCGCCGATGGTTCCACCACCGGTGGCACCGCGCTGGCCAGCCAGTCCTACGGCCGCGAGTACGAGCCCGGCGCTCCTGACGGGTCTCTGCTGGCCCGAGTGGCCGAAGCCGGTTCGGGGCGGGCGGGCATCGAGCCCCCGATGGCCTTCGACACCGCCGGATTGCCGGCGGGCCGCTCCCGCGTGGCACTCGGCCACTGGCTGGTGCTGGCCGCCGCGCTGCTCTTCGTGCTGGCGATCATCATCAGCCGCCTCACGCTGGCGCCGTCAAGCGAGGCTGTGCCAGGCCGCCGGCGATCCAGGGTGCAGCGGCGGGACCGGTCCGGCGCGGACCCGGCCGACGCGGAGGCTCCTGACCGGAGCTCCGTGGCCGAAGAGGACTCGCGGCTTCTCGAAGAGCTGGCCGAGGACGGCGAGTCGACCCGATCCAGCACGGTCTCGGCCCTCCTGGAGCGGACCCGAGACAGGCGCAGGCGCGACCAGGAGTGACCCGCTAAGAGGCCGAGCGGATAGGGCGGGGTTGTGCCGGTCCGGCTCCAGAACCGTGTCAATTCGGCTCAGCGGCGGTGTCGATCCCGCCTCCATCTGCGTCGCCATGCGCTCCGGATGCGGCCACATCCCGGGGTCTGGAGGCCGTGCCTGCCTGCCGGGCACGGCTCATGGCGGCGTGGAATGCGACCATTAGCCCGGCGCCGGCCAGGAGCACCGACCCCCACCACACCCACATGACGAGCGGAGCGACCGACACGCGGTAGAGCGCGGCCCCGGAGTCTGCCGCCGTCCGCAGCACCACCTGGATGTCGCGGGCGGGTCGGGAGTGCAGGGCGGTCTCCGCGAGCAGCACGCTGCGATCCGGGAACGCCACCAGCGAAGGGCGGAGCGTGGCCACCATGTCGTCGCCGTCACGTACCTCCACCGTGGCGACCACCGCGTTCGATCCCGGGGTCGGTCCCCGGGTTACTTCAACGCCGACATGGCGGAAGGACCGTCCTCCCACCTCGATCTCCTCGCCGACGTCCAGTCCGACCGTCACCCGGTCTGCCTGGGTTGAGCCCGCGACGCCGATCAACAGGACCGCGAATCCGATGTGGCCCACCCGCATCGGCCAGCGCCCGCGCGTTCGCGACCGCAGTCCGTCGAGGAGATTCACGAGGATGGCGCCGACACCGGCTGCGACGCACAGGGCGAAGGGGGACCGCGCCCCCGCGGCCGCGGCCGCGATCACGCCGGCGAGCGCGCCCGCGGCCGACCAGACAGTCGCCCGGCCGCCGACGACGGTGCCCGCGGCGCCCAGAGCCACGATCGCCAAAGGGGCGAGAAGCGTCGCGTAGTAGCGGCCCGTCACGATGGGCTCGCCCGGCGCCGGGATCGGATACAGCACTCCGACCAGGACCAGCAGGGCCGCGGCCGCAGCCAGGGCCGCAGAAGCGCTGCGGAGCCGTCGATACCGGGGCGGCGTCGAGGGCTGCCCATCTCTCGCCGCGGCGATCACGAGCACGGCGCTGGTGGCTGCGACGAGCCCTGCCAGGATCCACGACACCCGTTCGTCGTCCGCGAAGGCGTGGACCGAGCCGCCGACGCCGGCGCGCGTGACCGACGCCGCCACCAGAACCAGGATCCACGGCAGCCCGCACAGGACGCGGGTCGCTCGGCCGTGCCCGGGCTGGCCGACGGCGTGCATCGCCGCGAGGACCAGCAGCCAAGCGACGAGTATCCCGTTCTCGACCGGGTCCCAGCCCCAGAACCCGCCCCAGCCCAGTTCGACGTACGCCCAGTTGGACCCGGTCGCGAGCCCGACGGTGAGCAGGGCCAGGCTCAGGCCCAGCCAGCCCCGCAGAGCCCGCCGCTGTTCGGGGCCGAGCGGGGCCGCTACCGCGATGAGGAACGGCGCGATCGTGGACACCTGGCCCAGGTACAGCAGGGGCGGGTGGTACAGCATTGCCGGATGCTCGAGGATCGGCTGAAGCCCGGCACCCTCGATCGCCGGGATCGCGAGCCGCCGGAACGGGTTGGCTGTGCCCAGGACCGCGCCCGCCAGAACAGCGACGCTCACAGAGCCCCACAACGCCGCGATTCGTGCCGTCGGGCGGGGCTGGGTCCAGACCGCAGCCGCCACAGCCGCGGCGACCATGGCCGTGAACATCAACAGCGACCCGCTGGCCCCGCCCCACAGGCCCGACAGCCGGTAGAGCCCGGACGTGCCGACCCGGGCATGGTCGGCGACATACGTGAGCGACAGGTCGAGGGACCAGAGCGCTTCAGCCAACACGGCCGTCGGGATGGCCGCACCCGCGACCATCACCAACGAAGCGGCCCGCGCCAGACGCAAAGACCTCGCACCGGCGGCCGCCGTTGCCACCGCCGCGGCCACACACACCCACAAGCAGGAAAGGGCGAAGCCGGTCATCGCAAGACCGTACCCCCGGTGGTTCAGCTGGAGCATCGACATGTCTGTGACGAGCGTTTCTCCGGTGCAGGTGCACACGCTGCCGTGGCGGTGGTTGAGCTGGAGCATCGACATGTCTGTGACGCAGGCTCCTCCAGTGCAGGTGCACAGGCTGCCGCGGCGGTGGTCGAGCTGGAGCATCGACATGTCTGTGACGAGCAGTCGGCTGGCTGGTACGCGGCCGGTCGGGGGCCGCGTAGCCTTTGCCGTCATGGCCGCGCTGGATGCTGACACGCCCCCGCACCGCTACGACGCCACACTCGCGGCTGATATCGAGGCCCGCTGGCAGGCGCGCTGGGACACCGGCGGCATCTACGAGACGCCCAATCCGCCGGCGCAGCTCCCTTCCGGCCGCGGCACAGCCGGCCCCAAGCTCTTCGTCATGGACATGTTCCCGTACCCGTCGGGATCGGGACTGCACGTCGGCCACCCGCTGGGCTACATCGCCACCGACGTGTACGTCCGCTTCAAGCGGATGGCGGGATTCAAGGTGCTCTACACCATGGGCTTCGACGCGTTCGGGCTGCCGGCGGAGGAACATGCCCGCCAGACCGGCCAGCACCCCCGGATCAACACCGAGGCCAACATCGACAACATGCGCCGCCAGCTCGACCGGCTCGGACTGGGGCACGACAAGCAGCGCGGCATCGCCACCACCGACGTCGACTACTACCGCTGGACCCAGTGGATCTTCCTGCAGATCTTCAACTCCTGGTTCGATACGGACGCAGACCGAGCCCGGCCGATCTCCGAGTTGATCGACGAGTTCTCCTCCGACGCCCGTTTGGCGCCCGATGGCCGGTCTTGGGACGAGCTAAGCGAGGCCGAGCAGCGAGAGGTCGTGGACGGCTATCGCCTGGCTTATGTGGCCGACGCCCCCGTCAACTGGTGCCCCGCACTGGGCACGGTGCTGGCCAACGAGGAGGTCACCGCCCAGGGCCGCTCAGAGCGGGGCAACCACGAGGTGTTCAAGCGCCCGCTCAAGCAGTGGATGATGCGCATCACCGCCTACGCCGACCGCCTGCTGGATGACCTGGACCGGCTGGACTGGCCCGAGTCGGTCAAGACCATGCAGCGCAACTGGATCGGCCGTTCCGAGGGCGCAATGATCTCGTTCCAGGCCACTAACTCCCTGCCCGGCCCGACGCAGACCATCGAAGTGTTCACCACCCGACCCGACACCCTGTTCGGCACCACCTACATGGTGCTGGCCCCAGAGCATCGGTTGGTGGACGAACTGGTGGCCGACGCGTGGCCTGCCGGCACGCCCGAGTCCTGGACCGGCGGGGCGGCCACGCCCCGCGAGGCTGTTGCCGCCTATCGCGCCCGGGCCGCGGACATGAGCGACGCCGACCGCAGCGACTCCAAGTCGGGAATCTTTCTGGGCGCTCACGCCGTCGTGCCGTTCTCCGGCAGTCGGGTTCCGGTGTTCGTCGCCGACTACGTGCTGATGGGGTACGGCACCGGCGCGGTGATGGGCGTTCCCGGCGAGGACCAGCGCGACCGCGAGTTCGCCGAGGCCTACGGGCTGCCGGTAATCCGCACCGTGCAGCCCCTGCCCAACCATCCGGCCGACTTGGCGTACACGGGCGACGGCCCCTCCATCAACTCGAGCTTCCTCGACGGCCTGGACGTGGAGGCGTCCAAGGCCCTGATCATCGAGAGGCTCGAGGAGACCGGGCACGGCCGGGCGACCGTCAACTACAGGATGAGGGACTGGCTGTTCAGCCGGCAGCGGTACTGGGGTGAGCCGATCCCGATCGTGTTCGACGACTTCGGTCCGGTCGCCCTGCCCGATGAACTACTTCCCGTGGAGCTTCCCGAGCTGACGGACTGGGCTCCGCGGGCACTGGCCCGGGACTCCGAACCGGAGCCGCCGCTGGGTCGGGTGGAGGAATGGCTCGATGTCGAGCTGGATCTCGATGGCGGGCCGCGCCGCTACCGCCGGGAACTGAACACCATGCCCCAGTGGGCCGGCTCGTGCTGGTACTACCTTCGCTACCTCGACCCCCGCAACGACGATGCCCTCGTCGATCCCGACATCGAGCGCTACTGGATGGCCGATCCCGACGCCGGAGGCGTGGGCGGCGTGGACCTGTACGTGGGCGGCGTCGAGCACGCCGTGCTGCACCTGCTCTACGCCCGGTTCTGGCACAAGGTTCTCTACGACCTCGGCCATGTGAGCGGGCCGGAGCCGTTCAAGCGCCTGGTCAACCAGGGCTACATCCAGGCCTACGCCTTCAAGGACGCAAGAGGGGTGTACGTGCCCGCGGACGAGGTCGAGGGCTCTTTGGAGAAGGGCTTCGTCCACCGGGGCGAGCCCGTGACCCGCGAGCTGGGCAAGATGGGAAAGTCGCTCAAGAACTCGGTCACTCCCGACGACATGTACGCCTCCTACGGGGCTGACACCCTCCGCCTCTACGAGATGTTCATGGGTCCCATCGACCAGGGCCGGCCCTGGGAAACCCGTTCGGTGGTGGGCTCGCAGAGGATGCTGCAGCGGGTATGGCGCAATGTGGTGGATGAGGAGACCGGCCAGTTGCGGGTCACTGACGAGCTGCCCGACGACGATCTGCTTCGGCTGCTGCACCGCACCATCGCCGGGGTGCGCTCCGACATGGAGGGACTGCGGTTCAACACGTCCATCGCCAAGTTGACGGAGCTCAACAACGAGCTCACCCGGCGGGGCACGGGCGCGCCCCGGGAGGTGGCCGACGTGCTGGTGCGAATGCTGGCGCCGCTGGTTCCGCACTTCGCCGAGGAGCTGTGGCACCGCCTGCACGGCGACGGCGCCGGCTCGGTGACGCAAGCCGGGTTCCCCGCCGCCGATCCGGCGCTGCTGGTGACCGACACCGTGGAGGTGCCCGTCCAAGTGAACGGCAAGCTGCGGGGCCGGGTGACGATCGCGGTCGATGCTGACGAGGAGACCGCAGTGGCGGCCGCGCTGGCCGAGCCGAACGTGGCGGCTCACGTGGGCGACCGGGAGCTGCGCAAGAAGCTCTACGTGGCCGGCCGCATGATCACTCTCGTGGTGTGAGCCCCGGGCGGTACGGGCGCGAGCTGTCGATCTCGCAAGCTCGACGTGTCGTGCTCGCGGCCCAAGGCTTTGTTGATCCCGCGCCCGCGGGCCGGGTGGACTGTCGCCATCTGCGCCGGGTAATGGGTCGCGTCAAGCTGCTCCAGCTCGACTCGGTGCCGGTGGTCATCCGCACCCAGTACCTTCCGCCCTTCTCCCGGCTGGGCTACTACGACGCCGCGCTGCTGGATCGGATCGCCTACCGCGACGACGAGTGGTTCGAGGCTTGGGCCCACGAAGCGTCCCTGGTGCCAGTGGACGACGAGCCGCTGCTGCGCTGGCAGAAGCAGCGGGCCGAGCAGGGCCAAACCTGGAAGGGCCTGGTGGAGCTGGCCCGGTGCGAGTCCGACTACGTGGCCGACGTGCTGGCCCAGGTGACGGAGCGCCCGCTGGCCGCGGGCGAGTTGGCTGATCCCCGCCGCCGCGACGGCGAATGGTGGGGGAGCAGGTCGCTGGGCTCGATGGCGCTGGACTGGCTGTTCCGGATCGGTGCAGTGGGCATCCGGCGCCGGGGCAACTTCGTGAAAGAGTTCGATCTGCTGGAGCGAATCGTGCCCCCCGACGTGCTGGCCCGGCCCACCCCCACCGCCGAAGAGGCCCAGCGTGAGCTGCTGGTGCGCTCGGGGGCGGCGCTGGGCGTGGGCACGGCGGGCGATCTGGTCGACTACTACCGCCTGCCTCCTCGGGAGGGCCGGGCCCGGCTGGGTGAGCTGGTCGAGGCGGGCAGGCTCGAGACGGTTGCGGTGCAGGGCTGGGCCGAGCCGGCGTACATGCACCCGGCGGGGAGGCTTCCACGGTCGGCGGACTCGCTGACGGTGCTGTCGCCGTTCGACCCGATCGTCTGGAACCGGTCCCGGGCGGCGCGGTTGTGGGACTTCGACTACCGGATCGAGATCTACGTCCCGGCGTCCAAGCGGGTCTACGGCTACTACGTGCTGCCGGTCCTGGCCGGCGAGCAGCTGGCGGGCCGCCTGGACCTGAAGACCGACCGGGCTGGCGGGATGCTGCGGGTTCTGGGAGCCTTCGCCGAGCCCGGAGCGGACCGGCCCGAGCTGGCCGAGCGGCTACGACCACATCTGCGGGACCTCGCCCGCTTCGTCGGTGTCGAGAATGTGAGCTACGGCCCCCGAGGCGACCTCATGGCCGCACTGAGTCGAGACGGGTAGTGTCTGGGGCGGTGAGCTTTGCGGTCGAGCCTCAGGAACTGGCCTCGGTTGCGGCCGATCACGGGCCGACGGCTTTCGTGCTCACCGTGGGAGACGACGGCCGCACCCGGGTCATTCACGTGAGGGTGGACATCGACAACCGGGGTGTGATCCGAGCTGTGGTGGGCCGCGGCGCGGCCGCTAATGCTGTGGCCCGCCCGGACGTGGTCGTGCTGTGGTCGCCCGCGGCCGACGGGTTCAGCCTCATCGCCGACGGGATCGCCTCGGTCGACGGCGAGCCCCGCGGTGACACGCCGATCACCATCGAGGTCTTCTCCGCGGTCAGGCACCGTCCCGCCCCTGTCTGAACCCCGAGCGGCGGGACGTCGGTTAGCGTCGGCTGCCTATGTCGTTTGTGATCCGGCGTGCGACCGCCCGCTGCGTGCTGCTCGACGGAGCCGGGCGGGTGTTCCTGATCCGCTGCGAGGACCCGATCGACCCCCACAAGCCCGAGTGGCTGGAGACCCCCGGCGGCGGCATCGGCTACGGCGAAGACTCGGCCGGGGCCTGCCGGCGCGAGCTCTACGAGGAGACGGGCATCACCGACGTGGAAATGGGACCGTGCGTGTGGACCCAATACGTGGAGTACACCTTCTGCGGGATGCGCTTCGAGTCGAACGAGCGCATCCATGTGGCCTGGTGCGATGGGGGCGAGTTCCGTCCCGGCGGGCTCGAGGCGCTCGAGGCGGCGGCGTTCATCGGCGCGGGCTGGTGGACACTCGACGAGTTGCTGGCCAACACCGAGCCCACCTTTCCGGCCCGCCTGAGGGAGTTCCTCCCCGCGGTCGTGGCCGGCGAGCTAGCCGAGCCGCCCATCGACATCGCACCGGAGATATCGCCTGCTTAGCGCGGCCCGCGGGCCACCGCCGGCTTCTCGTCGCGGAGTCTTGTCATATCGACAAGAAAGCGCGATCAGATCCGGCACGGGTGCGGGGTCTGCGGGAGCGGCTACCAGTCGTCGTCGCGGTCGGCCCGGTTGGCCGCCGAGACGCCGTAGCCGATGATTATCGACGGCGCCAGCAGCAAGGAGCCGGCCACCAGCCCGACCGTGGCCACGGTGGCGGGCGCGGTGGTGAAGCCGGTCAGGAAGCCGGCCATGAACGCAGCTAGGGACACGCCGTACAGCGAGTACCCCGCTCGCCGCCCCGTCTCGGCCAAGCGGGCCAGGCGCTGCCGCCGGGCCAGGACCGGGTCGGAGGGATCCGTCATCGCGCTTTGCCCCTGGCGGTGCCGCTGGGCTCGGTCATCGGGCCGTGCCCCTCGCGGTGCCCGACAGCCGCTCGTCGTTCGCGTCGTACAGCCAGCAGTGGACGCCGCGGTAGCGGGCCACCTCGTGCTCGAAGTTGGTGCGATTGGGAGTGAACACCCCGATCTCGTACACCGACAACTCGTACGGCTCCCCCACGAACGCCTCGAAGTGCTCGTAGCACACTCTCAGGGCGAAGCCCGCCACCGCGTTGTCGCCCGGGTAGACGGCAGGGTGCGGAGCGTCCAGTTCGAAGGTGTGGTACACCTCGGCCGAGTGGGGCTCGTCGCAGCCGACCCGGGCTGTGATCGCCAGCCGCCGCCCCGATTGCAGGCCTTCAAACCGGTTGAAGCAGTCGCCGTTCACGAGGTTGTACTCGCTGATGATCTCGCCGGGAATGTCCAGCGGGTCGATCGGTCCCAGTTCGGTCGCCCCGTCCGAGCCACCGTCGTCTTCAGTGGACGGGTCAGCTTCGGAGTCTGACCCGGTCTCGCTCCCGGCCGACAGCGTCGCTACTACATCGGTGGTGTCGGGGGGTCCCGCCGCGGCCACGGCCGCAGCCGGATCGGTCAAGTCCTCGTCCGCACTCTCGGGCCCGCCGCTGCACCCTGCCAGCAGCACGAGCACCGCGGCAGCACCCACCAGAGAGCTGATAAGGATTCGAGGAGCCAATCCCATTGAGCCGGAGGCTAGGAGATGCCATGCCGACAAGGCACACCTGCGCGCCGAATGTCCGGCGTAGCCGCATCGTTTTCCGGTTGACTGACTCCGTCGGCGCCGCACTCGCCGCTGTGACGGTGCGGCTCCTCTATCCGCCGGCCCGCTCGTAGAGTGGCGCTTCGAACCGCAGGCCCGGGAGGAGCCCGATGACAACCCTGGACTTCGCCGCCTTCGACGCTGACAACCACTACTACGAGGCCACCGACGCCTTCATCCGCCACGTCGACCCGAAGATGCACAAACGCTGCATGCAGTGGGCCACGGTCGACGGACGCGAGCGGCTGCTGGTGGCCGGGAGGATCAACCGCTTCATTCCCAACCCCACGTTCGACCCGGTGGCCAGGCCCGGCTGCCTCGACGACTACTTCAGGGGCAAGGTGCCCGCCGCCGACATGCGCGAGGCCTTCGGGGAGTTGGAGCCCATCGCGGCCGCCTACCGGGACCGGGACGCGCGGATCGAGCTGTTGGACCACCAGGGTCTGCAGGCGTGCTTCTTGTTCCCGACTCTGGGCGTGGGCATGGAGGCCGCCCTCGAGCACGACACGGCCGCACTGACCGCGGCGTTCGGGGGTTTCAACCGGTGGCTGGCCGACGACTGGGGGTTCGCCTACCGGGAGCGGCTGTTCGCGGCCGGGTACCTGACCCTGGCCGATCCCGACTGGGCCGTCGACGAGCTCGACTGGCTGATCGACAACGACGTGCGGGTGGTGAACATGCGGCCGTCGTCGGTGCCCGACGGCGCAGGCGGCCGGCGCTCGCTGGGCCACCCCTCCCACGACAAGGTGTGGCAGCGGCTGGACGACCACGGCATAACGGTGGCCATGCACTCGGGCGACTCCGGCTACGGCTTCCTGCTGGAGCACTGGGGGGTGGACAGCGAGTTCGAGTCGTTCCGCTACAACGCGCTCAAGAGCCTGCTCACCTACTCGCCGATCTCCGACGCGCTGGCCTCGCTGCTGGCCGAGGGCGTGCTGAGCCGGCACCGCAACCTGCGCGTCGCCACCATCGAGACCGGCTCGGAGTGGGTGTGGCCGCTCGTCAAGAAGCTGGCCAAGACCTATCGCCAGCAGCACCACGCCTTCGAGGAGGACCCTCTGGACGTGTTCCGGCGCCAGGTGTGGATCTCGCCCTACTACGAGGACGACCTGCAGGCTCTGCGCGACCTGATTGGCGCGGGCCACGTGCTTTTCGGGTCGGACTTCCCCCACGCCGAGGGCTTGGCCGATCCGGTGTCGTTCGTGCACGACCTCGACGGGTTCTCCGACGGCGAGATCGAGCAGGTGATGCGCACCAACGGGCTGTCGCTGACCCAGACGGCCGTGGCCGCAGCCTGAGCGGCGGCCGCCCAGCGTGCGGGTTTTCTGCGCAGACGGGCCGCTCAGGTCGGCTTCGTTGCGCACAGGACGGAGAAGACCTTGACGACCGGTACGCGCACCGGTGCCGGCGGCCGGGTGCGGTGCTGGTGGCCCGGCGACGACGAGGGCTACGTCGCCTACCACGACCGTGAGTGGGGCCGGCCCGTCACCGACGACCGTCGGCTGTTCGAGAAGCTGTGCCTGGAGGGGTTCCAGTCCGGCCTGTCGTGGCTGACCATCCTGCGCAAGCGGGAGAACTTCCGAGCCGCCTTCTGCGGCTTCGACATAGCCGCCGTGGCCGCCTTCGGACCCGGAGACGTCGAGAGGCTGCTGGGCGACGCCGGCATCGTGCGCCACCGCGGCAAGATCGCCTCAGCCGTCAACAACGCCCTCCGGGCCACAGAGGTGATCGAGGAGTTCGGCTCGCTCGCGGCCTACATCTGGGGCTGGGAGCCGCCGGCAGCCGCGGCGCCGCCGACCGGCAAGGGAGCGCTGCCCGCGTCCACGCCGGAGTCCGCAGCCCTGGCCAAGGACCTGAAGCGGCGAGGATGGAGCTTCGTCGGCCCCACCACCGTGTACGCCTCCATGCAGTCGATGGGCCTGGTCAACGACCACATCGAAGGCTGCTTCGCCCGTGCGGAGTGCGAGTCGGAGCGGGCGGCGCTGGCCCGGCCCGGATCCGAGCCGCCACGCTCCTAGCCAGCGACCATCGGGACCGCGGCCACGCCCTCACGGCGCTTGGGCTAAGAGCAGGTCGGCGAACTCGTAGGGGTTGCGGTCGCCGACCAGCACGTGCTGGCTGCCGGCGTGCATGTCGCGGAAGCAGCGTTGCAGCGGCCCGTCGCGCAGGGCGTCCGTGCCGCACCACTCATAAAGACCGCGGACCACGGCCAGGCCCTCCTGGGTGAGCAGCGTGGCCGACTGCTTGACGTTGGTGGCCAGTGCCGGGTCGCGGCCTGAACCGGCCTCGGCAGCCTGCTCGGCCGTGCGGAACGCCTTGCGGCACCACGTCTCGGCAGCCTCGAAGCGCGAAACCGCCATGGCGAACTCGTAACGGAAGCGGGGATCCTGGGCGATGACGGACGGCGCGGCCATACGGGCCCGGACCTTGGCGATGGCCACCGCTTCGTCGATGGCTCGGCGGATGACCCCTATGGTCCAGCCCATGTGGCCGATCTCAGTGAGGATGATCACTCCGAGGTCGTACATGGGGCCGCCCCGGTACCGGGTCGGCGAGAAGAACTCGAAGGTGGCGTGGGCGGGGACCTCGGTGTCGATGCTGTAGTCGTAGGACGAAGTGGCCCGCAGGCCCAGCACATCCCAGTTGCCGAGCAGCTCCACTTCGGAGCGGGGAACCATCATCAGCCGGAACTCGGCGGCCTCGCCCTCGGGCGGGGCGGTGAAGGCGCCTCCGCCCACCCAGTCGGCGTGGGCGACGCCCGACCCGAAGCTGTACTTGCCGGTTAGCCGGAACTTGTCGCCGTTGGGAACGGCCGTTCCGTTGGGAGCGAACTGGCCGGCCACCACGGGGACGACGCCTCCGGCGAACATCTGGTCGGTGAAGCTGTCGGGGCAGTAGGCGCCGAAGAAGCAGGCGCCGGTGGCGCCGGCCATGAGGGACCAGCCGACGGAGCCGTCGGCATAGGACACCTCGGCGAACACCTCCAAGCAATCGTCGATCGGTAGTTCGGCGCCGCCCACGGCCCGCGGCGCCAGGGTGCCGTACAGGCCCGCCTCGAAGCAGGCATTCACCAACTCCTGGGGCAGGGCGGTCGAGCCGGTCTCCGCGGCTGCGGCGCCGGCAGCATCGATCGTCGAACGCAACTCGCGGGCCCGCTCCAGCAGTTCCGATCCCATGTATTCCCTCCGCTTCGAGTGCGCCTCAGGCCACAGCGCGCAGCGACTCGGCCATGGTGTCGATGATGCGGCCGATCTCGTCGTCGGTGATCACCAGCGGCGGGCAGATGGCCAGCACGTCGTCGATGGGCCGCACGATCACGCCACGGCGCAGCATGTCGTTGCGCACGTCCATCGACGGCCGGTCCAGCACCGCGGCCTGCACCGCGCCGGTGCCGCGGTGCGACGCGATCAGCCCGTCGGCTTCCAGCGCCTCGAGGCCCTCGGTGATCTTGTGACCCACATGATGGGCCCGCTCCACCAACCCCTCCTCGGTGATGATCTCCATGTTCTTGACCGCGGCCGCGGCCACGGTGGGATGGCCCGAGTAGGTGTAGCCCGTGCGCAGAATGAAGCCGGGCTCCTCGAGGTTGTCGCACACCCGGCGGCTCACGATCACGCCGCTCAGCGGCAGATAGCCCGACGTCACGCCCTTGGCGAACGTCATCATGTCGGGCATCACGTCGAAGGTCTGGGCGCCGAACCACTCCCCGGTCCGCCCGAACCCGCAGATCACCTCGTCGAGTATCAGCAGGGCTCCGTGCTGGTCGCACAGCCGGCGGGCTCCGGCGAAGTAGCCCTCGGGTGGCGGGAACACCCCTCCCGCGCCCTGGACCGGCTCGGTGATCACCGCCGCCACCCGCTCGCCGTGCTCGGCGAACACGGTGGCCATCGCCTCGATGTCGTCGTGAGGCACCTCCACGAAATGCGGCACCAGGTCTCCCCAGCCCTCCCGGTTTAGGGCAATGCCCTGGGCGGACGTGCCGCCGAAGTTGGTGCCGTGGTAGCCGTTGGTCCGGGTGATCACGATCTGGCGGTCGGCGCCGCTTGTGCGCTGCGCGTAGAGGCGGGCGATCTTGAGCGCCGTGTCCACCGCTTCGGAGCCCGAGCAGCCCAGGAACACGCGGCCGTCGGCGAGCGGGGAGCGCTCCACGATCATCTCCGCCGCCCTGGCCGCGGGAGCGTTGGTGAAGGGGTCGAAGGTGTTGTAGGCCTCCAGTTCGCGCATCTGGGCGGCCACCGCGTCGGCCATCTCCGGCCGCCCATGGCCGATCTGGCAGTACCACAGGCTTCCCAGGCCGTCGATGTACGAGCGCCCCTCGTCGTCATAGAGGGTGGAGCCCACCGCGCGCACGATGTTGATCATGTCGGACTCCGGCTTGGCCGGCGGAGCGAACGGATGGAGAAGGGCATGGTGGCTCATGGGAAGCGGCTCCTGAAGTCGGCGACGGCGGGGGTGGTCGGCTCAGCCTAGAAGTGCCGAGCGAGGCGCGCGGCCGTAACGATGGCCGCTCAGACGAGCACCGCCGGTTCCCCTCGTCTCGCCTGCTCAGGTCCGGTACTGGACTCCGGGCAGCACGCACAGCATCTCGTAGACGAGATCGGCGGCTATGTGCGCGGTCATGCCCGAGGTGTCGTAGATGGGTGCCACCTCCACGAGGTCGCAGCCGACCAGGTCGAGTCCCCGGCAGCCGCGAATGATTTCCAGAGCCTGGGGCGTGGTGAGGCCACCGATCTCGGGGGTGCCGGTGCCGGGAGCGAACGACGGGTCGAGTCCGTCGATGTCGAAGCTCAAGTACACGGGGCCGCCACCGACCTGCTCGCGCACCTCGTCCATCAGCGGGGCCAGCGATCGGTGCCAGCACTCTTCGATCTGCACCACCCGGAAGCCCTGCCGGCGCGACCAGTCGAAGTCCTCGGCGGCGTAGCCGGTGGCCCGCATCCCGATCTGGACCACCCGGGCACAGTCGAGCAGGCCCTCCTCGACCGCGCGGCGGAACGGGGTGCCGTGGGCGATGCGCTCGCCGAACATCTCGTCGTTGATGTCGGTGTGGGCGTCGACGTGCACCAGCCCTACGGGGCCGTGGCGGGCCCGCATGGCTCGCAGGATGGGCAGCACGACGGTGTGGTCGCCGCCCAGGGTCACCGTTACCACCCCGTGGGACAGCAGGTCGTTGAAATGGGCCTCGATGCGGGCCACCGAGTCGAGCAGGTTGTAGGGGTTGGTGGCCACGTCGCCGGTGTCGTCGATGCGCAGGCTGTCGAAGGGCGCGGCCCGGGTGGCCATGTTGTAGGGCCGGATCAGCACCGACTCGTCGCGGATGCCTCGGGGTCCGAAGCGGGCACCGGGCCGGTTCGAGGTGCCGATGTCGAAGGGCACTCCCACGACGGCCGCGTCGAGCTCAGACGGGTGCGAGCGTCCCGGCAGGCGCATGAAGGTGGCTATCCCCGCGAAGCGGGGCATCTCGTTGCCGCCGAGCGGCTGCGGGTTCCCCTCGGTCACACCGCCAACCTTACGGCAGGTGAGTGAACTTCAATGGGTTTGCCACACGTGAGGTGGCTAACTGCTTGATGTTCGGCGGGCGCGTCGGCGTGGCCGCTCCTAGGCCTGCAGACGCGGCAGGAGCCGGTCGATGATCTCGTCGAGCAGGGCGCCAGAAGTACCGAAGTTGAGACGTATGTGGCCGTGGCCGTTGGTGCCGAACTCGGTGCCCTCGGACGCGGCTACCCGGGCGTGTTGCAGCAGCCGGGCGGCGGGGGCTTCGCCCAGCCCGCAGGCTGACACGTCCAGCCAGGCCAGGAAGGTGGAGTCGGGCCGGTGGAAGACGACCTCAGACGCCTCGGCGTCGAGCCGGTTCCCGAGGTGGTCTCGCAGGCCGGCTAAGTGGGCCAGGAGCCCGTCGGCCCAGGCCGAACCGTGGCGCCAGGCCGCGATGGTGGCGTCGATGCCGGTGCGGGCCGCGTGGCCCAGCAGCAGCGGCGGATGGGCCTGGCGCACCCGTCGCCGCAAGTCCCGGTCGCCGTAGGCCATGACCGCGCAGCGCAAGCCGGACAGGGCGAACGTCTTGGCCGGGGACGTGACGGTCACGACCCGCTCGGCCGCCCCGGGGATGGCCAGCATCGGCGTGAGCGGGGCGCTGGAGTCCTCGTACACCAGGTCGGCGTGGATCTCGTCCGAAACGACGTAGAAGTCGTGGGCGTGGGCCAGCTCGACGATCCTCGTCAGGACCTCGGTGTCGGCGACCCATCCGGTGGGGTTGTGGGGATGGCACCACAGCAGCACCCGGGCGTCGGGCTCCTGCCGAACGAGCGCTTCCAGGTCGTCAGGGTCGAGAGTCCAGCCCCGGTCGCGGTCGTAGCGCATGAGCCACTCGAGCTGGCGGCGCCGGGCTGTGGGGCAGATCTGCAGGAAGATGTGGTAGATCGGCGGCGTGAGGATCACGCCCGCGCCGGGCTCGGCCAGCGCGGTGATTGCCGCGGTGACGCCTTGGAGCACGTCCACGCAGGTGTGCACGAAATCGGGGTCGGGGCTCCAGCCGTAGCGCTGGCGGGCCCACCGGGCGAACGCCGCGCCCACATCGGCTTCCAGGTCGTGGTAGCCGAAGTCTCCACGGTCGATCGTCGCCCTCATGGCGTCGAGCACAGCCGGCGGGGGCCGGAAGTCGTGCTCGGCCACCCACGCCGGCAGCGCCTCAGCGCCGTGCTCGGACCACTTGGTGTTGCGGTTGGTGCGCTTGATCTCGACGTCGATGCCGGGATCGAAGGCATTAGCCCATTCGGTGCTCTCGGGTCCGCTCACAGGCAGCGACGCTAGTCGCCGCCCCCCGGTGACCAGCGCGCCCTCCTAGGACCGCGAGCCGGTGTTGACGATGGGGGTGGTCTGCTGCTCGCTGGTGAGCACCACAAGCAGGTTGGCCACCAGCGACGCCTTGGCCTGCTCGTCGAGGTCGACTACGGAGCGCTCGGTCAGCAGGTCCAGGGCTTCCTCGACCATGCCGACCGCGCCCTCCACGATGGTGCGCCTCGCGGCCACCACCGCGGCGGCCTGCTGGCGGCGCAGCATGGCCTCGGCGATCTCGGTGGCGTAGGCTAGGTGGTTGAGCCGGGTCTCGATCACCTCCACGCCGGCCCGGTTGAGCCGGTCCTGCACCTCGGCGTGCAGAGTGGCCGCCACCGTGTCGGGATCGGAGCGAAGCGACACCCGGTCGCCCTCGAAGTCGTCGTAGGGGTACTGGGTGCCCAGATGGCGGATGGCAGTCTCGCTCTGGACGTGCACGAAGTCCTCGAAGTCGTCCACCTCGAACACGGCCGCGGCGGTGTCCACCACCCGCCAGACCACCACCGCGGAGATCTCTATGGGGTTGCCCTCGGCGTCGTTGACCTTGGACACGCTGGTGGTGAAGTTGTGCACCCGCAGCGACAGCTTGCGCGACTCCAGGCGCGTGAACGGGTTGGCCAGATGCCAGCCGGGAGTGTCGACGGTGCCCTTGTAGCGGCCGAACAGGATCAGCACCAGCCCCTCGTTGGGCTGCACGAGGTACTGGCCCGGCCACGACAACAAGAAAGCGATGGCGCCGACCGGGATGAGGAACACCAGCGGCCATGCCACCACGGCCACGCCGACGATCCCGGCCGCGATCAAGACCAGTCCGCTGAGAGCCACCAGCACGCCGAGCAGACCCGGCTTGGTGCTGGCGGTGCGGGCAGTCACCCCGGAGGTCTCGGCGCTCTCGGTTGGGCTGTCGGTATCGGAGAGGGAGGCGGCATCGGTCATGTCCGCCATCCTGTCACGGGGCTGCGTCAGTGGCTACCGTGACCGCCCGGCCCCAGGAAGCAAGGAGCACAGATGAAGTTCGGCATCTCATTCGCCAACGTCGGCACGTTCGTCAGCGGCAAGGGCGCGGCCCGGCTGGCCCAATCCGCGGAGGCCGCCGGGTTCGACTCGCTGTGGACGGTAGAGCACATCCTGTACCCCGAGGGATACGAGTCCACCTACCCGTACGCGCCCGACGGCAAGATGCCTGGCTCGGGCAGCAACCCGATCCCCGACCCGCTGGTGTGGCTCGGCTACGCCGCCGCCGTCACCTCCACTGTCCGGCTGGCCACGGGCATCTCGCTGCTGCCCGAGCGCCATCCGCTCACCTTCGCCAAGGAGGTGGCGACCCTGGACGTGCTGTCGGGTGGCCGGGTGACGCTGGGTGTGGGGATCGGCTGGCTGCGCGAGGAGTACGACGCGCTCGGCATCCCCTGGGCGCGGCGTGGGCTCCGTACCGAGGAGTACGTGGAGGTCATGCGCCGGGTGTGGGCCGAAGACGACGTGACCTTCGACGGCGAGTTCGTGTCGTTCAGCCGGGTGAGTTCCAATCCCAAGCCGCGGGCGGGGCGGGTGCCGATCCACATCGGTGGCCACAGCCAGGCCGCAGCCCGCCGGGCCGGGCGCATCGGCGACGGCCTGTTCCTGGCCGGCGGCGACATGGCCCACCTGCTGGACATGGCCCGCAACACCGCCGCCGACTGCGGACGCGATCCCGAAGCGCTGGAGATGTCGGCGGTGCATCTCGGGCTGTTCGGGGACGATCCGGCCGGGGCGGTGCAGGAGGCCGAGTCGTGGGGAGTGGAGCGGCTGATGGTGCCGTCCGTGTTCTATTTCCGCAACACGGCCGAGGGCTTGGCCGCCTTCGGGGAGTCGGTGATCGCGCCCCACTCCGGCTGATAGGCCGAGCGGATAGCCCGCCTAGGACACGCGATCGCTTGGCGAGGGTGCGGCCTGCGTGTATGACGGGTGGCGAAGGCCTCGGCTCTCGGCGCTCGTCTCCACCAAGCGGAAGTCGACGGTGCGTCCGATGGCGTCGGCCAGCAGATCGGCGCTGCGGCGGGCCGTGAACAGCTCGATGTCGACGTCGATGCCGGCGGCTACCGCGACATCAATGGTCACGGCTTCGGCGCTCACGGCGGCATGGACCCGCTCCACGGCCCGCCGGTAGGTGCGGTCCAGCGCGATCCCCACCCGCAGCAACCCGGCCAGCACCCGCACCCGGTGGCGGTCCGGTTTGCTGAGTGCCATGTACTCGCGGTGCGACGACACCGGCTGGCGCTTGCGGTGGTAGCGGGCCACCAGCCCGATCAGCTCCAGCTCGCCCTCGGTGAAGCCGGCGAGGCGCTCACTGTGGCGGATCAGGTAGTAGGAGTGCTTGTGGTGCGAGGAGCTGGCCACGAACCGGCCGATGTTGTGGAGCAGGCCCGCGGCCTCCAGCAGTTCGCTGTCGGCGATGCCCAGCCCGTGGACGGCCGCGGTCTCGTCGAACAACTCCAACGCCAGGTCGGTGGCGTGCTCGGCATGGATCAAGTCCTCGTGATAGCTGCGGGCCAGGGCCAGCGCGCTGGAGCGTCTCAGGTCGCTGAGGTGGTGGAGACCGTCGACGCGGGAGCGGTCCCTGCGGTTGAAGCGGTCGAGCAGCAGGCCTTCGCGCAACGCTCCGGTCGACACCACGAGCGACTCGACGCCCAGAGCCTTGAAGAGCTGCCTCAGCAGGACGGCGCCGGCGACGATCACGTCGCGGCGGGCGGGGTCCAGGCCCGGCACGTCGACACGGTCGCCGGGTGCGGGCCTACAGACCAGATCGGCGACCACCTCGTCGAGTTCGGCGCGCCCGATGCTGGCGTTGGCAACGGTGCGCAGCGTCTCGCCGCGGCGGGCGGCGCAGAGCCATGCCAGCGCCGCGACCGTGCCTGAGCAGCCCACCGCAACCTCGAAGCCGATGCTGCGTGCCTGGTGGGCCACGGGTGCCACGAACGACCTGATGTGACGCCGGCAGGCCTTGACCGCTCCGTCGGCGATCACACCATTGGGAAAGAAGCGATCGGTGAGACGGATGTGGCCCAACTTCAGACTGCGGGCCAGAGCCGCGGGCGTATGGTCGCCGACGATCAGCTCGGTGGAGCCGCCGCCGATGTCGATCACCAGGTGGGGCCGGCCCGCGATCGGCACCGCGCTCATGGCGCCCAGGTGGATCAGCCGCGCCTCCTCAATGCCGGAGATGATCTCCACCGTTATGCGGGCCTCGTCGTGCACCCTCCGCAGGAACTCGCCCTGATTGTCCGCCTCTCGCACGGCGCTGGTGGCCACGGCCACCACGTCGGCGTCGTGGGCGTCGGCGATGTGTCGGCATTCCACCAGCGCGGCCACGGCTCGCTCGACGGCATCGGGCAGCAGCCGCTTCATGTCGTCGCCGCCCGTGCCGAGGCGCACGGGCGTGCGCTCCCGAGCGAGCACCTCTGGTGATCCGCCGTCCACGGGCCGCGCTATCACCATGTGCACGGAGTTGGTCCCCACGTCAATGGCGGCCAGGGCCTTTGACACTGTGGACGTTGTTGAGCTTGTTGAGGCCGTCGAAGCCGTCGAGGTTGTGGATGTTGTCACCGGAGGTGGAGCCTTCCCGCAGTTGGAGCTGTCGCGCCAACTCGAACGGCGGCCGATTCGACTCGCAAACAATCGAGCCGGGTGGCACACTCCATCGCATGACCGGGGACCACCTCGAGAGCCGGCCCAACGGCCATGAGCAGCCTGGTGATCATGACCGGCGCAACGATAATGACCGGCTTGGTGATCACATGGTGCATCGGCACCGCAATGTCCAGGGAGGCACGGCCCGGGCCGCGGTCTTCGGGGTGAGCGACGGGCTGGTGTCCAACATGGCCCTCATCCTGGGGGTGGCGGGCGCCTCGGCCGAAGGTTCTCTGGTTCGACTGGCCGGCATTTCAGGCTTGCTGGCCGGCGCCATCTCGATGGCGGCCGGTGAGTGGGTTTCGGTGCGGGCTCAAAACGAGTTGATAGAGCGCGAACTTGAGATCGAGCGTCGATCCATCGCCGACAACCACGAGGCGGAGGAGGCTGAGCTGGCCGCCATCTATCGCAATAAGGGGGTGCAAACCGGGACACGCCGACGCCATGGCCGCCGACATCATGGCCGATCCCGAGATCGCACTGGAAGTGCACGCCAGGGAGGAGTTGGGGATCGACCCCACCGCCATCGCCCGGCCGCGGGCTGTCGCCATCGCCTCATTCTTGTCGTTTGCGCTGGGGGCCGTCATCCCGCTGCTGCCGTGGTTCTTCACCGAGGGCCGGGGAGCTGTGGCCATCTCGGTGGTCATCGGAGTCGTTGGGGCCGCGTTCGTGGGCCTGGCGCTGGCCCGGTTTACCGAGCGATCCGGCTTCCGGACGGCGTTGCGCCAAGTGTTGGTGGCGGCCGGAGCTTGTGCCGCAACCTTCGCCATCGGCTCCATGCTCGGGATCTCTGTAACTTAGCGGGCTCTAGCCAGTCTCGACCGGACGGTCAGGGTCGGCGCCCCAGGCCGACCACGACCCGACGAACAGCCGGCCGTCGCCCAGCCCAGCGTGGCGGATGGCGAGCAGGTCGTGGCAGGCGGACACGCCGCTGCCGCAGTAGGCGATCACCGGCCGGTCCCCGGCACCGGCTCCGGCGTAGCGGGCTCGCAGCTCCGTGACCGGCCGCAGGCGACCGTCACGGAGGTTGTCGCTGACCTGCATGCTCACCGCGCCCGGGACATGGCCGAGGCGGGGATCCATGGCGTTGGGTTCGCCCCGGTACCGCTCGACGGATCGGGCGTCGATCACCAGGAGACTCGGGTCGGTGCGGGCTGCGTCCACCTCGTCGATGGTCGCGAAGCGTCCGGCGGGCCATGGTCGGGCGGTTAGGTCGGCGGCTTGCCATGAAGGAGCCTCCGTCTCCAGGGCGCCCTGCCAGGCATCGATGCCTCCGTCGAGCAAGGCGGCGGAGCAGCCCAGCGAATCGAGCATCCACCACAGCCGCGACGCCATCACCCCGCCGGCGTCGTCGTAAGCCACCACCGGAGTCCCGTCGCCGATCCCGAGCCGGCTCATCGCCGCCGCGAAGTCCTCGGGCGACGGCAGTGGATGACGGCCGCCCTCCGTGGTGGGAGGGCCGGAGAGATCGTCGTCGAGGTCGACGAAACGCGCCCCACCTATGTGGCCGCGGTCGTAGGCCTCCCGGCCCGAGCGGCCGTCCAGGTACCACCTCACGTCGGCGATCACCACGGCGTCCGCGTGGACGGCGAGCCATTCTGTGTCGACCAGCGGTCCGAACCCGTCCATGTCTACCTCCCAGGGGTCAGGCCGGCCGCCGCCGCCACCTCGCGCACCATGTCGGCCACGGCTTCGGAATGAGTCCTCATCAGCCGGTGGCGGCCGTCGGTGATGGTGCGGCGGCGCACGTTGGACAGCTTGCGCTCCATGTAGTCGTTGGCGCCGACGAAGGCCTTGTCCCGGCTGCCCACGATCAGTCCGACGGGGAGGGTTGCCTCGGCGAGCCGGTTGATCACCATCGAGTCGGTGTGGAGGCTGGCCGTGACGGCCACCCGAGGAATGTCGAGCCTGGGCGCGGTGAGACGGACCTGATCGTTCCAATTCTGCATCGACGCGGCGTCGCGGAACCCCGGCCCCGCGGCCACCAGCACAAGCCCGCGGAGCACCCCCGGCCTGGTGATGCAGTGGGCCAGGCCCAGGTAGCCGCCCAGGGAGTGCCCGACGTACACCGCCGGGCCGGTGTGCTCCAGCACCGCGTCGATCGAGTCGAGCAGCGCCTCGCGCTCGTACGCCGACGGCTCCGTCGGGGCGGGGGAGCGGCCGTGGCCGGGAAGGTCGATTGTCGTGCAGGCGCAGTCGGCGCTGATGTCCCGCACCGTCTGTGCCCAGATCGTGGAGTCGTCGGCCATTCCATGGACCAGCAGCACGGCTGGACCTGTGCCGGTTGTCTCTCTGTGCAGGGGCGTGATCATCGGTCTCGAAGAAGGTCGGGTTCCACGTACATGGGATGGGCGATGGGAACCGCGGTGCGGGTGTTCGACTCCACGCGGTCGATGGCATCGGCGAGATCGGCCGTGCTGTAGCCGGCGTCGAAGCCGACCTTGGCCGCCACCAGCAGTTCGTCCGGTCCGATGTGCTGGGTCCGCAGGTGGATCAGACCAGTGACACCCTCGGTCGACTCGATGGCCTGGCGGATCGCGGCAACATCGGCGGCGGTGGCACCCTCGCCGAGTAGCAGGCTTCGCATCTCCGCGGCCAGCACCACCGCTATCAGCCCGAGCAGTATCCCGATGGACAGCGTGCCAATGCCGTCCCACACCGGCGCGTCGAACACGACCGCGATCGCCACCGCACCGAGCGCCAGCACCAGGCCGACCAGGGCTCCCAAGTCCTCGAGCAGCACCACCGGCAGTTCCGGGGTCCGCGATCGACGGATGAAACGCACCCATGACGCGTCGCCCCGCACCCGGTTCGACTCGATCACGGCGGTCCTCATCGACAGGCCCTCCAGCACGATGCCCACGCTGAGCACTCCGAAGGCCCATGCCGGCGAGTCGATCTCGTGGGGGTGGCGGATCTTCTCGATTCCCTTGTACAGGGCGAAGAGGGACCCGACCGTGAACAGCACCAGCGCCACCACGAACGACCAGAAGTAGCGCTCGCGCCCGTAGCCGAAGGGGTGCTGTTCGGTCGCGTCGCGGCGGGCGAGGCGCCCTCCCAGCAGCAGTAGGGCCTGGTTGCCGGTGTCGGCCACACTGTGGATGGCCTCGGCCAGCATCGACGACGCTCCGGTGAAGGCGAAGGCCACGAACTTGGCGACGGCGATGCCGAGGTTGGCGAAGAATGCGGCGAGGATCGCCTTGGTTCCTCCGCCGGCCGCCATGGGCGCAGAGGCTAGCTGCGATGCCGCAGGGCGCTGTGAGTCGCAGGTGGGCGCGATGCGGGGCGCGCTGCTGGGCGCGCTGCTGGTCTCGGGTTGTGCGCGCTGCTGGGCGCGCTGCCGGCCTCGGATTGTGCGCGACGCTGAAGGCGCCGCCGAGTGTTCGGGGCGGGGACATGGCGTCGGCCACAGGCGTGGGCGGCGGTAGTGTCTCGGCGCATGACGGCCGTCTTCTCCACTCCCGACGAGTTGGTGGGCGCCGTCGGTCGCCATCTTGGTCACAGCGACTGGGTGACCGTCGACCAAGCCCAGATCGACATGTTCGCCGAGGCCACAGGGGATCATCAGTGGATCCATGTCGATCCCGAAGCGGCCGCGGCGGGTCCGTTCGGGGCCACGATCGCGCACGGCTATCTCACACTGGCGCTCACCAACCTGCTGTTGCCCCAGGTGGTGCGGGTGGAGGGCATCTCGATGGGTGTGAACTACGGCGTGAACAGGGTGCGCTTCCCCCAGCCGGTGCTGGTGGGGTCGCGCCTGCGGGCCTCGGCGACGCTGACGGCCGCCGACGAGTTGCCCGGCGGTGCGGGCGTGCAGACGGTGATCACGATCACCGTCGAGATAGAGGGTCAGGCCAAGCCCGCCTGCGTCGTCGAGTCGGTCAGCCGGTTCCTGCGCTGAGTATTGAGGACGTGCCTGTGCTGCGGCCCGTTGTCGCCCTGTGCCGGTCGTGCGGCTAGCTCGCCGGACCCTCGCGGCAGTGCTGGCCGCGCTGGTCCTGTTGCCGGCTGTCGCTGTCGCGCAGGTCACGGAACCTGAGACCGAAACCGACACCGAAGCCGAAACCGAAGCCGAGACCGACCGGGCAACATGCGACGATGCGCCGATCGTCTTCGAGCTTCTGTGCAGAAGCTACGACGTGCTCAAGGGGCACTACGTCGACGAGCTGCTCGACGAGGACCTGGCCTCTGCCGCCGCCAGGGGAGTGCGCGAGGCTGGGCTGGCCCCGCGTGGTGACGAGGCAGCCCCGGCTTGTGCTCTGCCCGCGCCCCCGTTCGAGCAGGCCTGCATCGAGATCGACGCGGTGGGCGACACTGCGGCCGCGGTCTGGGCCGCCTCCAACGAGATGTTTGGCTCGTTGGGAGATCCCAACACCTTCCTCGTGCCGCCCTCGCAGTACGAGGCGTTGCTGGCGCGCCTCGACAGCGGCGTGCCGTACTCGGGTATCGGCCTCAGGTTGGGCTTGCTGGACGGCACGGTTCCGTGCAACGAGCTGTCGGAGAAATGCCGGCTGGTTGTGGCCGAAGTATTCGCGGGCAGCCCGGCCGAACAGGCCGGCCTGATGGCAGACGACATTCTTGTGGGCCTGGACGGCTTTGTTCCGTCGGGCTCGGGCTGCGGCTTGGGCGGCTTGCACCCCTTCGAGCCGGGCAGCCTGGTGACGGTCGACGTCGAACGGGACGGCCGTGCGATGTCGTTCGCGGTGACGGCCGACGTCGTGTACAACCCGGCGGTGGCCAGCAGGACCGTGGCCGGCACGATCGGCTACCTGCGTCTCGACTCCTTCGGAGCGAGCACCGATCGTCGGCTGGGCCGAGAACTCGAGGCACTGCTCGATTCCGGTGTCGAGACCCTGGTCGTCGACCTGCGGGGCAACCCCGGGGGCTACCTGCAGACCGTCATCAACATTTCCAGCATGTTTCTCGAAGAGCGGCAGGTCATCATCCAGGAGGTGTCCAAGCTCGAGACCCTCCGGCATCTGGTCAGCGGGCACGGCAGTCTCCCGAACCCGGCGTTGCTTCCCATAGCGGTGGCGGTGGACGGGTCATCGGCGTCGGCGTCGGAGGTCATGACGCTGGCGCTGCGCGATCACGGCCGGGCCACCGTCGTGGGGACGACCACCTACGGAAAGAACACCGGCCAAACCACCCAAGGCTTGGAATCGCGTGACGGCACGTTGCTGGGGGGCGCCCGAGTGACGGTGTTCAGATGGTTGGGCCCCGACGGTGCGAGCGCGGCCGGAGGCATCCAGCCCGACGTGGAACTCGACGTCTCGGGGTGCTGGCATCCCATCGGGCTCGCGCGCCAGGTGGCGGCCGCGGCGGGGCTGCCCGGCGCTGCGCCGGCCGATGTCGCCCTGGGCGGCGAGCGCTTCGATGCCGTGGCGGCCCTCGCTGCTGACGGTGTCCTGGTGGGCACCGACTGCGGGCCCGGCCTGTTCTGTCCTGGCGATTCGATCCCGCGATGGTTGATGGCGGTGTGGCTGGTGCGCGTCGTCGACGGCAAGGATCCCGAACCGGTCAGCGCGTCGAGGTTCGTCGATGTGGATAGCGGCCAGTGGTGGGCGGCGTACGCTGAGCGCCTCGCGGAGTTGGGCATCACCTTGGGATGCTCCGCGGAACCGGCCTTGTACTGTCCTAACAAACCGGTGACACGCGCTCAAGTGGCGAGCTTCCTGAAGCGAGCTTTCAGTCTCGATCAGGCCGCGCCCGCGGGGTTCACCGACACCGCCGCCAACCTCCATGCCGCCGCGATCGACGCTCTGCACGATGCAGGAATCACCAAGGGTTGCTCGGTTGATCCGCTGCGGTTCTGTCCGAAACAGGCCACGACGCGGATCCAGATGGCGATATTCCTCAATCGGACCCGCAACCGCTCGGATTGACGGCAGGAGTGCGGGTCCGCAACCGCTGGAACTGACGGCAGGAGTGCGGGTCCGCAACCGCTCGGATTGACGGCAGGAGTGCGGGTCCGCAACCGCTGGAACTGACGGCTTCGGGGGCCTCTAGCCTGTGGAGTGATGGCGAAGCGGAAGCGGAGGGTTGCGGCCGGTGTGGGCGTGAGCAGCATTCCGGCGTCGAATCCGCCGGTGCGGCCGGGGCTGGTGGGCTCCCGGCGCGGCGTGCCCGCCGGCATCGAGCGCCCGCCCTACGCCCTGCTGCCCGGCGGCGAGCCCGACCCTCCGGTGTCGTCGCTGGCGCGGACTCCGTCCGAGATGGACGCAATGCGCCGCACCGGAGCGCTCGCCGCCGAGGTGCTGATCGCAGCCTGCGAGCAGGTGCGGGCCGGGATCACGACCGACGCGATCGACCGTTTCGTGCACGACACGGCCGTGGCCGCGGGCGCCTATCCGAGCCCGCTCGGCTACCGGGGCTACCCGAAGTCGGTGTGCACGTCAGTCAACGAGGTGATCTGCCACGGAATCCCCGACTCGCGCCGGCTGGCCGAGGGCGACATCGTCAACGTCGACGTCACCGTGTACCGGGAGGGCGTTCACGGTGACACGTCGGTGACGTTGATGGTCGGCGAGGTGGACGAGCATTCCCGGCGGCTCGTGGCCGAGACCCGTGTCGCGCTGTACAAGGGCATCACAACCGTGAGGGAGGGCGCGGCCGTGTCGGACATCGGCCGGGCCATCCAGAACCACGCTTGGAGGCACGGCCTCGGCGTGGTGCGGGAGTTCATCGGCCACGGCGTCGGCACGGAGTTCCACTCCGGCCTGCAGGTGCCCCACTACTACGACCGCGGGGCCTCGACGGTGCTCGGCGAAGCGATGACCTTCACGATCGAGCCGATGCTGACGCTGGGTGCGCCTCAGGCCGCGATGTGGGACGACGGGTGGACGGCGGTCACCGTCGACGGCCGCCGCACCGCCCAGTTCGAGCACACCCTGGCCTGCACCGCCGACGGCGCGGAGATCCTGACCCGCACGTCGGCGGGGGAGTGCGCCCACGACCTGTTCACTGAGCCGGTCGGCTAGTCGTTGCGAGCGAGGGCGGCCCGGACGCGGTCTTGCACACGGTCGGCCACGGCCTCCGGGTCCTCATGCTCCCAGAACCGCAGGACGGTCCATCCTGCTCCGGTAATCAGTTGACAATACATTGATTGTTGTGTAGCTTCATAGGAGATCCTCGCTGCCGGGTATCAGCGGCAAGCCACCTCAACGTCCGCCGCGCCATGCCACGCGCCGCCAGCCCCTAGCGAGGACCTGTGACCGCGACCTCCTCCGCAGCAGCCCCCGGAGTGCATCCTCAGATGGCCCCAACCGCTAATCCCCGCACGGATCCACCGACCGATGCCGCCGCGGCCGATCCGCCAGCAACGGCCGCGTCGGTGGCCGCGGCTGAGCCGAGCGGGTGGGCGAAGCTCGTCGAGAACCCGCTGCAGACGTTTCTGGCGGCCGCAGTGGTGGTTCTGCTGGCCTTCGGGTTCACCGTCACCAACGACAGGATCACCGAGACCAACGACAGGATCACTCGTCTTGAAGCCAGGATCGACCGTCTCGAAGAGAAGATGGAGGCCAGATTCGCCGCTCAAGACGAGAAGATCGACGAGATCAACCTCAAGCTGACCGCGCTCATAGCTGCGCTCGGCATGACCGACCAAGTCGACGCGGCCGTCACGGGCGTTGTGAAGGCGGATAGCACTTGAGCGCAACGTCGCGACAGCACTCAGTAGTCGGGATGTCGCCGACATCCCAGGTGGGCGCGGCAAGTGCGCGACGGCTAGAGGATCGTCGGTGATGTGAAAGCTACTTCAGCACATTGGTTGGCAGTACATTTGTTTTAGTGTAGCTTCATTGATAAGCCTCGCTGCCGGGCATCAGCGGCAAGCCATTTCTACGTCTGCCATGCGCCATCCAACGCGCCGCCAGTCCTTAGCGAGGCCCTGTGACCGCAACCTCTACCGCGGCAGCCGCCGGAGCGCACCCTCAGATGGCCTCAACCGCTGACTCCTTGACGGACCAACCGACCGATGTCGCCGGTTCCGCGTCGGTGCCCGCGTCGAGGTCCAAGCGGTGGGGCAGGATGGTCGAGAACCCGATGCAGGCTCTGCTAGCGGCTGCGGTGCTGGCGCTGTTGACTATCGGGTTCACCAGCATCAACGATCGGATCAACGACACCAACGACCGGATCGACGAGACCAACGAGAGGATCACCCGGCTCGAGGAGAGGCTGGAGGCCAGGTTCGTCTCCATCGACGCCAGGTTCGTCTCCATCGACGCCAGGTTTGCCTCCATCGACGCCCGATTTGCCTCCATCGAGGCCCGATTTGCCTCCATCGAGGCCAGAATCGCCGCTCAGAACGACAAGATGGACGAGATCAACCTCAAGCTGACCGCGCTGATAGCCGCGCTTGGCCTGACCGACCAAGTCGACGGGGCCCTAGCGGGCGCTGTGGCCGCGGGCGGCACACCCGTCGAAGATCGCAGCAGCGCCGAGTAGCCGGGTCGTCAGGCGGGGTCCGCACAACGCGGGCGCCGGGTCTGGCCAAGTCCGCTCGCAGCAGCGGCGCGGTGCGAGGCTGTTCGGCCGGGCAATTGCCCGGCCTTCCATTGAAGGCGTGATGGCGCAGCGCATGTGGAACGATTCGTAACCGGGGGCACCCGCAGCCTCGCCTATCGCACGATGGCCCTAGATCGTCAGCAGGGCCGCGGGTATGACGCCGATTCCGTCGCGGCGCCGGTAGGCGTGAGGTCCGGTGGTGATGACGGCAACGTCGAGCAGATCTGGACCCAGGTGCTCCGCGAGCCATCGGAGGTGACGGACGTCGCGGTCGTGGGGGGTGCTGGAGAGCTTGACTTCGAGGGCCACCACCCGGCCGTCGCCTCGCTCGACGATGAGGTCGATCTCGCGCTCGCCGCCGTGGGTTCGAAGGTGATGGACACGGGCTTCGTTCTGCTGGGCGTAGGCCCGCACCGACAGGGTCACCAGGGACTGGAATAGAGTTCCGAGCAGCGGGCCGTCCCTGGGCACGGCCGGACCGGCCGGCGAGCCCGCGAGGAGCGCGCCTTCGTCGCAGCCCAGCAGACGGGCCGCCAGTGCAGGATCGGCGATCTGGTGCACGGGCGAGGCCGCCAAGCGTCGCAATCGGTTCCTGGTGGGCCGCCAGGCGGGCACTTCCTCGATCTGCCAGAGCTGCTCCAGGGTGGCGCGGTAGGCCTAGGTGCCCGGTACCGCAGTTATGATACACTGCACGCTGAGTTCAAGCCTTACAGGCTATCATATCGAGGAGCTGCCATGCGCCGAGTGGAGAGCTATGTGGCAGGCGCCTGGCACCGCCCGCCTGCTGAGGGACGGCCACTGCTCGACGCCGCCACCGGCGAGGCGGTCGCCGAACTGTCGCCCGCGGGCATCGACCTCACGGCCGCCGTCGAGCACGGGCGCGGCGTCGGCGGCCTTGCGCTGCGAGAGCTGACCTTCCACCAGCGGGCCTCCATCCTGCGCAACGTCGGCAAGATGCTGATGGCCGACGACGCCAAGGAGCGGCTCTACGACCTGTCTCATTGCACTGGAGCCACCCGCGCCGACTCCTGGATCGACATCGAGGGCGGTGCCGGCGTGCTGCTGTCCTACGCCAGCAAGGCTCGGCGCGAGCTGCCCAACTCCACCGTCGCCGTCGACGGCGCCACCGAGCCGCTGTCGCGTGACGGCTCCTTCTCGGCCGTGCACATCCTCACCCCCCGCAAGGGCGTGGAAGTGCAGATCAACGCATTCAACTTCCCGGTGTGGGGGATGCTTGAGAAGCTCGCCCCCGCCTTCATCGCCGGCGTGCCGTCCATCGTCAAGCCAGCCTCCCCAACCGCCTATCTCGCCGAAGCCACGGTGCGCCTCATCGTCGAGTCCGGCCTTATGCCCGAGGGCACCCTGCAGTTGGTGTGCGCGTCGCCCGACGATCTGAACGGCCTGCTCGACTGCCTCGACGGCCAGGACAGCGTCGCCTTCACCGGATCGGCCGCCACCGCCCGGCTGCTGCGGGCCCACCCGTCCGTGCTGGGCCGGGCCGTGCGGTTCAGCGCCGAAGCCGACTCGCTCAACGCCGCGGTGCTGGCCCCGGCCGCCACCCCCGGCAGCGCCGAGTTCGACCTGTTCACCGCCGAGGTCGTCAAGGAGATGACGGTCAAGGCCGGCCAGAAATGCACTGCCATCCGCCGCGCGATCGTTCCTGCCGAGTACGCCGATGCCGCAACCGAGGCCCTCGCCGCCGCGCTGGACGGGGTGGACGTGGGCGATCCCCGCGACAGTGCCACCGGCATGGGACCCCTCGTTGGGCTAGCCCAGCGCGACGAGGTTGAGATCTCCGTCGCGGCCCTGCGCGAGGCCGCGGACGCCATCGTGGACTCCTGCGACCTCTCTGGCGTCGACCCCGTCGCCGGAGCGTTCATGGCGCCCACCCTGCTGCGGGCCACGGACCCTCGATCCGAGGCAGTCCACGCCACTGAGGCCTTCGGGCCGGTGACGACCCTCGTGCCGTACCGCAGCATGGACGAGGCGGTGGAACTGGTGGCGGCCGGCGGCGGCAGCCTGGTGGCGTCGCTGTACGGCGCCGACCGCGACGAGATCGCCGCGCTCGCCTCCGGGGTGGCGTCGCACCACGGTCGGGTGCTGCTGGTGGACTCGTCGATGGCCGCGGCCAGCACCGGACACGGGTCGCCCCTGCCGCCGCTCGTGCACGGCGGGCCGGGCCGGGCCGGCGGCGGACAGGAGATGGGAGGCATGCGCGGCGTGTACGCCCACATGCAGCGCACCGCGGTGCAGGGATCGCCCGACATGCTTACCGCGGTCACCGGAGAGCACATCGGTGGCTCGGAGACCCAGCAGCACAAGGGACACCCGTTCAAGCTCACCTTCGACGACCTCGAGGTGGGCGACTCGATCACCACCGACTCCCGCACGGTCACCCGCGCCGACATCGCCGCCTTCGCGGAGAGCACCGGCGACAAGTTCTACGCCCACATGGACGACGAGGCCGCGGCCCGCAGCCCGATCTTCAATGGGTTGGTGGCCCACGGATACCTGGTGCTGTCGTTCGCGGCCGGTCTGTTCGTGTGGCCCGACGAGGGACCGGTGCTGGCCAACTACGGCATCGATCGCCTGCGCTTCGCCAAGCCCACCTATCCCGGCGACGAGATCCACGTGGTGCTCACCTGCAAGCGCAAGACCCGGCTCGACGGCCGCGGCTACGGCGAGGTGGCCTGGGACACCAGGGTCATCAACCAGGACGGCGAGGTCAACGCGGCCTACGACGTGCTGACCATGGTCGCCAACGCCCCCGGCGTCAACGGAGCCCCCGAGGCCAGCGGAGTCTCCGGCGTCAACGGAGCCCCCGAGGCCGGCAGCGATGGCTAGGTCCTGGGCCACTATGGAGGACTTCGAGGCCTTCCTCGACGGCGGCGGCCTGGCGGAGGCCGACGACGGCATGCCCGACGCATACCGCCACGCGGTGTTCGCCTTCATCGAGATGCACGCCAACAGCGAGCTGATGGGCGGCCTCACCGAGCGCGACTGGATCCCCAAGACCCCCGGACTGCGCCACAAGATGGCGGTGCTGGCCAAGACCCAGGACGAGATCGGCCACGGGCACCTGCTGTACATGGTGGCCGCCGACCTGTGCGTCAAGACCCGGGCCGAGATGCTCGAGGACCTGTTCGCGGGCCGCAGCCGCTTCCACAACGTGTTCCACTACCGGGCCGTCACCTGGGGCGACCAGGTGGCCATCGCGTTCCTGGTGGACGCGGCGGCTCTGATCAGCCAGCAGGCCGTGTTCAAGGACTGCTCCTACGGCCCCTACAAGCGGATCCTGCGCCGCATCATCGTCGAGGAGGGGTTCCACATGCGCCTGGGTGAGGACCGCATGATGCGCATCGCCGAGGGCACCGCCCGCCAGCGCAAGATGTTCCAGGAGTCGCTCGACCGCTGGTTCTGGCCGGCGCTGCAACTGTTCGGCCCCGACTCCAAGCCCAACGACGTGCTGCTGCGCTGGCACATCAAGTCCGAGCGCAACGAGGTGCTGCGCGACCGGTGGGTGCAGAAGTTCGTGCCCATGCTGCGCAGCTACGGGTTCACGATCCCCGCGCCCGACCTGCGCTGGGACGCCGAAGCACAACGCTGGGACATCGGGCCGATCGACTGGGAGCCGCTGAAGCGCACCCTCGCCCAGGGCGGTCCGGACTCGGCCAGGCGGATCCGCGAGGCCGCCGACAACTGGACTCGCACCTCCTGGGTGCGGGCCGCTATGGACAACAGCACGGGAGGCTCGGACCCCGAGGGCAACGGGTCTTCATCGCCAAACGGCAGCGGACCCTGAAATGCACGTCTACGAGGTGTTCATCAAACGGGACGGCCGCGAGGAGTTCCGCCACGTCGGAGCGCTGGAAGCGGCCAACGACGAGCTGGCGCTGGTGCTGGCCCGCGAGACCTACGCACGCCGAGCCGAAGGAGACCGCCTGTGGGTGGTGCGCCGCGATCACGTCGTTGCCGCCGAAGACGACTTTGTGGCCCCGAACGCCGACAAGCCCCACCGCCACCACGACGGCGCCGCGGTGGCCGCGAGGCGCAAGGCGACCAGACAGTCGCCGCGTTGAGTCCGCTGCAGATGGGCGAGCCGGAATGAGCGGGCCGGAGATGGGCGGCCGGAATGAGCGGGCCGGAGATGGGCGAGCCGGAATGAGCGGGCCGGAGATGGACGCGCCCCAAGGGGTACGGGACTTCCTGTTGGCGTTCGCCGACGACGAGCACCTGATGGGCCAGCAGCACTGTGAATGGATCGGCGTCGCCCCATTCCTGGAGGAGGACCTGGCCTTCTCCAGCATCGGCCAGGACGAACTGGGCCATGCCGCGCTCCTGTACGAGCTGGTCCTCGAACTCGACGGGATCGAGCCCACCGACACGGCCGTCGACACCCTCGCCTTCAGGCGGCCGAGCCGCGACTATCGATGCTGCCATCTCGTCGAGTACACGACACGGGACTGGTCCGAGGCCCTGGTGCGGCACTGGGTCTACGACACCTTCGAAGCGATGCGGTGGCAGCTGGTGGCCGACTCGTCGCTGCCGAAGCTGGCGTCCATCGCCCGCAGGGCTCTGCAGGAGGAGGCGTTCCACCGCCGGCACGCCGACGCCCTGCTGGACAGGCTCCTGACGACACCCGAAGCCCAGGCGCGCCTCACGGCGGCGCTCGCGGCGGTCGGTCCTCTAGCGCCAGGACTCTGCGAGGCAACCGAAGGCGAGGCCGAAGCCATCCGTCAGGGTGTGTGCACCGGTTCCACCGAAGAGCTGGCCGAAGCGCTCGGCCGGTGCATCGACGAGCGGTTCTCTCGCCCCGCCGCCGACAGCAACCGCCCGGCCGGCAACTCGTCCCCGAACGGCCAGGATCGCCGCACCCGCAGGTCACGGGACTTCGAACCGCTCATAAGGCGAATGCGCGAGGTCCTCGACTACGACCCGGAGGCTGTGTGGTGAACACGACCCAGCCTGACCGCTACGAACCGATCGAGTCCGCGTCGATCGACGAGCTGCGCGCCATTCAGTTGCAGCGCCTCACCGACACGCTCGACCACGCCTACACCAGCGTGGCCCACTATCGCCAGACCTTCGACGCCGCTGGCGTCGTTCCCGCAGACCTACGCGACCTGGAAGACGTGGCTCGGTTCCCATTGCTCACCAAGGCCGACCTGCGCGACAACTACCCGTTCGGCCTGTTCGCCGTGCCCCGCTCGGAGGTGGTGCGGATCCACGCGTCGTCGGGCACCACCGGCAAGCCGACCGTTGCGGGCTACACCGCGGGCGACATCGACGTGTGGGCCCAGCTGATGGCCCGCTCGATCTACGCGGCGGGGGGACGGCCCGGCGACGTCGCCCACGTGGCGTACGGTTACGGGTTGTTCACCGGGGGCCTGGGAGCCCACTACGGCGCTGAGAAACTCGGATGCATGGTCGTGCCGGTGTCCGGGGGCCAGACCGAGCGCCAGGTGACGCTGATCCAGGACTTCGGGCCCCGCATCATCCTGGTCACTCCGTCGTACTGCCTCAACCTCATTGACGAGATGGAGAGCAGGGGCATCGACCCGAGGTCGTGTTCGCTGGAGGTGGGTATCTTCGGTGCCGAGCCCTGGACCGACGAGCTCCGGGCCGAGATCGAGCAGCGCCTCGGCATCGACGCCGTCGACATCTACGGGCTCTCGGAGGTGATGGGCCCCGGCGTGGCCCAGGAGTGCGTCGAGACCAAGGACGGTCCCACGCTGTGGGAGGACCACTTCTACCCCGAGATAGTCGACCCCGGCACGGGAGAGCCGTTGCCCGACGGCGAGTTCGGCGAGCTGGTGCTCACCGCGCTCACCAAGCGGGGGCAGCCGGTGATCCGCTACCGCACCCGCGACCTCACCCGGCTGCTGCCCGGCACGGCCCGCCCCATGCGGCGCATAGCGCGCATCTCGGGCCGCTCCGACGACATGCTGATCGTGCGGGGCGTGAACGTGTTCCCATCGCAGATCGAGGCTGAAGTGCTCAAGGTGGACGGCCTCACACCCCACTTCCAGATCGAGGTCGACCGGTCCGCCAACCTGGCCCAACTCGCGGTCCGGGTGGAGCGAAGCCCCGCCGGGCGCCGATCGGGCGACGAACTGGCGGACGAGCTGGCCGGCCACATCAAGGGCAACATCGGCGTGACCGTCGACGTGATGGTGGCCGAGCCGGGCGCCGTGCCCCGCTCCGCCGGCAAGGCCCAGCGAGTGGTGTCGACAGGATGAGACATCGCTGCATGACTGGCGAAGCGCCATGAGACACATCGCTGCATGACTGGCGAAGCGCCATGAGAGACATCGCTGCATGACTGGCGAAGCGCGATGAGAGACATCGCCGTCGCGATGCGGCGACGGTGCTCGGAGCCTGACATATCGGCGAGATCGGTGCTGGTGACCCTGCTCGGCGACTCGGTGCTGCCGGTGACCAAGACGCTGTGGCTCTCCAGCCTGTTCGAGCTGGCCGCGCCGTTCGGGTTCAGCGAGCGCCTGGTGCGCACGTCGATGTTCCGGCTGGTGGCCGAGGGCTGGGTGTCCAACGAGCGGATCGGGCGCCGCAGCCGCTACTCGATGACCCTGCTGGCAGTGCGCGAGTCAGAGGACGCCGACCGTCGAATCTATGCCCAACAGTCCGACTGGGACGGTTCGTGGACGTTCGCGGTGGTCGACGCGCCGCTGATGCCCTCCGACGAGCGCGACCGGATCATCAAACACCTTCGTTGGCATGGGTTCGTGGCGTTGGGCCGCAGCCTCATGGCGTCACCTTCGGCCACGGCGCACGGCCTTGGAGAACTGCTGGACCTCATGGATCCCGTCGCCGCAGTTCCAACGGGACAGGCCGAGCTCGCGGACCTCGAAGATCTGGTGGACGGCGGCTTCTTCGCGGAGGTCTTCCGCACCGCCGACACCGAGTCCGCATACCGCGACTTCCTAGCCCGCTACCGGCCCTGGTTGCACGACGATGTCGCCGCAGCAGCTCCGCTGGAGGCGTACGCGCTGCGCACCATGCTCGTGCACGAATTCCGCCGCATCCGCTTGCGGGCGCCCGACATGCCGGTAGAGCTGCTGCCGCCGGACTGGATCGGGAACCATGCTTACGACCTCGCGGCCGGCCTGTACCGGCGGCTGGGCCCGCCGGCGGCCCGAGCCCTCAGCGAGATCCTGGAGGTCGAATACCCGGCAACCATGCCCCGCCGCTTCGAGGGCTAGGGCCCAGAGGCCGAGCGGCTCGCCAGCTCACCTTCGACCCTGAGGTTGGGGAGGATTCGGTCGAGCCAGCGGGGCAGCCACCAGTTGCGGGCGCCGAGCAGCTCCATGGTCGAGGGCACGATCACCATCCGCACCAGGGTGGCGTCGATGGCAATCGCGGTGGCCAGGCCAAGACCGAAGAGCCGGATCACCCGGTTGTCCTCGAGCACGAAGCTGCCGAAGACCACCACCATGATGGCCGCCGCCGCAGTGATGACCCGGGCAGTGGCGGCCAGGCCGTCGGCCACGGAGTTGACCGCGTCGCCGGTGCGTTCGTACTCCTCCTTCATGCGTGACAGCAGGAACACCTCGTAGTCCATCGAAAGCCCGAAGAGGATGGCGAACAGCATCATCGGGATAAACGGCTCTATCGGAGCTGGCTCGATCCCGAAGATCCCGCCGAACCAGCCCCACTGGAACACGGCGACGATGACGCCGTAAGCCGCGCCGATGGACAGCATGTTCATGATCACGGCCTTCAACGGCACCACCAGCGACCGGAAGATCGCCATGAGCAGCAGGAACGAGGCGCCGAGCACCGCGGCGAAGAAGATCGGGATGCGGCCGGCCAGATAGTCGGTGAAGTCGATGTTGAAGGCGACCGCCCCGGCCACCAACACGTCCGTGTCTGTCCCCTCCAAGGCTTGAGGGGTGACGTCGTCGCGGATCCTGTGCACGAGATCTTCGGTGGCTTCGTCCTGGGGCCCAGTGGAAGGCTGCACGCGGATGAAGAAGGCATCGACGGTGGGGTTGGCGATCGGCTGCGAAGCGAAGGCCACTCCCTCAGTTCGATTCAGAGCTGCCGACAGGTCCTTGAGCTTCTCGATCTCGCCGGGATCGGACGCCTCGGCGACGACGATCAGCGGGCCGTTGGCTCCCGGCCCGAATCCCTCCGCCAGAAGGTCGTACGCCTTGCGGGTGGTGGTCTCCTCGGCGAAGTTGCCTTCGTCGGAGAAGCCCAGGCGCAAGCCCAGAACCGGAGCCGCCAGAGCGAGCAGCACGACGGTGCCGCCGATGGCGAACAGCCACGGCCGGGACTGCACGACACGACTGAGCCGGTACCAGCCCGTGTCTCTGAGAGGCTTGTCCTTGCGCCGTGGAAGCTCGCGCCGCAACGGATTGCGAGCACCATCGAATGATCCGGCGATCAATACCGCAATCGCGGCAGGCGCGCCGACGAGCAGTGGTCGCACCCCGGTCCCCACCCCCAACAACGCGACACCGAGCAGCGCGGTAGCAAGCACCCCCCTCACTCGGGTGGTGGACACACGATCACCGATCAGGCCGATGGCAGCAGGCAGCAGCGTGACGGATGCGGCCATCACCACCGCGACGGTCAGGGCCGCAGCCATCCCGAGGCCGGCGACGAACGGCAGCCCCATCAGCAGCAGCCCCAGCAGTGACACGACCACGGTCGCCCCCGCGAAGATGACGGAGCGGCCGGCCGAGTCGAGGGCCGCGGCTGCCGCTTCCTCGGGTGGCAGGCCCCGACCAGTCCACTCCCGGTAACGGGTGATGATGAAGAGGGCGTAGTCGATGCCCACGCCCAAGCCGATCATTATCCCGATGGTCGGAGCGAACTCGGGGACGTCCGCGACGTTGCTGAGCATCGTGATGCCAGCCGCGCCGAGCCCCACGCCGACGAGAGCCGCGCCGATCGTCACCCCCATGGCCACCACCGAGCCCACCGCCATGATCAGCACGAACACGGCGAAGGCAAGGCCGATGGCCTCGGATTGGGGCGGCTCGCGGTCCGAGAGCCAGGACCCTCCGACCTCGACTTGGACGCCATCGACTGAGCGCAGCCCGCTGGCGTGGATCAGATCGTTGATCTCGCCGCCGATCTCCG
This sequence comes from Candidatus Aldehydirespirator sp., assembly GCA_965219165.1. Taxonomy (GTDB): domain Bacteria; phylum Actinomycetota; class Acidimicrobiia; order Acidimicrobiales; family Aldehydirespiratoraceae; genus Aldehydirespirator. The sequence goes on along the minus strand of CBDCMW010000002.1, from coordinate 3,052,401 downwards.
ACGCCTCATTGGCGTGGGTGCCGGTCTCAAGGTTCACATCGGCGTAGGCGATCAGCCCGGCCTCCGGGCCGCGGCTGGAGACACGAATGCCGCGATTCACCGGGCCTTGGTACGGCGACACCACGCTGACCCGGTCGATAGCGTCGACGTCGGCGAACAGTTCGATCATGGCCGCCTGCACGGCTGGATCGTCGACGCCCTGCTCGGCCCGGAAGACGATGGTCCCGCCAAGGTTGGTGCCAGAGCCGCCGAAGTGCTTCTCGAGGAGGTCGGCGCCCCGACGGCTCTCCGCATCGGGAACCACAGGAGTGCCGCCGTAGGAGGCCCCGAGGGACACGGCCGCGCCCGCGGCGACGACAATTACGACGAGCCAGGCGAGCAGGATCCGAAATGGATGCCGGTAGCACCACCGGCCGAGGGACGAATACACAGCACAGCCTTCCCGTTCGGCAGACTAGTACCGCGCTCGTCGCGGTCTATGCCGATTCGCGTTTCTCCCGCAGCGCGGCTCGCCCCGCTTCTTCAATCAACCTGTCAACCTCGGGATCGTCTTCGAGCACCTTGATGATCTCTCGAGATGTTTCAGGATCAGCTTCCTTCAAGTCCTCGGGCTTCACGCGGTCCGCCCATTCCTCGAACGCTCGTAGCTTCTCAGCCGTCTGCTCAACTCGGGTCTTACTCATCGGTTCCCCGATCCTTCAGGAACTTCCGCCGAGCTCTCATCGCGTGGCTGATAGCCGTCCTAGCTCCGTCAGAGACGACTGCGACCTCCAGCGGCTCGGCCGTCGGAGAGGGCGCGGGACGACCGTAAGGGGCCGAGCGGCGGATCAGTGCGCCGCCCGGCCCCATTCGCAGTTGGCGTGATGAAGCTGCTACTCGCCGCCCTCGAGCAGTTCGACGGTGACGCGCTGCCAGCCGTTGCCGACGACGTCGACGTCGGCGGCACGCAGGTTAGCTACCGCTTCCTCGGCGATGTCGGTGCGGTAGGCGCCCTCGTCGGGGGCCGAGGCGAGGATGCCCTCGCTGGTGGCCACGTCGACGGTCTGAGCCCACAGGTCGGGGTCCATGACGCCCACGCCCAGCGGTGACGGCCAGATCAGGGCACTGATCTCATTGAGCTGCCATGTCTGGTGGGACTGGCCCAGAGTGGGCGCGTTGTCGAGCACGACCTGGACGCACTCGGCGGGATTGTCACGGCAGTGGGCCCAGCCCTTCAGCGACGCCTCCACGAACTTGACCGCGGTGTCGCGGTACGCGGCGTCGTCATCGAGGCGGTCGGCGTCGGCCCAGAGCGCATCCTGGAGCATGGCCGTGCCCTCGTCGTTCCAGTTGATGATGTTGAGATCCTCAGGCTGGTAGAGCTCGCCGGTGTCGGGGTTGACCGTCTCGAGCACTTGGGCGTACTCGTTGTAGATCATGGCCTGGGCGGCGTCGATCTCGCGGCTCACGAGGGCCAGCATGTCGAAGTTCTGCTGGACCAGCTGCACATCGCTAGCCGGGTCGAGCCCGTTCGTGCGCAGTCCGGCCAATAGCTCGAACTCGTTGCCGAAGCCCCAGTTGCCCACTGTGCGCCCCTCAAGGTCAGCCACGGACGAGATGCCGGAATCAGCGAATGCCACCTGCAGCGTGGCGCTGCGCTGGAACACCTGGGCGATGTTGGTGATGTTGGCGCCTTCCTCGCGTGGCACCAGGCCCCGCGGCACCCACGACACTGCGAAGTCGGCCGCGCCGGAGTCCAGCACCGAGGCGGGCACGATCTCCACGCTGCCTTCGAGAATGGTGACGTCCAGTCCGACATCCTCGTAGAAGCCGAGGACCTGGGCTGCGTAGTAGCCCGCGAACTGCGACTGGGTGAACCACTGCAGCTGCAGCGACACGGGGGTCAGCTCCTCGGGCGCTTCATCGCTGCTGCCGCTACAGGACGTGGCGATGAGGCCCAGCGCCAGCAGGGGCACTAGGAGCCAGCCCATTATTCTCTTGGTATTCATGTTTTCCCTCCCGGGTTGGGGTTGTTGTCGGTCACGGCGGTCCTCACGGCCTGCATGCTGGTTGACGGTGAGGTTGCTGCACGCGCTCACGCCGAACTCCTGGCCACGAAGTACCAGGGCATGACGAGACGCTCGATCAGCACTGCGAGGGCGTAGAGGCCGATGCCCACCAGCGAGCCGGCGAGGACCGCGGCCCAGGCGTCGTCGTAGCGGGTGAGCCCGGCGGAGTTGGTGATGAGGTTGCCGAGGGCGTCCTGGCGCCCGCCGAAGTACTCGGCCACGATGGCCGCGATCACGGCCAGCGACGTGGCCAGCTTCAGCGCGGTGAAGAAGAACGGCATGGCGTTGGGGATCCGCACCTCGCGCATGATCCGCCACTTCCCGGCCCCGTAGGACTCCATCAGCTCGACCTGGCTGAACTCGACCTGTCCCAGCCCCCGAGCCGTGTTGATGAACACCGGGAAGAATACCAGCACCACCACCACGGCCTGGTTCGAGCGCGGCGACAGGAGCCCGAACCAGGCGTTGAAGATGGGAGCGAGGGCGATGATCGGCACCGCGTTGACGGCAACGGCCAGGGGAGTGAGCGTCTCGTTGGCCGCGCGGAACGCCGTGACCAGCAGGGCGGCCACCGCTCCCATCGCCACCCCGGCGAGGAGCCCGGTGACGATGATGAAGCCGGTGACGCCGGTTGCGGTCACGATGGCGTCGAAGTTCTCCGCGACCGCACCGGCGATGTCAGACGGAGGCGGCAGCACGAAGCCGTCGGGACGGATCACGGTCAGAACGGTCTCCCAACCACCGAAGATGACCACTGCGGCCACCACGGGAGGCAGCCAGGAGCGCAGCAACGTCCGTGCGGCGGTCACGGCTGCATCGGCCTTCGGCTGCTGGCGGGGCTGGCGGTGGTCACGGCTGCTATCGACCTCCTCGTAGCGCGTCTCGCACCGCGGTCACGTTGGCAAAGAAGGCGGGGTCGTCGCGGGTTGCCTCGTTGCGCTCGCCCAGGTCGTTGTCGATCGCTGCCGCGATCATCCCCGGACGGGGCGACATGACCATGACCTTGGTGGACAGGAACACCGCCTCGGGAATGGAGTGGGTGACGAACACGACGGTGATCTGTGTCTCCGACCAGATGCGCAGGAGTTCGTTCTGCATGTGCTCGCGGGTCATCTCGTCGAGCGCACCGAAGGGCTCGTCCATCAGCAGCATCTCCGGGTGGAACGACATGGCCCGAGCGATGGCGATGCGCTGCTGCATACCCCCGGACAGTTCGGCGGGTTGGTGGCGGGCGAACTCCTCGAGCTTCACGAGTTCGAGCATCTCCGCGGACCGCAGGCGCCGGTCGGCCGCCTTCCAGCCCATCAGCTCGAGCGGCAGCTCGATATTGCGCGACACATTGCGCCACTCGAACAGTCCGGCCCTCTGGAACACCATCGAGTAGTCCCGGTCGAGGCGGGCCTGATCGGCTGTCTTGCCGTTGACCAGGATGGTGCCCTCGGTGGTGTCGATCAGGGCTGCGATCAGGCGCAGCAGAGTGCTCTTGCCGCAACCGGACGGCCCGATGAGGGTGACGAACTCGCCCCGGCCGATCTCCAGGTCGATGTCTTCCAGCGCCTTCACCTCGTTGGGGCGTCCGGGGTTGAAGGTCTTGGAGGTGCCCCGGATCTCGACGGCCGCGGGCTCGGGGCTGGCCGCGGGCTGGGGGGCGGCCGGGGGCTCGTCTCGCTCATGTGACCGTCTCGCGGCCCTTGCGGCCCACCAGCGCGTACTCCATCGACGAGATGACCGCGAACACGAAGATCCCCAGCGCGGCCGCGCCAAGAACGGCGACGTACAGCCGCTCCGGGCCGGTCGTGTAGCGCTGGGCCTCCAGCAGCACGCGCCGGCCCAGGCCTCCCTTCACCCCGGCGGAGATCTCACCCACGATGGCTCCCACCACGCTGGCGGTGGCCGCGATCTTGAATGCCGCGAACAGGTACGGCAGCGACGCCGGCAGGCGCAGTCGCCACAGCGTCTGCACCCAGCGGGCCGCGTAGGAATCCATCAGCTCCAAGTTCTCGGGCCGGGGGGACTGCAGGCCTCGCAGCCCGTTGATCGTGACCGGGAAGAACGTGAGATAGGTGGCGATGATCGACACCGACATCCAGTCCTGCCACTCGAAAGGCAGGAAGTCCAGGCTCTTGCGGCCCCAGATCACGATGATGGGCGCGATGGCGATCAGCGGGATGGTCTGGCTGGCGATCACATGGGGCACGAGCGCCCGCTCCAGCCGCCCCGAGGTCGTCAGCACGATGGCGATGCCCAGGCCCACGACGACACCGACGGCGAATCCCACGGCCGCCTCCCTCAGCGTGAAGGCGGCCTCGCCCGCCACGATCGACCAGAACGGCTCGCCAGTGCCCCGCGGCTCCTCGAAGATCCCCGAGACGATGTCGAGCACCGGCGGCATTCTGAGGTCGTCCGACTTGGGCAGTATCGAACCGACGAGCGGCCAGTCGGCCTGGCTGTCGTCGATGGCCGACCCGAACGCCTTGTAGGCGCTGTAGGCCAGTGCCAACAGGCACACGAACACGGTCAGAACGGCCACCTGCCTCGCGGTCCGGCGTGCTCGAATCCGGCGCCGCTCCCGGGCGGCCTGCTGGCGGATGAGCTGCTCGCGGACGATGGGATCGTCGACGACTGCGGCTAGGTCCCCATCACCGGACCCGCCAACGGCGTCGATGGTGCGTCCCGGCGGCTCGATCACAGCAGCCGGTCAGCCGTTGAGGACCGGGATGATCCGCTGGCCGTAGGCGTTGAGCGTTTCGTCCTTCTGGTCGTGCATGAGGTAGATGGCGAACTGGTCGACACCCAGGTCGCGCAGCTCCTGGAGTCGGGCGATGTGGTTGTCGGTGTCGCCGAGGATGCAGAAACGGTCGATCACATCGTCGGGCACGAAGTCGGTGTGCACGTTGCCGGTCCGGCCATGCTCGGCGTAGTCGTAACCCTCGCGGCCCTTGATGTAGTCGGTCAGTGCCTGGGGCACTCCGACGCCGGCATCGCCGTAGCGATCCACCAGGTCGGCCACGTGGTTGCCGACCATTCCGCCGAACCAGCGAACCTGGTCGCGCTGGTGGGCCAGGTTCTCTCCCACGCAGGCCGGCGCGGCCACGCACACGTACAGCTCATCGGGGTCGCGGCCCGCGTCCGTCGCGGCCTGGCGCACGGCGGCGATGGTCCACTCGGTGATCTGGGGGTCGGCGAGTTGCAGTATGAACCCGTCGGCCTGCTCGCCGCAGAGCTTCAAGGCACGCGGGCCGTAGCCGGCCATCAACATGTCGAGCCGGCTGCCGTCGGACCACGGGAACTGCTGGCGGGTGCCGTTGTAGTCGACCTCCCGGCCCTCGGCCAGGCCCTTGATGACCTTCATCGACTCGGCCAGGGTGGCCAGGCTGGCAGGAGTGTGGCCCAGCACCCGCATGGCCGAGTCGCCCCGGCCGATGCCGCACACTGTGCGGTTGCCGAACATGTCGTTGAGGGTGGCGAACAGCGAGGCGATGACCGTCCAGTTGCGGGTGCCGGGGTTGGTGACCATCGGCCCGATCATCATGCGGTTCGTGGCCGACAGCATCTGGCTGTAGACCACGAACGGCTCCTGCCACAGAACGTGGCTGTCGAAGGTCCATGCGTGGGAGAACCCGTGCGTCTCGGCCCGCCGGGCCAGGTCCACCACCCGCCACGCGGGAGGATCGGTCTGCAGAACCACTCCGAAATCCATGGCCGCGGCTCCTAACGGTCCGGCTGCAGGCCAGTCACTGCCGCACCCTCAGTGGTTCCGGGGGAAACCCAGGTCGACGACACTGTCGGCCGGGTCGGGCCAGCGGGCCGTGACGGCCTTGGCCTTGGTGAAGAAATGGATGCCCTCGGGCCCGTACATGTGGGTGTCGCCGAACAGCGAGTTCTTCCAGCCTCCGAAGGAGTGATACCCGACCGGCACCGGTATGGGGACGTTGACACCCACCATTCCCGCGTCGGCGTCTAGCTGGAACTGTCGGGCCGCGCCCCCGTCCCGGGTGAAGATCGCCGCGCCGTTGCCCCATGGGTTCTGCTCGATCAGCTCCACGGCTTCGTGGTAGGTGTCGGACCGCACCATGCACAGCACCGGGCCGAAGATCTCGTCGCGGTACACCGACATGTCCGGCGTCACATGGTCGAGCAACGACACTCCGAGGAAGAAGCCGTCGTTGTCGAAGACCGACTCGCGTCCGTCCACCACCACGCTGGCGCCCTCGTCGGCTCCGGCGCTGACGTAGCCCGCCACCCGGTCGCGGTGCTCGCGTGTGATCAGCGGGCCCATCTCGGACTCGGGGTCGTCGCCGGGCCCGACGCGCAGCTTGTCCATCCGCACCCTGATGGCGTCCACCAGCGGGTCGGCCGCGTCGCCCACGGCCACCACCACCGACACGGCCATGCAGCGTTCGCCCGCCGAGCCGTAGGCGGCGGAGACGGCCGCGTCGGCGGCCAGGTCGATGTCGGCGTCGGGCAGCACGACCATGTGGTTCTTGGCTCCGCCGAGGGCCTGCACCCGCTTGCCCGCCGATGTGCCCGTCTCATAGACGTAGCGGGCGATGGGGGTGGAGCCGACGAAGCTCACCGCCTTGACATCGGGGTGTGCCAGGAGCCGGTCGACGGCCACCTTGTCGCCGTTGACCAAGTTGAGCACTCCCGGCGGGAACCCGGCCTCGAAGGCCAGCTCGGCCACCAGCCGCGGCGCGGACGGGTCGCGCTCGGAGGGCTTGAGCACGAACGTGTTGCCGCAGGCGACGGCGTTGGGAATCATCCACAACGGCACCATGGCCGGGAAGTTGAACGGGGTTATGCCGGCCACCACGCCCAGGGGCTGGCGCACGGTGTACACGTCGACGCCGGTGGACGCCTGGGAGTTGAAGCTGCCCTTGAGGAGGTCGGCGAGGCCGCACGCGTACTCGATGTTCTCGAGTCCCCGGGCCACCTCGCCGAGCGCGTCGGAGCGCACCTTGCCGTGCTCTGCGGTCAAGCGGGCGGCGATCTCGGTTGCGTTGGCCTCCACCAGGTTGCGGAAGGCGAGCATCAGCTTCGTGCGCGCCGCCAGCGATGTGTGGCGCCAGTCCTCGAAAGCGGCTTTGGCCGAGGCCACCGCGGCGTCGACCTCCTCGACGCCGGCCAATCCGACCGCGGCTGTCTGCTCGCCGGTGGCGGGGTTGAAGACCGGATGGGTCCGGCCCGACTCGCAGCGCAGGGCCGCTCCGTCCACTAGATGCTGGATTGTGTGATGGCTCGTTGCCACGTGGCGTCTCCTGTCTCGTTCAGGTGTTCTCGGATGTCAGGGGGTGGGGTGGGGGGAGCGAGGCCGGAGGCCCCGCTTGTCACTGCAGGTACTGGCACAGGCCGCGCCGCAGGTAGCGGCCGTCTCCGGCCCGGCCCAGGTACTGGCCGTCGTCGATGACCTTCTTGCCCCGCGAGAAAACCGTGTCGACGTGGCCGGTCACCTCGACGCTCTCGTAGGCCGAGTAGTCCATGTTCATGTGGTGGTTGTCGACGCTGATGGTCCAGCGCTTGTCCGGGTCGTAGATCACGATGTCGGCGTCGGAGCCTGCAGCGACGGTCCCCTTGCGGGGATACAGGCCCGTCATGCGGGCCGGGGTGGTGGCGCACAGCTCGACCCAGCGGGCCAGGCCGATCTCGCCGGTCACCACCCCCTGGTAGATCATGTCCATGCGGTGCTCGACACCGCCGATTCCGTTGGGGATGGCCCGGAAGTCGCCCAGGCCCAGCTCCTTCTGCTCCTTCATGCAGAACGGGCAGTGGTCGGTGGACACCACGGCAAGGTCATTGGTGCGCAGGCCCTTCCAAAGCTCGTCCTGGTGGTGTTCGTGGCGCGAGCGCAGCGGCGTGGAGCACACGTAGCCGGCGCCGTCGAAGCCGGGCTTGTCGAGGTGCTCCTCCAGGCTGAAGTACAGGTACTGCGGGCAGGTCTCCGCGAAGACGTTCATGCCGGTGTCGCGGGCCAGCGCCACCTGCTCGAGGGCCTCCTTGGCCGACAGGTGCACGATGTACAGCGGCGACGCTCCCACCTTGGCCAGCTGGATGGCCCGGTGGGTGGCCTCGGACTCCAGCTCCTTGCGGCGCACGTAGCCGTGGTGGACGGGGGCGGTGTCGCCCCGCTCGAAGGCCTGCTCGGCCAGCACATCGATGGCCAGGCCGTTCTCGGCGTGCATCATGATCAGCCCGCCGTTGCCCGCGGCCTGCTGCATGGCCCGCAGGATCTGGCCGTCGTCCGCGAGGAACACACCGGGATAGGCCATGAACAGCTTGAAGCTGGTGATGCCCTCGTTGACCAGCAGGTCCATCTCCTTGAGCGAGTCGTTGTCGACGCCGCCGATGATCATGTGGAAGCCGTAGTCGACGGCGCAGTTGCCCTCGGCTTTGGCCATCCAGGCGTCGAGGCACTCCCTGACGTTCTCTCCGGTCTTCTGCACCGCGAAGTCGATGATGGTGGTGGTGCCGCCCCAGGCCGCGGCCCTGGTTCCCGTCTCGAAGGTGTCGGAGGCGAACGTCCCACCGAATGGCAGCTCCATGTGGGTGTGGACGTCGACGCCGCCGGGCACCACGAGCCTCCCGGTGGCGTCGATGACGTCGGCCCCCTGCTCGGCTGCGGCGGCGATGTCGCTGCCGGGACGCAGCACCGCCGTGATCTGCTCGCCGTCGATGAGAACCTCGGCCGGATCCGCGCCAGTCGAGCTGACGACGGTGCCTCCCTTGATCAGAGTTGTCATCTTTGTCTCCTTCCAGGAGCTGAGACCTCGGGGTGTGGGACCTGAGTGTCGTTGAGGGGTGTGACAGCCAGTCCGGAGATATTTCAGAGGCTTTGGGACTGCAGCTCGATCAGGGGGCGGTCAGCGACTCGTAGGTGTCGGGCCGGCGGTCCCGGTAGAAGGCCCACTGGGAACGGACCTCCTCGACCTGGTCGAGGTCGAGGTCGCGCACCAGCAGCTCCTCGGTCTGGTCCGACGCGGTGCCGTCCACGAACTGCCCTCTCGGATTGGCGAAGTACGAGGTGCCGTAGAAGTCGTTGTCGCCCAGCGGCTCGATCCCCACCCGATTGATGGCCCCGACGAAGTACATGTTGGCCACCGCGGCCGAGGTCTGCTCGAGCTGCCAGAGGTACGCGGAGAGGCCTCGGCTGGTGGCCGACGGGTTGAACACGATCTCCGCTCCGGCCAGGCCGAGCGCACGCCAGCCCTCGGGGAAGTGGCGGTCGTAGCAGATGTACACCCCGACCGTGCCGACTGCGGTCTCGAACACCGGATAGCCGAGGTTGCCGGGACGGAAGTAGAACTTCTCCCAGAAGCCCTTCACCTGCGGGATGTGCGTCTTGCGGTACTTGCCGAGGTAGGTGCCGTCGGCGTCGATGACCGCCGCGGTGTTGTACAGGAACCCGGCCTTCTCCCGCTCGTACATGGGCAGCACCAGCACCATCTCGTGCTTGGCCGCCAGCTCCTGGAAGCGCTTGGTCGTCGGTCCGTCGGGGATGGCCTCCGCGTACGAGTAGAACTCGGTGTCCTGCACCTGGCAGAAGTACGGCCCGTAGAACAGCTCCTGGAAGCACATCACCCTGGTGCCGGCCGTGGCCGCCTCGGCCACGTGCTTCTCGTGGAGCTCGATCATCGACTCCTTATCGCCGGTCCAAGCCACCTGAACGATCGCTGAAGTAACGGTCCGTGCCATATTGCGCCCCTCCCGGCCTCATCGGATACCCGCCCGACCCCATGAGAAAGGGCGATACTAGCGAACCTCTCGCGTTCGTCAAGGGTGGGAGCTGCGGCGCGAGGAGATGACGCCGGTGTCGAAGCCGGCCAGGTGCAGGCCGCCACCGAAGCGGGCGTGCTCGATCTTGAGGCACCGGTCCATCACCACGTCGAGCCCGGCGGCGGTGCAGCGCCGGGCGGCCTCGGCGCTCCACAGCCCGAGCTGCACCCAGAACGCGGAGGCGCCGGAGGCGATGGCCTCCTCGGCGACGGCGGGCAGGTCCTCGGACCGGCGGAACACGTCGACGATGTCGGGCGTGACCGGCACATCCGTGAGCGACCCGTACACCCGACGGCCGAGGATCTCGCGCCCGGCCTCACGGGGGTTCACCGGGTACACGTCGAAGTCGGTGGACGACGACAGCAGGTAGGTGAGAACGAAGTTGCTGGCCCGGGCCGGGTTGGACGAGGCACCGACGACCGCCACCGAGTGCGAGTGGTCCAGGATGCGCTGGCGCTCCCTCGCGGTCGGCGGCGTCCAGCCCTCCACGGGCGGATGCTCAGCCATCGCAGCCGCCCGTAGCTGCGACGGAATTGGCAGTGCTCGACTCCCCAGCGGGCGTTCCCCGCTGCCAATTCGGGTGGGATCGGTCAGCCATCGGGATCTTTGGTTGCCGCGGCCAGGGCCTGGTCGAGGTCCCAGATGATGTCGGTGACGTCCTCGAGGCCGACCGATATGCGCACCATGTCCGGCGAGACGCCACCGGCCTCCAGCTCGGCGTCGGAGAGCTGCTGATGGGTGGTCGAGGCCGGATGGATCACCAGCGTCTTGGCGTCGCCCACATTGGCCAGGTGCGACACGAGCTGCAGAGACTCGATGAAGCGGGCGCCGGCGGCACGCCCGCCCACCACGCCGAAAGTGAAGATGGCACCCGGGCCCTTGGGCAGGTAGCGGCGGGCCAGGTCGTGGTCCGGGTGGTCGGGCAGGCCGGCCCACAGCACCCACGCCACCCGATCGTCGGCGTCGAGCCACTGGGCCACGGTCCGGGCGTTGGCGACGTGGGCCTCCATGCGCAGAGGCAGCGTCTCCAGTCCCTGAAGCAGCAGGAAGGCGTTGAACGGTGACAGGCAGGCCCCGACGTCGCGCAGCTGCTCGGCTCGCACCTTCGTGCAGAAGGCGTACTCGCCGAAGTTGTCCCACCAGCGCAGCTCGTTGTAGCTCGGCACCGGCTCGGTCATGTGGGCGAAGCGCCCCGAGCCCCAATCGAAGCGGCCCGCCTCCACGATCACCCCGCCGATGGATGTGCCGTGGCCGCCCAGGAACTTGGTGGCCGAGTGCAGCACGATGTCGGTGCCGTGGTCTAGGGGACGGCACAGGTAGGGCGTCGCGAAGGTTGAGTCGACCGCCAGAGGTAGGCGGTGGGCTTGGGCGACGTCGGCCAGGGCGACCAGGTCTGCCACGGCGCCGGAGGGGTTGGAGATGGTCTCGGTGTACAGCAGTTTGGTGTTCTCGCGGACGGCGGCCGCGAAAGCGTCGGGGTCGGTTCCGTCGACGAACGTCGTGTCGATGCCGAGGCGTCGCAGAGTCACGTCGAACTGGGTGTAGGTGCCGCCGTAGAGGCCTGCCGCGGCCACCATGTGGTCGCCGGCGGCGGCCAGGGCGGTGACGGTGAGGAACTCGGCGGCCTGCCCGCTGGCGGTGGCGACGGCTCCGATGCCTCCCTCGAGGCTGGCCATGCGCTCCTCGAATACCGCGTTGGTCGGGTTGGACATCCGGGTGTAGATGGTCCCGTACTTCTGCAGGGCGAACAGGTCGGCGGCATCCGCGGTGTCCTCGAACACGAAGCTCGTGGACTGGTAGATGGGCACGGCTCTGGCCCCGGTGGTGGGATCGGGCTGGCTGCCCGCGTGCAGCGCCCGGGTGCGGAACCCCCAATTTCGGTCGTCCATGCCCCGACGATACGTCAGACTGGCCGCCGCCGTGCCCCGAGGCGCCTGCTGGTGTTGCTCGGCTGAGCAGCCCTGCTGGTTGGGCGCGGTCGGCGGTGTCGTTGGAGTAGGGCTGTACCGTCGGCGCCGGTGGCTTCGTTCAACGTGGAGACGATCGCCTTCAAGTCGTCGGACACTTCTCCGGTTGTCGGAGAGATGGAGGGCCTGGAGGCCCGGGGCGACGGTCAGGGCTGGATCAACATCGGCCCCGGGCTGCGAGACGACCAGATCGACCGGCTGCCGCCGCCGACGGTGCTGGGACGCTGGTTCTCAGGACGGGGGCCGGCGGTGCCGATGGCGACGTGGACTCCGCCTCGGGGAGTTCCAGGCTCCATGCCGCCGACCTTGGGCGTTGAGCACGGCGCGGGCCCCAAAGCCCTGGACCTGCTCCGTGACGCCGGGGCGCCGCTGCCTGCCGGCTGGCGCAAGGTGCAGGACCACGCCAAGCACGGAATCGTCGCCCATCCATCGTCTCAAGCGTCCCACCACGACGTGCTGCTCTGGCTTCTGTCGGTGTGCTGGGCGCTGTGCCCCATAGACATAGAGGACAACTGGCTGGCAGAAATCCACCGCCCGCCTAGGTGCTGAGCCTCTCCGTCTAGCAGGTCAGTCTTGGTGGCGGTGCACCCGAACATGCTCTTCATGCAGGCGCAGTGAAATGCAATACATTGTCATAGGGGTGCGTTACGGTTCAGGCCATGGCCACGACCACAGAGCCGATGGTCAACACGTATGTGGCCCAGTCGCTGCGAGCGATGCATCCCAGGTGGGCCGAGAACGGCGCGGTGGTGTCGCAGTCGACCGACACGCTGGTCGGCTCCAGAGGCAAGCAGCCGGACATCTTGGTCAAGGTTCCGGGGGCGGGTCCTCTAGTTGTCGAGGCTGAGTTCATCCCGGCCCGCACACTCGACGCTGACGCCCTCAGCCGGATCGGCGAGACGATAATCGGCTGGCCTGGCCCGGTCGAGACGGTGGTCGCACTGCGGTATCCAGAGCGGTTTCGCAGTGTTCCAGAGTCGCGGCTCGCGGCCGTACTGCTCGCTGCCGACGACCTCCAGTGGTGCGTGTGGACAGAAGGGCCCGAGGATGTGCGCTTTCCTTCGCAGGGATGGATCGCAGGCGGGCTAGCAGACCTGGCAGGAACCGTGGAGACTGTGGCTGTCTCGCAGCGGCGCATCGATCAGGCCGCCGACGTTCTACAGGATGCCGTCCGGCAAGCCTCGGTCGTGCTCGCCGCCGTGGGACGACCTACGCAGCAGAAGATCGCCGACTGCCTTCACCAGGAGTCCGGTGAGCAGACGATGAGGATGGCTGCTTCCGTCGTTGCCAACGCCTTCCTCTTTCAGATTGCCGTTGCGGCCAGCCATGGGACTCCCTCAATCGCAGAGACCCAGGCTGCTTCGGGGGATCCGAGGCACCTACACAAAGACGATGTGCTCGATGCATGGGCTCAGATTCTGGAGGTCAACTATTGGCCGGTCTTCGACATCGCCGTGAGGCTGCTGCGGCCCATCGGCGAAGCGCACGCTGAAGTCCTGTGCGACACGCTCGCAACTGCTGCGGCCCGGCTGGCGGCGGCAGGTGTAGTCGAGGTGCAGGACCTCGCTGGTCAGATGTTCGGCCGCCTCATCGCGGACCGGAAGTTCCTGGCGACCTTCTACACCCTGCCTGAGTCAGCGGCACTGCTAGCCGAGTTGGCAGTAGCTCGCCTCGATGGCAACGTGGATTGGGGTGATCCGGAGGCTGTGACCAGTCTTCGAGTGGCCGACTTGGCGTGTGGGACCGGAGCACTGCTGTCTGCCGTCTATCGACGAATCGGCGCACGCATTCGCCGAGCGGGACTCGACGACGCAGACCTTCACGCCCCGATGATGCAGGAGGCGCTCATCGGCGCCGACATCATGCCCGCCGCGGCGCACCTCACCACCACGATGCTCTCCGCGGCGCACCCAGCAGTCGGCTTCGGCAAGTGCGGCATACATGTGCTGCCGTTCGGACGCACCACCCAGCGAAGCGTGGCCGTAGGGTCGCTTGACTTGCTGGCCGATGCTGGCACCCTCTCGTTACTGGGACGGCCCGGAACCCGGTTGGCCGGTCGGGGCTCGGAGGTTGAGGCCGACTCCGCTATTGCTGCGTGCAATGTCGGCGACGGGACCTTGGACCTGTGCATCATGAACCCACCGTTCACCCGCCCTACGAATCACGAAACCGCGGCCGCGGCCGGTGTGCCTGTTCCTTCCTTTGCAGGCTTTGGTACCAGCGCTGCCGACCAGAAGGAGATGTCAAGACGCCTTAAGGTGCTCAGCGCCGTGCTCGGGTCGGATCGAGCAGGGCACGGCAACGCAGGCCTCGCCTCGAACTTCGTTGACCTTGCTCATGCCAAGCTGCGGCCGGGCGGGGTGCTGGCGCTGGTTCTGCCGTTCGCCTCGATCGCCGGAGGATCCTGGGAGGGCATGAGGCGCTTGCTCGACAAGCACTACACGGGCGTGACCGTGGCCTCCATTGCGACACACGGAGCTACTAGGCGGTCGTTCTCCGCCGATACAGGCATGGCCGAGATAGCGCTCATCGCCCGGAAGCGCCCCGAGGCGCTAGTGGCCTCGAAGACGTCCTCGGTGAGCTGGCCGAGCCTGGCGCGCCGTCCGAGAAGCATCACGGACGCCGTGGAGGTGGCGCGGGCCATCGACGCGGCCATCGGCTCGCCGATGGCCACGCAAGTGGAGGTCGGTGATGATCGAGTCGGTTTCGTGTTGTCTGGGAGAATCACCGACGGCGGCCTTGCTGCCATCGCCGAGCCAGACGTGACAAGGGCAGCGCTTGGACTGATGGAGGGCGTGCTGCGCCTCGCGCGCAGGGAAGACATTCAAGTCACGGTCGCAAGGCTGGGCGAGATCGGCGGGCCAGGACCGGTACATCGAGATGTCAATGGCACCGACAAGAACACTCGGCAGCACCGAGGCCCGTTCGATGTCGAACCGCTTGAGAGGGGCAAGACAGCTTCGTATCCAGTGCTGTGGGCGCATGATGCGGGCTCGGGCCGCGAATCGCAGATTGAGGTCTCGCCGGACAGGCAGGGAAGGGTCCGCCTCGGCATGACCCAACGTGCGCTCTATGTATGGGCCACCGCGACCCGTCTGCATCTCAGTCTGGACTTCCAGCTCAACAGCCAACCCCTGAGTGCATGCATCACACCCGAGTCGTGCATTGGAGGTAGGGCCTGGCCCTCGTTCGTCCTTGAGGACCGTGCCTGGGAGCAATCGGTCGCGTTGTGGTTGAACACCACGCTGGGCCTAGTGGGTTTCTGGTGGGTGAGTACCCGCCAACAGCAGGGCAGGGCGAACCTCACCGTGAGCCGGCTCAGCGAGCTCGTCACTGTGGATCCTCGGAAGTTGAGCCCCGAACAGGCGGCAAGGGCAGGTGACATCTTCGACCTCTTCAAGGATCGGCCGATGTTGCCCGCCAATGAGGCCTACCGAGACGAAGTACGCCGAGAGCTTGACGAGGCTGTTCTGTGCAACCTCCTCGGCTTCTCGACGGGCATACTGGTGCCTCTCGGGATACTGCGCTCACAGTGGTGTGAAGAGCCTTCCGTCCACGGGGGAAAAGGCACTCGCCCCCTTCCGTGAGGCCCTCCTAGGAGTTGATCACCGCCTCCACGATCAGATCGATGACGGCTTGGGCGTCGGCGTCCCACACGACGTCGTGGGCGGGAGGCGAGGGCTCTGCGGCGATGGCGGCGGGTGGACGCACGTCGGTCACAGTCATGCCCCGGGTGTGCTCACCGTGAAGCTCCACCGCCACCGGATGGCTCGATCGGCGGAACAGGTGAGGGTGCGTGACAGCGATGATGGCGGTGGCGTCATGCACCGGGGCCGCCTCCAGGCCGAACTCGCGGCACCGGTCGTAGGCGAACTCCAGGAGGCCGGCAGCGAAGGCCGCCGCAGGGGTGCCGGCTGAGCGCATCCGGGATGCTTCCCCCCCGCCCAACAGGACCCTGTGGGTCACATCCAGGCCGACCATGGTCAGCGGGGCCGCCTCGGAGAACACGATGGCGGCGGCCTCGGGATCGGCCCAGACGTTGAACTCAGCCACCGGCGTGACGTTGCCGGCGTGGGCGCCACCGCCCATGATCGTCAGGCCGGCCAGACGGCTGCGCAGACCCGGGTCGCGCCGCAGGGCGAGAGCCACGTTCGTCAGCGGGCCCACCGCCACCAGATGCAGGTCGTCGACGGAGCGGGCCGTGTCGCACAGGAATCCCACGGCGTCGTCGGACGCGACGGCGCGGGTCAGTTCGGGCAGGGCCACGTCGCCGAGTCCGGTGGCTCCGTGGATGCGAGCCGCGTCCATCGTCGGCGCGATCAGAGGGCGGGCCGCGCCCCGGTGCACCCCGACGTCGAGGCCCGCCATCTGAGCGGTGATCAAGGCGTTGTGGGTGGTGTGTTCGATTCCGACGTTGCCGTTGACGGTCGTGATCCCCACCAGCTCGCCGTGGTGGGCGGCAGTGAGGATGGCGATCGCGTCGTCGAGCCCTGGATCGCAGTCCAGCACGATCCTGGGCCGGGTTGGCGCGGCGTCGCCGGTCATTCCTTGAGCCTACGCGGGCCTAGCCACCCAGCAGGTGCTCGACCTCCTCCCTCGTCGGAAGGGACGGCTGGGCTCCGGGGCGCAGCGTGGCGGCCGCGCCCACCTGCACCGCCCACCGGGCCGCGCTCACCAGGTCGGCGCCGCCCACGAGGGCGTCGGCGAGCGCTCCGCAGAAGGCGTCCCCCGCCGCGGTCGTGTCGACGGGCACGACCGCAGGCGCGGGCACATGGGTGGCGTCGCTGGGGGTGACGACTATCGCCCCGGCCGCTCCCAGGGTCACCACCACGGCAGCGACCGGCAGCCCGCGAGCCAATGCGACTGCGGTCTCGGGGTCCACGTCGCCGATGGCGGCGAGACCGGAGTGGCCAGCCATCGTGGCCAGCTCCGTCTGGTTGGGCACGATCACGTCAACGCCGTCGAGCAGATCGGAGGGCAGCAGCGCCGCCGGCGCGGGAGCGGGGTTCAGCACCACGATGCCGCGGGCGAAACGCACCGCGGCCGCCACCGCCTCGAGGGGAACCTCGAGCTGCGCGAGCAACACCTCCGCGGCGCTCAGCACGTCGGCAGCGCCCGCCACGTCGGCGGCGCTGAACCGGCTGTTGGCGCCGGGACTGACGACGATGGCATTGTCGCCGTCGGCGCCCACCGCGATCAACGCCGTGCCGCTTGGAGTGCTCTCGGTGGCGAGCAAGCCGGAGGTGTCAACGCCAGCGGAGTCCAGAGCACTCCGAAGGATCGAACCAGCGTCGTCGTCGCCGACCCGACCGATCATGGCGACCCTCCGGCCGAGGCGGGCTGCGGTGACGGCCTGGTTGGCACCCTTGCCGCCGGGGATGCGTCGCAGATCGCCGCCGAGCACGGTCTCGCCCGCCACCGGGATCGTCGCCACGTCCACCACCAAGTCGAGGTTGGCGCTCCCCACTACGACCACCTCGGCGCGAGCGCTCTCCTGGCCGTCTCGGCAGGCAGTCCCGGTCGCGTCGTGCGCCTCGCTCATCGCCACCTTCCGCTTCACACAGTCACACTGCTTCCCCACTGTAGGGTCGCCGGCATGGACCGGCTGCTTGAGTTTGCTGGCGGGGCCGTTCCGGCGGAGGCTGTGACTTGGCGGTTCGGACCCTCGGGCGGGCCCGGCGGCCAGCACGCCAACCGGTCGAGCACGCGGGTGGAGGCTGTCCTCGACCTCACAACGGCCGGCGACATGGTGCCGGAGGCCCGTGAGCGGCTCATCGACCAGTTCGGTGCCGAGATGCGGGTGGTGGTGGACGACACGCGGTCGCAGGCTCGCAACCGCGACATTGCGCTCGACCGTCTGCAGGCGCGTCTTCGCGACGGGGTCGCCGTCACCAAGCCGAGGAAGCCGACCCGCCCGTCGGGGCAGGCTCGCCGGCGTCGCCTCGACGAGAAGCGCCGCCGGTCGGAGACCAAGCGAGGCCGAGGCCGCGTCGACCCGTCCAGCTTCGACGGCTAGCTGTGTGAACCGTCCGGTTGGGCCGGCCGTGAACCGTCGACTTGCATGCGGGTGCCGGCGGCGGCACGGGCGGTGAGCGCAGTACCGGAATCAAAAGTTGACTGAACTGGTCGGTTTTTAGCTGGCGGGGTTCTACACTCCCGCGACACCACGCGCTCATCCGGAGCGGTGGAGGGAGGGAGACACTCGTCCAATGGCAACCAGCACAACCACCGCACCCGCCGACAACGGCGTGAACGTCCAAGCGCTGCTCGGCGCCCGCCAGGCTCTCAGCGAGGCACCCGAGGCGGCTCAGTTCACCTGGAAAGCTAGCAACGAATGGTTGTACGGCACCCACAGCCGCTCCTCGGTCGAGAGCTACTTCGGGCTCGGGGCCGAGCACGATCATCGCTCGGTTTTCACCTTCGAGGCCGATCATCCCGAGGTGTTCGCGGCTGAAGACAACGCGGCCACGCCGGTCGAGCTGGTTCTGGTGGGCTTGGCCAGCTGTCTCACCGCCGGGGTGGCTGCCGTGGCCCAGAATCGTGACATCCAGCTCCGATCGGTGAAGGCGACTCTCGAGGGCAACATGGACATCCTGGGCATCCTCGGCGGTGACGCGGATGTCCGCAACGGTTTCAACGGCGTCAAGGTCTCCTACCAGATCGACGCGGATGCCACCCCGGACGAGATCCGAGCCTTGGTGGCCCAGTCGCAGAAGCGGTCGGCCGTCTACGACATCATTACCAATCCGACCAATGTGACCGTCGCGGTCAACTGACGGACTCACAGCCGGCGGACTCATGAGGACGACGACCGTCGTCATTGGGGCCGGGCACTCCGGCTTGGCGGTGAGCCGGCTGCTCACCGGGTGCTCGATCGACCATGTCGTGATGGAGCGCGGCGAGGTGGCCAACTCGTGGCGCACCCAGCGCTGGGATTCGCTGCGGCTGCTCACGCCCAACTGGCAGAGCCGGCTGCCGGGACTCTCCTACGGCGGCAACGATCCCGACGGCTACATGTCCATGCCGGAGGTGATCGAGTTCATGTCGGGCTACGCCCGGCTCGTCGACGCTCCGATGTTGACCCGAACCACTGTCACGTCGGTGCGACCCGGTGGCGCCGGCTACCTAGTCGACACCGACCACGGCCGCTGGGAATGCGAGACCGTGGTGCTGGCGACCGGCGGGTTCAACCTGGCCAAGGTGCCGCCGCTGGGCGGTGCGCCGCCGGTGCCGGTCACTGCCTTGAGCGCCTTCGAGTACCGCAACCCCGACGGGCTGGCCCCCGGCGGGGTGCTGGTGGTGGGCGCCTCGGCCACGGGCGTGCAGATCGCCGATGAGTTGCACCGCTCCGGTCGTCACGTCACCTTGGCCGTGGGTGAACATGTACGCATGCCTCGCCTGTACCGGGGCCGCGACATCCTCTGGTGGATGGAGTGCTCCGGCCTGCTCGACGAGCGCTACGACGAGGTCGACGACGTCACGCGGGTGCGTCGCACGCCCTCGCCGCAGCTGGTGGGGACCCCCGAACGGGCCACGCTCGATCTCAATGCCCTCACCGACCAGGGGGTGCGGCTGGTGGGCCGGCTCTCGGCTCTGCGGGATGGTGAGGCGCTGCTGTCGGGATCGCTCGCCAACAAGTGTGAGCTGGCCGACCTCAAGCTGGGCCGGCTCCTGGACACATTCGACGAATGGGCGACAGGGCGCCACCTCGACGACGTGGGACCGCCGGAGCGCTTCCCGCCCACCAGGGTGGAGATGTCGCCGCCATTGAGGCTGGACCTGGCCCGGGGGGAGATCCGAACCATCATCTGGGCCACAGGGTTCAGGCCCGACTACTCCTGGCTCGACGTGCCGGTGCTGAACCACAAGGGCCAGATCCGCCATGACGGCGGCATCGTCACCGAGTCCCCCGGTCTGTACGTGATCGGGCTGAACTTCCTGCGCCGGCGCAAGTCGAGCTTCATCCACGGCGCCGAGGACGACGCCCGGGATCTGGTCTCGCATCTGGCCGCCTACCTCGACTCCCAGGTCCCGGCCGGCCGGTTGACCGCCGGGTTGAGCCGGCGACGGCTGGTCGAGCCGGCTGCGGCCGCTAGCGGATGATGCTGGGCCTGGCGGTCAGAGCACGGCCACGGGATTGACGGGGGAGCCGCAGCCTCCCACGAAGGGCTCCGGGTTGGCCTGGAGCAGGAACTCGTAGCGGCCCGCCTCGGCGCAGGCCCCGGCTAAGGCCTCCAAGTCCCAGTTCTGGCCCTGGGTCATGCCCATGTCCACCACGTGCAGGCAGTGCACGCCCAGCGCATCGTCCCAACTCGGGCCGGGGAAGACCTCGAAGATGTAGGTGTCGTCGGCGACCGCGGCCACATCGTTGCGCCAGAACCAGCGCACCGCGTCGAAGCCCGGGCCCGGGCTGGTGCCGTCGGCGTCGGGCCCCGTCACATAGGCCATCGCCCCCATCTCGCGGAACACCTGCATCCGACCGGTGCGCAGCAGCACAATGTCTCCAGGGCGCATGCGCACCCTCCCGAATTCGGCGGCCTCGTCGAGGTCGTCGCTTGTGACCTCGTGGTCGCTCGGCAGACGACCCAGACCCTTGGCCGCGCACACGTCGAGCAGCACTCCCCGGCCGGTGAGGTGGCGGACGTTCTCGATCCCTAGCACCGTGGCGCCCCCCATGGGGTTGATCGACGAGATCGGCACACCGTTGTAGAGGGTGTTGTCGTAGCTCACGTGGGACAGGCCGTCCCAGTGGGTGGCGGCCTGCAGAGGCATGGTCACGATGTCGTCGGAGAAGTGGGGGACCAGGCCCTCCCCGTCGACGTCGCCGAGGTCGGGGCTGTGGATCTTCACCATGGCGTGCAGCGGGTTGATTCGCCCGTGCATCTGGCCGATCTGCACCCCGTCGGAATAGCTCAGGCTCAGCGCGCACGACACCCGCCGGCCGGTGCGTACCAGCGACGCCGCGTGGGCCACGGCGTCGTCGGTGATCAGGTTGAGCGTGCCGAGGCGGTCGTCGTCGCCCCAGCGCCCCCAGTTGCGGACCTCGTCGCGCACCGCGAAGAACTTGTCAGTGAAGCTCATGGATTCTCCCGGCGCTCTGAGCGGGTCGAATGTCGATGCGAGCGGAGAGCAGGACGATGTCGATTCGAGCGGAGAGCAGGACTGTGTCGGTTCGAGCGGGGAGCAGGACTGTTGTCGCAGGTGCGTGCGGCACGGTCGGGATACTAGCTTTGGACCATGTTCGGCCTGACGTCGGTGCTTGAAGGCTCATCGTTGCGGCGCGCGTGCGTTGTCGGCCCGGGAGCGCCAACATGACCTGGCTGTACGCCTTCATGCTGGCGGCGGGGGCGCCGTTGCTGTTGTGGTTCGTCTTCAGCGGCGGCGACGCCGAGGTGGAAGCGGGCGCGGAGGTCGACGGGCTGTCGGAGGTGTTCTCGGTCATCCCGCTGAGCAGCCTGGCCTTCGTGGCCACCTTCTTCGGTGCCACCGGACTGGTTTCCGAGTGGCTGGGGACCGGGGTGATCGCCACCGTGCTGCTAGCCGTCGTGGTCGGCGTGCTGGCCGGCGCGCTCAACAGCGCCGCCTTCGCCTACCTGCGCCGCAGCGA
Source organism: Candidatus Aldehydirespirator sp. (assembly GCA_965219165.1). GTDB lineage: Bacteria > Actinomycetota > Acidimicrobiia > Acidimicrobiales > Aldehydirespiratoraceae > Aldehydirespirator. The sequence goes on along the minus strand of CBDCMW010000002.1, from coordinate 3,031,009 downwards.
GGCGTCCAGCGAGGTCAGCGACCGCGAGATCGAGGGCAGCATCGCCCGGGTCTCGCTGCCCATCACCAGCGAGCGGCGCGGACGGATCGTGCTCTCGGTGGCCGGTGCCCGCACCCAGATGACGGCCGCGCCCATCGACCCTCTCGACGACGACGAGACCATCGGCGCCGGCGCCCGGGTCATCATCGTGCGCATCGAAGGCGGCGTCGCCCTCGTCACCCGCCTGGACCCCCAACTGGAATAGACACTCCCGGGCGGAACGACCTACTCCATCACCCGCAGCGTCGAGGGAATGTTCATCCTGCGGAGCCGAACAGGGCCCGCCGGGTGTCGCCAACGGTGCCACCGAGAGCGGGCACCCCGGTCACGTCGTTGGCCAAGCCCTCGAAACCCCACAGGCCGGCGTGCCCGGTGTGGATGTAGGCGATGGAGCGCAGCGGATGGGGGTGCAAGGCCAGCACTTCCAGGGTGCTCGTTCCACCGACGAAGGCGCCCGGACCCGTGCGCACCGTGTGGCTCACAACCACGGAGTCGCCCACCGACACTCCGAGATCCTCGGCGGCCGTGCGAGACAGGACGATGCCAGGCTCGGCGACTGTGAGCCGACCCTCCGACGCGCTCGGTCTCCATATCTCACTGTCGAAGTCCACGAAACGGATACCGAGGATCACCGACTCGGCCTCGGCGCCTTCGGCGGCCCCGCCAGCGGGCTGCGCCTCGCCCGCGAGGGACAGCCCCGGCGCATCGTGGCGAACCGTAGCCTTGCCTACGGACGGCACGGGGCCTGGCCATGCCCGCCTCGTCACGTGTACAGGGGTAACAGATCACTGGTACGCTCGCTCGGGCAGCGGGCTGCCGAGATGCGCTGAGTGAGCGCGGGAGGGATGGCGCAATGTCCTCAGCAATTCTGGCCGGTATCGCCTTGGCGGCGGCGGTGTTCTTCGTGATCCTCATCGTGAGGTCCCTGATCGTGATCTGCCCGCCCAACCGGGTGGCGGTCATCTCGGGCCGCAAGCGGGCCCTGTCCGACGGGCGCATGGTGGGCTATCGCATCCTCAAGGGCGGCCGAACGCTGCGGATCCCGCTGATCGAGAGGGTCGCCTGGATGGACCTCAACACCATCCCACTGGACGTGTCGGTTCAGAACGCCTACTCGCGCGGCGCCATACCCCTCAACGTGCAGGGCATCGCCAACGTGAAGGTGTCGAGCGCCGAGGGCCTGCTGGAGAACGCCTGCGAGCGGTTCCTGCAGATCGGAAGTGCCCAGATCGGCCAGATCGCCAAGGAGACCCTCGAGGCGAACCTGCGCGGTGTGCTGGCCACGCTGTCGCCCGAGGAGGTGAACGAGGACCGCCTCAAGTTCAGCCAGCAGCTCATCGACGAGGCCGACGACGACATCAAGACGCTGGGCCTCGAGCTCGACGTGATGAAGATCCAGAACGTCACCGACGACGTGAACTACCTCGAGTCGGTGGGCCGGCGCCTCACCGCCGTGGTGATCCGCGACGCCCGCGTGGCCGAGGCCACCCGAAAGGCCGAGTCCGAGGAGGCCGAGGCCGAGGCCCGGCGGGCCGCAGAGATCGCGGCGATCGAGGCCGACAAGGCCATCGTCGAGGAGTCGAACGCGCTGCGCGTCCGCACCGCCGAGCTGGAGGCCATCTCCAGGGCGCGTGAGGAGGAGGCGCTGATAGCCGGCGAGACCGCCAAGGCTGTGGCCAGCCAGGAGCTGGAGAGCGAGCGGATCGAGCTGGAGAAGCGCCGGGTGGAGGCCGACATCGTGGTGCCGGCCCGGGCGGACCTCGAGGCTCGGCAGCTTCAGGCTCAGGCCGAAGCGGCCACCATCATCGAGGACGGCAAGGCCCAGGTAGACGTGTTCAAGCGGCTCACCGACCAGTACCAGGCGGCCGGTGCCGACGGACACGACGTGCTGGTGCTCACCATGCTGCCCGACCTGATCGACAAGATCGTCGCCACCGTGGCCAACGTGAGCATCGACCGCGTTGCGATCGTGGATACCGGGGGTGGTGGAGGCGGCAACGGCGACGGCAACGGCGGCTCCCGGGGAGGCATCCCGGGGTTGATGAGCCAGCTCCCGGCGTCTCTGGTGGCCATGACCGAGCAGATCGAGGCTGCCACCGGGGTTGACATCCTGGCCGCTCTGCGTCGCCGCGACACCTCCGACAGCGACGAGCGCTAACAGCACACGTCCCTGGGGGCTGACGTTCGGCGACGCCGCGTGAGCATGCATCTCGAGGGCAAGAGCATCGCTGTCACCGGCGGCGGGGGCGGCATCGGCCGGGCGGTGTCATTGGCCTGCGCGGCCGAGGGCGCCAAGGTTGTGGTGGCCGACTACGGCGTCGCGCTGGACGGATCCGACCCCTCGAGCGAGGTGGCCGATGCGGTAGTGGAGGAGATCCGCGCCGCGGGCGGTGAGGCGGTCGCCGTGGCGGGCGACGTGTCTCAGTTCGATGTGGGCGCCTCGATCGTCGAGTCGGCCTGCGACCGGTGGGGGAGCATCGACGGCGTGGTGTGCTCTGCGGGCGTGCTGCGCGAGCGGATGCTGTTCAACATGAGCGAGCAGGATTGGGACGATGTGGTGGCCGTCCATCTCAAGGGCCATTTCAACGTGTACCGGACCGCGCTGGCCCGGATGCGCAAGCAGCCGTCGGGTGGCTCGCTGGTGGGGTTCACCTCAGGTGCGTTCGTGGCCTCCACCGCGCAGGCCAACTACTCGGCGGCCAAGGGCGGCGTCGTGAGCCTCACCCGCTCCGCGGCCATGACCGCGGCCTCCATACGGTTGCGGGGCGGGCCTGCCATCAACGCCAACTGCATCGCGCCGGTGGCCCGCACCCGGATGAGCGAGAACGTCCCTTTCGAGTTCGAGACGGGCGAGCCCGAGGCGGTTGCTCCCATGGTGGTCTACCTGCTCAGCGACGCCGGTCGGGATGTCAACGCGCAGATCTACACCGTCGTGGGAAGCCGGATCTCGGTCTGGAACCAGCCTGCGGAGGTGCGCTCCGTGTGGTCGGCCGGCGATCGGTGGACGCCCGCGGAGATTGCCGAGCAGCTGCCCCGGACGATCGGGCAGGAGCCGAACCCGATGATCGCTGACCTCCAGCGTCGCATGGCCGAGATGGCCGACGGCTGAGACATGACTGTTGAGCCTGCTCACCACGCAGCGACCCCTAGGCCGTGACCGTGGAGCGATCCGGGCAGCCCTGGCCCGAGGCTCCCGCGGAGCCGCCCGGGCGAGGCCTGCTGGAGGGCAGGAGGGTGGTGATCACGGCCGCGGCCGGCGCAGGCATCGGATCGGCCGTCGCCCGCCGCGCCCTGATCGAAGGTGGGCGGGTTCTCATCTCCGACATCCACGAGCAGCGCCTGGCCGCCACCCGCGACCGGTTGGAAGCCGAGACCGGCACGCGCCCCGACGCGGTGCTGTGCGACGTGACGGCCGAGCGGGACGTGCAGGCTCTGGTGGACTCGGCCGGCAGCCTGATGGGCGGCCTCGACGTGATGATGAACAACGCCGGCCTCGGCGGCTCGACCCCCCTGGTGGACATGACCGACGAGCAGTGGTCGGCTGTGCTCGGCGTGACCCTCGACGGCACCATGCGCTGCACCCGGGCCGCGCTGCGGCGCATGATCGACCAGGGCACGGGCGGCGCCATCGTCAACAACGCCTCGGTCTCCGGCTGGAGGGCGCAGGCCGAGCAGGCTCATTACGCCGCGGCCAAGGCGGGGGTCATGGCCCTCACCCGCTGCGCGGCCCTCGAGGCCGCGGAGCACGGCATCCGGGTGAACTGCGTGGCGCCCAGCCTGGCCTGGCACCCGTTCCTGGCCAAGACCGCCGACGAGGCGCTGCTGGCCGATCTGGCACAGAAAGAGGCGTTCGGTCGGCCGGCCGAGCCCTGGGAGGTGGCCAACGTGATGGTGTTCCTGGCCAGCGATCTGGCCGGCTACATGACCGGAGAGGTGGTCTCGGTCAGCAGCCAGCACCCGTGACACGGGTAGAGGCCGTGAGGCTCTGCCGTCGTCGGCACCGGGGCCCAAGGAGGGGATGACTGGCGCAGCGCCCGTATCGCGGGCAGAGTATTGGTTGTCGGGCATCGGTCCGGGGCCTTGGACGGGGAGGAATTGTCATGATGATTCGATCAGGTCGCCGGGTTGGGGTTTTTCGGCTGGTGCTGGTGACCGTCCTCGCGCTGGTGGCTGGCGCGTGCGGGAGCGGCGACGACGACGGCGAGGCGCAGCCCGTCGAGACCACTGAGACCGCTGCTCCTGCGCCCGCGGACTCGGGCGATGACGACGCTGACGGGGGCGAGCCGGAGGTCACAGAGCCGGAGGATGAGCCCCTGGTTGCTCCCGTCGACACGACTACGACGCTTCCCCCCGACGAAACCGCCACCGAGGCGCCCGCCGAGCCCGAGCCCGAGCCGCAGTTCGGTGGCACGCTGCGGGTGGGCGTTGAAGCCGAGGGCGACGGCCTGAACCCGGCGGCCAACAACTTCGCAGTGTCCGCCTACGTGATGACCTATCCGATCTTCGATCCGGTCGTGTACTACGACACCCAGGGCCGGTGGATCCCCTACCTGGCCGAGTCGTTCACCAAGATCGGCGACGGTTCGGTGTGGCAGATGAAGCTGCGAGAGGGCGTGCGCTTCCACGACGGCACCGACCTCGACGCTGACGACCCTATAGCTACCTTCAATGCGCAAGTCGCGGACCCGGTGATCTCGCTGGCGGTGAAGCCGTTCTTTGTGGCCGAGAATCCGATCGCCAAGATCGACGATCTCACGGTGGAGTTCCGACTGGCCAGGCCCGCCGCGTCGTTCCCGATCTTCATCACGAGCCAGCTCGGGATGATCCTGCCATCGGAGTGGCTGGAGCGCGCCCTCGAGGACCCGACGCTCAACCAGTTCCCGGTCGGCCAGGGCCCGTTCATGCTCGAGAGCCGCGTCCAGGACGAGAAGACCGTGCTGGTGCGCAACCCCGACTACTGGGCGGCGGATCGCACCGACATCTATCTCGACCGCATCGAGATCTATCCGATCACCGACACTGCCATCGCCGCGGAGCGCCTGGCCGCGGGAGACATAGACCTGATGGTCACCACCAACGCCGAGGCCACGCTCACGCTGCGCGAGGCCGAGGGCGTGAAGACCATCGAGAACCTGCGCTCCAGCGAGACCTTCGCCGTGATCAACTCCGAGAAGCCTCCGTTCGACGACATCAGGGCCCGCCAGGCCCTCACCTTCGCTTCGGACCGCGACCGCTATGTGGAGTTGATCCGCCAGGGCACCACCCCGGCGGCGGACACGATGTTCCACCCGGACCTGATCTGGCACAACCCAGACGTGAAGCAGGAGTCGAACATGCCTGAGCGGGCCGGGCCGCTGGTGGAGTCGTACTGCGCCGACTTCCCCGACAACTGCTCTGACGGAAAGATCAACATGGAGCTGTCCCATTCGGGCCCGTCGGTGGAGAACACCCGCACCGCCGACCTGCAAACCGACGCCTGGGAGGACTTCTTCAACGTCACCCCGGTTGAGGTACTCCAAGATGACTTCATCATCACGGTGGTGGTCGGGAACTTCCAGGTGGCGAACTGGCGGCAGTTCGGGGCGGTGGATCCCGACAACGACGTGCTGTGGCTGTCGTGCGAGTCGGTCAGCTTCATCGCGCTCAACTTCCCCCGCTACTGCGACCCGGAACGCGACACGCTGATGTACGAGCAGCGAGCCATCGACGACCTCGACCGGCGCGTGGAGATATGGCACGAGGTCCAGGAGATGATCCGGGACTCCTACACCTACATCTTCTACCACCACTCCAACTGGGTGATCGGCGCCCGCGACAACGTCCACAACATCTGCGGCCAGACCTCGCCTGCCGACGGCACGGAGCTGTTCTGCAACAACCAGGGGCGGGTGCAGCTGCACCAGGTCTGGCTGGGCTAGGCGCTGGACACCGGCATAGCGGCGACTGGCAAGCTGGCGCGACACCGGAGGCGCTAGAGGCTCGTGGCAAGATTCGTGGCGCGCCGGCTGGTGCTGCTCGTGGCAGTGCTGTTCGCCGTCACGTTTCTCGCCTTCTCGGCGATGAACCTTCTCGGCGATCCGCTCGTCAACGTGGTCGGCGTGCTGGCCGAGCTCGACTGCGAGGGCATCGCGGCCGGGACCGTCGGGGACACGACGGTGGATGTTGCCAGCAACGACTGCGAGACCGTGGCCGCGGCCAAGGCGACTTACCACCTCGACCGGCCCGTTCCCGTGCGCTACGTGCTATGGCTGCGCGACATGGCCACGGGCGACTTCGGCACGTCGTTCCAGAACGACGTGCCTGTGAGGGAGATCGTCCGCGAGAAGCTTCCCGAAACGCTGATCCTGCTGGTGATGGCCCAGATCGTCTCGGTTGGCATAGCCATCCCTTGGGGTGTGGTCGCCGCCTACCGGGCGAACCGGGCGTTCGACCGGGGTTCCACGGTGGCGTCGTTCGGACTGCTGTCGGTACCCAACTTCGCCATGGGTGTGGTACTGCTGTACCTGCTGGCGCTCCGCTGGCAGATATTTCCCTCGGCCTACGAGAGCGACAGCCTCGGCGGCCTGCTGTTCTCGATGATCCTGCCCGCCTTCACGCTCGGCCTGCCGCTCGCTGCTAGCTACCAGCGGCTGTTGCGCACCGACCTCATCACCACCCTGCAGGAGGACTTCGTGCACATGGCGCGGGCCAAGGGCCTGCCGCCACTGAGGATCATGTTCCGACACGCCTTGAGGCCGTCTCTGTTCTCGGTCGTGACGGTCTTCGGCGTCAGCACGGGATCGCTGATCGGCGGGTCGCTGGTGGTCGAGCAGATCTTCGGCATACCGGGGATCGGACGGGAGATCGTGACCGCGGTGGTCCGTGACGACTTCCCGGTGGTGCTGGCCATGGTGGTGGTGATCGCGGTGGTCTTCGTGGTAATCAACTTCCTGGTCGACCTTTTCTACACGTGGCTCGACCCGAGGGTGAGGGCCCGGTGAGAGCGAGCGGCAGGCTCTCCCGGCAACGGCTGCTGCGTATGTTCCGGATACTCCGGCTGATGCGGTCGAGGACCGGGCCCGCCGACGACGGCGACAGCGACACGGCCGTGCGCCGCCGTTTGGGGTTCGGCTTCTGGGCGGCCGTGGGATGGCTCGTGCTCATAGTGTTCGCGGCGCTGTTTGTGCCCCTGCTGCCGATCGCCGACCCCACCGAGGTGGGCTTCGGAGGCGCGCGCCAGTCGCCGTCTCGCGACGCCTTCTTCGGCACCGACGCGCTGGGCCGCGACGTGTTCTCCCGCACCCTCCATGGTGCCCGCATCAGCCTGGCCGTGGGCGGGTTCGCCATCGTCTTCGGCATGCTGGTCGGCGGAGCGATGGGCATCCTGGCCGGCTACTTCCGAGGCCGCCTCGACCAGGCGGTGGGCTTCGTGCTCTTCGTGCTGTTGTCGTTCCCCGCGCTGGTGCTGGCGATCCTGATCACCGCCACGCTTGAGCGCAGCCTGCTGGTGGTGAGCCTGACCATCGGCATCCTCGCGGTGGCGCCTGTGGGGCTGCTGTCGCGGGCCTCCACCTTGGTGTACGCGGAGCGCGAGTTCGTGTCCGCGGCTCGGGTGCTCGGGGCTCGTCACGGGCGCATCATCGTGCGCGAGCTACTGCCCAACGTGGTGATCCCGATGGGGGCGCTCACGCTGCTGGGCATGGCCATCGCCGTGGTGGCGGAGGGCTCGCTCGCTTTCCTCGGCCTGTCGGTGGCGGGGGACGAGGCGATCTCGTGGGGCAAGATGATCGTTGACGGCTCCGGCGTGCGAGACCTGCAGAACTCAACGCATGTGGCGATGTTCCCGATTGCCGTGATGTTCATCACCGTGCTGGCCCTGAACTTCGCCGGCGACCGCATCCGCCAGTACTTCGACGTCAAGGAGCTCGCCTTCTGATGGCGGTGCACACGCCGGCCCCCGTCCCGCTCCTGTCGGTGCACGACCTGCACGTGCGGTTCCCCACCGAGCGGGGCACCGTCAATGCGGTCAACGGCGTGAGCTTCGATCTGCACGAGGGCAAGACCCTCGCCATCGTGGGCGAGTCGGGCTCGGGCAAGTCGGTCACAGCCAAGACGCTGATGAACCTCCTGCCCCGGAGCGCTCAGGTGAGCGGCGACGTGACCTACAACGGCCAGGATGTGCGGGCTCTGGCCGCGGCCGGGGTCAAGCACTTCTTCGGCGTGCAGATGACGATGGTGTTCCAGGACCCGATGACGTCGCTCAATCCCGTCAAGAAGGTAGGCGAGCAGATCGCTGAGACCCTCCGCTACCACCTCCGCCGTTCCCGCAGCGAGGCTCTGGAGGAGGCCGAGGACCTGCTCGGCCAGGTGGGCATACCCGAGCCCGCACGGAGGGTGTCGCAATATCCCCACGAGCTGTCGGGCGGGCTGCGCCAACGGGTGGTGATCGCCATGGCGCTGGCCTGCCAGCCCCGGCTGCTGATAGCGGACGAGCCCACAACCGCGGTGGATGTGACCGTCCAGAAGCACCTGCTGGACTTGCTCGATCAGCTGCGCCGCGACCGGGGGATGTCGATGATCCTCATCACCCACGATCTCGGAGTGGCCCACGGCCGGGCCGACGACGTGGCCGTGATGTACGCCGGCCGGGTCGTGGAGACGGCCGACGCTCGCACGCTCTTCTTCGACATGCGTCATCCCTATACCGAGGCGCTGCTGCGCTCGATACCCCGCATCGACGACCCCGTCCACCATCGGCTCGATCCCATCCCGGGCCGCCCGCCCGAGCTGGTCAACCCGCCCGATGCGTGCTCGTTCGCTCCCCGCTGCATCTACGCCCAGGCCGACTGCCTCGGCGGTGTTCCCGAACTGAGCGGGCTGGTCGGCCTGCACCGCTTCGCTTGCCTCCATCCGACCGGCACCGAGCGGGGCAGGGCCGCGCTGGCCGCCAACAAGGCCGCCGGTGCGACCGCGGCGGGCCTGGCCATGGCCGAGAGCCTCGGAGGAAGCGGCTGATGGCCGGTACGGGGCACGCGCAGCTACGCGACCGCGACGATGTGCTGTTGTGCGTCAAGGACCTCGTGGTGCAGTTTCCCGCGGGCCGCAATCGCGTGGTCCACGCCGTCTCGCAGGTGAGTTTCGACGTGGTTGAGGGTGAGACCCTGGGCATTGTCGGCGAGTCGGGCTGCGGCAAGTCGACGGTGGCCAGGGCGATCGTCCGTCTGGTGGACATAACCGGCGGGGAGGTGCTCTACGAGGACCAGGACCTGGCCTATCTCGAGGGTGAGGATCTGCGAAAGGTCCGTCCCAGCCTGCAGATGATCTTCCAGGACCCGATCTCGTCGCTCAACCCGCGTCGCCGGGTGCGCGACGTGATAGCCGAAGGCCTGGCCGTGTGGGGCGACGACATCGGATCCTGGAGCCGCGACCGCATAGACGAGCTGATGGACGCTGTCGGCGTGGAGGCGAGGTACGGCGACCGGCGCCCGCACGAGTTCTCCGGCGGCCAGTGCCAGCGCATCGGCATCGCCCGGGCGTTGGCCCTCGACCCCAAAGTGCTGATCTGCGACGAGCCGGTGTCCGCGCTCGACGTGTCCATCCAGGCCCAGATCCTGAACCTGCTCCAGGACATGAAGCATCGCTACGGGCTGACGGTGCTGTTCATCTCCCATGACCTGTCGGTGGTGAAGAACGTCAGCGACCGGATCGTGGTCATGTACCTGGGCAAGGTGTGCGAGATCGGCAGCACCCAGGAGATCTACTCCCGTCCCGCCCATCCCTACACCCGGGCGCTGCTGGCCTCCATTCCCGAGCCGGCTCCCACCGTCGACGTGAGCGAGGGCGACATCGGCGACGAACTGCCCTCAGCGACGGACCCCCCGAGCGGCTGCCGGTTCCACACCCGCTGCCCCAGGGCGACCGACGTCTGCCAAGAGGTCGAGCCGACCAGCGAGCAGATCGGAGACGCGGACCATTACGTCGCCTGCCACCATCCCGTGGCGGTGGAGGTCAGCGCACGCTGACACCGTCCGGGGGACCCGGCGACAAGCAGTCCGACCAACAGCAGTTCTCGGCTGCGACTCCTGTCTCACGCTTGCGGAGTGACACAACGACAGCTCAGCTCAGAGGATGTCTCGGGCTGCCCGTGGATGCGGTGGGCTAGCTGGCGGAGCTTGCTGTACATGAGTCTCTTGACAGGCCCTTGTTCTAGTGGCTAGGTTGCTTGGATCGATCTAATGGATCGATCCAAACCGAACTGACAACCTTGGGAGGGGCGTGTCGACCAAGCGGGAGATCATTGCGGCGATCCGTGGTGACGGCGTGGTGCCTGTGTTCTCGCACGCTGACTTGAGCGTTGCGAAGGAAGTCGCCAGGGCGGTAGCCAAGGCCGGATTGCGCACGTTCGAATTCACGGTTCGGGGTGCTGGTGCGGCCATCGTCGCCTCGCGGCTGATCGCCTGGACGCGATCGCATCTTCCCCACTTGGCGGTAGGCGCCGGCACCGTGATGGACGGGACGACTGCCGCCCGGTTGGTGAGCGATGGCGCGGCGTACGTCTTTGCACCATCTTTCTCGGCCGAGGTGGCTGCGGTATGCCATCGAGGCAACGTGCTCTATGTGCCGGGATGCGGGACGGTGACCGAGATCCAGACCGCCTACGGCGCCGGCTGCGAGATGGTGAAGCTGTTCCCGGCTGGTGCGATGGGAGGCCCGGTGTTCCTTGCCGCGGTGAGGGGGCCTTGTCCCTGGATCGAAGCGGTCCCGACTGGTGGAGTCGAGCCGACAGTGAAGTCGTTGCAGGGGTGGTACGACGCCGGGGCGCCGGCGGTCGGGATGGGCAGCAAGCTGTTCGCCAAGCCAGCAATCAACTCCCGGGATTGGCCCGAGATCACCCGCACGGTGGCGGAGGTGGTCAAGAACGTGGCGACGGCGAGAGCTGGGTAGGAGCCACAAGTGTTATTGCTGAGGCCTACGAAGGAGTGTCGCTGGGACTGCGTCAGTCTTGGCGAGGTCATGCTGCGACTCGATCCAGAGTGGGGCCGTGTGCGGACGGCTCGGTCGTTCCGAGTGTTCGAGGGCGGCGGCGAGTACAACGTGGCTCGGGCGCTGCGGAAGGTCTTTGGGCTCCGCACCGCCGTCGTTACAAGCTTGGTTGACAACGAGGTAGGCCATCTGGTCGAGGATCTGATGATGGCCGGAGGTGTGGATCTGCGTTACGTCAAGTGGCTGAGCCACGACGGAATCGGAGCGTCTGCTCGGATCGGCCTCAACTTCACGGAGAAGGGCTTTGGGATCAGGCCGGCTCTGGGAGTCAGCGATAGAGCTCAGAGCGCGGCATCTCAACTGGCACCGGGAGACGTCGACTGGAAGCGCATGTTCGAGCAGGAAGGAGTCCGGTGGTTTCACACTGGCGGCATATTCGCAGCTCTGTCGGACACTACGGCCGAGGTCGCGCTGGAAGCGATGACCGCCGCCCGGCAAGCAGGAACCGTCGTCTCCTACGACTTGAACTATCGACCCTCGCTGTGGGCACGGCACGGCGGGCAATCGGCGGCGATCGGCGTCAATTGCCGTCTGGCCCGCAAGGTGGACGTCATGATCGGCAACGAGGCGGACTTCACCGACGGGCTCAGGCTAAGGGTCGCCGGCGCCGACCACGAGTTCTCCGAGCTCGACCCCGCCCAATTCAAGGCCATGATCGCAAAGGCAGTGCGAACCTTCCCGAGTTTCAAGATTGTGGCCACGACGCTGCGCAATGCCAGGACGGCGGGACGTAACGACTGGGGAGCAATTCTCTACGCTGAAGGCTCGTTCTACCAAGCCAGGATGCGCCATGAACTCGAGATCTATGACAGGGTCGGCGGAGGTGACGGGTTCGCTTCCGGGATGATCTGGAGCTTCCTTGAAGGCAAGGGTCCTTCGGAGGCGGTGCAATTCGGTGCCGCACACGGAGCGCTCACCATGACGACCCCTGGGGACACCTCGATGGCAACGGTCAGTGACGTGCAGCGCGCCGTCTCTGCTAGGAGTGCCCGTGTGGTCCGATGATCAGTGCATGGGTCAGGTTGCCGAGCCGCGACTGAGAGCGAGGCGTGATGGTCGCTGACAAGCGAGTCAACGGTCGCCGTCGGATTCGCCTAGCCGATGTCGCGGCCCATGTCGGTGTGTCGCGCTCCACGGCCAGCCTTGTGCTGCGTGGCAGTCCACTGGTGGCCGAAGAGACCAGCGTCAAGGTTCTCGAGGCATGCAAGGAACTCAGTTACGTCTACAACAGGGCAGCGTCCAGCCTCCGAGCGCAGCGAACTGACTCAGTGGGGCTTGTCGTCACCAGTGTCGGCAACCCGTTCTTCGCTGAGCTTGTCGACGGTGTCGAGTCGGCGTTGGCAGCCAGCGGTCGAACCGCGATTCTGGCCCAGCACTCGGAGAACCTCAGTACCCAAGAGGCACTATTGAGCCGGCTGATGGAAGCGGGCGTCGACGGCGTGATACTCACGGCGGCCTACGGCACCCAGGCCGAGACTCTCCACCGAGTGACTGCTGCCGGCGTGGCAGTGGTGTCGACGACACGTCGGGTGGCCGGTGTGAACGGAGCCTATGTAGGGTCTGACAACCAGAGCGGGGCTCGGGCGGCCGCCCAACACGTCGTATCGACTCATTCGGCCGCGTCGGTCGCGTTCATCGGCGGATCGCCAGCGGGATCGCCGTTTGTCGAGCGCCTGTCGGGAATCTGGGATGGACTGACGACCGCAGGACGCGATCCTGGGGCGATCACCACCATGCCCTGCACTGTGTCGAGACACGACGCTCATGAGGCCGCTATCAGTCTTCTCGACAGACGCCCGGAGTTGCCGGTCGCAGTGTTCGCCTACAACGACGTCGTGGCCTTGGGAGTGGCATCGGCAGCCCGTGAGCGCGGCATGACAATCGGCCGAGATGTGTTGCTGGTCGGGTTCGACGACATCGAGGGGGCGCGCTTCGAGCAGCCGCCGCTCTCGACGGTGCGGATTGGCGTAGCAGAGATGGGACGAGCCGCCGCTGAGCTGCTGGTCGCCGTCATCGACGGCGTCGACAACACCGAGACCGAGCGGACGACCGTTCCGTCGCTCGTGATCCGGCGCAGCTGTGGCTGTGAGGTCGACGAGCTCGTCGAAGAGGTGGGTTGAGGAGCGGCCATGACGAATCGAAGGCACCGCCGACGTCACAAAGACGTCCCGATCGTAAAGGCGCACGAGGCGGCCGGCCTGATTCCCGACGGCGCGGTGGTCTCAGTTAGCTCCTCCTCCGGGCTGGCATGTCCCGACGCCCTGCTGAAGGCCATCGGAGACTCATTCCGAAAGACCGGAAGCCCCTGCGGACTGACCAGCGTGCATCCCATCGCGGCCGGAGACATGTTTGGGATCAAGGGCATCGACCACCTCGCCGTGGACGGGCTGTTGAGCAGTGTCATCGCTGGCTCCTACCCGAGCGGACCCTCGACTGCGACGCCACCAAGAATCCGGACCATGATCGACGAGAACCGAGTCCAAGCTTGGAACCTGCCGAGCGGCGTGCTCTTCCAGATGCACACGGCGGGGACCACACGCCAGCCCGGAGTCCTGACCAAGGTCGGGATCGGCACGTTCGTGGACCCCCGCCTCCAGGGCGGGGCATTGAATGAGGCCACGCCGACCGATTTGGTCGAAGTGCTGACCCTGAGGGGCGAGGAATGGCTGCATTACCCGCCTCTGCGCCCCGATGTGGCGCTCATCCGCGGCACGACAGCGGACACCCACGGCAACATCACGACCGAGCACGAGGGTGCCCCGCTGGGGATCCTCGAGCAGGCCTACGCCACCCGCAGCAACGACGGCATCGTGATTGCCCAAGTGAAGCGGATTGCTAGGGCGGGCAGCCTGCCGGCGCAGAGCGTTCAGGTACCGGGAGCGATCATCGATGCCGTCGTCGTGGTCCCCGACCAGATGCAGGGCACGGAGACGCTGTACGACCCAGCTCTCTCAGGGGAGATCGTCGCGCCCGACGGGATGATCGAACCGCTCCCGTTCGGCCTGGAGAAGGTGCTGCTTCGTCGGGCGGCCGCCGAGTTGGAGCCCGGCTGGATCGTCAATCTCGGATTCGGGGTGTGTGCCGGCATCCCTCGGATCTTCCGGGAAGAGGAACGGGAAGAGGAAAAGGACGGCCTTATCACCTGGCTGACCGAGCAGGGAGCGGTCGGAGGGTTCCCATTGACCGGCTCGGCCTTCGGATGCGCCCTCAACCCGGCTGCCGTCTTCGCCTCGCCGGACCAGTTCAAGTTCCTCCAGAGCGCCGGCTTTGACGCCACCTGCCTGTCGTTCATCCAGGTCGACCAGCGCGGCAACGTCAATGTCTCCTATCTGCCCAGCAAGTCGCACGTCTCAGCCGGGATCGGGGGGTTCGCCGACATCACCTCGGCCGCACCCAAGGTCGTCTTTGTCGGCACTTTCACGGCTGGCCCCAGCAGCATTGAGGTCGGCAACGGAGAGTTGCGCATCAGAGCCAACGGCGCGACGCCCAAGTTTGTGCCCGAGGTCGCTCAGATCTCATTCAGCGGGCCGCGGGCAATGCAGCTCGGCCAGCACGTTGGATTCGTGACGGAGCGCTGCGTGCTGGAACTGCGTGCTGAGGGTCTTGTCGTGACGGAGATCGCTCCCGGCGCCGATTTGGCCCGAGATATCACCGAATTAGTCGAGATTCCGCTCCACGTCGCCCGGGATCTGCGGACGATGGATAGAGCGCTCTTCAAGGACGCTCTCTTGGGCGCAGAATTTGGATCGATCCAATGACCGGCTATGACGCTCTGAGACTCACGGTCGTCGAAGGTGTGGCCGATGTGACGCTGCTACGGCCACACAAGCTGAATGCCCTCTCACTGGCGATGCTCGCCGAGATAGAGCGCGTGATCGAGTTATTGGAGGCGGATCCGCACATCCGGCTACTGACGATCACTGGTCAAGGCGCGGCCTTCTCGGTGGGAGCCGACCTCCAGGAGTTCGGAGCTCAGACACCCGAGACGGCCCGGACGCGATGGATAGCGGCCGGCCATCGAACGTTCAACCGGCTCGCCTCTTTCCCCCGCCCGACTTTGGCGGTAGTCAACGGCCACTCCTTCGGCGGAGGTCTCGAGCTGGCGTTGGCGTGCGACCTCCGCATCGGTGCGACCACCGCAGAGCTTGGGCAGCCCGAGGCAAGCATCGGCACGGTCCCGGGTTGGGGCGGCACAGCCCGCCTGGTCGCTGCCATCGGGACAACTCGCGCTCGGGAACTCATCCTGACCGGCCGGCGCCTCGACGCCGAGACGGCCTACGCATGGGGTCTGCTCAACGCGGTCGCCGATCCGGACGATCTCCCCACCATACGGGAGGACTATCTGGAGCGACTGCGCAAACCGTCGCCAGTGGCGCAGGAGCTGGCCAAGACGGTACTCAACGGGGTGACCGGCGACGTTGCTCCCGGACTGGCACTGGAGACCCTCGCCGGGTCGCTGTCGACCACAACAGATGACTTGAGAGAGGGAATCGCCGCCTTCAGATCCAAGCGGACCCCGGAGTTCAAGGGAAGATGACCGACAGCACTCCCGCCCAAGCTCGCGTTCCCGCGCCCATCGCCGAGCTGGCCACCGACGCACTTGAGGTTGCCCAAACGAAGGTTGGCGACCTGATCCGGCATCACCCAGGATTGTTCCCGCTGTACACCAAGCACGGACGCTGGGCCCACGACATGCCCGCCTGGACCAACTGGTGCGAGGGATTCCTTGGCGGCCAGTTGTGGATCTTCGCAGAGCAGACAGGCGAGGCCACTTGGCGAGAGGCAGCTGAGCGATACTCGATGGCGCTGCGAGGCCGGGAGTTCGACCGCAGTGTCCATGACCTGGGTTTCACGTTCTGGCCTACGTGGAAGAGATGGCATCGCCTCACCGGGGATCGCGACCTCGAGGCAGTCTTGGTGCAGGCCGGCCGCACCATGGGTCTGCGGTTCAACCACAACGCCGGGTTCCTCCGGTCCTTCCTGGCCGAGAACTCGACGTTCATCGACATCATGATGAACGTCGGGATCGTCCAGTACGCCGCCGAGGCCACCGGCGACGAGCGGCTCGCAGCGATGGCGGAGGCGCATTGTCTGAACACGCGGCGCCACCTCGTGAGGGGCGACGGGAGCGTCTCGCACGAAGGGATATTCGACCCCGAGTCCGGCGAGTTCCTTCACCAGTCAACCCAGCAGGGGTGGCGGGCGGACTCCACGTGGGCTCGTGGCCAGGCGTGGGCCCTCTACGGCTTCGGGACCATGTTCTCCCTCACGGGCAACCGTGCCTATCTAGACACGGCGAGAGCGTGTGCCGACTTCTTCATGGCTCGCACCGGTGCTGCCGGAGTGCCACCGAACGACTGGGAGGAACCCTCGCCGGCGCTGCCCTATGAGTCCTCAGCCGCAGCGATCGCCGCCAGCGGCTTGCTGCAACTATCGGAACTCGCCGAGTCGGGAGATGCTCAGGCAGCCGAGAGCTACCGGCAATATGCCTTCGACATCGTGCAGACGCTGTGCACGTCGGAGTTCCTGGCTTCGCAGGACCCGGATTGGGAAGGCGTCCTCAAGCACGGCTCCTACCACGAACGGCACGGCTATGGCGTCGACGAGAGCGTCATGTGGGGCGAGTACTTCTTCGTCGAGACCCTCGACAAGTGCCTAGGGGGGAGGTGGCTATCGAAGGACGCTTAGGCATCCCGGCTGCCACGGTCCAGCAGTCGCAGGAGAAACCAGACGCGACCGATCCACGGAGGGGAACGAGATTGCCGGTTCCTCGAAACCAAGCAGCGAAAGCCGCATTATGAAAGGAGGCAACATTGACAACGACAACGGGGGGCGCTCAAGTGATTGGCGCCCCAAGAAGTAACAGAAGAGCCGGGAGGGGGCGGGCCGCACGGTTCGTGCTGGTCCTGGTGTCGGCCTTGGCGCTGGTGGCGGCGGCTTGCGGCGACGACTCGGACGACGAGCCAACCGCGACAGGCGACGGGGCCGGATCCCAAGAGCCGGCCACCACCCAGCCGCCCCCAGAAGAAGGAGATGAGGCACCTGACTCCGCGTCGGAGCCCGACTCCACCGAAGAGGACACCACATCTGCCGGCGAGCTGGCGGAGGTCCCGGACGACGAACCGGCCGCCCAGGTGAGCGGCACGGTCGAGGTCTTCAGTTGGTGGACTTCGGGCGGAGAGGCTGCCGCGCTCGATGCCCTGTTCGCCACGCTCACGGCGGCCCAGCCCGACATTGAGATCGTCAACGCCGCCATAGCCGGTGGAGGCGGTTCAACCGCCAGGGCTGTGCTTCAGACGCGCCTCGGCGGAGGCGACCCGCCCGACACGTGGCAGACCCACCACGGCGCGGAGATCCTCGGCCAGTACGCCGAACCGGGCTTCACCACGGGGTTGGACGACCTGTACACGGAGCAAGGTTGGTACGACGTCATACCGTCGGGTCTTGTCGATGCGCTGTCCTATGACGACGAACCGCGGATGGTGCTGACCGGCGTCCACCGCGGCAACGGGTTCTGGTACAACAAGACCCTGCTCGATGGTCAGGGCATAAGCATCGGCGACACCCTCTCGGTGAACGAGTTCCTGAGCGTCGCTGCCGACCTCGATGCAGCCGGCGTCGATCCTCTGTGCGTCGGCGACAGCGGCATCTGGGCCTCGGCCGAGCTCTTCGAGAACACCCTCGTCGGCGCTATCGGACCTGAGGCGTACCTCGGTCTATGGGACGGCACCACGTCGTTCGAGTCCCAGGAGGTCAAAGACGCTATCGCCATCTACGGCCAGTTCCTGCAGTTCCAGAATGACGATCACGTCGCTCTGTCCTGGGACCAGGCCGTGGCGAAAGTGATCGATGGAAGTTGTGCCTTCAACTCCATGGGTGACTGGGCCTTCGGCGAGTTCTTGAATGCGGGCCTCGAGGAAGGCGTGGACTTCGGATGGGTCAGCCATCCGGGCTCCGACGGTGCATTCGTGGCGGTGACCGACGGGTTCACCCTCGCGGTAGGCGCTCCCAACCCCGAGGCCACCATCGAATGGTTGAAGGCCATCGGGAGCATTGAGGGCCAGACAGCGTTCAACCAGCTCAAGGGCTCGATCTGCGCTCGAACCGACTGCGACCGCGGCGACTTCGGCAAGTACCACAACTGGTCGATGGACTCGTTCAGCAGCGACGTGATCGTTCCGACCGTGGTGCATGGCTCGGCTGCCCCGGCCGCGTTCCAGCAGGCTCTGAACGACGCCATCACCGTGTTCGTCGTCAGTCAGGATGTCGATGCCCTCGCCTCCGAACTGGCGGCGGCGGCCGCAGCTTCCGGGTTTGGCGGCTAGGCCCAGTGCCGACTCCGGTCCGATTCGCTTCGCATCGCGCTAGTCAGGGGGCCGCGCGGGAGGTCCGTAACGAAGACTAGCGATTCCCTCACGCCTGCGACGCGATCGAACCACCAAGGGAGTGCGGGGCACAGGACGATCCCTCTGCCTGTGCCCCGCACTCCGCAACGAGGACATCAAGCACACTGCAAGGAGCGAGACGGCCCCATCGATGACGCACTGTAATGACCCCTCCACGACAGCCGATCAGCCGTCGCTCGGCCCTGGCTAGGTGCAAGTGCTCCACCGATTGCGCCGTCGGCTCGCTCCTGCGATCTCTCCACTGGTCCTGCTCCCATCCTTGGCGGCCGTGGGCGTGTTCGTCTACGGGTTCATCGGCTTCACATTCTGGGTGTCGATCTCGAACTGGGCGACCCTTAGGGAGGATCTCAGCATCCGCGACCCGGTGCACGGCAACTACGCCGACATCTTCCAAACCACCCGATTCCAAGCCGATATACGCAACACGTTCGTCTTCACCGCGCTGTTCCTGATCTTCGCGGTCATTGTGGGGCTCGGGGCTGCCATCTTGCTGGAGCAGAAAGTCAAGGGCCGCAAGTTCTTTCGCAACGTCATCCTGTTCCCCTACGCCATCTCCATGGTGGTGACCGGCGTCGTCTGGCGCTGGATCTTCAACCCGGAGGCAGGAGTCAACCTGCTGTTCGACGTCACGGGGTTCAATGCGCTGCTACAGAGCGCAGGCCTCGGAGAACTGCACCCGGGATGGACGACCGATCCCAACGTCTGGTTCCAAGTCAACGGCCTGGTCGAGAGGGTCCTTCCCTTCGGAGATGCGATCAGCACCCAATTAGGCGTTCCGGCCGCCATGGTGCCGGTCGCGATCGCAGCCTCGTGGCAGGTCTCGGGATTCGTAATGGCCATGTACATCGGAGGCATGGCGACGGTGCCGGACAGTGTGCGCGAAGCCGCCCGCATCGACGGAGCCTCGGAATGGCAGGTCTATCGCCGCGTGATCATCCCGATGATGAAGCCCGTCACGATCACGGTGCTAGTGATCCTGCTGCACATATCGCTCAAGACGTTCGACCTAGTCGTCGCAATGGCCGGCCCCGGCCCGGGCTTCGCAACCGATCTGCCGTCGCTCTACGTGTTCGAGACGATGTTCCGGGCCACCCGCTACAACGCCGGTACCGCAGCAGCCATCGTTGTACTGCTGTTCACGGTGATCGTCATCGTCCCGTACCTTGTCCGAGCCGCCAGGACGGACCAATGACCGCCGCTTTATCCCGGAGGGTCTCGGGCCGGAACCTCGCCACCCACGCTGCGGCGGCGTGGCGTCGCCTGCAAGCCGCCAATAGCTGGCTCTCGTGGTTCGTCCTTGTCCTGTTGGCCGTCTTCTTTCTGATGCCCGTGTATGTGCTCGTGATGAACGGTCTGAAGGACCCCCTCTCGGCTGAACTCTCGCAGATGTGGCAGCCGCCGTCACGGTGGTCGCTCGGCGGATTCCGAGAAGCTTGGTCCCGGCTCTCGCCGAACCTAGGAAACAGCGTTCAACTGGTCGTCCCGGCTGCGGCCATCTCGACCTTCCTCGGAGCGGTCAACGGCTATTTCTTCGCCAAGTGGCGCTTCAAGGGATCGGAGTTGCTGCTGACTCTGTTGCTGTTCGGGTTCTTCATCCCCTACCAGACGATCCTGCTTCCGCTAGTGCGATTCCTGCAGTGGGCCAATCTCTATGGCTCAATGCCGGGGCTCATCCTCACCCATGTCGTCTACGGACTACCGATCACAACACTCATCTTCAGGAACCACTTCCTCACGTTGCCCCACGGCCTCTTCGAGGCCGCCCGAGTCGACGGGGCAGGACCGTTTCGAATCTTCTGGTCGGTCTTGTTGCCGCTGTCGATCCCATCAATCGTCGTTGTGGCCATCTTCCAGTTCACCAACATCTGGAATGAGTTCCTGTTCGCCGTCACTGTCGTCCTAGATCCGACCGAACAGCCCGTCACCGTCGCCCTGAACAACTTGTCGGGCACGTTCTCAGTGGACTGGAACGTCGTCATGGCTGGGGCGGTCACCGCCGCGCTTCCGACCGCGCTCGTCTACATCTTCCTCGGCCGATGGTTCGTCAAGGGTGTCACCGCGGGGGCGCTGAAGGGATAGAGCAGATGAGCCGAGTGGGGCTGCGATCCGTTCTTGAGCGCGGCTACCAATTTGCCGCCAGGTGCTCGGAGGCTCGCAGTGACAGCGCGGCGATGGTGAGAGCCGGGTTGCAGGCGGTGGAGGACACGAAGACCGAGGAATCAACAACGGTCACATTGCTGAGACCGTGCAAACGTCCGAAGGGATCCACTACCGAGCGATCCGGGTCGGTGCCCATGCGCAGTGTTCCGCACTGGTGGGAGTTCGTTTCGATGCCCATGGTCTCGCTATGAACGAAGGGGTATCCAGCTTGGCGCATCATCTTCTTTGCGGTGCGCAACAGTTGACGGTGCGCCTGGGCGTTGGTGGGGGTCCAATCAACCGCGATGCCCCCGTCAGGGGCCAACCGCACCCGGTTGTCTCGATCTGGCAGATCCTCGGACATGACCCACCACTCGATCGATCGGGATGCCACGAAGGCGCGAAGGCGCCGAGGAGTGTGAGGCCGAGCACCCTTGAGCGCCCCCTCGTGCATCTTTCCGATCAGCTGGAGGTTGCCGAGCGGGAATCCGCTGCGAGGATTGCTAGGACAGTAGAAGTCGTTGAGGGCCAGAGTCTTCTGAAAGGTCGTGTCGTTCTTCTTGAACGGGTGCAGCGCCACGAGCACGCTGTTGTTGTGAGCCATGTAGTACCGCCCGACCTGGTCAAAGCCATTGCCGAGGCCCTGTGGATGTGCTGGTGAGGCGGAGCGGAGCAGGAGGGCCGCCGAGTTAACCGCCCCGCAGGCCACGAGCACATGGCGAGGCCGCACCGAAAACGGCTGTCCTCCGCGACGTCCCCGGACAGTGGTGACAAGCGTTCCGACGGCGTTCGTCTCAAGCCGGTCAACCCGTGCATCGGTCCAGAGTCGAACATTGTCGAATCCGAGGGCAGGCAGCACGGCACACGTCTCGGCGTCGCTCTTGGCCTTGACCTTGCACGGATATCCGTCGCACGTTCCGCACCGGATACAGGCTCCTCCTCGTCGGAGGTCTACGCCCAAGGGGATGTGGAACGGTTTCAAACCCTGAGACACGAGCGCGGCGGCAAGATCCTGGACTACCGGCTCGTGGGGAACAGGCGGGAAGGGGAAGTCTGTGGACCGGTGCGGATCGGTGGGATCCTCGTGGCGCGCCCCGTGAACCCTGAGGATCGTCTCGGCACGCGTGTAGTAGGGCTCCAGTTCGCCGTAGCTGAGCGGCCACCCGGGCGAGACCCCGCCCAAGTGCTCGACCTCGGCAAAGTCGTGAGCGCGGAAGCGGGGAAGCGCGGCACCGTAGACCTTGGTGTTGCCGCCGACGTAGTAGTGCACGCCAGGCTTGAACGACGAACCTGATCCGCTTCTCCACGTCTCCGCGTTTTTGTACCTGTGGTGTGCGAAGTTTGCCTCTGGCGACCAGTTCTGGGGCTCGGTTGGCAGGAAGCCGCCCCGTTCCAGCATCAGAATCGACGCTCCCGACGGCGCCAACGTCAGCGCGGCGGTGCCGCCCCCCATTCCCGTCCCGACGATCGCCACGTCCACTGTCGTTGTGGTCACCCTCGTCCTTCGCTGAAATTATGCACAGTGAATGGACAATAGTGCGGAAGGAACGTTGCGGGCTTCAGACAAGTGATCGATGAGAATCGGAGGGCTACGGTCAAGGCAATGGCAAGTCTCGATCCGCGCCGTCACATGTTGTTGGCGCAAGTGGCACACCTCTATTTCGAGGAACAACTCACCCAGAGCGACATCGCCCACCGGCTCGAGATGTCGAGAGTCAAGGTCCATCGGCTGCTCAAGGAGGCACGCGACCGCGGGGTCGTTCGCATCGCGGTGAATTGGCCGCTTACACGCGACGCTGCTCTTGAGACACGTCTCACTGAGGCGTTCGAGTTGCGAGAGGCCGTAGTAGTCGGTTCCGATGGCAGCGGCGAGCCTGCGGCGGCGGCAAGGCTGGGATTGGCGGGAGCCCGGATTCTTGAACAGTCACTCTTGCCGGGACAGGCGATGGCCGTGTTCCTGGGCAAGGCCACCCGGTCGGTCATCGACGCGATCCAACCTGGCGGACTCTCCGGGATTAGCGTCGTCCAAGCGATCGGCAACCGGCCGTTGCCGGACCGCGACTACGACGCCAGTGCGCTCGCCGGCCAGCTAGCCGAGAAGCTCGGCGGCGAGGTTGTCTTCCTGCGGGCGCCTCCCATGGCTGATAGTCCCGTCGCGGCTGCACTGATCGCAGAACAGCGCGACATCAGCTCGAGTCTCGACGCGGCTCGGTCCGCTGATCTTGCCCTCGTCGGTGTCGGCTCCCTGGATCCCGACTCCTCGGCGATGTTCCGGTCGGGAGCCGTGACGGCCGAGGAATTGGCCGACGCGCGCAGATCCGGAGCCGTGGGCGACCTTGCCTGGAGGCTGATCGACGAACAGGGCGAAACGGTCGACTGTGACCTGACCGATCGCGTGATCGGTGCATCGCTCGAAGATCTGCGTTCAATCCCTACAACGCTGGCTGTAGCTGCCGGCAAAGCCAAAGTGCGGCCGCTGCTGGCCGCGCTTCGCAGCGAGACGATCGACATCCTGTGCACCGATGCCCCAACCGCCCGGGCCGTCCTCAAGCACAGCCAGTAGAAGAGCGTCGCCGCGAGGCGCCGCGGTTGTCGAGCAGGTACTCGGGTTCGTTGACAATGGGCGACGAGCGGCCTACTGTAATTCTGTTCAGTAGGCGTGCATATGTACGGGTAGGTGATGGAGAGCTACACCCATGTGATCGTCGGAGCCGGCGCCGCCGGGTGTGTGGTCGCCAGCCGGCTGAGCGAGGATTCAGCCAACAACGTGCTCCTGCTTGAGGCGGGTGGGCCTGATCGAAATCCGCTGATTCACATCCCTGTCGGATTCACGAAGCTCACCACCCCCGATGTGAACTGGGGCTTCTCGACCGCGCCGCAACCGCAGATGAACAACCGCGAGATGTGGTACCCCCAGGGCCGGACCTTGGGCGGATCCACGTCCATCAACGCCATGATCTACATCCGAGGGCACCGGGCCGACTACGACCGGTGGGAGGCGCTAGGCAACGTCGGATGGGGATACGACGACGTGCTCCCATGGTTCCGCAGGTCGGAGAACAACACCCGCCTCAACAACGCCTATCACGGCGTCGGCGGTGACATGAACGTCACGCAACAGATCCAGCACAACCCACTCACGCGAGCGTTCGTGCTGGCCGCGCAGGAACTCGGCCTCGACTTCAACGCCGATGTCAACGGGGCCGAGCAGGACGGCGTTACCTTCTACGACGTCACTCAGCGCAACGCCCGCCGCGAGAGTTCTTCTACCGCCTTCCTCCGACCCGCCATGAAGCGGGGCAATCTGACCGTTCTAACCAAGGCTCGAACTACGAGGATCCTCATTCGCGAAGGAGCCGCAACCGGCGTCGAGTACCGCCACAAGGGCGCGACTCGCTCCGTCCACGCTGAAGGGGAAGTCGTGCTCAGCGGTGGGGCGGTCAACTCCCCGCGTCTGCTGCTGCTCTCAGGAATCGGGCCAGCCGACCACCTCCGCCGCGTGGGCGTGGACGTCGCCCATGACCTGCCCGGTGTCGGCCAGAACTTCCAAGACCACATGGACGTCTGCTTGGCCGCGGAGACCGCTCCCGTCTCGTACAACCGCGAGGATCGACCCGACCGGGCTATGCGCCACTTGGTCCAGTACCTGTTGTACAGGACTGGGCCCATGACAGCCTGCGTAGCCGAAGCTGGCGCGTTCATCCGGTCGAGCGAAGATGTCGTCTCACCCGACATCCAGATTCACTGTCTGCCTGCCTACGTCATCGACCACGGCCGCCAGCGACGCAAGGGCCACGGTGTCACCATCAACACCTGCCACCTCCGCCCACGAAGCGTCGGCTCGGTCTCGCTGCGGTCAGACGACCCGGACGATCCGCCGGTGATCGACCCGAACTTCTGTGGGGATCCGGACGGCTACGACTGGCGCATCTCCATCGAAGGATTCCGTTGGGGTCGCCGCCTTCTGCGAACCAAGGCGTTTTCGCCGTTGATCCGCTACGAGCATCTGCCCGGCGATGAAGTTGAGAGCGACAAGGAAGTGCGTGAGTACACCAGGAAGTGGTCCAAGACCGACTACCACCCGGTGGGCTCCTGCTCGATGGGAACCGATGACTCGGCCGTCGTCGACACCCAGCTGCGGGTGCGCGGCGTCGACCGGCTCCGCGTGATCGACGCCTCGGTCATGCCTCGGCTGATCAGCGGCAACACGCAAGCGACTTCGATAATGATCGGCGAGAGAGGAGCGGCGATCATGAGGGCAGGGGGGCTGGTCTGAGTTCCACACATCCGCTTCGCTGGGGACTCATCGGCGCCAGTGACATCGCCGCAACCCGTGTCGTGCCCGCCATCTTGCGCAGCGGAGACTCTGTTGAGTTCGTCTACAGCTCGACACCCGCGTGGGCCTCGCAATACGCGGCCGCCCACGGGATCGTCAACGCCACGTCTGACTTGACTAGGGCCTGCGAGTGGCCCGGAGTCGATGCCGTCTACATCTCCAGCACGAACGAGAAGCACGCTGCCCAAGCCATCGCCGCGGCCTCGGCCGGCAGGCACGTGCTGTGCGAGAAGCCACTAGCGCTAACTGTCGCCGACGGCCAGGAAATGCTGCGAGCCGCCGACCACAACGGTGTCGTGCTAGCGGTCAACCACCACCTGCCGGGCGCCGCCACGCACCGCACCATCCAGCGTCTGGTGTCCTCCGGTGCCGTCGGCGCGCCCTTGGGGATGCGCATAGGCCACGCCGTGATGATTCCCGAACGGCTTCGGGGATGGAGACTCAAGGATCTCGCCGGTGGTGGCGTGATCCTCGACATCACGGTCCACGACATCTCCGTGGCACAAGTGATCCTCGGTGAGACCGCTACCGAGGCGTCGGCCATCGCGATCCGTCAAGGAGCGTGGACGGAACCCGATGACGGTCCTCCGGACGCAGTGATGGCCACATTGCGGTTCGGCGATGCGCTGGTGCAGTTGCACGACGCGTTCACCGTCGCGCATTGCCCGTCCTCAGTCGAGGTCATCGGCACCGAGGCGTCCATCCGCGGAGTCGACATCATGACTCAGGAGCCCGTCGGCACTCTCTGGCGCACCGTAGATGGGCACACCGAGGAGGTCGTGGTATCCAATCGCCGAGACCTCTACGACATCGCACTGGATGGCTTCCGCTCGGCAATCGCCGGACTTGGACCACCGACCGTCACCGCTGCCGAAGGCCTCTCTGCCCTTGCCGGGGCCCTAGGCGTGGTTGAAGCTGCCTCGACCGGACGAAACGTCAGCATCGCCCAAGTCTTCTGATCTGGCGATCCAGGTCGGCGGCCCAGTTCGAGCAGCAGTACTCCAATCGGACCACGATCCCCATGGGCACCTGGTGACTCCTCGGAGTCCCAAGCTCCAGTTCAGCCGCGCTCACTGGTACGGGCTGACACGGGCTTCGTGCAGTTTGTAAGTCGAGGTATCGTGGCCTCTCAGCACAGGGACTGCTGGGGACTGCTCAGGTGGCGCACTCCGAGGCGCCGGTCTCCGCTGCGTAGGGGCTGGTCTCGTCGAAGTCGACGTAGAAGGACGGGTTCTCCTCGAAGGCGGGGAACTCGTCCAGGTCCTTGAGGTCCGCCGCGACGGCGCGGGCGCCTCCGACGCGCTGCATCCAGTCTCGGAACTTCTCGCCGGCTAGGCGCTCATCGGTGAAGCGCCGGATCACCCGGGCGGTGGCCTCGGGGGCGTTGCGGGCGGGCAGGCGCAGGGCCTTGTCGCCGAAGTGCATCTTCTGCTGGCCGATGTAGCCGCCGAGCAGCATCTGGTAGCCGGGAGCGCTTCGGCCGTGGGCCCGTCGCTCCGCGCCGAAGAAGCCGATGTCCGAGGCGTGGTGCTGGCCGCAGGAGTTGGGGCACCCCGAGATGTTGATGCGAATCCCGCCCACCTCGGCCAGCCCCTCGGACTCCAGGCGCTCGCCGATGGCATGGCCCAGCCCCCGGCTCTGAGTGACCGCCAGGTTGCAGGTGTCCGATCCGGGGCAGGCCACCACGTCGCGGGACAGTTCGGCGCCGGGCCGGGCCATGCCCATGGCGCTCAGACGCTCGAAGACGAGCGGCAGGTCGTCGACGTGGATGCCCCGGAACACTGCGTTCTGGCGGTTGGTGAGGCGCACATCGGTGCCGAGGTCTCGTTGCAGGGCCGCGAGGGCCCGGAACTGGTCGCCGGTGATGTCTCCCAGATGGGCTTGCGCGTACACCGAGACGGTGCCGTCGCGCACACCCCGCACCACGTTGACCCGTTCCCAGCGCTCGTAGTCGCTGCCTGTGCCGATGCTCACCGGGGTGCCGTGGCCGATGACGGTGACGGCGGCAGGATCGCCCACGCCGGCCGGATCGTCGCCGTCAGCTTGCACCTCAGCGGGGATCCCGCCCGGCCAGGACGTGGACGCCACCAGGAACTTGCGCTGGGTCAGCACCCGGCGTTGGACCTCCTCGAAGCCGAGGGTGTCGACCAGCCACTTCATGCGGGCCCTCAGCTTGTTGTCTCGGTTGCCGGCCTGGTCGAACACCCTCAGGCAGGCCTCGATGGTGGGCAGTAGCTCCTCGCGGGGGGTGAAGTCCTCGAGGGCCAGAGCGGGGTGCGGCGTCGTGCCCAGGCCGCCGGCGATGAACACCCTGAATCCGCGCTCGGCATCGCCGGACGGGGTTCGCCGGACGACGCCGATGACTCCCACGTCGTTGAACATCGCCTGGCCGCAGTCCGACTCGCAGCCCGAGAAGTTGATCTTGAACTTGCGGGGCAGTCTCTGGCTGATCGGGTTGCGCACGAAGTGCCGGAACGTGGCCTCCGCCCACGGCGTGATGTCGAGTACCTCCTGGGGGCAGGCCCCGGCCAGGTGGCAGCCCTGCACGTTGCGGACCGTGTCGCCGCAGGCCTCCCGGGTGGTGAGGCCCACCGCGGCGAGATGCTCGAGCACCTCGGGGATCTCGTCGAGTTGCACGAAGTGGAACTGGATGTTCTGGCGAGTGGTGATGTGGCCCCAGCCCCGGCTGTAGGCGTCGACCAGCCAGCCGATCATCTCGAGCTGCTCGGGCTTGATGGACCCGTAGGGCACCTTGACGCGCACCATCTGATTGGTGCCGCCCTGGCGCTGGCCGTAGATGCCGTTGGTGAGCCGGAAGACCCGGAACACCTCGTCGCTCAACTCGCCGGCCTCGAACAGCTCGTACTGCTGCTTGTACTTGTCGACGTCGGCTCGGATCTCGGGGTCGACGGGGCCACTGGCCGGAGGCGGGCCCAGTGGCCGGGGCGGTTTCGAAGCGGCGGTGCGCGGCTCAAGCAGGGTCATGACACAGCTCCTTGGGCTGTCAGGGCGCCTAGGGCGTCGAGTTCGGAGGCAGCCAGCACGTCTTCAGCCGCGACCGCGCCCACCACGATGGTGGCCGGGCTGGCCACCCGGAGGTGGCGCAGGCCGGCCAGGTCGGTGCGGTCGACGCGCTGGCGGCGGGTCGTGGCCGCGCTGATCACCGCGACCGGGGTGTCGTCAGCCATGCCGCCTGCTCGCAGCCGGTCGGCGATCTGGGTGGCGCGGGCCGCTCCCATCAGGATTACCAGGGTGGTGCCGGCCCGGGCCAGGGCGTCCCAGTCCAGCCACCGGTTCGACGACGGGTCCTGGTGGGCGGTCACCACGGTGAAGCCGCTGGAGACTCCCCGCATCGTGACCGGTATGCCGGCCGCGGCCGGGGCAGAGACGGCCGAGGACACTCCGGGGACGACCTCCACCTGCAAGCCCGCGGTCCGCAGGGCTAAGGCTTCCTCGCCGCCCCGCCCGAACACGAAGGGGTCGCCGCCCTTGAGCCGGACCACGCAGTCGAAGCGGCCGCCCCGGTCGATCAGGATGGCGTTGATCTCCTCCTGAGAGGGGCCGGGGGCGCCGGGCGTCTTGCCGACACCTATCTGCTCGGCCCACGGAGGGGCGAGATCGACCACGGCGGGGTCCACCAGCCGGTCGCATACCACTACATCGGCCCGACGCAGCAGGTTGAGGGCCCGGACGGTCAGCAGTTCCGGATCGCCCGGGCCCGCACCCACGAGGTAGACGGTCACGACGCCAGCGCCCTTGCTGGAATCCTGCAGGCGATGTCGGGGCTGGCGCGGTTGGGCTGATACGCCTCCGTCGGGAGACTCTCGGGAGCGCCATCGTTGCGGCGGTGTTGGGCGTTGCTGCCGTCGGACCCTTCCAAACCGAGGTGACTGCGCAGCCGGGATCTTGCCTCGTCGATGCGTCCGATCCTCACCAACTCCAGCAGGCCGTCGTCGAGGGCCGCTTCCCAGCCCGGTACTTCCGATGTTCCGTGGGCGGCTTTGGTCTCGGCCCTCGTTTCAGCCAGCAGTTCCAGCAGGGCCCTGTAGCCGGAGTCGATCTCCCGCTCGATGCGCCGGCGGAGCCAGCGGGCCAGGGCGGGACTTCGACCACCGGTGGACACCGCCACTTGCAGGTCGCCGCGCCGGACCACCGACGGCAGCGTGAAGGTGCAGTTGGCCGGGTCGTCGGCCGAGTTGACGAAGACGTTGGCGGCTTCGCAGTCCCGAGCCACCTGGGCGTTCACCGCCGGGTCGCTCGTGGCCGTCACAACCAGCCGGTAGGAGCCCGCCTCCCCTGAGCGGTACGGCCGCCGCTGCCAGGCGACACCGGGATGCTCGGAGATGGCGTCAACCGCGGTGGGGGAGACAACGGTCGGGTGCGCGCCGGCTCGAAGCAGCGCCTCCACCTTGCGGGCGGCGACCGGCCCGCCGCCGACAACCAGGACGGGCTGTCCGGCGAGGCACAGGTTCACGGGGTAGGGGACTGGGTTACTGGGCATCCGAATACGATAATTCCGATAGGAGAAGTCAGGATTCGGAAGGGTAGCGCACCTGCGGGCGCGATACAACACAAAGCTGATCAGATTTATCGGGATTCAGAGGCCGAGCGGATCGGGCGCGGTTGATGAGGATTTCGCACGGCGCTGAGCGAGGCCGTGGCCCGAGCGGCCCGTGAGCGCAGCGAACAGGAGCGGGAAACCCGGTATCGCTGATTCGGGCGACGGTCAGCCGCGGCTGTCGACCGACGCGTGGTGCGAGGATCGCCGGGCGGCCCGGGCGATGCGCCACATGATGAACGCGACGGCCGCGGCCACCGCTCCCATGGTGGCGAACTGGAGGCTTCCGCCCCGGTCGCCGGACTGCTGGGGCTTGGGTCCGGCCTCGGGTGAGCCGATGATCCGGCCGGCGCCGGCCGGGATCTCGGGCACCGGTCTCAGGTCGTCGCCGGTGTCGATCGGCAGAGGCTCCTCGTCGCCCTCGTGAGCCGCGGCGCCGGAGTGGGCGCCGAGCAGCAGGGCGACGGCCACAGCCGAGAGCAGAGCGGCCCGGCCCGCAGTTCCGCGGCCCCAGACCCTCACGGCTTGGACCCCGGCCGGTACCGGGCTACCTCGCCCGTGGAGACGGTGAGGTAGGAGGGCACCTCGCCGCCGCCGTGCACCGGCACCGAAGCCCCCGACATGAATGACGCCAACGGCGAGGCGCAGAACAGCACGACGTCGGCAACCTCGCCGGGCTCCCCGAGCCGGCCGAGCGCGAGGGTTCGACCCACGGCCTCGATCCCGGCCTGGTCGCCGTAGTAGAGGTGCGCCTGCTCGGTGTGCAGCAGCCCGACCATCACACTCAGCACCCGGATGGACGGCCCCCATTCGTGGGCGAGCGTCTGGGTGAGGCTGTCGAGTCCGGCCTTGGCTGCTCCGTAGGCCGCTCCGGCGGGAGTGGGGCGGATGCTCGACACAGACGAGATGTTGATGATCACCCCGCCGCCGTCCTGGGCGCTCATCACCGGGTGGACCGCCTGGGAGAAGGTGAGCGGGGCCAGCAGGTTGAGGGCGATCACCTTCTCGTTGAACCGGGGCGACACCGTGGCGGTCTCCGCGGGAGGGGCGCCGCCGGCGTTGTTCACCAGCACGTCGATGCGCCCCGTCTCCGAGACTGCCTCTGCGACGACGTTGTCGATCTGGTCGGGGTCGCGGACGTCAGCGACCACGAAGGTCATCTCTCGTCCGGCCGCGGCCACCGGCTCGGACGGTGCGCGTCGGGCGCACCCCACCACGTTGGCGCCGTGCTCGAGGAACCTCGAAGCGATCACACGGCCGAGGCCCGCGGTGGCGCCGGTGACGATCACGGTGCGGCCGGTCATATCGAGCTGGTCGGTGGGCACGGGGCTCCCCAGAGATGGCAGATTCGACTGGTCGGGGATGTTCCGAAGCTATCGGTGATCAGGCGCGGCCCGCGAGACGCTGACTTCCGTGCGCAACAGTGCCGCCCCAGTCGGCTTTCTTGCGCACAGAACCCGTGGATGTGCGGCGGTAGCGCGTCGGGCGCGCAGGCTCTACCGTCGGGCGATGCCCGACAAGCGCATGACGGAAGACGAGGTCGTCGCCGAGCTCAGCAGCGGCATGACCATCGGCATCGGGGGCTGGGGTTCGCGCCGCAAGCCGATGTCGCTGGTGCGGGCCATGCTTCGCAGCGACTTGCGGGACCTCCATGTGGTGAGCTACGGCGGGCCGGACGTCGGCCTGCTGTGCGCCGCGGGCCGGATCCGCAAGATCACATACGGCTTCGTGTCGCTCGACTCCATCCCGCTCGAGCCGCACTTCCGGATCGCCCGCCAGGCCGGCTCGGTGGAGGCCCGCGAGTTCGACGAGGGCGCCTTCTACCTGGGCCTGCTGGCCGCGGTGCACCGGGTGCCCTTCTACCCCACGAGGGCAGGCCTGGGATCAGACATGCTCACTTACAACCCTGATCTCAAGACGGTGACCAGCCCCTACGGCGACGGTACCGAGCTGGTGGCCGTGCCCGCCTTCGACATCGACGTGTCGCTGGTGCACATGAACCGGGCCGACGCCGCCGGCAACGGGCAGTTCCTCGGGCCGGACCTGTACTTCGACGACCTGTTCGCTATGGCCGCCAAGCGCACGTTCATGTCGTGCGAGCGGGTTGTGGCCACCGAAGCGCTGCTGGAGGAGGGCACGGTCCACACTCTCAAGATCCCGCGCCTGCACACCGACGGTGTGGTGGAGGCGCCCGGCGGCGCCCACTTCACCGAGTGCCCGCCCGACTACGGCCGCGACGAGGCGTTCCAGCGGGAGTACGCGGCGACAGCCCGCAACCCCGGCGCATGGTCCCGGTTCCAGGCCGAATGGCTGGACCTTCCCTCCCACGCCGCCTACCGGGCCCGGCTGGCCGAGCGGGCCGCGTCCGCCGGAGGCGAGCGATGAGCGACGCGACCATCGATGAGATCTGTCTGGTTGCGCTGGCTGAGGCCTTCCGGGGCGACGGCGAGCTCCTGTGCCACCCGATGGGCCCGTTCCCGGTGGCGGCGGGCAGGCTGGCGCGGGCCAGCTTCGAACCCGACCTCATGCTCACCGACACCATCGCCTACGCGGTGGTCGGCACGCTGCCGCTGGGTGCGACCGTCGATCATCCCGGTGCAGATGACTCCGGCATCGTGGTCGAGGGCTACCTGCCGTTCCGCACCGTGTTCGACCAGGCCTGGTCGGGGCGCCGCCACGTCGTGATGGGCGCCAGCCAGATCGACAGCCACGGCAACCAGAACTTCGCCGCCATCGGCGACTATCGGAAGCCCAAGGCGCAGCTCCTCGGCCTGCGGGGCGCGCCCGGCAACGTCATCAACCACACCACCAGCTACTGGATCCCCAACCAGGCCCGCGCCTTCTGTGACACCGTGGACGTGGTGTCCGGTCCGGGCTATGACCGGGTGGCGGCGCTGCCCGAGCCCAGTGGCCGCTTCCACGAGATCCGCAGAGTGGTCACCGAGCTCGCCGCCTACGACTTCGAGACGCCCGAGCGAACCATGCGCCTGCGGTCCATCCACCCCGGCGTGTCCCTCGACGCCGTGCTCGCGGCCACCCCCTTCGAGCTGACCGTGCCCGACCACGTGCCTGCCAGCCGGCTCCCCGCCGACGAGGAGCTCCACCTCATCCGCAACGTGATCGACCCCAAGGGCATCCGCAAGGCCGAGTTCCGCTGAGCGCAGATAAAGACCGGAAGGTAAAGGCAGTTTAGTTGCCATTCATGCGGATTTATCGTAGACTTACTGCTATGAGCGACAAAAATCAGGATAGTTCTGGCGTTAGCGCGCTCGTATCCTTCACAGCGGAGAACGTGCGCTCCTACCGGGATGAGGTCCATTTCTCACTTGAGGGAACGCGGCTGGCCGAGGAGGGTGTGATTCGCCACTTGCCCGTAGCAGGCAGGGCCAGGCCTGTGGCAGTTCTGCCCGCGGCTGGGATCTTCGGTGCCAATGCATCCGGCAAGTCGACGCTTCTTAGAGCAATGGCCGATATGCGCGATGTCGTGACGGGTTCGTTCCGTCGGGGCCACCGTGGAACGCGTCTACGTCGTCGGCCCTTCGTGCTCGACCCGGAGATGGCCAAGAGCCCGTCACGCTTCGAGATCGACTTGATCCTCGGAGGCGTGCGGTGGCGATATGGCTTTGCGATCGACGATTCGCAGGTGCTGAGAGAATATGCCTATCACGCTCCTCACGGGCGCCCCGCGCTTGTGTTTCGTCGGGACGGCGATGACCTGTTGTTCGGGCCTCGGTTCCGCTCCTCGGGCCGCGCTCTGAAGAAGCTTCTGCGCGAGAATGCCTTGGTGTTGTCGGTAGCTGGTGCGACCGGGGACGATTGGTTGCACCCGCTCTTTTCTTGGTTCTCGGATAATCTCTGGCTAGCCGAGTCCGGTAACCGCGACATTCGCACTACCTACACAGGCCATCTCGTACAGTCAGACGAGTCGAGGATCCGTGTCTTGGGCATGTTAAAGGCCGCAGACCTAGGGATAGCGGATGTGGAAATGGTCTCCCTTGATCCTGAGGTCAAGGAACGCGTCGAGCGCGCCACACGGATTCTGAGTGGCATGGAAGATGACTCGGCTGGAGATGAAGAGTTCTTCACCTGATTGAACTCATGCATTCTACATCCCACGGGAATGTTGTAGTAGATCGCAATGATGAGTCTCAAGGCACGATGGTATGGGTTAGTCTCGTTGGTCCCGTGTTGGACGCTTTGGATGAAGGAGAGACGTTGCTTGTAGACGAACTTGACACTAGCCTCCATCCTCATCTTGTTCAACGTATAATAGATCTCTTTCAGAACGAGTCTACAAATCCGCACTGTGCTCAAATCATCTTCAATTCGCATGACACAAGTATTCTCGGCAATAGTGATGAGCGATTCCTAAGCAGAGATCAGATCTGGTTCACAGAGAAGGGTATTGACGGTGCTTCGGTCTTGTACGCCCTATCGGACTTCAAGACCAGACGTGACGAAGCACTTGAAAGACGGTACCTCAATGGGCGTTACGGAGGAATACCGGTACTTGATCATCTTGAATTTGAGCATGCGCTTGAGTCAAGCGTCTACAACTGATGGCCAGATCTACGGCACGGTAAAGCCTAGGGGTCTCAATCAAAGAAAGATCATCCTAGTACTTACTGAAGGCACTGTTACTGAACGTCAGTACTTAGGATACATGCAGAAGAAGGCGCCTGGAAGCTGCCGTGCTCGTCTAAAGCTTGGGCCGGCAGAATCTGACCCTGTCAAGCTTGTGAGCAAGGCCGTTCGTCAATTGGCATTTGACAAGCGCCGGAAGAACGGACGTACCTTCGATGAGATATGGTGTGTCTTTGACTATGATGCCCATTTCAAACATCCTTCTAGTTTGTTGACGCTATTGAATTATGCATCTAGTTGTGACATCAATGTTGCGGTCTCCAATCCCTGTTTCGAGTTATGGTTAGTACTTCATTGTAAAGCTGTAACTGGCCCAGTTGAGCGACATGTCATACAGGGGATCGCGGAGAAGCTGAAACTTGTTGACGACAAGAGAATCCGAGACGTTGCCCTGTCTGGACTGCAAAGGAACTATGCAGTGGCAAGACAACACGCCAGCGAACTAATGGTTCGACATCAGCAAAATAGCAATCACGAAACATCTAACCCGAGTACGGCTGTTTGGGAACTCGTAGACGAGATCCAATAGCAGAACATGGCAACCCTACTTCCGATCGAGGGCTACCTGGCCATGGGTGACGACTATGGGTGAGCGGCCGGTTGTGTACATGGTGTGCACCGGCAACGCGGCCCGGTCGCCCATGGCGGCGGCCATGCTGCGGGCTCTCGACACTGACGGCCGAATCGAGGTTCGCAGCGCGGGCATCCTCGCACTGGAGGGCCACCCGATGGGGGTTCGCACGCGGTCGGCGCTGGCCCGACACGGGCTCGTCGACCATGCCCACCGGTCCCGGCAGTTCCGCGGCACCGACGCGGCTGCAGCGGACCTGGTTGTGGTGATGGAGCCTCTGCACCTGCAGTGGATGCTACGCAACCTGCCCGAAGCGGCACCGATCACCGGGTCGCTGCGCCGGCTGGCCCGTGACCTGCCCACAACCGGCGACATCGGTCAGCGGATCGCGTCACTCGGCTTGGCTTCACTGGAAATGGACCCGTGGGAGGAAGTGGTCGATCCCGGCGCCGGCGACCAGAACGTCTTTGACCGCTGCTCCGACGAGTTGCGCCTGCTGGTGGCTGAGCTGCATAGACGCCTGGCATGACGGGCTGGCCGCGGCCGCACGGACGGGTCCTGGCATGACGGACCGGATGCGACTGTGTGGAGGGGCTCTGGCATGAAGGTCCGGAGGCGGCCGTACTGGCGCGACTGCCTGGTGGTGAGCCTGGCGGTCGGTGTGATCGGTGTGACCTTCGGGGTGTTCGCCGACGCGGCCGGCTTCGATCTGGCTCAGATCGTGGTGATGTCCGCGTTCGTCTTCACCGGCGCGTCACAGTTCGCGGCGGTGGGCGTGATCGACGACGGCGGGTCGGGAGGAGCCGCGGTCGGGTCGGCCCTGCTGCTGGCCGTTCGCAACGCTCTCTACGGGCCAGTGGCGCGGCGGGCCCTTCCCGCGGTGGCGCTGGGCCGGTTGGGCTCGGCCCACTTCGTGATCGACGAGACCACGGCCATGGCGGCCGCCCAAGCCGACCGCCGGGACGCACGCGGAGCCTTCTGGCTCACAGCCACCACCCTGTGGCTGTGCTGGAACAGCGGCTCTGTCGCCGGAGCGCTGCTCGGAGCGGTGCTGGGCGAGCCCGAAACCTGGGGACTCGATGCGGCCTTCCCGGCGATGTTCGTCGCATTGCTGGCACCTCATGTGCGCACTGCTGCGGGGTGGACCGCCGCCGGAGTCGCGGCGGCAGTGGCCCTGGGCGCAGTGCCGGTCACCGCCTCGGGCATCCCGATCCTATTGGCCGTGTCGGCCCTGCTTCCAGCGGTATTCGTGCAGCGACGCCGCGACCCGGCCGGCACAGGCACCGACGGAGCCGGAGGCGTCTCCGGGATGGCATCGTGAGCTGGCCGCTGCTCATACTGCTGGCGGCTGGGTCCTACGGCCTCAAGGCGTTGGGCGTGACCGCGCTGGGTAGCATCGTCGAGCGGAGGCTCGGACCGGTGGTGTCACTGCTGCCGGCCGCGCTGTTCTCGGCGCTAATCGTGGTGATGACCTTCGAGGAGGCCGGTCAGCTGGTGTTCGACTCCCGCGTGGCCGGGGTGGCGGTCGGAGCGGCAGCGACGTGGCGGAAAGCTCCGCTGCTCGTGGTAGTGGCCGCGGCCATGGCCGCGACGGCTGGCCTGCGGCTCGTCGCGTGAATGGCTCGTGGACTTGGATCACTCGATGGCAGCCTGCGGAAACGCATCGGGTTCCATCGTCACGTCACATCGCGCGTCACTTCACATCGTGAAGGAGCGGGGCCAGTCGTCGGAGCGCATCAGGGCGTCGGTTCCGCCGTCTACGTAGAACACCGAGCCGCAGGCGAAGCGGGCTACGGGCGTCAGCATGAACTCCACCCACTCGGCCAGGGCGTCGGCGTCCGGCGTCTCGGTCACCGGCACCGGGAAGGCATCCATCAGCGGCCCGTAGACCTCGTCGGCCTGGCCCTTGCGCAGTAGCGGGGTGTCCACCGGCCCTGGAGCGATCACGTTGAGCCGGATGCCTGCACCCACCCACGGCTCCGTCACCGCGGCGCGTCGGCACCATCTGGTGATGGCCAGCTTGACGCCTCCGTAGGCGATGGCGGGGGCGAACATGGGATCGACCGCGTCCACAAGGGCCACTGCGTCGTCTTCGCGGCCGTCAAGGAAGGCGTCCAGCAGGTCGTCAGGCAGGTTGGGAGTGGTGGTGGACGAGTTCGACCCGAACTGCACCACCTGGGCCGCCCCCGAAGCGGCCAGAGTGGGACGCAGCCCCTCCAGCAGAGCCACCGATCCGAAGTAGTTGACCCGGGCGATGAGTTCCCCCGCGACCGGCGGACCGAGGCCCGCAGCCGAGACAGCGCCGTCGAGCACTCCACCGGCCGCGTCGATGACAGCGGCGACAGCTCCGGCCCGACCCTCGGTAGTTCCCAGGTCAGCGATCACCTCGGCGTCGCGCCGGTCGATGCCGACTACTTCGTGTCCCGCGGCCTCCAGCCGGCGCCGGGTAGCCGCGCCCATACCCGAAGCCGATCCGCTGATTGCGTAGGTTCCCATCCGCCAATCCTGCCCGAGGAGCCGCGCAGATTGGCAACCGCGGTCCATCCGCGCGGCCTCTTGGCCTGCGCCGGGGTGTCGCGACCGGCCGGCTCAGGGCCAGACTGTGACCATGGACTCCCGAGCAATCGTCACTCAGATCGAGTTCGACGGGCGCCGTCTGATCGAGGTGGCCCGTTCAGATCTCAGCGCTGCCGTACCCACCTGCGGCGACTGGACGCTGCGCGACCTGGCCGGGCACATGGGATGGGTGCACGGGCTGGTCGGAAGCTACGTGGCCAGCCGAGCGACCGAGCCCTTGTCGCGGGAGCAGATGCCCCAGGTTCCCGACGACGACTCGGTGGTGGACTTCGCGGCCGCCTCCCTGGGCCGGCTCGTCGACGCTCTGGCCAGCATCGAGCCCGAGACCCCGATCTGGAACTGGTCGCCGCGGCCCGATGCCGGCTTCTACTTCCGCCGGATGCTTCACGAGACCAGCGTGCACCGCTGGGACGCCGAGAATGCGGTGGAGGCACCGAGTCCCGTGGACGGCGAGCACGGCCGGGACGGGGTGGACGAGTACTTCGAATTCGTGCTGCCCAACGCCCAGACGCGCAAGCGCCGGGACCTGCCCTCGGGCAGCCTGCACCTGCATCGAACCGATGGCGACGGTGAGTGGATCGTGCATGCCGACGGCGACGAGGTGGTCATGGAGCGTGCCCACGTCAAGGGCGACGCCGCGCTGCGGGGGCCGGGCGGATCGCTGTTCCTGGCGATGTGGAACCGTCTGCCGATCGACGATGTGTCGCTGTCGGTGGTGGGCGACGAGGCCACGGCCCGGGCTTGGGCGGCGCTCGCTCCGTGAACGAGGACTCCGGCGTCCACGGAGCCGACCCGGACGGCGCGGACGCCGCTCTCGTCTCCGAGGTTTCCAGCGGCGACCCTGAGGGCGCAGGCTTCGCGGCGTCACAGTCCCGTCGCATCGCCTGGGGCGGTGGCAGCCAGCTAGACCAGCTGATGCCGGTGGTGCTGTTCCTGGTGTTCTACAACCTGGGCGCCGCCCAAGTCGCCGGCCTCAACAACATCGAGGTCGCGGTGATAGCGGCCACGGCATGGTCGATCAAGGCGGCCTACAGCCGGGTCCGCCGGGGCCTGCCCATCGGCAAGTGGCTGCCAGTGATCACCGGATACCTGGTCGTGCGGGCCGCGGTCAGCATCGCCGTGGAGCGGGAGTTCGTCGATTTCGGGGTCAGCTCCGAGGCCGTGTATTTCGGCATCGGCATCGGTACCAAGATGCTCGTGGGTCTGACGGCCGCAGCCACGATCGTCGCAGGCAAGCCGTTCGCCCTGTGGGCTGTGCGCTTCGTCCCGGACCTTCCGGAGGCCCTGAGAGGAGACCGGCGCTTCGTGGCGACGCTGCGCGACGTTACCTGGGTCATCGCGTTCTACGAGATCGGATCCTCGGTGTGGGACATCTGGCTGTACAACAACGCTGGGCTCAGCTCGTTCGTCATCATCCGGTACCTGGGGAACTACGTGGCGTCCTTCGTGCTCATCTTCGCCACACTGCTGTACGTGGAGCGGCGCTTCTCAAAGATCGAAGGCTGCCCGAGCCTGGTCGAGTTGGTCAGCCGGGCCACGCGGCGCAGGGCCCGGCCCTAGTCCTGAGCGGCTGCGGCGGACGAGGTGGCGCGCAGGCGCTCCCATTCGTCCAGCAGGCTGGAGTCGACCTCGCGCACGAGCCTGCCTAGCCACTCGGTCACCTCGGCCAGACGGTCATTGACCGCAGCCGCGGGCACGGTCTGCACCAGCGCCTTGTAGCAGTCGGTCAGGTAGCGAAGCACTAGGCCCTCGGAGCGCTTGAGCCCGTAGCGGGACACGAACTGGTTGAAGGTGTCGACGTGCTCCAGCATGTCGCGCACCACCGACTTCGGACTGGGCCTCAGATGCCCGACCCAGGGATGGTGGCGGGCGAACACCTCGAAGGCGGGCTCGATGAACTCGGCCTCGGGCTTGGGCCAGGTCACCTCGGCCAGCCGGGCCATGCGCTCCTCATACTCGACCCCCTCGGCCTTCATCTCGTTCATGAGCCGGTCCCGGGCCTGGTCGCGCTGGGCCAGCAGCACAGCCATCGGATCCTCCAGCACCGACTCGGTCGCACTCACAACCTGCAGGTGATAGTCGGGCGCCTCGGGGTCGAGCACGGCCACGGCCTCCACCACGAAGAGCCCCAGCGGCTGGTTCAGCCGGAACTCGTCCTGCAGGTCGAGGTTCACCCGCACCGGCCGGCCCAACTCGTCGGGATCGTCGAGGACCTCCACTATCTCGGCGTCGATCAGCGAGCGGAACACCCCGACCGCCTTGCGGATGTGGCGGCGCTGGCGGGTGCGGGGCTCGTGGTTGTCGACCAGCAGGCGCTTCATGGCCGCACAGCCGTCGCCGGGCCGGCCCAGGACGTTGAGCATCATGGCGTGGGTCACGTCGAAGCTCGACTCCAGCGTCTCGGGAGTGCCCTCCCAGAGGCGGTTCAAGGTCTTGTCGTCGTAGTGGGCATAGCCCCGCTCGGGCGGCTTCTTTCGCACCAGCTTGCGCAGCTTCTTCGGGTCGCCGGCGGCGCGCATCTCGGCCCGCTTGTTCTCGACGGCGTGCCCGGGTGCCTGCACCCACACGCTGCCGGACGTGTCGAAGCCCCGCCTGCCGGCCCGGCCCGCGATCTGCTGGAATTCGCGCACCGACAGCACTCGCGTGCGCCGGCCGTCGTACTTGTAGAGCTGGGTGAACAGCACTGTGCGGATGGGCACGTTGACCCCCACCCCGAGCGTGTCGGTGCCGCAGATCAGCTTCAGGTGGCCCTGCTGGGCCAGCTTCTCGACTAGCAGCCGGTACTTGGGCAGCATCCCGGCGTGGTGCACGCCGATGCCGGCCAGCACGAAGCGGCGCAGGTCCTTGCCTATTGGCGTGTCGAAGCGGAACCCGCCCACCGACTCCTTGACTGCGGCCTTCTGATCGGCGTTGAGCACGTTGAGGCTGGTGAGGCTCTGGGCCCGGGCCGTGGCCTCCCTCTGGGTGAAGTGCACGATGTAGACGGGGGCGCGGCCCGACTTGACGAGTTGCTCGATGGAGACGTGCAGCGGGGTCTCCCGGTACTCGACGTCGAGGGGGACCGGCCGCTCGTTGGAGGCCACGATGGCGGTCTCGCGCCCGGTGCGGTCGCTCAGGTCCCGGCGCAAAGCGGACGTGTCGCCCAAGGTGGCCGACATCAATAGGAACTGCGCCCCAGCCAGCTCGAGCAGCGGCACCTGCCAGGCCCAGCCCCGGTCGCGGTCGCCGTAGTAGTGGAACTCGTCCATCACCACCAGGTCGGCCGGGGTTACGACCCCCGACCGAAGGGCCCGCTGGGCCAGGATCTCCGCGGTGCAGGCGATCACCGGGGCGTTGCCGTTGACGGAGGCGTCGCCGGTCACCATGCCCACATTGGACGCCCCGAACGCCGCGGTGAGCTCGAAGAACTTCTCGCTCACCAGAGCCTTTGTCGGAGCGGTGTAGGTGGCCCGCCGCCCCTGGGCCAGCATCGTGAAGGCGCCCGCCAGCGCCACCAGCGACTTGCCCGACCCAGTCGGCGTCGCCAGCACCACGCTGTCGCCCGCCAGCAGGCGCAGCACCGCCTCCTCCTGGTGGGGGTAGAGCTCCAGACCGGACCGCGCCGACCACTCGATGAAGGCGTCCAGCAGCTCGTCGACGCCGGGAGTGTCAGGCAGGAAGGCGCCGAGGGCGGGCGGAACCGTAGCGGATGCCATGCCATCGGCAGGCTAGGTGGGCGTTAGCGTTCCGCGGATGTCGAGCCAGCACCCGCACGATCCGGGCGGCGGGGAGCGGGCTGATCGGCCCGGGCGGATCGGCCCGCGGCTGTGGGCGCTGATGGGAGCGACCTTCTTCACGATGGCGATGACTGTCGGGCAGATAACAATCCTCGGCAAGCAGGTGTTCGACATGACCGGCCGCCCGCTTGACCTCGGGCTGCTGGGATTGGCGGAGTTCGTGCCCACGGCGCTGCTGGCACCCATCAGCGGAATGGTTGCCGACCGCTTCGAGCGCCGCACCGTCTACAAGTGGGGCCTCGCCGGAGAGGCCCTCTCATCCCTCGGTCTCTACGTGTATGTCGCATCGGCCCCGACATCGGTGCTACCCATATTCGGCCTGGTCGCGGCCTTCGGCGTCGCCCGCGCCTTTCTGACGTCGGCGAGCCGTGCCCTTCCGGTGGACCTGGCCCCTGCAGGCACGGTGGAGCGGATGGTGGCGCTGAACGTCGCGTCGTGGCAGGCGGGCTTCATTGTCGGCCCCGTGGCGTTCGGATTCGCCTTCGTGGTCGACCCCGCACTGCCGTACCTGTTGGCCGTGGGGTCTTCTGTGGTGGCGATCCTGCTGGTCATGATCGTGCCGCCGAGTCATGTGGACCGGGCCGCGTCCGCGGCCGGCGCCGGCGTGCGGGCCGCGCTGGGCCACGCGTTCGAGGGCCTGCGCTTCATCCGGCAAGACCGGATCCTGCTGGGCGCCATCTCGCTGGACCTGTTCGCGGTGCTCTTCGGAGGGGCGGTTGCCCTGCTGCCCGCGATCGCGGAGGAGCGTCTCGGGGTGGGCGCCGTGGGCCTGGGATGGCTGCGGGCCTCGGTCGGCATCGGAGCCTCGCTGGTGATGGTGGTGATGGCGGTGCGCCCCCTGAGCCGTCGAGTGGGTCCGATGCTGATGCTCATGGTGGGCGTCTTCGGGGTGGGGACGATCGTGCTGGGCGTCACCCGGTCCTACGTGGTGGCCTTCGCCGCGTTGCTGGTGCTGTCGGGCGCCGATGCCGTGAGCGTGTTCATACGCAGCACGGTCGTGCCACTGTCCACCCCCGAGGAGATGCGGGGCCGGGTGCTGGCCGTCGAGTACGTGTTCATCGGCGGATCGAACGAGCTGGGCGCGTTCGAGTCGGGCGTCGCCGGAGCATTGCTGGGCGTGGCCGGCGCCGTGGTGCTCGGTGGTGTGGGCACCCTGGCCGTGGTGGCGGTCTGGTGGTTGGCGTTCCCCGAGCTGCGCAGCATGGACCGCTTCTCCCAAGTGCGCCCCGACCTATAGCCGGACCTCCGGCCGCTGCACCCACACGAACTTCCGGGACTTGAGGGGAATAGTTCCCCTTTTCCGCCGGAATTTGGGCACGCGCCGGGCTGGGGCCCGAAGCGCACGAATGCATGCGGGCTCGGCATGGCCGATACTGGGGACGTGGCGACGGTGCGGGGGCTGGATCACATCGTGCTGAACGTGGCCGACGCCGAGCGCTCTATGCGCTGGTACCGGGATCGGCTGGGTCTCGAGCCGGTGCGTTACGAGGAGTGGAAGGCGGGCGAGGCGCCGTTCGTTTCGGTCCGCATCGATGAGGGCACGATCATCGACCTGGTGGAAGCCGAGCGAAGCGGGGAGAACCTGGACCACTTCGCGCTCTGGGTAACGGGCGATGTGGAGTCGATCGTGGCCCACCCCGACGTGGAGGTAGTGCGTCGGTCTCCGCGGGTCTTCGGGGCTCAGGGCTGGGGCTCGGCGGTCTATGTCCGCGACCCCGACGGCAACGAGGTGGAGCTGCGGTCCTACGGTTCTTGAGCGCGCTCTTGCACACCTGACAAGCCCAAGTGCTGGCGCATCGGGTACGGCGACGCAGCGAGGTCAGGCGAGGCCGGCGAAGTCCACTTGGTTGGTGGTGAACCAGGCCGTGAAGCCGTGGTCGGCGACCATGTTGTGGCCGTTCATGGCCGCGCTGGCGTCGGAGCCGAGCAGTACCAGGGTGCGGGCGATGTCCTCTGGGGTGAGTATCCCGGCGGACTGGTCCACCATCCAGTCGATGATCTTTTCGGTCATGTGGCGGCGGAAGTCGTGCAGAAGGGGGGTGTCGATCACGCCCGGGCACACGCTGTTGGTGCGCACGCCGTAGTCGAGGTAGCTGCGGCGCGAGCCGTGCATGGTCCAGACCTGGGCCACCTCCTTGGAGAACTCGTAGGGCGCCGGGTCGATCAGCTCGCCGTGGTCGGCGATCCAGGCCAGGGCCTCGTCCCAGCCGTCGACGGCGATCAGCTCGGAGATCTCGGCCAGGTGCTCGGCCCACCGCTGCCCGGCCACCGAGGCGGTGTTGACGATGGCGCCCCCACGGTTCATGGTCGGCAGCAGGCCCTCGCTGAGCCGGCGCAGACCCAGGTAGTTGACCCGCATCACGAAGTCCGACGAGTGCACCCCGGCCACACCGGCGTTATTGAACAACACGTCCACTCCCGGGCCTATGGCCTCGCAAGCGGCGTCGATGGAGTCGGGATCGCTCAGGTCGGCGACCACATACGCAGTGGCAGGGCCGGTGGGCTCGTTGCGGTCGAGCACCGTGAGGTCGGTGCAGCCCCCCGCGGCCAGCAACTCCACCGCGGCCGCGCCCACCCCGCTGGCGCCCCCGGTGAGCACCACTTTCTTGCCTGCATAGCTGAAGAGGTTCGGGGAGGGCTCGGGCATGACGAGTGCTCCTGACTGGAACGGTTCGGGCGCGTGAGGAGTGTAGGCAACGGGCGGGATCTTCACCCTCGGATTCAGCCAGCAGCAGTCCGGGGAACCAGACGAAGAACTCCAGGGTGCGAATAGATCTCTGTCTCGTGTGACTCTAGGTCGATCAGCACGGCGCGATAGGGCAGCCAGCGTGGTTGAGCGGAATCTGGAGTCTCCTCACGGGTCACAGTATTGATGATGAGGACGGAATCCCAAGCCTCGATGCCGTAGATGTCGTTGACCTCTGGGGGCATTACAATCGGGAGCGTGAACTGATGTTGTTCCGAAACTCGGTCGTTCCAAGACACAACAAAAGTCCGGCCATAA
This sequence comes from Candidatus Aldehydirespirator sp., assembly GCA_965219165.1. Taxonomy (GTDB): domain Bacteria; phylum Actinomycetota; class Acidimicrobiia; order Acidimicrobiales; family Aldehydirespiratoraceae; genus Aldehydirespirator. Next base: position 2,986,937 of record CBDCMW010000002.1, on the reverse strand, counting down.
TCCCAGAATGCAGTCATGATACTGTCAATGAATGCAAATGCGAAGCGCGGACAGGTTAAGGACGGATTAGTATCGAAACAATCGGGGTTGGAGGCTCCAAACCCCCCATAAGTTGATGAGCCGTCCAGCAAGTCGTAACCTACAACTCCATTCCCGCCGTCTGTGCCCCATGCCCCGAAGAGTTCTGTGTCTACGATGATTGTGTTATAGAACCACCATTCCCATCCTCCGACAGGGGCGAGTTCAACAGATTCTTGAGTCTTGAGATTCAATCTGTGCAGAACTTCAATATGAGTCGGATAAGAGTACTCCGCGTCGTCGGGCAATGGTGGCCAAGACTCCACGATGTAGACAACCTCCGCAGAACCTCCCACATCGGTGACGCCGACCAACCACAACTCGGTGCAATGATCCGTACAGCTGACCACAGTTTCTGGACTTGCTCCTGATCTCATGTGAAGGATACCGGAGTTGAGTGAACGGACGTCATCGTCGATGCCGGAGCGGTTCTCGTAGACGATCCCGCCGGCGCCGTCGGGGAACACGGTTCCTGACGGCGCATCGAATGACCATTCGTGCGCAACGGAGCCATCGGGGCCGAAAGTCCAGGCGTGGTTTCGGTCATGCAGTAGCACCTCTACATTGTCGAATCGGCGGAGTAGCCGGGGTGCGGTGGTGGTCCCGTCAGCTTCCGGTGCAGCCGATTCGGGAAGCTCGATGACTGGAATGCCCTGCCACGTGAGGGGAGTGTCCATTTCGATTTCAGAGACAGCCTTTGTACGGGGCACTAGACGCAAGAAACCAGGATGTGAGTAGAGCTCTACTTCGCCCGTTGAGAAATCCGCTAGGACTGAGCGGTGCGGTTGCGTATAGTCGTAGTACCAGCAAGGCCCTTGAGTGGATGTATTGATCACGGCCACAGGTTCCCAGACTTCGAGATTCAGAACACAAGCTACTTCGGATGATATCTTTATGGGAATGTTGTGAGTGTTGGTATCAACTTCGCGGCTTCTGAGCGCAAGCACGCGGATCTTTTTCTCATACCGCTCTGATTCTGAAGGGTCTGTGAAGTCGATGTATGCAACAGCTAGATCATCTGCAAATCCAGTGACAGCGCGGGGACAATCTCGGCCCGTCTCGTGCGACCCAGATATGAAGCACCGAGCTATGCTATCACCTGACTGGAGATCGATACCTATCCAGCCTTGGGAAGCTTCGGTAGACCTGTATCCGAAGAGCGTGTCGCCAGCGACTGAAATGTTTGCCGTCCCCCACTCGTAGCCTCCCACTACTCCTAACCGGACCGTCTCACGAGTGTTGAGCGAGATTCTGTGCAGGACATCCTCGTAATGCGGATTGTATCCCTCCGGTGTTTCGAAGTGATCACGATGGGTGTATACGACGTCTCTGGACTCACCAAGCTCTGCTACTCCCAACAACTCCCCCGAGCAAGATCTTGGACATGCAACCAGCACCTCCGGGTCCGATTCTGGCGCAGCCTGATGGAAGATCGTGGAGTACTGAAGATAAACGATCCCTCCCGTACCGTCAGGAAAAACTGACGGCGTGGCCTCTTCGAAGGACCATTCGTGCAGGACGGTGCCGTCGGGGCCGAAGGTCCAGGCACGATCGCGGTCGTGCAGGAGCACTTCAACGTCGTCGAACCCGCTGAGCAGCCGTGGCGCTCTGACGGCTCCGTCGGTCTCCGTGGTGACGGCCTCATCCACGGTAACGACCGGTATGCCCTGCCACGTCAGGGGTGTCTCCGTGACTGGCTCCGGGGTCAGTGTGGCCTCGGGTTCTGACTCGGCCTCGTTGTCCTGCGGCTGAAGGTCCGCGGGATCATCGTCCGCCTGAGGTTTGTCCGCGGAGGCGATCGGTGCGTCCTCCGTCGGCGGGTCGGTCGTGGAGGGCTCGTCCGGGGATGGGTCCTCGGGCGTCTCAGGTTCCGTTGGAGACGCCGCGGTGGTCGGTGGCTCGACTACTGGTGTCGTCGTCGCGCTCGGGGCGGTCGTCGCGGTGGCGGGTTCCGCCTCCGCTGCAGCCGAGGTTGGAACTCCGGTCTCGGGGCCATCGTCCCCGTCTGAGTCGACGGCGCAACCTGCGGCGACCAGTACTGCACATAGCCACCCAATCCTCAGTGAGGCTCTCAATTGTCAGCTCCTGTCACGGCCCAACCCGGGTCAGCATCGGGCGATGTCCCATCTGCGAGCTACGACGCCTGATGGCACTGATTCGTTGCAAGTCGAGCCGACAAATCCGGGAATGTTGCCGCGGCCGGGCCATTGGGTCAACGTTAGAGCTGGCATCCCGTGCCTCACCGGGCCTCGATCGTCTCCGTTCTAGGCGGCGACGAAGGCCAGGTGGGCCTCGCGCAGGCCGTAGACGAAGGCGTTGGGCATCTCCACCTGCGGAGCGCCCTCGATGCGCTCGATGCGGGCGACGCGTTGCAGCAGGTGCTCGAAGAAGATCTGGATCTCGAGGCGGGCCAGGGCTGCTCCCAAGCAGAAGTGGGTGCCGAAGCCGAAGGCGATGTGGTGGTTGGGGCTGCGGGTGACGTCGTAGGTCTCGGGATCGTCGAAGTGGCGAGGGTCGCGGTTGGCCGCCGGGTACATCAAGATCAGCTGGTCGCCCTTGCGGATCACCTGTCCGTGCAGCTCGGTGTCGGCTGTGGCCGACCGGCACATGTTGTGGATGGGCGCGACCCAGCGGATGAACTCCTCCACTGCAGTCTCCAGGTCGGCCCCGGCCCGCAGCACGGCCCAAGCGTCGGGCCGATCGGCCAGCTCCAGAAGCGTGCGGGCGATCACGGTTCGGGTGGTCTCGGCGCCGCCGTCGAGCAGCAGCAGGCAGTCCGAGATGATCTGGTCGAGCCCAAACTCGGAGCCTCCCACCAGCCCGTCGCCGTCGTCCTCGGTCTCGATCCAGCGAGACATCACGTCGCCGGCCGGGCAGGCCTGCTTCGCCTCGTACAGCCCGGTGCAGGCGATCACGAACTCCATCACGGCCTCGGTGCCCTCGTGGCTGTGGTACCGGGGACCGCCGCCCATGGCGATGGTGGCCTCGGACCACTGCATGAGCTTGGGCCACAGGTCATCGTCGAAGCCGAGCAGGAAGCCGATCATCTTCGCAGGCAGGGGAGCGGCCAACTCGCCCACGATCTCGGCCCGGCCCCGCTCGATCACCGGGTCGAGCAGGGCTTCGACGGCCTCGGTGATATGCCCCCGCCACTGCTGCACGGCCCGAGGCGTGAAGCGCCGTGACACCAGGGAGCGGCGGGCTTGGTGCAGCGGGTCGTCGTTGCCGATGATCGACTGGTCGGCACCCATGTTGGGCCGGTAGCCGTTCTTGTCCCGGCCGGAGTTGATGAACAGGCGCTTGTTCTTCTCGACGGCGACGATGTCGTCGTAGCGGGTGATCACCCACAGCTCGTTGATGTCGTCCCAGTGGCAGGGCGAGTTCTCCCGCAGCCAGGCGTAGCGGGAGTAGGGGTCGTTGACGTAGAACTCCCCGTCGAGGATGTCGATGGGCCGGGGGTCGACGGGTGTCACGGGCATATCCGGGGTCATCCTAGGCGGGGCCCTTCACGGGAAGATCCCCTGCAGCGTGGTCCAGATCAACCACAGGCCCACCACGGCGAAGGGTCCGGGTATGGCGATCACCAGCGCCCACGTGAGGTAGCGCACCCAGGCCGGACGGTCGGAGAAGCGCCGCTGGTGGAAAGCGGCGTCGAGACGCTCGGCCTCGGGGTCGGGGCGCTCCAAGCCGAGCAGCTCGGCGGCAGGGACAGCCCCCTCGGCCCGCACCACGAGCACAGCCGGCCGGTCGGTCACATGGTGAGGGGCCACGTCGGTGGCGGGATCCACGAGCACCGTCGCCTCGTAGCCCGCCTCCTGGAGCCGGGCCGCAGCCACGTTGGCCTCCCAGCGGGTGGCGTACTCGGCGATCGGGACCATGCCCGGCATCGGCCTCACCGCCATATGGTGCCCGCTGCGGCCGCGAACCGGGCGGGACCGGGTCCCCGGCAGCGTGGTTGCAGCCGTTGCCGGTAGCGTGCCTGCCGGTGAGCCGGGCCGTAGCAGTGACCGATCTCGTGAAGCACTACGGCTCTGTCCGGGCCGTCGACGGAGTGTCGTTCTCGGTCGACCGGGGCGAGGTGTTCGCCCTGCTCGGGCCGAACGGCGCGGGCAAGTCCACCATCGTGGAGATCCTCGAGGGACACCGCACCCGCACGTCGGGCACAGTGCAGGTCCTCGACACCGATCCGGCGTCGTCCGGTGCCTCCTTCCGCGACCGGATCGGCATCGTGCTGCAGACCTCGGGCATCGACCCCGAGCTGACCGTGCGCGAGGCGATCGATTTCTACGGGCTCTCCTACTCGCGCCCCCGCCCCACCGAGGAGGTGATCGAGTTGGTCGACCTGGGCGAGAAGGCCGACGCCCGGGTCTCCACCCTGTCGGGGGGACAGCAGCGCCGCATCGACATGGCGCTCGGGCTGGTGGGCGATCCCGATGTCGTCTTCCTCGACGAGCCCACCACCGGCTTCGACCCGGCGGCGCGGCGGCGGGGCTGGGAGCTGGTCGAGCGGCTGGCCTCACAGGATCGGGCCGTGATGCTCACCACCCACTACCTGGACGAGGCCCAGCACCTGGCTGACCGGGTGGCCGTGCTGTCGAAGGGCCGGATCGTGGCCGAAGGCACGCCCGCCGATCTGAGGGCCGCGGCCGGGTCGACGCTGATCCGCTTCAACATTCCCGATCGGGCCGACCCGGTGGCCGGTCTGCTGGGGCCCGTGGCCGGAGCCGTGGTCGGGCGGGGCCGCCACGTGGAGATCGCCACCGACACACCCACACCCGACCTGGCCCACCTCACCGGCTGGGCCGCCGACCGGGGGATCGAGCTCGAGGAGCTCACGGTGTCCACCCCCAGCCTGGAGGACGTGTACCTGAGCCTCGTGGCCGACGACAGGGACTTCGAGGACGACGAGAGCGCTGGCAGCGGGGACGCGGAGAGCGTCGGCGCGGACGGGGGGCGAGACGGTGGCGACGGGGACGGCGGACGATGAGGCCGGCCCGCCTGCTGTGGCGCTGCGCCCGCAGCCAGAATCGGATCTTCTGGCGGACGCCGGTCGCCGCCTTCTTCACTCTGGTCTTCCCCATCCTGATGCTGGTGCTGTTCACGGCCATCTTCGGCAACGACGCCTTCGACACCGTCTACGGGCGGGTCAACAGCAGCCAGTTCTACACACCCGGACTGGCCGTGTTCGCGGCCGCGTCGTCCACGTACACCGGCATCGGCATCAACCTGGCCAGCCGGCGCGAGCTCGGCATCCTCAAGCGGGTGCGGGGCACGCCTCTGCCCCCCTGGGTCTATCTGGCCGGGGTGGTGCTGTCGGCGGTGTGGATCGCGGCGCTGGGTGTGGCTGCGATGGTGGTATTGGGCGTGGCGGCGTACGGCGTGAACGTGGAGGCGGCCAAGCTCCCGGCGATGCTGCTGTCGTTCGGGGTCGGCTCGGCGTCGTTCGCCGCGCTCGGCCTGGCGCTCGCGTCGGTGGCCCGTTCGGTGTCGATGGCGGTGCCCATCGCCAACGCGACCCTCCTGCCGATCGCCTTCGTGTCCAACATCTTCATCCCGTTCGGCAGCGAGACGCCCCGCTGGCTGGAGGTGATCGGCGACATCTTCCCCCTCAAGCACTTCGGCCTGGCCTTCGGCGAGGCCATGAACCCCTTGTCGGAGGCACCCGCGGTGGAATGGCCTCGGCTCGGCGTGCTGGTGCTGTGGCTGGCGGTCGGTGCTGCGGTGGCGGCCTGGCGATTCACGTGGGACCCGCCCATCTCCACCGGCCGAGCATCGCGCCGCCCCACCCGACCCTCGCACGCCTCAGCGCCGTCGGACAACTGAGGCCATGATGCGTGCGCTCATGGGTGACCGGCCCGTCTCGGTGAAGCATCGTGGTTCCCGCTCTTGTTCGCTGCGCTCACGGGCCGCTCGGGCCACGGCCTCGCTCGGCCCCCCGCGAGATTCTCGTGAATTGCCGCCTATCCGCTCGGCCTCTTAGCATCGTCGGATGGCCGCCTACGACGAGTTCGGGCTTTTCGACGAGAACGCTGCCGAGCACGGCATCACCTGGTCGGGGCCTCCCGTCGTGCGTCGGGAATCGGTGGCGTTGCCGTCGGGGCTGCGGCTGTCGGCGCTGGTGTGGGGTACCGCCGAGCCCGAGTTGGTGCTTGTCCACGGCGGCGCCCAGAACGCCCACACTTGGGACACGGTGGCGCTGGCCCTGGGGCGACCGCTGGTAGCGGTGGACCTGCCCGGGCACGGGCGCTCCGACCACCGGCCGGCCCACAACTACGGACCGGCGTCCATGGCCGACGATCTGGCCGTGGCCGTCGAGGAGCTAGCGCCCAGAGCCGCGGCGGTGGTGGGGATGTCGTTGGGCGGACTCGCGGCTATCTGCCTCGCGGCCGACCACCCCCATCTCGTGCGCCGCCTGGGGGTGGTGGACGTGACGCCGGGCACCGACCATGCCAAGGCCGAGCCGATCATCGCCTTCGTGGACGGCCCCGAGCACTTCGACAGCTTCGAGGCGATTCTGGAACGCACCATGGAGCACAACCCCACCCGCAGCGAGTCGTCGCTGCGACGGGGCGTGCTGCACAACGCCCACGGGATGGATGACGGCCGCTGGACCTGGAACTACGACCGGATGCGGGAATGGAAGACGGGCGGTGGGGCCGCGCCGGGGTTCGATGATCTCTGGGAGAGGGTCTCTCGCATTGCCGCTCCGACCGCGCTGTGGCAGGGAGGCGCTTGGAGCGTGGTGGACGACGCCGACGTGGCCGAGTGGATGAGACGGCTTCCCGGCACGGTCCACACGGTCGTGGAGGGCGCTGGCCACTCGATCCAGGGTGACCGCCCTCTCGATCTGGCGGAATTGATCGAGAATCTGTTGGCCCGGCTGGCCACCGAGCCCGGCTAGCCGCTCCCTGGCCGAAATCTATGTGCTTTTTCTCTCATATAGATGCAAAAACGATGTAGATTTCGATGGGTTAGAGTCCGCTTCGGCGTAGCCGGACTCGTCGAAGAGATAGCCGCCCGGGGTGCTCTCCAACCGGTGGCGAGGCCCGGGCACCGACGAATCTCCGGTCTCGTAGCCGGCGTCGCCGGACCACATCGAGACCATGCCGTGCTCGCCGTTGCCGATTCGGGTCTCGTAGCGGCGCGGCCGCCGGCGGCGCAGGCGCTCCAGCGCGTCGGCCACGGTGGAAGAGCCGCTGATGGTGTGCAGCGTCACCCATGTGGGGGCGATCAGCTCGATCTCGCCGGCGTCGCGGCGTCGCATGGCCTCGGCTGGGGTCATCCACTCGTGATGGGTGATCTCACCGTCGTCGATGGCGACCTCGGATGCGGGGGCCTTGGCTGCGAAGAACCATGTGGCGAAGCGCTTGGGGGCGATCGGAGGCGGGATCCAGAAGGAGAAGTGCACCAGGCCCTCAGGGGCCAGCACTACAGCCGCCTCCTCATATGCCTCCCGGACCGCGGCGTTTCGGGCGGCTGTGATCAGGTCGCCGGAGCTGTCGTGGTCGCCTTCGTCGATGCGGCCGCCAGGGAACACCCACATCCCGCCGAACGCGAGGCGGGAGTTCCTTCGCAGCATCAGCGACTCCAGGCCGTTCGAGCCGTCGCGCAGCACGACGACCGTGGCGGCCGGGATGGCAGGCGTCTCCCCGTCCCGCTCGAACTGCTTGCGCCACTCGTCGAAGAGCAGCACCTCTCGCCGGAACGCCGCCTGGGACCGGTCGTCGGCGCGGTCTGCTCTGCCTGCGTTCACTTGATGACGCCCTCGGCGCGGTCTGGTCCGCCTGCGTTCACTTGATGACGCCCTCGGCTCTGAGCTGGTTGATCCTGTCTCTCAAGCCCAGCTCTGTGAGGATCTCGTCGGTGTGCTGGCCGTGGGTGGGAGACGACGGCTGGCGCAGCTCCGCGGGCGTCTCCGAGAAGCGGGCCGGGGGCCGGGGCTGGCGGACTCGGCCCATCGCCGCGTGGTCGTGCTCTTCGAACAGCTGGTTGTGAACCGCCTGGACGTCGGCGGCAACGTCTTCCACGCCCAGAACAACACCGAACGGGACCTGATGGCGGTCCAGTGCGTCCACTGCCTCGGCCAGGGGCACGGCGGCGGCGGCGGCGTGCACGGCCCTGAACACGGTGCTGGTCTGCTCCTTGTGGCGTTGACGGTCTCTCATGGTGGCTAGGCGGGGATCGCTTGAGTCGACTCCGAACGCTCTAGCCATCCCATGGAACTCGGCGTCGGTCACTGCCGCCACCACCGCGTGCCCGTCGGCGAAGGCGATCGCCCGCTGGTGCGCCGAGAACGACTGGGCGAGATGGGGCTGGTCGTTGTCCAGGGCGACCTCGTGGGCGGCCGCATCCGCGAACAGGAACGCCACCGACGCGTCGAGCATTGCCAACTGGACGTGCTGGCCGCCCGCGCCTCGCTCGCGGGCGAACAACGCGGCGGCAACGGCCTGTGAGGCGGTGTAGGCGGTGATCTTGTCCGCCGCGGCCTGGCGTAGGAACCGGGGGGCCTCGTCGTTGATGCCCGTCTGGTTGCCGACCAGCCCCGATTGGGCCTGTATCACCGAGTCGTACACCCGCCTGTGGGCGTAGGGGCCGTCGGGGCCGAAACCCGACAGCGAGGCGTAGACGATGTCGGGATTGCGGGCCGAGACGTCGCCGTAGCCGAGACCGAGTCGCTCGACCACGCCCGGCCGCATGTTCTGCACGAACACGTCTGCGTCGGCCGCGAGGTCGAGCACGATGTCGCGGCCCTGCGGACGGGTGCAGTTCACGGCGATCGAGCGCTTTCCCCGGTTGCACATCTGGAACAGCGCCGATACTCCGCCCGAGGCCACGCCCACATAGCGGCCCTGGTCCCCGAAGCCGGGCTCCTCCACCTTGATCGCCTCGGCGCCCTGATCGACGAGAAGGGTCACCGCCAGGGGGCCGGTGACGGCCACGCACATCTCCACGATCCGCACACCGTGCATAGGTCCAGGCATCGGGGTGCTACCGATCCGCTCGTGCTGCTTTGCGGCCTGGTCCGGACCGGGTCAGCCCGAGCCGGACTGCTCGTCGGGGGCCGGAATGCCGTGGAACCAACTCGACTCCTCATAGAGAGACCGGCTCCGCCAGCCGTCGGGCGTGCGCACCAGCTCGTGGTGGTACCACCCGCCGGTTGCCCACACCGGAGTGTCGGGCAGCTTCAGCGGGTTGTACACCATGGCCGTGACCTTGGCTTTGTCGCCGTCGATGGTGATTTCGATGTTGGAGATCAGGTGCTGGATGGTCTCGAACAGCCCCGTGGCCTTGGTCAGGAAGCGGACAATCGTCTCCACGTCGCCGGCGATGCCGCCGACCTGGGTGTAGTCGATGTGGGCGTCGGGCGTGAAGACGCTGCGGTAGAGGTCCCAGTCCTGCCGATCGACAGCACGGGCGTACCGGGTCAGCAGGTCGGTGATCTCAACTCGGTCGACGAGGGTCTGCACGTCCATGGCCCCACGATACGAGAGAGCGGGAGCCTTCTAACGTCCTGCCGGGGTTGGGTGAGGCGCCCTGTCGGGATGCGTGAGGGTCCTGCCGGGTTGGGTGAGGCGCCGTATCGGGGTGTGTGAGGCGGGGCCGGCCGGTGGGGCGGGGCGGGGTCGGCCGGGTACCGAGCCGAGTTCGCCCGGGACACGATCGAGAGCTCTGAGAGGCTCTGGCCGTGCGAGCCGTCTACCACCAGATGCTCGTGGATGGCTCAGCCTGATTGCTGGCCTTGGGCGGGTTGCTGGAACCAGGGTCTGAGTTCATCATCATGAAGGACGACGGACTGGACATCCGGCGCTTTCGGCGATGGGCGGTGGGGAACCTTGTTGACAACGATACAAGGGGCACATTCGCCGAATGGCTGGTCGGTCGCGCGCTGGGATGCATCAGTGATGGCGACATGCGACAAGGATGGGACGCCTACGACTTGCTGTATGGAGAGGTGAAGGTAGAGGTCAAGGCTTCCGGGCTCAGCCAGAGCTGGAATCTTCTCCAGCCATCGAAGCCGATCTTCGACATAGCCCCGAGGAAGTGGACCTGGCTGGCATCCACCGACGAGTGGATCGAGAACGACCCGCCCGCCAGACCCGCCGACGTGTATGTGTTCTGCCTCCACGGGTCCGTTCCGGCCACGAACCGCAACGTTCGGAACCCAACCGCCTGGGAGTTCTGGGTGATCTCACGGCAGACGCTCGACGAGGAGCTCGGCCCCCAGAAGTCGGTCGGCCTCGCAACGCTAGACCGTCTCGCGGCGCGGATCGATTGGTCCGACATCAAAGAAGCCGTCGATCGATGCTCCGTGGCGTGATGAGATGACAGCGAAGTCGGAGCCCGTCCTGCCCCCAGAGGTCGCCGAGAGGATCGGACCGTACTACGTCTACATCCTCATCGATCCGCGCGACGACTCCATCTTCTATGTCGGCAAGGGGATGGGCCAACGCCTGCTGGCTCATGGCTACGAAGCGGTTCTGAAGGCTGGCCTCGGTCCTCGGTCGGGCAAGGTCGCCCGCATTCGTGAGATTCGGGCCTCTGGTCATGAGCCTCGTATCGATGTAGTTCGTCACGGCCTCAACGAGGAAGAAGCACTGCTGATTGAGGCGGCCTTGATCGACTGACGGACGCTGGGCATTTTCCGCTAGCCCTCTAACGGACGGACCGGTCCACGATGCGTGGGTAGGACCATCAGGACGCGAGATCGGCTTCCCGAGAGGCAGTCAGAATCCGATCGTCTATTGGCCGCCGAAGTAGCGCGCAGGCCGATGTGACGGAAGCTGGCGTGACCTTCCCGATGGCTCGCGCGGCGAGAGGGACGCGCACTGCATGGCCGCGAGTCGGAGACGTAACCTGCTCTCAACGCAACCTCCGCTGATTCAGGCCGTCGCATTCGAGAGGGATCGGCTGTCAGTCGTCCCATCAAGACAGGCCGCGGAGGATTTATAAGCATTGTTGTGAGTTCTTAAGTTGTGTTGTCACAGGGTGTGTGTAGAGTGGCAGTCATGGAACGAACAGGTGTTCTGAATCGCAGTGATGAATCGGGCTGCGAGATGGCGAAGAGGGAGGCTTGCCGTTCGAACTGCAGCGAAATGGACCATGGGTCCTCCGTGCGGAACCTCCTGGATGCGGTTTGCGAGGACTTGCGGTCGGTCTCGTTGGAGGCGTTGGACGAGGACGGGTTGTGCAGGGTGGTGGCGGGGGCCGGAAAGGTGAATGCCCTGGCTGATGCGGTGACGCTACGGGCTGTGGACCGGTTGGAGGCGCTGCGGGCGGGCTCGGCCCGCGAGGCGTTGGTGGCGGGGGCGAAGCTGTCGGGTAGTGCGGCCAAGCGGGTCACCGAGGCCGCGCGCCAGGTCGGGGAAATGCCGAATGTTGCTGCTCTGTTGGACTCCGGCCAACTGCCGCTGCAGAGCGTCTTCGCTCTGGGCTCTGCGGCCAGACAGTGCGGTGCTGCAGCGGTGGACGGCTCGGACGAGTTGCTGTACCAGGCCGCTACCCGAGACTCCGGGTCGTTCAGCCGAGTGGCCAGGAGGTTCGCGCAACGCAATGACCCGTCGGCGGGCGGCGATCTGCTCAAGGGCCAGCGCAACAGCCGCAAGGCCGACTTGTTCATAGCCAGCGACGGCATGGGCGTTCTCAAGGGCGAGATGGACTCCGTGAGCTTCGGATGGCTGGAGCAGGCGGTGGATGCGCGCAAGGACTACCTGTGGCGCAATGACGGCGGCCGTGACGGCACTCCCGACGCGGTCCGCAACAACGGGCAGCGCACGATGGACGCGATCTTCGAGCTATGCACGGGGCGGGATGCGCTGACTCACAGGCCGCTGGCGGCTGACGACGGTCCTCGCGGCACGCGAAGTCTGCCGCCGGGGAGGATCATCGCGGTGACCGTCGGCGTGGTGGACGGCACCGACCCCGACGGTCGGTGCGAGATCATCGGCGTCGGCCCGGTTCCGACGACCGTGCTCGAGACCATCTCGCCCGACGATCACATCGTGGGTGCAATCTTCGGAGGGAACGGCCAGCCGCTGTGGTTGAGTCGCATGAAGCGGCTCGCCAACGCCGGCCAGTACGTAGCGGTCGCGCTCCGCGACCGGGGCTGCGTTCTGTGCGGGGCTCCGATGCATCGCTGCAGGCTCCATCACGTGAACGAGTTCCACGCCGATGAGGGTCCCACCGACATCGAGAACCTGGCCGCGCTGTGCGGCGGCTGCCACCAGTGGCTTCATCGAAACAACCGACGGGTCGTGCGCCGGGTTGACGCCTACGGGACCGCCACCTGGTCCACGGCACCCCGCGACGGCCGCCCGCGTGATGCCGGGGAATGCGATCCGGACGGGGAGTCGGGAGGTGGCCCCGGTCGTGCCGATGGCCGCGGCCGAGGCGGAGCGCCGGGGCGGGGCAGTGCCGGCAATGGGGCCGAGGGTCTGGGGCGCGGTCCCCCTGGCTCGGGCTGAGGGGGGCTGGCAGCCGCTACGGCAACCGTCGGATGTGCCGACCCCGCACGGGCTACATGGTCCCTCGGGATCACCGCCCCGCATCGCCGTAGCCGCTACCTTCGACCTACCGGCGAGCCGCACCCTTATCGCAGTCGAGCTAGGCCCTCGGCGGCAAGGAGCTTGGAGAGCCTGGAGAGACTCGGAGAGCCTGGAGAGAATCGTGCCAACCCAACAGCAACTCACGACGGCGATCCTCGATCCCGTCCCGGCACGCCAGGTGGACGATGTGCCCGTGGCCGAGGAGATGAGCGACTCGTTCCTTGCCTACGCGCTGTCCGTCATCACCGCTCGTGCCATTCCCGATGTGCGCGACGGCCTCAAGCCGGTCCAGCGCCGTGTGCTGTGGTCGATGCTCCAGATGGGCCTGCGCCCCGGCACTCCGTACCGCAAGGCGGCCCGAGTCGTGGGCGACACGATGGGCCGCTACCACCCGCACGGCGACGCCGCCATCTACGACACCCTCGTGCGCATGGGCCAGGACTTCAGCCGAATGGTGGCGCTGGTGGATCCGCAAGGCAACTTCGGCAGTCTCGACGACCCGCCCGCTGCAGCCCGCTACACCGAGTGCCGCCTGAGCGAGGCCGCGATGGACATGGTGGGCGAACTCGACGAGGACACCGTGGACTTCCGGCCCACCTACGACGGCGAGGACACTGAGCCCGTCGTGCTTCCCGCGGCACTGCCCAATCTGCTGGTCAACGGCACGGCCGGGATCGCCGTGGGCATGGCCACCAACATGCTGCCCCACAATCTGGCGGAGGTGGGCGACGCCATCGAGTTGGTGATGAGCAAGCAGCCGGGCGACGCCGGAACAGAAGCCAAGTCATCACGAGCAGGCAACACGGGTCGCAAGCGTCGGCCGCGGCCGACAACCGACGAGCTCATGGAAGTCGTTCCCGGCCCCGACTTCCCAGGCGGGGGCATCGTGGTGGCCGACGGCGGTCTGAGGGCGGCTTACGACTGCGGTCGAGGATCGGTCAGGGTGCGGGCGCGGGCCACTGTCGAGCCCATAACGCGCCGCCGCCAAGCGGTCATCATCACCGAGTTGCCCCACCTGGTTGGTCCCGAGCGGGTGGTCTCGCGCATCACCGAGCTGGTCGGAGCTGGACGGCTTCTCGGCGTTTCTGGCATCACCGACTTGAGCGACATGGACGGGCTGCGCCTGCAGATCGACCTGAAGCCGGGAGTCGACCCCCCAGCTGCGCTGTCGGAGCTCTACCGGCTCACTCCCTTGGAAGAGACCGTGAGCGTCAACAACGTGGTGCTGGTCGACGGCGTACCCACCACGGTCGGGCTACGAGAGCTGTGCGAGCACTACGTGACGCACCGTCTCCAAGTTGTCGTGCGTCGCACCCGTCACCGGCTGCGACGAGCGGACGAGCGCCTGCACATCGTGGAGGGCCTCACCGCAGCTCTCGACAACATCGACGATGTTGTGGCGTTGATCCGCAGCTCCAGGGACGCGGCGGAGGCAAGGGTCGGGCTCATGGCCCGCTACGGGCTCACCGAAGTTCAGGCAACCCACATCCTCGACATGGCGCTGCGGCGGCTCACTGCTCTGGAGCGCGAGAAGCTCGACCAGGAGGCCGAAGGCCTTCGAGCCGACATCGGAGAATTCAAGGAGATCCTCGCGAGCAGGCGCAGGCAGCGTGCCATCGTTCGCAAGGAGTTGCGACGGATCGTCGACGACCACGGCCGGCCGCGACGCAGCCGGATCGTGGCGGCCGAGATGGCCGACCGAGCGCCTGCTGGACGTTCCAGCGAGGAGCGCGCTTCAGCCATCTCGACGGAGACGGCAGACGCCGGGCCCGATCTGCCATGTGTTGTGACGGTGTCGACCAGCGGCAACATCGGACGGGCGTCGCTGAAGGGGAACAGGCGGGCATCGCCCGGGCGCCATGATCTGATCACCGCGAGCGTGGTCGTCTCGACCGGAACGCTCGTGGCCGCGGTCACGAGCATGGGTCGAGCGTTCACAGTGCGCGGAGGCGAGATCGAAGATGCGGCCAACCGCATTCGTGGCGTCGACGCCTCGTCCGTCTTCGGTCTCGACTCCGGCGAGCGGGTGCTGGCTCTCGTCGCCGGAGGCAACGACAGGCTTGTCATGGTGACAGCGGGCGGCATCATCAAGAGGATCGACGCCGATGAGGTGCTCGCCGCGCCGCCGGGATCTCCGTTGATCGCGTTGGATGCGGGCGACCGGGTGGCATGCGCCTTCACTGCGCCCGACGACGCGGACCTCGTGGTCGCGACCGAGAACGGCAGGGCGCTGCGGATGGAAGCGTCGTCGGTGCGGGTGCAGCGTCGCGGTGCTGCGGGAATGGCTGGCATCAAGTTGCGCGAGGGCTCGGCCCCGGTAGGCGCTGGAGCCGCGATCGGCGACTCGGTGCTAATGGTTGCAACCAGCGCGAGCGGCACGGCGAGCGGCATCAAGGCCACGCACTGCTCGGAGTTGCCCACACAGCGCAGAGGAGCGCAGGGCGTGCTCGTCACCAAGCTTCTGCCCGGTGAATCCGTGGTCGCCGCGGCAGTGGGTGCTGCCGACGGCATGCTGGCGCTGATGGGTCAGGACGACAATCCCCGCAAGATCGACCCCCATCCTGTGCCAGTACGGATAGAGCCCACCGCGCGCTATCGCTCACCCCAGCGCTTTGAGCGCCGCATCCACGTGCTGGCGCCGGGAAGGTGGTGACGCCGGTGGCGCCGTCAAGCCAGTCGGCGGAAACGTCAGAGGCGGTTGCGCTGCCGCTGCTGCCAGGCACTGAGATGGACCCCGCCGCAGAACTGGACGCTAGATCCCGTGCTGGCACCTCCAATCGGGCGTCCCGTCGCCGCGGTTCGGCTGGGGGCGGTACGGCCTCCAGCTCGACGAACTCGAGTGACCCAGGCCGGAACGCGTCCAGCCCCAGCGGCACGTACGACGCCGACTCCATCGAGATGCTCGAGGGTCTGGAAGCTGTCCGCAAACGCCCGGCCATGTACATCGGCGGCAACGGCTCCGAGGGCCTCATGCATCTCGTCTGGGAGATCGTCGACAACGCCGTAGACGAGGCCGCGGCGGGCTTCGCCACCAAGGTGGACGTGACGCTGCACCGCAACGGGTCGGTCGAGGTGGCCGACAACGGTCGCGGCATCCCCGTCGACAAGCACCCCGACCGCGACGTGTCGGCCCTCGAAGTCGTGTTCACCGAACTGCACGCGGGCGGGAAGTTCGGCGAGGGCGCCTACAAGGCCTCCGGCGGGCTGCACGGTGTCGGCGCGTCGGTCGTGAACGCCCTGTCCACTCGACTCGACGCGGAAGTGCGCCGCGATGGATATGTCCACGAGCTGGGCTTCAAGGACCAGAAGCCGGGCCATTTCGTAGGCAGCAAGTTCAGGTCCAGCCACGACGTGCGGACTCTCAGCCGGCGCACCAAGGCAACCGGCACGAAGGTGAAGTTCTGGCCTGACACGGCCCTGTTCCATCCAGAAGCGCGCATCGACGCCGACGAAGTACGGGGCCGGATCCGGCAGATGTGCTACCTCGTGCCGGGTCTGAGGATGACGGTCGTCGACAACCGGGCCGGCGAGAGCGGCGAGCCGTTCACCTTCGTGAGCCGGGGCGGGCTTGGCGACCTGGTGAAGGAGCGCTCCGAACGCGCCGGCGAGAACGCCGTGAGCGGTGTCATCACGGTCAACGGCATCGAGAGCTTCACCGAGAAGGTGCCCGTCGACGGCAAGATCACCCAAGTTGAGCGGGAGTGCACCGTCGACATCGCGCTCCGCTGGATGTCGGGATACGACAGCGATGTGGTGTCGTTCGTCAACACGATCCCTACCACCTCCGGCGGCACCCACCTCGCCGGGTTCGACAAGGCGCTCACGCGAGTGGTCAACGGTGTGCTGCTCAAGGACAACCGCAAGCTGGCCCGGCTGGCCCGCGACGCCAGCGGTGCAGGCGCCAAGAACGGCAAGAGCAGCGCGGCCAAGACCAGTGCCACCAAGGACGATGTGCGTGAAGGCCTGATCGCGGCGGTCAAGGTGACCTACTCCGAGCCGCAGTTCCGTGGCCAGACCAAACAGGAGCTGGGCACTCCGGCGGTTGAGGGCATCGTGGCCCGGGTCACCTATGAGCAGCTCAAGGAGTGGTTCGAGCGGGGAGGCGGTCCCCGGTCACAGGTGAAGGCCATCGGCGACAAGCTCGCCGCCGCAGTCGTGAACCGTGTCGCTTCCAAGCAGATGCTCGACACCAAGCGCAAGGCGGCAAGCCTCGGCTCAACCGGTATGCCGGACAAGTTGGCCGACTGCCGCATCCACGGTCCCGAAGCCGAGTTGATACTCGTGGAGGGAGACTCGGCCGCGGGCCCGGCCAAGCGGGGTCGCGACTCGGAGTTCATGGCGATCCTGCCGTTGCGGGGCAAGATCGTGAACGCGGCCAAGGCAAGCCCCAAGCAAGTCCTCGACAACACCGAGGCGCAGGCGATCTTCACCGCCATGGGCGCAGGAGCCGGCGACGGTTTCGACATCGACGCCGCTCGCTACGGCCGGATCGTCATCCTGTGCGACGCTGACGTCGACGGCAGCCACATCCGCTGCCTGCTCCTGACGCTGATCCACGGCTACATGAGGGAGATGCTCGTCCAGGGCCGTGTCTTCTCGGCCCAGCCACCGCTGTACACCGCCAAGGTAGGGGACCGGTCCTACCGGGCGTACTCCGACGAGGAGCGCGACCGGATCACCGGGGAGCTCTGCCGGGGCAATCGCAGGCGCGAGAGCGTGAAGTGGCAGCGCTTCAAGGGCTTGGGCGAGATGAACACCGACGAGCTCCGGCACTGTGCGCTGGATCCTGCAACACGCACCCTGCGCCGCCTCACGATGGCCGACGCCGGGCAGGCCGACGCTGCGGCCGAGATGTTCGACGTCTTGATGGGCAACGACGTGACCGTGCGACGCGACTACCTGGTCGAGAACTCCTCGCTGGTGGACGAGGCAACCCTCGACATCTAGCTGCGGCACCTCGCTTCTGCCTGCGACTGGACATCCCGGTCGTTGTCACAGCCATGAGATAGAACTGCGGGATGCAGCTCGAATTCGATCCCGGCGACATCCTCGACCCGGCCGGTGTCGGTGCTGTCGGTGACGACGGTCGCCCAACCCCGCCCCACAGGCTGTCGCCGTCGGGCGCGGCAACTTTCGAGCAGTGCCCTCGCCGCTGGCGGTTCCGCTATGTGGACCGCCTACCCGATCCCCCTGGGGTGGATGCCCTGATCGGCACATTCGCCCACCGGGTGCTCGAGCACCTGATGCAGCAGCACCCGAGCCGGCGCACCAAGGACGATGCCCGTCGGATCGCCCGAGCATCGTGGCCCGAGATGTCCGCTGGCGACGACTATCGCGATCTGGAGCTAGACGACGAGCAGGCCCTGGGCCTCCGCTGGAAGGCTTGGAAGGCGATCGAGGGTCTATGGCACCTGGAGGATCCGGCGGCTGTGGAGGTGCGGGCCACTGAGCAGCACATGTCGGTGACGCTGGACGGTGTGCCATTCCGGGGCGTCGTGGATCGAGTCGAATCCGAGCCGGACGGTCTGGTGATCAGCGACTACAAGTCGGGGCGGGCGCCCCCGACACGCTACGCGCCCAGCCGGTTGCAGCAAGTGTTGCTCTACGCAGCTGCCATAGCGGAGGAGACGGGAGAGCAGCCCGCGAGGGCGCGGCTGCTGTACCTGGGCCAGAAGATCGTGTCGACGGCCGCGACCACCGTCGAGACGGGGGCTGCAGTCGAGCAACTGAAGTCCACGTGGGACGCAATCGCGGATGCCTGCGACGGCGATGACTTCGAAGCCCGGCCCGGTCCGCTCTGCGGCTACTGCCCCTACGCCGAGCGCTGCCCCGAAGGCCAGGCTGAGAACCTCCGGCGAGCACAGCAGCGAGCCGCCGAGGACGAGCACCTGCTGAGGCTGGCCGGCTAGCTTCACCAGAAGCCGCCGCGGCCGCTCTGCTTCGAAAGGATCGCGCCCGCCGCCGTCTCGTTCAGGGATTGCGCCTCTTAAGGGTCTTCCAGAGCCACCGCAATACCACCAGGCCTACCGCTGCGCCCAGAACCGTTGACATTCCCACGGAGTACAACAGCCTCTCGCTCCACGCACTGGGTGGTTCGGGCGTCACGCCGGAACTGGGCGTCGGAGCGGGCTCGTGGCCGTTGTGCCGCGGCGGATCGATCGGGCCGTCGAGCAGGGTGTCGACGACTGAGACCTCGTTCACGTCGGGTTGGTGGCGGGGCCGGCTGCGCCGGGGGTCATAGACCATCGCGATCCTCCGGGCCTTGTGGACCGACCACAAGATCGTAGACCTGATCGAACTCGGCGCATGCCTCAGCCGCACCCCGACGGGGCGGAAGGGCGTGTATGGGAAGCGAGCGTGCCGCGGCCTCGGCCACTGCGGCCCGCATGCGGACAGGCGGCAGCACGAGCTGGCCGTGGTCTGCGATGAGCTGCTCGTTCCAGTAGCGGGAGTCACGGGTGCGAGTCAGACGATTGACGGCCACACCCGCCACGCCGAGGCCCGAGGGCTTTCTCGCTGCGACGCGTTCGATAGTTCGCATGATCTCGGCCACTCCGTCGGAGGCCCACGCGCTCGGCTCGGTCACGACCAGGGCCGCATCCGCGGCGAACAGCGCGTTGATTGTCAAGAGTCCCAGGGACGGGGGACAGTCGATGAGCACGAGGCTCCGGTTTCCTGACAGAGCAACCCGGAGTCGATCCTGGGCACCGACAGGGTCGGAGAGCAACTGCCGCTCGCGGCCTGCGAGCGCCGGAGCGGATGCCACCACCCGGGGAGGGAGGCCCTTGTCTGCGGGCCACCCCGACGGCACGGCCAGGTCCGCGACGATTCCAGGCCGGTCAGACGCCAGGGCGTCGTCCACGTTGGCGCCAGGCGACCACACCCCAAGTCCCGTGGTCGCGTTTCCCTGGGGATCC
Organism: Candidatus Aldehydirespirator sp.; assembly: GCA_965219165.1. GTDB lineage: Bacteria > Actinomycetota > Acidimicrobiia > Acidimicrobiales > Aldehydirespiratoraceae > Aldehydirespirator. Next base: position 2,967,400 of record CBDCMW010000002.1, on the reverse strand, counting down.
AGGTCGACCACAAGGCTGGGAATCCTCCGCGTCCACGCAGCCGACGCCAGCCCGAGTGCAGTGGTCGTCTTGCCGACCCCGCCCTTCTGGTTGACCAAAGCGATCACTGCCACGCCTGCACGGTAGCCAAGCCAGGCGATGCCACGCGCAAAGATCACGCCGAAGCTCCGTTCGACAGAGCACACTTGCTGCATGGCTGCACGCGGTCGCATGAGGCAAGCGCTGATCAGAGCGGCCACGCGCTGGGGCCGCGACCTGCTGGCGGTCCGCGGCGCTTTCGGAGCCCTGGTGATGGCAGCCGTCGCCAGCCTGGTCGCCGGTTTGACTCTTGCGGCCATCACCGACACCCTCGAAGAACTGCCGGGTTTGTTGCTGCTGGTGCCTGCGGCGATCGCGGTGAAGGGGAACATCTTCGGGGCTCTGGGCAGTCGACTCGGCACCGGCATCCATGCCGGCACGTTCCGGCTGTCAAGTGGCCGGGAGTCGGTGATGATGCAGAACGCGGCCGGGTCGGTGGTGCTGAGCCTCGTCCTCGGAGTGGCGCTCGCGGTGATGGCGAAGGGCGCGGCGCTGGCCTTCAACGTCTCGCCGACTATGAGCCTCGCAGACTTCGTGGTGATCTCGGCGCTGGGGTGTCTGATCGCCGCGTTCGTGGTGCTGGCGATCACTCTGGCAACCGCGGCGGGCGCGGTCCGCTTCGGCTGGGATCTCGACAACGTGGTCGCCCCGATGGTCACGGTCGCCGGGGACGTGGTGACCCTGCCGTCGCTGGTGGTGGCGGCCGAGCTGGCGGGAGCAGAGATCCTCACGCCGTCGATTGCCTGGACGCTGGCGCTGCTGGCGACGGCTTCAGCGGTGTGGGGGCTGCGGAGCAGGCTGGTGGAGCTGCGCACGATCATGCGCGAGTCGATCCCGGTGCTGGTCGCGGCGGGGTTGCTCGACCTGGTGGCCGGGATCACCGTGGAGAAGCGCATCGACGACTTCCTGACGTTCCCGGTGCTGCTCGTGCTGCTGCCGGGCTACCTGAGCACGGCCGGAGCGCTCGGGGGCGTGCTGTCGAGCCGGCTGTCCACCAAGCTGCACCTCGGACTGGTCAGGCCCTCGGCGGTGCCATCGGGGGAGGCCCGGGTCGACCTCGCCACCACGTTCGCGTTGGCGATCCCGGTCTTCGCGTTGCTCGGCTTGGTGGCTTCGGTCGCGGGCGGCTTGACGGGCCACGCGGGCCCTGCGCTGGCCGACTTGGTCGCGCTGGCCGTGCTCGGCGGGCTGTTGGCCACAGTGCTGATCGTGGTGGTGGCCTACTACAGCACGCTCGCGGCCGTGCGCTTCGGGGTCGACCCCGACACCTACGGCATTCCCATAGTCACTTCCTCGCTGGACCTGGTCGGTGCTTTCACGCTGATCGTCGCCGCGGTCGCGGTGGGTCTGGTTTGACGGGCACGGTGGGGCGCATGAGACCTACGATGTTTCGAGGGGAGACCTGATGGAAGACAGACCTCGCAATCTGCGGGAGATGCTGGCTGAGGCCAAGGACACCTCCGAGCTGATGGTGGACCTGGCCTACGCCGCGCTGTACTTCGGCGATCCGGACATGGCCGACGAAGTGGGCGCGCTCGAGGAGCGGATGAGCCACCTCGTGCAGGACATGAGGGCCGTGTGCATTCTGGCTGTGCGCCATCCCCGCGACGCCGACGGCATGTCGTCGGTGCTTCAGGTGATCTCCGCTATCGAGCGCATCGCCAACGACGCTGTCGACATCGCCCGCATCGTCACGCACCGGGTCGGCATACCGGCCGAGCTCGTGGCCGATCTGAGCGCGGCCGAGGAGGTGTCGCACCGGGTGCTGGTCTCGGACGGCTCGCTGCTCGCCCACCGCCGCCTCGCCGACCACGAGATGCCGGCCAAGATGGGCATGCGGGTGATGGCCGTGCGCCGGGAGCGGGAGTGGATCACCGATGTGGGCGGCGACACGGTTCTCGTCCCGGACGACGTGCTGTTCCTGCGGGGCTCGCCCGACGGGATCGTCGAGCTGCGCAACCTGGCCGGGTCTCCGGACTGGGTGCCACCGGAGGAGCCCGACGGCCCGATCGCCACAGACCTCGACCGGGCGGTGGACGTGCTGGTGGAGATGAAGGACCTCTCGGAGGTGGCTGTCGGCTTGGCCTACTCATCGCTGGTGCTACGGGATGAGAGCCTCGCTGCTGAGGTCCGCCACCTGGAGGACCGTCTTGACGAGATGAAGGACCGTCTGGAGGAGTGGGTGCTGCGCGCCGCCAGGGAACACGTCGACCACTCGGGCCTGCGGGGGCTGCTGCACCTGTCGCAAGCGGCGGAGGATCTGGGAGACCAGGCTCAGCAGATGGTGTGGATCATCGAGCGCCAGGAACAGATCCACCCGATACTGGCCGTAGCGCTCGGCGACAGCGACGAGGTAGCAGTGCACATCCCGGTGGCGGAGGGCTCCGAGGCCGACGGCAGGACGCTGGGCGACCTCAGGCTGAACATCGAGCCCGGCTTCACCGTGCTGGCGATCCGCCGAGGGGGCCAGTACCGCTACCGTCCGCGCGGCGAGGTGCGGCTGGCGTCCGGCGACGCCCTGATAGCCAGCGGCCCGGACGAGGGACGCGAGCGCCTGGCCGAGATATGCGGCTGGTTCCTCACCAACCGAGACGACGACACTGCGATGGTCTTCGAGCCGCTGGGATCGAGGACTCCGACTTCCTGAGAGGCCGAGCGGCGCGCTGCGGCGTGCTACGGCGCTAGCTTCACCGGCCATGGCGACTTCGGCCGGCCGGCTCTGCTTGCTCACCGTTCATGCCCATCCCGACGACGAGGCCTCCAAGGGCGCACCCACGGTGGCCCGCTACCACGCCGAGGGTGTGCTCACGGTGCTGGTGTGCTGCACGGGAGGAGAGGAGGGCGAGATCCTCAACCCGGCGCTGGACAAGCCCTCGATGGCCGAGAAGCTGGCCGAAATACGCGCCGAGGAACTGGCCCGGGCCGCGGCAGTGATCGGCTACGACGAGGTGGTGATGCTCGGTTATCGCGACTCGGGCATGGAGGGATCGGAAGCCAACGCCCACCCCGACTGCTTCGCCAGCGCCGAGCTGGAGGAGGCGGTGGGCCGGCTCGTGGCCGTGATCCGCCAGCACCGGCCCCAGGTGATGGTGACCTATCCCGAGGAACAGGGGGGGTACATGCATCCGGACCACGTGCGGGTCCACGACATCTCCGTCCCCGCCTTCGAGCGCGCCGGGGACGCCCAGTACCGTCCCGACCTCGGCGAGCCGTGGGGGCCAGCCAAGCTCTACTACACCCTGTGGTCGCGCAAGCGCATTGAGGAACGCCACCGAGCGTTCAAGGATCTCGGATTGGAGTCGCCGTACGGCGACTGGTGGTTCAAGCGCCCCTCTACTGACGACCAGATAACCACTCAGGTTCCTGTTGACGGGTTCATCGACGCGCGTATCGAGGGCCTGCTGGCCCACGCCACCCAGATCGACCCCGAGTCGACCTTCTGGTTCGGGCTGCCCCCGGAGGTCGAGCGCTCTATCCATCCTTACGACGACTATGTGCTGGCCCGCGGCTCGCGCCCCGCGGAGCTGCCCGAGCGCGACCTGTTCGAGGGCCTGCGGACGGAACCGGCCGGCGGGTCGGGCTGAAGTGACGCCCGAACCTCTCAGCGAGGGATGGCTGGAGTCCGTCGCCTCCGAGCTGGAGTCTGTGGAGGCCCACGGCGCGGCAGACGGGGTGGCGCAGGTCACTGTGAGCGGCTCGCCGTCCGGCGCAGCATCCTTCCATGCCGTGGTGGCTGAGGGCCGCGTGAGCATGGTGGCGGGGCGCCATCCTCGGCCCGACATGCTGCTGTCCTGGTCCTACCCCGACTTCGTGCAGGCCTGGCAGGGCGGGCTGTCGCTGGAGGCGGCGTATATGTCTGGCCGGATGAAGCTCGAGGGAGACCAGGTGCTGCTCTTTGACGGCTGGCGACCCCTTCTGCGGTCGCCGCAGCTCCGAACGGCTCTCGCCCGTCTGCGCTGAGACCGGCAGGTGCCGCGCGAGGTGTCCCCGTACGGCCGCGGGCCCTCCATGGGAGGGTAGGCGACAGAGGTCAGATCCGGTGCCGGGCTCGCCTCTGGGCGCCGCGAAGCGCACGGTAGCCGACCGCTCCAGCTCCGGACTCTTGAAGCATCTCGGCCATCTCGACGGACAGGGCTAGACCAAGGTCGTCCACCCGGCCCGCCGCAGCGGGGTCGACGGCATGGATCTCAGGCTCGTCGAGCGCGGGACACAGCGACAGCTCGGTGACCCCTGGTGTCAAGTCGGCCAGTTGCTCGATCACATGGCGACGAGCGTCGCCTCGGATGAGCCGGAAGTGGTCGGGGAAGACTACGCCCTCCGCCATTGCCAGGGACCGGAACGGGAATCCGGCGTTGGCTTCTGCGTCGGCGCCCTCTAGCCGCAGGGGCAGGTCGAAGGCGACAGCCAGGTCGAGGAGCACGTCGAAGAACTCGGGGCGCTGTTGCAGCGCAGCCATATGGGTCGTGAGGTGGGTTACGTCGAATCCCCACAGCACAGCCCGCTCGAGCTGCGCACGGCACTCCCGACGGACCTCGTCGAGGTCGGCGTGGTCCCACAAGTCCTGCAGTGTGCGAGGAAACCCGCCGTCGCCGTCGAGAAGGCTCGGAGCGTTGGTGATCGGGCCCCACCGGAAGCAATCGAGTTCGGAGTTGAGCGTGAGATGGACGCCAAGGTCTTCGCCTCGGTACAGCTCCGCGGCGTGGCGGGCCCACACGCCGGGCATTGCGATCGTGCCGGTTGTGGCCGCACCCTCCCGCAGCGCCCGGTAACCCCCGGCAGTGGAGGAGTGGGTGGTGCCGATGCGGTCCGCGCTGATGATGACGAGCCTCGCATCGGGCGGGTACCCGAGTCGCTCCACCAGCGATTCCACCGCCTTGACGGTATCTCACCCCGACGCTGTGCCGGTAACGGCGTCTGTGCGCACTCCGCGGCCGTGTCGCTGCGAGGCGTCTCGTGCACACCGGTCGTGCACACCGACGGCGCGGTGAACCTGCCCCGCGTGCGCCCCGAGACTGCCAACGCTCGGCCGTGGACAGGGATTGGACACCGAAGGCGCGGTGGTCAGTCCAACGGCACGTCAGGGCCGCCACAGGCACTCCACAGCCCGCGGCCGGCCGCTACCGCCTCCGCTTCGACCCGGGCGAGGGCATCGGCGTAGTGATCGTTGGGCGGATAGTTCAACACCGCGGCGTGCCCGGTTGCGACGAGCTCCAGGTTTACGAAGAGGCCGTCGCGGGATCGAACGACGTAGCCCAGCAGCCGGTCGTAGGTGTCGCGGGCCTCCGCATCGCGTACCAGCGTTATCTCGGTCCCGGCAGGAAGCAGCGCTTCGAGATGCAGCGACGCCTCCTTGCCGTAGCACTGCACTGGGCGGGTGGGCGCCACCGATTCGGGAGTGTCGATGCCGATGAGGCGAACCGTCTCAGAATGGTCTCCGACCTTCGCGACGAGCGTGTCTCCGTCGATGATGCGCTCGACGACAGCATTGGGAGTCCATCCAGTTTCGACGTCCTCAGCAACGGCGACGACGCCACCGCTGAGAGCTGAGTCCGCCGGGGGATCGCGCCCGCCCGCGACAGACCGGCCGGCAGCGGTCGCTAGGGAGCCGGGCGCCCGTGCGGTCGCTTCAGCAGGGTCGCCGGCCTCAGTCGTACAAGCGCCCGAGAGCAGCAGTAGCACGAGAGCGAGCGGTGCGAGTGCTTGGGGTCTTCGACACGACATGACGGCTGCCTCATTCGCCGGGTGCTTCCACAAGACGTGGCTTGTTGTCATCTGTGGCCCCGCGGCCGGCAGTCGGTCAGGGGCGATAGGGCGACTGCCGCAGCGATCAGGCTGCGGCAGGCAGGTCGGGGCTGGGGACGGTATCGGTCCGGGCCGGAGTGCGGGCGGCCTGCAGGGCCTTGCGGGCCCGGGCCACTCCGCGCCTGCCGAGCTCGCAAGTGGCGGGGTCCAGATGCCAGCTGGCCTTCGCGGCGGCCTTGTCTGCGGGAACCTCGGCGGGAACGATGTCGATTAGAACCAGTTGATCGGTCATATTCACATAATGGCGAGGGGGTGTGACATCCTTTCGGGCTGTGATTCAGAGCCATACCCAAAGACACGGCATCACGGTGCCCTTCGCAGGCCCCCTGCACTCGCAGCGCGAGCGCTTCGAGGAGCTCGTCGATCTCGGCTACACCGACGTCTGGTCAGCGGAGGCCGACGGCTTCGACGGCCTCACCACCCTCGCTCTCGCGTCGGCATGGGCGCCGTCGTTGCGGCTAGGTACGGCGATCCTCCCGGTCTACACCCGCGGCCCGGCTCTGCTGGCCCAGTCGGCGGCGTCGCTGGCCTCGGCCGCGCCGGGACGTTTCGTCCTCGGCATCGGCTCGTCGTCGGACGTCATCGTCGGCCGCTGGAACGCTGCCTCCTTCGACCGGCCCTACCACCGTGTCCGCGACACGATCCGCTTCCTGAGAGCGGCCATGAGCGGCGAGAAAGTCACAGAGGACTACGACACCTTCTCGGTGCGGGGATTCAAGCTCGGCGTGAGGGTCGACGAGCCTGTCCCCATCTTCGTGGCGGCACTGCGAGAGCGCATGCTGCGGCTCGCCGCACGCGAGGGCGACGGCGCCATCATCAACTGGCTGTCAGCTCACGACGCAGAGCGCGTGTGCAGAATCGTAAGAGACGAGAGTCCGACCGCCGAGGTCGTGGCCCGCATCTTCGTGCTGCCCAATCCTGATCGCGAAGCAGCCATCGCCGCGGGCCGGTTCATACTGGCCGCGTACCTCAACGTCCCGGTGTACCGAGCGTTCCACACCTGGCTCGGACGAACCGGTGCGCTCGGTGAGCACTGGGCCCAGTGGGAGGCGGGCGACCGGCGAGGCTCCCTCGAGAAGATCCCTGAGAGCGTGGTGGACGACCTGCTGGTCCACGGCTCGCCCGAGGAATGCCGCGCCCATATCCAACGTTTCATCGACAACGGCGTGACCTGCCCGGCACCCATGGTGCTGCCGGTTCAAGGCGTCGACGCGTTCGAAGTGGTCAGAGCGCTGGCTCCCGCCGCCGCTCCCTAGGGGCTCGGAGTCCCCAGAAGTCCTCGCCGCATCCGCCGCATCCCGGCCAACCAGCGCTGCCGGTCGCCGGCCCGGCGCTGCTCGTAGGTCGTCACCTCAGGGTGGGGCAGTATCAGGAAGCGGTCCTCCCGCAGCGCCTCCAGGGTCTTGGCCGCCACCTCCTCGGGCTCCATAAGGCCCAGTGCCTGCACCTGGTTCACCCCGAGCACGCCGTCCGCCTCGGTCATCGGGGTGCGCACCCCCTGGGGACACAGGCAAGACACCCTCACGCCGTCATCCCCGTGCTCGATGGCGATCCACTCGGCCAGCGCCACAGCCGCGTGCTTGGTGACCGCATATGACGCGGTTCCCAGTCCGGTCAGCAGCCCGGCAGCCGAGGCGGTCACGAGCAGGTGGCCCGAGCCTCGCCCCACCCATCGTGGCACGAGATGCCGGCAGGCGATCACATGGGCCATCAGGTTCACATCCCACACATGGTTCCACTCCTCGTCGGGACGCTCCGCTCCACCGACGATGGAGATGCCTGCATTGCCGCACCACAGCTCGATCGGGCCGAGGCGCGCTTCGACCAGCTCGATCAGAGCTACAACCGCTGCTTCGTCAGTAACGTCGATCTCGGCCGCGAACCCGGCCATGCGGCCGGCTCCGACGCTGGCCGCGATCTCCTCAGCGACCGCCTCGGCGCCGGTCCCGTCGATGTCGGCCGTCACCACGACCGCACCGGCATCTAGCGCCAGCGCCCGGGCCAGCGAACGCCCTATGCCGCTGGCGGCGCCAGTCACGACCGCTACAGCCCGTTCGAGTTCCACGTGCCGATCCTAGTGATGCCCCCGCGCGCGCAACAGGCGGCGGGCGACTGCGCCGAGGGCCGCGCCGACGCCTATTCCTGCGGCCACATCACTGGCGTGGTGGATGCGCACGTGTATGCGGCTCAGCGCCACGACCAAGGCCAGGGCGTAGTAAGCGGGCGCCCAGCGGCTGCGGCGAGACAGCAGCGCCGCCGCGACCATGGCCGCGCTGGCGTGGCCGCTGGGAAAGCTGCTCGTGAGGGGCTGGCGCAGCGTGTGGGGCCGATGTTCCCCGTAGGCCGGGCGTCTGCGCCTGAAGATCGTCTTGATGATTCCGTTGACCAGCACGCCTTCCACGAGGAGGACGACGTTCAACTCCGCAGCGGGACGACTGTCTCGCCGCGCCGCCGCCTGGGCTGCTCCCAGAGCGTGCCAGAGCAGCGAGTGGTTGGCCGCTTCGGAAGCCGAATACATGAGACGATCCAGCGCCGGCCTTCCTCTGAGCCGACGTTCCCACCAGTCGTCGATGGCTGAGTCGATGCCGTCGATCGGTTTGGCAGCATCGCTCATTGAGATTCGCCTGGGACAGTCGTGGAAGGGGTGATTTCGCTGCCGGACTCGCTGGGCTCGCTGCCGGACTCGCTGGGCTCGCTGCCGGACTCGCTGGGCTCGCTGCCGGACTCGCTGGGCTCGCTGCCGGACTCGCTGGGCTCGCTGCCGGACTCGCTGGGCTCGCTGCCGGACTCGCTGGGCTCGCTGCCGGACTCGTTGGCCGGGGTCCTCGCCGCCGAAATCTGTGCCCGTCTCGCCGTGTTGCTGGTCCGCCTCTTCGCTGTCCTGGTACTCGCTCTCTTCGAGCGGCACCGTCGTCGTGGTCGTTGTGGTCGTGACCGACGGTGTCCCGTCGCATCTGAGGCCCTCGGGACGGTACTGGGCCCATACCGTGTCGGTCTCGGCGCGCCCGTCCTCGAGGTACGTGCGCGTCCGCTCTGTGGTCACCCGAGTGCAGGAAGTTCCCACGGCCCGCGTCCATTGATCGGTCTGCTCGGCCAGCACCCACGGCGTCGAGTAGAGCCTCACCGTGATCGAGGAGTCGTCGGTGGTGGGCCACAGCATCACGCCGTAGGGGGTGTTGTTCTCCAGCACCAGATCGGGCGCCGGATACGACACCGTGGCCTCGCGTCCGTAGGGGTAGCGGCTCAGATAGATCGTGTGGCTCTGATAGTCGATGAAGTCGAGTCCCGCGAAGAAGGCCGCGTTGAACAGCGTCGTGGCGTACTGCGAGATGCCTCCCCCCACCGAGTCCACGAACACGCCGTTGAGGATCATTCCGGCTGGGACGAACCCCTTGGTCATCGTGCGTGGCCCGACGAACTCGTTGACCGAGAACCGCTGGCCCGGCTCGATGATCGCCCCGCGAGTCAGCTCGGAGATGCGGGCGATGTTGAGCACCCGGTCCTGGCCCGGTTTGAAGCGCGTGGTGAACTCGCTGACTACCTGGATGATTCCGAGCGACTCGGCCCACTCCTGTCCCTGGGGATGGGGAGCGGGAGCGGCTGGCAGCGTTATCACCGGCTGGTCGTCGATCATCCCAGTGAGGAGCACATCGGCGACCGCAGCGTGGCAGCACTTGAAGCCGGCCTCGCCTCCGGAGATCGTGACGGCGCCGGCATCGTCCAGGCCGATGGTCGCGGGCAGCCCCTTGCCGCCGATTCCCACGAAGAGACTTGCGAGGGTGTCAGCAATCCGGGGGTCGAGGCCGAGGTGCGTGTCGTGCTGCTCTCCCTCGAAGACGATGAACTGCCGCAGGGCCAGCTCACTGATGCTGAACGTCTCGGCGGTGCCCTCCAGCTGGAGCCAGACCCCCCCTGCAGTGATCTCGTTGGCCTGCACGGCGAGGGCAGCGGCCAAGGCGACCGCGATCGGGTCGGCCGGCTCCATGCCGCGTATGGGCACCTCGACGGCTACCCGCTCGCCCATGTTGGTCAGCACGGCGTCTTCGAGCCTCTCTGCCAGCAGTTCCATGTCGGGAACGGGCACGTCGGTGCTGAGAACCGGCCGGAAGGCTCCATCGACGAACTCGATGCGGGGCGTCTCGGGGTCCGCGTAGGGATCGACCGTTGTGGCGAGGGTTCCGAGGTCGGTGGTCACGGCCGGGCTCACGTCGCGGCTGGCGAACAGATCGAACAGCCACGCGGCCGGCCGCACCACCGGCGGGGGAGGGTCGTCGGCCTCGGCGAGGGTCCGCTCGGCATCCAGGGATATCCCGAGTTCTGCGGCGGTGACGGTGATGGTGCGGTCCTGGAACTGCAGATCGATGATGGTCTCGGCCACATCCTGAACGACCGGTTCGAGCGCCGTGACTGCCTCTTCGGGCTCGAGCCCGCCGATCTCCACGCCCGACACCGTCGCGCCCGGGCGGATTCGGGAGTCCTCACGCGCCTCGTAGACCTGCCAGGCGACGATCAGAGCGCCGACGACCACTCCGGCCCCGATGATGACCTGCCACAGCCGCGCGTGCCGAACCTCCCGCCGCAGCAGTCGTCTGAGCACGATTTGAGGGTACCCGGAGCCGGTGACGACGCTGATGAAGCAGTCGAGCTACCCCCTAGAACAGTCGCAGCTCCGGTGACTCGATGCCGCGCAGTTCGTCGTAGTCCACTTCCACGCAGTCAATGGAGCGGTCGGCTGCGAGAACCTTGGCCTGGGGCTTTATGGTCCGGGCCACGAACACGCCCCGCACCGGCGCCAGGGTCGGGTCGGAATTCAAGTAGTGCAGGTACCGGGTCAGCTGCTCCACGCCGTCGATCTCGCCGTGGCGCTTCACCTCCACGGCCACCGCAGTGCCCGAGGCGTCGCGGCACAGCAGGTCCACGGGACCGATGGCGGTCGGGAACTCCCGTCTCACCAGGGTGAAGCCGTCCTCGATGGCGTCCGGGTTGCCCGCGAGGAGTTCCTGCATCTGCGCCTCGACGCCGTCCTTCTGAAGGCCGGGATCGGTGCCCATCTCATGGGTGCTGTCGTGGAGGATCTCCTCGATCCTGATGATGAGGGAGTCCTTGCGGCCCGGCGCCGTCACCCGCCACTCTCCGGTCTCGGTGTCGATGACCAGCCGGTTGGGAGCGTTCATCCAGTTGAGCGGCTTGTAGGCGCCGCCGTCGGCGTGGACGGCCACGCAGCCGTCGGCCTTCACCATGATGAGGCGCACGGCGGAGGGAAGATGAGCTTGCAGCCGCCCGTCGTAGTCGACGCTGCAGCGGGCTATGACGAGCCGCACCGCCGCCAACCTAGCGCGCCGGTTCGCTGTGGCCGCGCCAGCCACACCGTGCCGTGAGACGGCAGTTGTTGGCTGACCGTGCAGCCACGCTGACCTGCAGCCGCGGCCCGGTGGCATACTCTGGCGATGGACCTTGCCGGCAGGACGGCCCTGGTGACCGGGGGAGCCAAGAGGGTGGGCCGGGGCATCACGCTGACCCTGGCCCGGGCCGGCGCCAACGTAGTGATCAACTACAACACATCGGTCGGCGAGGCTCACCGGACTGCGGCCGACGCCGAGGCGCTGGGCGTTCAGGCTCTGCCGGTGGCAGCCGACGTCACCGACGACAGCCAAGTCCAGGACATGGTCAAGGCTGCAACCGACCACTTCGGCACCATCGACGTGCTAGTCAACAATGCCTCCACCTTCGCCTTCGACGCGTTCCCGACCGACGACCTGAGCGTGTGGCACCGGTCGATCGACACTCTCGTCCACGGTCCCTTCTATTGCGCCAACCGCGTGGCTCCGGTCATGCTGGACGGCGGCGGGGGAGTGATCGTCAGCATCGGTGACCTCAGTGCGTTCGAGCCGTGGCCGGGGTTCGCGGCCCACGCCGTCGGCAAGGGAGCGATCATCTCCCTGACCCGTCAGCTGGCCCTGGAGCTGGCTCCCACCATCAGGGCCAACGCCGTGGTTCCCGGGCCGGCCCTGCGCCCCGCCGACTACGACGACGCCACATACCAGCGGGTGGCCGATGAGACGCTGGTCGGCCGGTGGGGCACTCCCACCGAGATGGGCCAGGCGGTCCAGTTCCTCATAGAGGCCGACTACATCACCGGTGAAGTCATCACGGTGGACGGGGGCCAGCGCTACGGTCATCGCAAGAACGCCCACGGCTGACCCCGGTCATGGTTGCCTGAACCCGGTCATGGTCGCCTGAACCTGCTCATGGTTGCCGCCGGGGTCCACATCGTGCCGTTGATGCCGGCCCGCGACGTCATCTCTGTGGCCGTGGAGGCGGAGCGGCTCGGTTACGACTACTGCCTAGTGGCCGACGAGGGGTTCCATCCCGACGTCTATGCATGCCTTGGCGCCATCGCGATGGCCACCGATCGGATCACCCTCGGCGTGCTGACCAACGGCTACACCCGCCATCCGGCGGTGACCGCGGCGGCGGCCGCCACTGTGAACGAACTGTCCGGGGGTCGGCTCGTGGTCACCCTGCTGGCCGGTGGATCGATGGTGCTCAGCCCGATGGGAATCGAGCGAGCTCGCCCGGCCCAGGTGGTTACCGACACCGTGGAGGCCTTGAAGCGCCTGTGGTCGGGCGACGAGGTGAGTTGGAAAGGTCAGACCTGCTCCCTTGACCGGGCCCAACTCGGCATGGGGCCTCAGTCCATCCCCATCTGGATCGCGAGCCGGGGCCCGCGCCTGCTGGAGTTGGCCGGACAGCAAGCCGACGGCGTCATCCTCACCGTCAAGCCCGATCTCGGAGCGGCCCTCAGCCTCGTCGAGGAGGCCGCGGCCACGGCGGGCCGGCCTGATCCCCAACGCTTCTACCTCGGACGGATCTGCTACACGCCCGAGTTGCTCGAGGGCCAGCGCCGCACCCTGTCGTTCGTGCTGATGGACTCGCCCCGCCGGGTGCTGGAATCGCTGGGCCTTACCCCCGACGAGATCGGGGTCGTCGAGGACGCAGCCAAGAGCAACCGGCCCGAACTAGTGGACGAGCTGGTGGACGGCGACCTTCTCCAGCGCTACCAGGTGGCCGGAACCCCCGAGGAGTGCCGGACCGAGGTGGAGCGGCTGGCTCGCGAGCACAACCTGAGCGGCGTGCTGATCGACGCCCTCTCATCGGACCTCTCCGAGAACCTCGACGTGCTGTCAGATTCCCTGCCCATCATCCATGACGCCCGGCCCTAGCATCCCTTGCTATGGCTTCCCGACGCCTCAACCGCATCTTCGGCCCTGACGGGCGAACGGTGATCATCGCCCTGGACCATGGGCTCATCGACGGGCCCTGTCCGGGCTTCGAGCGGCCGGCCGAGACGATCTCCGCAATAGTGGCCGGAGGTCCCGACGCCGTTCTGACCTCCTACGGCATCGCTGAGAACTTCGCGGCCGAACTGAGCGGCGTCGGCCTCATCCTGCGCAGCGACGGGTCCGAGAGCAACCTCGGCTCGCCCAGCAGCGGTTCGGTCGGCCAGTTCTTCGGCGCGGAGGAGGCACTGCGGGTCGGTGCCGATGCCCTGGCCGTGACCGCCCTGCCCGGTTCGGCTGCGGAGGCTGACACCCTAAGGAACCTGGCCCGCACCATCGGCGAGGCCCACCGCCGGGACCTGCCGGTGATGGCCGAGATGGTGCCGGGAGGGTTCGACGCTCCGCCCGAACTGCGGGGGTCCGAAGCCGTGGCCTTTGCCGCGCGCCTGGGAGCCGAGCTGGGAGCCGATTTCATCAAGGCGCCCTACTGCGAGGGCTTCTCCCGGGTCACATCAACGACCTTCGTTCCCGTGGTGATCCTCGGAGGATCCAAGGGCTCCGAGGCCGCCACTCTGGCCAACATCAGAGCCGCCCTTGATGTCGGCGCGGCCGGTGTGGCCATGGGCCGCAACGTCTTCCAGAGCGCGGACCCCACGGCCATGACCCAAGCCGTGGTCGCAGTGGTGCACGCTGACGCCAGCCTTGAGGACGCCCTAGCCATCCTCGAAGGGTGACCCGGTGAACAATGCCGGTGTTGTTGGCACCTCGAGCGACGAAGTTGTCCTGGGCCTGGATGCAGGCACCACGACGGCCAAGGCCGTGGCCGTCGACCGAGCGGGACAGATCCGGGCCACCGCCGGATCCGATCCCATCTCGACGCACACCACACCGGACGGTGGAAGCGAGCAAGAACCCGAGGAGATCTGGCAGGCCTTGACGACCGCGGGCCGGCGGGCGGTCGAGAGCCTCGGATCTGGCGCCCGGGTGGCGGCGCTCGCGGTGGCCGCCCAGAGCGGATCGGTGATTCCGGTGCCGGTCGGAGGTCGGGCCGAGCGGGCTATCACCTGGATGGACACCCGTTCCCGGTCCCTGGTGGAGAGCTGGCCACGCGAGGTCGCGGAGAGGATGCGGGCCCTCAGCGGCTGGATGTCCACGTCCGGGGTCGGTCTGTCGACCATCGCCGCACTGCGGGCTCCAGGTGTGGATGCCGGTCCTGGTGGGGATCCAATCCCAGTGGCCAGATGGGCCTCGGTGGACGATTACCTCGTGTTCCGCCTCACCGGGCAGTGGGTAACCAACCCGTCAAACGCGGCAGGTATGCAGCTGATGGAGGTCTCGACCCGAAGCTGGAGCAACGAGCTGTGCAGCCTCGGCGGGATCGATCAGCGGATGCTGTCGCCGATCCGGGAGTCGGGCACCGCCGCAGGCGAACTGACAGTCGAGGCTGCTGCTGCGCTGGCGCTGGACGCGGGCACCCCGGTGGTGATGGGCGGCCACGACCAGGCCTGCGCCGCGCTGGGGCTCGGTGTCGTCGAGCCCGGCGACCTGTTCATGTCGACTGGCACGGCATGGGTGCTGACGGTGATCACCGACCGGGCCGATGTCGCAGCCCTTCCACCCTCGTTGAACCTCAGCCCCCATGTCGTGCCCGGGTGCTGGACCGCGTCCGAGAACCTGGGCGGGCTCGGGGCGATGCTGGCCGAGACTCCGCTGGCTGGAATCCGGGACGCCTTCGAGACCTGCGCCCTCAGGGTGCGCCGGGCTCTCGAAGAGGCCGGCGAGTTGGCGCCCGCCGGCGGTGAGTTGATCCTGGTGGGGGGCGGGACCCGGTTCCGGGAGCTGGTGGAAGTGATCGTCGACATCATCGACCGGCCGGTGGTCACGCGATCCGAGGCCACCTGGCCGGCCCTTGGTGCGGCCCGGCTGGCCGGAGCAGCCCTAGGGTGGACGCCTCGGGGAGAAGCAACGTGACCAGACCTGTCGTCGCCATCACCATCGGCCGGTCCCACTACCGGCGAATGTTCAGCGCCGCGGCCCTGGCCGACCTGGCCGCGGCGGCGGAGGTAGTGCACCATCCGGGCGACGAACCGGCCTCCAAGCAGGACCTGCTGGCCGTTCTGGCCGAAGCCGACGCCTGCATCACCAGCTGGGGAGTGGCCCCCCTCGACGCCGACGTGGTGATGGCCGCGCCCCGCCTCGGGCACCTGGCCCACATGGGCGGCAGCGTGAAGCGCTTCGTGTCCGATGCAGTGTGGGAGCGGGGCATCCGGGTCACCAGCGCCTCGGTCACGCTGGCCCGGGACGTGGCCGAGACCACCCTCGGCCTGATGATCGTGGGCCGCAAGCGGATCTGGCCCCTGGGGAGCCATGTGCGCGACGGCGGCTGGCGTGACAGTCCGGTGTGGGACCGGTGGGACGCCCGGGAGCTCAACCGCTCGACGGTGGGCCTGATCGGTGCCGGCAATGTCGGCCGCCACGTGATCGAACTGCTCGCTCCCTTCTCGGTGACCATCCTGGTCGCCGATCCGTACCTCGGCGACGATGAGGCCGAGCGGCTCGGAGTGGAGAGGGTGGAGCCCGCCGAGCTGATGGAACGCTGCGACGTCGTGTCGATCCACGCTCCGGCCAATGATCAGACCCGACACATGATCGGTGCCGGACTGCTGGGCCGCCTGAGCGACGGCGCCGTGCTGATCAACACTTCCCGGGGCAGCATCATCGACGAAGCGGCCCTGGTCGAGGAGCTGGCCAAGGGCCGAGTATTCGCCTTCCTCGACGTGACCGATCCCGAGCCCCCAGCATCCGACAGCCCGCTGCGGCGGCTGGAGAACGTGGTGGTCACACCCCACATCGCCGGCTGCATCGAGAACTGTCACCGCATGGGGGAGCTCGCCGTCGAGGAGGTTCGCCGCTACCTGGCCGGCCAGCCGGCCATCCACGAGGTCCGGCCCGACATGCTCGACCAGATCGCCTGAACGGCCCGCGCCGGCCGAACTCTGGGCGGGGGAAGTGTCCGTCAGCTGGCCGCCGCCATTCAGCTCAGGACGAGCCCTCCGTCGACCTCGATGGCCTGGCCGGTCAGGTAGCGGGCGTCGTCGCTGGCCAGGAAGGCCACGACTCCGGCGATCTCCTCCGGTCGGGCCAGCCGCTTGACCGCGGTGTCGCTGGCCCGCATGTCCAGCCACTCCTGGGCGGTCATGCCCAACGTGGCCCCAATCTCGGCGGCCACCTTGCGCACCATGTCCGTGAGCGTGTTGCCCGCACACACCGCGTTGACGGTGATGCCGTGGGGGCCCAGTTCCATGGCGGCCGAGCGGGTGATGCCCACCACCCCGCTCTTAGTCCCGGAGTACTCCGCCGAGAAGGGCCAGCTCGTCTTGGCGGCCATGGACGCGATGTTGATTATGGAGCCCCGCCCCTGAGCGGTCATGACGGGCGCAGCCAGGCTGTTGGAGACGAGGACCCCGGTCAGGTTGACGGCCACGATGTCCTCCCAGCGGTCGAGAGGGATCTCCGGCAGAGGTCCGCCGACGTAGATCCCCGCGCAGGCCACCAGCACGTCGATGCGCCCCCAGGCCGCCATCACCCGGTCGAAGGCGGCTTGCTGGTCGTGGCGGGATCTCACGTCGCAGGTCAGCGCCATCGCTTCGACCCCCTCGGACCGAGCCGCCTGGGCCGTGGCGTCGTTGTCGGTGTCGTTGATGTCGAGGCAGGCGAGGTTGGCTCCCTCGGCTGCGAACCGCCGAGCGGTGGCGGCCCCGATACCGGTAGCCGAGCCGGTGATGACCACGACCTGATCCTCGAACCGCCTCATCAACCGACCCTACCAAGGGCACTGGGGACCCCCGGCCGCTCGCGGTTGGCGGCCCGGTCGGGATCCGTCAGGCGGCCGCCAGCGCGGCGAGCACTGCTTCGGCCAACTCCGGGCGGCATATCACCAGGTCGGGGAGGTAGGGGTCGGGCTGGTTGTAGCGAAGTTCGGAACCGTCGAGCCGGCTCGCGGCGCAGCCCGCAGCCTCGGCCACGGCCGCCGGAGCGCACGAGTCCCACTCGTACTGGCCGCCCGCATGCACATAGGCATCCACCTCGCCGCGAACCACCGCCATGGCCTTGGCTCCGGCTGATCCGAGGGGGACCACATCGGCAGCGAGGGCGGCCGCCACAGCTCGGGCCTGGTGGGGGGGCCGCGACCGCGACACCACGAGCCTCGGCGGTCTGTCGCCCGGTGGGGGCAGGCGCGGCGGATCCATCGTCGAGAGCGTGAGGCCGAGCGCCGGCAGGGCCACCGCGCCGGCGACCGGGCGCTGGCCGACGACCAGTGCCACATGCACCGCCCAGTCGGTGCGCCCCGGCTCGGAGAACTCACGGGTGCCGTCGAGCGGGTCGAGCACCCAGACGCGCTCGGCGTCGAGCCGGGACGCGTCGTCTGCGCCCTCCTCTGACAGCACGGCGTCGGCGGGGCGCGCCGCGGCCAACTCGGCCACTAGCAGCTCGTGAGCCCGGCGGTCTCCCTCGGCCCGCAGCACGGCTGCGGGTGCGCCCTGGCCGGTCAGCCGCCCCCGCAGCTCGACCAGCAGCTCTCCGGCGCGGCGGGCCAGATCGGCGGCCAGACGGTGATCGTCGGCGATCCGACGCTCAGCGGTCACGGGCGCAGACCGCGTCGGCGCGGCACAGCGCCGCCCTCGGACGGTATGACCACGGCACTGGGTCTCAGGCCAGCACCGCCGCGTCGAGAAGGTCCTGCTGCTCCTGTGCGTGCACCGTGGGGCTGCCCCCCGCGGGGCTGCCCGACTCGGGGCGGCTCACCCTGCGGATCTGGTAGTTGTCACCGTGGGCCTCGTACAGCCGTCCCTTGATCCCGTTCCAGGCGCCCATGTTCTCGGGCTCCTCCTGCAGCCAGACGATCTCGGAGGCGTTGGGGAACCTGCGCAGCTCGTAGTCCACCGCCCCGTACGGCCACGGGAAGAGCTGCTCGACACGGCACACCGACAGCGGGGCGCTCTTGGTGTCGCGCAGTTCCATGGCCGGGTACGCCACCTTTCCGCTGCAGAAGACCACCCTGGTCACGGCCTCCGAATCGACGGTCCCAGCTTCTACGCCGGGGTCGCCGAGCACCTCCTCGAACGTTCCCGACGACAGCTCGGCGACCTTCGAGCGGGCGGACTTGGAGCGCAGCAGCGACTTGGGAGTGAACAAGATCAGGGGCTTGCGGACGCGGTGGATCATCTGGCGGCGCAGAAGGTGGAAGTACTGCGTCGCAGTCGTGGGCTGGCACACGTGCATGTTGTCCTCCGCGGCCAGCGTCAGGAACCGCTCGATGCGGGCCGACGAGTGCTCCGGACCCTGGCCCTCCATGCCGTGAGGGAGCAGCAGCACGATGCCGCCGTGCTGGTCCCACTTGTCCTCGGCTGCAACGATGAACTGGTCGATGATGATCTGGGCCCCGTTGGCGAAGTCGCCGAACTGGGCCTCCCACATGACCAAAGCCTCCGGCTTGGCCACCGCGTAGCCGTATTCGAAGCCCAGAGAGGCGTACTCCGACAGCAGGGAGTCGTAGATCCACAGGTCGGCCTCGTGCGCGCACAGCGTTTCAAGCGGCACGTACTCCTCGCTGGTCAGATAGTCCACCAGTGTGGAGTGCCGATGGGAGAAGGTCCCGCGGCGGCTGTCCTGGCCGCTGAGTCGAACCGGAGTGCCTTCCATGAGCAGCGATCCGAAGGCCATCGCCTCGCCGAGCCCCCAGTCGAACTCGCCGCTGCGGAACATCCGGTTGCGCTGCTCGAACTGCCTGGCCAGTTTGGGGTGGACGGTGAAGCCGTCGGGAACCGTGTTCAGAGCCTGGTAGATGCGTTCCACGGTGACCGAGTCGATGGCGGTGCGGACGTGGGGCATCACGCCCATCGGCTCGGGTGGGCGCCGGGCCCGGATGTTGTGGCCGGGCGCGGTGTCGCGGGTCTCGTCCAGGGCAGCCTGGAGCTGCTCGCGGTACTCGGCCAGGGCCGCGTCCACCTCCTCGGCGGTGAGGTCGCCCCGCTTCATCAGAGATTCCGTGTACTGGGTGCGCACGTTGGTCTTGGCGTTGATGCGGCGGTACATGTCCGGCAGCGTGTAGCTGGGGTCGTCGCCCTCGTTGTGCCCGTGGCGCCGGTAGCAGATCATGTCGATCACGGCGTCCTTGTTGAACTTCTGGCGGTAGGCGAAGGCCAGTCGGGCGACGCGCAAGCAGGCCTCGGGGTCGTCTCCGTTCACATGGAAGATCGGCGCGCCCACCATCTTGGCCACGTCGGTCGAGTACTGGGTGGAGCGGGCCCAGTCCGGCGTGGTCGTGAATCCGAGCTGGTTGTTGATTACCAGGTGGATCGTCCCGCCCACCCGGTATCCCCTGATGAGGCTGAGGTTGAACGTCTCGGCCACCACGCCCTGGCCCGCGAAGGCGGCGTCGCCATGGATCAGCAATGGCATCACCGGGAAGGGGCCGTAACCGCCGTCGGGCGGGATGTTGTCCATCCGCGCTCGTGCCATGCCCACAACCACCGGGTCGACGGCCTCGAGGTGGGAGGGGTTGGCGGCCAGCTCGACCAGCAGGTGCTTGCCCGAAGGGCTCTCGTAGGCCCCGATCTGGCCGAGGTGGTACTTCACGTCGCCGCTGCCCTGGATCTGGTCCTCGGTTATGGCTCCCTCGAACTCCTTGAACAGCTCGTGGTAGGTCTTGCCCACCAGGTTCACGAGCACGTTCAATCGCCCCCTGTGGGCCATGCCCATCACCACCTCCGCCAGCGGCGCGTCGGCCGCGCATGTCAGCAGGGCGTCCAGCAGCGGGATGGCCGACTCCGCGCCTTCCAGGCCGAAGCGCTTCTGGCCGACGTACTTGGTGCCCAGGAAGCTGCTGAGGGCCTCGGCCGCGTTGAGCTGGCTGAGGATGCGGCGCTGGTCCTCGCCCTTGAGCGTGGTGTCGGCCCCCTCGATCTGCTCCTGCATCCACCGCTTCTCGTCGGGCTCCTGTATGTGCATGTACTCCACGCCGACGGTGCGGCAGTAGGCGTCGCGCAGCACGCCCAGCAGGTCTCCGAGCTTCATCCGGCGTGTCCCGCCCACGGTGGCGTATATCCCGGTCGCGCTGCCGGTCAGGAACTCGCGGTCGAGGTCCCAGATGGTCAGCCCGTAGGTGGCTGGGTCGAGTTCGGCGTGCATTACGGGAGCCTCGTGGCGCAGCGGGTTGAGATCGGCGATCAGATGGCCCCGCACCCGGTACTGGTTGATTAGCTGGTTGACCTTGGCCTGCTTCTCGAGCATCGTCGCCTCGCGGTCCACCGGGTTGAAGTCGCGCCGCCACTTCACGGCCTCGTAGGGGATGTGGAGGGAGCGGAAGGCCTTCCCGTAGAAGTCGTCCTCGCCCAGCAACAGGTCGTGCATCTTCTGCAGGAACAGTCCTGACTCTGCGCCCTGGATGACTCGATGGTCGTATGTGCTGCTGATCGTCACCAGCTTGCTCACGCCCAGGTCCGCCAGGAGCGAGGGGTCGGCGGCCTCGTACTCGGTGGGGAACGCCAGCGCTCCGACGCCGACGATCGTTCCCTGCCCGGCCATCAGCCGGGGCACGGACTGCTGGGTGCCGATGGTGCCGGGGTTGGTGATGGTGACGGTGACGCCGCGCATGTCGTCGGCGGTCAGCCGGTTCTCGCGGATCTTGGCGATCTGCTCGTCGTAGCGCTCCACGAACGCAGCGAAGTCGAGGGTTTCGGCGTCGCGGATGCACGGGACCATCAACGAGCGCGTGCCGTCGTCGCGGGCTATGTCCACTGCGATCCCGAGGCCGATGTGATCGGGTCGCACGATCCTCGGCTTGCCGTCCGCGTCGGTGGCGAAGATGTTGTTCATGGCCGGAATCGTGTCGGCGATGGCTCGCACGACGGCGTAGCCGATCAGGTGGGTGAACGAGATCTTGCGCACCATTTTCCGGCGCAGATAGCCGTTGATGACCGTGCGGTTCACTTCCAGGAGCTTGGCGGGGACGTCTCGGAAACTCGTGGCCGTCGGCACGGCCAGGCTGGCCTCCATGTTTGAGACGATGCGGGCTCCGGCGCCTCTGATCGGCTCGCCGATGGGCGTGTCGCCGGCGGCCGGGTCCGCCTTCGGAGCGCGCCGTTGCTGAGGCTGACTTGCGGGCGGCCCGGTAATGATGGTGTCGGTCGCAGGAGGCGCCGTCACGTCTGTGGCGGTGGTGTCGATGGTGGTCCGGGTTGCGGCCGACGATTCCGGCGGGGCGGCACCGGCGGTCGGTGAATCCGGCGTCTCGCCCTCGAACAGGGCGCGCCACGCTTCGTCCACCGAGGCCGGGTCGACCGACCACAGGTCGCGCATCTCGTCGATGACCCAGGCATTGGCGCCAACGGAGTCGTTCGGCTCGGTACGGATCCGGTCGTTCATAACGCTAATGCTACTTCCCGGCGGGGATAGGGTCGGCCTGTGCGGGTCGTCACCTGGAACGTCAACTCGTTGAGGGCGCGGCTCGGCCGGGTGCAGCGGTGGATCGAGTCCTTCTCGCCGGATGTGGTGTGCCTGCAGGAGACCAAGCTCGCCGACGACGCCTTCCCGGCGCTGGCCTTCCAGTCGCTCGGCTACGAGAGCTTCCACTACGGCGAGGGACGCTGGAACGGCGTTGCGGTGCTGAGCAGGGTGGGACTGTCGGATCCGGTGGCCGGATTCGGCGACGGGATCGACCCCGACCCTGACGCCCGGCTGGCGTGGGCCACGTGCGGGGGAGTGCGGGTGGCGTCGTGCTACGTGCCCAACGGCCGGGCCATCGGTCACGACCACTACCACTACAAGCTCGACTGGCTGAGCCGGCTGCGGGCCTCGCTCGACGCCCAGGCCGATCCGGACTCGCCTGTCCTGGTGTGCGGCGACTTCAACGTCGCTCCTGCTGACCGGGACGTGTACGACCCGGCCGCCTTCACCGGCACGACTCACACCAGCGCTGCGGAGCGCGAGCGGCTCGCCAGCCTGCTGGAGTGGGGGCTGGTCGACGTGTTCCGTGAGCACCATGACGGCGGCGGGCTGTTCACATGGTGGGACTACCGGGGAGGCGACTTCCACAAGCGCAAGGGGATGCGCATCGATCTGGTGTTGGGCACCCGTCCAGCCGCCGACGCGGCCAGCTTCGTGCTCGTCGACCGCAATGAGCGCAAAGGCCCCAAGGACGACCCGCCCAGCGACCACGCGCCCCTGTTCGTCGACCTGGAAGAGGTCGCTCTGCCGTGCTGACGCCGCTGGACCGAACGCCGGGCGGGCGCATCGAGCGATGCTGACGCCGCTGGACGAGCACGCACTGCTCGTCTTCTGGACCCAGCTGCTGGTGCTGGTGGTGGCGGCCCGAGCCGTGGGCTACGCGATGCGTCGGGTCGGGCTGCCCTCGGTGATCGGCCATCTGGCTGCGGGTGTGATCCTCGGGCCTTCGCTGTTCGGAGCGGTATGGCCGAGCGGCTTCGAATGGTTCCTTCCCCACGAGGAGATCTCCTCGGGTGCCCTCTTCGCGGTCACCTGGCTCGGCGTGGCGCTGCTGCTGGTCACAGCCGGGTTCGAGACGGACCTGGCGCTGATACGTCGCCTGGGGCGCGCCGCCGCGTTGGTGACCGGCTTCAGCCTCGTCGTGCCGCTGGCCGGAGGTCTGGTGACCGGCTTGTTGTTGCCCGAGGATTTTGTGGGTGGCGGCGCCGACCGCACCGTGTTCGCGCTGTTCGTGGCCGCGGCGCTGTCGGTGTCGGCGCTGGCCGTGATCGCGCGGATCCTCTCGGAGCTGGGGCTGATGAGGCGCGACTTCGGCCAGATCACGGTGGCTGCGGGCATGGCCAACGACGTGGTCGGCTGGGTGATGCTCGCCGTGTTCGCGGGCTTCGCCACCGCGGGCGAGGTGTCGGTGGTAGGCACGCTGCGGACGGTGCTGGGCCTCGCCGCGTTCCTGTTGCTGGCGATGACGCTGGGCCAGCGCGCCGTGGACGCGAGCCTGCGCCGGATCCGGCGAGACGGCCCCAACCTGCACGGCGCGCTCGGCATCGCGGTGATCACCATGCTCACCTTCGGCGTGGCAACCCAGGCGCTGGGCATCGAGGCCGTGCTCGGAGCCTTCGTCGCCGGCGTGGTCCTGAACCGTTCGCGGTTCCAGCAGCACGAGGTCGTTCATCACATCGAGTCGCTCACGAACACCTTCCTCGCCCCGGTGTTCTTCGCCATAGCCGGACTGCGGGTCGATCTCTCCCTGCTTGGTGAGGGCAGTGCGCTGGCCTGGGCCGGGGCGGTGATGACGGTGGCGATCGTGGCCAAGTTCGCGGGCGCCTTCATCGGCGCGAGGCTGGCGGGACAGTCGCATCGGGCTGCGGTGGCGCTGGGCGCAGGACTCAACGCCCGCGGCGCGCTGGAGATCGTCATCGCTTCGGTGGGGCTGTCCCTGGGCGTGTTCAGCGAGACGGCGTACACCGTGATCGTGATAGTGCCCCTGGTGACGTCGGTGTTCGCGGCGGTGAGCCTGCGGTTGGCTGTGCGCGACTGGATGGGGTCTCCCGCCGAGCGCGAGCGCCTCGAGCGCGAGGAGGCGCTCAGCCGGAACCTGGTGGTGCGCTCGTCGCGGCTGCTTCTGGCCTCGCGGGCCGAGCCCGCATCCATCGCGGCCGCGCAGCTCATGCATTTCGCCTGGCCGGTCCAGGTGCCCGCCACCGTGATCTCAGTGATGCCCGAGAGCCTCGGCGACGGCTCGCACCACTCCGACGGCTCGACCCGAGGCCAGTGGCCCGACATCACGATCATCCGCAGCGTGCTCGACGGGCGGTCCGTCGACCATCGGCAGGTGCGAGCCTCCAGCGCAGCCGGCGCGGTCGTGGCTGCGGCCATCGTGGCCGAGGCCCGCCTCGGCTACGGGGCGATCTGCGTCGGTGTGGCCGGCCGTCACCAGGGCCAGCTGTACTCGCCGATGGTCGACGAGCTGCTGCTGCACTCGCCTCTTCCGGTGGTGATCGTGAGGCGGGCCGAGGGTCTGGAGACACCGCTGCCGGGCGCTTTCACCCGCGCCGTCGTGCCCGTGACCGGCACGAGATCCTCCCGGGCGGCCCAGGAGGTTGCCTTCGGGGTGAGCAGCCAGCTCGGCACCGAGGTGGTTCTGACCCACGTGGTGCAGCGGCAACGGCCGGAACTCCGGATGCTGCCCCAGCGGCTGGCCCGCGGCAAGCTGGCAACCCGCGTGCTCGGTGAGACCCGCAGCGAACCGGCTCGCCCGGTGGTGGACGCCCTCATGGACGCCGCCAGGGCGCGGGGCGAAGAGATGGGCGTGGAGGTCCGGACCCTGGTCCAGGAGGGCTCGTCACCGGCGTCGACCCTGGTAGCGGTCGCCGAGGAGCAGCAGGCCGATCTGGTGGTCCTGGGCGCGTCGCTGCGCAATGTGGACGGTCGCCCCTTCCTCGGCCACACCGTCGAGACGGTGCTGGAGCGCTGCCCCGCCAACGTCGCAGTAGTAGCCATGCCCCGCGCCGCGTCCGGCTAGCGGCGTCAGCGGTCTCGGCGGGATCGGAGTTCTTGGCGGGCTCGGGCGAGGGCCTCCAGGGGGTCGACGGTGCCGGGGCCGGGGCCGGCTGCCTCGGTGATCGCCTCCAGCCATGGCGACGGGTCCCTATCGACAGTCTGGCCTCCCAGGTCGCGCCGGTCGCACCACAGGATGTGCAGCTCCTGCTCGGCCCGGGTGACCGCGACGTGGAGCAGGCGGCGCTCCTCGGCGCGGGCCGCGGCGGTGCGGGCGTGGGCGATGGGGACGAATCCGTCCTCCATGCCCACGAGATGGACGATGGGCCACTCCAGTCCCTTGGCGGCGTGGAAGGTCATCAGATCGACGCCGTCGGACGATGGCGCCAGGCGACTGTCGGCCCGCAGCGCGATGGTGAAGGAGTGGACTGTGGAGTCGGGGTCGAGGGACAGATGGTCCTCCGCGAACTCCAGGAAGGTGCCTATGTTGGCGCGGGCCTGGGGCGTGTCCGCAGTGTGAGCCGGGGCGGTGAGGCTTCCCGGATCCGGCCGGGCGTGGGTGGGGTCGCGAAGCTCCTGGCGAGTGTCGGCCACGCAGGACGCGAGGCTCGCGCCGGGGGACCAGACCTTGAGCAGGGACGCGATCTCGGGCCTGCGGATGAGGCTGCCCTCGCCCGCGGCGGCGACCGGGATGTTCTGGCGCAGCAGCGCCCGGCGCAGGGGTTCGAGCAGTGCGTTGGTGCGGGCCAGTACCGCCTGCCGACGCCACAACGAACCGGGCCGGTGGCGATGCCGCACGGCTCGGGCCAGCACAGCGGCCTCGTCGGCTCCGTCGCAGACGGCGACCGTGGGGTCGTCGCCCGACGGTCGCGCCGCGGGCTGGGGCGACCGGCCCAGGATCCGGCCCGCCGCGGCCAGCACCTCGGGCGTGGACCGGAAGTTGGTCCGCATGTGCAACACCGCGCACCCACCGAGATGCTCGCGGACGCTTTCGATGAGTTCGGGATCAGCGCCGTTCCACCCGTATATGGCCTGGTCGGGATCGCCTACCACCACCAGCGTCGAGTCCGGTCCCAGCCACGACCTCAGCAAGGCGAACTGCAGCGGGTTGATGTCCTGGAACTCGTCGACGAGCAGGTGCTGGTGGAGCCACCGCTGAGCCGCGGCGTGCTTCGGCTCGGCCGCCATCAGCTCCAGGGACCGGGCCAGCACGTCGTCGAAGTCGAGCAGCCGGCGCTTGCGCTTGGCCGACTCGTAGTCGGCGTAGATCTGGGCGAAGCGGTCGGCTCGGCCCACAGGAGGCCGCCGGCCCGCAGCGCGCGCCGCCTGGGCGTAGTTCTCGGGGGTCACGAGGCGAGCCTGGCACCAGCCGATCTCGTTGCTGATGTCGGCCACAGCCGAGCGGTCGGCCCTGGGGCGCAGTTCGGCGATCAGGCCTGCGACGTTGTCGAGGATCCGGGGCGGGCGTCTGCCGGAGTCGGCTGCATAGCGACGAAGCTGGGTCAGAGCGACGGCGTGGAACGTCCCGGCTCTCACCGCGTCATTGAGGCCGAGTCCCCGCAGGCGGGACCTCAGCTCGCGGGCCGCCCGCCGGGTGAAGGTCACCGCCAGGGTGCGCCGGGGGTCGGCGTGGGCCCCGCTGGCCTGCCAGGCGATGCGCCGGGTCAGGACACGGGTCTTGCCCGAGCCGGCCCCGGCGATGACGCACAGAGGCGATGCCCGGGTCGTCACCGCGTCGCGCTGCTCGACGGTGAGGCCCGACAGCAGCGGGTGCTCTGCTTCGGTCACCCCCCGACCCTAGAGGCCGAGCAGATTAGGCGAGCGGGGAGGTCTCTCGCAGCTGCGCTCCCGCTTGCGGCGAGCGCCCGTCCGCGGCACCGGCTGCCGGTACTGTCTGGCCGTGTTCATGATCGACACGGCCCGCTTCGAGCACCTGGTGGGCGAGGCCCTTGATTCGTTGCCCCCTGCGCTGGGCGAGATGATGGAGAACATCGTGGTCGTGGTGGAGGACGCCCATCCGGACGAGGACCTCCTCGGCCTCTACGAAGGGGTGCCCCTGACCGAGCGGGAGGACTACGGCGGGCTGGCCATGCCCGACCGGGTGACCGTCTACCGGCTGCCGATCTGCCAGATCTGCGACAGCGAGGACGAACTGCTCGACGAGATCATGGTCACCATGGTGCACGAGGTGGCCCACCACTTCGGCATCGACGACCAGACCCTGCACCAGCTCGGCTGGGACTGACCGGAGGCTGCCCGGCCCAGGCCACCGGTGCCAGCTCGAGCCAGGACTTGTTCGGGGCGGCTCAGGCGAGGCGGGGAAACCGGCTTCGAGGACCGGCTTCGGCCCAGTCCATGTGGTTGCGGACGAACTCGTTGGCGGCGTCGCGCACCGGGTTGTAGTCCCACGAGTGCCTGCCGCCGGACTCGATCGCGGCGTGAAGGACTCGTCGGGCGCGCTGCGAGCGCAGCACACGCTCCCGGATGCCGGTGCTGTCCCAGCGCTGGGCGGTCTCGGCGGCGAAGTCGGCGGCCAGGGTGGCGCAGCCGGGATCGTCCGCGAGGTTGGTGCGTTCACAAGGGTCGGCCTCCACGTCGTAGAGCAGCGGGGGATCAGTGTCGCAGTGGATGTACTTGTGGCGACCCCGCCGGATCATGAACATCGGATGCGAGGTCATCTCGGCCATGTACTCACCGGTCGTCTCGTCGATGCGGTCGGTGCCGCCGGCCGCGAGCCCCCAAAGGCTGCGCCCGGCGATCGGAGCGCCGAGCTCGGGCCAGGCTCCACCGTCGGTTGCGATGTCGAGGAGAGTGGGAAGCAGGTCCAAGTGTGAGCAGACGTTGGGGACTGGGCGGCCGGCCACGCCTGGCCCGGCCACTATCAGCGGCACTCGGGCCGAGCGCTCGAAGAACGACATCTTGAAGAACGTGCCCCGGTCGCCCAGCATGTCGCCGTGGTCGCTGGTCACGATGACCACGGTGTTGTCGATGCGTCCGGTCTCTTCCAGCACCCGCACGAGACGGCCGACCCATGAGTCGAAGTAGCTCGTGTTGGCGTAGTAGCCGCGGCGGGCGTTGCGGCACTGGTCCTCGCTGTAGCCGATCGTGTCGGCCTCGATGCCCCGGCGGATGCGCCGCGTGTGGGGGTCCAGCGCATCTTCGGATATCGGCTCGGGCAGGTCGATGTCGTCGTGGTCGTAGAGGTCCCACCACTCAGGGCGGGCGACGTACGGGTCGTGGGGGTGGATGAACGACGCCACCAGGAAGAACGGCCGCGCGTCGGGGTCGCGGGCCAGGTCGTAGAGGCGGCGCACCGCTGCGAACCCGACCTCCTCGTCGTAGTCGATCTGGTAGGTGGCCAGCGCCTGGCCCGCCTCCGACAGGCTGTCCATGTTGTGGTACCACTTGCCGATCCGCTGGTCGGGCTCGTCCCAGTCGGGGGTCCAGGCGAAGTCGGCGGGATAGATGTCGGTCGTGAGACGCTCGTCGAAGCCATGGAGTTGGTCGGGCCCCACGAAGTGCATCTTCCCCGAGAGGCATGTGCGGTAGCCGGCCAGCATCAGGTAGTGGGCGAGAGTGGGCACCGATGCCGGGAACTCGGCGGCGTTGTCCCATGCCCCGATCGCGGAGGCCGCCTGGCCCGAGAGCATCGAGAAGCGGGCCGGGGCGCACAGGGGGGAATGGCAGTAGGCGGCGTCGAAGCGGGCCCCGCTGTCGGCCAGAGCGTCCATGGCCGGGGTGCGCACCAGTGTGTGGCCGTAGGCCCCGGTGAAGTGGGGAGCGAGCTGGTCGGCCATGACGAGGAGGATGTTGGGCTGGCGCATGTGCAGAAGCTAATGGAGTCCGTTGCGACGGGGCTGGCCGCCGGTCCGCGCGCGGCGGCTTCGGTGTATGTACGTTGCGGCCGTTGCGCCGTCAGCGATCGCCTAGGAGATCCCCGTGAACCTCAATGCCGGTCCTGCCCGGGTTGGTTCGTGCAGGTCGGACCTGCTCGGCTGGACTCACCGACGCCGAGCCCTCCGCACGTTCGTTGCCCTGGCTGTCGCAGTCCTCCTGGCGCCATTGACAGCGCCCTCCGCCGCTCTGGCCCAGGCCGAGGAACCGGTAGACCGGCACGCGCTGCTGGAGCTCTTCGATGCGACCGGCGGCGGCAGCTGGGATCGAAGCGACAACTGGGGCTCCGACCTTCCGCTGGACCGTTGGTACGGCGTGACCACCGATGAAGCAGGCCGCGTCACACGACTGGACCTGTCATCCAATGGTCTGTCCGGCGAGATTCCCGACGGCATCTCCTATCTGACGGACTTGAGACACCTGAATCTCGGCGACAACGAGCTCTTCGGCGAGATTCCCGCACTAGTCGGCAAGCTGCGCAAGCTGGTGGTCCTCGATCTCCAGAACAACAGGCTGGACAGGCAGATACCCGACACCCTCGCGGAGCTGGACCAGCTGGAGGTGCTGGACCTGAAGCACAACGGACTCTGGGGGGCGATGCCGGAACTCGGCAACTTCGGGGATCTTCGCGCGCTCCGCATCATGGATCTGCGGGGCAACGGGCTGTCGGGAGAGATTCCTGCGTCTCTCGGCAATCTGAGCAGCCTGACGCACCTGGTGATGAACGGCAACCGGCTGTCGGGGGCGCTTCCTGGCGAACTGGGCCGCCTCGGCAATCTGGTGTGGCTCGATCTCAGCCGCAACCGGCTGTCAGGGGAGATCCCAGCAGAGTTCAGCGGCCTGCACAGCCTGACGTGGCTCGATCTCAGCCGCAACTCGCTGTCGGGGGAGATCCCAGTCGAGCTCTTCCACCTGGAGCGGCTCAAGACGCTCAGCCTGTGGAGCAACCAGCTGACGGGCGAGATCTCCTCGGAGGTGGGCGGTCTCATTGAACTGGAGGACCTGAGCATCAGCCTGAACCGGCTGTCCGGAAAGATCCCGGCGGACCTGGGGGGCCTCACCGCGCTACGACGGCTACGGCTCGGGCGCAACGAGCTGTCGGGAGCGATTCCTGCCGAGTTGGGCAACCTCACCCGCCTGAGGTACTTGTGGCTCCAGGACAACGACCTGTCGGGGCCGATCCCGGACGAGTTCGGCAACCTCGCCGGCCTGCGGGACCTGTGGCTCGAGAACAACCGGCTGTCCGGCGAGATACCCCCGCAGATCGGCGATCTCAGCCAACTCAGGGGCCTGTATCTCCACAACAACCAGCTCTCGGGCAACATCCCCGCCTCGATCGGGAACCTGGCCCGCCTGGAGCGCCTGGTCCTTGACGGCAATGAGCTGACGGGAGAGGTTCCGCCGTCGGTGGGCGACCTCGCGAGGCTGGAACACATGAGCCTCGCGGACAACTGGCTCTACGGGGAGATCCCTCCCCAGATAGCGAACCTTGAGAAGCTTCAGCTCCTGCGGCTGGACGACAACGAGCTGTCGGGCCCGATCCCCGCCGGCATCGGGCGCCTGGGGCGCCTGACAGAGCTCAACCTGCGGAACAACTCGCTGTCGGGCCCGATCCCCGCCGGGATCGCAAAGCTGACCAAACTGACGCGGCTGGACCTTCAGAACAACGGGCTCTCAGGCCCGATCCCGGAGGGGATCGGCAAGCTGACCGAACTCAGGAACCTCGACCTGAGCCGCAACCGGCTGTCCGGGCCGATTCCCGAGAGCCTCTCGAAGCTCTCGCACCTCACCCACCTGATGCTGCGCAGCAACGGGTTGTCTCAGGAGATCCCGGCATCGCTGACCCTTCTCGGGAGCCTGGAGCATCTGGACCTCAGCCGCAACGAGCTGTACGGGGAGATTCCGGCGGGAATCGGCGACATCTGGAGCCTCAAGTCCCTGTACCTCAGCTTCAACCATCTGGAGGGCGAGGTCCCTCCAGAGCTCGGCAACCTGCCGAACCTCAGGATCCTGAAGGCCCGCTACAACCAGCTCTCGGGCGAGATCCCCGCAGAATTGGGCAATCTCGGCAATCTGAGGCGGCTCAACCTGTGGCACAACCAGCTGTCGGGCGAGATTCCTGTAGAGCTGGGGCGTCTCGTGAACCTCACGAGACTGGACCTCGACGACAACGAACTGACAGGGGAGATCCCCGCAGAGTTCGGCGACCTCACACTGCTGACGGAACTGTGGCTCAGGGGCAACGACCTATCCGGCGAGATTCCGGCTCAGCTCGGTCGCTTGACGAAGCTCCGGCGCTTGTATCTCGACGGCAACCGGCTCTCCGGTCAGATTCCCGCCGAGCTCGGCAACCTGGCCAGCCTGAGGCGCCTGTGGGTTCACGACAACGAGCTGTCGGGCGAGATCCCGGCCGAACTGGGCGACCTGACCGGCCTGGAGCAGATCTTCCTCGGCGGCACCAACTCGTTTGAGGGATGCCTGCCTGCGGCCTGGCAGTCGCTTGTCACCTTGGGCGACGACATCGACACGATGAGTCTGGACTTCTGCACGTCCGCCTAACGGTGCTCGATAGCGGTTCGCCACGAACATCAAGCAGTTAACCACCCCACATGTAGCAAACCGATTGAAGTTCGTTCTGGCGCAACGGCGGTTGGTCGCAATAGAGTCTCGGGTGACAACGAAGACCGGGGAGCTCGGGACAGCCGGGCTGAGAGGGCACTCACGCGATCGCAGCGGTGTCGACCCGCCAACCTGATCTGGGTAATGCCAGCGGAGGAAGACCCATGCAGCACACTGGTTTCCAAGTCTCGACCCACTCGGACGCGCCAGGGCGCCGATCCGGCTTCCGGCTACGGCCAAGGGGTGCCGCACTCGCTGTGGCTGTGGTCCTCATGCTGCTCGCCGGGGCTTGTAGCGGCACCAGCGCCGTCCATGAGCCAGACGGCGCGGTCGAGTCGGACGGCGCGTCGGCCGCGAGCAATGAGACCGAGGGAGCGTCGGAGCTGGTCACCGGCCCCGAGGAGGGCGAGACGACGGGGGCGCCCGAGGACGAGCCGGCCACCACCGCCACCGACGGCTCCGAGGCCACCGCAGGGAGCGGGGCACCCGAGAGCGACCAGAGCAGCGATCAGAGCACTGACGAGGCGCCGGCCGTGGGCGATGAGCTTGCCGGCACCACGGTGACGCTGCTCACCCATGACTCGTTCAGCCTGTCGCCGGAGACCCTCGAAACCTTCACGGAGTCCTCCGGCATCGCCGTGGAGCAGCTCGCCTCGGGTGACGCCGGGGCGCTCGTGGCCCAGGCCTGCCTCACCGCCGGCGAGCCGCTCGCAGACGTGCTCTTCGGGATCGACAACACCTTCCTGCAGCGCGGCCTCGACTGCGACATCTTCGAGCCCTACGAATCGCCCGGCCTCGCGGGCGTGCCCGACCACTTCGAGATCGACTCGGAGCACCGCGTCACGCCCATCGACTTCGGAGATGTGTGTCTCAACTACTGGATCGATTCCTTCGACGGCTTGCCGCCTCCGCCGTCGTCCCTCGACGATCTGACCGACTACGCCTACGCGGGCATGCTTGTCGTGCAGAACCCGGAGACTTCGTCGCCGGGACTGGCCTTCCTGCTGGCCACCATCGCCCGCTACGGCGACGGCTTGGAGCCCGGCCGGGCCATGTGGTCGTCTCCCAGGCAGGACATCATTGACCGCTACGGCTACGGCTGGGAGGGCTACTGGGCGCATCTGCGGGACAACGACGTGTCGGTCACCGCCGGCTGGGAGGACGCCTACTACGGCGAGTTCACCGCCGGCGGTGGCGACCGTCCGATCGTGGTGTCATACGCGTCGAGCCCGCCCGCCGAGGTGATCTTTGCCGATCCTCCTGTCGGCGAGCCCCCTACGGGAGTGGTCACCGCCAGCTGCTACCGCCAGATCGAGTTCGCGGGCGTGCTTGCGGGCGCGGACAATGCCGGCGGCGCCCGCGCCCTGATCGACTTCATGCTCACCCCGACCTTCCAGAACGACGTTCCGCTCAACATGTTCGTGTTCCCCGTGATCTCAGGGGCCACCCTCCCGGAGGTGTTCGCGGAGCACGCCGAGCTAGCGGACGACCCGTTCATCCTCGAGCCCTCCCAGGTCGAGGCCCAGCGCAACGCCTGGACCGACCGGTGGGTGGAGATCGTTCTGCGCTGAAGTCTCCCAGCTGAGTTCCGCCCATGACTGCCCCGGCCCGCCTCGCCAGAGGTCTGGCAGCCGCGCTGCCCGCCTTGGCGGTGGGCGTGTTCATGGTGCTGTTCTTCGCCTGGCCCATCGCCGGGGTCATCTCCAGAGGTCTCGGCGGGACCAGTCCGGCACGCCTACTGGGCGAAGTACTCAGCTCGGGGTCGCACCGCTCGGTGATCTGGTTCACCGTCTGGCAGGCAGCCGTCTCCACTGCCCTCACCGTGGCTGTGGCTCTGCCCGCGGCGGGTGCCATGGCCCGGCTGCGCTTCCGAGGGCAGCGGGTGGTGCGGGCGCTGGCGACCGTGCCGTTCGTGCTGCCCACCGTGGTGGTGGCCGCTGCGTTCGAGGGCCTCTTCGACCGGTTCGGACTCGCGGGCGGCGGCGGGGTGAGCCTGCGCCACACGGTGTGGGCGATCCTGCTGGCCCACGTGTTCTTCAACTATGCCGTCGTGCTGCGAACCGTCGGCGCCCACTGGGCGAACCTCGACGCGCGGGTGGAGGATCAGGCCCGGGTGCTCGGGGCCTCGCGCGGCCAGGTCTTCCGCCAGGTGGTGCTGCCCCGCCTGGCCCCGTCGGTAGCCGCGGCCTCGGCCATCGTCTTCCTGTTCTCGTTCTCGTCGTTCGGTGTGGTGCTGATACTGGGAGGCCCGGCCCGAGCCACGATCGAGACCGAGATCTACCGCTACGCCGTCGTCAGGCTCGACCTTGAGACCGCAGCGGCTCTGGCTGTGGTGCAGCTGGTGGCCGTGGTTGCCCTCGTAGCGGTATCCAACGTGCTGGAGCGGCGTCGCGCCGCGATCGAGCCGGCCTCGGCACCCGCGGCCGCGCCCCGTCGCAGAGGCCCGGGGCTGGTCGCCAACCTGGCGGCAATGGGACTGATCTTGGGCCTGCCCCTGGCGGTGCTGGTGGAGCGGTCGCTGGCCGCGGGCCGCAGTGGCGGGTACACGCTGCGCAACTACGCGGCTATGGCCGAGCGGGTCAACCTGCTGCCCGACACGGCCCTGGCTGCTCTGGGCAACTCGCTGATGTTCGCCGCTCCGGCGGCCGCCCTGGCTCTGCTGGTGGGCGGGGCGGCCACGCTGGTCGTGATGCGCTCGGGCTCCCGGGGCGGTCGCAGCGTCGGGCGCATCCTCGACGTCGGGCTGACGCTGCCGCTGGGCACCTCCGCGGTCACCATCGGACTCGGGTTCCTGCTGGTGCTCGACCGCCCGCCCATCGACATCCGAACCTCGGTCGTTGTGGTACCCATCGCCCACGCTGTCGTGGGGATTCCCTTCGTCGTGCGCACGCTGGTGCCGATGCTGCGCACCGTCAATCCTCGAGCTCGCGAGGCTGCGGCCGTGCTCGGCGCGTCACCCCGCCGGGTGCGCCGCGAGGTGGATCTGCGGGTTGCGGCCCGCGGCGTCGCGGTCGGCGCCGGGTTCGCCTTCGCGGTGTCGCTGGGGGAGTTCGGGGCCACGTCGTTCATTCCCCGCCGCCCCGAGACGCTCACCGCCCCGCTGGCCCTGTTCAGGCTGCTAGGCACCCCTGGCGAGGCCCTGCGGGGCCAGGCCATGGCCCTGGCGGTCGCGCTCATGGTGCTCACCGCTGTGGCAGTCTTCGTCATGGACCTGTGGGGCGACACGCGCAGGGGGGCCTTCTAGATGCTGACGGTTATGGACGCCACCGTCTCGTTCGGCCGGGTCACCGCCCTCGGCGGGATCGACCTTGAGGTGGCGACCGGAGAGGTCGTGGCCATCCTCGGTCCGAGCGGCTGCGGCAAGAGCACGCTGCTGAGGGCGGTGGCCGGCTTGCAGCCCTTGGACTCCGGCGAGGTCCGCTGGGACGGCGAGGACCTGGCCGGGCTGCCCGTGCATCGCCGCGACTTCGGGCTGATGTTCCAGGAGCACGCGCTGTTCTCCCACCGAGACGTGGCCGCCAACGTGGCCTTCGGGCTGCGGATGCAGAAGATGCACGCCGCCAGCCGGAGTCGGCGTGTACGCGAGGTTCTGGGTCTGGTGGGACTGGCGGGCTTCCAGGAGCGGCAGATCGCCACACTGTCGGGGGGTGAGGCCCAACGCGTGGCGCTGGCCCGCTCGCTGGCGCCCGAGCCCCGCCTGTTGATGCTCGACGAGCCCCTCGGCTCGCTGGACCGGCCTCGCCGCGAGGAGCTCACCGAGGAGCTCAGGCATCTGCTGCGTCGCATCGGTGTCACCGTCCTGCATGTCACCCACGACCACGACGAGGCCTTCGCGGTTGCCGACCGGGTGGCGGTCATGCAGTCCGGCCGCATCGCCAGGATCGGCACTCCCGCCGACATCTGGCACGATCCCCGCCACGCCGCCGTGGCCCGTTTCCTCGGTCACGCCAACGTGGTGGTGGTCGGAGACGGGGGCTCCGTGCCGTGGGGTCGCTTGCATTTCCCGGAAGGCCCAGCAGTGCTGCGCTCCGACGCTTTCAGCCGTGTGGAGGATCCGCTTCCGGGCACCGACGGCACCGTCACGGGAACCGTCACCGACGTCCGCTTCCGCGGCGACCGCTTCGAGCTGACCCTGCGCACGGACCCAGGCGACTTCGAACTGCTAGTCCGAGACCCCCGCCCGGCAGCGACCGGCGATCAGCTCCACTACGCCATCGACCGTGCCGCCGTCGTACCTGTCGGCCCCGGTGAGAACTGAGAGGCCGAGCGGATAGTCAGACGGCGGGACGGGGGCGGGCCAGGCGGGCCGTGAACCAGGCGCCCACGGCCGCGACTACCAGCACCAGGCCGGCGATGCCTGAGTAGTGGCTCAGTGACTGGAAGCCGAGCAACTCGACCAGCGCTCCGGACGACAACCCGCCCACCGCGCCCCCGGTGATCATGACGAAGTCCGCCCCGCCCTGAACCTCCACCCGCTGGTGAAGCGGGAACGAGTTGGTGAGCAGCGCGCTGCCCGCGATGAGCCCGAAGCTCCAGCCCATCCCGATCAGCGTCAGACCGCTGAACAGCCCGGCGCTGTG
This sequence comes from Candidatus Aldehydirespirator sp., assembly GCA_965219165.1. GTDB lineage: Bacteria > Actinomycetota > Acidimicrobiia > Acidimicrobiales > Aldehydirespiratoraceae > Aldehydirespirator. Next base: position 2,931,642 of record CBDCMW010000002.1, on the reverse strand, counting down.
CGCGGGGTCGGTGTGTCCGGCCAACTCCGCGCCCAGGAACAGGATCAGTCCCCCGAGCGTGATGACAGTGTGCGTTCCCACACGGTCGACGAACCATCCCACGATCGGCGAGAAGGCGTACATCCCGATGATGTGAAGCGAGATCACCTGGCCGATCACTGCGAGGTCCTGGTCTCCGCTGGTCATGTGCAGCGGCGTCGCCGTCATGACGGCCACCATCACCAGCTGCCCTACCAGCATGGCCAGCAGGGCGAGGCGGGCTTCGGGCATGGCCATGATGCGCCGGCACACCGCCGCGGGCGAGGCCGGGCGGGGTGCCTCCAACCCGATCGTGCCCAGCACTTCCAGCGGGTCGGGCCGCAGTCCTGTGTGCGTGATGGAGAGACCGGCCAGGAACATCGCAGTGCTCAGCACATAGGGGCCGGCCAGCTCGGGAAGGCCGATGAATTGCGAAATATCCGCGACCGGCCCCAGCGCGACCGTCGGTCCGGCGGCGGCGCCGAAGGTGGAGGCCCACACCAGCATCCCGATGGCTCGGGCCCGGCGGTCGTCGGGGGCGAGATCGGCCACCGCGTAGCGGGCGGCCAGGTTGGTGGCCTGGCCCGCGCCGACCCCGATGATTCCCAGCACCACCAGCGGATACAGGCTCAACACGGCCGCCAACAGGGCGGTCATCGCTCCCGCTGCGCCGAGCCACCATCCCGCGACCAGGCCTCGCCGCCGGCCCAGGCGGGCCATGCGGCGGGACAGGGGAACGGCGGCGGCCATACTGCCGAGCGACATCGAGCCCGCAGCCAGTGTGGCCAGCGTCTCGCTGCCGGTGATCTCCTCGGCCAGCACCGCCGATGCCGCGAACGACGACGCCATGGCCGCAGTGGTGGGGATCACCGAGCCCATCATCACGAGAAGCGCGCGCCGCTGGACCCCGGCGCGGTCGAACGTTGTGGCCGTCGCCCCAGCGGTCATGGTGCCGTCAGCTCGGCGAAGGCTTGATCCTCGATGGAGGCCACCGGCCGACGCTATCCCAACACGGACCACCGGATAGCTTTCACGCGATGCCAGAAGCGTCCATGCCTAGGGTCTGCAACCATGCCTAGGGCCCGCAACGGCGAGATCGAGATCGCCTACGAGACCTTCGGCACCGAAGGCGAACCTGCGCTGATACTGCTCCACGGGCTCGGTTCGAGCATGCTCGTGTGGCACGAGGACTTCTGCGCGGGCTTCGTCGATCGCGGCTTCTTCGTGCTGCGCATGGATCACCGAGACTCGGGGCTGTCCACCGTGTTGCCTGACGGCTCCCGCTACCGGCTGTGCGACATGGCTCGCGACGCAGTCGCCGTGCTCGACAACGCCGGCTGCGATCGGGCCATCGTGTGCGGCTACTCGCTGGGAGGCATGGTGGCCCAAGCTGCGGCCATTGCCTTCCCGGAGCGGGTCGCCGGGTTGGTGTCGATCGCGTCGCACACCGGCGAACCGGGTGTGGGTGATCCCACCCCCGAGGCGCTGACCGCGCTCACCGCGCCCCCCGCGGCGACTGTTGAGGAGCAGATCGAAGCGGATCTGGCCGGCTACCGGATCTGGTCTAACCCCGAGTGGCGCAACGAGCAAGCCGAGCGCGCCTACCTGGAGCGCAGCTACCGGCGGGCTTGGCATCCCGGGGCGTCGGAGCGGCAGTTCGAGGCCGCGGCCCGCGGTCGCGACCGGGCTGACGGGCTCAGAGGTCTCGACGTCCCCGCCCTGGTGATCCACGGGAGCGGCGACACGCTGATCGGTCCCGACGCCGGCCGCCGGACCGCGGAGCTAGTGCCGGGCGCCGAGTACCTGGAGATCGAGGGCATGGGCCACGAGCTGCCGCCTCAGGTGTGGGCGAGCATCATCAGCGCCGTGACGACCCTGTCGGCCCGCATCGCCTGGTAACCGATCCGTCAGGCGGCCGTCACTGCGTCCCGGCCGGCGGGTCCTGTCACGGTGTATTCGTGTTGGCGCCGACAAGCGGCGTCATTCCTTGCCCGGCACCGGGACCATTTCCGGGTGCTGACCAGGCCAGTCATACACTGGCACGCCATACGCAAGAGGGGGGTCGCATGGGACCGTTGACGGGAGTGCGGGTCATCGAGATCGCGGGCATCGGCCCGGGTCCGTTCTGCGCCATGATGCTGGCCGACATGGGGGCCGACGTGGTCAGGGTGGACCGGGCCTCAGCCGTGCGAGGCGGCGATCCCGACCGCCCTCCGCTCGACCTGCTGAACCGGGGGCGCCGTTCCGTCGGCGTCGATCTCAAGTTGCCCGAAGGCGTCGAGACCGTCCTGGCCCTCGTGGAGAGCGCCGACGCGCTGCTGGAGGGCTTCCGTCCCGGAGTGGCCGAGCGGCTCGGAATCGGCCCCGAGGACTGCCTGGCCCGCAACCCGAGTCTCGTCTACGGCCGGATGACCGGCTGGGGCCAGGACGGCCCATACGCGTCGGCGGCCGGCCACGACCTCAACTACATAGCGCTGGCCGGTGCCCTGCACGGCATCGGCAGGCAGGGGGAGCCCCCAGTGCCGCCGCTCAACCTGGTGGGCGACTTCGGCGGCGGCGGCATGTACCTGGCCTACGGGATGGTGTGCGCGTTGCTGGAGGCCCGCACGTCTGGGCAGGGCCAGGTGGTGGACGCGGCCATGGTGGACGGCGCCGCCTCGCTGATGACCGCGTTCTTCGGCATGGCCTTCTCGGGTTTCTGGAGCGAGCAGCGCGGCACCAACATGCTCGACACCGGCGCGCACTTCTACAACGTGTACGAGACCGCCGATGGTCGATACATCTCGCTCGGACCGATCGAGCCCCAGTTCTACGCCGAGCTGCGCGAGCGGCTCGGACTGCAGGGGCCCGAGTGGGACCAGCAGATGGACCGGTCGCGCTGGTCCGATCTGAAGGAGAAGCTGGCCGCGGCGGTGGCCCAGCGCACCCGCGACGAGTGGTGCGAGCTGCTCGAGGGCACCGACACCTGCTTCGCGCCCGTGCTGTCGTTGGCGGAGGCGCCCGAGCACGACCACAACCGCGAGCGAGGCACTTTCACCGAAGTAGCCGGAGTGGTCCAGCCCGCCCCGGCCCCGCGCTTCAGCCGGACGTCGGGGGCGATCCGGCGCCCTCCGCCCCATGCTGGCCAGCACACCGACGAGATCCTGGCCGAGCAGGGCCTCGGTCCCGATGCGATAGCGGCCCTACGCGAGTCCCGAGTCGTCGCCTGATGGCTCTCATGGTGTGGCCGTCGAGCGCTGCCGCGGTCGGCTGATGGCGACAGCCGAGGTCTCGGCGGCGGGATGACCGCAATGACATGGGTGCAGGCGGCGGCGGGATGACCGCAATGACATGGATGAAGGCGGCGGCGGGATGACCGCGGTGACATGGATGACAGCGTCGGCGGTGGGTGCGGTCCACGGCTGGTTCTCGTGGGTAGTCATCCTCGCCAACGCGGTGGCAGGGCTGTGGGCACTGGCTGCCTATCGTCGCTTGAGGCTGCGGTCGCTTGCTCTGTGGATCACCACGGCTGCGGCGCAGATCAGCGTCTTCGTGCAAGCAGGGCTCGGATCGTGGCTCATGGTCCGGGAGGGACGCGACGCCCCCGACCTGCACGCCCTATACGGGTTCTCGGCGCTGGTCGCGGTCGGCATCGCCTACAGCTACCGCCAGCAGTTGCGCACCCACCTTTACGTGCTGTACGGCTGCACCGGACTGTTCCTGATGGGACTGGGCATCCGGGCGGTGATCTTGGACTCTGTGGTCTAGGGCTGCCCGCGGGCAGCAGGCCGCCGAGCCATACACGCACCAGTGCACGCTGATCGAGAACGTCCCCGGCGCCTACGACGCCGCGGCCCGAAGGCTCAGGCACATGTTCCGCGCCAACTACGACAAGCAGGGATACGCCGCGATGGGCATCGCCGCTGTGATGTAGCTCCCGCCTGACGGCTTCAGAGCTTGGGCGTCCCCATGTCGACCTCCGAGCCGAGGCGCAGCCGGGTGGCCCGGCCGCTGTCGTCGAGGTCGAATTGCACTCGCTGGCCCTGGCGCAGCATCCGGAACACCGATCCTTCCAGGGCGCCCTCCGCGAGATCCACGTCGGCAAGGTCCGCTTCATTGACGAGCACTCCGTCGCCGGTGGCGGGGTCGTAGCTCTTGATCACGCCTTGCACGGAGCCGAAGCGTAGCGCCGGGCAGGCGGTGCCGGGATTAGGTGCTCGCGAGGCTCGGGGTCCGGGACTTGTTCGCTGCGCTCACGCCTGGGCCCTGTCTTCCGCTCTTGTTCGCTGCGCTCACGGGCCGCTCGGGCCCTGTCTTCCGCTCTTGTTCGCTGCGCTCACGGGCCGCTCGGGCCCTGGTCGGTATCATCGGTGCCATGGCACCGCTTGTTCTCGACGCGGCCACCCTGCGCCGCGTGATCGTCGGCTTCCACGGAGGGCTCGCCGACCACCGTCAAGTGATCGACAACCTCAACGTCTATCCAGTCCCGGACGGCGACACCGGAACCAACATGACGCTCACCATGCAGTCGGTCGTCGAGAGCCTCGACGGCGTCGCCGACGATCTCGAGCCGCTGTGCGCCGCAGTTGCCCACGGAGCGCTCATGGGTGCCCGGGGCAACTCGGGGGTGATCCTTGCTCAGATCCTCAGGGGCGTCTCCGGGGTGCTGCGCGACTCGGCCGCCGCCGGCTCCGCGCCGGACGCACCGGTGGTGGCCCGGGCGCTGGCCGCGGCCAGCGACGGCGCGTACTCGGCGGTGGCCCGACCGGTGGAGGGCACCATCCTCACGGTCATCCGAGAGGCTTCGGAGTCGGCGCAGGTTGCCGCGTCAGCCGGAGGAGGCTTGACCGAGGTGTTCGACGCGGCCCGCGACCGCGGCTACGACGCGCTGGAACGAACTCCCGAAATGCTGGATGTGCTGGCCGAGGCCGGGGTTGTGGACGCGGGCGGAGCCGGGCTGCTGCTGCTGCTCGACGCCTGCCTGGCCGAACTGGACGGCCGGCCCATGCCCGTTCCGCCCGAGGCTGCGGCCGGCCCGGCACCGGCCGCGTTGGCCAGCGAGGCCCGCCCGGTGGAGGAGTCCTCCATTGCTGACCTGCGCTACGAGGTGATGTTCCTGCTCGATGCGCCCGATGAGTCGGTGGACGGCTTCAAGCAGGCATGGACCGAGGTCGGCGACTCGATCGTGGTGGTGGGCGGCGACGGCATCTGGAACTGCCACATCCACACCGACGACATCGGCACGGCCATCGAGGCCGGGATAGCGGTCGGCCGGCCCCACCGCATCCAGGTCACCGACCTGCTCGACCAGGCGGCCGAGCATTCCGAATCGTTCGAGGCGCCGGACCCGCCGCTGGGCCCCCACGACACGACCGCTACGCCGCTGGGTGCGGTGGAGATCACCGAGGCGGACCGCTGCTCGGTGGTGGCAGTGGGCGCCGGTTTGGGCGTGGTCGACATCCTCAAGTCCATGGGAGCTCACCGCGTGGTGGCCGGAGGCCAGTCGATGAACCCGTCCACCGCGGAGCTGCTCGCCGCCGTCGACTCACTTCCAACTGGCCACGTCGTGGTGCTGCCCAACAACAAGAACATCATCCCGGTGGCTGAGCAGGTCGACGGCCAGACTGAGCGCACAGTGAGGGTCGTGCCCACTCGCAGCGTGGTCGAGGGAGTCTCCAGCCTGCTGGCCTTCTCTGCTGGAGCCACCGCGGCCGAGAACTCCGAGGCGATGGCAACCGCAGCTGCATCGGTGACCCACGGCGAGGTCACCCAAGCCGTGCGCGACGCCTCCAGCTCGGCCGGCCCCATCACCGAGGGAGACTGGCTCGGCATCGGTCCCGATGGCATCGCCGCGGTGGAGTCCGACGTGGCCGCGGCGGCGACCGCGCTGTTGAGCACCATCATCGACGACGACCACGAGCTGCTCACTGTGCTCACCGGCACCGACGCGGATGCGGCCACCACGGATGCCATCGTCGGGCACGTGGCCGATCACAACCCTGAAGTAGAGGTTGAGGTGAGAGAGGGCGGACAGCCCCTGTACCCGTACTACTTCGGGCTCGAGTAGGCCTCGGCGGGCCTGCACCCCCACGCCGATGCCCGCCGGCGACCCGCCCCTCAGCCTCCAGGATTTGGACTCCATCAGCGTCGACCGGCTCCGCAAGGTCGGCAACGCACGCCCGGCCGCGCTCGCCGACATGGAGATCCATTCGGTGCTGGACCTGCTTCAGCACTATCCCCGCCGCTACATCGACCGCACCAAGCAGGCCCGCATCGCAGAACTCGCCGAAGGCGAGGACGTCTTCGTGGAGGGCCGGGTGGAGCGGAGCTCGTCGAGGCGCACCCGGCAGCGCCGAACGCTCGTCGAGGTCGTGATCGGTGATGGAACCGGCCGGCTCAAGCTCACGTTCTTCAACCAGCCCTGGCAGCACAAGAGCCTGCAACCGGGGCGCCAGATCGTGGTCCACGGCCGGCCGCTCCCGTACAGGGGCTCCCTTCAGATGACCAATCCCGTGGTCGACCTGGTCGGCGACCGCACCGGGCGCTTCTTCCCCGTCTACCCGCAGTCGGAGAAGGCCAGTCTGAGCACCTGGGACATAGCCAGGTTCGTCGAGCAGGCTCTCAACCGCTGCGAGCACCGCGGCATCGCCGATCCGGTCCCGGCGGCCGTTCTGCAGCGGTTCGACTTCGTCGGCCGCCACAGCGCCATCAACGGGATCCACCGGCCTGCGACGATGAGGGACTCGAACGAGGCACGCCGCCGCCTCGTGTTCGACGAGCTGCTGCGAGTGCAGCTCGAGCTGGTCCGGCGCAAGCGCTGGCTGGAGTCGCACACCGCGGGACTGTCGCACGCCGTGGGCGGGGAACTGGTCAAGCGCTTCCTGGCCCGGCTGCCGTTCCCGCTTACCGGCGCCCAGCAGCGGGTGATGGACGAGATCGCTGCCGATCTCGCCGAGCGGCACCCGATGCACCGGCTCATGCAGGGCGATGTGGGAGCCGGCAAGACCGTGGTTGCTCTCAGCGCTCTGCTGACCGCAGTGCAGGGCGGCTTCCAGGGAGCACTGATGGCGCCCACCGAGGTGTTGGCCGAGCAGCACCACCAGACCATCGCCGCGCTGCTCGACGACCTGTGCGTGCCCGACCCGTCGAGGCTCGGCGGGGAGCGGCCGCTGAAGGTGGAGCTGCTGTCGGGGAGCCGGGGCGCGGCCGACCGGCGCAGAGCCTCCGACGGACTGGCTTCCGGCGACGTCGATATCGTGGTGGGAACCCATGCGCTGATCTCCGAGGGACTGGAGTACAGGGCTCTGGGAGTGGTGGTGATCGACGAGCAGCACCGTTTCGGCGTGGAGCAGCGGGCCGTGCTGCGCGACAAGGGTCCGGGGTCGGTGACTCCCGACCTGCTGGTCATGACGGCCACCCCCATCCCGCGCACCGCGGCCATGACCGTCTACGGCGACCTCGACGTGTCGGTTCTCGACGAGCTTCCCGAGGGCCGCACCCCCGTGGCCACTTCATGGGCCCGGTCCCCGTTGGATGAGGCGCTGGTCTGGGAGGCGGTGCGCTCCGCGGTGGCCGAGGGCAGTCAGGCCTATGTCGTCTGCCCGGTGATCGAGGAGTCCGAGGCCCTCGACGTTCGCTCTGTGACGGAGACCCACGCCCGCCTGACCGGCGACGGCGGCGAACTGGCTGGGCTCCGGGTCGGTCTGCTGCACGGGCGCGTGACCCCCGCCGAGAAGGAGGCCACCATGGAGCTGTTCCGTGCGGCGTCGCTGGACGTGCTCGTGTCCACCACGGTTATCGAGGTCGGCGTGGACGTGCCCAACGCCACCGTGATGGTGGTGCTCGACGCCGGTCGGTTCGGCATCGCCCAGCTGCACCAGCTGCGGGGCCGGGTGGGCCGGGCCCGGCTTGCGTCCAGTTGCTACCTGGTGGGCGAGGCCGCCACTGCCGAGGCCGAAGCCCGCGTCGAGGCGGTGGTGGCCTCCAACGACGGCTTCGAGCTGGCCGAGGCGGACCTGGAGCTGCGCGGCGAGGGCACGCTGATGGGCGAGCGCCAGAAGGGTCGCAACGACCTGCGGCTGGCCTCGCTGCGCCACGACAAGGAATGGGTCGTCAGAGCCCGCGATGCCTCGGTCGAGATGCTCGACGCCGACCCGGAGCTGAGGGACCATCCCGACCTGCTCGGCGAGATCGAGTTCATGCTCGGAAGCGACGACGTCGAGTTCCTGCTGAAGAGCTAGGACCGGGACTGTGAGCATTCGAGTCGTGGCGGGGACGGCCAAGGGCCGCCGGCTGGCATCGCCTGCCACCGGCGTCACCCGCCCCACCCCGAACCGAGTGCGCGAGGCCGTGTTCAACTCGCTCTACTCGCTCGACGCCATCGAGGGTGCCCGCGTGCTCGATCTCTTCGCCGGCACGGGCGCCCTGGGAATCGAGGCGCTGAGCCGCGGCGCCACCGGAGCCGTGTTCGTCGAGCACGACCAGGCTGTGGCCGCGGTGCTGCGAAGCAACCTCGAGGTCACCGGATTGGCGGACCGCGCCACTGTGATGGTCGTCGACGCGGGCACTGCCCTCGATGAGCTGGCTCGCCGCCGGCGCCGTTTCGATGTCGCCCTGGTGGACCCCCCGTACGCCTTCGATGCCTGGCCGGAGTTGCTGGCTCGGGTTCCGGCCGAGTTGGTCGTGGCCGAGTCGGATCGCCCGGTGGACGTGGGACCGGATTTTGCTATCCACCATCACAGGCGTCATGGCGGTACCGTGGTGACGTTCGCACAAGCTGCCAGAGGCGGCCCGATCCTCACCGGAGCCGATCAGTGACCCGTGTGCTGTACCCCGGATCTTTCGACCCGATCCACTACGGCCATCTCGAGATCATCGAGACCGTAGCCCAACTGTTCGACGAAGTGGTGGTGGCGGCTATGCGCAATCCCCAGAAGGGGGACGGCCTGTTCAGCCTCGACGAGCGCGAGCAGATGATCAAGGAGTGCTGCGACCATCTGCCCAATGTCTCGGTAGCAATGTTCTCAAACCTCGTGGTCAACCTGGCTCAAGACATCAGCGCCGACTTCATCGTGAAGGGGCTGCGGGCTGTCTCCGACTTCGAGAACGAGCTGCAGATGGCGCAGATGAACCACGCGCTCGCCGGCGTGCAAACAGTCTTCATCCCGTCGGCCAGCAAGAGGTCCTTCATGGCGTCGAAGCTGATCCGAGAAGTTGTCCGCCTCGGCGGGGACGTGTCGTCGATGGTGCCCGAGCCGGTGCGAGTCCGGCTAGTGAGCCGCTTCGAGCAGGAACAATGAGTTCGGGCGATCCGATCACGGCGCCGGGCGCAGGCCGCGTCGGGAGTTCGTCCGAGGCTCGACGGCTGGCCGTCGAGCAGATGCTCACGCAGGCCATGCGAACGGTGGAGCGGTCACGACCGATGCCGTTCTCCACCTCGGTGATGATCAACGGCGAAGAGCTGTTGGGAATTCTGCAGAAGGCGTTCGCGGCTCTGCCCGAGGAGTTGCGGGCCGCTCGGTGGATGCTCAAAGAACGCGACGACATGAGGCTCCGCACGCAGCGCGAGGGCGAGGAGATCATCGCCGCGGCCCGGGCTCGAGCCGAGCAGATGGTTCAGCGCAGCGAGGTGGTCAAGGCAGCGGAGACACGGGCCCGACGGACGGTCGACGAAGCGGAGGAACGGGCCAGAAGGATGAAGCTCGAGACCGAGGACTGGTGCGATCAGCGCCTGGCGGCCTTCGAGGCGATGCTGCACAAGACCGTCACCGCCGTGTCCACCGGGCGCCAGCGGCTCCAGGACACCAGGCTGCCGCGCCCGGCGGCGCCTCCTCCTCCGGCCGGCGTCGACGACGACGTATTCGACCAGGACTTGGGTTGAGCACTAGAGGCTGAGCGGCCCGTGAGCGCAGCGAACAAGAGCGGGAACGAGGGTCCGAGCGGCCCGTGAGCGCAGCGAACAAGAGCGGGAAACACGGGGTCGTGGTGGACTGCGCCCGGCTGGAAGCCGGTTCGGTCGACCGTATCGAGGTCAGTCGACAGTGCGTTCTGGAGGAGCCCGGTGTGCAGGGGGCGCGAGTGGCGGACGGGGTCGTGGACCTAGAGGTAGTGGTACGAGCGGCGGGCGGCTCTTTCGTAGCAGACGGTCGGGTGGCGGGCGTGTGGACCGCGGAGTGCCGTCGCTGCCTCGAGGAGGTGCGCGGCCCGCTGGACGCGCCGTTGCGTGAGGTGTTCGAATGGGAACCGACCGAGGGCGAGACTTGGCCGATCAAGGATCAGCGCATCGACCTGGCTCCCGCGGCGCGCGAGGCGGCCATGCTGGCCCTGCCGCTGGCGCCCCTGTGCTCGGAGGACTGCGCGGGGCCGGTGCCGGACCGGTTCCCGACGGGGCCCGCGGCATCCGACCAATCGGGCAGCGGCGCCGTGTAGAGCCCGCCGGTCGCCGGTAGGCTGGCGGGCCGGAATTGTCCCGTTGGCCAGCGAAGATCAGGATCACCCATGGCTGTTCCCAAGAAGAAGACCTCCAAGGCCAAAGGTCGCAGCCGGAGGGCCTCCGCGTGGCGGATCCGTCCGGGTGGCCGGAGCGCATGCAGCCACTGCGGGGCGGTCAAGCGGCCCCATCGCGTGTGCGGCAACTGCGGGTGGTACCACGACCGGCAGGCGATCGAAGTCGAATAGCCGGTGTTCGGAACGGCTATTGGAAGTCGAATATCCGGCGCGCGGCACAGCGATGGAACCTTTGTCGGTGTCGAACGGTCTGATTCAACATGGGCCGTGGGGTCGGTAGCCGAGTCGAGCGGCCTACGTCCGATCGGGTCATGGAACCGGTAGCGGTAGACGCCATGGGGGGTGATCGAGCCCCCGCGGAGATCGTGGCCGGGGCTCGACGTGCCGCGGAGGAACTGGGGATCCCGGTCGTGCTCGTGGGGCGGCGCGCCGAGATGGGCGACACGGGCGGCTTGGAGCTGATCGAGGCGGCCGAGGTGATCCCGATGGACGCCGAGCCGGGCTCGAGCGTCCGCACGATGAAGGACTCGTCGCTGGTGAGAGCGGCGGAGGCCGTCCGTGACGGGCGGGCCTCGGCGATGGTGTCGGCCGGGAACACGGGCGCGGCCATGGGTTCGGCACTGCTGCGGATGGGGCGCATACGGGGCATCGCCCGTCCGGCCATTGCAACCCCCATTCCCACTCCGGGAGGCACCCCCACGACAATGCTCGACTCAGGCGCCAATGCGGAGTGCCGTCCGGAGTGGCTGGTGCAGTTTGCTCGGATGGGCTCGGTTTATGCCCGTGACCGCTTCGGTATCGAACGGCCCCGCGTCGGCCTGCTGTCCATCGGGGAGGAGGCCGGCAAGGGCAACGACTTCACCAAGACCGTCTTCGAGCTGCTTGCGGGTGGAGGATGGGCTGCCGACGTCGGTGCGGAGTGGATCGGCAACGTCGAGGGCTGCGACATCATGACCCCGGAGGTCGATGTGGTCGTGACCGACGGGTTCACGGGCAACGTCACCCTCAAGGCCCTCGAGGGCGTGTTGCGGGCACTGTTCGGCCGGTTGCTGGTGGCCATCGACACCGACGACACTGCCCGGGAAGCGGGGAGGATGCTGGCCCCCGCCCTTGGTGACATGGCCGAGGAGCTGCATCCCGACAGCGTCGGGGGCGCTGTGCTGCTGGGAGTGCGGGGAGTGTGCGTGATCTCTCACGGTGCCAGCAGCGCCGCCGCGGTAATGAACGCCATCAGGGTGGCCCGCGAGATGGTCACCACGGGCATGGTGGGACACATCGCTGCCATCGCCCGCGCCTAGCCGGGGAGCGATCCACACCGCGGAGGCTGCTCGCGCCCTCGCCGGTATGGTTGTCGGTTGCATCGACCGAGACCGACGCACGGAGGTGCCGATGCCGGCAGAAACCCATGTGGAGCAATCGCCGATGGGGCGCGAGGAGGTTCTGGCGCTGATTCGCGACCGTCTTGCGGACATCCTCGAGATCGAGCCCTCCGACATCGCGGAGGGGGCCTCATTCGCTGACGACCTCGACGCCGACTCTCTAGCGCTGATAGAGCTGGTCGAGGGGATAGAAGAGGAGTTGGCGGAACGTGCTGTCGGTTTCCGCATCGAGGACGAGGACCTGGAGGACCTGCGTTCCGTCCGTGACGCCGTCGACTACGTCGTAGCGAAGCTGGGTTGACGGTTCAGGCCGCTTCGGCGGGCGCCGTGACGCTCATGGATCGGCTCGGCCACCGGTTCGAGGATCCCGCACTGCTCGAACTGGCACTCACGCACCGCTCTTGGAGCGCCGAGCATTCGGAGTCGTCCTCCAACGAGCGTCTGGAATTCCTTGGCGACGCCGTCCTGGGCCTCGTGGTCACCCAGCGGCTCTACTCGCGTTTCGGCGACTGGTCCGAAGGCGACCTGGCCAAGACCCGTGCGTCGCTCGTGAATTCCGCAACGCTGGCGGAGGTGGGCCGATCCGTCGGCCTCGGTGAGCTTCTGCGCCTGGGCCGGGGGGAGGCCGCATCCGGTGGCAGCCGCAAGTCCTCGATCCTGGCCGACGCGGTGGAGGCAGTGATCGGGGCGGTGTTTCTCGACGGCGGCATCGGCGCGGCCGACAATGCCGTGAGTCAACTTCTCGGCTCACGCCTCGATGTGGCGGCCAGCGCTCCGGGCCACGCGGACTTCAAGACGCGGCTCCAGGAGCTGGCGGCCCGTCTCTGTCTCGACCCCCCCGTCTACGACGTGACCACCAGCGGGCCCGCGCACGACAAGCTGTTCGAGGCCGAGGTGCACGCGGGCACCGCGAGCGGTGTCGGCACAGGAAGCACGAAGAAGGACGCCGAACAGCACGCGGCAAGGATCGCCTACGCGGCTCTCGCCTCAGGGGTCCGATCATGACACCGCCGGTGTCCGGCCGCTCGGCAGGGGTTCGATCATGAGCACAACTCGCGCCGCCCGCAAACTGCACTTCGAGCTGCCCGAAGTCGAGACGATACGGAGAGACCTCGAACGCGAGATCGTCGGCCGCAAGGTCAAGACCGCAGAGGCGACGAGCATGAAGTGCCTGCGCCGCTACCACACCCGCAAGGCCTTCACCTCGCAGTTGGAGGGGACCAAGATCACCGACGTGAGGCGGGTGGGCCTCTACTTGGTGGTCGAGCTCAGCACCGAATCGCTGCTGGTGTTGTCGCTCGGCTCATCGGGCTCACCTCGCCGCAACGCCAACAAGCATCCCAAGGTCGCGGGCACCGAAGTGGTGATCTCCTTCACCCAGTACGGTCAGCTCCGCTTCGTCGACACCGAAGGCACCGGCCAGCTGTTCGTGGTGCCTGGCGAAGACCTCTCTGCCACCTTGCCTGAGATCGCCGGATATGGCCTCGACCCTGTGGCCACGCCTATGTCCTGGACCAACATGGGACGGCTGCTGCTGCAGAGGAGCACGAAGCTGAAGACGCTGCTCACCGACGAGACGTTCGTGATCGGCATCGGTGACATCTACGCGGACGAGATCCTGTTCGAGGCGGGGCTGCGTTTCGATCGGATCTCCAACACCCTCTCCACCCAGGAGATCCGCCGCCTCCACCGTTCGCTTGTCGGCACGATGCACGACGCCATGAAGTACCGCGGGACATCGGTGCCGGATCGCCCCTTCGTGGACCCGTTCGGCCAGCCGGGCAGCTACGCAGGCCATCTCAAGGTATGGGGTCGACAGGGAGATCTGAGCGAGCGATCCAGAGCCCCGATCAAGCGGACCAAGTTCCGTGGCACCTGGACCTACTACTGCGACACCCAGGTCTGAAGTTACCCCTTGGACATGACATCCGGGAGGGATCGGAGGATGCCCGGTTCGATGATCGGGTCCAACCCCCTGACGGACTCGGAGGATGCCCGGTTCCGGTATGGGCTCGAACTAGCGTCGCGAACGTGTATCTGAAGACGCTGACGCTGAAGGGTTTCAAGTCCTTTGCCGAGCCGGCCTCGATCCGCTTGGAGCCGGGCGTCACGGTGGTCGTCGGCCCCAACGGCAGCGGCAAGTCGAACGTTGTGGACGCAGTGGCCTGGGTTCTCGGCGCCCAGGCGCCGAGTGCGGTGCGCTCCACCCGGATGGACGACGTGATCTTCGCGGGCACGGCACACAAGCCGGCGCTGGGCCGAGCCGAGGTGTCGCTGACGATCGACAATTCCGACGGAATGCTGCCGATGGCGGCGAGCGAGGTGCAGATAACCCGCACCCTGTTCCGCGACGGTGAGTCGAGCTACGCGCTCAACGGGACACCGTGCCGACTGCTCGACATCGCCGAGCTGCTGTCGGACACGGGGGTGGGTCGCCAGCAGCACATGATCGTCTCTCAGATCCAGATCGATGCCGTGCTCAACTCCCGTGCCGCCGACCGCAGGGCGGTGGTGGAGGAGGCAGCCGGAATTCTCAAGTACCGCAAGAGACGGGAGCGGGCCGAGCGTCGCCTGCTCGCCACCGACGGCGACCTGACCCGGATGAGCGATCTATTGAGGGAAGTGCGACGACGGCTGCGCCCCCTGCAGAAGCAGGCCGAGGCGGCCCGGCGGCACGCCGATCTGCTGTCCGAGCTGGAGGCGCTGCGGATGCACCTCGCGGGCCGCGAGATCGCCGGCCTGCGGGAGCGGCTGCGCGTGCACAAGGATCAGGGCGAGGCCCGTGCAGCCGAGCTAGCCGCACTGCGGGCCGAACTCGACGAGGTCAGCGCCAGCGTTGCCACCAACGAGCAGCGGCTGGCCCGTCATGGGATGGACGACCACTCGGAGCGCCTTGCCCGCCTCGAGGGGCTGCGGGCCAGGGCGGCAGGCCTGGCCGCGGTCGCGGTCGAACGCCAGCGCGGCCTCGAACACCAGAGGGCCGCCCTTGCCGACCACGATCTGGCTGCGGGGCTGAGAGCCGAGATGGCGAGCTGCCGCAGCGAGCTCTCCGCGGTTGAGCCGGCTGCTGCCGCGGCCGCGTCGGATCGCATCCGTCTTGAACATTCGCAGGAACGTTTGGACACGGACCGGGCCGCGTTCGAGGCCCAATGGGGGGGCGTCTCCGGATTCGGTGCCGATGTGGTGAGCGAGGCAGCCGAGGCCAGGGGCGAACTGTCGGCACTGCAGTCGACGATCGGGCTCAACGAGTCGGAGCGGCATCGCCTCACCCAACGGTTGGAGGAGTCCGAGCGTCGCTTGCAGGACTTGGTGGGCCGGGTCGACCACCACCGCCACGAACTGGGCCGATGCAGCAACGAGATCGCCACCTTTCGTGCACAGTCCGCGGTGGCCGAGGCTGCTCGGGCTGACGCTGCAGTCGCACTGGAGAGCGCAGTCGAGGCCCGTTCAGCAGCCGAGGGTGACTTGCGGCACTGGACCGCGAGGAGCGAGGCGCTCGTCATGGCTCTCGACGAGTCCGCGAGGCCAATGCCCGTTGATGCGCAGGCCGCGGCCGATGGTGTCCTGGGGTTGCTGGGCGACCTTGTGGAGGTGGATCCAGGCCTCGAAGCAGCCTTCGCGGCCGCGGCGGGTGACACGATCAACGCGGTGGTCGTGACGCACGCCGCCGCGGCGCGCCGCGTGCTCCACAGCCTTGAGGCCAGCGATGCTGGCGCGGCCGTGATCGCGTTGGAGGGCATCGGCTCCGATGGCGCAGCCGCGAACCCGGTGGACCGGCTCGGACTGGAGTCGTTGCGGGGCCGTGTTCGCGCTGCCGATCCGGATGTGAACCGGCTGCTGGACGTACTGCTCGCCTCAGCGGTCCTGGTGGAAGGCGATTGGCGTTCCGCGGCCGACGTCTGGATGCGCCATCGGAGTGCAGTGGTGGTCACTCTGGCCGGTGACCGGTTGAGCAGCAGAGGCTGGCGACTCGGAGTCCATGGCGCGGCCGGGCTCCGGGCAGCGCTGGCAGAGGCGGCTGAGCGGGTCGAGGCAGCTCAGGCGGCCTGCTCGCAGGCGCAGGCCGCATGCGAGCGTACCCGGGCAGCGCTGGCAGATAGGCGGGAGCAAGTCGACGAGCTCGGCCGTCTCCTATCCGTGGCAGAGCTCGCTGCCGCGTCGGCGACCGAGGCCATCAACCGCGCCGAGTCTGATCGGCGCGACCTCGACACCGCGACCGGCGCCATGCGCGACCACTTGGCGGAGATATCCCGCCGTCTCGACGAGTCTGTCTCCCGCGGCGCACAGATCGAGTCCCGCCTGCCCGAGCTGCAGGCGGCAGAGGCGCAGGCGCAGGAACGGAACCGTCAGGCGGCCGAAGCTCGCGCCGACCTCGATCGGCGCGCATCGGAGCTGGCGTCGAGAGCTGCTGAGCAGAGCGCAACCGACGCCGGGCTGGAACAGCGTCAGCAGATGTTGCGGACCCGCGTCGCCGAATTGGAGGAGCGCCTGACCCGCCACCACACCTCCAGGGCCGCGGCCGAGGATCGTCTGGCCGCGCTGGAGCGCGAGGCGACGGTGCTTGAGACGCTCAGACGAGCGGTGGAGGACCGGACGGGAGCTCTGAACGCGGGCCTTGCAGAGATCCGAGAGATTCGCCGCCGGCGCTCCGACAAGGCCCGGGCCCTGGCCGCGGACCTCGACGACCTGCGCCGACGGTCTGCCGACGCCGAGAGTCGTTACGAGGCCCTGCGCCAGGCTGAGGGCCGCCACGACATAGAGGAAGCGGAGATCCGCACCCTGCTGCAGGGGGCGGTCGAGCGCCTGCGCGACACCTACGGTCTGTCTCCCTTCGAGGCCGCGGAGGCGCCGTTGCCCTCGCTGCCCGACGGGCTCGATCCCGAGCAGCGGGTGGATCGGTTGGCCACCGAGCTGGAGATCATGGGTCCTGTGAATCCTCTGGCTCTGGCCGAGTACGACGAGCTCTACGAGCGTCACGAGCTGCTGAGCGGCCAGCTGGACGACGTCCGGGCAGCTCGTCGGGACCTCAATCGGGTGATCCGCTCGATCGACGGCGAGATCAAGATGGTGTTCAGCTCGGCCTTCGTCGATGTGGCCGCCAACTTCGAAGTGCTGTTCGAGGCGCTGTTCCCGGGCGGCGAGGGGCGCCTCAGCCTCACCGACCCCGATGACTTGCTCGACACTGGCATAGAGATCTCGGCCAAGCCCTCCGGCAAGAACGTGAGGAGGCTGTCGCTGCTGTCGGGCGGTGAGCGGACGCTGGCCGCGCTGGCCTTCCTGTTCGCGGTGTTCCGCAGCCGGCCCTCACCTTTCTATGTGATGGACGAAGTCGAGGCCGCTCTCGACGATGTGAACCTGCATCGCTTCCTGACGCTCATAGACGAGTTCCGCGCCGATGCCCAGCTCGTGATCGTCACCCACCAGAAGCGGACCATGGAAGCCGCCGACTGCTTGCAGGGGGTCTCGATGAAGCCCGGCGGCTCGTCGATGGTGGTGTCTGAGCGCGTCTCCGACGCCGCCTGAGACCGCAACCCCACACCCGGGCCCGGCTGGAGCCCGTGATCAGGCCCTTGCTGACCGTTCTCTCGATTGGTCGGCCTAGCTTTTATGCGTAATGCAGGACGATGCCGTCGGTCGGACCGCTGTGGTCAGGCCGCCCGATTCCGAGGAGACGGCGGCGCGTGGAGCATCCGGGGGTCGCAGGTCCCTCCAGCGCGTAGCCGCGGTCATCGTGCTGGCCGGTCTGATCGCCGCGGCTGGGGCGGGCTTGGGGCTGGTTCTCTACGATGACTCCCAGGGCTCCGGATCCACTCCCTCGATCAGGCTGGCCTCCCCGGAGGAGATTGCCGCGGCGACCGGCTCTGGGGCACCTGCGGACGCCGAGCAGCCTGCTGGAGGAGACCGCGCCGTAGAGCCCCTGACGGTCGACGGGTCACGGACAGAGGATCGCCCCGCCGCTCAGGAGCTCTCGGAAGACCCCGCCGCGGCCTCGGTTGATCCGCTCCTGTCGCCGGACTCGCCGCGGTATCCGGCGCCCGCGGTGGCCGAGGAGCCGGTGGTGGCCGTGGCCGAGGCGCTCAGCCCGTCGGTGGTGCTGGTCGAGGTCGACTCGCTGATCGGATTCGGTCTGGGCTCCGGCATCGTGTGGGACGCCGACAACGGGTACATCGTCACCAACCAGCATGTCGTGGCGGGCGTAGACGGCGTGATCATCACCCTGTCGGACGGGACCCGCCTCGACGGCGAGGTTGTCGGCGGGTCGTCCGGGCACGACGTGGCCGTGGTACGGGTCGATCCGGAGGCCGCTGACCTGGTGGCGGCCACATTCGCGCCCGTCTCGTCGGTGCGGGTGGGTCAGCTCGCGGTGGCTATCGGCAGCCCGCTCGGCCTGGCTGGCACGGTCACCGCCGGGATCGTGAGCGCGGTGCGGATCCAGGTCCATGGCGGCTCCGATCCCACATCGCCGGTACCGGTGGAGATGATCCAGACCGACGCAGCCATAAACAGCGGCAACTCCGGCGGCGCCCTGGCCGACTGGCAGGGCCGCGTCATCGGGATGAACACGCTGATCCAGACCACCACGGGCGGCAGCATCGGCTTGGGCTTCGCGGTTCCCAGCGACACAGTAGATCTGATCGCCACGCGCATCGTGAACGGGGAGTCACTGGAACTCGGGTACCTCGGCATCAGCGGTCATGCCGCCGACGGCGACGATCTGGGAGTGGTCGTCGCCGAAGTCCTGCCCGGATCCCCGGCCGAGGAAGCGGGCCTGATGGCTGGCGACGTGATCGTCAGTCTCGCCTCTGAGCCCATGTACGACATCATCGAACTCTCGGCCGCGATCAAGCTTCGCCGGCCCGGCGAGACTGTTGATATGACGATCAGGCGGGGCAGCGAGATCTACGTTGTCACGGCCGTGCTGGACGCGCTCGGATGACGCCGATCCTCGCCGTCGCTCTGGTCGTGCTGGCGGCCGCGGTTCTGGCCTCGGTCGTCGTCGTGCGCAGGCGCCGACGGACGCCGGCCGCCGCGGCCGTCGACGACGCGGCCGCGGTGGGCGAGGTTGCGGATCGGGTGGTCGGCCGGGTAGCCGACCGCGCCAGCGAGGCCGCTGACGGGCCCACCCCTTCGCTGCGCGGGCGCCTGTCGGTGGCACGAGCGGCGCTGACGGGATCGTTGGCCTCAGCCCTGGAGCGGACCTCGATCTCCGAAGAAGCGTGGACCGAGGTCACCGAGGCGCTGATCCGAGCCGATGTCGGTCTGTTGGCCAGTTCGGAGATCGTGGAGGCGGCCAAGTCACGCGTCGAAGCGGACGGAGGCGAGCCCCGGGGGGCACAGGCGGCGCTTCAGGCCGAGCTGCGCGAGCGACTCGGAGGCTTCGACCGCTCGCTGGCCCGGCGCGGCGACGGCGAGCGTCCGTCGGTGTGGATGTTCGTCGGCGTGAACGGCACGGGAAAGACCACCACCATCGGCAAGCTGGCCAAGCGCCAAGCCGACAGTGGTGTCCGGGTGGTGCTGGCCGCGGGCGACACGTTCCGGGCCGCGGCCTCGGACCAGTTGGCCATGTGGGCCGAGCGCTCTTCTGCGCACATGGTTCGGGGCGCTGAGGGAGCCGACCCCGCGTCGGTGGTGTACGACGCGGTGGAGTCGGCTGCGGCCCGAGGCGCGGATCTGGTCCTGGCCGACACGGCCGGAAGGTTCCACACCGAACAGAACCTCATGGCCGAGCTGAAGAAGGTGCGGCGGGTGGCCGACAAGGGCTCGGGCGTCGTCACCGAGACGCTGCTGGTGCTCGACGCCACCACCGGCCAGAACGGCTTGGCCCAGGCCAGGCAGTTCACCGACGCTGTCGATGTCACCGGGGTGGTCCTCACGAAGCTCGACGGCTCCGCCAAGGGCGGGATCGTGGTGGCCGTGCAGGCCGAGCTCGGAGTGCCGGTGAAGCTCGTCGGGATCGGTGAGGGCATCGCGGACTTGGTGCCATTTGATGAGTCGGAGTTCGTGGAGGCCCTCTTCGCCTGAGCCGGCGCATCCTGGGGTACTCCTACCCCGACCGAATGAGCGCATGTCAACGCACCCCGTCGGTAGTGTGGCCCGGTCATGTTCGACACGCTGACCGACCGCTTCGAGGCAGTCTTCTCAAAGCTGCGCAGCCGGGGGAAGCTCTCCGCTGACGATATCGACGCGGCCTTGCGGGAGATCCGCGTCGCTCTGCTCGAGGCCGACGTCAATCTGGACGTGGTCACCAGTCTCACGGGCCGTATCCGTGAGCGAGCCGTCGGTGAGGAGCTGTCACGGTCCCTCAACCCAGCCCAGCAAGTAGTCAAGATCGTGCTGTCCGAGCTCACCTCCAGCCTCGGGGGCGAGCGGCTGGCCATCACCTACGCATCGAAGCCGCCCACGGTGGTGCTGCTGGCCGGGCTCCAGGGATCAGGCAAGACCACCAACGCGGCCAAGTTGGCCCAGTGGTTCCTCCGTCAGGGGCGCAGCCCGCTGCTCGTGGGTGCCGACCTGCAGCGGCCCGCCGCCGTCGAGCAGCTTCGCACGCTGGGCGGACGAGCCGGCGTGCCGGTATTCAGCAATCCACGCGGCCCAGTCAAGGCCGCGTCGTCCTCGCTGTCCGAGGCCGCCCGCACGGGGCGAGATGTAGTGATCGTCGACACTGCCGGCCGCCTGGCCATCGACGCCGAGATGATGGACCAGGTGAGACGCATCTCCAAGGCGGTGCGGCCCCACTACACGTTCCTCGTGGTCGACGCCACGGTCGGCCAGGACGCCGTGAACTCGGCTCGGACCTTCCACGAGACGCTGGCGCTCGACGGGGTGATCCTCACCAAGCTCGACGGCGACGCCCGCGGCGGCGCAGCGCTGTCGGTGAAGGAGGTGGTGGGCCGGCCCATCGCCTTTGCTTCGGTCGGCGAGAAGCTGGAGGACTTCGAGCCGTTCCATCCCGACCGTCTCGCCAGCCGCATCCTGGGGATGGGCGATGTCGAGACGCTGATCGACAAGGCCGAGACCGCCTTCGAGGCCGAACAGGCGGAAGAGACCGCATCCCGGCTGCTGGAAGGCACGTTCACCTTCGATGACTTCCTGTCCACGATGCAGCAGGTCCTCGGTATGGGCAACCTGCGCAGCCTTCTCGGCATGATGCCGGGAGTGCCGCGGGAGCTGCGCGGCGCCGACATCGACGAGAGCCGCATCGGCCGCATCACCGGCATGATCCACTCGATGACGCCGGCGGAGCGAGCCGATCCCGACATCATCGACGCCTCCCGCCGCCAGCGCATCGCAGCCGGCTCGGGGAGCCGTCCCGCCGACGTCAAGGCGCTGGTCGATCAGTTCAAGCAGATGCGATCCATGATGAGGGGACTCGGCGGGTTCGGCGGCAAGCGGGGACCCGCCGCGTCGAGGACCCGGCCGTCCAATCAGGCGGCACGAACCAAGGGAAAGTCGTCCGCTCCGAAGCGGCGCAGCGGCGGCGGCCGCACGACGCCCAAGGGTCCTGTGCCGATTTCCAAGACGCCTCTGGCCCTCCCAGGGTTGGAAAAGGGTGACTGGCCCGGGTTCAATTGACCTTTCGTCGAGTCGACTAGCAGATCAGAGGACTCAAATTGGCCGTCAAGTTGCGCCTCATGCGGATGGGGAAGAAGAAGCAGCCCACCTATCGCGTGGTGGCGGCCGATGGCCGCGCGCCCCGCAACGGGCGCTTCATTGAGATCATCGGGATCTACGAGCCCCGCCAGGATCCCTCGGTGGTCCGGATCGACAACGAGCGAGCGCTGCACTGGCTGCGCCACGGTGCCCAGCCCACCGAGAGGGTGGAGAAGCTGCTGAAGATCAGCGGTGCCTGGGAGACCTTCCGCGGCACAGGCGCGGACGGGACCCCGACCGCAGCCGCCGGCGCCGAGGGAGAGAGCACATGAGCGATCTGGCCCCCACCGCTCAGGCGATGTGCCGCTATGTGGTCACGAGCATCGTCGACGATACCGACGCGGTGCAGATCACCGCGACCTCGGCTGGTACCGACGCAGTGCGCCTCGACGTCCGCGTCGCTCAGGGCGAGATGGGTCGTGTGATAGGCAAGCGAGGCCGTGTGGCGCACGCCATCCGCACCCTCGTGCGCGCGGCTGGATCGCGCGACGATGTGGACATCGAGGTCGAGTTCGTCGACTAGAGGCCGAGCGGGTAGACATCAGCGTCATGAAGATCTCGCAAGGCGTCGAGCGAGGCCGTGGCCCGAGCGGCCCGTGAGCGAAGCGAACAAGAGCGGGAATGAACACGTTTCACCGCACAGCCGCCCACCTGTCCGCTCGGCTGCTGATACCTCGGACTCGTCTGGGGCCGGGCCCGCGCCCCTGCTCGAGATAGGCCGCGTCGGCCGGCCCCACGGCACCGCCGGGGAGGTCGCGGTGACGCTGGTATCGAACCGGCTCGAGCGCCTGGCGCCGGGATCGGAGCTGCAGACCGACGTGGGGACGCTGCAGGTGGTGGCGGCCCGCCCCCACCAACAACGCCACCTTGTCGCCTTCGTCGGCATCGACGACCGCGGCAAGGCAGAGGCCCTGCGGGGCTTGGTGCTGCGAGCCGAGCCGATTGTGGATCCCGATGAGATGTGGGTCCACGAGCTGATCGGCACCAGCGTGGTCGACCAGTCCGGCACGGACCGAGGCGTGGTGGCCAAGGTGGTGGCCAACCCGGCCGGAGATCTCCTCGAGCTGGCCGACGGAGCCCTCGTACCGGTGCGATTCGTCGTTGCCTGCGTGCCGCGCCAGCGCATCGAGGTGGACGTTCCCGACGGGCTCTTCGACGTCGCGCGATGAGCCTTCAGCCGTCCGCGTGGGCAGAGGTGCCCGAGAGGCGACGATGAGCTTCCGCATCGACATCTTCACGATCTTCCCCGACTTGGTGGAGACCATGGCCTCGGCCTCGGTCATCGGGCGCAGCCGCGCCGCAGGCGCGCTCGACGTGAGAGTCCACGATCTCAGGACGGCCGCTGCGGACCGCCATCGAAGCGTGGATGACGCCCCCTTCGGCGGGGGAGCGGGAATGGTGATGATGCCCCAACCGCTGTTCGGCGCGGTGGAAGAGGTCGAGCCGCCCCGGCCGCTGTTCTACCTCTCGCCCGCGGGCCGTCGTTTCGATCAGGCCATGGCAACTGAACTGGCCTCCGGGACCGGTTTCTCCATGCTCTGCGGACGCTACGAGGGCGTCGATGAGCGGGTCTGCGAGCACTTGGTGGACGGAGAGCTCTCGGTGGGCGATGTGGTCCTGGCCGGCGGCGAGACGGCCGCTCTGATGGTGTTGGAGGCCGTCGGGCGGTGCGTGCCCGGAGTGCTTGCCAACGAGGCCTCCACGATCGAGGAATCCTTCCGTGATGGACTGCTGGAGTATCCGCAGTACACCCGCCCGGCTGATTTTCGGGGATGGTCCGTGCCCGATGTGCTGCTGTCGGGCGACCATGGGCGGGTGGCTCGCTGGCGCCGGGCGCAGTCGCTGGCTCGCACGATCCAGCGCCGCCCTGACTTGATCGAGGCCCGCGGCGGCCTCAGCGACACTGAGCGAGAGCTGCTCACAGCTCACGGCCTCGACCCAGACACAGGCGAGGGCCAGTCCTCATAGGCTCGCTCGGTGTCGATGCCCATGGAGGCTTCGATGCCGGTGGAGGCGGGGATGCCCATGGAGGCTTCGATGCCGGTGGAGGCGGGGATGCCCATGGAGGCTTCGATGCCGGTGGAGGCGGGGATGCCCATGGAGGCTTCGATGCCGGTGGAGGCGGGGATGCCCATGGAGGCTCGTAGACTCGCCCGGCCTGGTCG
The DNA here is from genome assembly GCA_965219165.1 of Candidatus Aldehydirespirator sp. Classification (GTDB taxonomy): domain Bacteria; phylum Actinomycetota; class Acidimicrobiia; order Acidimicrobiales; family Aldehydirespiratoraceae; genus Aldehydirespirator. The sequence continues at coordinate 2,907,944 of CBDCMW010000002.1, read as the reverse complement.
CAGCGGCCGAGGTGAGCGGAGGCAACCATGAACCCCACCGATCTCATCGACGCGCAGAGCCTTCGCGACGACATTCCCGAGTTCCAGCCGGGCGACACTGTCCGCGTGCACGTGCGGGTCGTTGAGGGCAACCGGGCCCGAACCCAGGTGTTCGAGGGCGTGGTGATCCGGCGCCAGGGCAGCGGCGTGCGTGAGACCTTCACCGTGCGCAAGTTGAGCTTCGGTGTGGGCGTGGAGCGGACGTTCCCCGTGCACACCCCGTTGATCGATCACATCGAGCGCGTCACGCAGGGCGATGTGCGCCGAGCGAAGCTGTACTACCTGCGCGACCGCGTCGGCAAGGCGGCCAAGGTCAAGGAAAAGCGCTATCGCTGACCGGCGGGCCGGCGCATCGGAGCGGACCGGCAGATCCCCGGACCGTTCAAAGCAGGCCCGCGGCGCTTGGGGCGAGCGCAGGGTTGCTCGCTGGTACGTCGAAGCCGGCTACGAGATCCTGGACCAGAACTGGCGGGTGCGGTCGGGCGAGCTGGACCTGGTCTTGTGCCGCGATGGCGAGATCGTGTTCTGCGAGGTGAAGTCCCGCCGCTCGAACCGCTTCGGCGCAGCCGCGGAGGCGGTGGACTGGCGCAAGCAGCGCCGCATTCGGTCGCTGGCCGCTCAATGGCTGGAAGCCAACGGCCGCCGGGGCCGAGTTCGCTTCGATGTGGCCGCGGTCACCGGCGTCGAGGTCGATGTGATCGAAGGCGCCTTCTAGGCGGTCGCCGTCAGCGGCTTTCGTCGCGCTTTCCCGTCATATGCGCGGGAAAGCGCGACCAGAGCCTGGGAGTCGTCGGTCCCAGCATCCCCGGTGCCAGTGTCGCCGCAGGTCCGGCGCCTCGACGGGCACCACGACAAAGTGGCCGGTGGAGGCCGGGATCGTCCGGTTGCAGGCGGGGCAGATGTAGTCCTTGGTTGCCCGGTAGGACTGAATGAAGCGGACGTCCACGTCACCGAGGCGCTCGGGGTCGTCCACGGCTTCAGCCCAGCAGGGCCCAGACCACCAAGGCGATGGCCACGAGCAGTCCCGCGCCCACAAAGACGAGGTCTGACCGCCGGCGGCGGTGGGGACGGGTGGGGTCGAATCCCATAGGGCCAGTATCGTGGGGCGGCGGTCCGCCCGCACCCCACAGTGCCATGCTCCGCCGCCGACTCCCGCACCACACAGTGCCATGCTCCGCCGCCGACTCCCGCACCGCCCGCTGCTGGCGGCTCTGATCGTCGCGATCGCCGCAGCCGGTGCCTGCGCGGCCGATGACGTGCCGGAGGTGCCCGTGGGCGCGGACGGATTCCCTGACCAGGAGCTGGTGGCGGGACGAAACGTCTACATCGACCGATGTGCCAACTGCCACGGAAACGACGGAGGCGGGGGACGGGGCACGAAGCTCTCGGACGGGCGGATGATCAAGGTCTACCCCCACATCGACGACCAGGTCGAGATCGTCGCCGACGGCGTGCGGGCCATGCCCGCGTTCGCGGAGGCACTAGACGCCGCACAGATTGCCGCTGTAGTCAGATATACACGAGAGGTACTATAGTTATTTATCGATTGCGTGTGACGCACGGTTAGCCGCCGGCCGAGTTGACGACGGCCTCCAATCCTCAGACCACGGAGGCCGATATGCTCGCTACCGTCCGCTCCGCCACCCTTGTCGGCGTGTGGGGCCACCCCGTCTCAGTAGAGGTCCATGTCGCCGACGGGCTGCCCGGCTTCAGCATCGTCGGCTTGCCCGACGCCTCGTGCCGGGAGGCCCGCGACCGGGTCCGGGCCGCCATCGTGTCCAGCAAGCTCACTTGGCCGATGAAGCGCATCACCGTCAACCTGGCGCCCAGCGACATGCCGAAGTCGGGTGCCGGTCTCGACCTGGCCGTGGCCGTCGGTGTGCTCGTCGCCGACGAGCAGCTCACCGCGGCGTCGATCGCGGATGTCGGCGCGCTCGGGCAGCTCGGGCTCGACGGTTCGGTGCGACCGGTTCCGGGGGCGCTGCCTCTGGTCGACGCCATGGACAACTCGTCGATCGTGGTGGCGGCCCGAGACAGCGCTGTGGCCGAGCTGGTGGCTCCTGATCGGGTCCGGCCGGTCGGCACCCTCAGAGAGACATTCGATGCATTGGCGGGCACCGCGCCCTGGCCTGTCCCGCCTTCGGCTCGGCGCGCCGCCCCCGCCGAGCCCGAGCCCGACCTCTCCGACATCGCGGGTCAGCCGCTGGCCCGATGGGCGCTGGAGGTGGCCGCGGCCGGCGGGCATCACCTGCTGCTGGTCGGACCTCCCGGCGCGGGCAAGACCATGCTGGCCCGCCGCCTTGTGGGGGTGCTGCCCGACCTGTCGACAGAGGAGGCCCTGGAGGTCACCCGGGTCCATTCGGCGGCCGGTCTGGCGCTGCCCGACGGCCTGGTCACCCGCCCGCCGTTCAGGGCGCCCCACCACTCGTCGTCGATGGCTGCCCTGGTGGGAGGGGGCAGCGCCAGGGCCAGGCCCGGAGAGGTGAGCGCGGCCACCGGGGGCGTCCTGTTCCTCGACGAGCTCGGAGAGTTCGCGCCGTCGGTGCTCGACGCCCTGCGCCAGCCGTTGGAGGAGGGCATGATCCGAGTGGCCCGCTCGCATGGGATGGTCGAGCATCCGGCCCGCTTCCTTCTGGTCGCTGCCATGAATCCGTGCCCGTGCGGCGCAGGGGGCACGGTCGGTTGCCGCTGCGCTCCCGGAGCGCTGGCCCGCTACCAGCGCCGCTTGTCCGGGCCCTTTGTGGACCGGCTCGATCTCGTGGTCCGCGTGGACCGCCCCGACCCCGCCGACCTGCTCGACACCGGGCCGAGCGCCCCGAGCGCCGACGTGGCTGAGAGGGTGGCGGCGGTGCGCGGGCGAGCCCGCGAGCGAGGGGTGAGCAGCAACGGGGAGCTGGCGGGCGCAGGTCTGGAGCGGCACGCCCCGCTGGACGGCGCGGCCACGGAGGTGCTGAGGGCAGCGTTGGTCGAGGGCCGTCTCAGCGCCAGAGGCCTGCGCCGGGTCCGCACCGTGGCTCGCACGATCCGAGACCTCGACGACGGGGGCCACGAACTGCGTGCTGTCGACGTGCTCGCGGCGCTGTCGCTGAGGATGCGGCTCGATGGCACGGGGGGCCTGGTCCATGGGTGATCTGATGCCGGCACAACGAGATCGGGGAGCCCACGCCGCCGCGATCGCTTCGCTACCGCGGTCGACCCCACGGCGGCTGCGCCGGCTGCTGGCCGGCCGAGATCCCGCCGAGGTGTGGGAGGCGGTGAAGCGGGGCGATGCGCCCGACGCGGCCGTCGAGGCGGAGCTGCGGGACGTCTGGCGCGACCATGCCCGCGGCATGGACCTCGCCGCGGTGGCTGGTCAGCTTGAATCGCTCGACGCATGGGTGACGACGTCGGCGAGCTCTCAGCACCCGCCCGCCATCACCGAAGACATCGATCCGGCGCCGATCCTGTTCCGCCGCGGCCGCGTGCCCGATCCGGCCGCGCCGGCAGTGGCCATCGTGGGCACGCGGCGCTGCACCCCCACGGGACGCTCAGTGGCGATGGAGCTGGGCTCGGGGCTGGCATCGGCGGGTGTGACGGTGGTCTCGGGCCTTGCCCTGGGGATCGACGGGGCCGCCCATCGGGGCGCCCTGGCCGCGAACGGAGTGCCGGTGGTGGGGGTGGTGGGCAGCGGCCTCGATGTCGTGTACCCGAGGGGCAACCGCGACCTGTGGGAGGCGGTGAGCGCGGCCGGGACACTGCTCGGCGAGGCGCCCCTGGGCGCCGAGCCGGAGGGATGGCGCTTCCCGGCCCGCAACCGGCTGCTGGCTGCTCTGGCCGACGTGGTCGTGGTGGTGGAGTCCAAGCGGGCGGGAGGCTCCATGCACACCGTCGAGGAGGCTGTGCGGCGCAGCATCACGGTCATGGCCGTGCCCGGCTCGGTTCGGAACCCGGCCGCGGCAGGCACCAATCTGCTGCTGAGCGAGGGCTGCGCTCCGGCCTGCTGCACCGACGATGTGCTCGTCGCCCTGGGGCTGGCCACCGCGGGTTCGACCGGCGGCGCAGAACAGCCCGATGCTGCCTCCGGCCGCGTCCCGTCCAGGGACGGGATCGCCGGGGTCGGGCTCGACTTGCTCCAGCAGAGGCTGCTCGACCTGCTCGACGACGGTCCGGTGAGCCTCGACGTTCTGGTGCTGCGGGCGGGGGCGCCGGTGCCGGAGGTGCTGGTGGCTGCCGAAGGCCTGGAACGCCTCGGTCTCCTGGCCCGCGACGGCGCCCGCGTGCTGAGAGGCCGACCGCTGTGAGGGCTGGCGACACTTCGAAGGCTCTGTGGAAAACTACAATCAGAGTGTGGACAACTGGGGCCTGGGTGCCTGGCTCGACTCGCTGAGCAGCGTGGCCGACTCCACACGGGCCGTGTACGCCCGGGACGCGGCCGCGGCCGCGGGGTGGCTCGACGAGGCCGGCGTCTCCGGTCCCGCGTCGGTGGACCGCCGGGCCCTGCGGAGCTACCTGGCCCACTTGGGCACCAACCGCTACGCGGCTCGCACCATCACCCGCAAGGTCTCGGTGCTGCGCCGCTACTTCGACTGGGCCCGCCGTACCGGCCGGACAACCACCGACCCCACGCTCGGGCTGGCCGCGCCGAGGGGGCCGTCGAGGCTCCCGCAGGTGCTCAAGGACGACCAGATCCACACGCTCATCGACAAGCCGGCTCGAGCCGGCGACGACAGTGCCCGCGACGCCCGCGATCTGGCCATCGTGGAACTGCTGTACGGAAGCGGCCTGCGGGTGAGCGAGCTGTGCGGCCTCCGCTATGAAGATCTGGACCTGGCCCGGGGCGAGATCCGGGTTTGGGGCAAGGGTGCCAAGCAGCGCCTAGTGCCGCTGAGCGATCCTGCGACGGCCGCGCTGCGCGTCTGGCTGGAGGATCACCGCGGTTCGTTCGTCACCGAGGACACTCCCGCGGCCGCGCTCTTGCTGAACCAACGAGGTCGAGCCATGACGCCCCGCGATGCGCGACGAGTGATCGACCGCCGCAGCGTGGTGCCGACCCACCCGCACGCCCTGCGCCACACCTTCGCCACCCACCTGCTCGACGGCGGCGCCGACCTGCGGGCCGTGCAGGAACTGCTGGGCCACGCGGACATAGCGACCACGCAGATCTACACCCACGTGAGCCGCGAGCGGCTGCGCGAGGTCCATCGCAGCACCCACCCCCGGGCCTGACCGCGCGGCCGGGCGCTCTCGGGAGCCCGGGGTTGACGTTCGGGTCTGGGCCGCCCCGGCTGGCGGAACTGTCAGGGGAGCGGCCCGGCGGGATCTAGGAGGGTGCCGGCCTGTATTCGTTTATCGGGTAGATGCAGGTCCCACCTGAATCCTCGAAGCCGGGCACGGGCACGGGCAAGGGGTACGGCTTGGTGCAGGGGAACTCCCAGACGAGGTTGTGGATCGCGTCCGGGACACGGGTCTTGCCCGGCGCTATCGAACCGGGGATCATCTCGTTGGTGTCGATGGTCCCCAGATTGGCCAGCGTCTCATTGATGTCGGCCCGGGTGGGGTTGTCGCCCGCCTCGTAGATCGCCAGCAGCGCCGTGCGCAGGACCGTGCACACCGAGCTGGCCATTCCGTACCTCGAGTTGCCGTCGTGGCGGTCCTGCGACTCGTGGTTGGTCCCCGAGGGGCTGTTGGCGCCGTAGGTGTCGTTGCACATCTCGTTGAACGCCCTCGGCTCGTAGCCCTCGACCCGGTAGGCGCCGGTGTCGCGGGAGTCCATGATCTGGGCGCCGTTGTAGAGGGCCCCGGCTGCCTCCCCGCCGAATTGGACGATCTTGGACGCCACGATCTCGGAGGCCTGCGAGTTGAAGTCGGATGCGTAGAACTGCACGTCGCCGGGCTCGAATCCCTGGTTGAGCATCTCGTTGAGGAACTGGGGCGCGGAGATGACGTTGAGCACGTTGAAGACCACGTCGACGCCTTCGCTTCGCATGCGGCTCACGGTCTCCCTCGCGCCATCCATGCACACGATCGTGCCGCCGCAGCCGAGCTGGTCGAAGACGGCGACATTGACGCCGTTGTCCCGCAGCAGGTTCACCAGGCTCTCGACCGGCTCGACCTGGCCCGGAGTGTCGGGAGCAGCAATCCCGACGGTCTTGCCGTCGAGCTCGCCCCGGTTGATCAGGTCGAGGGCGAGCCACCCCAGTGATTCCTCCGCGGTCGGCGTCATGGTGATCAGCCGGTCGCCGCTGCGCTCCATGAACTCCTCCGGCTGGGGCTGCACGGTGATGAAGGGCGTCTCGTGTACCTCCACCATGCAGAGGGTGGCCGAGCCCTGGAATCCGCTGGAGTTCATCACGATCACGGCGTCGTGGTCCTCGATGGCCTCGATGCAGGCCGCGTTGCGCTCCTCGTCCAGGGTGTCGCCCAGAACGTTCACATGGATGGTGTGAAGGTCGATCGTGCGGCCCCGCACGCCGCCGCACTGCTCGTTGACCACGGCCACCAATGTCTCGAACATCTCGGCCGGGTCGCCCACGTCGGTGCCGAAGCCGATGGCTGCAAAATCCTCCAGCTTCGAGCGTATGTGCACGAGCGAGATGGAGTCGGCCTCAATGCCCTTGTCGGTGGCCACCCGGTCGGGGGCGGGCTCGTGGGTCCGGCAGAACTCGTCGACCTGCATGAACGGGTGGTCGCCGCGGTCCATGGCGGCCTGGTACTCGTCGAAGATGCCGTCGCGGGGATCGTCGAAGATGTTCGGCGGCGGACCCTCGGGCTCGGTGGTGGTGGTGGGCTCGTCGTCGGGTGGTTCGTCTGAGTCGGCGGGCTCGGTGGTGGTGGGCTCGGTGGTGGTGGGCTCGTCGTCGGGTGGTTCGTCTGAGTCGGCGGGCTCGGTGGTGGTGGTGGGCTCGTCGTCGGGAGCCTCGTCGGGGTCGTCGGGCTCGGCGGTGTCGGGCGCCTGAGTCGTGGGCGTGGCCGCATCCCCCTCGTCAGAGTCCGTCACCTCGCCCCCGCAGGCTGCGGCCAAGAAGGCCATGCAGACAACAAGGGTGAGCGCAAAGCGAAGTCGTGCGGTCATGTAATTCTCCGTCCCTCCGAAATGAAACCCGAATGACACCCGCAACGGGCTGGCGCGTCAGTCTCGCCCACCCGCTTTGGCGCGCACAAGTTGGCCCGGTCGCATGATCGCGGATGCGATCGTCGGCTCGGCTCCCGTCGCCGCCATTGGCCGCGCCTGAATCCGCCGCGGCTACTGTCGCGGCACCGACCGCACCCCTGCCGGTCGGTCGGAGCCTCGCGAGGGGAAGAATGGCAGGCGAGCCGGAACAGATGACCGGACCTGAGCAGTCGGTCGCCGATCTGGCGGGGGCGATCCTCGACGAGGAAGCCAAGCGTCGCGCCGAGCAGGCCGAGCGCGACGCCGAGACGGTATTGCCCGACGACCTGCTCCCCGGTGTGGGCGACGAGCCCATGACCCTGAGGGAGGGCCTGCGGGCCGGCGGGACATCGATGCTGGTGATGATGTTCCTGCTCACCATGATCGACGAGTTTCCCCGCGCCATACGGGTGCTGGCCCCCGACATCCAGAACTCGCTCAACATCAGCGACACCGTGCTGTTCGGCATTCTCGGATTCGGCGGCGTCACCCTGGTGCTCGGCGCCGTCCCCATGGCCGCTCTCGCCGACCGGGTCAAGCGGGTGTCCATCATCCCGGTGGCTTCGGCCTTCTGGGCCGTCACGTCGTTCTTGAGCGGACTCATCGTCAACCCGTTCCAGCTGTTCCTCACCAATGCGGGAACGGGCTTCGGGCAGGCCTACCGGATCCCGGTCGCCAACTCCCTGCTGGTGGATACCTACCCGATCCAGGCCCGGAACCGCATCTTTGCGCTGGAGGGTCTCGGCCGGCCTGTCGGCCAGCTTGTGGGCCCGCTGGCGGTCGGCGGGATCGCGGCTCTGGCGGGAGGCGACGACCCCTGGCGGGCGGCCTTCTTCGCCATCGCGGTCGCACCGCTCGTGGCCGCGGCCCTGTCGGCGGTGATGTTGCGCGAGCCGACGAGGGGACGCTTCGAGAAGCAGGCCGTATTCGGCGACGAGCAGGTGGAGGTGGACGAGCTGCCGGTGTCGATGGGCACCGCCTTCGCCCGGCTGCGCAAGATCAAGACCTTCTACTTCCTGTCCACGGGCGTGGGCGTGCTCGGCTTTGCCCTGATCGCCATCCCCATCCAGTTCAACCTGCTGTTGGAGGACAAGTACGCGATGGGGCCCTTCGAGCGGGGGGTTGTCGAGTCGCTCATCTGGGTGGCCGCCCTGGTCGGGCTGCCGGTGGCCGGGCGCGTCTTCGACCGGGGCTTCCGCCGCGATCCGGGTGCCATGATGCGCTACGCCGGGCTGCTGGTGATGGTGTCCGGGGTGGTGTACGCGGTGGCCCTGCCCATCAAGGTCCTCGGTGGGCTGGTCGCGCTGATGGCTGTGGCCCAGACCCTGATCTCCATGGCGTTCGTGGCTGCGCCCTCGGTGATCGCCGCGGTGTCGCCCTATCGCATCCGGGCCCAGGCTTTTGCCCTGCTGCCGGTGTTCGTGTTCCTGATGGGCGGATTCTTCGGCGGTTTGATCGTGGGCCAGCTGTCCGACGCCTACAACGAACGCACGGCCATGCTGGTGGCGGCACCGCCCGCGGCTCTCATCGGAGGAGCCCTGATCGCATACGGCAGCCGCTTCATCCGCCGCGACATCTCGCGGTCGGTGGAGGAGCTGCTCGAGGAGCAAGAGGAGCAGCGCCGCGCTGCCGCCGATCCCGCTTCGGTGCCCGCGCTTCAGGTCCACAATCTCGACTTCGCCTACGGCAGCGTGCAGGTCCTCTTCGACGTGTCCTTCGAGGTGGCGAGGGGGGAGGTGCTGGCTCTGCTCGGCACGAACGGCGCGGGCAAGTCCACCCTGCTGCGTGCCGTGAGCGGGCTGGGGATTCCCGACCGGGGCGTGGTGCGGCTCGGGGGTCGCACGATCACCTACGCCGAGGCCGAGGACCGCTTCGCGGCCGGGCTGGTGCAACTGCGGGGCGGGGCCGGGGTCTTCGAAGCGCTCTCCGTCGCCGACAACCTCAGGGTCTCGGTGCTGGCCTCCGGCCTTGACGACGCCGAGGTCGATGCCCGGACACAGAAGGCTCTCAGCTTGTTCCCAGCTCTGGCCGAACGCACGGGGATCGCGGCGCGCCAGCTCTCGGGAGGGCAGCGGCAGATGCTGGCTCTGGCCATGGCCCTGATGCACGAGCCCGAGGTGCTGCTCATCGACGAGCTCAGCCTGGGACTGGCGCCGCTCGTGGTTCAGGAGTTGCTCGGCGTGGTGGAACGGCTGCGCCAGGACGGCCAGACGATGGTGATCGTCGAGCAGTCGCTCAATGTGGCCCTGGCCTTCGCCGATCGGGCCATCTTCATGGAGAAGGGCCGCATCCGCTTCGAGGGGTCGGCCCAGGAGCTGGCCGAGCGCGACGACCTGGCCCGGGCGGTGTTCCTGGGAGGCGAGGGCGGATGACTGGCGCGCCTGTCGCCGCTTCCGGCGCGGAGTCCGAAGCCCGATGATCGAGTTCCTCGGCATCACCATCAGCCAGCAGTCCCTGGTGTTGGGCGCGGTGACGGGTCTCACCTACGCCGCCTTCGCGGCAGGGTTCGTGCTGATCTACCGCTCCACGGGGGTGCTCAACTTCGCCCACGGCGAGGTCGGAGCCTTCGGTGTGGCCCTGTTCGTGCTGCTTCTGGCCCAGTACGGCTTGAACTGGTGGCTGTCGTTCGTGCTCGCTCTCGCGGCCTGTTCGGCCATGGGCATGGCCATCGAGCTGATCGTGATCAGGCGGCTGTTCGCCTCGCCCCGCCTCGTGGTGCTGATCGCCACCATCGGCGTGGGCCAGATAGTGCTCTTCGCCAAGTTCAACCTGCCCAACGTCGTCGCCCCCGGGCCGATCTCGCCGCCGTTCAAGGCGACGTGGACGCCCACCGACCACATCCGGCTTCAGGCCCGCGAGCTGATCGTGCTGGCGGTGATCCCGGTGCTGATCGGCGCGCTGGCCTGGTTCATCTCGCGCACCCGCTTCGGGCTGGCGGTTCGGGCCTCGGCCTCCAATCCCGACACCGCCCGGGTCTACGGCACCTCGCCCCGGCGGACCTCGACGATCGTGTGGTCCATCTCGGGGGCATTCGCGGCGGCCACCGCCATCTTCCTGGCCCCACTACAGGGCATCAACTCGGCCCAGGCCGGCACCGCGGCCATCGCCGAGCCGCTGCTGCTGAGGGTGCTGGTGGTATCGCTGCTGGCCCGCATGCGCTCGCTGCCCGGCACGCTGGCCGGCGGGTTGGCGGTGGGCGTGGCCGAGCAGCTCATCCGCACCAACGTGGACTCGGCCAACCGATCCGTGGTGGACGTCTACCTCTTCCTCGCCGTGCTGGTGGTCGTGCTGTTGGTGGTGCAGAGCACCGGCCAGGAGGAGGCGTGGTCCCTCTCGCCGCGGGTGCGGGCCATCCCCAGCCGCCTCGAGTCTCTATGGTGGGTGCGCCGACTCAACGCCATGGGGTTCGTGGCATTGTTCGGGTTCTTCGTCCTGTTGGGACTGACGCTGTCCACCAGCAGCTCTCTGTTCACCTGGACGAGCATCCTGCTGTTCGCCATGGTGGTGCTGTCGATGACGGTTCTCACTGGATGGGCCGGCCAGCTCTCGCTGGGCCAGTACGCCTTCGTCGGGCTCGGGGGACTCACCGTCCTCGGGCTGACCCAGGGCAACGACATCCCCGTGCCCTTCGACCTGTTCGATCTGTCGCTGGACCTGCCCTGGGCCCTGGCCATGGTCGTGGCCACCGCAGTCGGGGTTGTGACCGCGGTGATCGTCGGCCTGCCCGCGCTCCGGGTGCGGGGCCTGTTCCTGGCCGTGACCACGCTCGCGTTCGCGGTGGCCTCGGCAACGTGGTTGTTCCTGCAGGACTTCTTCACCGGCGGCACCTCGTTCCCCCGCCCGGCCAAGAAGCCGGTGCTCGACCTCGGTCCGATCCACGTGGACTTCGACGCCTCCCGCAAGAACTACTACTTCCTGTGCCTCGTCTCGCTGGCCGTGGCGGCCGCGGTGGTGGCCCGGCTGCGCCGCACCGGCATCGGGCGGTCGTGGATCGCGGTGCGCGACAACGAGGAGATGGCCTCGGCGTCCACCGTGTCGCCCACTCGCATGAAGCTGGCCGCCTTCGGTGTGGCCGGAGGCATCGCGGCCTACTCCGGCGGTCTGCTCGTGACGCTGGTGCCCTCGCTGCAACCCGACTCTCTGTTCCGGGCCAGCGAGTCGATCGTGGTGGTGGCCACGGCCATCATCGGCGGCCTGGGCTCGGTGGCCGGCCCCATCCTGGGGGCGCTGTGGGTGCGGGGCATTCCCCAGACCATTCCCGAGGAGCTCGACGATCTCGTGCGGCTGCTGACCAGCAGCATCGGCCTGCTGGTGCTGCTCATGTACTTCCCCGGCGGGCTGCTGCAGATCGTCTACAGCATCCGCGACAAGCTGCTGGAGCGCGCCGACCGCAAGATGGCGGAGCGGGAGGCCGCCGCGGCGAGCGAGCCTTCGGCCGTCGAGCAGGGCGCCCAGGCGCCTGAGTCCGCGCCGGAGCCAGGCAAGCCTCGCTCGCCGGTGACGGCAAGCGTTGCTTCGACCGCGGACAGGGCGGGCCCCGCACTGCAGACCCAGGACGTGTCGGTGCGCTTCGGCGGCAACACTGCGGTCGACCACGTCTCGGTGCATGTCGATCACGGGGAGCTCGTGGGCCTGATCGGAACCAACGGCGCGGGCAAGTCCACACTTCTCAACGCCATCAGCGGATTCGTTCCCGCTCAGGGACGGGTGTTCGTGCTCGGAACCGACGTGACCGGGCGGCGGGCGCCGGCCCGCCACGCCCGCGGCTTGGGACGGGGCTTCCAGGGCGCCCGCGTCTATCCGAGCCTGACGGTGCGCGAGTCGCTGATGGTCGCCCTCGAGGCCCGAGTGCACTCGCGTCTGGTCGCTTCGATGACTGCCCTGCCGCCATCGCCCGCCCAGGAGAGGGCCAAGCGGGCCGAAGCGGACGAGATCATCGACTACATGGGACTGAAGCGCTACGCGGACCACTTCGTGGCCACGCTGTCCACCGGCACGCGCCGCATCGTGGAGCTCTCCAGCCTTCTGGCCGTCAACGCCCGGGTGCTGCTGCTGGACGAGCCGACAGGCGGCGTGGCCCAGCGCGAGGCCGAGGCCTTCGGTCCGCTCATCAAGCAGCTGCAGGCCGAGCTGGACGCCGCGGTGATCGTCATCGAGCACGACATGCCGCTGGTCATGGGGATCAGCGACCGGGTGTACTGCCTGGAGGCGGGCGCGGTGATCGCGGAGGGCCCGCCCGACCAGGTCCGTCAGGACCCGCTGGTGATAGCCAGCTACCTCGGCACCTCCGAGCACGCCATCGGCCGCTCCGGCCCGTCCGGCGCATAGCTGCGTTCGGCGCCGGCGTGCTCCGCCTGCTTCCGATGCTCGCGCTCATCGACGGCCGCGTGCTTGCATGACAGACTGAGCCGCTGATGATCCCTTTGATTGCAGTGCTGGCCCAGGCCGACAGCGAGTCGCTGCTGGACGCGCCGCTCACCAGCGGCGACTGGATCAGGGCCGGGATCGTCCTTGTCGGCACGCTGGTGTTGGCGGCGGCGGTCTCCAGGATCCTGCGCCGGGTGGTGTCGCGGGGAATCGGGTCCGGCTTTGCCGCCATCCTGACCTCGCGGTTCATCGGCTACGCCGTGTTCCTGATCGGCCTGTCGTACGCGCTGACCGTCCTCGGCGTGCGGGTCGGCCCGCTGCTGGGTGCCCTCGGGCTGGGCGGTCTGGTGCTGGCACTGGCCTTGCAGGGCGTGGTCGGGAACTTCGTGTCCTCGCTGATCCTGCAGACCCGAAGGCCCTACACAGTGGGCGACACCGTCGCGCTGGACGGCCACGTCGGCCTCGTGGAGGACATCGACTCCCGCACTACCCAGGTCCGCGGCCTCGATGGCACCCACATCCGCATCCCCAACGCGAATGTCGTCGGCACCACCATCGTCAACCTGACCCGCGAGTCCGTGCGCCGTAGCTCACTTGCCGTCGGCGTGGCCTACGAGACCGACCTGCAGCAGGCGACCGATGTCCTGTACGAGGCCCTGGCCAGGGTGCCAAGGGTGCTGGCCGATCCCGAGCCGGTGGTCAACCTGGACGGCTTCGGGGATTCCAGCATCGGCTTCAGCTTGCTCTACTGGCACGCCAGCGACGTTCCCTCCGAGCTCGCCGCCCGCCACGACCTCGTCCTGGCCATCCATCAGGCGTTCGCAGCCGAGTCCATCACCATCGCCTTCCCCCAGGTGGTCGTGTGGAGCGGTCAGCAGCACCAGGGCCGGCTCTACGGGGGCGAAGTCGGCGAGGTGCGCGCTCCGCATCGCGGGCTCGACCAGCCGAAGGTCGAGCGCGACCGCCGCGGGCCGCAGTGGCGCCTGCCGCGGCGCCGCCGCCCTGACGCGAAGTCCTGATCCGGGTCTCTCGGGCTGGTCGTCGGACGACTGTCCTTGCCGACCTCACCTCTAGCCGGTGACGGCTCGTATCACCAGGGTGACGGCTGCGGCCGCCAGCAAAGCCAGCACGGCCCGGTCGAACTGCGCGCTCGACAGCCTGGCTCGCAGGCGCTCCCCGACAGGCAGCACGGCCAGCACCGGCCCGAGCCCCACCGCGGCTGCAATCAGGCGGTCGCGGTCGTAGGCGCCGATGGCGGCCAGCGCCGACACTTGAGCCATCCCGGCGATCAGGAACAGTGTCGCCAGCGACAGGATGTACGCGTCGCGGGGCAGGCGGTAGGCGTACAGCCATGTCGCCATGATCGGTCCCGGTACCCCGACGGCTCCCTGCATCACGCCTGCGGCCAGGCCCACGGCTGGTGAGGCCCGCCGGCCGGTCCGTGGTGACACGGCGATATCTCCGAACCACAGGGACCGGACCACGAACGCCAGGACGGCGACGGCCAGCACGGCCAGCAGGGGCTTGTCGGGCGCGGAGACCAGAACGAAGGTGCCGGCCACCGCTCCCAGGGCCGACGTCAAGGCCAGAGCGGGCAGGTCGCGAGTCTGGGAGCGAGCGTGGCGGGTGCGCCAGCCGATCAGGACGTTGGCCGCGACGTTGGGCAGGGTCACGACCACCACCGCGGTCTCCAGGCCGGCCACCGCGGCCACTATCGGGATGGCCAGCATCGGGTAGCCCAGTCCGGTGGTGCTCTTGGCCAGCATCGCCACTGCCGAGGCCACACCGACGACGATCAGCTCGGTGGTGCTCACCCCTCAGGATCGCTGCCGGCGAGAGAGTCGGCCCCGTCCTCAGGATCGCTGCCGGCGAGAGAGTCGGCCCCGTCCTCAGGATCGCTGCCGGCGAGAGAGTCGGCCCCGTGCGGCCCCGTGGCCTGTAGCGAGTCGATCCAGCGGCCCCGCTCGTCCTCCAACCAGTCGGGGAAATCGATCTCAGGATCGGGCAGCGGCGCAATGCCGCGCTCCGAGCAGGCCTGCTCGAACGCGTCCGGGTCGTCGCTCCAACTGCGGGGGTCGCCGAGCATCACCTCGAACAGCGCGCATCCGGCCTCGCCGGCGACGAGCGGCCCGAACTGCTCGCCGGAAGGGAGCTCGATGTGGGTACCGGCCTCGCACCGCTCGTCGCCCACCAGGATCTCCCCCTCCAGCACGAACACGACGTGCGGTGAGCGGTGGCCGTGGCGGCGCACGACCATCCCGGCATCGTAGCGGGCGTAGAGCGACAGGTAGGCCGGGTCGGCGCGGCAGGCGAACCACTTCTCCCAAACCGACGACTCGGTGCCGTCGGCGTTGCGCTGCGCCTTGACCCGCTGCCAAGGCATGGCGGGGTCGGAGAGGCGCTGGATGATCGGGCCGCCGGGCATCACTCCGACCAGTCCGCGCCGGGCTGGTGCAGAGCCCACAACTCCGCGATGCGCCCGCCCTCGGTCCGGTACTGCGCCAGCCAGGTCAGCGACATCGGAGCCGCGGTCGCCAGACTCACACCACGAAGGGTGAGACGCACCCACGCGAACGGGCCGTCGGCGGTGATGGCATCGATGCTCACCTCACTGGCTCGGACCGCCTCGAAGGCGCCGGCGAGCCGTCGACGGAACTCGCGACGGGTCAGGGACTCCGTCCCCTCGGCCGTGTGGCGCACGATCGGGTCCGACACCAGGTCCTCCAGCGCGTCGAGGTCCCGCTCGAGCCAGACTCTCTCCCAATAGGCGCGCACCACCGTCTCGGCGGAAGCCGCGCCCTCGCCTGCGGCCGCGCCCTCGCTCGCGCCCTCGCCCTCGCCTGCGGCCGCGCCCTCGCTCGCGCCCTCGCCCTCGCCTGCGGCGTGATCGGTGCTCGTATCGCCGGCCATGGCTGCCTCCTCGTCTTGTCGTCTGCTCATAGTGTTGTCTCCTCGACTGCGCCGCGCGGCTCGGTGATCCGGGCCGCCACCATCACCGCGACCACCAGCACGCCGAGCACAACCAGGGTTGTCTGGATCCCGATGGCGTCGGCGACGATTCCGATGGGCAGGGCCGCTATGGCGAAACCCGAGAAGCTGAGCATCAGCAGGCTCTGTACCCGTCCGTGGTACTCGACCGGCGTCGACGTGAGCAGCATGGAATTGTTGAGGGCTTGGAACACGCTGGATGTGGCCCCCACCACCGCCATGACCGCCAGCGCGGCGTAGAAGCTGGGCATCACCGCGAACACTGCGAGTGACACGCCGAAGGCCAGGCCGCTGCGGGTCTGAAACGGGCGCAGTCTCCGTCGTTCCAGGTTCGCCAGCGAGATGGATCCCACCGCGGCGCCCACTGCCGCGGCCGCGTTGAGGAGGCCGAAGCCAGTCGATCCGCTGTCGTGGACCTGCTCGGCCACTACCGGCAGGAACGCCATGTGGGGGAAGCCGACCAGCACCACGCCGAACGACACCGCGAGCAGGTGCACCAGGTCCGGACGGGAGCGAACGAAGCGCAGACCGTCGGCGATGTCGCCCAGCGCGCTGCGGCCCGAGTGGTTCGATGGCGCACCCCGGGGCAGGCCGGCCAGCAGGACCACGCTCAAGGCCCCGAGCGCGCCAGCGGCGAAGAAGACGCCGGCGAGGCCGAAGAATGCCACACCGATCAAGGCGCCCGCCGCGGCCGGACCGGCAACCCGGGCCAGCTGCACGGTGGACATCGACAGGAACACCGCGTTGGTGATGGCCTCGCGGCCGACGATCTCGGAAACGAAGGAGAGCCGGGCCGGTGCCAGAATCGAGATCACGCCGCCCTGCACGACGCTCGCGGCGATCAGGACCCAGTACGACTCGGTGCCGGTGGCCACCACCACGCCCAGCCAGATGGGGGTTGCAGCCTGCAGGACGCCCGCCACCACGAGCACATTGCGCTTGGGGAAGCGGTCGGAGATCACGCCCCCGTACGGGATGGCGATGATGCTGCACAGTCCGAAGGCCAGCATCACACCGCCGAGGCCGGTGTTGCTGCCGGTGAGCTCGAACGCGAGCCAGGCCCGGGCGATGCCCGCCACCTGCATGGTGAGGAACGTGAACAGCCCGCCCACGAAGAGCATCCGGAAGTGGCGATTGCCCAGCGCCGCGAACCGCCCTGAGGGTGTCGGGGATCCCGTGGCGCGCATCCGTCAGCGTACCCTTGGGAGGCGACCGCGGCCGTCGTCCGCCATCGGGGCCATGGCCGCCCGGCGTTCTGATCGGGATCTTGCGTAACTATGGCGAGAAGGCGCGACGACTCGCGTGGCGATGGCGGCAGCTGTTGCAGGCCGAGTCCGCGGCGGCCGACTCGATACGACTAGCCGAGCTGGTGTACGGTCATGGGCACACGCGGCCGCAGGGACGGAGCCGCGAGAGATGGGGGTGCAGGATGCTGCCAGCCCGGTTCGACTACATAGCAGCCTCGTCAGTGGAGGAGGCGATAGCGGCCAAGGCCGAAGGGGGTGATGAGACCCGGTTCCTCGCCGGCGGGCAGAGCCTGCTGCCGATGATGAAGCTTCGGTTCGCGACGCCCTCGAAGCTGGTGGACATCAACCGCATCGGCGGACTCGACACCATCGAGCACCACAACGGTCACCTCCACATCGGGGCCCTGGTCCGTCACGCCGACATCGCCGCCTCCGATGCGGTGTCCGGTGCGGTGGCCTCCGCCGCCCCGTGGATCTCGGATCCGCTGGTCCGCAACCTGGGCACCATGTGCGGGTCGGTGGCCCACTGCGACCCCGAGGGAGACTGGAACTCGGTTCTGCTGGCCACCGGCGCCGAGGTGGTGGCTCGAGGCCCCGACGGCGAGCGGAGCATCGCCATCGGCGACTTCGTGCAGGACTTCTTCACCAGCTCCCTCGCTGAGGACGAGATGGTGACCGCGCTGCACATCCCGGTGCCCTCGGGCCCCTCCGGCGGCTCGTACCAGAAGCTGGAGCGCAAGGTCGGCGACTATGCGACTGTGGGCGTGGCCGCCCACCTCGAGCTCGCCGCCGACGGAACCATCGCAGTTGCGGGGGTGGCCATGACATCGGTGGCGCCCATCAACCGCAAGGCGACCGGCGCCGAGGCGGTGCTGGTGGGCAACGCCCCGAGCGCCGAGCTGTTCGCCGAGGCTGGCGCGGCCGCTGCCGCGGCATCCGACCCCCGAGACGACGTGCGGGGCTCGGCCCGCTGGAAGCGCCAAGTGGTGGCCGCGTTCACCCGAAGGGCCCTGGCGGCCGCGGCCGAGCAGGCCCAGGCCTGAGAGGGGGAGACATGGAGATCACGATCAACATCAACGGAGCCGACCACACCGCCGACGTCGAACCCCGGCGCCTGCTCGTCGACCACATCCGCACCGGTGCCGGGCTGACCGGCACCCACATCGGCTGTGACACCACCAGCTGCGGGGTTTGCACCGTGCTGGTGGACGGCACGCCCGTCAAGTCGTGCACGATGCTGGCCGTGCAGGCCGACGGCCGCTCGGTCACCACCGTCGAGGGACTCAAGTCCGCCGACGGTCTGCACCCCATCCAGAGCGCGTTCAGCGACGAGCACGGCCTGCAGTGCGGCTTCTGCACCCCGGCCATGATGCTGGTGGGCGCGGCGCTGATCGAGGACAACCCGGCGCCGTCCGACGACGAAGTGCGCTGGGCCATCTCGGGGAACCTGTGCCGCTGCACCGGCTACATGAACATCGTCAAGGCCATCCAGGCCGCTGCAGCCGCCGCGGCCGGCAACGGTTCTGACAGCTAGGAGGTACGACCAATGACTGACACCGCAACCACGACGCCTCCTGAGATCGGCGGCATCGGCCACAGCATCAAGCGCGTCGAGGACGCCCGCCTCATCGAGGGCCAGGGCAACTTCCTCGACGACATCGTGCTGGGTGGGATGCTGCACATGGCCCTCGTGCGCTCGCCGGTGGCCCACGCCCGCATCAACGGCATCGACACCGCCGCGGCCTCCGCGGTGGAGGGTGTGGTAGCCGTGGTCACCGGCGAGCTGATGGCCGCCCACGGGCTGGCCTGGATGCCCACCCTGTCGGGCGACACCCAGGCCGTTCTGGCCACCGACAAGGTCCGCTACCAGGGCCAGGAGGTCGCCGCGGTCATCGCCACCGACCCGTATGTGGCCACCGACGCGGCCGAGCTGGTCGACGTGGACTACGAGATGCTCGACGCCATCGTCAACCCCCAGCAGTCGCTGGCGGACGGCGCGGTGCTGATCCGCGACGAGAAGGAGGGCCAGACCGACAACCTGGTCTACGAGTGGGAGACCGGCGACGAGGCCGCCACCGAGGCCGCCTTCGCCAGCGCCGACCGTGTGGTCTCGCTCACCACCCACTACCCGCGCTCGCACCCCGCCCCGCTGGAGACGTGCGGGATCGTGGCCGACGTCAACTCGGTGACGGGCCAGGCCACCCTGTACATGACCTCGCAGGCGCCCCACGCCCACCGGACGCTGTTCGCCCTGGTGGCCGGGCTGCCCGAGCAGAACATCCGCATCGTCAGCCCCGACATCGGCGGCGGCTTCGGCAACAAGGTGCCCATCTACCCCGGATACGTGGTGGCCACTGCGGCCAGCCTGCTGATCGGCCAGCCGGTGAAGTGGGTGGAGACCCGCACCGGCAACCTGATCTCCACCGGTTTCGGGCGCGACTACTACATGACCGGCGACTTGGCCCTGACCAACGAGGGCCGCATCCAGGCCCTGCGGGTGAACATGCTGTCGGACCAGGGCGCCTTCTACTCCGATGCGCAGCCCACCCGCTACCGGGCCGGGCTGTTCCATGTGGTCACCGGCAGCTACGACTTCCCGTCCGCGCACATCAAGTGCCGGGGCGCCTTCACCAACAAGGCGCCGGGAGGGGTGGCCTACCGGTGCTCGTTCCGCATCACCGAGGCTTCGTACCTGATCGAGCGGCTGGTGCAGACCGCCGCCTACGAGATGGGCATCGACCCGGCCGAGATGCGGCTGCGCAACTTCATCCAGCCCGAGCAGTTCCCGTACGAGACGCCCACCGGCTTCGTGTACGACTCCGGCGACTATCCGACGGCGCTGCGCAAGGCCCTCGACGAGGTCGGCTACACCGAGTTGCGGGCCGAGCAGGCCGCGGCCCGGGAGGAGGGACGCCTGATCGGGATCGGCATCGCCCACTTCACCGAGGCGGTGGGGGCGGGCCCGTCGCACACCTACGACATCGCCGGGCTGAAGATGATCGACTCGGCCGAGCTGCGGGTCCATCCCACCGGCAAGGCCATCCTCAAGCTGGGGGTGAAGACCCAGGGCCAGGGCCACGAGACGACCTTCGCGCAGATCGTGGCCGAGGAGACGGGCATCCCTGCCTACGACATCAAGGTGGTGCACGGCGACACCGACGACACCCCCTACGGTCTGGGCACCTACGCGTCGCGGTCCACGCCGGTGGGCGGTGCGGCCACCGCGATGGTGGCCCGCAAGATCGCCGACAAGGCCCGCCACATAGCAGCGCACCTGCTGGAGGCCGCGCCCGAGGACATCGACCGCGAGGCGGACAAGTTCTTCGTGAAGGGCTCGCCCGACAAGTCGGTCACCATCCAGGACGCCGCCTTCGCGGCCTACACCAACCTGCCCGAGGGCATGGAGTACGGCCTCGAGGACGTCACCTACTACGACCCGCCCAACCTCACTTTCCCCTACGGCGCCTACGTGGTGGTGGTGGAGGTCGATCCTGAGACCGGCGTGTGGAAGGTGGACCGCATGGTGGCGCTGGACGACTGCGGGGTGCGGATCAACCCGATGATCGTGGATGGCCAGATCCACGGGGGCCTCACCGAGGGGTTCGCCATGTCGTCGATGCAGTGGATCACTTTCGACGACGACGGCAACTGCATCGGGTCGAACTTCATGGACTACATGGTCCCCACCGCGTGGGAGACGCCCCGCTTCGAGCTGCTGCAGACGGTCACCCCGTCGCCGCACCACCCGATCGGCGCCAAGGGCATCGGCGAGTCTGCCACGGTCGGCTCGCCCGCGGCGTTCGTCAACGCGGTAATCGACGCTCTGGCCCACCTGGGGGTGCGCAACATCGACATGCCGGTCCTGCCCGACCGGGTGTGGGAGGCCATCGACACCGCCAGCGACTGACGGCCCGACGGTCTTGGGCCGTCAGCCTGCGGACTTGCCCCTGCGCTGGCCGTGCACGGCTGCTCGGAACGATCGCGACACTCGCAGTGCCAACAATGGCGCTGCAAGCCCCAACAATTCTCCGATCCTCGCCGACGAAGCGTCGATGCCGTGCGAATCCTCATAGCGGCGTTGGTTGCTGGGCTCATCACGGGCTGTAGCGGCGGCGCAGATCAGAAGGCGGAGATCAAGGATCAGCAGGTGCGTGCGGATTTGCCGTGCGCTACAGCCATTGGTGTGGTCGAAGCTCCCGGTCCCGACTACAGAGTCCACGGCACTGGCGACGGATTCATTGCGCTGCCGGCGGGAGAGATGCAACTCAGGCGGCGGGGGTCGGAGGGCTCGGGCTATGAGGAGTATCGTTTCTCCAAGTTCGGGCTGCACGTGCGCCGCTTCCGGCAAGTCTCGCTGGAGATCGTGGGAGCCCCCGACGACGCGGTGCTTCGCTACGGTGGGAGTGCCTTCGCGCCCGCTGATGCTTTGACTGTTGGGCCTTGCGACACGGATGGCGATGAATGTGTGATCGAGCCCACCGAGTATCTGAGTGTTGGGCCTTGTGGCACGGATCGCGGTGAATGGGTTGTGTGGGCGGGCGGTGTCTGGGTTAACGAGCCCGGCTGTGTCGAGCTAGTCGCCGCTTCCGACGGCGAAGCCATCCCCGTGCAGCTTGCGGTCGGTGCTCCATGCGAAGGGGTGGCCGTGAGGTCGTGAGCGTTGACGCTGGCCGGTCGTCGCCGAGCGCCGGGGGATGACCGGACGCCATCACCTCAACGGCACCGATACTAGGCGTCTGGGGTGGCGCGGGTACGCTGGAGCGTGGATGCTGATGAGCGAGGGACCCGACGCTCAAGGGGGGCAACCGGATGGACGTGTCGGTGCTGGCCGAGGCGGTGGAGCTCACCGAGCAGCGCGTGCCGTACGTGCTGGCCACCGTGGTGTGGCGGCGAGGCCCGTCGTCGGGGCGGCAGGGGTCCAAGGCGGTGGTCCTGGCCGACGGCACGGTGCGGGGCTGGCTTGGGGGCGCCTGTGCCGAGCCTTCGGTGGTCCGCCATGCCCGGGAGTGCCTGGAGACCGGCGAGCCCGCGCTGCTCTTCCTGGGCCAGCCCGGTGAGTTGGACGGCCGCTCGCAGGAAGGTGTGCGATCCATAGCCATGGCCTGTGAGTCCGAGGGTGCGTTGGAGGTCTATCTGGAGCCGCACCGGCCCGAGCCGCAGGTGGTGGTGGTGGGCCGGTCCCCGGCGGTGGACGCGCTGGCGGAGATGGCCATAGCGGTGGGGTGGCGGGCCACGATCATCGACGACGGCGGCAATCCCGACGAGCACGTCCGGCCTGAGATCGTGCGGACCAAACTGGACCTCTCGGACCTCGGCATCGACGGTGCCACTGCGGTGGTGGTCGCGACCCAGGGCCACTACGACGACCTCGCCCTGGAGGCCGCTCTGGCGTTCGACCCGGGCTACATCGGCTTGGTCGCTTCAGAAAGACGCGCGATCGCTGTCGTCGACCATCTCACCGGCAGGGGAGTCGGCTGCTCCGAGACGGCCCGGGTGCACGCTCCAGCGGGACTGGACCTCGGAGCCGTCGCCAACGCGGAGATAGCGGTCGCAGTGATGGCTGACCTCGTGGCCCGGAGAGCCAACGGCGAGCTAGTCGCGACGGGATCGGGCCAGGCGTCGTTGAGAGCCGAAGCCACCGATCCGGTGTGCGGCATGACGGTGTTGGTGGACGACGCCAAGTACCACACCGTTCACGAGGGTGACGACTACTGGTTCTGTGCCCCCGGCTGCTTGCGGGCCTTCAGCTCCGACCCGCAGACCTTCCTTTCCAGCGCCTGATCCGGCGACGGCCAGCGTCGCCGCTCTCACTCCGCGCCACCGCTCACTGCGGTGTTCCTTCCCGTGAGGCGGGCGACCGTTAGCGTGTCCTGATGACCGAGGATCATTCGGGCGATCGGCGGCGGCTGGGGTGGCTGCTGGCCGGGATGGGGATGCTTTCGGTATCGACCGACTCACTGTGGGTGCGGGTGTCCGAGGCCGAGGCCGTCGACATCGCCTTCTGGGTGGCGTGCTGCGCGCTGGTGGTGTACTCCACATTCGGACGGTTGATCGACCGCCGCCCGGCGATGGAGTCGCTTCGTAACCACCGGCTGCCGCTGGCAGGAGTGGGCGTGCTGGCCTCGATCAGCCAACTCAGCTTCATCACCGCCATCACCCAGACCCGGGTCGCCAACGTGGTGGCCATCGTCGCCGCAGCGCCGCTGCTGGCGGCCGCTTGCGCCCGGCTGTTCCTGGGGGAACGGATCACTCGGCGTGTTGGCGTGGCCATCGCCTTGACCATGGCCGGCATCGCGGTGATCGTGTCCAGCTCGCTGGGACAGCCGACCCTCAAGGGCGATTTCCTGGCGCTCGTGGCTGTGGCGGCCTTTGCTGCCAATATGACGATCTGGCGGCGGTACCCGGAAATGAGCCGCCGCGCCGGCCTGTCAATCAGTGCTGTGATCGTGATCGCGGTCACGAGCGTCGCGGCGTCGCCGTTCTCGTTGGACGCGCGGGCCTACTTGGCCATCGCGGCGATGGGGCTGTGCTTCAACCCACTCGGCCGGCTGGCCCATACCAATGCGCCCCGTTTCGCTCCCGTCTCAGAGGTCGCGCTGTTCACCCCGATCGAGACTGTGGCCGGCACGGTATGGGCGGCTTTGTTCCTGTCCGAGCTGCCCCGCCCCGCGGCTGTGGTCGGCGCCGTGGTCGTTGTGGCCGGGGTCTTCTACGGCACGGTTGCGTCCGGCGCGGCCAACAAGGCCAACAATCTGAAGGCCACGTCCTGATCGGAGATTCCTAGGCTGGGTCCGTGAGGGCGCTGGTGCAGCGGGCCGCGCAGGCCCGGGTGCGGGTGGATGGTCGAGTTGTCGGCGAGATCGGCCCCGGGCTGTGCTGCCTGGTCGGGGTGACCCACGACGACGACCGCGACGCGGCTGTGAAGTTGGCGGCCAAGCTCTGGCATCTGCGCATCTTCGCCGACGAGAACGGCCACATGAACCGGTCCGTGGCCGACACCGGCGGTGAGCTTCTGGTGGTTAGCCAGTTCACCCTGTACGGAGACACCCGCAAGGGCCGTCGTCCGTCGTTCATCGCGGCTGCGGCACCCGACGAAGCGGCCCGGCTGATCGAGGAGCTGGTCACCGAGATGCGACGCTTGGGCGCCACGGTGGCTACCGGCTCGTTCGGGGCCAACATGGCCGTGGAACTGACCAACGACGGACCCGTCACCCTGATGCTCGAAGTCTGACCCAGGAACCGCGGGCTACTCTCCGAGCCATGCCCAACGGCCCGCCGTTCAAGCACGAGGTGTGCGCCGACGATTGCCACTTCCATATCACCGGCTCGACGGCAGTCGTCACCGGTGGGGCGAGCGGCATCGGAAAGGGCATCGCCAAGGCACTCCTTCGCAGGGGTGCAAAGTTGGTGATCGCTGACATCGAGGAGCCGGCGCTGGAGCGGGCAACCGAGGAGCTGTCACCTCTGGGGTCTGTGGAGGGTGTGCGCACCGACGTGAGCGACGAAGAGTCCGTCACCGCGCTGGCCGACCATGTCTTCGAGGCTCACGGGGCCTGCAACCTGCTGTTCTGCAACGCCGGGGTCACGTCTGGCGGTGGGGGCAAGCCCTGGCAGCAGGAGCCCAACGACTGGCGCTGGTGCTTCGGCGTGAACGTGTTCGGCGTGGCCATCTGCGCGTGGGCTTTCGTGCCCCGCATGATCGACTCCGGCCAGCCCGGGCATGTGATCGTCACATCATCGGGAGACGGCGGCTTCGCTCCCGTCCCCACCGCCTCGGTGTACGCCTCGTCCAAGGCTGCGGTCAGCTGCTTCACCGAGGCGCTCAACGCCAACCTCATCAGAGAGAGCACCAACGTGAGGGCGTCGGTGTTCTACCCGTCGGGCGGGCTGATGGACACCGGGCTGTTCAACGCCCAGCGCAACCGGCCCGAGCATCTGCAGCGGGTGGGCGAAGCCACCGGGCGAGGAAGCCTCACATTCGAGGAGCTCAAGCAGATGGTCGCCGACATGCGGGGCACCGAACCCGAGCTGGCCGACCTCGACGAGCTCGGAGAGTTCGTGCTCGACGGTGTCGCGGAGCGCCGCTACATCATCGCCAGGGACCTCGATGACACGGCTGCGCTGCTGCACGAGCGCGCTGAGGCCGTCGGCCGGGCCGAGATGCCGCCCGGCCACGACCTCGGCGGCTGACAGGAGGACCGGGGCCGAAGAGGCCGAGCGGGTGGGCAGCAGCCCAGACACCTACCCGCGCGGCCTGTAAGGACGGCATACGCTGACCGCAGCGGCTGTCAGCACCCGGGAGGATTCCATGCCCGAGCATCACATCGTCATCTCGGCCGACACCCACTGCGGAGCGGACCTGCACGACTACCGCCCGTACCTGGCGTCCAAGTACCACCGGGACTTCGACGAGTGGGCCGACGGCGTCGAACGGGGCCTCCAGGCCGCGGCCTCGGCGCACAAGGGTCGCAAGAGCCCCCGCAACGTCGGCGTCGACGGCGATCCCGAGAAGGACGGTGACCGCAACTGGTCCACGTCCCGCCGCCTGCGCGAGCAGGAGACCGACGGCGTCGTGGCCGGGGTCATGTTCCCCAACACGCTGCCGCCGTTCGCCCCGCCAGCGTCCACCGCGTTGGAGGCCCCGGCCTACACCGACGACTTCGAGCGCCGGTGGGCCGGCCTGAGGGCTCACAACCGCTGGCTGCTGGACCTGGTGAGCGAGGCGCCCGAGCGCTGCGCGGGCATCGCCCAGATCTTCCTGGGCGACGTCGAAGGCTCCGTGGCCGAGATCGAGTGGGCCGCGGAGAACGGCCTGCGGGGCGGGATCCTGCTGCCTGGCGCGCCCCCGGACTCGCCGTTCGAGCCGCTCTACTCCGCGGCCTACGAGCCGATCTGGGCCGCGGCCGAGGCCAATGACATGCCCGTCAACCACCATGCGGGCGGGGCCACGCCGTCGTTCGGCAACCACTTCCCGGCGTCGCTGGCGGTGTTCCTCATCGAGGTGCGCTGGTGGTCGCAGCGGGCGCTGTGGCACCTGATGTTCTCGGGGGTGTTCGAGCGCCACCCCGACCTGAATTTCGTCAACACCGAGACGGGCACGGCCTGGGTCCCGGAGGTTCTCAAGGATCTCGACTCCTTCTATCACCGCATGAAGTACTCGACCTACGGATCGGAGGCCATCTTCGGCGGTCCGGCGGTCTCGGCCATGTCGATGAAGCCGAGCGAGTACTGGCAGCGCCAATGCTTCATCGGTGCCAGCTTCCTGCGCCCCAGCGAAGCCCATCTGCCCGCTGAGATCGGTATCGATCGCATTATGTGGGGCTCGGACTATCCCCACACCGAGGGGTCGCATCCCTTCACCGAGAAGCATCTCAAGCTCACCTTCGGCGGGATGCCCGTCGATGACGCCACCACGCTGCTCACCACCAACGCGGCCAAGCTCTACAAGTTCGACCTGGACGCGCTGCGGCCGCTGGCCGAGCAGTACTGCCTCACCAAGGGCGAGGTCGCCGAGGGCATCGACTACGCGGATGTCCCCGAGGAGGCCCGGGGTTGCCCGGGCATGAACCCCCTCAACCAGCGCGAGCCGGCCGCAGCCTGACTGAACCCGCAGCCTCGAACTTCTCGCGTTCCTCGACAGGATTCTTGCCGTTCGGGCCGTAGCCGTGATTGTGGAGGAAAGCGGCGATGCTGCCGTACTCAACCTTGATGACGGCGGCCTCAGCCGTCCTGTCGTGCTTGCTCACGAAGTACTTGCCCTCAGAGGGTTCCTGGCCGCATCCGAGCCAGCATTGGCTTGTTGGTAGTGGGACAGAGGTCGATTCCATCTTGATCCTCCTACGTGAATCCTTGCGTGCACAGGGCTGAGACCGCACAGCCACATTCTGTCAGTCGGCGCGGGGACCGCCCCTGGTTCCCGGCCAGCGGGAAGCGCCGATGGTGTCGGCGTGCGGCCAGAAGGCGTCGGGGTCGAGCGGCCCGGCATTGGTGATGTGGCGGGCCTTGGCCCTATGGGTCACGAGCTGCGCCGACAGCTGCTCGCGGATCGGGAGATAGCGGGCTACCGGATCCCACGGGCTGTCCAGGACCTTCAGCTCGCCGTCGACGTTCTCGACGTGGCGCTGCTCGAAGGTGGTGGCCACGTCGACGACGTGGGGAGGGAAGTCGTACTGGCCGGCCTCGCCGCCGATGGCCCGCGAGTACTTGATCCACCATTCGTGGTCGGTGACGTCCCCGGGGCGCGGGTCGACCGGCCCGGTCACGTCGCCGCCGAACTCGACGAAGGTGTAGCCCTGGTGGGTGGCCCGGGCCGAGACGTGGTCGCCCAACCGGTAGAAGGACACGTCACAGAGGAACTTGGGCTGGCCGTTGGTCTCGTGGCTGATGGAGACGGCCGCCTCCTGGTCGATGCCCATGCCGAGGTTGTAGAGGCCCTCGGTGCCGTTCCATGACGCCGGCACCTTCACGCTGATGCCGAACTCCGGCTCCCCTAGAATCGGCACGCAGTAGATGCCCACGGTCACGACGGGCTCTCCCAGAACGAGTCCCGGCGGCACGAGCTGCTCCACTCCGTCCGGGTCGGTCGAATAGGTCACTACCAGCTTCGGCCATCCGGCAACCTCGCCGGGACGGCTCATGGGGGCTTCGGTCACGCTGTCTCCTGTTGTCGCCGGTTGCGTGCATGGTATTGGGCTATGCCGGTCGATGGTTCAGGCGAGGCAGAACCGCGCCGCCGGAGCAGACTGTGTGGGCGACGACCGGGGGGCAGCCATGGCCATCGACTTCACGCTCTCGACCGATCTTGAGGACATCAGGGAGCGGGTCCGCTCGTTCATCGACGATGTGGTCAAGCCGGCGGAGGCCCGCATTGAGGGCCGTGACGGGGGCGAGCCGCTGACCGGGCAGGACAGGGTGGGCGTGCTCATCGATCTGCGCAAGCAGGCCCGGGACGCCGGGTTGTGGCTGCCGCACATGCCGCCCGAGTGGGGCGGGATGGGCCTGAGTCACGTGGCGCTGGCGATGGTGCAGGCCGAGGCGGCCAAGTCCCACTACGGGCCGTGGGTGCTGAACTGCCAAGCCCCCGACGAGGGCAACATGCACACCCTGCTGCACTGGGCCACACCCGAGCAGGCCGAGAAGTACCTGCGCCCGCTATGCGAGGGCAAGGTGTGGTCGTGCTTCGCCATGACCGAACCGGAGGTAGCGGGCTCCGATCCCACGCTGATCCAAAGCAACGCCTACCAAGACGGCGACGAGTGGGTGATCAACGGCCACAAGTGGTTCATCTCCAACGCCCACCGGGCGAACTTCGCCATTCTGGTATGCCGCACCGAGGACGACCCCGACCGGCCACAGGCCGCCAACAGCGCCTTCATCATCGACCTGCCCCATGAGGGTTGGACCGAGGTGCGTCAGATCGAGACCATGCACGGCAGTACGGGCCACAGCGAGATCCTCATCGAGGACCTGCGGGTCCACGACGACCAGATGCTCGGCGGCCGGGGTCAGGGCCACCTACTGGGCCAGTACCGTCTGGGACCGGCCCGGCTGGCCCACTGCATGCGATGGATCGCGCAGGCCGAGACCGCCCTGGACATGATGGTGGACCGGTCGCTGAACCGATTCTCCCACGGCTCGCTGCTCGCGGAGAAGCAGGGCATCCAGTGGATGATCGCCGACTCAACGATGGAGCTGTACCAGGCCAAGCTGATGGTGCTGCACGCGGCCCACAAGATCGACCGGGGCGACGACTTCAAGTCGGAGGTGTCGATGGCCAAGCACTTCGTGGCCAACATGTTGAACCGCGTCATCGACCGTTCGATCCAGGTGCACGGCGCGCTGGGTTATTCCACCGACACGCCGCTGGCCCACATGTTCCAGCACGCCCGCTGGGCCCGGTTCGCCGACGGTGCCGACGAGGTGCACCAGATGCGCATAGCCCAGAGGACCATTGCCGCCTACACCGACGAGGGCACTACCCGCCGGGCCACCGGCGACCTGCCCATCTGAGTTCCGTAAGTCGCCGGGGCCCAACAGGTCCTTGGGTCGTTGTCGGAATCGAAGGATGAAATCTGCACGATCATGGTTCATATGGCGACAACATCGACATAGATTTCGGCCGTTCGGACCCGGCGGCCCCACCCCGACGCGCAGGCTCCGAGTCGCCGTATTCTGCCGTTGTGAGCGAAGCAACGATCGCGGGCGACCCGGAGAGCAGCGACGACGTTGGGGCTGCCAGCGAGTCGGCGAACGAGGCGGAGCCACGCGAGGGTGTCGGGGCTGCCGGCGGCGAGTCGGCGAAGGACGCAGAAGTGCGCGACAGTCTTCCCGCCGACCTCGACGCAGCGGGCTATGTGGGTCCCTACCTGTTTCCCAACAACAGCAGGCGCCGCATCGCCGGGGCGCTCTACCTCTTGATCGGCGCCGTCTCCATCGTGGTCGCCCTGTCGGCCAGCAATGACGCCGTTCTTGTCAACGGTGGCTTCCTGGTCGGAGGCGTCGCCCTCATCGTGTTCGGCCTGTACTGCATGCAGGCGGGCTGGAATCTCGCCATCGACGAGAACGACGCCCTGGTAGCAGCCACGCGGGAGGTGGGCTTCCCCGTGGGGCACGCTTCGGCCCAGCTCGGGTGGCGGGGCCTGCGAAGCCGTCCGACGTGGCGCATCCTGCTGTACTCGAACCAGGCGCCCCCGGACAGCCGCGGGCTCGTTCTGGTGGACGGGGTGGACGGTCGGGTGGTGGGATGCTTCGTGGAGGACAATCCGGAGGACTGGACGGGTCTTGACTCCTAGGGGCCGCGCCAAGAGGTCACCACCTCGGCGGGCGCGGTCACGCCGATTGCAAGCTGCTAGCTGCTAGCGTTCGTCGGCAGCCGCATCGGGAGCAGGCGAATGTTCGACGGAAACTGGCGCGAGGCGGTGGACAGAGGGCTCACGCCGATCGGCGTGTCGCTGCGCCGCACCGGCGTGACCGCCGACATGGTCACCA
Source organism: Candidatus Aldehydirespirator sp. (assembly GCA_965219165.1). Classification (GTDB taxonomy): domain Bacteria; phylum Actinomycetota; class Acidimicrobiia; order Acidimicrobiales; family Aldehydirespiratoraceae; genus Aldehydirespirator. The sequence goes on along the minus strand of CBDCMW010000002.1, from coordinate 2,878,187 downwards.
TCACCGGCATCGTCATGGCCACCGGCGCGGCCGTCGCCATCGCAACCGGCTCCCTGCGGGTGGGCTTCCTGCTGCTGATTCTCGCCGGGATTCCCGACGCCCTCGACGGCGCAGTGGCCAAGGCCTCGGGCACCTCCTCGCTGCGGGGCGCCTTCTTCGACTCGGTGTCGGACCGCATCACCGACGCCCTGCTGTTCGGCGGCATTGCCTGGTACCTGGCCGACACCGAGCCGGGCCACGTCATGATGCTGCCGGTGGCGGTGATGAGCCTGGCCATGCTGGTGTCGTACCAGCGGGCCAAGGCAGAGTCGCTGGGCTACGAGGCCAAGGGCGGCATCATGGAGCGGGCCGAGCGCTTCATCGTGCTCGCCTTCGGCCTGCTCTTCAGCGAGCTTCTCGTGTTGACCCTCTGGGTCATGATCGTGCTCACTGCGGTGACCGCAGTGCAGCGTTTCGTGAAGGTGTGGAGGCAGGCGTCGGAGGGCCGGCCGGTCCGCCCCCGCTCCCGTCGCCGGTTCCGCCGCGCCCGCACGTCGCGGACCGGGCGCCGCGTGGCCGAGCCTGCTCGGCGGACGCGGATGCGCAACCGCCCGCCGACCGACCCTGGCTGAGCCGCGATGCCGTCCGCCTCGGCCTATCGGGCCGGCGAGTTCCTCGCCCGCCACGCGCCCGCTCCGGTCGCCCGGGCTGCCGCGCTCGCGGCCGCGGTAGCAGTCGCGGCCGCAAGCCGCGACCGGCGCCTGATGGTGCGGCGCAACCTCGAGAGGGCGCTGGGCCGACCGATGGGACGCCGCGAGGCGTCGCTCAAGGTGGCGGCCGCGTTCGACTGGTACGCCCGTTACTACCTCGAGAGCTTCCAGCTTCCGAGTCTCGACGCGGCGGCGATAGACGCCGGATTCGGCTACGAGGGCGTCGGTACCATCGAGCGATCGGTCCGCTCGGGCGTCGGACCTATCCTGGTGATGCCGCACCTGGGCACCTGGGAGTGGGCGGCGTGGTGGCTCGCACTGGTCCCGCAGATGAGGGTAACGGCCGTGGTGGAGCCGCTTGAGCCGCCCGACGTGTTCGAGTGGTTCAGCGCGTTCCGGCAGCGGTTGGGCATGGACATCATTCCCCTTGGACCGGACGCGGGCGGACGTCTGGCCTCGGCCATCAAGCGGGGGGACGTGGTGTGCCTGCTCGCGGATCGAGACGTCACCGGAACCGGTGTGGCGGTGGATTTCTTCGGCGAGCGGACCAGGTTGCCGGCCGGTCCTGCCCTGCTGGCGCTGCGAACCGGTGCGCCCCTCATACCGGCCGCGGTGTACTGGCGGGGCGGTGCCCGTCACGCCATCGCCGGGCCGCCTGTGGACACGCGCCGCTCGGGACCCATCCGCAGCGACGTGTCCCGAGTCGTGCAGGACTACGCCGCCGCGCTGGAGGGCTTGATCCGCGTTGCGCCCGAGCAGTGGCATCTGATGTCGCCCAACTGGCCCAGCGATTTCGAGGCGCTCGGACTGCCCACGCCTGAACCGCTGCGCGGCCTCTAGTCTCCCGCTCTTGTTCGCTGCGCTCACGGGCCGCTCGGGCCACGGCCTCGCTCAGCTCCTCGCGAAGCCTTGGTCAGACGCGGCTTGTCCGCTCGGCCTCTAGCCTCTCGGGTAGTGCGGATCGGCATCATCTGCCCGTACAGCCTCACGCTGCCCGGCGGTGTGCAGATGCAGGTACTCGGCCTGGCCAGGGCGCTGAGCCGTAGCGGACATCCCACACGCGTGCTCGGTCCGTGCGACGGCCCGCCGCCGGATCCCAACGTCACGCCGCTCGGCAACAGCCTGCCGGCGAGCTCCAACGGCTCGATAGCTGCGGTGGCTCCCGACCCCTCCTGCCAGCTGCGAGCGATCCGAGCCATGCGCGACGAGTCCTTCGACGTCGTCCACCTCCATGAGCCGCTAGCGCCCGGCGCTACCACGACCGCGTTGTTGGTGCGGCCTGCCCCCCTCATCGGCACCTTCCATGCCGCGGCGGCCTCCATGGCCTATGACCTCTTTCCCCGAGCCGCCCGATTCCTTGCCGGTCGCCTCGATCACCGCGTCGCCGTGTCACCCGACGCCCGCGACACGGCTCGCGTCTCTCTCGGCGGAACGTACGACCTGCTCTACAACGGCGTGGAGCTGGCCCCGTATCGGAGCACCGAGTCCATACGCGCCTCCGGTCCGACAATCCTGTTCATCGGTCGCCACGAGCCCCGCAAGGGCCTCGGCGTGCTGCTCGACGCGCTCAGGATGCTCCCCGCGGAGGTGAGGCTGTGGGTCGCGGGCTCGGGTCCGGAGACAAGTGCGCTGCGGGCTCGGTCGGCGTCGGATCCTCGCATCGAGTGGCTCGGGACCGTCACCGACAGCGAGAAGATCGCTCGACTCAAGGGCGCCGACGTGTTCTGCGCCCCGTCGTTGTGGGGAGAGTCCTTCGGCATCGTGCTGCTGGAGGCGATGGCAGCGGGCACTGCGGTCGTGGCCAGCGATCTGCCCGGCTACCGCAACGTGGCTCGGTCCGGTCACGATGCGCTGCTGGTTCCGCCGGACGATTCCGCGAAGCTGGCCGCGGCCATCAGTCGAGTGCTGTCGAGCGCCTCCGAGTCATCCAGGCTGGTGGCGGCGGGACACGCCAGAGCTGAGTCGTTCTCGATGTCTGGGCTGGCAGACCACTACCTGGAGCGCTACGAACGGATCGCGGTGTCCACCGCTCACTCGAACGGCCTCAGGGGCCGCGCCCACAGGTGACCGCCTCGCGGTGATGACGAGTTGACAGCAGGGAGTTCCCTGTAGTGCCGCGTGCGACCGTTACCATGACGGCGCGTCGACGAGACCTCGCCGGACCGCAGGTCGCGGGCGCGGTTCCGACGACGGAGCCAGCGTCGTCGTGATTGTCGGCGCCCTGAATGTCCAGTACAACGCAGAACGCCTTGAAGTACGCCCCCGCAATCCTCGTCGCGCCTAATGCGCTTGCCGTGTCCGTCATCGTGTGGGTCGCGTTCGCCTTTGCGGGCGTCTCGCCGCTCGTGGCCCTCGCGCCAGCCGCAGCCGCGGGCCTTCTCATCGGGGCTCTGCTCTGGTCGAGGGCGCCTCAGTCGACCCTCCGGGCTCTTCGAGCTCGGCCGCTCGTGCCGGGCGATCATCCGCGGCTGGAGAACCTCGTCGAGGGGTTGTGCACCACCCACGGATTCAACGAGCCTTCGGTCCATGTGGTTGAGACCCCCGCCATCAACGCGGCCTCGGTCGGGCTGAGGCGGCCTCCGGCCCATCTGGTGGTGACCCGTGGAGCGCTGTCCAGCCTCGACCGGCTGGAGCTCGAGGCCGTGGCGGCCCGCCAGCTCTGTGAGATGAGGCGTGGAGTCGCCTTCTCCACGGTGTTGGCCAGCGTCTCCAGGCTCCCCGGTGCGAGGCCGTTCGCATCGCGTCTCGCCGCTCGGGCCTGTGGATTCGACACTGCCACCGAGATCGACCTCGAGGCGGCCCGCCTCACGAGCTTTCCTCCGGCGCTGGCATCGGCCCTCAAGAAGGCCGTCGACGGCCCCGGCGTCGAGGTCTCGGGTGCAGTCGCTCACCTGTGGCTGGTCGCACCGCAGCAAGCTGCATCCGGTCCCCGAGCGCGATCCTCGATGATCCAGCGGATCGACGTGCTAGAGGAGATCTAATGGCGACGAGACCTGGCGCGGATGCCGCGGGCATGGTCCCGGCAGCCAGGCACCACGCCGATGGTCTGTCACCTCCTCGCGGTGCAGCGTGGCATTTCCCGCTCTTGTTCGCTGCGCTCACGGGCCGCTCGGGCCACGGCCTCGCTCAGTGCCTTGGGAGACCCTCATGAACGCTGGCCTATCCGCTCGGCCCCTAGGGCGTTCGTTGGCCGTGCTCGCTCTCCTAACAGTGGCGGTGACGCTGGCTGCGGCGTGCAACGGAAGCCCGAGGGGCGCCGAGCCGACCGTGACCAGCGCGAACGCCGTCTCGGACTCGCTGCCGGTGGACCCCGCCTCCACGCCTGTTGATGCCGGCCATCAAATCGAGCCCGACGACAGCACCGCCGGAAGCATTGCAGAAAGCGATCGTGACGGCCCTGCCACCGAGGGGACCGCAGACGGCGACACGACCGGCGGCGGGACGGGAACTGCCGGCGAAGTTGAAGGCGGGACAGCTGGCTTGGCGGCAGCCGGCGACGGGACACTCGAAGACGGCACAGTCGAAGACGAAGGTGATCTTGAACTGCTCGTGACCGGCCCGATCGCTCCTCTCACCGGCCTGATCACCACTGACTCGAGCCTGGCCCAGCGACGAGCCCTGGCCGTGAAGGTGGACAACTCCGGCAGCGAGGCCCGTCCCCAGGCCGGACTGGCGGCCGCCGACATCGTCTACGAAGTGCTGGTCGAGGCGGCCCGGACCAGGTTCCTCGCCGTCTTCCATTCCGAGATCCCCAGCCGGATCGGACCCGTGCGCTCGGCCCGGTCCAGCGACATCGACATCCTCGATGATCTCGCCACGCCCTACCTGGCCTCATCCGGTGCCAACAACACGGTGCTGCGCGAGCTGGGCCAAGCCGCCCGGGCCGGAACCCTGGTCGACGTCGGAGGCGCGAGAATGTACGCGCCGTACACGCGCGACCGCTCACGCCGGGCGCCGCACAACCTGTACTTCCTCTATGAGAACCTCGGCGGCGGCGACCCTGACTCGCTGCCCGGCGGCCTCCCTGACGCACCGCCGGTGCCGCTGTTCGAGTACGGCTCACCGAACCCGCCCGGCCTGCCCGACGCGACCGGCGTGACCGTGACCTACCACAAGGGCTCCGGCAACGTGGTGTCCAACATCTGGGACAGCATCTCGGGGGGCTGGGTGCGAATCCAGAGGGGCAGCGTGCACACCACCGAGACCGACTTCGGCATCGCTGAGGTCGCTCCGGCCAATGTGGCGGTGGTGTGGATGCCCTATGGCACATCCGCGGCTGACCGACGCTCCCCGCAGGCCCTCTCCTACGGCTCAGGCGAAGCGCTGGTGCTCATCTCCGGGTCGGTCCACGAGGCGGTCTGGGAGCGCACCGAGGGCCAGATCGGCTTTCGTTTCTCGGATGCAGCCGGCAACCCGTTGAGCCTCTCACCGGGGGCCACCTGGCTGCTGCTGGCAAACACCAGCAGGCGCTGGCCGGTGGCTGAGGCGACGGTGTTGACAGCTTCGGACGGCGCCCGGATGCTGGCCGAGGCTCGGCTTGGCACGTCCCTGGAAGGCAACGTCGACAGCGCCTCCTAGAGGCCGAGCGGAAGCGGCAATTCACGAGAATCTCGCAAGGCGCGGAGCGAGGCCGTGGCCCGAGCGGCCCGTGAGCGCAGCGAACAAGAGCGGGAAGTAGGATGGCGGCCATGTCCGCCACCACCAACGCAAGCGCCGCCGACGGCGGCGCCGCCAGCGGTCAGGGCGTACCGGCCACCGGCACCACGCTCGTGAAGCGGGGCCTGGCTGAGATGCTCAAGGGCGGCGTGATCATGGACGTTGTCACGCCCGAGCAAGCTCGGATAGCGGAGGACGCGGGAGCGGTGTCGGTCATGGCGCTCGAGCGGGTGCCTTCCGACATCCGGGCCCATGGGGGCGTGTCGCGGATGTCCGATCCCGAGATGATCCAGAAGGTCCAGGCCGCGGTGAGCATCCCGGTGATGGCCAAGGCCCGGATCGGGCACTTCGCCGAGGCCCAGATCCTGCAGGCTCTCGGAGTGGACTACGTGGACGAGTCCGAGGTTCTCACGCCCGCCGACGAGGTCCACCACATCGACAAGTGGGCGTTCACGGTGCCGTTCGTGTGCGGTGCCACCAACCTGGGTGAGGCGCTGCGGCGCATCAGCGAGGGCGCCTGCATGATCCGGTCCAAAGGCGAGGCGGGCACCGGCAACATCGTCGAGGCCGTCCGCCACCTGCGCTCGATCGTCGGCGACATGCGCCGCATCGCGGCCGCAGCAGACGAGGCCGAGCTGTTCGAGTGGGCCAAGCAGCTGCGGGCCCCGCTGCCGCTGGTGCAGGAGATCGCGAAGGTGGGGTGGCTGCCGGTGCCGTTGTTCTGCGCGGGCGGCATAGCGACTCCGGCGGATGCCTCGCTGGTGATGCAACTCGGCGCCGAGGCGGCCTTCGTGGGGTCGGGGATCTTCAAGAGCTCCGATCCGCCCAAGATGGCCGCGGCCATCGTGGAGGCGGTCACCCACTACCGCGATCCCGAGATCCTGGCCAAGATCAGCTCGGGGCTGGGCGAGGCCATGGCCGGCCTCGAGACTGCCGCCCTCGCCGTCAAGATGGCCGAACGGGGTTGGTGAGGCCGCGCGTCGGCGTGCTCGCCCTTCAGGGTGGGTTCGCCGCCCACGCCGCCATCCTCCAGCATCTCGGGGTCGGTGTCGACGAGGTTCGCACTGCGGAGCAGCTCGCCGCGGTGGACGCGCTGGTCATGCCCGGGGGTGAGTCGACCACCATGTCGATGCTGCTCGAGCGCTCCGGGCTGCTGGAGCCTCTCAAGGAGCGTCTCGATGCTGGGATGGGGGTGCTGGGCACCTGTGCGGGGATGATCCTGCTGGCGACCGAGGTGGTGGACGGGCGGGCTGACCAGCACGTCCTGGGTCTGGTGGACATCACCGTGAGGCGCAACGCCTACGGCACCCAGATAGAGAGCTTCGAGGCCGACATCGAGGTCGACGGTCTGGAGGCGCCGTTCCATGCGGTGTTCATACGCGCTCCGGCGGTCGAGCGGATCGGACCCGGCGTGGAAGTGCTGGCCCGCCACGAGGATCGCCCGGTGCTGTGCCGGTCGGGCCCAGCCACCGTCGCGGCCTTCCATCCCGAGCTGTCGGGCGACGAGCGGCTCCACGCCCGCTTCCTGGCCGACCTCTTGTAAGAGGCCGAGCGAGCGAGGCCGTGGCCCATGCCCCGTCGGGGCCTCGACTTGTAGTCTCTGGGCCGTGAGCGGGCACAGCAAGTGGGCGACGATCAAGCACCGCAAGGGCGCGGCCGACGCCAAGCGGGGCAAACTCTTCGCCAAGCTGATCAAGCAGGTCGAGGTGGCCGCCCGCCAGGGGGGCGGAGATCCCGACTCCAACCCCACCCTGCGGACCATGTACCAGAAGGCCCGCGACAACTCGGTTCCGCTCGACACCATCGAGCGCGCCGTCAAGAGGGGCACCGGCGAACTCGAGGGCGTCAGCTACGAGTCGGTCACCTACGAGGGGTACGCGCCGGGCGGAGTGGCGCTCTACATCGAGTGCCTCACCGACAACCGCAACCGCACCGGCAGCGAGGTTCGCAGCACCCTCACCCGCAACGGCGGGTCGCTGGCCGAGCCGGGCTCGGTGGCCTGGCAGTTCGAGCGCAAGGGCGTCGTGCTCGTCCCGTCGTCGGCCTCCGACGAGGACGACCTGCTAATGGTCGTGCTCGACGCCGGCGCCGAGGACCTCGCGGGCGAGGGCGACGGGTGGCGGGTCACCACCGAGCCCGGCGACCTCAACGCCGTGCGGGACGCGCTGGCGGCAGCCGACATCTCCTTCGACCGCGCCGACCTCACCATGCTGCCCACCAGCACCGTGGTTGTGACCGAGCCCGGTGTCGCCCGCCAGGTGCTCAAGCTGATGGACCTCATCGACGATCTCGACGACGTGCAGGACGTCCACAGCAACTTCGACATCGGCGACGACCTCATGGAGGAGCTCGCGAGCTAGTCTCCCGCTCTTGTTCGCTGCGCTCACGGGCCGCTCGGGCCACGGCCTCGCTCAGCGCCTTGCGAAGTCCCGGTCAAATTGCGGACTGTCCCGCTCGGCCTCCGGGCCATCCGCGAAGTCGGCTGAGAGGGTCAATAGAGTCGCGCATGTGTTCGTATTGGGCATAGATCCGGGGCTCTCCCGCTGCGGTTACGGCGCGGTCCGCCGGGCGCGCCGGCCCGTGGCCGAGGCGGCCGGGGTGCTGAGCACCCCCGCCGAGATGGACCGGGCGTCGCGGCTGGCGGAGTTGCAGACCGACATCCGGGCGCTGATCGCCGAACTGCGGCCCGACGTGGTGGCGGTGGAGCGGGTGCTGTTCCAGCGCAATGTGGCCACGGCCATGTCTGTGGCGCAGGCCGTCGGCGTGGTGCTGGCAGAGTCGGCCGCGGCCGGCTGCGAGGTGGTGGAGTACTCGCCCAACGAGGTCAAGGAGGCAGTGGCGGGCTGGGGCGGCGCCGACAAACAGCAGATGGCCGAGATGGTGCGGGTCCTGCTCGGGCTAGGCGAGCTGCTGCGTCCCGCCGACGCCGCCGACGCGGTGGCCGTGGCGCTGTGCCACCTGGCGCGCCTCGGGCCGATCGCCGCAGCGAGCCGGTCTCGGGGGGCCGAAATCTCCAGCGGTGCCCGATGATCGGGTCCCTGCGGGGAATGCTGCTGTCCCGGTCACCCGACGCCGAGCTGGTGGTGGAGGTGTCCGGAGTCGGCTACAGGGTGCAGGCCACACCTCGCACGGCCGCAGCCGCGGGCGATCCGGGCTCGGAGGTGTTCGTCCACATCAGCCACATCGTGCGCGAGGACGCCCAGACGCTGTACGGCTTTCTCGCGCTCGACGAGCGGCGGACCTTCGAGGCGCTGATCGGCGCCCACGGAGTGGGCCCGACGCTGGCGATGTCGATCCTGGCTGTGCACCATCCCGACGCCTTGCGCCGGGCGGTGGCCGAAGACGATGTGGACATGCTGCGCCTGGTGCCGGGGGTGGGGACCAAGACTGCGGTGCGGATGCTGGTCGAGCTCAAGTCGCGCCTCGACCTGCCCGAGGTGGAGGCGCCCCCCGGCGCGCAGGGGACCGTCGCTGCTCCCGCCGCGCACGACGACGCCCGCACCGACGTGCGCGCCGCGCTCGACAGACTGGGCTACGGCGCCGAAGAGATCAGAGGCGTGCTGGCCGAGCTGCCCGCGGGCGACGATGCCGGTCTGCTGCTGCGCCAGGCGCTGCGGCGCCTGGCCGGTGCGGCCTGAGCGGCGGAGCGCGTAGGGTCGTCGAGCATGTCCCGCTCCGAGATGCTGGCCCGGCCGTCAGGCGAAGTCGCGTCTGCTGCCGCGGAGCCGCCGGAGGCTGACAGCGCAGGACTGCTGTCGCCGGGTCCGCTGCCCGGCGACCGTCTCGGCGAAGCCGCCCTCAGGCCCCGCAGCCTGGACGAGTTCGTCGGCCAGAGCGAACTCAAGGGACACCTCGATGTGCTGCTCGGCGCGGCGCGCAAGCGCCGAGAGCCGGTCGACCATCTGCTGTTCGCCGGCCCGCCGGGCCTTGGCAAGACAACCCTGGCCCACATTGTGGCCAACGAGCTTGGCGCCCATCTCCAGACCACGTCCGGGCCCGCCCTGGAGCGGGCCGGTGATCTAGCGGCCATGCTCACCAAGCTGGAGCCCGGCGACGTGCTGTTCATCGACGAGATCCACCGCCTGCCCCGGCCCGTCGAAGAGGTGTTCTATCCGGCCATGGAGGACTTCCGCATCGACATCGTGCTGGGCAAGGGCCCCGCGGCCCGCTCCATACCCCTGGACTTGGCGCCGTTCACCCTGGTCGGCGCCACCACCCGCACCGGCCTCATCACCGGACCACTGCGCGACCGCTTCGGGCTGGTGGCCAGGCTCGAGTTCTACACCGTCGAGGACCTGGTGTCGATCGTGGAGCGCACCGCGGGGATCCTCGATGTGGGCATCGACACCGCCGGCGCCGCTGAGATCGCTCGGCGGGCCCGGGGCACGCCCCGCATCGCCAACCGCCTGCTGCGTCAAGTGCGCGACTTCTCCGAGGTGCACCGCGACGGCCGAGTCGACTCGACGGTCGCCACCGACGGTCTGACCTTCTTCGGAGTCGACGAGCTGGGACTGGACCGGGCCTCCCGCGCCGTGCTGGAGGCTCTGTGCGGCAACTTCGGCGGTGGTCCCGTAGGGCTGTCCACCCTGGCTATCGCGGTCAGCGAGCCGACCGAGACGGTCGAGGACGTCTACGAGCCGTACCTGATACAGCAGGGCCTGCTGATGCGCACGCCAAGGGGCAGGGTGGCCATGGCCGCGGCTTGGGCGCACCTCGGCTTGGAGGCGCCTCAGTCTGACCCGGCCACCCAGCCGGGCCTGTTCGTCTGAGCCTCGCCGGCGCCGATGCCCGCCACTGCCGCGACGGCACCACCGGCCACACCCGCCGACCTGGAATACGATCTCCCTCCCGGCGTCATTGCCCAGTCGCCGTCGCCACGACGCGACCAGGCCCGGCTGCTGGTGGACGGCGACGACGGCATCTCGCATCGCCGGGTCAGCGATCTTCCCGAGCTGCTGGGCCCCGGCGATGTCGTTGTCGTGAACGACACCCGCGTGCTGCCGGCTCGCCTGCGGATGCGACGGGCCACCGGGGGTGCGGTGGAGGTGCTGCTGCTGCACGAGCGCGACGACGGCGACTGGGAGGCGCTGGTACGCCCGTCCCGCCGCCTGAAGCCCGGGGAAGTGGTGGCACCGGACACGGCCGCCAGCCAGGCGAGTGTGGAGATCCGCGACGATCTCGGGGAGGGCCGGCGACTGGTCCGGGTCCACACCGGGGGCCGGCCGCTGCTGCATGTGCTGGACGAGATCGGCGTCGTGCCGCTGCCGCCCTACATCACGGTCGGCATCGACGACCCCGAGCGCTACCAGACCGTGTACGGCCGGCGTCCCATCTCAGCCGCGGCTCCGACCGCGGGCCTGCACCTCACCGCGGAGCTTCTGGGCCGCGTGCGAGCCACGGGTGCGAAGGTGGTGTCGGTCGAGTTGGCTGTCGGCCTCGACACCTTCCGCCCCATCACCGCGGCCCGTCTAGACGACCACGACATGCACACCGAGCAGTACTGCGTTCCTGCCGACGTGCAGCACGCGCTGGGCCGAGCCGAACGGGTCGTGGCCGTGGGAACCACCGTGGTGCGGTGCCTGGAGGCCTGGGCTGCGACCGGTGAGGCGTCCGGTCGCACCAGCCTGTTCATCCGCAGGCCCTATGAGTGGCGCGTCGTCGACGCGCTCATGACGAACTATCACCTGCCGCGCTCCACCCTGCTGTGCCTGCTCGACGCCTTCATCGGACCTCGCTGGCGAATGCTCTACAGCGCCGCTCTCGAGCACGGCTACCGGTTCCTGTCCTTCGGTGACGCCATGTTCGTGGCGCGCTCCGAGCCGGCCGGATACGTCGCCGGAGCGTCGTGATGGCAGCGTTGGCCAGCGCCAGCCGGGCGGGGCTGCTGCGAAATTGGTGGCAGAAATGGGCCTGGGAGGGCAGTTTCGTCACCAATGTCGACGCCGGAGCGCCATGACGGGGGCCACCTTCACGCTCGAAAGCGCCGCGGGCGGCGCCCGGACCGGAACGGTCACCACGGCGCGGGGCAGTTTCGCCACTCCGTGCTTCATGCCGGTGGGAACCCGCGGTGTGGTGCGGCACCTCGACTCGTCGGACCTCGAGGCCCTCGGTGTGGAGGTGGTGCTGGCCAACACCTATCACCTGATGCTGAGGCCCGGATCCTCCACCGTCGCCCGTCTGGGCGGGATACACGGCTTCGCCCGCTGGTCGGGCCATGTGCTCACTGATTCCGGCGGATACCAGATCTACTCGCTCGATCCGGCCGTGGACGACGACGGCGCCACCTTCGCGTCGGTCTACGACGGCTCCGAGTGCCGGCTCACTCCCGAGGACGCGGTGGCCCAACAGGCGCTCATCGGCGCAGACATAACCATGGTGCTCGACGTGTGCCCCTCCGCGGTGGCCGAGCGTCCAGTCCTTTCCGAAGCCGTCCGCCGCACCGCCCTTTGGGCCCGCCGGGGCCGCGACGCCTTCCTGGCCCACCCGGACGCAGCCCAGCGCCAGTGCCAGTTCGGCATCGTCCAGGGAGGCGCCGACCCAGCGCTGCGGCGCGAGTCCGCCGAGCGCACGGTCGAAGTCGGCTTCGACGGGTATGCGGTGGGCGGGCTCTCGGTGGGCGAGGAGCGTCCTGAGATGCTGGCTGTGCTGGAGGCGTGCACCGCGGCATTGCCTGAGGACAGTCCCCGCTACTTCATGGGTCTGGGCGACCCGGTGGGAATCGTGGAGGCGGTGGCCCGCGGCATCGACATGTTCGACTGTGTGCTGCCCACCCGTCTCGGTCGTCACGGCACGGTGCTGAGCGACTCGGGCCGCTACAACCTCGCCGGGGCCCGTCACGCGAACAGTGACGAGCCGCTCGACCCTTCGTTCCCCGACAGCCCGGCCGGCCGGTGGTCGCGCGGCTACCTGCGCCACCTGCTCGCCACCCACGAGCCGACGGCGGCCCGGCTCGTCACCCTCCACAATCTGGCCTGGCTGCTGCGCTTCATGGACAGGGTGCGTGCCGCAGTGCGGGCCGGGACCTTCGAGGAGTTGCGCGCCGCCGTCGGGCGCGTCTGGGCGTAAGCTCGCGGCATGGAACAGTTCCTCATCATCATCCTCATGTTCGGCGCGCTCTACTACCTGCTGCTGCGCCCCCAGCAGAAGCGGGAGAAGGCCCGCCGGGAGCTGGTCCGCTCCATTCAGCCCGGAGACGAGGTAGTGACCAGTGCCGGCATCCACGGCGCGGTAGCCGAGGTCGAGGACGCCGTGGTGTGGCTCGAGGTGGCTCCGGAGATCGAGCTGAAGATCTCCCGGGACGCCATAGCCGGCCGCGTGTCCGGAACATCGGGCGAGGACGCCGACGACGACGACGCCGACGAGGACGCGGCGCACGGCGGCTAGGCCTCGAACGCTCCTGAAGGGCCGTTGGGCCGGACAGCGGGAGGGTCTTTGCGCCGCAAGCTCGTCTATGTGATCGGCATCGTCACCGTTGCCGTCGCTGGAGTGGTCTACACGCTGGTCGCCGGCAACGAGCCCCTGCTCGGCCTCGACCTGCAGGGCGGCGCCAGCGTCGTGCTGGAGCCGGCCCGCGCCGCAGAGCCCGAAGAGTTGGAGGTGGCGGTTGAGATCATCCGCAACCGCGTCGACGGCCTGGGCGTGGCCGAGCCTGAGATCTCCACGCAGGGCGGGAGCATCCTCGTTCAGCTCCCCGGCGTCGACGAGCAGCAGCGGGCTCTGGACCTGGTGGGCCAGACCGCCCAGCTGCGCTTCCGTCCAGTGCTCAGCGTGGTGCCCGAGAGCGCTCTCACCGACGCCGGCAGCGACGAGGCGCTGCTGGCTGCGCTCGCCCTGCCTGAGGGCGAGGTTGCCGCCGAGGCTGAGGTGGTGCTGCCCCAGTACGACAACGACCGCAACATCGTGTTCCGCTACCAACTCGGCCCGACCGCCGTTGCCGGTGACGGTCTCGAAGGAGCCGTCGCTCAATTTCACTCCTTCATCGGCTGGCACGTTGCTCCCACGTTCAAGCCGGGACCGGAGGGCATCGACCTGTTCAACGAGGTGAGCAGCAGATGCCACCGCCGCGTCCCGTCGTGCCCTACCGGGCAGGTGGCCATAGAGCTGGACAATGAGGTCGTGAGCGCGCCCTCCGTCCAGGCCGACAGCGCCTTCTTCGCGCCCTTCGAGCGTTCCAGCATCACCATCTCGGGGGGCTTCAGCGAGGAGGAGGCCCGCGATGTGGCCCTCGTGCTCGACTACGGCGCCCTGCCTGTGGAGCTGGAGGCCCAGCAGAGCCAGATCGTGTCGGCGTCGCTGGGAACCGACGCGCTGTCCGCCGGTGTGATCGCGGGGCTGATCGGGCTCGGACTGGTGTCTCTGTACCTGGTGATCTACTACCGCCTGCTCGGACTGGTGGCCATCGCCAGCCTCGGCCTGTCCGGCGCGTTGCTGTGGACCATCATCGCCTGGCTGGGTGAGTCGCAGGGGCTGGCGCTGACGCTGGCCGGCGTCACCGGCCTGATCGTCGCCATCGGCGTTTCGGTGGACTCCAACGTCGTGTACTTCGAGCATCTCAAGGAGGACGTGCGCTCGGGCCGGACACTGCGCTCCGCGGTGGACCGGGCTTTCCCGGTGGCCTTCTCCACCATCGTCAAGGCGGACTTGGCGTCGCTGATCGCCGCGGTGGTGCTGTACTTGTTGACGGTGGGGCAGGTGCGGGGCTTCGCCCTGTATCTCGGGCTGGCCACCATCCTCGACCTGGTGGCGACGTACTTCTTCATGGGACCGCTGATCGGCCTGATGTCCCGGGGCTCGGGGTTGCACGCCCATCCCGGGCGGTTCGGGATTCCGGCTTCGCGAGCCCAGCAGGGAGCCCAACAGCCGGGAGCCGCGCCGTGACGGGCTGGTCGTTGCGCACCCTGGGCTCCTTGTACCGCGGGGAGCAGCAGATCGACTTCCCGAGGCTGTGGCGTGGTGCCCTGATGGGCTCGCTCGCGGCGGTGGTGGTGAGCGTGGGCAGCTTCGGGCTGCTCGGCGTCGACCTGGGCATCGAGTTCGAGGGGGGCACCTCCTGGGAGGTTCCCGCACCGGGCGTCTCGGTTGCCGAGGCCCGCGACGCTCTGCGGGGCACCGGCGCGGCCGACGCCAAGATCCAGACGGTGGGCGGCGACACGATCCGGGTGCGGGCCGACATCGAGGGCGCCGAGGCAGTGGACAGCGTCCGTGACGCCTTGGCCGAGCTGGCCGGTGTCACCGGAGACGACGTGAGCGTGACCACTGTCGGACCGTCGTGGGGCGACGAGATCACCCGCAAGGCTCGTACCGCTCTGATCGCCTTCTTCGCCATCGTGGCCGTCTACATCGCGGTCAGGCTCGAGTGGAAGATGGCCGTGGGGGCCCTGCTGGCGGTGGCCCATGACATCATCGTGTCGGTGGGCTTCTACTCGCTGTTCCAGTTCGAGGTCACCCCGGCCACGGTGATCGCCTTCCTGACGATCATGGGCTATTCGCTGTACGACACCATCGTCGTGTACGACAAGATTCGCGAAGTAGTGGGACGGGTGTCGGCCACCGGCCGCTACACCTATACGGAGATGATGAACCTGTCGCTCAACCAGGTGCTGATGCGCTCGGTGAACACGTCGATCACGTCGATGCTGCCGGTGGCGTCGATGCTGGTGATCGGCTCGTTCGTGCTGGGAGCGGTCACACTGCAGGAGTTCGCCATCGCTCTGCTGGTGGGCATTGTGGTGGGCACCTACTCTTCGTTGTTCGTAGCAGCCTCGGTGGTGGCCAGGATGAAGGAACGGGAGCCCGCCTACATAGAGATCGCCGAGAGGATCCGCCTGCGCGGCGGCGCAGGCGCCGCCGCCACCCGCACGGTCGCGGCCGACGATGCGGTCTTGGGGGAGGCGGCTGCGGCCAAGCGGTCGACCGCAGCGCGGCGGCCAGGGGCGGCCGCGGGATCGGTGGCGGGCGCCATCCCCCGGCGTCCTCGCAAGAAGAAGAAGCGGTGATCGCCATGGCCTTAGAGGCCGAGCGGACAGGCAGCAGTTCATGAGGATCTTCGCGAGGCGCCGAGCGAGGCCGTGGCCCGAGCGGCCCGTGAGCGCAGCGAACAAGAGCGGGAAACAAGGTGCTTCACCGCTAGGCGGTGGCACCTGTCGGCGGGGCCTCTTCGGTCAGGGGGAGCCGGTCTAGGTGGCCACTGTCACTCGGGTCCTGCCCTGGAGGCGCGGCGCCCGACGGCCCACGGCGGCAGAGGTCGCTCCGCTGTTGGAGTGCTACCGCCAGCGCCACCGCGACCAGTCGCCCGATCTCATCGTGCGGGCCTTCGACGTGGCGGCCAAGGCCCATGAGGGCCAGATGCGGCTGTCAGGGGAGCCCTACATCCGCCATCCGGTGGCGGTAGCCACCATCGTGGCCCGGCTCGGCCTGGACGATGTGACGATCGCCGCGTCGCTGTTGCATGACGCCGTGGAGGACACCGATGTGGCCCTGGCCGCGATCGAGGCCGACTTCGGCGCAGAGGTGACCCGCATAGTGGACGGGGTCACCAAGCTGGACCGGGTCCACTACGACACCCGCGAGCAGCAGCAGGCCGCGTCGGTTCGAAAGATGATCGTGGCCATCGCCCGCGACCTGAGGGTGCTGATCATCAAGCTGGCCGACCGGCTGCACAACCTGCGCACCCTCGCGGTGCTGCCCGCGTTCAAGCAGGACTACATCGCGCGCGAGACCCTCGACGTGTACGCGCCGCTGGCCCACCGTCTCGGCATGCAGGACATCAAACAGCAGCTGGAGGATCTCGCCTTCGCGGCCTTGGAGCCCCGCCGCTATGCCGAGATCGATCAGATGGTGCAGCAGCGAGCCCCCGAGCGCGACATCTACCTCGAGCAGGTGCTCGGGAACGTGGAGTCGCGCCTGGACGAGCTGGAGATCTCCGCGGAGGTCATCGGCCGTCCCAAGCACCTGTGGTCGATCTACGAGAAGATGGTGGTCAAGGGCCGATCCTTCGAGGAGATCTTCGACCTCATCGGAATTCGCGTGCTGGTGGACTCGGTGCGGGACTGCTACGCGGCGCTCGGCTCGATTCATGCCACGTGGCGGCCGGTGCAGGGGCGCTTCAAGGACTACATCGCCATGCCCAAGTTCAACCTCTACCAGTCGCTGCACACGACGGTGGTGGGGCCGCAGGGCAAGACGCTGGAGGTGCAGATCCGCACCCGAGCGATGCACGATCGGGCCGAGCACGGTGTGGCCGCCCACTGGGAGTACAAGGACGCTTCGCCGTCGGACGAGATGGCGTGGCTGTCGCGCATCGTCGACTGGCAGCAGGAGACATCGGACCCCGCGGAGTTCATGTCCAACCTGAAGATCGAGCTCGACACCGACGAGGTGTACGTGTTCACGCCTCAGGGGAAGGTGATCGAGCTGCCGGTGGGGGCCACGCCGGTGGACTTCGCTTACAGCATCCACACCGACGTCGGGCACGCCTGCGTCGGCGCCAAGGTGAACGGGCGGCTGGTGGCGCTGGACAGCCGCCTGCTGTCGGGCGATGTGGTGGAGATATTCACCACCCGCACTGAGGGCGCGGGGCCGAGCCGGGACTGGCTGAAGTTCGTGGCCAGCCGCCGGGCGGCCAACAAGATCAAGCAGTGGTACTCGCGAGAGCGCCGGGCCGACGCCATCGAGAACGGGCGCGACGACCTGATCCAGGCGCTGCGACGCGAGGGCCTCCCCGCCCGGCGCCTGCTGAAGGACAAGCTGCTGGACTCCATCGCCGAGCAGCTCAACTACAGCTCCACCGATCTGCTGTTCCTGGCCATAGGGGAGGGCCACCAGTCGGCTGCCTCGGTGGCCGGCCGCTTCGCCCGGGCCCTGCAGGGCGACGACGCCGACGGCAAAGCCGATCGTGACCGACTGCCCACTACCGCGAGACGGCGTACCGGGCATCTCCGCAGCGACTCCGACGTGGGCGTGCACGTCGAGGGTCTCGACGACATCCTCATCCGGCTGTCGCAGTGCTGCGCGCCGGTGCCGCCCGACGAGATCATGGGCTTCGTGACCCGGGGACGGGGCGTGTCGGTGCACCGGGCGGACTGCGTCAACGCCATCGGGCTGGCGGAGGGCCAGACCGACCGGCTGATCGAGGTGGAGTGGGACACCGATTTCGCCGGAAAGTTCTCGACGACGATCTCGGTGCACGCGCTGGACCGGCCCGGCTTGCTGCGCGACGTGACCGACGTGCTGGCCGAGCACCGGCTGAGCATTATCAGCGCCAAGGCCGAGACCGGCGACGACTTCATCGCCCGCATGGACTTCGAGTTCGAGCTGGCCGACCTGTCCCAGCTCGACTCGGTGCTGTCGAGCGTTCTGTCCCTCGAAGCGGTCTTCGAGGCCTACCGGGTCTTCCCCGGCCGCAACCCCAACTCGAGCTAGCCGCCCGCCGGCTGCCCCCCTCTTGGGACCAGCGGGGTGGCGGTAGCCTCGGGGGTCGTGGCCCAGCCCTTGTTCCGCGCCCCGGTGGGCACCCGCGACATCCTGCCGCCGGAGTCGGCCCGGCGCCGGCGGCTGGTGGGCGTGTTCGCCGATCTGGCCGAGCGCAGCGGCTTCGGGCTGCTTGAGTCGCCCATCTTCGAGGACCTCGGGGTGTTCCAGCGCCTGGGCGCGGCCAACGACGTCGTCACCAAGGAGTTGTTCCAGTTCTTCGACAAGGGCGACCCGCCCCGCCATCTGGCCCTGCGGCCGGAGTTGACAGCCAGCGTGTGCCGGGCTTTCGCCGAGCACCGACCGACTCCGCCGTGGAAGATCTGGTACTCCGGCCCGCAGTTCCGCTACGAACGTCCTCAGGCCGGCCGTTACCGGCAGTTCGACCAGGTCGGGGTGGAGACCCTCGGAACCGACGATCCTCACGCCGACGTCGAGGTGATCGGTCTCGGCCTGCGCTTCTACGAGGCTCTCGGGATGCGACGGGTGCGCTTGCTGATCAACAGCCTCGGCGATTCCGAGAGCCAGCCCGCCTATAACGCCGCACTGGCCGCTTATCTCCAGAGCCGGCGCGGCGAGCTCTCTGAGCAGTCCCGTCTCACCCTTGAGCGCAACCCGCTGCGGGTGCTCGACTCCAAGCGGGACGACGACCAGCCGGTCATCGCGGAGGCGCCGCTGATGGCCGACTTCCTGTCGGGCGCCTCCGCTGAGCACTTCTCGGCGGTACGGGCCGGCCTCGACAGCCTCGGAGCGGCCTACGAGGTCTCGCCTCGCCTCGTGCGCGGGCTCGACTACTACACCCGCACTGCCTTCGAGTTCGTGGCCGACGCCCTCGACACTGCTCAGAACGCCGTGGGCGGCGGCGGGCGCTACGACGGGCTGGTCGAGGAGCTGGGCGGGCCTGCGACGCCGGGCATCGGCTTCGCCTTGGGCGTCGACCGCATCCTGTTGGCCTGCGACGCCGAGGGCGCCTTCACCGACGTGCCCACGCCGGTGCAGGTGTTCGTGGTGGATATCGCCGGCGGCCAGAGCGCGGCCGTGCTGTGCGACCGGCTCCGGCAGGCCGGGCTGGGCGCGGACCGGGCCTTCGACAGCCGGTCCATGAAGGCCCAGATGAAGCGGGCCGACCGCTCAGGGGCCACCGTCGCAGTGATCATCGGCCCCGACGAGCAGGCCGAAGGCAGCGCCACCGTGCGCGACATGCGCCCCGGCGGTGGTCAGCGACGAGTGCCCCAGGATGAGGTCGTCTCCGTGGTGGCTGAGTTGGCAGCACAGGAGCCCCGGTGACCGCCGCCCGGAAATTGGCAGCGTTGGGCTCCCAATGGGGCACTGAGAGCTGCCAATTCCGTTTCCGGTGTCGGCTCCTCTGGAAATTGGCAGCGTTGGGCTCCCAATGGGGCACTGAGAGCTGCCAATTCCGTTTCCGGTGTCGGCTCCTCTGGAAATTGGCAGCGTTGGGCTCCCAATGGGGCACTGAGAGCTGCCAATTCCGTTTCCGGGGTGGGTTGGTGACATGACCGGGATCGACTCCACTGCCATGCGGACCGACCTGTGCGGCCGTCTCCGCCCTGGCGACAAGGGCCGCACCGTGACGGTGTGCGGCTGGGTCGACCGCCGTCGTGAGCACAGCGAGCATCTCGCGTTCGTGGACCTGAGGGACCACAGTGGCGTGCTGCAGTGCGTGGTGGACGGCGCCCGCGACCTGCGCTCGGAGTACGTCGTGCGCATCACCGGCACGGTGCGGCTGCGGCCCGAGGGCACGGCCAACCCGGCGCTGGCCACCGGCGAGGTCGAGCTGCACGAGTGCGAAGTCGAGCTGCTGTCGCGGGCCGAGTCGCCGCCGTTCCCGCTCGACGAGCGCACCGACGTGGACGAGACGCTGCGGCTGCGGCACCGCTACGTGGACCTGCGCAAGCCCCGCATGCAGCGCAACCTCAGGTCCAGGGCCGCCGTCAACCGGGCTATCCGCGAGGCCATGGACTCACAGGGCTTCGTCGAGGTGGAGACCCCCATGCTCATCGCCTCCACCCCCGAGGGAGCCCGCGACTTCGTGGTTCCGTCCCGCAAGGAGCCCGGCTCGTTCTACGCCCTGCCCCAGAGCCCGCAGATCTTCAAGCAGCTCACCATGGTGGGCGGCGTCGACCGCTACTACCAGATCGCCCGCTGCCTGCGCGACGAGGACCTGCGGGCCGACCGCCAGTTCGAGTTCTCCCAGCTCGACGTGGAGGCATCGTTCGTGGACCGCGAGGATGTGCTCGGCTTCGTGTCGAGGGCGGTGGCTGCGGCCACCGTGGAGGTCGCCGGGCACGACCCGGGCGAGTTCAATCGCATGACCTGGCACGACGCCATGGAGCGCTTCGGCTCCGACAAGCCCGACACCCGCTTCGGCATGGAGCTGGCCGAGCTGACCCCGATCTTCGCCGACACTCAGGCCCGGGTGTTCCAGGCGCCCTGCGTGAAGGGGATCTGCCTCGAAGGCGGCGCCGAGACCCTGCCTCGCAGCCGCGTCGACGACCTGGTCGCCACCTGCCAGCGCTGGGGCGCCAAGGGCCTGGCCTGGATGAGGGTGGTGCAATCTCCAGTCAGCATCGGCTCAGCCCTCGACGGAGGCGTGGCCAAGTTCCTCTCGGTCACCGAGGCGGCAGGGGTGATCGACGCCCTGGAGGCCCGGCCGGGCGACATGGTGTTCCTGGTGGCCGACAGTCGGCCGGTGGTGCGCCATGTGCTGGGACTGCTGCGCCTGGAGCTGGGCCGCCCACCGGTCAACGACGGAAGCTTCAACTACCTGTGGGTTCTGGACTTCCCGCTGTTCGAGGCCCTCAGCGCCAATGGCGATCCCATCCCGTCGCATCATCCGTTCACGATGCCCCACATCGACGACCTGCGGATGCTCATGTCGACGGACGGACCGCCTGAGGGCGAGGCCCTGCTCAACGTTCGCAGCCAGGCCTACGACCTGGTGCTCAACGGCTGGGAGCTCGGCTCGGGCAGCGTGAGGATCCATCGCCGAGACGTCCAGCAGCGCATCTTCGAGGTCCTGGGCATCGTCCCCGACGACGCCCAGGAACGCTTCGGCTTCCTGCTCGACGCCTTCCGCTACGGCGCCCCGCCCCACGCCGGCTTCGCGGTTGGCCTCGACCGCCTGGCCGCCCTGCTGGTGGGGGAGGAGAACATCCGCGAGGTGATCGCCTTCCCCAAGACCCAGTCCGGCACCGATCCCCTCAGCGGCGCCCCCAGCCCCATAGCCGAGACCCACCTCCAAGAGCTAGGCCTGCGAGTACTGCCCCCCGCCTGAGGGAACGAGGCCCCAGCGCGTAGGGTCGGGGGCGTGGCGGGTGACCTGTTCGATGCGGCTGCCGCCGAGCGTCTGCACCGGAGGGCGCCGCTGGCGGCCCGGCTGCGGCCTCGCACGCTCGACGAGATCGTGGGCCAGGACCACCTGGTCGGGTCGGGACGCCCGCTGCGGGAGCTGATCGAATCCGACCGGCTGTCGTCGGTGATCCTGTGGGGACCGCCGGGCACGGGCAAGACCACGCTGGCCCGGGTGGTGGCCCTCACCACGGCCAAGGCCTTCGAGGAACTCTCGGCAGTGACCGCCGGGGTCAAGGACGCGCGGGCCGTGATCGAGCGGGCCCGGGACCGTCTCGGCACCCAGGGCACCGGCACGATCCTGTTCCTCGACGAGGTCCACCGCTTCAACAAGGCCCAGCAGGACGCCCTGCTGCCCGCGGTGGAGGACGGCCTGATCGTGCTGGTCGGCGCCACCACCGAGAACCCGCACTTCGAGGTGAACCCGCCGTTGATGTCCCGCTCCACGCTGTTCCGCCTGAATCCGCTCGATGCCGAGTCTCTGGTGGAGTTGGTGCGCCGCGGCCTGGCCGCGGAGTCCGCCACCGCCGACGAGGCCGCCGTGGAGCACCTTGCCGCCCGCAGCGGAGGCGATGGTCGCCACGCCCTCACCGGAATAGAGGTGGCGGTGGCGCTGGCCGGCCGCCGGGACGGAGCGAGATCCGGTACCTCCTCACCGGGCCCGACCCACGTGACCCTGGCGGACGCTGAGGCCGCGGCTGACGCCAAGGCCGTGCACTATGGCCGCGACGGCCACTACGACATCATCAGCGCCTTCATAAAGAGCATCCGGGGCTCCGACGCCGACGCGGGCCTGTACTGGCTGGCCCGGATGCTGGAGGCGGGCGAGGATCCTCGCTTCATCGCCCGAAGGCTGGTGATCCTCGCATCCGAGGACATCGGCCTCGCCGACGACGGAGCGCTGTTGGTGGCCGATGCTGCGGCCCGAGCCGTGGAGTACATCGGCTTGCCCGAGGCCCAGCTCAACCTGGCCCACGCCGTGGTGCGCCTGGCCACCGCACCCAAATCCAACCGGGTGTACGTGGCGCTGGGCCGGGCCGCGGCCGACGCCAGGATCGCGGGCGCGGGCGAGGTGCCCATGCACTTGCGCGACGCGCACTACCAGGGCGCCCAGTCGCTGGGCCACGGCGAGGGATACCGCTACCCCCACGACGACCCCACAGGATGGACCGCCCAGCAGCACAGGCCCGCCGAGGTCGCAGGCAACGTCTACTACGAGCCGTCCGACCACGGCGCCGAGGACGCCCTGGCCGAGCGCTGGCCCGGCCAGCGGCGCCCTGGCCCCGCTGAGCCTCGCGGTGAGGGCTCACGCCGACGAAGACCGTAACCCGGCGCCTTCTCGGGCCCGCGGCCCCACGGCCCAGGGCCGGTGGGATCATCGGGAGGCGGCCCGACGGGCCGGTCATCGAGGAGCGGGACCGGTTGCCACCACAACCTATCGTGCGATAGGTTGACTCGATGGCGGCTGAGAACGACCTGGCCTACATCGGCGCTCGGGAGGCGATCCGGCGCTTCCGCTCCAAAGAGCTGTCGCCCCGCGAGGTACTCGCGGCGATTATCGACCGTGCCGAGGCAACTGAGCCCGTCCTGAACGCGTTCACCGACACCTACTTCGATTCCGCTCTCGCCCACGCTGGCGAGGCCGCGGACGCCTACGCCCGCGGAGAGGCCCGGCTGCTGGAGGGTCTCGCGGTCGCGGTCAAGGACGAGCCTCGCATCGCCGGGCAGCGCACCACCCAGGGGTCGGTGCTGTTCGCTGACGACGTGGCCGACGATACCGACCCGATCGCCGAGCGGGTCCTCGACGCAGGCGGCATCGTGCATGCTCGCACCGCCACCCCGGAGTTCTCGATGGCCGCGGTGACATGGACGTTCCTGCACGGTGTCACCCGCAATCCCTGGAATCCGGCCATGACCTGCGGGGGGTCCTCGGGAGGCTCCGGGGCAAGCCTGGCTGCAGGGACCTCGACGCTCGCCACGGGATCGGACATCGCCGGATCGATCCGCATCCCGGCCGCGATGAACGGCCTGGTCGGCTTCAAGCCGCCGTGGGGACGAGTGCCCGAGTTCTGGCCCTGGAACCGGGAGCCCTACGCCGCGTCCGGCCCCCTGGGGCGCAGCGTCGACGATGTCGCGCTGTTCGAGAACGCCATATCCGGTCCCCTCGACACTGACATGTTCTCGCTGGAGCGGCTGGAGCTGCCGGTTCCGGTTCCGCCGGGCCAGGGCATGCGAGTGGCCTTGAGCAGGGACCTCGGCTACTTCGAAGTCACCGAGGAGGTAGAGGCCGCGCTCGACGAAGCCGCCGACGCCCTCCGATCCGCCGGCGTCGAAGTCGATGAGGTGGACCTGGGCTGGACCGACGAGGTTCTGGACGTCGCGATGACCCATCTGGCGTTCCAATCCCGATCGGTCCTGGAGGCGTCGCTGCCCGACGGCGCTGACCGGTCCCTGCTCACCCCCTACATCCGGAGCTACCTCGACGAGCCGCCGGTGCCCGTCGTCCGATGGCAGCAGAGCTGGCGGTACGGGGACCGCATGCACGCGACCATGCAGAGCAAAGTGTTCGGCGCGGGCTGCCAGGCCCTCATCTGCCCGACATCGACTCGCACCGACATCCCCGCCGATCTCGGCCACCCCGAGTCGGGCACCGCGTCAGAGCCCCTGGCAGTGCTGAAGGACCTGCTGACTTATCCGTTCAATGTGCTCGGCCGCCTTCCCGTCATGAGCATCCCGATCGGGATCGCCCCATCGACGGGCGTGCCCATCGGCATGCAGATCGTCGGGCCCGCCCACGCCGACCTCGTGCCGTTCCGGGTGGCCGCCGCCTACGAGCAGGCCGAGGGGAACTTCTACGACCGGCACCGGCCGTCATGAGAGGGGCTTCCACGCCTGACGGCGGCCAGATGCCAGGCGGCGGGCCCTCACAGCGGTCTGAAGGACCCCGCAGGTGGGCGACGGGTCGATCGACGGCCAGCATCGTGGCCTCCGACCAGCGGCACCATCTCCACCCCTTCCAACTGTTCGACACCTACCTGGTGGACCCGGCCCTGGCGGTGGCCCGCGGCGCGGGAGCGCGGCTCGTTGACACCGACGGCAACGAGTATCTCGACGCAGTGGGCGGGATGTGGTGCACCAACATCGGGCTCGGCCGGGAGGAGATGGCGGCCGCGATCGCCGAGCAGGTGCGTGACCTGGCGTACGCCAACCCCTTCACCGACATGACCAACGTCTGTGCCGTGGAGCTGGCCGAGCGGCTGGCGTCTCTGGCCCCGGGCTCGCTGAACCACGCCTTCTTCACCTGCGGCGGCTCCACCGCGAACGACGCCGCGCTGCGCTTGGTCCAGTTCTACTGGGCGGTGAGGGACGAACCGAAGCGCCGCCACATCCTCAGCCGGGTCGACTCCTACCACGGGACCACGCTGGCGGCTGCGTCCCTGAGCGGCAAGCCCGGGGACAGGGTGCCGGAGTTCCAGTTCATCACCGAGACCATCCATCACCTCAGTTCGCCCAACCACTATCGCTACGGCCGAGGCAGGACCGAGCAGGAGTTCGCCGACGACCTGATCGCCGAGCTCGAGGCGAAGGTGGACGAGCTGGGCGGGCCGGGCCATGTGGCCGCACTGTTCGCCGAGCCGGTCATGGGCTCGGGGGGCGTGATCATGCCCCCGGCGGACTATCTGCCACGTATGTGGGAGTTCTGCCGGCGCCACGGGATCCTGTACGTATCCGACGAGGTCGTCACCGGCTTCGGCCGTCTCGGGGAGTGGTTCGTGTCGGAGTCCCTCTACGGCATCCGCCCCGACATCCTGACCACGGCCAAGGGGCTGACCTCAGGATATGTGCCCCTGGGGGCCATGCTGTTCACGGACGAGATCTTCGACGTCATCTCCGAGCCCGGCCAAGGGCGGTGTTTCGCTGTCGGCTACACCTACTCGGCCCATCCGGTCTCTTGCGCGGCCGCGCTCAAGAACATCGAGATCATCGAGCGCGAGGATCTCCTGCAGCATGTGCGGTCGGTCGGCCCGTACTTCATGGAGCAGCTCGCAACCCTGGCCGACCTTCCGATGGTAGGCGATGTGCGGGGCTTCCACCTCATGGCGTGCGTCGAGTTCGTGGCCGACCGGGCCGACAAGCGCCCGTATCCCGAAGAGCTGGCTGTAGGCAAGCGGGTGTCGAACCAGGCCGACGCCCTCGGCCTGATCGTCAGGCCCATCGAGAACCTCAATGTCATGTCGCCGCCGCTGGTCATCACGCACGACGATGTCGATGCCGTCGTCAACCGGCTGCGGGAGGCGATCATCGCGGCCCGCGCCGAACTGGACGCGGCCGGCCACGGCTGATCACAGATCCGCCGCGGCTCCTATGGTCTCGGCCAGCGCGAGCCCCTCGGCGCGGAGCTGGTCCCAATGGGTGTGGTTGGCGAGCAGGGCGCGCAGCGCGAACGACGCCACCTGGTCGGCGAACTCAACGGGGTCCAGATCCTCGCGCCGGCTGGCGTCGACGAGGGCTCCCTCGATGAGCCAGTCGACGCCGTGGTTGGCGAAGTCCGAATCCAGATCGATCAGCTCGCCCGCGGCGGTGCCCTCGGCGATCAAGGCGGCCTGGGTGCTCATGATGCGATCCCACAGGACGCGCTGGTCGGCCAGAGCCGGCTCGTTGAGCACCTCGGCCGCGGTCGTGCAGGTGAAGTCATAGGGCTCCTCCATCATTCTTCGCAGGTCGAGGAACAGGGCGCAGAACAGGCGGACCGCGGGAGATCCGTCGCGGTGACTGGCGGCGTCGAGAATCCGGATGCTGGTCTCGAACTCGAATCGTTGCAGTTCGGCCATGATCTCTACCTTGGACGAGAAGTGATGGAAGAGCGACGGCTGCCGGATTCCCACCTGCGCCGCGATTTCGCGCGTCGAGGTCCCATGGAACCCTCGCTTCGCGAACAGGTGCGACGCAACCTGGAGAATCTTGTCGCGAGTGGGGACGGATGCGCGATCGGCCACGTCAGAGTCTCACTTTCGTTCTAGCGGCTCGGTTCCTCAGCCCCGTTCCTTCCGTATTCGTTGTCGTGGAGCCGCTCTTGGAAGCGGCCTTTCCGCCATTCCCCGGACTCTGCGGTTCGCACTGGACAGGCTACCTATCATGCGATAGGGTATCGGTTACCTGTCGCATGATAGGCACCTAAGCTCAGCAGGAGGGAAGAGCATGATACAGAGTCTCGGAAGCCTTCGTCGGCTCATGCAACCGGCCGCGGTGCTCGCGATGGTGGTCCTCGCCGCAGCCAGCTGCGGAGGCGACGACGACGCTGACACCGCGCCGTCGGATGCCGGAGGGGTCGACACGGCCACCGAACAGGGCGTCTCCGAGCCAGCCGCCGAGCCGGACGACGGCGGCACCGAGGCCCCAGTGGCCGAAGACGAACCCGATGTGAGCATGACTGCCGGACCGGTCCGCGGCGGCGAGCTGCGGGTGGTCCGGGGCATCTTCCACGAGGGCTGGGATCCCGACGCCGCGTTGGAGTTGGCGTCGATCCAGTACATCCAACACGTGATGGAGCCCCTGATCCGGGCCAATCCTGACGGTCTGACACTGGGTCCCGGCATAGCGGAGTCGTGGGAGTACGACGAGGCGGCGCTGACCTTCACCGTGAACCTCAACCCCGACGCAAGGTTCTCCGACGGAACGCCGGTGACCGCCGAAGACGTGGTGTTCTCGGCCGAGGAGTGGAAGGCGGGGCCCAACTACGGCATCCTCTACGCCTCTCTGGGTGCGGCCGAGATCGTAGACGACCAGACCGCGGTCTTCTCGATGGAGTACCCGGACTCCAGCCTCGATGCGGTCCTCACCTGGCAGTCGGCCGCCATCATGCCTAAGGACTTCGGTGGCCGGTCCCGCGACGAGTACATGGCCGACCCGGTGGGCGCGGGTCCGTTCGCCGTCGAGTCGTGGCAGCCCGGGGCGGAACTCGTGCTCGTGCGCAACGAGCACTTCTACGATCCCGAGCGGCCGTACCTGGACCGGATAGTGATCACCGAGAACTCCGACCTAAGCCAGCGCATGGTCGCCTTCGAGTCGGGCGACGCGGACCTGATCCTCGTGCCACCCGATCAGCTGGGCTCGATCCCCACCAGCCAGGTCACCCTGGCACCGGCCCATCTGATGCATTACCTGGGCTTCAACACCACCGCGCCGCCCTTCGATGACGCCAACGTTCGCAGGGCTTTCGCGCTGGCCATCGACTACGACGCCATCGTGTCTTTGGGCGCCGGCACCTGGGAGTTGCCGACGGGCGGCATCCCGCCCAACATCGCCGACTGGGCGCCGCCATCCGAGCCGTACTTCACCCGCGACACCGCTAGGGCGCAGCAGCTGCTCGACCAGGCCGGAGCGGCGGGCCTCGCGGTCGAGCTGACCTATGACACCGGCTTGCTCAACCACGACCTCGTTGCCCAGGTCGTCCAGTCGTCGCTGGGCGACGTCGGCGTGGACGTCGAGATCGTGGCACTGGACACGACCTCCCACATCGAGCGGACCGCGACGAACGAGTATGACATCGACCTCTGGACGATGAGCGCTATCTCGCCCACCGCTATCGATCCGGTCGGGTACTACCTCGCGGTCAACTACCTCTACACCGGGTATCCGCTGGACGTCCTCGACGAGGTCCTCGTCGAGTTCACGTCCACCACCGACGACGCCGCGCAGGCAGCGGCCATCACCAAGGTGCAGGACGAGCTCGCGACGCAGGCGCCCTTCGTGGCGCTCAGCAACCAGCAGACAGCGTTCGCGGCCCGTCCCGGCGTGAACGGGTTCGCTCCGGCGCCGTGGGCGACCTGGTGGTATGACCACATCTGGTTGAGCGGCTAGGCCAGAAACCGGCAAGCATAGGGGCGTGGGCCGGTACAGCTTCGTTCTCAAGCGGCTGCTGATATCGGTGCCGCTCCTGATGGCAGTGGTCTTCCTGGTGTTCCTGCTGCTGAAGGTGACACCGGGAGACCCGGCCCGGGTTGTGGCCGGCTTGCGCGCCTCCGAGGAGGACGTGGCCGAAGTCCGCAACGAGCTCGGCCTGGACGACCCCGTCGTCGTGCAGTACGTCACCTACATGGGGGACGTCGCGCGCGGCGACTTCGGCTACTCGTTCAAGTCGCGCCAGCCCGTCACCACCCTGATCAAGGATCGGCTTGAGCCGAGCCTGTGGCTGGTGGCGGGGGGACTCGTCGTCAGCGTCGTGTTTGCGATACCGCTGGCGAACTGGGCGGCCGCCCGCCGCGACGGGATCGCTGACCAGCTCATCCGGGGTGCGAGCCTGCTGGGCATCGCGATGCCCTCCTTCTGGGTGGGGTTGATGCTCATCATTCTGGTGGCCCTTCCCACCGGCTGGTTCCCCACCGGGGGCTTCGGCGACAGCGCGGCCGAGCACCTGCACCACATCGTCCTGCCCGCGGTGACCTTGGGGATCTCGTTGGCGCCGGTACAGATCCGCAGCCTCCGATCCTCAGCGATCCGGGTGCTTGAGAGCGACTATGTGCAACTCGGGCGGTCGATCGGGGCCACCGGCACGGCCTTGATGCGCCGGTTCGTCCTGCGGAACACCGTCTCGTCGATGGTCACCATCGTCGCCATCGAGACCAGCTTCGTGCTCTTCGGCATGGTGATCATCGAGACCACCTTCAGCATCCCCGGCCTGGGCCAGGGCATGGTCCTGGCCGCGTCCCAGCGGGATTTTCCTGCCATCCAGGGCTACACGCTGCTGTTCGCCATAGTCGTGGTGGCCGTCTACCTGGTCGCCGACGTGATCAACGCCATGATCGACCCGCGGGTGGAGATCGCCGGATGAGCCCGCTGCCTCTCGGCGAGATCGACCAGGCGGCGGCACCGGAGGCAACCGACGGGTCCGGCGTGCTTCAGAAGATCGAGGGCCCCGAAGGGCGGCGCGTCCCCCGGAAGTTCTGGGTCGGCGCGGTCATCGTCGTCCTCTACGTGCTGGTAGCAGTGGCCGCCCCGTGGATTGCCCCCCACGACCCCGACGCCCCCGATGTGGTCAACCGGCTGGCAGACCCGTCATGGGAGCATCCCGTTGGGACGGACGAGTTGGGCCGGGACGTCTTGTCGCGTCTGATCTACGCGGCTCGGATCGACCTGACGGTCGGGTTCCTGGGCGCCTTCCTTCCGATGGTCGTCGGCACCGTTCTGGGCGCGCTGGCCGGTTACATCGGCAGGTGGGTCGACGTGTTCATCATGCGCATCGCGGACGTGGTCCAGGCCTTCCCGGCGTACATCCTCATCATCGCTCTGGTGTTCGCTTTCGGACAGGGCGCCGGAACGATCCTGGTCGCCTTCACGGTGACGGTGTGGGTGATCTACGCCCGGATTGTGCGCGACGAGATTCTCCGCGTCCGCGGCCTCGACTACGTGCAGGCAGCCAGGGCCGCCGGCATCCCGCACGCTCGCGTCATCGGACGCCATGTGCTACCCAACACCATCTCCCAGACTGTCGTCTACTTCGCCAGCGACATCCTCTTCGCCATCCTGGCGCTGGCTTCGTTCACCTTCATCGGATTGGGCATCCCGCCCCCCGATGCGGAATGGGGCGCGATGATCGAGGGAGGCAAGGAGTTCCTGCGGGACCAGTGGTGGCTCACGGCGGCACCGGGCATCGCCCTGTCCGTCCTCGGCCTCGGGTTCATGCTCATGGGCGACGGGCTCGACGACTGGATCGCGGAATGAGTGCCGGCACGCCGCCGCCCTCGAGGAGAGCAAGCGGGCGGAGCGGGCGGCTCGATGACAGGCTCCGACAACATGGCAGGTTCCCGCAATGAGTGCAGACCCGGTCACCGGCATACACGGCGCGGCGGCTCCCGTGCTGTCGGTCCGGGACCTCCATGTCGGCTTCGCTGGGCACGAGGGCATTGTCACGCCCGTCGACGGTGTTGACCTCGATCTGGGCGAGGGCGAGGTGCTGGGAATCGCAGGCGAGTCCGGCTCGGGCAAGAGCCTCACGCTGAAGGCCATCGTCGGCCTGTTGCCGAGAGGAGGAGCGATCACCGGAGACTTGCGGTTCGCCTCCGATGGCGGCGAACCGCTTCCATACGATCCGGCGGAGGTGCGCGGCCGTGGGATCTCCATGGTCTTCCAAGAGCCGATGACCGCACTGAACCCGACCATGCGCGTCGGGGATCTGGTCGGTCTCGGCACACGGATCAACCGGGGTCTGTCGAAGAAGCAGGCGCGCTCGGAAGCGGTCGAGCTGATGCGCCAGGTCGGAGTTCCCGCACCGGAGCGCCGCGCCCGCTCTTGGCCGCACGAGCTCTCGGGCGGGTTGCGGCAGCGCATCATGATAGCGACCGCTCTGTCCACCAGACCGAGGGTGCTGCTTTGCGACGAGCCCACTACCGCTCTCGACGTGACCGTGCAACGGCAGATCCTGACCCTGCTTCGCAGGCTGGTGGACGAGCGGCAGATGAGCATGATCCTCGTCACTCACGATCTGCCGGTGCTCGGCCACCTCGCAGATCGCATCGCAGTGATGTACGCCGGCCGGTTCGTGGAGGTCAATGAGGCCAGGACCCTGTTCCGTGCTCCCAAGCATCCCTACACGCATGCGTTGATGCACGCCGCGCCGGTCATCGACCTCGTCGAAGAGCTGGAGGGCATCAGCGGCCGTCCTCCCGACCCCCGCCAGTTCCCGGACGGATGCCGCTTCCGCGATCGGTGCCGTCACGCACTGCCCGAGTGCGCTGGCGCGTCCTACCGGCTGGTCGAATCCGGTGGCGGAGCGGCCTCTGCCTGCATTCGCTCGCTCGAGCTGGTCGGTGTGAGATGAGCGGGACCCGGTCGGCGGGGTGGGCGGCCCCTGCGGCAAATGGCGCCTTTGTGGAGGGCGGGCGTGTGGAGGACGGCACGCTGGCAGTGCAGGGGCTCAGCGTCCGGTTTGGGATCGACGACTCGTGGCTCGGCCGCCTCCGGGGCAGAAGTGCCGAGCTCATCGCGGTGGACGATGTCAGCTTCATCGTGGAGCGCGGCCGGAGTCTGGGGATCGTCGGGGAGAGCGGGTGCGGAAAGTCCACGCTGGCCAGAGCGCTTGTCGGGCTGGTGACGCCGAGCGCCGGCGACATCCACTATGGCGGCACGAGGCTCGGCGCCAAGCGCTCGCGGCAGCAGCGACGGCTGATCCAGATGGTCTTCCAGGATCCCGGGTCGTCGCTCAACCCGTCCATGACCCCGCGCCTGGTCCTGTCCGAGCTCTTGCGCGTCCACCGCATGGTTCCCGGCTACGCGGTCGGCGATCGTTGCGAGGAGCTTCTGGACCTGGTGGAGCTGCCCAGCCGATTCCTGGACACCCGCCCCCGGGGGCTATCGGGAGGCCAGCGCCAGCGCATCGGTATCGCTCGAGCTCTTGCCCTCGAACCGGAAGTGCTGATCGCGGACGAGTCCGTGGCTGCTCTAGACGTGTCGGTTCAGGCCTCGGTGCTCAACCTGCTGTCCGATCTGCGCCAACGGCTCAACTTGACACTGCTGTTCGTATCCCATGACCTTGCCGTCGTCCGCCATGTTTCCGACGATGTGATCGTGATGTACCTGGGTGGCGTCGTCGAGCACAGCTCGACCGAGCGGATATTCGATGATCCGCAGCATCCCTACACGAAGGCCCTGCTGGCATCGGCTCCGCGGCTCAAGCGCGACGCCACCGGCGAGCCTCCCATCGTCGGTGAGCCCTCCAGCCCGTTGGACGTTCCTGCCGGGTGTCGTTTCGAGGCTCGTTGCCCGGTGTCGTTCGACCGCTGCCAGTCGGAGCGACCCAGCCTGATCGACCACCCGGGGGGCGCGGCCGCGTGCTGGCTGATCGAGAAGCCGCCGCCACGCTGAGCACTAGGAAGAACCGCGAGTTGCTTCGTCCGACCCGCCGGGAACGCTCCTAGGGCCGCGCGGATAGGTCAGCGCCATTCTGCTCGGCCTCTGGTTTCCCGCTCTTGTTCGCTGCGCTCACGGGCCGCTCGGGCCACGGCCTCGCTCGGCGCCTTGCTAGATCCTCGTGAACTGCGGTCTTTCCGCTCGGCCTCTTGGCTTGGCGGTATCTTGACTGCGTGAGCGCTGTCGACCTCGCCGCAGTGATAGTGACCGTTGTCTGCCTGGCGACGGTGGTCGTGCTGACCGTGGCGGTGGTGTCGCTGGTGCGGACCATGCGCGAGCTGCGGGCCGTTGTCGACGACCTGCGTGACTCGGCGCTTCCCATGGTCGACGACCTTCGCACGACCGTCACCAAGGCCGACGCCGAGCTGCACAGGGTGGACCGGGTCATCGGGCGGGCCGAGCGCATAGCGGTCACCGTGGACCACGCCAGCCGCCTCACCTACCGGGCGTTCGCCCCACCACTGATCAAGGGCCTGTCGCTCGTGTCGGGCGCGGGCCAAGCGGGTCGGCGCCTGCGCAGCCGCCGCCGTCATCACCGGTCTCTGGACCTGGCCGCGTCGGAAAGCTCCGCCGCTGCTGATGTGACGGCAACGGCGGTGGAGGCCGTGGTCTCGCGGCCTTCCGCCCCAATCCGGACGAGCGAGTCCCGCGGCACCGCCCGGACCCGGAGGAGGCGGCGATGAAGCGGATGTGGTGGCTCGGAGCGGGCTATGTGGCCGGCCTCGGCACTGCGGCCTGGCTGCGCAGCAAGGCCCGTGAGGCCGCGGAGCGCTACGCGCCCGCCAACGTGCGCAACGTCGTGGCCGACCGTTCCCGCGACGCCGCCAACCGGGCCAAAGACACCGCGGTCGACAGTGCCAAGAACCTTGGACGCGAGGCCCGGCGCATGGCCGACGACGTGCGTCAAGCCGTTGCCGAGGGACGCGACGCCATGCACCGCACCGAGTCCGAGCTGAGCGACGACGACGCTGGTTCGTCTCGCACCAACGGAGCTCCTCCCGCACCATGAAATCGATGACCGCGGCCGAGGTCCGGAAAGCCTTCGTCGACTTCTTCGTCGAGCGCGGTCACGCCCATCATCCTTCGGCCAGCCTGATCCCCCACGACCCCACGCTGCTCTTCACGGTGGCGGGCATGGTCCCGTTCAAGGCGTACTTCACCGGTGAGCAGACGCCCCCGTTCTCGCGGGCCGTCACCGTCCAGAAGTGCGTGCGGGCCGGCGGCAAGCACAACGACCTCGACGAGGTCGGGCGCACCTCCCGGCACCTCACGTTCTTCGAGATGATGGGCAACTTCAGCTTCGGCGACTACTTCAAGTCCGACGCCTGCGCCTGGGCCTGGGAGTTCGTCACCGGCGTGATCGGCCTCGACCCCGAGCGGCTGTGGGTGACGGTGCACCTCAGCGACGACGAGGCCGAGACCATCTGGCGCGACGAGGTCGGCGTGGCCGCCGATCGGATCCAGCGCCTGGGCGAAGACAACTACTGGCGCATGGCCGACGTGGGCCCCTGCGGCCCGTGCTCGGAGATCTTCTGGGACAAAGGACCCAAATACGGACCCGGTGGCGGTCCCGCCCACGGCGGAGAGGAGCGCTTCGTCGAGGTCTGGAACCTTGTGTTCATGCAGTTCGAGAGCACCCCCGACGGCGAAGAGGTCCCGCTGCCCAAGCCCTCGATCGACACCGGCATGGGCCTCGAGCGCACCGTGGCGGTGCTTCAAGGGGTGGACTCGGTGTGGGAGACCGACGAGTTCGTCGCCCTGCTCGACGCGGCCCAGCGCCTCTCCGGGGCCAAATTGGGCGAGTCCGACCCCTGCGACGTGTCGCTTCGCATCCTGGCCGACCACGCCCGATCCACGTCGCTGCTGGTCAGCGACGGGGTGTTCCCCTCCAACGAGGACCGCGGCTACGTGCTGCGGCGCATCATCCGCCGGGCGGTGCGCCACGCCTATCTGCTGGGGGTGGAGGTACCCGTCATGGGCGGCATGGTCGACGCCGTTGTCGAGGTGATGGCGGAGGCCTACCCGGACCTGGCCCGCAACCACGGCTATGTCCGCGACGTGATCGACCGCGAGGAGCAGAGGTTCCGCCAGACGCTGCGCACCGGCCAGGCCATCCTCGACGGGCGAATGGCCGGGCTTGCTCCCGGCGAGCCGATCGACGGCGACGTCGCCTTCCTGTTGCACGACACCTACGGCTTCCCCCTTGAGGTCACCGTCGAGATCGCGGCCGAACGGGGCGTGGAGGTGGACACCGAGAGCTTCGCGGCGGCCATGTCGAAGCAGCAGGAGCGGGCCCGCAGCGCCCGCTCGGTGGCCGTCGCCGACGATGTGGCCCCCTTCGTGGCGCTCTTCGGGGCCGCGGGTCCCACCGAGTTCACCGGCCGGGCCGAGCTGAGGACTGTGGGCCGGGTCCTGTACGCCGCGGACGGTCGGGTCGTGCTGGATCGCACCCCGTTCTACGCCGAGAGCGGCGGGCAGATCGGAGACATCGGCGAGATCTCATGCGACGCGACCGGCGCGCGGGTGCGGGTGACCGACACCGTCTACGGGGTGCCCGACCTGCATGTCCACATCGTCGAGCCGGTCGACGGGGAGCTGCGGGTCGGCGACGAGGTCGCTGCGGTGGTGGACGCCGAGCGTCGGGCCGCCATCCGCCGCAACCACACGGCCACCCACATCCTGCACTGGGCGCTGCGGGAGATCCTGGGCGAGCACGTCAAGCAGCAGGGATCCTGGGTCGGACCCGACCGGCTGCGCTTCGACTTCAGCCACTACGAGGCCCTCACGCCCTCCCAGATCACCGAAGTGGAGGATCTCGTCAACTCCGAGGTGCTCGACAACGAGTCGTGCCGCCACTATGAGACCACCTTCGACCACGCTCAGCAGATTGGGGCTATCGCCTTCTTCGGTGAGAAGTACCGCGACCTGGTGCGGGTGCTCGAGGCCGGCCGCCATTCAGTGGAACTGTGCGGCGGCACCCATGTGAGGGCCTTAGGCGACATCGGCGCGTTCCACATCACCTCCGAGGCGTCGATCGGTGCCAACATGCGCCGATTGGAGGCCATCACCGGCCATGACACGCTCGCGCTGCTGCGCAGCCAGCAGTCGCTGATCGATGACGTGGCCCGGTCGCTGGGAGTGCCCGCGGCCGAGCTGGCCGACGGGGTGGCCAAGCGCCAGAGCGAGACGAAGGCTCTGCGGGACCAGGTGGCCGAGCTGAGGCGCCGGGTGGCGCTGGGACGGGCCCCGGAGCTCGCCGCCGCGGCGGTGGACGGCGTGGTGGTGGCCCGGGTGGATGACGTGGGCCGCGACGGCCTGCGCAACCTGGCCGTGTCGATACGCGACATCGACGGCGTCAAGGCCGTCGTGCTCGGCGCCGCGCTCGATTCGGGGGGAGCGGCCCTGGCCGCGGCAGTAGCCGAGAGCGGCGGGTTCCATGCCGGCGACCTGATCACCCAAGCCAAGAAGACCATCGGCGGCGGGGGGAGGTCCGCAGCCGATCTGTGCGTGGCTGGCGGCAGGGACGCGGACCGGTTGGACGAGGCCCTCGACCTAGCGCGCGCCGCGGCCGGAATCAGTTGAGGTGCGAGCCCTGGGGCTCGATTTGGGAGAGCGCCGGGTCGGCGTGGCGGTTTGCGACTCGGCCGGCACGGTGGCCACGCCGGTCGAGACGCTCGTCCGCACTGGCGACCCCGAACGCGATCTGCAGGCCATCGCCGATCAGGTGCGCGAGTGGCAGGCTGAGATAGTGGTGGTCGGGCTGCCGATCTCGCTCGATGGCTCCGAGGGCCCGGCGGCTCGGTCTGCCAGGGCCGAGATCGACCGTCTCGGGCGGTTCCTGAGCGTGCCTGTCGTTTCCTACGATGAGCGTCTGACTACTGTCATAGCGGAGCGGAGCCTCATGGAGCAGCAGATGAAGGGGCCACAGAGGCGCGGCGTTGTCGACCAGGTGGCGGCCGCGGTAGTGCTCCAGTCCTGGCTCGACGCTGGTATGCCCCGTGGCTGACCGCGGCGCGGGCCGCGGACGCCCGTCGAGGCTGTCGAACTTCATCACGGGACGCCCCGATGACGATGCCGGCCCGAAGGCCACTGCTGCTCGTACGCCGGAGGCGCGACCTGGGGGTGTTGCAGGTCCTCGCGGGCCAGTCTCGCCGTCCCGGCGTGCTCCCGGCGGCGCGAAGTCGCCCAAGCCCCGGCGTGCTCCCGGCGGCGCGAAGTCGCCCAAGCCCCGGCGTGCTCCCGGCGGCGCGAAGTCGCCCAAGCCCCGGCGTGCTCCCGGCGGCGCGAAGTCGCCCAAGCCCCGGCGTGCTCCCGGCGGCGCGAAGTCGCCCAAGCCCCGGCGTGCTCCCGGCGGCGCGAAGTCGCCCAAGCCCCGGCGTGCTCCCGGCGGCGCGAAGTCGCCCAAGCCCCGGCGTGCTCCCGGCGGCGCGAAGTCGCCCAAGCCCCGGCGTGCTCCCGGCGGCGCGGGTCTTCCTGCGCCACGTCCTGATCGCCGCGCTCGGCGGACCGCCGCGTACCGGGCCGAGCGCGCCTCCCAGCGGGCGGCCCGCAAAGCCTCCCGCCGCGACGAGCAGCGTTCCACTGCGGTCCGGGGCGGCTGGTCGACGGTCGACCACGGCGCAATGGTCGTGGTGGAGGAGGAGCTCGGCGACGACCCCCTCGTCGATCCCGTCTACGACGCCGACGACCGAAACTGGGTTCGCTATCGCCCCTTCTGGGGCGGGTTCGCCCGTGTGGTGTTGCTGGCCGTTGTGGTCGTCCTGGCCGTCGGGTGGGGCCGAGGCCGCATCTACGGCTGGGTGGACGATCAGATCACGCCGGAGGGGCTGCCGGGCGACGCTGTCGAACTGACGATCCCGCAAGGAGCGTCCGTCAACGAGATCGCCGGTGAGCTCCAGAGCGCGGGAGTCATCTCCAATGCCACCGTCTTCCGCTACTGGCTGCGCTGTGACGGCGAGCTGACCGTCGCGGGGTTCCTGGGGTGTGACTCGGTGGTCGCCGTCGATGCCGGCGACTACATCCTCTATGAGAACATGGACTTCGAGTCGGTGAGCACGGTGTTCGAGGCCGGGCCGTGGCCCGAGGTCTTCGAGCTGGTGAGCATCCCCGAGGGACTGCGCTGGAGTGAGATGGCTCCCCGCCTGATAGAGGAGAATCCCGCCTTCGAGCGGGACGACCTGGAAGCGGCCTACGTCTCTTTGGTGCGTGAAGCGTCGTACCTGCCCGACGACGCCGCGGTCAGGAGTCTCGAGGGCATGCTCTTCCCGGCCACCTACGACATCAATGCCGACGACCTCGCCGACGAGCACGGCTTCCTGCTGCGCCTCTCCGACGAGTTCGATCGCCGTCTCGCGCGCCTCTTGCAGGATCCTGGTGTCCACCCCGACATCGTCGAGTTGGGTCTGCAGCCCTATGAGGTGGTCATCGTGGCCAGTCTCATCGAGGAGGAGGCCTTGGTGCAGCAGGACCGGGCCAAGATCGCCCGGGTGATCTACAACCGGCTGGCCGGGGGTATGCGCCTCGACATCGACGCCACTGCCTGCTACGCCGCGGTCAAGTCGTGCGCCGATCTCACCTCCGCTGATATTCGGCGGGAGTCGCCTTGGAACACTCGGGTGGTCACCGGCCTGCCGCCCACGCCGATATCGGCCCCGGGCGAGGCGTCGCTGCAGGCCGCGCTGCAACCCACCGACGGCGACTGGTTGTTCTACGTCCGCACCGACGAGGGAGGAGTGCGGGGCGCCCACCACTTCCACCGCACGCTGGAGGAGCACGAGAGCCACGTCGCCGTCTGTCGAGAGCTGGGATACTGCTGATGCCGGGGCGGCCGAGCCCACGGGTGGCGGCGGTGATCGGTGATCCGGTGCGTCACTCGCGCTCGCCCGCCATCCACAATGCCGCGTTCGCGGCGGCTGGCATCGACTGGGTGTTCACCGCGTTCGAGGTGCCTGCGGGGGACGGTGCCGCCGCGCTGGACACGATGCGGGTGCTGCGACTGGCCGGGCTGTCGGTCACCATGCCCCTCAAGGCCGAGGTGGCCGAGGCCGCCGAC
Source organism: Candidatus Aldehydirespirator sp. (assembly GCA_965219165.1). Taxonomy (GTDB): domain Bacteria; phylum Actinomycetota; class Acidimicrobiia; order Acidimicrobiales; family Aldehydirespiratoraceae; genus Aldehydirespirator. The sequence goes on along the minus strand of CBDCMW010000002.1, from coordinate 2,840,048 downwards.
GTGCGCGACGACGAAGTGGAGGTCCTGGGCGCGGCGAACTGCATCGTTCCCATTGGGGACGGTCGGCTGCGCGCCGTCAACACTGACGCCGCCGGCTTCGTGTCCGGACTGAAGGCCGATGCGGATGTCTCGCCGGAGGGTTTGCGGGTGGTGTTGCTCGGCGGGGGCGGGGCCGCCCGTGCGGTGGCCTGGGGACTGGCTGCGGCGGGCGCGGTCGATGTGGCTGTGATCAACCGCACGCCAGCCAAAGCGCAAGCCGCGGCGGCCATCGCGAATGCAGCCAGCCGGGCGGCATCGGGCCGTGTGGGGACGATTGACGACATCGCCGCGGCTGACATTGTCGTGAACGCGACCTCGGTCGGCATGGGAGCGGACTCTTCCATGCCCTGCGACCCGGACCTGCTGTGTCCCGGCCAAGTTGCCGTGGATCTGGTGTACGAGCCGCTGGAGACGGCCTGGCTGGCCGCCCTGCGGCAGCGGGGGATGGAGGCTCACAACGGCCTGTCGATGCTGGCGTACCAGGCCGCGGCAGCCTTCGAGCTGTGGACTGGCATCGAGCCGCCGGTCGATGCGATGCGCCGGGCCGCTGTCGCGGGCCGGTGACGGTCGCGGCCATGGAGGCACTCCCGGTTCCTGTCGTCGCGGGCCGGTGACGGTCGCGGCCATGGAGGCGCTCCCGGTTCCTGTCGTCGCGGGCCGGTGACGGTCGCGGCCATGGCCTTGCGCCCGGTTCCGGTCTTCGCAGGGTGAACATGGTCGCGCTGGTGGCTGCCATTTCCGGCGGCCTGGCTGTGGGGCGGCTGGGGTCTGTCATAGTGGATCGCTTCGCTCCGCCCAGAACTGCTCGTCGCCGCCTCCCGTTGACGGAGTTGGCGACAGCGGCGGTGTCGGCCGCGGTCGTGGCCCGCTTCGACGTGGGTTGGGCGATGGTCCCACCGCTGGTGGCTGCGGTGTCGCTAGTCACCCTGTCGGCCGTGGATCTGCGGTCCTACCGGCTGCCCGACGCGATCACGTTTCCCGCGCTGGGGCTCAGCCTGGTGGCCGTGGTGGTGGCGTCCGCCGCCGTCGGCGCTAGCGGTGCCATCGTTTCGGCGTCGGCCGCGGCCCTCGGCTATGGCGCGGCGTTGCGGGCTGCCCATGAGTTGCGACCCAGCGGACTCGGCTTCGGGGATGTGAAGCTCGGTCCGCTGCTGGGCTTGCATCTCGGATGGACCGCGGGCGTGCTCCACCGGGGCTGGGCCGAGGTGGTCGCACTGGTGGCCCAAGCTCTGCTGCTGAGCTGTGTGATCGGTGCGGGGATGGCCCTGGTCGTGGCCGTGCTGCGCCGGCGGGGCCGCGACCCTCTGCCCGACCCTGGCCGAGGCTCCGATTCCCGTCCCAGCACTCGGCTGCTCGATACGACCGTGCCGTTCGGACCTGCTCTGGCTGCGGGAACGATGATCGTGGTGCTCTTCGCGGGCACTCCGCCCGGCTGACAGCCCCAGAGGCCGGAGGCCGTGGCCCGAGCGGCCCGTGAGCGCAGCGAGCAGGAGCGGGAAACCAGAGGCCGAGCGGCTCGTGAGCGCGGCGAGCAGGAGCGGGAAACCAGAGGCCGAGCGGCCCGTGAGCGCAGCGAGCAGGAGCGGGAAACCAGAGGCCGAGCGGCTCGTGAGCGCGGCGAGCAGGAGCGGGAAACCAGAGGCCGAGCGGCTCGTGAGCGCGGCGAGCAGGAGCGGGAAACCAGAGGCCGAGCGGCTCGTGAGCGCGGCGAGCAGGAGCGGGAAACCAGAGGCCGAGCGGCTCGTGAGCGCGGCGAGCAGGAGCGGGAAACCAGAGGCCGAGCGGCCCGTCGGTAGGCTCTCGGGATGCCATCGTCCGCTTCGCGCGTCCATGTCGTGACCGTCGAGTTGGGCGAGCGCTCCTACGACGTGCATGTGGGCGCAGAAGTGCGGGACCGGCTCAGCTCGGTGATGCCCGGCGAGGCGCGCCGGGCTGCGGTCATAACCCAGCACAACGTCGGTTGGGCTGTCGACAGCGGCCTCGATCAGTCGGTGTTCACCGTCGCCGACGGTGAGAAGGCCAAGTCGCTGACCGAGGTCGAGCGGCTCTGCCGGGCGATGTCGCAAGCGGGCTTCACCCGATCCGATGTGATCGTGGCCGTCGGCGGGGGAGTTGTCACCGACCTGGCGGGCTTCGTCGCCGCCGTCTACCACCGCGGCATCCGCTGGGTCGCGGTGCCGACCACGTTGCTAGCCCAGGTGGACGCGTCCATCGGGGGCAAGACCGGAGTCAACCTGCCTGAGGGAAAGAACCTCGTCGGCGCCTTCTGGCAGCCGCGTGCCGTGCTGTGCGACACGGACACGCTGGCCACCCTGCCGCCGCGGGAGCTGCGAAGCGGCCAGGGCGAGCTGGCCAAGTACCACTTCCTGAGCGGGCACGATCTCGACGCCCTCGACATGGACGCACGGATCGCCGCGGCGGTGCGCATCAAGGCCGAGGTGGTGGCAGCCGACGAGCGCGAAGGGGGTCGCCGGGCCATCCTCAACTACGGCCACACGCTGGCCCACGCGGTCGAGACGGCGGGGCGCCACCACCTGCGCCACGGCGAAGCAGTCGCGGTCGGGCTCGTGTACGCGGCCGAGGTGGCCATGCGGTTGGGTCGCATCGACGAGGCCCGCGTGGCCGCCCACCGCCGGGTCGTGGCTGGATACGGCCTCCCGGACCGGCTGCCAGCGGTGCTCGACGACGACGAGCTGCTGGCCCTCTTCAGCCGGGACAAGAAGGCCATCGACGGCGTCACCTTCGTGCTCGACTCGGACTCGGGTGTGGAGCCGGTCGCCGGTGTGCCCGAGACGGTGCTGCGCGAAGCGCTGGCGGCGATTCGATGAACGACTCGGCGGCGCCTGCGACCGTGGCTCCCACGGCAGCCGACGCCTTGCGGAGCCTGCCGCCGCTGCGGGTCGACGATCGCCTCGCTCGGCTCCGGGATCGGCTGGCCACCCCGGGCGTCGACGCAGCCGTGATCGTCGAGCCCGCCAACGTTCGCTGGCTCACAGGGTTCACCGGCTCCAACGGGACCGTCGTGGTGCTCGGCTCGGGCGAGACGCTGCTCGTCACCGACTCTCGCTACGCCGAGCAGGCGCCCGCACAGCTCGCAGAGGCCGGCTGCTCCGACGACGTGGAGGTCGTAGTGGCCCGCAGGGCCGCCCAGGCGGTGGCGGGGCGGCTCGACGGTGCGGCCCGGCTCGGCTTGGAGGACAGCGTCCGCTGGGGCGAGCAGCTCCGCTGGAGCGAGGCCGTGGATGCTGAGACCGTGCCGCTCACAGAGACCGTCGAGAAGCTGCGTGCCGTCAAGGACCGAGCCGAGCTGGCTCGCATGCAGGCCGCGGCCCGGATCGCGGACGAGGCTCTGGCGGTTGCGGAGCCGATGCTGCGGCCCGGTGTGACCGAGTCGCAGATCCAGCAGGCCCTCGACGACGCCATCCGCTCGGCCGGCGCGTCGGGACCCGCCTACGACACGATCGTGGCCTCGGGGCCCAACAGCGCCCTTCCCCATGCACGACCGACCGACCGGCAGTTGCAAGCCGGTGATCTGGTGATCGTCGACGTCGGAGCGGTGGTGGACGGCTACCGCAGCGACATGACCCGCTCGTTCGTTCTGGGCGATCCCCGCGGGCGGGCCGCGGCCATGCTGCAGGTGGTGGGCCGCAGCCAGTCGGCCGGGGTCGAAGCGGTGCGCCCCGGCGTCGAGGCGGGCGAGATCGACGGAGCCTGCCGTTCGATCATCGCCGACGCCGGCATGGGCGACGCCTTCATCCACGGCTCGGGGCACGGCGTCGGGCTTGACGTCCACGAACTGCCCCGGGTGGCTTCAGGGTCCACTGCGGTGCTGGAGCCCGGCAATGTTCTGACTGTGGAGCCCGGCGTGTACTTTCGCGGAGTCGGGGGCGCCAGAGTGGAGGATCTGCTGGTCGTCACCGACGACGGGTACCGTCCGCTGACGCTGTACCCGAAGACGCCTGTGGTGTCGCTGCCGTCGTAGGACGACACGACGAGCGTCCCCACCGAAGTTCGCTGACCGACAAGGAGCCGATCTTGCCCACCATCACGACCAACGACCTCAGGAACGGCATGACCCTCGAACTCGGCGGGAACCTGTTCAGCGTCGTGGAGTTCCAGCACGTCAAACCGGGCAAGGGTCATGCCTTCGTGCGCACCACGCTGAAGAACGCCCGCACGGGCGCGGTGGTCGACCGCACGTTCCGGGCCGGCGAGAAGGTCGAACGGGCGACCATCGACAAGCGCGAGATGCAACTGCTGTACCGCGAGGGCGAGAACCTTGTCTTCATGGACAACGAGTCCTACGACCAGATCACCGTGCCCCCGCATGTGCTGGGCGACGCGGCCCGGTTCCTGGTGGAGGGATCGGTGGCGATATTGCTGATGCACGGCGCTGAGATCGTCGGCACCGACCTGCCCGCGGCGGTGGAGCTCGCCATTGCCGAGACCGAGCCGGGCATCCAGGGCGACCGGGTGTCGGGCGCCACCAAGTCGGCCACGTTGGAGACGGGGCTGGTCGTGCAGGTACCGCTGTTCGTGTCGCCGGGCGAGCGGGTGAGGGTCGACACCCGTTCCGGCACCTACATCGCCCGGGCCTGAGCGCGTAGACAGATGTCGCGTTCGGTGGCGTCCGTTCCTGGCTTCGGAGCCCGTCGCGAGGCTCGCGAGGACGCTCTCACGATGCTCTACGAGGCTGAGATCGCGGGCGGCTCGGCCTCCGAGGTGCTGGCTCGCCGAGCCATGCCACCGTCGGACTACGCCGTGGAGTTGGCCCTAGGCGTGGACGCCGACCGCGACGTCGTGGACGGCCTGTTGCGCAGGCACCTGGTGGGATGGCGCCTCGAGCGGCTGGCAGTGGTTGACCGGACGCTGGCCCGGATCGCAGCCTGGGAGCTGGCGCATAGAGACGATGTGCCGACGGGGGTCGTGCTGTCTGAGGCGGTGGCCCTGGCCACGCAGTACTGCAGTGCCGAGTCGCCCCGCTTCCTCAACGGTGTGCTGCGGGCGGTGGCCGACGAAGTGCGCGGCCAAGAGGCCGAGCGGGTAGACGGCACTTCATGAGGGACTCGCGAAGCGCTCAGCGAGGCCGTGGCCCGAGCGGCCCGTGAGCGCAGCGAACAAGAGCGGGAACCACGACGCTGCGCTGCGAGGCGGCACCACCCGCCCGCGCGGTCTCTAAGGACTCCTGCCGCCATGACCGGCGCTGCGGCTCGAGCGGGTCGAGGGGCCCGGCTGGTTCTGCCGGTGCCTCGTCTTGCCGGTCCGACGACCCTGCTGAGGCCATGGCGGGTCGACGACGCGCCGACGCTGGCCGCGGCCTGGAGCGATCCAGTGATCGGGGACCGTCTGAGAGTGCCCGAGCCCGCAGATGAGGCCTCAGCCGTGCGTTGGATCTCCCAGCGGGAGCGGGCCTGGGCCGATGGGCGGTCCGCGGATCTGGCCGTGACCGACCCACCGTCGGGAACGGTGATCGGCGAGGTGGGACTGAGCAGGATCGATCCGGTGCGGCGGGCCGCGCTGGTCGGCTGGTGGATCGCCGAGGGTTGGCGGCGCCAGGGCAGAGCCAGCGAGGCAGTGCGGCTGGTGGTGGACTGGGCGCTGTCGGAAGGGCCGCTGGAGGCGGTCATGGCCGAGATCGGCGCGGACAACCCTGCGTCGGTGGCCGTGGCCCGCCGGGCCGGCCTGCGCAGAGTCGATGAGACGAGACGGGCGTCGGTGGAGTCCGATGGCCCGCCGGTGCTCGTCTTTGCCCGCACTCGGGCTGAGGCGCAGACATCCTGATCGCGGGCGAGGCTCTCGCGGCGACGCGGCCTCTAAGCCTGGATCCACCGGCGGGTCTGCGCACAGGGGTTGGCGCGTCCACCAGAAAGGCCTCTCGACGTGGGAGTATGTCGATGATCTGGTCTGACATTTTCGCCACGCGGGGAGGCACTTCCTGTGAGCAGCACACCAGGTGAGATCGACGGGCTGGAAACGGTGCTCGATCGCGGTTTGCCACGAACATCAAGCAGTTAACCACCCCACATGTGGCAAACCGATTGAAGTTCGTTCTGTCGGTGGTGGCGTCGATGCTGGCGAACCATCCCCACCGGCCCGTCCATCGGTGGATTCAGGCTAAGAGGCAGCGCGGATGGGTGTCACCGCCTCGCGGTGAGGCGTTGTGTTTCCCGCTCTTGTTCGCTGCGCTCACGGGCCGCTCGAGCCACGGCCTCGCTCAGCGCCCGCGTGATTCTTCATGACCTGCGGCCTATCCGCTCGGCCTCTAAGGGCTCAAGATGTCTTCGAGGGCGATGGTCGGGAGATCGAAGATGTCGAGGTCGGTGTCGCCCCGTGGCTCGGCGGTGCGGGCGAAGCTGCGGTAGTGCCGCCGGGCGAACCACCAGCGGCCGTCGGCGTCCTGTTCGATACGGTCGTGATACACGCCGAAGGCGTCGGTGCGGCGCCCGTCTGAGACGTTCTGGCGGACCTCTTGCATGTAGACCCGGGCTGCGGCGACGCCGCGGTCAGCGTCGATGCGCAGAACCGTGTTGAGCAAGACGAACTGGAAGAACGAGAAGCGCTCGATCTGGCGGGCAATGAACTGGCCGTACTCGGTCGGGCCGGTGAACTCGAACTTCTTGTGGCGCACGTCCACCACTATCGGGCAGTCAGGTCGCACGAAGTCGGCCAGCTCTTCCCACGCCCGGCGCGTGACCACGTCGGCGTAGCGGCTTTGCACACGCTGGAGTTCCAGGTACGCCAGAGCCTCGGCCATGTTGCTATTGGGGTGTGTCGTGTGGTCCGGTGGTGGCGACATCAGCACTCCCGGTGCGTGCAGTGATCAGAGCGAGCAGTTCGTCCAGCCGGTCGATGAGGCGGTGCGCTCCGGCGAAGCGCAACTCGTCGGCCGAGTCGTAGCCGCCTGTATAGCCGACGGCCACGGCTCCGGCCCCGCGGGCCTGCACCATGTCGAACCTCGAGTCCCCCACGTACCAGACGGAGCGGGGTGCCTCTTGGCGCACGTAGCGCTCGGTTACGGCCTCCTTGTTCGCCACCCCGCAGTGGACGTCGGCGAAATGGCAGTCCAGTCCGTGGGCGCGGAGGTCTCGCCGAACGGCGAGGTCGCTGGCCGCACTCACGACTGCGGTCTCGATGCCGGCCCGCCCGAGTGCTCTCAGGGTCGTCGCGGCGCCTGCGGATAGCGGAGCCTCGACTTCGGTGAGGTGAGTGCTCCACGCCCGCACGGCGGCTTGGGTGCGGGCTTCGGGCACGCCGAGGCGGCCGACGTGGTCCGACAGCGGAAGGCACCAGGCCCGTCGAAACTCGTCGAGCGTGAGTTCGGGAAGGGCAGTCCACCGCTCGCGGACGAGGCTGCTGGCCTGGCGAGCTCGTTCTATGTCGTCGATGAGGGTGCCGTTCCAGTCGAACAGGACGAACGCCGGAACCTCGAGGGCAGTCACCGCGGAGCCGGCCTCATCGGGACGTCATCTTGTGCGGGGGTGGTTGAGCGCACACATTCAACTTCGGCGGGATCGTCCCTCGGCGGGATCGTTCTGCAGCGGGATCGTCCCTCGGCGGGATCGTTCTGCAGCGGGTTCGTCCCTCGGCGGGATCGTTCTGTAGCGGGCCGGGTCGCGGCCGCCGACCGTGACGTCGATGCACTCGGCTCCGGCCTCAATGAGAGCCCATGCCGCGGCGGGCTCGCCGTCACCGGTTGCATTCTCGACGAGGGATTGGATCGTGATGTAGGAGATCCCGTTGTGGACGGTGTGGTTGTTCCAGTGGACATGGCCGTTCAGGACCATGGCGACATTGTGCGATTCGAGAATGGCACGGACTTCGGCTCGGTTGGCGAGCAGGGCCTCATCGGGCGAGTCCTCGAACCAGAACTGGCCGGCGAGGTCGATCTCGGCCGCGGAGAAGTGGGTGAACACGATGGCGGGCCTGTCGGCCATGGCCAGGTCCCGGTCGAGCCAGTCGAGGTGCTCGGGGGTTACGCGGCCGACAAGGCCGTGCTCGGAGCCGTGCGGACCGGCCGGTGTGAACGTCGCGGTGGAGTGGAGGCGGACCAGATGCCAACCCCCCAGGTCGAACGACGAGTTGAGCGCAGCTTCGCCGGAGATCGCTAGGAGCTGGTCATGGGTGAGGTTGACCAGGTCGTGGTTGCCGTACACGTATCTGACGGGCATCTCGAGTCCGGACAGGATCGCGGCCGCCTCGGCATAGTTGTCGAGATCGGCTTGCGGGCTCTCGTCCTCGATCACGTCCCCTAGAACCACGACGAAGTCGGGGCGGACCCGCCGGTTCATGTCGGCCACGAAGGCGGCCGTGAGAGAGGGTGCGTGATCGGTGATCTTGCGGTTGACGCCCCGAAAGGGTGCCGCCCGCCCGAAGTGAAGGTCGGTGACAGCCGCGAACCGCACGGCGAGATCATTGCCGGTGACGGCCGCGACGGGGCGGATGAACCGAGGACCGGCGGCGGACCTCTCCAAGATCGTCTCGGCGCAATGTGCAAGCTATCTGCTAGCATTCTGCAACATGAGTACGCTATATCTGCGGAATGTTCCCGACGATGTCCTGGATCGTCTCAAGTTGCTGGCTGTGCGAGAGGGCCTCTCGGTCTCAGCGATGGCTGTGCGGGAACTGGCAGAATCAACCCGCCGAGCTGACAACGCAGCGCTGCTAGGGGACCTTCCCGATCTTGAGGTCTCCATCCCCGAGGTGCTGGCCGCGCTGGACGAGGCGCGCTCCGAGGGTTGATCGCTCTTGCTGTGCCGGTCGTCGGGCTCGCGACGGCGACGATTGCCGTGATCGTCGTTGACGCGTCGGCCGCCGTCGGAGCGTTGCTGCATGACGGCGAAGCGCGCTGCTACTTGAGCACCGAACGGCTCGCCGCTCCGCATTTGGTCGACGCCGAGGTTCTCCAGACGATGCGCAAACTGGTGGCCCGAGGGGCGGTAGGCGCGGAGGTCGCCGACGGTGCGGTCCGGCAGTGGAGCCAGCTCGGAGTGCGACGCTTGGCGGTCCACTGGCTCACCGAACGAATCTGGGCCCTGCGCCACAATCTCTCGGCCTACGACGCCAGCTATGTGGCCTTAGCCGAGGCGCTCAACTGCCCGCTGCTCACGGCCGACGTTCGACTTGCCGGGGTGCCAGGCCCAAGCTGTCCGATCACCCTGGTACCCCGCTGAACCAGTCGTTCGGCCATCAGCTCAAGTCGCGGCGCACCCTTGACGGTGGGAGTGCCAAACCTTCGCCGCGCTTGCTAGTCGGGTGAGAAGAGCAGCCCGTGTTGCTGGCCCGGTGGTCCGCTGGGGGCACCGCCAGCGTGCTCGGCCTTGGTGGTGTGAGGCCCGTCGCGCGGCGCGCTGGCCTTGCGTAGCGCAGCCCGGGCGGTCGCCGGGCCTGGCCGGGGGCGTGGTCTGGCGATGTCTGCTGATCCGGGTCCGCTTCTGGCCGCGTGGTCAGGCAGCTCGGCCAGGTCGGACTCGCGCTCCGCACGGGGCTGGCGCGGCTGAACGGGCTGCGATTGACGGGTGTCGGTCTCGCGTTCGGATGGAAGATCGTGCATTAGTGCGTTGTCGGGCACGTGCAGCAGGGGTTGTGCGGGGGCGTGGGCGGGTCCGTAGGTCACTCGGCCGGGGGGATGGAGGGTGTGCAGGCCGTCGGGACTCTTGCGGACCTGCCAGCCGTCATAGTGGATTCTGTCGTGGCAGTCCCAGCAGGCCGGGACCATGTTCTCGAGCTTGGTGGGTCCGCCTTGTGAGACCGGTTCGATGTGGTGCGGCTGGCACATGGCCGGGTTTGCCCCGCAGTGGAAGCAGCCGCCGTAGCGGGCGATGAGCAGCTGCCGTTGGGCCTCGGTGGCGGTGCGCCTGGCCTCGGTGCGCCAGATCGGCTTGCCGCGGCGGTCGTAGATGACGCCGGTGAGCTTGGCGTTGCTTGTGAGTTGGTCGAGCACAGCGGTCGGCAGCCGTACGCCGTTGGGGAGCTCCGCGATGAGCTTGGCGGTGGCGTCGTCGACATGCGCGACCACGCAGATGTCGGCGAAAGGCTTGCCGCCGCCGCTTGTGTTGTTGGTGGTGAGGTTGTCGAGGGCGTCAGCCATGCACTGGTTGAAGCTGCGCCGCTCGGCACCGCTGTCGACGGCTTGCTTCTTGTCGGCGTCATACATGCGGCGGGCCTCGGCCTGCAGCCGGTTGCCGATCCGCCGGCCGGCAACCGGATCGAACTTGCCGTGCAGCTCGACGGTGCCGTCGTCACTGTCCCAGATCCGCACATAGCGCTTGGCTCGCAGGAGCCGGTAGTTGGCTTCGCCACCATCGTCCTGGCGGTCAGCGGCCCATCGGCGGACTTCCTTGGTGAACTGCTCGGGGCGCATCGACTCTGCCTTGGAGAGCAACTCTGTGTCGGACTCGACCGCGTCGGCGCTGGTCTTCTCGATGGCCTCGGCCAGCCTCTTCGCGTTGGCGATCGACACACGCCCCTCTTCCACCGCGTCTCGTACCACCGGCACAGCCTCGATGGCCTGGGCCGTCTTGACCTGCCCTTGGGCGTCGCGTCTGGACAACCCGACGGTGTCGGCGAGTATCTGCGTGCCGCCGTCGCCGTGGCGCTCGACCGTGGCGATCACCTTGGCAGCAGAGGTCTGGAACGCCGAGTTGGCCGTTGCGATGGACTTGGAGACGGCCAGCGCGTCGCGCGCCTCGGCGCACGACGCCGAGCCGTTGTTCACCAGCGCCAGCATCTCCTTGACGGCGGCTTCGGCCCGGCGGGCGGCTTCGATCAGCATGAAGACAGTATCTCACACCGGTATGACATCTGTCAAGCATTTACAAGCTATATCACTATATGCACTAGTTATTCATCTCAGGATGGGGCTCGAACGGTCAGGGCTGACGGCGCCGATCGCTTAGCTTGGCAGCACCCTTGGGCCAGCGCTGACTGCTACTCGTCGTGAGGGCTACGGCCGCTCGAAGTGCCTTCCCCAGTCTCCTTCGAGCATCTTGGGTCGGTCCGCTTGTAGATCCGAGCGGCTTAACCGCGAGCGGCCAGGAGGATGAAAGCAGACTGCACCGGTGAGTTGATTACAAGGTAAATCATCCTGTTGCCTTGTATAATGATCCCATGTCAAGCACCGGGGATTTGAGAGTGTCGGCCCGCGGCCAGATGAGCCTGCCAGCAGCCGCTCGTCGCCGATGGGGGCTCAAGGACGGGGGAGAGATCGCTTACCTGGATCTCGGCGACTCCGTGTTGCTCGTCCCTGGGGCTATCGAGGACCTGCGCCGCGAGCTCCTGGAGTCCGTTACCGACGAGGACTGGGCGAGGGCCCGAGCCGGGTTCGGGGATCCCGACATGGCCACCGAGTGACGCAGCTCGTCGACGACCAGCTCCTGGGCGAACTGCTCCGGGGCGGCGATCCGCCGCAGTCCGAGGAGAGGGTCTACACGACCGGCTATTGGTACGTCCGGCTTTGCCAGGCGGTACTTCGCGCGTCCGAGCGCACCGGCGCGCTCTCGCGACCGTTTGCTGGACAGTCTCCGGCGATCCGGGAGCGAGCGATCAGAAGGCTGGTAGAGCTGCCCGACGAGATCGGACTTGAGAGTCTGAGGACACTGGCGCCGCTGATCGGACAGCTGCGCCTCCGGCACCGTCTCAACGCCCTCGGCATCGAGGCGCTCGCGGCTGCCGTCCACACCGAGGCCACCGTCTTCCTGTCGGCTCCGTCCCCACGGCTCGAACAAGCGCTGCGGGCCGAGGGACTACACGTCGAGGTGACCGGATAGCACCGCGAAACACCAGGTCGCACCGCCCATACGAGACATGCGCGCGACCAGCCGTGGGCGGTGATACCGTCGCCTCCCGACCGTGAAACGGGTCCAGTGAGGCCCGAACGGGGAGGACAGCATGGCCGACAGAGAACGCCGCTTCACGGTGCCCCACACCAGCGGCACGTTCCGGTCACGCAGCCAGGTGATGAGCGCCGACGATGTGGAACGTGCCATCCGCCGCATGACCCACGAGGTGATCGAGCGCAACCACGGAACCGAGGGCCTGGTCGTGATCGGCCTGCAGACCGGCGGTGTCGCCATCGCCCGCCGCATTGCCGACACCCTGGCCGAGATAGAGGGTTCCGACGTGCCGGTCGGCTCCCTCGACGTGGCCCTGCACCGCGACGACATCGGCCTGCGGCCGGTGGTGCCCCAGGCCGTGACCCACATCCCGGTGAACCTCGACCAGCAGGTGGTGGTGCTCGTCGACGATGTGCTGTTCACGGGTCGCACCGTGCGGGCCGCGCTCGACGCCCTGCACACCTGGGGCCGTCCCAGCGCGGTCCAGTTGGCGGTGATGGTGGACCGCGGCCATCGGGAGCTGCCCATCCGGCCCGACTACGTCGGCAAGAACCTCCCGACCAGTCGCGACGAGATGGTGGACGTGCAATCCGAGGGCGTTCACATCGGGGAGATGGTGTGATGCCCATCGAGCTGCAACCCCGCCATCTGCTCTCGATAGCGGATCTGGACCGCGATGACCTCGAGCGCATTCTCGATCTCACCGACTCGTTCGCCGAGGTGAGCCAGCGTCGCATTCCCAGAGTGCCGGCCCTGCGGGGCAAGACCGTCGTGTGGCTCTTCTACGAGGACAGCACCCGCACCCGGCTGTCGTTCGAGGCCGCGGCCAAGCAGCTCTCCGCCGACACCGTGAACTTCTCCGTCGGGTCCTCGTCGGTCAACAAGGGCGAGTCGGTGCGCGACACCGTACAGACGATCGAGGCCATGGGCATCGACGCCATCGTGGTGCGCCACTCGTGCGCGGGCGTGCCGCACCGCGTGGCCGAATGGATCGACGCCTCGGTCATCAATGCGGGCGACGGCAGACACGAGCATCCCACTCAGGCGCTCCTTGACCTGTACACCGCCCGCACGCACCTGGGGAGCCTCGACGGCGCCCGCGTGGCCATCGTCGGCGACATTCACCACTCGCGTGTCGCCCGCTCCGACGTGCTCGCTTTCACAGCCATGGGCGCGGAGGTCACGCTGGTCGCTCCCCGTCCTCTGCTGCCGTCCAGCCTCGAGGGCTGGCCCGTCACTGTCACCCACGACTTCGACTCGGTCCTCGGCGACATCGACATCTGCTACCTGCTCCGGATGCAGCTGGAGCGCGAGGCTGGAGCGTTGGTGCCGTCGTTGCGTGAGTTCCGGTCCGAGTATGGCCTTGATTCGGCTCGGGCCGACCGCCTCCGTGACGGTGCCCTCATCATGCACCCCGGCCCCATGAACCGCGGGGTGGAGATCGACGGAGACGTGGCCGACCGGCCCAATGCGGTGATCACGCAGCAGGTCTCCAATGGCGTGGCGGTTCGCATGGCCGTGCTGTTCTTGCTGCTCGGCTCCGGCCTGGACCTAGTCGGAGGCACCAGGATGATGGCGGCGTGAGGACCAAGCTCGTCGTGAGGGGCGCCGAGTCCGCCCAACGCGGCTGCGGGCTGGAGGTCCTGTGAGCGCTCGGCTGGCCGCAGTGCCCCCTCGCGGCACTATCGCCATAAGGGGCGGCACCGTGGTGGACCCCGCGGGCAGCCGTCGCGCCGATGTGCTGGTCGGCGATGGGCGGGTGATCTCAGTCGGCTCCGATCGCATCGACGGCGATCGCACTCTCGACGCCTCCGGCTGCGTAGTGGCTCCGGGACTCGTCGATCTGCACGCCCATCTTCGCCAGCCGGGCCGGGAGGACGCCGAGACTGTCGAGACCGGCGCCAGGGGCGCGGCCGTGGGCGGGTTCACCGCCGTGGTCGCCATGCCCAACACCGAGCCGCCCATCGACTGCGCGGCGGTGGTACGCGAAGTGCAGGACCTCGGCGCCGGGGCTTGCTGCGACGTGTACCCGTCGGCGTCTATCACCGTGGGCCGGCGGGGCACCGACCTGGTGCCCATGGCTGAGTTGGTCCGCCTCGGAGTGAGGATCTTCACTGATGACGGCGGCGGCGTCCAGGACGCGCTGGTGATGAGACGCGCCCTCGAGTACGCGGCCGGGCTCGACCACCTCACGGGCGGCCGCAGCGTGGTTGTGGCCCAGCACTGCGAGGTGGCCGAACTCAGTGCCGGTGGCCACATGCACGAAGGGGCCTGGTCGAGCCGACTCGGCTTGGGCGGCCAGCCCTCGGAGGCCGAGGAGCTGATGGTGATGCGCGACATCGCCCTGTCCCGGCTCACCGGGTCCAGGGTGCACTTCCTGCACCTGTCCGCGGCCGGGTCGGTGGCCATGGTGCGAGCCGCCAAGGAAGCGGGTCTGCCTGTGACGGCTGAGGCCGCACCCCATCACTTCACCCTCACCGACGCCTGCTGCGCCGACTATGACACGGTCTTCAAGGTCCATCCGCCGCTTCGCACCGACACCGATGTGGCCGCAGTCCGGGCCGGGCTGGCCGACGGCACCATCGACGCCATCGCCACCGATCACGCGCCCCATACCAGTTCCGACAAGGAGAGGCCCTTCGATGCGGCGCCCCCGGGGATGCTGGGTCTCGAGACGGCGCTGGCCCTGGCCCTGACCGAGTTGGAGCTTCCCATCGAGCAGGTGCTGGCCCTGATGTCTTGGCAGCCCGCATCCATCGCGGGCATCGACGACCGCCACGGACGGCCGATAGCGCCCGGCGAGCCCGCCAACCTGTGCGTGATCGACCCTCACAAGACCTGGCGGGTGTCGGGGGCTGCCATGGCCAGCCCGAGCCGCAACACCCCATACGAGGGGCGGGAGCTGCGGGGCCAGGTCCGCCACACCCTGCTGGCCTCCGAGCCGGTCGTGATCGACGGTGAGCCGCAGCGATGACCGCCTCCGGCGCCATCGCCACCGGTCACGCGCCCGCTGCCTCCGAGCCTCCCACCGGTGCTCTGCTGGTGCTGTGCGACGGAGAGGTGTTCGAAGGCGAGGCCATCGGAGCCGCGGGGATTCCGATCGCCTCCGGCGAGGTCGTCTTCAACACGGTGATGAGCGGGTACCAGGAGGTGATCTCCGACCCGTCCTATGCGGGCCAGATCATCACTTTCACCTATCCCCACATCGGCAACTACGGCACCAACGGCGCCGATTCGGAGGCGGACCGACCCCACTGCCGGGGCGTGATCGTGCGTGACCTGGCCCGGCGCCACAGCAACTGGCGGGCCACTGGCAGCCTGGATGGCTTCCTGCGCCGCCACGGCATACCCGGCATCACCGGGATCGACACCCGCCGCCTCACCCGCCACATCCGCGACGCGGGCGCCATGCCCGGCGCGTTCGGCACGGCGGGCGAGGCCGCCCTGCTGGCCGCGGCCCGAGCCGAGCCCGGCACCAGCGGAGTGGACCTCGTCGGCGAGGTCACCACCGTGGAGCCCTACACCGTCGGCACGGGCCCGCGCCGGGTCGTTGCCTACGACCTGGGCATCAAGTCCACGATCTTGAGCTGCCTGGGCGAACTGGCCACCGTCACCGTGGTGCCCGCGTACACCCCGGCGGCCGACGTGCTTGCCCGTGAGCCGGACGGGGTGTTCTTCAGCAACGGCCCGGGTGACCCCGAACTGGCCGCTCCAGCCATCGAGGCGCTGAGCGCCCTGGTCGGCACGGTTCCCGTCTTCGGAATCTGTCTTGGCCACCAGTTGCTCGCCCTGGCCCTCGGCGGGCGCACCTTCAAGATGCGCTTCGGCCACCACGGCGGCAACGTGCCCGTGCGCTGCACAGCCACCGGGCGCATCGAGATCACCAGCCAGAACCACAACTTCGCGGTGGAGGCCGGGTCGGTGCCGGGGGTGACCGAAACCCACGTCTGCCTCAACGACAGCGCCTTGGAGGGGCTGTCCGTCGACAGTACCGACGCCTTCGGCGTGCAGTACCACCCCGAGGCCGGTCCGGGTCCCCATGACGCACGCCACCACTTCGTTGCCTTCGCAAAGATGATGGACCGTCGCCGTGCCCCGGCGTGATGACATGACGGGACCGTCGCCGTGCCCCGGCGTGATGACATGACGGGACCGTGACGCCGTGCCCCGGCGTGATGACATGACGGGACCGTCGCCGTGCCCCGGCGTGACGAGATGACGGGCGGATGCCGTGCGCCGTGCCCGGCGTGACGAGATGACGGGCGGATGCCGTGCCGCGGCGTGACGACATCGAATCGATCCTCATAATCGGCTCCGGACCCATCGTCATCGGCCAGGCCTGCGAGTTCGACTACTCGGGGACGCAGGCCTGCCGCGTGCTGCGGGCCGAGGGCTACCGGGTGATCCTGGTCAACTCCAACCCGGCCACGATCATGACCGACCCTGAGGTGGCCGACGCCACCTACGTCGAACCCCTCGACGCCGCGGTGCTGGCTCGAATCGTGGAGAGGGAACGGCCCGACGCTCTGTTGCCCACCCTCGGGGGCCAGACCGGGTTGAACCTGGCCATGGAGCTCGTTGCCGACGGCGTGCTGGAGGCCAACGGCACCGAGCTGATCGGTGCCGACGCCGTCGCCATCGCCACGGCCGAGGACCGCCGGCTCTTCAAGCAGGCGATGCTGGAGATCGGCCTGGACGTGCCCCGCTCGGGGACCGCCAGGGATATGGAAGAGGCCCGCGACGCGCTGCGGGCGGTGGGACTTCCGGTGATCGTGCGTCCCGCGTACATACTGGGCGGCCGCGGCGCCGGCATCGCGGCCACCGCCGAAGAGTTCGAGCATGTCGCCGCGGCCGGCCTGGACGCCAGCCCGATCTCCGAGATCCTGATCGAGGAGTCGATCGTGGGCTGGAAGGAGTTCGAGCTGGAGGTGATGCGCGACCGCGCCGACAACTGCGTGGTGGTCTGCTCCATCGAGAACCTGGATCCGATGGGGGTGCATACCGGCGACTCCATCACAGTCGCCCCCGTGCAGACTCTCAGCGATCCCGAATACCAGCAGATGCGCAACGCCGCCTTCGCGGTGCTGCGCCGGGTGGGGGTCGAGACCGGCGGGTCCAACGTGCAGTTCGCCGTGGACCCGGCCACAGGTCGCCAAGTCGTGATCGAGATGAACCCGCGGGTGAGCCGGTCGTCGGCCCTGGCGTCGAAGGCCACCGGTTTCCCGATCGCCAAGATCGCGGCCCGCCTCGCGGTGGGCTACACGCTCGACGAGATCCCCAATGACATCACCGAGGTGACCCCGGCATCGTTCGAGCCGACCCTGGACTACGTAGTCACCAAGATCCCTCGCTGGGTGTTCGAGAAGTTCCAGAGCACCTCCGGCGTGCTGGGCACCTCCATGCAGTCCGTGGGCGAGGTGATGGCTATCGGTCGCACCTTCTGCGAGTCGTTGCAGAAGGGGTTGCGCTCCCTGGAGCAGGGTCGTCTCGGACTCAACGCCGACCCCGCTGAGGCAGCCCTCGACCGCATCGGCGACGCTGAGCTGCTGGCCGCGGCGGCCGTCCCCACGCCGGAACGGATCTTCCAGCTCGAGGCTCTGCTGCGCCGGGGGGTGCCGATCGATGCCCTGTCGGAGGCCACCAGCGTGGACCCCTGGTTCCTCGACCAGATCTCTCGCATTTGCGAGGAGCGGCAGATGCTGGAGGCCACCCAGCCGCAGGCGATGAACCGGGCCGGGTGGCGCCGAGCCAAGCGGCTCGGGTTCTCCGACGCCCAGCTCGCCCACCTGTGGGGCATCGATCCCGTTGAGGTTCGTGCGCTCAGGGAGAGCGCGGGAGTGCTGCCCACCTTCAAGACGGTCGACACTTGCGCAGCCGAGTTCGAAGCGACCACGCCATACCACTACTCCACCTACGAGGACACCGACGAGATCCGCCCCGCCGGCAGGCCCCGCGTGGTGATCTGCGGATCGGGGCCGAACCGCATCGGACAAGGCATCGAGTTCGACTACTGCTGCGTCCACGCCGGCCAGGCCTTGAGGGCGGCCGGATACGAGACGGTGATGGTGAACTGCAACCCCGAGACGGTCTCCACCGACTATGACACCAATGATCGGCTCTACTTCGAGCCGCTCACCGCAGAGGACGTGGCCAATGTGATCGCGGCCGAGGATCCCATGGGAGTGATCGTGTCGCTCGGGGGTCAGACGCCGCTGGCGCTGTCGGGCCAGCTGCCTGCAGAGCTGGTGCTTGGCACCTCGCCTGCCTCGATAGACCTGGCCGAGGACCGCGAGCGCTGGAACGCGCTGTGCGCCCGCCTCGGCGTCCCCCAACCCCCGGGCGGCACGGCCACGAGCCTCCCGGAGGCTCGGGAGGTTGCGGCCGGGATCGGCTATCCGGCGCTGGTGCGACCCTCCTATGTGCTCGGCGGTCGGGCCATGGCCATCGTCTATGACGACGAGGAGCTTGTCGCGGCCATGGACGAGCTCGGCGATCTCGGCTCTCTGGGCCGGGAAGGGGGCCCCGCTTCAGAACGCCCTGTGCTGGTGGATCGGTTCCTGGAGGATGCGATCGAAGTGGACGTCGACGCGGTGCGAGACCGTACCGGCGAGGTGCAGATCGGCGCGGTGATGGAGCATGTCGAGGAGGCTGGTGTCCACTCCGGGGACTCGGCGTGCACGATCCCGCCCACTACGCTGGGTGACGATGTCGTTGCCGTCATCTGCGACTACACCCGTCGTATCGCTGAGGCGCTGGAGGTAACTGGCCTGCTGAACGTCCAGTTCGCGGTCAAGAGGAACGGAAACGCAGCAGCCGCGGGCGAGGTATTCGTGATCGAGGCCAACCCGAGGGCGTCTCGCACAGTGCCGTTCGTGGCCAAGGCCACTGGAGTTCCGCTGGCCATGGTGGCGGCCCGCCTGATGGTCGGAGCGACGCTGGCCGAGCTGCGGACCGAAGGGATGCTGCCACCGCCCGCGTCGGGCCCGCCCGCGACCAGAGACTACGTGGCGGTCAAGGAGGTGGTGCTGCCGTTCAACCGCTTCCCCGAGGCCGACGCCGTGCTCGGACCCGAGATGCGCTCCACCGGCGAGGTGATGGCTATTGACGCCACTCCGGGACTCGCCTTCGTGAAGGCTCAGCTGGCCGCAGGCACGCGATTTCCCGCTGAAGGCACGGTGTTCATGTCCATGGCCGACCGCGACAAGGAGCTGGGCCTGCGGGCGGCCCGGATCCTCCACGAGCTCGGCTATAAACTGGCCGCCACGTCTGGCACTGCGCAGTGCCTGCGTCAGGGGGGCGTGCCCGTGGTCGTCGAGGTGGCCAAGCTGGGCGACAACGAGGGCCGCCACGCTGTGGATCTGATCGAGGCCGGCGAGGTTCACATGGTCGTCAACTCTCCCCGGGGCCGCGGCCCGCGCGCCGACGGAGCGCACATCCGATCCGCGGCCGGCCGCGCCGGGCTGCCCCTGGTCACCACCGGGGCCGCCGCGCTGGCCGCGGCCGACGGCCTGAGGGACCTGCGCGACCGAAGCCCGACGCTTCGCAGCCTCCAGGAATACCACTGCAGCCCACCGAGCACCGCCGAGCCATGACCGGTCTTGAGCCATGACTGATCTTGAGCCATGACTGGTCTTGAGCCATGACTGATCGACGACGAGCGTTGGCCGGGTCGTGCTGCGGACCCCGGTGATGACCGCGTCGGGCACGTCGGGCCATGGCGCCGAACTGGCCCCGTACGGCAGGCTCAGCGATCTGGGAGCGGTGGTTGTCAAGTCCTTGAGCGACAAGCCCTGGCCGGGCAATCCGGCCCCCCGGCTGCACCCGCTGCGCGATGCTGCGTCGGGAATGATCAACAGCGTGGGGCTTCAGGGTCCGGGCGTCGCCGCCTGGCTCGACGAGGATCTGCCCGCTCTCGTCGATACGGGCGCCGATGTGGTTGTCAGCATCTGGGGCGACACCGTGGACGCGTACTGCCGGGCGGCCGATTCGTTGGCGACGGCTCCGCCGCAGGTTGTGGCGGTCGAAGTGAACGTGTCGTGCCCCAACACCGACGACGGCATGCGTATGTTCGCCCACTCCGTCGAAGCGACCACCGCGGCTGTGGCCGCCACGGCGGGGTGCGGACGGCCGCGCTGGGCCAAGCTGAGCCCCAACACGCCCGAACTGGTCGCAGTGGCCGAGGCCGCGGTGGACGGCGGTGCCGAAGCGGTCGTGCTCACCAACACCCTGGCCGGCTTGGTCATCGACATCGAAGCACGGCGCCCTGCCCTCGGCGGGCTGCGCGGCGGGGTGAGCGGAGCCGCGCTGCACCCGGTCGCGGTTCGAGCCGTCTTCGACGTGCGAGACGCACTGCCGGAGGTGCCCATCGTCGGTGTTGGCGGAGTGGCCAGCGGTGCCGACGCAGTCGAGATGTTGCTGGCCGGTGCGTCGGCGGTCCAGGTGGGCACGGCCATCTTCGCCGATCCTCGCGCGCCTTGGCGGGTCCTCCAGGAACTGCGGGCTTGGTGTCAGGACGCGGGCGTGCAAAGAATGGAAGAGGTGATTGGAGCAGCCCATGGATGAACCGATATTTGCTTCCGCGGGTGATGGAGGTGCCTCGCTGGGCGGCCAAGTTCGTGACCGGCTCGCGCTGGCGCTCGATGTTGACGACCTGGTGGCGGCCTCCCGCCTGGCCCGGTCCCTCGTCGGACACTTCCGTGTCGCGAAGATCGGGCTGGAGCTCTACACGGCTGCGGGGCCCGAAGCGATCGGGGCCATGATCGACCTCGGCTACGACGTGTTCTGCGACCTCAAGCTCCACGACATACCGACCACCGTGGCCCGGGCGGCCCGAGTGGTGGGGGAGCTGGGCGTGTCGTACCTCACGGTGCACGCCGCGGGCGGGGTCGAGATGCTGCGGGCCGGAGCGGAGGGGCTGGCCGAAGGCGCGACCCGAGCGGCCGGGGTGCTGGCGGTGACCGTGTTGACCAGCGAAGCCGAGGTCGCGGCCACCCGCGACCTCGTGGCCCGACGCATGGAGCTGGCCTTCGAGACCGGCTGCGCGGGCGTTGTATGCGCAGCCCCCGATCTGACCGCGACCCGTCACATCCGTCCCGAGCTTCTCAGGGCCGTTCCCGGAATCCGTCTGGCAGGCGAGTCGGTGGACGACCAGCGGCGCGTGGCGTCGCCCGTCCAGGCTCTGGCCGCGGGTGCGGATCTGCTGGTTGTGGGCAGACCGGTGACCAGGGCCGCTGACCCTGTCGGGGCCGCTGAGCGCCTGCACCGCAGCCTCCGGCAGTGAGTCCCAGAGGCCGAGCGGTAGGCAGCAGTTCACCCATCCGCGAAGCCAACCTGGTGAAATGGTGGCATGCCTGGGTTAGTCCGGCTAATCTCACCGCCTATGGCTCAACCGTTTTCCATTTCCGATGAAGTCCGGCGAGCAGCACTAGTCAAGGCTGCCGCGGTTCGTCGCGAGCGTGCAGAGCTTCGCGGCCAACTCAAGGACGGTGACATCTCACTCGCCGATCTGCTCGGCCGGGTGGACGACGACACTGTCGGCAAGATGAAGGTCCTGTCTGTGCTCGAGTCCCTGCCTGGTGTGGGCAAGGTCAAGGCTCGTAGGGCGATGGAGGGGATCGGGATCTCCGAGAACCGTCGCCTGCGCGGGCTCGGCAGCAGGCAGCGCGGCCGACTGCTTGACAATTTCGGCTGACTAGCACCGGTCGGTAGCCTCGCGGGGTGACCTCCCTCGAGGGCCGTTCGGTCGTCATCGTCTCCGGGCCGGGAGGCGTGGGCAAAGGCACAATCGTCGAGCGACTACTGGCCCGCGACCCGCGGCTGTGGCTGTCTCGGTCATGGACCACCCGACCCCGCCGGCCAACAGAGTCAGCCGAGGCCTACCGCTTCGTCGACCGCGCCACGTTCGAGGCCGCGATCGAAGCGGGCGGCTTCCTGGAATGGGTCGAGTTCCTCGACTATCTGCAGGGCACGCCGGTTCCCGACGCTCCCGGGGGAGCGGACGTGCTGCTCGAGATCGACGTCCGGGGAGGAAGGCAGGTGAGGGAGCTGGTGCCCGACGCAGTGCTGGTATTCGTGGATGCGCCCAGCCCCGAGCATCAGCGGGAGCGCCTCAAGAACCGGGGCGACGATGCGGCCACGGTCGCTCTCCGCATGCGCAAGACCGCCTCGGAGCGGGCCGAGGCCCGCGAGATGGGCTACGAGATAGTGGTGAATGATGAGGTGGGCCGGGCTGTGGAGGCCATTGAGAGCCTGATCGCCGCGGACCGTGCGCGGCGCTGCTGCCGGTCCTGAGCCGGCGGCTCGCGACGCTGAGTCCATCGTCGGCAACTCTGAGTGCGGCTGGTAGCGTGAAGCTCCCCCAGTCTGCCGATCCAGCGGAGCGCGCCATGGCCCACGGCTACGACACGATGATGAACCCAGCCATCGAGGATCTCCTCGAGCGGACAGAGTCCAAGTTCATTCTCGTGACTCTGGCTGCCATGAGAAGCCGGGAGATCACGAACTATCTGGGCCAGCTGGGCGGCGGAATCGGAGCGGCCGTGCCGCCTCAGGTGATCTCTACCTCGTCCAAGCCGCTGTCGATCGCCCTCGAGGAGATCGCGGAGGGCAAGATCGAGGTGGCTGAAGTCGAGCCCGACGCAGAGGCTGCCGCGGCCGCCGACACCGCGGAGTTGCTAGCCGAGCAGGGCGGCTCCTCCGAGAGCGCTCATCTGCACGACGTCAGCGACCCGAAGCAGGGTCTGGCTGCCGCCGAGTCCCTCGAGCCCGCCGGCGACGTCGGCGCCTGACAGGCGCACGATGAGCGCGCCCAATCGCTCACAGGTTGCGGGCATGTCTGTCGCGAACGCTGCAACCCGGCGCGCCCCAACGCCATGAGTGCGCTCAGAGGCCGACGCATCGTGCTCGGCGTGAGCGGCGGCATCGCTGCCTACAAGGCGGCGGAGGTGTGCCGCAGGCTGGTCGGCGACGGGGCCCATGTCGTGCCCGTGCTCACGGCTGGCGCGCTACGGATGGTGGGGGAGACGACCTTCTCGGCCCTCGCATCGGAACCTGCAGTCACGTCGCTGTGGAACGATCCCTCCTCGGCCATCCCCCACACGGCTCTGGGCCAGCGAGCCGACGCGGTGGTCGTGTGTCCCGCCACGGCCCGGCTGATCTCGGATCTTCGCACGGGCCGCTCCGGCGACGTGCTCACGGCCACCCTGCTCGCCACTCGGGCGCCGGTGATTGTGGCTCCTGCCATGCACACCGAGATGTGGGAGCAGCCTTCGGTACAGGAGAACATCGCCGTGCTGGCCGGGCGTGGAGTGACCATCGTGGGACCGGTGGAGGGCCGGCTCGCGGGCGGCGACATCGGATCGGGCCGCATGGCGGAGCCGGCCGAGATCGTGGCCGCGGTCGAGGCTGTGCTCACTCCCCAGGACCTGATCGGCCGGCGGGTGCTCGTCACCTCCGGCGGGACCCGCGAGCCGATCGACGCGGTGCGCTTCGTGGGCAATCGCTCGTCAGGGAAGCAGGGCTCGGCTGTGGCGGCGGAGGCCGCGGTCCGCGGCGCCGAGGTTGTCCTCGTAACCACAGAACCCGAGCGTGCTCCCGCGGCGGCTCGGGTGGTGTCGGTCGAGACGGCCGCGGAGATGGCCGCCGCGGTGGAGCTCGAGGCGCCCGGCGCTGACGCGGTGGTGATGGCGGCGGCCGTCGCCGACTTCCGCCCGGCGAGCCCTTCGGGCACCAAGCTCAAGAAGGGCCATGGCGTGCCCGCCGTGGAGTTGGAGCCCACAGACGACATCCTGGCGTCGCTGGGCGCCTGCAAGCCGCCCGGACAGGTGCTGGTCGGCTTCGCCGCTGAGACCGAGGATCTAGAGGGCAACGCCCTCAACAAGCTGCGCAGCAAGAACCTCGATGCGATCGTGGCCAACGACGTGTCCAAAGAACAGGTCGGCTTCGGTCATGACACCAACGAGATCGTGATGTTCACCGCCGACGGCACCCGCCACCACGTCCCCTTGACCACCAAGCGCGAGGCCGCACGGGCCGTGCTCGACAAGGTCGTCGCGCTCATGGCGGGTTCTCCAGCCGGCGTCGGTGACGGTGCCGGCGACCAGATCCGGTCCTCCGGCCGGGATCGCTAGGACAGCCGGAGGTCGCCTTGAGCCGCTGGACCTTCACTTCCGAGTCGGTTAGCGAGGCCCATCCCGACAAGCTTGCCGACCAGATCTCAGACGCCATCCTCGACGCGCTGCTAGACGCCGACCCCAACAGCCGCGTCGCCTGTGAGACACTGGTCACCACCGGCCTGACGGTAGTCGCGGGCGAGATCCGCACCGAGGCCTACGTGGAGATCCCGAACATCGTGCGCCGAACGATCTGCGCCGCGGGATACGACGATGCCATGTTCGGATTCGACGGCAATACCTGCGCGGTGATGATCGCCATCGACGATCAGTCGCCCGACCTAGTCCAAGGTGTGGGCGAGGAGGGCGCCGGCGACCAGGGGATGATGTTCGGCTACGCCTGCGACGAGACCGACGAGCTGATGCCCCTGCCGATCCACCTCGCCCATCGGCTCGCCGAGCGCCACGCCGAAGTACGCCGGGCCGGCACGATCCCGTACCTTCGGCCCGACGCCAAGACGCAGGTGACCCTGGAGTATGAGGGAAGCCGGCCGGTGCGCCTCAAGACCGTGCTGGTGTCGACCCAGCACCGCGACGGCATCGACCGCGACCGGATGATCCTCCCCGACGTCACCGAGCAGATCATCGAGCCGGTCATCGGTGAGCGGTTCGCCGACGACGACTACGAAGTGATCGTCAACCCGTCGGGCCGGTTCGTGATCGGGGGACCGCAGGGCGACGCCGGCCTCACCGGCCGCAAGATCATCGTTGACACCTACGGGGGCATGGCCCGCCACGGTGGCGGCGCCTTCTCGGGAAAGGATCCCTCCAAGGTGGACCGATCCGCCGCGTACGCAGCCCGGTGGGTGGCCAAGCACATCGTGGCCGCGGGCGCAGCGTCGCGCTGCGAGCTGCAGGTGGCCTACGCCATTGGCATGGCCGAGCCGGTGTCGCTGCTGGTGGAGACGTTCGGCACCGAGTCGGTGGACCGGTCCCGCATCGAGAAGGCCGTGCGGGAGGTGTTCGAGTTGCGTCCCGCCGCCATCGTGCGGGATCTGGACCTGCGCAGGCCCATCTACACGCCGACTGCGTCCTACGGCCACTTCGGCCGGCCCAGCCGCGACGGGCTGTTCACGTGGGAGCGCACCGACCGCCTGGACGACGTGAAGTCGGCGCTCGGCCTCTGAGAGCGGGCGCGGGCAAGTGACCGCCTCGCGGGGAAGCATCGTGTTTCCCGCTCTTGTTCGCTGCGCTCACGGGCCGCTCGGGCCACGGCCTCGCTCAGCGCCTTGCAGGATCCCCGTGTGAACTGCGGCCGACCCGCTCGGCCTCTGAGCCCCGGCGTCCAGGGACTTCTCTCCTTCGAGGAGCCGCCCGAGGAGCCAGCAGCCCAGGCTGCCGTTGAGGGGCGGAGCCGGGTCGGGCCGGACGGCGCGCCAGGAGCAGAAACGCCTCGGGAACCGGGACCAGGACGGGTCGTCGGGCGGGAGTCCGACACGGTGCCTGCGGACTCTCCGGCGCTCGTCGTGCGGGTGCTGCCCGACGTTGTGACCCTGGACAAGACCTTCGACTACGCCGTTCCCGACGCCTGGCACGCCGACGGCCGCGCCGAACGTCTGACGGTCGGCTCGATCGTGCGGGTCACGCTTGGGGGCCGTCGCTTGCGGGCCTGGGTCACCGAGGTGGGCGTCGATCCACCCGCCGGTGTATCGCTGTCACCCCTGCAGCGCTTGACGGGCATGGGGCCGTCGGCGGAGGTGATGGATCTGGCTCGCTGGGCGGCCTGGCGCTGGGCTGGGCACCGAGTCTCCATGCTGCGGACTGCCTCGCCGCCCAAGCGGGTGGCTGCGGGGGAGGCCGGTTCTCGCCATTCCGCGGAAGCGCGGCCTGGAGCACCATCCGACCAGTCCTCTCGAGGCGGCGCCGGTCGCGGGTCCCACGCCCGCGACCGGTACGACGAGGTGTTCGACCGTGCGGGTGCGGCCACCGTCGTGCGGTGCCCGCCCGCGGGCGACGCCGTGGCGGTGGCGCGGGCCGCCGCCCGGCGGGGAGATGCCCTGGTCGTCGTGCCGACGATGGGCGATGTCCGGAGGGTCGCGGCCGAACTGGGGCAGTCTGGAGTGCGGGTGGCGCTAGGGCACCACGACTGGCCCCGGGCGGCCGCTGGGGCGACGGTGGTGGGCACGCGCACCGCGGTGTGGATGCCCATGCCCCGCCTCGCCGCCGTGGTCGTGCTCGACGAGCACTCTGAGAGTCTCCGCAGCGAGTACACGCCGTTCTGGCACGCACGGGATGTGGCATTGGAGCGAGCGGCCCGCAAGGGCGTTCCTGCGGTCCTGGTGTCGCCCATACCGTCGCTGGAGGCCTTGGAGGACGGGACTCTGCTCGTTCCGGGCCGTTCCGCCGAGCGTGACGGCTGGCCCATCGTCGACGTGCTCGACCGCCGCCGCGACGACCCGACCCGCGGCGGCCTGTTCGCCGAGGGTTTGCGCGACCGCCTGGCCGGGGCCGGCGGCCGGGTGGCGGTGGTGCTCAATCGGAAAGGCCGCGGGCGGCTTCTGGCGTGCAAGGCCTGTGGCGAGTTGGCTCGCACCTCGGACGGACGGGTGCCGATGCGGCTTCTCGACGATGAGCTGGTGGCGGCCGACGGCAGCGAGCGCCGCCCGGTGGTGTGCGCCCAGTGCGGCTCCACGGTTCTGCGCAACCTGCGCATGGGCGTAACCCGGGCTCGTGAGGATCTCGCCTCGTTGACCGGCGAGCGGGTGGGGGAGGTGACCGCGGACTCCGACCGGGTGGGTGCCGAGCGGATCGTCGTGGGCACCGAGGCTGTGCTGTGGAGGCTGGAGTCGGCAGCCGCGGTGGTGTTTCTGGACTTCGACCAGGAGTTGCTGGCGCCTCGCCAGCGGGCTTCGGAGCAGGCGCTGGCCCTGCTGGCCAGGGGCGCCCGGCTGGCAGGCGGACGCCGGGGCGGTGGCCGCCTGGTGGTTCAGACCCGCCAGTCCGACCATCCGGTCGTCCAGGCCGCAGTGATGGCCGACCCGTCGATCGCGACCTCCGTCGACAGAGAACGCCGTCGCGAGCTGGGCCTGCCGCCCTACGGCGCTCAGGCCAGGGTCTCCGGTCCGGGAGCGGAGGTGTTCATTGAGGCGCTGCAACAAGCCGCGGGAACCGGCGGGGCCGAGCCCCGTACCGCGGTGAGTGTCAGAGGCCCCCGCGACGGGCAGTTCCTGCTGCGCGCCCCCAGCCACGAACCGCTATTGGACCTGCTGGCCCGAACGCCCCGGCCCCCCGAGCGGCTGCGGCTGGAGGTGGACCCGCTACGGGTCTGAGTCGCTCGACGCACCCTGACCGCGCCCCGGACGCCCGGCTTCAGCGAAATTGACGTAGTTGTCACCCTCCAGGGTTGTCAACTGCATCAATTTCGAGCGGGCCTCGCGTCCATTGCTGGCGACGGGCCTCGTAGACGGCTATGGCGGCCGCGGCGGCCACGTTGAGGGAGCCGACCCGGCCGAGCTGAGGGATGAAGCCCACGGTGTCGCAGCGCTGCAGCACAGTCGCGGACAGGCCGTGGTCCTCGTTGCCGACCACCAGGGCGACGACGCCGGTGAGGTCGAGCTCGTGCAGCGGTCGGGCCTGCGAGGCAAGCTCCACGCCCACGATCCGGTAGCCGTCCGCTCGGGCCGACTCCACCGCCGCGGCTGGGTCGTCGAAGGCACTCCAAGAGAGGTAGCGCTCGGTGCCCATCGCCATCTTGGCCGCCTTCGGCGCGTCGGGCGCGGCGGCGCCTCCCAGATACAGGTGCTCCACCCGCTCGGCCGAGGCGGTTCGCACGATGGCCCCCACGTTGAGGGGGTTCTGCACCCGGTCGAGCACTAGCGCCAAGCGCTCGTGGCCGCGCTGGCGCCATTCGCGGTGCAGTCTCTTCAGACCCGTGTAGTCGAGCTGGCTCATGGTGTCCCCGCGGCCGTGGCCTCAGGGCGGTCCGGCTGCGCGGAGCCGTCGCCGCGGGGCTGCACCTCCAGCAGGCGGTATCCCGACCTCGACAGCAGCCGGTCCACTGTGTGGCCCCGATCGGTCAGCCACTGGGCCAGCGAGTCGCTGCCCAGGTGGCGGTGCACCACTAGGTGGGCTCGGCCGCCGGGTGCCAGGCGGTCGAGCCAGGTGCCGAGCAGCCCGTGCAGGGCGGGTTTGCCGATGCGGATGGGGGGATTGCACAGGATGCGCTCGAAGCGGCGATCCGGATCCACGTCGTCGGGGTGGGCCACGGTCACGTTGCCGGCGCCATTGGCCGCAGCGTTGCGCTCGGTGAGGCGCAACGCTCGCTCGTTCACGTCCACCGCCAGCACTTCGGCCTCAGGAGAGCGCAGCCCGGAGACGCAGGCGATGGGGCCCCAGCCGCATCCCAAGTCCAGCACCCGAGGGTCGTCGTCGGTCAGTGGCGGGGCCTCGAGCAGCAGGAGACGAGTGCCCGCATCCAGCCGGTCGGGTGAGAACACCCCGGAGTCGGTCGCGAATCTCAGCTGCATCTCGCCGATGTTCACGACGATGCTCCGCGGCGCGGCCGCGGCGGAGGGCTCAGCCTCGAAGTACTGGCCGCTGGCGGGCCGGGCGGCGGGATCGACCACGCCGCGACGGTAGCCTCGATAATGGTGGCCCCCTACGACATACGCATCATCGGAGATCCGGTCCTGCGTCGCCGCGCCGCCGATATCACCGATATCGACTCCACGCTGGTGAGCATCGTCGAGGGGATGGTGGAGACCATGTACAGCGCGGACGGCGTCGGGCTGGCCGCTCCCCAGATCGGGGTGCAGAAGCGCCTGTTCGTGTGGGACCTGGGCGACGGCCCCCGCACCATCGTCAACCCCCAGATCGTCGAGTCCGAGGGCGAGTGGGTCTACGACGAGGGGTGCCTGTCGGTACCGGGGCTGTCGTGGGAGATTGAGAGGCCCAAGCAGGTCCACGTCATCGGCCGCGACCTCGACGGCAACGAGATCTCGGTGGAGGCCGACGAGGTTGAGGCCCGCCTGTTCCTGCACGAGCTCGACCACCTCGACGGCACGCTGCTCATCGAGCGTCTCGACGAGGCCACACGCAAGGTCGCGCTGCGCACGCTGCGTGAGTTGGGGATCGGGCCCGGTTCTACGCCCTCGGGCCGGTTGTCCGACACAGCAGGCGGTACGGCTTCGGGCGGTCTGCGCCTGCTGTGAGGGCGACGCCGCCGGTGTGGCGCGTCGTCTACTTCGGCACACCCGAGGTGGCGGTGGCGCCGCTGCAAGCCCTGTGCCGCGCCGGTCGCGAGGTGGTGCTGGTGGTCACCCGGCCCCCGAAGCGCCGGGGCCGGCGCCAGGCGCCGACACCTTCACCGGTCGCGGTCGCGGCCGCCGATCTGGGGCTGGCCGTCACCGTCGATCTCGATGAGGCGTTGCGGGTCGAGGCCGACCTCGGAATCGTCGTCGCCTACGGCGAGCACATTCCTGACGAGGTCCTCGAATGCCGCCGTACGGTGAATCTGCATTTCTCACTGCTGCCGCGCTGGCGGGGGGCGGCACCGGTGGAGCGGGCCATCCTGGCCGGTGACGCCGAGACCGGGGTGTGCCTGATGGACGTGGCCTCCGAGATCGACACCGGGGCCGTGTACCGGCGGGCGTCCACGGTGATTGAACCCCACGAGTCGGCCGAGGAGCTGCGGGGCCGGCTCTGCGACTTGGGCATCGGGCTGCTGCTGGACGCTCTGAGCCACGGATTCGGCGATCCGGTGCCGCAGTCGGGGGAGATGATCTGGGCCGACAAGATCAGCGCCTCGGAGCGGCGCATCGACTGGTCCGCACCGGCCGAGCATGTCCTGCGGCTGGTGCGGATCGGTGGCGCATGGACGATCTGCCGGGACCGGCGGATCAAGGTGCTCCAGGCCGAGCTGGTGGCCGACTCCGGCCGGTCGGGTCCTCCAGGCACGATCGCCTTGCGGCCGCGATCCGGCGACGGCCCCGCCGTGGAGGTATCCACCGGCGGCGGCGCGGTGGAACTGGTGACCGTGCAGTCCGAGGGACGGGCCGCGGCCCCGGCCCGAGACTGGATCAACGGCGCTCGCATCGACAGCGGCGCGCGGTTCGACGAGTGAGTCGGGCCGATCGCCGGGGCGAGGCCTCCGGCGGCAGGAGAGCGGCCGGGGATGCTCGCCGGGTGGCGCTCGACGTGCTGGTGCGAGTCGATGCGGAGGGGGCCTACGCCAATGTGGCCCTTCGGGCTGCGCTGGCCCAGACCGACCTGGACGAACGCGACCGGGCCTTCGCCACCGAGCTCGTCTACGGCGTCACCCGCCGGCGCCGAGCCCTCGACTGGGCGCTGGACGCCTTCCTGGTCGCCTCGCCGCCGGTTCCGGCGAGGGCCGCGCTGCGTTTGGGCGCCTACCAGATCATCGAGCTCGGCACCCCGGCCTACGCGGCTGTCTCGGCCACCGTGGCCGCTGCTCCGCGCAGCCACCGGGGTCTGGTCAACGCGGTGCTGCGGCGGGTGGCCGACGCCGGCGTGCCGGACTGGCCCGACGACGCCACCCGGCTCAGCTACCCGGACTGGATGGTCGACACGCTGGCCGACGATCTCGGCCGCAGCCGGGCACTGGCCGCGCTGGCGTCGATGAACAGCCCGGCCCGGGTGCATCGGCGCCAAGACGGCTACGTGCAGGACCTGAGCTCTCAGCTCGTGGTCGATGCCATCGAAGTGCAGCCCGGTGATCTCGTTGCTGATGTGTGCGCTGCGCCGGGGGGCAAGGCGACCGCGCTGGCTGCCCGCGGGGCGATCGTGGTTGCCTGCGACTCGCACCGAGGCCGGGTCGGGCTGCTGGATGCCAACCGGAGGGCTCTGAGCGCTGAGTCGATGCTGGTCCTAGCGGCCGACGGCCGGCAGCCGCCGCTGCGACCCGGCCGTTTCGACGCGGTGCTGGTGGACGCGCCGTGCAGCGGTCTGGGAACCCTGAGACGTCGCCCCGACGCCCGCTGGCGAATGGAGCCGTCGGCGGTGCCTCGACTGGCCGAACTGCAGCGCTCACTGCTCGACGCAGCCGCCGGCCTGCTGCGCCCCGGCGGGCAACTCGTCTACAGCGTGTGCACGCTCACCTCCGCAGAAACGTCGGCCGTCGCGGCGCACGTATCCAGAGATGAGCGCCTGGAGCCGCGGCCGCCTCCGACGGAGCCGTGGCTGGCGCACGGCGACGGCGCGATGCTGCTTCCCGATGCCGACCACGACGGCATGGCCCTGTTCCGCTGGCGCCGCCAGTAGACGGTCATCACCACCCTGGCGAGAATGTTCGTACTTTCCTGGGACTATCCCAGGTTTCTACGACCAAAGCAGCGAATGGGTAAGGTCGCGGCCGTGACGAATGGCGGAGGCCGCGGCCGCCCAGACCTGCAAGCCAAGGTGCTCACCGTGTCCGACGGCGTGGTCGAAGGCACCCGGCAGGACCGCAGCGGCGAGGCGCTGGAGGCGTATCTCTCCTCGACGGGATGGACGGTGGTCGAGCGGTCGGCCGTCGCGGACGGAGCCGAATCGGTGGCGGGGGAGCTGCGCCGGATGGCCGAAGGGTTCCACGGGCTTGTGGTCACCACCGGAGGCACCGGCTTCGGTCCCCGCGACGCCACCCCGGAGGGGACCAGGGCAGTGCTCGACCGCGAGGCGCCCGGCCTGGCCGAGGCCATGCGTCTGGTCAACCCGCTGGGCCGCCTGTCGCGGGGCACCGCCGGAACAGTCGGCACCGCACTGGTCCTCAACACTCCGGGCTCGTCCGCGGGCTGCGTGGAGACGGTCGAGGCTGTGATCGACGTTGTCGGCCACGCGGTCCGGCTCCTTGTCGACAACTACGACCCGCATCCCCACGGCGCGTGAGCGAGCCGAACCCCAGGCCATGACCTCACCGGGGCCCGAGAGTTGGCGCAGCCCCCGGGTCGCGCCCAAGGGCCGAGCCTCGGGTCGTTGGGACGGGGCGATGGCCAAGGCCATCGAGGCCGCGTCCGCGGTGAGGCATCTCACCAGCCCCAATCCCTGGGTGGGCTGCGTACTGGTTGCCGCCGACGGCAGCGCCTATGCGGGGGCGACCAGCCCGCCGGGCGGCCCCCACGCCGAGCGGCATGCCCTGGCCTCGGCCGGTGCGGCCGCCAAGGGCGCCACCCTCGTCACAACCCTCGAGCCCTGCGACCACCAGGGCCGAACCCCTCCGTGCACCTCCGCGATCATCGACGCGGGCGTGAGCCGGGTTGTGATCGGCGTGCTCGATCCAGATCCATCCGTGTCGGGCGCAGGCGAGGCCCGGCTGCGCGCCGCGGGGATCGAAGTTCAAGTCGGCGTGCGGACGGCCGAAGTCGAGCGCCAACTGTTGGCCTACCTGCATCACCGGCGAACCGGCCGTCCCTGGATGGTGGCCAAGCTGGCGGCCAGCGCCGACGGCCGCACCGCGGCGCCCGACGGAACCTCGCAGTGGATCACCTCGTTGGAGGCCCGTACCGACGCCCATCGCTTGCGGGCTGCCTCGGATGCGGTGATTGTGGGTGCGGGGACGGTCCGGGCCGACGATCCCAGTCTCACCGTGCGCCATTGGGCTCCGCCGGGAGGGCGGGTGTGGAGCGACGGCACCCAGCCCAGCAGCGTGGTCCAGCCCCGCCGGGTGGTGGTGGGCGCGGCCCCGGCCGGGGCGCGGGTCCATCCGTGCCTGCAATGGGACGGTCCCTTGCGCGACCTGGTGGATCACCTCGGTGCCGAGGGGGCGACGCAGGCCCTGATCGAGGGCGGTCCGGCCGTGGCGGGCGCGTTCGTGCGGGCTGGGCTGGTCGACAGTTTCGTCGTGTACCTGGCACCGGCCCTCTTCGCCGGCGACGACGGGGCGCCGATGCTGTCGGGGCCCGGCGCCCAGTCCATCGGTGACGTCCTGCGGGGCTCGATCGCCGCTGTGCAGCGGCTCGGCCCGGACGTGCGGATCGACATGGCCGTCGGCGGGGCCGCGCCGGAGGGTCCCGGGGGCAGCGCGGCGTAGCGGAGGACACTGCTTGCCGTCCCGGCTGTGCCGCAGCGCGGCGCCCGTGCGCCGGTAGCCTCGGCGCGGTCGCCGAAGGCTCTAGGACCGCAGATGCTGAAGCTCGTTCTCCCCAAGGGATCGCTTGAGAGGGCCACTCTCGAGTTGTTCGAAGCCGCCGACTTGCCGGTGCAGCGGTCCTCCGACGTGGCCTACAGGGCGTCGGTGGCCGACCCGCGTATCAGCGACGTGAGGATCCTGAGGCCCCAGGAGATCCCCGGCTACGTGGCCGATGGCCTCTTCGATATGGGCATAACCGGCCGGGACTGGATCGCCGAGACCGACAGCGATGTCGTGTCGCTGGGCGAGTTGCAGTACTCCAAGGCGACGTCGCTGCCGATCCGGGTGGTGCTGGCCGTGGCCGACGACTCGCCCTACCAGAACAGCGCCGACCTGCCCCAGGGAGTTCGGGTGTCTACCGAGTACCCGGAACTGACCCGGCGGTTCTTCGAAGCCGCCGGCATCGAGGCCCAGATCGCGCTGAGCTATGGCGCCACCGAGGCCAAGGTGCCAGACATCGTGGACGCGGTGGTCGAGATCACCGAGACGGGCCGGGCCCTGCGGGCCGCGGGCCTGCGGATCATCGACACCCTGCTGACCTCCTACACCGAGCTGATCGCCAACCCCGCCGCCGCGGCCGACCCGGACAAGCGGCACGCCATGGTCCAGATCTACACGCTGCTCCAGGGCGTGCTGGAGGCCCGGGGCAAGGTGCTGGTGAAGCTCAACGTCGGCGCGGACGCGCTCGACGGCGTGATCGAGATCCTTCCGGCCATGAAGGCTCCCACCGTCAACGAACTGTTCCGGGGCGCGGGCTACGCAGTGGAGACAGTGGTGCGCCGCAGCGAGATCAACATCCTGATCCCCGCCCTGCGCGACCTGGGCGCCACCGACATAGTGGAGATGCCCATCTCCAAGATCGTCCCATAGGGGAGCACGACTGTGTGAAGACGGGGAGGCCAGTAACCCTCGTCCCTTAGACGCTTGATATCCGCAGAGGACTGAAGGTTCTCGCGCGCGAGCCGGTCAACTGCCCCCGAGTCGAGGAACAGCCGCTTCATGCTCGGGCTTCCGTCGCTCGTGCGCCGTTGGGCTGGTCCAAGAGCACCTCGGCGCGAGCGATGTGCTTGGCCGAAGGCTCACCCACCTTCTCGGCCAATTCTGCGAGATAGATGTCCGTTTCCTTCAGGAGCTCCTCACGCTCCTCTTCGGAGATCTCCAGCCACATCCAGTCCTCCCGGCGGTAGTCACCATCACCGGGGTCCGGGTTGAACGGGGGCTGCTGGGATCGCGGCTTGGAAGCGAACTGGCCACCTCCCCGGCCCTTGGGTCTACGTGGCTGCGACATTGTGCGGAGGCTATCTGAGAGTGGGGTTGAGCGACATGCTGTCTCAATCAGCGTTAGGTCGGCAGGCGGGCCGTGGTGGCCTTCCCGATGTGGGCGTAGCGGCCAGGGGTGCAGGTGAGGATGATGACCTGGCACTGCCCGCTGGCAGCGCCGATGGCCGCGCCCATATTGCGGAGGCGGTCCGGATCGCTCCACCCGAGCGCGTCGTCGATGATGACCGGTGCCCCGCCGCCGTCGGGGCCGTCGGGCAGTTCGTAGGAGCGTGACAGGAACGCGGCCATCTGGGCGCGGTTCACAGCTTGGTCCGGGCAGAACCCGCTGCCGTCGCCGCACCCGTGGGTGACCCCGAGATCAGCCATGCGCTCGATGAACGAGGCGTAGAAGCCGTCGGCGTCGACGTCGTTGAAGCGGATGGCGGTAACCGGTGCGGGGTCTTGTCCGTCGAGAATGCGCACGATCCACACCGCCATCGTCTTGCGGTCGATGGCCGTGTCAGGGCAGAACCCGCTGCCATCGCCGCACAGCGTGCCATCGAAGACACCTAGCCTGTCGAGTTCCGACACCGGGACCGACTAGCAGGCGTCGGCGGGAACGTCGCCGAACCGGCTGCCCTGCTGGGCGGACGCGGGCGTTGCCGTGACAACCGCCGCGGCCATTAGCACCGCCGCCGCGCATCTCGATATGACCATGCTCCGAGGCCTCAACAGCCGCGCACCTCTAGGCAGACCCGCCGTTGCGGCGGCCGAGCACGAAGACGGCAGTCAACGCCACGAGATCGAACGATCCGAGCACAGTGCCTGCGATGTCGTGGTCGTTGTAGATGAGCCACGCTGACACTAAGAGGAACAGCACCGCCACGATGAACCCGGCTGCGAGGCCCATCGAAGCTCGGCGCGACTGCTGTACGTCCATCAGGTGCCGGTGGGCTCGCTCGTCCTCGGATGCGGCAACAATGCGGACGATGAGGTCGGGGCTGATCTGTCCATACGCCGCAAGATCTTCGGGGGCTGGGAGCGGACCGCTGCGGAAGGAGGCCTGGTGGTGTTCGACCGTTACCTGTTCGGTAACTGCTGCCGGTTGAGGATCGCCGTTGGCTGGCGCTGGCAGGTCAGCCGCGGTCACGACGGGGGTTGATCGGACGGGTGGCAGTGCATGGCCCAGCGCAGGTCATTGCCCACAGCATCCCAGTCCGCGGCGAGAGCGTCGGCGTCGGTGGGGTGATGCACGGTCGAGATGTGGCGCCCGGCAGAGGTTCCCACAAAGTCGAAGATGAGCGCCGCGCCGCCAAGAAAGTCGCCCAGCGGCGAGCGGTGTCGCGCGGTAGCCCGCCGATCAGAAAGGCCTCGGGTAGTCTCGACGGCAGTCTCAGGGCTCATCACGTGCCACTCCGTACAGGTTCGGGTATGTCGCGAACGGTAGCGGCTGGCGTTGCGGATGTCACCCCTTGGGGCAGTCAGGTCACAACAGAACGATGTCGTGCGAGAGACGACAAAGACAGTCCCGGCCCTGCCCGTATGGGCTGGGCTGCTCGTGAACCGGGGGTCGCGTGAAGCCGGAGTTGTTACCTAGGCGGGGGAGTCGTTCGGGTCGGAGTCGGCGCTGGAGTCGGGGTCGTCTGGAGGTTCGCTGTCACCGGATTCCTCGTCGTCTCCGTCTTGCGGGCGGTTCTTGAGCTGGACGAAGGCCATGCGGATCTGCGACAGGCCCTCGCGCAGGGTGGCCTCCGGTTCGCCCAGCCGGCCCTGCATGCCGTCCATCAGGGCACCCAGGGCATCGATCGCCACCGCTGCCTCCGCGAGGTTGGGCGGCTGGTCGGCCAGATGCAGGGCGGCCAACTCGTACAGACCCATGGCATGATTGGCGATCACCACCGACGCGGGCACCGACCTGAGCCGCTCGCGGGACTCGGTCAGCTCCCGTATGTACTGCTCGGCCTGCTCGCGCTCCTCCGGAGACAGGCTGTCGAGGTCGAAGCCCTCAGGCGCCGCGGCCGCAGCGTCGGCGGCTGACGCATCCGTCGCTCCGGTGGTGCTGGCGGAACCGGCATCCGCGGCGCGGTCGCCGACCGGTACCTCGCCTCCTGGGGTCCACAGCGTGCTCATCCGAACACCTCCGCCTCGCGCTCGTGGATGGGCCTGGCCGCTTGGCACGACCGGCTGCTACCCTACCGGGGTCAATCCAGCGGACATGCGCCCCGGCCGCGGCCGGGGCGTTCCGCCCGAATACGGAGGTTCCGTGCTCACGAGGAGTGAAAGGCGATAGCACCGCCAGGCGAAGAGCCCAACATCAATGACCAGATCCGAGCTTCCGAGGTGCGCCTCGTTGGCGAGGATGGTCAACAGATCGGCATAAAGACGATTCAGGAGGCGCTGAATCTGGCCCGGGCTGCGGGACGCGACCTCGTCGAGGTGGCGGAGGCGGCAAACCCGCCCGTCTGCCGCATCATGGACTACGGCAAGTTCAAGTACGAGGCGGCCCAGCGGGCCAAGGAGTCCCGCCGCAAGTCGTCCAACGTCATGGTCAAGGAGATGAAGTACCGGCCCAAGATCGGGCGAGGCGACTTCGACACCAAGACCCGCAGAGTCGAGAAGTTCCTGGGCGAGGGCAACAAGGTGAAGGTCACGATCATGTTCCGGGGCAGGGAGGTTCAGCATCCCGAGCTGGGCAAGAAGATCCTCGACAATGTTGCCGCGACCGTGGAGCATGTCGGCAAGGTGGAGTTCCAGCCCCGCCAGGACGGCCGCAACATGGTGATGGTGCTCGCTCCTGACAAGCAGGCGCAGGCTCGCCACCGCCGTAGACTCGAAGCAGAGGCGGCCATGGCCGCCTCCGAGACGCCTCAGCCCGGCACTGCCGACTGACGTCACCGGCCTCTCGCCCTCACACCGAGGCGAGCACAGGAACATCCGCGAAGGTCAACCATGCCCAAGATGAAGACACACCGGGGCGCGGCCAAGCGTTTCCGGCGCACCGGCTCCGGCAAGCTGCGCCGCAAGCGGGCCAACAAGAACCACATCCTCGAGAAGAAGTCCCCCAAGCGCAAGCGCCAGCTGCGGGCCCCTGTCGACGTGTCGCCGTCGGACGCGAGGACCCTCCGGGACTTGGGCGTCTAGCCGCGTCGCCACCGGGCAGCCCGTGACGGCGAACCACACCAAGGAGACAAGTCGATGGCCAGAGTAAAGCGTCCCGCCCAGTCCAGGCGCCGCCGCCGGGCGCTGCTGGAGCGGGCCAGCGGCTACTACGGCAACAAGTCCCGGTCTTGGCGTTCCGCCAACGAGCAGCTCATGCACTCGGGCAACTACGCGTTCCGCGATCGCAGGGCCCGCAAGAACGACTTCCGACGGCTCTGGATCCAGCGGATCAATGCCGCCTGCCGCCAGCAAGGCGTCTCCTACAGCCGCTTCATCGCCGGGTTGCGAGAGGCCGGCATCGAGGTTGACCGCAAGATCCTGGCTGACCTGGCCGTCAACGACCCCGACGCCTTCTCGGCGCTGGTCACGGCGGCATCCGAGGCCTCCGCCGCCCAGGCTCAGGCCAGCTGAACCCACATCAGCCGCTCGGGCCGCGCGATCAACCCCACAACTGGCGCTTGAGTGCTGGGTTGAGGGGCGGTTGATCTGAACGCACCGCCCCCGCTCGGGCCGCGCAATCAGCGGGTAGCCGAGCTGCGGCGTCTCGTGCGTCGGCGCGCACGGGGCGACGCCACGGTCATTCTGGAGGGGCCGCGCACCCTGTCGGAGGCTCTGGCAGCTGGGATCGAGCCCTCGGTCGTGGTCACGGCCGAGTCGGCTATGGGCTTACCACCGGTCCGGGGCGTTCTGGACCAGCTCGCGCCGGGCATCGAGGTAATGGCGCTGACCGATCAGGCCTTCCAATCCGTGGCTCCCGCAGTAAGTCCCCAGCCGGTGCTGGCGCTGGTCGACAAGCCGCAGTCCGGGATGCCGGGATCGATGGCACGAGACGATCTCGTGCTCATGCTCGTGGGCGTGTCCGACCCCGGCAACACGGGAACCATCATTCGCACCGCCGAAGCCTGCGCGGCTTGCTGCGTGGTCGTGGTGGGTGGAGCCGACCCGTGGGCGCCCAAGGCTGTGAGGGCCTCGGCCGGCTCGGTGCTGCGCGTGCCTGTGGTCCTGGCAGCCGATGCTGGTGTCGCGCTGAAAGCCCTCCGAGCCGCCGGAGCGTCGGTCGTGGCCGCCGATTCGAGCGAGGGCGAGCCCCACGACTCGGGTGTGCTCGCCGGGCAGAGTCCTGTGGCCCTGGTGCTGGGATCGGAGTCTCGTGGCCTCGGCCGGTCGGTCTACGACCTAGCGGACCGCCGGGTGCGGATCCCCATGGCAGGCGACACCGAGTCCCTGAACGTCGCTATGGCCGCAACCCTCCTCGCCTTCGAGTACCGCCGCCGGTAGCGGGGCGACCGAATCACCCGCAGTCGGCCATTGCAAGTGTCCTGCGATTCGCTTGACCCCCCCCGGTGGTCTGTGCTAAGTGTCGCAGTGCAGGCGGGACGAATCCTGCCGCACTTTGAGTATTGGACTCTGATGAGAGAAATGAGAGGTCGACATGATCAAGCACATACGTCGCTGCGCCCTAGCGGCGGTACTCGCTCTAGCGGGAAGCACCTTGGCGGCGGCACCGGCCGCAGCTACGGACGGTAAAGGATCCGACATCATCGACGGGATTCTCGACGATGCTGGCGGAGGCAGACCAACACCGGCGCAGGTGATAGCTCCGGCGGAGGTAGTGGCAGCGACAGCGGCGGGGAGAGTCCTGCAGGTGGTGACTCGGTCATTGAGGAGTTGATTCCGGAGGCGCCGCTTGGACCCGTCGGCTTCGTGGATGTGCCCACCTACGAGACCGAATGGCTGCCGGGCGAGATCATCCCCTCTCAGGTCAAGCCTCTTCTTGTAGACGACAACGTCGAACTGGTCACCCTTGAAGCCGCGGACCGGTCGTGGCTTACGGCGCTGCTGGTTATTGACGGAACCGACGCGGCTACCGAGTACCGCTTCGAGCGCGCCGTGCCCGCGGGCCATACCGCAGTGCTGCAGCCCGACGGCTCGGTGAGATTCTACGATGCACGGGGCAACGAGTATGGAGGGATACTGGCGCCCTGGGCCATCGATTCAACAGGTGCCTCTGTCTCGACTGCGTATTCGATCGATGGTGACGCGCTCGTGCAGACGGTCAGTCATCATGGTGCCCACTATCCCGTTGTAGCGGATCCCAGCTGGTCGGACGTCGCGAGCACCGCGTTGTGGATCGGTAGCGTCGGGGCAGCGGCTGTAACCTGTGCGGGAACGCTCGGAGGGGGCTGCGGCTTTGCTGCCGCTGTGGCGGTAGCGAGTACAGCGGTGTACATCGACTCAATCTCATCATCGCAGACTCCACCGACGGGCGAGGGTAGACCGAGCAATGGGTGCAACATGAGAAATCGGCATGGCTGCTGATGCAGCATCGAACGAGACCCTTGCCAGTAGGTGCCAGGAATCCCGTGTCCGGACTACCGATCCTGTGCGTGCGAGCCTCGCCACCGAGTTGGCCGGACGGTCGTCCAGTGCGTACCTCTGATGACAGAACTTCAACCATTCTGTTCATTGGGCAATGGTTGTTGCTCTGCCTTGCCGGAGGGGCTTGGCTAGTCAGCGGCTCAGCGACTCTCGTTCTAAGCATCCTGTCGGCGGTTTCCGTGATCGCCCTCCTTGTAGCTCGGCGCAAGCGGTGGATCGCGGATCATGCCCAGGAACTGGGACACGATCGGGGCGCCTCAGGCGCCTAGTTCATCGGCAGACCAACAGCATGGCCTAGGACTGGCGGGGCTGCCACGCTCTAGTGGGGCCGGGCGGCAGCGTCGGAGGCGTTCGACCCGGCGATACGGCTCCACCGAGTCGCGGCCCGTGCGGCCTAGCCTTTCGCGGATGACGGAGGGCTACGAGCAGGCTGTCGCCGAGGCCGAGGAGCGCCTCGCCGCGGCCGCCGACTTCGATGCCGTAGCCGACCTTGAGCGGGAGCTGCTGGGCCGCCGCTCACGATTCACCGAGGCCAAGCGCGGGCTCGGCAAACTCGATCCAGCTGAGCGGGCGGTGGCCGGCCGGCTGCTCAACGACGCCCGCGAACACGTCGAAGCATCGGTTGCCGCGGCTCGGGCCCGGCTGACGGTGGCTGGCCGTGCCGATCGCTACACCGCCGAGCGGCTCGACCTCACCGAGCGGCTTCCCCAGACCGCCCCGTTGCGCAGAGGGCACTTTCATCCCGTCACTCAGGCCCGCGACCGGCTCGAGGACGTGTTCGTGGCGATGGGCTACACCGTCGCCGAAGGACCGGAGGTGGAGAGCGCCTGGTACAACTTCGAGGCCCTCAACATCCCCGACTGGCACCCGGCGAGAGGCAGTTTCGACACGATCTTCGTGAACCTCGGAGAGCCCGAGGAGGTGATGCTGCGCTCACACACTTCCCCGGTGCAGATCCGGGTCATGGAGCAGCGCAAGCCCCCCGTCTACATCGTGGCGCCGGGCCGGACCTTCCGGGCCGACACCGCGGACGCCACCCACCTTCCGGCCTTCAGCCAGATCGAGGGGCTGGCCGTGGACCGCGACATCACCATGGGCGACCTCGCAGGGACCATCGACGAGTTCGTCAGGGCCTTCTTCGGCGGCGAGGTCAAGAGCAGGCTGCGCCCGTCGTACTTCCCTTTCACCGAGCCGTCGGCAGAGTTCGACATCTCCCGGCCCGACGGTTCCTGGCTGGAGCTCGGCGGCTGCGGGATGGTCCATCCCAACGTGTTGCGCAACTGCGGGATCGACCCCGAGGAGTGGCAGGGCTTCGCCTTCGGCTTCGGCATCGACCGTCTGGCGGTGATGCGCCACGAGATCGACGACATCCGCGAGTTCGTCAACAACGACGCTCGCTTCCTGAGCCAGTTCTGATGAGCACGGGTGCGTCAACCGTGCGGAGCGGGCCTGAGCCAGTTCTGATGAGCGCGGGTGCGTCAACCGTGCGGAGCGGGCCTGAGCCAGTTCTGATGAGCGCGGGTGCGTCAACCGTGCGGAGCGGGCCTGAGCCAGTTCTGATGAGCGCGGGTGCGTCAACCGTGCGGAGCGGGCCTGAGCCAGTTCTGATGAGTACCCAGGTCCTGCACGGGAGCCCACGATGAAGGTGCTGCTGTCGTGGCTCAGGGAGTTCGCTCCCGATATCGACGGCGACCCGGCCGCGCTCAGCGACGTGTTGAGCGCGCTGGGACTCACGGTGGAGGGTATGACCGTCACCGGCTCCGTGCCCGACGGGGTGGTGCTTGGCCGGGTGCTGGATCTGCGGCCCCATCCCGACGCCGACCGGATCCAGGTCGTCGAGGTGGACGACGGCTCGGGCACGACCCTGCAGGTGTGCTGCGGAGCCTTCAACATGGTGGTGGGAGACGTGGTGCCGTTGGCCCGGGTGGGGACGGTGATGCCGAGCGGGTTGGAGATCGCCCGCCGGAAACTGCGAGGCCAGGCCTCGGAGGGCATGTGCTGCTCGGAGATCGAGCTCGAGCTGGGCGAAGACGCCGAGGGCATCATGATCCTCAACGACCGGGTCGCGGCCGGCGCCGGGCCGGGCACGCCCCTGGCCGAGGCCTTGGGCTTGGGGCCCGATGTGCTCTGGGACCTCGATGTCGGCGCCAACCGGCCTGACGCGATGTCGGTGATGGGTGTGGCCCGCGACCTTGCGGCCGGACTGGGGGTGGCCTTCGAGCCGCCCGACTGGTCGACGCCCGCCTCCGGTGCGGACATCGCCGAGATGGCCGAGGTCCAGATCGTCGACCCCACGCTGTGCGGCCGTTTCGTCGGCCGGGTGCTTCGCAATGCCGCTGGTGGGTCTTCGCCGGCATGGATGGTCAACCGGCTGACCGCTCTGGGGATGCGCCCCATCAACAGCATCGTCGACATTTCCAACTACGTGATGCTGGAACTGGGCCAGCCCAGCCACACTTTCGACCTGGCCGGGGTTCGGGGCGGGCGCCTGCGGGTGCGCCGGGCCCGCGACGGGGAGATGATCACCACACTCGACGGCCAGCGGCGCACTCTGGCTGAGGGAGACGGGGTGATAGCCGACGGCGACGACGGGGTGATCGGCATCGCCGGTGTGATGGGCGGTGCCTCCACCGAGATCGGCATCGACACCACGGAGGTGCTGGTTGAGATGGCGTGGTGGGATCCCCCCTCCATCTCGCGCACAGCCAAGCGTCTGAACCTCGCCAGCGAGGCCTCGACCCGTTTCCGGCGGGGCGCCGACTGGGGCTACAACGTCGAGCGCTGCATGAACCGCTTCGTTCAACTGGCTGCGCAGCAGGGTGCCGAGGTGGCGCCGGGCCTCATCGACGAACGCGGCGACCTGCCCGACCGCCGACCGCTGAACGTGCGCACGTCCAGGGTAAACAGCCTGCTCGGCACCGAGCTGAGTGCCGACGAGATGGCCGGGCGCCTGCGCTCCATCGGCTTCGGCGTGGCGGTTAGCCGCATGGCGGAAATCCTCGTCAGCGAGCGGGTGAGAGACGCTGGCTTCGATCCGAACGTCGAGACGCACAACCTGGACGTCACCATCCCGACCTGGCGCTGGGACACGGCGACCGAGACCGACATAGCCGAGGAGGTGGCCCGGCTCCACGGGTACGAGAACATCGAGCGCACCGTTCCCACCGCAAACGAGGCAGGCGGGCTGTCGCCCTACCAGAAGGACCGCCGCCTGGTGCGCGAGGTGCTCGTGGGCGCCGGCTGCTATGAGACGCAGCCGATGCCGTTCGTGGCGCCCGGCGCGCTGGCTGCAGTGGGCCTGCCGGAGGATGGCATCACCCTGACCAACCCGGTGGACGACAGCGAGTCGGTGCTGAGGACTTCGCTGCTGCCGGGACAGCTGCGGGCGGTGGCCTACAACCAGCGCCACTTCAACGGCGACGTGCGGCTGTTCGAGATCGGCAACGTCTACCTGCCGGCACCAGAGGGTCAGCTGCTCCCCGATGAGCGGGAGTTCCTGGCCGTGGCTCTATCGGGTGAGGAGGCTCCGGCTGCGGCGGCGGTTGTGGACCTGCTGGCCGAGGCTCTGGCGCTGCCCGCGGTCGAGCTGCGTCAGGCGACGCTGCCGGGGCTGCACCCCACCCGCTCCGCGGAGGTGGTGGTGGCCGGGCAGACGCGCGGCGCGGTGGGGGAGATCGACCCCGACGTGCTCGATGCCTGCGGGGTGTCGGGCCGGGTGGCGTGGCTGCAGCTCGACCTGCAGGAGGTGCTCAACGGACCCAGGGCCCGGCGCCGCTACCGCCCAGTGAGCAAGTACCCGCCGAGCGATGTCGACCTGGCTTTCGTGGTGCCCGACCGCGTGGCCGCGGTCCAGGTGGAGCGGGCCCTGCGGGCCACGGCCGGGTCGCTGCTGGCCAGGATCGAGCTGTTCGATGTGTACCGGGGCCCGGGCGTGCCCGAGGGGTCGCGCAGCCTGGCCTACCGGTTGCGCTTCCAGGCCCCGGACCGCACCCTCACCGACGCCGAGGTGGCTGAGGCCCGCCAGCGCTGCATAGACGAGACGTGCCGCCGCACCGGCGCCGTGCTGCGAGCCTAGGCACGCAACTAGGTTCCTATTATTGCACATAGTTGCAGAAACCCGGACCACCCGATAGCGTGGAGGGATGCACAAGGTCGCCGTGATCGGCGCGTCGGGGTTCACCGGCGCGGAACTGCTGAGGATCTGCGCGTCCCACCCGGATCTGGAGGCGGTGGTGGCGACGGGCGACGCCATGGCCGGTAAGGCCGTGGCCGACCTGTATCCGAGCCTGGCGGCCGCCTACAGCGACGCTGAGTTCGTGCCCTATGAGCCGGGAGTGGCCTCCGGCTGCGATCTTGCATTCTGCGGGCTGCCCCACGGCGCCTCGCAGGCAGTGGTGGGCGAGCTCCGCAACGACGTGAGGCATGTCGTCGATCTCGCCGCGGACTTCAGGCTCGACGACCCTGGCCTCTACCCGGTGTGGTACGGCGAGGAGCACACCGCGCCAGAGCTGCTCGACGAGTTCGTGTTCGGCCTTCCCGAGCTGTTCCGCGACGCCATCCGGGGCGCCGAGCTCGTGGCCGCACCCGGCTGCTATGTGACGACGGCCTCGCTGGCCCTCGCACCGCTCGTGGCCGCCGGCGCAGTGGAACCCACTGGCATCATCGTCGACGCCGCCAGCGGCGTGTCGGGTGCGGGCCGGCCTGCCAAGCCACACACCACGTTCTGCGCGGCGGACGAGGACTTCACCGCCTACGGACTGCTGACGCACCGGCACACGCCCGAGATCGAGATGGCAGTGTCGCGCCACGCGGGCACCGACGTGCAGGTGCTGTTCACACCCCATCTGGCGCCCATGAACCGGGGCATCCTCGCCACCTGCTACGCCAGGCCCACCGCTGCGACCAGCACCGGCGAGGTGCTCGGCCTGCTGGCCGAGGCCTACTGCGACGAGCCGTTCGTGATCGTGAGCGAGCGGT
Organism: Candidatus Aldehydirespirator sp.; assembly: GCA_965219165.1. Taxonomy (GTDB): domain Bacteria; phylum Actinomycetota; class Acidimicrobiia; order Acidimicrobiales; family Aldehydirespiratoraceae; genus Aldehydirespirator. The sequence continues at coordinate 2,795,172 of CBDCMW010000002.1, read as the reverse complement.
CGCCGTCCACCAAGGCGACCCTGGGGTCCAACTGCGTCCACATCACCGCCAGGGCCGACGAGCGGACCGGATGGGTGATGGTTATCTCCGCGCTCGACAACTTGGTCAAGGGAGCGTCGGGCCAGGCTGTGCAGTGCGCCAACCTCGCGCTGGGCATCGACGAGACCGCCGGGCTCGCGGCGGCCGGGATCTACCCGTAGGGGGCCGAGATGGGCGCGTTACAAGCCTCGTCGTGGCCCGCCAACCAAATTGGTGGCGATATTGGGCCTCTGGGGCACAATCTGTCGCCAATTTCGTGCGGCGGCGGCTGCTATGGATGAGACCGGCGTCTCACCGCTCGCCCCCGCGGCGTTCCCCGCTGTGCCAGCCGTCGCAGGTGTGCGGCTAGCGGTGGCCGCGGCCGGGATCCGCTATGTGGGCCGCGACGATGTGGTGCTGGCCGAAATGCCTCCGGGTAGCACGGTGGCCGGTGTGTTCACCCGGTCGCTGTGCACCGCCGCGCCGGTCGACTGGTGCCAGCAGGCCTTAGCCGCGAGCTCCGGGCGCGGCCGGGCCATCATCGTCAACTCGGGCAACGCCAACGCGTTCACCGGCGCGGCCGGGTATCGCGTCGCTCAACACACCGCGGAGTCCGTGGCCGGAGTGCTGGGCGCGCATGCTCATGAGGTGCTGGTCGCCTCCACCGGAGTGATCGGCGAGGACCTGCCCGTCGAGCACATCGACGCCGCGCTCGGTGGACTCATCGCCGGACTCTCCGCCCCGGATCCGAAGACTTGGGAGGCTGCCGCCGTCGCCATAGGCACCACCGACACCTTCCCCAAGGGGGCGGCGGCCCCGGTGGCCGGCACCGGCGCCCAGGTGGCCGGCATCGCCAAGGGCAGCGGCATGATCGCACCCGACATGGCCACCATGCTCGCGTTCGTGTTCACCGACCTGGCCGTGGACCCGCATCTGGCCCAGGACTGCCTGGCCGCATCGGTGGAGAAGAGCTTCAACCGCATCACCGTCGACTCCGACACCTCCACCAGCGACACCGTGATCTTGGCCGCTACCGGCGCGTCCGGCGTCCAAGCCCGACAGCACATGGACGCCTTCGGCGATGCGCTCGACTCGGTCACGCTCGATCTCGCCCACCAGATTGTGCGCGACGGCGAGGGCGCATCGAAGTTCGTGACCGTCACCGTCACCGGCGCGTCCGACGACGCCGCGGCGCAGACCATCGCCCGGGCCGTGGCAGACTCGCCCCTGGTGAAGACGGCCCTGGCCGCCTCCGATGCCAACTGGGGCCGGATCGTGGCCGCGGTCGGCAAGGCGGGCCAACGGGCCGACCGCGACCGGCTCTCGATCTGGATCGGCGACGAGCAGTGCGCCGAGCACGGCGTGTGCCGGCCCGGCTACAGCGAGGAGCGGGCCAGCGAGCACCTGGCGGGCTCGGAGATCGAAGTCCGGGTGGACGTGGGCGTGGGCGCGGGCGAGGCCACGGTGTGGACCTGCGACCTCACGCACGGATACATCGACATCAACGCGGGGTACCGGACATGACCTCCCCAGCCCTCATCGACACCGCCGCGGGGTTCTGGCCATGAGCGGCGAGGCCGGAATGCCCACAAGCGGGGCGGCCCAAGGCTTCGAGCCCGACCGGAGGGCCCGCGCCCTGGTGGAGGCCCTGCCCTATATCCAGCGTTTCCGGGGCGCGGCCGTGGTCGTCAAGTACGGCGGGCATGCCATGTCCGACTCCGGGTTGGCCAACTCGTTCGCCCGCGACATCGTGCTGGTGCGCTCCGTCGGGTTGAGGCCGGTGGTAGTCCACGGCGGTGGACCGCAGATCGGCGAGCATCTGGCCCGGCTGGGAAAGCAGAGCGAGTTCCGTGATGGTCTGCGGGTGACCGACGCCGAGACCCTGGAGGTGGCCCGCATGGTGCTGGTCGGCAAGGTCGGGCGCGACATCGTCGGCGCCATCAAGGCCAATGGCGGAGCAGCCCTGGGATTGTCGGGGGAGGACGGCGGCCTGGTCACCGCGGTGCCCCGGGATCCGGAGTTGGGCTTCGTCGGCGATGTGGCTGCGGTGAATCCCCGCATCATTGAGCGCCTCATCGACTCCGAGATCATTCCCGTGGTGTCCTCCATCGGCGCCGACGCGGCCGGTCAGGCCTACAACATCAATGCCGACACGATGGCCGCGGCCCTCGCCGGCGCGCTCTCCGCGGCCAAGGCCGTGTACCTGACCGACGTGCCCGGTCTGCTCGCGGACCCGTCCGACCAGTCCTCGCTGGTGAGCCGGGCCAGCGTCGAGTTGGTGGAGGCCATGATCGAGGAGGGCGTGGTGAGCGGCGGCATGATTCCCAAGGCTCGGGCCTGCGTGGACGCGGTGCGCTCCGGCGCCGGTTCCGCCCACATGCTCGATGGCCGCATCCCCCACGCCGTGCTCCTCGAGCTGTTCACCGACGCGGGTATAGGCACGATGATCACGAACGGCGCAGCCGGCGCCGGCGCATCCGAGGAGACCGGCGCATCCGAGGAGACACGCGAGGACCAGCCATGAGCAAAGCCGCCCTGATGAACAACTACGGCACTCCGCCGGTGACCTTCGTGCGCGGCCATGGCGCCGTGCTCACCGACGACCGCGGCCGCAGCTACCTCGACTTCCTGTGCGGGCTGGCCGTCACCGGTCTGGGTCATGCCCACCCGGCGGTGACTGCGGCGGTCGCGGGCCAGGCGTCGACGCTGATCCACACGTCCAACCTCTTCGCCAACGAGCCGACCGCCGAGGTGGTGGAGACGCTCGACCGGCTGATCCGGTCCGGTCCGGGCGGCGACACCGAGCCCGGCCGGATCCTGTTCCAGAACTCCGGGGCGGAGGCCGTCGAGGCCGCCCTCAAGCTCGCTCGCAAGCATCAGGGGCGGGGCCGCCACGCGGTGGTGAGCGCCTACGCGTCGTTCCACGGGCGCACGCTGGCCGCGCTGGCAGCCACCGGTCAGCCCGAGAAGCACGAGCCGTTCCAGCCCATGCCGGAAGGCTTCCGTCACGTGCCCTTCGACGATATTGACGCCCTAGTGGCCGCGTTCGATCCCTCCGTCGGCGCGGTGCTGCTGGAGTCGGTGCAAGGCGAGGGCGGCGTGGTTCCGGCTGGCGACGAGTACCTGAGGGCCGTGCGGGAGGTGTGCGACGAGCGCGGCATTCTGCTGTTGATGGACGAGATCCAGACCGGCCTGGCCCGCACCGGACAGTGGTTCGGCTATCACCACGCCGGCGTGCAGCCCGACATCGTGACCATGGCCAAGGCGCTGGGCAACGGCGTGCCGGTTGGAGCGGTGTGGGCCCGGCCCGACGTTGCGGCCGCTTTCGGCCCCGGCGACCACGGCTCGACTTTCGCGGGCCAGCCTCTGGCCCTGGCGGCGGTGCGGGCGGTGCTCGCCGAGATGCAGGCCATGGACGCGCCCGCGGCGGCCACCCGTCTCGGCAACGAGCTGCGGGACCTGCTGGTCCAGATCGACGGAGTGGAGAGCGTGAGGGGCCGCGGCCTCTTGCTCGCCGCGGAACTGTCGGACGACGCCAGGGCGGGCCGCTCGGCCAAGGACGTCGCCACGGCTTGCCTCGAGCATGGACTAGTCGTGAACGGTGTGACTCCGACGGCTCTGAGGTTCGCACCGCCGTTCGTGGTGTCCACCGAGCAGCTCGCGGCCGGATGCTCCATCCTCGCCGACGTGTTGGAGCACCGCTGATGCGCTACACCGGCCCGAAGTCGATCCCCGTATAGCAGTCGATCCCAGTATGACAGTCGATCCCTGTATAGCAGTCGATCCCAGTATGACAGTCGATCCCTGTATAGCAGTCGATCCCAGTATGACAGTCGATCCCCGTGCAATAGTCGATTACCCGGCACAGCCGATACCCGGACAACAGTCGATCCTCACACCACGAAGGAGTTGAGATGCGCCACTTGATAGATGTCGATGAAATGCAGCCCAGCGAGCTCGCCCGGATCCTGAACCTGGCCACCGATCCCAACCCGCCCCAGGTGCTGGCAGGCCATGGCGCGGCCTTGCTGTTCGAGAAGCCCTCGGCCCGCACCCGAAGCGCCACCGAGATGGCCGTCGTGCAGCTGGGAGGTCACCCGTCCTACATCGGTGCCGCCGAGGTCGGGCTGGACGAGCGTGAGAGCGTCGAGGACGTGACCCGCACGCTGGCGTGCTACAACGCGGTGATCGGAGCGAGGGTGTTCGCCCACAGCACCGTGGAACGGATGGCGGCCGTGGACGCGGTCCCGGTCGTCAACCTGCTCAGTGACGATGCCCATCCCACTCAAGCAGTAGCCGACCTGCTGACGGTGCGCACCGCGCTGGGCCATCTTGAGGGCTTGGTGCTGGCCTATGTCGGCGACGCCAACAATGTGGCGCATTCGCTGGTGTACGCCGCCGGCCTGTCGGGCATGGCGGTGCGCATCGCCAGCCCCAAGGGATACGGCTTCAGCCAGGCCGCGCTGCGGCGGATGCGCCGCCACGGCTGCGAGCCGGTGCAGGTGGACAACCCGGCGGACGCGGTGCGGGGAGCCCATGTGGTCTACACGGACGTGTGGGTTTCGATGGGACAGGAGCAGGAGGCCGACAAGCGCCGTGAGGACTTCGCCGGCTTCACTGTGAACAAGGCGATGATGGCCCAGGCCGCCCCGGATGCGGTGTTCCTGCACTGCCTGCCCGCCCACCGGGGCGAGGAAGTGGCGGCCACCGTGATCGACGGTCCCCGCAGCCGCGTGTGGCAGCAGGCAGCCAACCGGATGCACGCGGCCAGGGGCCTGCTGGTGTGGCTGATGGAGCAGGCGGAGTAAGCGCAGCGATGAGCAAGACCAGCCGCCAGCACCTCATCGTCCAGCTGCTCGCCGAGCGCGCCGTGGCCAGCCAGCAACAGTTGGTCGAGTTGCTCGCGGCCTCCGGCACGACCGCCACCCGGGCCACCGTGTCGCGTGATCTCGACGGGCTCGGCGCGGTGAAGGTGCGGGTGCCGGGGGGCAACACGGTGTACGCCATCCCCGAGCATCCAGTCGACCGCATCGCGCCGACCGAGCATCTCAGAAGGGTCATGGGCGACTGGGTGGCCGACATCGGCTCGTCGGGCAACCTCGCGGTGGTGCGCACGCCGCCCGGCTCGGCCCACGTCGTGGCGTCCGCCCTCGACCGGGCTGGCCTTCCCGAGGTGCTCGGGACAGTGGCCGGCGACGACTCGCTGATCGTGGTCGCCACCGACGGGACGCCAGGCTCAGAACTGGCCGACCGCCTGCGGGACCTCGCCGGACTGAGCCGGTGACCACAACACGAAGCGGCAAGGGGTAGCAAAGTGAGCAAGCTGAACGAGACGCCATCCCGGGGCGCGGCACCGTCCGGAGGCGCGGCACCATCCAGGGGCGCGGCACCGTCCGGAGGCGAGACGCCATCCAGGGGCGCAGCACCGTCTGGAGGCGCGGCAGTGGCGAAGGTGGTGCTGGCCTATTCGGGCGGGCTCGACACGTCCATAATCCTGCGCTGGCTGCAGGAGACCTACGGCTGCACGGTGATCACCTTCACCGCCGACATAGGCCAGGACGACGAGCTGGAGCCGGGCCGGGCCAAGGCCCTGGCCATGGGCGTCGCGCCTGAAGACATCTTCATCGAGGACCTGCGCGAGGAGTTCGCCCGCGACTTCGTGTTCCCTATGTTCAGGGCCAACGCGGTCTACGAGGGCGAGTACCTGCTGGGCACCTCCATCGCCCGGCCCCTGATCGCCAAGCGCCTGGTGGAGATCGCGGAGGTGACGGGGGCTGACGCGATCAGCCACGGCGCCACCGGCAAGGGCAACGACCAGGTCCGCTTCGAGCTCGGCGCCTATGCGCTCAAACCCGACATCCGGGTCATCGCGCCCTGGCGGGAGTGGGACCTGGGCTCGCGGGAGTCGCTCATGGCCTACGCCTCGGCCCACGGGATTCCCATCGAGCGCAGGCGGGGCACGGAGTCGCCCTTCTCGATGGACGCCAACCTGCTGCACATCTCCTATGAGGGAGGCCCGTTGGAGGATCCCTGGAACGAGCCTCCCGCGGAGATGTGGCGCTGGTCGGTGAGTCCCGAGCTCGCGCCGGACGAGGCGACCTACGTGGACCTCACCTTCGCAGGAGGCGACATCGTGGCCGTCGACGGCCGGCCCATGACCCCCGGCCAGGTGCTTGCCACCCTCAACGCGCTGGGCGGAGCCAACGGTGTCGGACGCATCGACATCGTGGAGAACCGCTATGTCGGCATGAAGAGCCGGGGCGCGTACGAGACGCCTGGCGGCACGATCATGCTGCGGGCGCACCGGGCCATCGAGTCGATCACCCTCGACCGGGAGATGGCCCACCTCAAGGACGAGTTGATGCCCCGCTATGCGGAGCTGATCTACAACGGCTACTGGTGGAGCCCGGAGCGCAGGATGCTGCAGACCGCCATCGACTACAGCCAGAGCAGCGTCAACGGCGAGGTTCGGGTGCGGCTCTACAAGGGCAACGTCGACATCGCCGGACGGCGCTCCGACGACTCGCTGTTCGATTGCAAGGTGGTCACCTTCGAGGAGGACGAGGGGGCCTACAACCAGGCCGACGCCACCGGCTTCATCGCGCTGCACGCCCTGCGGCTGCGCAACCTCGCCCGCAAGCGGGCCAGCAGGGGGGTCTAGCCGTGGACGACTCAGCCACTCTGTGGCACGGACGGTTCGAGGACGAACCCGCCGACGCGCTGCGGGCCCTCAACGACAGCCTCTCGTTCGACCGGCGCATGTTCCTCCAGGACATCGCGGGGTCGCGCGCCCACGCGACCATGCTGGCCGCGGTCGGGCTGATCACCGACGACGAGCGCGATGCGATCTGCGCCGCGCTCGACGAGGTGGAGGCCGAGATGGCCGGGGGCCGTTTCGTTGCCGCGCCCGGCGACGAGGACATCCACACTGCGGTGGAGCGGCGCGTCACCGAGCTAACCCCGGCCGGGGCCAAGCTCCACACCGGCCGCAGCCGCAACGACCAGGTCGCCGCCGATCTCCGGTTGTGGACCTGCGCCGCGCTGGACGATGTCGCCCGGGGCGTGCTCGGGCTGCAGCGGACTCTGCTGAGGCGGGCCACCGAGGCCGGTGGGGCACTGCTGCCCGGATACACCCATCTCCAGCAGGCCCAACCGGTGCTGCTGGCCCACCATCTGCTGGCCCACGGCTGGGCGCTGGCCCGCGATGTGGACCGGCTGGCCGAGGCCCGCCGCCGCGCCGACGTGTCGCCGCTGGGGGCGGGTGCGCTGGCCGGGTCGTCGCTGCCCCTGGACCCTGAGCGGACGGCAGCCGAGGCCGGGTTCGCGGCCGTCTTCGACAACAGCCTCGACGCGGTGGCCGACCGCGACTTCGTGGCCGACGCCCTCTACGCGCTGGCCACCCTCGGCGTGCATCTGAGCCGGATAGGGGAGGAGCTGGTGCTGTGGACGTCGTCGGAGTTCGGCTTCGTGGAGCTCGACGACGCCTTCGCCACCGGCTCGTCGATGATGCCCCAGAAGAAGAACCCGGACGTGGCGGAGCTGGCCCGGGCCAAGGCCGGCCGTCTGATCGGGCACTTGACCGGCTTTCTGGCCACCCTCAAGGGCCTGCCGCTGGCCTACGCCAAGGACCTCCAGGAGGACAAGGAGCCGCTGTTCGACGCGGTCGACACCGTGCGGCTGACGCTGTCCGCCCTGGACGGCCTGCTGGCCACGGCCCGCTTCGACACCGGCCGCATGGCCGATGCCGCGTCGTCGCCGTACGGGGCGGCTACCGACCTGGCCGAGTGGCTGGTGGCTGAAGGGATGCCGTTCCGCCAGGCCCACGCCGCGGTCGGCGACCTGGTGAGGCGCTCATTGGCGGGAGATGGCCCGCTGGCCGACCTGGTGGCCGCCGACGCCCGGCTCGGTCCGGAGGCCGCCGCCTTGCTCGAGCCGGGCGCCTCCGCGGCCCGCCGCAACACGCCCGGCGCGGGGGGACCTGAGGCCGTGGCCGTGCAGTTGGAGCGGTTCCGGCAGCGGCTCGAGGCCGACGCGGCCCGCGTGGGGTGAGCAGAACACAGCTCGACCGGCACTTCTACGCCCGCAGCGCGCTCGAAGTCGCGCCCGACCTGCTCAACAAGGTGCTCGTGGCGCCGGACGGCCGGGCCGGCCGGATCGTCGAAGTGGAGGCCTACCGAGGTGCCGACGACCCCGGCAGCCACGGCTTTGGCGGGCGTACCAAGCGCAACGCCACCATGTTCGGGCCATCGGGGCGTCTCTACGTCTACTTCACCTACGGCATGCACTGGTGCGCCAACGTCGTGGCGGAGACCGACGGCGTGGCCGCGGCGGTACTGCTGCGGGCGCTGACACCGCTGGAGGGCCTCGACGACATGTACGCGGCCCGGAGCCCGGCCGCTCGCCGGGACCGCGACCTGTGCAGCGGCCCGGCCAAGCTCACCCAGGCACTGGGCATCGACGGCGCTCTCGACGGAGCCGACCTTGTCCGCGGCGATCGGGGCGTGACCATCATCGACGACGCAGAGTCGCCCCCGCCGACCCCCGTCGTCACCACGAGGATCGGCCTCAGCAACGGCGCGGAGTTGCTCTGGCGTTTCTACGTCGCCGGAGCAGCCGACGTTTCCCGCCGCTGATCTGGGTTAGACGTCGCCTGGGACCTGGCAGGCGTCCATGTTGTTGAGGCGGGCGAAGCCGTCCATCCGCTCGGTGTAGGTGCTGCCCTCGGTCATGTCGACGAGCAGGAAGCGCAACTCGCGGTCGGGAGTGTCCTCGTCGGCGGAGAGCAGCCGGGCCGAGTGGTTGCGCCGGTCCGAGATGTAGACGTCCCAGTCGGTCAGCCAGTCGCCGACCAGAGCCGCGTCCGGTGGCCCGTCGCCTTCTGGGGATGCCGACAGTGAGGTCTCAGCTCGCAGGCGCAGGTCTGCGACGAGCATCTCGACCTCGTCAGTTCCCCGGTCCACCTGTCCGGCCCGCTCCGCCCGCGAGGTGGCCTGCCGGGACGACGGCAGGGCGTCGATTGCCGCCTGGGTCTGAGCGCAGCGCTGGTCGGCCCACCGCACGAAGTCCCGGTCGTCGAGGCGGCCCGGGTTCTCGGTGCGAGCCCATGGCGAGAAGGCCCACGCCCAGAACACGAAGCTGGCCGCCACGAACAGGCCGCCCAGCCATCGCCCCAGCAGCCGCCACCGCCCCGGGCCCGGTCGCGCCTCTGGGTCGCCGCCCAGCGCGGCCGCTGCTGCCGGATTGGGCCCCTCGGTGGTCACAGGTCGGTGTTCACCCAGATCTCGGCGGACCGGCCCGGCTCCAGGGCGGTGCCGGCCGCGGGCGACTGATGCCACACGACGCCGGGTTCACCGCCGAAGCGTTCCGCTTCCTCGTCGAAGAACGGTTCGATGTACACCTCCACGCCCAGCCCGGCCGCGGCCAGCACTTGCCGGGCCTCGGCCTCGCTCAGGCCCACCACGTCGGGCATGGAGATGATCGTCGGCAGTTCCGGCGCCACCGCGACCTCCACGGTGACGGTAATCCCGCCCCGCTGCAAGGACCTCGCCGCGGGCGCCTGTCCGATGATCGTCCCCTCCGCAAACTCCACCGTCTCGACCTCCACTGCGGCCACGCCGAGGGTCAACTCGCCCAACTCGGCCGCCACCTGTTCAGGATCCCAGGCCCGCCCCACAAGGTCGGGGATCTCGACCGAGTCGAGGTGGGGCGGCTCCGTGGGCGGCGGGGGCGCGCTGGGCGGGGGAGCGGGCAGGTTGGTGGCGGGAATTCCCTGGTGGGCCGCGAGCATGATCTCGCTCCAGATCTGGGCCGGATAGGTACCTCCCGACACCCTGATGTCGGTGGTCGGGGGCACCATCGGGATCTGCGCGTCGGGGAAGCCGACCCACACGGCGGCGGCGCGCTGCGCGGTATAGCCCACGAAGGTCGCGTCGGCATAGTTCTGGGCCGTGCCCGTCTTGCCCGCAGCCGGACGGTCGATCGCGGCCCTTCGTCCGGTTCCGGAGGTGATGGCACCCTGCAGCACCCAGGTGATCTGGTTGGCGATGGAGGACTCGAGCACGGGCACGACATCGGTGACGTGGCGGTACAGCGCGGTGCCGTCGGGCTCGATGACGCTGGTCACCAGCACCGGTTCGACCTGCCGCCCCGACCGGGCGAACGTGGAGAACATCTCGGCCAGCTCGACGGTGTTGACGTCCTCGGTGCCCAGCACCCCGGCACAGACCGGAGCGATGCGGCTGGGTGCGAGGCCGAGCCGCTCGGCCATGGTCACGAAGTTCGCCGGCCGGACGTCCACCATGAGCTGGGCGTACACCGTGTTGATCGAGCGGCGCGTGGCCTGCACCAGGTTCGCCTGCACGGGCGCCTCGGGCTCCGAGCCGAGCCCGCCCCTGATGGTCCAGACCGGTCCGCAGACGTCGGGCCGGTCGATCTCCAACTCGTCGGGAGCGTCGTAGCCCTTGGTCACCGTGAAGCCGCGCGTGAGGGCGGTGGCCAGCGCGATCGGCTTCATGGCCGAGCCGGCCTGGCGACCCTTGCCGCTGGCCAGGTTGAACTTGGCGTCCTCGTCGCCGCCGAAGAAGTCGCGGCCACCGACCATGGCCAGCACGTGGCCGTCCTCGGCGCCGCTCACCCCCAGCACCGTGGCCGCTGCGTCGGGGTTGGCGCCGTTGTCGGGCAGTATCGCCTCCACCGCGGCCTCGGCCTTGGCCTGCAGCCCCAGGTCGATAGTCGTATGGATGTCGAGGCCCCCCTCGAACAGGAGCTGGGTGCGGTACTCGCGGGTCGGCCCGAAGGCTCCGTTGTCGAGGAACCACTGCTTCACGTCCTCGACGAAGTGGGCGGCTGGGAAGCGCACCTCGAGGATCGGGATGTCCTCGATCAGCACGATCGGCTCGGTGGAGGCCCGGTCGTGCTCGTCGGGGGTGATGAAGCCGTTGGCCAGCATCCTCTCCAGCACCAGGTTGCGGCGGCGGCGGGCGTCCTGGGGGTTGCGGTAGGGATCGAAGGCGCTGGGGCGCTGGATCAACCCGGCCAGCAGCGCGGCCTGCTCCAGGGTCAGCTCGGTCACCTTCAGGCACGCTTCGCTGCCGCGCCTGGAAGACGTCGTGGCCAACTCGCAGGCGGGGGCGCCGAAGTACTGCCTGGCCGCGGCCTCGATGCCGTAGGCGCCGTTGCCGAAGTACACCCAGTTCAGGTAGCGCCGCAGGATGAAGTCCTTGGTGAAGAACTGCTCGAAGCGGCGGGCCATGAAGAACTCTTCGATCTTGCGGGTCACGGTCTGCTCGGAGCGGTCCAGGAACACGTTGCCGACGTACTGCTGGGTGATGGTGGAGCCGCCCTGGCTGATCCCGCCCGCGGCCACGTTGGAGCGGGCCGCTCGCAGGATGGCCTTGAGGTCCACGCCGTCGTGCTCGTAGAAGCGCTCGTCCTCGATGGCGACCACCGCGTTGCGCACGACCTCGGGGACGAGCGCGATGTCGGTCACGTCGGTGCGGCGCTGCTCGCCCCGCAACTCGGTGATGAGGACGCCGTTGCGGTCGTAGACCCGCGAGGACTGCGCCGTAGTCAGCTTGTCCACATCGAAGGTCACGTCGCGCAACTCGTACGAGCATCCCGCGGCGAGCACCGACACGGCGACGCTGACAGCGGCCCAGGTCATGAGGCTGCCACGGGTCGCGGTGGCTGCACGGCTCCGAGGCATGGTCTCATTGTGGTGTGCTTATGGCGCCGAGCCACGCCTCTCGCTCAAGTCTGTGGGCCGCTCCCGGCCGCACGGGCCGCGTCGGTAGGCTGAACCGTGATGGTTGACCTGCTCGACGACCTGCGCGCCCGCGGGCTGGTCCATGACCACACCGACGAGACCGAGCTGCGAGAACTGCTCGAATCGGGACCGGTCACCCTCTACTGCGGCATAGATCCCAGTGCTGACAGCCTGCACGTCGGCCATCTGCTGGCCGTGCTGGTGCTGCGCCGTTTCCAGCAGGCCGGCCACCGTCCGCTGGCGCTGGTGGGCGGGGCGACGGGGATGGTCGGCGACCCCAGCGGCCGCTCCGACGAGCGCAGCCTGCTGGACGCAGCCACGCTGGAGGCGAACACGATCCGCATCCGGTCCCAACTCGAGTCGCTGTTCGACTTCTCCGGCGACAGCGCCGCCCGCCTCGTGAACAACTACGACTGGACCCGCGACGTGAGCCTGCTCGACTTTCTGCGCGACGTGGGCAAGCACATCACCGTCAACCAGATGGTGGCCAAGGACTCGGTGCGCACCCGTATGGAGAGCGAACATGGGATCTCCTTCACCGAGTTCAGCTACATGCTGCTGCAGGCCTTCGACTACTGGTGGCAGTTCGAGCAGTACGACTGCCGCCTCCAGGTGGGCGGCTCCGACCAGTGGGGCAACATCACCGCGGGGATCGACCTCGTCCGGCGCCGCAGCGGTGCCGCGGTCCACGGCCTGACTTGGCCCCTGATGACCCGCGCCGACGGCCAGAAGTTCGGCAAGACTGCCGATCAAACGGTGTGGCTCGACGCCAGGCGCACGCTGCCTTTCGAGCTGCACCAGTACTTCGTGAACACCGACGATCGCGACGCCGAGCGACTGCTGCTGCAGTTCACGCTGCTGCCGGTGGCCGAGGTGGGCGAGATCATGTCGGCGCACGCCGCGGTGCCCCATGAGCGCCGGGCCCAACGTGCGCTCGCGGATGCGGTCTGCACCCTCGTGCACGGTGCTGTCGCCACCGATCAAGCCCGTCTTGCGGCCGAGGTGCTGTTCGGCGAGTCGGTGTTGTCCGCGGACCGGCTCGAGGCGGTGAGGGGCATCGTGCCCGAGACCGTGGTGGGCGGTTCGACCATCGGTCGCGATGAGCCGGTGGTCGACGCTCTGGTCGCGACTGGAGTGTGCGCGTCGCGCTCCGACGCCCGCCGCACGATCGCCTCGGGGGGCATCCGTGTGAATGGCCAGCGTGTCGGGTCTCCGCTGGAGCAGGTCGACCTGGTCGACGGCCGCTACGCACTGGTGCAGAGAGGCCGCCGCCAGCGCCACCTGCTGGTGGTGGACTGAGCCAGGACCGAGCCGGCGCCCTCGCGCCGGGATCGGGGCCTATTGGATCGGTGACAATCTGCGGGCTAGGTGGGTTGCTGCCGTCGGTAGAGAGCGCTAGGGTGACCAGCCACCCCTGCGGGGCCTTCTGGGCGCGGTTGGGGTCACGGTAGGAATCACAGTGCCTCCGGTGATATCGGTCCGGTTCAACCCGGTTCCGCAACCGTCGCCGGCGGGAGATTGCTTCTTGAAAACGGAAGAGACGGACGCATAGCGAGTGCGGGCGTCGGCTCGGGCCTGTGTGGCCCGAGGTGATGTCCGTCAAGACATGGTCCGGCATGCCTGCCGGACCACCCGGCGCCTCGGCGCCGGGAGAGCCGAAGGTTTCGCCGCCCCAAGCGGCGAGACCGGCTCTCTGGCCGCAAGGCTGCTCACACACCCGCCTAGGCGGGGAGCAGCCGAGCAACCCGATCGAAGGCCCGGCCTCGGCCGGTGCCGGAGATCTCGACGGAGAGTTTGATCCTGGCTCAGGACGAACGCTGGCGGCGTGCTTAACACATGCAAGTCGAACGAGGCAGCGGCCTTCGGGCCGTTGTCGAGTGGCGAACGGGTGAGTAACACGTGAGGAACCTGCCCCGGAGACCGGGACAACCAGGGGAAACCCTGGCTAATACCGGATACCCCCGGATGGCCGCATGGCCAACCGAGGAAATGCTCAGGTGCTCCGGGAGGGCCTCGCGGCCTATCAGCTTGTTGGTGGGGTAACGGCCTACCAAGGCATCGACGGGTAGCTGGTCTGAGAGGACGATCAGCCACACTGGGACTGAGACACGGCCCAGACTCCTACGGGAGGCAGCAGTGGGGAATATTGCGCAATGGGCGAAAGCCTGACGCAGCAACGCCGCGTGGGGGATGACGGCCTTCGGGTTGTAAACCCCTTTCAGCAGGGACGAAAATGACGGTACCTGCAGAAGAAGCCCCGGCCAACTACGTGCCAGCAGCCGCGGTAACACGTAGGGGGCAAGCGTTGTCCGGATTTATTGGGCGTAAAGAGCTCGTAGGCGGTTGCGTAAGTCGGATGTGAAAACTCAGGGCTCAACCCGGAGACGCCATTCGATACTGCGCTGACTAGAGTCCGGTAGGGGAGCATGGAATTCCTGGTGTAGCGGTGAAATGCGCAGATATCAGGAGGAACACCAGCGGCGAAGGCGGTGCTCTGGGCCGGAACTGACGCTGAGGAGCGAAAGCGTGGGTAGCGAACAGGATTAGATACCCTGGTAGTCCACGCCGTAAACGTTGGGCACTAGGTGTGGGGCCTACTTAACGGGTTCCGTGCCGTAGCTAACGCATTAAGTGCCCCGCCTGGGGAGTACGGCCGCAAGGCTAAAACTCAAAGGAATTGACGGGGGCCCGCACAAGCGGCGGAGCATGTTGCTTAATTCGAGGCAACGCGAAGAACCTTACCTGGGTTTGACATGCACGGAAAAGCCATAGAGATATGGTGTCCTTCGGGGCTGTGCGCAGGTGGTGCATGGCTGTCGTCAGCTCGTGTCGTGAGATGTTGGGTTAAGTCCCGCAACGAGCGCAACCCTTGTCCTATATTGCCAGCACGTAGAGGTGGGGACTTGTAGGAGACTGCCGGGGTCAACTCGGAGGAAGGTGGGGACGACGTCAAGTCATCATGCCCCTTATGCCCAGGGCTGCAAACATGCTACAATGGCCGGTACAAAGGGCTGCTAGGCCGCGAGGCTGAGCGAATCCCATAAAACCGGTCTCAGTTCGGATTGGAGTCTGCAACTCGACTCCATGAAGTCGGAGTCGCTAGTAATCCCGGATCAGCAATGCCGGGGTGAATACGTTCCCGGGCCTTGTACACACCGCCCGTCACACCACGAAAGTCGGCAACACCCGAAGTCAGTGGCCTAACCCTTCGGGGAAGGAGCTGCCGAAGGTGGGGTTGGCGATTGGGGTGAAGTCGTAACAAGGTAGCCGTACCGGAAGGTGCGGCTGGATCACCTCCTTTCTAAGGAGCACGATCTCAACGGGCGGCTGGCCGCTCAGGTCAGTTGTCAGTTGAGTGCCTCCCAGTTAAGGCACTCGCTTGTCCGTCTCTTCCGTTTTGAGGGAGTGGTCTAAGTACCGCTCCTGCGGGCGCGCTGAGTCCCGACAGAGTCCCCCGGCAAGAGTCGGGATCACTGTCGAGTCTGAACGCCCACGGATCGCCTCTTGAGAATTGCATAGCGAGCACGAGCATCTTTCGCGAGATGCAATGAAAATGAAACCCAAGCTACTAAGAGCCAACGGTGGATGCCTTGGCACTGACTACCGATGAAGGTCGTGAGAGGCTGCGATAAGCCGCGGGGAGCTGCCTACTAAGCTTCGATCCGCGGATGACCGAATGGGGAAACCTGGCACTCGTAATGGAGTGTCACTGCCGTCTGAACACATAGGGCGGCTAGAGGGAACCGGGTGAACTGAAACATCTAAGTAACCCGAGGAATGGAAAGCAACAGCGACTCCCTGAGTAGCGGCGAGCGAAACGGGAAGAGCCTAAACTCAGGTGGTGGAAAGCCTGGCGGCGTTGCCACCTGGGGGTTGTGGGAACCGATTGGGAGAGCGCCAGATCTCCCGCAGAGTTACAAAGACAGTGGGTAGTGGAATCGCTCTGGAAAGGCGAGCCACAGAGGGTAACGGCCCCGTACACGAAACTCATCTGTCCTCTGATCGGATCTCCCGAGTAGCGCCGGATCCGGGAAAGCCGGCGTGAATCTGCGAGGACCACCTCGCAAGGCTAAGTATAAGTCAGTGACCGATAGTGAACTAGTACCGTGAGGGAAAGGTGAAAAGCACCCCGGGAGGGGAGTGAAATAGTACCTGAAACCGTTGGTTTACAAGCAGTCAGAGTGTCGCCCCCGTCGCCTTGTGCTTCGGGGGTCACGATGGCGTGCCTTTTGAAGAATGAGCCTGCGAGTTACGGTGTGTGGCAAGGTTAACCCGCGAGGGGAAGCCGGAGCGAAAGCGAGTCTGAACAGGGCGTTCAGTCGCATGCTGTAGACCCGAAGCCGAGTGATCTAGCCATGGGCAGTGTGAAGCGGGGGTAAGACCCCGTGGAGGCGCGAACCCACTTCGGTTGAAAACGGAGGGGATGACCTGTGGTTAGGGGTGAAAGGCCAATCAAACTCGGTGATAGCTGGTTCTCCGCGAAATGTATTTAGGTGCAGCGTCGCATGTTCAGCCGTGGAGGTAGAGCACTGGATGGGCTAGGGGCCCCACAAGGTTACTGACCCCAACCAAACTCCGAATGCCACGGCTCCAGAGTGCGGCAGTGAGTCCTCGGGGGATGAGCTTCGATGGACGAAAGGGAAACAGCCCAGACCGCCAGTTAAGGCCCCTAATTCTGTACTAAGTGGTAAACGATGTGGGATTGCCCAGACAGCCAGGAGGTTGGCTTAGAAGCAGCCACCCTTTAAAGAGTGCGTAACAGCTCACTGGTCGAGTGGCCCTGCGCGGACAATGTAACGGGGCTTAAGTACAGAGCCGAAACTGCGGATGCCTGTGTAGACAGGTATGGTAGCGGAGCGTCGATCTCGGAGTGAAGCGCCGGTGTGAACCGGCGTGGACCGTGGTCGAGTGCGAATGCAGGTATGAGTAGCGAAAGAGGGGTGAGAAACCCCTCCACCGGAAGTCCAAGGGTTCCTGGGGAAGGCTAATCCTCCCAGGGTAAGTCGGGAGCTAAGGCGAGGCCGATAGGCGTAGTCGATGCACAACCGGTTGATATTCCGGTACCACCAAGTGCGCGTCCATGCAAAAGCGAGATTGCTAAGAGGATGCCTTGCGCCCCATGAAGGGGCAATAGGTCGAATTGACCCATCTCGTGGCTGCAAGCAATGCGGGGACACAGGAAGGTAAGTGAACCCAGGCGATGGTTGTCCTGGGGTAAGCGTGTAGGAGGAGGACCAGGCAAGTCCGGGCCTCATGAACTCCGAGACGTGAAGCCGAACCGATACAGGTGAAGTCACTGATCCTATGCTGTCAAGAAAAGCCGCTAGCGAGCTCACTAGGTGCCCGTACCCCAAACCAACTCAGGTGGACAGGTAGAGAATACTAAGGTGATTGGGTGAACTATGGTTAAGGAACTCGGCAAATTGCGTCCGTAACTTCGGGAGAAGGACGACTCCAATAGGGTGAAGGCTCTCGCAGCCGGAGCTCGAAGGAGTGGCACAAGCCAGGGGGAAGCGACTGTTTACTAAAAACACAGCAGCGTGCGAAGCCGCAAGGCGATGTATACGCTGTGACGCCTGCCCGGTGCTGGAAGGTTACGGGGAGAGGTTAGCCTTCGGGCGAAGCTTTGAACCTAAGCCCCAGTAAACGGCGGCCGTAACTATAACGGTCCTAAGGTAGCGAAATTCCTTGTCGGGTAAGTTCCGACCTGCACGAATGGCGTAACGACTTCCCTGCTGTCTCAACCATAGACCCAGCGAAATTGAAGTACGAGTAAAGATGCTCGTTAGCTGCAGAAGGACGGAAAGACCCCGTGCACCTTTACTACAGTCTGGTATTGGTTTTTGGTATAGGTTGTGTAGGATAGGTGGGAGACTTGGAAGCGAGGGCGCTAGCTCTCGTGGAGTCAACCTTGAAATACCACCCTCCCTATGCTGGGAATCTAACCTTGGTCCGTAATCCGGATTAGGGACAGTGCCAGATGGGTAGTTTGACTGGGGCGGTCGCCTCCTAAAAGGTAACGGAGGCGCCCAAAGGTTCCCTCAGCCTGGTCGGCCATCAGGCGTTGAGTGCAATGACACAAGGGAGCTTGACTGCGAGACGTACATGTCGAGCAGGTGCGAAAGCAGGGCATAGTGATCCGGCGGTTGCGTGTGGAAGCGCCGTCGCTCAACGGATAAAAGGTACGCCGGGGATAACAGGCTCATCTTCCCCAAGAGTCCATATCGACGGGAAGGTTTGGCACCTCGATGTCGGCTCATCGCATCCTGGGGCTGAAGCAGGTCCCAAGGGTTGGGCTGTTCGCCCATTAAAGCGGTACGCGAGCTGGGTTTAGAACGTCGTGAGACAGTTCGGTCCCTATCCTCTGCAGCCGGAAGAGACTTGAGGAAAGCTGTCCCTAGTACGAGAGGACCGGGACGGACGCAGCTCTCGTGTGCCAGTTGTTCCGCCAGGAGCATGGCTGGTTGGCGACCTGCGGAAGGGATAACCGCTGAAAGCATCTAAGCGGGAAGCCTGTTCCGAGATGAGGTCTCTCACCGGGTAACCGGGTAAGGCCCGTGGCAGAACACCACGTTGATAGGCCGGAAGTGTACGCACGGTGACGTGTTCAGCTGACCGGTACTAATCGGCCGAGGGCTTAGGTTCAATTTCGCATCGAGCGGTCGGTGCTCGTGCTCGCTATGGAGTTCGTCAAGAGGCGTTCCCCTACGCAGGGGTTCGCCCGCAGGACAACAGGTTTCGGTGGCGATAGCGGCGGGGTCACACCCGTTCCCATTCCGAACACGGAAGTTAAGCCCGCCAGCGCCGATGGTACTTGGGCGGAGACGCCCTGGGAGAGTAGGACGCCGCCGGATTTCGCCGACCAGAAGGCCCCGATCATCACAGACGGGGCCTTCTGGCATTCTTGGGGTTGTGGCAGGAGCCATCAACCGAGACGGGGCCTCCTGGCATTCTTGGGGTCGTGGCAGGAGCCACCAACCGAGGCGGGACCTCCTGGCTTTTTTGGGGTGCAGATAGGCTGCGGTCATGCCGAGCAAGAGCGACAGATCGAGTCGCTCGCCCTCGGCGCAGCGTCCGCGCAGGCCGCGGAGACGTCCTCCGCTGCCGCGGGTGCCGCATCCCTCACCCGACCCAGGCTCCGAGCTGGTCCGGATCCTGGGCCCTGCCCGGGGCAAGAGCGCTGCCCGGCGCTTCGAGGCCGCGGCCCGCGCCTTCAGAGCCGAGCGTTTCGCCGACGCGCGCCCGCTGCTGTCCCGGCTGGTCCGCGACGCCCCTGATGTGGCCGATGTGCGCGAGCTCCACGGCCTGGTGCTGTACCGCCTAGGTCGCTTCAAGGCGGCCGTGAGCGAGTTGGAGTACTTCCGCGAGCTCAGTGGCTCCGTGGAGCAGCATCCGGTCCTGGCCGACTGCCACCGCGCCCTGGGCCGCTGGGCCGACGTGGAGGCGCTCTGGAAGGAACTCGGCGCGGCGTCGCCGTCGGCCGAGCTGGTGACCGAGGGGCGCCTGGTGCTGGCCGGTGCCAAGGCCGACAGGGGAGAGCTGCCGGCGGCCATCCGGGTGCTGGAGCAGGGCTGGCGGTTGCCGTCGCGGCCCCGGGCGCACCATCTGCGGCGCGCCTACGCCCTTGCCGATCTCTACGAGCAGGCGGGACGTCCTCCTAGGGCGAGGGAGCTGTTCCGCTGGGTCGAGTCCCACGACCCGCGGCTGGCCGACGTGTCCCAACGGGTCCGGGCCCTTTCCTGAGGGCGTCGGAAGGAGGCCGCTCCGGGCCGTGCCCGCATCAGATGGCGGCGGAGCGCGTCGGGGCGAAGCGCGCCTCCATGTCGCGGCGGATCTTCACTGCGTCGCTGGTCTCGTCGACCTTCACGTCGGCCCAGGTGACGACTTGGCCCTTGGGCACGTCGTTGACCAGAGGCACCTTGTGGGCGAGGCCGATCGGCAGGGCCCCCATGGCGAGGCTGTCGCCTGCTGGCATCAGCCGACCCCAGACGGTGAAGCCCCCCTCGCCGTCGAGGCTCTCGCCGGCCTCGAGGTGCCGTTTGGCCACAGTTACTGCATCGCCGTGAAACCCGGTGGGTGTCCCAGTCGGTTCGCCGCGCAGGGCAGCGCTCAAGACTGACACGCCGACCTCCAGGCCGATCAGATGGTAGGGCTTGTAGGTCGCGCTGTAACGGCCACCGCGGTCGGTCATCAGGCCGTACTCGGCAAAGCAGCGCGCGGTGTAGTCGCTGGGCGCCTCGAAGACCACGTAGACACCCCAGCGCAGATCGCGTTCGACCGGCTCGCCGTTTCGATGGAGTGAGGAGATCACCTCCACTTGGCCCTTGTGGTGCAGCGTGCCGCCCTCGGCACGCGGTCGCAGGACCTGTGCGAGCTGGTCAGTGCCGGCCGGCGGGAATCCGAGTCCGCTCGGCGCCGGCATCAGGCTGGTGGCATTGGACACCGCGGCCATCTCGATCGCTGATTTTGTGCCGTCGAGGAATGAGTTGAACATCTGTGGGTTCATGCCGCCTCCGGAGGCGCGCTCGGGCGTGATGCCGTAGTGGTTCCAGACCGTGTCGGGCGTGGAATCGTGGAAGCTCGGCAGGTACTTGGTGCCCTTGCCCGCTGCGACGACACCGAGGCCCGCGGCTTGCGCCCAATCGACCATCTCGCATATCAGCGCCGGCTGGTCACCGTAGGCCATCGAGTAGACCAGCCCGGCCTGGCGCGCCTCCTCGGCCAGCAGCGGGCCTGCCAGGACATCGGCTTCGACGTTGGCCATGACGATGTGCTTGCCGTTGGCGATGGCGGCGCGGGCGTGTGCCAGGCCGGCCGGGGGGTTGCCGGTCGCGTCGATCACGACCTCCAGGCCGTCGGCGGCGATCAACTCGAAGGCATCGTCGGTCAGATGGATCGTTCGCTGCGCCCGCGCGGCCGAAAGCGAGAGAGTACACCCGGCCTCCTCGGGCCAGCCGGTCCCCGCCAGGGCGGCGCGGGCGCGGTCCGGATCGAGGTCGGCGATGGCTGCCACACGGAGGCCCGGGGTGGTCCTGGCTTGGGCCAGGAACATCGAGCCGAACTTGCCGGCTCCGATCAGGCCGACGGTGACGGGGCGTCCCTCAGCGGCGCGCTCCTGCAGTAGCCGGAAGAGATTCATGCTGTGGATCCAAACTGTGGTCGCGTGCGTACGGGTCGGACGTCGAGTTCTGGAGGCACACCAGCTCTTCGAGGCAGTCGTCGGCCAGCGGCTCGATCGGCGCGAAGTCGCGTAGGGCGCGCCACTCCGCGCGTTGGAACCTGCGGATGTGGTTCGAGACCTCACAAAGGCTCAGGTAGACGATCACCCGGCTCCAGGGGCTGATGTTCGGCGGGCTGGCGTGCGCCATGTTGGAGTGAAACATCAGCACGCAGCCGGCCTTGCCGGTCGGCGCGACCAGGCCGCCCCTCTCGGCCTGCTCGCGGACGGTCTCACGGTCCAGGCACCAGAGCGGATAGGACGTGGTCTCCAGATCGTGGCCGGCCTCGAGCACGCCGAACCGGTGGCTGCCCGGAATGAGGATCAGCGGGCCGTTGGCCGCAGTCACGTCGTCGAGGAAGACCGCGATGTTCATGGCGCGCGGCTCGGGCATGTCGTCGTCGCGCTGCCAGGTGCCGTAGTCCTGGTGCCACTGCCAGACCGCGCCGTCAAAGGCTGCCTTCGCGTTGATCTTGAACTGGTGCATGTACACCTGGCCGTCGAGGACTTGGATCACCGGCTCGAGGAGCCGGGGGTGCGCGGCGAGACAACGGTACGCCTCGTTGTAGCGGTGGGCGGCGAAGGCGCTGCGCGGTGCGCCGTTGTCCTCGCGCCACACCTCCTCTCGTTGCATGGCGAAGCAGGTGTCGGCCTCGCGGCGCAGCAGCGCCGCTTCCGCGGCGGAGAAGACGTTGGGCAGGAACACATAGCCCGCCTCGTCGAATTCCCGGAGTTGATCGTCGGTGAGCCTCATCGCTCGTCGCGACGAGGCTAGCGCAACTCGTTCGAGCCCCGCTCGTGGACCGTGCATCGCGGGATCACCGCACCCTCATGCAGCACCGAAACTGGCGGGGACGCCCCACACGTGGCACCAATAGAAGTTCCGGCTAGGAAGTATAGAAACAAGACGTACTCAAAATAGAAATTGGCGATAACGCTTGCCGGGTGACTTGATAGGCGCGCACCGGCGGTTCCTGGTGACGCGCCAGCCGGAGCCCTTCGGCAGCGGAGCGCAGACAGCCTGCGACCTCGACGGCATCGTCGCCGTGGCAACCGGCGGTCAATCGTGAAGTCATCGCCGGGATCGCGCGTGCTGATCTCCGCGGGCGCGCCTCAGCGGGCTATGAGCTGACCCCTGGCGCCTGGGGCGCTCGCCAGGGGTCCGCGCGCTGAGTTGAGTGCGGGCGATAGCGTTGCGGGTACGCGGCCGCGGGCGGTCCGGGCGGGCCTTTTCGGCGCCCGCTTCCCACCACCCACCAGGAGTCATTCCGTGGACATTCACACACTGCTCGGCGAGGCCGCCGAGTCACTGCTGGATCATGAGTGCAAGACCTTCGAGCGGGAGTCTCTGACCCTGCCCGGTCCCGACTTCGTGGACCGTGTCCTCGCCACGAGCGACCGCTCTCCGCAGGTGCTGCGCAACATCCAGTTGCTGTTCGCAAGCGGCCGGCTCGCCGGCACCGGCTACGTGTCGATACTTCCCGTCGATCAGGGCATCGAGCACTCCGGCGGCGCCTCCTTCGCGCCCAACCCCGCCTACTTCGACCCGCTGCGGATCGTGGAGCTGGCCATCGAGGGAGGCTGCAACGCGGTGGCCAGCACCTTCGGCGTGCTCGGGATGGCGTCGCGCCGCTACGCCCATCGCATCCCGTTCATCGTCAAGCTCAACCACAACGAGCTGTTGAGCTATCCCGAGTCCCACGACCAGGTGATGTTCGGATCGGTGGAGCAGGCCTGGGATCTCGGTGCGGCCGGCGTGGGCGCCACCATCTACTTCGGCTCCGAGAACGCCCGGCGCCAGATCGGCGAGGTCTTCGAGGCGTTCGCGGCCGCGCACGAGCTGGGCATGTTCTGTGTGCTGTGGTGCTACCTGCGCAACTCGGCGTTCAAGGTGGACGGCACCGACTACCACGCCGCCGCGGACCTGACCGGCCAGGCCAACCACCTGGGGGTCACCATCGAGGCCGACATCATCAAGCAGAAGCTGCCCACCAGCAACGGCGGCTACCGGGCCGTCGGCTTCGGCAAGACCCACGACCTCGTCTACGACCAGCTCACCAGCGACCATCCCATCGACTTGTGCCGGTTCCAGGTGGCCAACTGCTACATGGGCCGGGTCGGGCTGATCAACAGCGGCGGAGCCTCCGCGGGCGCCAGCGACCTGGCCGAGGCGGTCACCACCTCGGTGATCAACAAGCGGGCCGGCGGCACTGGGCTGATCTCGGGCCGCAAGGCCTTTCAGCGGCCCATGGCCGAAGGCGTCGAGCTGCTCAACGCCATCCAGGATGTGTACTTGGACGGCTCCATCACCGTGGCCTGACTCCGAGCGAGGAACCTGCAAATGCACTTTCCAAGTGTCGTCTGCGGAAACGGTATACCGGCTAGGGTGACACCTGCGGGCCGGAAACGGTGGGCTCCAACCGCGGGTCGAGCCTCCCGCTCGTCCATAGCCGGTGCAAAGGAGCATCAGTGACCGACACTGCGGAACGGACTCACGGGGTCCGTCGGGCCGACGGCATCGTCCTTCGCTTCGCGGGCGATTCCGGTGACGGCATGCAGCTCACCGGGGACCGGTTCACTTCGGCCAGCGCTCTGTTCGGCAACGACCTGGCCACCCTGCCGGAGTTCCCCGCAGAGATCAGGGCCCCGGCCGGCACGCTGGCCGGCGTCTCGTCGTTCCAGATCCACATCTCCGATCACGACATCACCACCCCCGGCGACGCCCCCACGGTGCTAGTGGCCATGAACCCGGCCGCGCTGCGGGCCGACCTGCAGCTGCTCGAGCCGGGCGGCACCATCATCGTCAACTCCGACGCCTTCAACGAGCGCAACCTGGCCAAGGCCGGATACGAGTCCAACCCCCTCAAGGACGGCAGCCTCGACGGTTACACCGTCGTCACCGCGCCCATGACCGACCTCACCAAGCGGGCCTGCCAGGATCTGGGAGTCAAGCCCCGCGACGCCGAGCGGTCCAAGAACTTCTTCGCGCTGGGGCTGGTGTCGTGGCTCTATTCGCGTCCCACCAAGCCCACCGTCGACTGGATCGACGGCAAGTTCGCCGGGCGCGACACGGTGATCGCGGCCAACAAGGCCGCCTTCTCGGCGGGACACGCCTTCGGCGAGACCGCGGAGCTGGGCGCGAGCCGGCTGATGGTCGCGCCCGCGGAGCTCGAGCCTGGGACGTACACCAACATCAACGGCAACACCGCGCTGTCGTGGGGGCTCATCGCCGCCTCCCAGCAGGCCGGGATCCCGCTGTTCCTGGGGTCCTATCCGATCACCCCGGCCAGCGACATCCTTCACGAGCTGGCCCGGCACAAGAACTTCGGGGTCCGCACCCTGCAAGCCGAGGATGAGATAGCCGCGGTCGGCGCGGCGCTCGGCGCGGCCTACGGGGGCCACATCGGTGTCACCGCCACCTCGGGGCCGGGCATGGCCCTCAAGGCCGAGACGGTGGGTCTGGCCGTGAGCCTGGAGGTGCCGCTGGTAGTGATCGACATCCAGCGCGGCGGCCCTTCGACGGGCCTGCCCACCAAGACCGAGGCCGCGGATCTGCTCATGGCCATGTACGGTCGTCACGGCGAGGCGCCGCTGCCCATCGTGGCGGCCCAGAGCCCGTCGGACTGCTTCTTTGCGGCCATCGAGGCGGTTCGCCTGGCCATCGAGCACCGCACGCCGGTGGTCCTGCTCTCCGACGGCTACCTGGCCAACAGCAGCGAGCCTTGGCGCATACCTGACGTCGACCAGCTTGACTCCATCGACGTTGACTTCGTCTCCGAGCCCAACCACGTCAACGACGAGGGTGAGTCCGTCTTCTGGCCCTACCGCCGCGACGAGCGGCTGGTGCGGCCCTGGGCCATTCCGGGCACGCCCGATCTGATGCACCGCATCGGCGGGATCGAGAAGGAGGACGGCAGCGGCAACATCAGCTACGAGCCCGACAACCATCAAGCCATGGTGCGGCTGCGGGCGGAGCGGATCGCCATGATCGCCAACCACATACCGCCGGCGGAGGTCGCAGGCGATCCCGAAGCGGCCGTGGCCGTGGTGAGTTGGGGCTCGACGTGGGGTGCCATCACCGCAGCCCGCCGCCGGCTCGAGTCGGCGGGCCATCGCCTGGCCCACGTCCATCTGCGCCATCTGAACCCGCTGCCCGCCAACCTCGCAGAAGTGCTCTCGTCCTTCGAGCGCATCGTCGTTCCGGAGATGAACACGGGGCAGCTGTGCCGGATGCTGCGGGCTGAGTACCTCGTCGACGCCAAGTCGGTGTCCAAGGTCTCGGGCCAGCCCTTCACCGCGGCCGAGCTGGTGGAGGTGTTCTGGGCGGAGATCCGAGCCGCGACGGAGCCGCAGGGATCGTCCGATGCCGTCGGGACGGGCGGGGCAGAGCAATGACCGACGTGCCGGTGACCACGCGCAAGGACTGGGTCACCGACCAGGAGGTCCGCTGGTGCCCGGGCTGTGGCGACTACTCGATCCTCACGGCCGTACAGTTGCTGATGCCTGAGTTGGGCGTACGGCGGGAGGACACCGTGTTCGTGTCGGGGATCGGCTGCGCGGCCCGGTTCCCCTACTACATGAACACCTACGGCCTTCACGCCATCCACGGGCGTTCCCCGGCGGTCGCCACCGGCCTGGCCATGGCTCGGGGCGATCTGCATGTCTGGGTGGTGGGCGGTGACGGCGACATGATGTCGATCGGGGGCAACCACCTGATCCACGCACTGCGCCGCAACGTGAACCTGAACATCCTGCTGGTCAACAACCAGATCTACGGGCTGACGAAGGGGCAGTACTCGCCAACCAGCGAGCGGGGAAAGGTGACCAAGTCCACCCCGCACGGATCGGTGGAGCAGCCCTTCAACGCGGTGTCGCTGGCGCTGGGGGCCGAGGCGTCATTCGTGGCTCGCACCCACGACATGGACCGGGGCCACATGCAGGAGATGTTCCGCCGGGCCCACAACCATCCGGGCGCGGCGTTCGTGGAGGTCTTCCAGAACTGCAACGTGTTCAACGACGGCGCCTTCGCGGCCATCACCAAGCGCGACGCCCGCGAGGCGATGCTGATCGATCTGCGCCACGGTGAG
This sequence comes from Candidatus Aldehydirespirator sp., assembly GCA_965219165.1. Lineage (GTDB taxonomy): Bacteria > Actinomycetota > Acidimicrobiia > Acidimicrobiales > Aldehydirespiratoraceae > Aldehydirespirator. The sequence goes on along the minus strand of CBDCMW010000002.1, from coordinate 2,769,086 downwards.
CCGGTGCGCTTCGGGCCCGACCGCGAGTTCGGCGTGGTGATCGAGGCGGGCCGGGCCCGGGTGGTGCAGGTGGCCGACGTGGGGGTCGACGCCCTGGTGGTGCACGACGAGGCCGACCCCGACCCCTCGGTGGCGTTCTCGCTTAGCCGGCTGGCCAACACCAACGACGTCCCCACGCCCATCGGAGTATTCCGAGCTGTGGACCGCGGCGACTACGGCTCGGCCGTCACCGCCCAGGTTGCCGCATCCCAGACGAAGTCAGGCCCCGGCGACCTGCACAAGCTGCTGCACTCCCGCCCCACCTGGCAAGTCGCCTGAGGAGGCGCCTACGCTCCGGCCGAGGGATCAGCCGCCGCCCGCGAACTGGTTGCCGTCCAACTCGGCGGTGGAGTGGAACTGCAACATGATGGGCTCGTGCGAGCCGGTCACGGTGTTGTCGGTGACCTCGGCATGGGACATGTCGGTGACGAGGATCCCGTAGCGGGGCGCGCCGTCGACGGTGTTGTCCCGCACCTCCGCGGTCGACATCTCGTTCACCGCCAGGCCGGCCCTGGTGCCGCCGCGCACGGTATTGCCGCTCACCTCGGCGTGGGCGAAGTTCACTGCGATGCCGTATGCGCCGTCCAACTCGATCACGTTGCCGGAGATCACCGACGCCGGGCGGGCCGTGGCGTTGGCGACGTGGATGCCGACGACGTACGGGCCGCTCGCGCCGCGGATCTCGTTGCCGACGATCTCCGCGGAGGCGTTGACGACGTGGATGCCTCGGTAGCCGGCGCCGACGATCTCGTTGCCGATGATGCGTATCTCGTTGCCGCCCCGCGCCGAGATGGCGGTGCCGTCAGCGTGAATCGTGAATCCCTCGACGGTCACGCCGCTGGCGTCGACCACCGAGATCTTCCCTGTCAGATGCACACCGCCGGGCTCGGCGATGAGCGTCATCGGCCGGTCGATGGTGACGCTCTCGACGTAGTGCCCGGCGGGGATCCGGACCGTGCCCCCCGCCGGCGCTGCGGCCACGGCCTCGGCGATCGTCTCGTGCGACTGGACGGGCGACGCCCCGCTGCAGGCGATCACGACGGCGGCGAGCGCCGCCAGCGGTGCAGCCCGCCGCATCTCAGGTCAGCCCTTGACGGCGCCGGCGGTGATCCCGCGCACGAAGAACCGCTGCAGCGTGAAGAAGACGATGATCGGCACGACCATGGAGATGAACGCGCCGGCGGCCAACAGGTTGAACTCGTTGCCGTACTGGCCCAGCAGGTTTCGAATGCCGACGGTGAGCGGGAACTTCTCGGGTGTCTGAAGGAAGACGATGGCGTTCATCAGGTCGTTCCACACCCAGACGAACTGGAAGATTCCCAGCGCCGCGATGGCGGGCATCGACAGCGGCAGGATCATCCTCGTGAAGATCCGCAGCTCTGACGCGCCGTCGACTCGGGCCGCCTCGACGAGGTCGCGGGGGATGTCGGCCATGAAGTTCCGCAGCAGGAAGATGGCGAACGGCAGGCCGTAGGCGGTGTGCGCGAGCCAGATCCCGGTGAAGCTGCCGGTGATGTCGAGGCTGTTGAAGATCTTCAGCACCGGCACCCAGGTGACTTGCAGGGGCACCACGAGCAGGGTGACGACGCCCAGGAAGATCCAGTCGCGGTAGCGGAAGTCGAGCCACGCGAACGCGTAGGCGGCGAGGGCCGCGATCATGATCGGAAAGATGGTGCCCGGTATCGAGATGATCACGGTGTTGATGAAGTTGTCCGAGAAGCCGGGCGGCGGCAGGCCCGAGGAGTTCAGGACCTGGTCGTAGTTGTCCAGGGTGAAGCCGCCCTCCCACACCTCCCACCAGCCGTGCTGGGAGCTGGCGGCCCGGGTCCGGAACGACGTGATCAACAGGCCGAGCGACGGAATGAGCCACAGCAGCGCCACCGCGATCACCACGAACCGGACGCCGCTGCGGGTGACGACGTGGGTGAGCCGGCCACCCAGCGTCGCCGGGATCTCGACATCTGCGCCAGTGCGTCCGGCGACGGCGGTCATCGGGCGTCCGCCTGACGGATCTGGCGCTCAGCAACCGCGGTCATCGGGCGTCCGCCTGACGGATCTGGCGCATCTGCCACCACATCATCGGCACCATGAGGATCAGCAGCAGCACGGCGGCGGCCGACCCGTAGCCGGCCTTGTTGTTGGTGAAGATCTCCCAGTAGACCGTGAACCCGACGATGCGGCTGCTGAAGCCCGGCCCGCCGCCGCTCATCACGAGGACTAGGTCGATGGCCTTGAGCGCGTTGATGATCATCGTCACCGCGACGACGATCAGCGGGCCCTTCATCTGGGGCAGCGACACGCGCCAGAACGCCTGCCACGCGTTGGCGCCGTCGATGGAGGCGGCCTCGTCCACCTCCTGGGGGAGCGCCTTGTAGGCCGCCGCCAGGATGGTCATCGCCAGCGACGTCCACACCCAGACTCCGGCCACGATGATGGCGAGGTTCACGGTGCTCGCCTCGCCCAGCCACGCATAGGGCTCGAACCCGAGCGCTTGGCGGACCGCGTTCAGCACGCCGATGTTGGGGTTGGTCGCGTAGACCAGCCGGAACACGACCGAAGCGGCGGTGAACGAGATCACCAGCGGCAGGAAGACGATCGCCTTGGACAGCCTCTCGTAGCGCACCTTGTCGGCGAGCACGGCCACCAGCAGGCCCATGGCGATGACGCCGCCGGTGAACAGGACCACCCACACGGCGCTGTTGAACAGCGCCGACCACGCCGGCCATTCCGTTCTCAGGAAGGCGGGGTCGTCGGTGAGCAGGCGCTGGTAGTTGTCCAGTCCCACGAACTCCCGCGTGGGCTTGATTATCGAGCCCTTGTACAGGCTGTAGTGGATGGTCCTGATGACCGGCCACACCAGGAACACCCCGAGCAGCGCCAGAGCGGGAAGGATCCAGATCCACCCCTTCCACCGGACTTCTCTCGGCGGCCGGGGCTCCGGCGGCGCGGCGCCCGGAGCCCCGGGCGCTGCGGCTGCGGTCACGGCATCAGTAGGCCCCGTCCGCCGCCGTCTCGATGAACTCCAACGGGCCGTCGATGTCGTCGGGGTCGGCGATGAAGTCCTGCAGCGCGGTGAACATAGCGTCGCCGCCGACCGCGCCCGGCGCGAGGTCCGAGCCGTCGAACACGAAGATCGACGCGGCCTTGATCTGCGCCGCCTCAAGCTTCGTCAGCTCGTCGGCGAACAGATCGGCCGACACACCCTGGTTGGGTGTGATCCGGGCGCCCGCGTCCACGGTGGCCCAGATCTCGTTCGCCTCGGGCGTGGCCATGAACTCGATGAAGGCGCGCACCTCGGGGCTGTTGACCAGCCCGACGGCGAAGTCGCCGCCTCCGACGACCGGCTTGCCCCACTGCGGGTCGATCTCGGGGAACTCGAAGAACGAGTAGTCGGTGCCGCTCACGAGGTCCGGGAAGTTGTCCCGGGCGAAGTTCCCCATGAACCCGCCCTCGTAGTACAGCTCGGCGTCGCCGGCCAGCACGAGATCCCATGCGTCGATGAAGCCGGTGGAGTTGGCGCCGGCCGCCCCGCCGACTAGCCGCTCGTCCGTCGGCGCGATGAGGTCGCGGAACCGCTCCATGGCCTCGACCACCGTCGGGTCGGTCCAGGAGACCTCATGGGTGACGAACAGTTGGTTGTACGTCTCGGGGCCGGCGATCCTGACGTAGAGGTTCTCGAACCAGTCGGTGAGCGTCCATCCGTCCATGCCGCCGAGCGACAGCGGGACCTGGCCGTTGTCGACGTAGGCGGTGACGATTCCCAGGAGCTCGTCGAACGTGTCGGGCGTTTCATGCCCGAGCGCCTCGAGCGACGCCGGCTTGTACCAGACCGTGCTCTTCGAGTTCGAGGCGGTCAGCAGGCCGTACAGCTCTCCGTCGAACGTCCCGAGGTCGAGTACGCCCTGCGCGTAGTTGGCGTTGACACCGCTCATGTCGACGCCGAGGTCGGCGAACGAGATGGCGACGCCGTCGTTGACGAACTGCTGCACGATGCCCGGTCGCGGGATCAGCGCGACGTCGGGCGGGTTGCCGCCGGCGACGCGTGTCGGCAGCACGGTCGGCAGGTCGCGCTCGCTCGTGTAGCTCACCGGTATCCCGGTGGCCTCGGTGAAGGCGTCGAGCACCTCGAGGAAGCCGGCCTGCTCTGCGTCGCCCCAGGAGGCCATGACCTCGATCTCCTCGCCGCCTGCGGCCGGCGCCTCTGTGGTGGGCGCTTCCGTGGTGGGCGCTTCTGTGGTGGGCGCCTCGGCGTCCTCGCCGGCGTCCTCCGGCTCGTCGTCGCCGCAAGCGGCGACTATCAAGGCGACGGCGAACAATGGCGTCAGCCATCGCCACACTGACTTGGTATTGCGCATCTCGATCCCCCCTGACCGTTGAGCGTCTGCCGACGCAGCCTAGGCACACCACTCCGCCTCTGCCAATCCGAGACGAGCGCCCATGCCGCCCGCCTGTGCCATCAGCCCGGACCCCGGCCGCGATCACTCGCAGCAGACGCCGGGTCGCCGCTCTCAGGCGTCGAGCACCTGGTAGCTGGCCTCGGCTAGGTCGGCTACCGGCGGCAGGGTGGACCACGGGAAGTTGATCCACCGGTCGGTGCGTCTCCACACGTAGTCGCATTTGACCAGCGAATGCGACTTCTCGTACAGCACCGCCGAGCGCACCTCGGCGACCTCGTCGAGGCAGTAGTCGCGCACGAGCTTGAGGGTGTGGCCGGTGTCGGCCACGTCGTCCGCGATCAGGATCCTCGACCGGCGGTGGTCGACCAGATCGAGCTGGGGGGGCAGCACCACCGGGACTTCCAGGCGCTCGCCGACGCCGGTGTAGTACTCGCAGTTCATCACGTAGACGTTCTTCACCGACAGCGCGTAGCCCAGGGAGCCGGCGCAGAACAGCCCGCCCCGGGCGATGGCGAGGATCATGTCGGGCCGGTACCCGTCGTCGGCGACCATCTGCGCCAGCTCACGGACGCCGCGCCCATAGAGCGCCCAGTCCATCTCCTCCCGTACCGCGGTGTCGTTCACGCCCTGCCGTCCTCTCTGGTCGTGGTCTGTTCGCTAGTTCCTACTAGCTCGCACCAGTTCCCGGCGGGATGTCTAGGACACAAACTGCATGGCGGCGGAGATGCGGCGGTGGTCTTGCAGCATCTGCTCGGTTCCAGCTGCTCTCAGGTGGCCGTCTTCCACCACGAGGCGGCCGGCGATGATGGTGTGGTGAGCGGACACCGGACCACAGCGCAGCCATGCCTCGATCGGGTCGGAGTGCGCGCCCGCGAAGGCGATGCCGTCGAGACGCCAAACGGCGATGTCGCCGCAGGCGCCCACCGTCAGCTCTCCTATCTCGCCGGGCCGTCCCAGACATCGGGCGCCGCTGCGGGTGGCCATATCCAGCGCCTCGCGCGCCGTGAACAAGCGGGCGCGGCCGGTCTGGCCGTCACGGAGGCGGGCCATGAGCATGGCGTTGCGGGCCTCGGTCCACATCGACGCTGAGTCCGCTGACGCCGAGCCGTCGACCCCGAGGCCCACCGGCACGCCGGCGGCCCGCAGCTCGCGCACCGGCGCCATCCCCGCGCCCAGGATCATGTTGGAGCTCGGGCAGTGGGCCACGCCGGTGCCCCAGCGGCCCAGCCGGGAGATCTCCGCTGGGTTGGGCTGGATGCAGTGGGCTATCCAGGATCGGTCGGTGCCCCATCCGCAGTGCTCGAAGTAGTCCACGGGACGCATGCCGAACGTCTCGAGGCAGAAACCGTCCTCGCTGATGTCCTCGGCCAGGTGGGTGTGCAGCCGCACGTCGAGGCGCTCGGCCAGCTGCGCGGTGGCCGTCATCAGCTCGGTCGACACCGAGAACGGCGAGCACGGCGCCAGCGCGATGCGCACCATCGCTCCCGGCGAACGGTCGTGATGGGCCGCCACCAGGCGCTCGGACTCGGCCAGGATCACGTCGTCGGTCTGCACAGTGGAGTCGGGAGGCAGGCCGCCGTCCTTCTCGCTGAGCGACATCGATCCCCGGGTGGGATGGAAACGCACGCCCAAGTCGGCCGCGGCGGCAATCTCGGCCGAGACCAGGTCGCCGCTGCCCGCGGGATGGACGTAGAGGTGGTCGCTGCTGGTGGTGCATCCGCTCAGGGCCAGCTCGGCCAGCCCCACCCAGGCCGACACATGGGAGGCCTCCTCGTCGAGCCGGCCCCACAGCGGGTACAGAGTGCGCAGCCAGTCGAACAGGTTGCCGCCGAGAGCCGGACGGAAGGCCCGGGTCAAGTTCTGATAGAGGTGGTGGTGGGCGTTGACGAGCCCCGGCGTCACCAGGCAGTCGGTGGCGTCGATGATGCGGGCCGCATCGGAGGGCTCGGTACCGGCCAGCCCCACCCCTGACACCAATCCGTCGGTGACGGCCACCCAGCCGCCGGCAATCTCGGCGCGTTCAGCGTCCATGGCCGCCACGAGCCGTGCATTGCGGACGAGCAGGTCGGTCATGGGACCCGCAGGTCACAGCGCACGGTCTGTCCCCAAGTCGGGATTGGCAGCGCTGGGCGCCGAAAGGGGATCCGAGGGCTGCCAGTTCGGTTGGCGGGCTGGTCGCATAGACGTGACTGTGGTTGGTGGTCGCTCACCCGTCCCAGTCGGCGAAGGCATCGATCATCATCTTCGCGTCCGGCCCGAGCGGGTAGAGGATCGGGGTGGTGCAGCCGTTGTCGATGTAGTGGCGGACCTTGGCCCGGCACTCGTCCGCGGTGCCGGCCGCGCACAGCATCTGCACCACCTCGTCGGGCACCAGCTTGGAGGCGGCCTCCACCTGATCGAGCGTGGCCGGCCAGGTCAGCACGGACCGCACCTCGTCCAGCAGCGAGTCGGGCACGCCCGAGGCCTTCATGATGTGGGGCTGCTGGCCCAGGTACTGGGTGATCAGCATGCGGGCACTGTCGAGCGCCTCGGTCCGCTCGGGCTCGGAGTCTCCCGAAGCCATCGAGCACACGATCAACTGGGGTCGGTCGAGGTCGTCGACCGTGCGGCCGGCGCGGGCCGCGCCCTCGGCCAAGTGCTCCATGGCCTGAGCGTTGTACTGGGGCGACACCAGATAGTTGAACACCACTCCGTCGGCTATCTCGCCGGTGAGGGCCATCATCTTCGCGCCCGTCGCGCCGATATAGATGGGCACGTCCTTGGGCCGGCGCTCCTGCTGGACGTAGTCGAGCTCCACCCCGTCGAACTGCACGAACTCGCCGTCGAAGGTGACGGTCTGGTCGTTGAGGAGGGCGCGACAGGCCTCCACGATCTCGCGCATCGCCTTCAGCGGCCGGACCCGCCGCACGCCCACCTTCGACGCGAGCGGCTCCCACCAGGCGCCGATGCCCAGGATGATCCGGCCCGGGGCCAGGTCGTCGAGCGTGGAGAAGGTGGAGGCCAGCCGGGCCGGGTTGCGGGTCCAGCAGTCCACCACGCCGCTGCCGATCGTGATCGTGTCGGTCACGGCCGCGAACGCGGCCATCGGGACCACGGCGTCGCGGACCAGCCGGGAGTCGGCCTGCCAGACCGCGTCGAAGCCCCTGGCCTCCGCGTAGCGAGTCAGCTCCATCGACTCGGCGAGCGTGTGGGCGTCCTGGATGTACAGGGCTGCGGGCTGGGTCATCTCGTCTCCTCCTGCGGCATGTCTTCGAGCTTTGGCATGTCTTCGAGCTTTGGCATGTCTTCGAGCTTTGGCATGTCTTCGAGCATGTCTTCGAGCTACGGCATGTCTTCGAGCTTGGCGAACAGTCTGGCCGCGGCCTCCGCGGCTTTGGCCCGGATCTCCTCCGCGTCGACTCGGGTGGGCCGGCCGTCGCTGAGCACCTTCTCGCCGTCCACGGTCGCCTCGGTGGCCCGCACGCCGGTGGTGAAGGCCAGCGACCACGGATCCATGCGGTCATAGGACCACACCACCGTGTCGCCGAGGGCTTCGGGGAACAGCCGCCAGCCGGTCTCCAGCCAGCTCCACGCCGTCTCGGGGGTGGCGGTCACGTCGTCGGAGCGGTGGCACACGTAGGCCACCCGGAACTCGTCGAGCATGGCCGCGCCGATGCCGTCGGTGCCGAGCGCCACCGGGTTGGGCCGGGCCGCGGGCCGGGCGTAGCCGACCGCGTTGTTCATGTTCGAGCGGGGGTTGTGAACGATGGTGCCGGGCAGGTCGCGGTCGAGGTGCACGGCGTGGATCACTAGCCAGTCGTCGCGGGCCAGCGGTTCCAGGCGACCGCCCGCGGCGATGTCGGCCGTGCCCTCGGACACGTGGATGTGAACGCCGGTGCCGTGGTCGACGGCCAGCCCGGCGGCGGCTTCCAGCGTCTCGTCGGAGCACGTGAACGCGGCGTGGACGCCGACGTGGCCCCGGCCCCCGGCCCGCAGGAACCGGTCGTTCTCGGCCAGGCCGGCTCTGGCGCCCGCCGATCCGTGGCGGTCGGTCACGCCGTAGGCACAGTCGACCCTCACTCCCACCTCGGCGCACGCTTGGGCGATCACGTCCAGCGACCCCTCGATGGCGTTGGGGGACTCGTGGTGGTCGATGAGGGCGGTGGTGCCCGACTCCAGAGCCTCCAGCGCGCCGAGCTTGGCCGACCATTCGATGATGTCGAGGTCGAGGGCCCGGTCCAGGCGCCACCAGACCAGTTCCAGGATCTCCAGGAACTCCGTCGGCGTCCGGGGCGGCGCGGGCATGCCTCGGGCCAGCGCCGAGTACAGGTGGTGATGGGCGCACACCAGGCCCGGGGTGGTGCGGGCCTGTGCCGACTGTGTCGGGCCCGCGCCGGGGCCCGAGCCGGCGGCAGGCGGGCTCACGGCTGGGGCACTACAGGCTGGTGAACGTTGATGGGCAGGCGGTTGCGCCACTGTCCGTCCACCTGGCGCATGGCCTCGACCACCGCCCCCGCGGTGGGAACCAGGCCGATCTCGCCGACGCCCTTGATGCCGTAGGGCGAACCGGGCTGGGGGGCCTCGACCAGGATCACGTCCACCGGCGGCATGTCCTTGGGACGGATGATGTCGAGTCCTCTCAGAGTGTCGAAACGGGGCCGGCCCTCCTCGTCGCAGGGGAAGTCCTCGCTCAGCGCGTAGCCGAGGCCCATGTGGACGCTGCCCTCGATCTGGCCCTCGCAGAGCAGGGGGTTCACGACCCGCCCCACATCGTGGGCGGCCACGACCTTCTCCACCTTGCCGGTCTGCGGGTCGGCGATCACCATCTGGGCCGCGTAGCCGAATGTGGAGTGGATCACCGGGTGCTCGAGGCCGTCGCTGAGCTTGTTGGTCCAGTCCACCCGGTACTCGCCCTCGTAGTCGACGCCGGTGAGACACCCTGCGGCCCGGGCCGCCCGGCACGCGTCGGCGACCGATCCGGCCCCCATCAGCGTGCCCCGCGAACCGGTGGTCTGGCCGGCACCCAGCTCCCGGCTGGTGTCGACGTACACCCTCACCTGGTCGGGTCGCACCCCGAGCTCCTCGACCGCCACCTGCAGGGCCACCGTGTGGACGCCTTGGCCCATCTCGGTCCAGCAGTGGCGCACCTCGACGACGGTGTCGGGCCCTGCCGGGGTGCCGGCCGGGTGCGCGGCGTCGGCCACGAAATGCACCACCGCCCGGCTGATCTCCTTGAAGCCGTTGCCGAGCCCGGAGTTCTTCAGGCCGAGACCGAGTCCCACGGCCTTGCCGGCCGCGATCGCCTCGTCGTAGGCCGGCTTGATCGCCTCCAGGCACTCCATTGCGCCGAGGCTGCCGCCGTCCATGATCTGGCCCGGTCCCCACACCGCTCCGGGGTGCACCGCGTTGCGGCGACGGATCTCCCAGCCGCTGATCCCCACCGCGTCGGCCAGGCGGTCCAGGGCGCCCTCCATGGCGAACTGGGCCTGGTTGGCGCCGAACCCCCGGAAGGCGCCGCACACGCTGTTGTTGGTGCGGGCCGCCACCGCCTCGACATCCACGACCGGCACTACGTAGGGACCGCAGGCGTGGCCGGCCGCCCGCTCCAGCACCTTCATCCCGACCGAGGCGTAGGGACCCGAGTCTCCCAGCATCCGGGCTCGCAGGGCGGTGAGCCGGCCCTCGTCATCGCAGCCGGCGGCCAGCTCGATGCGAACCGGATGCCGCTTGGGATGCACCAGCATCGACTCCTCGCGCGAGAACGTCGTCTTCACGGGCCGGTCGAGCAGCCAGGCGGCCAGCGCGGTCTGGGTCTGGTTGGCGCAGTCCTCCTTGCCGCCGAAGGCGCCGCCGTTGGCTACCTGCTCCACCCAGACGCGGCGGTTGTCGATGCCGAGCACCGACGCGACCTGGTCGCGGTCGTCCCACACGCCCTGGCCGCCGGAGTAGACGTCCATGCAGAGCTCGCCGTCGGTGGCCTTGGGCACGGCCAGCGTCGACTCCGGCTCCAGGAAGGCCTGCTCGACCCTCTGGGTCTGGAACGTCTCTCGCACTGTGTGGGCCGACGCCGCCAGCGCATCGTCCACATCGCCGCCCCGGGCGTAGGACGACACCGACAGGATGTTGCCGTCCAGGCCCCACACCGCGTCGTCGGCGCCGTCGGCCACGGCCGCGGCCGGGTCGGTGATCGGGGGCAGCGGCTCGTAGACCACGTCGACCAGCTCGGCGGCCCGCCGGGCCGCCTCGCGGCTGTCGGCCACTACCAGGGCCATGACGTCGCCCAGGTACGAGGTGCGGCCGCCCACCGGGATGAACACCGGCCAGTCCTTGTGGATCAGCCCGATGCGCAGTTCGCCGGGCACGTCGGCCGCGGTGAACACGGCCACCACGCCGGGCGCGGCTGCGGCCCGGCTGGTGTCGATCGAGATCACGTCGGCTCGGGCGTGCCCGGCCAGGTGCACGGCACCGTGGAGCATTCCCGGGGCGGTCATGTCGTCGATGTAGAGCTTGTCGCCCAGCGCGAGCTCGGTCGACTCGTAGCGGGCGGCCCGGGATCCCACGCCGCGGGCTATCTCGACTGTGGTGCCGTCGGTGCCGGCCAGCCCGTCGGCGCCGGTGGCCAGCATCTCCACCGCGTCGAGGATCTTCAGGTATCCGGTGCAGCGGCACAGGTGGGCACCGAGATGTCGGGACGCCTGTTCGCGGGTGAGGTTGGTGCCGTTGCGTTCGATCAGCGCCTTGACCCGCATCACGATGCCCGGTGTGCAGAAACCGCACTGCACGGCCCCGGCCGCGCCGAATGCGGCCGCGTAGCGGTGACGTTCCTCGGCGCTGAGGCCTTCGGGGGTGACGATCTCCGCGCCCTGGGCCTTGCTCAGGGGGATCTGGCACGCCACCCGGGCCTTGCCGTTGATGAGTACCGTGCAGCAACCGCACTGGCCCGAGGGAGAGCAGCCGTCCTTGGCCGCAATCAGCCCCAGCTCTTCCCGCAGGGCTGCGAGCAGGTGGGGATGGTCGCCGACGCGCACCGTGGAGCCGTTGCACACGAACTCCGTCACCGTAGACGGGCCTGCGGCCGCGAAGCGCTCCATCACGTCTGTCACGGCGCCCCCTCCAGCATGGGCGCACGATACACCACTGCGGCGCTCGCCCACCCAGTACCGGCCGTGTTCACGTGCAGGGCGTGGCCGTGGCGATGGCGGTCATACCCTCGACTGAGACGCCCGCCCCCCACCCAGTGCCGGCGTGGCCCGGGTGCCGATGGAGGTGAGGGCAGCCAGCGCAGCCATCGGCATGACGTTGCGCGCAGGCCGCACCATGTCCCTCACCGGGCGGCTACTCAAGCGGAGGGCGGCTACTCAAGCACCGGGCAGCTACTCAAGCGGGTCCCAATCGGCAAGCATCTTCCGCGCTTCCAGCCCGGTGATATCGAACGAACTGTAATGGAAAGTGGTTGGGCCTTCCACCCATTTCGCAAAGTACAGTCCGACTTCGTTTGTCCACTCACAGCCCCAGACGCCGCGAATCTTTACCGGTTCCCAAGCTATGTCCCGCTGTCCGGGGCATGTGACTGTCGGTACCGCCTTCACACTCAGCCTGCCTGTCGGCCAACTCACTGCCACACTGTATTCAGGGACACTGACTGGCCCGCGGTGCCTGTCCGCGCGCCGTAGAATTGCATCGGTACGGACGCCATCGATGGGCGATGTCGGTGCCAAGTAGAGGAGACGGTCATCGGGGGCAGTTGGTGTCTCGTCAACCCCCACCGACCAAGCGGTCTCTGACCGAGTGATGTAGATCGTGGTGTGGATGGGATCCGTAGTGGTCTGGTTCTGCGACGGAGATTCGGCCTCAGAGGCGGATTCGGTCTGTGGCACCTGGGGCGTGCCGGAGCACGAGGCGAGGAGCCCGAGCGCGCCGACAAGCACTGCCAGGCCAGTCAGCCCAAAGCTCCTACGCGCGCTGGCCACTAAGTTCAGGCGCCCACGTTCACGTTGACCGTGTGCCATCCCTCGGCGCCGTTGGGGCGGGGCGCCACCTCCTGCTGGCTCTGGGTGACGCCGTCGCCGTCGGTGGCCCGCACCCGGATCTGGTGCCGGCCCGCGGCAGGCGTCCACTCGCGGTGCCACTGCACCCAGCTCTCGTCCCCCAAGGCCTCGCCCAGCTCGCAGGACAGCCATCCCTCGCCGTCGATGCTGACTTCCACCCGCTCGATGCCGCGGGTCGGGGCCCAGGCGATGCCCGCGATCGGTGTGGGCTGGCCGGCGACCAGACCCCGGCCGCCGGCGGGCACGTCGATGCGGCTCTGGGTCTTCATCGGTCCTTCCTTGGACCAGCCCCGGGGCACCCAGTAGCCGTCGAAGCCGTCCCAGGTGGTGAGTTGGATCTCCTCGATCCACTTCACCGCCGAGACGTAGCCGTAGAGGCCGGCTACCACCAGCCGGGCCGGGAAGCCGTGGTTGGTCGGCAGGAAGTCGCCGTTCATGCCGATGGCCAGGATGGCGTTGCGGCCGTCGTACAACAGCCCGGTCGGGAAGCCGGCCGTCCAGTCGTCCACCGAGCGGCCCACCACCTGGTCGGCGCCGGCCTGCACCCCGGCCCGGTCCAGCAGCACCGACAGCGGGACGCCGGTCCAGACCGCGTTGCCGACCAGGTTGCCGCCCACATCGTTCGACACGCATGACAGGGTGATGACTTGGTCGGAGAGGTCCATGGCCTGGATCTCTCCGAAGGTGATCTCGTAGGGGTTGTCGACCATGCCACCGATACGCAGCCGCCAACTGGCCGGATCGACCTGGGGAACCTTGCCGAAGGCGGTGTCGATCCGGTAGAAGCTGTCGTTGGGGGTCACGTACGACGAGATTCCCGCGACCTCGTCGTCCAGCGTGTCGAGGGCGGCCACCTGCTCTCCCACTGACCGCGCCGGCGATGCCGGTGCGGCGGTGCTGGTGGTGGACTGAGGTGCCGCGCTCGGCTCGGTTGTGGACGTCGGAGGCGCTGTCGTGGCGGTTGATCTCAGGGTGTTCGTAGCTAGGAACTGCTCGGCCTCCGACTGGCCCCGCAGAGTCCGCCCCAGGCCGACCATGGCCAGCGCGGCCGCGCCAGCACCCACCGCGTACGCGAAGAAGGCCCGCCGCGTCGTCGTCTGCGCGCCGGATGTCTCCAGGTCTCCGGGAGGTGCCGATTGGTCCGATTCGGCCGGCTCGGCCTCGGCTTCTGGAACCGGGCGCTGGGCGGCGCGGCTCACTAGCAGCAGCGTGGTCCCAGCGGCCAGCGCGGTGGCGGCCAAAGCCACCACCCATGATCCGACGGCCGGACTCAGCGGATTGCGGGCTGCGGCCCAACCGCCCAGAAGACCGAACAGCGCGAATCCGGCGACGGTCACCCGCTGCTGGCCGCGCGCCGCGAAGCGGCCCAGCAGCCCGCCGAGAACGAGCGACCCCACGATGATGCTCGCGGTGAGCAGGGTCTTCTGGCTCGTGCCGATGTTGGCGATGCTGAACGCCACGATGTCGCCGGGGGTGTAGTCGCTGAGCAGTTCGCTGACTGCCACCACCAGCGAGGGGATCGATTTGAACGCCCCGTCCATGAGCTCGCCGAACCCCAGGGCTAGGGCCGCGCCCGCGGTCCCGGCCAGTGCTCCCATGATGGGGGGTGCCGCTCCTGGTGATGAGTCGGAGCGATCGTCGGTGGATTCTTCGTCTGTCACTGCTCGCCCCTTGGCCGCCTCGGACGGGTTCTTTCGTCCGCTCAGATCGTACGCCTTTCGTTGTGGGGCGCAATGGGCAATAGTGGACGTATGGAGACGAGCTTCCGGCGCTGATGACGGACCGCGCCAGCGACTTGCGCCTGTGGGGCTACGGCGACCGCGTGGCCGACCTCGCCGAAGCTGGAGCGCAGATCGGCCGGGTCGTGCAGGTGGACCGGGGCGAGTGCGATGTGGTCACCGCGGCCGGCATGGAACGGGCCGGCTCCGACTCGGTGCGGGCCCAGGCCGAAACCGCGCCGGTCACTGGCGACTGGGTGCAGGTGACTCGTCAGCCTGACATGGCGCTGATCAGCCGGGTGCTGCCCCGTCGCACGGCTTTGATCCGTCGGGACCCGGCCGAGCGCGACGCGGAGCAGGTGCTGGCGGCCAACTTCGACATCGTGGGCATCGTCGCCGGCCTCGACCGGCCTCTGCCACCGGGGCGCTTCGAGCGCATGCTGGTGATGGCCCGCGACAGCGGAGCCTCGATCGTGATCCTGCTGACCAAGGCCGATCGGGCGCCCGAGGCAGCCTCCGCGGCCGAGACCGTGCGGGCAGTGGCCGGCGACGTCGATGTCGTGACGTTGAGCGTCCGCAGCGGCCAGGGCCTCGCCGATCTCCGGTCCCGGCTCGGCCTCGGCCGAACGCTGGCCTTGGTGGGCGCCAGCGGATCAGGAAAGTCGAGCCTGGTGAACGCTCTAGCGGGTGCCGAGGTGACGGCGACGGCCGCGGTCCGTGCCTCGGACCGGCGGGGACGTCACACCACCATCGCACGCCGGCTCGTGCTGCTGCCCGACGAAGGCGGGATGGTGCTCGACACGCCCGGTGTGCGCGCCCTCGGTCTCATCGACGCGCAGGAGGCGCTGAGCCGCGTGTTCAGCGACATCGAGGAGCGCGGCCGCAACTGTCGCTTCGCGGACTGCGCCCACGGCGTCGAACCCGACTGTGCCATCACGGACGCGGTGGATCGGGGCGAGATGGATCCCCGGCGGGTGGAGCGCTTCCTCGCCTTGCGCCACGAATTCGAGCAGCAGCAGATCCGCGAGACGCAACGAGCCCGCGCCGCGGCCCGCGGCCGGCGCTGAACGGCACGATCGCAGCCGCATCTCCTGCTGCGGTGCAGCGCCCCCGGCATCGAAGTCACCCGAGGCGGCGGCGGTCTATCTTCCCAGTCGCGTTGCGAGGCAGTTCATCAACGAGCTCCAGGGCCTCGGGCAGCTTGTGGCGGGCCAGCGCGCCGGCCCCGAAGGCCCGCAGTTCCTCCAATGCGGGCGGGTTGGCGCGATCTCGGGGCGCCACCACGGCCAGGCCGATCTCGCCCATCACCGGATCAGGGCGCGGAACCACGGCCACCTCCAGCACCCCAGGGTGCCCGGACAGCACGCTCTCGACTTCTGCCGGGTGCACGTTGTAGCCGCCCCGAATGAACATGTCGGTCGTGCGTCCCGCGAGACGGTAGAGGCCGTTCGCCTCCACGGTGGCCAGGTCCCCGGTGCGCAGCCAGCCGTCCACCAGAGCCTCGGAACTGGAGTCAGGGTCGCGCCAGTAGCCCGACATCACCGCGGGCGACCTCAGCCACAGCTCTCCCGTCTCGCCGGGATCGAGCCGCGCTCCGGCCGCATCCCGGATCTGAGCCTGTACGCCGGGTCGGGGCCGTCCCACGGAATGGCAGGCCTCGTCGTCGTCGGCGTCCAGCGCGGTGGCGAGCCCCACGCCGCCCGACTCGGTGGACGAGTAGCGGATCGAGTACGGGGCACCGAAGCGCTCACGGGCGGCCCGCACCAACTCCGGCGGGGACGGGCCGCCGCCGGCCACCACCGCCCGAACGGCCGAGAAGTCCAGACTCCTCGACAACGGATGTCTGACCATCAGGGCGATCTGGGGAGCCACGCCAGCGACGGCGGTCATGCGATGGCGGGCTGTCAGCTCCAGTGCCTCGCCCGCCGACCAGCGCTCCAACAGGTGGGTGGTCTGGCCGCAGGCCAGCATCCACGGGAGCTTCGTCATGAAGGCGACATGGGCGAAGTGGGTGGACGAGATGCTGTGACCACCGCCCCAATCGCCGCCCGTGTCGAACTCGGCTACGGCGCGCAGTTGGCGGTTCGCGAACCAGACCGCCTTCGGCGCGCCGGTCGAGCCCGACGTGAAGCAGATGCACACCGGGTGCTCGTCGTTGGCGTCAGCGTCGAAGCTGGCACCGGCGTGCGTCGATGAGACGGAGTTCGAGCGCAACGATCCGCCTGCCCGAGCCGGATCTCTCCCGCCCTCGAGCCGCTCCACCCGGCGGGCGGCGCCCGAGCCGACCAGGTGGGTGAGCCGGGGTTCCACCACGACGAGGTCGGCGTGCAGCCTGTCGAGGCAGCCCTTCACTTCGGTAGGGGTCAGCAGCGGGTTGATCCCCGCCGTGACGGCGCCGATGCGGGCGGCGCCCAGGTAGATGGCCACGTAGTCCACGCCGGAGGGCAGCACCAGGCCCACGACCGAGCCCTCGCCGAGCCCGCGCTCGTGCAGCCCGGCCGCCACCTCTTGCGCGGCCTTCTCGAGTTGCTCGAAGCTCACGGCCTCGCCTGCGGAGTTGATGAAGGCGGCTCGGTTGCCGAAGTCGAGAGCGGCCTGCTGGATGGCTTCGGTCAGCACTGAGCGCTCCAGAGGCCGAGCTTGCGAGGCCGTGGCCCGAGCGGCCCGTGAGCGCAGCGAACAAGAGCGGGAAACAAGGATGCCTCATTGCGACGCGGTGTCATCCTGTTAAGTTCTATGTGACATGAACACTGATGGTGTGCCATCCCTCGGCGCCGTTGGGTCGGGGCCTCACGTTCTTCCCGCTCTGGGTGTAGCCGCTGCCGTCGGTGGAGCGCACCTGGATCTGTTGCCGGCCGGTGGAGGAGGGAGTCCATTCTCGGTGCCATTGCACCCAGCTCTCGTCGCCCACGGCCTGGCCCAGGCGGCACGGCATCCAGTCCTCGTCGCCGATCTTCACCTCGACGCGCTCGATACCCCGGGTTGGCGCCCAAGCGATGCCCGCGACCGGCGTGGTCTCGCCGGCGTTGAGCCTTGCCCCGTCCTTGGGGAGGTCGATGCGGCTCTGGGTTTTGATCGGACCCAGCTTGGACCAGCCGCGCGGTATCCAGTAGCCGTCGAATCCGTCCCAAGTGGTGAGGTGGATCTCCTCGATCCACTTGACCGCTGAGACGTAGCCGTAGAGGCCGGCTACCAACAGCCGGGCCGGAAAGCCGTGAGCGGTCGGCAGGAGCTCGTTGTTCATGCCGACGGCCAGGATGGCGTTGCGGCCGTCGTGCACGGCTCCGATGGGGAAGCCGGCGGTGAAGTCGTCCACCGAGCGGCCCACCACCTGTTCGGCCCCTGACTCCACGCTGGCTCGCTCCAGCAGGGCCGCCAGCGGGACGCCGGTCCAGACCGCGTTCCCGACGAGTCTGCCGCCCACTGAATTGGACACGCACGACAGGGTGATCACGTGGTCGGACAGGTCCATGGCAAGGATGTCGTCGAAGGTGAGCTCGTAGGGCCTGCCAACCAAGCCGGTGAAGCGCAGCCGCCAGCCGGCCGGATCAACTTGGGGGGTTACCAGGGCAGTGTCGATGCGGTAGAACTCGTCCTTAGGGGTGATGGGAGTGATGTAGGGAGAGATACCCGGCACCTCTCCGTCGAGGGTGTCGGTGCGGGCCAGTTGCTCCTGAACCGGCAGATCCTCGGGTGGCTGGGTGTCGGTGGGTGCGGCTTCTTCGGGCTCAGTGGTGGTGGGTGTGGCTTGTTCGGGCTGGGTGTCGGTGGGTGCGGCTTGTTCGGGTTCGCTGGTGGTGGGTGCGGCTTGTTCGGGCTCTGGCTGGGCTTGGGTGGTGGTGGGCGCTGAGCTTGCCGCGTCGGTGGACGCCTGGGTCGTGGTGGGACGGTCCGGGGACGGTGCCGCTGCGGTTCCGTCGGTCGGCTGGGATTCGGCGACGGCCAGGCCCGGGTCGGTCTCGGTGCTGGGCGTTCTCGACGGCAACGAGTAGGCCTGGCGGGCCTGCTCCGCGGCCGACTCCCCCCGCAAGCTGCGTCCCAACCCGACCAACCCGAGGGCGGTCACCGCCGCGCCCGCGGCGTACCCAAAGAACGACCGGCGCGTGCCGGCACGCCTTATCGGCGGGTCGCCGTCCTCGGCTGCGTCGGCGACCGCTGCATCCGCGGGCAGGCCATCGGCTCGCTCACCGAGGGCCGACGCCCGGCTCACGAGGAACAGGGTGGTGGCCGCGCCCAGCGCGGCGGCTGCCAACGCCACCAGCCACGAAGCCATCGCGGGGCTCAGCGGATTCCGGGCCGCGGTCCAGCCGCCGACCAGCCCGAAGAGCGCGAAGCCCCCGACGACCGCGAGTCGCTGGCCGCGGGCGGCTACTCGGCCGAGGATCCCGCAGATCACCAGCGACAACACGACGATGCCCGCCGTGAGCACGCTCTTCTGGCTGGCACCGATGTTGGCGATGCTGAAGGCCACGACATCGCCGGGCGTGTAGTCGGTGACCAGCTCGCCCACCGCGATCACCAGTGACGGGATGGTCTCACTGATGCCCTTGATCAGCTCGCCGAAGCCCAGCGCCACCCCGGCGCCTGAGACCCCCGCGACGAAGCCCGCCAAACCGGTCGCCGTGCGGCCGCAGTGATCCGGCTGCGGTCGGGGCGGGCGAGCTCGTGCGACGAATCCTGCCAAACCGGTTGCCTTGCGGCCTCCCTGCGACGGGCCATCCTCAGATGCAGGCTCTCCCATCGCGGCGATTGTACGCTCCGGACGAATGGATCTTCGATCCGATCCGACGCTCGGCAGCTTCGCAGAAGAGGTGCGCACCTGGCTCGAGGAGCACCTTGCCGGCGAGTTCGGCCAATACCGGGGCCGCGGCCTCACCGGTCAGGAGGACGTGCCGGTCGAGGTCCAGATCGCCTGGGAGCGCGAGCTTGCGTCGGGTGGATGGCTGGGGCTCGACTTTCCGGAATGGATCGGAGGGCGGGGCTGCACGCTGGCCCAGCAGGTGGTGTTCTTCAACACGTACACCGAGGCCCGCGCTCCCGGCCGCCTTCCCAACATGGGCGTGACGCTGCTCGGGCCCACGCTGATGACGTTCGGATCAACCCAGCAGCAGCAGCGATTCGTGCCCGCCATACTCTCGGGAGACGAGCTGTGGTGCCAGGGCTACTCCGAACCCGGCGCGGGCAGCGACCTAGCCGGCGTGGCCACAAGAGCGACCAGGCGAGGCGACCAGTGGGTGATCAACGGTCAGAAGGTGTGGACCTCGCTGGCCCAGCACGCCGACTGGATCTTCGTGCTCGTCCGCACCTCGGTTGGCTCGTCGCGCCACGCCGGGCTCAGCTACCTGCTCGTTGCCATGGACCAGCCCGGAATCGAGATCCGGCCCATCACCCAGCTCACCGGCGGGGTCGAGTTCAACGAGACGTTCTTCAACGATGCCGTCACCGAAGCAGACTTGGTGGTGGGCGGCGAGGGCAACGGCTGGAAGGTGGCCATGGGCACCCTCGCCTTCGAGCGGGGGGCGAGCACTCTGGGCCAGCAGCTCAGCTTCCGCCAGGAGTTCGACTCGCTGCTGTCGGAGGCCAGAGCCTTGGAGCGCATCGACTGCGGCGTGCTGCGCTCGGAGCTGGTGCAGTGCCACATCGAACTCGAGATCCTGCGCTACAACCAGCTGCGGCTGCTGACCTCGCTCACCCACGACCAGCTTGCCGGGCCGGAGCAATCGATCGGCAAGCTCTACTGGTCGTCTTGGCACCGGCGCCTGGGAGAGCTGGCCATGAGGGTGCGAGGCGCGGCGTCGATGGTGGCCGAGCCGGCCGAAGGCGCCCACACCGGCGAGGGCGGGCTGGACTACCGGCTCGACCGCTGGCAGCGCACGTTCCTCTACTCGCGGGCCCACACCATCTACGGGGGAAGCAGCGAGATTCAACGCAATATAATCGGAGAACGGGTTCTGGGCCTGCCGCGGGAGCCACGGTAGGTGGAGACGAGTCCGATACTCTTCAGGTCACCGAACCGAGGAACCAAGCATAAGGAGAGCCGATGGGCCGTCTCAGCAACACTTGGCGTCTGGCCAAGATCTCTTGGGCGGTGCTGAAGAAGGATCGGGAGCTGCTGTGGATCCCGGTGCTGTCGTTCCTGGCGTCGGCGGCGGTGATCGTGGTCGCGTTGGTCTTGACCTTCGTCACGCTGTCCACCACATCCTCGCACGGCGCGACCACCATGGAGGTCAACCCGGCGATGATCGTGGTGTTCGTCGTGGCCGCCGTGGCCTTGGGCATCATCGCGGTGTTCTTCAACGGCGCGCTGGTCGCTGGAGCCCACGAGCGGCTCACCGGGGGCGATCCGACGGTGCGCAGCGCGGTGGGCCGGGCGTTCGCACGCATCGGCGGGCTGGTCCCGTGGGCGCTCATCACCACGACGGTGGGGCTGGTCCTGCAGGCTCTGCGGGGGCGGGCCGGCTGGCTCGGACGGATCGTCACCCACATGCTGGAGATGGCCTGGGAGGTAGTGACCTTCCTGACTGTCCCAGCCATCGTCATCGACAACCTGGGGGCCGTGGAGGGTCTCAAGCGGTCAGCGTCGCTGCTGCGCCGTACGTGGGGCGAGAACATCGCGGCCCGCGTCGGGTTCGGCCTCCTCGGCTTCATTCTGATTCTCCCTGCCGTGGCTGTGGCCGCGCTCTTCATCGCGTCGGGCTGGCAGGTGCTGATGGCGGTGGGCTTGATCGCGGCGGCGGCCTGGGTGGGGCTGGTAGTGGTAGTGCTCACCGCTCTGAACGCCATCTTCCAGACCGCGCTGTACCTCTACGCCACCACCGGGACGGCGCCCGCCGGCTTCGAGCAGGCCCCGCTGGCCCAGACCTTCGTCCACAAGTAGCCGCCGGCCGGGCGGCACGCGGAGCCGCAGACGGGAGAGCTCGGAACGCAGCGGGAGACACGACGCTGCATCGCGGGCCAGCGGCACCTACCCGCGCTGTCCCCTAGGCGATCCTGTCGACCAGGCCCCAGTCCAGCGCGGTGGCCGGGTCTAGCTCCGCGTCGGTGAGCAGCCACCAGAGCGTGCGCTGGCGACCGATGCGGGCCGGGATGCTGACCGTGCCCCCCGCGCCCGGTATCAGGCCCATGGACAGCTCCGGCAGCCGGAATCGGGCCCGCTCGGTGGCCGTGACGGTGGCGCACAGAGCGGCCAGCTCGATGCCTGCTCCCACACACGCTCCGTCGACCAGCGCCGTCGTGCGATCGGCGACCGCCGCCAGCCAGGGCGCGGCGTTGGCCCGGCTGCGGATCAAGTGCGCGGCGACGGGGTCCGAGACCGTTCCGAACTCGGCCGGATCGCCCCCTGCGCAGAAATTGCCGGCCGCGCCGGTGAGGACCACGGGCCGTTCGTCGGCGCCCGCCTGCAGGGCCTTGAGAACGTCGACGAGCTGGTCGCGCATGGCCGCGTCGAACAGGTTGAGCAGGCGGGGACGGTTGAGCGTCACCGTCACCGAGGCGCCGTCATCGGTCACTTCGATGCGGGGATGACCCAGGTCCCGCCGGGTCCGGCGTCCCCGCTGTGCCAGCCAGTGGGCGTGCTCCGGGCCGGCTTGGAGGGTGGCGTACGCGAGACTCTCGGCCAGCAGAGCGTCGGGCCGGCCGAGCCGGGCACCGAGGCGCAGCGTCTGGGCCGCCACGACCGAGGCTTGAGGGTTGGCCCGCAGCCCATCGAGGACCGGGGCGGGGTCGTCGAGCGCCAGGTCCCACGACCCGCCCCCGGCGCCCACTGCCACGGACACGACGGGCAGAGCGGCCAGCGCCGTGCCCATGTCGTCGGCGGGGTCGTCGCCCACGTCCACGACCACCGCGGGCACCCCGGCCGCAGCTGCGACCTGATCGAGCACCAGGCGGTCGAAGTCGACCGATACGACCGCGGCCCTGGCCTCCTCCAACGGCCAGGTCCCACCGTGCACGGCTAGCTGCCCCGGGGAGGCTGAGCCGGTTCGGGGGCGAATCGTTGTCGCAGCTCCCGGCGCAGCAGCTTGCCCGTGTCGTTGTACGGCAGCTCGTCGACGAACTCCACGCGGGTCGGGACCCGGCTCGACCGCAGCCGGACCCGCACCAGCTCCCGGAGATCGTCGGCGTCCGGGGCCGGGGAGTGGGCGACGACGCATACCGCCACCTCCTCGCCCCATTCCCGGCTGGGCACCCCGAATGCGCCCGCGTCGATCACGGCGGGATGGCTCAGCAGCGCGTCCTCGATCTCTCCGGGGGACATGTTCTCCCCGCCCCGGATGATGATGTCGTCGTTGCGTCCGTGCACCCACAGGTAGCCGGCCTCGTCTACGTGACCGCTGTCGCGGGTGCAGAACCAGCCCTCGTCGTCTAGTTGCGACCCGTCCTCGGCGTACTCGCCGGCCACCTGCTCGCCCCTCACCCAGATCTCGCCGCCCTCTCCGGTGTCGGCCTCGGCACCGTCTCCGGACCGCACCGAGATCTCCACCCCCGGCAAGGGCCGGCCCACCGACGACAGTCGGGCTCTGGAGGCGGCATCGTCGGAGGAGGCCGCCCGCCGGTGGTCGTCGGGGCCCAGCACGCACACCGTGGAGCTTGTCTCGGTGAGTCCGTAAGCGTGCGAGAAGGCCGCGGCCGGGAACAGCTCCAACGCCCGCTCCACCACTGCCCGGTGCGACTTGCCCCCTCCGTAGGACACGAACCGGACCGATCCGAGGGTCTCGCCCCGGCGGTCGAGGGCGTCGACTATGCGGGCCAGCATCGTGGGCACGAGCATGGCGTGGGTGATGTCCTGGGTGCGGACCAGGTCGATCCAGGCGTCCGGGTCGAACTTGCGCAAAGGCACGATCCGGCGACCCGAGTAGACCTGCGACAGCTGCGCGGCCACCGAAGCCACGTGGTAGGGCGGCACGGCCATGATGTGGGCCTCGTCGGCGCCGGCCGACGCGAACTCGACCGTGCCGAAGATGTAGGACACCAAGTGCCGGTGGCGCAGGACCGCGGACTTGGGCGGCCCGGAGGTGCCGCTGGTGTACAGCAGGACGGCCGGGGCGTCGGGATCCATGGGCCAATCGCCCAGCTCGGCGGTATCCGCGCCGACGCCGGGATCGTCGAGGACGGTGTCCCGTTCCACGATCTCCAGCCCGTCGACCCCTGCCAGCCGGTGCGCGCCGTCGCCGTCCATAACCGTCAGAGCCGGAGCGGCCCGCTCGGCCAGATGGCGCAGATCGTCGTCGGCGAGCCGGTAGTTGATCGGCACATAGGGGACGCCGGCCCAAGCTGCTCCGAAGAGGGTGACCGGCAGGACGGCGCCGGGCTCGTCGCACAGCACCAGCCGCTCGGCCTGCGACGCTCGCAGACGCCCGGCGAGGGTTGCGGCGCGGGCCATCAGGCCATCGCAGGTGACGCCCCCGTGGTGCGGGCCCACCGCAACCCGGTCGCCCATGGCGGCGGTCGCCATCTCCAGCAGCATCATGATGTTCATCGCAGCTCACCCGGGCGAGCCGGCCGCCCCAAGAGATCGGGCAGGGACATGAGGTGCTGGCTCACCGGCGGCGCGGCCGGTCAGTCCGAGGCGGGGAGAGGCTTCGTCACCTTCACGGCCAGCGGAACACCGCCGAGCGCCAGAGACCCCTCGCCAGCCTTGGTGCACAGCACCTCCACCGTCTCGTCGGGGTCGCCGTAGCGCTTGCCTAGAAGGGTTCCCTCCGATGCGTCGGCGCTGGGCTCGCCGGCCCGCTCGGCCGAGCCGGCCGTCACCATGGGATTTCCGCCGCAGGTGAGCTCGGCCGGTCCTGCGCCCTTCACCACGATGACCTCCGTGGCGCACACCGTGCTCTGGAATCGGGCGCCGGGCCGCAGCTCCACCATTTGTCCCTCCTGCGCCGTAGTCGACTTCACGGGGGACCGATTCCGGTTCGCCCCGCGGCCGCCCCATTGTGACCTACCGAAGGGCGGCGCCCAACCTCACGCTACCTTCGCTGTCGTGCTCCCAATCGAACCCGCAGGCCTCGACGACGATGCCTGCGTCAGGGCCTGGGCTGCGTCGGGAGCGATGCACCTGACCGGTCCGGCGTCGGGTTCGCCCTCGGTGTCGCCCGCGGGGATTGTGCGCCCCCTGTTCGGCCTGGGCGACGCTCTGGCCTCGGCTACGCGTCGTTTGGGCGCAGAGGTCAAGGTGAATACCTTGGCACTGACTGCTCAGCGGGCCGCCTTCGCTGGCTTCGACCGCAGCGGATCTCGCAGCGTTGGCGGGTACTCGCAGATGGTGCGGGCACGGAACGGCTGGGTGGTCTTGAGCCTTCCCAGGCCGTCGGACGTGGACGCGCTGCCCGCGCTAGTGGGTGCGGCGGTGAATCCCGGTAACTGGGACGAGATAGAGAGTCGGATTGCCGTGATGGCCGCAGCCGAGGTGGTGGAGCAGGGATCGGTGCTGGGGCTCGCAGTGGCCGCGATCGGCGCCACCCCCGTCCCGCAACTGCCGTGGTCAGTCCAGTGCGAGGGTCCGGGGCGTCCTCGGCGCGGCAGGGCGCCTGTGGTCGTGGACCTCACGAGCCTTTGGGCCGGGCCGTTGGCGGGCGCGTTGCTGGCTGAGGCCGGCTGCCGGGTGCTCAAGGTGGAATCGGAGCTTCGGCCCGATGGCGCCCGCCGGGGTCCAGCCGGGTTCTTCGACTTGCTGAACGACGGCAAAGAGCACCTGAGTCTCGCTCTGCCCGAGCGCGAGGCCCTAGACAAGCTGTGGGAGCTGATCACCGGCGCCGATCTGGTGTTGGAGGCCAGCCGGCCCCGCGTGATGCAGCAGTGGGGGATCGACCCCGACGATGTGGTGGCCGCAGGCACGGCTTGGGTGTCGATCACCGGGCACGGACGCCGAGGGCGGCACAGCAACCGGGTCGCCTTCGGCGACGACGCCGCGGCCTCCGGAGGGCTGGTGGTGCCGGGCGATCCGCCCATGTTCGTGGGTGACGCCATTGCCGATCCCATCGCCGGTCTGGCCGCAGCGTCGGCGGCGGCACAACTCCTGTCCGAGTGCCGTGCGGCTCTCGTGGATGTCTCGCTCGCAGGCGTGTCCGCCTGGGTCGTCGGCCTCGCCGGCAATGGGATCGAACGGCCCGTGGTGCGCCAAGGCTCGGGCTGGGCAGTGGAGCTCGCGGCCGGACGGGTCGAGGTGAGGGCGCCCTCGGTGGCGGCAGCCTCCTCTTCGGTTCTGTGAGCAGGTGTGCGGCCGTGGGCGCGGTTCTGCTCGCAGAAGGGCTCGGCTACCGTGACTGACATGGCAGGCGCCGCCATTGAGGTTCGTGCGGCAGGCGGATCGGTGTGAGCGACGCCTCCGGCTGGGACGCCACCCTCGAGGACCTGCAGCGCCGCAAACAGCAGGCCCAGGCCATGGGCGGCGCGGAGAAGCTGGCCCAGCGCCGGGCTGAGGGGCGTCTCGACGCCCGGGGACGCATCGACGGGCTGCTCGACGCGGGCTCGTTCACCGAGATCGGCACATTGGCCGGGCCTGTGCCCGCGGACGCGCTGGTGGCCGGGGTGGGAGCCATCGACGGGCGCCCGGTGGCGGTGGGCGCGGAGGACTTCACCACGATGGGGGGCTCGATCGGCCCGGCCGCAACCCGCAAGCGATGGCGCATCGCGGACATCGCCCGCCGCGAGCGCATCCCGTTGGTGATGCTGCTGGAGGGCGCCGGGCACCGGCCGCCCATGCCGGGTGATCCCGGAGGGGGCGGGCCCAACGATCTGCAGGCTCAGGCGGCCCTGTCGGGGATCGTGCCCATGGTGTGCGGCGTGATGGGGCCTTCGGCGGGCCACGGCGCCATCACCGCCCTGCTCTGCGACTTCTCGATCATGACAGGTGACGGGGCCATCTTCACCGCCGGGCCTCCGGTGGTGGAGGCGTCGCTGGGGGAGCGGGTCGGCAAGGATGAGCTCGGCGGGCCCGCGGTTGCCATCGGCGCGGGGACGATTCACAACACCGCTGTCGACGACGCGGACCTGCTGGCCCAGGTCCGCTCGTACCTGTCGTACTTCGGGTCATCGGCGTGGGAGCGGCCGCCCGTCGTCGACACCGGCGACACCGGCCGCCGCCGTGTGGATCGCATCCTCGACCTCGTGCCCCGCGACGGCAGGCGGGCCTACGACATGGCTGCGCTGGTGGAGGCGGTCGTCGACGGCGGCCAGACCCTGCCGATCCGTCCCGGCTACGGCCGCGCCATCATCTGCGCTCTGGCCCGCATGGGCGGAGAGCCGGTGGGAATCGTGGCCAACCAGCCCGTCGAGCTGGCCGGCTCGATCGATGCGGCCGCGGCCGAGAAGGCGGCCCACTTCATCTCGGTGTGCGATGGCTTCCATGTGCCGCTGCTGTTCCTGGCGGACAATCCCGGCGTGCTGGCCGGCACCGCGTCGGAGCGGGCCGGGGTGCTGCGGGCTTCGGCCCGGATGTACGCGGCACAGACCCGGGCCACCACCGTCA
Organism: Candidatus Aldehydirespirator sp.; assembly: GCA_965219165.1. Lineage (GTDB taxonomy): Bacteria > Actinomycetota > Acidimicrobiia > Acidimicrobiales > Aldehydirespiratoraceae > Aldehydirespirator. Next base: position 2,742,442 of record CBDCMW010000002.1, on the reverse strand, counting down.
AGATCCATGTCACGCTGCGCAAGGCCTTCGGCTTCGGCAGTTGTGTGATGGCCATGAACCCCCACGACTCCCAGACCCTCAGCTTCGCCTATCCGGGCGCCACGGTGGGGGCCATGGGAGCCGCGGGCGCGGGCCGGGCCGTCGGTGCCGACGAGCGGGCCGGGCGGGACCTGCATCGGGCCGAGGAGGAGTCGGCCTACCGCTCCGCGTCGGCGCTGAGCTTCGACGAGGTGATCGACCCCCGCGACACCCGCAACGCCATCCTCGCAGCCCTCGAGGTGTCGGCCCGGCGCCGCAGCCAGACCTGCCAGCCCAAGGCTCGCACCGGGATCACCCCGTAGGCCACCCCCGGGCCTGTCGGGCTGTTCCGGCCGGCGTGCCCTGGCGGCGCGAGCGCCGCCCCAGTGCCACCCCCCGGCCTGTCGGGGCGTTCCGGCCGGCGGGTTAGCTGATCAGGCGCTCGACTATGTAGTCGAGGCAGGCGGTGAGGGCTTCGATGTCTGAGGGCTCGATGGCGGGGAACATGCCGATGCGGAGCTGGTTGCGGCCCAGCTTGCGGTAGCCCTCGGTGTCGACGATTCCGTTGGCCCGCAGCACCGCGCTGATCGTGTCGGCGTCCACCCGGTCGTCGAAGTCGATGGTGGCCACCACCCGGCTGCGCGCCGCGGTGTCAGTGACGAATGGCTCCGCGATGTCGGACGCCTCGGCCCAGCCGTAGAGGACTTCGGCGGAGCGGTCGCTGCGGGACGCGGCCCACTCCAGGCCGCCGTTGCCGTTGAGCCAGTCCACCTGCTGTACGGTGAGGAACACCGTGGCCAACGCGGGAGTGTTGTAGGTCTGGTCCTTGCGGGAGTTGTCCACCGCCAACTTGAGGTCGAGGAAGGCCGGCATCCAGCGGCCCGAGGCCGAGAGGCGCTCGATGCGTTCGACGGCGGCGGGCGACATGAGGGCGATCCACAGCCCGCCGTCGCTGGACAGGGCCTTCTGCGGGGCGAAGTAATAGACGTCGCAGGCCGACGCGTCGAAGCGCAGCCCACCCGCGGCCGAAGTGGCGTCCACCAGCACCACTGCATGGTCGTCACCGTCGGGCCGGTGAACGGGGACCATCACACCTGTGGAGGTCTCATTGTGGGGGTAGCAGTAGGCGTCTACCCCGTCGACGGTTTCCAGCGGCGGGCACGTTCCGAAGTCACCGATCCGAACCGACGGATCCTCGAGATGGGGTGCCGAGGTCGTCACCGCGGTGAACTTGGAGCTGAACTCGCCCAGCGACAGGTGGTGGCTGCGGCTCTCGATGAGCCCGAAGCTGGCCGCGTCCCAGAAGGCGGTGGCGCCACCGTTGCCCAGCACCACCTCATATCCGTCGGGGGCGCCCAGCAGGTCGGCGATCCCGGCCCGCAACTCGGCGACCACCCGGCGCACTCCCGCCTTGCGGTGGCTCGTGCCGAGATAGTCGACCGCCCGCTCGGCCAGTGCCTGAGCGGCCTCGGGACGGAACTTCGAGGGGCCGCAGCCGAAGCGCCCGTCGGAGGGCAGCATCGGTGCCGGGATGGTGATGGCGTCGGGTCGGGCTGGCGCTTGTGTGGGCATCGCCGCGAAGTCTGGCACGGCTCGGGAGCCGATCCACCGACCCCGCCCCTCCGGCACCGAGTTCGATAAAGGTCAGCACGGGTACGCTCGCCGCCATGACCAGTGAACGGATCTCGCGGCGGGTCGGGGCCATCGCCCCCTCGGCCACCCTGGCGGTGACGGCCAAGGCCAGAGCACTACGGGCCGCGGGGGAGCGCGTGATCAGCTTCGGGGCCGGCGAGCCCGACTTTCCCACGCCTACCCACATCGTGGAGGCGGCCGCGGCCGCGTGCCGCGACCCCCAGCACCACAAGTACACGCCGGTGGGCGGGCTCGAGGTGCTGCGCGAGGCGGTGGCGGCCAAGACCCGGCGCGACTCGGGCCTCGAGGTCGACCCGGCCGACGTGCTCATCACCAACGGCGGCAAGCACGCCGTGTACAACGCCATCGCCGCGGTGGTCGACGCAGGCGACGAAGTGCTGCTGCCGACCCCGTACTGGACGACCTACCCCGAGCCGATCGCCCTGTCCGGCGGCGTGGCCGTGCCGGTGCTGGCCACCGCCGCGACCGGCTTCCGGGTGAGCGTCGACCAGCTGGAGGCGGCCCGCACGCCCCGGACCAAGGCGCTGATCTTCGTGTCGCCGTCCAACCCGACCGGCGCCGTCTACCCCCGCTCGGAGATCGAGCAGATCGGCCGCTGGGCCGCCGAGAACGGCATCTGGGTCCTGACCGACGAGATCTACGAGCACCTCACCTACGGCGAGGCCGAGCACCACTCCATGCCGGTGGTGGTGCCCGAGCTCGCAGAGCGCTGCATCGTGCTCAACGGCGTGGCCAAGACGTACGCCATGACCGGCTGGCGGGTGGGCTGGATGATCGGGCCGTCCGACGCGATGGCCGCGGCCCGCAACCTGCAGTCCCACTGCACCTCCAACGTGTGCAACGTGGCCCAGGCCGCGGCGCTGGCCGCAGTGTCGGGACCGCTCGACGCGGTGGTGGAGATGCGCCGCCACTTCGACCGCCGGCGGCTCACCATGCACCGCCTGCTGAGCGGGATCGAGGGGCTGTTTTGCCCCGAGCCCGAGGGCGCCTTCTACGCATACCCCGACGCCAGTGCCCTGCTGGGCCGCGACTTCGGCGGGGCCAGGCCGGCCACCACCCTGGAGCTGGCCGACCTGCTGCTGGAGCGGGCCAAGGTCGCGGTCGTCCCCGGCGAGGCCTTCGGCGCCGGCGGAGGGCTGCGGCTGTCGTTCGCGCTGGGCGACGACGACTTGGGCGAGGGCGTGGGCCGGATGGTCGAGCTGCTGGGCGGCGGTTGATGTCGCCACCCAAATTGGTGGGACTTGTGTGCCTCCAGGGGCGGTTTCGTCCTCAATTTCGATCCGGTCGGGGCGGGCCGGGGTGAGCCGGCCGACATCGGCGCCTTACGGCGAGTGGCCGTCGCCGGTGACGGCGGCTTCGCTGGTGCACGGGGCCGCGGGGATCTCGGAGGTGATCGCCGATCCGGTGCGGCCCTGGCTGCTGTGGTGGGCCGAGAGCCGCCCCGACGAGGGCGGCCGGACCGCGGTGATGCGCCGCGACTTGCGCGGCGGCGGGGCCGAGGAGGTCACACGCGCTGGCGCCAACGTGCGCACCCGTGTGCACGAGTACGGCGGTGGGGCCTGGTGGCCCTTCGACGAGGTGCTCTATTACGTCGACTTTGGCGACCAGCGGCTCTGGCGCCTCGACGGCCCGGGCGCCGAACCGGTTCCGCTCACGGCCGAGCCGCCCGAGCCGCGGGGATGGCGATACGCCGACGGCCGGGTCACGCCCGACGGGCGCTGGTGTGTGTGCGTGCGGGAGCGCCACGACACCGGCGGCGAACCGGCCAACGAGCTGGTGGCCGTGGCCGCTGACGGCTCCCAGGAGGCGGAGCTGCTGTGGGCAGGTGCCGACTTCGTGATGACGCCGAGGGTGTCGCCCGACGGCTCGATGCTGGCCTGGATCTCCTGGGATCATCCGAACATGCCGTGGGACGCCACCCGGCTGCACGTTCACCGGCTCGGCGACGGCGAGCTCGGCGCGGAGGTGCTGGTGCTGGGCGACCGCGGCGACCGCAGTCTGTGCGAGCCGGGCTGGGATCCCGGGACCGCCGGATCAGCGCCGAGGCTGCTGGTGTGCAGCGACCACGACGACTGGTGGGGCCTCTACGAGGTCGATCTGGATGCAGGAGATCTTCGGCCGGTGGTCGTCGGTGAGTTCGATGTGGCCACCCCGCCGTGGGTCTTCGGCATGCAGCGCTGGGCCGCGGCGGCAGGAACAGTGGCGGCCGCGGTCGGGCTGCCCTCCGGCGATCGGATCATGGTGGGCGGCCGCGCTGTCGAAGTGGCCGACTCGTCGGTCTCGTCTCTGACCATCGCCCGCGACGCCCCGGACGGCGACACGGTTCTGGCTTACGCGGGCGCCGGCTACCGGTACGAGCCCGAGGTTGCGGCGGTGCGCATCGATGAGGACGGACACTGCGAGCGCAGCGCAGTACGGCCGGCCCGGGACCTGGGCCTCGACCCGGACCTGCTGGTCGAGCCTGAGGCCATCACCTTCCCGACCGGCCCCGACCGCGCGGCCGTGGCCCACGCCCTCTACTACCCGCCCGCCAATCCGGCTTGTGCCGGCCCGCCGGGCGAGCGGCCGCCGCTGCTGGTCCTGGCCCATGGAGGCCCCACCGCGGCAGCCCGTCGCCAGCTCCAGTTGGGCGTCACCTACTGGACATCCCGAGGGATCGCGGTCGTCGATGTCGACTACCGGGGCTCCACCGGCTACGGGCGCCGCTACCGCCGGGCCCTGGACGGTACCTGGGGTGTCGCCGATGTGGAGGACTGCGTGGCCGCGGCGGAGTTCCTGGCCGACCGCGGCGACGTGGACCCGCAGCGGCTGATGATCCGCGGCGGCAGCGCCGGAGGCTTCACCGTGCTGGCCGCGCTGGCCCGCCACGACACGTTCGCGGCCGGGGCCAGCCGCTACGGCATCGCCGACCTGGAGGCCCTGGCCGCCGACACCCACAAGTTCGAGTCTCGCTATCTCGACCGGCTCGTCGGTCCTTACCCGGAGGCCAGGGACGTCTACCTCGCCCGCTCTCCGATCCACCACCTCGAAGGTTTCGACGCGCCGATGATCGTGCTGCAGGGCGACGAGGACGAGATCGTGCCGCCCGCCCAGGCTGAGATGATCGTCGAGGCCCTCAAGGCCAAGGGCGTGCCGGTGGCCTATTTGCTCTTCGAGGGCGAGCAGCACGGCTTCCGAAGCGCCGACAACATCGTCGCCGCCCTGGAGGCCGAACTCGCCTTCTTCGGCCGGGTTCTCGGCTTCACGCCCGCCGACCGACTCCCCGATCTGGAGATCGCCGGTCTTTCCTGACGGGAACGATCCGAGTTGACGTCGCTGCGAGGCGCTAGAGGCCGACGGTGGCGAGGTGCTCCAGCGTGTCCAGATCGTTGACTTGGAATTGAGCTCCTGCGTTTCTTCCATACCACTCGTGGCTCAGAGTCCACAGTTCCGCTTTGATGACGATGCTGCGGACTACCAATCTGCGGGAGTCCCGCGGGACCCAGCAGAGGATCAGGAACTCATCGGATGACAGTCCCAGCCGATGGTCGAGGACCCACTCCGCGGTCCCCGTATTGTCGTACCAGTGCAGGGAGGAACACGCCAGGCCCACCGATCTCCAGTCGTCCGTGCAGGCGTGCGCCACCCAGGCAAGGTCGGGGACGAACTTCGGGTTCAGGAGCATGTCGATGACGGTGTCCGCCACGTCGTGTTGCAACCCCAGTGACAGCTCCTCGTCGGAGATCACGTCTGTCTCGGTCAGCCGACGGCAGTCGGTCTGTCCGAGGCCCGGCGAGTCGGGCAGATGGACAACGCGGGCCACCTCTTCGATCTCACCGTCCCGCGCCCGCAGCACAACCGCCCCGGACCACGTATCGAACCAGTCGTCGACCACGATCGGTATCACCGCGAGGCTCTCGGGGGACCACCACAGGAAGGCCCGGTGGTCCCAGCCGACACCGCTCCATCCGGGGGCGGTCCACACCGCGACTTCGCGTGGCACGGCCGGGTCGCTGACATCGAACAGCGAGACCTTGGCACCGGTGATTCTCCCGCTCTCGTCCCCGTCGGCTCCGACGCCGAGGACCAGGCCGTCGCCGATGGGATGCAGGTAGCTGGAGAATCCGGGGATCTTCAACTCGCCGAGTACAGAGGGGTTGTGCGGATCGCTCAGATCGACGGTGTAGAAGGGGTCGATCTGGCGGAACGTGACGACGTAGCCGACGTCGCCGGCGAAGCGAACGGACTGCACCTCCTCGCCGCGGCCGATGTCGCCGACGTGACCCACCTCGGTGAGCCTGCCGTCCGACTCCCTCAGGATCCATACGTGACTCTCCGCATCGACCGTGCTGACCACACGCAGGTGTCCTGCGTGCTCCGATAGCGAGAACTGGTTGTGGATGTAGCCCGGCACATCGCCAGAGGCGGCGTAGACGGCTCGACGAGGGTCGGAGATGTCGAAGCGATGGATGTTCGTACGACGCCGGTTCCGTAGCTTGGCCTTGTCGCCCTCGAACCGGAATGGATCGATCCAGGTGAACGTCGACACATACAGCGAGCCCACAGACGCGTAGACGACGTCGCCGGGCGCCACCACCGAAGTGGCCGCGGCCGGATCGATGGAGCCGTCCACAGGAACGCTGAGCACTGTGGTGACTCCGAATCCCGAGTACTGCGTGGGCGGGTGGACTCGATCGCAAGGGGTTAACCGGCCCTGCTGGCGCGTGCCGTCCGAATCGTCGAGGGTGTAGCGCGGCAACCAGTCGTCGAGAGTGCTCGCCAGCACCGCGGACCGATTGGCCTCCGCGGCGGCGGGCTCAGCCTCGAGGCTCTCCGGTTCGACGAACTGAGCTCCGAAGAGAGGACGCGACCGAAGGATGAGCCGGGCCGTCCCGTTGATGCTTCGGGCACTCACGTAGCCCCCGTCGATGTACATGGTCTCGACGACCTCGGGAACACCGTCGTGCAGATCGATGCGCTGCACGACGGTCCCATAGCCGTATGGACTGGAGTCTCTGGCTGCCTGGATCAGCAGCACAGCGTCGTCTTCGAGGAGCAGCTCCGGCCACCAGCCGGGGGCCACCCTCGTCGATCCGAGCACCCGGCGTTCGGCAACGTCGACGACCACCAGCCGTCCCGATGAGAGAGTGAAGATTCGGCGGCCATCGGTCTTGACGATGTCGGCCTCGTCCACGTCGGCCTCCTGCACGTTCGTCCCGGAGAAGTCGACACCCTCCACGAGTTCCGCATGGCCGAATGCGCTGGAGTCGCCGGGCTCCCCGGCCTCCTCGACGACGTAGTCGACGTATGCCCAGTACGGCCTGGGCCTGAAACCCCAGGGCCCGACTCGCTCGGCCGCCCAGGTGCGCAGATGGCCGAGCAGGGTCTCGCAGTCGGCGAAGCTCACTAATTCGGCAGTGAATTCGATGTCGTCGATGGTCAGCGCAGGCCGGCTCTGCTCCAGGGTCGCCTCGCCACTGTCGGGGCGTGTGCCTGCCTTGTCGGGCAGCGTGTCTGCGTAGGTGCCGCCAGGGCTGCCCGATTCCGACGTTGGTGCCCCGCCCGAGCAGGCCAGCACGGTGGCGGAAACGAGGATCAGCAGGATCAGGATCGTGCGGAACGGCGGCACGGCTCCGGACTCGCCTCGTTGCTCTGCCGGTCCTACCTGGCAGGGTTGCGGTGGTCGCATGCCCTTGAGACGTACGGGTTCTCAGTTTGGTTCCCGGTGTAGCCGCTGCGAACTGGTGGCCGCACCGGCCCGTCTCAGTTCTGCTCGTCGTCGTTGGTGTCGTTGCCCGCGCCGTCTTCGTGCTCAGCTTCGGAGCCGCCGGCTTCGGCCGAGGGCTCCGAGGAGTCAGCATCGGATTCGTCGTCGACGGGCTGGCCGTTTTGGGCTGCGGTCTCGCCGATGGTGGGCCACGACGACTCGCCGGCGTCGGCCATTCGCTTACGTCGCAGGATCAGGCGGCCCACGCCTACCAGCGCGCCCGCGACTGCGCCGATCTTCACCAGACGGATGGCCCGAGCCAGCACGCGCGGCATATCCACAGCCTAGCGATCCACGCCCGGGATGCTCCTGCGGCTACAACTCCAATGCCGCTCGGCGCTCCAGCGTGGCCAGGTCGTTGACATGGAGCCGGGCAGGGGCCTGCCCGTCGAAGAAGCCCCGGCCCTGGAAGCCGAGGGTCCACAGGTCGTCGCCGATCACGATGCTGCGCACGATCACGTTGGGCTGATCGTCGGGCCAGCAGATCGAGATGGACTCGTCGCCGCGGAGCAGTCCCAGTCTCTGGGCCTCGTCGGTGAGCAGGTCCATCCAGGAATCAGCAGGGCATTCGAAGCCGGTGATACCAGCCTCACCTGGCTCGCAGGCCAGAACCGCGTTGTAGTCGTCGGAGACGAAATACTCCAGCTCGGTCGTGAAGTCCTCCATGTCGGTCGAGAGCAGGTCGGCCTCGGTGAGTTTGCGGCAGTCGGTCTGGCCGGGTTCCTCGCCCTCAACGGTGTGGTCGACCCGACCCACCTCGGTAATCGCGCCGTCGGTCACCCGTAGCACAACTGCGCCAGACCACTCGTTCCACACCGTGACCGGTATGACCGCCAGGCTCTCAGGAGCCCACCACAGGAAGGCGCGGTGGTCCCAGCCGACGTCGTTCCAGCCGTCGGGGGCGGTCCACACCGCCACCTCGCGGGGCGCAGTCAGGTCGCTGACGTCGAACAGCGACACCTTGGCCCCCGTCACTCGGCCATCTGCGTCGGCGTCGGATCCCACCCCGAGCACCAGCGTGTCGCTTATGGGGTGCAGGTAGCTGGAGAACCCGGGGATCTTCAGCTCGCCCAGGATGGCGGGGTTGGCCGGGTCGGACAGGTCGATGGTATAGAAGGGATCGATCTGGCGGAACGTGACCACGTAGCCCACGTCGCCCACGAAGCGCACCGACTGGACCTGCTCGCCCCGGCCGATGTCGCCCACACTGCCGACCTCGACCATGACATCGCCGTCGGTGCTCAGCACCCGCACCTGGCTCTCGGACTCGTCGCCCCACGGACCGGGGGCCGTGGTCACGATCCGCAGGTAGCCGTTGTGCTCCGACAGTGAGAACTGGTTGTGGATCACGCCCAGAACCTCGCCGGAAGCCTCGTAGGCAGCCTCCGCGCCGGAGATGTCGAAGCGGTGGATGCTGGTGCCACGCCGGCGCCACGACTCCCTCCAGGCGTCGTCGTCATCGAACTCGTCGGATTCCACCCATCGTGTGGTGGCTACATACAGCGACCCGGTCGAGGCGTAGACGGTGTCGCCGGGGGCCATCACCGCAGTGGACTCCGACGGGTCGAAGTCCACGCCGATGGGCACGCTCATCACGGTCGTGACTCCGAAGCCTGAGAACACCGACGGGGCGTGCACATCGCCGCAGGGCACGAGCAGTGATCCCGTCGAGCTGTCCGCCGATCCCAGCGTGTAGTGGGGCAGCCAGTCGTCGAGGGTGGAGTTGAGCACCGCGGCCCGGTTGGCCGTCTCGGCCACATCCTCGGCGGTCTCGTTCTGGGGGAAGACGAACGGGAAGTTCCACTGCGGGTCGTAGCGCAGGATCACCCGGGCGGTGCCGTCGACGCTGCGGGCACTGAGGTAGTTGCCCTGCACGTTGAGGGTTTCCACGATCCGGGGCGCGCCGCTGCTCACATCGATGCGCTGGAGCACGGTCTCGGAGCCTTCCGGGGCGTCGCTGGTGGAACGGGTGATCAGCAGCAGGCTGTCGCCGTCGATGAACAGCTCCCGTCCCCAGCCCTCGGCCACGGTGACCGAGCCGACGGAGCTGCGGCTGGCCGCGTCGACCACCACCAGCCGGCCTGACGACAGGGTGAAGATCCTGCGGCCGTCGGTCTTGACGATGTCGGCCTCGTCCACTCCGACCTCCTGGACGTTCGTCCCTGAAAAGTCCACCCCCTCCACAGGCGCAGCCGCCGCGCTGGTGGTCACGCCCTGGGCGGGAGCCGCGGCTTCGGCCATGTCGTCGGAGCCCATGGCCATCTCCTCTTCCATTACCTGCATGGGACCGAACCAGCCGCCCCGGTCGAAGCCCCACGGACCGACTCTGGCCGAGTACTCCTCGTGCAGGTAGCCGAGCAGCGTGTCGCAGTTGTCGAAGCGCACCAGCCCAGCGGTGAGGACCACGTCGTCGGGGCCGAGATCGACCACCGTGCCTTCGCTGTCAGTGCCGGCGCTTGTGCCAGTCGGGGCGGCTGTACCCGCAGAGCCGGAGATCCCCGGAGCACCCCGGGGGCTGTCGCCGCTGCAGGACGCAGCCAGGATCAGGGTGCTGATGGCGACGATGAGTGTCTTGCGCATGGAAGATGGGCCTTTCGTCATGGCGCGCCCGGCGGCGCGCCTGCTGGCCGAAGGATGAGACGTTCCTGCTCGCTCCGCGGTTCCCGAGTGCGCTCCCATTCTTGCGGGGGCCTCGGACATGGCTGGCGGCTACGTGGCCGCGGGCAGCCAGGGGAGGCGTCGTCGCTCGTAGTCGTCGATGGCTCCGGTGTGGCGCAGCGTCAGGCCGATGTCGTCGAGGCCTTCGAGGAAGCGCCGCTGGGTGGAGAGCTCCAGCGGGAACTCTGCCTCGAACCCGATGGCCGGCGCCTCCACGCGCCGTCGCTTCACGTCCACGGTGATCTCCAGGTCGGGATCGGCCTGCACCGCGGCCATCAGTTCGGCGGCGGCGCTGGCCGGGATCTGGGCGGGGACGAGGCCGTTCTTGGTGCAGTTGTTGCGGAAGATGTCGGCGAAGCGGGGGCTGATCACCGCGTCGAAGCCGTACTGCTGGATGGCCCACACCGCGTGCTCCCGGGACGAGCCCGTGCCGAAGTTCGTCCCGGCCAGCAGGATGGTCGCTCCCGCGTAGCGCTCGTCGTTGAGCACGAAGTCGCGCCGGTCGCGCCACTCTGAGAACAGGCCCTTCTCGAAACCGGTGCGCGACACCCGCTTGAGCCAGTCCGACGGGATGATCTGGTCGGTATCCACGTCGCTGCGGTCCAGCGGTACCGCGGTGCCGGTCACCACCCGTATCGCCCTCACGGCTGCAACCCGCCTGCCGCCAGAGGCCGAGCGGATAGGCCGCGATTCATTGAGGGCCTGCAGGGGCGCGGAGCGAGGCCGTGGCCCGAGCGGCCCGTGAGCGCAGCGAACAAGAGCGGGAAACGTGACGCTGCGCCGCGGGGAGGTGACGGCCTACCCGCGTGGACCGTTAGGCCAGAGTGCGATGTCATCACAGGTCTCCCGGCGACGCGAAGTGCCCTGCGATGGCGGTCGCGGCAGCCACCGCGGGCGACACGAGGTGAGTGCGTCCACCCCGGCCCTGGCGGCCCTCGAAGTTGCGGTTGGAGGTGCTGGCGGCTCTCTCGCCAGGCGTCAGCTTGTCGGGGTTCATGGCCAGGCACATGGAGCATCCCGGCTCGCGCCAATCGAATCCGGCCGCCCGGAAAACGTCCGGAAGCCCCTCGGCCTCGGCCTGGGCCTTGACCTGTCCCGAGCCCGGCACCACCAGGGTGCGAACTCCTTCGGCCACCCGGCGTCCGGCCACCACCTCGGCCGCGGCCCGCAGGTCCTCGATGCGGCTGTTGGTGCACGAGCCGATGAACACGGTGTCCACCACGATGTCGCGCATCGGGGAGCGGGGGGCCAGTCCCATGTAGTCGAGGGCCCGAGCCGCGGCCTCGCGCCGGGCCGGGTCGTCGAAGCTGTCGGGGTCGGGCACGGCACCGCCCAGCGGCACCGACTGGGCCGGGTTGGTTCCCCAGGTCACCATGGGGGAGATGTTGGCGCCGTCGATGGTCACCTCGACATCGAAGGAGGCTGCGTCGTCGCTGCGAAGCGTTCGCCAGTCGGCCAGCGCCTCCTCCCAGAGCTCGCCCGACGGTGCCCCCTCGCGGCCCCGCAGGTACTCGAAGGTGGTCTCGTCGGGTGCGATCAGCCCCGCCTTGGCGCCGGCCTCGATGGACATGTTGCACACCGTCATGCGGCCCTCCATCGACAGCGCCTCGATCACCGGCCCCCGGTACTCGATGATGCGGCCGACGCCGCCGGTGGTGCCGATGCGACCGATGATGGCCAGGATCACGTCCTTGGCGCTGGCGTCGGCCGGAAGCGTGCCCTCCACGTTGACGGCCATGGTTCCCGGCCGCATCTGGGGCAGGGTCTGGGTGGCCAGAACGTGTTCCACCTCGCTGGTGCCGATGCCGAAGGCGATGGCGCCGAAGGCGCCGTGGGTAGAGGTGTGGGAGTCGCCGCACACGATGGTCATGCCCGGCTGCGTCAGGCCCTGCTCGGGCCCTATCACGTGGACGATGCCCTGCTTGGCGTGGCCCATCGGGAAGTTGGTGATGCCGAACTCGTCCGTGTTGCGGCGCAGGGTCTCGACCTGGATGCGGCTCACCTCATCGGCGATGGGCTTGTCGACGTTCTCGGTCGGGACATTGTGGTCCTCGGTGGCCACGGTCAGGTCCGGTCGGCGCACGCCGCGGCCCGACAGGCGCAGCCCGTCGAATGCCTGCGGGGAGGTGACCTCGTGCACCAGGTGCAGGTCGATGTAGAGCAGGTCGGGCTCGCCGTCGCCGCCGCGGGCCACCGTGTGGCGGTCCCACATCTTCTCGCTAAGCGTCTGCGGCTCGGTCACGGCTTCGATCCTACGGCTCCCAGCCAACCGTCAGCGGTCCCGCCCCGTGATGATCGCAGGCGGGGGGTCGTCGGTGGCTGCGTCCCACACGATCAGCGTGGCGGCCGCGCCCAGCAGCAGGGCGCCGACGACCAGGGCGACCCGCGCCCACCGCAGTGTGCGGGGCGGATCGTCGCTCATTGTGGTCAGGCCACCTCGACGACGGTGACCTTCTGGCGACCGCCGGGAGACTCGAACTCGACGGAGTCTCCCTCGGAAGCACCCAGCAGCGCCTCACCCATCGGCGATCCGGGCGACACCACGACGACATCGTCCTGCCGCTCCTCGATCACACCGACCAGCAGGCGCTCGGGTTCGTCGTCGCCGTCGTAGAGGACCGTCACCATCGACCCCAGGATCACGCCGGCCTCGCTCCCGGCGCCGTTGCCGCCGTCGATGATCTCCGCGTTGGTCAGGATCCGGCTGAGGTGGACGATCCGGCCTTCCATCTTGGCCTGCTCCTCCTTGGCCGCGTGGTAGTCGCCGTTCTCAGACAGGTCGCCCAGTTTGCGGGCGGCCTCGATCTTGTCGGCTATCTGGATGCGGCCCCGCGTGGTGAGTTCCTGAAGCTCGGCGCTGAGCCGGTCGTGCGCGGCTAGCGAGAGATGGTGCACGTCGGGCATCGCACCAATCTACCGGCGTCCTCGAAGCCCGGGATCAAGCCGGCCGCGGCCGTCGCAACACGACCCTTGGTATCGCCAATCCGCGGGCGGTGGTGTATGCTCTTTGACGTGGCCCGCGAGACCGTGATCGTAATTCGTTAGCGCGCGCCACCCCGGCGCGCGCCTCCGACCGTCCACCCAGGTGGGCGGTTTCTTTTTTGCGGCACGAGAACGCGGGCAGCACCTAACCGACGGGATCAGCAGGCGAGCAACAGCGAAGCAATCAGTCATGGCACATCGAGTTGGAGTCATCGGAGGCGACGGCATCGGCCCCGAGGTCGTGGCCGAGGGCCTGAAGGTGATCGCGGCCGCGGGCGTGGAGCTGGACATCACGCACTACGACTTCGGCGGCGACCGCTACCTGCGCGACGGCACCGTGCTCGACGACGCCACCCTGGAGGAATGGCGCGGCCTCGACGCGCTCTACATGGGTGCGGTCGGAACCCCCGAGGTGCCGCCCGGCATCATCGAGCGGGGCCTGCTGCTCAAGATGCGCTTCGAGCTGGACCTCTACATCAACCTGCGACCCTTCGCCGCGCCGGGCCACGACTTCGTGGTGATCCGCGAGAACACCGAGGGCGCGTACGCGGGGGAGGGCGGCTTCCTGCGGCGGGGCACTCCGCACGAGATCGCCACCCAGGGATCGGTCAACACCCGCCGCGGCGTGGAGCGGGCCGTGCGCTACGCGTTCGACCTGGCCATGACCCGGCGCAAGCACGTGACGCTGGTGCACAAGACCAACGTGCTCACCTTCGCCGGCGACCTGTGGGAGCGCGCCTTCAACGAGGTCGCTGCCCGATATCCCGACGTGTCGACGACCTACAACCACGTTGACGCGGCGTGCATCTACTTCGTGGAGGATCCTGCCCGCTACGACGTGATCGTCACCGACAACCTGTTCGGCGACATCCTCACCGACCTCGGCGGCGCGGTGTCGGGCGGCATCGGCCTGGCGCCCACGGCCAACCTGCACCCCGACCGGGTGTCGATGTTCGAGCCGGTCCACGGCTCGGCGCCCGACATCGTGGGCACGGGCCGGGCCAATCCCATCGCGGCGGTGCTGTCGGGCGCGATGATGTTGGATCACCTCGGCGAGACCGAGGCCGCAGAACGGATCCGCAAAGCCTGCGACCGGCCCGAGTCGCTCACAGGCACCACCAGCGGGATTGGCGACGCCATCGTCGCCCGCCTCGCCGACCATCCAATCTGAATTCGGCACGCACACACAGACACGCACACACATACGAAGCGCCACTCACGGAAGGCCACCTGAGACATGCCCATCACACCCACCAAGCACATCTGGATGAACGGGGAGCTCGTTCCCTGGAACGACGCGAAGATCCACGTGCTGTCGCACTCTCTGCACTACGGGACGGGCGTGTTCGAGGGGATCCGCACCTACGCGACCGACAACGGCCCCGCGGCCTTCCGGCTGACCGACCACATCCAGCGGCTCTACAACTCGGCCAAGATCCTCAACATGCCCATGCCCTTCTCGGTCCCCGAGATGGTGGACGCCTGCAAGCTCGTGGTGCGCGACAGCGGTCTGCCCGAGTGCTACGTGCGACCGATCGCCTACTACGGCTACGGCGAGATCGGGCTGTCGGTGGCCGACTGCACCACCGACATCGCCATCGCGGTGTGGCCCTGGGGTGCCTACCTGGGCGACGACGCCCTCACCAAGGGCGTCCGCTTGAAGATCTCGTCGTGGGCCCGCCACGACCACAACATCATGCCGCCCGCCTCCAAGACCACCGGCAACTACGCCAACTCGACGCTGGCCAAGATGGAGGCCCTGCGGGCCGGCTACGACGAGGCCATCATGCTCAATCGGGCCGGGCTGGTGTCGGAGTGCAGCGGCGAGAACATCTTCGCGGGCACCCCCGGCCTGCTGGTCACGCCGCCGCTGTCCTCCGGAGCGCTGCCCGGCATCACCCAACACTCAGTGATGTCCATCGCGCGCGACATCGGTATCGACGTGGTGATCGGCGAACTGGCCCGCAGCGACCTGTACATCGCGCAGGAGATCTTCGTGTGCGGCACTGCCGCGGAGGTCAGCGCGGTCAACTCGGTGGACGACCGTCCGGTGGAGTGCCCCGGCCCGCGCACGCTGGCGATCGCCGAGGCCTATGCGGACGTGGTGCGGGGTCGCAACGACCGCTACAAGACGTGGAACGAGTACGTCCATGAGTAGCGGCGTTGCCAAACCAGCCGTAGAGATCTACGACACGACCCTGCGCGACGGCACCCAGCTGGAGGGCATCTCGCTAACCGTCGACGACAAGCTGCGCATCGCGGAGCAGCTCGACTATCTCGGAGTCGCCTTCATCGAGGGGGGCTGGCCGGGCGCCAATCCGAAGGACGACGAGTTCTTCGAGCGGGCCCGCACCGAGCTCGATCTGGAGGTCAGCGAGCTCGTCGCCTTCGGCTCCACTCGCCGGGCTCGGGGCAGGGTCGATTCCGACCAGGTTCTGGCCCACCTGGCCGCCGCGGGCACCTCGGCGGTGTGCATCGTCGGCAAGTGCTGGGACTACCACGTCACCGAGGCGCTGCAGACCACCCTGGATGAGGGCGTGGCCATGGTGGCCGACTCTGTGGAGTTCCTGGTCGCGGCGGGCAAGCGGGTGCTGTTCGACGCCGAGCACTTCTTCGACGGTTTCCGCGGCAATCCCGAGTTCAGCCTGCGGGTGCTGGAGGCCGCGGCCATGGCCGGCGCGTCCACCGTGGTGCTGTGCGACACCAACGGCGGCACCCTGCCGGGCGACATCTCCGAGGCGGTGGCGGCCGTAGTGACCCATGTGGACTGCGACGTCGGCATCCACCTTCATAACGACACCGGCTGCGGCGTGGCCAACGCCCTGGCCGCGGTGAAGGCCGGGGCGGTGCATGTGCAGGGCACGATCAACGGCTACGGCGAGCGGGTCGGCAACTGCGACCTGGTGCCGATCATCGCCAACCTCGAGTTGAAGATGGGCATGCGGGCCCTGCCCGAGGGCCGGCTGACCCGGCTCACGTCGGTGTCGCACCACGTGGCCGAGCTGGTCAACCTGCCCATGAACCCGCAGCAGCCCTACGTCGGCGCCAGCGCGTTCGCCCACAAGGCGGGGCTGCACGCCAGCGCGCTGAGCCGCCGCTCCGACGCCTACGAGCATGTGCCGCCGGAGCTGGTCGGCAACGGCACCAGGGTCCTCGTGTCGGAGATGGCCGGCCGCTCCACGCTGGAGATGCGGGCCGCCGAGCTCGGCTTGGACATCGACGGCAAGGTGCTGGGCGACATCATCGACACGCTCAAACGCCTGGAGCATGCCGGATACCACTTCGAGACGGCCGACGCCTCCCTGGAGTTGTTGATGCGGGGAGCGGCGGGCTGGGAGCAGGACTACTTCAAGCTGGAGTCGTTCCGGGTGTCGATGGATCATCGCTCGGGCACGGGGGCCCGGGCCTGGAACGACGTGTCGGTTGAGGTCGACACCGAGGCCACCGTGAAGCTGTGGGTCGGCGGCGAGCGCTGCGTGGCGGTGGGGGAGGGCAACGGCCCGGTCAACGCGCTGGACACCGCGGTTCGGGCCGCGCTGGGAGACCGCTACCCCGCGCTGGAGAACATCTCGCTCACCGACTACAAGGTCCGGGTTCTCGACACCCAGAAGGGGACGGCCGCGGTGACCCGCGTGCTGATCGACTCCACCGACCGTCGCAGGGTGTGGACCACCATCGGCGTGTCGGAGAACATCATCGAGGCGTCCTGGCAGGCGCTGGCCGACTCGGTCGTGTACGGCCTGCTCCACCCCGACGACTGAGACCGCCGCGGTTCTCGAGCCGCGCGGCCCCTAGGCTGCCGCCTCGTGGCCGCACCGTCCCACGTCCCCTCCACCGAGCACGCTCCGTCCATATACCGGTCGCCGCCCCGGAGGGACGATCCCTGGATGGCGGACCGGCCCGGCGAGGTGGTGGGCGGCGAGGCTCCGGCAGGACCGGGACTCGGCCATCAGGGCCCCGACCAGGGCTACGCGCTCAAGCTGGCACAGCGCTTTGCCGGCCAGCTCGTGCTGGCGAACGGCGAGCGGGAGGACGACGCGCTGGCGGGATGCGTCGCGGTGGCGCTGCGCCGGGCCTCGATGTTCGTCCGGGCCCCGGTGATGCACGACCTGCGCCTGGCGCTGGAGCTGTTCGGTTTCCTGGATGACGCCGACGCCGGGCTGGTGGCCTGGCGCCGGGACCGCTTCGCCGGCGCGGCCGGCCACCACGGCTACGGCGTCAAGCTGCGCCTGGCCCAGTTGGTCCCCGAAGAGACGCTGCGCCGCACCCCGGCCGTAGTAGCCGGTGCCCGCGCCGAGAACTGGCGCACCCCGCTCGGTCTCTAGGCGACCGCTATGGGGCCAGCCCGAGGCCAGCTCTGGTTCAGACCCTGATGACGAGTGTGGCGGCGGCCTTGTCGTGCCAGCCCTGTCGGGCCCGGTCCCAGGTCAGCGAGATGTAGACCAGTAACGCCAGGAGTCCTCCGATGAGGGGGATGAGGGCGACAGCGGCCGGAATGATCCATCGTCCGATCGACTTGCCCCATCCGGGAACAAGCCCGTTGTCGGCTCTGACGACCCTGATGTTTGTGGCCATCTTGCCGAGAGTCTGTCCCCTCACGGCAATCATCGTGACTTCGTAGACGATGCCGACTAAGGCGAACAGCAGCGCTATCGCCAGGATCGCACCGAACGACAGTGCCGCTTCGTCCTCAGAAGTCGAGCCGACGCCGACGGCCGAAGCGATACCGATGATCGACAGGATGATGAACGCGACAATCATGATGATCCAGTCCAGGACTCTGGCTCCAAGCCGCGCGCCGGGACTGGCGAGTTCGACGCTCCCGCCAGTGCCAATGTTGGCCCATCCAGTTACTGCTTGCGGATTGCTGTAGGCATCTCCGCCCGGCGGGGGAGGGGGCTGTGACGACCAGCCCGAGTCGTCAGGCGGAGGTGGGGGTATGTCGGACACGAGGAACTCCTATCTGTTCGCGAATGTCTGGCGACTACTGCGCTTGGCTCCGTGCTGCCAGCACGGACTCATTGTATTGGATCACCCATCCCTTGACTAGGAATAGATTTATAAACCACCAAATAATATGAGGAACAAAAAGGACCAGCCATCCGACCGCGAGGGCAGTTACCCAATATGCGACCCCTAGCGCTACCTTGCGGAGAAAGAAGAAATGGATCGGGAAGAGCAGGGCCAGAGCCATCATTGCTCCGTAGCTCCGTAAAGGCATGTACGCCAAGTGCGGATCCAATTCCGTGGAGAATCTCTGGGGAGTCCCTGAAGCCTGGTTTCCTTGCGGTGAATCAGGGGGCGGAGGAGGCGGCGACGACGGCCCGGAGTCGTCGGGCGGGGGCGGAGGCATGTCAGACACGGGTCGCTCCTTGGTGTGCGCTGTGGACTGTTGAGCGACGCTAGCAGAGCGCCCCTGGCCGAGATCAACGTCCGCTGGCCCGCCACAGCAGCCCGCGACGGCGTCGGTAGTCTCGCTGTGTGAGTTCGTCCAGGGTTCGGTTCGCTCCTGCGCCGACGGGGTTCCTGCATGTGGGGAGTGCTCGGACGGCGCTGTTCAACTGGCTGTTCGCCCGGCGTCACGGCGGTCAGATGGTGCTCCGGGTGGAGGACACCGACGCCTCGCTCAAGACGCAGGCCTATGTGGATGCCATCGTGGAGCCGTTGCGGTGGCTGGGCCTCGACTGGGACTCGGGCCCCTACTTCCAGTCCGAGCGCCGCCACCTGCATTCCGAGGCCATCGAGCGGCTCGTGGCCGACGGCGCGGCCTACTACTGCGACCTGACCCGGGCCGATATCGAGGAGCGCTGCGCCGCGGCCGGGCTCCCGGCCGGCTACCACGGCTGGTCCCGTGACCGCGGCGTCACCGACGGCCCGGGAGTGGTGGTGCGGTTCCGCTGCCCCGACGACGGCACCACTGTCGTGAACGACATCGTGCGGGGCCAGGTGAGCTTCCCGAACGAGTCGCTGGAGGACTTCGTGATCCGCCGCGGCGACGGCTCGCCCACGTTTCACCTGGCGAACGCCGTGGACGACCACGACATGGGGATCACCCATGTGATCCGGGGCGAGGATCTGCTCAACACCACGCCCCGGGTGCTGCTGCTGTGGCAGGCCCTCGGCTACGGCCTCCCGCCCCAGTACGCCCACCTGCCGCTGCTGGTCAACGCCAAGCGCCAGAAGCTGTCCAAGCGGCGCGACGATGTGGCCCTTGACAGCTACCGCCGCGGGGGCTATCTGCCCGAGGCCATGGTCAACTACCTGGCCCTGCTCGGATGGGGGCCGCCCGACGAGGTGGAGATCCGCCCGCTGGACGAGATCGTCGCCCTGTTCGACCTCGACGCGGTCAAGCCGGCCGCAGCGTTCTTCGATCCGGCCCGCCTGGACCACATCAACTCCGCCTACATCAAGGCGCTCACACCCGAACAGTTCGCAGACCGGGCCGACCCGTTCCTCACCGGTCCCGAAGCCCCGTGGCCCGACCACATGCATGACATCGAAGTTCTTGAGGTCCTTGCCTCTCCAGGCAGGGAGCCGCGCTGGGTTACCCATGTGGTCAGGGAACTGGCCTCAGAGATCCAGCAGCGCATCGCCAGCCTCGGCGAGGCCGCGGGGTGGATCGACTGGATCCTTCGCCCCGATGTCGCCTACGACGAGCGGGCCTGGCACAAGGCGATGGTCAAGGGTCGGGCCGCCGCACAGGTGCTGGAGGCCGCCGAGGCTCGCCTGGCTGGCGACGACTTCTCCTCCGCCGAGCGCTTGGAGGCCATTGTCATGGGCGTCGGCGACGAGCTGACCGAGAGCATCGGGGCCCGGGTACGGTCGCAGCCCCCGGTCCGGGTGGCGCTGTCCGGGACCGACGCGGGGCTGCCCCTGTGGGAGCCGATGCGCTTGCTGGGCCGAGAAGCCACGCTCGCCCGCCTCCGCGCCGCCCGCGCACGGCTTTAACCCGTCAGCCAGCGCGCATCTCGCCGAACCCCCGCTGGTCTGTTCGCGCTTTCCTGTGCATATGACAGGTTTTCGCGATCAGAATGGCTCGGGGTGGGCGGTCCGGTTGCGGACGGTGCTTGCCGCTCTATGGTGGCTACCGTCCGCGGTTCGGCCTTGGCGAAGCGGTCGCCGTGGACACAGCCGCAGTCGCGGACCTCGCTTCCCCGAGACACTGTCATCCCGGGGAGTTGTGCCATGTGGCGCCCACCCAAGTTCCGCCCACTACGAGCCCGCCGTCGCGAGCTCGCCGCCCGCCTGCTCGTCGCGCCGGTAGCGGCGATGGCCCTAGCCGTACCGACGCTGGCCTCTACGGCCGGCGCCCTGTCGCACCACGACGAACGGCCCGTGTTCCGCCCGCCCGTCGACGCGCCGGTGATCGACCCGTTCCGCCCGCCCGAGAACCCTTACAGTCCCGGCAACCGCGGTGTCGAGTACGACACCGAGCCCGGCCAGGTGGTGCGGGCCGCGGCTTCCGGCACCGTCGTGTTCGCGGGAGCGGTGGCGGGAGCTCTCCACGTGACCGTCGACCACGGCGGCGGCGTGGTCAGCTCGTACTCGTACCTCCAGCGCATCAGCGTGCGGGACGGCACCTATGTCGAGGTGGGCGCGGTGATCGGCATCGCGGGGGAGAGGCTGCACTTCGGCGTGCGGGTGGACGGGAGCTACACCGACCCCGACAGCTTCATCGGAGTGCGGCGCGTGAGAGTTCGGCTGGTGCCGATGCGGTCGTGGCGTGGGTGAGACGCGAGGCGACGGGCCGCGGCCGTGCCGGTGGGGTCTCCCTTTCGCTCTCGTTACACTCGCGGGTTGGCCCGTCAGGGTCCGGCGGCGTCGAGCGGCGTCGCTGAATCACTTCGCAACCCGCGCCTTCACCCGGTCGTCTAGGCGTCCGGCGCGGGCCACGCAGAACCGGGAGAGCAAACAAGCATGGCTGTCGTCACCATGAAGCAACTGCTGGAGGCCGGGGTCCAATTCGGCCACCAGACCCGCCGATGGAACCCGAAGATGAAACGCTTCATCCACGGCGACAAGGCTGGCATCCACATAGTCGACCTTCGTCAGACCCTGGCCCATCTCGAGCGCGCCTACGTCTTCATTCGGGACCTCGTCGCTGGCGGAGGCATGGTCCTGTTCATCGGCACCAAGAAACAGGCCCAGGACTCCGTGCAGTCCTACGCCGAGCGCTGCAACATGCCCTACGTCAATGAGCGGTGGCAGGGCGGGATGCTCACCAACTTTCACACGATCGCCAAGCGGATCGCCAAGATGAAGCAATACCAGCGCATGCGCGACTCGGGCGAGTTCGATGCCATGCCCAAGAAGGAGGCGCTGCTGCTGGAACGAGAGCTGACCAAGCTCGAGCGCAACCTGGGCGGTATCCGCGACATGATGGAACCCCCCGGAGCGGTGTTCATCCTCGACACCAAGAAGGAGTACATCGCGGTCACCGAGGCCCGCAAGCTCGGCGTGCCCATCGTCGCGGTAGTCGACACCAACTGCGATCCCGACCTGGTGGACTACGCGATTCCAGGCAACGACGACGCCATCAGGTCCGGGCGGCTCATGGCCCGAGTCATCTCCGACGCCGTGCTGGAGGGACGGTTCATCCATTCGAAGCGCACGGAGGCCACAAGCACCGCCCGCGACGCTCTGACCGAGGCGGAGATCGCCGAACAGCAGGCCCTAGCCCGAGCGGAGGCGGCCGCTGAGGCCGCTGACCGCGAGGCCCGCGTGGCCGGGGCCAAGGCGGCCGGGGCCAAGGCGGCTGAGGCCGAGGCGGACGAGTCGACGGCCGACGGCAACGCTGACGCTGTCGACGGGGAGGGGCCGGAAGCCGAGGCGGCCGCCGCTGAAGAGGACGCCTCTGCCGTCGGTGACGGTGCCCCAACGGCCGACGGTGACGCTGACGCTGTCGACGGGGAGGGGCCGGAAGCGGAGGTGGCCGCGACCGAAGACACTGCGACCTCGGCCGAGGCCGATGATTCTGCCGACTCCGGCGCTGGCGCAGCGGACGAGGCCGATGATTCCGCCGACTCCGGCGCTGGCGCAGCGGACGAGGCCGATGATTCTGCCGACTCCGGCGCTGGCGCAGCGGACGAGGAGGACTGAGATGGCGGTCAGCGCCCGGGACGTGAAGACGCTGCGAGACGCCACCGGCGCGGGGATGATGGACGCCAAGAGGGCCCTGACCGCCGCCGACGGCGACATGGAGGCGGCCCGGCAGATCCTGCGGGAGCAGGGCCTGGCCAAAGCCGATGCCCGGACCGGCCGGGACAACGACCAGGGCGCGGTCGCGGTGGCCGGCGACGGCAAGACCGCCGCAGTGGTGCAGTTGAAATGCGAAACCGATTTCTCGGCCAAGAACGAGGGATTCACGTCGCTGGCGCAGGCCCTCGCGGAGTCCGTGCTCGACGGCGGCCCCGGTGCGGTCGACGGGCACTCGGCCGAGATCGAGGACCTCAGGCTGGTCTTGAAGGAGAACATCGAAATCGGGGTGGTCGAACTCCTGCATGCCGCCGACGGGAACGTCCTCGACTCGTACCTTCACCGCCAGGACGGGCGAGGCGTGAACGTCGTCGTCGTGGAGGGCAGCGGCGTCGCTGCCGACGCGCTGCACCAAGTGGCGCTGCACGTCGCCTTTGCCAAGCCGCAGTTCCTGAGTGCGAGCGAGATCCCGTCCAGCGAGATTGAGCGGGAGCGGGACTCGCTCCTGGAGATCACCAAGGCCGAAGGCAAGCCCGAGAAGGCCTGGGACAAGATCGTGGACGGACGGCTGCGAGGCTGGTACGCCGAGCGCGTGCTGCTCGCGCAGGGATTGCACGGCGAGAAGACCGCGGTCAAGGACAGCATCGGCGGCGGATCGATCGTCCGGTTCGTGCAGGTCATGATCGGCGACTGACCATGGACCACCCCTCCGATGCCGCCAACGCCCCAGCACGGCGATCGGCTCGCTGGCGGAGGGTGCTGCTGAAGCTCTCGGGAGAGGCGTTCGCGGGCGGATCCGAGGGCGGTATAGACGGCGACACCGTGCGGCGTATCGCCGGCGGCATCGCAGACGCGGGCGCTGTATTCGACGTGGAGATAGCCGTCGTCGTGGGAGGCGGGAACCTCTGGCGGGGCACCCAGGGTGCGGGCGCGGGAATGGACCGGGCCCAGGCCGACTACATGGGGATGCTGGCCACGGTCATGAACGCCCTAGCCCTCCAGGACACCCTCGAACAACTCGGCCAGCCCACGCGGGTGCAGTCAGCGATCCACATGGCACAGATCGCCGAGCCCTACATCCGCCGCCGGGCCATCCGCCACCTCGAGAAGGGCCGGGTGGTCATCTTCGCCGGCGGCACCGGCAACCCTTTCTTCACCACCGACACCACCGCGGCACTGCGGGCTGCCGAAGTGGAGGCCGAAGTGGTGCTCAAGGGTACGCACGGCGGGGTGGACGGAATTTACACGGCGGATCCTGAGGTCGATTCCGGCGCCACTCGGCTCGAACGGGTCACGTATCTCGAGGTGCTGAACCGGGGGCTGGAGGTGATGGACGCCACGGCCATCACGCTGTGCATGGACAACAGCCTTCCCATCGTGGTCTTCGATCTGATGGGACCCCACAATTTTCAATCCCTGCTCGACGGCGCTCAGGTGGGTACGCTCGTTGCACAGAAGGAGCGCAGCCCATGAGCGAGGAGCTGATCGGCATGGTGATCGCCGACGCGGGCGAGCGAATGGATGAGGCTGTCGCCGCGGCCAAGCGCGAGTTCTCCAGCGTGCGCACCGGCAGGGCCAGCTCGGCGCTGCTGGAGCGGGTCCAGGTGGAGGCCTACGGCGTGAAGATGGCCATGCGAGAACTGGTCAGCTTCGCCATTCCCGAGGCGAGCCAGCTGATCGTCACCCCCCATGATCCCGCCAACATCACGGCTGTCGAGCGCGCCATCCAGCAAGCCCAGCTCGGGCTGGTCCCGAGCAACGACGGTCGGGTCATCCGCCTGTCGTTCCCACCGCTCACAGAAGAGCGCCGCAGGGACCTGGCCAGGCTTGTGGGCTCGATGGCAGAGGATTCCCGCAACCGGGTGCGCGGCCTGCGCCGCCAAGCCCGCAAGGATCTGGAAGACGTAGAGAAGGAAGGCGGGGTGTCCGCCGACACCGTGGCGCGCGCTGGTGAGCAGATCGACAGCATCACCCGCGCCCACGAGCAGCAGATCGATGAGGCCCTGGCAAGCAAAGAGGGCGAACTGCTCGAGGTGTGAACGCGGGCAGGGCCCGGGTCCGCACCCGGCCAGCCGGAAGGAGCGATGTAGTGAGCGAGCAGGACGACTTCGGAGAACTCGACTCCGCCGAGAGGGACGCGCTCGACGACGATACGGGCGTTGTGGCCGGACGGTCAGTGTTCGGCGACGAGCATGGCGAGCCCGCCTGGAGTGAGCCGGGTGTCCCCGCGTCGCCGCCGCTGACCGCGTCCGAGCCGAGGCTGGAGGAGGCTGACCCCCAGGAGCTGGGAGTGTGGACCGACCACACCTCCGCACCCCAGTGGGAGGACCCCGAGGACGCTCTGCCGCCCATGGAGCCCAGTGAGCCGGTGGGTGCCGCCCTAGGCGACGAGGACTTCTTCGGCTACGAGGACCAGGCGGTGTCCTCCGGGGTGCCGGGCACTGGCTCGACGCCGGTGGTCGCGGCCGAACGGGACATGCCGATGGCGGTCCTCGTGGGCGTCTTCCTGTCGGCCGTGATTCTCGTGGCCTTGCAGGTCGGTCCGGCGTTGGCGCTGGTCGTGGCAACTGTTGTACTCGGCCTAGCTGCCGTGGAGCTGCTCAGCGCGGTGCGGGTCGCCGGGTATCAGCCGGCCGTGGTGCTGGGGCTGGCCGGAGTGGTGACCATGCCGCTCGCGGCGTACTGGCGCGGCATGGACGCGATCGTGGTGGTGCTGGTGCTCACGGTGGTGTTCGGGGGGTTGTGGTATCTCACAGGGGTAGGGGTCGAAGGGCCGATGCGGGGTCTGGCGGTGACGGTCTTCGCCGTGGCCTACATCGGGGTGCTCGGCGCGCATGCTGCGCTGATGCTGAAGATCCCGACCCACGGCACCGGGCTGATCACGGCGGCCATCGTTCTGACCGTCGCGCACGATGTGAGCGCGATGGCGATCGGCAGGGCCGCCGGTCGAACCCCGCTGTCCAGAGCCAGCCCGAACAAGACGCTGGAGGGGCTAGTCGGCGGAGCCGTCGTCACCGTCGCGGTCGGCGTGATCATGGGGCTGGCGGGAATGCCCGCGCCCGTGGCCGCCAGCCCAGGCAGCTTCTGGGACGCGGTCCTGCTGTCGGTGGTGGTGGCGGTGGCCGCGCCCGTCGGCGATCTGGTCGAGTCCATGCTCAAGCGCGACCTCGACATCAAGGACATGGGCTCGCTGCTTCCGGGCCATGGCGGGATCCTGGACCGCTTCGACGCGATGCTGTTCTCACTGCCTGCCACCTACTACGTGGCGCTGATGACCGGAGTGATCTAGAGGCCGAGCGGATAGGCGGCAGTTCATGAGGGTTTTCACGAGGCGCCGAGCGAGGCCGTGGCCCGAGCGGCCCGTGAGCGCGGCGAACAGGAGCGGGAGACACCATGCTTCACCGCGGGGCCTTGTCACCTGTCAGCGGCGCCTCGAAGGGTCGGGACGGTCCGAATGACCGGGGTGATCCGATGATCGAGGTGATCTGACCTTGGCGCTATCGGTCGCCGTTCTCGGCTCGACCGGATCGATCGGAACCCAAGCGCTCGACATCATCCAGGCCCGACCCGACCGGTACCGCGTGGCCGCTCTGGGTGCGGCCCGCTCGGTGGATCTGCTCGCTGAGCAGGCTCAGCGCTTCCGCCCGGACGTGGTGGCAATTGCCGACGCATCGCGGGCCTCGGCCCTGGCCGAGCGGCTGCCCGACACCGTCGAGCTGCTCGCTGGCTCCGGCGCCATGGCTGCCGCGGCGTCCACCGCCGACACGGTCATCAACGGGGTGGTCGGGTTCGCGGGGCTGCCAGTCACGCTGGCCGCTCTGGAGGCCGGCAAACGGCTCGGACTCGCCAACAAGGAGTCGCTCATCGCGGCTGGTCCCGTGGTGCAGCGGGCCCGGGCTACGGCCGGAGCGGAGATCATTCCCGTCGACTCCGAGCACTGCGCCGTCCACCAGTGCCTGCGGGCCAACGATCATCCCGAGCGCGTGTCCTCCATCGTCCTGACCGCGAGCGGAGGACCCTTCCGGGGACGCAGCCGGTCTGAGCTGGAGGAGGTCACCATCGCCGACGCGTTGGCCCACCCCACCTGGCAGATGGGCCCCAAGATCACCATCGACTCCAGCACGCTCATGAACAAGGGCCTCGAGGTCATCGAGGCGCACGAGCTCTTCGGGGTCGCCTACGACCAGATCGAGGTCGTGGTGCATCCGCAGTCCATCGTCCATTCCATGGTCACCTACTGCGACGGGGCGACAGTGGCCCAGCTCTCGAAGCCCGACATGAGGCTCTGCATCGGGTACGCGCTCGCCTACCCCGATCGCCTCGACTTGGCCTTCGGTGCTATCGACTGGGCCGAGCTGGGCCGCTTGGACTTCGAGCCGCCCGACCGCGGCGCCTTCGGCTGTATCGACCTGGCCTTCGAGGCCGGGCGGGCCTCGGAGACCGCGCCGGCCTGGCTCAGTGCCGCCAATGAAGTCGCCGTGCAGGCCTTCCTCGACGACCGGATCCGCTGGGTGGACATCGCTAGTCTGCTGGAGGAGGCCCTCGGGCTGTGGCCCGGCTACAAGGCTGCCGATGTCGACGCGGTGCTGGCCGCCGACGGTGAGGCCCGCCGGGTCGCCGCGGGCCTCGTGGAGCGCCGCGAGGCAGCGTGATGACGCAGCGTTTCGACGATCACGGTGGCCTTGCCGTGCTCGTCGGGCTCCTCGTGCTCATAGGCGTGTTCGCCGGCGCGAGCTGGGTCGTGATCATCCTGTTGCTGGTGGCCATGTTGTTCATGCACGAGCTCGGCCACTACCTCACCGCCCGATGGACGGGCATGAAGGTCAGCGAGTTCTTCATCGGGTTCGGCCCGCGCCTCTGGTCGTTCCGCCGCGGCGAGACGGAGTACGGAGTCAAGGCCATATGGGCGGGCGCGTATGTGCGCATCGTCGGGATGAACAACCTCGACGAGGTGGAGCCTCTCGACGAGCCCCGCAGCTTCCGGCAGCAGAGCTACCCGAGGAAGCTGCTCGTGCTGACGGCGGGGTCCGGCATGCACTTCGTCATCGCGCTGGTGCTGCTGTTCGCGGTGCTCCTCGGTGACGGAAGGTTCGTGGGCGGCGCCGGGTCTGATGCCGACGAGGTTGAGGAATGGACGCTGGCTACCGTCTCGCCCGACAGCGCGGCCGCCGCGGCGGGCCTGCAGCCCGGTGACGAGCTGATCTCGGTCGCGGGCGTGCGCCGCAACACCTTCGCCGACTTCTCTCGTCAGGTGCAGCAGCTCGCGGGCGCCGAGGTGGAGGTGGTCTACCACCGCGACGGCGCGGTGCGCACTGCAGTGACCCAGGTGGGCGAGCGCCTCACCGCTGAGGGCGCGGCCGGGATCGTCGGGCTCATCGAAGGGGACCGGATCCTTGCCGTCGAGGGTCTCGAATCTGCAGGCGCTCCCACGTACGTGAAGGTGGCCGAGTACGGGCGCGACCGGATCGGCGAGCCGATCGACATGACCATCGTCGACACCCGGACGGGCAGGCCGGCCGTGGTGGAGGGGACGATGATCATCGAGCTGGTCCACCCGTCATCCGCGGTCAGGGGATTCTTCGGGGTGTCAGCCGACTACCGCGCCGACGGGCTTGGCGTGGTGCAGGCTGCCAGCGAGTCGATGCGCCTGCTCGGATGGACCGTGCGCGACGTGATCTTCGCCATCCCCAGCATCGTGACCGATGGATTCGGAGGCACTCTGGACGGGTTGCGGGGCGACGATCGGGCCGCCGGCAGCGCGCAGACGGCCCGCGAGGTCGAGTTGCGGCGGCTCGATACGTCTCATCCGGATGAGAACCGGATCCTGTCGATCTACGGCGTGGCCCGGATCGGGGCGGAGGCAGCTTCCGACGGCGCAACCGAGGTGCTGGTGCTGCTGGTGTATGTGAACGTGTTTATTGGGGTGTTCAACCTGCTGCCGCTGCTTCCGCTGGACGGGGGCCATGTAGCCGTGGTCACGTACGAGCGGATCCGCTCCATCGGCGGCCGCTCCCACCGGGTGGATGCGGCCCGGCTCCTGCCGCTCACGTACGCGGTTGTGGCCCTGCTGCTGCTGGTGGGCGGCGTGGCGCTGGTGCGCGACATCTTCGACCCCGTCAGCTTCGGCTGAGAGGCCGAGCGGATAGGCCGCAGGTCACGAGGAATCACGCGGGCGCTGAGCGAGGCCGTGGCCCGAGCGGCCCGAGAGCGCAGCGAACGAGAGCGGGAAACACGACGCTTCACCGCGAGGCGGTGACACCTATCCGCGCTGCCTCCGAGAGGCCGAGCGGATAGACTCCCGCCGTGAAGGTCACCGCGAGGTTCCCACGGAGGGACACTCGGCAGATCGTGGTCGGAACGGTACCGGTGGGGGGCGGCGCGCCGGTGACCGTGCAGTCGATGACGGTCACCAAGACGGCCGACCACGAGGCCACTCTGCAGCAGATCTACGCGCTGGCGGCCGCGGGCGCCGACATCGTGCGCTGCACCTGCAACAAGGCCGAGGCCGCTGAGGGGCTGGCCCGCATCGTGCCTCGCTCGCCGGTGCCGATCATTGCCGACATCCACAACAACTACCGGATGGCGCTGGCCGCGCTGGAGGCTGGGGTGCACTGCCTGCGTCTGAACCCTGGCAACATCCGCAGGCCCGAGCACATCAAGGCCGTGGCGCGGGAGTGCAGGGACCGCGGCGTGCCCATCCGCATTGGAGTCAACGGAGGCTCGCTCGACCCTGACCTCTACCACCCCGAGCTGGGAGTGACGCCTGAAGCGATGGTGGCCTCCGCGATGCGCGAGCTCGCCTACTTCACCGATGTCGGGTTCGACCTGGTGAAGATCTCGGTGAAGGCGTCGAGCGTTCCGCTGATGATCGAGGCTTACCGGCAGCTCGCGGACACGACAGACCATCCGCTGCATCTCGGTGTGACCGAGGCCGGGCCCCCGCCCGCCGGGACCATCAAGTCGACGGCCGGGATCGCGGCACTGCTCGCCGAGGGCATCGGCGACACGATCCGCTATTCGCTGACCACCGACCCGGTTGAGGAGGCTCGGGCCGGCCGGAAGCTGCTGGAGGCGATGGGCCTGCGCGAGCGCCGCAACGTCGACCTGATCGCGTGCCCCAGCTGCGGGCGGGCCGAGGTGGACGTGTTCGGCGTGGCCCAGCGGGCCATGGAGGCCTTCGGCGAGCGGCGCATACCGCTGCAGGTGGCCGTGATGGGTTGCGTCGTGAACGGTCCGGGCGAGGCCCGGGACGCCGACCTCGGCATCGCTGCAGGGAACCGCCGGGGACACCTGTTCGTGAAGGGCGAGAACGTGGCAGTGGTCGCCGAGGACGCCATGGTGGACGCGCTGGTGGAATGGGCCGAGTTCATCTGTGAGCACGGCTCGGAGGCCGCACTGGAGCGGGCCAAGGAGACGCGCGCCTCGGCTCGGCGTGCGGCTGAGGAGGATCGCCGCCGCAACCTCGACGAGCTAGGGGACGACGCCAACAAGTCAGAGGCCGTGGTGGCGAGCATCCGGCGCAAGAGTCGCCAGAGGCCGTAGCACGGGTATATCCGTAGCACGGGTATACTGGCGGTACGTTCGATTCTTCGGAAACGGCGTGGGTTCGTGCCCACGCCGTTGCCGGTTCGGGCCCCGACCCGAGCAGCACTCGAGAGCAGAATTCCAGGGAATATCATGGCGATCATCGATCGCGTCCGCGAACTCGTTGCCCCGATGGCGGAGGCCGCCTCGGTTGACCTGTACGACATCGAGCACCATGGCGGCACCGTCCGAATCCTCGTCGACGCCGACGGCGGGATCGATCTCGATGTCATCGCCCGTCTGTCGAGGTCGGTGAGCCACGCTCTCGATGAGCACGATCTCATACCGGGCCGGTACACGCTGGAGGTCTCGAGCCCCGGCTTGGAGCGTCCCCTCCGCACCCCCGAGCACTTCCGCCGTGCCGCCGGGTCTGAAGTCAGGGTAAAGACCCGCGCCGGCTTCGACGGGCCGCGCCGGCTGTCGGGGATCCTGGAAGCGGTGGCCGACGACGGAGTCGAGCTGCGAAGCCAGGACGGCGAGGTTTGCCGCATCGCCTATGACCAGCTGGCATCGGCCCGCACGATCTTCGAGTGGGGCACGGGCGCGCACCAACCGCATCAGTCCCAAGGACGAGACCACAAGGAGGCGAAGGCATGAAGGAGGCAAAGGCATGAACGCGGAGATGATGGAAGCGCTCCAGGCGATGGCGGCCGAGCGGGGGATCACCGTCGACGCGCTGTTTGCGGCCCTGGCCGACGCCTTGGAGTCCGCGTACAAGCGGCTGCCCGACGCCAAGGAGTACGCCTGGGTGACGATCGATCCCTCCACGATGGAGTTCCACGTGCTGGCCCAGGATCTGGACGCCGAGGGCAATCCGGTCGGCGAGGAGTTCGAGGTGACGCCGGACAACTTCGGGCGCATCGCCGCGCAGACTGCCCGCCAGGTCATGACCCAGCGCATCCGCGAGGCGGAACGGGAGCTCAAGTACGAGGAGTACGCAGGCCGCGAGGGAGACATAGTCACCGGCATGATCCAGCAGACCGACGCGCGCTACACCCTTCTCGATCTGGGCCGGGTCGAGGCACTGCTTCCCCAGGCAGAGCAGGTGCCCTACGAGCGGCCCGACTCCAACACTCGGCTGAAGGCCTACATCGTCGAGGTTCGCAAGACGGCCAAGGGACCCCAGATCGTGGTGAGCCGAACCCATCCCGGCCTGGTGAAGAGGCTCTTCGAGTTGGAGGTCCCCGAGATCGCCGACGGAATCGTCGAGATCAAGGCATGTGCGCGCGAACCGGGCCACCGAACCAAGATCGCGGTGTACTCGAACGACCCGAACGTCGATCCGGTGGGTGCGTGCGTGGGGGCCCGGGGGGCAAGGGTTCGCCAAGTGGTCAACGAGTTGCGAGGCGAGAAGATCGACATCGTGCCGTTCAGCAGCGAGCTCAAGGAGTTCGTGACCAAGGCGCTGTCACCGGCCAGGATCAAGGAGGTCCGCCCCAACGAGATGACCGGCAACTGCGACGTGATCGTCCCCGACTACCAGCTCTCGCTCGCGATCGGCAAGGAGGGCCAGAACGCTCGCCTTGCCAGCCGGCTGACCGGCTGGGGCATAAACATCAAGAGTGAGTCCCAGCTGGCCGAAGAGGCGGCCTACGGCGACGTGGAATGGGCGGAGGGAGAGTGGATCACCAATCCGGAGACGGGAGAGCAATTGTGGCGGCCGGCTGACGGCGGCGAGGCGGTCAGCGCTGAGGCGTGGGCCGCAGCCATGGCACAGGACCAGGTCGAGGACTCCCGTTCGGAGAAGGTCGAGGTCCCGGCGGATCAGGCGGAGGGCACCTGAGCCCGATCCGCACCTGCATCGGCTGCCGCACCCGCCGTCCGGGTGCGGAGATGCGGCGCGTGGGCATGGCTCCGGGCGGCGCGCTGGTTGTCGGGTCAGGCCCTGGGCGGGGTGCCTGGCTGTGTGAGGACATTGCCTGCTTCGACCTGGCCGAACACCGCCGCGCCTTCGGAAGGGCCCTTCGGGCTGACGTGAAGCCGGGCGAGATCGCTAGGCTTCGGGAGGCGTGGCCGTTGCGCCCGGGGAGCGTTCCCGGGCCGAGTGGCCGCGCCGGCCGGTCCTGAAGGGGGCATGCGTTGCCAGGCAAGATCCGCGTCCATGAGCTCGCCAAAGAGCTCGGACTGACAAATCAGGAGACGCTCGATCTTTGCATCGCGCTCAGCATCGGAGTGAAGTCGCATTCCTCGAGCATTGTCGAGGCCCAGGCCGACCGGGTCCGGCGAAGGGCGGAGCGCGACGGCCTGCTGAAGCCTCCGCCACCTCCGCCGCCCCCGCCCCCGCCTCCGCCTCCGCCGCCCCCGCCTCCGCCTCCGCCCCCGGTCGAGGCGGTGGAGCCGGAGACGAAGAAGCCGACGGACAGGAAGCCCGTCGCCACAAGGCCCAAGGCGGAACCTCCCCGTACCGAGCCCGCCGCTCCTGCGAAGCCCGAGGCTGAGCCGGGGGACGGCTCCGACGTCCGGCTGGCGCCCGCGGTACAGGTGCCGGCCTCCCGTGCGCCGCGGCAGGACAAGCCCGGCTCGGTTCCGGCTGTCGCGGCGAAGATGCGGCCGGCCGAACCTGTCGCGGCGAAGATGCGGCCGGCCGAACCTGTCGCGGCGAAGATGCGGCCGGCCGAACCTGTCGCGGCGAAGATGCGGCCGGCCGAACCTGTCGCGGCGAAGCCGAAGGTGACGATCTCCTCCAGCGGCAGCGTGGCTCCGCCCAAGCGAGCCACACGAGACGAGCCCCAGCCAGTGGTGGAGGAGCAGCCGCCGCCAAAGCCGGCAGGCCACAGAGTGCAGTCCAGTGCAGCTCCGGCCCGTTCCCTCAAGCCCGGGAGCCCGCCCGTGTCACGGTCGGGCAAGCCGATTCCGCCGCCTCCCCCGCCTCGCCGGCCCCGGTCTCCCGCCCCGCATGGCGCCCCCTCCCGCGGTGGCGCGGCTACCCCCGAACGCCGGTCGGCCGGTCCCGCCTCACGCCCGGCGGGCCAGCGGCCTCCGGCTGATCGAGCAGCTGGCCCGCGCCGCGGCGCGCCCTCGGGCGGTCCCCGATCGCTCGGTGGGGCTCGACCCGCGGCGCCCGGGCCTCCGGGCCGCCCCGCGGGCAGAGGCGGTCCCGGCGGCGCCCAGCGACGGCCGCCCCGACGCAAGAGCCGCAGGCGCCGAGTGCGTGAGGAACTCCAGCCGATGGATGTCCCGACCTACACGCCGCGCCATGCAGCCGTGCCGGAGGGCGTGATCGTGGTGGAGCGGGCCTCGGCCGCGCAGGACTTCGGACCCAAGATCAATCGCACCGCCGCCGACGTGGTCCGCTTCCTGATGCAGCACGGCGAGATGGTCACCGCTACCCAGTCGCTCAGCGACGAGATGATGGAACTGTTCGCCGCGGAGATCGGTGCCGAGATCCGTCTCGTCAATCCCGGCGAGGAGCAGGAGGCCGAACTCCGCAAGCTCCTGGGGATCGTGGGCGCCGCCGACGACGATGGCACCGAAGCTCCTCTGCGATCTCCAGTTGTCACCGTCATGGGCCATGTGGACCACGGCAAGACGCTGCTGCTGGACCGCATCCGCGACGCCAACGTGGTCGACGGCGAGGCGGGCGGGATCACGCAGCACATCGGCGCCTATCAGGTCGAGCGCAACGACCGGATGCTCACGTTCATAGACACTCCAGGTCACGAGGCGTTCACCGCCATGCGGGCCCGGGGAGCCAGCGCCACCGACATTGTGGTGCTGGTCGTGGCCGCCGACGACGGCGTGATGCCCCAGACGATCGAGGCCATCAACCACGCCAAGGCCGCCGAGGTTCCCATCGTCGTGGCGGTCAACAAGATCGACCGTCCCAACGCGGATCTGCAGAGGACGGTCGCCGGAGTGGCCGAGCAGGGTCTGGTTCCGGAGTCCTGGGGCGGAGAGACGATCTACTGCGAGGTCTCGGCTCTCACCGGCGAGGGGATCGAGGACTTGCTGGACCAGATACTGCTGGTGGCAGAGGTCGAGGATCTGCGGTCCTCGCCCGAGGGTCGAGCGGGCGGGGTCGTGCTCGAGTCGAACCTCGACATCGGGCGGGGGCCTGTGGCCACCGTGCTGGTGCAGAGGGGCACGCTGCGCATAGGCGACCCGGTGGTCGCAGGGGCGTCGTGGGGGCGCGTCCGGGCCCTGCTCGACGATCAGGGCGAGGGCGTCGGCGAGGCCGCTCCTTCGACCCCGGTCCAGGTTCTGGGCCTGTCGGAGGTCGCCATCGCCGGCGACACCTTCGCGGTGGCCCCCAACGAGAAGATCGCCGGGCGGGTGGCCGACGCCCGCGAGCACTGGCAACGGCTGTCGAGTCTGGGCCGGGAGGCTCACGCCCTGTCCGGCGGGGCCAAACTCGAAGATCTCTTCACCCGGGTCCAGCGCGGCGAGACCGCCACTCTCAACGCCATCGTGAAGGCCGACGTCAACGGCTCGCTGGAAGCCGTCACAGGGAGCCTCCGCAAGCTGGAAACCGGTGATGTCCGCATTGCCATCGTGCATCGCGGCGTCGGCGGCATCACCGAGAACGACATCCAGCTCGCCTCGGCCTCCAACGCGACCATCATCGGGTTCAACGTTCGACCCGACCGCAAGGCGCGCGAGGCTGCTGATGCCGAGAACGTCGAGATCCGCACCTACGAGATCATCTACAAGCTGCTCGAGGATGTGTCGTCGGCCATGATCGGGATGCTCGCCCCCGAGATCGAGGAGATCGTGACCGGCGACGCCGAGGTGCGCCAGATCTTCCGCATCCCCCGGTTGGGGGCGGTGGCGGGGTGCTACGTGCAGAACGGCACGATCACCCGGGGGTCCAAGGTGCGGTTCCTGCGCGACGGGGCGATCATCTGGAAGGGGACCATCACGTCACTCAAGCGCTTCTCCGACGACGTCCGCGAGGTTCACTCCGGTTTCGAGTGCGGCATAGGCCTGAGCAACTTCCAGGATCTCAAGCCGGGCGACATCATCGAGACCTTCGAAGAGCGCGAGGTGGCCCGAACCCTCGAGGGGTGAGGGTCCGGCACCCGGCCCGCAACAACCGATGGCACGACGAACGCGACGCTCCCATCCCGACCATCGGGTCGGTCATCGCACCGCCAGGGTGGGCGAGCTCATCAGGCGCATAGTCGCCGAGTCGATGGAGCAACTGGACGACGACCGCCTGGCCCTGGTGTCGGTGACGGGCGTGGACGTGGACCGGGACCTGCACCGCGCCGTGGTGTGGTTCACCTCGCTCGGCGACACCGAAGAGGGTGACGCCGGCATCGCCGAGACCTTCGAGGAGCACGCCAGCAGGCTGCGACGCGCCGTCGGGGACCAGACACGGCTGCGGCGCACGCCGGAGCTGGTATTCCGTCCGGACACCGTGCTGCGCTCAGCCGAGCGCATCGAGAGGCTCCTCGACGAGATGGCCGGTGACCCGGATCCCGATAGCTGATGTCCCTCGGAGCGAGCGCGGGTGGGACTCACCTCCTCGCGGTGCAAATTCGTATTCCCCGCTCTTGTTCGCTGCGCTCACGGGCCGCTCGGGCCACGGCCTCGCTCAGCGCCCCTGCAAGTCCTCGATGACTCGCGGCCTATCCGCTCGGCCTCTGGACGGGGTCGCGGTCATCGACAAGCCCGCGGGGTGGACGAGCCACGACGTGGTGGCCAAGGCGAGGGGGGTGCTAGGCACCCGAAAGGTGGGCCACAGCGGAACGCTCGATCCTGACGCCACCGGGGTGCTGGTGCTCGGCGTGGGCAGGGCCACGCGGCTGTTGCGGTATGTCACCGAGCTTCCCAAGAGCTACGAAGCGGAGATAGTGCTCGGAACCGAGACTGACACCCTCGACTCGGCGGGACGGGTGACGGCGCGCCACGACATGGCCGGGGTGAGCGAGCAGCAGGCGCGCCAGGCTGCCGCGGCCCTGACTGGCGCCATCCTCCAGGTGCCGCCCATGGTCTCGGCGGTGAAGGTGGGAGGGAGAAGGCTTCACGCCCTCGCCCGCGCCGGCGTGGAAGTGGAGCGCGAAGCGCGACCGGTCACCGTCTATCGCTTCGACGTCGCCGGTGTGCCCGGCTGCGAGGGTGTGCTGCGCGCCGTGGTCGACTGCTCGTCGGGCACCTACGTGCGAGCGCTCGCCGCGGATCTGGGCCGGGCGCTCGGCGGAGGCGCCCACCTGCGGATGCTGCGCCGCACTGCGGTGGGGAGTTTCGGGCTGGCCTGCGCCCGCTCGGTGGAGTCGGCTGAGGTCCTGCCGATGTCTCGGGCCGTCAAGCACCTCGCGGGCGTGCTGGTGGACCCGGTGGTGGCGGCCGAGGTGGCCAATGGTCGGGTGCTGGACCTCGTCCGCCTTGGTGTTGCCGACGCCCTGGAGGGGGGAACTGCGCCCGGGCCCTGGGCCGTCCACGACTCCGAAGGCGAACTGCTCGCCGTGTACGAGCGGTTCCGCAACGGCGCGAAGCCAGCGGTGGTCGTGACGAGCGCGCCGTAGTTGTAGGGGACGCCGCGCACGGCAGGCGCGCTGAGCCGATGGCGGCAGGTGTGAGGTAGCCAGCGCGCGTCGGTAGCCTTCCAGGTACCGGCCCCGGGCCCGGAATCGTCACTATCCGCGCTGGAGGCGTCTGTGGAGCTGCTGCATGATCGGCGCGATCAACTCCCCCCCATGGTGTCTGTCGCGGCTGCGATAGGCGTTTTTGACGGAGTGCACCTCGGCCACCAGGAGGTGCTGACCCAGGTCCGGCAGACCGCCGAGCGCCTAGGGGCGGCGTCGGCAGTCGTCACGTTCGACACCCACCCGGCTTACGTGGTGCGGCCGGAGAACGCGCCGAAGCTGCTGACAACCCTCGAGCAGAAGTTGGAGCTGCTCGAGGCCCAAGGGCTCGACTACGGCTACGTGATCCAGTTCGACGAGGCTCGCGCCGGCACCAGGCCCGAGGAGTTCGTGGAGCAGGTCTTCCTCGACGCCCTCCACGCCCGGGCCGTGGTGGTGGGGGAGGACTTCCACTTCGGCAAGGGCCGCACCGGCAACGTCGCCGAACTGCAGCGCCTGGGACGGGAGTGGGGTTTCGAGGTGGTCCCTCTGGAGCTCATCCGCCATCGCCACGACGCCCGCGAACCGGTGTCGTCCACCGCGGTGCGCCGGGCTCTGGCCGGCGGCGATGTGGCTCGCGCCGCGGCCATGCTCGGGCGCTACTACGAAGTGCGCGGCACAGTCGTTCCCGGGGACCGGCGGGGGATGGTGGTCGGATTCCCCACCGCCAACGTGCCGGTTCCCAAGTTCATGGCCTGGCCGGCCGACGCGGTCTATGCGGGGTGGTGCACGCTGCCGGACGGCAGCCGGCGGGGCTGCGCCATCAACATCGGCCGCCGTCCCACGTTCTACGAGCACGCTCAGCAGTCCCTCTTGGAGGCCCACGTCATCGACTTCGACGGGGATCTGTACGGATGCGAGGTGCGCGTCGAGTTCGTCGGCTTCCTGAGGAGCGAGCGCAAGTTCGAGGGAATAGAGCAGCTCTCTGCGCAGCTGGCCATCGATGTTGCCGACGCGCGGCAGCGGCTTGGGCTGGCGTGACCTCCTCGGGCTCTGGCGACGCGCCCCGCTCGGCGTGGCAGGTGGAGCATTTCGCGGAGGCGCTGGTGCCGACCCCGCACGGGGAGTTCCAGGCTCACGTGTACCTCACGGCCGGCGGTGAGCAGCATGTCGCCTGCGTGATGGGCGACGTCGAGGACCCGCCGCCGCCGCTGGTGCGGGTGCATTCCGAGTGCCTGACCGGAGACGTGCTGCGTTCGCTGCGTTGCGACTGCGGTGCGCAGCTCGACCATGCGCTGGCCGCCATTGCCGCTGAAGGGCGCGGCGTGCTGCTGTACATGCGGGGCCACGAGGGCCGCGGCATCGGGATCGGGCACAAGATCAGGGCCTACGCCCTGCAGGAGCACGGACTCGACACGGTGGAGGCGAACGCAGCCCAGGGCCTGCCGGTGGACGGCCGCGTCTATGACGCCGCGGCGGCGATCCTCGCTGACCTCGGCCTGTCCGGGGTGCGGCTGCTCACCAACAACCCCGCCAAGTGCGAGGGCCTGACCAGCTGCGGGATCGACGTGGCGGAGCGGGTTCCCATCGAGATCGGCGCCCGGCCCGAGAACCTGCGCTACCTCAACACCAAGCGGGCCAAGCTCGGCCACTCGCTCAGCGACTAGAGGCCGGTGTCCGCTGGCTCGCTCAGCGACTAGAGGCCGGTGTCCGCTGGCTCGCTCAGCGACTAGAGGCCGGTGTCCGCTGGCTCGCTCAGCGACTAGAGGCCGGTGTCCGCTGGCTCGCTCAGCGACCCAGCACCGCGGCGGTCAGGCGCTGGGATTCGCGGGCGCGCACTGCGACGTTGATGTCGAGCCGCTCGAGGTGCTGGGCAACCTGTCTCGCCCCTTGGGGAAGGGGGTGCGCGGCCATGAAGTCGTGCACCTGGGCGGCCAGCTCGGCTTGGTCGAGGGCCGTCACTCCTTCCAGCATCCGGGCTAGCGAGTAGTTGGTCGGGAAGATCGCGAGGAGACGGTCCCAGTGCCCAGCCAGGAAGTCCCACGCCTGGGGCCCGCAGCCGCGGTTGGTGAGGGCGCGCCGGATCAGGTAGGGGCCGTCCTGGGTGCGCACCGAGCCGTCGAGGGTGCCTTCCAGGATCGTGCGGACGAGCTCAGCGTCGGGAAAGTCGGCCAGGGCCGCTAGATGGCGCTGCTCGGTCTGGGGGTCCGACGCCGTTTCGAAGCGCTGTCGGATCCGGGTGAAGTCATCGGCTTGTCCGTGGGCGGCCACCACACCCAGGGCCGCCGCGGCCAGCGTGGTGTCCGGATGGTCGAGCCTCTCGCGGCACGCCGCGATCGTGGGAGCGTGATCGGCGGTTGCGCCCCTGAGCCTCACCAGCGTCGCCCGCAGCTCGCCGGTGCGCTCGTCTTCGCCGGCGGGCGGCGGGTCCAGTCCGACCTCCGCCAAGGCCGTGTCGGAGGCGGCTACGACGAGCTCGCCGAAGCGCTGGGCCGCCTCTCCGTCCAGCAGTCTGCGGAGGTGGGCCAGAGGGCCCGCGATGGCCTGCCACACGGTGAGGTCGCGCTCGTCGGTGAATCCTCTCAGCGCGAAGTCAAGGAAGACCGGCGCGTCGAGGGTGCCGGCCAGAGTCGCGGCCCAGGCGTCATCGACGAGTCCGTGACGTTCCTCGGCGGTTCGGTCGCCCGGTCCTGCCGCCGCGACGGCCGCAAGGGAGTCCGCCGCCGGGTCGTCGCGGTAGAAGCCGGAAGCACCGCTGTTCACCGTCATCGCTTCAGTCGCCGAGACCGTCAGGGTCAGGCGGGGCTGGTCGAGCAGGAGTCGCACCTCTTGCTGGCCGTCTCCGGGTCCCTGAACCCGCAAGCGCAGCGGGACCACCCAGTTTCGTTCGTCGGCTCGTGCGGGGTCTAGCGTGAAATGGCGCTGGGACACTTCTAGGCCCTGCTCGGTCGCGGCGGCGCTCACCGCCGGATATCCGCCCTGGTAGATCCAGCCCTCCATGATCTGTCCCACGGGCTGGCCCGACGCGTCGGCGAGCGAGGCCCACAGGTCCGCGGTAACCGTGTTGGAGTAGGCGTGCCGTCGCAAGTAGAGGCGCACTCCGTCCCGGAACGTCTCGGCGCCGAGATACTGCTCCAGCATGCGGACCAGGGCCGCGCCCTTCTCGTAGGTGATCACGTCGAACATGTCCTCGGCCTCGGCGGGGGAGTGCACCGGGTACTCCACCGCCCGGGTGGCGCCGAGGGCGTCGGTAGAGAGCGCCGAGGCCCGGCTTCGGCAGAACGTCGACCACACCCGCCATTCGGGCCGGTAGGCGTCGGTGCAGGCCGTCTCCATGAACGTGGCGAAGGCCTCGTTGAGCCAGATCCCCTCCCACCAGGCCATTGTCACGAGGTCCCCGAACCACATGTGAGCCAGCTCGTGGTTGATCACCTCGGCCACCCGCTGCAGCTCGGGCTGGCTGGCGGCGCCGGGATCCACTAGCAGCAGCACCTCCCGGAAGGTGACGCAGCCGAGGTTCTCCATGGCGCCGAACGCGAAGTCGGGGATGGCGACCAGATCGAGCTTGTCCGACGGATAGGGCAGGCCGTAGTAGTCGGAGTACCACTCCAGGGCGTGGGCCGCGACGTCGAGGGCGAAGCCGGTCTGGTCGCCGCGGCCGGGCCGGTGGATGACTCGCACGGGCACGCCGTCGCAGTTGATCGCCTCGGTGGCCTCCAGCGGTCCTACCACGAAGGCCACCAGGTACGTCGACATCGGCATGGTGGTGGCGAAGCTGACCCTGACGCGTCCGTCGCCCAGTGGCTCGCGGCCGGTCTCGGCGGTGTTGGACACTGCCAGCAGGTCCTCGTCCACCACCAGCGTCGCCGCGAAGGTGGCCTTGAGGGCGGGCTCGTCGAAGCAGGGGAAGGCCCGTCGGGCGTCAGTTGACTCGAACTGGGTGGTGGCGATGGTGTGCGTGGCGCCGGAGTCGTCGGAGTAGGTGGAGCGGTAGAAGCCGTGCAACTGGTCGTTGAGCACCCCGCTGAAGGAGATGTCCAGCCGGGCCGATCCTGCCGCGAACTGGCCGGTTCCATCGCGACGGGTCAGCGTCAGGCGCTCGGACTCCGCATGGGGCTCGAAGTCGAGCTCGACGGTCTCACCGGATGCTGCGACGAGCTGCGCGCTGACGATGCTCAACTCTGCGGCGTTCAGCACGATCGAGCCCACCGGCTCTGTGACGTCGATGTCGATGGCGACGTGTCCGGCGAAGGTCGCCGCCTCGAGGTCGGGCTCCAGCTCGATGGTGTAGTGCCGGGGAGCAATCCCAGTCGGCAGCCGCGTCGCGGTGTCGCCCATCGCTCCATTCTGTGGGCGCGGCTCCCGAAACTACAACAACATCGATCCTGTGGCAGCGCCGATACTCTGCCGACTCGTGCCTGATGCTGCGCATGCAACCGACAACGGCCTAGCGATCGAGGCCCGCGGGCTGGTCCGGACATTCGGCAGCAAGCGGGCTGTGGACGGCGTGGACCTTGCGGTGAGCGTCGGGGAGGTCTACGGATTCCTCGGTCCCAACGGAGCGGGGAAGAGCACCACGGTCTTGATGCTGTGCACCCTCCTGAAGCCCACCGCGGGCAAGGCCTCGGTGGCCGGCTATGACGTGGTCGACAGTCCCGGCGAAGTTCGCATCCGCATCGGTGTCGCCCTGCAGGATGCCGCGCTCGACGAACGCCAGACCGGCCGCGAGATACTCGACCTGCAGGCTCGGCTGTACGGGCTGAGCGCCGCCGACCGGGCCGCATCCATCGCGCGGGCCATCGACCTGGCTGACATCGGAGACGCCATGGACGACCGTGTTGGCACCTACAGCGGCGGCATGAGACGCCGACTGGACCTCGCGGCGTCGCTCATACACGGCCCCGGGGTGCTCTTCCTGGACGAGCCGACCACTGGCCTCGACCCCGTGAGCCGGGCGCAGGTCTGGGACGAGGTGCGTCGCTTGAACCACGAGCTGGGCGTGACGGTGTTCCTCACCACTCAGTACCTCGAGGAAGCCGACGCCCTGGCGGATCGGGTGGCCATCATCGACGGCGGACGCATCGTCGAGCAGGGCTCTCCCTCCGATCTGAAGCGAGCCGTGGGCGCCGATGTGATCGTCGTCGACCTGCCCTCCGAGGCCATCGCGCCGGCTGCGGCCGTTGCCGAGACGGTACCGCGAGTCGATGCCGTAACCCGGGGCCGCCGAGGCATCACTATCGCCACCGCCGACGGCGCGGCTGTGGTCGGCAGCGTGGCCGTGGCTCTGTCGGCGGTCGGTCTCCACCCGCAATCGCTCACCGTGCGCACGCCATCGCTCGACGATGTGTTCCTGCTGGCGACCGGTTATCGGATGTCGACCGCGGACTCAGCCGCCCAAGACGCCGTCGCCGCCGACGAAGCAGTGGAGGCTCACTCCGGCGCGCCTGGTGTGCCAGAGGGTGGTGGTCAGCGGTGAGCACGCAGGCTGCCGCTCCGGCCGCACCTGGTGGCGGCATGGTCCGACCTGTCGGCATCCTCACCGACATCGCGACGGTGGCCCGCCGCTCCGTGCGCAGCCTATGGCGCGAGCCCGAGGCGATGGCGCCGGCACTGATCATCCCGACTTTCTTCTTCGTCGTCAACATCGGGGCCCTGGAGTCGTTCGTGGAGCGCACGCCCGGCATCGACTACAGGGCATTCCAGATCCCCGTCGCCATAGTCTTCGCGGTCACGGGCATCTCCCGGGCGTCGGTGCTGGTCATCGACATCCAGACCGGTTACCTCAACCGGATGCTCGTCACGCCGGTCCGCCGCACCACGCTCCTGCTCGGCATGATGGTCGCCGACGTTGTGCTGGCTGTGGCGTTATCGCTCGTCGTGGTCGCCATGGGCTTGGTCTTCGGCGTGCGTTTCGGAACCGGGCTGCTGGGAGTTATCGTCTTCCTGGCCCTGTCGGTGGCGTGGAGTCTCTCGTTCACGGGATTCCCGTACACGGTGGCCCTGCGCACCGGGAACCCAGCCGCAGTCAACTCGTCATTCCTGATCTTCTTTCCCTTCGCCTTCCTGACGCCCGCATACCTGCCGCGCGATCTCATGACCGGCTGGATGCAGACTGTGGCCGCCTGGAACCCGGTGACGTACCTCCTTGAGGCGATGCGGTCGCTGATGTCCGAGGGCTGGGATGTGGCGTCTCTCGGCAAGGGAATTGCCGCCATCGCCGGGCTGGGTGTCGTCACGTTCGTGATGGCATTCCGGTCCCTGGCTCGCCGGGTGGCCACCGGCTAACAGGCCGCTGCACCCCGTTGCCGCCTACTGTTCGGGGCGACCTCGGGAGGCTCTGTGGAACCTGCACTCGATGTGGTGGGTGTCGGCAACGCCATCGTGGATGTGATCGCCACGGTGCCGGATTCGTTCATTCGCGGCCACGGGTTGGTGAAGGGGGCCATGACCCTCGTGAGCGCGGAGAGGTCGGCGGAGCTCTACGACGCCATGCCGAACGGGATCGCGGCCTCCGGAGGGTCGGCGGCCAACAC
The DNA here is from genome assembly GCA_965219165.1 of Candidatus Aldehydirespirator sp. Taxonomy (GTDB): domain Bacteria; phylum Actinomycetota; class Acidimicrobiia; order Acidimicrobiales; family Aldehydirespiratoraceae; genus Aldehydirespirator. The sequence continues at coordinate 2,699,567 of CBDCMW010000002.1, read as the reverse complement.
GGTGGCCGGTGTCGCCTCCTTCGGCGGCCGGGCTGCATTCATCGGCAAGGTGCGCGACGACCAGCTCGGTGAAGTGTTCGTCCACGACATCCGGGCGACGGGCGTGGCCTTCGACGTGCCGCCGTCGCCGGACGGCCCTCCCACCGCCCGCTGTCTGGTGCAGGTGACCCCCGATGCCGAGCGCACGATGAACACCTATCTGGGCACCGCCGCGCTGCTGGGTCGCGACGACGTGGACACCGACCTGGTCGCCTCCGCGGGCATCACGTACTGCGAGGGCTACTTGTGGGACGTGCAGGTGGCCAAGGACGCCATCCGCGTGGCCATGGCGGCTGCGGGAGACGCTGGCAGGACGGTGGCGCTGGCGCTGAGCGACTCGTATTGCGTGGAGCGCCACCGCGACGAGTGGCTCGCACTGATCGAGGACCGTGTCGACGTGGTGTTCGCGAATGAGGCCGAGGTGTGCGCCCTGCACGAGACCGACGACCTCGGCGCGGCCCGGACCCGCACGGCCGAGATGGCCCGGACGGTAGTGGTCACCCGCGGTGCCCGCGGCTCGGTGGTGACGCAGGGCGCGACACTGGAGGCGGTGCCTGCGGCCCCGGTTGCGCAGGTCGTCGACGCCACGGGGGCCGGTGACCTGTACGCCGCGGGATTCCTGTGGGGCTTGGGCCGGGGCGTGCCCCTGGCGCGTTGCGCACATCTGGGCAGCCTGGCCGCGGCCGAGGTCGTCAGCCATGTCGGCGCCCGTCCCCTGGCACCGCTGTCGCAGGTCGCAGCGGCGCGCGGCCCTGCCTAGCCCGCCTTTGTTGCCGGCCGTAGGCTCGGCTGGTGGCGACTATCCGGGTCTCGACTGTCGTGCCCGCGCCGCCCGCAGCCGTGTGGGAGGATCTGCGCCACATCGATCGCCACGTCGACTGGATGAGCGACGCCTCCTCGATCCGCTTCCTTACTGAAGCCACCGAGGGCGTCGGGACGCGCTTCGAGTGTGCCACCCGGCTGGGTCCGATTCGGCTCATGGACCGGATGGAGGTCACCGAGTGGCGCGACACCCAGGCGATGGGGATCCGCCACCGCGGGGTGGTCTCAGGCACCGGACAGTTCCGGCTCACCCCGCTGCCGGCGCCCGACGGTGGGATCCACACGCAGTTCGAGTGGACCGAGACGCTGCAGTTCCCGTGGTGGATGGGCTGGGTGGTCGGCGCCGTGCTGGCCCGTCGGGTGCTCCGCGCCGTCTGGGCACGCAACCTGAGCAGATTCGTCGCCCGTTTCTGACTGCCGATCGGCGCCGAGGCATGCCGTGGATGGCGGTTGCTTCCTTGGGTTGCCGCTCGTCGGCGGAATCGCATATTGCCTCTCTGTCGCGGGATCAGTGGATTTCGGTTACAGCAGCCAATACGATTATGGTGAATGTTAGCATATTTCAGCAAATAACGGTTATTATCAATAACGGCTATTATCGCGCTTGGCCCACAAATGGACACACCCGCAAGAGACGCTGCTGCACGAGACACCGTCGGGGACGTCGACGCGATGGACGACGGCCATTCCGAGTCCTGCGACGCGACGGCCAGTGTCAGTGGTCCGCCCGACGTGACCGAGCGACTGCTGGATGCAGCCGTCGTCGCATTCGCAGAGCACGGGTTCGAGGCGGCCAGGGTCGCTCAGATCGCCCACCGTGCCGGCCTGACTACCGGTGCGATCTACTCGCGATGGCCCGGCAAGCGCGCTCTGATCGTCGACGCCGTCCGTCACATCGTTCCGCAGTGCATGCACCTTCCGGCGGCTGCCGCCGGGATGTCCGCTGCCGAGACGCTCTCGGCGGTGGGCGCGGATCTCATCTCGACCGACAAAGCCTGGGTTCGGGATGTGACGATCGAGGCACTCGTGAGCGCGCGGCGCGACGACAGCTTCCGTGCTGCGGTCTCCCACTCGATGAAGGAAGAGGCGGTCAAGCTGAGCGCTGTCGTCTCCAAGGGCAAGGCCGAGGGATCCATCGACCCGGACTTGAGCACGCACGCCATAGTCGCCCTCTACCAGGCCCTGGGCCTGGGCATGCATCTGGTTGCGTCGTCGCAGCCTGACAACGGCCATGTTCCGGTCGCGGAATGGGATGCACTGATCCGAAGGCTGATCGCAGCCGTGAGCCCATCGTCCGCCACGGACTAGCTGGAGAGCGACGTCGAGAGCTGCCCACGAGTGGCCTGATCCTGCAGCTGGCCGTCCCCGGTTACGCTGCGGGCATGGGCCACAGATGCTTCGAGGTGGATGAGTCCGGGGGCATCGCGCACGTGCGCCTCAGCCGTGGCGAGCAATTGAACACGATGATCCCGGAGTTCTGGTCGGAGCTGCCGGCCATCGTGGACGAGATCTCCGACGCGGGACGGGCGCGGGTGATCGTGCTCTCGTCGGAGGGACGCCACTTCTGCGCGGGCATGGACCTGTCGGTCTTCTCGGACGACTCGAGTCTTGATCCAGAGTCGGGCGAGATCGGCCGGCGCCGGGCGAACCTCAGGCTCAACGTGCTGCACCTGCAGCGTGCGTTCACCGCGCTCGAGCAGGCCCGGATGCCGGTGCTGGCCGCGATCCAGGGCGGATGCGTGGGCGGCGGCGTCGATCTCGTGACCGCGGCCGACTGCCGCTACGCCACGGCCGACGCCTGGTTCTCGATCCATGAGATCAGCATCGGGATGACAGCCGACGTAGGAACCCTGCAGCGCCTGCCGAAGCTGATCCCCTCCGGAGTGGCTCGCGAGTACGCGTACACCGGCCGGCGCCTGCCCGCGAGGCGGGCTCTGGAACTGGGACTGGTCAACGAAGTCTTCGACGATCACGACTCGATGATGGAGACGGTGATGGGAATCGCCGCAGAGATTGCCGCCAAGTCGCCGCTGGCGGTACACGGCACCAAGGAGGCGATCAACTACAGCCGGGACCACAGCGTGGAGGAGTCACTTCGGCACATCGCACTGTGGCAGTCGGGGATGTTCCACCCCGAGGACCTGGAGGAGTCGTTCATGGCCCAGTCCGAGGGCCGACCACCCTCCTACCGGGACCTGCCCGAGGTGCGCCGCGGGCTGTGAGCAGTCGTGGCGAGCAGCGCCTCGGGGCGTGATCAGTCTCTGAGCGCCGGCTTGTAGCGCAGCTTGAGGTCGCCCAGGCGCACCAGCATCGAGACGATCCACCCGCCGAGCGCGTTGAAGTGCTTGTCGAGTTCCGCGCCGTCGGACAGGCCCGCCTCGTCCAGCTCGTAGACGCCCTCGTAGCTGACGTCGATGGCGTACTCGGTCGCGTCGGCGTCGTCGAGATCCTCGGCGTACATCGACTCCACCCTGGGCCCTCCCCGTGCGAGGGGCTCGCTGCCGATGTCGGGGCTGGTGCTGGGCAGCACATCCAGGACCATCGCGGGCTCGGGCGCCTGGGCCAGGCACTGGGCCCGCAGCAGGATCTTGATCTCGATGCGAGGCGGCTCGGCGTAGCCGTCCCCCGCGTACCAGCTCAGGTAGGCGGCCTGCGACCAGGTGGGCCACACGCAGCTGACATCGGCGCACACCCGGGGCGGCTGCCCCTCCCCGGGCAGGGCGTACGAGTTCTCCCACGAGACGTCGCCCAGCAGAATGTCGGTCTGGAACCGCTCCTCGCCCGCCTGCCGTTCCAGCAGAGCGTCCTCGAAGGCGTCGCGCAGGGCGCCGATGGCGTCGGTGAAGACGTGGTCCAACATGGTCAGGACCGTCGGGCGCTGATTCGTTCGGTCATACTGATTCGTTCGATTGCGCTGATTCGTTCAGTCATCGGGACCCTCCGGCAGACGGCGGTCCGGTGGTGCCCCGCACCACCAGCTCGGGTTGGAGAGTATGGCGCACGGGATCGCCGGGACCATCGGCGAGTCGTTGGAGCAGGGTGTCGACTGCCAGGCGTCCCATGGCCAGGGTGGGCTGGTTGATGGTCGTGAGCGAGAAGTAGCGCAGAGCGGCGATGAAGGTGTTGTCGAACCCGACGAGCGACACATCGCCGGGCACGGCCACGCCAGCGTCGTCGAGCCGGTCCAGCGCTCCGGCCGCGAGCAGGTCGTTGAAGGCGAAGATGGCAGTCGGCGGATCCGGTTCGTCCAGCAGGGCGTCGATCACCGCGAGGGCGTCGGCCTCGTCGTCGCCCGCGGCGCGAATGTCGATGAAGTCGCCCAGGCCCTCGGCCTGCATTCCGGAGCTGTAGCCGGCCCGGCGCTCCGCCGCGGACACGTTGGCCGCACCGTCCAGGTGGACGATCCGCCGGTGGCCGAGCGCGGCCAGGTGTTCCACCGCCAGCGCGGCTCCCCGCCGACCGTCGGTGCCCACGGAGTCGACGCCGGGATGGACCGTGCCGCTGGCCACCACTACGCAGGGAGATGACTCGCCGATGCGGGCCAGGTCGTCGTCTGCTATGCGGGGTCCGACGAGTGCCATCCCTTCCACCCGGAACTGCAGGAAGGTCTCCACCGCGGCAAGCTCGCGTTGCGAGTCGCGGTGGCCGTTGAGGATGAGCACTCGAAGGCCGTGCTCGGTGGCCGCCGCCTCGATACCGTCCACGACCTCTCCGAAGAACGGGTTGCGGAGGTCGTCGACGAGCACGCCTATGGTGTGTGTGCGCTGCTGGGCGAGGTTGCGGGCCATCAGGTTGGGCCGGTAGCCCAGTTCCTGGGCGGCCCGCAGCACAGCTCGACGCTTCTCGTCGGAGACCTGCGGCGAGTCGTTCACGACCAGCGACACGAGTGCCCTGGACACGTTGGCCCGCTCGGCCACGTCCTCCATGGTCGGGCGATTCATGTCACCGGCGCCCCGCGGCTTGACATGCCACGGTGTTGATGATAGGTCATTGGAGCGCTCCAATACAATGCGGAGAACGGACACGAGACCGACGACGGTGTCCAGGAAGGCGTGGGAATGGACGCGGGGGACATGGCGGCAGCACACGTCAGGCTCATGAGCCTGCCAGGGCTGGGCGCGCGGCAGGCATGACGACCGCCGTAGGGACCGCGCTGCTCGATCGGGTCGCCACCGCGCCGATCAGCTGGGGCGTGTGCGAGGTACCGGGCTGGGGATACCAGCTTCCCGTCGACCGGGTGCTGACCGAGATGGCCGCGGCGGGCTTCACCCACACCGAGCTGGGGGCCTTCGGCTACCTGCCGACAGAGCCGGCGCGGCTGCGTTCGACCCTCGACAGCCACGGCTTGAGCCTGCTGGGCGGGTTCGTGCCCCTGGTCCTGCACGACCCGGACCGCGCCGCCGAGGCCCGCGCCGAGGCGCACCGGTGGGCCGAGCTCATCGGCGGTGCCGGGGGGCAGTTCTTCGTGACTTGCGCCGTCAGCCACTCCGACCACTGGCGCCAGGAGCCGCTCACCGATCCGGAGTGGGCCTCGTTGTGCGACTCCTTGGCGGAAATCGATGCATTGGCCGGCGCGCACGGGCTCAGGCAGGTCTTCCACTCGCATTTCGGCTCGGTGGTCGAGACCGACGCCGAGCTCGCCCGGGTTCTGGAAGGCTCCGAGGTCTGGCTCGTGTTGGACACCGCCCACCTCACCTTGGGCGGGACCGATGTATTGAGACTTCTTGATCGCTACGCGCACCGTGTGGGTCTCGTCCACCTCAAGGACGTGGATCCCGCCCTCGGGGCGCGCTTGACGGCGGGGGAGTTCTCGCTAATGCAGGCCGTGCAGCGCGGCCTGTTCCCGCGCCTAGGTCGGGGAGAGGTGGCGATCGCCGAGATCGTCGCTCGTCTCGAAGAGTCAGGACGAGACCTGTGGTACGTCCTGGAGCAGGATGCCGCCATCGCGGAGGGCGACCTTTCCGCGGTGGCCTGGCTCAGGCGCAACGCCGATCTGAGCCTGGACTTCCTGCGAGATCTGGTGCCCGCCCGCGCGGGCAGCGGAGCAACATACAACAATCACCGATTCCCGGAGGGATAACCAAATGTCAAGACTATTAAAGCTGCTCGCTGTGGTGTTTGCCATCACGCTTGTAGCCGCATCATGCGGTGACGACGACGGCGATGACGCGTCCGAGCCAGCCGCCCCGGCGGAGACGACTGCTCCCGCAGACGACGACGGCGAGGCTGCACCGGCCACGACCGCGGCCGACGAGGTCGTCGACACGCAGGGCTGCGACAAGATCTACCATGTGATCACCCACGGCGATTCCGGTGTGTTCTGGTCCGTGGTCGAAGTGGGCGTCGACGACGCGGCTGCGGCCATCGGCTGTGACGTCGTGTACTTCGGCTCCAACAACGACGCCCTGGCCCAGTCCCAGGAGATCGAGGCAGCCATCGCGTCGGATTCCGACGGCATCGCCATCTCACTGGCCGATCCGGCCGGTGTGACCGCTGCGGCTGCGGCCGTGGTGGCTGCGGGCATCCCGCTGTACACGCTCAACTCGGGTGTGAACAACTACAAGGACCTCGGCGGTGTGACCCATGTTGGACAGACCGAGGTCGTGGCCGGCAATGGTGCGGGCGAGCGCTTCAACGCGCTGGGCGCAACCCACGTGCTGTGCGCCCGCCAGGAGCAGTCCAACGTGGCGCTCGAGGAGCGCTGCGACGGCCTCGCCGAGACGTTCAACGGTACGGTGACCTCTGAGTTCGTCGGTCTCGACGCCAACCCGGACGAGCAGCAGAACGGCATAGCGGCCCGCCTCCAGGCCGATCCCTCCATCGACGGCGTGCTCGGCGTCGGCCCGAACCTCCCGCTGCGGGCCCTCGCCGCGGGCGAGCAGGCCGGCCGCGAGTTGGTCATCGGCGGCTTCGACCTGTCGGGCGACCTGATCGACGCCATCGAGGCCGGCGATGTGGCCTTCACCGTCGACCAGCAGCAGTACCTGCAGGGGTACCTGCCGGTGATCCTGATGCACCTGCAGGCCACCAACCAGAACACCGCGGGCGGCGGCCTGCCGATCCTGACGGGCCCCGGTTTCGTGGACACCGCCAACGCGTCGGCGGTCAAGGCGCTGGTTAGCCAGGGCACTCGTTAGTCCGTCTGCACTCGCGGAGGGCGGCCGGCTTCGGCCGGCCGCCTTCTGCTAGCTTCCGCGCAGCGGGGTCTTCCCAGCTGCAAGCCCGGCTCTGCGGGCAAGGGTCGCCTCGGCACTCGAGTCGGCGGCGAAATCAATCAACCGACTGGGGGATTCAATGTCTGACGCTGACGCCGCCACCGGCTCCCAGGCCGCGGACGCGCCCGCCGCTGGCGGGACCGACGAACGGCTGGCCCATCGAGGTCCGATCCAGCAGTTGCTGACCCGGCCCGAGATCGGCGCCCTGCTCGGCGCCGTGGGCGTATGGCTGCTGTTCTGGCTGGTATCCGCTCCGTTCGGGACTGTCGGAGGCACCGCCAACTTCCTCGATGTGGCGGCCTATCTGGGCCTCATGGCGGTGCCCGTGGCGCTGCTGATGATCGGCGGAGAGTTCGACCTCTCCTCGGGGGCCATGACCGGCGCAACCGCCATCATCGTCATTCTGCTGGCCAACGACGTCAACGGCGCCGGACTCGGGCTGCACATCGCGGTGCCGCTGTCACTGGCGTTCGCTCTGGCGATCGGCTGGTTCAACGGCACCCTCGTGGACAAGACCTCGCTCCCGAGCTTCATCGTCACGCTCGGCACCTTCTTCATCCTCATCGGCGCCAAGCTCGGCTTCGCCAAGCTCTTCACCAACAAGGTGCTGGTGGAGGGCCTCGACGAGGCCGAGGGCTACGAGTTCTGGAACGGCATCTTCGGCGCCACGTGGCTCCGCAACGGCCACATGTGGGACGGGCGCGACTGGGCCTGGGGCGGGTTGTTGGTGTTCGGCGGCGCGGCTCTCCTGCTGGGGGTCCTCGAGCTCACCTACGCCCGGCGCAGGACCGTCAACGTCACTGGGATCGTCGTGTGTCTGGCGGGCGCCGCGGCCGGCGCGATCGGCTTCGCGTCCTTGCTGACCCTGGATGGCCGCCTGTCCAACCAGGCGTTCGGGGCGCTGACCGGAGCAGGTGTGATCGTGGCCGTGGCCGGCTGGTGCCTGGCTCGCTACGAGCGCCCCGGACGGTCCGAGAGCGGCGCCTCCGCGGGCCTTTGGCAATATCTGGCCAGCGGTATCGCAGCCCTGGTTGTGGCCATCATCATCGCTTTGGTGATGGACTCTGCCGATGCCTCGCAACTCGGCTTCCTGGGAGGCTCGCCCGGCCGCCTCGTGTTCGCTCTCGGGATCGCGGTCGTCGGTGTGCTGGCCGTGCTGGCCGCAATGGGCCGCGTCACCCCGGGCTATCCCCTGATCGGCGCAGCGCTGATAGCGGTGCCGTCGGTCAGCTTCCTGGTGACGGTCCAGGCGGCTCGCACCATCCTCTTCGGCGGGCTCGCGCTGCTGGGCGTCGGGCTGCTCTCCGCCGCCGCGAGCAGGGTGAGGCCGTCGGTGATCGTCTCGCTCGCCACCTCGGTTGCGATTGTCGTGCTGGCCTTCTTCGTGCAGGCGGAGTCGGCGTCGCGCAAGCTGCGCGTCGAGCTGTTCACTGTGCTGCTGCTGGTGGCCCTGGTGCTGGCCGCGGCTGCGGTGGCCCGCTATCTGAGCGTGGAGCGCACCTCGGCTCCGCCTCCTCCCGAACTCAGCGCGTGGATGCGGATCGGAGCCGGTGTCGGCATTGTCGCCACCGTCCTGTTCTTCGTGCTCGAGCTGGTCGACGGCGACGGCATCCTCTACGCGCTGCTGATCGCCTTGGCCAAGGGCGGGCTTGCCGCTTTCGGCGTGTACGTCGTCGGCACCGTCGTCCGCACGCTGTTCACCCGCGACGAAGGCGTCGGACGGGCCTTGGTGACGGTGGGCATCGGGGCTGTGATGCTCAGCGTCGTCACCCGGCTGCTGTTCGTGACCGGGGCCGAGCTAGAGGCCATCTGCACAGTGGGATCCGACGGGGAGGTGCGGTGCCCACAGACACAGTACGGCGTGGTCGTGCTGTCGTTCGTGATGTTCGCGGCGGTCGGTTCGTGGGTGTTGATGCGAACGCAGTTCGGCAGCTGGATCATGGCCGTCGGCGGCAACAAGGAGGCGGCCCGCTCGGTGGGCGTTCCCGCGGCGCGCACCAAGACCACCCTGTTCATGCTGGTGTCCGGCGCGGCCTGGATCACCGGCATGCTGATCGCGTTCAGGCTCACGGCCGTGCAGGCCGACGTGGGCGACGGCAACGAGTTCCGTTACATCATCGTCGCCGTCGTGGGCGGCAACCTTCTGACTGGTGGGTACGGATCGGCGCTCGGTGCGGGCATCGGGGCCCTGATCTGGGGAATGATCTCCCAGGGCATCGGCTTCGCCCAATGGAACAGCGACTGGCGGTTCCTGGTTCTGGGAGCCCTGCTGCTGGTGGCGGTGCTGGTCAACAACTACGTGCGCGGCCGGGCCGGGAAGGCCCCGGTGAAGTCCAGTGCAACCAGGCCCGATCAGGCTGCGATCACGATCGTCGTGCCCGCAGAGCCCGTTTCCGATGCAAAGGAGGACAAGCAATGAGCACCGACTTCCTCAAGCTCCGCAACCTGTCGAAGTTCTACGGCAACATCATTGCCCTTACCGGGGTCACCACGACGGTCAACCCTGGAGAGGTGACGTGCGTGCTCGGCGACAACGGCGCGGGCAAGTCCACGTTCATCAAGATCCTGGCGGGCGTGCACCAGCACGACGAAGGCAATCTGCTCCTAGAGGGCACCGAGGTCAGGTTCACCTCCCCCCGAGAGGCGCTCGCAGCCGGTATCGCCACGGTGTACCAGGATCTGGCCATGGTGCCCTTGATGTCGGTGTGGAGGAACTTCTTCTTGGGCCAGGAGCCGAAGAAGGGCGTGTGGCCGTTCCGCCAGATCGACATCGACAAGGCCAAGATGATCGCCAAGGAAGAGATGGCCAAGATGGGCATCGACATCCGCGACACCGAGCAGAGCGTGGGCACGCTGTCGGGCGGCGAGCGCCAGTCGGTGGCCATCGCGCGGGCCAGCTACTTCGGGGCCAGGGTGCTGATCCTCGACGAGCCCACCTCCGCGCTGGGGGTGAAGCAGTCGGGGGTGGTGCTGCGCCGCATCGTGGAGGCCCGTGACCAGGGTCTTGCCGTGATCTTCATCACACACAACCCCAACCACGCCTATCCCGTGGGCGACCGCTTCGTGATACTGCAGCGGGGCCAGTCACTGGGCAACTGGGCCAAGGAGGAGCTGTCGCAGGGCGAACTCACCCAGCTCATGGCCGGAGGTGCCGAGCTCGAGGAGCTCCAGCACGAACTGGCCCAGGCCGGCACCGACTGAGGGTGATCCGACACAACCCGTCGACCGTCGTCGACTCGACGGCGATGTGCAACCCCTCCCCGGGACACCGATGACCGGACTCGAGCTGCTCACCGTCGGTCGCGTCAGCGTCGACCTCTACCCGCAGCAGAGCGGCGTGCCTCTGAGCGGGGTGCAGTCCTTCGCCAAGTCGATCGGCGGCTCGCCCACCAACGTGGCTGTGGCCGCGTGCCGGCTGGGCCGTCGGGCGGCGGTGGTCACCCGGGTCGGGGACGACGGTTTCGGCGAGTACATCCGCACAGCCCTCGCCGAGCAGTTCGGCGTGGTCAACGACTACGTCACGGTGGACCCGCACCTGCGCACAGCCCTGGCCTTCTGCGCGCTGGATCCGCCGACCGAGCCGCCCCTGCTCTTCTACCGGGAGCCGCGAGGGCCCGATATGAACCTCACCATCGACGACATTCCAGAGGTGGCCTACACCGTGCCTGTGCTGTGGGTGACCGGCTCGCGCTTCGCGCAGGAGCCGTCCCGCTCAGCGGTGAGGGCCGCGCTCGAACGGCGCAACCGGGCCGAGCACACGGTTCTCGACCTGGACTACCGCGACAGCTTCTGGACGTCACCCGCCGAGGCGTCCGCACACATCGGATCGGCCGTCGACCACGCGACGGTGGCCGTCGGCAACCGGACCGAGTGCGAGATCGCGGTCGGCACCGCGGATGCAGACAAGGCCGTCGACCGGCTGCTCGAGCGGGGCGTGTCGCTCGCCGTGGTGAAGATGGGCGCCGACGGAGTGCTGGTCGCGACGGCCGAGGGCCGGTCTGCGGTGCCGCCTGTGCCGGTGGAGGTGGTGTGCGGGCTCGGCGCCGGAGACGCCTTCGGCGGTGCGCTGGCCGACGGGCTCCTGGCGGGCCTCGACCCCGCGGAGACCGTCACTAGGGCCAACGCTGCGGGCGCCATCGTGGCCGGCCGGCTGACGTGCGCCGACGCCATGCCCACCGCGGCCGAGATCGACGCCGTGCTTGGCGGGGCGGACCCTGCGAGCGCGGAGGCGGCGTGAGCGCGCCGGCGCCTTGGCGCATCTGGATCGATCGCCAGCCGCCGACCGCGGTCGTGGTGCCCGACGACATCGAGTTGACCGGCGACCTTGCCGACGCCGACGGCGCCGTGGTCGGCGCGGAGGAGCTGTGGGACGCGCACACCTGCCGCCGCCTGCCCCGGCTGAAGGTGGTGGCCCGGTCCGGCATCGGTCACGACAACGTCGAGGTCGCTGAGTGCGCGGCGGTGGGCGTGGCCGCATGCAACACGCCCGACGCTCCCACGGTGTCCACCGCCGAGCACGCTCTGGCCCTGCTGCTGGCCGTGTCCAAGCAGATCAAGCCCTCCGAGCGCCGCCTGCAGACTCGTCTCGGCGACTATCGGGTCGCTCATCGCGCCCTCGAGCTGGACGGCAGGACTCTGGGTTTGGTCGGCTGCGGGCGCATCGGCAGCCGAGTGGGGCGCTACGCAGCTGGCCTGGGCATGAGGGTGCTGGTGCACGACCCGCATCTTGACGCCTCCGACGTGGAGGCGGTGGGCGAACTCGTGGGCCTCGACGAGCTCTGGCTCCGCAGCGACATGGTGTCGCTCCACGCTCCCGCCACCGAGGCCACACACCACATCGTCAATGCTCGGAGCATCGCGGCCATGAGGCCGGGGGTCATCATCATCAACTGCGCGCGGGGCGCGCTGATCGACCACGACGCGCTGTTCGCCGGGCTGGAGTCCGGCCACATTGCAGGAGCCGGCCTCGACGTCACTGAGCCCGAACCGCTGCCCGAGGACCATCCGCTGCTGGGGCGCGACGATCTGATCATCACCCCGCATGTCGCCTCGTCCACCACCGTCGGCGTGGTCCGGCTGATCAGCCAGGCACTCGGCCAGGCGGCTGAGTGGCTGCGGGGCGGAACTCCCGAACACCTGCTGGATCCGGCCGCGGCCGATCCGGCCGTGGACCGGCGGCGGGCGTCATGAGCCGTTCCACCCCCCGGGCCGCAGCCCACTCGGACCTTGTTTGCCGGAGGGCACGATGACCATGACCCGACGTCTTGGGATGGCCGTGATCGGCTTCGGCTGGATGGGCCAGGCCCACGCACGTTCCTACGCACGCCTGCCTCTTGTCTTCGAGGGTCTCGGATACCGCGCCGAGCTGACGGTGTGCGCAGACACCTTGGCGGAGCGGCGCGCCGCGGCAATGACCGACTTCGGCTTCCGCGAGGCCACCGACGACTGGCGCGCCGCGGTCGACCATCCCGGTGTGGACGTGGTCGCGATCTGCGCGCCCAACATGGTGCACCTCGAGATGGTCGAGGCCGCGGCCGCGGCCGGCAAGCACGTGTTCTGCGAGAAGCCGGTCGGTGGCACTCCCGCGGAGACGGCGAGAGCGGAGAAGGCCTGCCGCGACGCGGGCGTCATCACCGGGGTCGGCTACAACTACCGGTTCGTGCCGCTCGTGCAGCACGCCTGCAACCTGATCGACGCTGGCGAGCTGGGCGAGATAACCAACTATCGGGGCCGCTTCTTCTCCATGTACGGCGCCGATCCGTTCGGGCTGCTCACCTGGCGATTCCTGCTCGAGCAGGCGGGACACGGCGTTTCCACCGACATATTGAGCCACGCCATCGATCTGGCCATGATGCTCAACGGCCCGATACTGCGGGTGGTGGGCACCGGAGAGACGTTCATAAAGGAGCGGCCGCTGCCGTCCGCGTCGGGCACCCACTACGACCGGGGCGCGCCGGGCGACCCGGTCGGCGTGGTCACCAACGAGGACTACTTCGGCGCGATGGCCGTGTTCGCCAACGGCAGTCGCGGCACTTTCGAAGTGAGCCGGACGATGGTGGGGCCCCAGAGCCAGATGGCCTTCGACGTCCACGGCACAAACGGCGCGCTCAGCTGGAATCTCGAGACCATGAACCAGATGCGACTGTTCAAGATCAGCGAGGGTGACCGCGGCTATGCCACCGTCCATGCGGGCGAGCGTCACCCATACCACGCCGGCTTCGTTCCCGGCGAGGCCAACTCGATCGGGTTCGAGGACGTGGTGACCATCCAGGACCACGAGTTCCTGGCCGCGGTGGCCGAAGGCCGACCGCACTCCGCGGGGCTGGAGCAGGCACTGGAGTACGTGAGCGTGCAGGCTGCACTGCTGCGCAGTTGGGAGACCGGCGCCTGGACGGACGTCGTGTCGGTGAGGATCGACTGAGGGCCGAGAGGCCGGGGGAGGCAGGCCATGGAGACGATAAGGCTCACTACTTCGGGGGCGGTTGTGCGCTACCTGGCGGCCCAGCGCATCGAGGTCGACGGCGACACTGTGCCGCTGTTCGCGGGCGTGTTCGCCATCTTCGGCCACGGAAACGTCACCTGCCTCGGCCACGAGCTGGAGCAGGCTGGCGACGCCCTGCCAACATGGCGGGGCCAGAACGAGCAGGGCATGGCCCTGGCCGCCTGCGGCTTCACCCGGGCCCACAAGCGGCGCCGGATCATGGTGGCGACCAGCTCCATCGGCCCGGGTGCCACCAACATGGTGACCGCGGCCGCGGTGGCGCTGTCCAACCGGCTGCCGCTGCTGCTGATCTCGGGCGACACGTTCGACCACCGCATCGTCGACCCGGTGCTGCAGCAAGTGGAGCATTTCGGTGCCCCCGCCACCACCGTGAACGACGCCTTCCGAGCCGTGGTGCGCTACTGGGATCGGCTCACCGCGCCCGAACAGGTCGTGCATTCGCTGCCGCATGCCGTCCACACCATGCTCGATCCTGGAGACTGCGGACCCGCCTTCATCGGGCTGCCCCAGGACGTGCAGGGTGACGCCTACGACTATCCGGTTCGCTTCTTTGAGGAGACGGTGCACGAGATCCGTCGACCGAGGCCCGACCGGCGCGAGCTGCGTGAGGCCGCGAAGCTCCTAGCCGGCGCGCAACGCCCGTTGATCATTGCCGGCGGCGGTGTTCGCTGGTCGCTGGCCGAGGAGCAATTGGATGCCTTCGCGCAAGGCCACGGGATCCCCGTGGTCGAGACCACCGCGGGCCGCACTTCGCTGCCCGCTCATCATCCCCTCAACTGCGGACCGGTGGGAGTCACGGGCTGTGTCTCGGCCAATGCCATGGCCGCGGAGGCCGACGCCGTGCTGGCTGTGGGAACCCGTCTGGGGGATTTCGTCACCGGCTCGTGGACAGTGTTCGGAGACGAGGCGGCCCGCATCATCGGGCTGAACGCGGCTCGCTTCGACGCGGTCAAGCACCGGTCGGTGCCGCTGGTGGCCGACGCTAGGGAGGGCCTGGCCGAGCTCGGTGCGGCGCTCGGCGACTATCGGGCTCCGGAGTCGTGGTCGGTGCGGGCGGCGTCGGAGACGGCCCAGTACCACTCGTACATCGACAAGATCGCCGCGCCGGTGGCGCCGGCAGCGTCCGGAGCCGACTCCGGCGACGCCGTACCGGAAGACCTGCCCACATACGCCCAGGTCGTGGGGGCGGTGGACCGGGCCGCCGATGCGTCCACCTACGTTGTCACGGCCGCGGGCGGCTTCCCCGGCGAGCTGATCAGCGGATGGCGCTCGCAGGGCGTCCACTCCTTCGACTGCGAGTACGGCTACTCGTGCATGGGATACGAGATCTCCGGGGCGTGGGGGGCCAAGATGGCCATGCCCGACCGCGAGGTGGTGGCCCTGGTAGGCGACGGTTCGTATCTGATGATGAACAGCGACCTCTACAGCACGGTGCTGTCGGGCCACAAGCTCATCGTCATCGTGTGCGACAACGGCGGTTTCGCCATCATCGACCGCCTGCAGGTGTCCTCGGGCGGGGTGTCGTTCAACAACTTCATGTCGGACTGCCGCACCGACCGCACGGACGAGGAGCTGGTCGAGGTGGACTTCGCGGCCCACGCGGCCTCGATGGGCTGCCAGTCCGAGACGGTACGCACGGTGGCAGAGCTCGAGTCGGCCATCTGGAGGGCGAGGCAGGCTGATCGCACTTGTGTGATCGCGCTGAAGACTCATCCGACCACTTGGACCGAGGGCGGCGCCTTCTGGGAGGTCAGCGTGCCCGAGGTGAGCGCCCGCGCGGCGGTGGTCGAGGCCCGGGCCGGCTTCGACGAAGCTCGCACCTCCCAGCGGGTGGGCTGGTGAGTGTGCCGGGTGAGGCGAGTCAGTGGGCGTGCCTGGTGAGTGTGCCGGGTGAGGCGAAGGAGGCGGGCTGGTGAGCACGGCGGGTTCGTTCCGTGGCGGGGTCGCGCTGGTCACCGGCGGCTCGCAGGGCCTGGGCTACGCCGTGGCGGAGCGCTTGGTGTCGGAAGGGGCAGCCGGGCTTCTGCTGGTCGGCCGCAACCAAGAAAAGGGCGAGGCTGCCGCGGCCTCGCTGGGCACGACCAAGTGCGGGGTGCAGCACGTGGCCGCCGACATCGGGTCCAGCGATGCCTGCCAGGCCGTGACCGAGGCTCTCGACGCGACATTCGGCACCTGCCACTCCTTCGTGAACTGCGCGGCCATCACCGATCGCGGCTCGGTGTGGGACGCCACGCCCGAGCTCTGGGACGCCATGCTGGCGATCAATGTGAAGGCCCCGGGGCTGCTCAGCCAGGGAGTGGCTCGAATCATGGCCCGCGAGTCGGTCGAGGGAACGATCGTGCTCATCGGCTCCGTGGCGGGACGGGGCGGGCCGCCCAAGCTGTTGCCGTACGCGACCTCCAAGGGGGCGCTGGTGGCCATGACCCGCAACCTGGCCTTCTCGCTGATGCGCCACCGCATCCGCGTGAACCTGCTGTGCCCAGGATGGATGGACACCCCCAACGAGCACATCGTGCAGCGCACTTTCGACCGCGCTACCGACGGCTGGCTGCAACGGGCCGAGGCTGAGATGCCCTTCGGCCGGCTCATCAAGCCCTCCGAGATCGCCCGCACGATCGTGCATCTGGCCACGTCCGAGTCGGGGATGATGACCGGCGCCGTGATCGAGTGGGACCAGACCGTGCTGGGCGCGGGCGACTCGGTGTTCCCCGGACCGGAGTTGGGCCCGGAACCGACGGCTTCGGAGACGCAGCGATGATCGCAGCCGTACGCGACTACGGCCTGACCGGCGGGGACTCGCGTCGGGCGGCGGCGCTCGGCCTGGTGGAGGCGGAGTGGTTCCGCCCGCCAATAGACGCCGAGCGGCTGCGCGCTCTGCAGGTCCGCACCAACGTCCGGGCGGCTCGCGACACGGCCATGTGGCTCGGCTTGCTGGCCGTCTTCGGCTATCTCGCCTTCCGAGGCCTGGGATCATGGTGGGCCGTGCCGGCCTTCATGGCCTACGGCGCCCTGTACGGCGGGGCGGGGGATTCTCGCTGGCACGAGTGCGGCCACGGCACCGCCTTCCGCACCAAGTCGCTCAACGATGTTGTGTACTACCTGGCCTCGTTCATGCTGCTGCGCCAGCCCACGCTGTGGCGCTGGTCCCACGTGCGCCACCACACCGACACGATCGTGGTGGGGCGCGACCCTGAGATCGTGTTCCCGCGCCCCTCGTCCTGGGCGGCGGTGCTGGGAGTGTTCGTCCCGCTGCTGAACGTGCCCAAGGCGATGTGGCGCACCATCAAGCACGCTGCGGGCCGCATCGACGACGACGCCCGCGACTTCATCCCCGAGGACGAGCTGGGCAAGCTCAAGTGGGAGTCGCGCGCCTACATCGCTGTCCTGGCCGGCACGGCCGCGTGGTGTGTCGCCATCGGCTCGATCGTGCCCGCGCTCTACATCGGCCTGCCCACCGTGTACGGGGCCTGGCTCATGGTGTTCTTCGCCGTCACCCAGCACGCAGGGCTGCGCGAGGACGTGCTCGATCACCGCCTCAACTCCCGCACGGTGTACATGAACCCGCTGTTCAGGTTCCTGTACTCGAACATGAACTACCACGTGGAGCACCACATCTTCCCGACGGTGCCGTACTACGCGCTGCCGGTCCTCCACGCCGAGATCAAGGAGCATCTGGCCCCGCCCACGCCGTCGACGGTGGCCGCCTACAGGCAGATACTGGCCACGCTGCGCCGCCAGCAGCGCGACCCGTCCTACGACGAGGCGAGGCTTGACGTCCCCGACCTGGCCGGCGCGGAGAGGTCGTTCGTGGACACCGGCGTGGTTGTGTGGGCCGGCGACCGCCACGACGGCCTGCTGGACCTGGGTCCGGCCGAGGGCCTGGCCGCGGGTTCGGCCCGCCGGGTGGACCGGGGCGACGCCACCTACGCCCTGTACCGCCTCGATCCCGAAGACGTCCTGGCCGGCGACTCGAGTTCGGAGTTCGTGCTCAGCGACGGTCTGTGCACCCACGGTCAGGCTCATCTGGCCGAGGGAGCGGTGCTCGACTGCATGATCGAGTGCCCCAAGCACAACGGCCGATTCGACCTGCGCACCGGCGAGGCGCTGAACCTTCCGGCCACGGAGCCGATCACCCTCTATGACGTGACTCTCCGCAACGGCCGGGTGGTGTCGAGCCTGAGGCCCGCTCACCCCGCGGACGTGGCATGAGCGGCGCTGCGGGCGCGCCGGTCTGGCGGGTGGCGACGCCGGTTGCGCGGGGGAGCGTCCGGCGGTGAGCGGGCCAGTGCGAATCGGGCTGATCGGCTGCGGGCGTATTGGCGCCATGCACGCCGAACTGGTCTCCCGGCGGGTGCCCGGCACTTCCCTCGCGGCCGTCTACGACGTCGTTGACGACGCCGCTGTGTCCGTGGCTGAGGCCTTCGATGCTCGCCGAGGGTCGAGCGCGGCAGAGGTGATCGAGGCCGACGACGTGGACGCGGTGGCCATCTGCAGCTCCACCGACACCCACATCGACCTGCTGGTCGACGTGGCCGCGGCGGGCAAGCCCGCCTTCGTGGAAAAGCCGCTGTCTCTGGATCTGGCCGAGGTGGACCGGGGCATCGCCGCCGCCACCGAGGCCCAGATCGCGGTGCAGGTTGGGTTCAACCGCCGCTTCGACGCGGCCCACCGCCATGTGCGGGACCGGGTGGCCGCGGGCGATGTGGGCGATGTCCATCTGGTTCGCATCTCCAGCCGAGACCCCGACCCGCCGCCCATCTCCTACATCGAGGTTTCGGGCGGGATCTTCTGCGACATGACCATCCACGACTTCGACATGGCCCGATTCGTGACCGGCAGCGACGCGGTCGAGGTGTACGCCACCGGGGGCGTGCGGGTGGATCCGGCTATCGGCGCGGCCGGTGACCTCGACACCGCGGTGGTGGTCATCACCCACGCCAACGGTGCCATAACCGCCATCGACAACAGCCGCCGGGCCGTCTACGGCTACGACCAGCGGGTGGAGGCATTCGGGTCGGGCGGGATGGCGTCGTCGGACAACCCGACGGCGGCCACCGCGCTCTATTGGGGACCGCAGGGATCGCAGGGTCCGCCGCTGCCGTACTTCTTCCTCGAGCGGTACACCGCCTCGTACCTGGCCGAGTGGGATGCCTTCGTGGCCATGGTCCAGGGCGCGCCGTCGCCGGTGAGCCTGGCCGACGGGCGTGCCCCGCTGGTGATGGGCCTGGCTGCCTGGGCCTCGGTTCGCGAGGGCCGTCCGGTGGCGATCTCCGAGATCGGCTGACGGGGGCAACGACCATGCGCGCCTATGTGACCGGAGGCACCGGCTTCGTGGGGTCGAACATCGTGAAGGTGTTCGCCGAGCGTCACCGAGCCGAGGTGCATTGCCCGGTCCACAGGTTCGTGCCCTCCGACGCGAGCGGGTTCACCACCGAGCGCTTAGACCTGCTCGACGACGATGCTTTGCTCGCCAGCGTGGCCTCGTTCGAGCCCGACGTGATCGTGCACTCGATGATCCTGAACGACTTCGCGGCCATGTACGCCGACCGCGATCTGGCTTGGCGCAGCTATGTCGGCACCACTGAGACTCTGGCCCGAGCAGCCAACGAGGTCGGGGCCAAGCTCATCGGTGTGTCCACGGACTGGGTGTTCGACGGCACCCAGTCCGGCGCCGACGAGGACACGCCCCCCAACCCGGTCAACCTCTACGGGGTGCTCAAGATGGTCAGCGAGCAGGCTGCGATGTTGACCGCGCAACGGGCTGCGGTGGCCCGGGTGTCGGCAGTCAGCGGCATGCACTGGATGCGCGATTCCACGCCGAGAGTGCAGGACGGCGGCTTCGGCTACTTCGTCACGTCGATTGTCGACGCGCTCGAGGCCGGCGGGACGTTCGGCGTGTGGGAAGCCGACAACATCAACATGGTGGCCACACCGTCACTGGCCAGCGAGTGCGCTGAGGTGATGTGGCGGATCGCCGCGGACCAGTCTGCGGTCGGGGTGTTCCACTGCTGCGGCGCCGAATCCACAGGCCGTATGGAGTTGGCCCGTGTCGCCTGCGACGTCTTCGATCTCGATCCAGCTCTGCTCAGATCTACAGCCCCGGACCGCTCGGCTGCGGGCGCGGTGGGCGAGTTCCCGATCCCCTACGACACCAGTCTGACGGTGCGGCGCACGAGGGAAGTTCTCAACTACGAACCGCCCGGCATCCGCGAGCTGCTGAATCGATTCCGCCACGAGCGCTCCACCGGCGCCTTGGCCGCGGCGTGAGTTCGTGATTCCCGCATGACCAGTTCGTCCCTGTTGCGGCCCGCTGACGGGCCTGGCCGGATCCTGCATGTGACGCCTGAGTCCGCTGGATGGGACTATGTCGAGTTCGGGGTGGTCGAGGCGGCTGCGGACGCGCCGTGGTCTGGCGTGCAAACCGACCGGGAGACTGCCATCGTGCCGCTGGCCGGCCAGGGACGGGTGTGCGTGGGAGACGAGTTGGTAGTGGAACTGAGCCGCAGCTCGGTCTTCGAAGAGATGGCGCGGATCGTCTACCTGCCGCCGGGCATCCCGTACCGGATCGAGTCTGAGTCGGGGCTGCAGGCATCGGTCGGCTCAGCACCGGCCGAGGGCCGCTACCCGGTTCGGGTGTTCGAGCCGTCGGAGATGCGCGTCGAGATCCGCGGCGGCGGCCAAGCCCATCGCCAGGTCGTGCACTCGCTGGCCCATCCGCTGCCTGCGGAGCGGCTGATCCTCTACGAGGTGTACGTGCCTCGGGGAACATGGTCGGGCTGGCCCCCGCACTGCCACGACGGCCGTGATGGATCGCCCTACCTGGAGGAGGTCTACTACTTCCGCCTCGATCGGCCCGAGGGCTACGCCATCCACCGCAACTGGCGCGACGACGAGGGTTACGACGATGCCATGGTGGTGTCCGACGGCGACGTTGCGCTGGTGCCCAAGGGCTATCACACCTCGGTGGCCTGCCCCGGCTCCAACATGTACTTCCTCAACTACCTCGCGGGAGAGCTTCAGGACGACGACCGCCGCACACCGCCGTGCTTCGCGGCCGAGCACACCTGGATCGAGTCCGACTGGACAGCGGGGGAGTGGGGCCTGCCCGTGGTGAGTTCTGCGGGAGTCTTCGATGGCGGGGCGGGCGAGCTGTGAGTCTGGAAGGGATCTCTACGGGCGGGCGCTTCGGAGTGCTCGCGATCGACCACCGCGACTCGCTCCGGGCGGTGTTGGCCCCCGACGATCAGGATTCGGTCAGCGCCGACGACATCACCGATCTGAAACGTGAGCTGGTCGGAACCCTGGCTGCGGGGGCCACTGGCGTCATGCTTGAGCCTGAGTACTCGATCCCGCAACTGCTCGACGGCACGCTGCCCGACGGGGTCGGGTTCACAGCGGCGTTGGAGGCCCAGGGCTACGCCGCGGATCCTGAGGCGGCCCCCACCCGGATCCTGGAGGGCTGGTCGGTGGCCGCGGCTGCGGCCTCTGGAGCGGCCGCGGCCAAGCTGCTGGTGCTGTACCGCCCCGACCGTCCCCACGGCGCGGCCCAGGAGCGGGTGGCCGCCGAGATTCTCGACGAGTGCCGCCGTGTGGGGATCCCATTGGTGCTGGAGCCGTTGTTCTACGGGCTCGACGATCCCAGCGCCCGCCGAGAGTTGGTGATCGAGACCGTGGAGCGCTTCGCGGCCATGGACCCGCACCTGCTCAAGCTGCCCTTCCCGGTCGATCCCGCCCACGAGCCCGACCGCGATGTGTGGGCCGCCGCCTGCTCAGAGATCACCCAGCGCTGCCATATGCCGTGGACCCTGCTGTCGGGCGGCGGGTCCTATGAGTCCTACCGCGACCAGGTGGAAGCCGCGGTCTCGGCGGGTTGCTCCGGCTTCATGGCCGGGCGGGCACTGTGGGGCGAGGCCGCCCTGGCGTCGCCGCCCGAGAGAGGCAGGATCATCTCCGAGGTGGTAGCCCCCCGCCTGGTCGAACTCCGCAGCATTGTGCACTGACGAGATCCAGCCACCGGCAGATCGCGCCGTGGATCGTGACCGAGACTGATGCTCACGTGCGGCGACACGGTGGGCAACTTGGCCCTGTCCGCCTCCGGCGGCATGGTCGGATTCAGGCTGGTGCGCTGCCTCTGAGGCGGGCGGCACGGTCTTGGGGGGCCACGTCCGCCCGAGCAGGTTGCCAAGTGTGTATTGATACATTACAATCTATCTCCATGTCACATAGGGAGATTTCGGTAAGTGTCTGCCAGGAGTTGGCCGAGCGCGTAAAGAGCCGGTTGGGGAACGGCGACATGAGCGACTTTGTGACACGGGCGCTAGAGAACGAGCTGGAGAGAGTCTCTCTGGACGACTACCTCCAGCATCTCGACGAAGTGTACGGGCACGTCCCTCAAGGCCTAGTCGAGGAGTTCGATCAGCTTTGGCCGTCCTAGTGCTAGACGCCGAGGCACTCTCGGCGCTCGCTCGGCCCTACCAGAACGCGCGCCGCCATGAGCGCATCAGGGCCGCGATCCGAAGCGCATACAACGCTGGGCATCCAGTCCGGGTGCCCGCGGCCGTCCTTGTCGAGGTGTATCGAGGCGGGGGCACCGACGAAGCCATCGATCGAGTGCTAGGTCAGGGCTTTGCCCGAGTAATCACCACGGGCGCTCGAATCGCCCGGATCGCAGGACACATGCTCGCCTCGGCGGGTTCTGGGAGCGAATTTGCCATCGACGCGCTGGTTGTCGCCACGGCAGTGCGTCTCGGCGGCGGCATCGTCCTTACTCACGATCCAGTCGACCTCGCGGTGCTGGCTACCAGGCATGCCAACGTTTCGGTCGAGGCAATCCAATAGCTGAGAGCCGGGGAGGGAAGGGCGATGCCGGGCCGACGCGGCTTGCCGTGCACGGTGTGACAGCGGCTCGGGTCTATGAACTCCAGACGATGTGCTCTGGACTAGACCGGCTCGGCCGGGACCGGTGGGCGATTGGGAGTGGCTCGGGGCGTGCGACGAGTTGCGCAGCATCGGGGGCTGACGAGACCCCGGCCCCTAGAGTCTGCGGTCGTGGCTACTGGAGCAGAACGCTTGGACGCCACCCACTGGGCGTTGCGGGCCGCGGTCGGCATGAAGGTCGCGCTGGCGCTGGCGTTCGTGGTGGCGCTGACCGTGCCGCTGGATCAGCTCGAAGGCAAGGGCATGGCCTTCCGCTTCCCGCTGTTCATGCTGTCGGCGGCGGTGGTGCCGCTCGTCTGGCGGCGGCGCTTCTCGCCCTATCCGGCGACCGCGGATGTGCTGGTGGTGGCACCGTTCTTCCTCGACACGCTCGGCAACCTGGTGGGGCTCTACGACGCCTACGACGCCACCGACGACGTGCTGCACACGCTCAACTGGGTGCTGCTGGTGGCCGCGTTCCACGCCTGGCGGTTCCGCCGAGGAACCTCCGCGGACGTGATGTCCAAGACCGACGCCTGGCTGCTGGGCGCGGGCATAGGGGCGCTGGCCATCGTGGGCTGGGAGATCGCGGAGTGGATCGTGGCCGAGACCGGTGCCGGAGGAGGCCTCGCGCTCACCTACGGCGACACGGTGGGCGACCTAGCCCTGTCCACCGCCGGCGGCATGGTCGGTTCCTGGCTAGGCGTGCGCTTCCTCGGCGATCGCCGTCAGCCATCAGGCCCGGCCCGTCTCAGCTAGTTATCGGGCTCGGTTGATGGCGGATTGATCCTCAGATACCCCTCTATTCGGGCCAGCCGCTCGCGGGCGTCGGCGAGGCTGCCGCTTAGTTCGGCGTGGTTCTTGTCAGTGCTGAGCTTGAGTTCAGCGAGTTGAGCGCTCAGCGTCGCGTGCTGGCCTTCGAGGACCATGAATCTGCCTTCGAAGACCGTGAACTTGCCTTCGAGGCTCTGGATCCTGCTGCTGGACTCGTCGATCTTGTCGCGGGTCTTGAGGCTTTCTCGCCGCTGATCGTAGGCACTGGCGAGGACGGCCACGAACAGTGCGGTGACCATCGTCAAGAGTGCGGCATCCACGAGTCCACGTTACCTGACCGGTGTATGCCAATGCAATTCGAATATCATAAAAATCATTGAAGACTCAGCCCGCAGCGGCAACATCGGGGTACCAGTCGGGAACCCGGGTCACTCGCCCCATCGACACGATGTCGATCCGGGGCAGATGCTCCCGGACGCGGTCGGTCACCGTCTGCCCGTGTGTCCATCGCCGGCACCCACTGAGCGCACACGGAAGCCCAGCGCCCTTTCCAGGTTCGACAGGTACTCGGCGAAGGCTTGTCGCCCGGTCGTCGTCACCTGCACCCAGGTGCGGGGCTTGGAGCCCTGGAACTCCTTGGTGATGGCCACGTAGCCCGCGGCCTGGAGCTTGCGAAGATGGATGGTCAGGTTGCCGCCGGTGAGCGCCAGGGTCTGCTGGATGAATCCGTAGGCCAAGCGATCCGCCTCCGGCAGCGAGACCAGCAGCGTCATGATGCGCAGCCGGGTCGGCTGGTGGACCGTTTCGTCAAGGATTATCGCCTCGCCGGTCGGGGAGGGCTCGTTGGGCGCGGTCGCTTCGTCTTGCGCCGAGGCGTCGCCGGTCACCATTCGCCGCTCTTGCGGATCCATGCATAGGCCAGCGCGACCATCGCCAGCGTCGCAGCCGCCGACACCGCTGGAGCGGAGTCGCCCGCAAGATAACTCGGAATGTAGAACGCGGCCGCAATCCCCGCGCCCACCACAGCGATCAAGGGGCGGACCATGACACCGAACAGGATGTACCCGAGCACCACAATGCCGACCGTGACGCGCGGGATGATCTCGGCGTCGGCCTCATTCCACATCCCGGCCACACCCGGGATCAGAAATGCCGCCACGACCACAGAAAGCCAGAAGAGGAAGACCCGGATCCCGGCGCTGCGGATGGCCGCGCCGGCCGCCATGCTCCGGCCGGCGCGGTGTCCGATGAGGGCGCTCCCCACCATGCCCGCCGCCGCGAGTCCGCCCCACAACGGTGCCGGGAACCATGGCCTGCGCTCGGCAAGATCGGTCGCCAGCGTCTCCATGGCGTATTGCGACAGGAAGCCAACCGAGGCGATCACGCTCCACAAGAGCAGGATCGCCGCGCTCCCGGCCGCGTACATGGAGCTGCGGGCATCATCCATGGTGGTGTGGATGGCCTGCCAGCTCTCCTTTGCCGTTAGGGCATCAGCGCCCTCGTCGAATGTCTCCACCTGTCGCCTCCCAAGGTCGGTCCACTTAGTTTGTATCACAAACTAGTTTGTACTAACAAGGCGACCTTGTCAAGTACCCCGGCACCGAGCTAGCCGTTGGCCCCGGTCGTGTTCGGTGGTGGAATGCCGATGCCCATGTGCCCCTCGATGCGGGCCAGGAGCTCGCGGGCGTCGGCGAGGCTGCCTGTGACCTCGGCAAAACTCTTCTCCGTCATGCGGCGGTGATCCGCAAAGTCGTGGAGCAAGTGCTGGTGGCTGGCCTTGAGGACCGTGGTCCGGGCGGTGAGTTGCTGCAGAGTCTCGTTGGTCTCATCCAGTTTGTCGCGGGTCTTGGTTCCCTCCCGGCGCTGCTCGTAGATGCTCCCGAGCACGGCGGCGAACGTTGCAGCGACCATCGCGATGAGGGCGGCGCCCATCGTGACGAGTGCGGCCTCCATGCGTGGAACACTACAAGAACGCCGGGCTCATTGCAAACGTAATATCATAGAATATATTGAAGCCGCAGCTTCTGGGTGGCGGATGTCAGTAGCCGAGGGCTATGTCGACCAGTCCCAGCAGATCCTCGCCGGAAAGCCAGCGCCGCACGTTCTCGCGCACCCGGTTGGTGATCAGTGGCAGGCCCATCTCGCGGGTGTTGCCGATGTGGGGCGTGATCACGCAGTTCGGCAGGGCCCACAGCTCTGAGCTGTCCGGCAGCGGCTCGGGGTCGGTCACATCTAGCACCGCCCCGGCGATCACACCTGACCGCAGCGCGGCACCCAAGGCAGCATGGTCGACATGGCCGCCGCGGGCCACGTTTAGCAGCCAGCACTGCGGCCCCATGGACTCCAGCAGCGCCTCGTCTACGACATGGCGCGTCTCGTCCGTCAACGCCAGCGCCACCACCACCGCGTTTGCGCTCGCAACCGCCTCGTGCACCCGAGCGAGCGTCAGCGTGCGAGTTGCGCCCTCGACGGGCGCGTCGGAGCGCCGGACCACGGTCACCTGGCAGCCCCACGGCTCCAGCAGGCGCATCAGCGAGCGGGTGATGCCGCCCCCGCCCAGCACCGTGATCTTGGCGCCCAACAGGTTGCGACCTGACTCCGGGCACCACGAGTCGGCCGCCGCGAACAGATGGAAGTCCCGAAGGCCCATCAGCAGCGCGGCCATGATCCATTCCGCCACCGGGTCGGCGTACACACCCTTGGCGCAGGTCCATACCAGACGGGTGTCGAGATAGTCGAGAAACGGCTCGACGCCCGCATAGGGGAGCTGTACCCACTCCACGGCCGGGGCCGAGGCGATGACCTCCGGGTACATGTCGGCCGCGTACGGGTCGGCCCACACCAGGGCCTGAGCCTCGGCCAGGCTCGCCACCTCGCCGCCGGCGTCGCGCACCGCGGCCGCGAAGGCGTCGTGCATCACGGGCCGCGTGTCGGGCGCCACTGCTATGCCCCGGCTCATGCGGTCCGCCCGCCAGTCAGCCGGTCGAGGTGGCCGGGGACAAGCCGGGCGCCGGGGATTAGCCGGACGCCGACAGCCAGCCGGTCGCCGACAATCAGTCGGTCGCCGACAGCCCGCCGGACGCCGGGAATCAGCCGGTCGCCAGGAATCAGCCGGTCGCCGAAACCGGGCCGGCCGCTACGACCTCGCGGCCGAGTCCGGGTCACGGGTTGAACTGGCGATCCCCAGCGTCACCGAGGCCGGGGACGATGAACCCGTTGTGGTCGAGCGACTCGTCGACGGCGGCTACGCACACGGCGTCGGCCAGACCCGATTCGCGCACCCGCTCGATCCCCTCGGGAGCGGCCAGAACGCAGACCGCGGTCACCCGTCCGGCGCCGCTGCCCCTGAGCGTCTCCAAGGCGTGGACACAAGATCCGCCCGTGGCCAGCATCGGGTCGAGGATGAGGGCGTCCCGCCCGTCGAGGTCGTCGGGCAGAGTGCTCGCATACTGGCGAGCCTCCAGGGTGCGCTCGTTGCGCCTGAGACCCACGAACGCCACCTCCACGTCGCCGAGCAGCTCCAGCGCGGCGTCGAGCATCCCCAGCCCGGCCCGCAGCACCGGCACCACCACCGGAAGACGCTCGAGGCGGGTGCCCACGGTCGGACCCATGGGCGTGGTGACGTCGACGGGGACGAGCGGGGCCTGCCTCATGGCCTCATAGACCAGGATCGAGCTCAGATCGCGCAACAGGCGCCGGAACTCGTAGTTGGGGGTGGACGAGTCGCGCAAGCGTGTCACCCGGTCGGCGACCAGTGCATTGTCGATCACATGGACGTCGGTCACGGTCTTCTCGCTATCTCGATGCGGCTGCCCTCACCGTAGATCGCGCCGGCCAGTGCCTGCACATCCTCGGGGGTCAAGCGGACCAGCTCCAGGATGCGGCGCTCTTGGGTGAGAACGTTCTCGTCGCCGACATGGGGCCGGGATAGCAGCGCGCTGAGCAGGTGGGAGTTGGCTGACCTGGCGTAGTCGGTCGCCAGAATGGCTCTGGCTTGCGCGAACTCCTCGGGAGTCAGCCCGTTGGCAGCCACATCGGCGAGGATGTCCAGCATCGTGGAGTAGATCTCGTCGTACCGGCTCGGATCGAGCGTGGCGTACACCACCGAGTCGAAGAACTGGCTGGGGGCGGTGTTGCCATCGACCGCGGCCCCCGCGACGTAGGAGGCGCCCAGCTCCTCGCGGATCGTCAGGGACAGGCGCTCGCTCAGCGCGGTTGAGAGCACGTCGGCCGCCACCGCCCTCAGCGGGGTCACCTCCATGTCGGCCTCGTGGTAGATCTCCAGCACCGCGCTCTCGCCCTCGCCGACCTTCACCTGCCGCTGCACCAGCCCAGCTGGCATGGGCGGCCGGCGGTTGACGTAGGTGTCGGCCTCGCCTGCGGGAAGCGTGCCGATGTAGTGGCGGGCCAGCCGCTCGATCACCGATACGTCGATGTCCCCGACGACGGCCACGACCAGGTCGTCAACCGAGCCGAGACGGCTCTGGTACATGGCCAGCAGCCGCTGCGGGGTGAGCGACTCGAGTTCGTCGAGGTTGGCGACGGCCCGATGCCAGGTGTTGCCGTAGCGGGCCTCGAGGTAAGCGATGGCCGCCTGCCAACGGGGGTCGCGCTCGGACCGCTCCACTCTCGTCTCGGCTGTGTGGATGGCGTCGTCGTAGGCCTGGTCGTCCACCCGGGGTGCGGTCACCAGCAGGTGGATGAGCTGGAACATGGTCTCGACGTCTTCGGTGCCGGCCCCTCCAGAGAAGCCCTCGACCGTCTCGCCTATGAAGGCATTGACCGACGCGGTGCGGTTCTCGAGGAAGCGGTTCAACTCCGATCTCGGCAGGTCGCCCAGGCCGCTGCCCTGCACCGCGTCCACGGCGATGGCCGACAGGGCCCGGTCGCCGGGCTCCAGCAGCGACCATCCCCCCAGGGATCGGGCTTGCAGGTGGACCACGCCCTCGGCGATGTCGGAGGGCGCGAACATGACTCGCGCCCCGTTGGCGAACTCCCACTCGTATCCGCCTTCGAGAAGGTTGAAAGATCCTTCCGTGACCGGGTCCGCTGGGTCCGGAACGTCCATCAACTGCTCTATGGCGACATCTTCTGCGGGGGGTGGTCCGGGAGCGGCCGCGGCCAGGGCGGCATCGAGTTCGCCGACCGTCGGCACGCTGGATGGATCGGGGCCGACGGCGATGACCACCAACCCGCCCCGCTCCATCTGCCATCGGTAGTGTTCGGTCATCTCCTCGGGTGTGAGATCCGCCAGCAGTGCCATGGTCCGCGCCACCGACATCTCGACGGTGTCGATGTCGGCCCCGTAGAAGAAGTGCTGCTGGTAGAGGCCGGCCCACTGATTGTCCTGGGTCGTTGGGGCGCTGTCGAGCTGGAACTGCAGGAACACCTCGATCTGGCTGGCGGCCCGCTGCAGGTCGCCGGGGGTGAAGCCGTGCTCGTGTGCGGTCAGGAGCACCGAGAGGTAGTCGGTGGAGGCGGTGTCCAGGTTGTCGCCCTGCCAGTTCGTTCCGTAGTACCTCAGCGCGCGGTTGTGGGTGAAGGTTATGAATCGCGGCGGGTCGACCTGGCTCAGCTCGCCCCGGTGGTAGGCGTCGTTGAGGCGGTTCTGGATCATCACCTCGATGAGGAGCTCCATCGTGCTGAGTCGATCCCCGCCGACGGTGCTGAGATCGTGGGGGGCGATGGGTATGTCCAGCGAGATGTAGGTGGTGCCCTGCCTCGGGTCGGTGACCACATGGGTCGAGGACCCGGCGGGCGTTATGTCCACGCGGGGAGGCTGGCGTCCTTCGCCCGACGGCAGCGGCTCGAAGTGCTCCTCCACCAGGGCCTCGAGGTCCTCCACGGGCAGGTCGCCCACCACGACCACCGCCATGTTGGAGGGGACGTACCACTTCTCGTAGAAGGCTCGCAGCATCTCCGGGGTCATCGAGTTCACGGTGTCGATGGTGCCTG
The DNA here is from genome assembly GCA_965219165.1 of Candidatus Aldehydirespirator sp. Taxonomy (GTDB): domain Bacteria; phylum Actinomycetota; class Acidimicrobiia; order Acidimicrobiales; family Aldehydirespiratoraceae; genus Aldehydirespirator. Next base: position 2,670,344 of record CBDCMW010000002.1, on the reverse strand, counting down.
CTGGGTCGCGTCCCTCATAGGGGGTGCCCTGGGTGTAGACCCGCTCGAATTCGGAGTTGATGTAGCCGTTGACGCTCTCGCGCCTGAAGCGCATCTCGTCGAGGACGATGCCCCGCTCGGATTCGACCTCGTCGTCGGTGAAGGTGGCTGCGCCGGCCATCTGCGACAGGGCGTGGAACACCAGGGGCGCCTTGTGGGGCGCGTCGAGACGCACTGCGATCTGGTAGACGGTCTCGTCGTGGCCCACATGGGCGTTGATGTCGGGCCCCAGCTCAACGCCGATCTCCCGCAGCGCCTCCCCTAGGGAGTTGCCGGGGTAGTCCGCGGTGCCGTTGAACATCATGTGCTCGATGAAGTGCCCGATGCCGGCCTCCTCGTCGGTCTCGTCGACTGATCCGATGTTGACGAGCAGCCGCACTGCGAGGTTCTTGCCCGGATCGTCGTTGTGCCGCAGGTAGTAGGTGAGGCCGTTGTCCAGGGTCCCGATGCGAACGGCCGGGTCCACGGGCAGAGGGGTCGGGTCGATCTCGGGCTCGTAGGCGGGCTCCACAGGGGCGGGAAGCTCCACCAGTCCGGCCGCTCGGGCCAGGAACGTGGCCATCTGAGCCCGGGTCACCTGCTGCTGCGGGCAGTAGCGCGCCGGGTCCGTCTCGCATCCCGCTGTGATCCGCGCCGCGGCGACCCGGTCGATGTCGGCCGCGAAGGCGTGGTCGGCGGGCACGTCGGCGAACCCCGCGGATTCAGCGGAGGGAAGGGCGAACGCTCTCGCCAGCAGTCCGGCCATCTCGCCTCGTTCGACGGTCCTGTCTCCGCAGAACCGCAGAGGGTCGGTGCCGCAGCCCGGCTCGATGCCCAGTTCGGCCAGACGCTCGGTGTGCGCGGCCCACCACTCGCCCGCGTCCACATCGTCGTAGCGCGACGAGACCGCCGCGGGCGGGTCGGCGCGGTCGATGACCCTCACCAGCCAGACAGCCATCTCCCATCGGGACAGCGGCTCATGGGGGCATAGTCCGTCGCCGTCGGCGCATCCGGTGCCCGCGAAGACGTCCACGTTCTCCAGAGCCGCCAGAGCGTTGACCGCGGGCTGGTGCACGCCCGCGGCGGCAGCTTGCACGGTCGTGTCTGAAGTGGCCGCGGCGGGTGTGTGGGCGAGCACCGAGGCCGCCACGGCGAGGACGGCCAGCAAAGCGACACGGCGACGCACTGGGGTCATGGTTGAGTCTCCTGTTTTCTTGGGGGGAGGGGGTCGGGTGAGGCTGCGGCCGGCCTTATCGGTCGGTCAACCGGGGCGCAGCGCAACAGCATCAACGGGGGCTGTGACAGATCGAACGGGACTCCGGGTCAACCTCAGTTCCTGTGGCGCCGGGTGCCACTGGGCGTCAGGCGGGGGGCTCGCTCTGGGCCGCCTCCAGCGGAGCGTATCCGGGCTTTATCACGCCCTCGATGATCTGCAGCCGCTCCCGGAACGGCAGGAAGCTCGACTTCATGGCGTTGACCGCCAGCCATCTGAGGCGGGACCAGTCGTAGCCGAACGCGTCGGCGAGGGCCGCCATCTCCGAAGTCATCGACACGTTCGACATCAGCCGGTTGTCAGTGTTGACGGTCACCCGGAACCGCAGCGCGACCAGCGTGTCTATGGGGTGCTCCGCGACCGAGGCGACGACGCCGGTGTTGACGTTGGAGGTGGGGCACACCTCCAGCGGGATGCGACGGTCCCTGATGTAGTGGGCCAGCCGGCCCAGGGTGCGGTCCCCGTCGGCATCGGTGTCGATGTCCTCGGCGATGCGTATGCCGTGCCCGAGGCGCTCGGCGCCGCAGAACTGCAGCGCCTTCCAGATGGAGCGGGGTCCGTAGGCCTCGCCCGCGTGGATCGTGATGTGGAAGTTCTCGCGGCGGCAGTACTGGAACGCTCCGAGATGGTCGTCGGGCGGATAGCCGTCCTCGGGTCCGGCGATGTCGAAGGCCACCACGCCCCGGTCTCTCCAGCGAACGGCGGCCTCGGCCACCTCGACCGATTGGTGCAGATGGCGCATGGCGGTGCAGATGGCTCGGATGGTGAGTCGGGTTCCGGCGCTGCCCCGGGCGAATCCCTCCAGGACCGCCTCGACGGCGTCGTCGAGTGTGAGGCGCCGCTCGACGTGCAGCTCGGGGGCGAACCTGACCTCGGCGTACACGACCCCGTCGGCGGCGAGATCCTCAGCGCACTCGCGCGCCACCCGGACGACGGCCTCAGAGGTCTGCATCACCCCGACGGTGTGAGCGAACGTCTCCAGGTAGAGCGTCAGGTCTTTGCGGTTGGCGCCGCGCCGCATCCAGGCGGCCAGAGCGGTCGGATCGGTCGTGGGCAGGTCTGTGTAGCCCGTCTCATCGGCCAGCTCGATGATGGTCTGCGGGCGCAGCCCGCCGTCGAGGTGGTCGTGGAGCACGACCTTGGGGGCGCGGCGGATGCGTTCGGGGGTGGGAGGTCCGACGTCAATGGCGTTCACGGGATTCGGGATGCCTCAGGGTAGCCTTGTGGTCCTGGTGACCCTTTCTGATCCGCTAGTCGACGCGCTCCCTCTGGGGGCCGACGCCTCCGACCCTGATCCCACCGGGATCGGAACCTTCGCCGACCTCGGATTGTGCGACGAGTTCGTGGTGGCGCTGGCCGCCCGGGGAATCGCCTCTCCGTTCCCCATCCAGACGCTCACCATTCCCGATGCATTGGCCGGCCGCGACGTGTGCGGCAAGGCCAAGACGGGCTCGGGCAAGACGCTCGCCTTCGGCCTGCCCGTGCTGCAGCGGATGACCCGGTCCGAGCCAGGCTCGCCCACCGGCCTGGTTCTCGCTCCCACTCGTGAGCTGGCCAACCAGATCTGCGACGAGCTGGCCGCACCCGCGGCCGCGGTCCGTCGGCGGGTGCTCGCCACCTACGGCGGGGCTCCGATCGACAAGCAGATCGCCAGGCTGCGCGACGGCGTCGACTTGGTGGTGGCCACCCCGGGCCGGATGATCGACCTGATCGACCGGGGCGCGGTGAGCCTGCGCGCCGTGCGCCACGTTGTGGTGGACGAGGCCGACCGGATGGCGGACATGGGCTTCTTGCCCCAGGTCGAGTGGATCCTGCGCAACGTGGAGAGCGGGCACCAGACCCTGCTGTTCTCCGCCACCCTCGACGGTGCCGTCGACTCGCTGATCAGGCGCTACCAGAGCAACCCGTCGATGCACTCGGTGGCTCCCCGCGAGATCACCGTGGCCGAGATGGTCCATCGCTTCGTGGGCGTCCACAAGCTCGACAAGGTGAGGGTGGCCGCGGCCATATCCAACTCGGTGGGGCGTACGCTGATGTTCACCCGCACCAAGGTGGCGGCCGACCGCTTGGCTCGCGACCTGCGCCGCGAGGGCGTGAATGCCGCCCCGATACACGGCGACCTGCGCCAGACGGCCCGCGAGAAGTCCCTGCGGCAGTTCATCGCGGGCGAGCTGCCGGTGCTGGTGGCGACCGACGTGGCCGCCCGCGGGATCCACGTCGACGATGTGGACGTGGTGGTGCAGTTCGACCCGCCCTCGGATCACAAGACCTACGTGCACCGGGCCGGGCGCACGGCAAGGGCCGGCGAGTCCGGCCTGGTGGTGACCCTGTCGCTTTGGGACGAGGAGCTCGATGTGAAGAGGATCCAGCGGCGCCTCGAGCTCGACGAGCCGATCGTGGAGATGTTCTCCAACGACGCCCGCCTGCGGGACCTGGTTCACGGGATCTAGAGGCCGAGCGGATAGGCCGCGTCTGACGAGGACTTCGTGAGGCGCTGAGCGAGGCCGTGGCCCGAGCGGCCCGTGAGCGCAGCGAACAAGAGCGGGAAACGCGATGCTGCCGCGAGCTGCGGGCAGCCGCGCCGGCCTGGGCGACGGATCTGCGCAGATTCGACCGCTCGCCGGGCCGCAGCGCGATTTGTCCGCCGTCCTGGCCTAGACTGGTCAGCGACCCTTACGGGTCACGTCATCAAGAGCGGTTCGGCCTCCGGGTCGGACCCGGCAACCTGGGACGGACACCCAAGGTGCCATCCCGCCTCCGGGCGGGGATGCGGTGCTGGCCTAGCCGGCGCAACCAAGTGTCCTAGGGGAACCCCCCGGAGTCACTGGCCCCCTGAGTGTCCGGTCCCGGAACCGGCCGTCGCTCCGGGAGCGACGGCGCTGAGCACTCACAACGAGGAGCAAGGTTGAGCGCGGGTTCCCACATCGAGCCTCCGGCTCCCGCGGGCGGGCGAGCCGGCCCCGGAGGGCGCTTCCCGGCCGGGCTGCCCGTGACCGGTGCCTGGCAGCGCGGCGATCCCGCCGGCGACCGCCAGTTCGTGACCGTCTCCGACGGGCGGCCCTTCGCGCTGGAGTGGGGCGGCCGCTTGACCGAGGTGCGGATCGCCTACGAGACCTGGGGCAGGCTCGACTCGCAGGGCTCCAACGCCGTGCTCGTGTGCCACGCGCTCACCGGGGACTCGCACGCGGCCGGCGACAGCGGCCCGTCGCACGCCACCGGGGGCTGGTGGACCGAGATGATCGGTCCCGGCAAGGCGATCGACACTGACCGCTACTTCGTCGTGTGCAGCAACGTGCTGGGCGGCTGCCAGGGCACCACCGGCCCCGCGGACCTCGACCCGGCGGTCGGCCGGCGCTACGGCCCGCGCTTCCCGGTGGTCACGATCCGCGACATGGTGCGGGCGCAGGCCCTGCTGGCCGACCATCTGGGAGTCCGCAGCTGGCTCGGCGTGGTCGGGGGTTCGATGGGAGGCATGCAGGTACTGGAGTGGGCGGCCATGTACCCGCGGCGGGTGCGGTCGATCCTGCCGCTGGCCACCTGCGCCGCGGTCAGTGCTCTGCAGCTCGCCTGGAGCGCGGTGGGCCGCCTCGCCATCGCCACCGACCCCGGCTGGTGCGACGGCGACTACTACGACAAGCCCGAGGGGCCCTGGATGGGCCTGGCGGTGGCGCGCCAGATCGCCCAGGTGACCTACCGGTCCGGCGAGTCCTTCGACCGGCGTTTCGGGCGGCGGATGTTCGACCCGGTCGAGGCCTTCGACCTGTGGGGCCGGTTCCAGATGGAGTCGTACCTGGACCATCACGGCCAGAAGCTGGTGCGGCGCTTCGACGCCAACACCTATGTGGTGCTCAACCGGTCGATGGACTTGCACGACATCGGCCGGGGACGGGGCGGCACGGCCGCTGCGCTGGGCCGCATCAAGGTGCCGGTGCTGACCGCGTCGGTGACCAGCGACCGCCTGTACCCGCCCCATGAGCAGCAGGAGCTTCGGGAGGGGATCGTCGCGGGCGGCGGGGACTGCCGCCACGTGATGCTCGACAGCGGCGAGGGCCACGACGGGTTCCTGATCGAGCACGAGCTGCTGCACGATCCCGTGAGCAGCTTCCTGGAGGAGGTACACGATGCCTGACGCTGCTGGCGCGGGGCGCCCCGGGGATCCGCCGTCCAGGGATCCGGCGTCCGAGGATCCGGCCTCCGGGGCGGACGTGCCCTCCACGGGCGGGCTGCACGCCCACACCCGGGCGATCCGAGCCGGGCGGGCCGACAACCAGAACGCCTTGGCCCCGATCCTGTGGGCCACCTCGACGTTCACCGCGGACAGCGTCTCGGAGGCCCGCGAACTCGCGATCGACACCCACTCGACCCGGTTCTACACCCGCTACGGCAACCCCACGGTGAAGGCGTTCGAGGATGCGGTGGCCGACCTCGAGGGCACCGAGTCGGCCCGGGCGTTCGCCTCGGGCATGGGCGCGCTGAGCGCCATCGTGCTGGGGCTGTGCTCCAGCGGCGATCACATCGTCGCCCAGCGCCAGCTCTATGGCGGCACGCAGCTGCTGCTGCAGACGGCGTGTCCCCGCTTCGGCATCGGCGTGAGCTTCGTGGACGGCACCGAGCCCGGCGCCTTCGCCGATGCCGTCATCCCGGGGCGCACGGTGCTGGTGATCGCGGAGTCGCCCGCCAACCCGAAGCTGGCCGTGGTCGACCTGGCCGAGCTGGGGGCGATAGCGGGGCCGATGACCGTGGTGGACTCGACGTTCGCCACGCCGCTGGCGCAGAGGCCCGCCGAGTACGGGGTCGATCTGGTGGTGCATTCGGCCACCAAGGCCATCGCCGGCCACAACGACGCCACCATCGGGGTGGTGGCCGGGAGCGAGGAGCTGCTGGCATGGCTGTGGAACTACGCCGTGCTCCACGGCGCGGCGGCCTCGCCGTTCGACGCCTTGAACGCTCTGAGGGGCATACGGACTCTGGCGGTGCGCCTGCGGCAGCAGACCGACACCGCCACTGCGCTGGCCGGGGCGCTGGAGGGCCATCCGGCGGTGGAGTCGGTCCACTATCCGGGTCTGGAGTCCCACCCCCAGCACGAGCTGGCGGCCAGGCAGATGGAGCTGGCCGGCGGTCTGGTCACCTTCGACCTGCGGGGCGGGTACGAGGCTGGTGAAGCGTTCATGGAGGAGGTTCGGGTGGTGCGGCTGGCCACCTCGCTGGGCGGGCCGGAGAGCATCGTCACCCATCCGGCGTCCACCACCCATGTGAGCCTGCTCCCACAGGAGCTCGAGGCGTTGTGCATCGGTGAGGGCACGGTCCGGTTCTCGGCCGGGCTGGAGCACACCGACGATGTGGTCGCAGACGTGATCACAGCACTGGACCGGTTGGACGGGATCGTTGCTTCTTCCGGCCGGTAGCGTCGGGGGTCGTGCGTTTGGGTAGAGGTTGGATGGCAGCGCCGCTGCTGGCGGTTGCGTTGTGCCTGTCGGCGGCCGCCCCGGCTTCTGCTGCCGACGACCGCGACGAGGCGGCGGTCAGTGCTGGCCAGTCCGACGCCCTGAGGGTGGTGAGCACCGCCCAGTCGGAAGTGGACGCCGATCCCGATTCCGGCTCGGATCGGCGCCTGGTCGATCGCGAGAGCAGCGAGCAGGTGGATGCGGTGGTGATCGCCCTGTGGACGATCGCGGCGGTCATGACGGTGATGCTGGCGATCTTCCTGTGGCACACCAGCCCCCGCCGGCGTCTGAGGCTGGCCGGCAACGGTTCGGCCGAGCTGTCTGCGGATGCCGGGGACCAGTCCGGGGAGGCGGGCGAGGACTCAGAGTCTGCCGAAGGACAGAGCTTCACGATTCTGGGGAGGACGCTGAGTCTGCCGAGGATGAATCTGAGGAGTCTGGGGAGGCTTGTGAGTCTGCCGGGCGGTGACTCTCAGCAGGAGTCCGGCGGGGAGTCACAGGTCGAGTCGGAGGAGCCTGAGTCCAGCGAGGAGGACGGCGGGGAGCGTTCGGTCTAGATTGGTGCACGTGGCCGAGGGTTTCGATGCCGACGCGATGATCGAGCGCTTCCGCGAGCGCGCCGCGGGGGTCAAGCACCGCAACCTTCCGCCGGTGGCGGGCGAGGAGCGGCGGCACTTCCTGGAGCAGGCTCAACTGGACTTCCAGGACTTCGCCATGATCGGCGACGCCAAGGTCACGCTCGAGGACGGGATCCTGCACCTGAGCATCGATCTGCGCCCGCCGGAGGCCCGCTGACGGCGTGGCCGTCGGGGCCTGGCCTCGGTAGGATCGCTCAGTCCCGCGGACGTAGCTCAGTTGGTAGAGCGCAACCTTGCCAAGGTTGAGGTCGCCGGTTCGAGGCCGGTCGTCCGCTCGGATGGATACCGCCGGAGCCCTCCGCGTGGACCCTGACGCGGGGCTCGGGATGGAAGTAGTCGTCGGGACTGGCGTGGAGATCAGCGCCGGGATCTGGGTGCTCGGCGACTATTGGGCACCCGATCGCGATGAGCGCACCGAGATCGGCCTGCTGGTCCACCGAGCCAAGGACCAGTCCGACGCGGCGGCCGCGCAGGAGTTGGTGGAGCGGTTCGCGAGCTTGGCAGGGGTTCTGCCGGAGGCTCCTGACGGCTTGCCGCGCCTGGTGGCGCCGGTCCCGTCCGTGCCGGTGCCGGTCGGCGAGGATGATCGGCCGAAGCTCGCGGAACTGCTGGCCGCATCGCTGGCCGCAGCCGGAGCGGGGGAGCACCGGCCGGGCTTGATGGCGAAGAGCAACCCCACCCCGCGTATGCGCCATGTAGATCCCGAGCGGCGGGCCGAGGTCGTGGCCTCGGCGGGCTATCGAGCTCGTGAGTCGGTGGCTGGATGCCACATCGTGGTGGTCGACGACGTGGTCCTGACCGGTACGACGCTGCGTGCCGTGGCGGCCTGCCTGCGCGACGCGGGCGCAGCTTCGGTGACCGCGGCTGTAGCCGCCTGCACCAGGCTCCGCTGAGGGCCGCGAGGCGGCCGCACCTCGACCGCCCCCGCGGCTGCCGCCGGTACGCTGCGGTTCCCTGCGCCGGTGCCCGAGCGGACCAAGGGAACGGCCTGCAAAGCCGTAAAGCCGCGGGTTCAAATCCCGCCCGGCGCTCCAGTCCAGAATCCAGTCCAGGGGGCACTTCGCCCTTTTTGGGGTGTTGGGTTCGCTTGATTGATGCAGCGCCGGGTGACGGGGGCTTGGGGGCACCGCCGAGCTCAAGAGAATCACAACGGGGTGACCGCGTTGTGCGACGAGCAGCGCGTGATGGAGTTCTTGGAGCGCGTCATCCAGCGGCGTCGTCATACAGCGCGACGAGTTGGGTTCTTGCAGCCCACGACAGGATGCGATCATCTCGTGTGAACAGTTCGTGACCGAACCTGATGGCAGTCGCCACTATCAGCTGGTCCGCCGGATCCGTGTGGAAACCGTCGTCGGTCAGGTCAACTGCCTCAATCCACAGCGAACCGGAGACGGGGATCTCGACGAGTCCGGCAGCGAGGACTGCGGCGCGCAGGTCTGCCGGCGGCGGCAGAGAGGGGAGGATGTCTCGGAACATCCGCCGCTTCAGGGAGAGTTCCCAGAACGTCGCCGCCGAGATACTCGCCTCTCGCTGGGCCATTGCCGCGTCGATCGCGTCCATCGCCGAGCCGGGAAGCCACCTCGTGTCGTCGGTCACGGACCACACCAAGATGTGGGTGTCAAGCAGGATCACGGTGACCCCTGAGCGGTCCCGCCGCTCGAACCGGCCTCAGGCGGGTCGAGCCCAGCCACCATCGCGTCGATGTCGGCGAGATCGACCACCGTTTCTGAAGGGTCGTCCCATAGTCCCTCTAGTTCCGGGAACAGCCCCCGAATGCCTGCGTTCGGCTGATCCGCGGGCACCAGCCGCGACACGGGCCGACCCCGCTTGGTGATGATGATCGGCACGCCGGTCTCGTTCACCTCGTCCATGAGCCTTAGGCACTTCGCCTTGAACTCGCCAGCGGGAATTGTCCGGGCTTGGGAGCTGTCTACGGTCATGCGAACACTGTAGCACACTAATGACCATGACATCTGACCATGATAGTCGGCCATGCGGCGTGGCCGCGCCGATCAGTCCTGTTTGACTGGGCCTGTGGGTGCCCGAAATGCGGTCGTGTGCGCTGACCAGGCATGATGCGCTGCGTCCTGGGGTGTCTGTGGGTGGCCGAGACTCGGTCGTAGCGCGCTGAACAGGTGCGACGCTCCCGATCGTGGGGTCCCATGTGTCGCGTTCTGTACCGGTTGCTCAGCGGCCCACCATCGAGTCCAGCGACAGGCGGCAAAGTGCCCGCTGACGCAACTCGGTGTTCACTTGAGCTATGAAAGTGCCCGCAACTGCAACCCGGCGGGCGTATTGGATAAAGAAGTGCCCGCCGCAGCGGCGCGTTAGCGGAGACACGCGACGAAGGCTCCGGCCACAGAGTATTCGAGCTGCCCGAGATGCTGCAGGTCGTGGACCATAGAAGCAAGCTGCTCCGCCGCTGCTGGGAGATGCACCAGGCGGGGTTCGAGCGCTCAGCGTCTGATGTCGTCGACCGTTGGCGCCGCGAGATGGCAGTAGCCGAGGCCCCACAAGGGCAGCCAACGGCGCGGCGCCAGTGCAGCCATGTCGGGGAGCGCAGCCGGACCCGATGCACCCAAAGCACCGGGCATGCCCCACCGCATCGCTACACCTGAAACAGCACGGCGCAGGCGTCCTGCGGAGCCGCAGGGGCGGCCCTAGATGCCGATCCCGCGTTCAGCAAGGGCGTTGACCACTGGGCCACGAGCCCGGGTTGCGCACGATCTTCAGACCTTGCGATTCGAACTGAAATGCGCAAATGCCCCTGAAGCGGCTGCCGATGGAGATTCACGCCGGGGCGGCTGCGGCTATCGCAGGGAGAACGGCGGGTAGCGGTCGGTGATGAGCCTGCTGCTGATCGATCGAGGGGTACTCGTCGCGCATCAGCGACAGGTACACGCCAACGCGGGTGGTGAACCGCGTCAGTTCGAGCTTGCAGCCAGTTTCGGCTTCGCTAACTCGGTCTCCAGCGTCTGCGGTCGCGGTTCGATCAGCCCGATCGTGTGATTGCGACTTCGTACGAATAGCCGTCGTCAGCGGTGACGGTGATGGTGTAACCGCGCACCTCGACTGACTCGCCCACTGTCAGCAGCGGGAACTCGCTGATGATGCCGTTGCCGCTGTCGCCTGCGATCCTGACTGGCAGGTCGCCGGTGCCGATGCGGGCGTCGACGGTGTACACGAGCACCCCTTCGATGCCGAGTTCCGACGCCGAATCCTCCGTGAATCTGTCGCGGCCCGACGGCCCTCCGCCCGGGGTGACGACAGGCCGGACGGTGGCGTCGTAACCGACGGCGCGCCGGTTCTCGATCACGACGAGTTCGTGCTCGTTGAGCGGCACGGCGACCATGGCCGGCCCGGGGCCGGGCTGCGCCACCGGGTGGAGGACGGTCGTGGTGGCCTCCTCGGCGCTGCACTTCACCTGCCACGGGTCGAGCCAGCCGAGCTGCCACCGGCTCCAAGAGAGCATCTCGGTCAGAGTCATGCCGCTGTTCAATGCCGCAGACTCCTCGTGGCGGCCCGCGACAGGGGACTGGACCCACAGGCTCATCAGGCCTATACGGAACGAGATCGCCGGCCAGTCCGGACCTTCGTGACGGCTGTAGTCGTACGGGTAATAGTCGACAAGGCCGAAGTTGTGGGTGAGTTCGTGGGCGGCGACCAGACCCCAGTTCCAAGGCGACCCCTCGCTGGTGGGATGGGTGTTGATCCTGAAGGTCGACAGGTCCTGTCCGTCGGCGCTGGCATGGCCCAGCGCAAGTCCTCGACCGAAGTGCGCGCTGGGGAAGACCGTCAAGACGATGTCGGTCTCGGAGAAGTCGTAGATGTCGTCGGCCAGCCGCACTGACTCGGCGCCGGCGTAGGGCCGGAGCCCGCTGGCCCCGGCAGCGTCGGCTGCGACGTAGGAGGTGTACGAATTCTCAGAGCGCAGCCAGCGGTGCACGACATCGATCTCGAGCTCTAGCCGCCCGTAGCTTGATGCCTCCAGGTAGCGCTCCATGTAGCCGAGCCCCGGGTCGATCTCCTCGTGTGTGGTGTAGGTCGCTCGTGCGTCGGGGAAGTCCATGAACAGCACAGCCATGGCGACCCGGCCCGATGACGGCGCGGCGCCTGCGGGAAGCGGGAAGCCCGCAGTGAGGTGCCCCTGACCGGGCGGCTTGCATGGGCGCTTGCTGCGGTGCTCGGCCCGGAACAGCAACGTCGCCATCTGGGCTCTGGTGGTGGGCTCCTCCGGGCAGAAGCGGGTGCCGTCGCCGCAACCTGCGGTGATGCCGGACGCGGCGAGCTCGGCAACCTCCGAGGCGTACCAGGCGTCGGAGGCCACATCGCTGAAGCCCGGGTCCGGGCCCTCGGCCAGGCGGTAGGCACGCGACAGGAACACGGCCATATGGGCTCGGGTCACGGGATCGTCGGGGCAGAAGCGGGTGTCGTCGCCGCATCCCTGGGTGACTCCGAGCTGGGCGAAGCGCTCGATGAACGCCGCGTGGGGGTGCGAGGTGTCGACGTCCGTGAAGCGGCTGGAAGCCGGTGGCGAGGGATCCTGGAGGTCGAGGACCCGCACCGTCCACACCGCCATCGTGGCCCTATCGATCGGTTCGTCGGGGCAGAACCCGTCGGCGCATTCGGTGCCGGCGAACATGCCGTCGCCGGCCAGCGCGCTCACCGGCAGCGCGTAGTAGGCCTCGGGGAGCGTGTCCGGATAGGGCGCCGACCCCTGCGCAGCTGCTGGCGCAGCCGCTGCCGCGATCGATCCGGCAGCCACCGCGATCAGCGCGCAGAGCCGTGCGAGGAGCCTGGCCATGTGAATGGAAAGCTAACCGACGACGGTGTTGGCTTCGCTAGGCGGCGGGGTCGACGAGGCGGCCTACGAACAGAAGCGCGCCGGTGTTCTGGTGGACGATGGCCCAGAGGAAGGGGCGGTCGGCGACGATCGTGAGATCGGGTGGGGGAGGCAGGGACCTCCGGAAGGCCATGGCGGTGGCTGCGGCCGCTTCGGTGCCTTTCTCGTCGACGATCACCTTGGCGCCGTGGAGTGCGGCGGAGATGAAGATGCCGGGGGCGATGCCGTCGAAGGGGGCGCCGGGGCAGAGCCCCTGGGGGCAGAGCCATCCGAAGAGGTCGGTGGGCGGCAGGGTCTGTTCCCACTTGGGCATGGCGAGTTGGACGGGCCCGGTATGGGCGGCACGTGGCAGCCCGGTCAGGGCGGCGGTGTCGAGTGATTCCTCGACGGCGGCGAGCCCGGCGGGGTCGTGGGGAACGATGAGCCACATGGCGAGCTCGCCGCCCTGGTAGGGGAGCTCGACCGCGTCGGCGTCGTCTAGCCTGACGTAGCGGCGGTCGACCGGAATCCGGTCGCTCATGAACGGCACCGTCACCGACTGGTTGCCGTCGGTGGTGAACTGGCCGTCTGCGGTGAACTCGGGCAGGAACGGTGCGGCCCAGTCGGCCTTCAGGTACACCGTGTTGACGAGGACCAGTTGCTGGTCCTGGACGACGCCTGCGTCGACGATTGTGGGGATGAGCCCGCGGGTGCTCTGCGACACCCATCGGTTGATGACCCGGGCCGCGGCCGCACCGTCGGCGGTGTCGACCGGCTCGACGGTGGCCCCATAGTGAGCGGCGGCGGTGCGGAGGAACTCGGGCCGCGGCGAGAATCCGTCGTCGGGGAAGAGGCGGTTGGCCACCTCCAGGGTGGTGGGCTCTACCGAGGCTTCGGCCAGGCTGAGATCGACGGCGTTGGCGGCGCTGTGGGTGCCGGCCTCGGGGAACCCGAAGATCTTGTCGAGGGCGGCTCCGGAGTCGGCCGAGGCGCCGGCCCGGCTCAGGCTGAAGGCGGTGCCGATGCTGATCGGGCTGGAGACGGCGTTGCCCTCAAGGTGCCGGTGGAAGCCCCACCCGGCCGCATTGACACCGGCGACCCAGTCGGCGGTCGGCGCGTCAGGGTCGGCGGGCAGCCGATCAACCACCGTCTCGTCGGGCTCAACGGGTTCGGGTTCCGCGGTCTCGTCGGTCTCGGGTTCTGTCGTCTCGTCGGACTCCGCGGACTCGTTGGGCTCTGTGGTCTCGTCGATGTCGACTGGCTCCGCGGGTTCGGGCTCTGTGGTCTCGTCGGTGTCGACTGGCTCCGCGGGTTCGGGCTCTGTGGTCTCGTCGGTCTCGGCTGGGTCCGCGGGTTCGGGCTCAGGAGGCTTGGAGACGGTGGTGTCTGCGGGTTCTTGAACGTCAGTGGCCGGCGGATCGGTCGCCGGCTCCGGAACGGCCGGGGTCGTGTCCGAGGACGTGCAGGCCGCGGCGATAGAGCACAGCAGCACCAGGCTCGCAAGCAGCTTCGTCATGCCAATTCGACGCTACATCAGCGCTGCGGGTTCCCGAGGCAGGCAGCGAATGGCCAGGGATGAGCGCCCGGAGGCCCGGATCGGGCGCGCGTCCCCCGTCTGTAGGGTGTTGGCCCGATGACCGACTCCGTGGCGATCGACATCGGCGACGACTACGTGGCGACGATCGAGTTGCGTCGTCCGCCCAACAACTTCTTCTCGCTGGAGATGATCTCCGGGATCGCCGACGGGTTGGAGTCTCTGGACGACGACCCCCGGTGCCGGGCGGCCGTGCTGTGCGCGCAGGGCAAGCACTTCTGCGCGGGTGCCGATTTCTCGCCCGCGGGCGCTCGCTACACGACTGAGGATCTGTACGCGGCCGCGGTGCGGATCTTCCGCACCCACACTCCGGTGGTGGCTGCGGTGCAGGGAGCGGCGGTGGGAGGCGGGTTGGGTCTGGCCTTGGCGGCTGATTTCCGGATAGCTGCGCCCGAGGCCCGTTTCAGCGCCAACTTCGCCCGGCTGGGCTTCCATCAGGGCTTCGGCCTGAGCGTGACGCTGCCCCGGCTGGTGGGTCCGCAGGTGGCGGCCGACCTGCTGTACACGGGACGGCGGGTGCCGGGGGAGGAGGCGGCGAATCTCAGTTTGGCAGACGGCCTGGCGGATCGCGACAACCTCCGGTGGGCGGCGCACGGCATGGCCCGCGAGATCGCAATGTCGGCGCCGCTGGCGGTGAGGTCGATCCGGACGACCCTGCGTGGCGACCTGGCCGACCAGGTGGAGGCGGCCGTAGCCCACGAGCATCGGGAGCAGGCCCGCCTCCAGCAAACCGCCGACTTCGCCGAGGGCAGCCGGGCCATGGCCGAGCGCAGGATTCCCGAGTTCCGAGGCGAGTGACGCCTGCTACCCTGCGTGGCTCGGGGCCGTTAGCTCAGCCTGGTTAGAGCGCCTGCTCGACACGCAGGAGGTCAGAGGTTCAAATCCCCTACGGCCCACTGAAGGGTGTTTGCGGTTTGGTGCCGCTCGCGTTTGCGGGTTGCGCCGGAATCGCGTGGTTCAGGCCAGAGATTGGCGAGTTTGGGCTGATTGGCCGACCCTAGGGCGCGTCGGTGAGCCCTTCAGGCATCGCCGGGCTGGCCAAGGGGACTTCAGGGCGCGCTGAAGCTGACGGTCTGACGGCACTCCAATATGTCTACGCACTTAGACAATACAAAGGTCCTGTGACAATCCCACCTTGGAATCAGGGTTCCCGCGTCGCGGGCACACCTGGCGGCTACCGTGCCTGCTGTGCCACCCCGCCGCGGCCTAAAGACAAGCCCCTGCGACTACCTCGCCGCGGGCGCAACCTGGCCCGAGGGGCCGCTAGCCGACGACGCCCCCGACGAAGCCCGGTTTGCCCTAGAGGTCGGGCAGCGCCTCAAAGCTCACTGCGACGTCAACGGCCTCAGCATGAACGCCGTCTCGCGAGCCACCAACGTCCACACCCAAACCGTCATCAACTTCTTGGCCGGACGGACATGGGGAGACCTCCCCATCATCTACCGGCTAGAAGCCGGGCTCGGGGTCCGGCTGTGGGACGCAGCGCACGTCAACAAGTCCCCATCCGGTCATCATCATGACTGATGCTCCTATAGGCCGTAACTTGTCAAGCGGCTTGGTCGGGTCGGAGCCAGAGTTCGTAGCGGTGGGCAAGTTCGGCGTTGTGAGCGAGACCGCGTTCGATCTCGGAAAGGCGGATGGGCCAGGTGCCGAGCGCTTCGGCGGCGACGACGAGTGTGAGGCCGCCGCTGAGGCGTGCGGCTCGCAGGTCGGCTCCGAGGGGGACGGTCGCGGGTCTGGTCAACAGGCGGAACATCTCGCGGGCAACGTGGCGCTTGAGGCAGCGGATGATCTCCCTTTTGGACTTGCCCTCGAGCGTGCGTCGTGCGACGTAGGCTTGGGTGCGCGCGTCGCTGGACATGCGCACGAGAACGATGCGCCACAGGGCGTTGTTGGCCTGTCGATCGCCGCCGCTGTTGAGCCGGTGACGGGTCACCTTGCCGGAGGAGGCCTCGACGGGGCTGGCGCCGCACAGAGCAGCGAAGGCGGCTTCGGAGCCCATGCGCTTCGGGTTGTCGCCGGCGGTGACCAGCAGCGTGGCGGCGACTTCGGGGCCGACGCCGTGGGTGGCGAGCAGGGCCGGGTTGATGGCGGCGCAAAGCACAGCGAGCTGGGCGTCGAGTTCGTCGATCTCGGCGCTGAGCTCCAGGTGCCGACGCGCCAGGGTGCGCAGGGCGAGCTTGGTGGCCTCGCCAGGGTCTGTCGTATCCCCCGTCCGGAAGCGGGAGCAGCCGGCGACGCGTTGGTCGGTGTCGAGGTTCCGCAGCCGGGATCGAAGCTGGTCGGGGGCGGTGACAATCAGGTCGCGGATCTGGTTGGTGGCCTGTGTGCGGGCCTTGATCGCCGAGCGGCGCGCGAGCCGCAGCACCCGCACGCTCTCCACTGGCCCGCCGCCCGCCCTGGGTGTTCCCGCCGCGTCGCCGTTGAGCGCCGCCCGGGCGGCGGCCTCGGCGTCGACGGTGTCGGACTTGCCGTGACGCCGACGTCGCTGCCGATCGGGGCGGTTGACCTCCGTGACCGTGACGCCTTCGCTGGTGAGGTAGCGGGCCAGGCCGGCGCCGTAGGAGCCGGTGCCCTCGACGCCGACCCCGACGACATGGCCGTGGCGGCGCAGCCACCGCAACAGTCCTCGGTAGCCGGCGGGAGTCGCCGCGAACGACGACGTCGCCAGAATCCGTCCGGTCCCGTCGATGACCGCGGCGACGTGGACCTCGCCGTGGGTGTCGACCCCTCCTGTGACCTGCCTGTCATGATCATGCATGCTGAACCTGCCTTCCGTTCGTGAACTCGGATGGATGGCACCACCGGCCGGGACGACGGACAAGACATCGACGGGGGAACAGCCAAGCTCCTCATGAGGTCACGTTCGTCCGACCGGCTGGTGCGCGTTCGATGTCTCGCTGGACCGGCCGACGGATCAGTCACAAGGCACGAGGCCAGTCACACCCAGAGTCAGACCAGCCCATCGGGACATCGAACGCATCCTCCCGAGCCGGAGCCCGGCCCGAGTGGACCCTTCGATGTCACACCCCTTCGGTACTGTAGGGTTCATGGCATACGACGCACCCGGCAAGCACAACCGCATAGGGATGAGTCTCGCAGGCCTGCTCCGCATGCTTCCCGATGACATGGACGCATCCGATCTGGAGGATGATCGGTGAGCGCCACCGAGCTGAGGCTCATCACCGATGACGCCGTGGTGCCGAGAAGCGCAGCCCTCCGGTATCCGGGAGCCAAGTGGTCGATTGCTGCCGAGATCGTCTCCCATTTCGGCCAGCACTACCACTACGCCGAGCCCTACTTCGGGAGCGGGGCCGTGTTCTTCACGAAGCCCGTGTCCCCGCATGAGATAATCAACGACCTGAGCGGGTCGGTGGTCAACTTCTTCCGAGTGCTGCGGGACCGAACCGACGAGTTGTGTTGGGTCTTGGAGGCGACTCCGTGGTCCAGGGATGAGTACGACTGCTCGGATGACATCTCCGGCGATGCCCTTGAAGATGCCCGCCGCTTCGCTGTCCGTGCGTGGCAGGCCCATGCAAGCGACTTCGCAAAGAAGACCGGATGGAAGAATCGTGGATCGTCGCAGAGGGCGCGCGGGATGTCCGTCAGGTGGCAGCGGGTGCCCGAGGAACTGGCCCAGTTGGCCTGCCGTTTGAAAGACGCCGAGATAGAGAACCGTCCGGCGCTGGACGTCATCAAGAAATTCTCCCGGCAGGACTGCCTCATATACGCCGACCCCCCCTACCTGCCGTCCACGCGGACCCAGGAGATGTACGGCCACGAGATGTCCGAGGCCGAGCATGTCGAGATGCTGGAGGCGCTGCTGGCCCACCGGGGACCGGCTGTGCTGAGCGGGTATGACAACGAGATATACGCCGACGCCCTGTCGGACTGGGAGAGGGTGTCTGTGAAGCCCCCGAAGGTAGAGAAGGCGGCGGTGCGGACGGAGATGCTGTGGGTGAAGCGGTGACTAGGGCCACATCCCAGGAAAGTACTCGTCCACCTTCTCCTCGATGCCCTTGATGGGCGGCTTTTCCAAGTGGAACGGCGGGGATGTCCAATCAGCCCATTCAAGCGGCGGGTAGTATTTCAACTGCCCGCCGGAGCGCTGGAAGAGTTGCCACAGGCGGTGGCGTCGTTGCCCGTGTGAGATATACCCGGCAACGCTGCTGGGTCCGCTTCCTTCGTTGCACCACTCAACCTCCGCATACGGGTCGGCCAGCGTTAGGTCCAGGGGATAGCAGAGAAGCTGGAACTCCTCCCATTTCCTGTCATGGGAGAGCACTAGGTATCGGCTGCCGGGGATGTCGAACTCCTGAGCCACCGCCTCGTGCCACGCCGTTACCAGTTCCACGACCGCCGGTCCCGCGTACTCCGGCTCCGTTCGCCAGTCGATGCTAAGCCTGTCGAACTCGTCGCTGAACTTCTTTTGGGAATTGGACAGTTCCATGAAGCTAGCCATGTGGTCGGCTGGCTGGGAGACCGACATCTTGCACGACACACCGAACGGCAGGCCACCGGGGACAGGAACCGAGACATCGAAGATGCCCTTGTCCTCCGAGGTATCGCCTCCGCACACCAGGGCTGTGGCTCTCTCGAAATCCAGGTAGCCGGGCATGTACCCGCCTATCGACTTAACGAACTGCCCGCTCCCGTCGCGGAACGTGCTGAGCACCAGCCGCATCCTCTCGATCTCCGCGGGGTCCATGGGGCGATCTCGGATAGGCAGGAGCAGGCCCTGACGCGCTCCCGCTCCCATAATGCCGGGCATACTGCCACACGCCGGAAGGGTGGCACAACAGCCGCACCCAGGAATCCCCGGCTGTATCCCCCTGAGTGTACTACTGCTGTCATGCCCGGTCGATAGGTTGGCCCGGAGTGACCTGCTCACACCGTGCGACGACCGGACGACCGACCGAGGAGACCGACCGTGGGCATAGCTGACTCTGGGGCCGCGCTGGAGAAGCTGAGAGAGTTCCGCGCTCTGCTAGTAGCAGACGAGCGTGACCTGCGGAGAAAAGGACGCCGAGAATCTATGACGCAGCTCTTCGAGATGCAGCCTCTCATCGAGAGCATCGCGCGCGAGCTTGACCCCGATGGCGTCGAGCGGTTGAAAGGCCGGACGCGTCCCGTCGTAGGAGGCGCGACGTGGAGTTCTGCCATCGTCGAGGTGGACCGGCTCATTGGCACTTTGGAGAAGCGACCCGACTTTCAACGGATATTCGACCCTCCTGGTCCAACCCTTGCCGCTAGCGGGCTGCATCCGTGGGTCTGGAACGCGGTGGCGAGCCTGTGGGGTGACGGGCACTACGAGCCAGCGGTGCATCAGGCAGGGTTGGCGATACAACTCCAGACCCAGTTGAAGGTCAGTCGCCGTGACCTACACGGCAAGGACTTGTACGCCCAAGCGTTCTCGGTCAAGGAGCCAACGAGCAAGATGCAACGCCTCCGGTTCTTGCACATAGACAAGAACGAGCGACCTGATGACTGGACCTCCGCGCATGAGGGAGCGATGCATCTCGGGATGGGCTGCGCTCAGGGCATCCGCAACCCCCAAGCGCACCCGTCCGATGACATCACTGAGCAGGAGGCGCTAGAGCAACTGGCCGCTCTGAGCGTGCTAGCCCGATGGGTGGACGAGTGCGAGCCAGTCGGTGTGGACGATGACGCGGCAGGGGAGTAGGTAGCTCCCGCCAACCCGCAAGCCCCACCTTGTGTCCCCCGGTCGGGGCGTGATGCGGTGGCTAACGTGCGCTGAGACCCTCGGTCGAAGGGTGCCCACCCCGTGCAAGACCAATCCCCCGCATCGTCTCTCCGCAGCCCAAATGTGAAACGGGGCCCTCATTTGGGCACCCCGTCACGCCATGCTCGCTGATCGGCGTCACATCTCCACCCTCGCCCCGTCTGCGCTGATTGTGCCCCATTGGACAACACGGCCAAGCTTCTCTTCCGTGTTCACGAGGTGGACCACGTTGGCGATCCTGTTGGCGGATACGCCCGTGAGCGGCATCTCGCCCAGGGTGCTCTTGTCCAGCGCGTACCAGGCCAGGGCACCGGCCGCGATAATCGGTGCCGCGTACAGGAACCACTGGCCGTGAGTCCAGCCGGGGATAGCGGCGATTGCAGCGCCGAGCGCCAGAAGCTCGCCAAAGACCAGCACGAGCGTGCCGTGCTCCCACTTCTTCGGGTTGAACGTCCGCCTGATCCCGTTGGGGCACATGAACTTGTCCCACCATCGCTTCAACATCGTCTGCCTCCTCGCTACGTCCCAACCTACGACGGATGACAGTGCTGTAGAGGTAAGCGGCTCACGCTCTCAGTGCTCTGGTGACCGCCTGTTCACGGGCGATGGGGCAGCAGCCTCGCCGTCGCTAGGGGGACCAGTCGATCTTGACTCCCCAGCGTTGTTGCCCGTCGCTGCGGCCCACAATCCTGCCGTCCACGCGCTCCCAGTCCATAACCCCATGACCAGTTCCTCGCGGGAGATAGCCGACCTGGATCTGCACCGCTGGTTCATCGTCATCCCCTGCGTAGACGGCCACAGCATCAGAGTCGTATTCATTCTGAGGTTCAGGGACCAGCCAGCAGGTCACTCCGATGTTGACCCACTCGTCCGCTTCTACCTGGATGAGCCCAGCAGCGACCGCGCTGTCCACAAGTTGCTGCAACTGGTCTCGGTACCGAGATTCGCCCACGATGTCGTAGGTGCAGTTCTCTATGCGGTCATCTTCGTCGTGGAGATCCACTGACATCTCCCCACGGTCCACCAGCCGCTGGAAGGCCTCGGACAGTCTCTCCAGAGCATCCACCTGTCGCGCCGTCGCTGGGTCTCGGTGGCTATGTCCCGAACGGCGTTTACGCCCGAATAGTGGCATGGTGTTGGTCCTTCCTTCGTAGCTTCGCCGCTCAGCCCGTCAACGCGGGCTCAACAGGCCGACATCAGGTTCTACCTCGTCTTTCTGCCAACAGCCGGGGGAGCGCCGAGTTGGGGCATTCTTGTACCGTCCGCTGAGCGAGCAAGAGTCATACGCCTGATGAGCTGACCGACACAGACCGGCGGCTACTCCCGCCTCGCTGGTCGCTTCTTGCCTCCGCTTCGGTTGCTCTGCCCCGGCCCCATGTTTCTGTGCGGGTGCCGGTGCCTCGACGACGGCGATGTCATGACCGCGTGCGGCGGCTGTGGAATCGTCAAGGACGAATAGCTGACACTCCAGCGCGCCCTCCGGGTCTGGCCGATTGTCTCGCCACCCTTCAACTAGCCGACATTCTTCGGCTTTGGCGTGAGCCGACAGCGGGCTGCCACCCAGCAGGAGCTTCTGTGAGGTCAGCCGGAGGCGACATCGTGGGCCGCAGACCACACCGCGGAGGCCTAACCGCGGGGCGCATGTCGGGCTCGTAGCTCCGCCCGGCGACCTTCGTCGGCAACTGGCCGGCGGCAATCGGCCTATCCCTTGCGGCGACGCCGGTGGTCGTGGACATCTGTGGCGCTCTCCTGCGAAGCAGGGGCAGCCTCGCGGGGTGTTGTGGCCGATGCCAGGCCACACCAGACTCACGCGGATGGCACCTCAGCTGTATCTGCTCTGCGGGCTACCCACATCCGGCAAGACGACGCGAGCACGCGAGCTGGAAGCGGCCGCCAACGTCGTCCGGCTGACGGCCGACGAGTGGATCGCTCGTCTCTACCCCGGCGACGCCGAGGCTGCCGCGCGAGACGAGCGGCGTGACAGGGTCGAAGCATTGCAGTGGCAGATCGTCGAACGGCTGCTGAGGATCGGCGCAGCTGTCGTATTGGACTGGGGGCTGTGGACCAGAGACGAACGCGCCCATTACCGGCGGCGCGCTGAAGCACTGGGAGCCCGGGTGAAGATCGAGCTTGTCGAGGCCCCGCTGAGTGTCCTGCAAGAGCGCCTTGCCGAGCGCAACCGTGACCTTCCGCCCGGCACATTCAACATCTCCGCGGCGGAGATGGAGGAGTTCGCCAGCCTCTTCGAGCGCCCTACCCCAGAGGAGATGGCCGCGGGACGAGACGATTGAACGGTACCCCTCGCCTCAATGGGCACAGAAGGAGACCGGCTCACGCATCCACCAGCGGCTCGCCGCTGCGATTGCCGCTCGAGGCGTGATTGGTGCCGGAGCTCCAGGCGGGTCGATTACGTCCCTGAGCTGCGGTTATGAAATCTCCCCCACTCTGATAGGAAGTCTCGCCGACCGGGTCTCCAGACGCCTGCCGTGACCTCTACGGACACAACCCGCCGTCACCCCACTGAGAGGGATGCCCGCTTATGTCCCCTGCGGGGTCACTGGCCAGGTCGCCGGGATTCTGGCCGCTTGCGCCGACGGTAGGCGATCCGGACGGCGACGACAGCGGCCACAACGACCACTACCGGGAGCGCCCAAATACTGACCAGCAGCCGGACCGCATCCCACGTCACGTGGTCACGCTAACCGGCGTATGTCCCCTGGCGGCGGGACGAACAACAACCCGCTCACACCCCACTGAAACTGACTGACTGACCTGACACCAAGCACCACGCTCACACAAGCCCGCAGGCCCCCCTGACCGCTTTGAGCGCCGCTGGCTGGCCGTTGACCCACCGGGACGCGTTGACGTCATCGTTGCCACCTGACGAGAGTCTGGTACGCGAGCCTTGCCCGGTCGGAGGCACCTTCGGTCAGGTCTTCCCAAACCGCGTGGTTGGGGTCAGCGAACTCACTGATCGCTCGTAGTCGCTGACGGTCTTTCGGCCCCATGTCCGTTGCCATCTCGATAGGGTCAGCGACGAGGCTTAGCAGCAGAGCCACATCGCGTTGCTGTGCGGTCGTGGCGCCAGCTACGCCCACCGCTGCGGCTTTGCAAATGATTGCTCCAAGCAGCGACGGGCGCGGAACGAATCCGTGCAGTCCGTCGAATTGCACGGGGAGCAGTTCTGTGCGTTCAAAGGGCGTGGGTGCCGCCGGGCACTTCAAGTGTTCTACCGGGTCGTGTAGTAGTCAGATCTGCCCGGCTTCCCAGCCCTTCTGGTGCCAACACATCGATGCTGGCCCTGCCTCGTTGATAGCGATGCGCAATGTTGTCGGGCGAGCCTCCCACCAGGGAGAACCCGAGCGACTCAAGGCTCATGACGAAGC
Organism: Candidatus Aldehydirespirator sp.; assembly: GCA_965219165.1. Taxonomy (GTDB): domain Bacteria; phylum Actinomycetota; class Acidimicrobiia; order Acidimicrobiales; family Aldehydirespiratoraceae; genus Aldehydirespirator. The sequence continues at coordinate 2,647,426 of CBDCMW010000002.1, read as the reverse complement.
TCTTGATGCCGCCTGAAACAACGCGGGCGTTGACCACTACATCGATGTCTTGCGAGAAGCGGGTCGGTTCTGCGCCGTTCTCCAGGGCGTGCAGCAGCACCAGCTGTCCGCCGATCAGCGTCCACTCCTGCAACTGTGCGTTCGCCAGTTCCAACAGGGTTCCCCAGAGCGCGTCGTTGTAGCCGGGATAGCTGGACAGCGCCAACGATGAGCGCTGCAACTTGGGGCGGCCGTTCACAAGCGTTTCAGCAGTTCAGCGCCCGCGCGTCTGGATCGCTCGTCCTCAGACTCCAGCAAGTCCACAGCAACCACCGCAGGAGGCGCGACCGCGGCACCCTCGGGAAAGGGCCAGGACTGGTCTTCCACGACCCGGAACACGACGTTGGCGCGCTCGGAGCGCTCCTCCATAACGAAAGCGTCGCGCATTGCCTGCAGGTCGCTGCTTCTCAGATAGGCGTCGAGAGGTCCAGAACCAATGATGCCGAGGCCATGCTCCGGCGAGGCGCTCGCGGCGGTGCGGACGACACCGGGCTGAACAGCTATCCGGTCACGCGTCCCAGGGTGTGTGTAGAAGCTGAGCCCGTGAGCCCTTGAGCCAAGACGATCTAGGAGGTCGGGCAGGCCAACTGCCAAGCGACGCTCGGCGCGGCTGCGCTCGTAGGAGTTGCAGCGCGGCTCCGCGCCGTCTGCCAGCGCAAGAACGGACCATGCCGAGCGCGCAGTCCACGGTCTGTGCGATGGACGGCGACGTGCGGCCGCGGTCCTGATGGACCGTTCCTCGATAGCCCATCCACGGCCGACACGATGGCCGTCTAGCGTTCCATCGGACAGCATTTGGCGGACACGCCTCGGGCTCACGCCGAGGTGTTCGGCTGCTTCAGCCGCGCTCAGCAACCTCATGGTGCATAACTATACCGCATCAGGAAGTGTTTTGCACCAACTGTGCGCCGCATTCTTGAGCAACCGGGCAGAAAGTTCACGCTGGCCAAGCTCTACGAACTGGTCGAGAAGACCGCCGACCTCTACACGAGAACCGTAGTGCCGCCGACCCTCAGTCGCCTCTCATGCCTCTCCTGAGTTCCTTCTCGACTTCAAACTCCTGCCGCCACTCGTCACTGGACCTCCGCTCGTGCGGTTCACGCCGTAGGCCACCCTCCCGTGAGGTTCGACGCGATCCGAACAGATTGGCAAGGAGCCGCCTGAAGGCCACGGCGCGATCGTAACTCCTGCGAACGTTCAGCGGGAGAGCAGATCCTCGGCGCTGGCCAAATCCGCATTACCGATTGCGCGGGCGGTAGTCCCTCCGATCCCTGCAGGCGTCGTAGGTTGTCTTGTCAATCGGGATCCATGTCGTTCCGGGTACTCCCCGAGTTGACGAACTCCTAGGACCAACTGGGAACGCAGACTCGAACACGAGGTTGCGGCCCTGCGAGCGCGCGATGGCCTTAGCTAGCCGAACAGCGGGACCGAAGTCCCAGTCCTGGCTCACGAGGATTGCGATGTCGTAGCGGCGCTCGTGGGTGGCCTGGACCAGGTCGAGCGCCAGGCTGACGTCGACACCCTTCTCCTGTCCGCCCGAGTTCACCCTCCCCGCGTAGACATAAGCACCCCTGTTGCGCAGGTAGCGGAGCTTGTTCGTCCAGAAGCCGTGCCAGAACGGCTGGCTGGACCGGTCGGGAACGCCGGTATAGAAGCGAATCTCGACGACGGTGCGCCCAGGCTTGCGAGTGACCAGAGCGTCCGCCAGTTTCTCGATGTCATAGCTCGGCCATGCGTACGGAGACGTTGGGTCAGCAGGAGTCGGCGCCCAGGCGATCCTTGCCAGGTGGAACAGGTTCTGACCATCGATGAGGACAAGAGCGCGCATAACAGAAACACCCGCCCGGGGACGGCATCACGGTGAGCCGTCCAGCGGGCGGGGAGTAGATGGGCACAAGGTAACGCGAGGATGGCGGAGCGTCAACGGCGAATTCGGCTAGAGCGGCCAGACGGCGACGTCCTGCAAGACCTCAGGCCGTTCGTGCCCAGCGCCCCGGCCATCGACCGGCGCAACATTCCTGCCAGTGCGGCCGACACGCGGAGCAGCCCGCCACAGTCATCGGGAGGCGCGGACGCGGCTGCGACAGCGGATGCCAGCAGTCGGTGAGCGTCCACCAGCGACGAGCCTTAGCGGCCACGCGGATAGGTGAGAGTCCGTTGCGTCGCAGCGGTGCCACTCCCGCTCTTGTTCGCTGCGCTCACGGGCCGCTCGGGCCACGGCCTCGCGCCGTATGGGCCGTGTTGTCCCGCCTATTCGCTCGGCCTCGTAGCGGCGAGCCACAAACCCTAGGTGAGCGCGTCGTTGTATCCGGGATAGCTGGGCAGCGCCAACGGTGAGCGCTGCAACTTGGGGCGGCTGTTCACAAGCGTTGCAGCAGTTCAGCGCCGGCGCGTCTGGATCGCTCGTCCTCAGACTCCAGCAAGTCCACAGCAACCACCGCAGGAGGCGCGACCGCGGCACCCTCAGGAAAGGGCCACGACTGGTCTTCCACGACCCGGAACACGACGTTGGCGCGCTCGGAGCGCTCCTCCATGACGAAAGCGTCGTGGATTGCCTGCAGGTCGCTGCTCTTCAGATAGGCATCGAGAGGTCCAGAACCAACGATGCCGAGGCCATGCTCCGGCGAGGCGCTCGCGGCGGTGCGGACAACACCGGGCTGAACAGCGATCCGGTCACGCGTCCCAGGATGTGTGTAGAAGCTGAACCTGTGAGCCCTGGAGCCAAGACGATCTAGGAGGTTGGGCAGGCCAACTGCGGTCGAACGTGAAGTGGTTCTCGTAGCACGACGACGACGGGGAACGGGCTACTGGTACTGTTGCTAGTCATACGAGCGGAGGCCTAGCTCTCTTCGCCGAATGTGTAACGTGTGGGATGACGAGTTGAAGCACGAACGAGGTCCCTTAGGTCCTCGATCGTCATTGCACCGTCTGCAGTCTCGCTCCAGCCCGATTCGATGCTGTCTGGCACGACACGTACCGCAGGAGAGGCGCTGTTGCAAGCCATCCAAAGACCATCCACATGGACGCTGCGCGCACCGGTCCCGGACGTCCCCTCGTGAGTCAGGAACGCAACGAAGTGTCCGGTGACCAACTGTCCATGGAGGGAGGAAGACAGTACAAGGGGTGTCCACAGTCTTTGGAACGTCACCTCTCTTGCGTCTGGAAGTGCCATAAAGAGAAAGATCTTGGCCACGAATGTCGTGCCCTCGATTGGCGCGCTACCCAGCGGGGACGCTTCAATGAACGTCCCAATCACGATCATCGGACTGGACTCGATCAGCTGCTCGGGAGATCGCGGTGCTTGGATTTGGCCAGTCGCGGGAACACCCTCGATGGTCCAGACATCAGGATCGGCGACGCACGGATAGTCCACCCCGACCTCTTCTGGCACTCCCGCGATTGCACGATTCCCAGGTACAGCTTCGCCCGAACAGCCCAGGGTGAGAACGAGTGCTCCGAGCGCGATTGCGGCGCGTACGACAAGCGCTACAAGGCTGGCCCGTTCTCTGAGGATGTCGACCTCCTCTCTGACATTCTCACGAAGGAGGAGCGCAAGCCGCCATGCCCGCGTGCCTCCATCTGGATGCAGTCTAGCTGCACCGCCTAGCGCGTTCGCTGGCCTTGAAGCAGTGGTGGGCGACCTGCCAACTTCGAATTCGGTGGGGTTGCGGCGGGAGCGAGTATGCCCCGGAACCAAACATGGGCGGTGATCGTCAAATTATCGTGGGTGCTGTGAGGGTCGGTCTGGGAGTGCTCTGTGCGGTAGTACTCGGTTTGGTGGGATGCGGTGAGGACATGCCGATTGATCTGGCCGATCGCGGCGGTTGGGTAAGACTGCCCGACCCGCCGCTGAGTGGCCGCAACGGGGCGAACATCGTCGGCGTTGGTGACGACGTGATCGTGTTCGGCGGCACCGACTTCCTGTGCCCGCCGGGCGCTGATTGCGAAACCGGTGACTCCGTGGCCCTTGCTGACGGAGCGGCCTTCGACCGTTCGTTGAAGGAGTGGCGGCCGATCGCGGACATGCCGGTTCCGACGGTCCTGGCCGACACCGCTGTGCTCGGCGACCAGGTGTTCGCCCTCACCCGAGGCCTCGGCGCTGTGAACCGTGAACTCATCGCGTACGACGTGAGCGACGACGCCTGGCTGCAGATCGATCGGCCGGACGAGACTGCCGCGTTCGGGCCGGCGTCGGTTGTCGCCACCGACGGCGCCATCGTCCTCTATAGGCGCACCGATGAACACGGCACGGCGCTGGACTGGGTGTTCGACCCCGCCGGCCAGTCCTGGAGCGAACTGCCCGACGATCCCCTCGGCCCCGCTTTCAATCGGTCGATGGTCTGGAATGGCGTAACGCTGTTCCTTTTCGACAAGGCGCTCGTCGAATCACCCGGCGGTGCCGACGGGCCGTCCTATACCCGAGCGGCCCGATACGAAGACGGCGCCTGGACCGCCTTGCCGACCGCCGACACGATTGGCCCCGGCCCGGCGCTGGTCGACCGGCATAGGTTGATCGCGCCGAGGCTGGGCTGCGCCGACGGCGGCGAGGCCAACGGCTACCGCCGATGCATTCCCTACGGTGCGGTGTTCGACACGACCGCCAACGAGTGGGGCGACCTCCCGAACGCACCGGGAGAGGGCCGCAAACACATCTCGTCCTACGGCGGCTTCTCGGGCACCGACCTTGTTGCCGGAAGCACGCGCGGCCAGTTTTTCGACGCCACCACCGACGAGTGGTTCGACCTTCCACCGCTCGACTTGACCGAGCCGGGTTCAAGCGACATTGGTCCGGTGACGTTCGTGTCGCGCCGGGCCGCGTCAGTCGGCGACGCGATCGTGGTCGTCGGCGGCAACAAGTTCGGACCCGGCGGCAGCGCCCTGCTTGCTGACGCGTACATGTGGACACCCTGACGCTCACGAACTCGACAACCAATCGTCCATCCGCTACGAACAACACCGCCAACCCGCGGCTCAAGCCGCATAGCCACCCGGTGTCAACCAAACCGGGTCAGCTCCACTCTGTCGAGTCCCGTCAATCTGGACTCCCTGAGAACTGAATTGGTCGGCCAGAGAGTAGCGGCACCATTGCGGACCAACGAGAAGACGTTCTTCAGGCAGGAACCAGGAGTGTATGGAGTGCTCCTCTCTGGTGAAATGCTTGGATTTGTTGGTGACGATGGCATGGTGTCTTTCCCGGCCCTCACGAGCCTTCATCATCCGAGCAGCGGGCTGCATCAGTACAGCCTCGCGGACCTGTTGAACCCACCGACTCGCATCTCACTTCAGAATGTTGATGGGGAATACGTCAAGGTCGGCTAGCTCAGAGAGGGCAGTTCCGGACGGTGCGGAACGCCAGAGGTAAAGACAGGTCGCGAACATCCCGGAGATGGAGCGCCTCCAAGACAGCGCGTGAGGCAAGCGCGCGACCGAATGCTACGGGTAGCTCTCGCTGCTCGGGCCATCCGCCGCGTCGGGAAGCATCGCGTCAATCGCGTCAATCATGGCGGCGATTGCCGGGAACCACGCGGGAGGGCACGTGATGGACTGCTTCATCACGCACGCGGCCCGCCACCACTCCAGCTCCTGTCGGCAGGGAGGCCCACCCTCGAACTCTTCAAACATGGCCCGCCAACTGGACGGTTCGCAAATATTGGGGCCGACGCCCGGGACTTGAAGTCCTGTGAAGATGGCGTCGTGCCTCCTTACCCAGCTTTCTCGGACCGCTGGGTCAGACTTGGCCTTCGCCCGCAGTTGCTTTCCATCTCGCCATCTCTTCAAGAGCCCCATTGCGCCTGGGTCAGCGGGTTTCGCTGCGCAGCCAGTCCGACATCAAGTGCGCCGCCTCGCCGGTGATCGGTCTGGTGGGCTGAAGGGCCGACCCGGTGGCGCTCTCGACACGCTCAAGGCGCTCGTGCAGCATCCGGATGAGCGTTCCCATCACCTGCACGGTGTGCACGACACTCGCAGCGTCATTCGCCACATCTTGCGCGGGAGCATCCACTCTGCCGTCAGCGACCTGCCCGAGCTGCATCTCCGCGGTGCACAGGTTCAGTTCCACCGCTTGCAGAACGCCGCTCCAAGTGACCGGCGGCGCAGTGGCGACAGGCCCGTCAAAGCTCTGGCTTCGAACCCCGACCAGAGGCCGTTTGCGATAGTCGACGGCCGACCCGCTCACGACCTCAATCGTAATTCATCGCTGAACGCCATCCGGGGATGGTGGGCCCCAGACAACCTGCCGCAGACCCCACGGGCCAGCAGGCTCCCGAACGTCCCATACCGAACGGACGCTTACGACGACGAAGCCGCCGACACCTCTGGGGCCCCGGAGGACGGTAGAAATCGAGCAGTGTCCGAACGCACGTTCGGACACTAGCCACCTGGGTGAGCCAGCGCAACAACGACGGCGCAGCACCGCTCTGGCCGACCTGTCCGACGGGAATGCGAGCGTCAGCGGCTACCTCCGTTGCGCTGCACGGCGCGCGTCAAACGGCGTGTGGTTCTACCGATTGTCGATGATCGTGGTCGATGTCCGCCAGCAGGGCGGCCAGGCCCAGACGCCGAGCAGAACGAGCAGACTCGACCTAGGTTCTCCTGAGGCGCGACGCTGCCGCGGCGGTCGCCTCGGGCGTCTTCCTCCCGCGAGCTTCCAATGCCGCCACGCCCTCTGCTACCAAGTCACGGATGCCAGCTAGGGCCTCATCACGGCAGGGCGCCAGCCAACTGAGCGACGGGAAGGCGTCACACCGGCCGACCCATTCGCCGTCTTCTTCCGACCAGTGGACGGTGTACCGGTAGCTGTCCGCCGTCTTCATTGACCAAGCAGCCTTTCAATTGCTCTCACCGCGTCCTTGACCTGCTCCGGCTTGGCTATTTTAGTATATTACATGATGTTCTGCAAGAGGAACGCGGCGCCCGACACTCCCCGGTTGAGTCCTGCGCCTCAAGCAGCGACATGCTCCGACGAGGGTCGTGAGGCGTCCGAGTGCTAGCTTGCGGCCGATCCGGGCCGGATGGGGGACCAATGGACGCGACGCTGGTCAGTCCGATACCGCTTGAGGAGTTCGAGGCGTCGGCCACCCACATCGACCAGGCGGTCACGCTGCCGCCGGGCGCCTACACCCGGGCCGACTTCCACACCTTCGAGATGGCCGCGGTGTTCGACCACAGCTGGCTGTGCGTGGGCCGCGTCGACGAGATCCCCGAGCCGGGCGACTACTTCACCACCACCCTGCCCGGCGGCGAGAAGGTCATCGTCGCCAGGGACAAACAACACAACATCAACGTCATGTCATCGGTTTGCCAGCACCGGGGCATGTGCGTCACCGCCCCCGCCAAGCAGGAGCGGGGCTCCTGGTACGCCGAGCCCGGCGAGCAGAGGGGCAACGTCCGCACGTTCCGGTGCCCGTACCACTGGTGGACCTACGACCTCGACGGGCGCCTGCTCGGCGCGCCCGACATGAACCACCGCTCGGACTTCGACCGCGGCAGCATCCGGCTCCCCGCGCTCGGATGCGAAGTGTGGAACGGCTTCATCTTCGCCAACTTCGACCCCGACGCCGGGCCGCTGGGCCCGCAGGTGCAAAAGGCCACCGAGCTGCTGGAGAACTATCACCTCGAGGAGATGGTCTCCACGCCCCGGGACGTGCTCGTCGACTTGCCGTTCAACTGGAAGATCATGGTCGAGAACTTCATGGAGGGGTACCACAACGACCGCCTCCACCACGACCTGTACGACCTCGCCCGAGGCGACGACCCCGAACTCGAGAACCTCACCACCGGGCATATGAGCTTCACCTACGAGCCCGGTTCCGGCGTGATCGCCGGGTGGGGGCGCACCGGCCACCGCGACCGGGGCCTCAACCCCACCCAGCGGGGCCTGTTCCCGCCCATCGCCACCCTCACCGACGAGGAGCGATGGCACATGTGCTACGTGTGCGTCCCGCCGTCGCTGCTGATGGGGGTCAGCACCGACTCGGCCTTCTGGTTCCTGGTCACACCAACCGGGCCCGAGACCTTCACGCTGTCGATGTCGTTCGTCTTCCCTCGCTCGACGATGGAGCTGAAGCTGTTCGACCACGTGTTCCAACAGCACGTGGCCGGGGTGGACCTGTTCAACAACGAGGACCTGCCGGCCAACACCGCCACCCAGATGGGCCTGCGGTCCCGCTACGCGCCCAGGGGCCCGCTGGCGAGAGGCGACCTGTTCCTGGCCCAGCTCAACACCTGGCTGCTGGAGCGATACCGGGCCGCCGAGGCTGCGTAGGCGAAGCTTGGGTCTCGAATTCGGTGGCTCACGCGTGGATTCCGACGCCAGACGATTCTCAGAAGAGTCTTGCGTCGTATACGAGCAAGACTCGCATAGAGAAGCAGGGAGCGCCCGATGGACAAGCAGAGGATCATGCCGGAGGGTTTCTGGGACTGGCCGCTGCCCACCACGTTCTCGCAGGGCTGGCGGGTGGGGAACCTGGTGTTCGTCGGGGGCCAGGTCTCCCAGACGCCCGACGGCCAGCCGCTGCACCCCTACGACATCGAGGCCCAGACCGGCGTGGTGTTCGAGAACATCCGCACCGTGTTGAACGAGGCCGGCGCCGACCTCGAAGACATCGTGAAGCTCAACACGTACTGGGTGCACGACGGCGACGACCAGGACGAGTTCTACAAGCACATGACCGAGATCCGCCACCGTTACCTGCCCGACCCCGGCCCGGCCGCCACCGCGGTGCGGGTGGCCGGCCTGGCCGTCGAGGGTCTGCTCATAGAGATCGAAGCCATAGCGGCAATCCCCGACTGACCGCGTGCCCGGGGCGGCGAGCCGGGCTGGCGGTGTTCCCGGCTATCGCAGATCCAAGACCGTGCTTAGGGCGGTGTCGATGCCCCACTGCTCTTCGGGGCGGAGATGGCCGACCAGGTCGCCCAGGCGGGTGACGTCCACCGCGCCCACCTGCTCGACGAGCACGGTCGTCTCCTGCCCTTCGAGCTCGATGACGGGCCGGAACGAGGCTGGCAGCGCGCTGGTCGAGGTCGGCGCCACGAGCACCACCGACCGCGGCAGCAGCGCGTCGGACTGCACCACAACACCGAAACGCCGGCCCTGCTGCTCGTGGCCCAAGCCGCGGGGAAGGCGCAGCTCGAAGATGTCACCCCGGCGCACGTAGCAGTTCCCGACGATCCCGGGTCAAGCGGCTGGAGCGGGGCTCACTCCGGCGCACGGAGCTGTTCCATGAGACTTGCGACCGCGCTCATCTCGGCCCGGTCGGCCTCGTCGGTCTCCAGGGCGGCGACCTCGTCAGCCAGAGCCTGCCGGGCCCGGATCCGTGCGGCTTCATGCACCAGCGAGGATCGGATCGCTTCGGACTGCGTCAGGCCCTGAGCCTCTAGCTGACTCAAGGCGCGTAGAGCCTCCTCGTCGAGCCGTACCGATATCGCTCGGGCCATGGGCATAGCGTATCGCGAAACGTGATACCCCGCGTTCGGGATCCGCAAGAGGTGATTGGCGTCTGAACAGAGGTCAGGATGCCATGGGCACGGCGGTGCTCGTATCGTTCATGGTGCGATGCGACCCTCCTTCGTGCGCTACCTGGCGTTGGGCGTGCTGGCGGCTGGGGTGGCTGCCATCGTCTGGACGGCGTTGCGCAGCGACGAACCGGGCGACGACGCCGCAGCCAGCCTTGTAACCGCGGATGCGGGCGACTCCGTCTCGGAGGCTGCTGACGCCGGCCCGGCCTATGCCGCGACTGCCTCGACCGCCGCTACGACCCTGCTCCCGTCCGACACGGAGTCCCGGGCGCAGCCCGCCGACGATTCAGCCCCGGCGGATACCGCCGCCGTCGCCGCGGCCACGGTCGCGGCGGGCGCCGATTCCGCGGCCGCGGTCCCCGCGACTACGGCGCCTTCTGAGCCCATCGAGGTGCTGGGCGAGGCCGACACGCTCACCGGCCTAGACGGCTGGCTCAACACCGACGCCACATCGCTCGAGGAGATCCGAGCCGCCAACAGGCTCACGGTGGTGCAGTTCTGGACGTTCGGATGCCGCAACTGCAAGAACACCCTCGCAGCCCTCGGACAGCTCTACGCCGACTTCCGCGGCCAGGGGGTGGAGATCGTGGGCGTGCACTCGCCGGAGTTCTCCTACGAGGCCGATGTGGGCAACATCATCGAGGCCGCCGCTGATCTCGGCGTCGTGTGGCCCATCGCCCTCGACACCGACAAACGCAACTTCCACCGCTGGCAGGAGGGGCCCCTCGCCTACTGGCCCCGCGTCTACGTGATCGACGGCGACAACCAGATCCGCTTCGATCGCAAGGGCGACGGGCGGGCCACCTACGAGAAGCTGTACGAGACGGTCGCGAGGCTGCTGGCGGATGCCTGAACGGGCGCACCCGTGGTCCCTGCCGCGATGCGGCGGCTGGTGCGAACGCGGCTGGCCGATGCCTGAGCTCGCCGCCGACCGCCGGGGCGGTTGAGCACGATGGCCACGTTCCTGGAGGGCGTGGGCGCCATCGGCGTCGCGTGCACGCTGGTGATGCTCGTGCCGGCGGTGGCGCTGGTGCTGGTGGCCCGGAAGGCTCGGCTCACGGTGGCGCTGTCCTACGCCTTGGGCGCCGCGCTGCTGACGTGGGCCCGGGCTGCCGGCCACTGGAATGTAGAGCTGAGCGGGGCGGCCGTGCCGGTGGCTGCGGTGCTGGCTGCGGGCGCCTTCGTGCTCGCCTACCGGGCCAAGGGGCCGGCGTCGCTGTCGGCGACGGGCGCGGGCGTATTGGCGGGGGCGCTGGCCGGGTGGCTGTGGCGGCCGTGCGTGGGCCCCAAACTCGGGGACATATTCAACAACGCCGACACCGAGGGAGTCGCCACGCTGGGCTTGATGCTCGTGTACGCAGCGGGGGCGCTGCTGCCTGCCCTGCTGCTGGCCGTGGTGCCGCACGCCCTGCCCGCCACGAAACGGTTCCTCGACCGCCTGCCCGTGGTAGCGCTGGGCGGCGCAGTGGGTGCCGCCTACGCCATCACCCTGGCCACCGGCCGCTACGACGACCTCATCGGCGAGCTCTACCGAATAGCCACCAACGCCTGAGCCAAGACGCGCTGCGAACCGTTCGCGGGCGCATCGATATGGCCGAGCAGCTCAGGCGCTTGGTTGCCTAGCGCTTGACAGGAATAACACGTAGAAGCTGCTAGCTAGCTTGAAATATATGGTAAATGCTTGACAGTTGTCACACCCCTATGGCATGATGTGCTCATGATGTTTGAAGCGGCCAAGCGGGTCCGGGACGGTCTTGCGGAGTTGATCCGGGTGGCCAACGATCCGGCCACGCCGACTTCGGATCTGCGGGAGTTGCTGGCGCAGTGCAAGACTTACGGCGGGCAACTAACGGTGCTGCAGGCTGATACTGCTGCTGGGGTCGCAGTGCGCGAGCGTCACGGCGATTCCGGTGTCGGGGTGTTGGCGCAGGCTGCTGGGCTGTCGCGGCGCGATGCGGCGGGGCAGGTGAAGACCGCGAAGCGGCTGGAGTCTTTGCCTTCGGTTCGTGACGGTGTCGAGAGTGGGGAGATTTCTGTCGCCAACGCCAGGGTCCTCGCCGGCACCTCCGACAAGACCAGCGCCCAACAGGTAGAGGAGGACTCGGAGCTGTTGGAGAAGGCCGCGGTGTTGTCGCCTGAGCAGTTCGCCCGAGAGGCGGGTCGGTGGGCTGCTCAGCGTCAGGCAGACGATGGAGAGGGCCTCTATCGGCGTCAGCGGGCTCGGCGGCGGCTGAGTATCTGGGACGGCGACGACGGCATGGTGCATCTGCGGGGCGAACTCGATCCGGTCACAGGCGCCAAGGTGCGCAAGCGGTTCTTGCAGGAGGCTGAGCGGCTGCGCCGCTTGGACCTTCACAGTCCCGGCGGTGAGAAGCGCAGCCTCAACCAGCGTATGGCCGATGCGCTCGACACCCTCACTTCGCACGGAAGCATCTACACGAGGACTGGCAGTGCCACAGCCCACGGACACGGCCGCGTCGGCACCGACGGCGACGGCGGCGACGTGAGCCACACCAGCAGCGGCGAGAGCGCGTCCGGCACCGGTGGCGGCGTGAGCCAGTCCGGCAGTGGCTCCGGTGGCGGTACGCCTCGCGATAGGGGCCGCGGCGTCAGCCAGACCAGCGATGGCGACGACAGTGGCGGCAAGTGCGCTGGAGGGTGCGGCAAGCGGCCGTCGGCCGATATCACCATCGTGCAGCATCTCAGCTCCGACGGCACTGAGGCGTTCGCGGAGATCGCCGGGGGTGGCGTGATCCCACAAAGCGTGCTCGAGGAGCATTTCTGCAACGCCAGGATCAAAGGGGTGGTGTTCAGCCATGAGGGGTTGCCTTTGTGGCACAGCCACACGAAACGGCTCGCCACCAAAGCCCAGATGAACGCGCTTCGGGTCCGATACGGGGAATGTGGCGGTTGTGGCGCCGATATGTGGGTGTGTCAGGGCCATCACATCGAGCCCGTGTCCCAAGGCGGGCCGACTGACATCGACAACTTGATGCTGTTGTGTTGGGCGTGCCATCAGAAGGTGCACCACCACGGCTGGCGGGTGGTGCCCGACGGACGGGGCCTGCACACCATCGCACCGCCCGAGCGGATCCGCTACGGGCCTGCCCATGCCCCAGACCCGCCGCCAGCCCACGGACCACCGCGAAGACGCGTACCGGTACGCCCGGAACCACCCCCACTTGCCGGACCGGACCCAAACCGAGTCGGCCTGGCTGGGAGTCCATCGGCGAGAGCCCAGGCCGAGCCGCTGTTCACGCTCGCTTAGCCTGGATCCACCGTGCGGTGAGGCGGCGGGGGTTGGCGTGTCCACCGGAAAGGCCTCCTGACGTGGGAGAATGCTGTTAACGGGACGGTCGTTCTGGCCACGTGGGGAGGCACTTCCTGTGAGTGGCGTGCTGTCTTTGGTGTCCCGAAATCTGTAGAGAAACGCGTCGTATGCGAGCACAATCCGTGCAGGTTTGGTGAGAGACCACAGACCCGTCGGTGGATTCAGGCTTAGCGAGCGGCCCGCCTGGCGTAGTCGGCGTGGCGGGCCTGCATGGGTCAGGCTGCGTGGCAGTCGGCGTGGGGGGCCTGCACGGGTCAGGCTGCGTGGCGCAGCACGCAGGGCGCCGGGTCGGCTGGGACTTGGCGGCTCCTTGCTGTGCTCTGCGGGCGCTCGCCTGCCAAGGCTGGCGATAGCTTGCCTACCTGTGGACGCGGGCGCAGACGACGAGACGCTGGCCGGCTACCGGTCGAGCATCGACAACATCGACGCCGCGTTGGTGCTGCTGCTGGCCGAGCGGTTCAAGGTCACCAAGCAGATCGGCGTGTACAAGGCGAGCGTCGGCCTGCCGCCCGCCGACCCCCAGCGTGAGGAACAGCAGATCGCCCGGCTGCGGGAACTGGCCGCGTCCGCCAACCTCGACCCGTCCTTCAGCGAGAAGTTCATGCGGTTCGTGATCCGCGAGGTGATCCGCCACCACGACCTGGCCCGCACCGACGACGGCGCCGCAGAGGGCTGAGGCCCACTCGCCATGGCCGGGACCAGCCCGCCGGGCAAGCCTGAAGCACTGGCCCGCATCCTCTACGAGCGCTTCGAGGCCTTCCACGCCGACTTCATCGCCGTCACCGCCCGGGCCGAGGGCCGCTTCCTCGCCCAGGACTGGCACGGTCACCGACAAGACGCCGTCGAGCGCCTGAATCTGCACACGACCTCGGTGCTCGACACCGTCGAGGCCTGCGGCGCTCAACTGCCGGCCACCGGCGCCCGCGATGCCTGGATCGACGTCCAGAGCCGCTATGTCGAGCTCATTTCGGACCGCGGCGACATGGAGCTGGCCGAGACCTACTACAACTCCGTCACCCGGCGCCTGTTCGACGTGGTCGGCCTCGACCGCGATCTGGAGTTCATCTGGCTCGGCCCCACCACGCTGCCCGCCAGCGACGACACCGGCCCAGAGCACCGCAGCGTGGATGTGCGCGACTCCACCCAAGCCGCGGTCAGGGCCGTCCTCGAACACAGCCCGCTGGGCCCGCACTTCGCCGACCTCGACCGCGACGCCGCTCTCGTCGCCAGCCGCATCGACGACTACCTCCACGACGTGTGGCGGCACCTGGGCGCCATCGACGTGCTCGACGCCGTCTTCTACCGCCACAAGGGCGCCTACCTCGTCGGCCGTCTGCGCTGGCTCAACCGGGTGTCGCCGTGCATCCTGCCCGTCGTCCACGACGACTCCGGCGTGCACGTCGACGCCGCCCTTCTCACCGAGCCGGCCGCCAGCCGGCTGTTCAGCTACGCCCGCTCGTACATGCACGTGCTGTCGCCCCGCCCCGCCTCCGTCGTCGCCTTCCTCAAGTCGATGCTGCCGGTCAAGCCCGTCGCCGAGCTCTACACCTCGCTCGGGTACTCCCAGCACGGCAAGACCAACCTGTTCCGCGCCCTGTACCGGCACATGGAGCACTCCAACACCCGCTTCGAGCAGTCCCGGGGCGCGGCCGGAACCGTCATGGCCGTCTTCGCGCTGCCGTCGTTCGACGTGGTGTTCAAAGTGATCAAGGACCGCTTCCCGCCCAGCAAGCGGACCACCCCCGAGGAAGTGAAGCGCCGCTACCGGCTCGTGTTCGGATACGACCGGGTGGGCCGGCTCGTCGACGCCCAGGAGTTCGAGAACCTCACCTTCGCCCGGGACCGCTTCGACGACGACCTCCTCGAGGAGCTGCGCCGGGACTGCTCGCGCACTGTGACCATCACCGACGCCGAAGTGGTGCTGGGCCACGTGTACACCGAGCGGCGCGTCTATCCCCTCGACCTGTACCTGCGCGAGATGGCGCCCGACCGGGCCGTAGCGGCCGCCGTCGACTACGGAAACGCCATCAAGGACCTGGCCGCGGCCAACATCTTCCCCGGCGATCTGTTCGCCAAGAACTTCGGCGTCACCCGGCTCGGCTCGGTGGTGTTCTACGACTACGACGAACTGGCCCTGCTGTCGGAGGTGAACTTCCGGGCCCTGCCGCCGCCCCGCGACGCCTACGACGAGATGCTCGACCAGCCCTGGTTCTCGATCGGCGCCGACGACGTGTTCCCCGAGGAGTTCGCCACCTACCTGCGCTCGCCGCCCATGGTGGGAGAGGTGTTCTCCGAGCACCACCCCGAGATCGCCACCCTCGACTTCTGGCAGTCGATGAAGCAGCGCAACCGCGCCGGCGACATTCCCGACATCTTCCCGTACCCGGCTGCTCTGCGCCTCCACACCAGACCGCAGCCCGCGCCGGACGCCGCAACCCGCGCTGAGGCCGCAACAACCCGCGACGCCGCAACCCGCGCTGAGGCCGCAACAACCCGCGACGCCGCAACCCGCGCTGAGGCCGCAACAACCCGCGACGCCGCAACCCGCGCCCACTGACCGGAGGACCACCGTGCGAGCTGTAGTCATCACCGCCAAGGGAGGACCCGAGGTCCTCGCCGTGCAGCACGTGCCCGACCCTGTCCCCGGCCCCGAGGAGGTCCTCGTGGATGTGGTGACCTCCGCGGTCAACCGCGCCGACCTGCTGCAGCGCAGGGGCCTGTACCCGGGTCCGCCCGCGAAACACGAGATTCCCGGCTTGGAGTTCGCGGGCCGGGTGCTCGCGGCCGGCGAGCGGGTCGCCGAGCACGCCGTCGGCGACGCGGTGATGGGGATCGTGGGGGGCGGCGGCTATGCCGAGCGGATCGCCGTGCATGAGCGCCAGGCGATGGCCGTGCCCGCCGCGCTGGGGCTGGACGTCGCAGGCGCCTTCTGTGAAGTGTTCATCACCGCCTGGGACGCGCTGGTCCGCCAGGGCGGGCTCACCTCGGGCCGGTGGGCGCTGGTCCACGCCGGGGCGTCGGGGGTGGGCACCGCGTCCATACAGATCGCCAGGGCCATCGGGGCCCGCATCGCCGTGACCGCCTCTGCCGGCAAGCACCAAGTCTGTGAAGCCCTCGGCGCGGATCTGGTGATCGACTACGCCTCAGAGGACTTCGTCGAGGCTGTCCGGGGCGTCACCGGCGGCACCGGGGTGGACGTGGTGCTCGACGTGGTCGGCGGCGACTACCTGCCTCGAAACGTGTCGTGCCTGCGCACCAACGGGCGCATCCTGCAGGTCGGCACGATGGCCGGCGCAGCCGTGCCGTTCAACCCGGCCGCGCTGATGGCTCGCCGGGCGGCCCTGGTCGGCACCACCCTGAGGGCTCGCCCCATCGAGGAGAAGATCGCCGTCACCCAGCAGTTCGCGGCCGAGATGCTGCCCCATGTCGCGGCCGGGACGCTCGCCCCGGTCATCGACAGCCGTTTCACCCTCGACGAGGCCCCCGCGGCTCACGAGCGCATGGAGGCCAACCTCAACGCGGGCAAGATCGTCCTGGACGTCGTCGCCGTCTAGTGTCTCGCGAACTACTGTTGACTTTGCCACCTATACGGTGGTCAAACTGCGGGAAGTTCGATGCCGACCGCGCTGGCCGACCCGGCCGCGGCGTTTAGCGGTCCGCCAGCGGCACGTAGTCGCGCCGCTCGGCGCCGACATAGAGCTGGCGGGGCCGGTAGATGCGGGAGTTCTGCTCGATCATCTCGCTCCAGTGCGCCAGCCACCCCGGCGTGCGACCGATGGCGAACAGCACGGTGAACATGTTCGTGGGGAAGCCCAGCGACTGGTAGATCAGGCCCGAGTAGAAGTCCACGTTCGGGTACAGGCGCCGGCTCACGAAATAGTCGTCGGCCAGGGCGACCTCCTCGAGCTTGAGGGCGATATCGAGCAGCCGGTTCTTGCCTATCACGTCGAACACGTCGTGGGCGGCCTCCTTGATGATCACCGCCCGCGGGTCGTAGTTCTTGTACACGCGGTGCCCGAAGCCCATCAGCCGGTGCCCGCCCCGCTTCACGCTGGCGATGAAGCTGTCGACCTCGTCGAAGGAGCCGATCGCAGTCAGCATGTTGATCACGGCCTCGTTCGCCCCGCCGTGCAGAGGCCCGTACAGCGCGGCGCAGCCGGCCGCGATGGCGGTGTACGGGTCGGCGTGGCTCGACCCGACCACGCGGGTCGCGGTCGTGGAGCAGTTCTGGCCGTGGTCGGCGTGGAGGATGAACAGCACCCGCATGGCCCGCACCAGGGCGTCCTCGGGCTCGTAGTCGCCGCCGACGTCGAACATCATCTTCAGAAAGCGCGTCGGGTAGTCGTGGGCGTTGTCAGGGAATATGAACGGCAGGCCCCTGGAGAACCGGTAGGCCGCCGCGGCCAGCGTGGGCATCTTGGCGATCAGCCGCACGATCTGCGCCCTGCGGTTGTCGGGGTCGAAGATGTCCTTGGCCTCGGGATAGAAGGTGGACAGACCGGCCACGCCCGAGGTGAGCAGCCCCATCGGGTGGGCGTCGTAGTGGAAGGCGTCGAAGATGCGCTTGCGGAAGTTCTCGTGGATGAACGTGTGGCGGGTTATCTGGTGCACCCACTCGTCGTGCTGAGCCTGCGTGGGCAGCTCCCCGTACACCAGCAGGTAGGCGACCTCCGGGAACGTGCTGCGCTCGGCGAGCTGCTCGATGGGGTAGCCGCGGTAGCGCAGGATGCCGGCCTCGCCGTCGATCTCGGCCACTGCGCTGGAAGTGACGGCGGTCGTGCCGAGACCGGGATCGTGGAACCAGACGCCCCCGAGGAGTTTGTGCCAGGCCGAGGAATCGACGCCGCCGTCGATGATCGGGATCTCGATCGACTCGCCCGTGCGGTTATCGGTGATCGTGACGCTTTCCCCCATCGAAGCTCACACTACAGCGGGGCGTTGTCGTGGCGACGCCTCGGGAGGCGCTCCCGTTTGGCTGACAGCATCTCCAGGGCGGCGCATATCTCCCGCCTCGTGTCGGCCGGCTCGATCACGGCGTCGATGGCGCCCCGCTCGGCCGCGATGTACGGGTTGAGCAGCCTCTGCTCGTAGGCCGTCTCGAGTTCGGCCCTCTCGGCGGCGCCGGCCGACCGGTGCAGGATCTCCACCGCCCCCTTGGCGCCCATCACCGCGATCTCGGCCGTGGGCCAGGCCAGGGCCACGTCGTTGCCCATCGTCTTGGAGTCCATGACGATGTAGGCGCCGCCGTAGGACTTGCGCAGGGTGACGTTCACCCGCGGCACGGTGGCCCGCGCGTATGCGAAGGCCATCTGGGCGCCGTAGCGGATCATTCCCCGCCACTCCAGGTCCTTGCCCGGATAGAAGCCGGACGTGTCCACGAAGGTCACCAGCGGAAGATTGAACGCGTCGCAGAACGCCACGAAGCGGGCGCCCTTGCGGGAGGCCGTGATGTCGAGCGTCCCGGCCAGCGACTGGGGCTGGTTGGCCACGATCCCCACCGGCCGCCCGCCGAAGGAGGCGAAGGCCGTGACCAGGTTGGCACCCCAGTAGGGGTGCGGCTCCAACAGCACGCCGTGGTCCGCCACCGCGACCAGCACGTCGCGCACGTCGTAGCTGCCGCCCGACTCGGCCGGCAGCACATCGAACGCCTCGGGCACCGCCCGATCGGCAGGGTCGGTGCAGGCCCGCGCCGGCGGATCGGAGTCGTTGCTGTCAGGGATATGGCTGAGCAGCTCGGCCGCTATCTCGTCGGCCTCGTCGCCGCCCGCGGCCAGGAAGCTCGCCACCCCGGACCTGACGGCGTGGGTCTCGCCGCTGCCCAGCTCGCCGCGGTCGATGGGCATGCCGGTGAAGTGCTCCACCATCCGCGGCCCGACCACGAAGGCGTAGGCGTCTGTGGTCATCACCACGAAGTCGGCCAGTCCCAGCAGCAGGGCCGGACCCGAGACGTTGGGCCCGGTCGCGATGACGATCACGGGCACCACTCCCGAGCAGCGGGCGAGCTCCGCGGCCGCGGTGGCCCAGCCGTGGAGGGCGTCGACTCCCTCGGTGAGGTCCGCGCCCGACGAAGCCAGCCTCAGCAGGACTGGCAGCCGTTGCGTGCGGGCCAGGCGGGCCGCGGCGGCCATGCTCTGCCCGTCGGCCGGCGCCAGCGCCCCGCTGCCGTTCTCCTCGGAGCCGCGGGCGTCGATCTCGACGACGCTCCGGTCGCCGAGGGTTGCCACGCGGCTGCGAACGAACCCGGACGATCCGGAGCGAAGGTTGACCGCGGTCGGCTGAAAGGCCGGTGACACGCTGACCATCGTAGAGAGTCGCTCGTCACAAGGATGCAGACCGCGGCGCGGCTGCCCCCGGTCCGGCTCCTCGCGCCGACCGTGCGTCCACTGCGTGGATGTGGGGGAGGGCGGCCGCCTCCTGTTGCACTATCCGACGGATGGTCTCGCCGACGGCGCGAGGCGGCGCGGCCGGCACGGTCCTGCGGTTGCGGGCCAGCCCGACGATGCGCGTGCTGAGCCGGTCCACCTTCACGCTGCGCCAGCCGTCCGAGGAAGTGCCGTGAGCGGCGCTGGCCGGCAGCAGGGCCGGCGCGAAACCGGAGAAGGCGAGCGACGCCAGCAGGCGCAGGCCGTCGATCTCAGCTCGGATGCGCAACTCCACATGGACGCGCCGCGCGTCGGTGTCGACCTCGTCGCGGAACGCGGTGCCCTTGGGGGGCAGCAGGATCTCGTGCTGGGCGAGCTCTGCGAGGTCGATGCGGTCGCGCTCCGCCAATTCGTGGCTCTCGGGCGCTATCACCACGCGGTCCTCCGAGAAGAGGTCCTCCGTCTCGATGTCGGGTTCGTCGACGGGGAGGTTGACCACCGCCAGGTCGAGGCGATTCTGGATGAGCAGCGGCACCAGCGAGGTCGTGGTCGCATCCAGGACGATCACTTCGAGACGCGGATGGAGGCGGCTCGTCTCATCCAGCAGCAGCGGGACGATCCAACGGGCGGTCGTACCGATCACCCCGACCGTCACGGTGCCGCTGAGGTTCGAGCGCATGGAGGCGAGATCCTCGGAGATCGCTTGCAACTCGAGCTGTATGCGGCGGGCGCGGTCGGCCACCACCTGGCCCTCCGGTGTCAGGCATCGCCGGGCCCTGTCGATGAGCGTGGCCCCCGCCTCCCGCTCAAGATGGGAGATATGCGCGGACACGTTGGACTGCACGGTGTGGAGGGCGTGGGCCGCGGCCGAGAAGCTCCGGTGCTCAGCAACGGCCAGCAGAATGTTGAGCTGCCTCAGATCCATCGCAATTAATGATATGAACTATCTCTTCAAACTGTCAAAATGATATACCCAGCTGGCGCTGGGTGGTGTTGAATGGACAGCACAAGCCCGGTCCGGCAGGCGCATCTTCATCGCAGGCCGATCCGGCCGACTTGGGTCGAAAAATCCCCAATATCGGCTCAAGCATCAAATGAAGCGGCTGGTCTCGCCCCAGATCAGCCGCTTCTGTCTTGTGGCGCGGTTGCCTGCGCTCGTCCCGCCGCTCAGGCCGGCTGGCCGGCGCGGCTGCGGATGATGTTCAGCGCGCTGCCCTCCCGGAACCACTCGATCTGCTCGTTGCTGAGGGTGTGGTGGGCTTCGAACCCCCACACCGCGCCGTCGGGTGCGGTGACCTCTACCGTGACGGGCCGATCCGGCACCAGGTCGGCCAGACCGCGCACCGCGATGCGGTCGTCGGTGCCTATGCGCTCGTAGTCGGCCGGATCGGCGAACGTCAGCGCCAGCACGCCCTGCTTCTTGAGGTTCGTCTCGTGGATGCGGGCGAAGCTGCGGGCCAGGGCCAGCACGCAGCCCCGGAACCGGGGCTCCATGGCCGCGTGCTCGCGGCTCGACCCCTCGCCGGTGTTGGAGTCGCCGATGAACACCCATCGCAGGCCGGCCGCGTGGTACTCCCTGGCGATGTCGGGAAGGGACTGGATCTCGCCGGTGATCTGGTTCTTGCCGTGGCCGACCTCGTATCCGTGATGGTCGCTAGAGGAAGTGAACGCGTTGACCACACCCAGGTACAGGTTGCCCGAGATGTTCTCCAGGTGCCCCCGGTACCGCAGCCAGGGGCCGGCCGCGGAGATGTGGTCGGTGGTGCACTTGCCCTTGGCCTTGGCGATGACGGGCAGGTTCTCATAGTCGTTCCCGTCCCAGGCCGCGAAGGGCTCGAGGAGCTGGAGGCGCTCGGAGTCCGGTGACACGCGGACCTCGCCGTCGCCGCCGTCGAGGGGCGGGGCCACGAAGGTGTCTTCGCCGGGGTCGAATCCGTCGGGCGGCAGCTCGATGCCGGATGGCTCGGCCAGCGCCACCGTCTCGCCGTCGTCGTTGGTCAGCGTGTCGCTGATCGGGTCGAAGTCGACCGTGCCGGCCAGAGCCAGCGCGATCACGGTCTCGGGGGAGGTGACGAAGGCGAGCGTGGCCGCGTCGCCGTCGTTGCGCTTGGGGAAGTTGCGGTTGTAGGAGGTGACGATCACGTTGGGCCGGCCCGGGGCGTACCCCTCCTCTGAGGAGCGGTCCCACTGGCCGATGCAGGGCCCGCAGGCGTTGGCCAGCACGGTGGCTCCGAGGGCCTCGAAATCGTCCATCAGCCCGTCGCGAACGATCGTGGAGCGGATCTGCTCGGACCCCGGCGTCACCAGCAGCCGGGTGCGGGCCCGCAGGCCCTTGGCGGCCGCGTCCCGGGCTATGGACGCGGCCCGGGTGATGTCCTCGTAGGAGGAGTTGGTGCAGCTCCCGATGAGAGCGGCGCTGATGTCCAGCGGCCAACCGCTGTCGCGGGCCTCGTCGCCGAGCTCGGCCACCTCCCGGGCCAGGTCCGGGGTGTGGGGGCCGTTGATGTGGGGGCCGAGGGCGTCGAGGTCGATCTCCACCACCCGGTCGTAGAAGCGCTCGGGGTCGGCCTCGGTCTCGGGGTCGCCGCAGAGGTGATGCGACACCGCGTCGGCCAGGTCGGCCGTCGAGGCGCGGCCGGTGGCCCGCAGGTAGCGGTCCATCGACTCGTCGTAGTCGAAGATCGATGTGGTCGCGCCGATCTCGGCGCCCATGTTGCAGATCGTGCCCTTGCCGGTGGCGCTCAGCGATCGGGCGCCGGAGCCGAAGTACTCGACGATGGCGCCGGTGCCGCCGGCCACAGTCAGGATCTCGGCCACCTTGAGGATCACGTCCTTGGGCGCGGACCAGCCGCTCAGCTCGCCGGTGAGGTGAACGCCGATCAGCTCGGGCCAGCGCACGTTCCACGGGAACCCCGTCATCACGTCCACCGCGTCGGCGCCGCCCACACCCACCGCCACCATGGCCAGCCCGCCCGCGTTGGGCGTGTGGCTGTCGGTGCCGATCATCATCCCGCCACAGAAGGCGTAGTTCTCCAGCACGACCTGGTGGATGATGCCTGAGCCGGGCTTCCAGAACCCGGCGCCGTAGCGGGCGCACACGCTGCGCAGGAACTCGTACACCTCGTCGTTGCCCGACAGGGCGGCCAGCAGGTCGCGCTTGGCGTCGCTGCGGGCGATGATCAGGTGGTCGCAGTGGGTGGTGGTGGGCACCTGCACCTCGTCGAGTCCGGCCGTCATGAACTGCAGCCAGGCCATCTGCGCGGTGGCGTCCTGCATGGCCACCCGGTCGGGCCGCAGGTCCACGTACGACACGCCCCGCTCGGGCACCCCGGTCTCGGATGGGTCGAGATGGTTGACCAGGACCTTCTCGGCCAGCGTCAACGGCCGCCCGAAGCTCTGGCGGGCCCGCCCCACCCGCTCGTCGAGCGTGGCGTACACGCCGGAGATCAACTCCACCGGAGTACTAGCAAACACAGCCATGAGTTCAGCCTACGAGCACAAGTCCTGAGCCAGTCTGTCATGAGCCACAGGCTTTAATATCAATTTACAGTAATTTACAATAAGTATCACCTTAGGATGCTTGCGTGGCAGGCCTCCCCAAGCATCCGAAGAAGGAGGTGCACAAGGCGCTCAAGCAGGCCCGCGCCGCCGGTTGGTCCGTGGTGAGATCGAGAGGACGATCCAGTCATGCCTGGGGCCTGGCGGCCTGTCCGAGCGGTACCTGTCGGGTGCGGTTGTCAGGCACTCCGCGCACGCCGGAAGACTTGGCGGATACCATCCGGCGTAATGTGGCCAATTGCAGGTGCATTCCAGTGAAGAAGGAGGAGACGTGACGGCGTCATCGCATCCAAAGCACGACTTCGTCGTTCGCACCGCCGGTGTCAGCGTTATGGACGATGATGTCTTCGATGCGCTGTTCGAGGCTGGCTGCGACGACGCGCTGGTGGGCACCAGTGCGGATGGCGACTTCCTCGACTTCGTGCGAGCCGCTCCCACCTTCGAGGAGGCGGTTGCCTCTGCACGCGCCGCCATTGAGTCCGTACCAGGCCTGCAAGTGGTCCGAGTCGAGCCGTACAGCACGCAAGACGACGCCCCCGACCACATCGTTCGAACTGCGTAGCGCCACCAGCACACGGCGACCAGCGCTCCTGTAACTCGCGAGAGCGAGCGAATCCCCAGATCGGGTGCCGGCTGTCGGGTGGCCGTGCCCGGGGCGCCCACGGAACGACCGGCTGGGCGCGTGCCGCATGGGCCGGGTCAGGGGTCCAGCAGGGTGATGGGCACGACACGCTGGCTGGCGGGGCATCGTGGCCGGAGTGCTCGGCGCCGGGTCAGGGGCCTAGCAGGGTGATGGGTGCGACGGCGATGTCGTCTACGGTCGTCTACGGTTTCGAACGCCCGTCCGACCGCGGTCAGCACGATCAAGCGGGAGGGCTCGCCGGCCCGCTGGGTGTCGACCTTGCTGCGGATTCGGCGCAGGGACTCGACGGCCGACGTGATGGCGTCGGCTCCGCCGAGCTTGATCTCCACGGCCGCCCAGTCGCCCCGAGGCCGCGGTGCCCTCGTTGCGAGCAAGCGACGAGATCAGCGCCAGCATCTTCAGCGGATCGTGGGACGCTTCGCCGCCCCCGACATCGAGCGTCGCGATGTCCCGCAGATAGTCGTCCATCCGGTCGCCGGCGTCGGCTGGATCCATGGCGATGAAGCGAGGAAACCCGCCCCGGCACACCAGTTCGGCCACCCGGTCCAGATCAGCCTCTGGCCGGTCGGCCCGGCATGGCCCACCGCTCAGCAGCCCGCTCAGGGAGATCCTCCCGGTCGAGTCCCCCGACTCGAACAGCGACATCGGGCGCATCCGCAGCCTCGCGACCCGCCCCGCGCCGCTGTGGTCGGTGATGGCGTAGGCGAGTACTGGCAACAGAGCCGGGCGGCTCAGCCTACGAGCGTGGGTGTGGAGCCCGGATGGTCAGAGAGTCACAGCAGCCAGCGGGTGACTGAGCGGTTACAGATCGGGCCAGCGGCGGGCGCGGCTCCTCACTCGAATACAGCCTCGGCGCATCATCCGAGCTGCATGTCGATGCCAACATCACAGCGGTGACGACAACAACACTCGTTCGGGAGAAAATATTGAAGGCCACCTACGGCAGCGTCACGCCTTCCATGCGAGCACACTCCTTTGGATCGTCCTTTTCCTGGCATATTTTGGTCACGTAGTCCTCATAGGGATGGTTGTCGCCGTCATGATGCTGGACCGGCACAACCCGCTCGGGATTCGCAGCCACCCAGTCCTGAACTACTTCCATATAGTGGCTCTTCGCGTTTTAGGTCGGAGTGAGGGTTTCGAGCAGTGCCCAGTTGGGTTTGCCGGCGTAGAGCAGGGCTCGGATGCGGTAGTTGTCGAAGTTGGTGAACCCGAACGCGGCGCGTTTGACGCGTTTGATCAGGTTGTTGGCTGCCTCGGTGGGTGCGTTGGTGACTCGGGCGGCGTGCCAGTTGGAGATTTGGGTTCTCCAGGTGGCGATGGTGCGGCCGAGCCGGTTGATCTCTTCGGGCAGGCCCGGTTCTTGGAGGTCGGCGGCGAGTTGGGCGACGGTGGCGGCGCCGACTTTGGCGCAGGGGATGTCATAGACGGACCTGAGGGTCTCTTTGGCGTGCCAGGCGTCGCGGACCTCGCCGTAGGGGTCTCCGGCGTCGAGGAGGCCCCGCAGCTTGGTGTGTCCGTGCTCGGTGATGTTCTCCGACGCTGAGACGAGCAGCTTGCGGGCCCGATACAGCGGGTCGTGCTTGCGGCCGCGGTGTCCCAGCGTCTGGTTCTGGACCCGGCGGCGGACTTCGTCGAGGGCGTCGTTGCCCAACCGCACGACGTGGAAGGGGTCAGCGACCTGTCGGGCTTTGGGCACCGCGGCGTTGAACGCGGCGCGGTAGGGGCCCGAGAGGTCCAGCACCGCCCAGCGGATGCCCTCGCGCCACTCTCGGCGCCGGCGCAGCAGCCAGCGTGTGGGCGCTTGGGCGTCTCTGCCTCGGACTATGTCAAGGAGCTGGCCCCGTCCGACGTCGACGATGCTGGTGCCCCAGGTCTTGGCCCGGAACCGGCCCCGCCGCCAGAACAGGGTCTCGTCCAGTCCCAGCGCCTCCACGTCTGAGATCCTGGCGGTGTCGGCTGCCAGCAGCGCCTGGCCCCAGCGCTTGACCGCCGTGTTCACGGTGTGCCACACACAGCCCAGCTCCGCGGCGACGTCTTTGAGCGGCCGGCCCCGTCCGGCCTGGCGTGTCGCCCACCGCGCTGCCCGGCTCGTCAGAAGCGCCCGCGGCGGCGCGATCTCCGCCGCCTGCTCGGTGACTGAGCCCGCCTCACAGCCATCGCGTGGGCAGCGCCACCGGCGCTTGTGCCACACCAAGCGCACCGGCCTGCCGAACGCGGGGAGGTCCACCAGCACCACCGCCCGCTCACCGTCGGACCACACCGGCCCGCCGCAGTCCCCACAGGCCGGTCTCGCCGCCCGACAGCGCACATGCACCCCCAGCGGCTCACCCTCGTTGTCGTCGACGCTGAGGACCTCCACGTCGCCCAGTCCCACCAGCAGCTCGCACATGCGCGTAGGGTCGTACTCCACAGGGATCCTCCCGATTCGGCAGCCTTGACAGCGCCGATTCTGGGGGATCCCTCGCGTTCAGCCGCGGACCCCTACCGCCCCCACTCCGACCTCATTCGCGAAGAGCCCATATAGTGCGCGCGCCGTCGCGCCAGCAGTTCATCGCGGTACACCGGATCGAGCGTCGGATAAGTCGCCGCATGCTTCGCGCATTCATGACGAAGATCCAAGAACTGATTCAGTGTCAACCCAAACTCCCGCTCGTACTCCTCTCCTAGCTGTTGGGACACGTCATACAGCTGCACGCCGGGCCAGCCAGCGTCAGCCGCGCACTCATCCATCGCTTCATATTCAGCGTCATGCAGCACGCCGCTGCCACGCGCGACATCCGGCGGAAGTGTCTCTCCCGCAGCCGACAACACAATCCGGACTTGGCTCTCAAAGAAGTTGCGCTCTCGCTCATGCCCCGTGCCTACCAGTGGCTGAGACCGCTCACTGGATGCCTTCATCCACTCGTCGATCGTCCGATACAGCGCAAAGGGCAGTTCGTGGTTCAAGTGATCCTCAACAATCTCTTCGACAGCTAACTCCTCACTCGAATACAGCCTCGGCGCATCATCCGAGCTGCATGTCGATGCCAACATCACAGCGATGACGACAACAACACTCGTTCGGGAGAACATATTGATCGATGTCGCTCCCATCACGGCCACTTCCAGTCCTCTACTAGATGGTGTGCGAATAGCTGATGTCGAAAATAGGTACGAGACTCACACCAAACTCGAAGGCACTCGCAACCTCCGTGCATTTCTCCAAATCGTCGATCGATAGCACCCAATCGAAACTGTTTGGCACTCGCGCGGATCCGTACTGATTTGCCCCACACAAGACGAGCAGGTCTTCCTCGAATCGTGAGTCAGCGTCGTCCCGAATTGAGTCAGTCCACACACCTTCTGAAGCTTCATGCTTCAAATGGTGCTTGACGCGATGCAGATTTCTCCAATTGAAGTCGTGACGGTGGTAGGCATAGATGAAAGGAATCGTCTCTCCGCTAAAGTCGGCGAAGTTCACAATGTACTGCGCTAGATCTATCTCTGCCGACTCGGTGTTTCCCAAGATCACATTTACCCAGGCAGCCTCTTGTTGGCTCAGCTGTATCTGGGAATTGAGTAGACGTTCGGCTGCCTCGACAGCCGAAGTCGGAATGCTGCAGCCGTCGCTGGTGAAGGGCAGCCACGGATAGTCGGAGCTCGGAGGATCCGACGGGTCGCTGCTAGCCGCGGACATGCTCTTGGCGAGGCTGCCGCGGGCGTCGAGGAACTCGTCAAGCCTCATACCCGCACCGTCTAGCCCGGTGTTGCCGACATGTTGCACGTCGTCGTGGACTTTGCGGGGTGTGGGCACCGACACGGCCAGCTCGAATGACCCCCCGCCGACGGTACCGGTGGTGGGCGCGATCTCGACGAGGTAGACGCCCGCGGTCAGCAGCGGTGCCAGCACCGGGTCTGAGCCCTGGCGTGCTGTGTCGGTTGCGACGCGCACCACCCGGTACTGCGCGGCGGGGCCCACCTGGCGGTACTTCCACAGCGTCGCCGACGGCGAGCCCCCCGCGGTCAGCGGGGGCGCAATGTGGCCCCCCGGCCGCGAGGGAGGCCTCGGAGCCGGCTCCAGCGTGATCCGCCCCAGCATCCCCGCCGGGGCGTTGTGCGGCACCGTGAACGAATAGTACACCGCCCGGCGGCCGCTCTCGCTCAGCGACGGGCACGCCGCGGGCGCGCCCGACCCATAGGACCCATACTCGCCCGTCGCGTCGACCCGCCCCCACCACCCGGCTCCGCTGTGCAGTGCCGTCACCGGACACGCCGCAGGCATCTGGGCCACCGGCACGCACGAGCCGTCGCCTGTGAGGCTCTCAGCGTGGCTTGTGGGGCATGTGGCGGTGACGGTGAAGCTGCGGGTGTCGGTGTGTGAGCGCTGCCTGAACGCAAGGGTCACCTCATAGGTGTCTGCGCGGGTGGGGGTGCCCGCTATGCCGGCTCGGCCGGCGAGGTCCGCCAGGGTGATGGTCAACCCCGCAGGCGCGATCGACGCCACCGACACCACCGCGGCGACGGGCCGGTAGGTGAAGCCGTCGCTGAACAACACTCCCACGGTGGCCGAATAGGAGCCGTCGAGGCCCTCGACGCTCAACGGCACCACCGCGTCGACGCGCACGTCGAAGTCGCCGGTGCGTTGGCGGTGGTAGGTGCTGGCCGCGATCGTGTAGTCGCCCGCATCGAGGCTGACATCAGACAGCTTTGAGTTCAAGCCATCGCCGCCGTCGTCGTCGTGGTCGACTTCGTCGCCGTCGGCGCTGTGTCCCTCCAACAGGAACAGGTAGGTGTCCTCGTCGGTGGAGGTCAGATCGATCGTCACCGTCGCGTCGGAGACCAGCGTGAACGTGTAGTGCTTGGCATGGAACGTGCCGCTGCGGCCCATGCGGCCCGAAGGCAGCACACATCTGGCCTCCCAGGTCCCCGAGACCTCCAGCACCCCGGAGCTGACGGCGCCGCGGCCCAGACGCTGCGTGCACACAACGGCCACGCAGCTGCGGTCGGGTTGTTGGGTGTGGCCGGTGGGGCATTGCGCGTTGACGGTGAATTCGTGGGTGTCGACTCGGCCGGGCTGGGCGAGTTGGAGGGTGACCGTGTAGACGCCCGCCAAAGAGGGCCTGTCCGCTAGGCCGGCCGCGCCTGTGCTGTCGTCCAGGGTGAGCGTCAGACCCGCAGGCGTCACCGACTGAACCGAGAGCTCCGCGTCGGTGGGCGCGTAGGTGAATCCCACGCTGAACAGCTGGCCCACCGTGGCGTCATATGACGCGTCGAGGCCGTTGATTGTCGCGGCTGCGGGGGCTTGGCAGCTGCGGTCGGGTTGTTGGGTGTGGCCGGTGGGGCAGGCGGCGTTGATGGTGGTGGTGCGGATGTCGGTGCGCGACCCCTGGGCGAACGCGAACGTCACCGTGTAACTTCCCGCCAGCGTGGGGGTGCCCGACACCGACACCCGGCCGCCGTCGCGGGTGAGCGCCGGGTCGAGCCCGGTGGGTGTGACCGACTGCAGCGATGGTGTGGCGGTCGGGGGCTCGAAACTGAACGACACCTGCAACTCCACACGCCGCCAGTGTCGTACTGCAGGTGGTGTTTGACGCGGTGCAGGTTGCGCTGAGAGCTCCGCGGCGACGGGCCCGTAGGTGAAGCCGTCGCTGAACAACACTCCCACGGTGCGGCCAAGTATCCCAGCGAACCCCACTGCACACGTATCGTCATCTTGGAGCCCGGGGTCCTTCGCCCTACCAGCCTGATGCGAGCAACTCGCCCATCTCGTCTCGGTACCTCGCCGGCACCTCGATATGGGGATTGGCAGCCAAGCCATCGATCACCGCGCGGGCATAATGCTCGCGCTGGGGCCCCAACAACTCATCGCGGGTCGCCACATCGAGGCTGGGATACGTCGCGGCATACCGGGCGCACTCATGCTTGAGCTGCTGATACTCATAATACGACAACCCGAACGTCGGCTCGACGCTCTCGGGCGCATGGTCATACCCACGTCCGTCGCCCATCACGAACAACTCCACCTCCGGCCACGACGAAGCGCGGCCACAGTCCTCCAACGCCTCAAAGAACGCATCGTGCAACACACGCGAGCCACTGCCTTGCTGCATCGCAGAGAGCGCAGAAAGCGCGTGATAGAGCACCTCCTTTTCGTAGCGACGTAGGATTTCACCTTCAGCTCCGGCGTCGGCATTGATGTAGTGAGACGCGCCCATGGACTTGGCCATCTCAAAACGAGAGATGAATGCGGCGGTGGGCGGCACGTTGATGATGTAGCTCTCGAGAAGCTCCAGCACCCCGACCTCCTCCAGTTGCTTCGACACGCCCAGTTCCATCACCCCCGGCCCGTCGTTGAGTTCGGTGATGCTCAGTTCTCGCGGATCCTTCGTGGCCCCGGCCACCTGCTCGGAGTCCTGCGCTGGCTCACCGCCCGACACGGCGGGCTGAGCGGTCTGCTGCGCTGGCGTGCCCGCGTCATTGCCACGTTGCTGCGACCCCGAACACGCGCCAAGCGACACAACCACAAGCAACCACAGCGCTCCCGCCGCCCAATACTGGCCGACACCTGTGTTGCGTCTGACTTCGCGCGACGGGATCCCGGTTCTTTCAGACTGCATCTGAGATGGTTGCTGGCCTTGATTATGGAGGCCATCAACGATGACATCGACACCGCGGAAGCCGAAGCGGATGCTGACAGCAGAGCAGAAGTACGACTTGTGGCTGCGGATGCTGACGGGGCAGATCTCCCAGGCCGACGCGGCAGCCGAGGCTGGGGTGGACCGGTCGGTGATCACCCGGCTGCGAGCAGTTGCCCGCGATGGAGCGATCGCGGCGCTGCAGGCGTCGAGGCCGGGCCGGCCGCGTCAGTCTCGCCAGGAGGCGTCGGAGGCCGCGGCGTTGCGGGCCGAGGTCGACCGGCTCCAGGCGACGGTGGTCGAGCAGGCCGTCGAGTTGGCGGTGCTGCGGGGAAAATCGCGCTGGGGATGAGCGGTCCGGTTCCCGCCCGTGTCGACGGGACCGCCAAGGCGGCGTTGCTGTCCTTGATCGACGATGCGGTCGATGCCGGCTGGACGCTGAACCGGGCGTGCGCGGTGGTCGAGCTGGACCGGGGTCGGGCGTGGCGGTGGCAGCAGCGCCGAGCCGGGGGCGGGCTCGATGACGCCCGCCCGGGCGGGAACCCGATCCACGGGCTCTTGGAGTGGGAGGAGGCTGAGATCTTGGCGTTGTTCGACGAGTGGGGCGACGTGGACCGGTCGCATCGCAAGCTCGCTCACCGCGGCTCCTACGAGCAACGGGTGTGGGCGTCGCCGTCGACCGTCGATCGGGTGCTGGCCCGTCACGGCCTTGCCCTGCAAGGAGCTCCACGACCGGCACGGACCGTGAAGACGCCGTGGCCGGACTGGTGTGAGTGGCACCCGAACCAGCTGTGGTGCTGGGACGGCTCCCAGTTCGAACGCTGCGTCGCCGCCAAGCACGCGTACGCGATTGTCGACCTCGTGTCCCGCAAGTGGATCTCGACCCACCTCACCGCCAACCCGGACTCGGTCGCCGCCCGGGTCCTGTTCAGCCGCGGGCTCGACAACGAGGGACTGCTCACCGACGAGCTCCGAGCCCGCCTCACCGACCCCGACACCGGGCTCCCCGACGGCGACCAGGCGCCGTTGCTGCTGGCGGTCTCGGACAACGGGACCGAGATGCACGCCAACGAGACCCGCCGGTTCATGGCGCTGTGCTCGATCGCCCAACACTTCGGTCGCCCGTCGACCCCGACCGACCAGGCGTGGATCGAGTCGCTGTGGGGCCACGTCAAACGCGAGCACCCACACCTGACGACGATCACCGACCCGGCCGTGCTCGCCGCCGAACTCGAACGCGTCCGGGTCCACCACAACAGCGTCCGGCTGCACGAAGCGATCGGCTACGTCACCCCCAACGACGAACACGACGGCCGCGGCGACACCATCCGCGCAGCCCGCACCGACGGCATGCGAAACGCCGACGAACAACGCCGAGCCTGGCACCGGAGCCAGCGATGAACCCGCCGACTACCCTCACCAACCACAACCCGCCAGCGACCATCGGATGCGGTCTGAATCCCAACCCGATCCGTCGCGAAGAGTCAGATACGCCTCACACCTGTGCTCGCGGAGACCCCCGAGACGCGCCGCGCGGTGCACGACGCGTTGCCGGGCGACACCGAGACCGGCTCAGTCATCGCTCCCGCGCCCACACGCGACCGGTCATCGAAGCCGGAGACCACCACCGGCTGGGGGGAGGGCGCCTCGATGGTGAGCACCGCGGTGTCGCTGTCGGGGGTGTGCCCGGGCTTGGAGCACGACACGAGCACGACACCGACACCGTCACCGAAGACGTGCCGGTGGCGGTCACGGTGCACGAGGGAAAGCCTATTGACATCACCCAAACGCGGGCTCGACTGGCTCTGTTGCCTGTGGGTTCTCCGCGAGCCATGCCTGCACGGAGCCAAGATAATGCTCATGAAGCTGGCGGAACAGATCCTCACGCGCATCAGCATCCAACGACGGCAGCGACGCGGCGTAACGGCTGCATGAGTGGCGCAAGTCCAACAACTCGCCACGAGTGAACCCCAGCGACTCAGCAAACTGATCGTACTCGTCGGTCCACCGACGGACCTGCTCTGCCAACCGGTTATAACTCTCGTCGTACTCCTCGTCGTAATCGTCGTACTCCTCGGTCAGCGCTCTTGGGAGGTCTTCATCGCTGGGACGCAGCATGTCGTCGACGTTCGCGATTCCGGCTTCGCTCGCGCATTCCTCCAGTCCGGCGACATAGGCGTCGTGCATCTGACCGCTGCCCTGCGCTATGTCTCCGCTTCTGGTGTCGTTCGCCTCATGGAGTGCATGTCTGACGAACACTGCAAACCTGGCGTCCTGCCGCTCATCGTCAGACAGGTCGTAGAGTTCCCTTGAACGCCTCTCTTCCTCCGCAATTCTAGCCGCATATGTTCGGTGCTCGACATACGGGAATATCGACCCGACATGGTCGGTGATCAGCTCTGCGACTAGTCGCGTCCTCTCCACACCGACTAGCTGCTCCAGCGATTCCCTTGTGGAAGTGTGCACCGGGTTAGCCAAGTCCATCGCCGGAACCTCGACTCCGACACGCTCGACCGTCACATCTCTGCTGTCACCACTGCACGACACAACCATGACACCCACCAGCACGATGACAATATTACGGAAGCGGAACAGCCTCATGAGAAGTCCCTCAGTCCTGCCCTAGTTTGCGAATACGAATCTCGATGCGGTGCACATCCGCAGTGGGCGGCTCTGCCAGAGCCGCTACGGAAGCGTCACCTGCTTCTCGCGGGCGCACTCAACTGGGTACTCAGACTCCAAGCACACCTCAATCAAGAACGCCTCATAGGGATGGTTGTCGCCCTCATGATGCTCAACGGGCACACCCAGCTCAGGGTTCTTCTCCATCCATTCCCGCAAAGCTGCGATGTAGTGGTCCCGCCTCTTCGCCAACAGCTCCTCGCGCACATCGGGATCAAGCGTCGGATAGGTGGCCGCGTACTTGCTGCACTCATGGCGCAGATCCAAGAACTGATCCAACGTCAACCCATAGTCCCGCTCATATTGCTCACCCAGCTGTTGGGACACGTCATAGAGTTGCACGCCGGGCCAGCCAGCCTCCGTTGCGCACTGATCCATCGCCTCATCCTCAGCGTCATGCAACACACCGCTGTCGAGCGCGACATCCGGCGGCAAGTTCTCACCCGCCAAGAGCATCACAAGCCCGACCAGGTACTCAAAGTAGCTGCGCTCACGCTCATGGCCGGAACCGACCGCCGGATCCGTCGGGT
Organism: Candidatus Aldehydirespirator sp.; assembly: GCA_965219165.1. Classification (GTDB taxonomy): domain Bacteria; phylum Actinomycetota; class Acidimicrobiia; order Acidimicrobiales; family Aldehydirespiratoraceae; genus Aldehydirespirator. Next base: position 2,614,148 of record CBDCMW010000002.1, on the reverse strand, counting down.
CGGGAAGGTCGCGATCCCTCTCGTCAATGGTCCGGTACCTAGCGTACGACAGCGTACTAGTAATGATGTTGTCGCCAACGATCTCGTCGAGTTCCAGATCCTCATCGGAGTACTGCCGGGGCGGATCCTGAGAACTGCACCCAGTCGCCAACAGCACTAGGACAACAACAATGACACCCATTGTGGCAGCGCGCCACGCACGCCCTCGCAGTGTAGTCATGGGCCTCTTTGTCATCTCGATCTCCATAGTTCTGCTAGTGGCTATAGACCAGTCCCGCCCAACACTCACGCACCGAACCGGCCTTGGGGCCCGGCGCTCCAGCATGCGATGGTCTGATCGGTGCGCAGCCCGCACGAGTGAAACCCGCCCGCAGAAACACCTGTGTAGCGGCCCGGGGTCACCTCCAGTTGGCCCGCATCGTTGCTGCCCCAGCACACGATCGTCTGGTCGGCTCGCAGGCCGCAGGAATGGTTCTCACCAGCAGAAACCGCGACGAACTCGCCGCCGGGCGCGTCCAACTGACCCGAGTAGTTGTTGCCCCAGCACAGGACCGTGCGGTCAGCCCGCAGGCCGCACGTGTGGTCGCTGCCGGTGGAGACTGCGATGAACTCGTCGCCGGGCGCGTCGGTTTGACCGGAGCGGTTGTTGAACCAGCACGACACGGAACCGTCGGTGCGCAGGCCGCACGCGTGCGCGCCTCCGGCATCGACAAGGACATAGGGGCCGTTGAGCGTACGTTCGTGGGGGCCGTTCGCAGGTTCGAGCCATCCCCAGCACACCGCGCTCTGGTCGGGTCGCAGCCCACACGACAGTGCCCCGCCCGCCGCGATGGCTGTGAATGGCCCGTCGGGCGCGTCGGTCGCGCCGCTCTCCCAGTCCCCCCAGCACACCGCGCTCTGGTCGGTTCGCAGCGCGCACACATGCAGACGTCCAGCCGACACGGCGTCGAAATCGCCCTCGACGGTCTGGGTCTGGCCGTAGCGCGACCATCCCCAGCACTGCACTGCGCCGCCGACTCGCAGACCGCACGTGTTCAGGAAGCTCGCCGACACCGTCGTGAACCGGCCCCCAGGCGCCTGCGCCTGTCCGTGCTGCTCGCTCCCACGACATGAGACGGAACCACCAGCGTCCAACGTGCAGAACATCGACGCCCCGACCGCTACCGACCTGAACTGGCCCCGAGGCAGGACCCAGTTGCCGTCCCAGTTGCCGTGGCCCCAGCAGTTGATCGTGTGATCGACGCGCAGCCCGCAAGACCGATCACCGCCGGAGTCCACCGACACGAACCGGCCCTCGGGCGCATCCAGCTGCCTCGTCGAGCCGTCACCCCAGCACGCCACCGTCTCGTCGACACTGCGTGCGCAACTGTGGGAACGCCCGGCCGACACCGCGACAAAGCGGCCCCCGGGCGCATCCAACTGACCCAAAGAACCGTCACCCCAACAAACCACCGACTCGTCCACACCAACCGCGCAACTATGCGCACGCCCGGCCGACACCGCAACGAAGCGGCCCTCGGGCGCATCCAGCTGTCTCGTCGAGCCGTCACCCCAGCACACCACCGTCTCGTCGACACTGAGTGCGCAGCTGTGGGAACGCCCGGCCGACACCGCAACAAAGCGGCCCTCGGGCGCATCGGACTGACCCGACGAGTTGGCTCCCCAGCACGCCACCGTCTCGTCGACACTGAGTGCGCAGCTGTGGGAACGCCCGGCCGACACCGCGACAAAGCGGCCCCCGGGCGCATCGTCCACGAGTTGGCTCCCCAGCACTGCAGCGTCTGATCTGATGCGCACGCACACATGGCGCTCCCCCGCTGACACCGCAACGAAGCGGCCCTCGGGCGCATCCAGCTGTCTCGTCGAGCCGTCACCCCAGCACACCACCGTCTCGTCGACACTGAGTGCGCAGCTGTGGGAACGCCCGGCCGACACCGCAACAAAGCGGCCCTCGGGCGCATCGGACTGACCCGACGAGTTGGCTCCCCAGCACGCCACCGTCTCGTCGACACTGAGTGCGCAACTGTGGGAACGCCCGGCCGACACCGCGACAAAGCCCCGGCCCCGTCAACTGGGCGCTGATCTTCGGACTGGGTTGGGACAGACCGCATCGATGTCGCTGGCGGGTCCCATCGCTGGCACCGGTGCCAGCGTCTGATCTGAGCGCACCCGGTGCGCTGCACATGGCGCCGCCCGTCGTGTTCGCTGAGATCGTGCAGCCGGACGCTGTTGTGGTGGAAGCGTTCGAGCGGCAACGACGTCGTCAGCTCGCGTTTGAGCCCCACCACTGATCCACGACGGGCGACCGAAGTCATCCACACGCCATGCCGGCTCTCGTTGGCGTGCAGCCCGTTGTCAGACCGCCGACGGCGCTGGTCGTCAGCCGGTGTCGGGGTCGGTGAGGCTCAGACACCAGCCCGGGCTCGGCAGGCCGGGTTGTGAGGTGGGTCGTCTTGCGACGAGGTCGACGGGTACGCGTGCTTGGCGGCGACGCAGCGTTCGAACGGGAGCCGTCCCAGCATCGTGGTTCGGGTGCCACTCACACCAGTGGCCACGGCGTCTTCATCCGTGCCGGTCGGGAGCTCGCAGGGCAAGGCCGTGACGGGCCAGCACCGATCGACGGTCGGGCGACGCCCACACCCGTGCTCGTACCGCGGTGGTTGCGATCGGTCCACGTCGCCCCACTCGTCGAACAGCGCCAAGATCTCAGCCTCCTCCCACTCCAAGAGCCCGTGGATCGGGTTCCCGCCCGGGCGGGCGTCATCGAGCCCGCCCCCGGCTCGGCGCTGCTGCCACCGCCACGCCCGACCCCGGTCCTGCTCGACCACCGCGCACGCCCGGTTCAGCGTCCAGCCGGCATCGACCGCATCGTCGATCAAGGACAGCAACGCCGCCTTGGCGGTCCCGTCGACACGGGCGGGAACCGGACCGCTCATCCCCAGCGCGATTTTCCCCGCAGCACCGCCAACTCGACGGCCTGCTCGACCACCGTCGCCTGGAGCCGGTCGACCTCGGCCCGCAACGCCGCGGCCTCCGACGCCTCCTGGCGAGACTGACGCGGCCGGCCCGGCCTCGACGCCTGCAGCGCCGCGATCGCTCCATCGCGGGCAACTGCTCGCAGCCGGGTGATCACCGACCGGTCCACCCCAGCCTCGGCTGCCGCGTCGGCCTGGGAGATCTGCCCCGTCAGCATCCGCAGCCACAAGTCGTACTTCTGCTCTGCTGTCAGCATCCGCTTCGGCTTCCGCGGTGTCGATGTCATCGTTGATGGCCTCCATAATCAAGGCCAGCAACCATCTCAGATGCAGTCTGAAAGAACCGGGATCCCGTCGCGCGAAGTCAGACGCAACACACAACCCCCCACAGCGGCTCCGGTTGTGGTGGCTGGGCGTTGAGTGGTCAGCCGCCACGAGTCGTATCAGCACAGACGGTGTCCCTCCATACGTCTATGACGCACGACAGCACCGAATTGTTGCAAGGCAGACCGACAACGCCGATCGGGCGCTCTCCAGGATGGACCCGGACCACAGCCTGGTCGAGGCCCGCTGCGGCTAGCTGGCGGGCTGTTGGGGTTCCTGGGCGGCTGATCCTGCCCATACCAGGGGCGTATGGTCGGCCCACGCTCCCTGTTGGCCGGCCAGAGAGGTCATGATCGTTCAGATGCAGAGCGGTGACGCGCCCGTGCGCGACGGTCACGCCCTCCCAGTTCTGCAACGGGTTGGTCGCGCCCCAAGCTGTGGCGGCGTCGGAGTCGAGGTGTAGCCGGGTCAGCACCGATCATGTCCCATCTGTGAGCTACGACTCCTAACGGCACCGATCTGTTGCAGCACACGGACCGACCGTCACTGGCAGGGCACCATCCTCGGCCCCCAGCCGAGCAGAAACCCGAGGAACTGCCCCGTAACTTCCTGTCCGAAGTCGCGTAGTTCGTCTGGTATGGGCCCCAGCAGCTCGTTGCCGCCGAGTGAGAGGACAACGAGGTTGGGGATGTCGGCCAGTCCAGCAGGCGGCGGGCCCGACAGATCGTTGTCGTGGAGTTGCAGTGCCCAGAGGTCGGTGAGGTTGGCGAGTTCGTGCGGGATCGGTCCTGAGAGCCCGTTGTCGTGGAGTAGCAACGTGAGGTTGATGAGGCCTCCCAGCTCAGGGGGTATCGGTCCTGAGAGTTCATTGCCGTTGAGTCTCAGTACCTCGAGGAGGAGGCTTCCCAGCTCTGGGGGTATGGGGCCTGTGAGGCGGTTGCCGCTGAGATCCAGATGGCCGAGGGGGAGGTCGAGCAGTTCCGGGGGAATTGGTCCGGTGAGGCGGTTGTTGGCGAGCTTCAGTTCGCTGAGGTGGGTGAGGTCTTGCAGTCGCGGGGGTATGGGCCCCGTCAGGTTGTTGTCTTGTAGGTACAGCAATTCAAGGTTGGTCAAATTGGCCAGTGCCGCGGGGATCGGGCCGGTCAGGTTGTTGCCCTGCAGGCGCAGCGCTGGGAGGTTGATGAGATTGCTGATTTCTGGGGGGATCGGGCCGGTCAGGTTGTTGTGACAGAGATCCAGCGCTGTGAGGTTGGCTAGGTTCCCGAGTGTCGGAGGGATGGGCCCCGACAGCTCGTTGGCCCCTAAGTACAGCCTCTTGAGGTTGGTGAGCTTGCCGAGCTCGGCGGGGATCGGCCCGGTCAGGTAAGTGCGGGAGAATGCGAGCGACTCGAGGTTAGTTAGGTTTCCAAGCTCAGGGGGGATCGGACCGGTCAGATGGCTAGTGCACATGTGGAAGCTGACGATCTCAAGCCTCCTGAGGTTGGTGAGCCTGCCCAATTCGGCCGGTAACGGGCCCCCGACGTTGCAGCCCGACAGACTCTCGAGGGCGGTGAGGGTTCCGAGGTAGGGCGACAATCGCACCCCTGTGACAGCCCATGCGTTTGAGATGTCGAGGTGGGCAACTCGTCCGTCCGTGACGGTCACCCCGTGCCAGGCGTTCAGAGGGTTGGTGGATCCCCAAGTGTCCCAGCTATCGCCCCAAGTGTCCCAGCTATCGTCATATGGGGGTAGCTCAAAGACTTGGCTCTTGAAGAAGCTCCAGAGAGCTTCGCAGTCGGCGACTAGCGCTTCGAGGGCTTGATCGACGACGGTGGGGGAGGTGCACGGCGAGTCTGTGAAGCGGTCATAGGGCGCGAAGTGAAGGCTCTTGACTTGAAAGAGTTCGGGCGGGAGCGGCCCACTCAATCGGTTCTTGTCGAGGTCGAGGTGCTCGAGGTTGGTGAGGTTGCCGAGTTCGACCGGGATCCCGCCAAACAATTCGTTGGAGCCGAGGTGCAGGCTTGTGAGGTTCGTGAGACTGCCCAGTTCAGGGGGGATCGGCCCTGTGAGTTGGTTGTGGCCGAGGTCGAGGTGTTGGAGGTTGGCAAGGTCACCGAAATGGGACGGGATCCACACTCCGAGTTGGTTGTGGCTGAGGTCGAGGTGCTCGAGGTTGGTGAGGTTTCCCAGGCTCCTTGTGAGTCGGCCATCAAGATGCAGACGAGTGAGCGACAACTCGGCGACGCGCCCGTCGCGGACAGTGACGCCTCTCCAGGTCTGCAGCGGGTTGATTGCGTTCCAGGCTGTGGCGGTGTCGGAGTCGAAGTGCTGTTTGGTGTCTAGAAGCGAGTAGAAGTCCCAGAGCGCTTCGCAGTCCGCGACTAGGGCGTCAAGGGCCAGGTCAACGACCGCTGAGAAGGTGCATGGTCGGCCCTCGACCGGTTCCGGTGGAGGCTCGGTGGTTGGCGTGGGCTCGGGCTCGGTGGTTGTTGGGGGCTCGGTGGTTGGCGTGGGCTCGGGCTCGGTGGTTGTTGGGGGCTCGGTGGTTGGCGTGGGCTCGGGTTCAGGTTCGGGCTGTGTCGGGGGTTGTGTCGGCGTGGGTTCGGGTTGTGTGGTTGTCGGGAGCTCGGGTTCGGTGGTTGGCGGGGGTTCTGTGTCGAGATGCGTGGGCGTCGCGGGATCGGTGTGGGCTGCGGTTGTGGGTGACGCCGATGCAGTGGTTGCCTGGTCGTCGCTACAACTCGCAAGCACCACCGCGCTGACGGCTGCTGGTGTGTTGCCGCAAGCCCGGCCGCAAGGACGATTCGTCCGGGCGCCCTGTTCGGCCATTCAGATCTTGCTAGTAGCTCGCGCATCCGAAGTAGCTCTGTCTGTAGAGGTGCGGCAGGGAGATCTGGAGCCCCTGACGGCCGAAGTGACTGGTGTCTTGGGGGAATTGGAGCAGTTCGTCTGGTATCGGTCCCATTAGTTCGTTGCCGTCGAGTGTGAGAACGACGCGGATATCTTCATGGGCAATCGATACGGCAGGAGGCGGGCCCGACAGGTTGTTTTTGTGAAGATGCAGCACCAACAGTCCCATGGTGACGTCGGCGAGTTCGGCGGGAATCGGACCCGAGAGTGCGTTGTCGCTGAGGTCCAGAATCGTGAGGGCGGTGAGGCTTCCCAACTCGGGGGGTATCGGACCTGTCAGCTCGTTGTCGCCGAGGCTCAGATACTCGAGGCCGGTGAGGTTTCCCAACTCGTGGGGAATACGGCCGGAGAGATTGTTTCGGTTGAGCAGCAGAACATCGAGGCGGGGGAGGTCTCCCAGCGCTGGGGGTATGGTTCCGGTTAGGTTGTTGCCGCCGAGATCAAGGTGGATGAGATCTGTCAGGCTGGCAAGGCTGGCCGGTATGGCTCCGGTCAGTTCGTTGCGGCCGAGCTTCAAGTAACTGAGGTTGTCGAGGTCTAACAGTTCGGCCGGTATGGATCCCGTCAGATGGTTGCGATCGAGATCTAGGACGTTGAGGTTTGTCAGCTTGGCCAGGTCGGCCGGTATCGAGCCCGTAAGGGTGTTGCATGACAGGTCCAGTGTTGTGAGGTCCGTGAGGTTGCCGAGTTCTTGGGGAATGGGTCCGGTCAGCCCCGCGTTGTTGTTCAGGCGCAACTCCGTGAGGTTGGTGAGATTGCCGAGTTCGGCGGGTACCGGTCCGGTGAGCTGGTTGTGGCTTATTCTCAGCACCTCAAGGTTGTTGAGGTTGCCAAGCTCGGGTGGAATCGGACCGTTCAGATCGTTGGAACACGTCCTCATCGAGCCGCCGCCGTGGTCGGCAATGTCGATTGTCTTGAGGTTGGTGAGGTTTCCCAGTTCGGCCGGAATGGGACCCGTCAGGGAGCATCCGGTCAGATGCTCGATGGCAGTGAGGTTTCCGAGGTCAGGAGACAGTCTCACGTCTCCTAGAGGCGAATAGAAGGGGATGTGAAGCTCGGTGACTCGCCCGTCGCCTACGACTACCCAGTCCCAGTTCTCCAGCGGGTTGTTGGGATGCCAGATGTTCGACCTGTAGTCGCCGATCAGCTGCTCGGAGTCCTGCGCCAAGAAGAACTTCCACAGGGCTTCGCAGTCGGCGACCAGTGCTTCGAGGGTCTGGTCCACGACGGTCGGGGACGTGCACGGCGCGTCCGCATGGCGAACAGGCGTGAAGTTCAGGTACTTGAGGTTGGTGAGTTGGGGCGGGAGCGCCCCTGAGATCCAGGCGCCGCCGAGGTCGAGGTGTTCGAGGTTGGTCAGATTTCCCAGTTCGCTCGGGATCGGCCCGTACAACAGGTTGTCGCTGAGGTCGAGGTGTTCGAGGTTGGTGAGGTTGCCGAACGCGGCAGGAATTCCCTTGGTCATGCCAGCGGAGGCAAGGTTCAGGCTTACGAGGTTGGTGAGGTTTCCCAGCCACCTAGGGATGTTGTCAACCCAGAACCCGTTGTGGCCGAGGTCGAGGTGTTGGAGGTTGGTGAGGTTTCCCAGCCACCTAGGGATGTTGTCATCCCAGAACTGACCTGTGAACCCGTTGTGGCCGAGGTCGAGGTGTTGGAGGTTGGTGAGGTTGCCGAGTTCTTCCGGGATCTCCTGTAGGCGGTTGTGGCTGAGGTTGAGGTGTTGGAGGCTTCTGAGGTTGCCGAGGTGTTCCGGGATCTCCGACCGGAGTTGGTTGTTGCTGAGGTTGAGGTGTTGGAGGTTGGTGAGGTTGCCGAGTCCGGACGGCAGTTCGCCAGTGAGCCGGTTGTTGCTGAGGTTGAGGTGTTGGAGGTTTCTGAGGTAGCCGAGTGCAAACGGGATCTTCCCCTCCAGTCGGTTGTTGCTTAGGACGAGTCGCTCGAGTCTGTCGAGCTTCGTCAGACTCGATGCCGGTTGGCCGGTGAGGCCGAGTTGATGGAGATGCAACCCGGTGACGCGCCCATCGGCAACGGTCACGCCCCTCCAGGTCTGCAGCGGGTTCGTCTCGCTCCAAGTTGTGTCCTGGTCAAGGTTGAGCCGTGGTGCGGCGTTCTGAAGCAGAAAGAAGTCCCAAAGTGCTTCGCAATCGCCGACCAGGGCGTGCAGGTCTTGGTCCACGACCGCTGGGAAGGTGCATGGCTGGCCCTCGATTGAGGCGTATCTGACTCTTCGCGACGGATCGGGTTGGGATTCAGACCGCATCCGATGGTCGCTGGCGGGTTGTGGTTGGTGAGGGTAGTCGGCGGGTTCATCGCTGGCTCCGGTGCCAGGCTCGGCGTTGTTCGTCGGCGTTTCGCATGCCGTCGGTGCGGGCTGCGCGGATGGTGTCGCCGCGGCCGTCGTGTTCGTCGTTGGGGGTGACGTAGCCGATCGCTTCGTGCAGCCGGACGCTGTTGTGGTGGACCCGGACGCGTTCGAGTTCGGCGGCGAGCACGGCCGGGTCGGTGATCGTCGTCAGGTGTGGGTGCTCGCGTTTGACGTGGCCCCACAGCGACTCGATCCACGCCTGGTCGGTCGGGGTCGACGGGCGACCGAAGTGTTGGGCGATCGAGCACAGCGCCATGAACCGGCGGGTCTCGTTGGCGTGCATCTCGGTCCCGTTGTCCGAGACCGCCAGCAGCAACGGCGCCTGGTCGCCGTCGGGGAGCCCGGTGTCGGGGTCGGTGAGGCGGGCTCGGAGCTCGTCGGTGAGCAGTCCCTCGTTGTCGAGCCCGCGGCTGAACAGGACCCGGGCGGCGACCGAGTCCGGGTTGGCGGTGAGGTGGGTCGAGATCCACTTGCGGGACACGAGGTCGACAATCGCGTACGCGTGCTTGGCGGCGACGCAGCGTTCGAACTGGGAGCCGTCCCAGCACCACAGCTGGTTCGGGTGCCACTCACACCAGTCCGGCCACGGCGTCTTCACGGTCCGTGCCGGTCGTGGAGCTCCTTGCAGGGCAAGGCCGTGACGGGCCAGCACCCGATCGACGGTCGACGGCGACGCCCACACCCGTTGCTCGTAGGAGCCGCGGTGAGCGAGCTTGCGATGCGACCGGTCCACGTCGCCCCACTCGTCGAACAACGCCAAGATCTCAGCCTCCTCCCACTCCAAGAGCCCGTGGATCGGGTTCCCGCCCGGGCGGGCGTCATCGAGCCCGCCCCCGGCTCGGCGCTGCTGCCACCGCCACGCCCGACCCCGGTCCAGCTCGACCACCGCGCACGCCCGGTTCAGCGTCCAGCCGGCATCGACCGCATCGTCGATCAAGGACAGCAACGCCGCCTTGGCGGTCCCGTCGACACGGGCGGGAACCGGACCGCTCATCCCCAGCGCGATTTTCCCCGCAGCACCGCCAACTCGACGGCCTGCTCGACCACCGTCGCCTGGAGCCGGTCGACCTCGGCCCGCAACGCCGCGGCCTCCGACGCCTCCTGGCGAGACTGACGCGGCCGGCCCGGCCTCGACGCCTGCAGCGCCGCGATCGCTCCATCGCGGGCAACTGCTCGCAGCCGGGTGATCACCGACCGGTCCACCCCAGCCTCGGCTGCCGCGTCGGCCTGGGAGATCTGCCCCGTCAGCATCCGCAGCCACAAGTCGTACTTCTGCTCTGCTGTCAGCATCCGCTTCGGCTTCCGCGGTGTCGATGTCATCGTTGATGGCCTCCATAATCAAGGCCAGCAACCATCTCAGATGCAGTCTGAAAGAACCGGGATCCCGTCGCGCGAAGTCAGACGCAACACACGATCGGTTCCGGTGCGGGTTGTGTGGTGGTTGGGGGCTGTGTGGTCGGCGTGGGCTCTGGTTCGGCTTGTGTGGTTGGTTCGGGTTCGGTTGTTGGCGTGGACTCCGCGTCGGGATGTGTGGGCGTCGCGGGATCGGTGTGGGGCGGGGCTGTGGGCGGCGGGGATGCGGTGGTCGCTTGGTCGTCGCTACAACCCATGAGCACCAACGCGCCGACGCCAGCTGCGCCGGCCACAAGTACGGCCGCGAGGGCCATGGGTCTGGTCCTCATCTGCTCCCATGGTCTCCGTTGGCTAGCCATCTGAGCATTGGTGGTAGTACCACGTGTACTGCCAGGGTTCATCCCCTTGTTTGATGGCTGGATCGATGTCTTGATTGAAGCCCAGCAACTCGGCTGGCATCGGCCCCAGCAGCTCGTTGTCGCCGAGTCTCAGAGTCGCGAGGTCCGGGAGGGCGGCCAGTTCGGCGGGCACGGGTCCCGACAGTCGGTTGCCGTCGAGTTGCAGTAGCCGGAGGTTGGTGAGGCTGGCCAGTCCCGCGGGCACCGGTCCCGACAGCTGATTTCCGCTCAGGTTGAGGTACACGAGACTTGCAAGGTCAACCAGCTCGGCCGGTATCGGTCCTGACAGCTCGTTGTCGCTGAGGTTCAGGTCTTCGAGTCTGGTGAGGTTCGCCATTTCGGCTGGCATCGGTCCTGACAGCCCGGTGCCGCTGAGCCACAGGCCCCTGAGGCTGGTGAGGCGTAGCAGGTCCAGCGGAATGGGACCGGACAGATCATTGTCGCTGAGATCGAGAAACCTGAGGTTGGTCCATTCGGCCAGCCCAGCCGGTACCGCTCCCGAGCGCCCGGTGCCGGCGAGCGACAGGGAGTTGAGGCTGGCGACGTCCAGAAGTTCTGCCGGTATGGGGCCGGGCAGGTCGTTGTAGCTGAGGTCGAGGTATTGGAGCCTGGTGAGGTTGCCCAGCTCAGCCGGTATCGAACCGGTGAAATTGTTGCAGGAGAGGCCGAGCGTTATCAGGTTGGCGAGGTCGCCGAGTTCTGGAGGGATGGGTCCCGACAGCTCGTTGCTCTCGAGATTCAATTCCTGAAGGTTGATGAGCTGACCGAGCTCGGCGGGAATCGGTCCCGACAGCTCGTTGCCGTCGAGCCACAGTTCCACGAGGCTGGTCAGGTCTCCCAGCTCAGCCGGTATCGGACCTGTCAGATCGTTGGGGCACGATATCGAGCTGCGGATCCGAAGATCCCTGAGGTTGGAGAGGTTGCCCAATTCGGCCGGCATCGGACCCGTGAAACCGCATAGCCACAGGTTCTCGAGGGCGGTGAGGTTGCCCAATGCAGGAGACAGTCTGGCCGATTCGGCGGGGAAGCGGGGCCGATCGAGTCCTCTGACGCGCCCGTTCACGACAGCGACCCCGCTCCAGTCCTGAAGCCGGATTCCGTGACTCCATGTCAATCCCTGTGACCCGGGCCGGGGGGTCTCGTAACTCCATGTCCCTCCTGGAGTCCCGAACGGTTGCACGAAGTCCTGGCTCTGTTGGAAGCTCCAGAGGGCTTCGCAGTCTGCGACGAGAGCGTCGAGGGTTTGGTCCACGACTGCGGGAGAAGAACAGGGCGAGTCGACGGAGGATTCGAGTTGTGTGGTTGTTGGGGGTTCGGTGGTTGGCGTGGGCTCGGGTTGTGTGGTGGGTGTCGCCGGAACTGTGTCGGGCGGCGCCGTGGATGACGCCGGGGTCGTCGTGATCACGTTGGGAGGCTGATCGAGGAGCACAACTGCGCCGCCGGCTGCAGCGGCCAGCACCACTACTGCGGCGGCGAGCTGGATCAGTCGGCGCGCCCTCCTCCGGCGCCGCGGCCAGATGCCCGTGACTGGTTGGCCCAGGCCTCCGGCGTGGCTCTCGACCATCTCGGCGGCGAGCGCGGGGAGCTGTTGGCGTAGGCGCTCTTCGAGGTCGCTCATTCCAACTCCTTTCGAAGCACAGCCATGGCTCGATGGGCCAGCGACCGGACCGTCGCCGGTCTCACGCCCAACGTGTCGGCGATCTCGGCATCGGGCATGTCGGCGAAATAGCGCAGCACCACGACCATGCGCTGGCGGTCGCTGAGGCGGGCCAGCGCGCTGCGCAGCTCGATCAGCTGCTCGGGTATGCCGTAGTCGGATTCCTCCGCCACGAAAGGCCGGTAGCGGTTCTCGACAGCGCGGCGCCGTAGCGCGGACGTGCACTTGTTGACCACCGACGTCCTCAAGTACGCGCCATGCCTGTCGATGTGGTCCCAGCGCTTGGCCACCGACACGAACGCGTCCTGCACCAACTCCTCCGCGACCGCGGGCGACCCGACCAACAGCGTCGCCAGATGCACCATCGGGACGCGCTCAGCCGCGAAAAGTCGCGTTACGTCCTCGTGGTTGTTGGCTTCTTTCAAGGCCAGCTCGGATCAGAACGCGCGGTGTCCCATTTACAAGCACCGACGCCCCAGAGCGCCAATTTGTTGCAAGACGACCCCGCAGGTCCGTCCTGGGCACTTCTCGGCTCGTAAATTCGCTGCAAGAGGCTCGCGAGCCGACCGTGCCGAGCGGGCTACAGGTCGGGCCAGCGACGGGAGCGGCGAGCCGGTGTCCGGCGGCCGCCGTCGAGGGCCCATTGGCGGCGCCAGACTCCAACATCGGGGCCGGTGAGGGTGCCGCTGGCACCGGCGTGGGCTCGCTTGCGGGCCGAGTACCAGTCGGTGCTGGCCTCGTCGGCCAGGGCCGACACCGCCCCTTCGATCCGGGCCGCGAACCGGGGAGCCTTCTCGCCGGCCGCCGGCCTGATCGGCGCCCCGAAGGTCACCGTCGTCTCCGCGGGCCGCGGCAGCGTTCGGCCCTTGCGCAGGATGGCGCTCGTGCCGCTCACGTGTATCGGCACGACCGGCACGCCGCAGCGCAAGGACAGGTATGCAGCACCGCCCCGGAACGGCTGCCCCCAGCCGTCGGGGCTGCGTCCACCCTCCGGGTAGATCAGCAGGCTCCAGCCGCCGTCTATCAGTCCGGCGGCCAGGTCCGCCGAGCGGCGGCCCACACGGGCGCGCTCGATGGGGATGGCGCCGGACGTCAAAGCGGCCACCGTGCCGGAGACACGGGATCCGAAGAAGTAGTCGGAGGCGGCGCCGACCACGATTCGATGCCGCCACGGTTCGGGGATCGACGTGAGCAGCAGCGGAGTGTCCAGATGGCTGTGGTGATTGGCGGCGAAGATCGCCGGGCCTTCCAGATCGGCCAGCCGATCGGCGCTGACGCGTCGGGGCGAGGCCAGCACCTGCACCATGGCCCGCATCGGACCCTCGACGATGGCGGCCCGGCACATGCGGGCCGGCCAGCGGCGGGCCCACGCGGTGTCGAAGTCGACGCCGGTACGTCCCGGCATGTGGGGAGGCTCCACCCCGCCGGGAATGGCGGGCGCCCGAAGCGGGAACGAGCGCGCTCTCAGGGCGCCGGTCGGCGACGGCAGGCGGCGCCTGATCCGCACCAGTCCGAGATCGTGCGCAATGCCCATCAGTTCACGTCCGTCGCAGGCTCGGACACACCCCGCACCATGGCGCCGTCACTCCACGTCCGCCATCAGGATGGGCGGGTTGTGCACGTGCGTGATCGTGGGCGACGAACCCACCACGTCGCTGGCCATCTCCAGGGCGTCCGACAGGGTGGACGCGGGCTGGAAGCCCATCCGACGCACCGCCCTCGGGTCGCCGCCCACCACGATCACCCGGCCCAGCCACTGCAGGGCATGCGCCCCCCAGTACCACATGTAGAAGGGATGCACCCCGTGGTAGGCGTAACTGGTGCGGTAGAGGTGCACGTACCACTCGTCGGTGGCGAACTGCTCCTCGTACTTGGCCTCCAGCTCGGCCGGATCGGTGGTCTCCGCCAGCAGCTGCTCGAAGAAGTCGATGTAGCTGGGATGGTGCACCGGGTGGAACTCCCAGCGGGTGGGGTGACTCATGATGACCACGCCGCCCTCGCGCACCAGCGGCCTGCCCCGGTAGAGGTTGAAGAAATAGCCCAGACCCAGGCACATCACCAGGATCGGGTTCATGACCGAGTTCACGTTGTAGGGGCAGATGTAGGGCAGCCCCATGGTGAGCACGTCGGTCTGGCCCTGCACCGGCACCAGATGCTGAGCCAGCACGTTGGCGGTGGTGCGCTCATGGACGGCCTCCACCGAGCCGGCCTGCACCGAGGTCATCTCGTAGGGCGCCAGCCACCGGCCGAAGACGCCCCGGCGGGCCCCGGTGGGCATCGCCTTGAGCCCGGCCTGCATGGCCATGAACGAGGCCCTGTCCCGCGCGGTCCACTCCCACTCGCGCTTCTGCAGCACGGACAGGGGTCCGTCGTGTCCGAAGGTGTTGTTGTTGACGGTGGTCTCGATCTGGAAGACCTTCGGACCGTTGGCCTTGATCACCTCGCCCTGACGCCAGTTGGAGCGGTGCAGCTCCGAGCGGGGGCGGTCCATGAACGAGCGCGAGTGCTGCATCGTGTGGACGTTGTGGTGGTGGCGCAGCGCCCGGTAGTCGGCCAGGCCGGTGGCCGTGGACTTCCACCCCCCGTCCATGGCCACCAGGTTGATGTTCACGTACACGAGCAGGTCGCTCTCCGCGGCCCGCCGGTTCATGGTGACCAGCTCGTCGTGGCCGGTGCGGCCCAGTTCCACCATGCCGTCGGGATCCTCGGCGTCGTGGTTGTAGAGCACGCCCTGCGGGGCGAAGGCGTCGTACACCCGCTCGCCGAGGGCGTGGCGCAACTCGTCCTCGGTCATCCGGCGGTGCAGGGCCAGCGCCGCGATCAGATGCACGTCGTCCACTCCTGCGGCGGCCGCCACGTCCAAGACCTGCTCGATCACCCGCTGGCGGATGTCGGGCCTCCGCATCGGCGGCAGCGGCAGCGACACGTCGTCGAAGGCGATGGTCAGCTTCATGCCCGGCCGCAGCAGCGACGGCAGCGGATCGCAGTCGAGCGGGTGGAGCAGGGCGTCGCGGATGGCCGCTTCCGGATCGGGCAGGCCTCCGAGGGGCTCGGCGGGGTAGATGATCCGGCTGCGGCCCGCGGGCAGCCTCTCCAAGCGGAAGCCCTCCCCGTGGTGGAACAGGATCGGCGGCGTGGAACGGTCGACGTCCACCACCAGTCCGGGACGCGGGGCGAGCCGGTGCTCGACGGCCATCAGGCGAACTCCATGCAGAGCCAAGGCTGCTCAGCCACGGCGGCCATCACGCGGACCTCCGCAGCAGGGCGGGTCGCGCTCCGCCGCGGCCGCGCGGCGCCAGCGGCAGCAGCTTGGCCGGAGCGCCTGCGCTGGTGGCCCAATGCTCGATCAGCCAGCCCCGGCGCCGGGCCAGCGCGGCCAGCTTGGTCTCGGGATTGACCGCCACCGGGAAGCCGACCGCTTCCAGCATCGGCAGGTCGGATGTGCTGTCGGCGTAGGCCACCGACTCCCGCAGGTCGAGACCGTGGAGCTCCGTGAAGTCGGCGAGCGTCTGGTAGCGGGCCTCGCCAGTGGGGGGGACGGCGGTGAGCCGGCCGTCGTAGACGCCGTCGCTCGATCCCATCTCGGCCGCGATGATGTGGTCGAACAGGGGCCGCAGCGGCGCGACCACGAAGTCGAGCGCCCCCGTGATGAGCAGGGTCATGTGCCCGGCCTGGCGGTGCTGTCGGACGCGGCGGATCCCCTGGGGGAACGACTTGGTGATGAGGAGGTCGCTGAGCATCTCGGCGCAGCCGGCGTCGATGCGGTCGGTGGGGGCGCCGTCGAAGCGCCGGTAGAAGTAGCGCAGGAAGTCACTGCGGTCCCGGCGGTCCAGGGCCAGCAGCCGGGGCGCCTCGCCGAGCGTGCGGGCCACGAAGCGGACGCGGTCCAGGTCGTCGAGCTCCCGCGTGGCGAGCCATGCGTAGCTGGCGACCACGTTGGACGCGATCAGCGTGTTCTCCAGGTCGAACACGGCCAGGTGGCGCTCGGGTGCCAGCACCTGGCGGCGGAGACGGGTCGAACGCGAATCGCTCCGGCTGGAGCTGGTGCCGGGCGCCATCTTCAGGCGGGCCTGCTCAACCATCGACGGCAGATGAACCTGGTGCACGTAGTGGGTCCAGTCAATGACCGAGGGGTCGAAGCAGAACACGGTCCGGTCGTCGTCGTCGAGCGAGTGCCACAGCTCCGTGAGCCGGTCGAGCTGGTAGATCGCCTCGCACTCGGCGTAGGCGCCGTACAGCTCGACGTACCCGTAGGCCCTCCCGAGCTGCTGGCGGCGCTCCTCGACGCTGGCGCTCATCAGGGCGTGGCGTCCCCGCAGCGGCAGGGCCGACAGCACCCGGTCGGCGGTCTCCAGCGAGCGCTGGGCCCGCTGGAGCTGCCTGGCCACCCTGCCCCGGCCGGGGAAGGACCACCGAGGCACCGGGATGGGCTGGTTGTGCTCGTCGTAGACGGGGTGCTGGGTGAACCAGCTGCTCACCAGGTCGAAGAGCTGGCCGTACTTGAGCGGGTTGATGGCCCCGCTCGCGATCTGGAGGACGTCGGGGCTGGGCTCGACCGGACCCCTCGCCGCCACGGCCAGGATGGTCGCAACCACGAGATCCACCGGGATCACGTCGACGATGCCCTCGGGCACGCCCGGGAACTCCTTGAGCAGGCCCCGGGCATACGCAGCGATCACCGGCTCGGCCATTCGGAAGCCGCGGATCCATCCCGGGCGGGGCTCGGCCAGGGCCGACTCGATGATCGAGGGCCGCACGATGGTCACCGCGATCTCGCCGCGAGTCTCGGTGAGGGCACGCTCGCCGAGGGCCTTGGTGAAGGCGTAGGCGTCCGGGAAACCGAGGCTCGACGCCCGGGCCCTGCCCGCCCGGGTCATCTGGTCGTCCACCCAGCGGCGTCGCAGGCTCTCGACCTTCTCGGACAGCGCCGGGATGCCGGCCGCGCCCAACTCCCGGCGGGCCTGGGCCGACAGCGCAGCCAGGCGCTCGGGGCTGCGGCTGGCCTGCTGGGCGTCATGGCGGGCCCGGCGAGCGCTCGCCACCTCGTCGCGCCAGTCGACTTCGGTGAAGAACGGCGAGTCGTCCACCAGCTCTTCGGGGGCGGCACCCCGCCGGCTGCCGGCCACGTAGCAGGTCGACACCGCGATCAGGTGAGCCTCGGAGCCGGCCTCGGCCAGGGCCATGGCTAGGCGGCTGGGTCCGAGCAGGTTGACCTCCACGGCGTCGTCGAGGGCCGAGTTGAAGTTCACGGTGGCCGCGGCATGGATCACGACGTCGCAGCGGGCGAGGGCGGCGCGCCCCTCGTCGTCGAGTCCGAGCCCGTCTGTGCTCACATCGCCGGCCACCGCGGTGACCCGCCTGCCGGTCATCTCTTCGTAGGTCTCGTCGCTGGAAGCGTCGGAGGACTGCTGTCGAAGCCGGTCGAAGGCGTCGTTTCGCAGCACGTCGCGCCGCACGCGCTGGGCCGCGCCGCGCCGACCCGGTCGGACCACCAGCACCAGCTCGCAGTCGGGCACGCAGCGCAGCAGGCGCTCGGTGACAGCGGTTCCCAGGAACCCGGTGGCGCCGGTGACGGCGATGCGCTTTCCCGCGAGAGACTCGGCGATCACGGCGTTAGTTCTAGTGGCCGCGGGCGCCGGAGGCTCGCGCCGCGCCCCGACGGCCCGAGTCGGGGCACCGCCGACGGCCGCTCACGGCCGCGGGTTTGTGGCCGGTTCGCCGACGGCTGCTCACGGCCGCGGATCGGTGGCCGGGTCGGTGACGGCTGCTCACCGCGGCGGCTCGGTGGCCGGTTCGGTGAGCGTGTGGCGATCGCGCCGGGCGTGGCGCTCCAGGGCCAAGTCCACGAGCCGGTCGATGAGCTGTGCGTAGGGGAGCCCGCTCGCGGCCCACAGCTTCGGATACATCGAGATGGGCGTGAAGCCTGGCATCGTGTTCAGCTCGCTCACGAGCCAGCCCCGGTCGCCGCGGCCGTCGCGTCCGTCCTCGTACAGGAAATCGACCCGGGCCAGGCCCTCCACCCGCAGGGCCCGGTAGGCGTCGACGGCGAGGCTCTGGCACGTCGCTATCTCGTCATCGTCCAAGGGAGCTGGTACGCGCAGCTCGGCGCCGTCCTCGTACTTGTCCGCGTAGTCGTAGAACTCCGCGCCCGGGATGATCTCGCCGGGGAGGCTTGCCTCGGGCTGATCGTTGCCGAGAACGGCCACCTCGATCTCACGGGCCCTGGCCTCCTCCTCCACGATGATGGAGCGGTCGTAACGGCAGGCCAGGCGAAGTCCGTCGGCTACGCCCCGGCGAGTGGACGCCCTGGAGACGCCGACCGAGGATCCCATGTTCGCCGGTTTCACGTATACGGGCAGCCCCAGGTCCTCGACGATGGCGTCGACGTCCGGGGCCAGATCGGCATCGCTCGCGGCCGGATCGTCGAGCGTGACGCTCCGCCAGCGGGTGTGAGCGAGGCCGGCCTGGGCGAGCATCGTGTTGGCTGCGGTCTTGTCCATGCACAGCGCGGAGGCCAGCACCCCCGCGCCGGCGTACGGGACCCGGGCCAGCTCCAATAGGCCCTGCACGGTTCCGTCCTCGCCCATCGGACCGTGCAGGATCGGAAGCACCACTGTGAGCCCGCCGGGACCCGCTCCGCGGCCGGTTCGACGAAGGTCGCCGTCGGGGGCCAGCGCCGGCAAGGGCTCGACCTCGGGACCGACGGCGCTGAGCCGCTCCGGCAGGTCGCCGGGACCAGCACCTAGGGCCTCGGCAGCCTCCGCGGCCCGCACCCAGCGTCCCTCCCGGGTGATGCCGACCGGTTCGACGAGATATTTCTGGGGATCGGCAGCGGCCACCACGTGGCGGGCCGACACGCACGACACGTCGTGTTCGGCGGAGCGTCCCCCGAACAGCACGACCAGCCTCACCCTGAGATCCTCCACGCTGGCGACGCTAGCGCCGGGCGCGGGAAGCCCAGAGGCCGAGCGGATATGCCGCAGTTCACGAGGACTCCGCAGGGCGCTGAGCGAGACGACGGATGGTGGGCGACGCCACCCGCGGGCGCGTGTCACACTCGCGCCGTGCTCTGGACTCTGCACGACATCGCCGTGGCTACTGGAGGCCGCCTGCACGGCGATGGCGACACCACGGTCGACGGGGCGACCCAGGACAGCCGCGACGTGCGTCCGGGGATGCTGTTCGTGCCGCTGGTAGCCGAGCGCGACGGCCACGACTTCGTAGCCCAGGCCGTCGCAGCCGGCGCCCCGGCCTATCTCACCGCCCGGGGCCCGTCCGGCGTCGATGCGGCCGCGGTGGAGGTGGAGGACACGCTGGCCGCGCTCACCGCACTGGCCCGCGAGGCCCGAGGCCGACTCGGAGCGGTGCCGGTGGTGGGTGTCACCGGGTCGGTGGGCAAGACCACCACGAAGGACCTGATGGCGGCGGTGCTGGGACGGGACCGGCGGGTGTGGGCCAGCATCCGGTCGTTCAACAACGAGATCGGAGTGCCCATCACCTTGCTGTCAGCCCCCGAGGACGCCGATGTCCTGGTGGTCGAGATGGGTTCCCGGGGTCCGGGCCACATCGCTGAACTGTGCCGTGTGGCCCGCCCGACCATGGGCGTAGTCACCACGGTGGGACTGTCGCACACGAGTGAGTTGGGGTCGCTGGGCGCGGTGGTGTCGGCCAAACAGGAGCTGGTCGAGGCGCTTCCCGCGGCGGCCGACGGGGGAGTGGCATTCCTCAACGCGGGCGTGCCCGAGGTGTCGGCCATGGCCTCGGGCACCAAGGCCCGAGTCGTCACCTACGGCGTTGGCGGTGAGGTGCAGGCGCGGGATCTCACCGTCGACGACGAGCTGACGCCCCGCTTCGTGCTGCACAGCCCGGGCGGGGAGGTTGAGGTCGAGCTGGGGGCGAGGGGTCTGCACTCGGTCGACAATGCTCTGGCCGCGGCCGCGGTGGGCCTGGAGCTCGGAGTGTCCCTCGAGGACGTGGCTGGGGGACTGGCCGAGCCGACGCTGTCGCCGTTGCGCATGGAGGTCGTGCGGGCCGCCGGGGGAGCCCGCCTGCTCAACGACTGCTACAACGCCAACCCGCTGTCGATGCGGGCAGCCCTGCACGCGTTGGCCGTGCTGCCCGCGCGGCGCAGGATCGCCGTGCTGGGCACCATGGCCGAACTGGGCGACTTCGAGGCCGCGGAGCACGCCGCCGTCGCCTCTCTGGCCGCGCGGCTCGATGTCCGGATCATGGCGGTGGACGCTCCGGCCTACTCGTCGGGCGACAGCACGGTCACCGAAGTTGCGGGCATCGACGGCGCCCTGGCCGCGCTGTCCGACATGGGCGGCTTGGGCGCGGGCGACGCCGTTCTGGTCAAGGGATCGCGTGTGGCGGGCCTCGAGCGCCTGGTGGCGCGGCTCGTGGACGATGCCGATGGCTGATTGAATCGGCGTGCCGCCGGCTCGCTCGATGCTCCCCCAATCCGTGAAAGGCTTGATGCAATGGATGTGCCCGACTTCCGGACCGTGACCGTGGAGGCCCTCGCGGCCATGGTGCGGGACCGCACCCTCACGGCCGCCGCGGTCACCGAGCACGCGCTGGAGCGCATCGAGGCTCTCAACCCCACCCTGAACGCCTTCGTGGCCCTGGACGTCGACGCAGCACGGTCCCAGGCCTCGTCGATCGACGCACGCCTCGACTCCGGCGAGGACGTGGGACCGCTGGCGGGCGTCCCGATCGGCGTGAAGGACCTCGTCGACGCGGCCGGGTTCCACACCAGCAAGGGTGCGATGTACACGCGCGGCAACGCCCCGGCCACCTCCGACTGCACCGAGGTGGCCCGTCTGCGGGCCGCGGGCTGTGTGGTGGTCGGCAAGACCAACACCCCCGAGCACGGCTGCATGGGCGACACCTACAACCCGAGGTTCGGAGCGACGCTCAATCCTTGGAACCCCGAGCGCTCGCCGGGCGGGTCGTCGGGCGGGACAGCCGCCGCGATCGCCGCGGGGATGGTCCCGGTGGGCACCGGCTCCGACGGGGGAGGCTCTATCCGCATCCCCTCGGCGATATGCGGACTGTCCGGCATCAAGACCAGCCACGGCCGGGTGCCGAGCGGTCCGCCGCCGTCGGGTCTCATCGACCTGTCGTGCGTCGGCCCGATGGCCCGCGTCATCCGGGACGTGGCCCTGTGCCTCGACTCGGTGGTCGGACCCCATCGGGCCGACCTGCGCAGCCTGCCCAAGCCGGACGTGTCGTGGCGGGCCGCGCTCGACAGCCCCCGGCCGCCGGCCCGTGCGCTGTGGGCCCCGTCGATCGACGGTGGGCCGGTCGACTCCGAGATCGCCGCGGCCTGCGCGGCGGCCGTGGACCGCCTGGCTGCCGAGGGCACCGAGGTCGACGAGGCGCAGACGGAGATCTCCGCGGTGCCCGGGGCCTTCCTCCAGCTGTTCTTCGGGGGACTGATAGGGCCGTCGTTCTGTTCTCTGTACGGCACCGACGAGTGGGACAACGTGACCGACGTGCTGGCTGTGATGCTGGAGGACGTCTACGAGCGGGTCACCGTGTCGTCGCTGTACGAGGCTCGCCAGCGGGCGGGCGAACTGTCCATCGCCCTGGCGGAGGCGATGGACGGCTACGACATGCTGCTGATGCCCACGCTGGCGGGCCAGGCTCCCGCCCCGGGCGGGCACGGCACCATCGACGGCGAGGAGACACCCAACTGGTTCCGCTTCACGCCCCTGGCCAACCTCACTCGGCGCCCGGCCGGGACGGTGTGCTGCGGGTTCAGCGCCGAGGGCGTGCCGATCGGTCTGCAGGTCGTGGGCCACCAGCTCGCCGATCTCGCCGTGCTCGAGACCCTCGCCGTACTCGAGGACCTGCTGGGCCTCGACCCCATCGCCCCGGACGCCGCCTGACCGGCGATTCTTCGCGCCGCCGCCCGTCGCCCCCGGAGCGACATATCCTGTCGTCCTCACTCCAAGCACCGCGAACCACGAATCCGGGAGACCCGCCGTGTCGGCCAATGAAGAACTCCTTCAGCGCATCACCGCTCGCCCGGATGTATTCGGCGGGAAGCCAATCATCCGCGATATGCGGGTGTCTGTGGAGTTGGTGCTGAGCCTGCTGACCCAAGGGGTCGCGCCGGAGGCGATCCTGGACGATTATCCCGGCCTTGAACTCGACGACATTCGCGCCTGCACCGCCTACGCCCACGCGATCATCTCAAGGGACACGCTGGCCACGGTCTCGTCCAGCGAGTAGTGAGGTTTCTCGTAGACCGATGCGCTGGACGCCGTTTGGCCGAATGGGTTCGCAGCCACGGGCATGACGTCGTCGAGGCCCGCACGCAAGGCGCCGACCCGGGGGACAGGGCGCTTCTGGAACTCTCCGAATCGGCGAACCGAGTCTTGGTCACGATCGACACCGACTGAGGTGAATTGCGCCCTGCGAGTCGCGGCGCGGTGACCGGCCTCAGGAAGCGCAACGCAGGATGGCGAAGGTCGACGCTCCAGTCCGCCAGCACGAAGTGCGCCGTACTGATGGCGACCGCTCGAATGTCGAGGCTTGCCACGGCTGACGTGGCGGGCATCCGGACGAGAGTTCGGCTGGTCGACAAGACGGTCGGGCCAGCGTCAGGGCGACAGGCGCGCAGGGGACTCTGCTCACAGGTCTCTGTACGTGCGTTCGTCGCGCCTCGCGACTCGTAGCACCATCAGTCGCCGCTCGTCGTCACGAATCTCGTAGATGACTCGATACCGGCCGGCTCTGACGCGCCATACAGCGGCGAATCCCACCAGCTTCACGCTGCCCGCGGGACGAGGGTCGCCGACCAGGTTGCGGAGCACGTCCCGAACCCGGCGGGCATCCTCTTGTGGAAGTCGTCGCGCCTGGCGCTGGGCGGCCGGAGACAGCTCGACCCGATACGACGCCGGCAATCAGGCCCGGTCCCCGAGAAGCTCGTCGAAGAATGTCTCGAATTCGATTCCGCCCTGCTCGGCGGCATCGGCTCGGGCCTGCTCGATCGCGGCGTGGTCGGCATCATCCATCGCCGCGTCTACAAGCCATGACAGGATCGCCTCGTTCACCAACTCCTGGACCGGCCGGCCGTTGCGATCAGCCGCCGCCTCAAGGGCTCCGTACAGACCGTCGTCCACGCTCATCGTTGTCATCAGCGACTCCTTTCAGGGCGAGCAACCTCCAGACCGTGGCCAAGCCGCACTTGCACGCCCACAGATGACTTGCAGAGCTTTTGCTCGGCTAGCGTAGCACTCCCTTGAGCCACACCATGGTGGTCGCGCCCGGCACAGACTGAATCGCCGGCCAGCGACCGGCGGACGCCGCGCCGTAGCCCTGGATTGGGCCCGCTGGTAGCCTCGCTCGTCCCGGGCGATTAGCTCAGATGGCTAGAGCGCTGCCTTCACACGGCAGAGGTCACTGGTTCGAGTCCAGTATCGCCCACCGGTACAGTTCCGCCGCAGTGACCGCGGACCGCCTCCACTTCCACTGCGCTAGCGGGGCGCGACGGGCTCTGCGGCGGGGCCTTGCCATGAGGGCGCGGGGGGCTCTGAGGCGAGGCCTTGCGATCGGAGCGCTGGCCGCGGCGGCGCTGTTGACGTCGGCCGGTCCTGCGGCTGCGCACGGCGTCGGCGGCCGCTTCGATCTGCCCGTCCCCGCATGGCAGCTAGCCTGGGCGGCATCGTTCGCGGTGGCCGCGTCGTTCGTGGCTCTGGGCATGTTCTGGAACACGCCCCGGTTCCGGGCCGCGGCCGCCGGGCGGGACCTTCCCGGGCCTCTGCAGCGAGCGGGCCGGGCGCTGGCGATTCTGGCCAGAGTCGCAGGCCTGTTCGCTTTGGGCGTGCTGATATACGCCGCGCTGGGAGGCAACTCCAACCCGTCGGTGAACATCGCGCCGGTCGCGGTCTACGTCATCTTCTGGGTGGGTCTTCAGGTTGTGTCGGTACTGGTCGGCGATGTGTGGCTCGAGTCGAACCCGTTTCGCAGCCTTGCCGACGGCTCCGTCCGGCTGCTGGCCAGGTTCCGCGGACAGACCATGTCGGGCGAAGACCGGGGCGCCGGCAACCAGTGGTGGGCCACCGCCGCGGTGTTCGGCTTCGTTTGGATCGAGCTCGCCTTCCACGACAGCACCGAACCCCGGGTGCTGGGCGCCTACCTGGCCGCCTACACGGTCGCTCTGCTGATCGGAGCGGCGATCTTCGGGCGGGGCTGGGTGCGCGACGCCGAAGGCTTCGGTGTGCTGTTCACCAAGCTTTCCGCCATCGCGCCGCTCTACCGCACCGACAACGGGGCCTGGAGAGTGAGGCCGCCGCTGGCCGGCCTGGCCGTGCTGCCGGTCAAGCGGGGCTCGGTGGCGTTCATCCTGGTCGTGCTCGGCTCCACGACGTTCGACGGCTTCACCCGCACCTCGGTGTGGCTCGACGTTGCCGCTGATCGCACCGGCTGGGAGCTGACCGCAGTCAACACCGTCGGGCTCATGTTCGTGATCTTCGCGGTGTTGGTGCTGTACCGGGCCGCGATCGCGGGGATGGCCGCCATCACCGGCGACACCGAGCGGGAGCTTTCCGACGTCTTCGCGCCCTCGCTGCTGCCGATCGCGGCGGCCTATACCGTCGCCCACTACTTCAGCTACCTGCTGCTGGAGGGCCAGCAGATCATCGCCCACATCTCCGATCCCTTCGGCCGGGGACGCGACTTCTTCGGCACAGCCACCTACCAGGTGGACTACACGGCGGTCTCCACCGACACCATCGCCTGGACGCAGACCGCGGCCATCGCCGTGGGCCACGTGCTGGCGGTGGCGGTGGCCCACGACCGGGCCGTGGAACGCTGGCCCCGCCGGCTCGCGATGCGCTCGCAGTACCCGATGCTGGCCGTGATGATCTGCTACACCGTCATCGGCCTGCTCCTGCTGCTCGGCGCCTAGAGGGCGAGCCGATCGGCGCAATTCATGAGGGCTTCGCGATGCGCCGAGCGAGGCCGCGGCCCGAGCGGCCCGTGAGCGCAGCGAACAAGAGCGGGGAACTAGAGGGCGGGCCAGAAGATAGGGCGCCGATATGCGCGGGGCCGGAGTGAGGCCCGCGTAGCATCGAGGCCGATGGCGTCCGAAGTCCTGCAGGCTCCGCTCGTTCTCGAGTACCCGTTCACCCGCTCCACCGGGCCAGTGATCGGCGCATTCCTGACCGGGCTTCGGGAGGGCGTGATCTGCGGCATCCGCCGTGCCGACGGAACCGTTCTGTGCCCTCCTCAGGAGTACGACCCGCTCACCGCGGAGCCGCTGACCCAGATGGTGGAGGTGGGCCAGTCGGGGGAGGTCCTCACATGGGCCTGGAACGGCGAGCCCCGCTCCATGCAGCCCTTCGACCGCCCGTTCGCGTGGGCTCTGATCCGTCTCGACGGCGCCGACACGCCGATGCTGCACGCGGTTCTTGCCGGCGGCGCCGCCGAGATGTCGACCGGCATGAGGGTGCGAGCCGTGTGGCGCTCCGAGCGCGAGGGGCACATCGCCGACATAGCCGGCTTCGAGCCGGTCCCGGCCGAGGAGGTCGGGTGAGCGCCGATCCGGCTGCGGCTCGCGATCCGCTGGCAGCGCCCGCCGCGCTCTCCGAGCCGGTGACGCTCCCCGAGGCTCTCACCGATGCTGAACCGGTGGCGAGCGTCGTCACGCCGATACGGCTGTCCTACACGTACACGCCGGGAACGGCGCTGTCGCGGTACCTGAAGGCCATGGCCACCAAGCGGATACTGGGGGAGCGCTGCGGTGTGACCGGCCAGGTGTTCGTGCCTCCCCGCGGCGTGAGCCCGCTGGCGGGCACGGCCACCCGCGACGTCGTCGAGTTGGCCCACGCCGGCTATGTCGAGTCGTTCAACATCACCCGGGTCCCCATCGAGCGGCGTCCCGATCTCAAGCCGCCCTACTGCAGCGCCTGGATCGTGCTCGACGGTGCGTCGGTGGGCTTCCTGGGCCTGGTCATCAACATCGTGCCCGAGGACGTGCGCGTCGGGATGAGGGTGCGAGCGGTGTGGAAGCCCGATGAGGAGCTCGAGACCTCCGCAGCCAACATCCTGGGCTGGGAGCCCACCGGCGAGCCCGACGAGGTGATCGAGGACTACGAGCGCATCGGCCGCGTCGAGAGAGCCGCGGAGTGAGCCGCGGTATGACCGATGTCGCCGTCGTGGCGTTCGCCCAGCGCCAGCAGGCTGCAATCTCCGAGCAGTCCGAAGTGGAGTTCATGGTCCCGTTGATGGAACAGGCCAAGGCGGCCGTCGGTCTGACCCAGTCCGACATGGGTTTCACCTGCTCGGGCTCCTCGGACTTCCTCGCCGGGCAGGCGTTCTCGTTCGTGATGACCATCGACGGCACCGGCCCGGTGCCCCCCATCAGCGAGAGCCACGTCGAACAGGACGGCGCCTGGGCGCTCTATGAGGCCTGGGTGAAGATCCAGTGCGGCGGCATCGACACCGCCTTCGTGTACAGCTACGGCAAGTCCTCGCCCGGCTCACTGCGAGATGTGCTGGCCACGCAGATGGACCCATACTACGTGTGCCCGCTATGGCCCGACTCCTACGCCGTGGAGGCGCTGGCCGCCCGGCTCATGCTGGAAGGAGGGCATGTCAGCGAGCACCGCCTGGCCGAGATCGCGGCCCGCAGCCGGGATCGCGCCGCCTCCAACCCGCACGCGGTGCGAGCCGACCCCAAGTCCGTCACCGAAATCCTGGCCGAGGACTACGCGATCGACCCGCTGCGACCCTCGGACCTCCCGGCCGAGGCCGACGGAGGCTGCGCCGTGGTGCTCGCAGCCGGGGACCGGGCCCGCGAGCTGTGCGAGCGTCCGGCCTGGATCCGGGGCATGGACCATCGCAGCGACGCCCACACGCTCGGCGTGCGAGACCTGACGGCGTCGGCCTCCGCCCGGCTGGCCGCAAACCGGGCCGGAGCGACCGACGACAAGATCGACCTGGCGGAACTGCACGGCCCCTTCACCACCTCCGAGCACCTGCTGATCGAGGCCCTCGGTCTGGACGAGGACAGCACGGCGATCAACCCGTCGGGGGGAGCGCTCGCCGCGCACACCATGATGGCCTCAGGCCTCATCCGCATAGGCGAGGCCGCGTCGGGGATCTGGCGGGGCGTCGGGGACCGGGCCGTGGCCCACGCCACGTCGGGACCGTGCCTGCAGCAGAACCTGGTCTGCGTGTTGGAGGGCGACTGACCGTGGGTGGGCGAATTGGCATCGGTCGGTGCTGTTTTGGGAGTTGTGTGCTGCCAGACCGCAGCGGGTCTGCGTGTTGGAGGGCGACTGACCGTGGCCGCTGAGCGCACCGCGGTCATCGGAGTCGGCCAGACGAAGTACGCCGCGGCCCGCCGTGACGTGTCCATAGCGGGGCTGCTGCGCGAGGCCGCCTACCGGGCGCTGGAGATGGCCGGGAGGACCTGGAGCGACATCGAAGCGGTCGTCATCGGCAAGGCGCCGGACTTCTTCGAGGGCGTGATGATGCCCGAGATCTACCTGGCGGAGGCGCTCGGAGCGGTGGGAAAGCCGATCATGCGGGTGCACACCGCGGGTTCGGTCGGCGGCTCGACCGCCTGCGTGGCCGCGTCGATGGTGCAGAGCCGCGTCCACCGCTGCGTGCTCACCATCGGCTGGGAGAAGCAGTCGGAGTCCAACGCCATGTGGGCGCTGTCGCTCCCGCAGCCCTTCGCCACCTCGGTCAACGCCGGGGCGGGCGGGTACTTCTCGCCGATCATCCGCCGCTACATGATGATGACCGGCGCCCCCGAGCTGATCGGCTGCATGGTGGCTCACAAGGACCGCCGCCACGCCCTGCTCAACCCGTACGCCCACCTCCACCAGCACGACCTCACCTTCGAGCAGGTCGTGGACTCGCCGATGCTGTGGGACCCGATCCGCTACTCCGAGACCTGCCCGTCCTCCGACGGCGCCTGCGCCATGGTCCTGGTCGACGAAGCGGGCGGGGAGGACCATCCCGGGCCGGTCGCCTGGGTGCACGGCACGGCCATGCGCAGCGAGAGCAACAGCTACGGCGGACGCAACATGGTGTCGCCGGCCGCGTCGGAGCAGTGCGCCGACGACGTGTTCGCTCAGGCGGGCATCGTCGACCGGCGAGCCGAGATCGACGCGGTCGAGATGTACGTGCCGTTCTCGTGGTATGAGCCGATGTGGCTCGAGAGCCTGGGCTTCGCCTCCTCCGGGGAGGGCTGGCGCATGGTGGAGTCCGGGGCGACCGAGCTCGACGGCGGCGACCTGCCCGTCAACTGCTCAGGCGGGGTGCTGTCGAGCAACCCGATCGGGGCGTCCGGGATGATCCGGTTCGCCGAGGCGGCCCTGCAGGTGATGGGCGCGGCCGGAGAGCACCAGGTGGACGGTGCCCGCCGGGCATTGGGCCACGCCTATGGCGGCGGAGCCCAGTACTTCGCCATGTGGGTCGTCGCTTCCGGCAAGCCGTAAGATCCCATGAGCGCGGCGGAAACTTTGCTCCCCGCGAGAGAAATCATTGCGGTTACATTGCAAAAAGGTTACTGTCATGTTACGATCTGGCGCTGTGCGTAGGCTACGGCGGCTCTCTGGCGCGTTGCTGCTCGTCGGGTCGGCGGCCGCGCTGATGGCGGCGGCTGCACTGGCCCAGAGCGACGAGCGGATCGAGAACATTCGCCAGCAGCGGGAGCAGCTTGCCCGCGACGCCGCCGACGTGGCCAGCCAGGTCGACGCGCTGATCGCGGACGACGAGGCCCTGGTCGCCGCGTTCGAGGAACTGGACGACTACATCCGGCTCCAGGAGACGCGCATCGCGGCCGCTGAAGCTGCCATCGTGGCCGCGGAGGCCGAGGCGGAGGCGGCCCGGGCCGAGGCCGCCTGGCTGGTCGAGGAGATCGAGACCATCCGGGAACGCCTGCGGCAGAGGGCCATCGACGCCTATGTGCAACCGCCCGTCGATGTCGTCGAGCAGCTCTCCCACAGCACTCTCAACGACAGCGCGGTGCGGCTGTTCCTTCTCGACTTGGCCATAGGCAACGAGTTGGAGATAGCCGACGAGCTGCGCACCGCGGAGGCTCAACTCGAAGTGGTGCGGAGGCGGGCCCTGGAGCGGGCCGAGGACGCCGACCGGGAGCGGCAGGCCCAGCAGCAGCGTCTCGCCGACCTCGAGGAAGCCCGCGCCGCGGCGGTGGAGTTGCGCCTCGAGATCCAGTCCCGCATCGACGAATGGGATCTCGCATCGGCCGAGATCGAGCAGTCCGACAAGGATATGGAGCGGGAGATATTCCGCATCGAGGAGGAGATCCGCCGCAAGGAGGCAGAACGCCGTCGCCATGAGGAGGAGGCTCGCCGTCGCGCCATCGAAGAGGAGCGCCGGGCCCATGAGGCGGAGCACGGCCCGTTCGAGTTGGTGGCCTGGCCCGCCGACGGGGAGAAGACATCGGGATTCGGGCCGCGGGTCCATCCCATCTTCGGAACGGTGCGCTCGCACAACGGCGTCGACCTCGACGGCAACACCGGCGACCGGGTTCGGGCTGCCCGCTCCGGTGAGGTGATCCTGGCCGGGGAGCGCGGGGGCTTCGGCAACACCATCGTCATCTACCACGGGCTCGGGTACAGCACGCTCTACGGCCATCTCAGCCGTGTCGAGGTGTCGGTGGGCCAGAACGTGGCGAGCGGGGACCGCATCGGCGCTGTCGGCTCCACCGGTTGGTCGACCGGCCCCCATCTGCATTTCGAGCTGCGCATCGACGGCAAGGCCGTCGACCCCACGCCCTACCTCCCATGATGCAGGGGCCCGCGATGCGCCAGCCCGCAATGCGCGTGCCGTGACCATGCGACGGGCGCTGGTGGTAGCAGCACGCCCGTCGGATGCACTCCCAGCACCGCCCCCTGCCGATCTGGTAGTGGCGGCCGACGGCGGGCTGGAAGCGGCCCGGAGCGCGGGCTGGCCCGTGCACGCCGTGGTGGGGGACCTGGACAGTGCCAGCGCGGCCTCGCTGGAATGGGCCCGCGGCATGGGCGCGGAGATCGAGGCGCACCCCGTCCGCAAGGACTCCACGGACCTTGAGCTGGCTCTGGAGTTCGCCTGCCGGCGGGCATCGGAGGTTCACGTCATCGTGTCGGGCTCAGGGCGCTTGGACCACGCCGTCGCCAACCTCTTGGTGTTGGCGTCGCCCCGATGGGCCGACATGGACGTGTCGGCGACAGTCGACGGGGCCCACATAGACGTGCTGCGGGGCCCGCGCCGGCTGGCGGGTCAGATCGGCGATACGGTCTCGCTGCTGGCCGTGGGAGGTCCGGCTCGGATCGCGTCCTCGGCGGGCCTCGAGTATCCGCTCACCGACGAGTGGCTGAGTCCCACGTCCGCCCGCGGAGTCTCCAACGTGATCATCGGCGCTCCCGCCACGCTCGACGTCGTCGAGGGCGTCGTGCTCGTTGTGCAGCCCGCGACCGACCGGGACTGAACACCCCCCGCTCCGCGTCGTTCCCGCTCTTGTTCGCTGCGCTCACGGGCCGCTCGGGCCACGGCCTCGCCCGCTCGGCCTCTGGACTCCCGATTAGAAGCGGTTCCAGTCTGCCGGTAACTTTCCGCCGGTGAGCTTCGACATGACGGCTCTGCTGAGGCCGGGGCTCGCCGACGGGGAAGCCGGTTGGGTCGGGGACCCGCCGTACAATTTCGTCGGCGGCCACAACGACCCTGCCAGCGTGCCGTTCGGCGGGTTCGCCGAGGCCGCGGCGGCTGCGTTGGCCCGTCATGGTCCGGCTCTGGCCCGCTACAACCTCGGAGGGAGCCCCCAGGGCCATCTGCCTTTGAGGGAGTTCATCTCCGAGGCCCTCGACCGCAGGGCGCACATGGCCACCGACCCATCGGAGGTCCTGGTGACGTCCGGCTCGCTGCAGGCCCTCGACCTGGTGAACGCCGCGCTGGTCTCCCCCGGGGACCCGGTGATCGTGGAGGAGGCGACCTACGCGGGCACCCTGAGCCGTCTGGCCGCCCTGGGGGCGGACGTGCACGGAGTCGGGCTCGACTCCGACGGGATGAGCGTCGATCATCTCAACGACGTGCTGGAGTCCCTGGCCCGCCAAGGCCGGCGCCCGAAGTTCATCTACACGATCCCGACTGTGCAGAACCCCACGGGCACGGTGATGCCGGTGGATCGCCGGCTCGAACTGCTGGAGACAGCCCGTCGCTACGACGTAGCCATCTTCGAGGACGACTGCTACGCCGACCTGGTGTTCGACGGGCGGCGACCGCCGACGATCCGCTCGTTGGACGCCGGTGGCGGCCGGGTCCTGTACTGCGGATCGTTCTCCAAGACGCTGGCCCCGGCACTGCGGCTGGGCTACATCGTGGCCGACTGGCCGATGATGAGCCGGCTGCTGGCGTTGAAGACCGATGCGGGGTCGGGCGCGCTGGAGCAGATCGTGGTGGCGGAGTACGGGGCGGCCCACTTCGACGACCACGTCGACGCGCTCACCGCGGTCTTGCGAGGCAAGTGCGACGCCATCTGCGGGGCGCTGCGGGACAACCTTCCGGAGCTCGCCTCCTTCGAGGAACCGTGGGGCGGGATCTTCGTGTGGGTGGCGCTGCGTGACGGCCTCGACACGGACCGGCTCGTGGCGCCCGCGGCCGCCAGGGGAGTCGAGTTCAACCCCGGATCGGGATGGTGCACCGATCCTGGCTACGGAGCGAGCCGCATGCGCCTGTGCTTCGGCCATCTGCGGTCTGACGACATCGCAGCAGGCATCGCCGCTCTGGCTGATGTCGTGACAGCGGATCTCGCTTGACCTGACGGAGCGGACACATGGGCGGGTGTCATGGCACGCATCGTTCGAAGTCGGCGTCTGGACGGTTCCCGGCTAGCTCCTTGCAGCGCGGGCCGTCCAGCGGCCGTGCCGGCGCTCCAGCGTGAGGTCGAGCCCGAAGCACTCCGAGAGGTTGGCGCTCGTCAGCGCCTCGTCCATCGGCCCCGAGGCCAGCACCGCGCCGTCTCTGAGCAGCAGCGCGTGGGTGAACCCGTCGGGTATCTCATCAGCGTGGTGGGTCACCAGCACCAGCGGCGGCGTGTCCGGGTCCGCCGCCAGGCTGCTCAGCAGGACGATCAGCTCCTCGCGGCCGCCCAGGTCGAGCCCGGCATTGGGCTCGTCGAGGACTACGACCCCCGGCTCCAGCGACAGGGCCCGCGCCAGCAGTACCCGCTGCCGCTCGCCGGAGGACAGCGTCCCGAAGCGCTGGTGGGAGCGGTGCCCGCAACCGACGCGCTCCAGGGCGGCCCGGGCCCGGCCGGTGTCGGCAGCGTCGTAGCGGTGCCACCACGGCTCCAGCGCGGCGTGCTTGGCCGTCATCACCACCTCCGCTGCGGTCAGCGACGGCCTCAGCATGTCGGCCATCGCTGCGCTGGTGAAACCGACGCCGGCCCGCAGCCGTCGCACATCGGTGCGCCCCAGACGCTGGCCGAGCAACTCGACGACGCCGGTCGAGGGGTGCTCCCACATGGTCGCGATGCGCACGAGGGTGGTCTTGCCCGAGCCGTTCGGGCCGAGCACCACCCATCTCTGACTCTGGCGAACCTCCCAGTCGACGCCTCGCAGTACCTGCGTGCCGTCAATGGTGCGTCCCACTCCCCGAAGCGCCAGCACTGCGCCGTCCATCACCGCGGGCGGCGTCGGTGGTCGGTCCGTCGTCACAGGTCCGCGCGCCCCCGCTCCTGGTCGTCCTCGGGCTGGTCGTCCTCGGGCTGGTCTCCTTCGGGCTGGTCGTCCTCGGGCTGGTCTCCTTCGGGCTGGTCTCCTTCGGGCTGGTCTCCTTCGGGCTGGTCGTCCTCGGGCTGGTCTCCTTCGGGCTGGGTTCTTTCGGCGTGGCTCTGCCACATCTTGAACATCGTGGCGTAGCGCCCGCCCGCCGCCACCAGCTCGTCGTGGCTTCCGATTTCGACGATCCGACCCCCGTCGACCACCGCGATGCGATCCGCTCGACGGGCTGTGGCGAGGCGATGGGCGATCACCACCGCGGTGCGCCCGCTCAACAGCACGTCGAGAGCCTGCTCGATCTGGGCCTCCGACCGCAGGTCGAGGTTGCTGGTGGCCTCGTCGAGCACCAGCACCCGCGGCTGGGACACGAAAGTGCGCGCCAGCGCCAGCAGCTGCCGCTCGCCGGCCGACAGCGTGGCCCCGCGCTCATGGACGGTGCCGTCGAGGCCGCCGAGACGCTCCACCACATCCTCTATTCCGACGGCACGCAGCGCTTGGCGCAGCTCGGCGTCGCTTGCCCCCGGGCGGGCGAAGCCCACGTTGTCGCGCACCGTGCCCGCGAACAGGAACGGCTCCTGAACCACCACCCCGATCTGGGACCGCAGGCTGGTGAGGGTGGCGTCGCGCAGGTCATGGCCGTCGATGCGTACCGAGCCGGCCGTCGGGTCGTACAGCCGCACGATGAGCCGGGCGATGGTCGATTTGCCCGCGCCGGTCTCGCCCACCAATGCGATCGTCTCGCCCGGCGAGACGTGCAGGCTCACATTGTGGAGGACCTCGCGGTCGGGGCTGTACGAGAAGGACACGTCGTCGAAGACGATCTCGCCGCGTACAGGGGCGAGCACGGCCGCGCCGGAACGCTCCGTGACACTCGGTTCGGTCCTGAACAACTCTTGCAGCTTGGCGATGGCCGCGCCTCCCTGCTGGTAGGAGTTGTAGAGCTGCACCAGGGCCTGGACCGGCGCGAAGAAGGCGGTGAGGAACAGCAAGTAGGCGGCGAGCTCGCCCACCGTGATCCGGCCGCTCGCGGTCATGGCTCCGCCCACCGCCAGCAGCACCGCCTGGGTGGCGATGCCGATCGCCTCGCTGCCCGGCCCGTAGAGGGAGTTGGCTCGAGAGGCCCGCAGGTTGGCGTCGCGGTGACGATTCACCACCCGGCGGTGCTCGGCAACATTGACGGCCCGTCGATCGTGCGCGGCGATCACCCGGATGCCGGCCAGCGACTCCTGGAGGTTGCCCAGCAACTCGCCGATGCGGTCGCGCACGCTGCGGTAGTCGGCTGCTGACCGGCCCCGGAACCACAGCGAGGACGCGAGCGTGGGCGGCACTGCCGCGGCCAGGGTGACGAGAGCGAGCAGCGGGTCGTAATTGAACAGCAGGACGGTGATCACCGCCAGGGTGAGGGCCTGGACCGCGAAGTTGACGATGCCCTCGTTGAAGAGCACCGACAGCGCTTCGATGTCGGAGGTCATGCGGGTTAGCAGCACGCCCGCCCTCTCGCCGGTGTGGAAGTCCATTCCCTGGCGCTGCATGTGCCCGAACGTGCGGATGCGCAATCGCTCCAAGAGCTGCTCGCCGAGCCTGCCCGTGAACGCCACCCGGGCCGCGCCGGCCGCAGCGGCCAGTGCCAGCAGGCCCACATAGACCATTGCCGCGGTCACCACCACGCTGCGGTCGCGGGCCAGGATGCCGTGGTCCACGCCGATCTGGGTGAGCACGGGGCCGAGTTGGATTGCGACCGTCTCGACCGCCACCATCAAGAAGGCGACCGCCAGCCGGTAGCGGTGGGGCCACAGGAACCGCCCCAGCCCGAATCGGCGGTCGGCTTCGTCGGGGACGCGGGACCATCGCACCGTGGGGTCGGGATGGTCCGGCTCGTCGGCCAGCACCCGCTCCACCCGGGCCCTCAGGCCGCCGGGCACGTCCGCGTGGGGCAGACCGGCCTGGGCGGCGGCCTGGACCGAGGTCGGCCCGCTGCGCATTCCGACCGGCGACTGGAACATCACTCGGGAGGCGCCGGAGTGGCCGTGGCGGCGCGGTCTGGGTCGACGGGCGCGGGCCCGCCGGAACGGGCGGCGTCGGAGGTGTCCTCGGTGGCGCCGATGTCGGTGAGCACCTCGGCGTAGGCGGGCACAGTGCTCAACAGATGACGGTGGCTGCCGGTGGCCGCCACCTTGCCGCCGGTGATGAACACGACCCGGTCGGCCAGCGCGATCGTAGAGAGGCGATGGGCGATCAGGATCGTGGTGCGCTGGGAGCGGCGCTGGCGCAGGGCCGAGTGGATGCGCTCCTCCACTCCTGTGTCGATGGCGCTGGTGGCATCGTCCAGCACCAGCACGGCGGGGTCCGCGACCAGGGCGCGGGCGATGGCGAGGCGCTGGCGCTGGCCGCCGGAGATGGTCGAGCCCCGCTCGCCGAGCCTCGTCTCGGCCCCGAGGGGCATGGCCGTCACGAAGTCCCCCGCGGCGGCGTCGACCAGCGCGACGGCCACCGAGGCCTCGTCGGCGTTGGGGCGGGCGAAGGCCACGTTCTCGCGGACGCTGGCCGCGAACAGGAAGGGATCGTCGGTCACTACCGTCACGGCCCGGCGCAGATCCGAGATGCGCAGGTCCCGCACGTCGACACCGTCGATGCGCACCGCGCCTCGGTCCACGTCGTAGAACCGGGGCAGCAGCCGCCCGATGGTGCTCTTTCCGCTTCCGGTGCGGCCCACCACCGCCACCGTCTCGCCGGGCTCGACGGTCAGCGAGAAGCCGTCGATGACCGACGTGCCGTCTCCGGTGGCGTAGGTGAACGTCACATCGTCGAGCTCGACGCGGCCTGCCGGCTCTGTCAGGGGCACGGCGTCGGCGGGCTCGGTGATCTCGGGGGTCTCGTCGAGGATCTCGAACACGCGTTGGGCGGCTGCCGAGGCGCGCTGCCATTGGATGAGAACGAAGCCGATCATCCGGAACGGGGCGGCCATGATCAGCACGTAGGCGTTGAAGGTGACGATGTCGCCCACCGCGATGCGGCCGTCGATCGCCAGCAGCCCACCGGTCAGCAGCACCAGGGCCAGGCCGAACCGGGGCAGCGCCTCCATGAGGGGTGCGTGGAGGGCCCGCGCGTCGGCGGTGGCCGTGCCAGCC
This sequence comes from Candidatus Aldehydirespirator sp., assembly GCA_965219165.1. Classification (GTDB taxonomy): domain Bacteria; phylum Actinomycetota; class Acidimicrobiia; order Acidimicrobiales; family Aldehydirespiratoraceae; genus Aldehydirespirator. Next base: position 2,578,315 of record CBDCMW010000002.1, on the reverse strand, counting down.
CAGCGCAGCCGGCGAGCCGACCGGGCCAGCAGCTCCACCTGAGCCCGCTCCTGGGCGAAGGTGCGCACCACCTGGGCGCCCTGGATGTTCTCGTCCACGATCATGGCCAGATCGGCCATGCGGGCCTGCGTCACCCAGGTCAGGGGGAAGACCCTGTTCCGCAGCCTGAGGCCCACGTACAGCACCAGCGGCAGCGGTGCCATGGCGACCAGGGTCAGCGGCAGCGACAGAACGAGCATCGCGGCCATCCCCATGGCCAGCAACGCCAGCTGCATGGCCACGAGAGGGCCGAACGCGAACAGCAGCTGGATGGAGCGGATGTCACTGTTGGCCCGCGAGATGACCTGACCTGTCTGGGTCCTGTCCCAATAGGAGAACGACAGCTCGGTGAGGCGCTCGTAGACGAGGTTGCGCAGATCGGCCTCGATGCTGTGCGCAGAGCGGAACAGCCCGTAGCGGTAGGCGAAGCCCAGCACGAAGCGGACGGCGGCCAGAGTGGCCAGGGCGACCACCCACGGTCGCAGCGCCTCACCGGCCGCGGCCGAGTCCACGCCCTGGCCGATCACCACCGGCACGGCCGCCGTGGTCGCCACCGAGGCCAAACCGGCCACGATGGCGGCCGCGAACACCCGCTTGTGCCGGGCCACAACCGGCAGGATCCGCCGGATCCATCCGCGGCTGCGATCCGGGTGCAAGCCTGGCGACGGCATCAGGTCAAACTAGAGGCCGAGCGGGTGGACCGCAGTTTGGGACCGAATTTCGAAGCGTTGAGCGAGGCCGTGGCCCGAGCGGCCCGTGAGCGCAGCGAACATGAGCGGGAACCTACGGGCTGGTGCGGTAGATTCGCGGCTGAACGGCCCGACGATCCGGGGAGGACCGATAGAGATCGCGCTGTGGCTTCTGGCCGCTCTCGCGCTGATAGCAGCCACTGCCGCTTTCGTCGCCATGGAGTTCGCTCTGGTGACGGTGGATCGGACCCGAGTGGACGAGCGGGCCGGGGCCGGCGACCGGCGGGCCCGGATGGTCCAGCGTCTCGTGGCCCGGCTGTCGTTCCACCTCTCCGGGGCGCAGATCGGTATCACGGTGTCGTCGCTGCTGCTCGGTTTCATGATCGAGCCGGCCTTGGCGCCGATGATCGCGCCCGGGATTGACGCGCTGTTCGGGTCGGATACTCCCTCCGGCGTTTCGGTCGCGGTGGCGCTGGTCCTAGCCACGATCGTGCACATGGTGCTGGGCGAGCTCGTGCCCAAGGCCGTGGCCACCACCAAGCCGTACGGGACCGCGGTGGCGGTGGCGGTGCCCACCACGGCGTACGGGGTGCTGGCCCGACCGGTGGTGGCATTCCTCAACGGCGTTGCCAACTGGATGGTGCGCCGCCTCGGGATCGAGCCGCGCGAGGACATCGACCCGCTGCCCGACCGCGACGAGCTGGAGCACCTCTTCGTCTCCTCGGGGCAGGAGGGAATGCTCGATGAGGGCGAGGTCCGGCTGCTCACCCGGTCGATCCGCCTGGCCCACAAGCAGGCCGACGACGCCATGGTGCCGAGGGTCGAGGTGCTGGCTATCGCAGCCGACGCCACAGTGGCCGACCTAGCGGACCTGGCCGCGCGCACCGGTCACTCCCGGTTCCCGGTGATCGCAGGCCATCTCGACGACGTCGCCGGCGTCGTCCACGTGAAGTCGCTGTTCGCGGTGCCGGTGCAGGACCGGCCGTCCACGCCGGTGTCGCAGCTGATGAAGCCGGTGCTGGCCGTGCCGGAGTCCCGCGATCTCGACGACATTCTGGATGACCTTCGCACCGGAGCTGGACAGCTGGCAGTGGTGGTCGACGAGCACGGGGGGACGGCGGGAATAATCACTCTGGAGGATGTGCTGGAGGAGATCGTCGGCGAGATCGACGACGAGCACGACTCGTCCACGCCCGAGCGCACTCGGGCCGAGTCGCGGGGCTCGACGGTGCTGCCGGCGTCGCTTCATGTCGACGAGGTGCTGGAAGCGACCGGGTTCGCCATGCCCGAGGGCGCGTACGAGACGCTGGCCGGCCTGGTTCTCGACCGCCTGGGCCACATCCCGGTGCCAGGGGAGATCGCCACCGTGGACGGCTGGCGGCTCGAGGTGGTGGCCGTGGACGGGCTGCGCATCGCCACCGTGCGGGTGGTGGCACCCGCCGAGGGTGGGACTCGACCCGCGGCAGGACCCGGCCCGTCGGTCGGTTCGGCCGAGCGGGGGGCTTCGCCGTGAGTTCGGGCTCGGCCGAGCGGGGGGCTTCGCGGTGAGTTCGGGCGCAATCGTGGCCCTGGCGGCCGCGGTGGTGATGCTGGGGGCCAACGCCTTCTTCGTGGCGGCCGAGTTCGCGCTGGTCGCGGCCCGTGCCGTTCGCCTCGAGGCGGCCGCGGCCGGCGGGGACCGGCGCAGCGGGCTCGCGTTGGCCGCGGCGCGCGACCTGCAGACCCAGCTCGCGGGGGCCCAGCTCGGAATCACCATGGCCTCGCTGGTGCTGGGATATGTGGCCGAGCCGGCCATCGCCCACCTGGTCGAGCCGGTCATCGAGCTTGTTGCCGAGGTCCCCTCGGGCGTGCTGCACACGATCTCGTTCGCGGTGGCGCTGTTCGTGGTGACCACGCTGCATGTGGTGGTGGGCGAGATGGTCCCCAAGAACATCGCCATCGCCCTCCCCGAGTCGGCCGCGAGGCTGCTCGCTCCGGCGATGCGGATCTACGGCGCGGTGTTCAAGCCGGTCATCTGGTCCCTCAACATGGTGTCGGCGGGCATCGTGCGCCTGATGGGCATGAAGCCGGTGGACGAGATCAACACCGCCCTCACCATCAACGAGTTCCACACGCTGCTGGCGGGTGCCCGCGAGGAGGGTGTGATCGAGTCCACCGAGCACGAGCTGCTGTCGGGCGCGCTGGGGTTCCGCGTCCGGTCGGCGGGATCGATGATGGTGCCCCCTGACCGGCTGGCGTCGGTGCCTCGGGGCGCGTCGGTGGCCCGTCTCGAGGATGTGGTGGCTTCCAGCGGCCACACCCGCGTGCCGGTATGGGGATCCGAGCCCGACGACGTGCTGGGGTTCGTGCACGCCAAGGACCTGCTCCGCATGCCGACCGAGGCCCGGCACGATCCGGTGCCGCTCGAGCTGCTCCGCCGCATGCGGGTGGTGAGCCCCGACATGGCCGGCCGCGACCTGCTGCTCTACATGCGCCGGTCGCGGGTGCACATGGCTCTGGTGCGAAACGAGGCCGGCAAGATGCTGGGAGTCGTCACTCTCGAGGACGTTCTCGAGGCGTTGGTGGGCGACATCTTCGACGAGACCGACGACAACGGCGCCTGAGCGTCCGAGCGCGGTGTTACGCGCCGATGGCGTGGTAGCCGCCGTCGGCTTGGACGATCGATCCGGTGGTGGCCGGCAGCCAGTCGCTGAGCATCGCCACGATCGTGCGCGACACTGCGGACGGGTCGGTGACGCTCCAGCCAAGCGGCGCCCGCTGGGACCAAGCGTCCTCGAACTCGGAGAACCCGGGGATCGAGCGGGCGGCCATGGTCCTCACCGGACCCGCCGACACCAGGTTGACCCTGATGCCTTGCGGCCCCAGGTAGCGGGCCAGATACCGGCAGGTGGACTCGAGGCCGGCCTTGGCCACGCCCATCCAGTCGTAGTAGGGCCAGGCCCTCGTAGCGTCGAAGTCCAGGCCCACGATCGAGCTGCCGGCCGGCATGAGCGGGGCGACGGCGTCGGCGAGCATCTTGAGCGAGTAGGTGGAGATCTCCAGGGCCACCCTGACGTCTTCCCAGGTGGCGTCCATGAACGAGCCGCCCAGACAGATCTCGGGAGCGAACCCGATGGCGTGGAGCGCGCCGTCCACCTGTCCCCAGCTGCTTGCCAGGTGGTCGCGCAGGGCGCCCGCGTGGGACGGTTCGGTTACGTCGAACTCCGTGACGTCGATGCCGTCGCCGAGCTTGCGGGCCGTGCGCTGCGTGAGCCGCATTCCCCGGCCGGCACCGGTGAGCAGGATCTCGGCGCCCTCGGCCAGGGCGAGTTCGGCGGCGCCGAAAGCGATTGAGGCGTCGGTCAGTACTCCGGTGATCACAATGCGCTTGCCGTCAAGTAGGCCCACGGCCCGCAACGGTACCGTGAGATCGTGCGGCTCTACGACACAGCCCGGGGCGCGGTGGCCCGCTCGGCTCGACCTCTGGACAGCCCAGCGTGACCTTGCGGCTCTACGACACGGCTCGGGGCTCGGTGGTGGACTTCGATGCTCCGCCGGTGGTGCGCATGTACGTGTGCGGCATCACACCCTATGACGCCACTCACCTGGGGCACGCCGCCACCTACATCACCTACGACGTGCTGCAGCGCCGCCTGCGGGACATGGGCCGCGAGACCCGCTGCGTGCGCAACATCACCGACGTGGACGACGACATCCTGGCCGCAGCCGACCGCCGTGGAGTCCACTACCTCGACCTGGCGTTCGCGCAGACGGCCCGCTTCGACGACGACATGGCCGCGCTGAACACGCTGCCTCCGGCCTCCGAGCCCAGGGCTACTTCGGCCATACCCGACATCCGAGGCTTCATCCACGAAGCCCTGGAGCGGGGCTTCGCGTACTGCGCGGGCGGCAGCGTGTACTTCGACACGCAGGCCTTCGACGGCTTCGGAACGCTGTCGGGGTTCGGGCGTGACCGCATGATCGAGCTGGCCCGGCAGTGGCGCGACGATCCTGACGACCCTGCCAAACAGGATCCTCTCGACTTCGTGCTGTGGCAGCGGGCCCTCCCCGGCGAGCCCTCCTGGGAGTCGCGCTGGGGACCGGGGCGGCCGGGCTGGCATGTGGAGTGCTCGACGCTGGCGCTGCGCGAGCTGGGCGAGACCATCGACCTGCACGGCGGGGGAGCGGACCTGCTCTATCCGCACCACGAGTGCGAGCGAGCCCAGTCCGAGGCGGTGACCGGCAAGCCGTTCGCCCGCCTGTGGCTGCATCAGGCGCTGGTGCACTACCAGGGGTCCAAGATGTCGAAGTCGCTGGGGAACCTGGTGTTCGTGCACGAGCTGCGCCGCAGTCACGAGCCCGTGGCGATCCGCCTGGCCCTGATGTCGCAGCACTACCGCACGCCGTGGCCCTGGCACGAGGGTCTGCTGGACGAGGCCGAGCGCCGCCTGGCCCTGTGGCGGGAGGCCGGCACCGCTGACGGCGGCGAGGCGGACCTCCTGTACGAGGTGCGTCAGCGCCTCGACGACGACCTGGACGTCCCCGGCGCCGTGGCCGCCGTGGACGCCGCCGCCCACTCCGGCCGCCCCGTGCACGCCGCCGCCACCCTTCTAGGCGTTTCCCTCTACAGCTCGGTGCATGAATTGAAATGAATGTCAGACCGCCGACAGTTGGGGGCGTAGCACCGTGGTCGCGCTGGGCTAAGGCGGCGACTGCGCTTGGTCCGCCATTGCAGGGGCGGCTTGACCGCGGGCCTGGCGGCGGGCTAGAGCCCGCAACCGGAACGTGGCGGCCGCGAGCCCAGTGACGCCTGCTGCGCAAGTCGGTGACGCCGCGTCATGTGGCCACCACGCGTCGACGGCTATCGGTACTGCGAAGAGTCCTGCGGTCCAGAAGGTCGCGATGCCCAGCAAGGATCCCACAACGGCAGCCGCGGTCGCCGCTGGGTCGCTGACGGGTTTCACCCTGTGGGTGATCGGGATGCGGGCCGAAACGTGGCGGCGAGTCCAGATGATGAACGAGATGATCACCGCGGAAACAAGTCCGAGGTTCAACAACTGACCCCAGCCTCCTCCGAAGTGGTCGCTGAACTGCTCAAGAACGAAGCCGCCGCTCATGCACAGTGCAATCCCCACTAGACCGCCGCCGATCATCATCCTTCGCTGCGCACGGTTCTCTGGCGCATAGTCTCGGCCCCCGTCCGGCGGGCGGGGCACCATGAACCAGAGTGATGCCGGATCGCGTCCTCGGGCGCTCAAGCGCACGACAGCCCATCGTGCGCTGAGAGCGGTCGTCACGGCTAGCAGTCCGACCAGCATCCATCCATATCCGCCCGGGTTGGCCGGACCGTACGACGCCTGGACGCTTTGGCCTACGAGCCACATTCCTGCCGCAATGAGAGTGCAACCCGAGATGAGCAAAACCGCCGCAACCCGGTCGTCGCGCGGGCCGATTAAGCGGCCGTTGGACCAGCGCGGCGAGTGCGTGTCTTCGTTCAGCTGTTCCGACATGGACCTCACAACCCGAGGCTACCTAGCGGCGCTGCGGGCGTCCAGGCTTGAGGGCAGCGGTAGCCTCGGAGGCGATGTCTTCGATCTCGGTGTCGCTTCCTGACGGCTCGCGGCGGGAGCTGGCAGAAGGTTCCAACGGTTCGGACCTGGCCTCGGCCATCGGCCCGCGCCTGGCCGCCGACGCGGTGGTCGCAGTGGTTGACGGGGCCGAGAAGGACTTGGCCGTGCCCCTTGTTGACGGGTCGGCGGTGGAGATCGTCACCGCGTCGTCGCCCCGAGGGTTGCACACGATCCGCCATTCCACCGCGCACGTGCTGGCCCAGGCGGTGCTCGACCTGTACCCGGGCGCCACGTTCGCTATTGGCCCGCCCATCGAGCATGGCTTCTACTACGACTTCGAGCTACCCGGCGGCGGCACCTTCACCGACGCCGACCTGGAGCGCATCGAGGCCCGCATGCGCGAGATCATCGCTGAGGACCAGCCGTTCGTGCGCGTGGAGGTCGACGCGGCCGAGGCGCTGGAGTTGTTCTCCGAGCACCGCTACAAGCGAGAGATCATCGAGGCCGTAGCCCTGGGCGCGTCCGGCTCCGCCGACTCCGATTCCGCCGCTCCGTCCATCGAGGCCCCCGCCAAAGCGACCAGCGACCTGGCCACCGAAACGTCCACCGGCGGCGCCGTGAGCTGCTACCGCAACGGCGCCGGAAGCGGCGACACCGGCGGCTTTGTGGACCTGTGCCTCGGCCCCCACGTGCCCTCCACCGGCCGGCTCGGCCACTTCGCCCTGCAGCGGGTCAGCGGGGCCTACTGGCGGGGCAGCGAGCGCAACCCGATGCTGCAGCGCATCTACGGCACGGCGTGGTCCAGCCGCAAGGAGCTCGCCGCCCATCTGCACCGCCTGGCCGAGGCTGAGCGGCGCGACCACCGGCGCCTCGCCGCGGAGCTCGATCTGGTGTCATGGCCCGCGGAGCTGGGACCGGGACTGGCGGTGTGGCACCCCAAGGGGGCGTTGGTGCGCACCCTGATGGAGGACTACTCCCGCCAGCGGCACACCGACGGCGGCTACGAGTTCGTGTTCTCGCCGCATCTGGCCAAGTCGGTGCTGTGGGAGACCTCGGGTCATCTCGACTTCTTCGCCGAGAGCATGTACCCGCCCATGGAGGTGGACGGCGCGGCCTACTACCCCAAGCCGATGAACTGCCCGTTCCATGTGATGATCTACCGCTCGGCTCAGCGCAGCTATCGGGAACTGCCGATGCGGCTGTTCGAGTTGGGCACCGTCTACCGCTACGAGCTGTCGGGTGCGGTGCACGGCCTGATGCGCACCCGGGGATTCACCGTGGACGACAGCCACATCTTCTGCACTCGCCAGGACATCGCGGCCGAGCTTGCGTCGCTGCTGGAGTTCGTGCTGAGCGTGCTGAGCGCCTTCGGCTTCACCGAGTTCCAGGCCAAGCTCTCGACCCGCCCCACCGAGAAGTCGGTGGGGGAGGAGTCGCTGTGGGAGGACGCCACCGAGGGTTTGCGGGCCGCGCTGGAGGCGGCCGGGCTCGACTACGAGACCGACGAGGGGGGCGGCGCCTTCTACGGCCCCAAGATCGATGTGGACGTGCGCGACGCCATCGGCCGGTCGTGGCAGCTGTCCACCATCCAGGTGGACTTCAACCTGCCGGAACGCTTCGGCCTCGAGTACGTGGCCTCGGACGGCTCCCGGCCCCGCCCGGTGATGATCCACCGGGCCCTGTTCGGCTCGGTGGAGCGCTTCTTCGGGGTGCTGGTCGAGCACTACGCCGGAGCCTTCCCGGCCTGGCTGGCGCCGGTGCAGGCGCGGGTTCTGCCCGTGGCCGCGGCCCACGCCGGCTACGCCGCGGAGGTGGCCGACGCTCTGAAGTCTCAAGGCTTCCGTGCTGACACGAGCCCCGCGGAGGAGCCCCTGGGCAAGCGAGTCCGCAACGCCAAGGTGGCCAAGGTTCCCTACGTGCTGGTAGTGGGTGACGACGACGCTGCCAACCGCACCGTGGGGGTCAACGCCCGCGGCAGCAAGAGCCCCGACAGAGACGTCCCGCTCGACGCCTTCGTGGCCCGCCTCGCCAGCGAGGTCGAGGCCCGGACCTGACATGGTCGAGCGTCTCTGGGCCGGCTGGCGGATACCCGCCATGATGGCCGACCGGGAGGCGGCCGCAGCGGGCATCGCCGACTCGTCGGGCACCATCCCGGGCACGGTCCCCGGAGCCGGGACCGGACCCGACGGCGGGGAGGGCCAGAGCCTGTTCGAGGCCATCCTCAACTCGGGCCTGCCCGACGACAAGACCCACATCGTGCACCGCGGCGAGCTGGTGTTCGCGATTTTGAACCGCTACCCGTACTCCACGGGACACCTGCTGATCCTGCCCTACCGGGCCGTTCCCGATCTCGAGGGTCTGGACCGCGACGAGCGCCACGAGCTGTGGGACACCGTCCACGACGCCGTCGCCGCGGTCAAGGCCGCGTTCTCTCCCGACGGGGTGAACGTCGGCGTCAACCTGGGAGAGGGTGCCGGACCCAGCGTCTACGACCACGTCCACATCCACGTGCTGCCCCGCTGGCGCTCCGACACCAACTTCATGACCGCGCTCGCCGACGTGAGGGTCCTGCCCCAGAGCCTCCAGGACTGCTGGGAGCGCCTGACAGACGCCTGGCCCCTCCCGGCCGACTAGCCCTCGGAGCCGCGCAGGCCGGCCAGCACCCGGTCGGGGGTCAACGGGAAGCTGTCGAACCAGACGCCGGTGGCGTCGTGCAGCGCAGCCACCACCGCGGGGGTGTAGGGGATCAGACCCATCTCGGCCATGCCTCGTGCGCCCCAGGGGCCCAGCGGGTCGGCCAGCTCCAGCACCACGCTGTCGACGGTGGTGGGGATGTCGCCGATGCCCGGCATCAAGTAGGTGCTGAGGCGCATGTTCTGCAGCCGGCCTCCGGCCGAGCGGAGGTTCTCGCTCAGCGCGTAGCCGTGAGCCTGGATCACCGCGCCCTCGATCTGGCCCACCACCAGCTGCGGGTTGATGGCCCGGCCCACGTCGTGGGCGCTGACCACCCGGTCGACTCGGATGTGGCCGGTGCCGGTGTCCACCGTGAGCTCCACATGCTGGGCCACGTATCCGTAGCTGAAGTTGGGGACGCAGTGTCCGCCGGCGGGGTCGAGCGCCTCGGTGGGGGGAGGAACGAAGCGGAACCGGCCCGCGGCGGGTCGCTGGCCGTCGCGCCATGCCTTCTCGGCCTCCTCGGCCGCGCCCAGGATCGCGTTGCCCGACATCCAGGTGAGCCTCGACGCCGAGGCCGAGCCGGCGTCGCCGGAGGTGGCCGTGTCGGAGAACCGGTGCTCGATGCGGTCCGCGTGCAGCCCGGTGGCCTCGGCGGCCATCTGCACCAGCGCGGTGTGGGCGCCCTGGCCGACCTCGGCGCCGGCGTGGTACAGCTCGGCTCGCTCGGGCTCGTCGGAGTCCTCGCTGCCATGGAGCACGATCTCGGCCTCGCAGCGCTCGGGGAAGCCGAACGAGAATCCCACGTTCTTGAACGAGCAGGCAAAGCCCCGGCCCCGGCGCAGAGCCGACGGCTCCGGCGGCAGCGAGGGGAACGGGCTGAAGGCCGCGCCGTTACCGTCGGCGGCGGCCTGCGCGGCGGCCTCGGCGCAGTGGTCGATCACCTCGGGCATGGTCACGCCCTCGGGCATGGCCGTCTGGGTGATGGCGATGCTGCCCTCTCGCAGCGCGTTGATGCGGCGGATCTCCACCGGATCCATCCCCAGCGCCTCGGCCAGCTTGTTGATCTGGCTCTCGGCCGCGAAGGCGGCCTGCGGCCCGCCGAAGCCCCGGAACGCGCCCGCAGGTGTGGCGTTGGTGTACACCGCGTGGCTGTCGATCTCGGCGTTGGGCACCTCGTAGGGGCCGGCCTGGTGCAGATGGCAGTTGCCGACCACCTTGTTGGAGGTGAAGTTGTAGGCGCCCGCGTCGAGCCAGGCCGTGCTGTGCACCGCGGTGATGCGGCCGTCTCGCCGGGCCCCCCAGCGGGCCACTATCCGGCCCCGATGGCGCTTGCAGTGCCCGACGATCGACTCCTCGCGCGACCACACCGTGGCCACCGGCCGGTGGATGCCCCGCTCATGGAGCCTGACCGCGGCCAATGCCAGCACGATCTGGATCGATATGTCCTCGCGGCCGCCGAAGGCTCCGCCGATGGCCGGATAGATCACCCGGACCCGGTCGGCGGGCAGGTCGAGGGCGTGGGCGATCTGCTCCTGGTCCTCGTGAGTCCACTGGCCCGCGACCTCGACCGTCACCCGGCCCTCGTCGTCGATGTAGGCCATGCCCGCCTCGGGCTGCAGGTAGGCGTGCTCCTGGTAGGGGAACTCGTAGGTGGACTCGACCACGACATCGGCATCGGCCCAACCCTGGGCCATGTCCCCCTTGCGGATGCGCAGCGAGTAGTAGGCGTTGGAGGGCATGCCGTTCTCGGGGTGGATCATCGTCTCCGAGGCCAGCGACTGGTCGATGTCGGCCAGCACCGGCAGCGGCTCCCACCGTGCCTCGATGGCGGCCGCCCCCGCCCGAGCCGCCTCGGGGGTCTCGGCCACCACCAGCGCCACCCGGTCCGCCTCCCAGCGGGACACATCGCAGGCCACGGGGCTGCGTCCGGTGTGCTCGAGACCGACGAACACCGGATGGTCGAACATGGTGAGCCCGAACTCGTTCACCGGCATGTCAGCCGAGCCGAACACGGCCACCACGCCGGAGACGGCCTCCGCGGCCGAGAGGTCGAGGCTCACCAGGCGGGCGTGGGGCTGGTCGGTGAACACCGCCATCGCCCACAGCGCGTCGGCACCGATCCGGTCGCCCGGGTACTCGGCCGCCCCGGTGAGCTTGGCCGGCGCGTCTATTCGGGCCGAGGACGATCCGACGCTCATGGGCCCGCGGCCTCGACGGTCGGCGCCGTCTTGCTGCCGTTTCCGACGAGGGCGTCGATGATCGAGTAGTAGCCGGTGCAGCGGCACAGGTTCCCGGCCAGGCCGTGCTCCACCTGGGACCGGCTCGGGTGCGGCTCCTCGACGGCGAGCATGGCCGCGCTCATCACGAACCCCGGGGTGCAGAAGCCGCACTGGACGCCACCGCAGTCGGCCAGGGCCTGCTGGACGGGATGCAGGCTGCCGTCGGGCGGGGCAACGCCCTCAACCGTGGTGATGCTCGCACCGGCGGCACGGGCCGCGGGCACAAGGCACGACAGCACTGCCTGGCCATCGAGATGCACGGTGCAGGCGCCGCACTCGCCCTCGGCGCAGCCCTCCTTGGTGCCGGTCAGCCCGAGGTCGAGTCGCAGCCAGTCGAGCAGCGTGCGGCCCGCGGCATTGGCTGCGCTCCGTTCGACGCCGTTGACGGTGGCGGTGATAGTGCTGCCGTCGGTGATCTCCCGGCGTGAGGGTTCGTCAGATGCCGCCACGGCCTGGGACCGGACGGCAGAGACCAGGCGGGGAGGGCGCTGGGGCCAGGTGGCGGCTTCGGTGCCGGCGGCCAGCGAGCTCAGCGCCCGCGCCACCACCACTTCGGTGGTGTGGCTGCGGTACTCGGCTGTGGAGCGCAGATCGTCTATGGGGGTGACCGCGGCCCGGGCCGCGGCGGCGACGTCTCCGGCGGCGTCGGCGAGGAGCCGGCCGCTGGCGATGTCGGCGGCTGCCTCCACCAGCTCGATGGTCGGACCGACGCTGCCTAGGGCCACCACGAGGTCGGCGACGGTCCCGTCACCGGCATCGGCCACCACCGCGGCCGCGTGGACCACCGAGATGGCCTGCGCCCGTCGCAGCCCCAGCTTCACGAAGATGCCGCGGCGGCGCCCGCCGAGCGCATCGAAAGCGATGCTGGTTACGAGCTCCCCCGGCTCCAGCGCGGTGACGCGAAAGCCGGTGAAGAACGCCTCGATCGGCATGGTCCGGTCGTCGCTGCCCGCCGACGAGACGGTCACATCGGCTCCAAGCGCGTACAGGGCCGAGATGGTGTCGTTGGCTGGGCTGGCGGTGACGATGTTGCCCGCGATCGTGGCCCGGTTGCGCAGCTGCGGGGATCCGACCTCCAGGCAGGCCTGAGCGAGCGGCAGCCCCACGACGAGCATCCGGTCCCATCCGACCACGTCGCCGTGGGTGGTCAGCGGCCCCAGCTCGACGCGCCCCTCGCGCTCGCGGATGGTGTCGAGGCCGTCGATGACGCTCAGGTCTACGAGAGTGTCGATCTCGGGCCTTGCCCCGCGGCTCAGCTCCAGCAGCAGGTCAGTGCCCCCGGCCACGGCTCGGGCCGAGGCGCCGCCCGCGGCGAGCACGGCCAAGGCGTCCTCCAACGACTCGGGTGCCACATATCGTCTGATCGGATCGGCCCGGCGCTGGGCTTCGTGAAGTTGGCTCATGTCAAGAGTCGGGACGGCCGGATTTGAACCGGCGACCCCCTGCTCCCAAAGCAGGTGCGCTACCTGGCTGCGCTACGTCCCGTTGGATCAAGGCTACCGGTGGCCTCGAAACCCCAACAATGCCGCCGTTTCAGATATGCCGAGGGTCGAGCCGAGCGGATCAGCGCGATCGGGGCAGGCCCAGCCAGCCCTCAGCCACCAGGTTGCGGTTGATCTCGCTGGTTCCCCCGTAGATCGCGGTCACCGGGGCGTGGCGGAAGTGTTCCTCGATCCGGCCGTCCATGTGGGCGTCGGGATCGTCGTGGGTGAGCAGTCCGTCGGCGCCCATCATGTCGAGGAACCAGGCGCAGTGTTTCTTGTAGGACTCCGAGGCGAACAGCTTGGTCATCGACCCCTCCACCCCGAACATCGCTCCCTCCGACGCCAGGGCGGCGGTGTGGTACGCGAAGCTGCGGCAAACCTCCACGTCGATCATGGCCCGCACCAGCTTGTGTCGGACGTCGTCGTCGTCGATGGGGCGGGTGCCGTCGGCCCGTCTGGCACGGCGGGCCCAGTCGACGGCGGCCTCGATCACCGGCGGCGAAGGGAACTGGCCGCCGGCGATGCCCCGCTCGTACTTGAGGGCGGTCTTCATCACCGTCCAGCCGTCGTTCACTGCGCCGAGACGCCACTCGTCGCCGAGCACCACATCGTCGTAGAAGGTGGCGTTGGAGCGCTCGGTTCCCATCGTCTCGACAGAGCGGATCTCGATGCCGGCCGTGTCGAGGGGCACGATGAAGAACGTGAGGCCCTGGTGCTTGGGCACGTCGGGGTCGGTGCGGGTGAGCAGCAGGACGTAGTCGGCCACATGGGCCAGCGTCGTCCACATCTTCGAGCCGTTGATCACCCATCGGTCGCCGCGGCGCTCGGCGCGGGTTCGGGCCGCAGCGACATCGGAGCCGGACTCGGGCTCGCTGTAGCCGAGGCACGCCAGGGCCTCGCCCGACATGAGCCGGGGCGCCACGGTGTCGTGCAGGTGCTCGTTGCCGTGCTCGAGGAGCATCGACACGACGACCACCGCCACGCCCAGCGCGTCCGCGGGCGCCTGATGGAGTTGCAACTCCTCCAGCAGCACGCACAGCTCCACGGGATCCATGCCGCCTCCACCCAGCTCGGCCGGCACCGCGCCCGAGAGCCAGCCGCGTGCCGCTATGGCCCGATGCAGCGCGGGGGAGTGGATGGTGCCGTCGCGGGTGGCCGCGATCATCTCGCCGGTGACGTGCTCGGCCAGGAACTGCTGTACCTCGGTCCGGAACGCCTCGGCCGCGGCCGGCATCGCGAAGTCCATCACGCGGCCCGGGACTTGGGGCCGAGGTCGGCGGCGGCGAGCCGGGCAATCTCGGCTGACGGCTCGCCGAGCTGCAACAGCCAGCCGGCGGCGCGGCGGTAGTAGAGCTGAACGTCGTACTCGGCGCTGTAGCCGTAGCCGCCGTGGTACTGAAGCACCCGGTCGGCCGCGAACCGGGCCGACTCCGCGCTGAACAGCAGAGCCATCGAGGCGAGCCGGGACCCGTCGGCTCGGCCGGCATCGGCTGCGCAGACCGCTCGGAAGGCGAGCAGGCGCGCGCCCTCGCTCCGGGTGGCGGCGTCGGCCAGGCCGTGCTGCACCGCTTGGAACGACCCGACCGGCACGCCGAACTGGTAGCGCTGCTTGGTGTAGGCCACTCCCATGGCCAGCACTTCGTGGGCCAGGCCCGCATAGGCCACAGCCATGAGCGCCTTCCACTCGTCCAGGGCACGGTCCCAGGCACGCCTGGCTGCCGCACCGGACGCGACGACCTCGGCGCTGGAGAGGTCCCGGTCGGCAAGGGGCAGACCGGCGATGTTGGGCCTGGCCGTGCCCGGAGGCTGGCTGTGGGCGACCACGACGGCGTCGCCGTGCCGGCCGACCACAACGTCGGCCACGGCGCCGGCGGGGACGAGTCGGGCCGTGCCGTCAGCGTCGACCGGCCCGAGCGCGATCGTGGCGATGAGCCCACCGGAGACCACCTCGGCGAGTAGATCCCTTCGAGCGCCCCGGACGGCGGCTGCCGAGGCGAGCAACCGACCGCTCACCGAGTGCTCCACCAGCGGCACCGGCGCGATCCGCCGGCCCCACTCGTGGATCACCACCGCCAGATCGACGAGCGAGGCGCCGCCACCCCCGTCGGCGATGGGCACGGCCATCCCGGGCGCGCCCGCGGCAGCGAGCTTGTGCCACAGGCTTGGATCGAAGCCGCAGCCCGCCTCGGCGGCCCGCACCGCTTCGGGGGTCGCCTCCCGGGCGAACAGATCGCTGAAAGCCTCCTGCACGGCCTGCTGGTCCTCGGAATATCGGGTTCGCACGATCTCTACTTGCTTCAAGTGGGGGCATGTCCGGCTGCGCGCTGGTCGGCTTGTAGGTTCTAGCCGATGTCGGAGCAACCCCGATGATGATCAGCCTTGATGGCAGCCCGCGCACCATCGCTGACGCGCGGAATACAGTGCGTCCAGCCGCAGTTTGAGGGTGTGTTGACCAACGATTGAGACAAGGGAGAGCCGGTGAGACTGCAACTTGCCTTGAACGTCTCCGACCTGGACGCGGCGGTGGAGTTCTATTCGCGGATGTTCGGCGCGGCGCCGACCCGGCGCTGGCCGGGCTACGCCAACTTCGCCATCGACGAGCCGCCCCTGAAGCTGGTGCTCTTCGAGACGGCCTACGGTGCTTCGGACCCCGCCGGGTGCTGCGGGGCGGGCGGCACCATCAACCATCTCGGCGTGGAGACCGAGACCACCGAGCAGGTGGTCGAAGCGGAGCGGCGCCTGAGCGGGGCGGGCCTCGAGACCACCGGAGTGGACGACACGATGTGCTGCTACGCCGAGAAGTCAGAGACTTGGGTCACCGATCCCGACGGAGCTCGCTGGGAGTGGTACGTCCGCACCGGCGACAGCGACGTGCTCGAGAACGTGGTGGTCGCCTCCCGCTGAACCAGACGCAGCCGCCCGGCGTCTGAGCGCTTCCCCGTGGACGGTTCGACCGACCCGTACGACTTCACCGATGTCAACCAGTTCCTGCCTGCGAGAGTCCGAGGAGAGTGTGAGGGGTGATGACCGGCGACGCTGATCTGGCCAGCTTCGTGCGGGGCCTGCCCAAGGCCGAGCTGCACCTGCACATCGAGGGCACCCTCGAGCCGGAGATGCTCTTCGAGTTGGCCGGGCGCAACGGTGTCGAGCTGCCCTTCGAGGACGAGGCCGCGGTGCGGGCCGCCTACTCGTTCACCGACCTCCAGTCGTTCCTGGACATCTACTACCAGGGCGCGGCCGTGCTGCAGACCGAGCAGGACTTCTACGGCCTGATGGCCGCCTACCTGCGTCGGGCCCACGCCGACGGGGTGCGAAGGGCGGAGATGTTCTTCGACCCGCAGACCCACGCCGAGCGGGGCGTGGGCTTCGAGGTGTTCATGGGAGGCTTCACCGAGGCGATGGCCGACGCCGAGGCCGAGTTCGGGATCTCCTCCGCGCTGATCATGTGCTTCCTGCGTCACCTTCCAGGCGAAGCCGCCTGCGAGACGTTCCGGGCTTCGGAGGCCTGGCTGGACGACATCATCGGGGTGGGGCTCGACAGCTCGGAGGTGGACCACCCGCCCGAGGAGTTCGCCGAGGCCTACGCCATGGCCCGGGCGGCCGGGCTGCGGCCGGTGGCCCACGCCGGCGAGGAGGGGCCGCCCGCGTACATCGCAGGGGCCCTCGACGCTCTGGGCGCGGAGCGGATCGACCACGGAGTGCGCTGCGAGGAGGATCCCGATCTGGTGGCCCGGCTGGTGGCCGCCCAGACACCGCTGACGGTGTGCCCATTGTCGAACCTGGCCCTGTGTGTGGTCGACGACCTAGCCGACCACAACCTCAAGCGCCTGCTGGGCGCGGGCCTCAAGGTCACCATCAACTCCGACGACCCGGCCTATTTCGGCGGCTATGTGGCCGACAACTACCTGGCCGCCGCGGAGGCCCTGAACCTCACTCGCGAAGACCTGGCCGCCTGCGCCCGCAACAGCCTGGAGGCCTGCTTCGCCCCCGAGTTCCAGCGCAGCGACTGGCTGTCCGAACTGGACGCTTACCTGGCCGTGTCATGACCGCTTCGCGAGTGGCGTTGGATGGCGTGTCACCTGGGTATGTCCCGCCAGGGCACGTTGCGGTCGATGCTGGGCTCTCTGGGCAGGTCTAGGGCGCGCTCCGCGACGTTGTTGCGGATCACCTCGCTGGTCCCTCCACCGATCGAGACCGCGTAGCGGCCCATCAGCTCGTGGCGGGCCCATCGAGCTGGCTCGTCCCAGTCGGCGACCACGGCCAGGCTCCCCAGGGCCGCGGCCAACTCGCCGCTGCGGCGCTTCGACTCTGCCGCGAACAGCTTCATGATGCCCGGATCGATGTGAGGCGCGCCTCCCCGGCGAACCGCGGCCTGGATCGCCTCGCCCATCCAGCGCTGCATCCGCTCCCGAGCCCACACGTCGACCAGCTGCTGGCGGATCAGCGGATCGTCAAGCCGGGCGTGGCGGCGGGCGAGCTCCACCAGCGAGGCCAGCGGTCCCGAGCCCCGACGCTCCCCGATGAACGCCGACTCGTTCGTCAGCACGGTGCGGGCCGGGCCCCAGCCGCCGTCGATCTCGCCCACCGCGTTGGCCACCGGCACACGCACGTCGGTGAAGAACACCTCGTTGAAGTGGGCGGCTCCGTTCATCTGCACTAGCGGGCGGGCCTCAATGCCCGGTGTGGCCATGTCGACCAGCAGGAAGGTGATGCCCCGGTGCTTGGGAACCTCGGGGTCGGTGCGCACCAGCATGAAGCCCCAGTTGCAGAACTGGGCCTGGGAGTTCCACACCTTCTGGCCGTTCACCACGAAGATCTCGCCTCGCCGCTTGGCGCGGGCCGCCAGCCCGGCCAGATCGCTGCCCGCGCCCGGCTCGCTGAAGAGCTGGCAGAAGGCGTAGTCCGCCGACAGCAGTCCGGGCAGGTAGAGGCGCTTCTGCTCCTCGCTGCCGTGACGCAGCAGAGTGGGCCCGAGCATCGCGATTGTGGATCCGATGAAGCCGGGGGACTCCTCGTAGCCCGCCGCCACCTCGCCGAATATCCGGGCCTGCCACGGCTCGCCTCCAGCTCCGCCGTACTCGGAGGGCCAGGCGATCCCGGCCCAGCCGTGCCCGAACAGCGTGCGCTGCCAGACCCGCCCGTTCTCGAAGGACTCGAAGGCCCGGCTCTCGTCCACGTAGAGGGGCACGTCCCACAGGTCGTCGCCGGACCGAGGCGTGGCATGGCGGTCGTGCCAGGCCCGCACCCGGGCCCGGAACGCGGCCTGCTCGGCGGAGTCGTCGGAGCCGCCGGGATCGCGATCAGAATGGCTGCGAGCCACGGATCCTCGCTCGTTGACGCTCGGTCATGACAGTTAGCCTCTGCGGTCGTGGGTGAGGCGCTCAACGAACGCTACGGCGTGAGCGACGACGAGGTCGACATCGAACGCGTCCGCTTGGCCATGCTGGCCGAGGCGCTCGATCCGCGCACCTTCCGACTGCTCGAACGAGTGGGGGTTGATCCCGGCATGCACGTGCTGGAGCTGGGAGCCGGCCGAGCCGTTCGGCTCGATTCACCGCATAGTCGCCGACGCCTCCCTGCAGCAGTGGCGGGACCCGCTGGCCGGGGTGCGCATCCTCGGATGGATGCGCGAACTCGGTCTTGGAGACCTGGACGCCGTAGGCCGAGTGGGGACCATGCGGCCCGGTGAGGCCGACGGGGAGTGGTGGTTCCTGGCCCTGGAGCGGGCCGTGCCGAGGATGGTCGAGCTGGGAGCGGTGTCCGAGTCCGATGCAGCCACCGCGCTGGAGCAGATGCGGGAACCGGGTTTCACCATGCTCGGCCCCACGTCCATTGCGACCATCGGGCGGAAGCCCCCGACCCCATGGGAGCGACCACCGTGAAGTTCGCCATGTTCTACGAGATCCCGGTGGCCCGTCCGTGGTCGCGCCACAGCGAGCATGAGGCCTACCAGGAGGTGGTGGAGCAGGTTCGTCTGGGCGACAAGGTCGGATTCCACTCGGTGTGGACGGTGGAGCACCACTTCCTCGAGGAGTTCTCGCACTGCTCCAATCCCGAGGTGCTCTACGGCCACCTCGCCGCGGTCACGGAGAACCTGCGGCTCGGCTACGGCGTGCGACTCATGCCCAAGCCCTACAACCACCCGGTGCGCACGGCCGAGTCGGTGGCGGTGCTCGACCTGCTGTCGAACGGCCGGGTGGAGCTGGGCACAGGTCGCTCGGCCACGAGGGCTGAGCTGGAAGGCTTCGGCATCCACCCGAGCGAGACCAGGGCCATGTGGCGTGAGGCGCTGCAGATGACCGTGGCGGCCATGGCCGAAGACGAACTGGAGTGGGACGGCCACTACTGGCAGATGCCGAGGCGCCGGGTGCTGCCCAAGCCCTTGCAGTCACCGCACCCCCCGCTCTGGGCCGCCACCAGCTCCGACGGCGGGCACCGCATGGTGGGCGAGGCCGGCGTGGGCCTGCTCTCGTTCTCGGTGGGCACGCCTCCCGAGGAGCTGGCCCGGCGCATCGCCATCTACCGGGATGGCATCGACGCATGCACCCATCCGATAGGGCGGTTCGTGAACGATCAGGCTGCCACCTTCACCATGGTCAATGTGGCGCCCACTTCGGCTGAGGCGGTGGAGGTGGCCGCCGAGTCGTTCGAGTGGTACCCGCGCAAGGGCGCCCGGTTGATCGGCTCGGTGGCCCAGTGGCTGCGCGAGATGGAGGCCGAACTAGGCACCTACGACTACTTGGGAACGACGGCCGACCACGTCGAGGACGGCTCCATCGAGCGCCTCACCATGGACTACCTGCTGGAGACCAATGCCTGCGTGTGCGGCGATCCCGACCGGGCCATCGAAATGTTCCGGGCCTACGAGGCCACCGGTTGTGACATGGTCTTCTGCCTGTTCAATCCGTACAAGGTGCCCCACGACAAGGTCATGCAGACGATCGAGCTGATCGGCGCCCACGTGATCCCGGAGTTCGGATGACCTTCCGGGATCGCGTCTCGGGGTTCAGGGGCCTGATAGAGGGCGTGATCGCACATTGACGGCACGGTCGCAAATTGTGGGCATAATCGAAGCGAGACGACATCCGAAGGGGGACATGCGATGAGTGACGCCTACATCGTCGACGCGGTGCGCACGCCGACGGGCCGGCGCGGCGGCGGGCTGGCCGAAGTGCATCCCGCCGACCTCGGGGCCGCGGCCATCAAGGCGTTGCTGCGCCGCACCGGCGTAGACCCGATGGCCGTAGAGGACGTGATCTTCGGCAACCTCGACAACGTGGGCCCCAACGCGGGCGACATCGCCCGCACCTGCTGGTTGGCCGCAGGCCTGCCTGAGGCCGTGCCCGGCGTGACCGTGGACCGCCAGTGCGGGTCGGGCCAGCAGGCGGTCAGCTTCGCGGCGATGGGCGTCAAGTCCGCGGTGAACGACCTGGTCGTGGCAGGCGGAGTCCAGAACATGTCGATGGTGCCCATCGGCACCGCGCTCACGGCCGCCGAGCATCTGGGCCACGCCGATCCGTTCGCCGGTTCACAGGGCTGGGTGCAGCGCTACGGCACCCAGGAGGTGTCGCAGTTCCGGGGAGCGGAGATGATCGCGGAGAAGTGGGACTTCAGCCGGGCCGACATGGAGGCCTACGCGCTGGAGAGCCACCGCCGGGCCATCCGGGCTATTGACGAGGGCCGTTTCGAGGCGGAGATCGAGCCGGTTGCCGGCGTGACGGTCGACGAGGGACCCCGGCGCGACACTTCCTTGGAGAAGATGCAGTCTCTGCCGCCGATCACCGAGGGCGGGCGGCTCACCGCGGCAGTCTCCAGCCAGATCAGTGACGGGGCGGCGGCGCTGCTGGTGGCCTCCGAGCGGGCTCTGGATGATCACGGGCTGACGCCGCGAGCGCGGATCCATCACATGTCGGTGCGAGGTGCCGATCCGATCTACATGCTCACCGGCCCGATCCCGGCCACCGCCTACGCGCTCGAGCGCACCGGCATGTCCATCGACGACCTTGACCTGTTCGAGTGCAACGAGGCGTTCGCGCCCGTGCCGATGGCCTGGATGCACGAGCACGAGATTCCTCACTCCAAGGTCAACGTCAACGGCGGGGCCATCGCGCTCGGCCACCCGCTGGGCTGCACGGGAGCCAAGCTGATGACCACGCTGCTCAATGAGCTGGAGCGCACCGGCGGACGCTGGGGTCTGCAGACGATGTGCGAGGGCGGGGGCCAGGCCAACGTCACCATCATCGAGCGCATGTGAGCGCCGAGGACCGTGACGCGCCGGACCGCTGCGGGGTGAGCGGCCTGGCGCAGGGCAAGATCGTGCTCGTCACCGGCGCCGCGGGCGGGATCGGCCAGGCCGCGGCGCAGCAGTTCGCGGCGCAGGGCGCGACCCACGTCGTGGTCGCCGACCTCGACGCTGAGGGCGCGCAAGCAACCGCGGCCGCGATCAACTCGGCCGCGCCGCAGCCTGCGGCCTCGGCCTCGGCGGTGGACGTCACCGACGAGGCCGCGGTCATGGAGATGATCGAGCGGATCGTCGCGGGCCACGGGCGCCTCGACATCGCCTTCAACAACGCCGGGATCGCCGATCAGATGTCGGAGTTCCACCATCTCGACAGGGCCCGCTGGGACCGCATGATCGCGATCAACTTGACCAGCGTGTTCCTGTGCATGAAGCACGAGCTGCGCCACATGGCGAAACAGGGCGGGGGTGCCATCGTCAACACGTCGTCGGGCGCGGGGGTGGTGGCTGCGCCGGGCCAACCCCACTACACCGCGGCAAAGCACGGCGTGGTGGGGCTGACCAAGGCGGCCGCCCAGGAGTACGCCCGCAGGGGGATCAGGGTCAACGCGGTGCTGCCGGGCTCGACCGACACGCCCATGATCCGGCGCTTCATCGGCGACAACGAAGAGATCGCCAAGATGATCGCGGCCACCAACATCGGTGGCCGGATGCTCACCGCCGACGAGGTGGCCGAGGCTGCGGTGTGGCTGGCCTCCGACGCGGCCAGCATGGTCAACGGCCAGTCGCTGATAGTCGACGGCGGCGGGCTGGTCCGCTGAGCGGCCACCGCCGGCGGCCGGCGGCTAGGTCAGGGCGCCGTCGACGCGGAGTGACGCTTCGTCCTCGCTCACGTCGAGCGCGAACGACAGCTCCGATACGAGCACACTGCGAGCGGTGTTGTAGAGCGCCTTCTCGCCAGCGGACAGACCCTTGGCCCGATCGCGCAGTGCCAGGTTGCGTACCACCTCGGCCACCTGGTACACGTCGCCCGACTTGAGCTTCTCCTGATGGTTCTTGTAGCGGCGCGACCAGTTGGCTGGCTCGCGTACGTCCCGCCGAGCCAGGACGTCGAAGAGGTCGTCGACGTCCTCTGTGCTGATGGGCCAGCGCATGCCGACGTCTTCAGCCTTGTCGGCGGGCACGGCGACAGTCATCTCGCCGTGGGTCATGCGCAGCACGAGGTAGTCCTGCTCCTCGCCGAAGGCGGTGCGCTTCTCCAGTCTCACGATCTCGGCCGCACCGTGATGCGGGTAGACCACCCGATCACCGACCTTGAAGCTCACTCTTGCGACTCTACAGCCGGTGGGCCTGATTCTGGCGCGGTCTGGCGCCCTCCGAGCAGCTACCTCAGCCCGACTGGCGTTCCCAGCGCGCCGAGCGCGGCGGCGGTCCTCTGAGCCGAGTCTCGAAGCAACCCGGGATCGCGCCTGTCGTCGCTCCGCACATCGACGATCTCGTGGGTGGAGCGGTCCACCCACGTGGGTGTGTGGGACACGTCGGTGACCGACCATTGGCCGGTCGATTCGTTCTCGGTCACCGTGAGGTGCACGATCACCCCGTCCTGGGTGGCGGCCGGGCATCCGGTGCAGGTCTCCGGGGACTGGTTGGACAGGAAGTTCCCCAGGCCGTACACCAGGAACTCCCCGTCGATTCGGGTCACAGGCTGCACGACATGGGCGTGGTGGCCGAGGATCAGGTCGATGTTGGGGGAGGCCAGCAGGCGGGGCCCGATGCTGGTCTGGAGTTCATCGGGTTCGGTGCTGTAGTTGGTGCCCCAGTGCATCGACAGCACTACGAAGTCTGCGCCCGCCGATCGCGCCCGCCGCGCCTCCTCGAGGATGGTGGCCTCGTCGATGACGTTCGATAGGTGGGACTCATCGGTGTCCAGCTCACCGTTGTTGAATCCGTAGGTGTATGAGAGGTGCGCGACGGTCGCGTCACCCGCCTCGATCAGCGTCACCTCGTCGCGGGCCTCCGGCGACAGGGCCATGCCGGCGTGGGCCACCTGTGCTCGGTCGAGGGCGCCGATCGTGCCCACGATGCCCTCGCGCCCGGCATCGGTGGCGTGGTTCGACGCGAGCGAGCAGGTGTCGTAGCCGGCGTAGGAGATCGCCGCGGCCAACTCCCTGGGCACCAGGAACGCGGGGAAGTAGGAGAGGCGGGCGTTGTTGGGCGACATCGGCGTCTCCACATGGCACACGGCCAGGTCAGCGTCGGAGAGGATGGGCGCGACGCTCGAGAACATCTCCGAGAAGTCCCAGCCGTCAGAGGTGCGTGCTGAGTCCGCGACTGACTCGTGGATGAGCAGGTCGCCGGTGGCGGCGATGGTGAACGACGGCGGACCGGAGTCCAGCGTCGCGGCGGACGCCTCGAAGCCCACCGAAGCGTCCCCGGCGGCCGTGTCGTGCGTCTCGGGTGGTGCGGGTCTCTCAGCAGGAGCGCCGCCGGAGCCGCCGAGGTCCAGCAGGATCGAGGCCGTCCCGCCCGCGACGAGCAGAGCGAACAGGACCCAGGCCACTTCCCGCTCCTTGGGTGATCGCGGCCCCATGGCTATGCGGCCGGCCTCAGGCCGCGCCGATGTCGGACCGGAGGCCCCGGCCGGCGGGCTGCTGGCCGGTGAAGCCGTCGGGCGATCGGACTACCCGGCCCTCGACAACCACCCAGTGGATGCCTGCGGATTCTTGGGCAGGGTCGGCGATCGTCGACCGGTCGATGACGGTGGCCGGGTCGAACACCGTGATGTCGGCGTCCGCGCCGACTCCGAGACGGCCCTTGCGTCGCAGGCCCGGGCAGCGGCGCTCCAACAGGCGGGCCGGTTGGATCGTCATCTTGGCGAGGGCGGTGGGGAGGTCGAGAACGCCGCGCCCGCGCACGTAGTGGCCGAGCACCCGGCTGAAGCATCCGGTGGACCGGGGATGGTTGTTGTGGGGCCGGTCGAGGATGGCGTCGCTGCCGACCATCACGAAATCGGCTTGCAGCGGCAGCTCCACGTCCTCGGGCGACATTGCGAACGCGGCCGTGAGGCTGTTCGCCGCGTAGGCGTCGGCGAAGCTCTGCTCTGTCAGCCTCTCCGACGTTCCCGCCACCTGAAGGTCGCCGTAGCCGATGCCGTACTTCTGCTGCCAGTCCTGGTAGCGAGCCGACTTGAGGTAGGTGGCCCAGAACTCGTACGGGTAGGTGCAGGCAGTCATGGCCAGCCCCTCGCGGATCGCATCGCCGATGCGTCCGAGTGCCTCGGCCATCGCGCCGGTGCCGCCGGTCGAGTTGATGTGCTCGACGTGGACGTGGGCCCCGGTCTCGCGGGCCGCCCGGATGAGCTCGCTGATGGCCTGGAGGTTGGTACCGGGAGGCAGGTTGTCGGAGTAGCGGGCGTGAACGCACAGGGGCACGTCGTGCTCCGCGGCCACCGCGGCGTGGGCGAGCAGATCGTCCGAGGTGGTGCCCGGCGTGTACTCGGGCTGCATGTGCAGCCCGATGAACCCGTTGCGCAGGTCGGTGCGGGCGTCCTCGAGCATGGCCTCCAGCGTGCTGGCGGGCGCCGCGTCGTAGGGGTCGAGGCCGCGCGCTTGACGGACGAGAGCATTGTCGTAGGCCCCGCCGAAGTGCACCGGAGAGCTTCCGTCGGGATGGGCAGCGAACCAGCCGTCGGCACGGTTGTCAAGGCCGTGCGTCCCTAGATTCGTGGTCACGCCGTCGGCCAGCTTGTACCACTCGCCGTAGCCGTTGGGGCTGTACGACAGGATGTCGATGAATCCGGGCGACACCACCAGGCCGGTCGCGTCGATGGTCGTGGCCGCCTGCAGGGGGGCCGCGTCCGGATCTGCCGAGATGGCCACGACGGTCGAGCCGCTGACGCCGATGCTGGCCACGGCGTCGAAGCCCGATGCCGGGTCGATCACGCGGCCGCCGACGATGGCGAGATCGAAGGATCGGCCGGCCTCTTGTGCCACCGATTCGTCCAGTACCGGATCTGCTGCGGCTGGGATGGCTGCGCCGGCTCGGAGACGACCGTTGCAGGCGCCGAGCCGGTCGGAGCATCCGCGGGTTCGTTCTGTGTGACGGGCTGCTGCTCGAGGTCGGCAGTGGCGCCGGAGCCCAGCCGGCGGAGCACGGCAACATTGGTGACCCCGAAACCCAGTGCTAGCAGCAGGCGGCGACGGGCGATGGATCCGCCGCTGGTTTCGGCCCGCTCACGACGGGCCAGCATAACGGCGCGCCCCAGGGTCGATTGTGAGCTCGGCACTCGCATGGACGGGGCTTGATTGCCACGCTCGAGTTCACAGGGGAGCCTCACCGCGCTGTTCCCGCAGGACCGTGCACCTCCCCGAGAGCGAGCGACAGATCGTTGGCCAAGGCATCGTCGACGCGCTCGTACAGAAACTCGAGAGTGCCGGGAACGTCTGAGACCCGGCTCAGCACCCAGCGGGCGAACGAGCCGTCGTCGAGCCAGCCCGCGACGTCCGGAGTGAGGCCGGGGAGGATCGCTGGCGCCGAAACGGGCAGTGCGACGACGCCGTGGCGCAGCGACGACCATGTGTTCCTCTCGTGGAAGTCCTGTCGCAGATGGCGCGTCAGACAAGATGACAGCGGCTCGCCCGAGCAATTGAGCGGGTAGAGCACGGACAGGCTGTCCCAGCTCAACGGGCGGCGGGTGCACAGGCCGCCGTGTCGGTTCAGCAGCCTGGTCAGCCGATGCAGGAACACGCCGTCCGGAAACCACACCGCGGGCGAGGGGCACGGCGGCGTGTCGTGTCCCAGGGCACGGAGAGCCGCGTCGAGCAGTGTCCCCGCCACAGCGGAGAGGATCTCGACGCTCTCACCGGGCTGCTCGCGGAACAGGGCCAACGAGTCGCCCTGCCGATTGACCGACCATGCCAGCACACCGTTGCGTTCGCCGCCGTCGGGCCACACCGTCTTGCACTGCGCGCTGGCCGCCACCGCGGCGGTGTCCGGCGGGCACCTCAGGCCGATCATCGCGAGCCCGTCGCCGGAGGGTGGAGCGATCGTGGTTCTTGCCCCTGCGGCCGCGGCCGTCACGATGCCGCCGACGGGTGAGCCGAGGGCGTCCGTTGCCAGGTCCAAGAGCAGCGGATCGCGACCCGTCCGGTGCGCCTGGGCGCTTCCTGCCACCAGCGCGGCACGGTCGGGGTGCCCGCGTTCTACCACCCGGCCATCGTCGAGCCGGGCGAAATAGGGAAGGAGCCGACGGTTGGGATACATGGGACTGGGCCTTTCGCCTTGCGGATGCAGGCCGCCCGAAGTCCCGGGCTGCGAGGAGAGCGTTCAGCGCTCGCCGCGAGTATGGGGAGCGGGTGTGACACCGCTCGGGAACGAGCCGTCGCGGCGGGGGACGGGCAAGGTCGTCGGGGCCATGTCCAGCCCGTGATGCCAGGCGACGCCGCCGCGGCAGCGAGGCTGGCGAGCGTGTGTCAGGCGGAGTGAACGGCGATCAGATCGTCCACCGAGCTCCAACCGTCGAAGAGCACGCTCACACCCTGCTGTTGCAGTACCGATCGGTTCCACGGCTGCGGCAGCAGCCACACAGGCTTGCTGGCCTCCACGAGACGCTTCACCCGGCGCGGCGCGTCGTCCACCCAGATATCGGCGTCCATCGCGACCGGATCGTCGGTGAACACGATGTCGTCTTCGCTTATGTCCAGCTGCGGTTGACCGCTGAACCACTGGCGGGCGATCGCGCGGGTCTTGCTCTGGTCGTCGGGATTGTCGCCCACCAAATGGTCGCGTCGGGTTACCGCGACGACCCTGAAGCCGGCCGATTGCAGCCTCGCGACGCCGCCCTCGACGCCTTCGACGAGCTTCAGCCGACCCGACATCGGAGACAGCAGGAACTCGCGGATCGTGCCCGCCGGGTCGGTGACGTCCCATTCGGAGAGGTCCCAGGACACGTTCAGCGCCAACTGTCGGTCGGCGACAGCGTGGCGGGCAGCTACATGGGCTCTCAGGCCCTTCACCCAGTTTGCGATGACTCCGTCCATAGTCACAGCCACGGTCGGAGCGCCGGAACTCGAATTGGAGGAAGCAGATGATGGGGGTGCCATGCGGGGGCAGTGTAACGACCCGAGCTCCGGCTCCTTGCAGCAGAATGCCGCGACAATGCCGGGATAGAGACTTGAAGCCGTCCTTGGACGCGGCCACTGCTGCGCATCGGCTACCCTGCCGCCGTTATCAGTTGAGGAGGGAGACTCTCATGAAGGAACGGACCAACGGATCGCGACCGTCCAAGGGCTGGTCGATGCGAAGGCTCCTGGTTGCATTCGCCGCGCTCGCTCTTCTCGCGGGCGCGTGCAGCGGCGATGCCGAGGAGCCCGTGGCCGACCCCTCGGGAATCACCGCGGCGTTCATCCTCGTCGGGCCGGTCGGCGACGCTGGCTGGAACTGGGCCCACGACCAGGGCCGGCAGTACGCCGAGGCAGAGACCGGCGCCACCACGCTGTTCGTGGAGAGCGTGCCGGAGGTCGCGGAGGACTTCAAGTCGGTGGCGATCGACTTCATCGAGAATGAGGGCGCCGACGTGATCTTCGGCACTTCGTTCGGCTACATGGACCCGATGCTCGAACTGGCCGACGAGTACCCCGATGTCGTCTTCGAGCACGCCAGCGGCTTCAAAACAAATGACGCCAACTTCGGAAACTTCTTCGGCCGCATGTATCAGCCCCGCTATCTGTCGGGCCTGGCAGCCGGAGCCACGACAGAGACGGGCAACATCGGCTACGTGGCCGCGTTCCCGATCCCGGAGGTGATCCGGGGCATCAACGCGTTCACGCTCGGCGTGCGGGCCACGAACCCCGACGCCCAGGTGCATGTGAACTGGACGTTCACCTGGTTCGATCCCCCCGTTGAGGGCGACACCGCCAAGGCCCTGCTGGAGGCGGGAGCTGATGTGATCGCCATGCACCAGGACTCCACTGCGGCGGGGACGGCCGCGCAGGACGCGGGTGCCCGCTGGGTGGCCTACAACTCCGACATGAGCGTGTTCGCTCCCGACGCGTGGGTCACCGCGCCGGTCTGGAACTGGGGCCCCCGCTATGCGGCCATCATCAACGCCGTCGCCGACGGCAGCTACTCGCCCGGCGCCTACTGGGGTGGCATGGACGACGGCATCGTCGGCCTCGCGCCGCTGGCGGACGACGTGCCGGCCGATGTGGTCGAGCTCATCGACTCCACCGCGGAGTCGATCGTGAGCGGTTCATGGGACGTGTTCACAGGACCGATCAACGACCAGGACGGCAACCAGCGCGTCGCCGGGGGCGAGACGATGGACGACGGCTCGATGCTCGGCATGGACTGGTTCGTCGAAGGCGTGGTGGGCAACGCGTCGCCCTGATCGATCAGCCGGCATCGTCGACTGGACGCAGCGCCGCGAGCCCGGCGCGGTCATCTGAACGGTGACTGCGCCGGGTCCGCCCGCGGCTGAGGACGCGAACGGACCACAAGAAGGCGACCCAGCCTCAGCCGGTGCTGACGGCCATCCCGCCGATCGCCCGGAGGCGGTGGGGCTCAGAGCGATACGCAAGCAGTTCCCCGGGGTGGTGGCCTGCGACGGCGCAGACCTGACCGTCCGGGCTGGTAGCGTCCATGCTCTCATCGGCGAGAACGGCGCGGGCAAGACGTCGCTGGTGAGCGTGCTGGCCGGGATGTACCTGCCCGACTCCGGGGAGGTACGTGTGGGCGGTCGGCGCCGATTGTTCCGCTCGCCAGCCGACGCCATCGCTGCGGGCATCGGCATGGTCCATCAGGAGTTCCGCCTGGTCCCCACGCTCACGGTGGCGGAGAACGTCGTGCTTGGAGCGGCGCCCCGGCTGATGCGCACCGCCGAGATCGAGCAAGCAGTGGCTGAGCTGGCCGACACCTACTCTCTTGCGGTCGACCCGTCACGTCCGGTGTGGCAGCTCTCGATGGGTGAGCGCCAGCGGGTCGAGATCCTCAAGGCGCTGTGGCGCGACGCCGATGTGCTGATCCTCGACGAGCCCACTGCGGTGCTCACCCCCGCCGAGGCCGAGGAACTGGCCAACACGCTGAGGGCCATGGCCGATGCAGGCCGTTCGGTGATCTATATCAGCCACAAACTCGACGAGGTGATCGCCTGCTGCGACGAGGCCACCGTGCTGCGCAAGGGACGGACCACCGCCATCGTGGACGACCTCGAGTCGGTGGACCGCGCCAGGCTGGCCGAGTTGATGGTGGGCTCCTCAGAGGGCGGCCACATCCAGCGCCCGCCGACGGCTCGGGCCGGGGATGCGGTGCTGTCGCTGCAGGGTCTGTGCGCGTTGAGCGATCGAGGGGTGCCGGCGCTTCGGGATGTGTCGCTCGAGGTGCGCTCCGGCGAGATCGTCGGCATCGCGGGCGTGTCCGGCAATGGACAGAGGGAGCTGGCCGAGACCATCAGCGGGCTGCGCCGTGTGACCGGGGGACGCGTGCTGCTCGGAGGCAACGACGTGACCGACGCTTCGCCTCGCGAGCGCTTCCGGGGAGGCCTCGCCTACGTTCCCGAGGACCGCATGGGCGTGGGTCTGGCCCGAAACATGTCCGTGGTCGACAACGCCGTCATCCGCTCGTACAAGACGCACCGCAACGGACCGATGCTGAGTCTGCGGCGCTGCCTGGAGTTCTGCATGAGCCTGGTGGAGCGGTTCGGTGTGAGCGTGGGCCGGGTGGAGGATCCGGCCGCGACTCTGTCGGGCGGGAACTTGCAGCGCCTGCTGCTGGGCCGCGAGCTGAGCGGCGAGCCCGGGGTGCTGATCGCTGCGCAGCCCACCCGTGGCCTCGACGTGCAGGGAATCGCTGCCATCCAGGAGCAGATCGTTTCCCAGCGCGCCGACGGCGTCGGCGTGCTTCTCATCTCGGAGGACCTCGATGAGCTGATGGCACTGTCGGACCGGCTGGCCGTGATGTTCGAAGGCGAGGTCGTGGCGATCCTGGACCCGGCGCGTGCGACCCGAGCGGAGGTCGGCTCGGCCATGGCGGGACAGACTGTGGGGGCGGCCGCGCCGTGAGAGGCGCTGCGACGGCTGCGGGCAGGCGGGTCGCGCCGGCTGGGTCGAGGCCGGCCAGCGGTGCGGTGGGACAGGCCCAGGCATGATTCTTCCCGTGCTGCAGCGGCGCGAGCGGGTGATCCCGACCGCGCAGGGCGTGGCATTCATATTCGGGATCGGTGCTGCCCTGGTTCTGGGCGCCGTGCTGCTGGCGCTCTCGGGCCACGCCCCGATCACCGTGTACGGGCGGATGCTGGACTCCTCCCTCGGTGGCGTCGACTCGCTGTCGCGTACTCTCGTGCGGGCCACTCCGCTGGCCCTCGCCGGGCTGTCGGTGGCTGTCGCGGGTTCGATGGGCCTGTGGAACATCGGTGCCGAGGGGCAGATGATGGCCGGCGCCACGTTCGCCGCCGGGGTCGCTCTCGTTGCCGAGGGCCTGTCGGGACCGGTGCTGATCACCGCGATGATCACGGCCGGAGCGCTGGGCGGGCTGGTCCTCGCGCTGGGACCGGCGCTGGCGCGGGCCTACCTGAACGTCAACGAGATCATCACGACCCTGATGCTGGTGGAGGTGGCGATCCGGATTGTGGAGTGGCTTGAGGTGGGTCCGTGGAAGGATCCCGAGTCTTTCGGTTTCGCCGTCATCACCGAGTTGCCCGAGCAGGCCTCGCTGCCGGGGCTGTTCGGTCGGGCGCACATAGGCGTGGTATTGGCCGCGGTGCTGCTGGTGGTGTTCTGGCTGGCGGTGTCTCGCACCGCGTGGGGGTATGAGCTTCGGGTGGCTGGTTCGTCCGGGGCGACGGCCCGCTACGCCGGCATCTCGCTCAAGCGCAAGGTCCTGACGGCGATGCTGCTGTCGGGTGCAATCGCCGGAATCGCCGGAGCGGTGGAGCTCACCGGGACGGCCAGCCGGCTGTCGCCGGGCCTGTCCAACGGCTACGGCTATGCGGGGATCATCGTGGCCGCGCTGGCGCTGATGCGTCCGTCGGGCGTGGCCGTGGTGGCGTTTGTGTTCGGCGCGGTGCAGGTGGGCGGCCAGTCGATCCAGACCCTGGGAGTGGAGTCCTCGATCTCCGTGATCCTGCAGGCGATGATCCTCATCGCCGCGCTGGTGGCCGCCGTGTTGCTCAACTATCGCATCCGCTGGGAGGTCGGCGAGCGACGCTCGCTAACAGGCAGATCGCATGCGCGCGGAGCGGCAGGTGGGAGGGTCGGCTCCGAAGCCGACGGAGACGGCGAGGGGTCGGAGCATGTCTGAGGACGCCGCTATCGGCCTGCTGGTCGCGAGCGTCCAGTTCGGCACGCTGATCTATCTCGCCGCGCTGGGCGAGCTCATCTCCGAGCGGGCCGGCGTGTTGAACCTTGGCGTTGAGGGAATGATGTCGATGGGGGCGGTGACTGGATTCATCGTGGCTCTGACCACGGGCAGCCCATGGGTTGGCTTCCTTGCGGCCGTGGCCGCGGGGGCGCTCGTTGCGGTCGTGCATGCGCTGGTGAGTGTCGCCGCCGGCGCTGGGCAGGTTGTGTCGGGACTGGCTCTGACCATCGGCGGGGTGGGCCTGTCTGCCTACATTGGCCGCGACTGGGTCATCCGCCAGCCCGAGTCGGTGTTCACCGATCTGGGCATCGTCGGCCTGGCGGACATCCCGTGGGCGGGGCCGATCCTGTTCGACCATCCGCCGGTTGTGTATCTGGCGGGGCTGCTCGGCGTGGCGGCCTGGTTCGTTCTCACTCGCACCCGGCTCGGCCTGGCGCTGCGCGCGGTGGGCGAGTCTGCGGCGACCACCGACGGCGCCGGGCACTCGGTGGTTGGCCTGCGGGCGGGGGCCGTGCTCGTGGGCGGCGCCTTCGCCGGTGCCTCTGGCGCGTTCCTCTCGCTGTACATGGCCGCGGGCTGGACCGAGGGCATGGTGGCAGGCCGGGGATGGATCGCGGTCGCTCTGGTGATCTTCGGCGCTTGGCGGCCCGGCCGGCTCGCCTTGGGCGCGCTGCTGTTCGGCTTCACGCTGGCGTTGCAGCCCCGCCTGCAGAC
Source organism: Candidatus Aldehydirespirator sp. (assembly GCA_965219165.1). Taxonomy (GTDB): domain Bacteria; phylum Actinomycetota; class Acidimicrobiia; order Acidimicrobiales; family Aldehydirespiratoraceae; genus Aldehydirespirator. The sequence continues at coordinate 2,546,293 of CBDCMW010000002.1, read as the reverse complement.
GTTCGACGTGGAGGTGTTGGGCGTACAGGTGAACTCGATCTCGCCAGCGTTGCTGGGAATCTTGCCGTTCATGTTGACGGTCGTCGTGCTGGTGCTGGTGAGCTGGCGGGCCCGCAACCGCCCGTCGCCCGCGCCGGCCGCACTAGGCCTTCCCTACCGCCGCGAGGAGCGCTGAATCCGACGAGGGCGTCCGCTGGCACTCTGGCCGTCGAACGCGCCGGTCAGTCCTGGTCGTAGCGGCGGACCACGCCCGCGCCGGCCAGGGCCTCGATCTCAGGATCGCTGCGGCCCAGCGAGCGCAGGATCTCTGCGCTGTGTCCCATCACTATGTCGAGGACGCCGATATCGCACCGGCTGCCGCCCCCCGCTCTCGGCGCCGACACCGACGACGTTCTGGGGCGGCTAGGACCTCGTTCGCGATAGCGGGCTCGACCCGTCGGTGTTGGCGCGCCGTGATGATGGGCTGCACAGTCAGCGGGATTCGAGCACCGAAGCCGCGAGGGAGCCGCCATGACCGGAGTCGACACTGCACTGCAAGACGCAGTCTTCGATCTGATCGAGGCCGATCGGGAGCTGCTGGCCGACACGTGCCTGGAGCTCGGCAACACTTACGCACCGTGCGGCCACGAGCAGCCGGTGGCCGACGCGGTCAGCGCCTGGTATGAGCGCCACGGCATCGCCGCCCGCCAGCAGCGGATCCTGCCCGACCGCTCCAACGTGGTGGCTGTGCTGCCGGGGTCGAGGCCGGGGGCCGCGAGCCTGATCTTCAACGCCCACCTCGACACCGAGATCAGCGGCCCGGACCACGACAACCTCATGGAGTCGGGCGACCCCAACCTTGTGGGTGCCTGGCAGGAGGGCGACCGCATCTTCGGCCACACCGTGCTCAACGACCGGGGATGCATGTCGGTGTTCATGGTCATGGCCAGGGCGCTGGCGGGAGCAGGGGCCCGTCTGGGCGGCGATGTGATCCTGACGTCGGTGGTGGGAGAGACCGGGATGGCGCCCGTGGACGAGTACCAGGGCCTCAGCTACGAGGGCAAGGGCTTCGGCACTCGCCATCTCGTCGACCACGGGGTGCGGGCCGACTATGCCCTGGTGGCCGAGACCACCGCGTGGTCGAAGTCGTGGATCGAGTGCGGCGCGGTGTACCTGAAGGTCACGTTGCGAGGCCGCAACATGTACACGCCCCGCCTGATCCGCGAGCCGGATCTTGTCGACCATCCCAACGCCATCGTGAAGGGCGCGGCCGTGGCCACCATGCTGGAGGCGTGGTGCATCGACTACGAGGAGCGCAACTCGTACGTCTCGGAGCTGGGCGAGGTGCGGCCCAAGGCCCAGGTAGGCGCCATACGGGGCGGGGTGCCGTACCGGCCCAACCGGTCCTCACCGGTGTGCAAGCTGTACATGGACGTGCGCACCCCTCCAGGGGCCGACCAGGATGCCGTCGTCGAGGAGGTGAGGGCGGTGGCCCGCTCGGTGGACCCCGCGGCCGAGGTGGAGTGCTACATGGCCAAGGCGGGCCGGGTCGGCACCGGGGTCGAGCCGCTGAGCGAAGCGGTGGAGGCCGCTTACGGCGAGATAGTGGGCGGCGCCACGCCGCCTCCGCAGACAGCCCACACCAGCATGTGGCGCGACACGAACATTTTCAACGCGGTCGGGATCCCGTCGCTGACGTTCGGCCCTCCCCGGGGGTCGGCCGCGGTGCAGGGCACCGGCCATTTCGAGCTGGACGACCTGGTGGCCGCGGCCAAGGTCTATGCCGCGGTGGCCATGGACCTCTGCGCCTGAGGGCCCGGCCGGGTCGGCCGGGAGGATCGGGACGGCTCGAGGCGCTGGCTAGTGCGCGAGTTCGTCGGAGTCCGGATCGTGGATGTGGAAGATCTTGCGCACCGGCTCGATGACCGTCCAATTCCACACTTCGCCCTTGCTGTTGTAGAACGTGTCGCCCGCGACGTACTCGTGAGCCTCGCCGTCCTCAGCGACCAGGCGGATCTTGCCTTCGAGCAGGGTGCAGATCTCATCACCGGGATAGGTGTATGCGAAGCTTCCCGGCGTGCAGGCCCACACGCCCGCCATCGTGCGCGTGCCGAAGCCGCCCACATCGAAGCGGCCCGATTGGATGGGATTGCCTTCCAGGGTCTCCGCGAACGGCAGTTCATCGAAGCCGGGCCACTCTTCGAGCCCGCCCTCGTCCTTCAGTTCCGTGTAGTCGAGCATTGCTACTCCTCCGTTTGGGGTGGTTGCACCAGCGCAACCTAGTTCTGCCCAGTCGGGCGCGCCCTACGGGCCGGTCGTTGGCGATCACGCGGCCGAGCCAGCGGCGGGTCCGATCGGTCGGGCGGTGGCCGCGCCGAACCCGATGGCGTACTCGACGGGTAGGATAGCAGTTGATGGCTTTTAGTATGTTATAGTTGGATATAGCCACCGTCCGGTGGCCTTGGAGCAGCCGTCTGAGGCGCCCCCACATCTGCACCCGCTGACTGAAGGGCACCGAAGATGGCTCTCACCCACGCCCAGCGCACCTCGATGTTCAACACTTTGGCACAAGTCATGGGACAAGATGACGCGGAGACCCTGATGCAGCACCTGCCGCCCAGCGGCTGGGACAACGTCGCCACCAGAGAAGACCTGCGGGCCGGTCTAGCCGAGACGAACGCAGCCATGGCCGCCGGTTTTGCAGAGATCAGGGAGGTCGTCACCGCCGGGCTGGCCCAGGCCGCGGTCGAGAGGGCCGAGATCAAGACCCAGGCTGCGGTCGAGCGGGCTGAGATCAAGACCCAGGCCGTGGTCGAGAGGGCCGAGATGGCCAAGGCCATGGCAGCCGGGCTGGCCCAGGCCGCGGTCGAGAGGGCCGAGATGGCCAAGGCCATGACAGCCGGGCTGGCCCGGGCCGCCACGGAGCGGGCCGAGATCAAGACCCATGCCGCGGTCGAGAGGGCCGAGATCGCCAAGGCCATGACAGCCGGGCTGGCCGAGGCCGCGGTCGAGAGGGCCGAGATCAAGACCCAGGCCGCGGTCGAGCGGGCTGAGATCAAGACCCAGGCCGCGGTCGAGAGGGCCGAGATGGCCAAGGCCATGGCAGCCGGGCTGGCCCAGGCCGCCACGGAGCGGGCCGAGATCATCAGGAGGCAGGCGTGGCACCTCTACATCGTGGTGTCGACCATCGTGGTGGCCAGTGTCTCGATCTGGATCGCACTGCTCACCCAGCCCGGCGCGGGCGGCTGAGTTGTGGAAGCGGAAGTCGGCGGGCTCTCGTCGTGACCGTCGTGGCGATGGACCATGTCCAGTTGGCCATGCCTGCGGGCGGTGAGGCGTCCGCGCAGGAGTTCTACGAGGGCCCGTTGGGTCTGCGGCGCGTGCCCAAGCCGCCCCATCTGGAGCGGCGGGGCGGCTGCTGGTTTGAGAACGAGAGCGTCAAGATCCACCTCGGTGTCGATCCGGAGTTCCGCCCAGCCCGCAAGGCCCATCCCGCTCTGGTTGTGGAGGGTCTAGACGGCCTCGTCGAGCGCCTGGAGGAGGCTGGGTGTCGAGTCAGTCACGATCCGCTAGATGGACACCTCCGGGTGTATGTCGATGATCCGTTCGGCAACCGGATCGAACTGCTGGGTACCGCGTGAGAGCCGAAGCGGGTTCACACCCCAAGCAAGTGAGGGGTTGCTAGTTCGATGCAGCAGGAAGGCACTCCGACGGCGATATTCGCACGCGACGGCGCTTCGCCGGCACCGGGGTATAGCGAGCAAGACTGGGCGTTGATGGCTCGGCCCGACATCCTCCGGCTTTTGGAACTGGAGAGGAACCGGTTCATTGCGGTTCCGATCCACACCACCCCCGAGTCGGCTCCCATCGAGCTGGCCAACCTCGCTGTACGCCAGTCGCGGCGGACGGCGGGGGAGGGTGTGGAGCAGGTGGCTGTCCCGCATCCCCGCTTCGAGGAGGCGGTCGCCGCGGCGCGTGCGGAGCCTGGCGAGGACGAGGCGTTCGAAGTCGCCAAACAGATCCTCGACGACGAGGACGCCTGGGCCGTGTTCCAGAGACCCGTCTAGCCGGTCGTCGCCGCCCCGGGCTGCTTCAAGGACACGCCCAAGGGACGGGCCCCTGCCGTGTCTAACCGGCAGACAGTCCCGCAGCGCTCTGCGATCTGATCACGCGACCGCTTGGAGCAGCTGATCGCCGATCTAGGCGGGCAGGTACTTGACGCTCTGGGGCGGTCGACCACTAGCGTCGACTTCGTCCAGCCGGCGGGGCTGGTGGTACCGCTTGACGCGGCCGATCACGATGCCCACGGCTTGCCCGGCACCGTCGTAGTAGTTGAAAAACCCGTCCCGGTCGATGCCGGCCACCTCCGCGAAGCGAACCCACAGTTCCTCGGGCGTGCCGACCGCCTGCTCGTCCACGACGAACTCGCCCAGGACCGCACCCTCGGGCTTCGTCGCGTAGATCACGACCGTGCCGATGTCGGCTGCGAGGGGCCTCTTGCGGAACTCCACGCTCTTCGATCCGTCGAGGATCGACGCCGCGAACTGCGGCCGGATGGACATCAACGCGATGCGGCGATCAGGCTGGGATGCCAGCGAAGGCTGCTTTGGCCGTGTAAGTAAGTAGCTCGGCGACGCGCACGGTCACCGTGGAGCGGCCACCGTCGTCGAGTCGATCTCCTTCGATGGAGCGTTCGATGTAGTCCCGCGTGGCGAGTTGGGCGCCGCGGACGTTGAGGGCGCCGACCTTGGAGCCGGTGCCCTCTCTGGGGCGGTAGATGGCCCCTGGGGCGACTCGGTCGGTCTCGCAGAGGAATTCAACGTAGACACTGGCGCCATCGACGGTGCGGGACCATCGGAAACTCGGCTCGATCTGTTCGAAGCCTGCGTTGTTGAGATTGTTGTGGAGAGTGCGGTAGGTCTCGGGAACTTCGTCGCCGAGGGCGAGCCCGATGATCAGGTCGACGTCGGTAGTTCCGACATGTGCTCCGCGTCCATCAGGAAGTTGGCCGACGAGGTAGCGCGGTGCGAGGCCGCCAGCGAGGTGGATGCGCTCGCTCCAAGGTCCCACATCGCCGAGGAGTGTGAGCAAGACCCGTTCACAGCGGTCTGTTGCGTAGAGGTCGTAGGCGGTGTGGTGGTCGCGCATCAGAACCCTATGACCTCTCGTCGTAGATGATCCGCCTGCTCGACGCCGCGGCGCTTGTCACCTCTGAGGTCGGCGTAGAGCCGGAACTGGTTGACGATCCAAAGACCACCAGACTGTTGGCGGAAAGCTAGCGGTGCGTCGGTGCTGGCTTGCAGGAACGTGACGTTGTGGCCCTCGGTGACAGGGGTCGTCAGCGTGTGGTCGAAGAACTCCTGGGGGTCGGTTGCCGCGGCAGCCCACACTTCGGTAACACTGACTGTGGTCACGAAGGGCGCGATGATGCTGGCAGCGGCGGCGCCCGTCAGCGCGTACTCGATGCCCGCGCCGTTGAGGCCCTCACCAAGTTGGGTGATGAGTTGGTGCGGCGTCTGGGCCAGCAGGTAGCCGCGAGTGCGGACCGGTTTGTCGACGTTCTCCTCGGCCCACAGATCCAACAGCGCCGCGGGATCCGTCACGTGGCGCGTCCGGTGGGGGCCGGCACCGGTAGTGCTGACGGTGCCTTCAACTTCGAGGCGGGCCAGCACGCGGTGAATCAGGCCGCTCGAGACGGCGGTCTGTTCCGCGAGGTCTTTGATCCGCCAGGTCCTCTCGGGGTCTAGCAGTAGCGCCTGGGCAACCAGGCCGGCTTTGCCCGAGAGGCGGCTCGGCGCGGGGGCACGGGTCGGCCGGCCGGTCCCCGTGATGCGAAAGAGCAGCCCGGGCAGTTCGAGCTGTGCGTTGCCTAGCCCATCGATGAACGCGATGCCGTGCTCCGAGAGGATCCGCCGAGCGTCTGTCGTGGTTTCGGCAGCAATGAGCACGAGTGGAAGTTCAGGGCGACGTCGGGCGACGTTGGCGAGGTGCCAAGCGGTCGCGGCGTTGGCACGAGCCTTGAACTCGATCCCGACAGGTGTCTCGGTCCCCGCGTACATCACGAGGGCGTCGACGCCGCGGCGGAGGCCAGCTGGCTCCGCGATGACGTCGAGACCGGGGATCGCTCGCAAGATTCGCAGGGCTTCGGCCGCGAATCTGCCTCCTATCCTCACTGATGGCGCCTTCTTCATAACGGTTATGAAGATAGCAGAAATCGTGAAGAATACGGCTGCGGGACGACGGAGTTCCTCGATGGCGTCGAGCAGAGCGGTGCTGGCGCGGACATATAGGAGGTGGCGCCGCTCATCGAGGCGATGCGGGGGCTGCTTCGTGAAGCCCATCGGGCGCAGCGGCTATGGCGGGATGGTCCTCCATTGCCGAGGCCAGCTGCGACTGCCATACCGGGCCGCGAAGTCTCGTCTGCATGACGATGCGCTGCCCGGCCCACGAGCCGAGCACGACCTCGCGTGGCGCGCCCCGCCCGGACCCCCGGCTCTACACTCACCGCGATGTCCGATAACAAGTTGCCGTCATCTGAGCAGGGTGTGAGTGTGAGGGTGCGGTCCAACGGTCCCTATGTGGTGTCGGGGTCGGTGCCGTTGAGGGTGAGGCGGCCGATCATGTCTGAGCACGGCGAGCCGCTGGCGTGGCGGGCCGAGGAGGTGAGCGACCGGGGCCCGGCGTACGCGCTGTGCCGCTGCGGCGAGTCCTCCCGCAAACCCTATTGTGACGGATCCCACGCTGAGCGGGGCTTCGACGGCACCGAGGCCGCGCCCACGGACACGTTCGAGCAGCGCTGCGCCAGTCTCGGCGGCGTGGGCATCGAGGTGTCCGACGACCGGGATATCTGCGTGCATGCGGGGTTCTGCGGCAACCGGGTGTCCAACATCTGGAAGATGGCGTCTGAGACCGGCGACACGGTGGTGCGGGGCCAGGTGATGGCGATGGTGGAGCGGTGCCCGTCGGGTGCACTCACCTACGCCGTCGACGGCGAGGTGGTCGAGCCGGCGCTGCCGGCAGAGATCGCGGTGATCCCCGACGGGCCGCTGTGGCTGACCGGGGGCATCCCGGTGGAGCGCTCGGACGGCGAGCCCTTCGAGACGCGCAACAGGGTGACGCTGTGCCGCTGCGGCCACTCAGCGGCCAAGCCGCTGTGCGACGGCTCCCACAAGGAGGCAGGCTTCACCGGCTGACCGGTCGTGGGGCGGACCACCCCACCGGAGACTGTCGTGCCCGGCTAGCGGAAGTCTCGGCTGGGGAGGGTGGCGGGCAGGGCCAGGGGGGCCAGGTGCTCGGCGATGACGTTGGCGGTGCCCTCGTGGCGCTCCAGGCGGCCCCTCACTATCAGCGCCCGCGACATCAGGGCTGTCCTGCGGAAGCGGGCCTGGCAGCCTCTCGACACGATCACGTTGATCAGGCCGGTCTCGTCCTCGAGGTTGATGAACATGGTGCCGCCGGCGGTGGCGGGACGCTGGCGGTGCGTCACCGTGCCCGCCACCCTTATGCGGCCCGGCGGGCAGCTCAGCAGGTCCTTCGCGGGCACCACGCCTGCGGCGTCCAGCTCGACCCGGTAGAAGCGGGTGGGATGGCCGTCGGGCGCCACGCCGGTGGTCCACAGGTCGGCGGCGGACTGCTCCTGGGGCGACATGGACCGCAACGCTGGCACGTTCGTTCCGGTCGCTGCGCCCGGCAGCCGGTCGGCGCCCAGCTGCGCCACCGCGCCGGCCGTCCACAGCGCCTCCCGCCGGTCCAGGCCCAGAGAATCAAACGCCCCGGCCGCCGCCAGCGCCTCCAGCACCGGCAGGTCCAACGGCGACAGCCGTCCCTGCTTCTTACGTCCCCGGCCCGTGCGTCGCCGACCGTTCGTGGCTTGTCCCGCGGCCCCAGCCTGCTCGCTAGCGATTCGGCGCTCCGACATAGCTCGCACCAGGTGCTCCATGGACTCATAGGGGGCCTCCTCGGCCATGGCCGCGGCCAGCTCCGGGCCCACGCCCCGCACCGACGACAGGCCCAGGCGCACCGCGGCCCCGCCTGCTGATTCCTCGCACGGCTCCAACACAGCCGCATCGGCTGACAGGTTGACGTCGGGGCCCAGCACCACCACGCCGTGGCGGCGGGCGTCCTGGCACAGCGAGTGCGGCGAGTAGAAGCCCATCGGCTGGGCGTTGAGCAGAGCGGCGCAGAACGCGGCCGGATAGTGCAGTTTGATCCACGACGAGGCGTACACCAGATAGGCGAACGACACCGAATGGCTCTCGGGGAACCCGTAGTTGGCGAAGGCCACCATCTTGTGCCAGATCTGCTCGCCAACCTCCGCGCCGATGCCCCGCTCGGCCATCCCGGCGAAGAACCGCCCCCGCAGCCGCTGCATGCGCTCCACCGACCGTTTGGCCCCCATGGCTCGGCGCAGCTCGTCGGATTCCGCCGGGGTGAACCCGGCCGCGTCGATGGCCATCTGCATGAGCTGCTCCTGGAACAGCGGAACCCCCAGCGTCTTGGCCAGCGACCGCTCCAGCAGGGGATGCAGGTAGGTGACCGGCTCGGCCCCGTTGCGGCGCCGGATGTAGGGGTGCACCGAGCCGCCCTGAATCGGTCCGGGCCGGATCAGGGCCACCTCCACCACCAGGTCATAGAAGCAGCGGGGCCGCAGCCGGGGGAGGGTGGCCATCTGCGCCCTCGACTCCACCTGGAACACGCCCACCGAGTCGGCCTCGCACAGCATGTCGTACACGGCCGGGTCCTGGGGCAGCGCGGCCAGGTCGATGCGCTCGCCGTGGGCCAGGGCCACCATGTCCACCGCGTAGTGCAGCGCGGAGAGCATCCCCAGCCCCAGCAGGTCGAACTTCACCAGGCCTGCCGCGGCGCAGTCGTCCTTGTCCCACTGCAGCACCGACCGGTCGGCCATCGACGCCCACTCCACCGGGCACACCTCGGCTATGGGCCGGTCGCAGATCACCATCCCACCCGAGTGGATGCCCAGATGCCGAGGCCCGCCCTCGGCCTCGGCCGCAAGGCGCAACACGTCGGCAGGGATGCTGTCGGCGTTATCCCCATGCGGGGCCGTCCGCCCATGGCTTCTGGCGCTTGAGCGCCGGTCCGCACTGCTGCCGCCGGTGTCGTGAGGGGCGGCGTCGGAGTTGTCGACCATCCCGCCCAGGCCCCCGTAGCGGTCCAGCGACTTGGCCCAGGCGTCCTGGCGGGCGGGCGGGTGGCCCAGCGCCTTGGCCATGTCGCGCACCGCCGAGCGGCCCCGGTAGGCGATCACGTTGGCCACCTGAGCGGTGCGGTCCCGGCCGTAGCGCCCGTACACGTACTGGATCACCTCCTCGCGCCGGTCGCTCTCGATGTCGATGTCGATGTCGGGCGGGCCGTCGCGCTCGGGCGACAGGAACCGCTCGAACAGCAGCCCCAGAGCCACCGAGTCCACGTTGGTGATGCCCAGCACGTAGCACACCGCCGAGTTGGCGGCCGAGCCCCGGCCCTGGCAGTAGATGTCGCGGCTGCGGCAGAACGATGTGATGTCCCACACCACCAGGAAGTAGCCACCGAAGCCGAGCTGCTCGATCATGTCCAGCTCGTGGCTGATCTGGTGCCAGGCGCCCGGCACCCGCTCGGCTTCGGTCGGGCCGTAGCGGGCCAGGGCACCCTCGGTGGCGAGACGGCGCAGGAAGGCGGCCTCGTCGAGGCCGTCGGGGCACGGGTACGGCGGCAGGTCCGGCGCCACCAGAGACAGGCTGAACGCGCACTCCAGCCCCAGCCGGGCTGCGGCCTCCACTGCGCCGGGGTAGCGGGCGAAGCGGCGGGCCTGCTCGGCGCCCGAACGCATATGGGCTCCGCCCCAGGCGGGCAGCCAGCCGTCGTGGTCGTCGAGGCCGCTCCGGTCACCCGCCGCGGCTAGGGCGTCGGCCAGGCGCCGGTCGGCGGGCGTGGCGTAGCGCACCGCGTTGGCGCACACCGGCTGCACGCCCCGGCGCACGCCGATCTCGGCCAGAGCGTCGTTGCGGTGGCTGTCCAGCGGATCGCCGTGGTCCCACAGCTCCACGAACACGTTGCCGGCGCCGGCCGCGTCGATCAGCCGGTCGAGCGCGGTGGCCGCAGCCCGCGGCCCGTGCTCCACCAGCGCCGATGGCACCAAGGCACCGTGCGCGCCGGTGAGGATCGCCCACCGGTCGCGCTGGGTCGCCGCGGCCTCCAAGAACGCCTCGGTCGACAGCCGAGGCTCGCCCTTGCGCCCGGCCATGTGCGCGCGGCTGATCACCGACCCCAGCGCCGCATACCCGGCCGCGTCGCGGGCCAGCACCACCACCGACCGCCCTCGCGCCCGCCGATCGGACGGACGGGCGGGCCCGGATCGTTGGGACGAGCCGGGCAGGTCGAGGGTGAGCTCGGTGCCGAACACCGTGGGCAGGCCGGCCTCCTCCGCGGCCTCGGCGAAACGCACGACCCCGTAGAAGCCGTCACGGTCGGTGATCGCCAGAGCGTCGAGGCCGAGCCGGACCGCCTCGGCCACCAGATCCTCCGGGTTCGACGAGCCGTCCATGAAACTGAATCGCGAATGCGCGTGCAGCTCGGCATACGGCACTCGAGACAGCCCGGAGCCCCTGTCGACTTGGCCGCTGGGGATACCCCGGACCACGTCGGTCCGGTCGGAGGGCGCACCGGTACCGGGCCGGTTCCCGTTCGACCATGGCGACGAGTCCGCCTGGTCCGACAGGCGGCGCTCCAACTCCCGCCAGGGGATGATCGGGTTGTCGAACCCCATCCCTCGAACCTAGTAGAAGCGAACACAAGTTCGCTATACGGCGTTTCTGAGACGGCGGATACATAAGATTATAATGTGATTTAAGTATATTCGATGGTCTGTTGAAAGCAAGCTCTGTGAATCAAGTTGAACATCAAGCGGGAGGGTCGACGTGACCGAACTTGAGAGGGCACAGGCGCTGCTTGCCAAGTGGAGGACAAGTCAGACTGGAGTGCGCTTCTCCGACCTTGCGAAAGTGTGCCGCTTATACTTCGGGGAGCCCCGCCGGAAGGGCAGCCATCTGATCTACCGGACGCCGTGGCGGGACATGCCGAGAGTGAACATCCAGAATTGCAGCGGAGAGGCGAAGCCCTACCAGGTGCGCCAAGTACTGCTGGCCATCTACCGAAAGGAGACCAGCGATGGATGATCCCAACTACGGCTACCAGGTTTCTTGGTCAGATGAGGACGACGCCTGGGTGGGCCGGTGCGACGGCTTCTTGCGGGTGAGCCACCTATCGTCGACCGAGGCCGATGCTTTGGACGGCATTCGGGCCCTAGTGGCCGACATCGTGTCCGACCTGCAGGCCAATGGCGAGCCGCTGCCTTCTCCAGTTCCCTGGGAGTGGCACGATGCGGCGCGGCTCGACAGTGCGACTGCTTGGAGCAGCTAGCAGCGGCCCTCGCGCTCAGTCGTAGGTGGCCTCGCGCTGCCAGCGGCTGGCCTCCAGCACGCACAGGTGGGCCGAGCCGTCGTCGAGGACCATCTGGAAGCGGGCCTGACGGCGGCGGGCTGAGGGCCGCCACCAGCGCTCATCCAGCGGCCACGGTCCGGCCCAGGCGACGACGGCCTGACTGCGGCCCGTCGAGTCCGTCACTTGCCGCGGTGCAGCGCTCACTTCGCCCCGGCCGCTGACGGTGACGGAATCGCCCCCGCAGTCGGTGACCGTGATCGACTCGGGCCTGTCCAGCACCACGGCGGGCTGAGGCGGCGGCAGTCGTCCCGGCCACGGAGCGTCGGCTGACTCGGCCGCTTTGCCGGACTTGGCCTTCCTAGCCCTCGTGACGGCGGTCTTGGCCGACTTTCGTCCCTTGTCCTTCTTGACGGCGGCCATTGAAGGGTCCTGTGCGGGGCTGGGGTCGGCCTCGGCGGCGTGCAGCGGTACCCGGTGGCCGGTGTCGGCCGGCCGGCGCCCGCCGGCCAGGCGGGGGACGGTCACTGCCGCCGCGCCCAGCAGTCCCTGCACTCGGGCCAGCGCCTTGGCGGCTCGCTCGTCGGCCTCGCTCCTCGCGCCCCACATCCCCAGTTGGTGGCCGTCGGCGGGAGTCACCACAGAGGGCGTGATCCGGATGAGCGTGAGCGGGCCTGTCGGACGCTCAGGCGACCGGTACCAGCCCTCAAGCTGCCAGCGCACCCGGTCGACTACGGCAGCCGCGCTGAAGCGGAACTCGTGGCGCCAGCGGCGGCTGCTGGCATGGCCACTGTCGGAGTGGGCCTCGATGCCGATGCACACGCAGTCCAGACCGTCGCGAGCCAGCCGGGCCACCATGTCGTTGGCCAGTGCCCTGGCCATGAACGCCACCGTCTCGATTCGGTCGGCCGGCGGGTCGATCTCGGCCTCTACAGCGGAGTCGTCCGGCGCGGGCCGGGCCTGCAAAGCACGGTCGTCGAGCCCGCGGGCCAGCCGGTGTGCCAGCAGTCCCGGCCAGCCGAAGCGTCCCATCATGTCAGTCTCGCTCAGCGCGGCCACATCGCCCAGCGTCCGGATTCCCAGCCGCCACAGCACGTCGAGCAGCGCCTCGGTGCCGTTCTCGTCGGAGTGCAGCGGCGAGACCGGATCGACGAGTGAGATTAGAGGCAGATCGGCCAGGAACTGCCGGCTCTGCTGGGGCGGCACCACCAACACGGCCGTGGATGCGGCAGCCGCTTGGGCGGCGAGACCGGCGGCGAACAGCCCGTCGGCCACGCCCACACCGACCTTCGACGCCGACGGTGCAGCTTCGGCCGCGGCCTGAGCGGCGAGTCCTGCGAGGGCCTGCTCGCCGCCGAAATAGCGAGACGGCCCCCTCGCTCCGAACGCATGCAATCCGGGCCTCAGCGCCTCGGCCTCAGGAGTGAACTGCTCCAGCGCCTCGGCCACTGGCTCGCAGTCGCAAGCCGCGGAGTCACCGAGGTCCACGACCACCATCCGCTCAGGCGGTGCCGCGGTTGGTGCTTCCATCGGCCCGGTCACCGGGCTACCACCATCCCCATGGGAGGTGCCTGGGGTTGCGGAGGTGAAGGTACGGGCGCCATCGTCGTGCCGGGCCGGCAGCTAGCCCGCTCGGCGTTCCCTGGCGTCTTCGAAGTTGTCGCCGAACTCTGAGGCCTGGCCGGACTCCGCGCCGGCCACCCGGCCGTCGGCCGAGGGCAGCCACATCAGCATCCGGCGGGGACGGGACGCCGCGCCCCGGCCCCCGACGACCACCTCGGCCTGGCGGGCCAGCAGTCGCCCGTGACCGTTGTCGGCACCCGTCCAAAGCACCTGCTCGATCATCATGCGCAACTCGGGCTGGAGGCTATTAGCGATGTTCCCGGAGATGTCGCCGCCGAGGGCGCAGATCAGCGAGGTGCCGTGCTCGCGCATCCGAGCCAGCAGCCGCCGCGCCGTCGTGCCCGTCAACCGGATCTCAGGTCCCAGCAGTACGAGATCGAACCCGCCCACCACCGCGCCCAGCACGTCCGCCGCGAGACTCTCGCTCCGCGTGTCCCCGCCTCTCACCGTGGCAGGCAGGTCCACTAGTGCCCAGCGCCCCAAGTTCGACCCGCCTCCGCCGCGAGACTCTCGGCCAGCGCGGACACTCCCAAGTCGGCCATCCCCACCACGGCCACCCAACTGCCTCGCCGGGAAGCCTCGGCCGCCAGCGCCACAGCCAGTGTCACCGAACCGTGGCCGTGCACCGAGACAACAGTGCCTCGCCGGATGCTGCCCTCGGGCAGCAGCATCCCCAGCGCCTCCTCCACAGGAAGCCGCCGCTCGTGGGTCGCTCCGGCAGGCGCGTCGAGCCGGGTCGGTAGTCCCCGCACCGTCTCTGGAGCCGCCATCGGCTCATCATACAAACGTATGTTCGCTTAGAGGCCGAGCGGATAGGCAGCAGTTCATGTACGAAATCAGCAGGCGGTGAGCGAGGCCGTGGCCCGAGCGGCCCGTGAGCGCAGCGAACAAGAGCGGGAAACACAACTCATCACCGCGAGCGCTCACCACCTATCCGCGCGGCCCCTTAACGTCAATGGGCCGCAACGCAAATCTGTGCAACGAAGCCGCCTCAGTCGGTATGTCTGCTCACAGAAACCGGTTGGGTGTTCTGCGCCAGTCCGCCCAGCCGCCATCAGACTCCGGCTCTGACCTCCCACAGCCAGTCGAGGATGGTTAGAACCAACTCGTCGGAGTGGCGGCGGTCGGTGAAGAGGTGGTCGGCTCCAGCCACGGTGTGCAGGGTGGCCGAGCCGGCCCGGGCCAGCGCCTCGGTCTGGTCGCGTCCCACCACGGTGTCGGCGCCGGCCTGCACCACCAGCATGGGCCGGCCCAGGCCTGCCGCGGCCGTGACCACATCGTGTTGGTGCAGATCGTCGAGGAAGTCCCGTCCCACCCTCACGGGCTTGGGGCCGATCCTTACTTCGCCCGAGCCCTCGGAGCGGATCTGCTCCAGAGCGTCCGCAGAGAACAGATGCTCCACATGGGCGACCGAGGCCGGTGAGGCCACCGCCACCACCTGGGTCACGGTGTGCAAGCGATAAGCGGCCAGCACCGCGGCCGCGCCGCCCAGGCTGTGGCCCACCAGCACGCAAGGTCCGGCCCCGCGCCGGATAAGTGCCACCGCAGCCGCGGTGATGTCGCTCACGTTGGTGGCCACGGTGGTGTCGGCCAGATCGCCAGCGCTGTCGCCGAGGCCGGTGAAGTCGAAGGCCAGGGTCAGGTACCCGCCGCCGGCCAGGCCGCGGGCGATGCGGGTGGTGGTGAACAGGTCCTTGGAGCAGGTGAAGCAGTGGCACAGCAGGGCCGCCCCCACAATCGCAGTGTCAGAGCCGGGCCGGTGCAGCACACCCGAGAGCTTCGCCCCGGCCCCTCCCGCGAACTCGAACCGCTCTGTGCTCGGTCCCGCAGTCACCTGGCTGGAAGCCCACCACGTAGGTCACCGGCAAGCAGCACACTTGCACCGCGACGCGGTCCAGAACTCTGTCGCGGTCCAGAACTCTGTCGCGGTCCAGAGCGCTGTCGAGAAACCTGCGCTATGCGAACAGAAACCGCACCAAGAATCTGGGAGCGGCCTTCGCGGCCGCCCTCCGCGCCGTCGACGGGCACGAGAGTGCGCACGCCCCGACGGTAACCGCGGCCACGCCAGTCCCGCCGGAAACCAGGGCGGCCGGAGCGTTATGCTGCAGCCTCGTGAGGTCAGCGCCACGTCGGGCCGTTGCTCTGCTGGTGCTCTCGGTGCTATTGCCGGTCGCCTGCTCGGGCGACCAGGACACTGGCGACGCGCGGGCCGGGGACGACGCGGCGGCGGCTGCTGATACGTCGATTACGGACCAGCTCAAGAGCAACGCCGAGCAGTTCGAGTACGCGATCGGCGAGTCCGGCGGCACGCTGACGCTCGCCACTATCTCCGAGCCGCTCACCCTCAACCTGGCCCTCGCCAACGATGCAGGGTCGTCGGGAGTGCTGGGGTACCTCTTCGAGGGCCTCACCCGCACCTCGTGGCTGACCGACGAAGTGGAGCCGGAGCTGGCCGAGCGATGGGAGCGCTCGGAGGACGGCCTGACGTGGACCTTCCATCTTCGCCGCGATGTGACCTGGCACGATGGGGAGCCCTTCACGGCCCATGACGTGGACTTCACCTTCAACCGGATCATCTACAATGACGACATCGACGCCAGCAGCCGCTCGTCGTTCAACTTCCGGTTCTTGGACGACAGCGGCCAATGGCAAGAGGCGAAGATGACCGTTGCGACGCTCGACGAATACACGGTCGAGTTCCGCCTTCCGGTGCCGTTCGCCCCGTTCCTGCGCTCCATGGGCACCGCGATATACCCCGAGCACGTCCTCGAGAAGCATGTGGAGGACGGCACCTTCAACTCCACCTGGGACATAGACACCGACCCGGCAGAGATCGTCGGTACCGGCCCCTTCACCATCGAGAGCTACGCCCCCGGCGAGCGAGTGGTACTGGCCCGCAACCCGAACTACTGGCTCACCGACGACGAGGGCAACCGCCTGCCGTACCTGGACGAGATCGTCCACGTCATCGTCGGTGACCTCGAGGCCGAGCTCGAGAAGTTCCTGGCCGGTGAGTCGGACTCCCACGGCGTGCTGGGCGAGGAGTACGCCCAGCTCGAACCGCTCCAAGAGGAAGGCAACTTCACGATCCACAGGCGGGGCCCCGGCTTCGGCACAACGTTCTTGGGATTCAACGTGAACTCCGGCGCGAACCCGGAGACCGGCGAGCCCTACGTCACCGCCGAGAAGCTGGCTTGGTTCGGCAACGTGCAGTTCCGTCAGGCCGTGGCCCACAGCATCGACAAGGACACGATCATCGCCGAAGTGCAGCACGGTCTCGGCTACCCGCAATGGTCCTCGGTGAGTCCGGCCGCCGGCGACTTCCACAATCCCGACGTCAGACGCTACGAGTACGACTTGGACAGGGCCAACGAGATCCTCGACGGCCTCGGCTGGACCGACACCGACGGCGACGGCACACGCGAGGACGGACAGGGCAACAAGATCGAGTTCACGCTGATCACCAACGAGGGCAACAGCGTGCGCGAGGAGGTCGGCCGGATAGTCCGGCAGGGCATGGAGCAGATCGGTGTCAGCGCGCGCTTCGAGCTTGTCGACTTCGGCGACCTCGTGTCCCAGCTGACCGGTTCCTATGACTGGGAGGCCATGATCATCGGCTTCACCGGCGGTTCCGATCCCTACAGCAGCATCAGTTTCTGGCACAGCAGCGAGGCTCTCCACCTGTGGCATCCCAACCAGCCGCAGCCGGCCACGGAATGGGAGGCCGAGATCGACGAGCTGTACGTCATGGGCAGCCAGGAGCTGGACCGCGACGTGCGGGTGGGGCACTACCAGCGCGCCCAGGGAGTCGCGGCCGAGAACGTGCCCGTCATCTACACCACGCTGTCCGAGCGGCTCACCGCGACCCGGAACGTTTTCGGCAATGTCACGCCCACGCTGTACGCGCTCTGGGACATCCGCTACCTGTACCGCACCGACCGATAGAGCGGCGCGTCGGACCGGACCGGGCGCAGCATCCGCCGACCCCAATCGCGGGCACGCGCGGCAATACCCCTTGGCGTGCGCGGTGGCAGCTTCCTCGCGGCCCCGGTCCGCGGCTCGCCCGGCCCCCGCCTACAGTTCAGGCCATGTACGACCTCAAGATCAGCGGCGGTCTGCTCGTGGACGGCACCGGCGACCCGCCCCGCCCCGCCGACGTGGCCGTGGTGGGCGACACGATCGTGGCCGTCGGCCCGGAGCTGCCCGGCGACGCCGCCCGCACCATCGACGCCTCCGGTCAGATCGTCACCCCCGGCTTCGTGGATGTGCACACCCACTACGACGGCCAGGCCACCTGGGACGATCTGCTCGAGCCCAGCTCGGGACACGGAGTCACCACCGTTGTGATGGGCAACTGCGGAGTGGGGTTCGCGCCGGTGCGGCCCGGCACCGAGGAGTGGCTGATCCAGTTGATGGAGGGCGTGGAGGACATCCCCGGCGCGGCGCTGTCGGAGGGGATCGCCTGGGGCTGGGAGTCGTTCGGCGACTACCTCGACGCCCTCGACGACCGCCGCTGGGCCATCGACATCGGCACCCAGGTTCCCCACGGAGCGGTCCGGGCCTACGTGATGGGCGAGCGAGGCGCCCGCAACGAGCCCGCCGACGCCGACGAGACCGAGCGCATGGGGCGCATCGTCGCCGACGCGGTGGCCTCTGGCGCGCTGGGCGTGTCAACCTCTCGCACCCTCGCTCACAAGGCCATGGACGGCGAGCCCGTGCCGGGAACCTTCGCGGCCACCGACGAGCTGTTCGCGCTGGGCCGCGGCCTGCGCGATGGCGGGGGAGGGGTCTTCGAGCTGGCCCCGGTCGGATCGGCCGGCGAGGACATCGTCAAGCCCCGCTCCGAGGTGGACTGGATGAGGCGCCTGTCGGCCGAGATCGGCCAGCCGGTCAGCTTCGCCCTGCTGCAGGTGCCCGCCGCGCCCGACCTGTGGCGCGAGCTGATGGACGTGTCGCTGCAGGCGGCGGAGGAGGGCGCAGAGCTGTACCCGCAGGTCGCGGGCCGCCCCTTCGGGCTGCTGGTGGGCTGGCAGACCAGCCACCCCTTCGGCCTGCGTCCCACCTACCGGTCCATCGGGCACTTGCCCATCGAAGAGCGCGTCGAGTGCCTGCGGGATCCGGGCGTGCGGGCCGCGATCCTCTCCGAGCCCGACGGAGAGCGCCGGGGCGGCATGCAGGAGGGCGTCGGCGCGCTCGTCGCCAAGATGCTCGACCAGCTGTACGTGCTCGGCTCCCCGCCCGACTACGAGCCGACTCCCGACCGCTCGATCTCCGCCATCGCTGAGGCGCGGGGGATCGATCCCGCCGAGGCCGCCTATGACGCCTTCTGCGCCGAGGACGGCCGGGCGCTCCTGATGGTGCCGCTGTTCAACTATGTGGACGGCAACCACGACGTGATCCGCGAGCAGCTCACCCACTCGCGAGCGGTGATGGGCCTCTCCGACGGCGGCGCCCACTGCGGGCTGATCTGCGACGCCTCGATGCCCACGACCATGCTCAGCCACTGGACCAGGGACCGGCACCGGGGTGAGCGGCTGCCACTCGAATGGGTCGTGCGCAAGCAGACCCACGACACGGCCGCCCTGTTCGGGCTGAACGACAGAGGGGCCGTGGCCGCAGGCAAGCGGGCCGATCTCAACGTGATCGACCACTCGGCCATCAATCTGCGCACCCCCCGGCTCGTGCACGACCTGCCGGCCGGGGGACGGCGCCTGCTGCAGCACGCCGACGGCTACACCGCCACTATCGTGGCCGGCGAGCAGACCCGCGCCGGCGGAGTCGACACCGGCGCGAGGCCGGGTCGCCTCGTGCGCGGCCGCCGAGCCGCCTGAGCGCGCCGCCTCCGACGCACGCGAAGGGAGCGTCATGGGCTGCTGCGACGGACGGGTTGTGATCGTCACCGGCGCGGGCCGGGGACTGGGCCGGGCCCACGCGCTGGCCTTCGCCGCGGAGGGGGCCCACGTTCTGGTCAACGACTTGGGCGTGCACAGCGACGGCACCCAGCCCGGCGCCGACGACGCCGCCTCCTCCGTGGTGGCCGAGATCACTGCCGCGGGCGGATCGGCCGCAGCCAACCACTCGGACGTGGCCGACTGGGAACAGTCCGGCGCCATGGTGGCCCAGGCCGTCGACACCTGGGGCCGTCTCGACACTCTGGTGTGCAACGCCGGCTTCCTGCGGGACCGGATGCTGGTGAACATGAGCGAGCAGGAGTGGGATTCCGTGGTGCGGGTCCATCTCAAGGGCCATTTCGCGCCGGCCCGTCACGCCGTGGCCCACTGGCGTGAGCGCCAGAAGTCCTCCGCAGGCGAGCCGCCGGCAGCCCGGATCGTCAACACCTCGTCGGGCGCGGGCCTCATGGGCTCGATCGGTCAGGGGAATTACGCCGCGGCCAAGGCGGCCATAGCGCTGTTGACGATCCAGCAGGCCGCGGAGTGGGGTCGCTACGGCGTGCTCGCCAACGCCATCGCACCCGACGCCCGAACCCGGATGACCGCGGTCATTTCCAACTATCCCGAGCTGCCATCCGAAGGTTGGGACCCCAAGGCCCCCGACAACGTGTCGCCGCTGGTGGTGTGGCTCGGAAGCGCTGACTGCGACATCACCGGAAGGGTGTTCGAGTGCACGGGAGGCCAGCTCAACGTGTGCGACGGCTGGCAGCACGGACCGGTGATGTCGGTGGGGGACCGGCCCATGACGGTGCCCGAGGCGGCTGAATTGGCCCGCCGGTCTGTGGGCGTCGAGGAGCCTCCCGCCCCCGTGTTCGGCACCTTCTGAGAATTGCCAAGAAAATCTGTGACAAAAGTGTGACAAACCCGTGACGATGATGTAACCTAGTCCACAGGACCCGGGTCTGAAGGACAAGATCCACCAGAATCGGATCCACAATCCCCCCCTCCAGGGACCGTGCGGAGCCCGCCAGTCTGAGGCTGGCGGGCTCCGGCGCGCGGTACGCTCCACTCTGGTCTAACCAGCGGAGCGATCTAACCAGCGGAGCGGAGTGCATGAGCGAGCCGATCTACGACGCCCGTACCTTCTGGGAGTTGCTCCAACGACGGGCAGCGGCCACGCCCGACACTATGATGCTCGTCGACGACGCCGGTCGCTCCCTCACCTTCGCCGAGTTCAAGGACCAGGCCGAGCGAGTCGCGGCCGGACTGCTGGCCATGGGCGTGGGCGAGGGAACGCCGGTCACATGGGTGCTGCCCACCCGCATCGAGACCGTGCTGCTGAGCTTCGCCCTCAGCCAGCTGGGCGCGGTTCAGAACCCGATCATCCACATCTACCGCCATCGCGAGGTCGGCTACTGCATACGCCAGACCAGGGCGGAGCTGGTCGTGCATCCCGGAGTGTGGGGAGGATTCGACTACGGCGCCATGGTCGATGACATTGTCGCCGGGCTCGACCACGAGCCCCGGGTGCTGGTCGGCTACGACACCCTTCCCGAGGGCGACCCGGCCACTCTGACGCCCCCGCCCGACGCCACAGCCGGCACCGTCCGCTGGCTGTACTACACCTCGGGAACCACCTCCGATCCCAAGGGCGTCAAGCACACGGACGCGTCGCTGATCGCTGGCGGCGCAGGGCTGGCCCGGGCGCTGGACATGACCAGCGACGACGTCGGCTCCATCGCCTTCCCCTACGCCCACATCGGCGGACCCGACTACATGGTCACGATGCTGGCGGCGGGGTTCGGCGCCGTGCTCGTCGAGCGCTTCGACCCAGCCGCCGCGGTCGCGGCCTACGCCCGCCACGGCGTGACCATGGCCGGCGGATCGACGGTCTTCTACCAGATGTTCCTCGAGGAGGACCGCAAGTCGCGCGAGGCCACCGGCCGTGCGGCCATGCCCGCTCTGCGGGTGCTGTCGGGTGGCGGCGCCCCCAAGCCGCCCGAGATCTACTTCCGGGTGAAGGAGCAGATGGGCGTGCCGGTGGCCCACGGGTACGGCATGACCGAGTGCCCGATGATCTCGCAGGGCTCGCCCCATGACCGCGACGAGCAGCTGGCGCACACCGACGGACATCCGGTCCACGGCTGCGAGGTGTCGATCGTGGCGGTGGCCGCAGACGGCGGAGAAGCCCCCGCCCCCGCCGGAGTCCAGGGCGAGGTGAGAGTGCGCGGGCCGATGCTGTTCTCGGGTTACACCGACCCCGGCCTCGACGCGGCCGCCTTCGACGCGCGGGGGCGCTTCCGCACCGGCGATCTCGGAGTGCTGAGCCGTGACGGGCACCTGACGCTGACCGGGCGGGTGAAGGACATCATCATCCGCAAGGGCGAGAACATCTCCGCCAAGGAGATCGAGGACGTGCTGTACGCCCATGACAAGGTGGAAGCGGCCGCCGTCATCGGCTTGCCCGACGCCGAGCGCGGCGAGCGGGTGTGCGCGGTGGTCGAGACCGCGCCCGATGCGGACGACCTGACCTTCACGGAGATGGCCGATGCCTGCCGCCAGGCCGGCGTGGCCCGCCAGAAGGTTCCCGAGCAGCTGGAGGTCCATCCCGGTCCTCTGCCTCGCAACGCCACCCTGAAGATCCTCAAGCACAAGCTGCGCGAGGTCTACGAAGTCAGACAAGACGAAGACTGAAGACTCGCCGATGGCTGAGATCACTATCTATCACAACAAACATTGAAACTCCTCCAAGAATGCCGTGGCGGTCGCCGCGGAAGCCGGCGTCGACGTTGACGTGGTGCTCTACATGTCGGAGCGCCCCGATCGCGACACGCTCGAGGGGATCGTCGAGCGGCTCGAGGACCCTGTGGAGAACCTGGTCCGCAAGGACTCGCAGTTCTCCAAGCTCGGTCTGAACCCCGACGACTACGTGGCCAACCCCGCAGCGGTGGTGGACGTGCTGCTCCAGTACCCCCGGCTTATGCAGCGCCCGGTGCTGGTGCGGGACGACCGGGCCATCATCGGACGGCCCCTCGTCGAGGCCAAGGCCAAGGACCGGCTGGCCGAGTTCCTGGCCTGATCTCGCCCCGCGCCGGTGTAGTTCGCTACCGTGGACGCGGCCACGCCGTCATACGACCAAAAGGGAGAGCCGATGCGCATCGTCGTTGACTTTGACCTGTGCGAGAGCAATGCCGTCTGCATGCAGATCGCGCCCGACATCTTCGAGGTGCGAGACGACGACTTCCTCTACATCCTCAACGAGACGCCCGACGAAGCCGACCGGTCCAGGGTGGGGGAGTGTGTGCAGCGCTGCCCCAAGCAGGCCATCTCCATCGCTTAGAGGCCGAGCGGCCGGCGCTGCCAGCTGACGGCACATGACCCACGCCCCGCGCGCCGTCACCATCGTCGGGGCCTCACTGGCCGGGTTGAACGC
This sequence comes from Candidatus Aldehydirespirator sp., assembly GCA_965219165.1. Taxonomy (GTDB): domain Bacteria; phylum Actinomycetota; class Acidimicrobiia; order Acidimicrobiales; family Aldehydirespiratoraceae; genus Aldehydirespirator. The sequence continues at coordinate 2,523,934 of CBDCMW010000002.1, read as the reverse complement.
GGCTGAGGCCCTGCGCCGCGACGGCTTCGACGGTCCCGTCACGCTGATCGGTGCCGAGAGCCACTTGCCCTATGACCGCCCCCCGCTGTCGAAGCAGGTGCTGGCAGGCGCGTGGGAGCCCGACCGGGCCGCGCTGACCGACGCCGAGGAGCTGGACGCCGACGGCATCGAGGTCCGCCTCGGCCTCAGGGCCACCGCCCTCGACTTGACCGCTCGCGAGCTGACCGTGCACACCGGCGAGACGGTCGCATTCGACGGGCTCGTCATCGCCACCGGGGCCCGCTGTCGCACCATGCCGGGCACAGAGGGACTGAGCGGCGTCCATGTGCTGCGCTCGCTGGACGACTGCCTGGCGCTGCGAGCCGACCTCGAGGCGACGCCGCAGCGGGTGGTTGTCGTGGGCGCGGGCTTCATCGGAGCCGAGGTGGCCGCAACCGCCCGAGGGCGCGGCCTGGAGGTCACGCTGGTCGAGGCGCTGCCCACACCGCTGAGCCGGGTGCTCGGCGACGAGATGGGCCGGGTGTGTGCCGAGGTTCACCGCGACCACGGCGTCGACCTGCGCACCGCAGTGGGCGTGGACAGCATCGAGGGCGACGGCCGGGTGGAGCGGGTGGTCCTGTCGGACGGTTCGACCGTGGACGCCGACGTCGTGGTGGTCGGCATCGGCGTGATCCCCAACACCGAATGGCTCGAAGGCTCCGGGGTGCAGGTGGGCGACGGCGTGCTCTGTGACGCCTCGTGCCTGGCCGCTGATCGGGTCGCGGCCGCGGGCGACGTGGCTCGCTGGCCTAATGAGCTCTTCGGCGAGACGATGCGGGTGGAGCACTGGGACAACGCCGCCCAGCAGGGAGCCCATGCGGCCCGGAGCCTGCTCGACGCGGCGGTGGGGCCGTTCACGCCGGTGCCGTGGTTCTGGAGCGACCAGTACGACCGCAAGATCCAGCTGGCCGGCCGTGTCCGCGGGGACGACGAGGTCAGGGTGGTGGCCGGAGCGGTCGAAGAGCGACGCTTCGCGGCGATCTACGGTCGGGCCGGAAGGATCACCGGCGTGCTCGGCTTCAACCGTCCCCGCCATGTGATGCGCTACCGGGCGCTGATCGAGCAGCGGGCCAGCTTCGACGAAGCCCTCGCCGCCGAGTTCTGAAACCCTCTGCCGGCCGGTAGCCTGTTCCGGTTCCGCCGACGGCGGGACGCACTGTGTGCAGCACACAGGCTGCGGGCCTCGCACTGCGAGCCATGCGGCAGGGTCCGATACCCAACGGAGAATCCATGCCAACCAGCCTCCCCCCCAAGGCCGAGACCGTCGCATCGACAGTCGGAGCCTTCGGACTCGACGAGAACGACACAGGTTCTCCCGAAGTGCAGATCGCACTGCTGTCCGATCGCATCAACCACCTCACCGAGCATCTCAGGGTTCACAAGAAGGACCACCACAGCCGGAGAGGTCTGCTGATGCTGGTGGGCAGGCGCAGGAGGCTGCTCGACTACGTGAAGGACAACGACGTCGAGCGGTACCGGGCGATCATCGCCCATCTCGGTCTGCGGCGCTGAACACGACGGGGCGATCCGCACAAAGGGTCGCCCCTTTCGGCTGACTGCGCCCATGGCGGCAGTCGGCCGGCGACGAACCCAGTGACAACCAACAGACGGTACGGCCACTCCGGTGCCAGTCGTATCGGCCTCGTCCCCCGAACCGCCGGGCGGGACCGATACGACTGGGAACTGGCGGGGTCGTACCTCAGACCGGGCCCCGAGGGGGTCCGCAAGGAGTAGATCCATGGCTGAAGCCATTTCCTTTACTGGCGCGTTCACGCGCGCCGAAGGCAAGGACGCCACCTTCGAGACGGGCCTTCTGGCGCCGCTCGCGGGCGGCGCCGTCACCGTCCGAATGGGCGACACCGTCGTGCTCGTGACCGCCACGGGCGCCAAGACACCCCGCGAGGGCGCCGACTTCCTTCCGCTGACGGTCGACGTGGAGGAGCGCATGTACGCGGCGGGGCGTATCCCCGGCTCGTTCTTCCGGCGCGAGGCCCGGGCCGGCGAGCAGGCCGTCTTGACCTGCAGACTGATCGACCGGCCCCTGCGTCCCAGCTTCCCCGCCGGGTACCGCAACGAGGTTCACGTCGTGGCCACCATCCTCGGCGCCGACCAGTCCAACCCCTACGACGTGGTCGCTCTCAACGCGGCCTCGCTGGCTCTGAGCATCTCGCCGGTCCCCTTCGACGGGCCCCTCGGCGCGGTGCGCCTGGCCTGGTCGCCGCAGGGCGAGTGGATCCCGTTCCCCACCTACGAGGAGGGCGCCGGCTCGGCCTTCGAGATGGTGGTGGCCGGACGGCTCGCCGACGACGACGTGGCCGTGATGATGGTCGAGGCCGGGGGCACCCCTGCCGCCTGGGAGCTGTACCAGGACGGTACGCCCAAGGTCGATGAGGACGTGCTCGCCGGCGGCCTGGAAGCGGCCAAGACCTGGATCCGGGAGATGATCGAGCTCCAGCAGCAGATGATCGACGCGGTCGGCCCGGTCGCCAAGATGCAGCCGCCGCTCGTTGTCGACCACAGCGACGAGATCCTCGACGCGGTGCGCGACGGGGCGCTCGACCGCATCGCCGCCGTGCAGACGATCCCCGACAAGACCGAGCGCCAGGAGGCCGAGTCCACGCTGGCCGCGGAGATCGCGGCCGAGATGGAGGCCCGCTTCGGCGACGACCCCGCGGTGGCCAAGCAGGTCAAGGGCGCAGTGCGCTCCGTCACCAAGGAGGTGGTGCGCAAGCGCATCGTCACCGAGGGCATCCGCATCGACGGCCGAACCACCAACCAGTTGCGCCCGCTGATGAGCCGGGTCGGGGTGATCCCCACGGCCCACGGCTCCGGACTCTTCCAGCGCGGCGACACCCAGGTGCTCAACTTCACCACGCTGGGAATCGGTCGCAGCGACATGATGATCGACGACCTGTCGCCCACCGACAAGAAGCGTTACTTCCACCACTACAACTTCCCGCCGTTCTGCACCGGCGAGACCGGCTTCATGCGAGGGCCCAAGCGGCGCGAGATCGGCCACGGGGCGCTCGCCGAGCGGGCCGTGTTCGCGGTGATGCCCGGCTTCGACGAGTGGCCCTACACGGTGCGCACCGTCTCGGAGGTGATGTCCTCCAACGGGTCGAGCTCGATGGCCTCGGTGTGCGGTTCCACGCTTTCGCTGATGGACGCCGGTGTTCCGATCAAGGCGCCGGTCGCGGGCGTGGCCATGGGCCTGGTCCACGCCGAGGGCACCTACGTGACCCTCACCGACATCCTGGGCGCCGAGGACGCCTTCGGCGACATGGACTTCAAGGTGGCCGGGACCACAGACTTCATCACCGCGCTGCAGCTCGACACCAAGATCTCCGGCATTCCGGCGTCGGTGCTGGCGGACGCTCTGCGGCAGGCCCGTGACGCCCGTCTCGACATCCTCGACGTGATGGCCGAGACCATCATGGAGCCCCGCCCCGAGGTGCGCGACACAGCTCCCAAGGTCACCACTTTCGAGATCCCCGTGGAGAAGATCGGCGAGGTGATCGGGCCCAAGGGCAAGGTGATCAACGCCATCCAGTCCGAGACCGGGGCCGACATCAGCGTGGACGACGACGGCGCGGTCGGGATTGTGGCCATCGCGTCCACCGATCGGGGCGCGGTGCTGGAGGCCGAGCGCCAGATCAAGCTCATCCTGGATCCGCCCACGGCCGACGTGGGTGCCACTTATCGGGGACGGGTCGTGAACATCACCAAGTTCGGGGCGTTCGTGAACATCCTTCCCGGTCGTGACGGTCTGGTGCACATCTCCAAGCTGGGAGGCGGAAGGCGCATCGACAGGGTCGAGGATGTGCTCGAGCTCGGCGAGGAGATCGAGGTTGTCGTCGAGGACGTCGACCCCAACGGGAAGATCTCGCTGCTTCCCAAGCTTGAGGACTCCGACGGCGCCGCCCCGGGCCCGCCGCGCCGCCGGGAGTCCGGTCGAGGCGGCTCCGACGGCAGAGGCCGCAGGGACTTCGACCGGGACGAGCAGCGACGAGACCCGTACCGCGGCGATGCGGACCGCGGCTCCGACGGGCGCGATCGCGACCGCAACATGGACCGTGGCGGCCGGGCCAACTCTGGCCGCGCGGACCGGGGCGACGGCGAGCCGCGGCGTGATGACCGGGGCGGCTCCCGGTCGAGGCAACCAGCGCCGGTGTCCAGCGCCAGGGTGGCCTCGTTCGAGGATTCCTTCGACTCGGAGCTGCAGCAGGAGTTTGGCGAGCTGGGCCCAGATCCGCGGGTCCGGCGCGGGGGGCGCCGCGGCGGCGGCCGCGGACCCCGCTAGCTGACCATGATCAGGCTCGGCGTGTGCGGCGCCACAGGGCGCATGGGCGCTGAGGCCTGCAGGGCCATCGACGCCGACCCGGACACCGAGCTGGCGGCCGCCATCGGCTCGACCGGCTCGGTCCACGAGTTCGTCGAGGCGGGCGTCGAGGCGGTGGTCGACTTCACCGTGGCGGAGGCGGTCCGGGCCAACATGGGTGTGCTGGCCGCGGCAGGCATTCACGCCGTCATCGGAACGTCCGGTCTAGGCGCCGACGACCTGGACGCCCTGCGCGAGACCTTCGTGCGAAGCCATTGCATCGTCGCGCCCAACTTCGCGGTGGGCGCGGTGCTCATGACCCGCTTCGCGGCGCTGGCCGCTCCGTACTTCGACACCGCTGAGGTGATCGAGTTGCACCACGACCGCAAGGTGGATGCACCCTCGGGCACGGCACTGGTGACCGTCGAGGCCATGGCCGCGGCATCCGACGACTGGGCACCGGACCCCACAGTCAGCGAGAGCCTGACCGGCGCCCGCGGCGGCCGCGGCCCGGCCGGGATCCCCGTGCACTCGGTCCGCCTCAAGGGATTGGTCGCGCACCAGGAAGTAATGCTCGGCGGACCCGGCGAGACCCTGACCATCCGCCACGACACCATCGATCGTTCAGCGTTCATGCCGGGAATGCTGCTGGCCGTCAAGCGCGTTGTGGCGCTCGATCCGGGCGTGACGGTCGGCCTCGGCGAGATCCTGGGCATCTGAGGCCGGGGCGGAGGCGCTGAATGCGCCGACTGGGGTCGCCGGGGTGGATCGCTTCGCACCTGTTCGCGGTGGCGATGGTGGTGCTGATGGTCAACTTGGGGTTCTGGCAGCTCCGGCGGCTCGACGAGCGTCGCGCCGAGAATGTTCAGATCGCGGCGGCGATGTCTGTGTCTCCCACCGACATCGGCGAGCGCCTCGATCACCAGGGGCTTCCGCCCGACTACACCGCGGTCGCGGCGACGGGCACCTACCTCGCCGACGACGAGGTTCGCATCGGCAACCGCAGCAGCGGCGGGCGGCCCGGCTGGTGGCTGGCCACGCCGCTGGAGCTGGAAGACGGCCGCGCCGTGGCCGTGGTGAGGGGCTGGGTTCCCCGACGCAGCCGGGCTGGTCTCGGCGACCGCAGCGCAGTCCCGCCGGCGGGCGAGGTGACGGTGGTGGGTCTCGCGTTCGACAGCGTCGGCGGGGGTCGGGTCGCCGTCACCGGGCCGGGCGAGACGCCCGAGATCTCCCGCATGGACCTGAACCGCTTCGAGGAGGTCTCGGGAGTCGATGTGGAGGACACCTGGATCAGGCTGCAGGCCCAGTCGCCGCCCCAGCCCGAGCAGCTGCCGGTTCCGGTGCCCGCCCCCGACCTCGGCGACGGGCCTCACCTGTCGTACGCGTTCCAGTGGTTCTTCTTCTCAGCCGGGGCGATCGTCGTGTACGGGCTGATCCTGCGCCGGGCGGTGACAGGCCGCGACCGCGCAGTTCACCTGGCATAGGGAGATCAGGCCCGACACTCGTACTGCTTAGGCGGTGTCGCTCGCGACGGGTCTGACTCGGTGGTGTGACGGGCCTTCCGGCATCCGCAGATCCTCATCATGGTAACAACAATGTTACCATATTGGCATGGTCGAGATCAGGGAGTACGTCGATGAACGGGGCCGCAGTCCATTTGGCCGCTGGTTCGACGGTCTCGATGCCACCGCCGCGGCCAAGGTGCGAACGGCCCTCGCCCGCATGGAGGTAGGGAACCTGTCCGATGTCCGAAGCGTCGGGAGCGGAGTGATGGAGCGCCGCATACACGCCGGACCGGGCTACAGGGTCTATTTCGGCAGGGACGGCGACGCCTTGATAGTTCTGCTCGGCGGTGGGACCAAGGAGCGCCAGCAGAGGAACATTGAGGATGCCCGCGATCTCTGGCAGCAGTACAAGCGTCACAAGCAACAGGAGGTATGAGATATGCCACTCACCCGTGACTTCAAGGAGACCGTGCAGGACCGCGCTCGACGCGACCCGGCATTTCGTGAAGCGTTACTAGAGGAAGGCGTCGAGTGCCTGCTTTCCGGTGACGTCGATGCGGGCAAGATCGTGTTGCGCGACTACATCAACGCCACCATCGGATTCGAAGAACTCGGCGCCGTCACGGACAAGCCGCCCAAGAGTCTCATGCGCATGTTCGGGCCGGCTGGCAATCCCCACGCCCGCAACCTCTTCGAGGTCATCAGCCGCATTCAGCAGCACGAGGGCGTCCAACTTGAAGTCAGCGCCGTTCGATAGCCGCAGCCCGCATGCGGCGCGGTGTCCCGAGCGCAACGAGGCACCTCCTCGCGGCCTAAAGTTGTAGGCGATGGCCCGGTTCGGACGAGTGCTCACTGCGATGGTCACGCCCTTCACTGAGGACGGGGTGCTCGACCTCCACGGCGCGGCCCGACTCGCCCAGTGGCTCGTGGCCAACGGCAACGAGGGCCTCGTGGTGGCCGGCACCACCGGGGAGAGCCCGACTCTCACCCACCAGGAGCAGGCCGAACTGGTGGCTGCGGTCGTGGCCGCGGTCGACGTGCCGGTTGTGGCCGGGGCCGGGAGCAACGACACCCGCGCCGCCATCGACTTCACCGAACGCTGCACGGAGGCCGGTGCCGCCGGGATACTGCACGTGGCCGGCTACTACAACCGCCCGTCGCAGGCCGGGCTCGACGCGCACTTCCGCCATTGCGCGGACGCGACGGACCTTCCGGTGATCATCTACGACATACCCGGGCGCACCGGCCGCAAGGTCGCCACCGAGACCCTGGTCCGCCTGGCCCGCGAGGTGCCCAACATCGTCGGGCTCAAGGACGCCTCCGGGCGCCCGGACGAGACCGCCCGCCTCCTGGAGATGGCACCGGACGGCTTCGAGGTCTACTCCGGCGACGATTCGCTCACCCTGCCGCTGCTGTCGATCGGAGCGGTGGGCACCATCGGCGTCGCCACGCACTGGGCGGGCCTCCAGGTGGCGTCCATGTTCGACGCCTTCGAGAGCGGTCGAGTGGCCGAGGCGGCCGCCATCAACCGCAGCCTGCTCGACTCCTACGACTTCGAGACCGGCGACGCCGCACCCAACCCCGTGCCCACCAAGTGCATGATGCGCGTGCTGGGACTGCCGGCGGGGCCCTGCCGCCTCCCCATGGGACCGGAGCCCTCCGGACTCGAGGACCGAGCCAGGGAAGTCCTCGCCGCGCTGCGAGGCTCCGAACTGGGATCCGGCGAGCTGGCGGACACCGCTGCTGGAGTGCCCGCGGCGCTGGCGCCGGTCGGTACGGGCTGACCGCCCGCCGTGGCCGCGCCGGTTGCCGTCACCTTCCTGGGCGGCCTGGGTGAGATAGGACGCAACTGCGCGGTCATCGAGACAGCCGGCCGCAGGGTGCTGCTCGACTGCGGCCGCATGTTCGCAGGCGACGACCTTCCCGGCGTCGACTCCGTGCTGCCCGACTTCGGGTGGCTGCTGGACAGCGGGGGAGTGGAAGCGTGCATCGCCACCCACGCCCACGAGGATCACATCGGTGCTCTGCCGTACTTGTTGGAGCACGTGTCGTTCCCGGTCTACGGCTCGGCGTTCACGCTCGGGTTGGTGCGGCACAAACTGGCCGAGGCGGGCCTGCTCGACCGGGCCGATTTGCGTGAGGTTCGTGACGGGGACAGTTTCAGCGCGGGACCCTTCCAATGCGAGGCGATGCCCGTCACCCACTCGGTGCCGGGCGGCCTCATCACAGCCTTCTCCACACCGCAGGGTGTGATCCTGCACTCCAGCGACTTCAAACTCGACCTCACGCCCGTGGATGGGCGGCGCACCGCTCTGTCCCGAATGGGGGCGCTCGCCGACGATCCTGGAGTGCGGCTGCTGCTGGCCGACTCGACCAACGCGGACGCGCCCGGGTCGTCCCGCTCGGAGAGGGACGTGGGCGCAGTCCTGCACGATGTGATCGCCCGCGAGGAGGGTCGCCGGGTGATCGTCGGGGCGTTCGCCAGCCACATCCACCGAATCCAGCAGGTGATGGACGCAGCGTCGGCCGCAGGCCGGATCGTGGCGACGCTGGGGCTGTCCATGCAGCGCAACGTGGGACTGGCACGAGAGTTGGGCCTGCTTCGGGTTCCCGATCACGTGCTGCGTGACATCAGCGACATCGAGGGTCTCGATCCCGCACGGGTGCTGGTGGTGTGCACCGGCTCTCAGGGGGAGCCCCGCGCCGCGCTGGCCCAGATGGCGGAGGGGACCAGCAAGTGGGTGGAGGTCGGCACCCAAGACACGGTGATCTTCAGCTCGCACCCGATCCCAGGAAACGAGGCTGCGATCGGGGTGCTGCGCAACGGGCTGGCCCGGCGGGGTGCACGAGTGCTTCACACTGGCAATCTGGACGTGCACACGTCCGGCCACGGCAAGCAGCAGGAACTCAAGGTCCTGCACTCGGTGGCCTCGCCGGAGTGGTTCGTCCCGGTGCACGGTGAGTACGAGCATCTGGTGGCCCACGCCCGGCTGGCCGGCGAGATGGGCATGGCCGCAGAGCGGGTGGTGCTGTGCTGCGACGGCGACAGGATCGAGCTCACCGACGAGGGTCTGCGGAGGGCCGGATCGGTCGGTGGCAACCACATCTATGTGGACGGGACGGTCGGGGACTTGGGGTTGACGGTGCTCGACGAGCGGCGGAAGCTGGGCGCGGACGGCTTTGTGTCTGTGGTGATGAGTCTCGATCTGGATTGTGGTTCGCTGGTCTCGGGTCCCGACGTCGTGTCGAGGGGATGGGTCGAGCAGCCGGCGCTGGTGGGGCATGAGGCGGCTGTCTCCGACGCCGTCGAGACGAAAGTGCGGGCCGCACTGGCCGCCGGCGACCGCAACCTCGAGGCCCTGCAGGATCTGGTGCTGCGCACGGCTCGGCGCACTTCCCGGGACCGCACCCGCCGCCGGCCCGTGATCGTGCCGGTGGTACGCAAGAGCTAGACCCGACCCTCGGGCGCTATTGGCGCTCACGTCGGTGTCGGGGTTCACGGGGCGGTCGGGCGTCACTGGTAGCGTCACGCTTCATGGCGACCAAAGGAGCCAAGCCAGCCCGTGGTGGGACGGACGAGCCCAAGTCAGCCGGGCGCGGTTCGCGGAAGGGTTCGGCTGCCGTCGGCTCGGTGGTACGGCGGCATCGTCAAGACATCTGGGGACTAGCCGCGGTCGTGGCCGGTCTGCTGGTGGCGGGCAGTGTCTGGTTCTCGGCTGCCGGGCCTGTCGGCGAGCAGGTCGATCGCGCCCTTGCGGCCGCATTCGGCCTGGTGCGCATGGCGCTGCCTGTCGGGTTGGCGGCAATGGGTGTCGCGGCGCTGTGGGGAGGGCGTCGTGGCGGTGCGGCCGACCGGGCCGGCGACGGCGACGACCGCACTGAGGGCGAGACCGGCATCCGCAGCTCTCCGGTCGACGCATCCGACTCAGCCGCCAGGATGGTGTTGGGCGGCTTGCTGCTCCTGGTGTCGTCCACCGGCCTGCTGCACCTGGCTAAGGGCCGTCCAGGTCTGGGCGACGGACTGGACGAGTTCGGGGCTGCGGGCGGTGCTCTGGGAGTTGGAGTCGGCGGTTTCCTGCACGCCTGGACGGCGCTGTGGGGTTCGATCCTGCTGCTCGTTTTCGTTGGGCTCGTCGGCGTGATCGTCGGCGCCCAACTGACAGTGCGGTCTGCGTCTGCCTCTTTGCTAATGGTGCTTCGCCCGGCATGGCGGCTGCTGCGATCCGTGGTTGTCAACCTGTTCAGCGACATCAAGGAGGCTCCCACCCAACCCGGCCCTGCCGGCCCTCATCCCTACGGTCATCCCGGTGCTGCGCCCTCTGCTTCCGACGAGGGTCCGGTCCGGGTAGAGCCAAGTGCCGAGCCCTCGACGGCCTTGGCCTCACCGGCTCCGTTCGCGGAGACCTCGCCTGCTGTACCTGCTGTCGCCGCCTCGACGAAGGCCAGAGGCACAGGCGCCGGCCGCAAGGGACACAGCGAGCCATCCAAGTGGAAGCTCCCGACGATCGAGTTGCTAGCCGCCACGCCCTCGCGGGAAATCGACAAGGCCGAGGTGGTCGAGCGCGGCCAACTGCTGCAGGCCACGTTGGACCGCTTCGATGTGCCCACCATCTTGCTGGAGCCTGTCGTCGGGCCGACCGTCACCCGCTTCGTGCTGGAGCTGGGCGAGGGCATTCGGGTGTCGAAGCTCGAGAGCCTCCGCAAAGACATCGCCTTGGCCATGGCCTCGCCCGATGTGCGCATCCTGTCGCCCATCCCGGGCCGGCGAGCCATCGGCGTGGAGGTTCCCAACCTGGACCGGCAGATCGTGCGCCTCGGCGATGTGCTGCGCTCGGCGGAAGCGGCCGACGCCGACCATCCCCTGGAGGTGGCCATCGGCCGCGACATCAACGGGCACGCCATAATGATGAACGTGGCGACCACGCCGCATCTGCTGATTGCGGGAGCCACCGGCGCCGGGAAGTCCTCGTGCCTCAACTCGCTGATCACGTCGGTGCTGATGCGCTCCACCCCCGAAGACGTGCGCATGATCCTCGTCGATCCCAAGCGGGTGGAGATGGGCCAGTACGGCGGCGTACCGCACCTGGACGGCGAGCCGCCGGTTACTGACCCCAAGAAGGCAGCCAACGCGCTGAGCTGGGCTGTGCGGGAGATGGAGCAACGCTACGAGCTGCTCCACGAGACCGGCTTCCGCGACATCACCGGCTACAACGGCGCCTTTGACGACGACTCCCTTGAGCGCCCGCCCCGAACCCAGGACGCTGACGACGAGCCATACCAGCGCGTTCCGTTCATGCTGGTGGTGGTGGATGAGCTGGCCGATCTGATGATGGTGGCGGCCCGCGACGTTGAGGAGTCGATCGTCCGCATCGCCCAGATGGCTCGGGCCGTGGGCATCCACTTGGTGATTGCTACTCAGCGGCCTTCCGTCAACATCATCACTGGCGTGATCAAGGCCAACATCCCGGCCAGGCTCGCCTTCGCGGTTTCAAGCTTGACTGACTCCCGCGTGATCCTCGACCAGCCCGGCGCCGAGCGCCTGGTGGGCCAGGGCGACATGTTGTGGCTCAGCCCTACGTCGTCGACGCCGCACCGAATCCAGGGATGCTGGGTAACGGAGGACGAGGTGCGCTCGGTGGTGAAATGGTGGGCAGACCAGGTGCCAGGAGATGATTCCTCCTCCTCAACGGAGGAGGTGGTCGATGGCAAGTTCAGCGAATCGGTCCAAGCCCCGCCGAACGGCGGTGTCGCCTCGACAAAGCCTTCGAGCATCACGGATCCTCCACCGGCGGATGAGGAGGATGGAGACGAGAAGCTGGACGCCGCTCTGGCGCTGGTGGTCGAGACGCAGCTGGGCTCGACGTCGATGCTGCAGCGCAGGCTGAGGGTTGGCTTCGCCAGGGCGGGGCGGATCATGGACCTTCTCGAGCAGCGCGGCGTCGTCGGCCCGTCCACCGGCTCGAAGGCCCGCGAGGTTCTCATCACCCCCGAGGAGCTCGAGACCAGGCAGCTCGGCTGACATGGTCTTGCGCCCCGCGCCGCGACCGTACTGATGCTGCTCGGACTGGTCCTCTCGGTAGCCGGGCTGGTGGTGCTGTCGCTAGCGGCCAACCAGTTCGTGCGGGGGGCGGCCCGGCTGGCGGTCGTCCTGAGGATGGCGCCGATCGTGGTGGGGGCGATCGTGATCGGGTTCGGCACCAGCGCACCGGAGATGCTGGTGTCGACGCTGGCCGCGGCCAACGGGCGCCTCGACATCGGCGTCGGCAACATCGTCGGCTCCAACGTGGCCAACATCTCTCTGGTACTCGGCGCGGCGTCGTTCGTGGCGGTGGTCCCGGTATCCCCGAGCGTGGTGCGCCGGGACGCGGCCGTGTCGGTGGGTGCGGTCGTCGTCTTCGCCCTGCTCGTGCAGGGCGAGCTCGGCCGCCTGAAGGGTCTGGTGATGCTGGCCGCGCTGGTGGCATGGTTCGTGCTGATCCTGCGGGGGGCCCGTACCGGCGACAGCGACGCGGACATCGACGACCTCTCCGAGATCGTGGGCGAGCATCCCCCCGCTCTCGGAGTCGAGACGGTGCGTACCATTGTGTCGCTCGCCCTGGTCGCAGGCTCGGCCTACGTGCTCGTGGAGGGGGCCGAGCGGATCGCTGAGGCTCTCGACCTGTCGGGCGGCTTCGTCGGCTACACGATGGTCGCGGTGGGCACGTCGGCACCCGAGCTGGTCACCGCGGTGGCCGCGGCCCGCCAGCGCCAGACCGAGCTACTCGTCGGCAACCTGCTGGGAAGCAACGTGTTCAACTCGCTGGCCGTGGGCGGCGCCATCGGCCTCGTGGGGCCCGGCCCGGTGGGCGATGTCACGGTGCAGACCCTGGGCTCGCTGATGATGGTGGTGATCTGCGTGGTGAGCTGGGTGGACATGGCCATCGGACACCGTGTCAGCCGCATCGATGGAGTTGTGCTGCTGGGCCTGTGGATCGTGAGCGTCGTGCTGCTGGCCGGCTGAGTCCCGCTCATGATGCCGCCCCGGAGCCCGCACCCGTGAGATCTCAGGAACCACGGCCCACAGTCACACGTCTCATGAACATGGTGTCCAACAGAGACGCACGGCCGTGACGCGGCTCCTGTCCCTGGCAGCCGCTCTGGCGTGTGTCGGCGTCCTCGGGTCCGGCTGCGGGTCGGAGCCATCTGGGGAGAGCTCACCGGTTGACACCGACCCTCCGACCACTTCGCAACCCGCCGCTCTAACGGCGCCACCGCCCACCACAACGGAACAGCCCGGCCCCCTCACGATGCTGGGCCGGAGCACCTGGACCTCCCCTACGGCGGCGCCCTCTGCCGAGTGTTCGGCTGCGGGGCCGGTCCGCGCCGATGTGCCACGCGGCTTCGAGCCCCCCGGGCCGGGACCGGCACCCTCTACGACGTTGCTGGTTCCGTGCACGGCCGAACAGGCGCCCCCAGCCCAGGACCGGGCGGAACGCGAGCCGTTCGAGGTGGCGGAAGCTCCCGGCGGGCTTGAGTCCACAGAGGCTGATCTCGCGCCGTCTGCGACCGCTCGGATCGACGAGCAGGCCGGGGTGTCGGTGTTCCCGCCGATCGGCGACGGCGGGGGCGTTGCCCGCTGGAGCGTCGAGATCGTGGCATGGGCCCCGCATGATCCAGATGCCTTCACTCAGGGGCTCGAAGTCGCCGACGGGACCATGTACGAGAGCACCGGACTGCGGGGGCAATCGTCGCTGCGGATCGTGAACGCAACCACCGGAGAGGTGACTGCACAGGTCGACCTGCTCGAAGAGTTGTTCGGCGAGGGACTCACCGTCGTAGTCGACGAGATCGTCCAGCTCACCTGGCAGAGCGGCATCGCTCTCGTGTACGACCGTTCCACCCTCGAGTTGGTGGGGGAGCACAGCTATGAGGGGGAGGGATGGGGGCTCTGCGAGATGGACGGCGAGCTGATCATGACGGACGGCTCAAACCGGCTGGCCCGCCGCGATCCCCACACCTTCGAGCTGCTGGGCACAGTGACAGTCACGGCGACGGGCTACGACGGACGGCTCGACTACCTCAACGAGCTCGAGTGTGTGGAGAGCCTGGTGATCGCCAACGTGTGGCAGACCGACCATCTGCTGGTGATCGACCCGGGCAACGGACAGGTAGTGGCCGCCATCGACGCCGGGCCTCTCGTCGACGATGTGTCTCGGAGGCTGCCCGAGAGAGAAATTGATGTGCTCAACGGGGTGGCGGTCGACGAAGAATCCGCCACCCTGTGGATGACCGGCAAGCTGTGGCCCCGGCTTTACAGGGTTCGCGTAGTGGAGGTGCCGTAGGTGCGATTCAGAGGCGCTGGGCCGCTTGGGACTGCCGTGCTGCGAAGCGCCGCGCTCCTGGCGGCAGTGCTGATGGCGTCGGCATGCACTCAGAGCTCCGAGGTCCGCTCGTCGACAGGAGCTTCGCCTACCCTGCCGCCCCCCTCGACCACCGAATGGGTGCCGCCATCGACGGAGCCGATCACCACAGCTCCGGGCACGACGACGACCGAACTCGCCCGCACTTGGACGCTGCTCGCCGGTGGCGACGTGCTGATGGAACGGTCTGAGGCGCAGGGCCTGGACCCCTTCGCCTTTATCAGTCCCTCGCTGGGCTCCTCGGATCTCTCGGTCGTGAACGTGGAGATGGCGATCAGCGACCGGGGCACGCCCCACTACAAGAGATTCGTGTTCCGGGCCCCGCCCGCGGCGGCGGAGCGGATCGCGGCCGGAGGCGTGCGCGTCGCGAACCTGGCCAACAACCATGCCATGGACTACGGCGCCGACGCCCTCACCGACACCATCGAACTGCTGGAGGGGGCCGGAGTGGCGATGATCGGCGCCGGCCAGAATGCCGACGAGGCCTACCGGCACCGGATCCTGACCACCGACGGCGGGGTGACCGTGGCCTTCGTGGGAGCTTCGTTGATCGTGCCGTCCAGCTTCGCGGCCGGTCCGGCCACGCCGGGGATCGTATCGGCGCACTCGCCGGGCCTGGCCCGCGTGCTCGACACCGTGCGGGCCGCGGCCGCAACCGCCGACGCGGTGGTCGTGGTGGTTCATTGGGGCATCGAGCGCGATACCTGTCCCAGCCGCGCCCAGCGCGTGCTCGCCCAGCAATTCCTAGACGCGGGCGCGGACGCAGTTATAGGCCAGCATCCCCACGTGCTGCAGCCCGTGGAGTTCTCCGGCGGCAAGCTGGTGGCGTTCTCGCTGGGCAATTTCATTTGGGAGCCCCGCCAAGGCATAACCGGCGAGACCGGCGTGCTGCAGGTCGACTTCGACGGCGGCGAGGTCGTCGGTTGGACCCTTCATCCCCACTTGCTCGACGGCGACGGTGTGCCCATTCCGGTCGACTCCGGTGCCCGCGTCGAGCGCATCCTCGACATCGTGTCGGGCAACTGCCTCCCTCATGCGCCTCCGCTGGCCTCAACCACCACTACCACGTCCCTTCCCGCCCCGACAGGGACCGCCGGGTTCTAGGACTGTGTCGTCGAAATGGCTGCACGGCCGCAACAGCCGCTGACCTCGGCAGACCGCTATCTGGGCCTGAGCGATCAATTCAGCGACAGACCACTAGGACTGAACGGCCGAGCTGTCCTCGTCGCGCGGTGGGTGGGCCATTGCTGTCGGCGTCCTAGTGCTGAGCGGACCGGAGGCCGGGCCGCGGTACCTTGGTCGCGCCCCTCTATGTCCGACAGGCCCAACTCTTTCGTGGTGCACACCCTGGGGTGCCCCAAGAACCAGGTTGATTCCGACAAGCTCGTCGGGTTGCTGGTCGCCGACGGCCTGTCGCCGGCCCGCGACGCCGCCGAGGCCGACATGGTGGTCGTCAACACCTGCGCCTTCGTGGAGGAGGCCCGGCAGGAGTCGGTAGAGGTGATCCTGGCGCTGGCCGAGGCCAAGGCGCCCGGCGCTTCGCTGGTGGTGACCGGCTGCCTGGCGGAGCGCTACGGCGACGAGCTGGCCGAGGCCCTGCCGGAGGCCGACCTCATCGCCGGGTTCGGGATGGCGCTCACGTCCGGGTCGTCGGCGCCGACTCAGCCCGGGGGTGTGCCGGTGGAGTTGGGCCGTCCCTCCGCCCGTCCGATTCCGGCGTTCGACCTTCTCAACCTCCCCCGACCTGTATCGCCCCGCCCGTGGGCGTACGTGAAGATCGCCGAGGGGTGCGACCGCGCTTGCGGCTTCTGCGCCATTCCCAGCTTCCGCGGCCCCCAGCGCAGCCGGTCGCTCGAGCAGATCCTCGCGGAGGTGGAGCAGCTCGACGCGGCCGAGATCGTGCTCGTGGCCCAGGATCTCGCCTCCTACGGCCGGGACCAGGGCAAGGGCGAGCGCCTCATCGTGGCGCTGGTGGAGGCGGTGGCGGCTCGAGCCGATCGCACCCGCCTGCTGTACCTGTACCCGTCGGACCTCAACGACGCGTTGACAGACGCCATCTGCGCCACCGGCGTCCCCTACTTCGACCTGTCACTGCAGCACGTCTCGCCACCGCTGCTGCGCCGCATGCGCCGCTGGGGCGACGGCGAGCGGTTCCTGGCCCGCATCGAGGCGATCCGGCGGCGCGAGCCGGAGGCAGCCTTCCGGTCCAACTTCATCGTCGGCTACCCCGGCGAGACCGAGGAGGATCACGACTTGCTGCTGCGCTTCGTGGAGGAGGCCCAGCTCGACTGGTGCGGCTTCTTTGCCTACTCAGAGGAGTCCGGGACCTACTCGTTGACTCTGGACGGCAAGGTCGACGAGGGCCTGCGCTCCGAGCGGCTGGCTGAGCTCGGCGAGCTGCAGGACGCCATCACGGCCCGACGTCGAGACCTGCTGATCGGCCGGCGGGTCGAGGTTCTCGTGGACGAGCCCGGCGTGGGCCGGACCCATCGTGAGGCCCCCGAGATCGACGGCGTGGTGCATGTGCCCGCCAGCCTGGCAGCGGGTACTTTTGCGCAGGTGACCGTGAGCGCCGCAGCCGGCTGCGATCTGGAGGCGGCGTGAGTGCCCCCGGCGACGCGCCGGCGCCGGCGCAGGCGGGCCTGCTGCATCCCGCCAACCTGCTGACTATTGCCCGCCTGCTGTTGTCCCCGGTGCTGTTCTTGCTGATCCTGCAGGCCGAGGACAGCCGGGGAGCATCGTGGGCGGCCTTCGGCCTTGGCGTGGCCATGGCCAGCACCGACTTCTTCGACGGGCGGGTGGCGCGCCGAGCCAACGTCGCGAGCCGCAGCGGCGCGTTCCTCGATCCGCTCGCCGACAAGGTCGTGGTGCTCGGCGCAGCGTTCTGCCTGGTGGCGGTGGAGCGCTACTGGTGGGTGCCGGTGACGATCATCGCGTTCCGGGAGCTGGGAATCACGGCCTGGAGGGCCCGTTGGGCCGGCGAGGGTGTGTCGATCCCGGCCCGCCGATCCGCCAAGTACAAGACCTTCGTGCAGGGCGTGGCCCTCGCCATGGCGGTCATGCCCGCGCTGGAGAGCGCCGACGCCGTGCTGACCGCGGCGCTGTGGATGGCGGTGGCCTTCACGGTGGTGACGGGCCTGCAGTACTTGCTCGATGGTCGCTCAGCGCTGGAGCGGCCCCGCTCCGACAACCGGGCGAGGGACGAGTCGTGAGACTCAAACCCGGCTGAGCGCGGTGGTCGGCGTGAAGCTCCGGTGGTGAGGCCCCAGTGAAGTGCGAGGTCGTGGCGGTCGGCACCGAGCTGCTGCTCGGGCAGATCGTCGACACCAACTCGTCGTGGATCGGCGAGCAGCTCGCCCTGGCCGGTATCGACAGTCATTTCCAGACCAAGGTCGGCGACAACCTCGGCCGCATGACCGCCGCGCTGGAGCAGGCGCTGGACCGCAGCGACGCGGTGATCGTGTGCGGCGGCCTCGGTCCCACTCCCGACGACATCACCCGCGACGCGATCGCTGCGGTGATGGGTGTCGAGCTGCGCCGGGACGAGGCGGTGGCCGAACGGATCCGGGCCATGTTCTACCGGCGCGACCGGGACATGCCGGCCAACAACCTGCAGCAGGCCGACGTTCCGGTGGGAGCCCGGCTGATGGATGTGCAGCCCGGCACCGCGCCCGGCCTGATCTGTCCGGTGGGGCGAGCCAAGCAGGGACCCGACAACGCTGCGGGCGGCGGCTCGGCTGGAGCGGTCGGCGCCGAAAAGGTGATCTATGCCGTTCCGGGGGTGCCGTGGGAGATGCAGACGATGGTCAGCGAGTGCGTGCTGCCCGACCTGCAGACGCGGGCCGGGCGGCGCCAGGTGATCCTCAGCCGCACCCTGCGCACTTGGGGGCACTCCGAGTCGGGGCTGGCCGAGCTGCTGGAGGACGAGATGCGCCGTCTCGACGAGACCGGCGAGGCCACCATTGCGTTTCTTGCCAGCGGCATGGAAGGGCTCAAGGTTCGCATTACCGCCAAGGCGGCCGACGACGAGGCCGCCGAGGGGGTGCTGTCCGGAGTTGAGTCCAGGGTCCGGTCGGTGATCTCTGATGCGGTGTTCGGTGTCGACGACGACACCATGGAGTCGGTGGTGCTTTCGCTGATGCGCTCGCGGGGGCTGACGCTGGGCCTGGCGGAGTCGGTGACCGGCGGGCTGATATCGGCTCGGCTCACCGATGTGCCCGGAGCGAGCCGGGTCCTGCGGGGCGCGGTCGTGCCCTACGACCGGTCGCTGAAGGCCAGCGTGCTGGGAACGCCCGATGTCGCGGCTGTGAGCGAGGAGATGGTGCTGGCCATGGCGGCGGGGGCCTGCCGGGTGCTGGGCGCCGATGTGGGTCTGGCCACCAGCGGGGCGGCCGGACCCGAACCCCATGAGGGAGCGGAGCCGGGCACGGTGTGGATCGGCCTGCACCTCCACGGCGCGGGCGAGGCGGTCCAAGTGCGCTTCAACATGGCCCGCGCCATGGTCCGACAGCTCACAACCATCACCGCCCTCAACTTCCTGCGCACCCGCCTACTCGCCCTCGACGGCTGATTCTGGCCTCGTCTGGCTTCAACCGGCACGTTCTGTGTGTAGTTTTCCGCCCATATGACAGGTTTCCGCGCACAGAATGGCCGGGCTGCGGCTGGGGGCTCCAGTCCGGGCTGCGTCAAGCTCCGTCAGGCCAGTCCCAGGCGGAACACGAGTACCTCCAGGTCGGTTTGCCAGCAGCCCATCAGGTGCGTGGGCTTGAAGCCCATCTCGGTGTTGATGGCCAGCATGTGAGCGTTGCTGGCCGCGTTGCCGGTCTGGAGGCCGGTCACTTCCGGCTCGGAGGCGCGCAGCCGCTGCCACATGGCTGCTTTGAGCCAGCGCCCGATGCGACGGCCCCGGTGCGCAGGCAGGACGACCGTGGACCACTGCCATGAGGCGGCGGGCCGGTGCCGGTTGACGAACACCTCGGTGGAGCCGGCTGCCTCGCCGTGGGCGGTTACGGCCAGGATGCCCTGGTACTCGAGCCCGCGGGCTGCTCGGGCCTTGATCTCGGCACGCACCATGGAGGCGTCCACGACGGTGTCGGCCATGTCGAGGTCGTCGGTGGGAGCGTCCTTCATGGCGTTGGCCGTGACGACCAGAGCATCGATCCATTGGTCCGGGCAGCGGCGGGTCCAGCGAACGAGCTCCAGGTCGGCGGGGCCGGACCGGATCCACTGGTCCATGAGTTGAGGGTCTACCGCGGCCATATCGAGGCTGGACTCCTGTTCGGCGTAGCGCAGTTCCGCGCCCAGGCTGGTCCAGAAGCTGTGGCGCTTCGGTGTGTGGTCCCCCCAGGCAATCACCGATGTGCGCCCGCCCGCGCGGGCTCGCCGCAGCAACTCGGCCAGCACCGCCGCCGTCACCTCATCGTCCGCGGGGGTGATCTCCACTTGCGCCAACACCAGGTTGCCGGGATCCGCCGGTAGCTCCAGATGCCCGATTGCTACGGCAGTTGCTCCTGCGATGGCGACGATCCGTTGGTGGCGGGCGTAGTCGGTGGCGTCGTCGTCGAAGACGCCCCGCAGCTCGGCGGCCGGCGTGACGGGCAGGCCGGGGTCGCGCTGCCGGTCGACGCGCTGTTGGAGTTCGAGCGCGGCCGCGAAGTCATCGCCGTCGAGCGTCCGAGCGTCAGTAAGCCGCATGGCGCGAGCGTATGGGCTACATGAAGGACGGCTCACCGGGAGCGGAACATCTCTGGCGGGGAACCAAGCGGGGGCGCGGCAGCGCCATAGTGGTGAGCGAGCCGCTTCGAAGGCCCGTGTTCATGTCGATGACAAGGAGCCTCCCCCAATGACCAACACTCGCACTGCAGCCCTGCTGGTCAGTTTCTTGATCCTGGCGTTGACCGCGAGCTGCGGCGTCGCAGGAGCTCACATTCGCCGTGCCGTAGGCATGCCGATCTTCTAGTCAGCTCTCGTCGGCGGTGCGTTCCAGGCGGAGGGACGCGGAGTTCATGCAGTAGCGGTCGCCGGTGGGGCGGGGGCCGTCCGGGAACCGGTGGCCCAGGTGGGCGCCGCAGTTGGCGCACAGGGCTTCCTCGCGGACCATGCCGTAGCTGCGGTCGGTGTGGATCTCCACCGCGTCGGGGTCGAGCGCCTCCCAGAAGCTGGGCCAGCCGGTGCCGGACTCGAACTTGGTGTCGCTGGAGAACAGGGGGGCTTCGCACACGATGCAGTGGTAGGTGCCGTCGTCGTGGCAGTTCCAGTACTCGCCGGTGAAGGCCCGCTCGGTGCCGGCATTTTGGGTGACCTGGTACTGCTCGGGGGTGAGCCGGTCCCGCAACTCGGCGTCGTCGAGGGTCTGGCGGGCGGGGGAGGTTTGCGAGGTCATGGCGGTTGCCTTTCTGTCGTTCGGAACTACGGGCGAGCGTGCTCGGCGCCTTGAGGGGAAGATTCGCAGGGCCATCGTGTTGCCTTTCTCCTGTACTGCTCTACGGTAGGCAACGCAAGCGGGCTTCGTATGGTTCCCGGCCGGCGAACCGAATCCCGCAGCGCCTCGATGCGAGCGATGCCGGGCCCGCTCCATCCCCGCTCGAAGGTGCTGAGAACGCCGTTCGGGCGGTTCTCGAGACGATGCTGTCGAGCCTTGGCAGATACTTGACATGAACAGGTGTTCGTAATTGCGCTGTTCGTAACTACACTCTTGTTATACTGTGTGGGAGAGATGAGCCCAGAGATGAGACCAGAGATGAGACCAATCGAAGAGCACAGCCGGGTCGCGGCCGGGCTTGTCACACCCCCCTCGTAAGTTCAGCAGCATCCCCGAATCGCCATATGGCCACCTGACATCCAACCCGGCGCCCGCAGGGCGCACAAGACACAGGAGAACGAAGTGGACGATCGACACAAGGCACTCGACATGGCCATGAGCCAGATCGAGAAGCAGTTCGGCCAGGGCTCAGTCATGAAGATGGGCGAGAAGACCGCGATGAACATCGAGGCGATCCCCACCGGGGCGCTGTCGCTCGATCTGGCCCTCGGGATCGGGGGCCTGCCCCGGGGGCGGGTCACCGAGATATACGGCCCGGAGTCCTCGGGCAAGACCACCCTCGCCACCCATGTGGTGGCCGAGGCCCAGCGCAACGGCGGCATCTGCGCCTACGTGGACGCCGAGCACGCCATGGACCCGGTCTACGCCAAGGCCATCGGCGTCGACATCGACGAGCTGCTCATCTCCCAGCCCGACACCGGCGAGCAGGCCCTGGAGATCACCGACATGCTGATCCGCTCCGGGGCCCTTGACGTGGTGGTGATCGACTCGGTGGCCGCGCTCACCCCGCGCGTCGAGCTCGAGGGCGACATGGGCGACACCCACGTCGGCCTGCAGGCCCGGCTCATGTCGCAGGCGCTGCGCAAGCTCACCTCCAACCTCAGCAAGTCCAACACCATCTGCATCTTCATCAACCAGCTACGGGAGAAGATCGGGGTGATGTTCGGCTCGCCGGAGACCACGCCGGGCGGCCGGGCCCTCAAGTTCTACTCGTCGGTGCGGCTCGACATCCGCCGGATCGAGGCGATCAAGAACGGCATGGAGGTGGTGGGCAACCGCACCCGGGTGAAGGTGGCGAAGAACAAGTGCGCTCCGCCGTTCAAGCAGGCCGAGTTCGACATCATGTACGGCCAGGGCATCTCGCGGGAGGGTTCGGTGCTGGATCTGGCGGTGGCCGAGTCCATCGTGAAGAAGTCCGGGGCCTGGTACACCTACGACGGCGAGCAGCTCGGCCAGGGGCGTGAGAACGCCAAGGCGTTCCTGCAGGACAACCCCGAGCTGATGGTCGAGATCTCCGACCTGGTGTGGAAGGCCGTGATGCCCGAACCCGAGCCCGAACCGGAGCCGCCCAAGTGGGAGCAGCCCACAGCATCGGAGCCATCAG
Organism: Candidatus Aldehydirespirator sp.; assembly: GCA_965219165.1. GTDB lineage: Bacteria > Actinomycetota > Acidimicrobiia > Acidimicrobiales > Aldehydirespiratoraceae > Aldehydirespirator. The sequence goes on along the minus strand of CBDCMW010000002.1, from coordinate 2,501,748 downwards.
CCACCGCCGCCGCCTGACAGCCTGCACCGTGGGGCATGGTCGACACGCTTCGGGGAAGCCGTGCCCAAGGTGCGGGATGCCACCCGTCTGGTTGAAGCGGACGGATGGCAGCGTGCCCGGACCAGGGGCAGTCATCGCCAATACCGCCACCCCTCCAAGCCGGGCACTGTCACGATTGCGGGCAGGGCGGGCGACGATCTGCCGCCGCGCACCTGGGCGAGTATCATGAGGCAGTCGGGGTTGAAGGAGCGAGGGTCGCGATGAGGTACACAGTTGTCATCGAGAGGGCGCCCGACAACCTTGCAGCCTATGTGCCGGACCTGCCCGGCTGCGTGGCCACGGGCAGCACTCTCGAGGAGTTGTTGGAGACGATCCGTGAGGCCATCGAGTTCCACATCGAGAGCCTGCGCGATCACGGCGAGCCGATCCCGGATCCCCTGTGCACCGCGGCTGTGGTGGAGGTCGTCGCGGCCGCATAGCGCACAAGGTGGCAGCACTATGGGCGGGAACGGCTGTCTGGCTGGTCCGGGGGCCGTGCAGGAGACCTACCCCACCCTGCCCGCTGCTACCCGTTTCGCTCATGTTGACGGTGATGACTGCAATTGCGCGGGGTCGGGGCCAATGCGGATCGGTATGGCGGTCTCGGTCCCGCCGTCGTCGACCATGATTGTCGTGCCTACTGGTTTGGGTTGGGTTCGGGTAGATCGAGCCCCAGTTCGTCGGCCCAGCCTTCGGCTGCGGCTTGGGCGGCCACATGGCTGCGCACTGCGGGGTCGACGAACGCCAACCTGCCGCGTCCTACGGAGGTGATGAGCCCTGCGGCGGCCAGCCTCCTGCGGTAGGTGCTCAAGCCGCGGGCGCCGTGTCCCCAGCGGCGCCCGACATCGCCGACGGCGCTCGTGTCGGCGTCGACAAGCATCGAGACCAGGAATTTCTTGTCGACATCGGACAGGCCGTGCCACACCGGTCCGTAGACATGCACGCCGAATTGGCGGGTCGCGTCCGCTACTGCGGGCTCGATGTCGGACGCGGTGATGCCGCGGACGGGATCTTCGGCGTCGTCCCAGGCGTAAGCACCGATCAACTGCACGAGGTAGGGCTGACCCCTAGACGCATCCGCGGCATTTCGGAGCGCTACGTCGTCTATGCGGCCGCCAGCCATCTCTATGGGCTCCTGCAACGCTCTTGTGGCTTCCGATGGCCGCAGGTTGCCGATCTCGTGGCGGTGGCACCGCTGCAGGAACGTGCTGGCGTCGCCCGACAGCAGCCGGTGCTCGAGATCCGGCAGAGCCGCTCCCACGAAGGCGATGGGCCGCTCCTGTCGGCGGGAGACGAGCTGGAAGACGTTGCCGAACTCGCGGACCTCGCCCATGTCGCTCACATGAAGCTCGTCGATCGTGATCAGCAGCCCGGTGCCGTGCGGCTCGAGCAAGTCCCCCAAATGAGCCAGCGTCGCTTCGAGGTCCGCAGGGGGGCGCGGTGCTGGCTCCGGCCCGGGAGAGCTCGCCGTCTGGATGCCGGACCCCATGATGGTCACGCCGGAGACCATGCGCGGCGATGGCTTGGGGGCGTCTTCGAGCGACAGGCGCAGTCGGACCGCCTTGGACGCAATCTGCTCGACCAGGCCACGGCGCTTGGCCACGACGGCGGAGATCGTTATCCAGCCCTGAGCCTTGGCCCGGTCTTCCATGTTGTTCAGGAGCACTGTCTTGCCTGTGCCCCTCAGACCCCACAGCAGCGTCGCGTAGCTCGGGCTGCGGATGCTGTCGAAGATCGTATCGAAGCTGTTGAGGACGTCGCGCCGGCCGGCCAGCACCGGGGGGCTGATCCCGAAGGACGGAGAGAAGGGGTTCGGGGGTCGCACGTCAGGCCTGTCCTCCGTCGGGATGAGAGAGCGTCACCATCGATGAGCGCCCCATCCTAGCGTTCGTGGTGTCAGCCCATGAGAAATTTTGATCTTGTGAAATATTTTGTTCCTGAGAACTGTTCCGTTCTTGCGCCCGTCGGTCCGCAGCGAGAGAGAGTCGGGTGGGAGACCTGGGGGTCCTCAGCGCTGCGCCGGGCGTAGCTCCGGGGCCGTAGTCTGGGGGCGTGGGCAGGACCTACGCCATCCGCACGTTCGGGTGCCAGATGAACGAGCACGACTCCGAGCGGATCGCGGGCCTGCTCGAGGACGACGGGTACGTACGCGCCTCCGCCCTGGAGGAGGCCGACGTGATGGTGCTCAACACCTGCTGCATCCGGGAGAACGCGGACAACAAGCTGTACGGCGCTCTGGGCCGGCTCAAGGCCGTGAAGGCCAAGAGGCCCGACGCGCTTATCGCGGTGGCCGGGTGCCTGGCCCAGAAGGACCGGGAGCTGGTCCGGGAGCGGGCCGGCCATGTCGATGTGGTCTTCGGCACCCACAACGTGCACCGGGCTGCGGAGCTCATCGACCACGCCCGGCGCAACGGGCCGGTGGTGGAGATCCTGACCGAGACGGTCAGGGAGGACGCCGAGGCGTTCCCGTCTGCTCTGCCGGTGCGTCGAGACTCGGACTACTCCGCCTGGGTGACCATCCAGATCGGATGCGACAACAGCTGCACGTTCTGCATCGTCCCCGCGGTGAGGGGCCCGGAGATCAGCCGACCCTTCGGGGAGCTGGTTGACGAGGTGGGGGCCTTGGCCGCCGTCGGGGTCAGCGAGGTCACCCTGCTCGGCCAGAACGTCAACAGCTACGGCCGCGACCTGGCGTTGTCGCGCCGGGCGACCGCCAACGGCAACGGAGACAGCGCCAGCGGCCACGGAACTGCGGCAGCCGTCGACGACGGAACTGCGGCAGCCAGCAGCAACGGAACTGCGGCCACTGGCGACGATGCTTGGTGGTGCGGGAAGCGCTGGCTGTCGGACAGGCGGGCCCGCCCGCTGTTCGCAGACCTGCTCCGGGCGGTGGGGCGGATCGACGGCATCCGCCGTGTGCGCTTCACCAGTCCGCATCCCAAGGACCTGCGGCCCGAGACCATTGCAGCCATGGCCGACGTCCCGGCCGTGTGCGAGCACCTGCACCTGCCGCTGCAGTCAGGCAGCGACGCCGTTCTGCGGGCCATGCGCCGGGGCTACACGGCCGAGCGCTACCTGGAGCGGCTGCGGGCGGCCCGGGCCGCGGTGGACGACTTGGCCGTGTCCACCGACATCATCGTCGGGTTCCCCGGCGAGACCGACAAGGACTTCGAGCAGACCCTCGAGGTGGCGGCCGAGGCCCGCTACGACAGCGCCTTCACGTTCATCTTCTCGCCCCGGCCAGGAACCGCCGCGGCCGACATGGCCGACCGGTTCGTGCCCCACGAAGTGTCCGTGGACCGCTACGAGCGGTTGCGGCGGGTGATCGAGCGCTCCAGCCGCCTCGCCAACGAGGCCCGCATAGGCAGCATCGAGGAAGTCGTCGTCGAGGGGCCCAGCAAGAAGGACCCGACGGTTGCCACGGGGCGCACCCGGCGCAACACGCTGGTGCACTTCCTGTCGCCCACCGGCATCCCGCCGCAACCCGGGACCTACGCCCGGGTCGAGGTGACCGCGGCTGCGGCCAACTTCCTTCAGGGCGAGGCGCTCAGCGTCGAGGACTCGCCGTCAGCGACTGCCGCTCGGAGCGACCCGCTGGCGCGGCGGCTCATTTCCGTCGCTGCTGTCTGAGCAGTCGGTGGCGACGGCGCCCCAGACCGCGGCTGCACGGCTCGGCGCGCCGCAATCCCATGCCTCCGGGAGCGCTTCTCTCGCCGAGCGGCCGCTGGTAATCGTCGGCCCGACCGCCTCGGGCAAGTCGGAGATCGCGATGGATGTGGCCCGATCGATCGCTGCTGCCGAGATCGTGACCCTCGACTCCATGCAGGTCTATCGGGGCATGGACGTCGGCACGGCCACTCCCACCGCGGCAGAGAAGGCCGAGGTGTCCCACCATCTGATCGATCTGGTGGACCCGTCCGAGGAGTTCGCGGTGGCCGAAGTTCAAGCACGGGCGTGGGCTGTGATCGACGACATCCGCGGCCGGGGCGCCGTGCCCGTGCTGGTCGGCGGGACGGGCCTGTACGTGCGGGCTGTGATCGACAGGCTCCGGATCCCGGGGCGGTACCCGCAGGTGCGGGCGGAACTGGAAGCCGAGCCCGACACTGGGGTCCTGCACCGGCGCCTGGTCGCCCTCGACCCGGTCGCAGCCGGCCGTATGGAGCCGACCAACCGCCGCCGTGTGATGAGGGCCCTGGAGGTGACGCTGGGTAGCGGACAGCCGTTCTCGTCGTACGGCCCAGGACTCGGCCGCCATCCGCCAACGCCGTTCGTGCAAGTGGGTCTGCGCTGGGACCGGTCGCGTCTCGATGATCGCATCGCGGCCCGCTATCAGCGCCAGATGGCCGACGGCTTCTTCGATGAGGTGCGATCCCTGGCCAAGCGCCCGATCTCCCGGACCGCATCCCAGGCCCTCGGCTACAAGGAGTTGCTCGCCCACTTGCGGGGCGAGATGACCCTCGACGATGCGCTGGACCTGGCCGTAGTGCGCACCCGACGGTTTGCCCGTCGCCAGGAGCGCTGGTTCCGCCGCGATCCCCGTATCCGCTGGCTCGACGCGCCCGCGTCCGTGGCCGACGTCTTGTCAGCCTGGGACGCCGCCGCTACGTACGAGCCATCATGCGAGGGCTAGTCGCCGCAGGCGGCAGAGGGGCTCTTACGTTTCCGAAGTGCACCGCGCCGGAGAGAATGCAGTGATGACCTCTGGGCTGCGACTCCACAAGCTTCACGGGCTGGGCAACGATTTCCTAGTCGCGCTCACCGACGAGCTGCCGGCCGGGGCCGACGGCGCCCGCACGGCCGCGGCTCTGTGCCACAGGCGCCGCGGTGTCGGCGCGGACGGGCTGATCTATGCAGTGCTCGACTCGCAGGGCGAGGGCGCGGACTGCTCGGCCACTATGCGGCTGTGGAATTCCGACGGCTCGGCCGCCGAGGTCTCCGGCAACGGCCTCAGGTGCCTGGCCCACGCGATCGCCCACACCCGCGGAGCGGCCGAACTCGACATTGTCGTTTACACCGTGGCTGGCCCCCGCCGGTGCTCGATCGGCGCGACGGAGATTCCGGGCACCGCGATCGGAACCGCAGAGATGGGCTCACCCGGCCCTGGCCCCCGTCCCGACAGACTCAGTGCCAGCCCCGAGACTGCGGTCGAAGGCATCCTCGGGCCGGGCGCAATCGAGCGATGGGACACGCTGCAGGTTGGCAACCCCCACGCCGTCCTCGCGGTGGCTGATCCCGCGGCGGTGCCCCTGCAGGAGGCCGGCCCTGCGGTCGAGGCCCTGTTCAGCGGCGGCATCAACGTCCATTTCGGGGCTGTCACCGGTCCCGACGAGCTGACTCTGGGCGTGTGGGAACGCGGCGCCGGGGCGACCGCGGCGTGCGGAACGGGCGCGGTGGCCACAGCCGCCGCCTTTCACCGCTGGGGCGACGTGGGTCAGAATGTCATTGTGCGAATGGCGGGCGGCGAAGCCCGAGTCGACCTGTCGGGGCCGGTCACCCTGACAGGTGAGTCGACCTACGTGGCTGCGGTGGACGTCCACGATGGCTGAGGCGGACCCGCCGCCACAGCCCAACGACCCGCTCGGCGCCCGCCGCATCGCGGACGGCGCCGATGCCGACCGCGATGCTGGCACCGGCGAGGCCTCCTCCGACACCGACGAGACCACCGACACCGGCACCGACGAGGCCACCGACACCGGCACCGACGAGGCCACCGACACCGGCACCGACGAGGCCACCGACACCGGCACCGACGAGACCACCGACACCGGCACCGACGAGACCACCGACACCGACACCGACGAGACCACCGACACCGACGCTCACCGGGGCGGGTTCGGGGAGTTCGGTGGCGACGGTTCCGGGCTCATCGACCGGGCCTTCCGGGAGCGGATCGTGCTGGTCGGCGTGGTCCGGCCCGATCGGGGCGTTGCCGCGACCGACGCTGCTCTCGACGAGCTGAGCCTGCTGGTCGACACCGCCGGGGCCGATACCGTCGAGAGGGTCTGCCAGCGGCGAGTCGCCCCCGACCCCGCCACCTTCGTAGGGGCCGGCAAGGCACGCGAGATACGGGCCATTGCCGAAGAGATGGACTGCGACACGGTGGTCTTCGACGACGAGCTCAGCCCCGCGCAGCAGTTCAATCTGGAGAAGCTGCTGGGGCGCACCGCTCTGGACCGCACCGCGGTGATCCTCGACATCTTCGCCCAGAACGCCAGCACGCCCGAGGGCAAGGCCCAGGTCGAGCTGGCCCAGTTGCGCTACCGGCTGCCACGCCTGCGCGGCGCGGGCCGGCGGCTCTCGCAGCAGGCGGGCGGTATCGGCACCCGCGGTCCCGGCGAGACCCAGCTTGAAGTGGACCGGCGCCGCCTGGAGCGACGCATCCACAAGCTCGAGGCCGACCTGCGCCGCATCGCCGGCCACCGCCGCACCCAGTCCAAGGCGCGCAGCCGCACCCGCAACCGGGCGGTGGCCATCGTCGGCTACACCAACGCCGGCAAGTCGTCGCTGCTCAACCGGCTCACCGCGGCCGGAGTGGTGGTGGAGGACCGCCTGTTCGCCACTCTGGACCCCACTACCCGGCGCCTGGGTCTGCCCGGTGGCGAGACGGTGTTCCTCACCGACACGGTGGGCTTTGTGCGCAAGCTGCCCCACCAGCTGGTGGAGGCGTTCAAGACCACGCTCGACGTGGTGCGCGACGCCGACCTGCTGGTACACGTTGTGGACAGCACCGACGGCGATCCCGAAGGGTCGGAGGCCGCGGTGCGGAAGGTTCTGACCGAGATCGGTGCGAACGAGATCCCCGAGCTGGTGGTGTTCAACAAGAGCGACCTGGGTCCGAGCGCGGCTCGCTTGGCGCAGCGCACCGAAGGATCGGTGGCCGTGTCGGCCGCGACCGGCGATGGCGTGGGGGATCTGCTGGGCGCGATCGGCGACCGGATGCGTCGCGCGGGCCGGGAGGTCGAGTTGATGGTGCCCTGGGACCGAGGCGATGTGCTCGCGGGCGTGCACCGCGAGGGCCAGGTGCTCGACTCCACCGCGACCGAGCAGGGGATGCGGTTGCGGGCCCGCCTGGAGCCCGCCTCGGTGGGCGCCCTGCGCCGCTATGTGGTCAACGGACGGGACGAAGGGTGATCGCAGGCCATTGCGCCCGTCGCCCCTGGATGTGTGCGGTGGCGGAGTAGTGGCCGGATGGATGAAGCCGTGATCGCCGGCTTCGTGCCGCCGGCTTCCCGCCTGCCCGCGAGACTGTCGAGTTCGAGTTGATGAGACGACCGGCGACCGCTGGCTTCGTGCCGCCCGTCTATCCCTACGACCGGCTCAACGAGCTGCGGGTCGCGGCCGCGGCGCTGCCGGGCGGCGCGGTCGACTGCTCCGTGGGCACGCCGTACGACCCGCCCCTGGCCGCCGCAGTGGAGGCGCTCGCCCGTTCGGGCAGCGAGAGGGGCTACCCGCCCTCCATCGGCTCGACCGCGTACCGCGGCGCGGCCGCGGGCTGGCTGCAACGCCGTCTCGGCGTCTCGGTCGATCCCGACACAGAGCTGGCGGCATGTATCGGCACCAAGGAGTTTGTGGTCTCCCTGCCCCGCTACCTGCGGCTCCGACACCCCGACCGCGACACCGTTCTCTACCCGGCCGTGTCGTACCCCTCCTACGCCATGGGCGCGACCCTGGCGGGATGCCGGGCCGTTCCGGTGGCGGTGGACGAGCACTTCCGCATCGAACTGGACTCGATCACCCGCCGTGATGCCAAGCGGGCGCTGTGCCTGTGGGTGAACAGTCCGGGCAACCCGGCCGGTGCCCTCGACGACTTGGAGGCGGCCGCGGCCTGGGGTCGCGGCAACGGCGTGCTGGTAGCCAGCGACGAGTGCTACGCGGAGTTCACTTGGGACGGCCGGCCGCGGACGATCCTCGAACACGGCACCGAGGGCGTGCTGGCAGTGCACTCGCTGTCGAAGCGCTCCAACATGGCCGGCGTGCGGGCCGGGTTCTATGCGGGCGACGCCGAGGTGGTCGACTACCTGCGCGAGACCCGCAAGCACGCCGGCTGCATGGTGCCCGGCCCGGTGCAGGCCGCCGCGGTGGCAGCCTGGGGCGACCAGGAACACGTAGATACACAGCGCGACCTCTACTGGCGCCGCCTCGAGAAGCTGTCCGTGATCCTGCATCGGGCCGGACGACACCTTTCCTTCGGGACTGACAGGCTCACCCTCGAGGGCTTTGCCTGCTCGCGGCCGACGCTTCCGGCCGGTGGTTTCTACATTTGGGCCCGGGTCCCTGGCGGGGATGCGTGGAGCTGCGCTGATGTTCTGGCCCGCACGGTCGGATTGATTCTCAGCCCCGGCGACTTCTACTGCGATGAGCCGGAGGCCGCGGGCACGCACAACCCCCGCGGCTGGGTTCGGGTCGCGGCAGTGCAGCCGATTGAGCGCCTGCGGCTCGTCGAGCAACGACTGGACGATGTCTTGGCGTCGCTCGCAGCGACCGAGCCGTAGGTGGGAGTCGGCCGCGGCGAGCCCGGCCTGTGCTTGTGACTGCCGCGGTTGGGTCGAAGCCCGGCCTGTGCTTGTGACTGCCGCGGTTGGGTCGAAGCCCGGCCTGTGCTGTGCCGGTAGCCTCTCAGCCCATGTCCGACCTTGCGTCCCGCATCGGCGAGCTCTGGGCTGCCCGAGCCGACATCGACGCCGAGGATCCCGACGTGATCGCCACCGTCCATGAGGCCATAGACGCCCTCGACACCGGCCAGGCTCGAGTGGCCGAGGTGCTCGACGACGGCACGGTGCGGGTCAACCAGTGGTGCAAGCAGGCCATCCTGCTGCTGTTCTCGACGGCCAAGATGACCACCATCGAACTCGGGCCGTTCGAGTTCGCCGACAAGATCCCGCTGAAGACCGACTACGCGGCGCGGGGTGTGAGGGTGGTGCCGGGCGCCTCGGCCCGCTGGGGCAGCTATCAGGGACCGGGCGTGATCATGATGCCGAGTTACACCAACATCGGCGCGTACGTCGGGGCCAACACCATGGTGGACACCTGGGCCACGGTGGGATCGTGCGCCCAGATCGGCGCCAACGTGCACCTGTCGGGCGGGGTCGGCATCGGCGGCGTGCTCGAACCGCCGGTGGCCCAGCCAGTGATCGTGGGGGACGACTGCCTCATCGGCAGCCGCTGCATAGTGGCCGACGGTGCCCGGGTGGGCCGGGGCACGGTGCTCGGGGCCGGGGCGGTGCTGACCGCGTCGATCCCGGTGATCGACACCGAGACCGGCGAGGAGCTGGGCCGCGGCGAGGTTCCGGACTGGTGTGTCGCGGTGGCCGGCACCCGGCCGCGGTCCTTCCCTGGCGGCGACTTCGGTCTGCCCGCGGTGCTGGTGATCAAGCGGTTGGCGGAGGGCGAGCGCCACGACAAGTCCGCCCTCAACCAGGTCCTGCGCAACCACGGCGCCGCCACCTGACATGTCCGTCGGGCCGCTGCCCGGAGGCGACCTGCTGGCTCTTGCGGCCGCTCTGGTGGACGTGCCCTCCGAGAGCTACTCCGAGGGACCGATCACCGATCTGATCGAAGCCGACCTGCGCCGGCTCGCGCACCTCAGCGTCGACCGGGTGGGCGACAACCTGGTGGCTCGGACCCAGCTCGGTCGCGCCCAGCGGATCGTCCTGGCCGGCCACACCGACACGGTGCCGGCCAACGGCAACGCTGGCGCCCGCATCGACGGCGAGGTGCTGTGGGGCCTGGGTGCGGCCGACATGAAGGGCGGTGTGGCGGTGATGCTGGCGCTGGCTCGATCCGTCACGACGCCGGCTGCTGACATCACCTACGTGTTCTATGCCCGCGAGGAGGTCGACGCGGCCGACAACGGCCTGCTGGAGGTGGCCTCAGCCCGACCCGACCTGCTCGAGGCCGATGTGGCTCTGCTGGGTGAGCCGACTGGGGGCGCGGTGGAGGCCGGATGCCAAGGCACTATGCGGCTTCGCGTCACACTGGCGGGGGAGCGAGCTCACACCGCCCGGGCCTGGATGGGCCGCAACGCCATCCACCGGCTAGCGGAGGTTCTCGCCGCAGTCTCGGCCTACGAGGCCCGCCGTCCCGTGGTGGAGGGATGCGAGTACCGCGAGGCCCTGCAGGCCGTGTCTGTGAGCGGCGGGGTTGCCGGCAACGTCGTTCCCGACTCGGCCGCGCTGACCGTGAATCACCGGTTTGCTCCCGACCGCACTCCTGAGCAGGCCGAGGACCACGTGCGGGCCGTTCTCGGAGCCGTGCTCACCGAGGGCGACACCGTGGAGCTGACCGACATGGCCCCGCCGGCCCTCCCCGGCCTCGGCGATCCGCTGGTATCGGCGCTGGTGCAGCGCAGCGGTGCGCCGGTGAGGGCCAAACTGGGGTGGACGGACGCCGCGTTCTTCGCAGCGCGCGGCGTGCCCGCGTCGAACTTCGGGCCCGGCGATCCCCTCCTGGCTCACACAGCAGGGGAGCGCGTGCACCGCGACGATCTGATCTCGGTGCACTCCGCACTCGAAGACCTGCTCATCAACGGCGCCTGAGCGGGCGCCGCCGCCTCGGCGTTCTGGGCGCGGTCATGCCGCTGTGAGCGGGTCTTCTGCACACAGAACTGCCAGCGGGCGGCCCTCGGTGTCCTGCGTGCCGCCTAGTACCGGCGCATCATGGTGACGACCTTGCCGTAGACGGTCACCTCTTCCGGCGCGAACTCCATCGGCTCCAGCAACTCGTTGGCCGGCTCCAGCACGATCCGGCCGTTGCTTCGACGCAGCGTCTTGACGGTGGCCTCGTCGTCGGGGATTCCCGCCACCACGACCTCGCCGTCCTCAGCGGTGCTCTGGGCCCGGCACACGACGTAGTCGCCGTCGAGGATTCCGGCGTCGATCATCGAGTCGCCGCGCACCCGCAGCATGAACAGGTCGCCCTCCCCGGTCAGGTCGGCCGGCATCGGCACCAGTTCTTCCACGTTCTCTGCCGCGAGCACGCCGGAGCCTGCGGCCACATCGCCCACCAGGGGCACATGGCGCACCGGGCGACGCTCGACGGCGGCGCCCGAGTTCTGGTCGTAGCGGACCTCGATGGCCCGGGGCCGGGTGGGGTCGACCCGCAGGTAGCCGGCCGAGTCGAGCACGTCCATATGAGCCTTCACCGAGGCCGGGGACTTGAGTCCGACCTCGGCCGCGATCTCCCGGATCGACGGCGGATAGCCGTGGGAGCGCTGGTGTTCCACGATCGCGTCGAGGATCTGGCGGCGACGGGCGGTGAGGGGCTTCCTGTTGGCCGGCGGCGTCATGGTGAGTCTCCGATCTTGGGGGAGTCGGGTTGTGTGTGCGAACAGATGTTCGCTATAGTGTAACCGAACACATGTTCTAGGCACATGTTCTAAAGGAGATGGGGCCTATGGGGAGGATATCCGTACACATGTTTGCGGAACACGCGTTCGATGTCAAGCATCTGGCTGTTCCAGCCGGACTCGGCAGCAGTGTCACACCCCCGCGGGATCATCGTCGCATGGCTCTAGTCCCTTCCCATGCTCTCGTCGCAGTCCCGGTCCCGGCAGTCCCGGCGGCTGCGGCTCCGATCCCAGCCGCGACGGCATCGCCGTCGGCGCGGCCGATTCGCTTGCCCGAGTCCGTCTACCGTCGTCGCCGCGTGACCGCCGCGCTGATCGGGGCCGCGGCGTTGACTCTGGCGCTGACCGTGGGCCGGCCTGACGGCGTGCCCCTAGGCGAGGCCAACCCGTGGCCCTCGGTGGGCGAGGCCTCGCTGCCGGCAGAGCTGCCCGGCGTCTACGTGGTGCAGCCGGGCGACACGCTGTGGGACATCGTCCGCGCCGTCGCGCCGGGCACCGACCCCCGGGCCCGGATCCACGAGCTAGCCGAGGCGCTGGGCGGGGCCGGGCTGGAGCCGGGCCAGCGGATCGTGCTCGACGCCGGTTCCGCGTCGGAGCTAGCAGGTCGCTCGGGTCTGGCGGGCGGTTCGGGCTAGCAGGTCGCTCGGGTCTGGCGGGCGGTTCGGGTCTGGCGGGCGGTTCGGGTCTGGCGGGCGGTTCGGGTCGGTGGATCGTTCTCGATGCCGTCGCGGCCGCAGACGCCGCGGTCCGCCCGGACCCGCGGCCCGGTCAGAGGGCCGCGGCCGAGCGGTCCGACTCCGCGACGTAGCGGACGAACAGCGTGTCGGAGGCTTCGAGAAGATGGTCGATGGACATGTTCAAAGGCACGGTTCGCGTCGACCCGTGGACGATCCGGGGGCTGGTTCCGCCGGCCAAGAGCGGCGCGATCGACAGGCACAACTCGTCGACAACCCCGGCATCGGCGAGCTGGGCGTTGAAGGACGGTCCGCCCTCCGACAGGACCACCTCGGCGCCCCGGCGGTGCAGTTCGGCGAGGATCTCGGCGGGCTGGGGTCGTTCCGAGGCCAGTCGCACCACCTCCGCTACCGGTTCCAGCCGCTCGACCACTCGGGGCGCTGGGGTCCGGCCGGTGAGGATCACCGGCAAGTCGTCGCCCGGGCGCTGCTCTGCGAACAGAGGCAGGTCCAAGTCGAGGTTCAAACTGGCACTGACGACGGCCAGCCGGGGCTGTTCGGCACGCCCCGCGGCACGCCGGGCCCGCCGGGACTCCGGCCCCGGACGAGGCAGCCCGTAGCGCTCGGCCCGCACCGTTCCGGCCGCGGCCACGATCCAGTCGGCGCAGGCCCGCACGGCCGAGAACACGGCCTCGTCGGCGGGGTTGCCGAGCGCCTCGCTGGTTCCCTCCACCGCGATGGCGCCGTCGGCGGAGGCGATCATGTTGATCATCAGCCACGGCCGTCCGGGCGGCTTGGGCCTCCGCAGAGCCGGGTAGAGCTCCATCGGATCTATGTCTGCGATCGGGCCGGGCAGGAGTCTTCGCACGCTCAGAAGGTACCCTCCCGGCCGCGCCGACCACCGGCGGGCAGTTATCTACAGGCGCGGGGCAAATCTCTGGATAAGCGGCAGCTGTGTTCCCCAGAGGTTCCCAGAGTTGGGTCGACTTTCCCCACCGCAGCCAGCGGTCCACAGCCAGATGGTCCTACGGTCGCTCTGGAGGGCGCCACGCGTGGGTGCCATCGAAGAAAGGCAGAAGTAAAGGCAGAAGTGATGCCGCTCTTGAGGGCGGCGTCGCAGCCTGCGCGCGCGGTCCAACGCTCGGAGCAGGCCGGATAGAATTAGGGATGGATGGTTCGATGACTCTCGCCTCCGAACACGACAGCCTCCGCGCCGGCACCCACTTCCCGCGGGACGTCATGGACGACCCCGCGAGCGGGATCGCCTGGCAACGGCGCGACGCGCGCCTGCTCGACCATAGCGACGGATCGGTCGCCTTCGAGCAGCTGGGCGTGGAGGTGCCGGTCGCGTGGTCGCAGAACGCCACCAACATCCTGGCCCAGAAGTATTTCCGCGGTGCCCTCGGCACGCCCGAGCGGGAGTGTTCGCTCAGGCAGGTCGTGGACCGCATCGTGGGAGCGATCGCGCGCTGGGGGGACCGCGACGGCTACTTCGCAGACGAGTCCGAGGTGTTGTTGTTCCGCGCCGAGCTGTCGCATCTGCTGTACACGCAGAGGGCCGCCTTCAACTCGCCGGTCTGGTTCAACATCGGAGTGGCCGGTGTGCCCCAGCAGGCCTCCGCGTGCTTCATCCTGTCGGTGGACGACACCATGGAGTCGATTCTGGAGTGGTACGCCGAGGAGGGCCGCATATTCAAGGGCGGTTCCGGCGCGGGCGTGAACCTGTCGCGCATCCGGGCCAGTTCGGAGTCCCTCAGCGGCGGAGGCACCGCCTCGGGGCCGGTGAGCTTCATGCGCGGCGCCGACGCGTCGGCGGGGACCATCAAGTCCGGCGGCAAGACCCGGCGGGCCGCGAAGATGGTGGTGCTCGACGCCGACCACCCCGACATCGAGGATTTCATCTGGTGCAAGGCCCGCGAGGAGCGCAAGTCGCGGGCGCTGGCCGCGGCTGGCTTCGACATGGGCGTCGACGGGTCTGACGCCGACTCCGTGCAGTACCAGAACGCCAACAACTCCGTGCGGGTGACCGACGAGTTCATGCGGGCCGTGCTCGACGGCGACGACTGGGATCTCACCGCCCGCACCGACGGTTCGGTCCTCAAGCGGTTGCCGGCCCGCTCGATCCTGCGACAGATGGCCGAGGCCGCCTGGGAGTGCGCCGACCCGGGGGTGCAGTTCGACACCACCATCAACCACTGGCACACCGCCGCGGCCACCGGGCCCATCACGGCCAGCAACCCGTGCTCGGAGTACGTCCATCTCGACAACAGCGCCTGCAACCTGGCCTCGATCAACCTGCTGAGCTTCCTCCACGACGACGGCACCTTCGACATCGCCGGGTTCCGCCGGGCGGTGCAGGTGGTGTTCGCGGCCCAGGAGATCCTCGTCGGCCACGCCGACTATCCGACACCCGCCATCGCCGACACCACCAGGGCATTCCGGCAGATCGGCCTGGGCTACGCCAACCTCGGAGCGCTGCTCATGGCCCTGGGGCTGCCCTACGACTCCGATCAGGGCCGGGCGGTGGCCGCGGCCATCACCGCGCTGATGACCGGCGAGGCCTACCTCGCCTCCACCCGGTTGGCCGAGCGCATGGGTCCCTTCGCCGGCTTCCACGCCAACCGCGAGCCCATGGTGCGCGTGCTCGACCAGCACCGGACAGCCACCTCCGCCATAGACGAGGACCTGGTGCCCACGGATCTGCTCGAGGCGGCCCAGCTTGCCTGGGACGAGGCCTGCGAGCGGGCGGACCGCCATGGTGTGCGCAACAGCCAGGCGACCGTGCTCGCGCCCACCGGGACCATCGGGCTGCTAATGGACTGCGACACCACTGGCATCGAGCCCGACCTCGGACTGGTCAAGTCCAAGCGCCTCGTGGGCGGCGGCACGATGGAGATCGTCAATACGACGATCCCGAGGGCGCTGCGGCGGCTCGGCTACGACCAAGAGCAGACCGACCGGATCAGCGCCCACATCGCCGAGCACCACACCGTGGACGGCGCGCCGGTCCAGCCCGAGCACCGAGACGTTTTCGCCTGCTCGCTGGGCAAGAACGCCATCAGCGCCTCAGGGCACATCAAGATGATGGCCGCGGTGCAGCCGTTCCTGTCCGGCGCCATCTCCAAGACCGTCAACATGCCCGCAGAGTCGACCACCGACGACATCGAGCAGCTGTTCATCGATGCCTGGCGGCTCGGCCTCAAGTCAGTGGCCATCTACCGTGACAGCTCCAAGGTGGCCCAGCCTCTCACCGTCGGCAACGCCGAGGGCTCCGCCGATGCTGTCCCCTCTGGCTCTGATGCAGGCGTCAGCGCGGAGGGCGGTGTGCTTGCGGAAGGTCGCGTGACTGCCGAGGGCGGCGCGCTAGCGGAAGCCGGCGTGCCTGTGGGGGGCGGTGTGCTTGCGGAAGGTCGCGTGACTGCCGAGGGCGGCCTGGTGCCGGAGCCGGTGCGACGGAGGATGCCCAAGTCGCGCCGGTCGAGCACCTTCGAGTTCCGTGTGGCCGACTGCAAGGGATTCGTCACGGTGGGGGAGTATCCCGACGGCCGGCCCGGGGAGATCTTCGTGAAGGTCTCCAAGCAGGGCTCCACGCTGGCCGGGATCATGGACGCGTTCGCGATCTCGCTCAGCCACGGCCTGCAGTACGGGGTTCCGCTGGCAGCTTTCGTGGAGACGTTCGTGGGCGTCCGGTTCGAGCCGGCGGGCATAACCGACGATCCCGACATACGGATCGCCACCAGCCTCATGGACTACCTGTTCCGCAAGCTGGCCGTGATGTACCTGAGCGCCGAGGAGCGGGCCGCGCTGGGCGTCTACACCACCGGCGAGCGCACCCAGCCCACGCTGCCCGGCGTCGAGGAGCAGGCCACCGCCACCGACCAGGGACACGACCTGCCACCGGATCCGCCCTCGATCCCCTCGCCGGCCCAGCTGATGGCCCAACTCGACTTCTCCGCGGGGGCGGCACCGACCGAGCCGGCCGCCTCGGCCCGCTCGGGCGCGCTGGACGCGCCGTTCTGCATGACCTGCGGCGTTCCCATGCGCCGGGCAGGCTCGTGCTATGTGTGCGCCCACTGCGGCGCCACCAGCGGCTGCAGCTGATTCAGCGGTCCTGCGATCCGGACCGCTCGGCTCCAACTACTCGTCGCCTGACTCCGCGGCTTGCGCGACGAGGGTCTTCTTGTGTCGCAGGTAGTTCTTGACCATCTCGCCGAACCGCGCCGGATTGTAGACGTCCTCCTCGTAGCTCCACAGCCCGTTGCCTGCGTACTTGAGCAGCGTGAAGTTGTACTCCTGGTGGAGCGATCCGTCTCCGGGGTCGGCCATCCGGTTCCATACCTGGCACACCAGCCAGCCCCGCTCCTCGTCGATGATGTACCACTCGATGGGGTAGTGGATCATCTCGTTGTTGGGCCACTGGCTCATGGTGGACTGGATCCAGTTGTAGATGGCCTCGCGCCCGCCCATGGTTCCGAAGTGGTGCTCGACGTAGGTGGCGTCCTCGGTGAACAGGTTGGCCCACTCGCGCCAGTCTCCGGTGGTGCCGGCCCGCCGCGCCTCCTCCTGGAAGCGAACGAAGGCCTCCTCGATCTCGGTTCGGCTCCATCGGCTCATGGTCGGTTCTCCTTGTTCGTCGGTTGGCGGTCCTCGGAGGGCAGCTCGAAGCGGAGGTGGCGGCTCAGGTCGCCTACGAGGTCGACGAGGAAGCAGCGCTCCGTGAAGCGCCAGCGCCCGTCGATGCGTCTGAGCGTGTCGTGGTAGCGGCCGCTGATGATGGTCTGCAGCGGCGAGTCCGGGGCCTGCTGCAGCACCGTGTAGACCGAGCGCACCCGAGCTGCGGCGCCGCCGTCGATCTCGATTGTGGGATTGGTGGTGACATGGCGGGTGCGGGGAGTGCCGTCGGCATAGGTGATCACCGTGGAGCGGTAGCTGTCGGCGATGGCGGCCGCGCCCGACGGTCCCGGCACGCTCCGCTCGCCGTAGCGGAACGTGCAGTGCTCCATGAGCACTCCCAATTCCGTGAATCGGCCCGCGTCGATGAGCTCCGCGTAGTGGAACAGCTCGTTGGTGATCGCGGTGGCGTCGTCGGTGCAGCCGGGGCCTGGAGGGTTGTCTCCGCGGGTGGCGTCGTCGGGGTCCATCGCCTCGGACCGTAGTATCGGTCGGGCATGGCGCGCCTCTCGCTGCCCTCTTCGCGCAAGTATGGATCGGGCGTGGCGCGCTCGGTGTTGCCCCGCCTGCGCACGCTCTGGCGTGAGACTCTCAGATTCGTCCTGGACCTTCGCCACGAGTGGTCCCGGGCCCGGGTGGGAGGGCTGTCGGCCGAGATCGCCTTCTTCGGCCTCCTCGGACTGTTCCCGGCGGTGATCGTGTTCGCGGCCGCTCTCGGTTCGCTCGACAGCGTGATCGGGGCGGGCGCAGCCGCCGACACCGAGCAATGGCTCCTGGACCGCGTGGTCGAGACGTTCGGGAGCGACAACACCCTGCGGGCCACGATCAGGGAGCTGTTCGACCGGTCCAACGCCGGGCTGATCACCGCCGGCGTCGTGCTGACCGTGTACGCGTCGTCGCGGGGCTTCACCGCCGTGGTCGGGGCCTTGGACGTCACCTACGGCCATGAGCATCGGCGGAACTGGGTCTCAACCCGGGTGATGGGCTTCGTCCTTACCCTGTTCACCTTGATCGTGGCGGCACTGGTGGCCGCGATGGTGGTGGTCGGGCCCCTGCTCGGCGGCGGAGAGGAGATAGCCGAGCGCTTGGGCGCCGACTCGGCGTTCACCACGGCCTGGGTGTGGTTCCGCTGGCCGGTTGTGTTCGCAGTGGTGGTGTTGTGGGCTGCCTCCGTCTACCACTTCGCACCCCGACGCCGCACCCCGTGGCGCAGCGACCTTCCCGGGGCAGTGGTCAGCACCGTCTGGTGGCTCGCCGTGTCGGGCGGTTTCCGCGTCTATCTCGATGCGGCCTCCAGCGGCATGAACGCAGTGTTCGGGCTTCTCGGCGGGGCTCTGATCCTGCTCATCTGGCTGTATCTGCTGGCCATGGGCCTGCTCGTAGGCGCCGAGATCAACGGCGTGCTCAACGACCGCCGCAGGTTGAACACTGCGACAGAATCCGCCGGGTAGGGCTACTCTCGCAGGGGTGAGCGATTTCCGGGTCGACCTTGACGAGGTTGCCTTCAACCTGCGCCAGGTCGCCGATCTCGACGGTCTGGCCAAGCTCGAGGAGTTCGAGCATGTCGAGCCGGACGTGGTGGATCAGCTCCTGGCGGAGGCGGCCCGGTTCGCGGAGGAGGTGATCGCGCCGCTCAACCGCGTCGGCGACACCGAGGGTGCCCGCCGCCTCGACGACGGCTCGGTGGCGACGCCCACGGGCTTCCGGAAGGCCTACGACGCCTACGTGGAGGCGGGCTGGGGAGCGGTGTCGATCGACCCCACCTACGGCGGCGGGGGCTTCCCCCACCTCGTGGGTCTGGCGGTGGAGGAGATGTTCACCGCGGCGTGCATGTCGTGGTCGCTGTGCCCGCTGCTCACCCAGGGCGCCATCAACATGCTGAGAGAGCACGGCACCGAAGACCTGAAGGCGCTGTACCTGCCGCCCATGGCCACCGGCGCCTGGACCGGCACCATGAACCTCACCGAGCCCCAGGCCGGTTCCGACCTCGGAGCCGTCGCGGCTCGGGCACTGCCGCAGCCCGACGGCTCCTACCGCCTGCACGGCACGAAGATCTTCATCACCTACGGCGAGCACGACCTCGCCGACAACATCGTGCACCTGGTGCTGGCCCGCACCCCCGGCGCTCCGCCCGGCACGAGAGGCGTCAGCTGCTTCCTCGTGCCCAAGCACCTGCCGTCGGACGACGGCTCGGCCGGTGTGCGCAACGATGTGCGCTGCGTCTCGATAGAGCACAAGCTCGGAATCCATGCCAGCCCGACCTGCGTCATGGCCTACGGCGACGACCAGGGTGCGGTGGGCTTCCTGGTGGGTGAGGAGAACGGCGGCATGCGGGCCATGTTCACGATGATGAACCACGCCCGCCTGAGCGTGGGCCTCGAGGGGGTGGCCATCGCGGAGCGGTCCTACCAGCAGGCCCTGGCCTACGCCCATGAGCGCCGCCAGGGCCGGGCGCCGGGCGCGCCGGCGGGGGAGTCCTCGGCGATCATCGACCATCCCGACGTGCGCCGCATGCTGCTGGACATGCGCTCGAGCATCAGCGCAATGCGGGGCCTCGCCTACCGCAACGCCGAGTTGATCGACCGCGCCTCGCACGGTTCCGACACTGCGACGCGTCAGGCGGCCGAGGAGCAGGCCGCACTGCTGACGCCGGTGACCAAGGCATGGGCGACCGACATGGGCTGCGAACTCGTCAGCGTCGGCCTACAGGTGCACGGCGGCATGGGCTTCATAGAAGAGACCGGCTCGGCCCAGCACTACCGCGACGCCCGCATAGCCCCCATCTACGAGGGAACCAACGGCATCCAGTCGGCCGATCTCGTCGGCCGCAAGCTGTCCATGCGAGACGGCGCCGCGCTGCGCGACCACCTGTCGCAGATCCGGGCCACCGCGGAGGCGCTCGACGGGATCGGGGATCTGGCCCCGGTGCGGCGGCACCTCGAGGCCGCGCTCGAGGCCACCGGCGAAGCCAGTGACTGGCTGCTGGAAGCCGGACCAGCGCAGCGGCTGGCGGGTGCCGACGCCTTTCTGAGGATGCTGGCTGTCACCACCGGAGCCGCGGCACTGGCCGACGGCGCGCTGGCGGCGACACGGCTGGGGGACCCTGACGCGGCCGCCGACCGGGCGGTGCTGGCCAGGTTCTTTGCCGCCAACCGGCTCTCTGCCGTGCCCGGACTGCTCGCGGCGGTCATCGAGCCCGCCGACGACCTTGCCGCGGCAGCGCAGCGCATACTGGCGGGGTGAGCAGGAGGTCGCAGGCTTGATTGGCGGGGTGAGCAGGAGGTCGCAGGCTTGATAGGCACCGTGATCAGCGGCTTGGTCGCGTCGATTCCCAGCCCACCCCGCAACGGCTTGGAGCTGGGGCCGTTGGAGCTGAGGGCCTACGGGGTGATGATCGCGCTCGGTGTGCTGGCGGCTGTGTGGTTGTCGCAGCGGCGCTGGGCGGCCCGGGGAGGCAATCCCGAGCAGATCAGCCGGCTCGCGCTGTGGGCTGTTCCCGCGGGCCTGATCGGCGCACGCCTGTATCACGTGATCACCGAGTGGCGGCGATTCCAGTCCGACGGCTGGACTGATGCCCTCGCCATCTGGAAGGGAGGCCTGGGAATACCGGGCGGCATGGCGGCCGGAGTCCTGGTCGGTCTGTGGATGGTGCGGCGCCAGCGCATGAACCGGGGGGAGGCGATCGCTGCCATGGTGCCCGCTCTGCCGTTGGCTCAGGCCATTGGACGTCTCGGCAACTGGTTCAACCAGGAGCTGTTCGGTTCGCCCACCGACCTGCCTTGGGGATTGGAGATCGACGAGGCGCACCGCCCGGCGCAGTATCTGGATGTGGAGACCTTCCATCCGACCTTCCTGTACGAGGCCGTGTGGAACCTGCTGTTGTGCGCGCTGCTGGTGCATCTCGACCGCCGCCGGATACGCCTCAGCGTCCCGACGCTGGTGACCGACCCGCGCCGCGTGAGCCGTCCCGGTTCGCTCCTGGCTGTGTACGTCTGTGGATACGGGCTCGGTCGCCTGTGGATCGAGGCGGTGCGCATCGACCACGCCAGCCTGGTGTGGGGCGTTCGGGTCAACATCTGGATGAGTCTCGTCCTAGTCGCGGGTTCGGCTCTGTACCTGCAGTTGGCCCGGCACAGACGTTCGGGGCGGAGAGGAGGACCCGTACTGCCGATGTAGCCGCGCCGGGCGGCCACTCAGTTGAAGCCGCGCAAGGGGAGGTCGGGCCCGCGCTGCAGCCAGTTGTCGGCCAGGTACGTGGCGGTGCCGTCGATCAGATGCATGGTGTAGGCGTGGCGGCTGGTTGTCGAGGTGTTGGCCGCGCTCCAGTGCGGCAGCGTGCCGTGCAGCGCGATCAGCGTGCCCGCCTCGGCCTCCAGCGGCACAAGGTCGTCGATGGGATATGGGGTGTCGTCGAGGACGTCGGTGACCGTGCCGCGGCTGCCGTCGGAGGGGTCGACGAGGCGGAAGCGGGTCTTGACCGGGATGCGGTGGCCGCCGGGCACCGCCCACATGCAGCCGTTGGCCACCGTGGCGTCCTCGATGGCGAACCACAGCCCGATCACGCTCTGGGGCTCGGTCCACAGGAACGAGTGGTCGCAGTGGCAGATCACTTCGCCGCCGATTCCGGGTTGCTTGAAGATGTACATCGACTGCAGCAGCCGGGCATCCACGAACCCGAGATCGGCGGCCACCGCGGCCAGCTCCGGGGTGCGCGAGAAGGTGTCGAACACCGGGTCGAGGTCGTGCATGGCGTGGCCGATCTTGTTGACGGCCAGCGGCATCGGCCTGGTCAGGCGCCCGTCGGATATGGCGCCGTCCTCGAAGAACCAGCGAACGGTGTCGCCCGAGCCGAGGAACCACCCGTCCTGGGCGTGGCTCTGCTCGGTGGTGGAGAACACTGTGAGCCCGCCGTCGCGCTCGGGGTCGATGGCAGCCAGCATGCCGTTGACATGTGACTTGAGTTCCTCGCAGCGCCCGCGGGTAACGAACCCGGGCAGCACCAGGAACCCGTAGCGCTCCCAGTCGCGGAGCTGCGCGCCGTCGAGCATCGCCTACAGGCCTGGATTCTGGCGTGCGCCGCAATGACGGGGAACGCCGCGCGGTTTTCCGCCGTCGAGCATCGGCAGCCCGGCCTAGGTCTCGCCCTTGCGGTAGGGCAGGCCGTCGGCCCGAGGCATCCGCAGCCGCTGCGAGAAGAACACCAGCACCACCAGCACGATCACGAAGGGCAGGATCTCGGTCCACCAGGCCGGCACTGTCGACGACAGGAAGTACCAGACCGCGGCGCCCAGACCGAGTCCCGCAGCCAGCCCGGCATCGATGCGGCGGTGCCGGTTCAAGGCCCACGCCATCACCGCGGCCAGAGCGATGGTGTTGACGAGCAGGAGCGAGTGTGATGCCGATCCGTCCAGGTCGCGCAGGCCCACCCCGAACGGGTAGCCGAAGAGCAGGGAGCCGGCCATTACCCCGCCGGGGCGCCAGTTGCCGAAGATGAGGGCGGCCAAGCCTATGAATCCCCTCCCGGTCGTCTGGCCCTCCTTGTAGAGGCCCCCCAACTCGGGGCTGGCAATGAAGGCTCCGCCCAACCCGGCCAGAGCCCCGCTGATCACTACACCGAAGTACTTGTACAGGTAGATGTTGATGCCCTGGGTCTCGCCGCCGACAGGGTGCTCGCCGCAGATGCGGAGCCGCAGCCCGAAGCGGGTCCGCCAGATCAGCCAGGCGCTTGTCGGGACCAGGGCGAAGGCGATCATGGTGGCCAGTGAGAGCTGGCTGACGAGCCCCCGGGCCAGTCCGGTGAAGTCGGAGACGAAGAACCAGTTCTTGTCGGTGAACCAGCCCAGGATGTCGGGCGTGGTCCAACCGAAGAGATCGCCGCCGGCCAGGAACGGGAAGGTGAATCGGCCCACGCTCGGGGTGCGGGGGGACTGGGTGATCGAGCCGCCGTCGTAGTTGGAGAGGATCTCCGACGACAGGAAGCGGGTCACGCCCGGCGCGGTCACGTTGACGGCCACCCCGGAGATGATGTGGTCGACGCCGAACGAGACGGTGGCGACAGCATGGACCAGACCGCCCAGGGCCCCGCCCAGCATGCCGATGAGCAGGCCGGCCCAGGCGCCGTAGTTGATGGCTCCCCAGGCCCCGAACCAGGTTCCCAGTATCAGCATGCCCTCGAGCCCGATGTTGACGACGCCGGCCCGCTCCGAGAACAGGCCCCCGAGCCCGGCCAGCATGATGGGCACCGTCCAGCGCAGCATGGCCTGCGACGACGTCACCGCGGTGAGCCGCTCCGTGTCGTCGAAGCTCTGCACCACGGTGAGCACGGCCACGCCGATGGCGGCGTACGCCATCCAGCGGGCCCAGGTGGGCAGGCGGTCCAGACCGGATCTCATGGCGCGGCTACCAGGCTGGGGTCCATAGCCGCGGCGGCGGCTGCGGCCTCGTCGCGCTCGCGGATCCGGCGCATGACCTCGTAGGCGATCACCGCGGTCAGGATGATGACGCCTCCCATGATCACGACGATCTCACGCGAGGCCGCTCCCGAGATCTGGAGGATTCCCGAGGAGACGTCGAGGAAGGCGAAGATCAGGGCGGCCAGGGCCACCCCCAACGGGTGGTTGCGGCCGAGCAGCGCCACGGCGATGCCGGCGAAGCCGAGCCCGGCGATGGGGTTGGACGGGTAGAAGCCGGTGTTCATCAGCTCGGTCATCCCAACCAGGCCGGCCACCATCCCCGACAGCGTCATGGCCATCACCACCATGCGCTTGGGCGAGACGCCCCCCACATGGGAGGCGGACGGGTTGGCCCCGCTGGCCCTCAGGTCGAAGCCGAAGACGGTGCGGTTCAGAATCATGTGGTAGAGGATCCCGACTCCGATGGCGATCAACAGGACCCCGGTCAGCTTCTTGCCCTGGGTGACCTCCCGGGTGAAGACCTCCAGCCAGCCGTTGATGTCGGGCAGCAGGCCGCTCTCGGCGATGGGCTCGGTGCCCACCCGCCCGCCGGTGGCCGATATCTCGCCGCCAGCCTGCCACTCCACGATCCACCAGGCGGCCAGCCCCGAGATGGCCACCGCGTTCAACATGATGGTGGAGATCACCTCGTTGACCCCGCGGGTCACTTTCAGCACCCCCGCCGCGCCCGAGTAGGCCCCGCCCACAGCCATGGCCACGACCATGATGAACACGACGTGCACCACGGCCGGAAGCTCGACCTGGGCCCCGAAGTGGGCGGCGACGAGGAAGGCCAGCAGGTACTGGCCCTCCACACCGATGTTGAAGAGGTTCATCCGGAAGCCGATGGCCGCAGCCACACCCGACAGGTAGAGGGGGGTGGCCCGGTTGAAGATGTCGACCTGCGTCTCGAGTTTGCTGGCATGGCCGACCATGTCGGCGTAGGCCTCGATCGGGTTGCTGCCCGAGACCAGCAGCACGATCGACGACAGCACCACCGCGATGACCACCGCCGACAGCGGCGCGGCTCCACCCAGCAGGACTCGGCGGTACAGGCTGGCGGTCACGGCGGTGTTCCTGTCGAGGCCGCGGGGCGGCGACCCCATGGCGCAAAGCGGGCGACGCGTCGGCTGGCGCTCACGGGGCGGCTGTGCCGAGCGCGGCGCCGGTCATGTAGGCGCCCAGGTCGCGGGGGGTGATCTCGTTGGGGTCGAGGCGGGCCACCAGCCGGCCCCGCAGCATCACCACGATGGTGTCGGAAAGGCCGATCAGCTCGTCGAGGTCGGCTGAGACCAGCAGGGTGGCCAGGCCCTGGGCTCGGGCCTCGCGGATGTCGTCCCACACCGCGGCCTGGGCGCCGACGTCGATGCCCCGGGTGGGATGGTTGGCGATGAGCACGGCCGGGCCGGCCACCATCTCCCGACCCAGGATCAGCTTCTGCTGGTTCCCTCCCGACAGGGCGTGGGCGGCCACGTCGATGTTGGGGGTGCGGACATCGAAGTCGGCCTGGATCTGGTCGGCCCTATCCCGCATGCCCGATCGGTTGAGCCACGGGCCCCGGGAGTAGGGGGCCTTGGTCTGGTGGCCGAGGGCGGTGTTCTCCCACAGGGCCGCGCCCAGCAGCAGGCCGTCGCGCTGGCGGTCCTGGGGGACGTAGCCCAGGCCCATCTCGCGATGCTGGCGCACTGATCGGTGGGTCACGTCGCGGCCCAGCATCGTGATGGTGCCGGACGCGGGGTCCTCGATGCCGATGATGGCGTTGACCAGCTCGGCCTGGCCGTTGCCCTCGACCCCGGCGATGCCGACGATCTCGCCCCGGTGGACGCTCAGGCTCACATCGTTGACCACCGGGCGCTCCCCGTCGCTGACGGTGAGGTCGGCGATCACCAGGGCGGCCTCGTCGGTGACGGTGGAGGCGCCCGCGTCGGGGGTGGGCAGCTCCGAGCCGATCATCATCTCGGCCAGGTCGTGGGCCGTCACCTCGTCGGGCTTCGCGGTGCCCACGGTTCGGCCCTGGCGCAGCACGGTGATGGTGTCGGCGATGGCCAGGACCTCGTCGAGCTTGTGATCGATGAACAAGATGGTGGCGCCGCTGGCCTTGAGCTCCCGGATGTTTCGGAAGAGCTCGTCCACCTCTTGGGGCACCAGCACCGCTGTCGGCTCGTCGAGTATGAGGATCTTGGCCCCCCGGTACAGGACCTTGATGATCTCGACCCGCTGCCGCTCGCCGATCTCGAGCGTCTCCACCAGGTCGTCGGCGTTGATGTCGAGGCCGTAGGCCCGGCCCACCTCGTCGAGATGCTTGCGGCCCGCCTCGAAGTCGATCCGCCCGAACGAGCGCATGGGCTCGGCGCCGAGGATCACGTTCTCGAGCACGGTGAGCTGGTCGGCCAGCATGAAGTGCTGGTGGACCATGCCGATCCCCAGCTCGATGGCTTGAGCCGGCGAGCCCAGCTCCACGGCCTGGCCCCTGATCTTGATCGTTCCGGAGTCGGGCGGCTGCATGCCGTAGAGGATCTTCATCAGGGTCGACTTGCCGGCCCCGTTCTCGCCGCAGATGGCGTGGATCTCGCCCTCGGCCACGGCGAGGTGTATGTCGTCGTTGGCCACAACCCCCGGGAACCTCTTGGTGATCCCTTTGAGCTCGATGGCCAGCACCACGCGGTCTCCCCTACAACGACGACCGGGCCGGACGCTAGCCCGACCCGGTCGTGATGTCACTATTGTCGGCTGCCGACGGCCGTCTCAAGCGGCCGCCGGTATTCGGTGCTTAGGAGGGCTCCTTCGGGACCACGATGGCGCCAGAGATGATCTGGGCCTTGTAGTCGTCGAGCTGGTCGGCGATGTCGTCCACGAATCCGCCCGACGTGCTGTAGCCGACGCCGTCCACGGACAGGTCGTAGACGGTCGGCCCCGCGGTCACGTTGCCTTCGATGGCGGACCGGACCATCTCGAAGATGGACACGTCGACCCGCTTGAGCATCGAGGTGAGGATGTAGTCCTGCACCCCGGCGCCCGCGGTGTGGTACTGGTCGGAGTCGACGCCGATGGCCCACACCTTCGACCCGGTGTTGTCGCTCTGCTCCTGGGCGGCCAGGAACAGGCCGGCACCGGTGCCGCCCGCGGCGTGGTACACGATGTCGGCCCCCTCCTCGTACATGGCCAGTGCGATCTCCTTGCCTCGGTCCGGAGCATTGAAGCCGTCGAAGTCGGGGGCCTGGGTCACATAGCTGGAGATGATCTCGATATCGGGGTTCACGGCTCGGGCCCCGGCTTGGTAGCCGGCCTCGAACCGCTCGATGAGCCCGCCCACGTTGGCCACGCCGCCGATGAAGCCGATGGTGCCGGTCTGGGTCTTGAGAGCGGCGGCCGCGCCGACCAGGAAGGAGCCCTGCTCCTCGGCGAACACCAGGCCCGCGATGTTGTCGCCGTACGGGACCGGAGCGTCGCCGCTGAAGTCGAGCATGCCCGAGTCGACGACACCGAAGACGGTGTCGGGGTTCTCGGCGCCGACCGCGGCCGCGTCGCCCTCGAACAGGAAGCCGACGGCGACAACAACGTCGTGGGCGTCGGCCGCGAGCTGGAGCAGCTCGCCCCGGTTCGACCCGTCGTCGTTGGGCGAAGCCTCGGTGTAGGTGATGCCCAGCTCCGCCTCGGCCCGCTCGATGCCCGCCGCGGCGGAGTCGTTGAAGGACTGGTCGCCCCGTCCGCCGATGTCGAAGACCAGACCGACCGAGACGCTCTCGTCGGCGTCGTCGCCTCCGCTGCACCCGGCTGCGAGCAGCACGAACGACAAGAGGATCGCGAGTATGGCAATTGGACGCTTTCGCATTGGATTCCCTCCAAGGGATTGATGAGGCTGTATGCGCTGCGAATGCTAACCGGCGCCGCCGCCGTATGCCGAGTGTGCCGCGGTCCAGGCCAGCAGGTCTTCGGCGGGCGAAGTGTTCACGATGTCGTCGACGGGTACGTTGCAGCGGGAGCGAGTTCGCGGTCCAGGTAGTGCACCGCGAGCGCTAGTGCCACCGAAGGCCGCATGACTATCGAAACTATCGGTCGTGGGTGGGGGTCATGGTGCGGCTGCGCGGGGGCCGGGCAGCCGGTGGCGGTTGGCTGCGACGAGGGCGTAGGCCGGGCGGGCCAGCCAGATCAAGGGCGGTCTGACGATCAGCCGTCCCACCATCCCCCAGGCGCCCCGGGCCTCGGCGAGGGCCCGGCCGATGGCCTCGGCGCCGCGGGAGCGCCGCGGGCTGTAGCGGCGGTCGTCAATCCACCACACTGCGGCCTGCACGTCCGGCCTGGACAGGCCCAGCTCCTCCAGCACAAGCGACTGCCACGGCTCGACGCGGGCATCTGCGGGCAGGCGTGCTCCGATCCAGCGGGCCGACCGGACGCAGAACCCGCACTCCCCGTCGTAGACCAGCAGCACCCGTCCAGTGTGCCACCGCTGTCTG
This sequence comes from Candidatus Aldehydirespirator sp., assembly GCA_965219165.1. Taxonomy (GTDB): domain Bacteria; phylum Actinomycetota; class Acidimicrobiia; order Acidimicrobiales; family Aldehydirespiratoraceae; genus Aldehydirespirator. The sequence continues at coordinate 2,474,114 of CBDCMW010000002.1, read as the reverse complement.
TCGGCCGGGTCCGCACGGGCGGGTTGGGCCGCGACGGCGGTAGCGTGACCGGCCATGTCCAAGCGCACCAGCAAGCGCCGAACCAAGGCTCGCCGGTCGAAGGCGAACCACGGCCGCAAGCCCAACGCCGGCCGCAACAGCTGACGCGGCGCTCAGCCGCCAGGGTGCCGCCGGTAGGGCGCGGAGATCAAGTTGGAGCGATTCGCTTCGGTTGCGCTGACTGACTGACGAGGAGATCGGCATGGAGCGATTCGGATTCGTCGGTCTGCCCAATTCGGGAAAGACCTCGCTGCACAACGCCCTGGCGGGCGGCGAGGCGGTCGCAGCCCGGCATGCGTTCTCGACGAAGTCGGCCAACGTGGGGGTGGCCAGGGTTGCCGACGACCGCCTGCGGCAGCTGGCAGAGATGAGCGCCAGCCCCCGCACGGTGCACGCCTCAGTGCAGTTCACCGACATCGGGGGCCTGGTGTCGGGCTCGAGCCGGGGCGAGGGCCTGGGCAACGCCTTCCTGGGCCATGTCCGCGACACCGATGCGATCGTCTACGTGCTGCGGGCATTCGCCGATCCCAACGTGCCCGGAGATGACGACCCCCTCGACGGTCTCCGAGTGCTCGAGACCGAGCTGGCCTTGGCCGACCTCGACAGCGCCACCCGCCAATTCGACAAGCTTCGCCGTGCCGCCAAGGGCGACCCGTCACTGCGGGCGGGCCACGAGCAGCTGGCCCGGGCCATCGGGGTTCTCGAGGACGGCGTGCCGCTGTACCGAGCGGGCCTCGACCGTTCCACCAGGACCGATCTGCGCCCGTTCTTCCTGCTCACCAACAAGCCGGTGCTGGCAGTGGTGAACATCGGGGAGCACCAGATCGACGCCGCAGAGGAGTTGGCGGGACCGGTGCGGGCCGAGCTGGGCGAAGCCGAGGTCGTGGCGCTGTGCGTGCAGCTCGAGGCCGAGGCCGCACAGCTTGACGAGTCGGAGCGGCCCGAGCTGCTGGCCGAGCTGGGCCTCGGCAGCGGCGCCCTGGACCGCTTCCTGACGAGCGCCTACCACCTGCTGGGACTGCGGACCTTCCTGACCACCGGACCCGAGGAGAGCCGGGCCTGGACGTTCCGCGCCGGAGCGTCGGCGGCAGAATGCGCCGGCGCGGTCCACTCCGACATCCAGCGCGGCTTCATCCGGGCCGACACCATCTCCTGGGACCGGCTGCTGGAGGCCGGATCGTGGGTCGCGGCCCGCGATCAGGGCCGAGTGCGGTCCGAGGGCAAGGACTACTGCGTGGCCGACGGCGACGTGATGGAGTTCAAGTTCAACGTCTGAGACCGGCGGCGTGCGATGCGCTGCCGGCGACCGGCGGGGGCGACACCTGCTCGACGCGTCTGCATTGTCCATTGCCAGCTCTGCAAACAGTTGGCTAGGCTCACAACCCATGCCCGTCACTTCCGACGCCCCGCTGCTTGCCGAACTCGAGCCCAGCGTCGAGAGGCTCTACGAGCGGCACCTTCGACAGACCAAGGAGTGGCATCCCCACGCGCTGGTGCCTTGGAGCCGGGGCCAGGACTTCCCGGACGACTACGAATGGACGCCCGAAGAGGCCGGGCTCAGCGCCGAGGCCCGCAGCGCTCTGTTCGTCAATGTCCTCACGGAGGACAACCTCCCCTACTACACCCGGGACATCGAGCGCATGTTCGGCCGCGACGGCGCTTGGGGCCATTGGGTGCGGCGCTGGACGGCCGAGGAGGGCCGCCACGGCCAAGTGATCCACGACTACCTCGCCGTCACGCGGTCCATCGATCCCGTCATCCTTGAGAGGGCGCGCATGGCCCAGGTGCAGTGCGGGCGGGTTCCCGAGCCGCCCAATGCGCTGGAGGGCCTTGCCTACGTAGCCCTCCAGGAGCTGGCCACCCGGATTTCGCACTTCAACACCGGGCGACACATCGACGACCCGGCCGGCAGGGCCATCATGCGCCGGGTGGCTTTCGACGAGAACCTCCATTTCCTCTTCTATCGCGACCTGATGGGTGCCGCGCTCAAGATAGAGCCGTCCGCAGCGGTCGTGGCCATAGCCAACCAGGTGAAGAGCTTCGCGATGCCGGGTGTGGGAATCACAGACTTCGACGCCCACGCCCGCACCATTGCTGAAGCCGGCATCTACGACCTGGCCATCCATCACGACCAGATCCTGCAGCCAGTGGTGATGCGCGACTGGAACCTCCCGAGCCTCGCCGACCTTTCGGGGAGGGCCGAGGCGGCCCGGGACAGGCTCATGAAGTTGATCGACCGGGTCGGCCGCGTCGGTCGGATCATGTTGGAGCGCCGCGCCGAGCGCCGGTCGCGCCGGGAGGACTGAGAGAGCACGACCCATCGGCGCGGCCCCTGCGGAGGCTCCGGGAACTAGGTTTGCGCCCATGGCGTGGCTGATGGTCGGAGACCGGGTGGTGGCGTCGCTCGAGATCGCCTCCAGCCGCCGCGACCGTCGCAGGGGCCTTCTCGGACGGAACGGCATCGAGGGCGCCCTGCTGCTGGAGGGGACCCGCTCGGTGCACTCGCTCGGCATGCGCTTCCCCATCGACGTGGCCCACTGCGACGCCGACATGCGGGTACTGCGAGTGAGGACAATGCGGGCCAACCGCGTCGGATGGCCGGTGTGGCGGGCCACAGCGGTCATCGAGGCCGAGGCAGGCAGCTTCGAGCGGTGGGGAGTGGCTCCCGGCACGAAGCTGGAGATCCGGCGGTGAGGGCTCCCGGAGTGGAGTCGGAGATCCGCCGGTGAGCGGCTCGCTGGTTCTGGTCGGCACGCCGATCGGCAACCTCGGCGATCTCAGCGCGAGAGCGGTGGAGGCGCTTGCAGCTGCGGACCTGGTGTGCTGCGAGGACACCAGGCGCACGGGACGGCTGCTCGAGCATGCAGGGGTGCGCGGGGCGCGCCTTCGGCGCGTCGACGAGCACACCGAGTCTGAGGCGGTAGGGGAGGTGTGCGAGCTGCTCTTGAACGGGGCCACGGTGGCGGTGGTGACGGATGCCGGCATGCCCGCGCTGACCGATCCCGGGGGCCGGCTCGTGGCCGCGTGCGCGTCGGCCGGCCACACGGTGACGGTCGTGCCCGGTCCCTCCGCGGGCCTGGCCGCGTTGGCTGTCAGCGGCCTTCCTGCAGGTCGGTTCTGTTTCGAGGGATTCTTGCCCCGCAAGGGCAGAGCCCGAGCCGAGCGTTTGGAGCAGATCGCACGGGAGCGCCGCACCACCGTGCTTTATGAGTCGCCGTATCGCCTGCAGTCCTGCCTTCAGGATCTGGCCGAGGTATGCGGCCCCCTCAGGCGAGCCGTGGTGGCCCGCGAGCTCACCAAGCTGCATGAGGAGGTCGTGAGGGGGAGCCTCGCCGAGCTGTGCGACTGGTCCCAGGGACCGGTCAAAGGCGAGGTGGTCGTGGTGGTCGAGGGTGCTCCTGAAGACGCCTCGGATGCCACCGACGGCCAGCTGCGGGCCACGGCGCACGCTCTCGTCGCCGAGGGCATGAGCCGTCGAGACGCTGCATCCTCGGCCGCGGCCGCCCATGGGGTCTCGCGCCGTCGCGTCTACAACCTGATGCCAAGCGCAGAAAACTGATTCCGGCTGGGGAAGACCTCGGCTTCTGGGGATAATGTGGCTCCCCATGGCGGTGCCGGTACTGGTCGCAGTGGCGTGGCCCTACGCGTCTGGAAGCCGCCACCTCGGCCATCTCGCCGGGGCCTACCTGCCCGCCGACATCTACGCGCGCTACCAGCGGCTGGCCGGCAACGACGTTCTGATGGTGAGCGGATCCGACGTGCACGGCACACCCATCACCGTGCGGGCCGACGCCGAGGGAGTGACGCCATCGGAGATCGTGGAGCGCTACCACTCCGAGTTCTGCCGTCAATGGGAGATGCTCGGCATCTCGTGGGACCTCTACACCACCACCGGCACGCCCAACCACGCCGCCGTCACCCAGGACATGTTCTTGGTGCAGCTGCAGAACGGCCACCTCGACAAGCGGGTCTCCGAGCAGTTCTACGATCCGGTCGGCCGGCGCTTCCTGCCCGACCGCTACATCGAGGGAACCTGCCCGCGCTGCGACTTTGGAGCGGCCCGCGGCGACCAGTGCGAGCACTGCGGAACCACCTTGGACGCCACCGACCTGATCGAGCCCCGGTCCAAGATCAGCGGCGCCGTGCCGGAGCTGAGGCGGACCGAGCATTTCTACTTCCGCTACTCGGACTTCACTGAGAGGGTCGACGCCTGGCTCAAGACCCGCCAGGGATGGCGCCCGCACGTGCTCAACTTCTGCTTCGGCTGGACCAATGAGGGCTTGCAGGACAGGGCCATCACCCGTGACCTGGACTGGGGAATCGAGTTGCCCGTCGACGACCTGGGCGAGGGGAAGCGCATCTACGTCTGGTATGACGCGGTGATCGGATATCTGTCGGCGTCCAAGGAATGGGCGGCCCGCAACGGCGACCCCGACGCTTGGAAGCGCTGGTGGCACAACGACGAAGCCCGGCACCTCTACTTCGTCGGGAAGGACAACATCCCGTTCCACGCCCTGCTGTGGCCCGCCCAGCTGATGGGTTACGGAGACCTGCATTTGCCCGACAATGTGCCCGCCAACCAGTACGTGACCTTCTCGGGAGCCAAGATGGCCGCGGGCCGCGGTGTCGGCCTCACCATCGGCGAGGGTCTCAGGCTGTTCGAGCCCGACGCTCTGCGCTACGCCCTCGCCGCGGCCTTGCCCGAGCACGCCGACACCGAGATCTCCATCGAGGAGATCGCCCGGCGCATCAACGACGAACTGGTCGCCACCTGGGGGAACCTCGTCAACCGGGTGCTGTCGATGGCTCAGTCCGTGCTGGCGGGCGTGGTCCCGGAAGCCGGCAACCGCCAATCCTCCGACACCGCCCTACTGGACGCTGTGGACGACGCCTTACGAGAGGGTGCCGGCTGCCTCGAGCGGGTGGAGCTGCGAGCTGGCCTGCGCACCGCCATGGAGGCGGCCGCGAAGGTGAACGCCTACCTCAACGCGACCGAGCCCTGGAAGCTGGCGTCGGTGGACCCGGACCGTGCCGCCGCAGTGCTGGTGACCGCGCTGGAGGCCGTGGCCGGTGTGCGCACGGGACTGGCGCCGTTCCTTCCCTACTCGACGGCGGCTCTCGACGATGTGTTCGGTCCGGTGCATCGCTGGGAGCGTCCGGCGGTGCCGTCAGGCACGCCAGTGCCCAAGCCGGATCCGCTGTTCGCCAAGATCGACCTGGACGCGATCGATCTCGCCGGCGACGGCGAGGGCCAGGTCTGAGGAGGCGTGGCGGTCATGGCTTGGGCGGATCACCACTGCCACCTCCCCGCCGGTGACGCGGCCGGAGAAGTGATCGCCGACGCTCGGGCCGCAGGTGTCGAGGTGCTCATCAATGTCGGCACCGACGTGGAGGACTCGCGTCGAGCGATCTCCGTGGCCGGGGTCCACGACGGGGTGTGGGCCACTGCGGGTGTGCATCCCCACGAGGCGTCGGGCGGCCTCGACGGTCTGGAGCCGCTGATGGGGCGGAATGAAGTGGTGGCGGTGGGCGAGACGGGCCTCGACTACCACTACGACCACTCGCCGAGGCCCGTGCAGAGGAGGGTCTTCGCCGCGCAGGTGGAGTTGGCCAACCGCCACGACCTTCCCCTCGTGGTCCACTCCCGATCTGCCTGGGATGACACGTTCGCGGTGCTCGACCGCGAGGGAATACCGTACCGGACTGTCATGCACTGTTTCACGGGCGGACCCCACGAGGCCGAGGAGTGCCTGCGCCGGGGCGCGGTCCTGTCGTTCTCGGGGATCGTCACATTCCCGAGAGCCCCGGAGGTGCGCGACGCGGTCCGGGCCTGTCCGCTCGACCGTCTGATGGTCGAGACCGACAGCCCGTTCCTGGCGCCGGTGCCTCACCGCGGCAAGAAGAACCGCCCCGCGCTGGTGGGCGTTGTCGGCGCGGCGGTGGCCGACACCAAGGGCCTCGACGTCTCAGATGTCGAGTGGGCGACTTGGGCGACGACCCGATCCTTCTACGGACTCGATCGGGAGGATGATTCAGATGGGCGCGCCTGACCGAGGCGCCCGTTTGAGGCTCGTCGGGGCTGCGGCTCTTGTCGCGCTGACCGCGGTGGGCGCACCCGCGTCGGCCCAGACATCGTCACCCCCCGATGTGGAACCGACGGAAGTCGTCGACGTGGCCGACTTCGCGGATCGGGCCCAGCAGTGGAGCGAGGCGCGTCGGCGGGCCCGCGACGAAGCCCTGAGGCGGGCGGAGGAGTTGGCGGCCGCGGCCAGGACCACGACCACGACCACGACTGCGCCGCCGGCCACGACTACGACTACCACGACCACGACGACGACGACCACGACTACCACGACCACGACGACGACGACCGCGCCGCCGACGACGGGCTCCGAGAGTCCAGCCATCGAGCATCCGATACCGGAAGGAACCACAGAAGCGCAGTGGCACGCTCTGCGAGAATGCGAGTCGACGCAGAACTATCGGGCCGTCAGCGTCAGCGGCCGGTACCGCGGCGCGTACCAGTTCTCGCTCCGAACGTGGGACTGGGTCGCAGGAATGCACTATCCGGATCTGGTCGGGGTCGATCCCAGAGACGCTTCGCCCTCGGACCAGGACAAGATGGCCTACAAGCTCTACGAGATCAACGGCTGGGATCCCTGGCCCACCTGCAAGAAGAGGCTGCCCTCCTGACCCACACGGAGTCGGAGCTGAAGGCGCTCATGGACCGTTTCGACGTGTCGCCGCGCCGGTCCTTCGGTCAGCATTTCGTAGCGGATCCCAACACGGTGCGACGCATCGCTCGGCTCAGCGGCGCAGGTCCGGCCGACCGCGTGCTGGAGATCGGTGCCGGCCTGGGTTCGCTCACCCTCGCCCTGGCCGAGACGGGTGCGGCGGTGCGGGCCGTGGAGGTCGACTCCGGTCTCGCCGCGGCGCTGCGCGTGGTGGTGGCAGAAGCGGAAGCGCGAGACGTCGAGGTGGTCGAGGGCGACGCTTCGACCTTGGACTTCGGTTGGGTGCTTCGGGGATCGGACCGATGGATGCTCGTGGCCAATCTGCCGTACAACATCGCCACGCCGCTGGTGGTGGATCTGCTGCGCGACGCAAACGCCATCGAGACGATGGTTGTGATGGTTCAGCGCGAGGCTGGGGAGCGGCTCACCGCGCCGCCGGGATCGAGGACTCGGGGCATTCCCAGCGTGCTCGTCGAGCGACGGGGCACGGCACGGATAGTGTCCAGGGTTGCGGCCTCGGTCTTTCGGCCGAGGCCCAAGGTCGAGTCGGTCGTGGTGCGCATCGAGCGCCATCCGAGCTCGGAGCAGCGGTCGCTGCCGCCCGAGACCGATGCTCGCTTCGAGTTCCTCGTGCGGACTGGGTTCGGCCAGCGGAGGAAGATGCTGCGTCGCTCACTGGCCGGGCTCGTCGGGCCCGAGGGGTTCGCGGCCGCCGGTGTGGACCCGGCTAGCCGTCCCGAGACGCTGACCCTGGGTCAGTGGATCGACCTGGCTCGCGCCGCGCCGTGACGGTCAGGGTCCGCGGCTCTCAGGCCCGATTCGGCACTAGCTTCGCAGCGTGATCGATGTGTTTGCGCCGGCGAAGCTGACCCTGTGTCTGCGGATAACCGGGGTCCGGGACGACGGCTACCACGAGATCGACGCCGAGATGACGACGCTCGATTTCGGGGACCGGCTCGAGATCGTGGAGGGCGGGTCGGGCGTGCGGATGCTCGACGAGGCGGGGAGGGAGCTCCATGGGGTGACGCGGCCCGGCGAGAACCTTGTCGAGCGGGCGCTGGCGCTGGCAGGACGCCAGGCTCGGGTCACGGTGCACAAGCGGATCCCGGTCGGAGCCGGGCTGGGCGGCGGCTCAGCCGATGCGGCCGAGGTGCTGCGCTGGGCCGGGATCACCGATACGGAGCGAGCGGTGTCGGTAGGCGCGGACGTCGCGTTCTGTGTGGTCGGCGGACGAGCCCGGGTGCGGGGCATGGGCGAGATCGTCGAGCGTCTCGAATACGTCAGCGAGCAGTACACGCTGCTGCTGGCGCCGGTGTCCTGCAACACCGCGGCCGTCTACGCCGCGTGGGACGAGTTGGGAGGCCCAGCCAGCCCCAATGGCAACGACCTCGAGGCCGCGGCGCTGAGGGTCGTACCCGAACTGGCGGCGTGGCGCGACGAGCTGGGCGACTCCACCGGTCTCACCCCCCGTCTGGCCGGAAGCGGCAGCGCGTGGTTCGTGGCCGGAGCGCATCCGGGTCCACGCCGTGTCGTGGTCACCACGACGGAGCCGTCGACGCCCTGATTGTGACGGCGGCTGTGGGAGGGGGCCGAGTTCGAGTCCGGCGGCTACTTGCGCCGCTGGTGCCGGGTGCGCCGGAGCATTTTCTTGTGCTTCTTCTTGCGCATGCGCTTGCGGCGCTTCTTTATGAGCGATCCCACGGGGGGTGAACGCTACCGGGCCGGACGGTTGAACACGCATCCCGACGACGCTCGCTAGTGTTGGTCGCGCCGCTCGCCTCCCAGGCGGGCGCCGATGGCCGGTAGTTCAACTGGTAGAACGTCGGACTTTGGCTCCGGATGTTGCAGGTTCGAGTCCTGTCCGGCCAGCATCCCGCCGCCGCTCGCTCGCGGCGCTGCGTTGATTTGAGTGCCGCGTTGCGCGGTGGATGTGCCTGTCTCGCGCCCGCGTGGGCGTAGCCGCCCTACAATGCCGGTCGCCATGAAGCAGCAGACCCACAAGGAGCTCCGAGTCGTGTCGGGGCGGTCGAGCCTGACCTTCGCGTCCGATGTGTGCGCGGAGCTCGGCGTGACCCTCGGCACGACCCACGTAGAGGATTTCGCCAACGGCGAGATCCACGTCCGCTACGGCGAGTCGATCCGGGGCTGCGACGCCTTCATCGTCGGCACCCACGCCGAATGGGAGGGCGGCTCCATCAACGACGCCATCGTGGAGCAGCTCGTCATGGTGGACGCGGCCAAGCGGGCCTCCGCCAAGCGCATAACCGTGGTGGCCCCCTTCTACGGCTACGCCCGCCAGGATCGGAAGGCCTCCGGGCGCGAGCCCATATCCGCTCGGCTGCTGGCCGACCTGTTCCTGGCCGCGGGGGCGAAGCGGCTGCTGTCGGTGGATCTGCACTCCGGCCAGATACAGGGGTTCTTCGACGGACCGGTGGACCATCTGACCGCCATGCCGGTGCTGCTCGACTATCTGCGGTCGCTGCAGGCCGAAGACCTTGTGATCGTGTCCCCCGACGCTGGCCGGGTGAAGGTGGCGGAGCGCTACACCAACCTGCTGCACGCCGACTTGGCCATAGTCCACAAGCGCCGCCACGACGCCAAGAACGAGGTGTCGGCCAAGGAGATCGTCGGCGAGGTGGCGGGCCGGACATGCGTCATTGTCGACGACATGATCGACACGGGCGGAACGATCGTCGCCGCGGCGGAATTGCTGGCCGCCAACGGAGCTCGACGGGTGATAGCGGCCACCACCCACGCAGTGTTCTCCGGACCCGCCGTGGAGCGGCTGAGGAACTCGGTGATCGACGTGGTTGTGTGCACCGACACGCTGCCTCTGCCTCCCCCGAAGCAGTTCTCGAAGGTCCGTGTGGTTTCGGTGGCACCGATCGTGGCCCGGGCCATCTCGGCAGTGTTCGAGGACACCTCGGTCAGCGAGATCTTCGGCGGCAACAACCTGGTCTGATCCCAACCGCGGGCAGTGGAGCAGGACCGGCCCGGCAGTAGCCTCAAGCGGATGGCTAGGAACTTGGTGAAGGCCGACACTGGCCGAGAGCGCGGCACCCGGCCCAGCCGGCGGCTGCGCCGGACCGGCCGTGTCCCCGCAGTGGTCTACGGCATGGGCGCGGAGTCGTTGGTGGTGTCGGTGGACAACACCGATCTGCGGGCCGCGCTGAACACCGAGGCCGGGCTCAACGCCCTCATCACGCTCGACGTCGACGGAGGTCGGCAGCTGTCGATCGTCAAGGATCTGCAACGTCATCCGGTCCGTCGCGATGTGCTCCACGTGGACTTTCTGCGGATCGATCCCGACCATGAGGTCGAGATGGACGTGCCCCTCATCCTCACCGGCGAGGCCAAGAAGGTCACGCAGGCCAGCGGGATGGTCGACCAGGTGATGCACCACCTGCCACTGCGAGCCAAGCCGGCTGACATCCCGACCGAGATCACCGTGGACGTCAGTGAGCTGGAGGTCGGATGGTCGCTGCGGGTGAGCGACATCGAGTTCCCCTCGGGCGTCACGCCGGGGGGCGACCAGGACGCCACCTTCGCAGTGGGCCTCATCACCCGCTCCACGAAGGAGTACCTGCGCCAGCTGAGGGCCGCAGAGGAGGAGGCGGAGGCGCTCATCGTCATGGGCGAGGTCGCCGACGACGAAGAGGCGCCCGCGGTAGACGAGTCCTGAGACCGACCGGCGGGGCCGTTGCTGTGGCCATCGGCTCGCGCTCCGGCTCTGCGGCCGACCTGCTGGTGGTGGGTCTGGGCAACCCGGGTGACCAGTACGCCCGCACCCGGCACAACGCGGGCCGCTGGGTGGTGGATGAGCTGGTGCGGCGCCACGACGGGCGGCTGCGCCGGGCCCGTCGCCAGCAGGCTCTGGTGTGCGAGCTGCGTCTGGCCCAGCGGCGTGTTGCCGCGGCCGCGCCCGTCACTTGGATGAACGAGTCCGGTCGGGCTGTGGCGCCGCTGGTGCGCCGTTTCGGGATCCGGGACTTGAGCTGCCTCGTCGTGGTGCACGACGAGTTGGACCTGCCTGTGGGGCGTCTCAAGGTCAAGACCGGGGGCGGGCTCGCAGGGCACAAGGGCCTGGAGTCGATTCGTGCCCATGTGCGCAGCGAGGCCTTCACCCGGGTGCGCATCGGCGTCGGCCGGCCCGACATGACGCCCCGGGGCGGTGACTATGTCCTCAAGCGGCCGGGCCGGGCCGAGCGGGCCGAATTGGAAGCGGTCGTGGAACGGGCCGCCGACGCGGTCGAGTACTACCTCGATCACGGCCTCGAACCCACCATGAACCGCTTCAACACGGCCTGAGCGTCGCCGTGGCTGCGTCGCCTGAGAGCCGCACCCCAACCGACGCACCGGCCTCGCGCAGCGGCACCCTGCGCGGCTTGCTGCCCCGGCTGGCCGAGCACCCGGCGCTGTTGTCGCTGCTGGGACGGCGTACCGCCACTCTGGCTGTGCCCGAGGCGGCCCGAGCGATGGCGGTGGCCGGGCTGAGCGCAGCATCGGGTCGGCGACCGCTGCTGGTCGCGGTGCCGACCCGGGCCGAGGCCGAGTCCCTCGCGACCGACATCGCCGCCTTCCTCGGCCCTGACGAGGTCGAGGAGCTGCTCGCTTGGGAGACGCTGCCCTTCGAGCGGGTCAGCCCCTCGATCCACACCATGGGACGACGCTGCCGTGTGCTGCACCGGATGGTCGACGGGGCGGGCGCGCCGGCTGTGGTGGTTGCCTCCGCCCGGGCCCTTGCCCAGTTCGTGGACGCGGCGGGCGCGACCGGGCCGATCTCCGTGCGCCGGGGAGACACCGCCGACCAGAGCGAGCTGGTGCGGCGCCTCGCCGCTTTCGGGTACCGGCGCGAGCACCAGGTCGAGCATCGGGGGGAGATGTCGGTGCGGGGCTCGATCGTCGACGTCTACCCCTCTACGGCCTCAGCGCCGGTGCGCATCGACTTCTGGGGCGACGACGTGGACCGGATCGCGGAGTTCTCGGTGGGCGACCAGCGCTCGGTGGCGTTCTTGGAGCGGGTCGAGGTGTATCCGGCCCGGGAACTGCGACCCGATGCGGCCATGCGTCAGCGGGCCGCGTCGCTGGTGGCGAGCCAGCCCTGGGGTCGCGAGCAGTGGGACCGCTTGGCCGATGGTGAGCTCTTCGAGGGGATGGAGTCGTGGTGGCCGTGGCTGCTCGAGCAACCCGCGGTAGTGCCCGATCTGCTCCCCGCCGACGGAGCGGTGATCGTCGTCGAGCCCCGCCGGCTCGGCGACAGGACCGGTGAGATCCTGGCCGAGGAGGAGGACCTCGCGACGGGCCTGGCCAAGACTTGGGGCACCGACGCGGCCGGGATGCCGAGGCTGCACGCCGGCTTCGACGACCTGCTCGCCGGCGCCGCCGCGCCGGTGTGGATGCTCCCCGCCACGCCCGACTCGCCCGGTGCGCCCGCGTTGACCGCATCCGGGTGGGACCGGACCGGTGGCAGCATCGAGCCGTTGGCGGCGCGCCTGCGTGACTTGGCGGCCCAGGGCTATCAGGTGGTGCTCGGAGCGCCCGGCTCATCGGCGAACCGGTTGAGCGGCCTGCTGGCCGACCACGACGCCCGCGTCGAGCCGGTGGAGGCGAGCCTCGGACGGGGCGCGGTCCTGGCCGACATCAGGCTGGCCCTGGTGGCCGAGAGCGATGTGACCGGCCGGCGGCGCACCCACCGTGCGCCCCGGACCCGCTCGCGGGACCAGCGCCGTTTCCTCGACGATCTCGCGCCCGGCGCGTTCGTGGTCCACCACCATCACGGCGTGGCCCGATTCGAGGGCATGGTGCGCCGCGCCATCGGCGGCCATGAGCGGGAGTACCTGCTGCTGGCGTACCGGGGCGGCGACCGGCTGTACGTGCCCTCCGACCAGATCGACTCGATCCGCCACTACACCGGCGGGGAGGCACCGACGCTGTCGCGCATGGGCGGCGCTGAGTGGTCTGCCGCCAAGAACCGGGTGAGGCGGGCCGTGGCCGAGATCGCCCAGGAGCTGGTGGTGCTCTACCAGAGGCGCATGACCACCGACGGGAACGCCTTCGACCCCGACACGCCGTGGCAGCGGGAGTTGGAGGACGCCTTCGACTATCAGGAGACCCGCGACCAGCTGCAGGCCATAGTCGACGTGAAGGCCGACATGGAGCGGTCTGTGCCCATGGACCGCCTGGTTGTGGGCGATGTGGGTTTCGGCAAGACCGAGATAGCGGTGCGGGCCGCGTTCAAGGCAGTGCAGGGCGGGCGCCAGGCCGCGGTGCTTGTGCCCACGACGCTGTTGGCCCAGCAGCACACCCAGACCTTCCGCGACCGCTACGCGCCGTTCCCTCTTCGGGTGGAGACTCTGAGCCGCTTCCTGACTCCTCCGCAGGTCCGGGAGGTCCTTCGGGGACTCGAGACCGGTGAGGTGGATGTGGTGGTGGGCACGCACCGCATGCTGTCCGCCGACGTGCGCTTCAAGCGCCTGGGGCTCCTGGTCGTCGACGAGGAGCAGCGCTTCGGCGTACGGCACAAGGAGGCCATCAAGTCGATGCGGGCCGAGGTGGACGTGCTGACGCTCACAGCCACGCCGGTGCCCCGGACCTTGGAGATGAGCCTGACCGGCATACGCGACATGTCACTGTTGGACACTCCTCCCGCCGACCGCCAACCGATCCTCACCTACGTGGGCGGGCATGCCGACCGTCCCGTGTCCGAAGCCATCAGGCGCGAGTTGTTGCGAGAGGGGCAGATCTTCTACGTCCACAACCGCGTGGCCGACATCGAGCACGCCGCCGACCGGGTGCGCTCCCTGGTGCCGGAGGCCCGCGTGGCAGTAGCCCACGGACAGATGGACGAGGGCACGCTGGAGCGGGTCGTGCTCGACTTCGCCGACTACCGCTACGACGTGCTGGTGTGCACGACCATCATCGAGTCGGGCATCGACATGCCCACGGTCAACACCCTGGTGGTGGACCGGGCCGACCGGCTCGGCCTGGGCCAGCTGCACCAGATCCGGGGCCGGGTGGGCCGCGCCGGCCGCAGGGCGTACGCCTATCTGTTCCATCCGGTGGACAGCGTGCTGAGCGAGGAGGCGTACGAGCGGCTCAAGACCATAGGCGAGGCCACCCAGCTGGGGTCCGGGTATCGGATCGCCATGCGCGATCTGGAGATCCGCGGCGCAGGCAACCTGCTGGGGGAGGCCCAGTCGGGGCACATCGCCGCGGTCGGATACGACCTGTACTGTCGCCTGGTGAACGAGGCGGTCGCCCAGTTGCGGGGCGAGACGGTCCCGGAGCCGCCCGACGTGAGCATCGAGGTCCCCGTCGACGCTCACATTCCCGCCACCTACATCGCGCGGGAAGCGGCCCGCCTCGAGGCGTACCGACGTCTGGCCGCTGTGACCGAGCTCTCGGAGGTGGACGACATCCGGGCCGAGTGGACCGACCGGTTCGGCCCGGTGCCCGATCCGGCTGAGGCGCTGCTGTCCATCGGCAGGCTGCGCGTGGAGTGCCTGCGCGCCGGGGTGTCGGAGGTGGTGGTCACACGTCGCGGCGGGGGCACGCTGTCGGCGGCCCGCTTCGCGGCCCGCCTGGCGCCGGTGGAGCTGCCGGCCAGCCGCCGGGTGCGGCTTCGCCGCCTGTACGGCGACCGGGCCATCCTCAAGGACGAGTCCCGGGAGCTGCACGTCCCGCTGCGGGCCGATGCGGGTCCGGTGATCGATCAGCTCGTGGCGCTGCTGACCGATGTGGTGGCATCCGACCCGACTGGCGGCGCGACCGGCGACGCTAGGGTTCAGACCTCGTGAGCCCCCTTCGCCCCATGGCCGCGGCCTGCGCCGCCGCGACGGTCTTGATCCTGGGGACCGGCTGCGGAGCCTCCGCCGAGGTGGCCGCGGAGGTGGCGGGCGAGGAGTACACGGTCGACGATCTGAACGCCTATCTCGCCACTACCGACCCCGACAACGAGGCGAGGGCGTTGCGCGACGACGCCGCCGCCTGGCTCAGCAACTGGGTGTTCTTCACCGCCGTCGAGTTGGAGCTGGCTGAGCGGGGAGTGGTCGTGACCGACGCCCATGAGTCTCAGGCGGTGACCGACATCACCCAGGCGGACGCATCCTTCGTCCCGGGCGCGGCCGGCGGCAGCATCGCCATCCATCAGCGGGCGGTGGTCCTGGCCGCTGTGGAATGGGCCGAGCGTGAGACACCCGTCGAACTGGTCGCCGAACCGCTGCGCCATCTCTGCTCTCGACACATCCTGGTCGCCTCGCAGCCGGAGGCGGACGAGGTGCTGGCCCGCCTGGACGCGGGCGAGGACTTCGGGTTCCTGGCCCTCGATCTGTCCCAGGATCCGGGCAGCGGATCGTTGGGCGGGGATCTGGGCTGCGTGGTGGAGGGCTCATTCGTGGCACCCTTCGAGGCGGCCGCCTACGCCGCCGACCCCGGTGCGGCGGTGGTGGCCGAGTCTCAGTTCGGCTTCCATGTGATCGACGTGATCAGTTCCGGGCCGGCGACTGCCCAGAACCATCCCCAGCTCGACGCCGGGACGCTGGCTCGCATGGCCGAGGACGCGGAGTTGGCGTCGTTGGAGCGTGCCCAGGGTGCGGTTCAAGCCCAGCGCCAGGAGTTGCTGGTCGAACTGCAGGAGAGCGTCTTCGAGCGCTACGGGCCGCAGGTCAGCATCGACGACCGTTACGGGCACTGGGACCCCGATCAGTTCCGGGTGGTCCTGGAGCCGCCGGCTGACGAGGGTCCGGCCGAGTGACCGAGGACCCCGCTGGAGGCAGCCTCCACGACCGAGTTGACGACGGGTTGAACGCGGCGATCCTCCGTCTCGACGAGTTGGTGCGGACCCTGCGCGAGCAATGCCCGTGGGACCGGGAGCAGACCCACGTCAGCCTGCGCCGCTACCTGCTGGAGGAGACCTACGAGGCGCTGGAGGCCCTCGACGCACGGGCCGCCCCCGCCGCAGGCGACGCCATCGGCGACAGCGAGGGCCTCGACCGGCATCTCTGCGAGGAACTCGGCGATCTTCTGTACCAGGTGTGGTTCCAGGCCCATCTGGCCTCGGAGCGAGGGGCGTTCGACATTGCCGATGTGGCCCGGGGCGTGCGCGACAAGCTGGTGGCCCGCCACCCCCATGTCTTCGGCGATGTGGAGGCCCGTGATGCAGACGCTGTGCGGGCCAATTGGGACGCCATCAAGCTCCAGGAGAAGGGGCGGGACTCAGTGATGGACGGCATACCGCCGACACTGCCCGCGTTGCTGCGGGCGGTGAAGGTGCAGAAGCGTGCCGCCGCGGCCGGACTGCTCGAGACTGAGAGGCACCGGGCTGAGTACGCCGAGACCGAGCAGGCCCTGGCGGAGCTTCAAGCCGATCCCAGCGAGCACAGCCTCGGCGAGCTCCTGCTGGCCGCGGTGGAGCTGGGCCGGCGTCTCAAGGTCGATCCCGAGGATGCACTGAGGTCCGCCACCGAGCGCGCCCAGCACCGCTATCGCGCGCTGGAGCGGCACGTCCGCTAGGATTTCTCTCCGCACCGACGGACGCCGAGGGATTAGGACAGAGCGGCGCCCGACTGTGATGTCGTGCCCGGCGGGGCGCGGCGTCGTCAACGACCCGGAGGTTCGCCGGTGAGCCGCATAGAGACGGTCCGTGCTCGCGAAGTTTTCGACTCGCGCGGCAACCCCACTGTGGAAGTCGATGTCGAGCTGGACTCGGGCGCGGGCGGCCGAGCGATAGTGCCGTCGGGTGCATCGACGGGCGCATTCGAGGCGGTCGAGCTCCGCGACGGCGGAACCCGGCTGCGAGGTCGCGGGGTGCTCGGAGCCGTTGCCAACGTCAACGGCGAACTGGCCGACGCGGTTCGGGACCTGGACGCTGCGGATCAGCGCGCCGTCGACGCGGCGCTCATAGACGCGGACGGCACCGACGCCAAGGGCCGGCTGGGTGCCAACGCCATACTCGGCGTGTCGCTGGCGGCCGCCCGGGCTGCGGCCGCGGAACTGGAGGTCCCGCTGTGGCGGCATGTCGGAGGGGCCAACGCGCACGTGCTGCCGGTGCCGATGCTGAACCTGCTCAACGGGGGAGCGCACGCCGACAACAACGTCGACTTCCAGGAGTTCATGGTGGTCCCGGTCGGCGCGGCCTCGTACTCCGAGGCTCTGTGGTGGGGCGTCGAGATCTATCACGAGCTTGCGGCCGTGCTGAAGGGCCGGGGACTGTCCACCGGTCTCGGCGACGAGGGAGGGTTCGCCCCGAACCTGCGATCCAACGCTGAGGCGGTGGCTCTGCTCGCGGAGGCGACCGAGCGCGCCGGCCTCTCGTTGGGTGACGAGATCGGGCTCGCGCTGGACGTGGCGTCGACGGAGTTCTTCGACGACGGTCGGTACGTGCTGGCCGGCGAGGGTCGGACTCTGGACTCGGGCGAGATGGCGGCCGCGCTGAGCCGCCTGTGCGACGAGTACCCGATCGTGTCGGTCGAGGACGGCATGGCCGAGGAGGACTGGGCCGGGTGGGCCGAGCTCACCGCCGCGGTGGGCGATCGCGTCCAGCTGGTGGGCGACGACCTCTTCGTCACCAACGCCGAGCGACTGGCCCGAGGCGTGCGAGCCGGGGTGGCCAACGCGATCCTGGTGAAGGTCAACCAGATCGGCTCGCTCACTGAGACCCTCGATTGCGTGGAGCTGGCTTTGCGCAGCGGGTACGCAGCCGTCATGTCGCACCGCAGCGGCGAGACCGAGGACACCGCCATCGCCGATCTTGCAGTGGCCACCAACTGCGGGCAGATAAAGACCGGCGCTCCGGCGCGAAGCGACCGGGTGGCCAAGTACAACCAGTTGCTGCGTATCGAGGAGCAACTCGGCGAGGCGGCCGCGTTCCGGGGCGGGGCTGCTCTGGCGCCCGGCACCAGCCGCGGAGCCCAGTCGCAGTGAAGCGGGTCCGATGGCTTGGCGAGGGCTCGTCATGAAGCGGGTCTGATGGCTTGGCGAGGGCTCGTCATGAGGCGGGTCTGGTGGCTTGGCGAGGGCTCGTCATGAAGCGGGTCTGGTGGCACCGCTTGCTGTTGGTGGGTCTTGGTGGGGCCATGCTGGCTGCGGCCTTGCTGTTGGGAGCGTCGTCGGTGCGCACCTGGATGGACCAGAACGACCAACAGGCGGAGGCCGGGGAACTCGCCGTCGAGCTCGACGGCCGCATCACTGATCTCGAGGACGAGATCGCCCGCCGGACCAGCGATGGCGGAGTGCGGCGCGAGGCGCTCTGTTTCGGCCCTTACGTCGATCCCGGTACCGAGGTCTACGCCGTGATGGGCCTGGAGGGCTGCGTATCGCGGCCGCAAGACCCCTAGTCGGAGGATCCCGTGCCCGCGCATCGGTTCGACGTGAAGGTCCGCTTCTACGAGCTCGACCCCTACGGCCATCTGAACCACGCCGGGTACGTGCAGTTCTTCGAGACGGGGCGGGTGGAGCTCCTGGAGCAGATCGGGCTGGACCTGGAGGCCTTCGCGGCCCGGGGGTACCGGTTCGTGGTGACCCGCATCTCCACTTCGTTCGATCGTCCGGTGCGCGGCGGCGAGACGGTCACGGTGGAGACCGAGGTCGTGGAGCTGCGCCGCGCGTCGTCGGTGTGGCGCCAGCGGCTGGTGCGCGACACCGAAGTGGTGGCCCGCCAGGAGGTGCGCGCCGCCATCACCGACAACGACGGCAAGCCGGTGCGGGCTCCGGAGGACTTGGCGGAGGCTCTGGCCCCCTACTGCGTGTGATGGGGCGCCTAGGGGCAGGCGAAGGATGAGGCCCCTACTTGGCTGGATGCAGGCGCAGGGGGTGGGCGGAGACCATGGCCCCCTGCTTCGTGTGATGGGGGCGGGTAGGGGCAGGCGAAGGATGAGGCCCCTACTTCGCTAGATGGAGGCGCAGGGGCGTATGCTCGGTGAGATGCCGGCCGTCGACCTGCGCTCCGTGACGTGCGTGGAAGACGTGTGGCACGGGCTTCGCGACAACGCCTACCTGCCCGACGAGGCGCTGGCCACCGCCGTGTACCTGGCCCTTCGGCTGCGCCGGCCGCTGCTGCTGGAGGGCGAGCCCGGTGTGGGCAAGACCGAGGTGGCCAAGGTGATCTCCGACTGGGGCGGCGGGCGGCTCATCCGGCTGCAGTGCTATGAGGGCATCGACGCCGCCCAGGCTGTCTACGAGTGGGACTACGCGCGCCAGCTGATGCACCTGCGGACGATGGAGGCCACCGGACGCGCCCTCGGCGCGGACGAGGACAGCCTCGCCGATGAGCTCTACAGCGAGCGCTTCCTGGTGCGCCGGCCTCTCCTGGAGGCGATAGAGGCCGGCGACGGACCCCCTCCCGTGCTGCTCGTCGACGAGGTGGACCGGTCCGACGACGAGTTCGAGGCCTTCCTGCTCGAAGTGCTGTCGGACTACTCGATAACTGTCCCCGAGGTCGGCACCTTCGCAGCGGTCGATCCGCCGGTCGTGGTCATCACCTCCAACCGCACCCGCGATGTGCACGACGCTCTCAAGCGGCGCTGCCTGTACCACTGGGTGTCGCATCCCGGTCCACAGCGGGAGGCTGAGATCATCCGTTTGCGAGCCCCGGAGGTGGCTGACACCCTGGCCAGGCAGGTGGCCCACGCCGCGGCCGCGATCCGAGACGTCGGGCTGTACAAGCCTCCTGGAGTGGCCGAGACCATCGACTGGGCACGCGCCCTGAGCCTTCTCGGCGGGGCCACGCTCGATGTCGCCAACGCCTCGGCTGCTTTGGGCGCCCTGCTGAAGTACCGCGAGGACCGGGACCGGGTCATCGAGCACGACTTGGCCGCAATCGTGGCCGACGCAGCAGCCGCCCATAGCGCATGACCCACCCGCCGGGCGACTCGGCCCGCGTGCCCGCGCCACCGCGCTCGGCGTCTTCGGGGACGGATCGCGCCGGCGCCGACCCGATCGATGTCGCCGTCGGCTTCGCGTGCGCTCTGCGCCGGGCTGGCCTGGAGGTCTCTCTCACCTCTGCGCTGCTGTACGCCGAAGCGCTTTCGGTGTGCGATGTCAGCAGCCGGACATCGCTCTATTGGTCCGGCCGGGCCGCGCTGGTCCATCGCTTCGAGGATGTCGGCGTCTACGACGCTGTCTTCGGGGCCTACTGGCTGGGCTCGCCGCTGGGCACGGCGTCGCCGACGGCGGCGGTGAGTGTCCCCGTGGTCCTGCAGGTCGACGATGCGGGGGACTCCGGTCCCGATGACGAGGAGTCCCGCCGCGACTCCGACGTGATCACGGTTCGCTACAGCGCCACCGAGACGCTGTCCACCAAGGATTTTGCCGACTACAGCGACGCCGAACTCGATGAGGCCCGCCGGCTGATGGAGCGGCTGCGGTTCTGTGGCCCGACGCGGCCGAGTCGCCGCCTCGAGCCGACGCGGTCGTGCCGCGGCCGTCTCGATGTGCGCCGCACGGTCCGTGCCGCCATGCGTTCCGGCGGCGAGCCCATGCGAATGCATCGGCGGATGAGCGGTCGCAGGCCGCGGCGCTTGGTGTTGCTGCTGGATGTGTCGGGGTCGATGGAGCGCTACGCCCGGGCGCTGTTGCGCCTGGTGCACGCCGCGGTCGCGGGCCGCAGCCGGGTGGAGGCCTTCGCTCTAGGTACCCGGCTGACCCGGCTGACCCGGGAGTTGTCGTCGCGGGACCCGGATCGGGCCCTGCGGGCTGCTTCCGACGCGGTGCTCGACTGGAGCGGCGGCACCCGTCTTGGCTCCGGTCTGCGCGCCTTCAACGACGAGTGGGGATGCCGGGGGATGGCTCGGGGTGCGGTGGTGGTGGTCCTTTCCGACGGCTGGGATCGGGGCGAGCCGGCCGAGATGTCCGAGCAGATGCAGCGTCTGCGGAGGGTGGCCCACCGGGTGGTCTGGGTCAATCCGCTCAAGGCGTCGCCCGGATATGTGCCGTTGGCGCGGGGGATGGCCGCGGCTTTGCCGTATGTGGACGACTTCGTGGAGGGACACAACTTGGAGTCGCTGGAGCGTCTGGCTGAGCTGGTTCTCACCGAGACGGGCCGGGGCCGACCGGTGCCGCCGATCGCGGCGGCCGGAGCGGCATCCGTCGCGGTCGGGGCGCGACAGTGAAGGAGATCCTCGCCGACCTGGACCGTTGGCGGTTGGCCGGGGAGCACGCCGCGGTGGCCCGCGTCGTCGACCTCGAGGGCTCCGGGCCTCGTTCTCCGGGCGCGGCGATGGCCGTCACCGCGGAGGGCGAGGTGGTCGGGTCGGTGTCGGGCGGCTGTGTGGAGGGCGCGGTGGTGACCGAGTCCCTGGAGGTGATCGCCACCGGCGATCGGCGCATCGTCACCTTCGGCTACAGCGACGACGAGGCCTTCGCTGTCGGGCTGACCTGCGGCGGGACCGTCCACCTGTTTGTGGAGCCCCTGGAGTGGGGTCCGGCCCATGACGCCCTCAGTTGCGACCTGGCCGAGGAAGCCCCCGCGGCGCTGGCCACGGTGGTGGACGGCCCCGGAACGGGCGCCAAGATGCTGGTGCGCCCGGAGGGCTCGGAGACGGTCGGATCACTGGGCGTGCCGGGCCTCGACCGGGCCGTGCAGCGCGACGCCCGGGGAGAGCTGGTGGCGGGCCGTTCGGGCCTGCGCCGCTACTCCGAGCAGGGCGAGTACTCCGAGCAGGGCGAGATCCGCGGCGAGGAGGTGGCCGTGTTCGTGGAGTCGTTCGCCCCGCCGCCCCGGATGCTGATCTTCGGCGCGGTCGACTTCACTGCCGCTCTGGCCAGGGTGGCCAAGGTGCTCGGCTACCGGGTCACGGTGTGCGACGCCCGGTCGGTGTTCGCCACCGCCAAGCGATTCCCGATGGCCGATGAGGTGGTGGTCTCATGGCCCGACCGGCTGCTGGCTGAGGTCGGAGAGGGCCTCGGCCCCCGCGACGCCGTGTGCGTGCTCACTCACGACGCCAAGTTCGATGTGCCCGCAATCACCTCGGCGCTGGCCACCGGAGTCGGCTACATCGGTGTCATGGGAAGCCGGCGCACCCACGACGACCGCATCGCCCGGCTGATCGAGGCCGGAGTGACCGCCGGGCAGTTGGCTTGCCTGCGCTCGCCCATCGGGCTCGACATCGGCGCGGCCACCCCCGAGGAGACGGCCATCTCGATCGTCTCGGAGATCATCTCGCTGCGCACCGGACGCGGCGCGCGGGCGCTGTCGGCGATCACCGGTCCCATCCACAGCTGACCGCGGGCACCGTCGGCACCGCGCCCGTCGCGGTTGGCGGTCGGGCAGACTGGCCCGGTGATCGATGAAGTTGTAGAGGGTCCCCGGCTGGGGGTGGCTGCGGTGGTGCTGGCCGCGGGGGCTGGCGTTCGCTTCGCGGGCGACCGCCACAAGCTGCTGTGCGAGGTGGGGGGCGTGCCGCTGGTGCGCCGTGCCGTGGACGCGGCTCTGGCCGCCGATCTCGACGAGACCATCGTGGTGATGGGGGCGGTCGACCTGCTGGAGGTGCTGCCCGAAGAGGTGACGGTGCTGCACAACGAGGCCTGGGAGCAGGGGCAGGCCACATCGCTGGCCGCGGCGGTGGGCTACGCGGGCTCGCGGGGGCACCGGGCGGTCGTGTTCGGATGTGGCGACCAGCCCGGGGTGCCCGCCTCGGCCTGGGCTGCGGTGGGAGGCTCCGACGGCGATCTGGCTGTGGCTGACTTCGGCGGCGCCCGCCGGCCTCCGGTCCGGATCGGCGCCGCGCTGTGGAGCCACCTGCCCCTGACCGGCGACGAGGGCGGGCGGGTGCTGATGCGCCGCAGACCGGAGCTCGTGCGGGCGATACCCTGCGAGGGGAATCCCGAAGACATCGACACGCTGGAGGACCTGCAGAAATGGAACTGAACGACTCATTCGAGGTAGCCCATCCCATCGCCGCGGTGTGGGAGGTCCTGACCGACGTGGAGCGGCTTGCGCCGTGCCTGCCGGGCGCGCAGCTCACCGGCAGCGATGGCGATGTCTACGAGGGCCTGGTCAAGGTCAAGGTCGGACCCATCACATCCCAGTACAAGGGCAAGGCATCGTTCACCGAGCGTGACGACGCCGCCCACCGGTTGCTGATGTCGGCCAGCGGGCGCGACACCCGCGGTGCCGGCAACGCGTCAGCCGAGATCATGGTGGCGCTTGAGTCTGTGGGCGACGCGGCCACGAAGGTCAGCGTTCACACCGACCTCACCATCACGGGCAAGGTTGCGCAGTTCGGCCGGGGCGTGCTGGCCGACGTCAGCCGCAAGCTGATGGGACAGTTCGCCGACAACCTCGCCGCGTTAGTCGCCGCCGACGCCGTCTCCGGTGAATCGTCGGAGGCTTCTGACTCGCCCGACGCAGCGGAGGAGTCCGACGAGGGCGGCGCGGCCGATGCGCCGGCGCCGGACGCCGCGACCACCGACGAAGTCGAGGCAGTCGATCTGCTCAGCGTCGCCGGAGCCCCGGTGCTGAGACGCCTCGTGCCGGTGATCCTCGCGGTCATCCTGGTGCTGGTCATCGTCATCATCGCCCTCGCCTCCTAGACGCGGTGACATCCCGGCCCGACCACGCGGCCGCCCAGCAAGCGCCTCCCGCACCGCTGCCATCGCCGCCCGACCACGCCGTGAAGTCGCCGGCGCCCGCGGCCTCGGTGCCGGGCTGCAGCGAGGAGGACTTCGCCCGGGTTGCAATGCTCCTGGGCCGCGAGCCGGCCGGCTACTTCGAGGTGGTCGTGAGAGACGGCTCGGACGGGCCCGCGGTCATCCGCAATGCCCCCATCCTTGGTGACGGGCGACCCATGCCCACCCGGTACTGGCTCGTGGAGGAGCGGCTGCGTCGCTTGGTGGGACGCCTGGAGTCAGAGGGCGGTGTGCGCGCCGCGGAGGAGGCGGTGGACGCGCAGGAACTGGCTGCGGCCCATGCCCGCTACGCCGCCGAGCGCGACGCCGCCATCCCCGAAGGCCATCTGGGACCCAAGCCCTCGGCCGGCGTGGGCGGGACCCGCCGCGGCGTGAAGTGCCTCCACGCCCACTATGCCTGGCACCTCGCCGGCGGCGACGATCCGGTCGGGCGCTGGGTGGCGGAGCGCCTCGGTCCGGGGGCGGCCGCGTCCCTGCGGAGGCTGGAGTGACCCGCGGCCCGGTGGCCGTCGTCGACTGTGGCACCAACACCACTCGGCTTCTCGTCACGGATGGGCTCAGCCCCGCTGAGAGGCGCTCGGAGATAACCCGACTGGGCCGGGGTGTGGACGCTACGGGCCGCCTCGACCCCGCCGCCGTCGAGCGAACCCTGGAGTGCTTGCACCAGTACCGGGAGGCCATGGACCGCCACAATCCGTCGGCTCTGAGGGTCATCGCGACCTCCGCGGTGCGCGACGCGGCCAACCGGTCGGAGTTCCTGCAGCCCGCCGAGTCGATCCTGGGGGTGGCACCGGAGGTCCTGTCGGGACACAATGAGGCCGAGACGGCCTTCCGGGGCGCGGTCAGTGCGCTGGACCCGGCTGAGGGCCCGTTCGTGGTGGTCGACATCGGCGGGGGGTCCACGGAGCTGTCGTTCGGCTCCCAGCACTGCACCGATGCGCTGTCGCTCGACATCGGTAGCGTGCGCCTCACCGAGAAGTACATCCATCACGATCCGCCGCGGCCCGAGGAGCTCTCGGCGTGCCTGTCGGTCACCGAGTTGCACCTCGACGACGCGGTGCGGGCTATTCCCGCCCTCAGCGGTCCCTGCCGCCTGGTGGGCGTAGCCGGCACCATCACCACCGTCGCAGCCGTGGAGTTGGGCCTCGCGATCTACGACCGTGACCGGGTCCACCACTTCAGCCTGTCGAAGGACGCGGTTGAGGATGTCTTCCGCACGCTGGCCACCGAGGCGCTCGCCGACCGGGTTCACAATCCCGGACTGCACCCCGGCCGAGCCGACGTGATCGTGGCCGGGGTGTGCATCCTGGTGAGGATCATGCGGTACTTCGACTTCGACGAGTGCCTGGTCTCGGAATCGGACCTTCTCGACGGTCTGGCAATGTCGCTGCTCGAAGCCTGAGCGTGGGGACGGCCGGCCGGAAGCCTGAACTTCCCGCAGAAAACCACGCTCTGTGTGGCAAGGTCGGGGGAAGTTCGTCGAGTCGGTCACGTTAGCCCCGTCCTGCTTGAAGCCTGAGCGTTGGCGCGGGCCGTTGTCGTTGCGTGGCGAAGACTAGAGTGCGCGGCCGTGAGCACCCTGCGGGGGCGGCGCGTGCTGCTGCGACCGTTGACACGCGACGACTTCGCGGCGTGGCGAGTGGTGCGCTGGCGCAACCGCGCCCGCCTCGAGCAATGGGAGCCCCGGGCCGTTCCGGGACGGCCCGACAGCTCCGAGGACCAGCGGGCGTTCGCTGACCGCTGCACGGCCCGCCGGCGCGAGCGCCAGCAGGGGACGGGCTACGGCTTCGGAGTGTTCGTCAACGGCTGCTTGCGCGGCGAGATGAACCTGTCGTCGATCCAGAGAGGGCCGTTCCAGTCCTGCTATGTCGGCTACTGGATCGACGAGGCCGTCGCGGGCCACGGCTACACGCCCGAGGCTCTGGTCGTGGCGGCCCGATTCGCCTTCGAGGAGCTGCGGCTGCACCGGCTCCAGGTGGCCATCGTGCCCCGCAACTCGGCCAGCCTGCGGGTGGTCGAGAAGCTCGGGCTCCGGTACGAGGGCCTGGCCGAGCGTTACGTGGAGATCAACGGGGTGTGGGAGGACCACCACCGTTTCGCGATCACCGAGGAGGAGTGGCGGGTGCGCGCCCCGGATCTGATCGCCGAATGGATCGCGCCCGTGCCGGTGGCCTCGCCCAGCGCCCCCTCTCCGGGCTGGCCCCGAGGCGGCTAGACAGCGGGACGTGGCCTAGCTCACGGGTTACTCCTTGGAGCTGATCTCCGATTTGAGCCTGCGCACGAGATCCTTGAAGGCCGGTTGCCCCATGGACCAGAGCTGGGGGTGCAACTCGCGGTCGACTGCCGCGGCGGAGTCTGCGATCTCGTCCAGTGACAGGATCGTCGCCTTGGTGCGGGCCACCAGCTCCTTGGGCTGGGCCGCGGCCCGTGCCGCCAGCTCGTGGGCCCGAGCCAGCAGAGCGTCGTCGTCGACCACCTCCCAGGCCAGGCCGGTGCGGTACGCGTCGTCGGCCGACAGCACCTCGCCGAAGATCACCATGGCCATGGTGGTGGTGCGGTCGGTGACGTGCCTCAGGCGCCAGGTGTGGCCGCCGCCCGGGTGCAGCCCGATCTGCAGGAACCGGGAGTCGAAGCGGGCCCACCTGCGGCCCGCCAGCACGATGTCGCTGGCCAGAACCATGTTCATGCCGGCGCCGACCGCGGCGCCGTTCACCGCGGCCACGGTCGCGAGCGGCGAGTGGGCCAGCCGCAGGAACCCCTCGTAGATGCGGGTTATGCCGGTGGACTCCGCGGCCAGCAGGTCGTCCAGGACGGCGCCGGCGCAGAAGCCCTTGCCCGCGCCGGTCACCACCAGGGCGCCGATGCCGGGGTCGGGCTCGATCTCGTCGAGCGCGGCGACGATCTCGTCGTTCATGGCCTGGCTGACGGTGTTGCGCCTGTCGGGGTCGTTGAGCGTCAGCCGGGCCACACCGTCTGAGGTGTCGAGCATCACGTAGGACATGGGCCGCAGTATGGCGCGTCCGCGCCGGTACGGTGCCCCGATGCCCCCGGCCGCGTTCGCCTCGTTCAGCTACCGCAGCTTCCGGTACTTCTGGTTCGGCGGTTTCGTGGCCAACGCGGCCCGTTTCTTCCAGTACGTGGCCCTGCCAGCGGTTATGTGGGACCTGACCCGCAGCCCGGGCTGGGTCGGTTTCGCAGGCTTCGCGCAGTTTGCGACCATGGCGGTGATCGCGCCGGCCGCGGGCGTGCTGGCCGACCACTACCCGAGGCGCAGGATCCTCATGGTCTCGCAGTCGCTGATGGGACTGGTAGCGGCGGCCATGGCTCTGGCCTGGATGCAGGGAGTGCGGTCACCGACCGCCTATGTGACTCTGGCCGCGGCGTCGGGGCTGGCCGGGGGACTGAATCTGCCCGCCTGGCAGGCGTTCGTCAGCGAGCTTGTTCCCAAGGATCTCCTTCTCAACGCGGTAACCCTGAACTCGGCCCAGTTCAACAGCTCCCGGCTGGTCGGTCCGATGCTGGGGGGCATAACCGTGGCCACGGCCGGTCCGGCGGCCGCATTCACGGTCAGCGCGGTCGGTTGCCTGGGCGTGCTGACCGCACTGGTGCGCATCGAGTCCCGCAAGGCTGCGGCGGCAAACGGGCCTCTGAACATGCGGCTGATCCGCAACACGATGGCCGTGGCCCGGTACGTGCGCGCTCGCAGCGGCCTAGTGGTCGCCTTCGTCACCGTGGCACTGATCGGGGCGGCTGGGCTGCCGGTGCAGATGCTGGCCGTCGTCTTCGCCGAGGATGTGTTCAACCGGGGTCCGGGTGGATTCGGAATCATGCTCACCATGGTGGGTGCGGGCGCGGTCGCGGCCACGCCGGTGGTGGCGACGCTCGGAGGGCGGGTGCCTCGGTCGCAGATTCAGAGGGCGGCTCTCGTCCTGTACGGCGCGGCCGTCCTCGGCCTGGCCGTGGCGCCCACGTTCCTGTCGTTCCTGGTGCCGCTGGTGTTCATCGGGGCAGCTCACCTCACGTCGGCCAGCTCGCTCAACACCGCGGTCCAGCTCCAGGTGGACGAGGAGCGCCGCGCGCAGGTGCTGTCGTTGTATGTGATGGTGCTCATGTCGGCGAACCCGCTGGGGCAACTCGCCCTGGGACAGCTGATCGAGTTGATCGGACCGAAGCCCGCCTTCGGCGCCTACGGCGCAACGCTGCTGGCCGGCACAGCCCTGCTTCACGCGCTTGGTTCGTTGCGCCACCTGGACATCGAGGTGGGGGAGTACACCCCGGCTGTGGTGCCCGAAGCCCATCCGACCACCCCAGCGCCACCCCGCCCGCACCGGCAGGCCCCCGAGAGACACTGAAGACGTCTAACGGATTCTCTCCGTGAGCCAGTCGTCAGATTGGGCTCGGGGGCGTCGGCGCGCCATACGAATCAGGCGGCGATGCTCAGCATCGGCATCTGTAGCGACGAGACGCGCACGGCGAACCACGCCGACTCGAAGTAGGTGACGCCGTCGATGTCGACCGTGGTGTCCCAGGGCGGGAGCAGCGTGGTGGCATCGAACCGCCGCGCGACAACAATGGGTCGCTGGCCTGCGGAGGCGGGGGTCAGCATGAGCAGCACCTCGGCCCGCCCGTCCTCGGGGATCGTGCCCACCAGCGCCTCTGCGTCCTCGGTGCGCGGCATGGTGAGGGTCATCGACGCGGTACGGCGCCCGGGGAGCCGTCGCACCGATCCGCCGTCCCGGACGGTTCGAAGGGTGGAGGCGCGAGCGAAGTTGAACGAGTAGACCTCCTGACTCCAGTCATGGTCGTCGATTCCGATGGCGAAGACCCGCTCAAGCATCGGCTCGGTCCTGGATCTCCACCGTGACTGTCTCATCTGGATCGAACGACAGCGAGAGTGGCCACTCGATGAAGTCGAAGGGGTCGTCGAGCAGGACGGGAAGATCTGAGGTGGTATCGAACTCCACCCAGGTGAGCCGCCCGTCGCCGTACTCGACCGTGACCTTGCCGTCGGCACCGCGTTCCACGGAGTCGACAACGAGCGCGGCGTGGCCCCGTCCCGCCAACTCGGGAGGCTCATAGCGGAGGGTGCTGCCTGGACGCAACTCTCTGGCGGGAATCTCCGCAGTCTCGGGCTTCCGCAACGGATGGTCGATCTTCACGTCACAACCTCCCAGTCCCGACGAACGCGCACCTTAGCCTGTGTGTCCCAACACCACAACATGAAATAACTTCAAATAGACTTGAGATTGACGTGTCCTTCCCACAGATGTCCCGCTAGCGAGGTAGTGGTTGGCGCTGGGCCTGGCCGAGCGCTTACCAGTCGTCGGTTCCGTCCTGCGCGAGGTCGAGGTAGGCGGTTCCCTCGTCGCAGTCGGATTGAACCGGGCACCAGCGGCAGGCCGGGCCGGGGGACACGCCGGGCGGGCGCTGCCGGGAGACCAGCTCCACGTAGCGGCAGGCGCCGTCGATCACCCGCTCGGCCGCTGAGAGCAGGAGGTCACGGGTCACCTGCTCGCTGTGGATTCGGCCCTGGTCGAGGTAGTAGGTGGCCAGCAGGCGGGGCGGCAGTATGCGCAGGGACTCGAGCAGGGCGTAGAAGCGCAGGTCCTCGCGGTGCGCGGGGGAGAAGGCGCCCGTCTTGAAGTCGATGATCACCTTGCCGGCCACCGTCCCGTCGGGCTGGCCGAGCGTGAGGTCCGGCTTGCCCGACAGCACGATGAGACCGTTGTGCAGGTTGGCTCGGATCGGGCTCTCCGTCGACGGCTTCCAGGCGGGCTTGAGCCGCGGGAAGCACTCCAGGAACTGGGTCATGGTCGCGGCGGCCGCGGCTCGCAACTCGGCCCGCTCCGTCTCGTCGCAGACCCTGAGGTAGTCGCCGATGCTCTTGTCCGCGTTCTCCAGGCTGGCCATCGCCTCGTCCACCAGTTCCAGAGGGGACGTATCGCCCCGCCAGTGCACCGACAGCTCGATGGCCTTGTGGGTGACGGTGCCCCGGGCTATGGGAGGCGACCACTCGAACGGCTGGTCGCGGTCGGCCAGGAACTTGCGCTCGCATCCGAGGACCTGGGAGAGCTTGAACTTGCTCAGGAACAGAGCGTCGTCGTCGAAGGCGTCGGACTCGATGGTCTCTACGAGCGGTTCCAGGCGCTCCTCCAGGAGGCTGCGAAGCTCGTCGCGCAGGTCCCGGTCGAACTCGGGCCGGTCTCCCTTCGAGGCTCCGAGCAGGCTCACTACCTCCTGCTGGGCCGGGTTGTAGTCGTCGGCGTGCATGGGAGTAGGGGTCGGCTCCTGGGAGGGGGCGGGGCTGGTGTCACACCCCGGCGCGACCATAGCTGTCATGGGAATGACATCGCTCGACTTCGGAACCGCCGCCCGATCGCTGTCCCGGGCGGCTCGCTTGCGCGGCCTGGTCGCGCCGGTCTTCGCCAGCCCGCCGTCCCGCCCCGACCTCGACCGGTCCATCCGCCGCCGCAACGGATCGCCGGTTGTGTCGGTCCGCCTGCGAGGCCGTCCCCGGGGGGCGGTGCTGGCCGACATGATCGAGGGGATCGTGGTGGCCAACCATCTTGAGGGCGCCCGAGCTGACCTTGCCCGGTCCGCGCTGTGGCTGGCGGTCGACGGCGACGCCGACGCAGGCGAGTTCGCCGCAAGGACCGAGCACACTCCCGCGGTCCCAGCCGCGCCCCACCTCGAGGCAGCTGCCGCGTAGTAACTGGCGCCGCATTAAGACCGACGATGTGGCCGTGACCGTGTTCATCGGCCCCTCGACTACTGGCGAGCCGCTGGAGATCGTCGTCGTTCGCGATGAGGACGGCTCAGCTATCATCCATGCAATGGTCGCACGAAGGAAGTTCTTGGAGGCGTAGCTGATGAGCAAGTCCAGGGCTGAGCGACTAGAGGCGTTTGAGGAGTGGGCTGACCGGGTGCAACCCGGCGAGTTGAAGGTCGCGGGTCGTTCGCAGGAGATCCTCGATGAGCTTGACGAAGTCAATGAGGCGGGAGACGATGCTGCGGGGCCGCCGAACACGGTCCTGACGGGGTAGCCGCGAGAGCTCCCACGCTTCTGCCCCGCGTTGGACAAACCTGCGTGCGGGCGGTCGGTAGTGCTCACGCGTAGTCCCGGCTGGCCATGATGGCTCTGGGCGCGACTCTGAGAACTGTCTGGGGGCTCTGCCAGCCCGACGGCGGTACCGTGGCAGCAGTGCCCGGGTGGCGCAATTGGCAGACGCGGCCCGCTTAAAACGGGCTGCCCTAACGGGCATGTGGGTTCGAGTCCCACCCCGGGCACCATTTGACACCAAAAATAGCCTCTGACCTGGTCAAATATTCAGTGATGCAGATGCTGTTACCACTCTTGCTATCGTTACGAGAGCGTATGGGTGCCCAAAATGTGGTCGTGCGCGCTGACCAGGCATAATGCTCTTGCACCCTGGGAACCGTCAGCGAATGCGCCGCCTGACCAGCCACGACACGATTTCGGGCACCCACACGCTCTGCTTCGGGCCCTACGTCGAGCCCGGCACCGAGGTCTACGCTGTGATGGGCCTGCAGGGCTGCGTCACCGGCCGCTAGCCGCAGATCCCAGTCCGCGGAGCCGGGTCGATGTCATCCGGCCGCCGGGTCCGGCGGCTCGCCCGAGAAGCTGGAGATGCGGATCACCTGTCCGACGATTCGCGTTGGCCCGTCAAGCCCCGGGATCGGCCGGCCCGGCGTGCCCTGCCCGGTCGAGACGTAGAGCGAGCCGTCGGCGCCGATCGTGATGTTGGTGGGAAGGTCGAGACCGTCGGCGATCACGGCCAGCGACCCTCCCTCGGCCGGATGGAAGGTAATTCGGCCACTGAATCGCAAGTAGCCGCCGTGGAGGACCGGACCCTCCGGATCGAACAGGTCGAAGAGCGTCGGAAGCGTCTCGGCCGGCACCGATGCCAGCTCGACTACGTAGATGTTCGCGGACTCGTCGACGGCCACGTCCACAGCTACGGTCAACCCGGTGATCTCATCGGTGACACGGCCGGTGCCGGGATCGACCCTCACGACCTTGGAATCGCCAATCACGAACGGAGTCACGTCCCCGGTCTCGGGGTCGACCGCGTTCCCGGAGAAGAGCGCGACCAGGATCTCTCCGGTGAGAGGATCGACCGCGAGCCCGGCCGGCACCGACTGTTGGCCGTGGGCCAGGTCCGCAAAAGTCACGATGTCCCGTATTTCACCGTCGAGCGGAATCTCGACGAGGCGATTGGCCATGCTCTCGACGGCGTAGATGCTGGACTGGTGCAGGTCGAAGGCGATGCCGTTCATGTTGCTCCGGCTGGCGAGACTTCGACCGACCCGTCTCTCCGGGCTGATCTCGAATAGGTCCTGCTCGTCGAGGCCGCCGTCGACCGTCAAGAAGATGCGTCCATCCTCATGGAGCAGCACGTCGCCAGGGCCGCTCACCTCGTCTCGACCGCTTCCGAAGAACGAGAGAGCGTTGTAGGTCGGAAGCGTACTGAACCACCGGTCGGCCTCCCCGTCGTCATCGAAGTCACCATCACCGTTGAGATCTCTGAAGTGGGTCAGCTTCCCGGTGTTCTGAGTCTGGTCGACTGCGTCGTAGCCAGTGCCGGCCTCGGCAACGAACATCTCCGTCTCCGAGCGGACGGCGACTCCTCGAGGATTGTCGAGCCCGGTGAGGAGCACTCGCGCCTCGATCGGCCCGGATCGAGTGGTCGTGTCCGAGGACCGCGAGGCGCAGCCCGTCGCCACAAGGGCGAGCAACACGAGGGCGACGACAACCGCGGGCGGTGATCCCCTCGGCCCGCGAGCCCCGAGGACGGGGATCAAGCTCGCCCCGCGGCCGAGTTCGCCGCGGCGCAGCCTTCGAGCACCGCCGCGAAGAGTTCCAGATCAGTCTCGCCGTTCGTGTCCTCTATAAAGAGATCGCCGGGCCAGGACCATGCGGGGACTGCGCCGCCGGCCTTGCGTGCCGCAGCACGAACCGATCGGATCAGGGACCCCCGTTCGAACGCCGTGTCACGCAGGTCCCTCAGGGCGGCCGCCCGGTCCACCACCGAGTTCCTGTCGAGGCGAACGGCGCCGATACCGAGATACAGGGAAATACCATTGCGAATCGCGGCGTCTGCATAGGCCTGTTCCGACGCGGTGTCTGCCTCGAGACGAATGACGAAGAACGGGCAGCACGAGATCTTGATCTCGAGCAGCTTGTCGAACGACAGCCCGCCTCCACTTGGAGTGTGTCCTCGCCGGCGTCCTCGGCGGCCCGATCTGGGCGACGAGTCACCCCGATAGTTGGCAACGAAGACGCGGTCCCCCCACCGGGGCTGGTTGATGAGCTGTTTGACCGGTTCGACGGCGAAGGAAACGCAGTTGTTCGGTCCGATGAACATCGGCGAACCACTGGCGTCCGAGAGCTCGAGCCATACGCCCGGCACATTCGCCACGAGATCCTCACACCAAGGAGCGAGGACGACGTCTGCCAGGTGGGCCAGCAGATCCCTGACCGTATCGGGGTCCGTGTTGAGGGCATTGATCAAGGCTTCCTGGCCGAAGATCTCTGCCGCGAGGCTGTACGGGGCTGGGAGATGGGCGACGGGCTCGATGTCGGCGAGCTGCCCGGTGAGAACGAGTGCATCCCGGATTAGCTGCGACACCTCATGGTCTCGGTCATGACCAGGAATGTCTCGCCAACCGTCGATGGTCATGAGCGGGTTGCCCGGGTCGCTTCCGGGGGCTTGATCGTCGGGGTACATCATCGTCTGCCCGAGCGTTTCAGCCCCAAAGGCGTACACCGGGAACCCGATCGTCAGTCGCTCGATTCCCAACAGCCGCTGGACGAGGAGATTGAGGCGAACGTAGCGTAGCGGGTCACCCTTGTAGAGATCAGCACTCTGCATGCCGCTGAGCCTGTTCATGACCGCGAGCGTCATCAGGTGGGCAGAGGTCGTGACATGGACGTGATCGGGGTCCGGTTCGGCTCTCAGGGCGCAGTCGAGGGCCCCGTCGCAGGCCGCTTCGACAAAGTGCCTCAACCCTCGCCTCGCGTCGGAGTCGCCGTTGAGGTGACGGCTCAGGATGGAGCGACCCTGCGGCCCGCACAGTTCTCGGAATTGATCACTCATTGACACGCTCACGGCCCTCGTTCAACGAACCGGGCGAGCGCCGGCCCGGGATGATCCCGACGGGCGGCCTGGTATTGCCGCGCGAGGTTCTTCATCCAGTTCACACTCGCCTTAGGGCCAGGCGTGTTGCTCACGGGGCAGTTTCCGCCGTGCTCGTCACCCGCGTCAGCCTGTAACGAGGGACTGTGTCGTCTCGAGATCGAAGAAGTGCACGCGATTGGAATCGAGAGCGAGCCGAACGTTCTCGTTCATCGAGATTCTGACGGTCGGTTCCACGAGCACGCGGAAAGTGTTCCCCCCGACGGCCACCTCGACCAACGTCTCGCGCCCCATCGGCTCTACGGCGGTCACCTGTCCGGGGAGGCCGGACTCGCCGAGGTGCGAATCTTCAGGTCTGATGCCCATGAGAACCTTCCCGTGGCCCGCGGCCCCTCGAGCCCGGGCCTTCCCGACCGCCACTTCTAGGCCCTCGCGCCGCGCCGCGAAGGCGCTTCCGTCGGGTTGAACCTCGACCTCGAGCAGGTTCATGGGCGGGTTGCCGATGAACGAAGCGACGAAGGCGGTTGGTGGGTGGTCGTAGAGCTGGTCAGGAGTGCCGTAGGCTTCGAGCTCACCGGCGCGCATGACCGCGATCTTGTCGGCCAGGGTGAGCGCCTCGACCTGATCGTGGGTCACATAGACAGATGTGATTCCGAGTTCCGTCTGCAGCCTCTTGATCTCGCTTCTCATGGTCAGGCGCATCCGAGCGTCCAGGTTCGACAGAGGCTCATCGAACAGCAGCAGGGCGGGCTCCTTCACGATCGCACGCCCGAGGGCGACCCTCTGCTGCTGGCCGCCCGACAGCTGCCCGGGGCGCCGGTGGAGGAGGTCCCTGATGCCCATGAGATCGGCGATCTTTTCAACGCGCCCGCGGATCTCCGCCTTTGCTACCTTCATGATCTTGAGCGGGTAGCCGATGTTCTGGAGCACCGTCATGTGGGGATAGAGGGCATAGCTCTGGAAGACCATGCCGAGTCGCCGGTCGCGGGGCTGGAGCTCGTTGACCAGGTCGTCGTCAAAGAAGATCTCCCCCTCCGACGGCTTGTAGATGCCCGCCACCAGGAGCAGGCTGGTGGTCTTGCCACAGCCCGATGGGCCCAGGAAGGCCACCAGATCGCCGTCGTCAACCTCGAGGTTGAGATCTCTGAGTCCGTAGACGTCACCCCAGCGCTTGGTGAGGCCACACAGCCGCAGCTTCACGGATTCACCTCCATTCTGATGGAATCACGAGCCACCCTTCACCCCGCCACCGTAGATATTGAGCAGGTGCTTCTGAGTGAACAGGAAGAAGATGAGGATCGGAATGAGTTGGAACATGCCGATAGCCGCCACCTCATTCCAGGCCTGTTGACCGGTGTCGGCAGAGAACTGGTTGAGGAACACGGACAGGGTCGACACTTTCGTTCCAACCGTGAACGTCTGGGGGATCAGATAGGCGTTCCACCCCTGGATGAACATGAGGATGCCGAGAGCGGCCAGCCCAGGTCGGATCTGGGGAATGATGATCTCCCGCCAGATCCGGTAACGGCTTGCTCCATCTATCAGGGCAGAGCGTTCGACGTCCCACGAGACCGCATCCATGAATCCCTTCATTAGCCATATGCCTAGAGGAAGTTCGAGTGTCACCAGCACGAGAGCCACGCCCCACACGGTGTTGAAGCCCACGTACTCACCGATGATCGGCAAGCCGCCGAGAAAGAGAAGGACCTGAAAGATCGCGATTAGAAGCATCTCAGGTCGGAACGCATTGAGCACCAAGGTAACGCTCATGAATCCGCGTCGACCCCTGAAGGCCATCCGAGACAGCGCGTAGGCGGCGAGCGAGGCCAGGAGCGTCACCATGATCACTGACGACATGGCGATAATGAAGGAGTTCAGGGTCGCCCTCCAGATGTCCGGGTCTCTCAGGAACTCCCAGTGTCTCAGGGTGAACCCGCCTATCGGTTTCAGGCCCTCGGTCTTGTTGGTGAACGTGGCCAGGGTGATCCACGCGTAACCGACCAGAATCGGCACGATGCTGATAGCCAGGACGGCGTACGGAACGACCCTGGTGAACGCCCTCAGCGCGGGACTGACCGAAGGCTGATAGGACTGTCCCGGAGCTTCGATCAGGGGGTCGTCGTTGGCGCTCGTTGCTGTCGTCGGCAATGTGGCAGCCTCTCTAAGTGAGCTCGATCTTGGGTTCTGCGACCATTTCGCGGAAGCGGAAGAGTCGCAGGTAGACGGTGGCCATGATCAGGCCGATCGAAACGAGTATGAATCCCCAGGCGGCGCCGGACGCCCACTGGTTGGCACCGAAGTAGGAGCCCAGGGCACGGTTGTAGGACGTGAGGGCCCACACTTCTGTCTGGAAGAGACCCGGGCCGCCGCGCGTGAGAAGCAGGATGTACTCGAAGGAGACGAGGAGGCTCAGCGTCTGGTACGCAGTGACGAAGAGCAGCGGATACTTGAGTTGGGGCACGGTGACGTCGCGGATGACGCGCCAAGTTCCGGCGCCGTCGACCCGGGCGGCCATCGTGAGGTCCTTCGGGATCGATTCGATGGCCGACGAGAAGAGGATCATTCCGAAGCTCGCGCCGACGAACCCGTTGATCAAGATGACGAACATCCATGGATTGTTGTTCAGGAAGTACTGGTCGGTGTCCACTCCGAGACCGCCGACGGCGGAAAGGCTCTGGCCGAGAATGCCGAAGGGCGACTGCTGGCCGATGCGTTGCCACATGACGACATACACCACCGGTGGAGTGATGCGCGGCAGCAGCCAGAGGGCGCGAGCTGCGAAGCCCACCGTGCGATTCACATGGGTGGTCAATACTGCCAGTAGTAGGGCAAGGCCGACGTTGAAGAGGATGAGCGTCGTTACGACGTAGCGGAACGTGTTGCCTATGATGCGGTCCCTGAAGGGATCGTCGATCACCCGCTGGTAGTTGTCGAAACCGATGTAGGTCCACGGTTGGTTGAAGTTCGAGCTCGCGAGATCGGTGAGACTCAGCACGAACAGAACCACCACGGGAATCAGGAAGAACACTAGGACCAGAAGCGCAGCAGGCCCGAGAAACCCTAACATCGTCACTCGGGCCCGAACCTTTTCCTCGACCCGCGAGCGCTCGCGAATACCCAGGTAGCCGGCCACGAAGAGGAGGAACATCCCGAGTAGGGCCAGTTGGAGGCCGGGGCCGGAGCGTATGGCGGCCCGCGAGTCGCCGGCCAGCTCTTGGGCATCCTTCAGCCTGAGCGTCAGGACCACGAAGCCGGCGAGGGCGCCGGCCATGAGGTATGACGACTCGAAGCGCCCCGCGCCCCCGCGCTGGCGGGCCCTCACCACGAACAGGACCGCCGCGGCCACGCCGGTGATCGACGGGAGGGCGTACCACACAGAGGTCTTGAACAGAGCTTCGCCAGCGGCGAACACCCAGTCGTCCTCGGTCACGAGGTCGATGCCGGTAGCGGTGAACAGCTGATCGCCAGTTCTCGTCCCGGTCACCCATCGGAGGAACGGGCTGACGATCAGCGCGAGAGCACCGGCCAGCCACAGACCGGCCCGGGCCCGATCAGCGCGATCCCCGGACAGCGACCGCTCCAAGAGGCTGGTCTCGGCCGATCGAGACGAGTCCGTGCCTCCGCCGGCCGGTCGGACGATGGTTGTCATGCGTCCCCCTCCTCCCAGAGGTACATGTAGCGCACGGTGAGAAAGCGGGCAAACGGCCGTCGCCTCGGTGCTGCCCGTCGTGCTAGCACTCGCCGACGCGGTCAGCCCGCGCCGGCGAGTGCAGACAAGACTCGGCCGCGTTACCTGATTATGACGTTGTCGCCGAGCTGGAGTTCGAGCTGCCCGACCACGAGGTCGACGGCCCCGGATGCCGTGAGGTCTCCGTTCTCCACGCCCTGGATGCCCAGGTAGTAGGCCTCCGACCATTGAGCCCAGTACGGGCTGTTGGGCAGGAAGGTCGTGTTTTCGAGCAGGGGCAGCGTCGCGGTGAGGAACTTGGCTTCGGTATAGGGCGCGTAGTTGGACTGCGCGTTCACGACGCCCAGATGGCCGCTCAGGATGGCGTAGGGGGTGTTGAGCTCCTTGGTGGTCGCGTTGGCGATCAGCCTCAGGGCGAGGTCAGGATGCTCCGATGCCGAGCTGACCATGTACACCAGCGGGTGGGTGAGGGTGATGGGCTGTCCGGTGCCGTCGGCGTTGCCAGGAATCAGAGAGAAGCCGACGTTTTCGAACATGTAGTCCTCGCCGCCGAGCTCGGTGACGAAGTTGTTGGCCCAGTCGGCCCAGCGCCACGTTCCCTCGCTCACGAACAGGGCTTTTGTGAAGTCCGACGTGTACTGCTTGTGGAAGTCCCAGTCTTGGTCGAGCTTGTCGCTGCGCAGTACCCCGAGATCGTGCGTGGCCGTCTCGAAGAACTCGTACACTTTGAGAGCGGCCACCTTGTCGAACACCAACGCATCGCTGTTCGGATCGATGATCTCCCCGCCCGCTCCGTAGTAGAAGTACAGGAAGTCGGGCCCGTTGGCGGGACGGTGCCAGTAGCCGTCGCCGGCCTCGACCACGCCGGCGTCGACCGCCTCCTTGGCCGTCGCGAGCATGTCCTGCAAGGTGTAGTCGCCGGAGTTGATGCGATCGGCGAGGCCATCGATCTCCTCATCGGTCCAGCCGAGCTCTCCGAGGAGGATCTTGCTGTAGAACATCGGCCGAGCCTCGGCGTCCTGGGGAACGCCCCAGCGGCGGCCGTTCAGCTCTGTCGAGGTCCAGAGGCTGTCGATGACGTCGTCGAGCTGGGAGTAGTTGCCGATCTCGTCGGTGATGTCGACGAGAAGATCTGCGGTGGCCCAGTCACCGATGTGCTCGTGACCCGACACGATAATGTCGGGGGCGTCGCCAGCCTGAGAAGCGAGTTCGAATTCGGTCTTGTATTCACCCCAGTCGAGGTCGTCGTGAATCGGGTTGAGACTGATGCGCCGAGCGTCGCCGGCCGCCTCGAGCTCGGCGTTGGCCGAGTCCACCGCGTCGGCGAGGTTCTGGCATCGGCCAGCCTCATTCTCTGAACCCTTGCAACGGGCGGTCAGATTCACGGTCTGAACCTCGGCAGCCTCGGCCGGTTCCGCCTCGTCGGCCGGTTCCGCCGCGTCGGCCGGTTCCGCCGCGTCGGGCGTCTCCGCCGCGTCCGCTACGACGTTCTCGTCCGAGTCGCCGCTGTCGCCACCGCAGGCTGCGGCGACGACAGCGAGTACGGCCAGTAATATAATGAGTTTGCGTCTCATTTCGTCCTCCCTTGGCTCAGCAGCAATGACAGCCGAGCATTGTTGATGACCCGTGAAGTCCTCTACGGGTGACTGTAGCCGCGTCGGTGTGAACCGTCACAGGCTGACTGGGGGCGGACACTAGCTGATCGCCGGCAGCCACGGCAAATTCAACTGGTCGTCGCAACACCTCGTGATGGAGGTGGTTCGCGATGGGTGTTGGCAAGCGTCAGCAGGCGATTCGTGCGATGCGGGGCCTGTGGGTGCCGGAAACTCGGCAGTGGTCGTTGACCTGCCGCGATGCGGGCCGATGCTGAGTCCTCGTGTATCGAATCTTGTACCGATTCCTGGCATCACTGGCTCGGCTCACTGTGCGGTCAGGCCGCTGCAAGGACCTTGAGATCATCGTGTTGCGCCACCAACTCGCTGTGCTGCGCCGGCAGGTCGACCGCCCCGAGCTCACCGACGCCGACCGGAGCTTGCTCGGGGCGATCGCGGCCGCGCTCGCGCGAC
This sequence comes from Candidatus Aldehydirespirator sp., assembly GCA_965219165.1. GTDB lineage: Bacteria > Actinomycetota > Acidimicrobiia > Acidimicrobiales > Aldehydirespiratoraceae > Aldehydirespirator. The sequence goes on along the minus strand of CBDCMW010000002.1, from coordinate 2,434,807 downwards.
CTAGCCGAGCCGGGTGGCTGGTCACCCCCGACACACTGTTGCGTCAGAAGCGGCGCCGCATCGTCGGGCACTGGGCCCAACCACAGCGACCGCCGGGCCGATCGTCGACCTCAGCGGAGCTTTGCCGACTCACACTGCGCCTCGCAGCCGAGAATCCGACTTGGGGCTACCGCCGCGTCCACGGCGAACTGCTCGGGCTCGGCCACACCATCGCAGCGTCAACTATCTGGCAGATCCTCAACAACGCCGGCATTGAACCCGCACCCACGCGATCGAACGTGACGTGGTCCGAGTTCCTGTGGTCCCAAGCAGCCGTGGCCTGTGACTTCGCAACCGTCGATACCGTCTTGTTGCGCAGGTTCTACTTGCTGTTCTTCATCGACGTCGGCAGCCGAAGCGTGTACTTCGGCGGGATCACCGAACACCCCACGGGCGCCTGGGCCACCCAAGCGGCGCGGAACCTGTTCCTGCGCCATGCCGACGGGCTCGCCGCGACGCGTGCGCTCGTGCGCGACCGCGGCAGCCGATTCACTCGAGCTTTCGACGAGATCTTCAGAACCGAAGGCTGCAAGGTCCTCAAGACACCTGTGCGCACTCCCGTGGCTAACGCGTTCGCCGAACGCTGGATCGGCACCCTTCGACGCGAGCTCCTCGACCGCACCGTCATCTGGAACCGCCGCCAGCTCGAGAGGCTCGTCGTCGACTACGTCGGTCACTACAACATGCACCGGCCCCACCGTTCACTAGACCAGCGACCACCCGTCGCCACCGACGCTGCAGACCAGCCAGATCGACACTTTCAAGTCGTGAAGACGGCCCGCTGTGACGGACTCATCAACGAATACCGAAATGCCGCCTGACCAGCCACGACACAGTTTCCGGCACCCACAGGGTCGCCTCCGGCTCGGGCGAGCTTGCGGTACTCGAACGCGATCTCACGGGCTTCGGCCAGCGTCGTGTAGGCCACCGCCCCCAGTCCGAGGTCTCTGCGTCGGCCATGGGTGGTGTCCCGCCAAACCCACTGCTTCGATCCGCCCGGCGCGACCCGTAAGATGAGGCCGTGCTCATCGATGCACTTGCCCGGCGTGTTGATCGCTCGGACGGCGGCGGCGGTGAGTCTCCCCAAGGTTCGATTTCCTCTCGTGTCCCACAAACCGGATCGCTGAGTTGTCCCCCTCGTGTCCCACACTCGGGCGCAACTGAGAGTGACACGCCGAAACGCCGTGATACAAGCAATAGCCCTATGACCTCGGGAGCTAGCAACATAGAGCAACACGCTGTTATCCGCTGAAGCCGTAAGATCGTGCCCGACCCGGGCACGCTACACATCCGCTGCATTGTGAAGGAGGGCGTCATGGCCGGTTGTGGATTCGTCGGGCTTGGGGTCATGGGCTATCCGATGGCCGGACACCTGGCCGCGTCCGGCCACGAGGTCACGGTCTACAACCGCACGGCGTCCCGGGCCGAGGCCTGGGTGGATGAGCATGGCGGTAGGGCGGCGCCGACACCCGCGGGCGCGGCCGCTGGAGCCGAGTTCGTGTTCGTGTGCGTGGGCAACGACGACGACGTTCGCTCGGTGACGCTCGGCCAGGATGGAGCGCTGGTATCGATGGCACCCGGATCGGTGCTGGTGGATCACACCACCGCGTCGGCCGACTTGGCCCAGGAGTTGCATGCGGCGGCAGCGGAGCGGGGCGTCGGGTTCGTGGACGCGCCGATCTCCGGTGGCCAGGACGGCGCAGAGAACGGCGCGCTGACCGTGATGTGCGGCGGCGACCGGGCCGACTTCGACCGGGCCGAGCCGGTGATCGACTCCTACGCCAAGGCGGTCACCCTGCTGGGCGGGCCGGGGAGCGGCCAGCGCACCAAGATGGTGAACCAGATCTGCATTGCCGGGCTGGTCCAGGGCCTGGCCGAGGGGATCGACTTCGCCCGCCGGGCCGGACTCGACGTCGAGCAGGTGGTCGACACCATCTCGCAGGGAGCGGCGGGCTCGTGGCAGATGGCCAACCGGGGGGTCACAATGGCCCGGCGCGAGTTCGATTTCGGCTTCGCCCTCGACTGGATGCGCAAGGACCTGGCCATCTGCTTCGCGGAGGCCGAGCGTGTCGGCGCCACCCTGCCGGTCACCGCGGTGATCGACCAGTTCTATGCCCGCCTCCAGCGCCAGGGCCGGGGCCGCTGGGACACCAGCTCCCTGATCGAGCTGCTGGTAGACGATTAGGGAGGCTCATGAGCAGGAACCCGAGGCTGCTCCCGGTCGCTGTGGCCGTTGCGGCTGGCCTCCTGTTCGTGCCGGGGTCTTGGGCATGGCTGGTCCTGCTGGTGTCAATGTTCGTGGCTGGCTGCCTGATTCCTGACCGTCCGGTTGCGGTGTCTACCGCCATGACCGCGTTGGGCCTCTTCCCGTGTGCGCTGTTGCTGGCCATCACCGGAGCTTCCTGGATCACCAGCGGCTGGCACGGCATCTACCCCCTGAGGCTTGACTCGTGGCCTGGCGCCCTGTTTGTGGCAGGAGATCTGACCGTAAGGGTCATCGTCACGTGGGGATGGGCCGTCTTCGCGGCCTACATGGGTGCAGGCATCGCCCTACGCCGACGACTCCGAGCCGCCAACTAGCGGGGAATCGTGCGCCGCAGTTCCCGCTGCGTCTCTAGCCCGCAGCGGCGTAGTTAGTGGAGGCGAACTCCCAGTTGACCAGGTGCTCGATGAAGGCGTCCACGTAGGCGGAGCGGGCGTTCTGGTAGTCGAGGTAGTAGGCGTGCTCCCACACGTCGATGGTCAGCAGGGCGCGCTGGCCGTGGCGCAGCGGCGTGTCGGCGTCGTCGGTGTTGACGATGCTGAGGCCCTCCGCTCCCGACACCAGCCAGGTCCAGCCGGACGCGAAGTTCCCCACCGCAGCCGCCGCGAAATCGGCGTTGAAGGCATCGAGCGAGCCGAAGCTCCGGTCCAGCGCGGCCAGCAGCTCGCCAGAGGGCGATTGGTTGCGGCTCGGGGTCATCGAGTTCCAGTAGAAGGCGTGGTTCCATGCTTGGGCCGCGTTGTTGAACAGCGCGGAGGGCACATCGGCCGCGGCCACGATGTCTTCCAGCGAGGCGTTCGCGTGAGGCGATCCCTCGATCATGCGGTTGAGGTTGGCCACGTAGCCGGCGTGGTGGCGGCCGTAGTGGAAGCTCATGGTGCGCTCGGATATGTGGGGTGCGAGCCCTTCGAGAGGGTAGGGGAGGGGGGCAAGCTCGATCGTCATCGCGGGCGCGGTCTTTCCGAGGGCGGTTACCGGGGGAGAACCCGAATATACGCAGGGCCGCCGGCTAAGAGGCAGCGCTGCGTATATGTGACCGCCCGCGGTGAAGCGTCTTGGTTCCCGCTCTTGCTCGCTGCGCTCACGGTCCGCTCGGGCCACGGCCTCGTCCAGAACCGTGCAGGATCCCTGTGAACTGCGACCCTTCCGCTCGGCCTCTAGCCGGCGAACAGGTTGGTGGGCAGGCCCACCGCGTCGACGTCCGCGGCGAACAGCGCACCGGAGTTGGGCTCGCCCTCGGTGCTGACGCCGGCGATCGGATCGCGGGCGGTGGTGATGTAGAGCGTGTCCAGGTCGGGGCCGCCGAAGCAGCAGCAGGTGGTCTGGGGAGCGCCCGGAGTGACCACGGCCTCGAGCTGTTCGCCGTCGGGCGAGAAACGCTGCACGTGATAGCCGCCGAAGAACGCCACCCAGAGGCACCCGTCGGCGTCGACCGTCATGCCGTCGGGCCCGCCGGTACTGCCATCGAAGGTGAGGAACGGGCGCCGCCCCTCGATCTCGCCGGTGTCGGGGTCGTAGTCGAAGCGGTCCACCCGGAATGTCAGTGTGTCGATGTAGTACATCGTGGCTTGGTCGGGGCTCCAGCCGATTCCGTTGGAGACCATCACATCGGTGAGAACCCGCCGGGCCGTGCCGTTGCCGTCCACCCGGTGCAGGCCCGCCACCGGCGCTCCGAGCTCGGTGTGGCTCATCGTCCCCTGGAAGAGCCGTCCCCGCGGGTCGACCGCACCGTCGTTGGCCCGGTTCGACTCCGGCTCTCCGGGCAGTTCGATCACGGTCTCTATGGCCCCGACCCGGTCGGTGAGCGCCACCGAGGCGCCCAGGCCCAGCGCCAGGCCCCCGCTGGCACGGGGGGCGGCGTTGCCCACAGTGCCGGCGTAGCGCCACAGACCCACCGGCTGGCCCGTGTTGTGGTCGAAGCGGTGCACGGCCTTGCCGGTGATGTCGACCCAGACGAGCAGGTCCTCCACTGGCGACCAGACGCATCCCTCGCCCAAGGCCGCCTCGGCGGCGTGCACGACCTCCGCGTTGATCATCTCAACTCTCGCAGACCGGACCGGGGTGTGCTGCCATCCTCCAACCGTTCGAGGGTTGCAGGGCGGCCGGGGTGTGGCTGACTTTGCGGTGGGCGTTCTCGCGCACCGACCCCAGGTCGGCGCCGATGGTGTTGCCCCTGTCGCCCGGCAGGGAGAATCCGGTGTGCATCACCTGAGACCATCGCGACTCCCAACTATCTGCGGAGCCGCCAGCGTACACTTCGAGGCACGGGCGAGCGTGATGACGGCGCTGGAGCACCCGGTGCCAGGCCAAGGGCTCGGCGCTCGCTTGCCGCGACGCCGAAACGAGGAGCACCAACCGATGAGCGAGCTGCCCCACAGCCCGGCAGAGCGGTACACGATCATCTCGTCGGACTGCCACGCCGGCGGGAACATGGCCGCCTACGTGGAGTACCTCGATCCGTCCTGGCGCGACGAGTTCCAGGCGTGGCGGGGCGCCTACCGCAACCCGTACCGCGACCTGCAGGACGACGGTCGGTCCCGCAACTGGGATGACGACCGGAGGCTCTCGGAGCAGTACGCCGACGGGATCGTGGCCGAGATCACCTTCCCCAACACGGTTCCGCCCTTCTATCCCACCGGCGCGCTGGTGGCCCGCCCGCCGTTGGACCGGGCCGACTACGAGCGGCGCTTCGCCGGGATCACCGCCCACAACCGCTGGCTGCGCGACTGGTGCGCCCGCTATCCCGACCAGCGCTGCGGCCTGCCCCAGATCTTCGCCGAGGACCTCGACGACGCAGTCTCCACCCTCGAGTGGGCCGCAGTCGAGGGCTTCCGCAGCTTCCTGCTGCCGCACATCCCGCCCGACAGCGACCTCCCCGGCTACTGGGATCCCCGCTGGGACCGGCTCTGGGCCGCGGCCTCCGACCTCGGCCTGATCATCACCCAGCACGGCGGCAACGGCGGCCCCGACTACGGCAAGGCACCGGCCGCCGGGGTGATCTTCTTGATGGAGGTGCCGTTCTTCTCGCACCGGAACCTCGCCCACCTGATCATGTCGGGCGTGTTCGAGCGGTTCCCGACGCTTCGTTACGTGATGACCGAGCAGGGGGTGGCCTGGCTGGTCGAGGAGCTGCGTCGCATGGACGGCTACCACCGCCAGATGCGCGCGGGCCGCGTCGGCGAGCTGGGCTTCGCGGCCGACATAGTGCTGCCGCTGAGGCCGTCGGAGTACCTCGACCGCAACGTGTGGATCGGGGCCAGCTTCCCGTCGCCGGGCGAGGCGGCCGCCATCCGCAAGGTGGGTGTGCACAATGTCATGTGGGGCAGCGACTACCCCCACCACGAGGGCACCTACCCGTACTCGCTGGAGAGCCTGCAGCGCGCCTTCAGCGACTGGGACGAGGCCGACATGAGGGCTGTGCTGGGCGGCAATGCAGCCGAGCTGTACGGTTTCGACCTCGACCGGCTCGCCCCGCTGGCCGCGTCGCACGGTCCGACTGTGGACCAGGTGGCCACCCCGCTGGCGGAGATCCCCGCCAAGGCCACCAGCCCCGCCTTCTTCAAGCCGTGACGGCCGCCCCGGCGCCAGCCCGTCGTGCGCTCCGCGCCTTCTGTGTGCACAAACCCGGCGCAGAGACCGGAAACCGCGCACAGAACACGGAAGCCGGGGGCGAAGGCTGCGCCGCCCCCGATCCGGCCGCGCCCTACGCGGGCTTCGAGGGCACGGTCGGCAAGATCTTCTCCACCTCCGAGCCCCACTGGCCGAAGCCGCCGACCGCACCGACCGGCTCGCCCAACGTGATCGTGATGATGGCCGACGACCTGGGCTACTCCGACCCGGGCTGCTACGGCTCCGAGATCGACACCCCGGAGCTCGACCGGCTCGCAGCCGACGGCCTGCGCTACACCGACTTCCACGTCAACCCGATGTGCTCGCCCACCCGGGCGTCGCTGCTGACCGGGCTGAACCATCACATGGCCGGCATGGCCACCGTGCCCCACACCGATCCCGGCTTCCCCGGTTACGCCCACGAGTTGCGCGACAACGCGGTGACCGTCGCCGAGGCCTTCCGCGACGCGGGCTGGGCCACCTTCATGCTCGGCAAGTGGCACCTCACCAAGGACGCCCACCTCAGCGACGGCGCCCCCAAGGCCAGCTGGCCCCTGCAGCGGGGCTTCGACCGCTTCTACGGGATCCTCGACGCCTTCACCAACTTCCACCAGCCCCACCGGCTGTGCGCCGACAACCACCACATCGACGTCGACCGCTACCCGGACGGCTACTACTTCACCGACGACCTCACCGACCACGCGCTGCGCATGGTGGACGAGTTGCGGTCATCGCACCCGAGCCGGCCGTTCCTCATGTACTTCGCTCACGGCGCGGTGCACGCCCCCCTGCAGGCCCCCGCGGAGGACATAGAGCGGTTCAGGGGCTGCTACGCGGCGGGTTGGGACGCTCTGAGGGTCGAGCGCTTCGAGCGCCAGCGGGAGCTGGGCGTGGTGCCGCCCGACGCGGTGCTGCCGCCCCCCAACACCGAGGAGCGCCACGAGGTGGACCCCTGGGACGAGCTCGACGACCGCTCCAAGGAGCTGTTCGCCCGCTACATGGAGGTGTACGCGGGCATGGTCCACAACGTGGATCGAAACTTCGGCCGGCTGCGCCGCCACCTCGAGGCCATCGGCGAGTGGGACAACACCATCGTGCTGTTCACCAGCGACAATGGCGGCTCCCGGGAGGGCCAGTACACCGGCACCTCGGCCTACTTCCGAACGCTGCTCACCCAGGTGTGGAACACCGAGTTGGAGCAGGTGGAGACCGACTACCAGCGCATCGACCTCCTGGGCGGGCCGCGGACGCTGGCCCACTACCCGATGGGCTGGGCCATGGTGTCGTGCACCCCGTTCCGGCTCTACAAGATCAACACCCACCGGGGCGGCCACAGCGTGCCGTTCATCGTCAACTGGCCGGCTTGTTTCACCGCCGCCGACCGTGTGCTGGCCGGGGGGATACGAAACCAGTACCAGCATGTCACCGATCTGTTCCCGACCCTGGCCGAGATGTGCGGGGTGGAGGTGCCCGGCACCCGCCACGGCGTGCCTGTGCCCGAGCCGGCCGGCGCCAGCTTCGCGGCCACACTGGAGGACCCGTCGGCGCCGTCAACCCACCCCGAGCAGTACTACGAGATGCTCGGGCACCGCGGCTTCTACCGTGACGGCTGGTCGGTGGTCACCTGCCACCGACCCCGCCGGCCCTTCAGCCAGGACCGTTGGGAGTTGCACAACCTGGCCGAGGACCCCACCGAGAGCCGCGATCTCGCCGCGGAGCACCCGGACAAGCTGGACGAGATGCAACAGGCCTGGGACCGAGCCGCATGGGCCAACCAGGTGTACCCCCTCGACGAGGGCAACCAGGTCGCCAGGATCCTGCGCCCGCCGTGGTACCAGGATTGGGCGGCTGAGACGACGCTGAGGCCCGGCACCCCAACCTTGGAGCGCTGGCGGTCCCAGCAGCTGATCTTTCAGAAGAGCTTCGACATCGATGTGGCGCTGCGCTGGCAGTCCGGCCACTCCGGCGTGCTCGTGGCCCACGGCGACCAGGGCGGCGGATACATGCTGTACGTGGAGGACGACCGGCTGCTGTTCGCCCACAACGCTTACGGTGACATGACGGTTCTGGACTGCGGGCCGCTCAGCGATGGCGCGTCCAGCGTGCGGCTGGCGATGGAGAACCCCGGCAGCCTCAGGTGGAATGCCTGCGTCAGCGTCGACGGCGAGGCGGTGGGGGAGAAGCTGGGCCTGGTGTCGCTGATGGCGATGGCGCCCTTCGAGGGCATCGACGTCGGCGTCGACCGCCGCTCGCCGGTGAGCTGGGACATCTACGAGCGCCACGGCCCGTTCCCCTACACCGGGCGACTCGAATCGGTCACCTACCGCCCCGGCGAGTTGGCCCCCGACGCCGGCCCCCTATGGCTCGACTACATCAAAGCCAACGGAACCCGCTACGAATAGGGTGCGGCGCGCCGGACATGCGGCATGCTCGCCCACATTGTGACCGACACGGTGTGGCCGCCCGGATCAGGCCATGACCCCTCGGTCGGTGACAGTCCCGAGCGGATTGTAGGAGTGCAGCCTGACTTCGGTCTCGGCCATGTCGAGGAGCCCGGCCACGTAGGCGAGGGCGTCGGCGTGGAACGAGGCGATCGGGTCCGGGCCTGCGTCCGGATAGCCGCCGGCTCGCTCGAACACAGTGCGCACCGCTGTCGTCCGGCCCTTGTGGTCCACCGTGAAGAGTTCCAGGGCACCGAGTCCGTCGACGAACTCTCCAGCGAGGCCCCCGACCGAGACCGCATCGTCGGTGAGCACGCCCGACCAAATGGTGAGGAACGAGAGGTCCTGGCCGCCCGACGACGCTTCGGACACGGCGTGCTCCCAGTCGCTGCGCGACACTGCGGTGGCGTCGAGAAGCTCTCGATACGAGTACTTGACCTCGTCGAGGCGGCTGCAGGCTGGTTGCTTGCCGACGAACTCCAGGAACGCCCCGGCACGGGGGCCCTCGGGCCATCCGAAGAATGCTGTGTAGAGGGCCTCGAAGGCCGACGATGTCTCGATCCCGACGATCCGGGCGGCATCGAACAGGGAACCTTGGATCCGGGCCGCGACCCATTGCTCGATCTGGTCGAGGATCCTGGCGGCCACCGCGAGGAAGGCCCGCTGCTGATTGGACAGCTTGCGTACCTCCGCCATGAAGTCGTCGATGACGGTGAGACGCGAGGCGGTCTCGGAGAAGCGCTGCGACCAGGACTCTGCCGCTGCTCTCTTGACGTCGAGCCAATCGAGGTCAGCGGCCGTCAGTGCGCCCAGCTCCAGCGTGGCGATGTGCGACGCCAAGTCCAAGTGCGGCTGCTGCACCACGCTCACGACGGAGTCGAACGGGGGGCTGTAGGCGGGCGCAGGCAGCACCTCCCCGCGGGCGGTGGCCTGCGACACTGCGAAGAGCTGTCGCTGCTTGGGCTCGGCCCCGGGCTCGGAGACGGTCCGCCACAGCCGCTCGTACTCGGCGAACGCCCTGTTGACGCCGGGCAGGTCGACGGCGAAGTCGAGCGCCCGGCGCGGCTGCGTCCTGAGGACGAGGTATCGCAGCAGTTCGGGCGGCAGTGTGGCCGCGAGCTCGCTGGCGCTGAGGCCGATCCCCTTCGACGAGCTCATCTTGGCGCTGCCGGAGGTGAAGAACTCGTATGAGAAGGCGCAGGGAACCGCGCACTCGAGGACCTCGCGAGCCAGCGCCGACGCGACCCGGTGCGAGCCGCCCGCGCCCATGTGGTCCTTGCCGGCGCCTTCGAGGATCACAGGCAGGATCTTCCACTTGGCCGCCCATTCAAGCTTCCATGGCAGCTTCCCCGACCCGCCGAAGGGACTCGTTCGGCCCTTGGCGCCGCAGCCCTCGGCCCACTCGACGAGGTCGTGGCGGCACTCGTAGGCCACGGTCTCGCCGTCGTAGTTGAATGCGAACGTCGTGCCGATCCGGCCGCAGCGCTCGCAGACGGGCTGGAACGGCAGCCATTCCTCGGGCCGGGCCGAGCCCACCTCCCGAAGGTAGATCTCCCGGACCTTCGACGCGGCCCGCAGATAGGCGTCGATCGTCTCGTCGAGGCGGCCCGACCGGTAGACGTCGCTCATGAAATAGAACTCGGCGTCCACGCCGAGAGGGCCGAACGTGGAGGTGAACTCGTCGAAGTAGGCCCGAGCCATGCTGTCGCCGGCGAGTCCGGGCGGCGCCGGGGCGCGACACAACGGCTTGCCCAGATGCTCCCTGAAGTGCTTGCCCGTGCCGTGGGGGATCTCATCGACGGGGTCCATGTCGTCGCAGCCGTAGGTGAAACGGGCTTCCAGGCCCCGTTCTCGGGCTTCACGGAACAGGGCGTCATGGATGAGGACGCCTCGAAGCGAACCCACGTGCGCGATCCCGCTCGGCGTCTTCGAGTCGTTGATCAGCGCCTGCTGCGGGCAGCGCCCGAGAATCTCATCGATCCAGGTCATGGCGGACTCAATCCGGGTCATCGGTCCCCAGCACGCCGCGGCGGCGACTGTGAGGACAACAGAGCCTACCGGCTCGTCGGATTCTGCCCGACGGCCGGAGTTTGGGTGCGAGCGGTATTCTCCCGCGGGGAGGCTCACGGCAATGCACATCGGGTACACGGCTGAGCAGGAGGCGCTGCGCGACGAGCTGCGGGCCTACTACGCCGATCTGCTCACCGACGAGGTGCGGGACGCGCTCGGCGCCGAGGACGGCACCGGCCCGGCCCACCGCCGGATTGTGCGCCAGATGGGCGCCGACGGCTGGCTGGCGGTGGGCTGGCCCACCGAGTACGGCGGCCGGGGATTGTCGGCGGTGGAGCAGTTCATCGTGTTCGACGAGTCGGTGGCGCTGGGCGCGCCGATCCCGATGCTGACCATCAACACGGTCGGGCCGACCATCATGCAGTACGGCACCGACGAGCAGAAGGACTTCTTCCTGCCCCGCATCGCCGGTGGTGAGCTCACCTTCTGCATCGGCTACTCCGAGCCCGACGCCGGTACCGACCTGGCCTCGCTCGCCACCAGGGCGGTGCGCGACGGCGACACCTACGTGATCAACGGCCAGAAGACGTGGACCTCCCTGGCCAAGGGCGCCGACTACATCTGGCTGGCGGCCCGAACCGACCCCGACGCCCCCAAGCACAAGGGCATCTCGCTGTTCTGCATCCCCATGGACACGCCCGGCCTCAGCATCGAGCCCCTCGACCTGCTGTCGAGCCACGACATCAACCACACCTTCTTCGACGACTGCCGAGTGCCGGCGTCCACCCTGATCGGCGAGGAGAACCGGGGCTGGGGGCTGATCACCAGCCAGCTCAACCGGGAGCGGGTGACGATCTGCTCGTCGGGGATGGTGACCAAGCGGTTCGAGGAGTGCGTGGAGTGGGCCAAGTCGGCCAAGCGGGCCGACGGCTCCTATGTGATCGACGAGCCGTGGGTGCAGCGCAACCTGGCCGAGGTGGCCGCCCGGCTGGAGTTCCTGCGCCTGGCCAACTGGAAGGTGGCCTGGACGGTGGCCAACAAGATCGACGGCGCCGATCCCGACATGGCCACCGTCGCCGGTTTCGTGGCCGACTCCTCGGCAGTGAAGGTGTCGGGCACCGAGTTCTACGTCGACGCCTACCGCAGGCTGATGCAGGTGTACGGCCAGCGCTCCTACGTGGTGGAGGGCTCGCCCGGGTACCTGTCCCGTTTGGAGATGATGTACCGCTCGACGGTCATCCTGACTTTCGGCGGCGGCACGAACGAGATGCAGCGCGACCTGATCTCGCAGTTCGGCCTCGGCTACCCCCGAGCCTCCCGCTGATCGAAATGCTCTGTGCGTACTTTTCTGGGACTATCCCGGATTTCTTCCACCAGAGTGCTTCGGGTCGGTAGGACGGATGGACTTCGAGCTGGGCGAGGAGGAACAGGCCATCCGGGACCTGACCGCCCAGGTGCTCGACGACATGTCCTCGCACGAGCGCCTCAAGGCCCTGACCGCCGACGGCGACCACGTGGACCGCAAGGCGTGGGCCGCGCTGGCCGCAACCGGAGTGTTGGGCGCATCGGTGCCCGAAGCTCACGGCGGCCTAGGTCTCGGCTTTCTCGCGACGGCAGTCGCGCTGGAGGAGGTAGGCCGGAGGGCGTCTCCGGTGCCGCTGCTGACGACGGCCGTGATGGGTGCCATGCCGATAGCCGCCCACGGCACGCATGCGCAGCGCGCGGTCTGGCTGCCGGCCATTGCCGACGGATCCCTGCTGGCCTGCGCGGCCCTGGCCGAGGACGGCACGAGTCCGGGCGAGCCGACAACGACGGCCCGGACCGCCACGGACCGCAATGGCCCGACGCCGGACGGCGACGGTTCAGCGCCGGGTCGCGGAGGTTCGGGCCATGACGGCCGCGGCTTCGTCCTCGACGGCACCAAGGTCCTGGTCGCGGGCGGGCTCGACGCCGGCGTCGCTCTGGTGCCTGCCCGTCTCGACGACGGCGGCGTTGGGGTGTTCATCGTGCCGACCGACGCCCAGGGGCTGGAGGTGCGGCCGGTGGAGGTGACAACCGGTCGCCCGGAGGCCCGCTTCGAGCTGTCGGGCGTGCGGGTCGGAGCCGACGCTCTGCTCGGCGGGGGGATGGCCGACGGATCGCAGATCGTGCGGTTCATCGAGCAGCACGCCAATGTCGGGCTGTGCGTGATGATGGCCGGCGCGGCCCGGGCCGCCATCCAACTCGCTGCCGACTACACCAAGCAGCGCCACCAGTTCGATCGCCCCATCGCCACCTTCCAGGCTGTGAGCCAGCGGGCCGGCGACTCCTACATCGACGCCGAGGCCATCTGGCTCACCGCCTACCAGGCCGCCTGGCGCCTGTCGGCCGGCCTGCCCGCCGACCGCGAGATCGCCATTGCCAAGTACTGGGCCTCGGAGGGCGGCTTCCGGGTAGTGCACGCCGCGGTCCACGTGCACGGAGGCGTAGGCGTAGACCGCGACTACCCCCTGCACCGGCACTTCCTAGCCGCCCGCCACATGGAGCTGACCCTCGGCCACGCCGAGGAGCAACTGGCCGAACTAGGCCGCCAGATAGCCGCCCCCTAGAGGCCGAGCGGGTAGGCAGCATCCCATGAGTGTTTCACGAGGCGCTCAGCGAGGCCGTGGCCCGAGCGGCCCGTGAGCGCAGCGAACAAGAGCGGGAGACACAACGCCGCACCGCGAGACGGCATCACCTACCCGCGCTGTCTCTTAGCCTGAATCCACCGGTGGGTCTGTGGTCTCTCACCAAATCTGCACGGATTGTGCTCGCATACGACGCGTTTCTCTACAGATTTCGGGACACCAAGGACAGCACGCCGCCCAACACCCGCAGCCTCTCCGCGCCGGTGGATTCAGGCTTAGCGCTTGGTCAACTGCCCAGCAGTGACTGGGCGAGGAGGGCTGCTCCGAGCAGGCCTGAGTTCTCGCCCAACGCGGGGGCGGTCACGAAAGCGTCGTCGCCCGTGCTGTAGTGGGCGTAGCCGCCGATGTCCGCTCGGCTCGCCTCCAGGATGAGCCGAGCCAGGCCGGGTCGGCTGCCGACGCCGCCGCCGAACACGATCCGGTCGGGGGCGAACGAGTAGGCGAGAACTCGCACGAGCTGAGCCAGATAGGCGGCCTCCAGCTGCCAGACGTCGTCCCGGCTGTCAGCTTCCGAGGGGTCGACGCCCCAGCGCTCGGCCATGGCCGGTCCGCAGGCCATGCCCTCCAAGCAGTCGCGATGGAACGGGCAGCGGCCCGGATAGTTGTCGCCGGCGACACGGCGCACGGGGATGTGCCCCATCTCGCTGTGATGGCGTCCCCGCCAGGGCGTGCCGTCCACGGCCACGGCCGCCCCGATCCCGGTGCCTACGGTCACATAGGCGAGCCGCCGCGGCCGGGGCTCGGGCCCCAGGGCCTGCTCGGCCACCGCGGCTGCCTCCACGTCAGTCTGAATGTCGGCCGGCACGCTCAGCGCCTCCGACAGCCGGCTCAAGATCGGAGTACCCGACCATCCCGGCTTGGGCGTGTCCGCGACCGACCCGTAGCCGGGGGAGTGGGGATCAAGATCGACGGGACCGAACGAGGCGATGCCCAGCGCCGCCACCGGCTGGGACCGCCCGAGGAACGCGGCAACGGTCGCCAGCGTGGTCTCAGAGTCGCTTGTCGGCACCGAACCGGACTCGACGATCGTCAAGTCCGAGGAAACCGTCGCAACCCGGAACTTGGTCCCGCCCGCCTCCACCGCCCCAACGAGCTCACGCGTCACTGCTCAGTCCTCCGAATCAACGAGAGAGAGAGTATGCGGTTGCACGAGGTGCGGTCGGCGGCTCGGCATCACTGGAACGTGACGCCTTGCGGTGGGGTGCGGAAGGTGCCCCAGCATTCGATGGTTCCGTCGTCACGGATGGCGCAGGCGTGGTTGACGGCGGTTGAGACGGCGATGAACTGTCCATCGGGGGCGTCGAGGAGTCCTGCGTAGTCGAGGCCCCAGCACTCGAGTGCGCCGTTGTTGCGCACGGCGCAGGAGTGGTTGATGGCGGTTGAGACGGCGGTGAACTGCCCATCGGGGGCGTCGAGGAGTCCTGCGTAGTCGAGGCCCCAGCACTCGAGTGCGCCGTTGTTGCGCACACCGCATGCATGGTTGTCTGCCGCCGACACCGCCATGAACTGCCCTTCAGGCCTGCTCGGATGGGGGCCTCCGTAGTGGTGCCAGCACTCCGCGGCACCGCCGGTATGCAACCCGCACAATAGTCCCTCACCGACCGAGACGGCGCGGAACGGCCCGCTTGCTCCCGACGCATCTAGACCTACGTGAGCTTGAAGTTCAGGCCAGCAATGGAGCGCGCCATGGGTGCTCAGTCCACACAGGCGGCTGCTCCGAGCGCCGCTGTCGGTGGAAATGGCGGTGAAACGCACGTCCGTCGCGCCCTCGCCGATGAGCGCTCCGGCTTGTGTGAGCGATTCCACGGGCGGGACGAGTCCCCAGCACTCGACGGTGCCGTCGCTACGGAGTCCGCACGAGAGGCCGTTGCCCGCGGCGACGTCGATGAAGTGTCCGTCGGGTGCGTCGGCCTGGCCGTAGGCGTTCGTGCCCCAGCATTTCGTGTCCCCTTCAGTGCGAATGCCGCAGTTGTGGTCGCTTGCGGCGGTCACGGCCGTGAAGTTTCCGTCAGGGGGTTCCACCTCTGAGGCGAAGCGGCGACCCCAGCAGTGGACGGTGCCATCGGTGCGCACCGCGCACGAGTGCCGCCAGCCGCTGGCGACCGCGACGAAGTGTCCGTCGGGCGCGTCGGACTGCCCCCAGTAGTTGGCGCCCCAGCATTCGATGGTGCCGTCTGTCCGCAAGACGCATGAGTGGCGGCCGCCCGTCGAGACGGCGCTCATCTCGCCTGCTGGCGTCTGCCACTCTGGCGCCAATCGCCGGCCCCAGCATCGGACGGCTGCGTCGGTGCGGAGTCCGCATGAGTGGTCCCCGGCGGCCGAGATGGCGAGGAATTGCCCGTCGGGCGCGTCGGCCTGGCCGGTGTGGTTGTCGCCCCAGCATTGAACGGTGCCGCCGCTGCGCAGCACGCAGGAGTGCCCACCGCCGGTTGCCACCGCCGCGAAGTGGCCCCCTGGCGGTATGAGCGAGTGGGCCTTTGCGCTGCCCCAGCATTGGACATCCCCGTCCGCCCGCAGGGCGCAGGAGTGGCTCTCGCCGGCCGACAGCGCCGCGTGCTGCCCGTCGGGGGCGTCGAGCAGCCCCTCGAAGTCCAATCCCCAGCAGTCGACACCGCCGTCGGCACGTAGCCCGCAGGTGTGCTCCTTTCCCGCAGCGAGGGCGGTGAAATGCCCGTCGGGAGCGTCAGCCTGGCCACTGTCGTTGACGCCCCAGCATTCGACGGAGCCGTCGGCCCGCAGCGCGCAGGTGTGCTGATATCCAGCGGCTACCGCCGCGAACGGTCCGCGGCCAGGGGGCACCGATGGCTGCGATCCGGTGCCGGCCTCGCTTCCTGCTCCGCTCGCGCCGGCTTCTGCTTGGGCGCCTCCGCCCTCGCTGGGAGGTGGCAACGGCGCCCCCGCCTCGCGGCCGGAGCACGCCGCGATCGCGACCACGAGCACACTCAGGATGCACGCTGCCTTCAGCGCCCCCACCGGTCGCAGTCTGACCCGTGGACTTGAGACGTGTCTCGATCCACATTGCGTCGATGTCGAGTCCCACGTCATTGATTCGAAGGCAGGGCGGCGAGCGGCGTGTTCATCAGTGGAAGGCCACCGCGGGCCCAAGAGCGATCAGTCCGGGATCACCGAGATGCTCGAGAAACACATCTCGTCCACGGTGCCCTCGTTCCAGGTGATGTAGCGGGGCTCGGGCATGTACTGCAGGGTGCGGTCCCACCAGCACTCGAATCGCACCACGTCGCCCCGCTCGATGCGGATGTCCTCAACCGGCTCGTAGTTGAGCTGCCACTCGAAGTCCCACACTCCGATGTCGAGGAGGATCCGTTCCTCGGGCGTGCCGGGGTGCAGCGTCATGCGGTAGGCCGCGCCGAACTCGTGCATGTGGCCCAGCACGGTGTGGATGGTGCCGGTGTCGCGGGCGGGCAGGTCGCAGGAGCTGTAACCGGTACTGCCATCGAGGTCGTCGTAGTCGTCGACGGTGGCGTCGCATTGCCGCAAGAGCAGGTCGGGGATGAACCGGGCGAACTCGTCGTACTTCTCGGTGATCTCGTCGAGCACGTTGGATCGCACGCACAGGTTGACGTAGCCGTCGATGGTGGCGGCCCGCTCGGAGGCGATTGCGGTCTCTGCGGGCGTGCAGGGAACCTCGGCCGGGGTGAGGTAGCTGTTGCCCTCTATGTGGGTCATGCCCGCAGCCACCTCCTCGGTGGTGGCGGTGTCGAGGATGATCCAGGAGCCGTCGGCCTGGGTGTCGTGGTCGTAGTGGTAGTGGATCTGGTTGACGATCATGTCGCCGGGCCAGAAGTAGAGGCCGTAACCGTCGGGGTAGATGGTGGGCGACTGGCCCGGCGCCCAGCCCTGGATCGAGTACACGCCTTGGCTGTTGAGCCCGGACAGCCCGAAGCACGTCCAGCCTGGCTCGTCGGAGAATCCTTCGGCTGCCTCGATCTGGTCCTCGGCCGCGATCTTGGCCGCGATCTCTCCTGCGGCCGCGGCGGGAACCCGGTAGACGATGGCGTGGTGCACGGCGGACACCTGGTCGGGCCGGAATTCGAAGCCCTTGACCCAGTTGCCGTCGCCTTCGGGGTCGGCCAACTGGTGTACCTGGCAGCGGTAGTCGTCCTTCTTGACCGGCCAGCCGTCGGGGCGCGAGTAGCCGGTGTAAAGACCGTCGCGGGGGCCGACCTTCTGGTCCTCCTCCACCGGCAGGATGGCCTGGACGCGGGGTGTCAGCGGCGTGCCGGGCCGCACGTCGAGGCCGCCGCCGGCGTCGGCCCACGCCTTGATGGCCGCCTTCTCGGAGTCGCTGAGTGACCAGTCGTGCACGAACTGGGGGCTCAGGTCCGAGGGCAGCCACGGCGGCATGAAGCTGATCGCGGTGACGAAGGCGATGTCGTCGGCTATGGCGGCCGCGTCGCCGGCGGTGTCGAGGGCGAGGGTGCTCCAACCCGGCCCGTTCGAGGTGTGGCAGCTCACGCACCGCGACTCCAGGATCGGCTGCACGGTGGCCGCGAACTCGCCGGTTGCGATCTCGGTGGCCGGGATCTCGCGGCGCAGGTCGCCGGTCGGCTCCGAGGCGAGGTCCACGCGGTCGGCGAGCAGCTCGAATGCGAGGATCACCTCGTCGGAGGTGTGGACGAGGCGGGCGATGTTGATGGGACCGACGTCGTAGTGGCTGGAGAGCACGGTGGCCGACATCGCCGCGGAGAGGGCGTCCGGCGTGACGGTGACGGTGCCGGTGAACGTCTCGGTGCGGGTGGTCTCCTTGACCGTCAGCTCGCCGGTGATGGCGATCTCGTAGACAGCGCCATCAGCGAACTCGGTGTCGAAGCCTTCGACCACCGAGGGCCTGAAGCGCACGAAGGGCCAGTGGCTCGACTCAAGGAAGTCGTGGCGGATGCGCTTGTCCCGCAGGGCGGAGTCGGATTGGAACATCTCCACGTTCACCACGATCTCCCCGACGCGGCTGGCCGCGAGATCGACGAGGTTGACCGCGATCTCGCCGGCCAAGACGGTCGTGGTGCCCACCGTGGTCCGCGACAGCCCGCCCAAGCGTTCCTCGATGTGGTAGCTGGCCCGCGAGCCGCCCCCGGGCACGATGCGGTACAGCCGCTCGGTTTCGATGTCGAAGTCCTCGGGGTCGGTGACGTCCACCACAGGCGGGGCGACCACTTCGCCGCCGGTCACGGGCTCTGAGTGGTCCAACTCGCCGTCGACGGCCACATCGACGGCAGTCTCGATGGTCCAGAGCCACTGGTCCCGCGTCAAGAACGCAGCCGTGCCCAGCACCAGCACGGCCAGGATCGCGATGCGGCCAACATCGAGCCTGCGCCATCGAGACACGATTCAGTATGCCCGGCGCGGTATGCCCCGGCGCACCAAGGGGCCGAGCGGACAGGCCGCAGTTCACGAGGATCTTGCAAGGTGCTGAGCGAGGCCGTGGCCCGAGCGGCCCGTGAGCGCAGCGAACAAGAGCGGGCGTCAAGAAGACGGCAGGCTTCAGTCGGTGTAGGTCACTCCCTCGGGCGGTGGCCGCAACCTTCCCCAGCATTCGACCGTGCCGTCGTCGCGCAGCCCGCAGGTGTAGCCCACGCTCCCCTCTATTGCGGTGAATTGTCCCTGTGGAGCGGTCGTGTCGCCTCCCCAGCATTCGACGGCTCCGTCGATGCGGACGGCACAGGTGCTCTCACTGCGGGCTGCCACCGCGACGAACAGCCCGCCGGGGGCGTCGAGCTGCCCGCGGGAGTTGGACCCCCAGCACTCGACCTCGCCGCGGGGGCGCAGACCGCATGAGTGGCTGTCACCGGCCGCCGCGACGGAAATGAAGAGTCCGTTCGGGGGATTGAGCCTGTTGGCGGTCGGGTTGCCCCAGCACTCGACCGCTCCGCCGAGGCGGGTCGCGCAGGAGTGTGTGCTGCCCGCGGCCACGGCTGTGAACGGGCCGGGTGGGGCGTCGGTCTGTCCGTGGGAGTTCGAGCCCCAGCACACGATCGCGAGCTCGGTTCGGATCCCACAGACGTGGCCGCTGCCCGCGGCCGCGGCAACGAACTGCGCGTCGGGGGCGTCGAGCACCCGGTAGCGGTTGTATCCCCAGCACTCGATGGTCTCGTCGGCATGCAGGCCGCAGGCGAAGTATCTGCCCGTCGTGACGCTGGTGAACTGTCCGCTCGGTGTTTCGCTCTGCCCGACCAGGTCGGATCCCCAGCAATCGATCGACCCGTCGTCGAGAAGCCCGCACGTGTGGCTGTTGTCAGCCGCGAGCGACACGAACCGGCCGTCGGGTGGGTCGGCCCCGGCTGCGAAGCGCCGGCCCCAGCAGCGGATGGACCCGTCGGTGGCCAACCCGCAGCCGTGGTCGGCGCCGGTGGCCAGTGTCTGGAAGTGCCCGCTCGGCGGTGTCGACGCTCCGTGGGCGTTGGAGCCCCAGCACTCGGCTGACCCGTCGACGCGCACCGCGCACGAGTGGTCCACTCCCGCGGCGAGCGCGGTGAAGTTCCCGCCGGGTGCCTCCGTCTTGCCCAGGAAGTCGGAGCCCCAGCACTCGAGGGTGCCGTCGGTGCGCACGCCGCAGGTGTGGTCGGCCCCCGCGGCGATGGCGCCGAAACGTCCCGCGGGCCTGTCGGCCTGGCCGGCTTCGTTGGCGCCCCAGCACTGCACCGTGCCGCCATCGCGCAGGACGCAGGTGTGGTTGCGGCCGGCGGCCACGGCCGCGAAGTGCCCCCCGGGCGGCGTCAGCAATTCAGCATCGGAACCTCCCCAGCATTCGACGTCGCCGTCGTCGCGCAGGGCACACGCGTGGCTGCCGCCGGCTGACACGGCGATGAAGTCACCGCCGGGCGGGTCGGACATCCCCAAGAAGTCTGCGCCCCAGCACGCGAGGGTGCCGTCGGTCCTGATGGCGCAGTTGTGCCGGTCGCCGGCAGCAATGGCCTTGAACCGGCCTGCGGGTGCATCCATCAGCCCGCTCTCGTCGACGCCCCAGCACGCGATGGTTCCGTCGGCCCCGATCGCGCAGGTGTGCCAGAACCCCGCCGACACAGCAACGAAGGCCCCCTCTGCTGGCACCGTCGCGGCGGGCGACGGCTCGGTAACGCTCGGAAGCTCGGTGACATCACCCGTGGCCGGTTCGCCGCTGTCGGTGCCGGGGGCCCCAGGTTCGTGCACGGGTGTCCCGCCTGAGCACCCTGCAGTCGCCAACGCCATGACGAGGATCAGAAGAGCAGCCCGCAACATCGGCATCTCAGCCCGAGAACAATACGCCGTCTGGAGGCGGTCGCGTGGTGCCCCAGCACTCGATGCTGCCGTCGCCGCGCAGAGCGCAGGAATGCGCGCCCCCCGCGGCCACCGCGGAGAACTGCCCTTCGGGCGCGTCGAGATGGCCTTCCGAATCGTCCGAGTCCCAGCACTCGACCGTCCCGTCCACGCGCAGCCCGCATGAATGGTTGCGTCCGGCCGAGACGGAGCTGAACTGGCCGTCGGGGGTGGCGGCTTCCACGTTCGAGTTCAGGCTCCAGCAGGCAACGGTGCTGTCGACCCGAACCGCGCACACATGGGTGCCGCCGGCCGACACGGCGGTGAAGTGTCCGGCGGGGGGACCGACGGGCGGGCTTGTGCCGTTGAGCAACTCGCCGCCCCAGCAGTCAAGCGATCTGTCGGCAAGCAGGCCGCAGGCGTGGCCTCCGCCGACACTCACGTCGTTGAAGACCCCAAACCCTCCAAGGAGCACATCGCTGAGGCGCCCATGACGGGTTGCATACCAACATCGGACATAGCCCTCAACCGTCAATCCGCAGGCGTGTCGGCGCCTGCGGCAACAGTTCGGTACTCCCCGCCAGGACGGTTGGAGTACTCCCAGACGCCGGCGGGCCGAGTGACGTAGTCGCCGCCCCAGCACTCGACGGTACTGTCGGCTCTCAGCCCGCAGGCGTGTCCTCCCCCTGCGACGACTGCTTCGAAGTGGCCACCGGGAGCGTCGGTTTGCCCGAAGTCGTTGGCGCCCCAGCACTCGATGGTGCCGTCGGTGCGCAGCCCGCAGGAGTGATCTCCGCCTGCTGATATCGCCCGGAACTCTCCCTGCGCTGGCTGCACCGCCGCTCCGAGCGGCCTGCCCCAGCACTCGATGGTGCCGTCGGTGCGTAGCCCGCAGGAGTGCTCGGCGCCGGCCGACACTGCATGGAACCGCCCACTGGGCGGGGCTGCCTTGCCGTGGGCGTTGGATCCCCAGCACTCGACGGTTTGTTCGATGCTTACCGCGCAAGAGTGTTGGAGGCTGGCGGATATCGCGCCGAACTGCCCGTCGGGAGAGTTCAGCATGTCTACGAAGGGGTTACCCCAGCATTCGATGACTCCAGCGGTGCGGATGCCGCAAGAGTGCGAGACTCCGGCGGAAACGGCCACGAAGGTTCCGTCAGGTGCCTTGGCAGAACCGTGGTCGTCGAGTCCCCAGCATTGGACTGTGCCGCCGTTGCGCAGCACGCAGGCATGGCTGCCACCGGTATCCACCGCCGCAAAGTGTCCGCCGGGAGGAGTCAGGGACTCGGCATCGGAGCCGCCCCAGCATTCGATGTCGCCGTCGTCGCGCAGGGCGCACGTGTGGCTGGCGCCAGCTGAAACGGCGACGAAGTCGCCGTCGGGCGGGTCGGTCATCCCCCAGTAGTCCGCGCCCCAGCACTCGAGGATGCCGTCGGCGCGGATGGCGCAGTTGTGCTGCCAGCCGGCCGCGATGGCCTTGAACTGGCCTTGAGGAGCGTCCAGCAGCCCGCTCTTGTTGACGCCCCAGCACGCGATGGTAGCGTCGGCGCGGATGGCGCAGGTGTGCAGGCGGCCAGCGGCCACCGCAGCGAACGGCCCCTCGATCGGCAGCGACTCGGGCGACAGGTGAGTGGTCTCGGTTTCGGCCTCGGCCTCGCCGCCGGTTGGTTCTGATTCGTTGACGGTGGAACCGGAGCAACCCGTGGCCGCCAGCGCGAGCACTAGGAGGGCCTCGACCACACGTCGCCTCAGCCGGTACGGATCCGATCTCGACTTAGAGGCCGAGCGGATAGGCCGCAGATCACGAACAATCACGCGGGCGCCGAGCGAGGCCGTGGCCCGAGCGGCCCGTGAGCGCAGCGAACAAGAGCGGGAAGCACCCCATTCCCGACGCGAAGGGCTCTCACCTATTCTCGCTCGCTCTTAGTTGTCCTCATCTGATGTGCACAACTGCGTCAAGTTGGGTTGCGGTGCCTGTGGCGGGGGTGGGTCACCGGTGTCCCCTCCGGTTGCTTCGGTGGCGATGCCTAGTATCGCGCTGTGGCTGAGTTCTTCATAGAGGTTTCCGAGCCGATCCGCTACGCCGGGCCGGACAGCGACGATCCGTTGACGTTCCGCTGGTACGACGCCGACCGGGTGGTGGGCGAGCGCACCATGGCTGAGCACCTGCGCATCGCGGTGTGCTACTGGCACTCGTTCAACTGGCCGGGCAACGATGTGTTCGGCGACGGCGGCTTCGACCGACCCTGGCTCGACCCGGCACTCGATCCCATGGCCGCGGCCCGCACCAAGATGGTCGCCGCGTTCGAGTTCTTCGAGAAGCTCGGCGTGCCGTTCTTCTGCTTCCACGACCATGACATCGCCCCCGAGGGCGACTCGTTCGCCGAGGAGACCGCCAACCTCGCGGCCATGGCGGACGAGGCCTCGGCCCACATGGAGCGCACCGGGGTGCGGCTGCTGTGGGGCACGGCCCGGCTGTTCTGGCATCCCCGCTACATGGCCGGCGCGGCCACCAACCCCGACCCGGAGGTGTTCGCCCGGGCCGCGGCCCAGGTCCGCAACTGCCTGGAGGCCACCCACCGCCTCGGCGGGGGCAACTACGTGCTGTGGGGCGGACGGGAGGGCTACGACACTCTGCTCAACACCGATGTGGGCCGCGAGCTCGACCAACTCGGCCGGTTCCTGACGATGGTGGTGGAGCACAAGCACGACATCGGCTTCGACGGGACCATCCTGATCGAACCCAAGCCCCAGGAGCCGGTCAAGCACCAGTACGACCACGACAGCCAGACCGTCCACGCCTTCCTGCAGCGCTACGGGCTCGACGACGAGGTGAAGGTCAACATCGAGGTCAACCACGCCACGCTGTCGGGCCACGACTTCGCCCACGAGGTGGCGGTGGCCGCCGCGGCCGGGATCTTCGGTTCGGTGGACGCCAACCGGGGCGACGATCGCCTCGGCTGGGACACCGACCAGTTCCCCAGCTCCGTCGACAGCATGGCTCTCGGCGTGTATGAGATCCTGCGAGCCGGCGGGTTCACCACCGGCGGCTTCAACTTCGACACCAAGCTGCGGCGCCAGTCGATCGACCGCACCGACCTCTTCCACGGCCACATCGGCGGCATCGACACCCTGGCTCGGTCGCTGCTGGTAGCCCGCGCCATGCTGGCCGACGGAGCGCTGGAGGACCTTAGGGCCGCCCGCTACGGCGGCTGGGACCGCGAGCTGGGTCGGGCGGTCATGGCGGGGGAGCGGTCGCTGGCCGACCTGCACAGCCTGGTGGCCGACGGCGAGATCGATCCCGAGCCCCGCTCCGGACGACAGGAGGCTCTGGAGAACGTGGTCAATCGCTACATCGAGCGGGTCCGCTGACGGCGGGAGGCTCCCTGTCGTGAGTAGCCGGATCGGGCGGGTGAGTTGATGGCACTGGTGGCGGGGATCGACTCCTCCACCCAGTCGACCAAGGTCGAGCTGCGCGAGGTCGATACCGGGAGCGTGGTGGTGGTCGGCCGAGCCGCCCATCCGCCCGCCGATCCGCCCTGCAGCGAGCAGGACCCCCGGGCTTGGTGGCAGGCGTTGATCGAAGCGCTGAGCCAGTGCGGCCCGCAGATCCGCGAGGTGGCCGCGGTGGCGGTGGCCGGACAGCAGCACGGGCTGGTGGTGCTCGACGCTGGCGGCGAGCCGTTGCGCCCGGCCAAGCTCTGGAACGACACGACGTCTGCTCTGCAGGCTGCCGAGCTGGTGGAGCGCCTCGGGGCCGAGGTCTGGGCCGCGGCTTGCGGCTCGGTGCCGGTGGCGTCCTTCACCATCACCAAGCTGGCCTGGCTGGTCAAGCACGAGCTACGTGCGGCGGAGCGGGTCGCCCGCATAGCGCTGCCCCACGACTACTTGACGCTTCGGCTGACGGGGGAGCATGTCACCGACCGGGGTGACGCCTCTGGAACCGGCTGGTACGACACCGCGACCGGCCGGTACCGAACTGATCTGCTCGACCTCGCCGGAGACCGCTCCGGCTCCGAATGGGTGGAGATGCTGCCCGACGTGAGGACCTTCGATGCCGCGGGTGGCCGTGTGACCCCATCGGCCGCGGCCGCCACCGAGCTGCCCGAGGGCATCCCCGTCGGCGCGGGAACGGGCGACAACATGGCTGCGGCGCTGGGGATGGGCCTGCGACCGGGCGACATCGCCGTGTCTTTGGGCACCTCCGGCACAGCCTACGCAGTGTCGTCCGTGCCGACCCACGATCCGACCGGGGCGGTGGCCGGCTTCTGCGATGCGGCCGGGGGCTTCCTGCCGCTGGTCTGCACCCTCAACGCCACCCGGGTCACCGACACCGTCGCCGGATGGCTCGGCTTCGGCCGCGGTGAATTCGCCGAGGCGGCGTTGTCGGCACCGCCGGGAGCCGGGGGAGCGGTGCTGGTGCCCTATTTCGACGGCGAGCGCACCCCCAACCTGCCCGACGCGACCGGTACCTTCGTCGGCCTTCGCAACGCCACCACCCGCAGTGACCTGGCCCGAGCCGCCCACGAGGGCGTGGTGTGCGCCCTGCTTGACGGGATCGACGCCCTAGCCGCGGCCGGCGCGGCCATCGGGGGCCGCTTGCACCTGGTCGGAGGCGGCGCCCGAAGCCCGGCCTACCGCCAGGTCACTGCCGACTGCTGGGGCGCGTCCGTGCGGGTGCCCGACGCCGAAGAGGCCGTGGCCACTGGGGCGTGCGTGCAGGCCGCGCTGCATCTTGGCATGAGCATCGCGGACACGGCCGACGCATGGGGTCTCGGCGCCGGACCGGACGTGGAGCCCGCGCCGGACGCGAGCACCGATGCCGTGCGATCCGCCTACCGGCAGGCCACCCAGAGGCCGAGCTTGCGAGGCCGTGGCCCGAGCGGCCCGTGAGCGCAGCGAACAAGAGCGGGCAACAGGATGCTTCATCGCGAGGCGGTCACCCATCCGCCGGCTGCTGAGTCGTCATCGGGCTGAACGCCCGGTCACTCCAGCGGGAACGGCAGCTGCAGCCACCAGGGGCGGTCGATGGGATCGACGCGGCTCACCCACTTGACCCACCAGAAGCCCCGGCGCCCCGGCGCCACTAGCCGAACGGGGGAGCCGTGGCCTCGGTGCAGCGGCTCGCCGCCGTAGCCGATGGCCAGGTACAGGTTGTCGACGTCGCGAGCCGGGAACAGACGGCTGTAGCCGGTCAGCGACGTGATCTCCAGGGTGGGGGCGCCCAGCTTGGGCATGAGTTCGGTCAGCGGCACCGCGTCCCACGATTGGCGGCTCCACCACCCTCCGGTGCAGTCGAGATCGGCCTGCACCGGTCTGGCATTTGCGTGCAAGGCTTCCAGCGCCACCGGCTCGCCCGCGACGACCAGATCCCAGCCTGAGGCCGGTGCCCGGGGCGACCGGTCATTGAGCCACATTGTTGTCGGCATCTCCGACGGCGTGAACGACGCGATCTCGTGGGATCCGGTGAAGCGCCGGTTGTCGCCGACCGCCAGCTGCTGGATCCCGTACACCGCGGCTGCGGCCACGACCGCGGCCCCTCCGCCGACCACGGTCCTTCGGTCGAGGTCCGCAATGCGGGGACGGCCAGGCCGGCTCACGATGTGCCACACCACCAGCGGAGCCAGCAGCGCCGCCAGCAGGACATGGGTCCACAGCGCCGTCCAGTAGCCCACCCCGTGCCACAGCCCGGTGGCGTGCAAGACGCCGAGGACGACGGTCGCCACGATCAGCGCTCCCAGCAGCATCGACAGCCACCGAGTGGCCCGCCGGCGCTTCAGCCCGGTCCGCACCGAGCCCTTGAGCTTGGCCGGGGCGAGGACCAGAAGGCTCAGGCCAGCCAGGGCATGAATGACCGTCACCCAGCGATCCCAGCCGGTGCCGACCGCCCAGGACACCAGCCCGCTGACGGCGGCCACGGTCACAGCCACGGCCAGAAGCAGATCGACCCGACGAGAAGTGAGCAGTTTGTTAAATATCATGCTATGCTGATCTATATGACTATTGTCTGATGGCCTCGACGGTTGAACATGCTAGACTTGGGAGAGGTATCACGATGGAAGCTGCGATCATCGGAGTCTTGGGCGCTGGCCTGTTGGGGTTGCTCGGCATTTTTCTGCAGGCGATCCGATCCGACCTTCGTGCCCTAGGCGAGCGCATGGACGCTCGCTTCGCGGCGAGCGAGGATCGGCTGTTGGCCCGCATACAGGAGGGAGAGGATCGGCTGTTGGCCCGCATGCAGCCCTTAGAAGCGGATCTAGGCGAAGTGAAGGAGCGATTGGCCAGGATCGAGGCGACGCAGGAGGCGCACGGCCAACTGCTCGTTCAAATGATGAGCCACGGTGAGCGCATCGCCGCGCTCGAAGGCGCAGCTGCCGCTGGCTAACGGGTCCCGAGCACGGCGTCGGCGATCCGGTCTTCGCAGGCGGCCTGGTCCCACCAGGAGAGCTGGAGCTGCTTGGCTCGACGGAAGTAGAGTTGGATGTCGTACTCCACAGTGAAGCCGATGCCGCCGAACACCTGCTGGCACATGGCGGTGATGTCGCGGTAGGTCCGGCAGGCGAACAGCTTGGCCATGGGAGCCAGACGCTCAGTGGAACGTCGCGTGCTGTGGGCCCAGGCCGCCTCGCACACCAGCAGCCGGGCGCCGTCCAGTTCGGTGCGGGCGTCGGCCAGGTAGTGGGAGATGGCCTGGAACTCGGCCAGGGCCTTGTCGAACTGGCGCCTCGTCTTGGCGTACTCGACGGTTGTCTCCAGGGCGTAGGAGGCGCCGCCCACGGCCTGGGCCGCGGCCAGGATCGCACCGGCGTGCATCGTCCGCTGCCATGCTGACCAGCCCGTGCCCGCTGGCGCGTCGGGCGCACCCAGGCGGGCGTCGGCCGGCACCGGCACGCGGTCGAATGTGACCAGGTACTGGGTGTCGGAGGAGATCGACATCCGTTGCTCGATGCTCAGGCCCGAAGCGTCGGGCGGGACCACGAACAGGTCGATGTCGGTGTCGCTGTCCCCGGTGCGGGCCAGCACGACGAGCAGGTCGGCCGCCGCGGCGAACTGCACGTGAGCCTTCGCTCCGTCCAGCACGAAGCCGTCGCTGTTGGCGCGGGCGGCCAGCTGCACGCCGCGGGGTTTGTAGCCCCCGCCCGGTTCCAGCCACGCCACGGTGGCGACCTTTGTGCCCGACGCGACAGCGCCGAGCAGCTCGTCCTGCTGGGCGGGCGTTCCGGCCTCTGCGATGGTGCCCGCGGACAGCACACAGCTCACGAAGTGGGGCAGCGGCGCCAGTGAGCGCCCGAGCTCCTCGTAGAGCACCATCCCGTCGATCAGGCTCATGCCCGAGCCGCCTGCGCTCTCGGGGGCCATCAGCCCGCACAGGCCGAGCTCTCCGAAGCGCTGCCACAGGTCCCGGGCGATGCCGTCGGGGTCGTCCTCCAACTCCCGCACTCGTTCCAGCGGAGAGAACTCGGCGCACAGGCCACGCACCACGTCGCGCAGCATGTCCTGTTCGTGGGTGAAGTCCAGATCCAGCATCAAGGCCTCCCCAGAGGCCGAGCGGGCAGGGCGCAGACCGGTGGCCACGGCG
The DNA here is from genome assembly GCA_965219165.1 of Candidatus Aldehydirespirator sp. GTDB lineage: Bacteria > Actinomycetota > Acidimicrobiia > Acidimicrobiales > Aldehydirespiratoraceae > Aldehydirespirator. The sequence continues at coordinate 2,406,949 of CBDCMW010000002.1, read as the reverse complement.
CCATCACGGTCTCCAGTCCTCGCCCCGGCGCTGCCACGGATTGTCGTGGGCCGACATCGGCAGGGCCACCCTGGCCGTTCCGGTGGAACAGATGCGGTCGTCGCCTCGCAGCACCAGGCTCAGCTCGGCCCAGCCGCAGCCGGAGTCGTCGGTGGGCACGGCCGCGACCGTGGCCGAGATGGTCATGGTGTCGCCGGGGAAGACCGGGTCCTGCATGCGGAACGACACCCGTCCCAGGCGGCCGCGGGGTCCGGTCCAGTCGGTGATGGCCCGCTCGATCCAGGCGAGCTGGTTGGGCGTGTTCAAGAAGATGTCGCGGGTTCCGTTGCGCTCTGTGGCGAAGCGGTAGTCGTGGTGCATGGGTCGCCAGTCGCGGCTGGCCAACGCCCCCAGCACGACGGTGGTGGCGGTCACGTCGTGGGTGACCTCCGGCAGGGTGTCGCCCACGGCGATCTGGTCGTGGGCCGGATCGGGCTTTGCCCGGGGTCGGGTCGCCGCGTCGCCGGTGTGCCCGCCCGGCTGCGGTGGGGTCGGGGGCGTGGTGCTGCCGCTCGACTGGGCCGGGGGCCGCGGCGCGGGGACGGCCGCCGCGGCATCGGGTCGGCGGTAGCCGAAGCCGGTGTAGGACTCGACGCCCACGAGTTCGCCGTGCTGGTTGTGGTACTCGACGTCGATCACCCAGAAGCGGCCCGAGCCGAGCGGGGTGGTCTTGGGGCCGCTCACGGACCGCAGAACCTGGTGATGGCTGATCACGTCGCCGGGTCGCACCGGCTCCCAGAAGACGATCGTGTTGTCGCTCATGACCGCCTCGGGCAGCTCCAGACGGTCCTTGAGCTCGAAATGGACCTTCAGGGCGACCTGCTCGGCGGCCGCGCCGGGCGTCCAGCGGTGCGGGCGCATCCACAGCGACAGCGTGCTGAGGGGCAGAATGTCCCCCCCGGTCAGCATCTCAGCCACGGCCGTGTCCCAGTACAGCGGGTTGCCGTTCTCGGTTGCGGCCAGCGTGTTCCAGCCGTAGGCCATCTCGGCGGGGAAGTCCGCGGTCGCCGGGTACATCCGCCGGCCGATCAACTCGGCTACGTCGCCGGGGAGAGCCTCGACTATCACCGGCCGTCCTCGTTTGCGGACTCGCCGTGCCTGGCTGGGCCCGAAATTGGTGACATTTTGTGCCTCCAGGGGCCAATAGCCGCACCAATTTCGGCCGTCACGCGATCACTCCGGCTTGGGCGAGCCTGGCGATGTGGGCCTCGTCGTAGCCCGCCTCAGCCAACAGCTCAGCGGTTTGGGTCTCGGTGAGGTCGGGAAGCCCGTGCGGCGAGTCGGCCGCGGCCGCGCCGGCCCAGACCGCGCCTATCTGCTCCATGGTTCCGTCGGTGGGATGCTCGGCCTTGACCACCGTGCCCCGAGCCCGATACTGCTCGTCGTGCACGGCCTCCGGCACGCTATTGACAGGGGCCACGCAACAGTCGGCGGGGCCGAGCCGCCGCACCCACTTGTCGCGGTCGGCAGACGCCAGGGCGGCCGCGATCGCGGAACGGATCTCGTCCTGCAGTGCGTCGTCGGTCTGGGCGTCGATGTAGCGGTCGAGGCCCATCTCCCGGCACAGGTTCGCCCAGAAGGCGGGCTCGATGGCGGCTACGGCCAGGTAACGGCCGTCGGCGCAGGCATAGACGCCATAGCAGGCGTAGCGGCCGGTGAGGATGTAGTGGCCCGGTCCGGGTTCGGCTCCGGTGGCCAGGTGCTCGTCGGCATACAGCGACATCATCCCGAGCGCGCCGTCGGCCACCGACACGTCGAGGTGTTCGCCGCGTCCGGTGCGCTCACGGCGCAGCAGGGCGGCCAGCACGGCCAGCGCGGCGTGCATGCCGCCCGCGGCGATGTCGGCCACCGTCGCGCCGGGCAGCGCGGGGGCGCCGTCGGCGTCGCGTCCGCTGCAGTGCAGATAACCCGACACGGCCAGATAGTTGAGGTCGTGGCCGGCCCAGTCCCGGCGGGGTCCGGTCTGGCCGTAGCCGCTGGTGGAGCAGTAGACGACCCGCTGGTTGACGGCCCGCACCGCGTCGTATCCGATGCCGAGGCGATCGACCACACCGGGACGGAAGCTCTCCACCACCACATCGGCGCGGCGGGCCAGGCCGAGGAAGGCGGCCCGTCCGTCCTCGGTCTTGAGGTCGAACAGGGCCCGGCTCATCCCCCGGTGGCCGCTGTAGGCGTAGGGGGGAGGCACGGTCGCAACGCCGGCTCGCCGGGGCACGGGACCCACCTTGACCACGTCCGCGCCGTAGTCGGCCAGCAGCCGGGTGGCCCTCGCGGCCGGACCCACCGACGCCAGGTCGAGCACCCTGACGCCGTCGAGGGCGGCCGCGCTGGGAGCAGTCACGGACTCAGCCGCCATGAGCTGATGCTCGGAGGTTCATTGGGAGTGCGAGGCTTTGTCGCCATGGGAACGCGCTCAGAAGTTCTTGGGTAGGCCGAGGCCCCGCCGGGCGATGATGTTCTTCTGGATCTCCGAGGCGCCGCCCCCGATGGTGTCGATCACCGTGAAGCGGTAGGTCGACTCCGAGCGGCCCGCCATCGGGGCGTCCTCGGTGTGCACCCGCAGCTGCGATCCCGGTCCGGCGATGTCCATGGACGCGTCGGCCAGGCGCTTCGACAGCTCGGTGGCGTAGAGCTTGTACTCCGAGGCGGCCACCGTCGGCGGCTGGAACCCCTCCTTGCCCTCGCGAACTGTGTGCTCGACCTTCACCGCCTCGGCCACGAACTTCAGGCCGAGCACTCTGGCCACCTCGGCCTCGGTGTGCAGGTTGGCGAGTCTGGCCCGCACCCTGGGGTCCTCGCGTAGCGGCTCGCCGTCGCGCTCGGCGTCTTGCACCCATTCGGTGAGCAGGTCGAGGCGCTGCTTGATGGGGGAGAAGGTGAACAGGGTGAAGCGCTCGAGGTCGAGGGCCTGGCTGATGTAGCGGAACCCGTGGTTGACCTCGCCCACCACGTAGTCGTCGGGCACGAACACGTTGTCGAGGAACACGGAGTTGGTGCGCTCGTCGCCCATGGTCCAGATGCCGTCGATGGTGATGCCGGGCTGGTCGAGGGGCACCAGCATCAGGGTTATGCCCATGTGCTTGTTGTCGGGATCGGTGCGGGTGCCCAGCCAGTACCACTCGGCGAAATGCGCGGACGTGGTCCACGTCTTCTCGCCGTTGAGCAGCCATCCGGTGGTGCCGTCGTCGGCGGTGTGCCGCTCGGCCCGCAGCCGCATGGAGGCTGCGTCGGAGCCGGCGTCGGGCTCGGAGTAGCCCACCGCGAACTCCACGTCGTTCTCGAGGATCATGGGCAGGAACTCGGCCTTGAGCTTCTCGGAGCCGTGGGCGATGATCGTCTTGCCCACGATGCCGACGCCTTTGCCGATCTGGGGGCCGCCCCGGGCCGCGAGTGCCTCGTTCAGCAGGTACTCGTAGACGCCCTCGCCCTCGCTGCCGCCGTACTCGGCCGGCCAGGTGATGCCCAGCCATCCCTTGCGGCCCATCTCCTTCATGAATGCCCTGCGCTCGGGGGTGTCCACGAGCTGGGCCATGTTCTCCCGGGTCAGGTCGAACACGTCGGGGTCGGCGTTGGCGTCGAGGAAGGCCTCCACCTCTGCCGCGAATGCTCCCTGCTCGTCGGAGAACTCGAAATCCATCGGCGGCTCCCTGCGCTGGTGGCGACGGAGAGCAGCGTACTGCGGCCCCGCTGGGCGGCGGGATCAGATCACGCCGCCGGCCCGCATCCCGGCGGGATCAGATCACGCTGCCGGCCCGCAGCCCGGCGGGATCGCCGAGCTTCATGGGAGCACGGAGCCGGGCCGTGCCGCCGCTAGTACAGGGAGCCGGAGCGAACGGCCGGCTCTTGGCCCCGGGCCCGGCGCAGCTCGTCCTCGAGCGCTCTCGCCAACGCCACGGTGTCGGAGGTGATCGTGATCATGCGGAAGCCCTGCTCGATGCGGCGCTGGCACAGCTCCGACACGGTGTGGCACCCCGCGATCACGCCATGACGCACACAACCGGCCACGATGGCGGCCATGGCCTCGTCGAAGGCCGCCTTGCCGTCGTTGTTGCCCGGGCCCATTCCCAGGCTCACCGACAGGTCCGACGGTCCCACATACACGGCGTCCACGCCCGGAACCGACAGGATGTCATCGAGGTTGGACACGGCCTGAGCCGTCTCGACCATCGGGATCACGGCCACGTCCGCGTTGGCGTTGGCAAAATAGTCGGAGCCCTCCTGGCGCACGACTCGGGCCGGGCCGTAGCTGCGGCCCCCGTCGGGCGCGTACCGGCAGGCGCGCACCGCGGCCTCAGCCTCGGCCCGGGTGTTGACCATGGGCACGATGATTCCTCGGGCGCCGGCGTCGAGGCTCTTGCCGATGATGCCCGGCTCGTTCCACGGCACCCGCACCACCGGGGTGGCCGAGCCCAGGTTGACGGCCTGGAGCATCTTCCACGAGTCGCTGTAGTCGACGAGGCCGTGCTGGGTGTCGACGCAGACGTAGTCGAGGTCGCAACGGGCCACGATCTCCGCGGAGAAGGAGCTCGGGATGCCCAGCCAGCCGCCGAGGGCGGCCTCGCCTGCGGTCCAGCGCTCTCGCATGGGATTTGTTCGCATGGCGATCCTTCTATCAGCGTTTGCCTCTGTCTTGTGCCTCGCTGTTCGCATGGTTCTGCCCGCAGGCGTCCGTGGGGACCATTGCAGGCCGTGGCCGGCGCGGTCAGGATCGAACTTCCGGTAGTTGGCCACCATATATGTGGCAGAGTCGGGGGAAGTTCCGCAGATGGGGCCTCCATGGGCCGCAACAGGACGGGAAGGACCGATGGACTACGACACGATCACGGTCGGCGTCGAGGGTGCGGTGGGCACTCTGGCGCTCGACAATCCGGCCAAGCTCAATCCGCTGTCGGTGGCGTGCCTGCGGGAGCTGGCCGACGCGGCCCGCTGGTTCGACGGCCACGACGACGTGAAGGCGGTGATCGTGCGGGGCAACGGACGGGCCTTCACCGCGGGAGCGGACCTGGCCGCCTTCACCGGCGGGGGAGGGCCGGACCGCGCCGGCACCGACGCCGGACGGCTGATGGCCGAGGCGGTCACGGCCATGCAGGCCGTGACGGTCGCGGCGATACACGGGCACTGCGTGGGCGGGGGCGTGGTGCTGGCCGCGGCCTGCGACCTGCGGGTCGCCGCCGAGGACGTGCGTTTCGTGATACCGGAGGTCGACCTGGGCATACCTCTGGCGTGGGGCGGCATCCCCCGGTTGGTGCGAGAGGTCGGACCCGCGGCCACCCGCGACCTGGTGCTGACGTGCCGCCCCTTCGGCGCGGCCGAGGCCCAGGCGCTGGGCTTCGTCAACCGGGTCGTTCCGGCATCCGAGCTGGACGACGCCGCGGCCGAGCTGGCCCGGGTGCTGGCCTCAAAGTCGGCCTACACGCTGCGAGCCACTCTGAGGGCCGTGGATGCGGCCGCGGAGGCGCTGGTGCCCACCGGCGGCGCCTGGAACGACGCCGACTCCCTGGCCGCGGCTAGGCGCGATCCCGAGTCGCGCGAGACAGCCCGCCGCTACCTGGAGTCGCTCGGCCGCTGAGCCGGCGCCGCCCCGGCCGCACCCCAGGTTCTGTGTGCAGCAGAGCCGTCTCAGTCGGCATATCTGCTCACAGAAGCGCACTCCAGGTTCTGTGTGCAGCAGAGCCGTCTCAGTCGGCATATCTGCTCGCAGAAGCGCGCCCCAGGTTCGACGACTGGTCCGGGGCGAGGCCATCCGGTCAGGCGTTGGCGTCGATCAGGTCCCATAGCGCGTCGACGTGGGCCCGCGTCGTCCAGGTCGAGCCGACCGAGATGCGGGCGTAGCGCTGACCGCCGGCTTCCGATGCGGTGATGTAGAACCGGCCGTCGCCGTTGACTCGGTCCGTGAGGGCGTCGGTGGCCTCGTTGCCGTCGACGTGCACGAACGAGACCAGCGCGAAGTGCACGGGCGCGATGCGCTCCAGGCTCGGATGGCTGTCGATGCGATCTGCCAGCCCTCGGGCCCAGCCCACATGGTTGCGGATCATCCGCCGCAGGCCGTCGGCGCCGAAGCAGCGCAATACGAACCAAAGCTTCAGGGCCCGGAACGGACGCCCCAGCGGACCGTGCCAGTCCCGGTAGTCGATCACCTGTCCGGACTCCGAGGCCTCGTCGCGCAAGTAGGGAGGCAGCACGCTCAGGGCCTCGATGAGCGGCCGGCGGTCGGCCACCCACATCACCGAGCAGTCGAGGTTGGTGGCCATCCACTTGTGCGGGTTGAAGGTGTAGCTGTCCACCAGCTCCAGCCCGTCCTGATGGTGGCGGAACTCCTCGCAGATCATCGCGGAGCCGGCGTAGGCCGCGTCGACGTGGTGCCACATCCGCTCGGCCCGGGCTATCTCGCCGAACCGGCGCACGGGGTCGACGCCGGTTGTGCCGGTCGTGCCCACCGCGGAGCACACGAAGGCCGGGGCGAGCCCGGTCCGGCGGTCCTCGGCGATGGTCGCGGCCAGCGCCTCGGGTCGGGCCGCGAACTCGCGGTCGGTCTCCAGCAGCCTGACGTGTCCGAAGCCGGCCATGCGGGCGCCCTTCTCGATCGAGGAGTGGGCGTGGCCCGACGTGTAGGCGACCATGTCCTTGGGGCCTGCTCCAGTCCGTCCCAGACACTGCTCGCGGGCCACCACCAGAGCGGTGTGCGTCGACGCCGACGCGCCGGACTGCAAGACGCCGCCGCCCGCACCGGTCGTCTTCCACTCCGGGGGCACGCCGAGGAGGTCCACCAGCCAGTCGAGCACGTGGGACTCGATCTCGGTGGCCGCGGGCGACGTCGACCACAGCATCCCCTGGATCCCTATGCCCGCGGCGGCGAGCTCCCCGAGCACCGACGGCGGGGAGGACTGGGCGGGGAAGTACGCGAACCACCCCGGATGCTGCCAGTGGGTCAGGCCCGGCACCACGACCCGGTCGAGGTCGGCCAGCACAGCGTCGAAAGACTCCGGATTCTCGGGGGCACGGTCCGGCAGCTTGGCTCGCACATCCCCGGGCTCCGCGGGCTCGCGAACGGGCCTGGCCCCGAGTCCGCCGAGGTAGTCGGCCACCCAGTCGACCAGGGCGTGGGCGTTGCGCCGGAACGCCTCGAGGTCTAGCGGATCGGGCGTCAGATCGTGCTCCGGCTCCGTGGTCGGCTCATCGTGCGGCTGGACCAGTGATGTAGGTGCCTCGATGTGGTCTGGACGGGGCGTTTCTCGGCGACGGGCTGCCATCAGCCGGATGGTAGCGGCGCGCGCCGATAACCTCCGATGTGCACATAGATCATTCGTCACGCACCGATGTGGCGACCCGTCGAGTGCGAGCCCGCGACCCGATTCGAAGGAGACATCCGTGGCCACAACCGCATTCCAAGGCAACCCGGTCCACACGAGCGGCGACTTGCCGGCTGTGGGCCAGGCTGCCCCAGCGTTCGCCCTGACCGCAGGCGACCTCGGCGCCGTGACCTCGGAGGGCCTGCTCGGCGGCCGTGTGGTGCTCAACATCTTTCCGTCGATCGACACCCCTGTCTGTGCCCAGAGCGTGCGCACGTTCAACGAGCGGGCCGCGGCCCTGGAGGGCACCACCGTGGTGTGCGTGTCCGCCGACCTGCCCTTCGCGACGGGCCGTTTCTGCGGCGCCGAGGGCATCGAGAACGTCACCATCGGCTCAACCTTCCGCAACTCCGAGTTCCTCGACGACTACGGCGTTGGCATCGCCGCGGGCCCGCTCGCCGGTCTGTGCGCCCGGGCTGTGGTGGTCATCGACGCTGACGGCAACGTGCTGCACGCGCAACTCGTGCCCGAGATCACCACCGAGCCCGACTACGACTCGGCCATCGCCTCCATGGGCTGAGCTCTACCCCGGCCTGCAGCTCCGCGAGGCCAGGGCGGTGACTTCTCGGCGGTAGGGGGTGGTGTCGGCGTCGTCGGTGGGGGATTCCAGCTCCTCGGCGTAACGGCGGCCGTCCCAAACCGCCGCCGCGATCGTGCCGGGGGCGAGAGCGTCTCCAACCGCTCGGACGCTGAGCAGTCCGCGGTCAGGCCATTCGCCGCGCCGGGACAGCAGGTCCTGGGCCAGCCCGTCGATGGGCAGGCGGGCCGTGACCAGCACCACTGCGTCTGCGTCGATCCGGCCCTCGCGCTCGGTGAAGGCGCACTCGGTTCGCAGCCCGTCGTCGAGCACGGCCGAGACTGCGGTGGAGGTTTGTAGCGCTACGCCCGACTCCATGAGCCGGGCCTGGATGCGGTGCTGCTCCATGGTGTTGACCGTCCAGGCCGACACCAGCGGCTCCGGCGTGACCAGAACCACCTCGTAGCCCTCGCCTCGCAGCAGCTCGGCCAGGACCCCGCCCATGTAGTAGTGGTCGTCGTCGTAGATCGCGACCCGGCTTCGGGCGGGAGGGCGGGCGCCGGCCAGGATGTCGCCGGGGGTGAACGCCGTCAGGCCGCCGATGGCCATGGCACCGGCCCGGGTGTGCCAGCGGGCCACCCCGTCGCGGCGCCACACCGAGCCGGTGGCCACCGCGATGTGGTCGAAGCAGTAGGAGAGCGCCTCCTCGGCGGTCATGTCGCTCTCCAGGAAGTGCTCGACATTGCCGAGACGCGAGATCTGACCGACGCGGTAGTCCACCACCCGGACCCATTCAGCCAGCCCCGGCAGCCGGGCCTCGGCCGCCACCCGGCCGCCGAGCGTGCGCGACCTCTCGACCAGCACCACCTCGTATCCCCGCTTGCCCAGCGCCATGGCTGCTTCCAAACCGGCCGGGCCAGCGCCCACTACCAGCACCTTCTCCTCGGCGTGGCGGGGCCGGTAGCGCTCGGGGTGCCATCCTCGCCGCCACTCCTCGCCCATCGACGGGTTCTGGGTGCAGCGGATGGGCGACATGGTGTAGTCGCCGGTCACGCAGATGTTGCAGCCGATGCACTCGCGGATGTCTTCGAGGCGGCCCTCCTCGATCTTGCGGGGCAGGTACGGATCGGCGATGGAAGGACGGGCCGCCCCGATGAAGTCGAGAATGCCCTGACGGATCATGCGCACCATCGTGTCCGGTGACGTGAACCGCCCGACCCCGACGACCGGTTTGGAGGTGAGGGCCTTGAGGCCTCGCACCCACTCCTCCTCGTGGGCCTCGGCGCTGAAGCGCGACGTGACGCTGTCGTCCTCCCAGGTGCCGGGCACGAAGTCCCACAGGTCGGGGATCTCGCCCAGTTCGCCGATGACGGCCTCGATCTCGGAGCGGTCGATGCCGTCGCGGTACATCGTCTCGTCGACCGTCACCCGGCAGGCCACCGCGGCCCGTCCGGCGACTTCCTCGACGGTGTCCTCCAGCAGTTCTCGCAGCAGCCGCATCCGGTTGCGGAGGCTCCCGCCGTACTCGTCGCTGCGATGGTTGTAACGGCGCGACAGGAAGTGGTGGGCCGCGCCGAGGGAGTGGCCCGAGTACACGTAGACGAGATCGAACCCGGCCCGCAGCGAGCGGTCCACGGCCTGGCGGTGCCAGCGTCGCAGGTTGGCGATGTCCCGCTTGGTCATGGCCCGCGCCTGAACCGGGTGGGAAGAACCTGAGATCACCGGCAGCGCCGAGGGCGCCTGGGGGACGACACGCGAGTGCAGGTTGGTGCCGTCGAGGCCGTTGTAGGCGAGTTCGATGCCGGCCAGCGCCCCGCAGTCGTGGACCCGCTCGGCCATCAGGGCCAGCGCGGGGATGTCGCTGTCGTCCCAGATCCGAGCCTCGATGTAGGGGGTTACCTCCGAGGTGTAGTGGATCTCGGCTTCCTCGGTGCAGACCACCGCCCAGCCTCCCTGCGCCTTGACGGCCCGCATCTCGGCACAGGCTCTGGGGTCGCGGTAGCCCATGCCGTTGCAGTGAGGCACCTGGAAGAACCGGTTCTTGGCCGTTAGCGGGCCGATCCGCACCGGCTCGAACAGCACGTCGTACTTGGGATCGCGCATGGAGGTCAGGCGGCGGCGTCGAGCAGTTCGGCGCAGCGGTCCAGCGAGTAGTCGATGAACTGCCTGGCGCCGGCGTCGTCGTAGTGCTGCTTGTCTCCCATGGCTCCCGCAGTGTGGCGCACCCGCACGCCCTCGATGATGCAGGCCACCCGCCAGAACTGCAGCGCGACGTACCAGTCGAGGCGCGATAGGTCCCGCTCGGAGCGCTGCCGGTAGCGCTCGAGCACGTCTGCGGGCGTGCCGAAGCCCTCGACGGTGGTGGGCATGTCGGCCAGCCGGCCCTCGCCCTCCTGCGAGTCGCCCCACCATGTCACCAGCCCGGCCACGTCGATGAGCACGTCTCCCAGGGTGCACAGCTCCCAGTCGAGCACCGCGGCCACCGAGCCGTCGGCGGCCACGATGCAGTTGTCCAGGCGGTAGTCGCCGTGCACGATCCCCACTCCCTGCTGCTCGGGGATCGACGCCACGAGCCGGTCGTGCAGCTCGCGCACCAGCGGCAGTTCCCGGTCGGAGCCTTCGTCCACCTGACGCTGCCAGCGCCGTAGCTGGCGGGCGCAGTAGCCCTCCCGGCGGCCGAGGTCGCCCAGCCCGGCCTGGTCGGGGTCCAGCGAGTGCAGGTCTGCGAGGGTGTCGACTATCGAGCGAGCCATGACCGGGCGCACCGCCTCGTCCACCGCCGTCGCGTCGACGCGGTCGAACACCACCGAGCCCTCGACGTAGTCCATCACGTAGAAGTCGGCGCCGTTGACGGCTGCGTCGGTGCACAGCCCCAGCGCGGGCGGCACCGGCACCAGCGTGGGCGCCAGGGCCGAGATCACGCGATGCTCGCGGGTCATGTCGTGGGCGCTGGCCAGCACATGGCCGGTGGGCGGGCGCCTGAGCACAACCCGACGGCCGGCTGCGTCGGTCACGACGAAGGTGAGGTTGGAGGCGCCCCCCGCGATGGGGTCGAAGTCGAGGGGCGGGGCCACTCCCACCTCGGCGGCCAGCCAGGCCGTGACCGGCTCCGGATCGATTCCCTTCGGCGCTCTGGCCACAGCGCTAGCGTCGCCGGGCCGCACCTCGATTGCAAACGGCAGCGGGGTTGGGCGGCATTCGGCACACCGTCAGGGAGGTCACTTATGAGAGTGGGCTTCATCGGATTGGGCAACGTGGGGTCGAAGCTGGCCGGGAGCCTGCTGCGCAACGGCTTCGATCTGGTGGTGCGGGACCTGGACCGCTCGGCGGCGGCGGCGCTGGAGGAACAGGGAGCGGGCTGGGCCGACAGCCCCGCGGAGATGGCGGCCGAGGCCGACATGGTGATCACGTGCCTGCCCAGCCCCGCGGCCAGCGCCGCGGTGATGGAGGCCGGCGACGGCGTCCTGGCCGGCCTGGCCTCCCGGTCCGGACGCGGCGACGGCGCCGACTCCCCGATCTGGGCCGAGATGAGCACCACCGACGAGGCCGAGGTACGCCGGCTGGCCGCGCTGGTAGCCGGCGCGGGCGGCGCGGCGGTTGACTGCCCGGTGTCGGGCGGCTGCCATCGGGCCGCCACCGGCAATATCTCGATCTTCGCGGGCTGCGACCGTGCCATCTTCGAGCGGGCCCTGCCCGTGCTCACCGCCATGGGCCGCAACATCCTGCACGCCGGGCCGATCGGCTCCGCGTCGATCCTCAAGGTGGTGACCAACTACCTGGCCACCGCCAACCTGGTGTCGCTGTGCGAGGCGCTGGTCACCTCCAAGCTGGCCGGCATCGACCTCAACACCGCCTACGAGGCGATCCGCATCTCGTCGGGCAACTCGTTCGTGCATGAGACCGAGAGCCAGGTGATCCTCAACGGCAGCCGCGACATCAACTTCACCGTGGACCTGGTGCAGAAGGACCTGTCGCTGTTCGCGGCGGTGGCCGAGCGAGCCGGCGTGCCGCTGGAGCTGTCGCCGGTGCTGATCGACATTTTCGACGACGCCGCGGCCCGCTACGGGCCCAGAGAGTGGTCCCCCAGCGTGGTCCGCCGACTGGAGGAGGCGGTGGGTACGCAGATCCTGGCGCCGGGGTTCCCGGCCGAGATGCTCGACGACGAGCCTGAGGCTCCGGGTTGCGAGGTCGTCGTTCGCCGCGGCTAGAGCCCAAGCTGTTCCAACAGCTCCTCGACGCTCACTTCATGGTGAGCCGCGACGCTCTTCAGGATGCTGGAGAGGGTCTTGACTCTGATCGGGCTGTGGAGCGGGATGACTTCGTGATGCTCGCCATTGACGTGCGTGGTGATGCGCACATGGGAGCCGCGTTGCCGGGTAGGTCGGTATCCGAACCGTTGCAGCGCTCGCTGGAGATCGGTTCCGCGCACATCGCGCGGCAGTCTCACAGCGAGAGCACTTCGTCCCGGACGAAATGCAGGCGGATCAATCCGGGGCGCGGCATGGTCTCATCGAAGTAACACTCGACCGCCTCACGGATGTTCCCGCGGATCTCCTCGACCGTCTCTCCTTCGGTGTGGATGCCATAGCCCAGGGCGCTGGCGGAGTACCCGCCGTCGATCTCGTCCTCACTGACCTCGAAGATGATCTCCGAAACGGGTGACGTCACGGCCATCTCCTCTCCCACCTCCTTTGGGGGCTGCGCGGATAGGCGAGAACCCGTCGCGTCGCAGCGGTGTCACTCCCGCTCTTGTTCGCTGCGCTCACGGGCCGCTCGGGCCACGGCCTCGCTGTGCGCCTCGCGAGAACTCTCATGAATCGCTCCCTATCCGCTCGGCCTCTTAGTGGTGCTCACGGCAACCCGCGGTTGGGCACCTACCGTACCGGCTCGGCCTCTAGCCGAAGGCACCCCTCGCTCTCAGGACCGATATTTCGTCGATGCCTAGGCCCAGGACTCGGCCCATGACTTCGTCGGTTTGCTGGCCTACGGTGGGGGCCATGGAGGGTGGCATAGAACGACGAAGGGCGAGAAGGGTCCGCCCTCCCATACCGTGTCATAGCGTCTCACAGGTCCGGAGGCGACCGGCGCGCGCCGCCGATTGCCTTGATTGAACCGCCGGCAAGAACAACTGGGGCTACGACCGATGCCCCTGGAGCGCGTAAGGGTTGAGGAACTGGCGCCCCCAGAACCGTTCCTTGTCGGCGCGGCTCGTTGCGGCGATGTCGCAGACCTCGTCCCAGTGGGTGTGGATCGTGGCGATTTGTTGATCGACGATCTCCTCTGCCTGCTGCGCTGTCAGGTGGTAGTGCCCAGCGTGGGAGACACAGCGCGCGACCTGGCTCAAACGGTCCCCGTCGGACCCGAAGGCCATTGCCTGGGCGGCCTCACCACCCGCGCGGGCCTGTGGGCAGATGTCGTATGCCGGTGTGAGCGTCAAATTGGCACCGTCCCAGAAGGCGGAGTGGTTGCGGGCGTGATCGTCGGTGTTGCTGACGAGGATGTTGAAGACGATGCGCGAGAACATCTCCCGCAGCGTCGAGTCGGCATCGGTGAAGCGCGACCGAATCTGGTGGGCCAGGTCGGCATACGTCGCGTAGCGGCCCGCGATGCCGTGTGCGTCGTGTCGCTGCAGGATGGTCAGTGCCGAAACCATCATGCGTCGAGCGCCTCTGTGGGTTCGGTCGAATCGCTCCACCATCAGAACCTCTCTGCCGAGTGCCTGCGCGAGTTCGACGGGAGCGGCGTCAATCCCAGCACGGCGCGCTAGTTCCATGGCGATGTACTCGGCCTTGACCACGGGATAGGGGTCCGTGGACGACGAGAACTTGGCGATCATGCCTCGCTCGCCGTCAGCGATCAGGGCCTTGGGCCGCGCCCCGCCGACGGAGGTTCCATGGAGTAGGGCGCGGTTCAGCGCGGGGGTCAGTGGCTCGCCCCTGTCGACGCAGTCCGCGGCCTCCGCCAACTCAGCCAGCGAGGCCGAGTCCCCCAAGCGCGCCTCGTAGCGGGAAGCCGAGGCCTGGAAGTCGAGCGCTCCAATGCGGTCCGAACCAGACTCAAGCAGGTACGTCAGGATGGGCAGGTCGGAGTATGCGTCGCCGCGGCGGTGCTCGATCGCCCGACGCCCCCAAGCATCGGGCGCGGCGTCTGACACGCAGCCGGCGACCTCGCCCGACAGGGGCTGAAGTTCGCCGCGCTGTAGTGGCAACTCGGGTGAGTACAGCGCCATCGGTCCGGATCGCTCGAGGTAGCTGCGGGCGTATGTGAAGGCGACGATGGCACCGCGGTCGTCCAACCTTCCCGCGACGACAGGCTCGGTTGCCCCTGGCAGCCAGACCCACACGTACGCGCGATCAGGGTGCCCGGCGGGATCAGAAGTCGTCATCGACATGGCGCGACCGCACCGTCGCGGGCAGCACGGCCAAACGAGAGTGCACGACCTCGCCCTCCACGGTTCGCCGTGCTGAGTCATGATGGAACAGCGGCACCCCGACTAGGGCGGCTGCCTCAAACGCCGTGCCGAGCGCGACGCTAGGGTCGCCCCTTTCGACCTTGCGCATTGTCACCACAGACACTCCGGCCCTTTCCGCGAGTTCCGCAAGCGTCCACCGACGCTCCCGGCGCGCCAAGACCACTTTGCCTCCGAGCAACTTGATGGCCTCAATTGTCTCTGGACACAAGGGCTTCACCGCACTCATAGCAATTATTCTTTCTGTAGAGTTATGCAACCATTAGTATACCATCTATAACGCTACCAGATCACTACGGCGCTGTGCCGGGAATCCGGGGGCCAGGACCGATGTGCCGACCGCTTCCTCCAAGCGGGATGGTCGACGACGAGCCTGAGGAGCCGGGCCGCGAGGTGGTAGTCGACCGGGGCTAACGGGATCTCGGGTTGGAATTGTGCCCTGGAGGCCCAGAACTCGACCCAAGAAATTGCGTCCAGAGCCCTCGGCGGGATCTCGGGTTGGAATTGTGCCCTGGAGGCCCAGAACTCGACCCGAGAAACCGGCGGGCGACCCGGCGGCGGGGCTAGCCGAAGGCGCCGTCGGTGCGGAGGTCGGTGATCTCGGCCGCGCTCAGTCCCAGGACCTCGGCCATTACCTCGTCGGTGTGCTGGCCGACGGTGGGCGCCATCGACGGGGTGGGGGGCTTCCCGCCGTCGATGTAGACCGGCAGGGGGAGCTGCTCGCAGCCCACCTCCTCGGTGGGCAGGAACCCGATGCGGGCTTGGAACTGCGGGTCGTCGCCGATGTTGGCCGGCGTGTTGAACGGAGCGATCGGGGTGTTGGCCTCGTTGCTGAAGTCGAGCCACTCCGACACTGTCTTGGTGGCGAATATGGCCTTCAGCTCCTGCTGGAGCTCGATGTTGCCCCGGGCGTGGTCGGCGTAGGTGGAGCCGGGCCAGCGCCCGAAGAGGTCCATGCGGTCCACGCCCTCGCAGAAGTTGCGCCAGAAGGCCTGCTCGGAGGCCATGAACAGCACGTGGCCGTCGGCTGCGGCGTAGGCCTGGTAGCGCACGCCCTCCCACATGCCGGCCAGCCCCGCGGGGCGGCGCTCGTAGTCGTCGGACGGGTTGCCGGTCACCTCGTCGGTGGGGCGCAGGTAGGCCCGCTCGGTCTCGATGCGGTACCAGTCCATGTAGGCCGAGGCGTCGGACTGGGCGACCTCGATCTCGCATCCCTCGCCGGTGTCGCGGGCCTTGATCACCGCGGCCAGCCCCGCCAGCGCGGCCAGCATCGGCCCCACGTTGATGCCCACGTTGGGCATGTCCGGGGGGATGCGGGTGAAGCCGTCGTCGTCGACGACGGGCTGCACGATCCCCGACCAGGTGTCGTAGGCGATGCCGTGGCTGGGCATGTCCTTGTAGGGGCCGGTGGCGCCGTAGCCCGACAGGGTGGCGAACACGAGCCGCGGGTTGGCGGCCCGCAGCACGTCGTAGCCGAGGCCGAGGCGGGCCAGGGTGCCGGGGCGCATGGCCTCGATCACCATGTCGGCGGTGGCTGCCAGGTCGATGTACAGCAGGCGTCCGGCGGGGTTCTTGAGGTCGAGGGTGACGCTTCGCTTGCCCCGGTGGGTGTGCAGGTGCAGCAGTGACACGCCCTCGACGATGGGCCAGGTCATCTGGCGGATGTAGTCGCCGGCGGGGGACTCGACCTTGATCACGTCCGCGCCCAGGTCGGCCAGGAACGTTCCGAGGTGTCCCGGCCCGAGCAGGCTGGACTCGATCACCCGCACCCCGGCGAGGAGTCCCCGGGGATCTCCGGCGGGGCTGGCGTCAGGCCTGCGGTCGTCGCTCACGCCGGCCAGTGTAAGGAAGCCTCAGCGGTTGATCAGGACGCGGGCCGCGCCAGCGCCGGCGGGCTCAGGGGTCGATCAGGACGCCGGGGTTGAGGATGCCGTTGGGGTCGAGGCGCTTCTTGACGGCCCGGACGGCCTGGGCGAACAGTTCGGGACGCTGGCGGTCGTAGCCGTCGGGGCGGTGCATCCGGCCCACGGCGTGATGGTGGGTGACGGTGCCGCCGGCGGACTCCACGGCCTCGTTGGCCGCGGCTTTGATCGTCTGCCACTGGGCGATCTCGCTGCCTTGAGGGCCCATGCCCGACCACGTGTAGTAGGGCGCAGGTCCGTCGGTGTATACGTGGGTGAACCGGCACGACAGGGTGCAGTGGTCGCCGAAGGTGTCGGCGAGGGCGGCGCCCACCCTGGCGCGGATCTCGTCGTCGAAGTCGGGCCATCGGTCCCATGTGATGGCGGTCTCGAAGGTGTCGTTGATCAGGCCCAGCGAGGTCTCGACGCCGTTGCCCACGCCGATGAACGCGTTGCGCCAGGCGCCCACCGCGCCGCCACGGCCTGTGGGAGCGCCCGTGCCGTCGTCGACGCGGATGTCGTCGTCGTCCACGCTCCCGCCGCTGTCGCGGGCGATCTCCACCGCGGCGGCGATGTTGTGGCGCTGGCTGAGCTCGGCCGACTCGAACGACACGATCACCAGGGACTGCTCGCCGTCGAGCCCGGCGGCCCGGCGGGCCTCAGCGGGGTCGAGTATGCGCAGGTTGGCCGGCCACAGCTTCGCCTGCACGATGTGACGCACGGCCTC
Source organism: Candidatus Aldehydirespirator sp. (assembly GCA_965219165.1). Taxonomy (GTDB): domain Bacteria; phylum Actinomycetota; class Acidimicrobiia; order Acidimicrobiales; family Aldehydirespiratoraceae; genus Aldehydirespirator. The sequence continues at coordinate 2,389,947 of CBDCMW010000002.1, read as the reverse complement.
GCAGCCGGCCTGCCACGATCCGAACGTCAACCCGGCGGTGGCCCGGAACACCGGCCGGCGCTGGATCCGCATCCAGGCCTCGGTGATGATCCCGTAGACGCCCTCGGAGCCGATGACCATCCGGTCGGGGCTGGGCCCGGCGCCGGATCCGGGCAGGCGGCGCGACTCCCACCATCCGGCCGGGGTGATCATGCGCACCGACTCGACGAAGTCGTCGATGTGGGTGTGGTTGGTGGCGTAGTGGCCGCCGGAGCGGGTGGCGATCCAGCCGCCGAGGGTGGAGAACCTAAACGACTGCGGGAAGTGCCGCAGGGTGTGGCCGCTCGGTCGGAGCTGGTCCTCGAGGTGCGGCCCGAACACGCCGGCCTGGATGCGGGCCGCCCGGGACACGTCGTCGATCTCCAGCACCCGGTCGAGGCGGTCGAGCGAGATCACCACCGTCGGGCCGAGGTCGCCGTGGGGGGTGACGCCCCACACCACCGACGATCCCCCGCCGTAGGGGACGGTCACGTAGCCGTTGGTGTCGCACCAGTCGAGGGTGGCCTCCACCTCGGCCTCGTCTCGGGGGTGGGCCACCACGTCGGGCGGGTTGGGGAACTCCAGGTTGAAGGCCCGCACCCGTTCGGTGAAGTGGGCGCCGTAGGCGTACCGGGCCCGGTCATAGGTAGTCGTCGAGCACCAGCCGGCCACCGAGTCGGGGATCGCGATGCGGGGCGCACGCAGCTCGGCGTCGTCCAGCGAGGGCACCGGCCGGGCGGTGATCTCGGTGCCATAGCGGTCCGACAGCTTGGCGGCCAGCGCGTCGCGGTCGGCATCGGAGGGCTCCTCCGACTCCAGGCACCACGCCCAGAACGACTTGCGATCAGCCAATGGCGCTCCCCCGGTTTCGCGGTGTTCCGGTGCCCGCGGGCGACAGTCGGATGAAGTAGTCGAAATCGTCCTCATCCGGCGGGGCGAAGATGCGGAGATGCATCCGCAGGTCGAGGTCGGCCAGCATCGCCCGGAACCTACCGTCGTCGTTTGCGACCCGAGTCCTTTCCCGTATGTAGTCGTCGCTCAGGAACTTCACGTTCGTCGGCCCATCTCGTGATCGATCGGGGCTGCGGTGGCGTGTAGTCGCCATCGCCGATGGTACGCGACGGCCACCATCGCAACCAGGGCAACGGTCCAGACCACGGCCGGGACGATCGCCGCCAAGTCGTGGACCTGCGAGCCTGAGCCGTAGCGCAGCAGCTTGATGGGGCCCCGCAACGGGAGGACAGACCCGAGCCGGTCGTCAGTGGTCAGACAAACACGGTCGAGCACGGTCCGTTTGCCGAATGACTTTGACACCGAGTGCAGCTCAAGGCGGCTGGTCACGTGTTCCTCCCCGGCGGTCGGCGCCGCTGGAGCGTCCGGGATCGGCGAGCCAATCGGCCCTGTGGGACGCTATGGCACCCTATGGGAACACCTGGGAAAGTGGAACGAACTGGACTTGGGGATGACCCCGCACGGGCTCCGAAGCTCGTTCCGCGACTGGTGCGCGGAGACCGGCGTAGCCCGCGAACTCGCCGAAGCGTGCCTCGCACACGTCGTAGCCAACTCCGTCGAAGCCGCCTACAGGCGCTCGGACCTTCTCGATCAGCGCCGCGCTGTCATGGCCGAATGGTCAAACTTCATAACACGCATGCGCGCCGTGTAGCACTTGGACGCACACGAGGGCGTCCCCCGCCGGCTGGTCCCGGCGCGCCGTCCTCATCGGCGGGCTCCCCGTCGCTGCCGTCGGGCCACACCGGCGCCGGCGGCGAGGACCACCCGGTTGTGGAGCGCGGTGGCGGGCGGGCCCGTGGGCTAGGGTGCGGGCGCTGGCGGGGTGTCGATGTGGAACCAGCGGGAGCGTTCACTGGTTCCGGCTCCGTTGATGGCCTTGATCCGGTAGGTGTAGGTGAGGCCGGCAGCCACTGTGTCGTCGGTGTAGGTGGTCGCGGTGCTGTCTGTGTCCGGCGCCAGTTCACTGAAGTCGCCGCCGACATCGTTCTCGCGGACGCGCCTGAGGATCACGTAGCCGGTGATGGAGTCGTCGCCGGGGTCGTTCCAGGTGAGGGTCACAGAGTCGTGCGACGCCGTGGCGGAGAGGCCCCTGGGTTTGGCCGGCGGCTCCGTGGGTTGCGCGCCAGCCACAGCAGCCGTCGCCGCGCTGGTCAGCGTCTCCTTGGTCGCCGCGCTGTTGTCGGGCGCGTCGACGTTTTCGGGGCAGGGTTCGGTCTCGTCGCTCGGCTCCACTGCGGGCACGGGCACGCCGTCCCAGGCCGACTCGTCGGTCATGAACAACTGCTCGATCTCTGACCACTCCGATTCTGCCGCGCAGCTCATCGCCCGCACCCGCAGCCACGAGATCCCGCCCAGGTTGCTCACCACCGCGCTGGAACCGTGGAGCGCGATGTCGACTCCGGCGGCGGGCAGGTCCAGCCACTGCCCGCTGCCGGAGTCGATGTGGTAGTGCTGGACCACATACCAACCGGCGTCCTCGATGTCCTGCCAGTCCAGTTGCACCATGTCGTGATGCAGGGTCTTCGTGTTCGACAGCACCGGCGTGCCCAGCACCACGGGGCACGGTTCGATCTCGTCGCCCTGCGCCACCTCGGGCACGGGCACGCCATCCCAGTCCGACTCGTCGGTCATGAACAACTGCTTGATCTCTGACCACTCCGATTCTCCCGCGCAGCTCATCGCCCCCACCCGCAGCCACGAGATCCCGCCCAGGTTGCTCACCACCGCGCTCGAACCGTGCAGCGCGACGTCGACTCCCGCGGCGGGCAGGTCCAGCCACTGCGCGCTGCCCCCGTCGATGTGGTAGTGCTGCACCACATACCAGCCGGCGTCCTCGACGTCCTGCCAGTCCAGTTGCACTGTGTCGTGATGCAGGGTCTTCGTGTTCGACAGCACCGGCGTGGCCAGGTCCACCGCCAAGCCCGACGTCGGGGTACCGCTCACCTCCCCAGAGGCTGGTCCGTACGGTCCGTCGCGGTTGCCGTTGCCGTTCTCGGCCTTCACCCAGAAGATGTAGTTCACTCCGTTGGCCAGGTGGGTCCTGGTATAGGTCGTCTTGTGCGATATGCCCCAATGGCTCTTGTCGTAGTCCTTGCCGTCGATCCTCCACTCGACGCGGTACCTCGTCGCGGGCGCGCTGCCGTTGTCGGCCGGCGGCTCCCACGACAGGGTGAGCTCCCGGTCCCCCGCAGCGACAGCGAGCCCTCCCGGCGCCCCCGGAGGGCCGTCGCCCAACACCGGCCCCGCCGCTGCGCTGGTCGACGCCTCAACATGGCCCGCATCGTCGACGAAGCTCACCCGAACCTTGATGAACCTGCCCGCGTCGCCGGCCTCGAGCACATAGGTCGACACCGTCGCCCCAGCTATGTCCGTGTCAGTTGTCCCGTCACCGGACACCCACTGAAACCCGAACACAGCCCCACTCAACCCGTCGGCGTCAACGACGCCCGACATGTCCGCCACCAAAGTCTCGCCCACCCGAGCCCTGCCCCCGACAACAGGCGCACCGGCCGCGGAGGAGTTGAGCGCAGGCGCCTGCTGAGCCTGCTGAGCCTGCTCGTCCTGCTGAGCCTGCTCGTCCTGCTGAGCCTGCTGAGCCTGCTCGTCCTGCTGAGCCTGCTGAGCCTGCTCGTCCTGCTGAGCCTGACCCGGGTCCTGCTGGGGGTCGTCCTGCTGCTGGGGATCATCCTGCTGCTGGGGATCGTCCTGCTGGGTCTGCTGTTGGGCCTGCTGGGTGCCGGTTTGGGCGGGGGGCATGTTGTAGGCGTAGAGCTTGTCGTCGCCGGGGTCTGAGACCCACATGACGTCGCCGTTTGACCAGATGCCTCTGGGGTTGGTGTTGCCCGCAGCCGCGAGCGTGTCGAAGTCCAGCTCCGGCCGCCGGGCGCCGCCGTCGAGCGCGTAGGCGTACAGCTTGGCGTCGCCCGAGTCGGCCACCCAGACGGTGTCGCCGTCAGACCACACGTCGCGGGGCTCGCTGTTGCCCGCAGCCTCCAGCGTGTCGATGTCAAGCTCCGGCTGCCGGGCGCCGCCGTCGAGCGCGTAGGCGTACAGCTTGGCGTCGCCCGCGTCGACGACCCACATGGTGTCGCTGTTGGACCAGATGCCTCTGGGCTCAGTGTTGCCCGCGGCCTCGAGGGTGTCGATGTCCAGGTCCGGCCGTCGGGCGCCGCCGTCGAGCGCGTAGGCGTAGAGCTTGTTGTGGTCGTAGTCGGCGACCCAGATGGTGTCGCCGTCGGACCAGACGCCCCGGGCCCACTCGTTACCAGCCCTATTCAGGGTTCCGATCCGCTTGTCGCGCCGGCGCTCGCCGGTGGCGAGATCGTAGGCCTCGATGGCGTCCTCTCCGGGTTCGCTGACCCAGACCGTGGCCCCGTTCGACCACAGGTAAGCCAAGCGGTGCCCAGGCTCGCCGAACCCGTCGACGTCTTCCGCCGGAGGCTCCCGGAAGAACTCGAGCCTGTAGGCGGCCTCGGCCACCCCGTCGGTGGCGGCCACCGCGACAGTCACCCGGTTCAGGCCCCGCGCCAGCGCGACCTGATGGCCCTCGGTGCCGGGATCCGCGTCGGCGGGGCTGATCGTCACCTCCGCGGCCGCGACTGTGGCCGCAGCGGCCACCGTCACCGATGCCACATCGTTGTCCACCCTCAGCGTGTAGTGGTGCACGTCGGCGGCGAACCCGTCCACTGCGGCGCCGTCGACGCTCAGCGAGCTCAGCGTGGCGTCATCGGACAGCGCGTCGACGTCGACTCGGACGACGGTGATCGTGTAGGTGCGGCTGTCGGCGCCGTCGGACACGGTGACCTCCAGCGTGTTGTCGCCCAGCATCAGGCTCCACTGGTGGCCCGCGGCGACGTCGTCGGCGTCGCCGGTGCCGAAAGTCACCATGTCCGCGCTGTCCGCGGGCGCCGCGGTGACCGTCACCGTGGCGGTGCCGCGCGCCACATGGCCCCGGAACTCAGTCGACAACAAGCGCACCAGCTCCACGCCTGACACCTCCACCGTCTCCAGGAGCGGCCCGTAGGCCTCCGGCATCGGGTAGGCCCGCACCTTGCCGTAGCGGAAGTTGCACACCCACATGTGATCCCCGTCAGACCACAGCCCCCAACTGCCGCCGTGCTCGAAGTCGTCGACCTCGAACTCGAGGCTCTCCACACGCGCCTTCGTCGCTATGTCATAGGCCCGCACCGTCGAATTTATCGTCGCCGCGACCCACAGGATCTCGCCGTCGGACCACAGCCCCTTCGGGCGGAAGAGCCGGTCCCCGGCAACGGCGATGTCGGACCCGGGCTTGCGGGCCCTGGTGGACATGTCCAGCGCGTACAGCCAGTTTCTGTGGTTGCTCCAGTCGCTGGCCACCCACATCGTGTCGCCGTCGGACGCCACCCCCAGCGGCCCACCCCAGATCCCCCCGCGGCTGGAGCGGTCGGAGTTGAATTTCAGGCCGCTGATGTCGAACTCGCGGTCCTCTTGGCGGGTGCCCGTCGCCATGTCGTAGGCGAAGATCCTGCTTTGGTCGTTCTTGGTCGTGTACCACAGCGTCTCGCCGTCGCACCACATCCCCCGAGCAGGATCCCCGAGTATGAGGTCGCTGGCCTCGTCACGCTCGCCGGTGGACCGGTCGAACGCCTGAAGCGTGCTGTCGCCGCGGTACCCGATCCACAGCGTGTCGCCCACCGCGCAGATGCCCTCGGTGCCAAAACTCCGGTTGAATACGACAGCCATCTCGGGAGGCTGGTCCGGGTCGCCCCGGCGGGAGAGGGTGAGCGTGTAGGCGGCCTCGGTGATCCCGTCGGTGGCGGCCACGGCGACCGTCACCGGGTTCGCTCCCACGTCGAGCGCGACCTGGTGGCCCTCAGTGTCGGGGTCGGCGTCGGCGGGTGTGATCGTCACCTCGGCCGCGGTCTCGGTGGCTGCAGCCGCCACCGTCGCCGACACCACGTCGTGGTCGACTTTCAGCCGGTAGCGGTGCACGTCGGCGGCGAGCCCGTCCACCTCGGTGCCGTCCACGGTGAGCGAGTTCAGCGTGGCGTCATCAGACAGCGCGTCCACGTCGATCTTGACGACGGTGATCGTGTAGGTGAAGCTGTCGGCGCCGTCGGACACGGTGACCTCCAGCGTGTTGTCGCCCAGATCAAGGCTCCACTGGTGGCCCTCGGTGCTGTCGTCGGCGTCGGCGGTGCCGAAAGTCACCGTGTGGGCGCTGTCGGCGGGCTCAGCGGTGACCGTCACCGTCGCGGTGCCGCGCGCCACGTGGCCCCGGTACTCCGACGCCGACGAGCGCACCAGCTCCACCCCCGACACCTCGACGGTGTCGAGGGCGAGCACCGCGGGCATCACATAGGCGTAGGCCCGGGTGTCGTCGGCGTCAGACACCCACATGTGCTCGCCGTCTGACCACAGCCCCGAGGGCCAGTCGTTGCGCCGCTCCAGAGCCTCGAAGTCCAGATGCTCCAGGCGCGCCTTGGAGTCGAGGTCATAGGCGTAGACCTTGCCGTCGCCCTTGTCGAGGACCCACATCACAAACCCGTCGGACCACAGGTCCATCGGCATCGAGTTGCCCGCAGCCCGCAGCGTCTCGAAGTCCTCGCCGCTCACCCGGTCCCCGCTGCGCAGGTCATAGGCGTACACCTTGGCGTCGTCGACTGACGCCACCCACATCACCTCGCCGTCAGACCACAGCCCCCGGGCATCGTCCTCCCCGATGCCCGCCAACGACACCGTGGCGGCATGGGCCCCGAAGCCGGCCCCGTCGGCGAGGCTGTACTGGAACACCATCGACTTCCAGGTGTCGAGCACATACAGCCCGCCGCCGTCAGACCACAGCGCCTGGGGGCTCTTGTTGCCGGCGGCGCGCGCCGCGATGTCGCGGCCCGGGGCGCGCTCACCCGTCGAGGGGTCATAGGCCAGCACCGCCTCATCGCCGGAGCGGTCATAGCTCACCCACCGCGTCTGCGCGCCGGCCCAGATGTCCATCGAGCGGCGATGCTCCAACCCCGAGATGTCCAAGAAGCTGTCGTAGCCGAACACCGCGGGCTTGCGGGAGATATCGAGCCTGTAGGCGGCCTCGGCCAGCCCGTCGGTGGCCGCCACCGCCACAGTCACCACATTCGACCCCACGTCGAGCGCGACCTGATGGCCCTCGACCTCGGGATCGGCGTCGGCGGGCGAGATGTCCACTGCGGCCGCCGCCTCGGTGGCCGCAGCGGCCACCGTCACCGATGCCACATCGTTGTCCACCCTCAGCGTGTAGTGGTGCACGTCGGAGGCGAACCCGTCCACTGCGGCGCCGTCGACGCTCAGCGAGCTCAGCGTGGCGTCATCGGACAGCGCGTCGACGTCGACTCGGACGACGGTGATCGTGTAGGTGCGGCTGTCGGCGCCGTCGGACACGGTGACCTCCAGCGTGTTGTCGCCCAGATCAAGGCTCCACTGGTGGCCCTCGGCGACGTCGTCGGCGTCGTCGGTGCCGAAAGTCACCATGTGCGCGTCGTCGGCGGGCTCAGCGGTGACGGTGACCGTGGCGGTGCCGCGCGCCACGCGGCCCCGGTACTCAGTCGACGGCGAGCGCGCCAGGTTCACCCCCGACACCTCGACGGTGTCGAGGGCGAGCACCGCGGGCATCACATAGGCGTAGGCCCGGGTGTCGTCGGCGTCTGACACCCACATGTGCTCGCCGTTTGACCACAGCCCCGAGGGCCAGTCGTTGCGCGGCTCGAGCGCCTCGAAGTCCAGATGCTCCAGGCGCGCCTTGGAGTCGAGGTCATAGGCGTAGACCTTACCGTCGCCCTTGTCGAGGACCCACATCACAAACCCGTCGGACCACAGGTCCATCGGCATCGAGTTGCCCGCAGCCCGCAGCGTGTCGAAGTCCTCGCCGCTCACCCGGTCCCCGCTGCGCAGGTCATAGGCGTACACCTTGGCGTCGTCGACTGACGCCACCCACATCACCTCGCCGTCAGACCACAGCCCCCGGGCATCGTCCTCCCCGATGCCCGCCAACGACACCGTGGCGGCATGGGCCCCGAAGCCGGCCCCGTCGGCGAGGCTGTACTGGAACACCATCGACTTCCAGGTGTCGAGCACATACAGCCCGCCGCCGTCAGACCACAGCGCCTGGGGGCTCTTGTTGCCGGCGGCGCGCGCCGCGATGTCGCGGCCCGGGGCGCGCTCACCCGTCGAGGGGTCATAGGCCAGCACCGCCTCATCGCCGGAGGGGTCATAGCTCACCCACCGCGTCTGCGCGCCGGCCCAGATGTCCATCGAGCGGCGATGCTCCAACCCCGAGATGTCCAAGAAGCTGTCGTAGCCGAACACCGCGGGCTTGCGGGAGATGTCGAGCCTGTAGGCGGCGGTGGCCAGCCCGTCGGTGGCCGCCACCGCCACAGTCACCACATTCGACCCCACCTCGAGCGCGACCTGATGGCCCTCGATGCCGGGATCGGCGTCGGCGGGCGAGATGTCCACTGCGGCCGCCGCCTCGGTGGCTGTGGCCGCCACCGTCACCGATGCCACATCGTTGTCCACCCTCAGCGTGTAGTGGTGCACGTCGGCGGCGAACCCGTCCACTGCGGCGCCGTCGACGCTCAGCGAGCTCAGCGTGGCGTCATCGGACAGCGCGTCGACGTCGACTCGGACGACGGTGATCGTGTAGGTGCGGCTGTCGGCGCCGTCGGACACGGTGACCTCCAGCGTGTTGTCGCCCAGCATCAGGCTCCACTGGTGGCCCGCGGCGACGTCGTCGGCGTCGTCGGTGCCGAAAGTCACCATGTCCGCGCTGTCCGCGGGCGCCGCGGTGACCGTCACCGTGGCGGTGCCGCGCGCCACATGGCCCCGGAACTCAGTCGACAACAAGCGCACCAGCTCCACGCCTGACACCTCCACCGTCTCCAGGAGCGGCCCGTAGGCCTCCGGCATCGGGTAGGCCCGCACCTTGCCGTAGCGGAAGTTGCACACCCACATGTGATCCCCGTCAGACCACAGCCCCCAACTGCCGCCGTGCTCGAAGTCGTCGACCTCGAACTCGAGGCTCTCCACACGCGCCTTCGTCGCTATGTCATAGGCCCGCACCGTCGAATTTATCGTCGCCGCGACCCACAGGATCTCGCCGTCGGACCACAGCCCCTTCGGGCGGAAGAGCCGGTCCCCGGCAACGGCGATGTCGGACCCGGGCTTGCGGGCCTTGGTGGACATGTCCAGCGCGTACAGCCAGTTTCTGTGGTTGCTCCAGTCGCTGGCCACCCACATCGTGTCGCCGTCGGACGCCACCCCCAGCGGCCCACCCCAGATCCCCCCGCGGCTGGAGCGGTCGGAGTTGAATTTCAGGCCGCTGATGTCGAACTCGCGGTCCTCTTGGCGGGTGCCCGTCGCCATGTCGTAGGCGAAGATCCTGCTTTGGTCGTTCTTGGTCGTGTACCACAGCGTCTCGCCGTCGCACCACATCCCCCGAGCAGGATCCCCGAGTATGAGGTCGCTGGCCTCGTCACGCTCGCCGGTGGACCGGTCGAACGCCTGAAGCGTGCTGTCGTCGCGGTACCCGATCCACAGCGTGTCGCCCACCGCGCAGATACCCTCGGTGCCAAAACTCCGGTTGGCTGCCACAGCAATCTCGGGAGGCCCGTCGGGCTCGTCTCTGGGACCTCGCGCCGGCCGCGGCGCCGCTGCGGGGCGCATCCGCGGGGCCGCGCCCGCCGGCTGGTCCCGGCGCGCCGCCCTCATCGGCGACCTCCCCGTCGCCGCCGCCGGCCGACACCGGCGCCGGTGCCAGCGCCGCGACCATCGCGCCGGCGACCGCGCCGGCGACACCGCGCCTCGCGGCCCGGCTCCACCATGCGCGCACCCGCCCGGGGGCCCGGTCGCCGGACTGTTGTGGCTGTTCGCGGCGCGCTCGCCGCGGTCGCAACACATGCATGGCTCCAAGGTCCAGTCTGTTGCTCTGCCAAGATTTGCAGCCGCGACAATACTAGAATTGCGGCGAGCGTGTGTCAACTCAATTCTCGCATTCCAGCAGCGGACGAGTGACCGGTGGACGACACCCGGGTGTCATGCAATTAGGACGATACATTTATTGCATTACGATAGATAAATATGCCCTAAATGTCCTAAGTACGAGCCAAAGGCAGCCCGGCGTTAGCGTGCGACATCGAGCCTCCCGTGTTCAGGCGTGGGGGTTGGACAACCCCCACACTTGACATAGGAGCTCACCTAGGCCGAGTTGACGGTGCACAGCCCGTTGTGAATGGTGATGTGGTAGCGGGCCAGAACGTCCATGCCAAGGATCACGTCGTAGTCCGTCGAACCAAGCTCCATCCGCACTACAGGTGCGCCGAAGCGTTCATGCGGCAGTCCTGGGATGCCCACATGCAGCCAGAACTCGTCGAGGGGCTGTTTGTCGCCGCTGGCGTACACGATGGGGATGGTGCCGACCGGCTCTATTCTCAGAGTCTCAACGACCCTCCTAGAGATGCTGGTGATCTGTGCGCCGGTGTCCACCAGCGCCGAGAAGACGCGCTCCGGGCCGTCGGGCGGCGCCGAGCAGACGGCCTCCGCCACAATTCTGGCGTCGGCCACAGCGAATGAGCGCAATAGCGGCCCTCAGGCCGGCCTGGCGGAGAAGATACCCAACTCGATGGGCTTCTGGCCGATCTCCTTCATGGAGAACCCGCCCAATCCCCACCTCTCGTAGCCGGTGAGGTAGGCGTCGTTCGGGTCGTCGAACACGTCGACAACCTTGCCGTCGTGCATCAGCGCGGTCTTGCCGTGGTGGTCGCGCTCCAACCGCTCTCTGTATTCCTTGTCGTATGCGGCCTCGTTGGTCCGCAGCTGATCTGCCGCCATGCTCCTCGAACCTCCTGGATCGTGGACGACTAGTCCACAGGGCGAGGGTAACATCGGGGTACGCGAGCCGCATGACAGGGAACCTTCTGAAGGGCTCGATGAACGGCTCGCTGCTATGAGCCCATAGCGGCTGTCGCCGAATACCGTGCCTCACAGGAGGTCGGGGGTCTGGGCTTCGGTGTTGGTGTTGGTGTTGGTGGTTATGGGGCGCCGGTGCCAGCGCCGCGACGATCGCGGCGGCGAGGACCACCCGGTTGTGGAGCGCCGGGGCGGGCGGGCCCGTGGGCTAGGGTGCGGGCGCTGGCGGGGTGTCGATGTGGAACCAGCGGGAGCGTTCACTGGTTCCGGCCCCGTTGATGGCCTTGATCCGGTAGGTGTAGGTGAGGCCGGCAGCCACTGTGTCATCGGTGTAGGTGGTCGCGGTGCTGTCCGTGTCCGGCACCAGTTCACTGAACTCGCCCCCGACGTCGTTCTCGCGGACGCGCCTGAGGATCACGTAGCCGGTGATGGAGTCGTCGCCGGGGTCGTTCCAGGTGAGGGTCACAGAGTCGTGCGACGCCGTGGCGGAGAGGCCCCTGGGCTTGGCCGGCGGCTCCGTGGGTTGCGCACCAGCCACAGCAGCCGTCGCCGCGCTGGTCAGCGTCTCCTTGGTCGCCGCGCTGTTGTCGGGCGCGTCGACGTCTTCGGGGCAGGGTTCGGTCTCGTCGCCCGGCTCCACTGCGGGCACGGGCACGCCCTCCCAGGCCGACTCATCGGTCATGAACAACTGCTCGATCTCTGACCACTCCGATTCTGCCGCGCAGCTCATCGCCCGCACCCGCAGCCACGAGATCCCACCCAGGTTGCTCACCACCGCGCTCGAACCGTGCAGCGCGACGCCCGCTCCGGCGGCGGGCAGGTCCAGCCACTGCCCGCTGCCGGAGTCGATGTGGTAGTGCTGGACCACATACCAGCCGGCGTCCTCGATGTCCTGCCAGTCCAGTTGCACCATGTCGTGATGCAGGGTCTTCGTGCTCGACAGCACCGGAGTGCCCAGCACCACGGGGCACGGTTCGCTCTCGTCGCCCTGCTCCACTGCGGGCACGGGCACCCCATCCCAGGCCGACTCATCGGTCATGAACAACTGCTTGATCTCTGACCACTCCGATTCTCCCGCGCAGCTCATCGCCCGCACCCGCAGCCACGAGATCCCACCCAGGTTGCTCACCACCGCGCTCGAACCGTGCAGCGCGACGTCGACTCCGGCGGCGGGCAGGTCCAGCCACTGCGCGCTGCCCCCGTCGATGTGGTAGTGCTGGACCACATACCAGCCGGCGTCCTCGACGTCCTGCCAGTCCAGTTGCACCATGCCGTGATGCAGGGTCTTCGTGCTCGACAGCACCGGCGTGGCCAGGTCCACCGCCAAGCCCGACGTAGGGGTACCGCTCACCTCCCCAGAGGCAGGTCCGTACGGTCCGTAGCTGTTGCCGTTGCCGTTCTCGGCCTTCACCCAGAAGATGTAGCTCACTCCGTTGGCCAGGTGGGTCCTGGTATAGGTCGTCTTGTGCGATATGCCCCAATGGCTCTTGTCGTAGTCCTTGCCGTCGATCCTCCACTCGACGCGGTACCTCGTCGCGGGCGCGCTGCCGTTGTCGGCCGGCGGCTCCCACGACAGGGTGAGCGCCCGGTCCCCCGCAGCGACAACGAGCCCGCCCGGCGCCCCCGGAGGGCCGTCGCCCAACACCGGCCCCGCCGCTGCGCTGGTCGACGCCTCAACATGGCCCGCATCGTCGACGAAGCTCACCCGAACCTTGATGAACCTGCCCGCGTCGCCGGCCTCGAGCACATACGCCGACACCGTCGCCCCAGCTATGTCCGTGTCATTGTCCCGTCACCGGACACCCACTGGAACCCGAACACAGCCCCACTCAACCCGTCGGCGTCAACGACGCCCGACATGTCCGCCACCAAAGTCTCGCCCACCCGAGCCCTGCCCCCGACAACAGGCGCACCGGCCGCGGAGGAGTTGGGCGCAGGCGCCTGCTGAGCCTGCTCGTCCTGCTCGTCCTGCTGAGCCTGACCCGGGTCCTGCTGGGGGTCGTCCTGCTGGGGATCGTCCTGCTGGGTCTGCTGTTGGGCTTGCTGGGTGCCGGTTTGGGCGGGGGGCATGTTGTAGGAGTAGAGCTTGTCGTCGCCGGGGTCTGAGACCCACATGATGTCGCCGTTGGACCAGATGCCTCTGGGGTTGGTGTTGCCCGCAGCCTCCTGCGTGTCGAAGTCCAGCTCCGGCCGCCGTGCGCCGCCGTCGAGCGCGTAGGCGTACAGCTTGGCGTCGCCGGAGTCGGCCACCCAGACGGTGTCGCCGTCAGACCACACGTCGCGGGGTTCGCTGTTGCCCGCAGCCTCCAGCGTGTCGATGTCCAGGTCCGGCTGCCGGGCGCCGCCGTCGAGCGCGTAGGCGTAGAGCTTGCGGTCGCCGGCATCGGCGACCCACATGGTGTCGCTGTTGGACCAGATGCCTCTGGGGCTGGTGTTGCCCGCGGCCGCGAGGGTGTCGATGTCCAGGTCCGGCCGGCGGGCGCCGCCGTCGAGCTCATAGGCGTAGAGCTTGTCGTCCTCGTGGTCGGCGACCCATATCGTGTCGCCGTCAGACCAGACGCCCCGGGCCCACTCGTTGCCGGCGTCCTTCAGGGTTCCGATCACGTTGCTGCCCCGGCGCTCGCCGGTGGCGAGATCGTAGGCCTCGATGGCGTCCTCTGCGGGTTCGCTGACCCAGACCGTGGCCCCGTTGGACCACAGGTAAGCCAAGCGATGCCCAGGCTCGCCGAACCCGTCGACGTCTTCCGCCGGAAGCTCCCGGAAGAACTCGAGCCTGTAGGCGGCCTCGGCCACCCTGTCGGTGGCGGCCACCGCGACAGTCACCCGGTTCAGGCCCCGCGCCAGCGCGACCTGATGGCCCTCGGTGCCGGGATCCGCGTCGGCGGGGCTGATCGTCACCTCCGCGGCCGCCACTGTGGCTGTCGCGGCCACCGTCACCGATGCCACATCGTTGGCCACCCTCAGCGTGTAGTGGTGCACGTCGGCGGCGAACCCGTCCACTGCGGCGCCGTCGACGCTCAGCGAGTTCAGCGTGGCGTCATCAGACAGCGCGTCGACGTCGATCTTGACGACGGTGATGGTGTAGGTGCGGCTTGTGGTGCCGTCGGACACGGTGATCTCCAGCGTGTTGTCGCCCAGATCAAGGCTCCACTGGTGGCCCTCGGTGCCGTCGTCGGCGTCGGCGGTGCCGAAAGTCACCGTGTGGGCGTCGTCGTTGGCCGCCGCGGTGACTGTCACCGACGCCGCGCCGCGCGCCACATGGCCCCGGAACTCAGTCGACGACAAGCGCACCAGCTCCACCCCCGACACCTCAAGGGTCTCCAGGTGCGGCCCGTAGGCCTCCGGCATCGGATGGGCCCGCACCTTCCCGTAGCGGAAGTTGCACACCCACATGTGCTCCCCGTCAGACCACAGCCCCCAACTGCCGTCGTGCTCGAAGTCGTCGACCTCGAGATCGAGGCTCTCCACGCGTTCCAGCGTCGAGGTGTCATAGGCCCGCACCGTGGAATTCAGTGACGACGCGACCCACAGGAACTCGCCGTCGGAGAACAGCCCCCTCGGATGGAAGTGCCTCCCCAGGGCGATGTCGGACCCGGGCTTGTGGGCCTTGGTGGCCATGTCCAGCGCGTACAGCTGGTTGCCTGTATCCTCCGAGTTGCTGGCCACCCACATCGTGTCGCCGTCTGACGCTATGCCCAGCGCCCCATACCAGTACGACCCGCCGCTGTAGGTACTGAAGCTCAGGCCGCTGATGTCGAACTCGCGGTTCCACTTGCGGGTTCCCGTCGCCATGTCGTACGCGAAGATCGTGCCGTTGCCCAACTTGGTCGTGTACCACAGCGTCTCGCCGTCGCACCACATCCCCCGAGCAGGATCCGCGACTGTGATGTCGCTGGCCTCGTCGCGCTCGCCGGTGGACCGGTCGAACGCCTGAAGCGTGCTGTCGCCGCGGTACCCGATCCACAGCGTGTCGCCCACCGCGCAGATGCCCTCGGTGCCAAAACTCCGGTTGAATGCGACAGCCATCTCGGGAGGCTGGTCCGGGTCACCCCGGCGGGAGAGGGTGAGCGTGTAGGCGGCCCCGGTCACCCCGTCGGTGGCCGCCACCGCCACGGTCACCACATTGGATCCCACGTCGAGCGCGACCTGGTGGCCATCGGTGTCGGGGTCGGCGTCGGCGGGTGTGATCGTCACCTCGGCCGCGGTCTCGGCAGCCGCCGCGGTCACCGTCACCGACACCACGTCGTGGTCCACTCTCAGCGCGTAGCTGTGCACGTCGTCGGCGAACCCGTCCACTTCGGCGCCGTCCACGGTGAGCGAGCTGAGCGTGGCGTCGTCAGACAGCGCGTCCACGTCGACTCTGGTCACGGTGATGGTGTAGGTGCGGCTGTCGGTGCCGTCGGACACGGTGACCTCCAGCGTGTTGTCGCCCAGCGCCAGGCTCCACTGGTGGCCCTCGGTGCTGTCGTCGGCGTCGGCGGTGCCGAAAGTCACCGTGTGGGCGCTGTCGACGGGCTCCGCGGTGACCGTCACCGACGCTGTGCCGCGCGCCACCCGGCCCCGGTACTCCGTCAACGACGGGCGCGCCAGGGCTGTCCCTGACACCTCGAGGGTGTCTAGGGCGAGCGCCGCGGGCATCACATAGGCGTAGGCCCGGGTGTCGTCGGCGTCAGACACCCACATGTGCCCGCCGTTCGACCACAGCCCCGAGGGCCAGTCGTTGCGCGGCTCGAGTGCCGCGAAGTCCAGATGCTCCAGCCGCGCCTTGGAGTCGAGGTCGTAGGCGTAGACCTTGCCGTCGCCCTTGTCGAGGACCCACATCACCTGCCCGTCAGACCACAGGTCCATCGGCATCGAGTTGCCCGCGGCCCGCAGCGTGTCGAAGTCCAGGTCCGGCCGCCGGGCGCCCCCGTCGAGCGCGTAGGCGTACAGCTTGGCGTCGTCGGTATCGGCGACCCACATGGTTTCGCCGTTTGACCACAGCCCCCGGGCGTCGTCCTCGCCGATGCCCTCCAGCGACACCGTGGCGGCATGGGCGCCGAAGCCGGCCCCGTCGGCGAGGCTGTACTGGAACACCATCGACTTCCACGTGTCGAGCACATACAGCACCTCGCCGTCAGACCACAGCGCCTGGGGGCTCCTGTTGCCGGCGGCGCGCACCGCGATGTCGCGGCCCGGCGTGCGCTCACCCGTCGAGGCGTGATAGGCCAGCACCGCCTCATCGCCGGAGCGGTCATAGCTCACCCACCGCGTGCGCGCGCCGGCCCAGATGTCCATCGAGCGGCGATGCTCCAGCCCCGAGATGTCCAAGAAGCTGTCGTGGCCGAACACCAACGGCTTGCGGCCGATTGTGAGCGTGTAGGCGGCGGTGGCGATCCCGTCGGTGGCGGCCACCGCGACAGTCACCGGGTTCGCTCCCACGTCGAGCGCGACCTGGTGGCCCTCGGTGCCGGGATCGGCGTCGGCGGGGCTGATCGTCACCTGCGCGGCCGCCTCGGTGGCTGTCGCGGCCACCGTCGCCGACGCCACATCGTTGTCCACCCTCAGCCGGTAGCCGCCCACGTCGGGGGTGAACCCGTCCACCTCGGTGCCGTCCACCGTGAGCGAGTTGAGCGTGGCGTCATCGGACAGCGCGTCGACGTCGATCTTGACGACGGTGATGGTGTAGGTGCGGCTTGTGGTGCCGTCGGACACGGTGATCTCCAGCGTGTTGTCGCCCAGATCAAGGCTCCACTGGTGGCCCTCGGTGCCGTCGTCGGCGTCGGCGGTGCCGAAAGTCACCGTGTGGGCGTCGTCGTTGGCCGCCGCGGTGACTGTCACCGACGCCGCGCCGCGCGCCACATGGCCCCTAAACTCCCTCGACGACAAGCTCACCAGCTCCACCCCCGACACCTCAAGGGTCTCCAGGCGCGGCCCGTAGGCCTTCGGCATCGGATGGGCCCGCACCTTCCCGTAGCGGAAGTTGCACACCCACATGTGCTCCCCGTCAGACCACAGCCCCCAGCTGCCGTCGTGCTCGAAGTCGTCGACCTCGAGATCGAGGCTCTCCACGCGTTCCAGCGTCGAGGTGTCATAGGCCCGCACCGTGGAATTTATTGACGACGCGACCCACAGGAACTCGCCGTCGGTGAACAGCCCCCTCGGATGGAAGTGCCTCCCCAGGGCGATGTCGGACCCGGGCTTGTGGGCCTTGGTGGCCATGTCCAGCGCGTACAGCTGGTTGCCTGTATCCTCCGAGTTGCTGGCCACCCACATCGTGTCGCCGTCTGACGCTATGCCCAGCGCCCCATACCAGTACGACCCGCCGCTGTAGGTACTGAAGCTCAGGCCGCTGATGTCGAACTCGCGGTCCTCTTGGCGGGTGCCGGTCGCCATGTCGTACGCGAAGATCGTGCCGTTGCCCAACTTGGTCGTGTACCACAGCGTCTCGCCGTCGCACCACATCCCCCGAGCAGGATCCGCGACTGTGATGTCGCTGGCCTCGTCGCGCTCGCCGGTGGACCGGTCGAACGCCTGAAGCGTGCTGTCGCCGCGGTACCCGATCCACAGCGTGTCGCCCACCGCGCAGATGCCCTCGGTGCCAAAACTCCGGTTGGCTGCCACAGCAATCTCGGGAGGCCCGTCGGGCTCGTTCTGGGACCTCGCGCCGGCCGCGGCGCCGCTGCGGGGCGCATCCGCGGGGCCGCGCCCGCCGGCTGGTCCTGGCGCGCCGTCCTCATCGGCGGGCTCCCCGTCGCCGCCGTCAGCCGACACCGGCGCCGGCGCCAGCGACACCAACATCGCGGCCGCGGCCGCGCTGGCAACACCGCGCCTCGCGGCCCGGCTCCACCATGCGCGCACCCGCCCGGCGGACTGTTGTGGCTGTTCGCGGCGCGCTCGCCGCGGTCGCAACACATGCATGGCTCCAGAGTCCAGTCTGTCGCTCTGTCAAGATTTTCAGCCGCGACAATACTCGAATCGCGGCGAGCGGGTGTCAGCTCAATTCTCGCATTCCGGCTGCGGCCTAGTGACCAGGAAAAGCGACACCTATGTGTCCTGCAATTGGGATAATACAATTGTTGTGTTCAGATAGATAAACATGCGCTAAGTGTTAGTCAAAGGTGCCGTCTTGGGGGTCGCCGGGGTACTGCATCGAGGCGACGTAGCCGACGCCCATCTACGCGCCGCGTGGCGGCAATGGCGCCGCATTGGCTTGGGCGACTCTGGTTCGCGCGACGATGTTCGCGGCCACAACCGCCGCTGGCCCGGCCACGAACATCTTGAGGGCTCGCATCTCTGCCGCGTCGGCGAGAGACAGTCTCAAATGAAGCGGCAACCGCGGATTCGTGAGGCGACCGCGGGCCATGGCGGCAGGGGCCCGTAGACGAACGCTTGGAGCGACGGGTAGGCCTGCTGTAGGTGCTGGTACTCGACGGTGCCGGGCTGCCAGGCCCGCAGGGTGCGGTAGCCGCCGGCGGGGGGCGGCTCGATCGGACGGTTCACGTTGCGGCGTTTGCGGGATCCGCAGAGCTCGCGGCGGCGCGGCATCTCAGATCCTTCTTGCCTTGGCGACCACTCTGGCGATCATGGCGGCGAGTTCTTCGACGCGTTCCTGGAACACTCGCCGCGACAGCGGTCGCTCTGTGGCGGCCGCGTAGAGCAGCGCGTCGGGATCAGGCACGATGACGCCGCGCTTTAGGCGCCAGCCCAGCAGGATGCTCGCTCTTTCGAGGGCGTCGTGCCACGGATCGCCGTCTAGCGGGTCTGCGTTGGCCCAGCGGTCGAAGGTGGCCACCGCTTCGAGGTAGGTGGCTTCGCTGGTGTTGAGCTCGCGGCGGCGCGGGTTGCGCCGCCCGACCAATTTGACGCCGGCGATGGGGTTTCGGCTGCGGGGCTCGCCGGGCACCGCGAAGGTGAACCGCACCGGGACCTGGGTGAGCCACCCGGCGCGGCTCGCGCCGTGGTATTCGGCTGCCGCGGCATGGGGACCTGCGTAGGCCTCGCCGATCCGGTCCCGTGACGGCAGATACATCCGGCCGTCTATGCGGTATGTCTCGCCGGCTTTCCAGTACAGGCTCGGAGCGAGCCGCACGATACGGCGCCGCGGGTCCGATCCGCTGGCCTCGCGGTGCAGGAACGCGCGCACAGCGCCGGGGCTCGGGCCGGGCACGTCCCGCAGCGCGAAGAAGGAGTCTTCGGGCAACTCGTCGACCCAGCGGCTCTGTTCGGATACAGCGGGCATAACAGGCTCCACAGCGTTTCGTAACGCTGACACAGAGTATACCACCATTGCGGTGGGAACCCGCGGGCACAACTCGAGCACGTCTTGCCCTAGGTATTCGTTGTGTTCGATGCCTGCAAGGGCGGCGACGCCAAGACGGGCCAGGGCCGGAGCAACCCTCCAGGCGCGGCACCATTCCGTATAACCCCCAAGATTATGCCCGTGATGTGGTAGCGGGCCAGAACGTCCATGCCAAGGATCACGTCGTAGGCCGTCGAGCCAAGCTCCATCCGCACTACAGGTGCGCCGAAGCGTTCATGCGGCAGTGGTGTTGGTGTTGGTGGTTATGGGGCGCCGGTGCCAGCGCCGCGACCATCGCGGCGGCGAGGACCACCCGGTTGTGGAGCGCCGGGGCGGGCAAGCCCGTGGGCTAGGGTGCGGGCGCTGGCGGGGTGTCGATGTGGAACCAGCGCGAGCGTTCACTGGTTCCGGCCCCGTTGATGGCCTTGATCCGGTAGGTGTAGGTGAGGCCGGCAGCCACTGTGTCGTCGGTGTAGGTGGTCGCGGTGCTGTGCGTGTCCGGCGCCAGTTCACTGAAGTCGCCGCCGACATCGTTCTCGCGGACGCGCCTGAGGATCACGTAGCCGGTGATGGAGTCGTCGCCGGGGTCGTTCCAGGTGAGGGTCACAGAGTCGTGCGACGCCGTGGCGGAGAGGCCCGTGGGTTTGGCCGGCGGCTCCGTGGGTTGCGCGCCAGCCACAGCAGCCGTCGCCGCGCTGGTCAGCGTCTCCTTGGTCGCCGCGCTGTTGTCGGGCGCGTCGACGTTTTCGGGGCAGGGTTCGGTCTCGTCGCTCGGCTCCACTGCGGGCACGGGCACGCCGTCCCAGGCCGACTCGTCGGTCATGAACAACTGCTTGATCTCTGACCACTCCGATTCTGCCGCGCAGCTCATCGCCCGCACCCGCAGCCACGAGATCCCGCCCAGGTTGCTCACCACCGCGCTCGAACCGTGGAGCGCGACGTCGACTCCGGCGGCGGGCAGGTCCAGCCACTGCCCGCTGCCGGAGTCGATGTGGTAGTGCTGGACCACATACCAACCGGCGTCCTCGATGTCCTGCCAGTCCAGCCGCACCATGTCGTGATGCAGGGTCTTCGTGCTCGACAGCACCGGCGTGCCCAGCACCACGGGGCAGGGTTCGCTCTCGTCGCCCTGCGCCACTGCGGGCACGGGCACGCCCTCCCAGGCCGACTCATCGGTCATGAACAACTGCTTGATCTCCGACCACTCCGATTCTCCCGCGCAGCTCATCGCCCCCACCCGCAGCCACGAGATCCCACCCAGGTTGCTCACCACCGCGCTCGAACCATGGAGCGCGACGTCCACTCCCGCGGCGGGCAGGTCCAACCACTGCCCACTGCCCCCGTCGATGTGGTAGTGCTGGACCACATACCAACCGGCGTCCTCGACGTCCTCCCAGTCCAGCCGCACCATGCCGCGATGCAGGGCCTTCGTGCTCGACAGCACCGGCGTGGCCAAGTCCACCGCCAAGCCCGACGTAGGGGTACCGCTCACCTCCCCAGAGGCTGGTCCGTATGGTCCGTCGCGGTTGCCGTTGCCGTTCTCGGCCTTCACCCAGAAGATGTAGCTCACTCCGTTGGCCAGGTGGGTCCTGGTATAGGTCGTCTTGTGCGATATGCCCCAATGGCTCTTGTCGTAGTCCTTGCCGTCGATCCTCCACTCGACGCGGTACCTCGTCGCGGGCGCGCTGCCGTTGTCGGCTGGCGGCTCCCACGACAGGGTGAGCGCCCGGTCCCCCGCAGCGACAGCGAGCCCGCCCGGCGCCCCCGGCGGGCCGTCGCCCAACACCGGCCCCGCCGCTGCGCTGGTCGACGCCTCAACATGGCCCGCATCGTCGACGAAGCTCACCCGAACCTTGATGAACCTGCCCGCGTCGCCGGCCTCGAGCACATAGGTCGACACCGTCGCCCCAGCTATGTCCGTGTCAGTTGTCCCGTCACCGGACACCCACTGAAACCCGAACACAGCCCCACTCAACCCGTCGGCGTCAACGACGCCCGACATGTCCGCCACCAAAGTCTCGCCCACCCGAGCCCTGCCCCCGACAACAGGCGCACCGGCCGCGGGAGCGTTGGGCGCAGGCGCCTGCTGAGCCTGCTCGTCCTGCTGAGCCTGCTCGTCCTGCTGAGCCTGCTCGTCCTGCTGAGCCTGCTGACCCTGGTCCTGCTGGGGGTCGTCCTGCTGCTGGGGGTCGTCCTGCTGGGGGATCTCCTGCTGTTGCTGTTGGGCTTGCTGGGGATCGTCCTGCTGGGTCTGCTGTTGGGCTTGCTGGGTGCCGGTTTGGGCGGGGGGCATGTTGTAGGCGTAGAGCTTGTCGTCGCCGGGGTCGGAGACCCACATGACGTCGCCGTTTGACCAGATGCCTCTGGGGTTGGTGTTGCCCGCAGCCTCCAGCGTGTCGAAGTCCAGCTCCGGCCGCCGCTCACCGCCGTCGAGCGCGTAGGCGTACAGCTTGGCGTCGCCCGAGTCGGCCACCCAGACGGTGTCGCCGTCAGACCACACGTCGCGGGGCTCGCTGTTGCCCGCAGCCTCCAGCGTGTCGATGTCCAGATCCGGCTGCCGGGCGCCGCCGTCGAGCGCGTAGGCGTACAGCTTGGCGTCGCCCGCGTCGACGACCCACATGGTGTCGCTGTTGGACCAGATGCCTCTGGGCTCAGTGTTGCCCGCGGCCTCGAGGGTGTCGAAGTCCAGGTCCCGCTGGCGGGCGCCGCCGTCGAGCGCGTAGGCGTACAGCTTGTCGTCCTCGTAGTCGGCGACCCATATCGTGTCGCCGTCGGACCAGACGCCCCGGGCCCACTCGTTACCAGCCCTATTCAGGGTTCCGATCCGCTTGTCGCGCCGGCGCTCGCCGGTGGCGAGATCGTAGGCCCAGATGCTGTCCCGTCCGGGTTCGCTGACCCAGATCGTCGACCCGTTGGACCACAGGTATGCCAAGTGGTGCCCAGGCTCGCCGAACCCGTCGCGGTCGAAGGGCCCCATCGGCGCGAACGGCGAGTACGGATGGCTGATCGTGAGCGTGTAGGCGGCCTCGGCCAGCCCGTCGGTGGCGGCCACGGTGACCGTCACCACATTCGGCCCCTCGCCGAGCGCGACCTGATGGCCCTCGGTGTCGGGGTCGGCGTCGGCGGGGCTGATCGTCACCTGCGCGGCGGCCTCGGCAGCTACAGCCGCCACCGTCGCCCACGCCGCGCCCTCAGCGGCCTGCATCTCGTAGCTGTGCACGTCGGGGGCGAACCCCGCCACTGCGGCGCCGTCCACGCTGAGCGAGTTGAGCGTGGCGTCATCAGACAGCGCGTCCACGTCGAGTCTCACCACGGTGATCGTGTAGGTGCGGCTGTCGGTGCCGTCGGACACGGTGACCTCCAGCGTGTTGTCGCCCAGCATCAGGCTCCACTGGTGGCCCTCGGCGACATCGTCGGCGTCGTCGGTGCCGAAAGTCACCATGTCCGCGCTGTCCACGGGCGCCGCGGTGACCGTCACCGATGCCGCGCCGCGCGCCACACGGCCCCGGAACTCCGTGGGTGACAGGCTCACCAGCACCGCCCCCGACACCTCCAGCGTCCCCAGGCGCAGCCCGTAGGCCTCCGGCATCGGATGGGCCCGCAGCGTCGTGTTGCGGAAGTCGCACACCCACATGTGCTCCCCGTCAGACCACAGCCCCCAGTTGCCGTCGTGGCGGTGGTCGTCAATCTCGAGCTCGACGCTCTCGACGCGGGCCAGCGTCGCGATGTCATAGGCCCGCACCGTGGACTTCACCGACGACGCGACCCACAGGAACTCGCCGTCGCTGTACAGCCCCTTCGGATAGAAGCCCCCCAGCAGCGCGATGTCCAACTCGGGCTTGGGGGCCTTGGTGGCCATGTCCAGCGCGTACAGCCGGTTCCCAACGACCCGCGAGTTGGTCGCCAACCACATCGTGTCGCCGTCCGACGCTATGCCCAGCGGCCCCGCCCAGGCCAAGCCGCCATGGCTGAAGTCCAGAGCGCTGATGTCGAACTCGCGGTCCTCGTCGCGGGTGCCGGTCGCCATGTCGTAGGCGAAGATCTTGCTGTGGTCATTCTTGGTCGTGTACCACATCGTCTCGCCGTCGCACCACACCCCCCGAGCGGACTCCCCGATAGGCAGGTCGCTGTCCTCGTCGCGCTCGCCGGTGGACCGGTCATAGGCCTGAAGCTCGCTCCTGTACCTGATCGCCACCCACATGGTGTCGCCCACCGCGCAGATCCCCTCCGTGAACGCCCCCCGGTCCGCTCCAAAAGCCACCGCGGGGGGCTGGTCCGGGTCGCCCCGTCGGGAGATGGTGAGGGTGTAGGCGGCCTCGGTGATCCCGTCGGTGGCCGCCACCGCGACCGTCACCGGGTTCGCTCCCACGCCGAGCGCGACCTGGTGGCCCTCAGTGCCGGGGTCGGCGTCGGCGGGTGTGATCGTCACTTGCGCGGCGGTCTCGGCAGCTGCGGCAGCCACCGTCGCCGACGCCACGTCGTGGCCCACCCTCACCCGGTAGCGGTGCACGTCGGCGGCGAGCCCGTCCACTTCGGCGCCGTCCACGGTGAGCGAGCTGAGCGTGGCGTCATCAGTCAGCGCGTCGGCGTCGACTCTGGTCATGACAACGGTGTAGGTGAGGCTGTCGGTGCCGTCGGACACGGTGACCTCCAGCGTGTTGTCGCCCAACTCCAGGCTCCACTGGTGGCCCCCGTTGTTGTCGTCGGCGTCGGCGGTGCCGAAAGTCACCGTGTGGGCTTCGTCGGCGGCGACCGCGGTGACGGTGACCGTGGCTGTGCTGCGCGCCACCCGGCCCCGGTACTCCGTCGACGACGGGCGCGCCAGCGCTGCCCCGGACACCTCGAGGGTGTCGAGGGCGAGCACCGCGGGCATCACATAGGCGTAGGCCCGGGTGTCGTCGGCGTCTGACACCCACATGTGCCCGCCGTTCGACCACAGCCCCGAGGGCCAGTCGTTGCGCGGCTCGAGCGCCTCGAAGTCCAGATGCTCCAGCCGCGCCTTGGAGTCGAGGTCATAGGCGTAGACCTTGAGGTCGCCCTTGTCGAGGACCCACATCACCAGCCCGTCAGACCACAGGTCCATCGGCATCGAGTTGCCCGCGGCCCGCAGCGTGTCGAAGTCCAGGTCCGGCTGCCGGACGCCGCCGTCGAGCGCGTAGGCGTACAGCTTGGCGTCGTCGACTGACGCCACCCACATGGTTTCGCCGTCAGACCACAGCCCCCGGGCGTCGTCTTGGCCGATGCCCTCCAGCGACACCGTGGCGGCATGGGCGCCGAAGCCGGCCCCGTCGGCGAGGCTGTACTGGAACACCATCGACTCCCAGGTGTCGAGCACATACAGCACCTCGCCGTCAGACCACAGCGCCTGGGGGCTGACGTTGCCGTCGGCGAGCACCGCGATGTCGCGGGCCGGCGTTCGCTCACCCGTCGAGGGCTCATAGGCCAGCACCGCCTCATCGCCGGAGCGGTCATAGCTCACCCACCGCGTCTGTGCGCCGGCCCAGATGTCCATCGAGCGGCGATGCTCCAGCCCCGAGATGTCCAAGAAGCTGTCGTGGCCGAACACCAACGGCTTGCGGCCGATTGTGAGCGTGTAGGCGGCGGTGGCCACCCCGTCGGTGGCGGCCACCGCCACCTTCACCAGATTCGATCCCACGGCCAGGGAGACCTGATGGCCGGTGGTGCCGGGCTCGGCGTCGGCGGGCGAGATGTCCACCTCGGCCGCCGTGTCGGCAGCTGCAGCGGCCACCGTCACCGACGCCACATCGTTGGCCACCCTCAGTCGATAGCCGCGAATGTTGGGGGCGAACCCGTCCACCTCGGTGCCGTCCACCGTGAGCGAGTTGAGCGTGGCGTCATCGGACAGCGCGTCCACGTCGATCTTGACGACGGTGATCGTGTAGGTGCGGCTGTGGGTGCCGTCAGACACCGTGACCTCCAGCGTGTTGTCGCCCAGCATCAGGCTCCACTGGTGGCCCTCGGCGTCGTCGTCGGCGTCGCCGGTGCCGAAAGTCACCGTGTGGGCTTCGTCGGCGGCCTGAGCGGTGACCGTCACCGACGCCGCGCCGCGCGCCACATGGCCCCGGAACTCCCTCGACGACAGGCTCACCAACTGCACCCCCGACACCTCGACGATGTCCAGGAGCGCCCCGTAGGCCTCCGGCATCGGGTAGGCCCGCAGCGTCGTGTTGCGGAAGTCGCACACCCACATGTGCTCCCCGTCAGACCACAGCCCCCAGTTGCCGCCGTGGCTGTGGTCGTCAATCTCGAGCTCGACGCTCTCGACGCGGGCCAGCGTCGAGGTGTCATAGGCCCGCACCGTGGAATTTATTGACGACGCGACCCACAGGAACTCGCCGTCGGTGAACAGCCCCCTCGGGTAGAACCTCCCCAGCGCGATGTCCGCCTCGGGCTTGAGGGCCTTGGTCTCCATGTCCAGCGCGTACAGCCGGTTGTTGCTATACGGCCCGTCGTCGGCCACCCACATCGTGTCGCCGTCCGACGCTATGCCCAGCGGCCCCACCCAATGCGTACCATTGAAGATCACACCGCTGATGTCGAACTCGCGGTCCTCGTCGCGGGTGCCGGTCTCCATGTCGTAGGCGAAGATCGTGCTGTGGTCCCGCCAGGTCGTGTACCACAGCGTCTCGCCGTCGCACCACACCCCCCGCGCGGGATCCCCGACCGGCAGGTCGCTGGCCGCGTCGCGCTCGCCGGTGGACCGGTCATAGGCCTGAAGCTTGCTCTTGGACCTGATCGCTACCCACATGGTGTCGCCCACCGCGCAGATCCCCTCCGTGAACGCCCTCCGGTCCGCTCCAAAATCCACCGCGGGAGGCCCGTCGGACTCGTTCTGGGACCTCCCGCCGGGCGCGGCGGCGCTGCGGGGCGCGTTCGCGGGGCCGTGCCCGCGGGCCGGTCCTGGCGCGCCGCCCTCATCAGCGGCCTCCCCGTTGCCGCCGGCGGCCGACACCGGCGCCGGTGCCAGCGCCGCGACCATCGCGGCGGCGAGCGCACCGGCAACACCGCGCCTCGCGGCCCGGCCCCACCATGCGCACACCCGCTCGGCGGACTGCTGTGGCTGTACGCGGCGCGCTCGCCGCGGTCGCAACACATGCATGGCTCCAAGGTCCAGTCTGTCGCTTTGTCAAGATTTGCAGTCGCGACAATACTCGAATCACGGCGAGCGTGTGTCATCTCAATTCTCGCATTCCAGCAGCGGACGAGTGACCGGTGGACAACACCCGGATGTCATGCAATTAAGACAATATAATTATTGTATTTCGATAGAAAAATATGCCCTAAATGTCCTAAGTACGAGCCAAAGGCAGCCCGGCGTTAGCGTGCGACATCGAGCCTCCCGTGTTCAGGCGTGGGGGTTGGACAACCCTGTGGGTGCCCAATATCGTGTCGTGGCTGGTCAGGCGGCATGTTTGTATTCGTTGATGAGGCCATCGCAGCGGGTCGTTCGGACGAGTCGAAGGGGGCGCCCTCCAACGCGGCGACCGAGGCCCGCGTGTCAGCAGCGACGCTTCTGACGAGGTCGTCCATCACCTTCGCGGAATGGACAGGAGGCCTGTTGGGCGCCTGATGCCCAACGGTGCGTGATGGCGCGGAGCCGGCGGTGGATACAGAGTGTTGAGACGCCGCGAGCCGCGGCGGCTTATACTCGCGTCGTGGCCCGTCTGCACACAGACGCTACCCGCGCGTCGGAGGCGATGAAGGCATTGCTGGGCCTGGCAGCCGCTCGCAATCTCCGGATGAGCCGCACGAAAGTCGCCAAGCTCCTGTACTTGGCCGACTTGCGGTCCGTCGAGCATGAGGGCGTGGCAGGCTCGGGCGTCGTGTGGCAATGGCGCCACTACGGGCCTTTCTCCAACAGCCTGCAGGGCGTCGAGAAGGACTTGGTCGCCAATGGCGATATCGAGCTGGATGTGACACGCAACTGGCATGGCAGCAGGGAGTACCACTTGGCCGCGGCCTCCCTCGATCTGAGCAGCGTCGAGAGTGCCGACAGGTTCCTGGCGCACCTTGACGCGGTCCTTGCCGAGCACGGCCGTCGCAGTGCCACCGAACTCACGGACCTGACGTACCAGACCGAACCGATGCGCGAAGCCCAGGCCGATGGGCGAAGGGAAGCGATCCTTGACCTCGGGGAGCGCCGTCCGATTCCCGACGCGACGGCGACCCTGGCCCAATTCCAGCAAATGCTCGACAACGATGTCGCCGATGACACCCCGGCACCGCGGGGCTGCAGCGAGGAGATCCTCGAACCGCTACGCGCGGCTCGAGCGCGGGCGAACAAGATTCTGCTCGGCGACTAGCCGTGGCCGCGCCTGTCCACGGCGGCGTGTACTTGGTCGCGGACGAAGCGATATCCCTTGACGACGGGCGGAGCCGCACCGTGCATGACGTCCGGCGGCCGTTCGTTGTGCTCAGCGGACTGCGCTTCAACAGCGACCCCGAGTGGCGTGTGGTATTGGGTTGCCCCACGTCGAGATCGACTCAATTCCGCACCGAGCTGTGCGTGCGACTCGCCGCCGGTGAAGCCAACCTCCCCAAGAAATGCTGGATTCGAGTGCCAGCACTCCAGGCGATTCCCAAGACGGAGTTGCAAGACCACACTGGCAGCCTGACAGCTGAGAAGCTCCGCGAGGTGCAGATGCGCGTACTGGAGTACGCCGGCCTCATCACCTGAGCCTGTGGGTGCCGAAAACGCGGCAGTGGTGTTGGTGTTGGTGGTTATGGGGCGGTGGGGGTGGTGGCGCGCACCCAGGTGGATCTGTCGCTGGTGCCGGCGGCGTTGATGGCCTCGATGCGGTACACGTAGCGCCGGTCGGGCTGGGCGGTGTTGTCGGTGTAGGTGGTCGCCGCGGCTGAAGTCCAGACCGCTGATGTCGAACTCGCGGTCATCGTCGCGGGTGCCCGTCGCCATGTCGTAGGCGAAGATCCTGCTTTGGTCCAACGCGCTCGTGTGCCACAGCGTCCCGCCGTCGCACCACACTCCCCGAGTGGGCTTCTCCTCGACCGGCAGGTCGCTGTCCTCGTCGCGCTCGCCGGAGAACCGGTCATAGGCCTGAAGCTTGCTCTTGGACCTGAACGCCACCCACAGCGTGTCGCCCACCGCACAGATCCCCTCCGTGAACGCCCCCCGGTCCGCCCCAAAATCCACCGCGGGAGGCCCGTCGGGCTCGTTCTGGGACCTCGCGCCGGGCGCGGGGCTGGCGCCGCTGCGGGGCGCGTCCGCGGGGCCGTGCCCGCGGGCCGGTCCTTGCGCGCCGTCCTCATCGGCGGGCTCCCCGTCGCCGCCGGCGGCCGACACCGGCGCCGGTGCCAGCGCCGCGACGATCGCGGCGGCGAGGACCACCCGGTTGTGGAGCGCCGGGGCGGGCAGGCCCGTGGGCTAGGGTGCGGGCGCTGGCGGGGTGTCGATGTGGAACCAGCGGGAGCGTTCACTGGTTCCGGCCCCGTTGATGGCCTTGATCCGGTAGGTGTAGGTGAGGCCGGCAGCCACTGTGTCGTCGGTGTAGGTGGTCGCGGTGCTGTCTGTGTCCGGCGCCAGTTCACTGAAGTCGCCGCCGACATCGTTCTCGCGGACGCGCCTGAGGATCACGTAGCCGGTGATGGAGTCGTCGCCGGGGTCGTTCCAGGTGAGGGTCACAGAGTCGTGCGACGCCGTGGCGGAGAGGCCCGTGGGTTTGGCCGGCGGCTCCGTGGGTTGCGCGCCAGCCACAGCAGCCGTCGCCGCGCTGGTCAGCGTCTCCTTGGTCGCCGCGCTGTTGTCGGGCGCGTCGACGTCTTCGGGGCAGGGTTCGGTCTCGTCGCTCGGCTCCACTGCGGGCACGGGCACGCCCTCCCAGGCCGACTCGTCGGTCATGAACAACTGCTTGATCTCTGACCACTCCGATTCTGCCGCGCAGCTCATCGCCCGCACCCGCAGCCACGAGATCCCGCCCAGGTTGCTCACCACCGCGCTGGAACCGTGGAACGCGACGTCGACTCCGGCGGCGGGCAGGTCCAGCCACTGCCCGCTGCCCTTGTCGATGTGGTAGTGCTGGACCACATACCAGCCGGCGTCCTCGATGTCCTGCCAGTCCAGTTGCACCATGTCGTGATGCAGGGTCTTCGTGTTCGACAGCACCGGCGTGCCCAGCACCACGGGGCACGGTTCGCTCTCGTCGCCCTGCGCCACTGCGGGCACGGGCACGCCCTCCCAGGCCGACTCATCGGTCATGAACAACTGCTTGATCTCTGACCACTCCGATTCTCCCGCGCAGCTCATCGCCCCCACCCGCAGCCACGAGATCCCACCCAGGTTGCTCACCACCGCGCTCGAACCGTGCAGCGCGACGTCGACTCCGGCGGCGGGCAGGTCCAACCACTGCGCGCTGCCCCCGTCGATGTGGTAGTGCTGCACCACATACCAGCCGGCGTCCTCGACGTCCTGCCAGTCCAGCCGCACCATGCCGTGATGCAGGGTCTTCGTGTTCGACAGCACCGGCGTGGCCAGGTCCACCGCCAAGCCCGACGTAGGGGTACCGCTCACCTCCCCAGAGGCAGGTCCGTACGGTCCGTAGCTGTTGCCGTTGCCGTTCTCGGCCTTCACCCAGAAGATGTAGTTCACTCCGTTGGCCAGGTGGGTCCTGGTATAGGTCGTCTTGTGCGATATGCCCCAATGGCTCTTGTCGTAGTCCTTGCCGTCGATCCTCCACTCGACGCGGTACCTCGTCGCGGGCGCGCTGCCGTTGTCGGCCGGCGGCTCCCACGACAGGGTGAGCTCCCGGTCCCCCGCAGCGACAGCGAGCCCGCCCGGCGCCCCCGGAGGGCCGTCGCCCAACACCGGCCCCGCCGCTGCGCTGGTCGACGCCTCAACATGGCCCGCATCGTCGACGAAGCTCACCCGAACCTTGATGAACCTGCCCGCGTCGCCGGCCTCGAGCACATAGGCCGACACCGTCGCCCCAGCTATGTCCGTGTCAGTTGTCCCGTCACCGGACACCCACTGGAACCCGAACACAGCCCCACTCAACCCGTCGGCGTCAACGACGCCCGACATGTCCGCCACCAAAGTCTCGCCCACCCGAGCCCTGCCCCCGACAACAGGCGCACCGGCCGCGGGAGCGTTGAGCGCAGGCGCCTGCTGAGCCTGCTCGTCCTGCTGAGCCTGCTGAGCCTGCTGAGCCTGCTGAGCCTGCTGAGCCTGCTGAGCCTGCCCGTCCTGCTGGGACTGCTGGGGGTCGTCCTGCTGCTGGGGGTCGTCCTGCTGGGTCTGCTGTTGGGGATCGTCCTGCTGCTGGGGATCGTCCTGCTGGGTCTGCTGTTGGGCCTGCTGACCCTGCGTCTGCTGCGGGTCGTAGGCCTCCGGCATCGGGTAGGCCCGCACCCTCTCGCGGTGGAAGTTGGACACCCACATGTGCTCACCGTCAGACCACAGCCCCCAGGCCCCGCTGTCCGAGACCTCGAGCTCGAGGCTCTCCACGCGGGCCTGTGTCGCTATGTCATAGGCCCGCACCGTGGTGCCGCGGGTCGACGCGACCCACATGTGCTCCCCGTCAGACCACAGCCCCCTTGGATAGAAGCCCCCCAGCGCGATGTCCGCCTCGGGCTTGGCGGCCTTGGTGGACATGTCCAGCGCGTACAGCCGGTTCCCGACGACCCGCGAGTTGGTCGCCACCCACATCGTGTCGCCGTCGGACGCTATGCCCAGCGGCCCCGACCAGAACCAGAACGACGACGTCCCGCCGTCGCCGCGGCTGAAGTCCAGACCGCTGATGTCGAACTCGCGGTCCTCGTCGCGGGTGCCGGTCGCCATGTCGTAGGCGAAGATCGTGCTTTGGTCCCACGCGCTCGTGTACCACAGCGTCTCGCCGTCGCACCACACCCCCCGAGCGGGATTCTCGAGATTCTCGATCGGCAGGTCGCTGTCCTCGTCGCGCTTGCCGGAGAACCGGTCATACGCCGGAATGTCCCTCCTGGAGGACCTCAACGCCACCCACAGCGTGCTGCCCACCGCACAGGTCCCCTCATTGAACCCCGGGAGATTCACACCAGCCGGCCCACCGGGACGATCCGGGGACCCCCGGCGGAAGATCGAGAGCGTGTAGGCGGCGGTGGCCAGTCCGTCGGTGGCGGCCACCGCGACCGTCACCACATTGGATCCCACGTCGAGCGCGACCTGGTGGCCCCCAGCGTCGGGGTCGGCGTCGGCGCGGGAGATGTCCACCGTGGCCGCGGTTTCGGTGGCTGTGGCCGCCACCGTCGGCGACGCCACGTCGTGGTCCACCTTCACCTGGTAGCGGTGCACGTCGGAGGCGAACCCCTCCACTCTGGCGCCGTCGACGCTCAGCGAGCTCAGCGTGGCGTCATCAGTCAGCATGTCGGCGTCGACTCTGGTCACGGTGATGGTGTAGGTGCGGCTGTCGGTGCCGTCGGACACGGTGACCTCCAGCGTGTTGTCGCCCAAAGCCAGGCTCCACTGGTGGCCCTCGGTGCCGTCGTCGGCGTCGTTGGTGCCGAAAGTCACCGTGTGCGCGTCGTCGGCGGGCTGCGCGGTGACGGTGACCGTGGCTGTGCCGCGCGCCACGCGGCCCCGGTACTCCGTCAACGACGAGCGCGCCAGGTCCACGCCGGACACCTCGAGGGTGTCTAGGGCGAGCACCGCGGGCATCACATAGGCGTAGACCCGGGTGTCGTCGGCGTCAGACACCCACATGTGCCCGCCGTTCGACCACAGCCCCGAGGGCCAGTCGTTGCGCGGCTCGAGCGCCTCGAAGTCCAGATGCTCCAGCCGCGCCTTGAAGTCGAGGTCATAGGCGTAGACCTTGCCGTCGCCCTTGTCGAGGACCCACATCACCAGCCCGTCAGACCACAGGTCCACCGGCATCGAGTTGCCCGCGGCCCGCAGCGTGTCGAAGTCCAGGTCCGGCCGCCGGGCGCCCCCGTCGAGCGCGTAGGCGTACAGCTTGGCGTCGTCGGCATCGGCCACCCACATGGTTTCGCCGTCAGACCACAGCCCCCGGGCGTCGTCCTCGCCGATGCCCTCCAGCGACACCGTGGCGGCATGGGCGCCGAAGCCGGCCCCGTCGGCGAGGCTGTACTGGAACACCATCGACTTCCAGGTGTCGAGCACATACAGCACCACGCCGTCAGACCACAGCGCCTGGGGGCTCTTGTTGCCGGCGGCGCGCACCGCGATGTCGCGTCCCGGCGTGCGCTCACCCGTCGAGGGGTCATAGGCCAGCACCGCCTCATCGCCGGAGCGGTCATAGCTCACCCACCGCGTGCGCGCGCCGGCCCAGATGTCCATCGAGCGGCGATGCTCCAGCCCCGAGATGTCCAAGAAGCTGTCGTGGCCGAACACCAACGGCTTGCGGCCGATTGTGAGCTTGTAGGCGGCGGTGGCCACCCCGTCGGTGGCCGCCACCGCCACGGTCACCACATTCGCTCCCACGGCCAGGGAGACCTGATGGCCGGTGGTGCCGGGATCCGCGTCGGCGGGCGAGATGTCCACCTCGGCCGCTGCGTCGGCAGCTGCAGCCTCCACCGTCACCGACACCACATCGTTGGCCACCCTCAGCCGATAGCTGTGCACGTCGGAGGCGAACCCGTCCACCTCGGCGCCGTCCACGTTCAGCGAGCTCAGGGTGGCGTCATCAGACAGCGCGTCCAAGTCGAGTTTGACGACGGTGATGGTGTAGGTGCGGCTTGTGGTGCCGTCGGACACGGTGACCTCCAGCGTGTTGTCGCCCAGCTCAAGGCTCCACTGGTGGCCCCCGGTGACGTCGTCGGCGTCGTCGGTGCCGAAAGTCACCGTGTGCGTTTCGTCGGCGGCCTGAGCGGTGACCGTCACCGACGCCGCGCCGCGCGCCACATGGCCCCGAGACTCCGTCGACGACGAGCGCACCAGCTCCACCCCCGACACCTCCAGGGTGTCTAGGGCGAGCACCGCGGGCATCACATAGGCGTAGACCCGGGTGTCGTCGGCGTCAGACACCCACATGTGCTCGCCGTTCGACCACAGCCCCGATGGCCAGCCGTTGCCCCGTTCCAGCTCCTCGAAGTCCAGATGCTCCAGGCGCGCCCTGGAATCCAGGTCATAGGCGTAGACCTTGCCGTCGCCCTTGTCGAGGACCCACATCACCTGCCCGTCAGACCACAGGTCCATCGGCATCGAGTTGCCCGCGGCCCGCAGCGTGTCGAAGTCCAGGTCCGCACGCCGGGCGCCCCCTTCGAGCGCGTAGGCGTACAGCTTGGCGTCGTCGGCATCGGCCACCCACATGGTTTCGCCGTTTGACCACAGCCCCCGGGCGTCGTCCTCGCCGATGCCCTCCAGCGACACAGTGCCAACATGGGCCCCGAAGCCGTCCGCGCCGCCGGCGAGGCTGTACTGGAACACCATCGACTTCCAGGCGTCGAGCACGTACAGCGACACGCCGTCGGACCACAGCGCCTGCGGGCTCTTGTTGCCGGCGGTCCGCACCGCGATGTCGCGGCCCGGGGCGCGCTCGTCCGTCGAGCGGTAGTAGGCCAGTACCGCCTCATCGCCGGAGCGGTCATAGCTCACCCAGCGCGTCCGCGCGTCGGCCCAGATGTCCATCGAGCGGCGATGCTCCAACCCCGAGACGTCCATGAACTCGTCGTAGCCGAACGCCGAAGGCATGCGGGAGATCTCCAGCGTGTAGACGGCCCCGGCCAGCCCGTCGGTGGCCGCCACCGCGACGGTCACCGGATTCGGCCCCTCGGCCAGCGCGACCTGGTGGCCCTCAGCGTCGGGATCGGCGTCGGCGGGTGTGATCGCCACCCGCGCGGCGGCCTCGGTGGCTGTGGCCGCCACCGTCGCCGTCGCCGCATCGTGGGCCACCCTCACCCGGTAGCCGCCCACGTCGGGGGCGAACCCGTCCACTCCGGCGCCGTCGACGCTCAGCGAGCTCAGCGTGGCGTCATCAGACAGCGCGTCCACATCGACCTTCACCACCGTGATCGTGTAGGTGCGGCTGTGGGTGCCGTCGGACACGGTGATCTCCAGCGTGTTGTCGCCCAGCGCCAGGCTCCACTGATGGCCCTCGGTGCCGTCGTCGGCGTCGGCGGTGCCGAAAGCCACCGTGTCCGTGTCGTCGAAGGGCGCCGCGGTGACCGTCACCGACGCGGTGCCGCGTGCCACATTGCCCCGGAACTCCCTAGACGACGAGCGCACCAGCTCCACCCCCGACACCTCCGGGGTCTCCAGACCCGGCCTGTAGGCGTCGGGCATCGGGTAGGCCCGCACCCTCTCGCGATGGAAGTTGCACAGCCACATGTGCTCACCGTCAGACCACAGCCCCCAGGGCCCGTCGGACGAGATGTCGAGGCTCTCCACGCGCGTCCGCGTCGCGATGTCATAGGCCCGCACCACCGCGTTGCCTTGGGTCGACGCGACCCACAGGAACTCGCCGTCGGTGAACAGCCCTTTCGGGTAGAAGCCCCCCAGCGCGATGTCCGAGCCGGGCTTGGGCTCCTTGGTGGCCATGTCCAGCGCGTACAGCCGGTTCCCGACGACCCGCGAGTTGGTCGCCACCCACATCGTGTCGCCGTCGGACGCTATGCCCAGCGGCCCCGCCCAGTAATACCGCGCCCCGCCGCTGCGCTGGCTGAAGTTCAGAGCGCTGATGTCGAACTCGCGGTCCTCGTCGCGCAGGCCCGTCGCCAGGTCGTAGGCGAAGATCTTGCTTTGGTCCCTCTTGCTCGTGTACCACACCGTCTCGTCGTCGCACCACACCCCCCGAGCGGGATTCTCGAGCGACAGCAGGTCGCCGTCCTCGTCGCGCTCGCCGGTGGACCGGTCATACGCGTAGAGCTTGCTGTAGGACCTCGACGACACCCACAGAGTGTCGCCCACCGCACAGATGCCCTCCCTGAACCCCGGCACAACGAAGCCAGGCGGCCCCTCGAGCCCACCGGCGCTGTAGTCGGTCGGCGTCGGCGGCGGCCGCCGGCGCGGGCGGCTGATCGTGAGCCTGTACACGGCCTCGGCGAATCCGTCGGTGGCAACCACCGCGACCGTCACCGGATTCGCTCCCACGTCGAGCGAAACCTGGTGGCCCTCAGCGTCGGGATCGGCGTCGGCGGGTGTGATCGCCACCTCGGCGGCGGCCTCGGCAGATGTGGCCGCCACCGTCGCCGTCGCCGCATCGTGGGCCACCCTCAGCCCGTAGTCGTGCACGTCGGGGGCGAAGTCGTCCACTCCGGCGCCGTCGACGCTCAGCGAGCTCAGCGTGGCGTCGTTGGACAGCGCGTCCACATCGACCTTCACCACCGTGATCGTGGAGGTGCGGCTGAGGGTGCCGTCGGACACCGTGATCTCCAGCGTGTTGTCGCCCAGCTCCAGGCTCCACTGATGGCCCTCGGTGCCGCCGTCGGCGTCGACGGTGCCGAAAGTCACCGTGTCCTCGTCGCCCGCAGCGACCGCGGTGACCGTCACCGACGCGGTGCCGCGTGCCACACGGCCCCGGAACTCCCTAGGCGACGGGCTCACCAACTCCACCCCCGACACCTCCAGGGTCTCCAGACCCGACCCGTAGGCCTCGGGCATCGGATAGGCCCGCACCGTGGTGTGGGCGAAGTTCGCCACCCACATGTGGTACCCGTCAGACCACAGCCCCCACTTGCCGCCGGGCGACTCGACTACGAGGCTCTCGACGCGGGCCAGCGTCGAGATGTCATAGACCCGCACCACCGTGTTGCCGCGGGTCGTCGCGACCCACAGGAACTCCCCGTCAGAGAACAGTCCCCTCGGATAGAAGCTCCCCAGCGCGATGTCCGAGCCGGGCTTGGGCTCCTTGGTGGCCATGTCCAGCGCGTACAGCCGGTTCCCGACGACGCGCGAGTTGGTCGCCACCCACATCGTGTCGCCGTCGGACGCTATCCCCAGCGGCCCCGACCAGAATCTGTACGTCGGGGCGCCGCCGGAGCTGAAGTCCAGAGCGCTGATGTCGAACTCGCGGTCCTCTTGGCGGGTGCCCGTCGCCAGGTCGTAGGCGAAGATCTTGCTGTGGTCATTCTTGGTCGTGTACCACAGCGTCTCGCCGTCGCACCAGACTCCCCGAGCGGGATTCTCGATCGGCAGGTCGCTGTCCTCGTCGCGCTGGCCGGTGGACAGGTCGTGCGCACGGAGCTTGCTCCAGCTCCTGATCCCCACCCACATGGTGTCGCCCACCGCACAGATGCCCTCCGTGAACGACCCCCGAATGTCCGAGAAATCCAGATCAGGCGGCCCCTCAGACCCACCGCCGCCGCTGCGGGGCGCGTTCGCGGGGCCGTGCCCGCCGGCTGATCTCGGCGCGCCGTCCTCCTCGGCGGCCTCCCCGTCGCCGCCGCCGGCCGACACCGGCGCCGGCGCCAGCGCCGCGACCATCGCGGCCGCGAGCACACCGGCAACACCGCGCCTCGCGGCCCGGCTCCACCATGCGCGCACCCGCCCGGCGGACTGCTGTGGCTGTTCGCGGCGCGCTCGCCGCGGTCGCAATACATGCATGGCTCCAAGGTCCAGTCTGTCGCTCTGTCAAGACTTCCAGTCGCGACAATACTCGAATTGCGGTAAGCGAGTGTCAGCTCAATTCTCGCACTCCGGCAGCGGACGAATGACCAGCAAGAGCGACACCACGGTGTCCTGCAATTGGGATAATATCATTGTTGCATTCAGACAGATATATGTGCCCTAAGCGCCGCCTCCCGCGATGCGCTTCGCTGGGTCGAGCCCCACCACATTGGAGGGGTGGTCGCACACCGCCGCACGACTCGGAGTCAATGTCAGTGCCGACGAACTCCAAGACATGGCAGAAGCGCTGCCTGAGGCGTTTGAGTCAGCCGCAGCACAGTGCCCTGAGTGGGCGTCCGGTACGGCTCAGAATGTCTGCGAGACTATGGCCATCTGCGCCGAGCGCGACGCTTGCCTGAGCGGTGTCCGCCGCGGTGGCCCTCGGGGAGAATGCAGTGCGCCCTCGCACGTGGCATGTACTCGCCGCAGCGCGCCAGCGCGGGCACTTGGGCTATGGAGAGTCTTGAGGTGAGAGGCGACTCGCTGAGGCCTTGGTAGCGGCGCTGCGACTCCACGAAGCGCCGAACGGCACCAGTGGGCATCAACTCTGTCAGGCGCAGTGTTCCGTCGTCCGCCTCGGTGAGGTAGCCGCTGGCAAGGAGGCGATGTTCGGTTTCTGCCAGAGTGACGAAGCTGTAGGGAAGAATAGCCCCCACTTTCTCGGGGCGGGTCTGCCCGCCCGCGTCGGCCACTGCACCTAAGAACGCCTGCTGTGATTTAGCCAGGTCGTGCCATGCGGGCACGATCAGATCCTCCACCACTGACCTGCTCGCGAGATCGCAGGCCTGCTCCACGGCCAGCATGTCGATGGGTCTCTTGGGCGCGCCTGCGATCTTCCATGCGTTGTAGCCGATCAGCTGCATCTCGTAGGGCAGTGGCCCGCAGGATCGAGCTGCGAAGCCGAGAGCGTCCTCTTCGAAAGCCCCGCCGGACTCCAGGACTGGGATCTGCAGACCCGCAATGGCGTCGGCTGTGGTCAGGTCGGGCATGTCGAATCTCGCGCAACGTCGGAAGAAGGTCATCGTCTTGTCCATCAACAGGGTGTACTTCATCTCCGATAGCCCGGCAGCAATGATCGCCAGCGGCAGACTTGCCCGCTTGGTGATGTGTTGCAGGTCCGCCGAGAGGCGGCGCAGCTCGTCGCGGTCGCCGCTGTGCAGTTCGTCGAGGGTCATGAGCACCGCAATATCGGCCCGCTGAGCGTGTTCGGCTAGTCTCTCCAGCAGGTGACGCGAGTTCCACTCGGGCCGCTCCTCAGCGAGCACGTCCCGCTGCACGGCGAGCGGGCCAACCGTGAATCCTGACCACCTGCCAGGTCGGTCTTGGTCGGGATCGGCCGCCTCGGCACCCTCGTAGGCGCCCCTGGCGTGTATGACAGCTTGACGGGCTCTTTCTGGAATGCCTGGGGTCGATGCATCAAGCGAGATGACGATCCAAGATCACATTTGGCTTTACAATGACACATCTATCTTTACAATAGTGTCTGGCCTCGCCCGGACCATGCCCAAGCGGCTGGAAACAGCCTGCACGTTGAGTTCGCCTGCGGTGCCGGCCGTCAGGGCAGGGGGAACGGCAGTCCCCAATATATGGGTGAACCACGGGTTGGTGGCTCATGCTCGGACCCACTCATCGAGGTGGTCGTCCGCACTGTTCAAGTACGGTAGTCTCTCTAACACGATTGGGTGACTCTCCGCTGCTCCATCGAACGCACGAGCCTTGGTGCAGCATCTAGAGATTCTGAGGCTATTCATGAAGTCATTGACATAATATATCTATCCATATGCAAAAATAGAAATGTCTCAATCGCGCAGATCTAGTGACGACTATCGGTCAC
Organism: Candidatus Aldehydirespirator sp.; assembly: GCA_965219165.1. GTDB lineage: Bacteria > Actinomycetota > Acidimicrobiia > Acidimicrobiales > Aldehydirespiratoraceae > Aldehydirespirator. The sequence goes on along the minus strand of CBDCMW010000002.1, from coordinate 2,351,316 downwards.
TGAGCCTAGAATCCTCCAGTAGAATTGCGAGAGTCATCACAACGCGATTCTGGAGGTCAGCTTGCGCGGAGTCGCTCGAATCGACAGCACCCGTCTAGACGCCGAGATGCGATCTTTGTTGTCCCACAGCATCTGCGTCGGCTTCACCGCGGACCGCGCCGGCACCTAGGCGCGGGCGCTGCGCACGGCGATCATGGGCACTACCGAGCGCTCGCCCGGACGCGCCACGCGCCGCGGGGGGGGGGGGGGGCGGGTGCTGAAGAGGCTGCTGCGTAGCCGGTCGCTTCGAGTCGTCGGGGCCGCGGCGGCTGCCGGGGCCCTGCTGGGGGCCCCGCAGCTCACCGGCGCGCAGACGCCGGCCCCTGCGGTCTCGTCGATCACCGTCGTCTCGTCGCCCGAGGACTCGGCCTCCTACCAGCCCGGCGAGACCATCGAGTTCTCCGTGCAGTTCACCTCGACCGTGCGCGTCAGCGGCTCGCCCACGCTGGCCGTCGATGTGGGTGGCACGGCGCGGAGCGCCCTGTTCGAGTCGGTGCGGGGCAGCGAGGCGCTGTTCGCCTACTCGGTGATCGGCGACGACATCGATCCCGACGGCGTCAGCGTCGACGCGAGCGCGCTGACCCTGGGCAGCGGCGATGCGATCACCGACTCGCTCGGTGGGGTCGCCGACCTGGCGCACGACGCGGTGCCCGCCGACGCCGCGCACCGCGTCAACATGAGCGTGGTGACGATCGAAGCCGCCGGCACCGAGCCCGTCACCGAGGACCGCAGCGCAACCTACATCGTGCGGCGCACGGGGAGCCTGTCCGGGGCGCTGACCGTGGACCTCGACCACGAACTCGACGACAACCTGGACCACGCCGACCCCGCGGAGTACAGCGGCGAGCTGCCGTACGTGCACGACTTCAGGATCCCCCGCACGGTGACGTTCCAACCGGGCCAGGACAGCGTGCGACTCGAGATCCCGCTGAACAACGACGCTGAGATCGAGGTCGCGGACGGCTCGCTCACCATGATCGTCGCCGAGAGCGCCGACTATCTCGTCGGCCGCCCCGATGCCGCGACGAGGATCCTGCAAGACGACAACGACGTTCCCATCCGCGTCAGTTCCGCTCGCTCGCTCGGCACCACGGTCGAAGGGCCACGACGCCTCGAGACCTCCTTGACCCTGCAATCCACCCGCCCTCGCGACAAGCCCCCGGACGCGTTGGATCTGGCCATCGCCACGAGGAGCCTGACGGCGGTAGTGCCCATCCCGGAGGGGCACTCGCTCTTAGATGCCCGGACGGGCGACTACGTCCCCCTCGCCAAGCAAATCACGCTCGAGCCCTCGGACTGGTATAGATCCGAGCTCCTCGTGTTGGAGGGCGAAGAGTTCATGTCATGGAAAGCAGACATTTCTCTTAGCACGGAACTCATCGACGACAACGTTCCCGAGCCGCTCGAGCAGTTCCAGTTCGTGCTCGAGCGGGCGCCGGCCACGCCTTCAGGGATCTTCGCTTCGACGCTGCTCCCGCACATCTCGATCGTGACGATCCTCGACGATGACCTGGCCTGGGAGGTCGAAGTGCTGCACGTCGACGGCGACACCGCGGTGGGCCTCGGCGAGGGCCAGACGATCGACACTTTCGAGGACGGTGACGAGAGCGGCGACCTGGTGCTCGATCTGGTCGCGACGTCGCTGTACCCGGTCGGCTCCACCGTCATCCACAGCGACATCCATGTGGAGATGGAGTTGGTCGGCGACACCGAGGAGGGCCTGGAGGCGACCTACCTGACCGATTTCCGCCGCCGGGACGAGTCAGGCGGCACACTGTCCACCCAGACTGTCGTCCTGCCTGGCGCCGACATCATCGCGTTCGAGGGGGGGCGTCGGCAAACGAGGGAGCGGGTGAGCATCAGGACCGTCGACGACTCCCTGGTGGAGGGCACCGAGGACTTCAGGATCGGGCTCAGCAAGACTTTCCCCGATGCGTACGTCACGTTCAATGCCTCGCAGTTCGATGTCCGCATCCTGGACAACGACGCCCCGGCGGTGTCGATTGCGGCCGACGCCGACAGCATTGCCGAGGGCGACGACGTCACGTTCACCCTGACACGCCCCGCCGCCAACAGCACCGGGGCGCTTCCCGTCACGCTGAGCATCGTCGAGTCGGCGGAGTACATCGACCGCAGCGGCGGGTTCGTGGTGCCGACCACGCTCACGTTCGCCGCCGGCGAGTCCACCGTGGCCGTCACCGTTCCCACGCAGGACGACCGCGTCCCCGACGGCGACGGCACCATCGTGGCGACACTCCAGCCGGGCGACGGCTACTCCTACACCGCGGAGGGCCGCTCGGCGAGCGTCGACGTTCTCGAGGGCCTGCCGGAGTTGACGCTCGTGGACGTGACCGTGCGCGAGAGCAGCAGCGGCAGCGTGGCGGTCAGCCTCAGCCAGGCGAGCGACGAGGCCGTCAGTTTCCGTTGGACGACGGCGGACGGCCAGGGCGACCGGGCGGCGACCGGCGGCGCCTCGGCCGGATCCGGGATCGACTACCGCTCCGGCAGCGACACGGTCGAGATCGCGGCGGGGGTGACATCCGCGACCATCCGGGTGAAGACCTTCAACGACGCCATCGACGAGCACACCGAGACGTTCCGCGTCGAATTGTCGAACATCGTGGGCGCCGCTGCGGCCGACCCGCGGGCAACGGTGAGCATCCGCGACACCGACGGTCCCCCGCAAATCAAGGTCGAGAACGGAACCTGCCCCAACCTCGACGACCCCACCGACACCGACACGGCCTGCACCGAGGGCGAGGACGGGCACATGAACTTCGACGTGTGGCTGCGCGTCGCCAGGAACCAGGGAACGAGCGGCAAGGAGGTCAGCGTCGGCTGGACCGCCTCGGACTACGCGGAGACCGCCAACACCGGCACGGCCGGCAAGGCCCGCTCCGGGTCGGACTACGTGGCGGGCTCGGGCACGCTGACGTTCCCGCCCGGCGTCGGACGGCTCACCGTGCAGGTCGGGCTCCTCGACGACGAGATCGGCGAGAACACCGAACGCTTCTCGTTCAGACTCGACGACCGCGTGAACGTCGAGGATTACGACTCCTTCGCCTACGGGGAGATCCTCGACGACGGGGACACCGGCGCCGAGGAACCCGACACCGAGGCGCCGACGCTCAGCGTGACTAACGTGTCCGTCGCCGAGGGCGTCGGCACCGCCAAGGTCCAGGTGCAAATGAGCCGGGCTGCCGACCGCGACGTCTCGGTCGACTACTCGACCGCCGACGAGGCTCCCACCCCCAGCGCCGAGGCGGGCAAGGACTACACAGCCACGAGCGGCACGGCCACCATCACCGCGGGAGCTCTCTCCACCCTCATCGACATACCGATCACCCAGGACCTGATCTACGAGACCGACGAGACGTTCGCAGTGGCGTTGAGCAACCCGGTCGGCGCGTCGCTCAGCAGCGACGCGAGCGCCACGGTCACGATCCTCGACGACGACCGGCGGCCCTCGCTGTCGGTGCGCGACGCGTCCGCCGACGAGGAGACCGGACCGCTGGAATTCACCGTCGAGCGCACCGGCGCCAGCGCGGTGGCCGTCAGCGCGCAGTGGGCCACCGCCGACGGCACGGCCGCCTCCCCGGCGGACTACACCGGCGCCGACGGCACCGTGACCATCGGCCCCGGCGACACGACGGCCACCATCAGCGTGACGCTGGTGGCCGACAACATCGACGAGTCCGACGAGACGCTGGGCGTCACGCTGAGCAGCCCCGCCGAGGGGACCATCCTGCGGGGGACGGCCACCGGGACGATCCTCGACAACGACGAGGCGGGCGGCGGGGCCACGCCCCGGCTGGTGGTGTCCCCCACAGCGGTGAGCGTGGACGAGGGCGACAGCGCCGGCGAGTCCTACACCGTGAGACTGGCCTCCGCGCCCACCGGGGACGTGACCGTGACGGTGTCGGGCGCCTCGGACTCGGACCTCACCGTGAGCCCCGCGGCACTCGAGTTCACCACCGGCAACTGGGAAACGCCCCGGACCGTGACGGTGACCGCGGACCACGACGACGACCACACGAACGACACGGCGACGCTCACCAACACCGCGGCGGGCGGGGGCTACAGCGGCGCGTCGCCGGTGGCGGTGGCGGTGACCGTCGCAGACGACGACCGCCCGGAGCTGGTGATCTCGCCGACCAGCGTCACCGTCGACGAGGGCGACACGTCGGGCGCCGACGCCGGCGCGGCCTACACGGTGAGGCTGGCCACGCAGCCGTCGGCGAACGTGGCGGTGACGATCACGGGGACGGCCGGCACGGACGTGTCGCTCGACACGTCGTCGATGACGTTCACCGCCGACGACTGGGACACCGCCCAGGTCGTGAGAGTGACCGCGGGCCACGACGACGACGCCGACGACGACAAGGTGACGCTCGTCCATACCGCGGCGGGCGGCGGCTACTCGTCGGTGCGCGGCACCGTGGCGGTGACCGTCGCCGACGACGACACAGCCCGCGGGGCCGGCCTGCTGATCGACCCGACGAGCCTGGAGATACCCGAGGGCGGCGGCTCGACCTACACGGTGAGGCTGGCCACCGAGCCGGCGCAGGACGTGAAGGTGACCATCACCGGCACCGACGCCGACCTGACGGTGCTGTCGGTGCGCCCGATGGTGCTGACCTTCGCCGCGGCCGACTGGGACACGCCCCGGACGGTGGCGCTGGGGGCGGGCACCGACGCCGACACCGACGACGACCAGATGACGCTCACCCACACCGCGGCCAGCGACGACACCGCCTACGACGGGCTGAGCGCCACGCTGGCGGTGAAGGTCATCGACGACGGGAGCACCGACCACGCCGGTCTGGAGGTCAACCCGAACCAGCTCAGCGTGGACGAGGGTGGCACGACCGGCTACAACGTGAGACTGCGGTCGCAGCCGTCGGGGGACGTGACCGTGACCGTGACCGGCGCCGAGGGCGGCAACCTCGATGGCGTGCCCGACACGCTGACGTTCACCGACGTGGACTGGGGCGTGTGGCAGTCGGTGGCGATGATCGCCCACCACGACCCCGACATCGACGACGACACGGTGAGGCTCGCCCACACCGCCACCGGCGGCAGCTACGGGGGCCAGAGCGCCGACGTGACGGTGACGATCGTCGATGACGACACCGCAGGCGTGAGCCTGGACCCGACGCGGGTGACCGTCACCGAGGGCGGGGGCGGCACGACGTACACGGCGGTGCTCGACTCGCAGCCGTCGGGGGATGTGACGGTCACCATCGGCGGCGCCGGCTCGGAGGTGTCGCTCGACGAGACATCGCTGGTGTTCACCTCCGGCAACTGGGACACGCCCCGGACGGTGACGGTAACCGCGGTCGACGACACCATCGACGAGGACACCGAGACGGTGACGCTCACCCACACCGCCGTCAGCACCGACGACGACTACGACGGTCTCGCGGAGTCGCTGAGGGTGGACGTAGTCGACGACGACACCGCGGGCGTGGTGGCCCCGGCCGCGGTGACCGTCACCGAGGGCGAGGCCGGCGTCGGCTACCCGGTGAGGCTGGCCACCAAGCCGACGGCGGACGTGACGGTGACCATCGGGGGCGTGCCGCACGAGGACATCACGCTCGACAAGACGACGCTCACCTTCACCTCCGGCAACTGGGACACGCCCCAGACGGTGACCGTCACCGCGGACGACGACGACGCCGTCGAGGACACCGAGACGGTGACGCTGCCCCACAGGACCACCAGCGACGACGACGACTACGACGACGTGGCCGTGGTCGCGATCACAACCGTCACCGTGCGCGACAACGACGATCCGCCGGTGCAGGTCAGCTTCGGGGCGTCGTCCTACAGCGTGGTCGAGGGCGAGACGGTGTTCGTGTCGGTCGTGCTGGCGGCTGCGCCGGAGAGCGAGGTGGTGGTGCTGTTCACCTGGACCAACCAGGGCGGCGCTACCGGGGTGGACTATTCGACGCTGCAGCGTCTGACGTTCGGGTCGGGCGAGGCGTCGAAGACGTTCCCGTTCGTCGCTGTCCTCGACGCCGTCGCCGACAGCGGCGAGAGCGTGCTGTTGGGGTTCGACACGCTGCCGCCGGGGTTCACGGAGGGAAGCCCTGACGAGGCGACGGTGTCGATCACCGACGCCGCCGACGCGCCGGCGGTGAGCGTGTCGTTCGGGGCGTCGTCCTACAGCGTGGCGGAGGGCTCGTCGGTGACGGTGACTGTGGAGCTGTCTGCGGACCCCGGACGCGACGTGGTGGTGCCGCTCACCCACGACGGCCAGAACGGCGCGGGCGACTCGGACTATTCGGGGGTGCCCGAGAGCGTGACGTTCGCGTCGGGCGACACCTCCGAGACGTTCATGCTCGCCGCGGCGTCCGACTCCGTGGACGACGACGGCGAGAGCGTCCTGCTGGGGTTCGGGTCCGAGCTGCCGACAGGGTTCACGGCGGGCGACGAGGCGACGGTGTCGATCACCGACGACCCCGCCGACGTGCCGTCGGTGGAGGTGTCCTTCGGGGCGCCGTCGTACAGCGTGGCCGAGGGCGAGACGGAGACGGTGACGGTCGAGCTGGACGTCGCTCCCGAGCGCGAGGTGGTGGTGCCGATCACCGCGAGGCGTCAGGGCGGAGCGGGGCTCGCGGACTATTCGCGGTCGGCGACCAGCGTGACGTTCGCCGTCGACGAGACCACGGCGACGTTCACGTTCAGTGCCTTGCAGGACGGCGACGACGACGACGGCGAGAGCGTTCTGCTGGGATTCGTCGGGGCCCTGCTGCCCGACGGGGTGTCCGAGGGCAGCCCTGAGAAGGCGACGGTCGCCATCGTCGACGACGACGACCCGTGGGTGGAGTTGTTCTTCGAGCAGGCGTCCTACTCGGTGGATGAGGACAGTTCGGTGGAGGTGACTGTAAGGCTGTCGGCGGACCCGGAGCGCGAGGTGGTGGTGCCGATCACCGCGACGCGTCAGGGCGGAGCGTCGGTCGCGGACTATTCGGGGGTGCCCGACAGCCTTACAGTGACCTTCGCCGCCGACGAGACCACGGCGACGTTCACGTTCAGTGCCTTGCAGGACGGCGACGACGACGACGGCGAGAGCGTGGTGCTGGGGTTCGGGCACCGGCCGTCGAAGGTGACCGTGCCCGGCACGACCGCGAGGCCCGACAAGGCGACGGTGACCATCGTCGACGACGACGACCCGCGGGTGGACGTGTTCTTCGAGCCGGACGCTTACAGCGTTGCGGAGGGTTCGGCGGTAGCGGTGAAGGTACGCCTGGACGTTGCTCCCGAGCGCCTGGTTGCGCCTGGTGACGGTGCCGATCACTGTGGCGAATCAGGGCGACACGTCGGCGGCGGACTACGCGGGGGCGCCCACGATCGTGGTGTTCGCCGGCAATGAGACCGAGCAGAGCTTCTCGTTCAGCGCGCCCGACGACACCGTGGATGATGATGGCGAGAGTGTGGTGTTGGGGTTCGGCGAGCTGCCCGACCGGGTGTCGGCGCCGGACACCACCGCGCGGCCGGCGTCAGCGACGGTGAGCATCACCGACGACGAGACCGCGCCGGCATCGATCACGCTCACCGTGTCGCCGACCTCGGTGTCGGAGTCGGCGTCTGGGACGACGGTGACGGTGACCGCGACGCTGGGCGGCAGCGTGACGCTTCCGGGCGCTACCGATGTGACGGTGTCGGTGGGCGGCGGCACCGCCACTTCGGGCACCGACTACACGGCGGTGTCGAACTTCACGGTGACGATCCCCAAGGAGACCGCGAGCGGCACCGGGACGTTCACCCTGACACCGACCCAGGACGACATCGCCGAGGGCGACGAGACGATCGACGTCACGGGCACGGCCGATGGCTTCACCGTCACCAAGGCGCAGGTGACCCTGACCGACGACGAGACCGCGCCGGCGTCGATCACGCTCACCGTGTCGCCGACCTCGGTCGGGGAGGACGACGGCGCAACGACGGTCACCGTCACCGCGACGCTGGGCGGCAGCGCGACGCGGCCCGGCGCGACCGATGTCGTGGTGTCGGTGGGCGGCGGCACCGCCACTTCGGGCACCGACTACACGGCGGTGTCGGACTTCACGGTGACGATCCCCAAGGAGACCGCGAGCGGCACGGCGACGTTCACCCTCACTCCCACGAACGACAGCATCGCCGAGGGCGACGAGACGATCGACGTGACCGGCACGGTCGCCGGCTTCACCGTCACCAAGGCCGAGGTGACCCTGACCGACGACGAGACCGCGCCGGCGTCGATCACGCTGACCACCTCGCCCACTTCGGTCGGGGAGGACGACGACGCGACGACGGTGACGGTGACCGCGACGCTGGGCGGCAGCGCGACGCTCCTCACGGCTACCGATGTGACGGTGTCGGTGGGCGGCGGCACCGCCACTTCGGGCACGGACTACGCGGCGGTGTCGGGCTTCGCGGTGACGATCCCCAAGGAGACCGCGAGCGGCACCGGGACGTTCGCCCTGACACCGACCCAGGACGACATCGCCGAGGGCGACGAGACGATCGACGTCACGGGCACGGCCGATGGCTTCACCGTCACCAAGGCGCAGGTGACGCTGACCGACGACGAGACCGCGCCGGCGTCGATCACGCTCACCGTGTCGCCGACCTCGGTGTCGGAGTCGGCGTCTGGGACGACGGTGACGGTGACCGCGACGCTGGGCGGCAGCGCGACGCGGCCCGGCGTGACCGATGTGGTGGTGTCGGTGGGCGGCGGCACCGCGACTTCGGGCACGGACTACGCGGCGGTGTCGGACTTCACGGTGACGATCCCCAAGGATCCGCGAGCGGCACCGGGACGTTCACGCTCACGCCGACCCAGGACGCCATCGCCGAGGGCGACGAGACGATCGAGACCGCGAGATGACGCTGACCGACGATGAGACCGCGTCGGCGTCGATCACGCGCCGACCTCGGTGTCGGAGTCGGCGTCTGGGACGACGGTGACGGTGACCGCGACGCTGGGCGGCAGCGCGACGCTCCTCACGGCTACAGCGGTGACGGTGTCGGTGGGCGGCGGCACCGCGACCTCGGGCACGGACTACGCGGCGGTGTCGGACTTCACGGTGACGATCCCCAAGGAGACCGCGAGCGGCACGGCGACGTTCACCCTCACTCCCACGAACGACGCCATCGCGGAGGGCGACGAGACGATCGACGTGACCGGCACGGCCGATGGCTTCACCGTCACCAAGGCGGAGGTGACGCTGACCGACGACGAGACCGCGCCGGCGTCGATCACGCTCACCGTGTCGCCGACCTCGGTCGGGGAGGACGACGACGCAACGACGGTGACGGTGACCGCGACGCTGGGCGGGAGCGCGACGCGGCCCGGCGTGACCGATGTGGTGGTGTCGGTGGGCGGCGGCACCGCGACTTCGGGCACGGACTACGCGGCGGTGTCGGACTTCACGGTGACGATCCCCCAGGAGACCGCGAGCGGCACGGCGACGTTCACCCTCACTCCCACGAACGACAGCATCGCGGAGGGCGACGAGACGATCGACGTGACGGGCACGTCCGATGGGTTCACCGTCACCAAGGCCGAGGTGACGCTGACCGACGACGAGACCGCGCCGGCGTCGATCACGCTCACCGTGTCGCCGACCTCGGTCGGGGAGGACGACGGCGCAACGACGGTCACCGTCACCGCGACGCTGGGCGGCAGCGCGACGCGGCCCGGCGTGACCGATGTGGTGGTGTCGGTGGGCGGCGGCACCGCGACTTCGGGCACGGACTACGCGGCGGTGTCGGACTTCACGGTGACGATCCCCCAGGAGACCGCGAGCGGCACGGCGACGTTCACCCTCACTCCCACGAACGACAGCATCGCGGAGGGCGACGAGACGATCGACGTGACGGGCACGTCCGATGGGTTCACCGTCACCAAGGCCGAGGTGACGCTGACCGACGACGAGACCGCGCCGGCGTCGATCACGCTCACCGTGTCGCCGACCTCGGTCGGGGAGGACGACGGCGCAACGACGGTCACCGTCACCGCGACGCTGGGCGGCAGCGCGACGCGGCCCGGCGTGACCGATGTGGTGGTGTCGGTGGGCGGCGGCACCGCGACTTCGGGCACGGACTACGCGGCGGTGTCGGACTTCACGGTGACGATCCCCAAGGAGTCCGTGAGCGGCACGGGGACGTTCACCCTGACGCCGACCCAGGACGCCATCGCGGAGGGCGACGAGACGATCGACGTGACGGGCGCGGCCGATGGGTTCACCGTCACCAAGGCCGAGGTGACGCTGACCGACGACGAGACCGCGCCGGCGTCGATCACGCTCACCGTGTCGCCGACCTCGGTTGGGGAGGACGACGGCGCAACGACGGTCACCGTCACCGCGACGCTGGGCGGCAGCGCGACGCGGCCCGGCGCGACCGATGTGGTGGTGTCGGTGGGCGGCGGCAGCGCCACTTCGGGCACGGACTACGCGGCGGTGTCGGACTTCACGGTGACGATCCCCCAGGAGACCGCGAGCGGCACGGGGACGTTCACCCTCACTCCCACGAACGACGCCATCGCGGAGGGCGACGAGACGATCGACGTGACGGGCACGTCCGATGGGTTCACCGTCACCAAGGCCGAGGTGACGCTGACCGACGACGAGACCGCGCCGGCGTCGATCACGCTCACCGTGTCGCCCGCTTCGGTTGGGGAGGACGACGGCGCAACGACGGTGACGGTGACCGCGACGCTGGGCGGGAGCGCGACGCGGCCCGGCGTGACCGATGTGGTGGTGTCGGTGGGCGGCGGCACCGCCACTTCGGGCACGGACTACGCGGCGGTGTCGGACTTCACGGTGACGATCCTCCAGGAGTCCGCGAGCGGCACGGGGACGTTCACGCTCACTCCCACGAACGACGACATCGCGGAGGGCGACGAGGCGATCGACGTGACGGGCGCGGCCGATGGGTTCACCGTCACCAAGGCGGAGGTGACGCTGACCGACGACGAGACCGCGCCGGCGTCGATCACGCTCACCGTGTCGCCGACCTCGGTGTCGGAGTCGGCGTCTGGGACGACGGTGACGGTGACCGCGACGCTGGGCGGCAGCGTGACGCTTCCGGGCGCGACCGATGTGGTGGTGTCGGTGGGCGGCGGCAGCGCCACTTCGGGCACGGACTACGCGGCGGTGTCGGACTTCACGGTGACGATCCTCCAGGAGACCGCGAGCGGCACGGGGACGTTCACGCTGACACCGACCCAGGACGCCATCGCGGAGGGCGACGAGGCGATCGACGTCACGGGCGCGGCCGATGGGTTCACCGTCACCAAGGCGGAGGTGACGCTGACCGACGACGAGACCGCGCCGGCGTCGATCACGCTCACCGTGTCGCCGACCTCGGTCGGGGAGGACGACGGCGCAACGACGGTCACCGTCACCGCCACGCTGGGCGGCAGCGCGACGCGGCCCGGCGCGACCGATGTGGTGGTGTCGGTGGGCGGCGGCAGCGCCACTTCGGGCACGGACTACGCGGCGGTGTCGGACTTCACGGTGACGATCCCCAAGGAGACCGCGAGCGGCACCGGGACGTTCACCCTCACTCCCACGAACGACGCCATCGCCGAGGGCGACGAGACGATCGACGTCACGGGCGCGGCCGATGGCTTCACCGTCACCAAGGCGGAGGTGACGCTGACCGACGACGAGACCGCGCCGGCGTCGATCACGCTCACCGTGTCGCCGACCTCGGTCGGGGAGGACGACGGCGCAACGACGGTCACCGTCACCGCCACCCTGGGCGGCAGCGCGACGCGGCCCGGCGCGACCGATGTGGTGGTGTCGGTGGGCGGCGGCAGCGCCACTTCGGGCACGGACTACGCGGCGGTGTCGGACTTCACGGTGACGATCCCCAAGGAGACCGCGAGCGGCACCGGGACGTTCACCCTCACTCCCACGAACGACGCCATCGCGGAGGGCGACGAGACGATCGACGTCACGGGCGCGGCCGATGGCTTCACCGTCACCAAGGCGGAGATGACGCTGACCGACGACGAGACCGCGCCGGCGTCGATCACGCTCACCGTGTCGCCGACCTCGGTGTCGGAGTCGGCGTCTGGGACGACGGTCACCGTCACCGCCACCCTGGACGGCAGCGCGACGCTCCTCACGGCTACAGCGGTGACGGTGTCGGTGGGCGGCGGCACCGCCACTTCGGGCACGGACTACACGGCGGTGTCGGACTTCACGGTGACGATCCCCCAGGAGACCGCGAGCGGCACCGGGACGTTCACCCTCACTCCCACGAACGACGCCATCGCCGAGGGCGACGAGACGATCGACGTGACGGGCACGTCCGATGGGTTCACCGTCACCAAGGCGCAGATGACGCTGACCGACGACGAGACCGCGCCGGCGTCGATCACGCTCACCGTGTCGCCCGCTTCGGTCGGGGAGGACGACGGCGCAACGACGGTCACCGTCACCGCGACGCTGGGCGGGAGCGCGACGCGGCCCGGCGTGACCGATGTGGTGGTGTCGGTGGGCGGCGGCACCGCGACTTCGGGCACGGACTACGCGGCGGTGTCGGACTTCACGGTGACGATCCCCAAGGAGACCGCGAGCGGCACCGGGACGTTCATCCTGACGCCGGCCCAGGACGCCATCGCGGAGGGCGACGAGACGATCGACGTGACCGGCGCGGCCGATGGGTTCACCGTCACCAAGGCGGAGATGACGCTGACCGACGACGAGACCGCGCCGGCGTCGATCACGCTCACCGTGTCGCCGACCTCGGTCGGGGAGGACGACGGCGCAACGACGGTCACCGTCACCGCCACCCTGGACGGCAGCGCGACGCTCCTCACGGCTACAGCGGTGACGGTGTCGGTGGGCGGCGGCACCGCGACTTCGGGCACGGACTACGCGGCGGTGTCGGGCTTCACGGTGACGATCCCCAAGGAGTCCGCGAGCGGCACGGGGACGTTCACGCTCACGCCGGCCCAGGACGCCATCGCGGAGGGCGACGAGACGATCGACGTGACCGGCGCGGCCGATGGGTTCACCGTCACCAAGGCGGAGATGACGCTGACCGACGACGAGACCGCGCCGGCGTCGATCACGCTCACCGTGTCGCCGACGTCGGTGTCGGAGTCGGCGTCTGGGACGACGGTGACGGTGACCGCGACGCTGGGCGGCAGCGTGACGCTTCCGGGCGCGACCGATGTGGTGGTGTCGGTGGGCGGCGGCAGCGCGACTTCGGGCACGGACTACGCGGCGGTGTCGGACTTCACGGTGACGATCCCCAAGGAGACCGCGAGCGGCACCGGGACGTTCACCCTGACGCCGACCCAGGACGCCATCGCCGAGGGCGACGAGACGATCGACGTCACGGGCACGGCCGATGGGTTCACCGTCACCAAGGCGCAGGTGACGCTGACCGACGACGAGACCGCGCCGGCGTCGATCACACTCACCGTGTCGCCCGCTTCGGTCGGGGAGGACGACGGCGCAACGACGGTCACCGTCACCGCGACGCTGGGCGGCAGCGCGACGCGGCCCGGCGCGACCGATGTGGTGGTGTCGGTGGGCGGCGGCACCGCGACTTCGGGCACGGACTACGCGGCGGTGTCGGACTTCACGGTGACGATCCCCCAGGAGACCGCGAGCGCGACCGGGACGTTCACCCTCACTCCCACGAACGACGCCATCGCGGAGGGCGACGAGACGATCGACGTCACGGGCACGTCCGATGGGTTCACCGTCACCAAGGCGCAGGTGACGCTGACCGACGACGAGACCGCGCCGGCGTCGATCACACTCACCGTGTCGCCGACCTCGGTCGGGGAGGACGACGACGCAACGACGGTCACCGTCACCGCGACGCTGGACGGCAGCGCGACGCGGCCCGGCGCGACCGATGTGGTGGTGTCGGTGGGCGGCGGCACCGCCACTTCGGCCACGGACTACACGGCGGTGTCGGACTTCACGGTGACGATCCCCAAGGAGACCGCGAGCGGCACGGCGACGTTCACGCTCACTCCCACGGACGACGACATCGCGGAGGGCGACGAGGCGATCGACGTCACGGGCACGTCCGATGGGTTCACCGTCACCAAGGCGCAGGTGACGCTGACCGACGACGAGACCGCGCCGGCGTCGATCACACTCACCGTGTCGCCGACCTCGGTCGGGGAGGACGACGGCGCAACGACGGTCACCGTCACCGCGACGCTGGGCGGGAGCGCGACGCGGCCCGGCGTGACCGATGTGGTGGTGTCGGTGGGCGGCGGCACCGCGACTTCGGGCACGGACTACGCGGCGGTGTCGGACTTCACGGTGACGATCCCCAAGGAGACCGCGAGCGGCACCGGGACGTTCATCCTGACGCCGGCCCAGGACGCCATCGCGGAGGGCGACGAGACGATCGACGTGACCGGCGCGGCCGATGGCTTCACCGTCACCACCGTGGAGGTGACCATCACCGACAACGACGACCCCGCGGTGACCGTCGGCTTCGAGAAGCCCGATCACCCGACAGAAGAGGGCGCCAGCCGCGTCGGCGTGGCGCTGACGCTGAGCGACGCCCCGGAGGCGGACACCACCATCGAGATCACGGTGAGGTCCGAGAGCACGGCCTCCATGAGTGACTACTTGATCTCGACCGAGCCCGGGTACGAGGCGGACGATGACGACTACTTCGAGCTGGGGGCGAGCGGGACGTTCCGAGTGACCTTCGCTAAAGATGAGAGTTCGGCGAGCTTCGGGGTCAGGCCCATCGCCGACACCCTGGTCGAGGGCGAGGAGAAGATCGTGTTCGGTTTCGGCACGTTGCCGACCGGGATAGGAGAAGGCAGCGAGGCAACGACCATGGTCACGATCCTTGCCAGCGGTGGCGACAACGACGACGACGGCGACGACGACGGCGACGACGGCGACGACGGCGACGACGGCGATGACGGCGATGACGGCGATGACGGCGATGACGGCGATGACGGCGATGACGGCGACGACCGCGTTTGCCAGCGTGCTGAGGGCGACGAGACGATGTTCGAGGTGTCCGTCGAATCGAGGCACGTACCCTGGGACAGGCCCATGCCGAGGGTCATGATCGCCGAGGGCGACAACTGGCGGGGCGTCCCCGGCGAGCAGGCGACGCTCACCGTGAGCACCGTCGTCGGCGCTACCTGTAGCCGGGACCAGACGTTCACGCTCGACCTGGAGGGCACCGCCGTGCGCGGCCGCGACTACTCGATCTCGCCGGGGACGCTCACGCTGCCGGCCGGGGAGACGTCGGTCAGCGCCGCCGTCACCGCGCTCGACGACGGTGAAGATCCCGAGCCCACCGAGACGGTCGAGATCACCGTGCGCCACGAGGGCGAGAAGATCGGCCAGGAAACCGTGTGGATCTCGCCCTGCGACGGCACGGGAGTGGGATGGGCGTTCAGTTGGCTCACCATCGAGGAGATGAGCAGGGCGCAGCACCTCAGGCCGGGCAACGTGACCAGCCCGTTCACGCTGCGGGTGTGCTTCAGCGAGCGCGTCAACCATGTGCGCATCATCGGCGACGAGTACGACGAGTACTGGGCGAGCCTGATCATCGCCTCCCACGAGGTGCGGCCCCCCGACGAGAGGCGCCACTACGTGACGGGGACGCTGTCGAACCTGCGGGAGATCCAGAGCGGGCAGATCTGGCTCGTGGACGTCACCGCCGACGAGACCGGCTACTTCGCGCTCACGCTGCTGGGCAGCCGGTACAAGACTATCAACGAGGAGACTCTCAACGAGGACCGGGACAACAATTACTCCAACCAGTACTCGTACCTGTGGGTGACCGTTCCCTAGCCGTGCTCGGCTCCTCGCCGATGACCGGAGTGGTCCGGCTCTCCGGGCCGTCTTCGTCCACTGGCGCGACTCGGTATACCAAAACAAAGTATTGATTAACCATAATTATATTATGGCTATTTTGATTGGATTCCATGTACCGCGTTTGCTACGGTCGTGGCGCGTATCCCCGCACCGGCACAAGGAGCAGCCATGATGACTCGTACAGCTAGATCACGCTTGTCGGTCCTGGTCGCCGCGGTGGCGCTGGTGGGCGCCCTGTCGGGCGTGCTGTTGTCCCCGGTGGCGGCCCAACAACCCCCTCCCGCTGAACCCGACAAGCCCGCGGGCCTGTCCGCTACGGCGTCGCATGACCGGGTGGTGCTCACCTGGGGCGACCCCGGCGACGACTCCATCACCGGCTATGTGATCCTGCGGCGCGTCCGCGAGAACGATGTCGGGGGCGAGTTCAGCGTGCTCGTGGCGGACACGGGGACGGCGGCGACCACCTATACCGACGACACCGTGGTTGCTGAGACCACCTACACCTACCGCATCAAGGCCATCAACGACCACGGTGTGAGCGAGCGTTCCCGCTGGTTCCACATCGACATCCCGGCGGCTCCCGAGCGGCCCGCCAAGCCCGCGGGCCTGTCCGCTACGGCGTCGCATGACCGGGTGGTGCTCACCTGGGGCGACCCCGGCGACGACTCCATCACCGGCTATGTGATCCTGCGGCGCGTCCGCGAGAACGATGTCGGCGGCGAGTTCAGCGTGCTCGTGGCGGACACGGGGACGGCGGCGACCACCTATACCGACGACACCGTGGTTGCTGAGACCACCTACACCTACCGCATCAAGGCCATCAACGACCACGGTGTGAGCCGACGCTCCCGCTGGTTCCACATCGACACGCCCGCCGCGCCGCAGGCCGTCGAAGACGACGACCAGGACGAGCAGGACGAGCAACACGGGGACACCCAGGGCGGGGACGACGACCCCGCCGGCGCGCCCGGCGAAGCCACGCCCCCCGGCTCCGGCGACGGGGCCAACGTCTCCGAGGGCGCCGATGACCTGCCCCACGACAACTCCACCCGCGGCCGGGTCGCGGTCGGGGGCTCGGTCACGGGCAACCTCGACAGAGCTCTGGACCTCGACTGGTTCGCGGTCGATCTGGAGGCGACCAAGACCTACCGGTTCGACCTGGAGGGCGAACCGACCGGCCGCGGCACCCTCGAAGACCCGTTCCTACGACTCTGGGACGGCTCCGGAACCTCCGTTACCGATGACGACGACGACAGCGGCACCGACCTCAACAGCCGGATCACCCACACACCCACAACCGGCACCTACTACCTGGAGGCGTCAGCCTTCGGCTTCGACACCGGCACCTACACACTCAGCGTCACCGACGTGACGCCGGAACCGCCAGGCGATCCGGCCCACAAGTCCGTCGACCCGCCGATCGCCGACATCGCGGCCGACGAGACGGTACCCCTGTCACTCCTGGTGCTCGTCTCACGCCCGGACCGACACGACGGAACCCCGTTCACCGTCGACCTTGAGTTCAGCGAACCGATCGTCGACAGCGATAGCCACGTCCGCGACGACGCCTTCTCGGTCACCGGAGGCACCATCACCGGCGCCACGCGCCGGAACCCCCAAGAGGAGTCCGGCGGAACCGTCGCCAGCCAGTGGAGACTGACCGTGGAACCGTCGGGGTCGAGTGACGACGTCGTGCTCGAGGCGCCCGGCGGCCGGCCCTGCGACGAACCGGGCGCGCTGTGCACCAGCGACGGCCGGTCCCTAGCCGGCTCACTCAGTGTCACCATCGCCGCCGCCGAGGCCCAGGAATCCCCGCAAACCGCGCCTGTCCACTCATCGGATGATTCCGTCCACGTGGCTTCGCACCGTCCGACCGCCTTCGGTCCGGTGGCCGTCCCGGGCCTGGTCCGCGATGTTGTCGCGCCCTACACGGGCAGCATCAGAGTCGTGTTGTGGGGCGCGCCGGACGAGACCATTGACGGCGCGCAATGGATCACGAAGTTCCGCATCTACGCTGGAACCGGTGCGGGTTGCGATGGTTATGAGGTGGCCGAGTACGTGGTGTCGCACCCCGGATTCACCACACCCCCCGGCAGCGGCGTCTCGACGGGTTTCAGATACGTCAAGCTCGTCCGCGTGGCAAGCGATAAGTCTGGCACAGACGGTTTCTCCGTCCAGTTCGGCGTCTCGGCGGTCAATGAAATCGGTGAAGGCCCCTGCTTCGGCGAGCCCGCTCCGTCGTAGACGACGACGCCGACGAGTGACGACTGACGCCGATCAAGATCAGCGATTCTCCAGAGCACGGTCATACATGAATGACTCGGAGAGGCCGATGGCCTAGCCGGGAGTCGGCAGGCGCTCAGGAGGCGTCAGGGAACGGACCCTGTGTGAGCGACTGCTCGATCACATAGTTCGAGGCCATCGGCAGATCCTGGAGGTCTGCTGCGTCATCGAGCGGGGCAGCGGGACTGGGAGGCGCCCTGACCGCTCCCGAGGCTCTGCCACGGGCTAGTGGCACATGCCAGCAGCCGAGCCCGTCCAAGGGAGGACTCCCCTGCGGGACGCCACTCGGCCCCGAGGGGCACTGCGACGTGCCGAGCCACCCGAGGCGCTCCTGACCGAGCGTCGCACCGGTAGGACTGACATGTGGGTGAAGTCTCCTCGACGGCGACTAGGAAGGAGCCTTCGTTTCTTGGGAAAGTGGAGCTAAGGGGAATTCCTTGTGTGTCTCATCCGTGCTCATCCGTTCTCATCCGTCACGTCTTTATCGAGGTCAGACCCATCATTGTTGTCTCACCCGTGCTCAACGTCTATCATCCCATCGCATCCTGTAAGTAACAACAGGAGTGACAACACCGGTTGTCACTTCGTTGAATTCTCTACGGAGGAATTCAACTCCATGAGCAGACCACTAACAGCGACCTTTGTCAAGAACGTCAAGCGCCCCGGTGCCTACGGCGACGGCCGCGGCGGCTACGGGCTCACCCTGCGAGTGCGCCGCACCGCCAGCGGCCGGAGCTCCAAGGTCTGGGTTCAGCGGCTCCGCATTGACGGCCGACCCACCAACGTCGGGCTCGGCGCCTACCCGCTGGTTAGCCTGCGCGAGGCCCGAGACGCCGCCTTCGAGAACAGCCGCGCCGTTACTCACGGCATGGACCCGCGCAGTCCCGGCACCCCGACCGTCGACGACGCGCTCGAAGCCGTGATCGCCGCGCACTCCGCGGGCTGGAAGGACGGTGGGCGCTCTGCGCAGATATGGCGCGCCTCGATCGCCAACCACGCCGGCGCGCTGCTTCCGCGGCGGGTTGACAAGATCACCACTGCCGATGTCATGGGTTGTCTGTTGCCGATATGGGCCACCAAGCACGACACCGCAAAGAAAGTCCGCCAGCGGCTGTCGGTGGTGTTCCGCTGGGCCATCGCCGAGGGCCACCGCTTCGATGACCCGGCGGGCGAAGCGGTGCTCGCGGCGCTGCCCCGCCACGGGCGCGAGGCCAGCCGCATGGCCGCGCTGCCGCCGGCTGAGGTCCCCGCGGCGCTTGACGCCATCGACGCCTCCGGTGCCTACCCGACAACGAAGCTCGTGCTGGGGTTCCTCGCCGCGACCGCCACCCGATCCGGCGAGGCCCGCGGGGCCCGCTGGTCTGAGATCGACGACGACACTTGGACGATTCCCGGTGAACGAACCAAGACCGGGCGGGCATTTCGCGTGCCGCTGTCGCCGATGGCGCTCGAAGCGCTCAACGCGGCCCGGGCCTACGCCGACGGCAGCGGCTTGATCTTCGCCTCGGCCGCGGGACGCCAGATCAGCGCAGCCGCGCTGTCGAAGCTGTGCCACGAACTGGACTTGGGGATGACCCCGCACGGGCTCCGAAGCTCGTTCCGCGACTGGTGCGCGGAGACCGGCGTGGCCCGCGAACTTGCCGAAGCGTGCCTCGCACACGTCGTAGCCAATCCCGTCGAAGCCGCCTATAGGCGCTCGGACCTTCTCGATCAACGCCGCGTCGTCATGGCGGGATGGTCAAACTTCGTAACACGCGCGCGAAGTAGCGTCGAACTACCACCCGATTACGGCGCTTGTGGATCCGAGAGGGCGGGAGGCCACAGCCCCGCCCGCCGCGCCGTCCGACCCGATTCCCGACACGCCCGATGACATCGTCCGAGCCATCATCACGCCGCCCCCGAGGGCCGCGGATGAGTGGCGCTACCTGCAGGATCAGGAGGGCGGACCGGTCGTCGGGTTACTCGCGTCCATGACTTCCGCGCAATGGTCTCCGTGTCGATCTCGGCTGGGCAGCCTCGACGACTTCTTGGGCGAAGTAGCGCATTCTCACCGTGCGATGCCGTTGATTGGGCAGGGCAGCCTCAACGACATCAAGGAGCTCATCGAGGCCCTGTATCCCCAGTTCGGTGACCAACGCGACACAGTCAGCCTTGTCGACGAGCCGCGCTGATGCCAGCTTCATAGCCAGTAGGTACCTGGCGCCGACCGACTCCACCACGAGATTGGCGCCCTCGAAGACCGGTTCTAGGTCCGGCTCGACTGAGACTGTCTTGAGCTTGGCAGCATCGTTGATCCAGTCCGGGCGCAGATCGTGACGCGATGCCACTCTCTGGGCGGCCCGACGCACAGCCGGGTGCATTGACTCGGACACGACATCCACATCGCCTGTCAACCGATCAGACAGCCGTAGCGCCATAGCCGCTCCACCGGCGATAGCGATTCGGTACGGGACGGTCCCAGCGTTCTCGGCACCGAGCTCGGCATCAAGCTCGGTGAGCAACTCCAGTAGCTGCTCACCACCGAAGCTGGCATGCTCGAAGTCCTCAGCGCCCACGGACCGGCAGCCATCAATCTCTGAAGCCGTGCACGGTGATGTTCTCGATCATGCTCTGATCGAACCACACATCGTGATATGCGCACGCCCTCGGCGCGTCGGCCAGCGCGAGACGGCCCCAATTCGAGCTTGGGTCCAGCGACGCAACCACACCGATGGGGCGGCGGCTCCGGTGCTTCCAGACCCAGCCGGGAACCGCAACACCGTCACGATCACAAAGCGCATGGACCACAGCCGAGATACGGGCAAGATCGCGTCGGCGGGACGTGAACCGGTCATACCATCGGTGACGGCGAGGCGCCTCCGCGATCATCATGGGGCGCTGCTGAGGGAAGCAGGCCCAGCGCTTGACTAGCTCGCGCAGGGCCACGACACCGCCGCGGCGGTCGCCGGCCGCGAGGTGCGCCGGCAGATCCGACGCACACAACGCCGGACGAGCCACCGCCACGTGCGCTTCGACATCCCCGCCGGAGGTGCTCCACGAGTTCGGGGTCACTTCCGCCATAGCGAGGACGAGTCTATCGTCGGCTGCTCAAGCGCTCGGCGCAGCAGCGTTCGATAGCGTTCGCTTGCGTTCACCCCTAGCGTTCGCTTGCGTTCACCCCCTGCGCCATGCACCCAGAACGGCCCATTCTCGGACGACGCGAACCCCTTTTGGCCTGGGCGGGCTCTTTAGTGCAAACGTGTGGCGCCCAAACCGCCCCCGAACGCCCAAACCGAACGCAAGCAAACGCACGCCCCGGAACACCACCGGCTCCACCCCTGGCCACGCCCTCTCAGACCCTCCCTCGCCCCACCGCCAAAGAACAGACCGAACGCACACCAACAGACCCCCACAAGACCCCGAACGCACCTACCAGCGACCCTCCAACGCCCCCGCCGCCATCTCATCCCACACCGGCGCCTCACCCATCGTCGCCGACGCGAACGCAACGCCGTCGGCCCTGGAGCGCTCGCTTCGTGTCACGAGCTGCTCAAGAGGCCCTTGAGGAGCGGCCAGCGCCTCGGCGCCTCAGAGCGCGGCCCTGGCCTTGGCGCGGGCCGGTTCGGGAGCTTCGCCTGCTGAGATTGCGCCCACATCGCGCTCGAACTGGGCCGGTCAGTTCGAGCGAGCGGCGACGTTCAGTGAAGACGGGGGCTCACCCCCGCAACGCCGGCGGCGTCGTGGGCGGGTGCCCCAGATGCGGCACCAGTCGCGCAGAACAGCCGAGACGAGTTCGGGGCCGTTGTCCATCCGCAGGTGAGCGGGGGCGCCTCGCTGGGCGACGAGGCGCTCGACGGCGTCGACGACGCCGTCGGCGTTGATGCTGTGGGCGGCGTCGATGCAGAGGGCCTCTGGTGAACTCGTCGACGATGTTGAGCACCTTGACGCGGCGCAGATCGGCGGTCTCGTCGAACTGGAAGTCCAGGGCCCACACGTCGTTGGGGGCCTCAGCTCTCAGCCGAGCGGCGGTGCCGTCGGTGAGCCGGCGGCGCTTGCCTTGCGCTGCGGCGGCCGCTGAAGGCGCTCGTCTCGTCAGATGCGTCGTGTGTGCTTAGGCCTCGATGGTCACCGCGGACAGCGCGCGGTCGATGCGCAGGCGCGGCTCGAGCACCGACGGAAAGAAGCTGCCCTTGCGCAGCTTGGGGATCTTCAGCTCCAGATCCTCGGCCTGGGTGGCCAACAACCGGCCGCGGTGCACGTTGCGCGCCGTCCGGCGGTCGCGGGCTGCTCGTCGCCGCGAGGCCGAGGCGCCGGTGCGACGGCTTGCCGTCAGTCGGGGGCTGTGGTGACGGTGACGGTGTGGGTGTCGCCGTCGTCGGACACCACGGTGATGGTGTAGCCCCTCACGGTGACGCTCTGGCCCTCGGTGAGGAGCGGGGAGCCGCCGATTTGCCCGTTGCCGGTGTCTGCGGCCAGCTTCACCGGCAAGTGGCCCGAGCCGATGGAGGCGTCGACGGTGTAGACGAGCACACCCTCGCTCCACAGGCCGCGCCGGGGGTTGCCGGCGGTGTCGACATCGGCGTCGAGGCCGATTTTGCGCCTGCTCTCGACGACGATGACCTCGGTGCCCGACAGCGGCACCGCGGCCATGGCGGCGCCGTCGCCGGGGTCGGCCACCGGGCTCAGCGACACGGTGGCTTCGGGCGCGGTGATGCAGAGGATCTGGGGGGCGGCGAGCCAGCCGAGCTGCCACCGGCTCCATGCCAGCATCTCACCAGCTCCCCAGGACTGGCCGTCGGCGAGGTCCACCAGAGCCGACACATTAAGCCCCATCAGGCCGAAGCTGTGTGTCGTCCACATCTTGCCCGCGGGCGCTTCGGGGCGCTCATCGCTGTCGGCGGCGGCGCGGTTGTAGGAGTAGAGGTCCGCCAGTCCAAGATTGTGCATCAGCTCGTGTGCGGCGGTGCGCCCCCAGTCGTGTGGCTGGGAAGGTTCTCGCGGATTGGTGTTGACCCGAGTAGTCTCAACCTGGCCCTCCTGCGTGTTGACTCTGCCGAGGGCGGTGCCTCCTCCGAAGTGAGAACTGGGCATCACGATCATGATGACGTGGTATCCGGTGAAGTCGAAATGGTCGTCGGCCAGGCGCGCCGCGTCCTCATCGATCAGCTGCCCGATGACGTCACCAATATTCACATACTCGACATAGTTGTCATGGCTCTGTGGGGCGCGCAGCCACTGGTGCAGCGGAGCGAACTCGACATCAAGCCGCCCGAAGCTGGCCGATTCCAGCCTCACCTCAGTATGGGGCAGGCTCGACTCAGCCTCCTGGTGGGTGGTGTGGGCGGCCTCGGCATCGGGGAAGTCCACAAAGACCACCGCCACCTCGAGCCGGCCCGCAGCAGGCGACGCGAAGCTGGGCCGCGGGAACCCGGCCGTGGTGCCATGTCGAACACCGTGGGGCCGGCACCTGGACGGATCCGGGTGGTCAGCCGGTAAGAAGTCAAAGACCCCGTTGGGCGCCGCCACGTCGGGAGCGAAGCCCCAGCACGCGACGGCGCCGTCTGCGCGCAACCCACAAGAGTGCACATGATCGGCTGTCACCGCGCTGAACGGCCCCGAAGGAGCGTCGGCCATCCTGTCGTTGTTGCCCCAGCAGACGACGGCGCCGTCAATTAGCAGACCACAGGAATGCCAACGGCCGGCCGACACCGCCGCGAACTCGCCCTCAGGCGCACTGGCCTGACCGCTCCCATCAAAACCCCAGCACACGATCGTCCCGTCGGTGCGCACACCACAGGAATGCCAAAAGCCCGCCGACACCGCCGCGAACTCGCCCTCAGGCGCACTGGCCTGACCGCTCCCATCATCACCCCAGCACACGATCGTGCCGTCGGTGCGCACACCACAAGAATGCCAACCGCCGGCCGACACCGCCGCGAACTCGCCCTCAGGCGCACTGGCCTGACCGCTCCCATCACCGCCCCAGCACACGATCGTGCCGTCAGTGCGCACACCACAAGAATGCGTACCGCCGGCGGACACCGCCGCGAACTCGCCCTCAGGCGCACTGGCCCGACCGCTCCCATCATCGCCCCAGCACACGATCGTGCCGTCGGTGCGCACACCACAGGAATGCCAATCGCCGGCGGACACCGCCGCGAACTCGCCCTCAGGCGCACTGGCCTGACCGAAGTCGTTTGATCCCCAGCACACGATCGTGCCGTCGGTGCGCACACCACAGAAATGCCAACGGCCCGCCGACACCGCCGCGAACTCGCCCTCAGGCGCACTGGCCCGACCGAAGTCGTTTGATCCCCAACACACAGTCCTGCCGTCGGTGCGCACACCACAGGAATGCCAACGGCCCGCCGACACCGCCGCGAACTCGCCCTCAGGCGCACTGGCCTGACCGCTCCCATCAAAACCCCAGCACACGATCGTGCCGTCAGTGCGCACACCACAAGAATGCCAACCGCCGGCCGACACCGCCGCGAACTCGCCCTCAGGCGCACTGGCCCGACCGCTCCCATCACCGCCCCAGCACACGATCGTGCCGTCAGTGCGCAGACCACAGGAATGCCAACGGCCGGCGGACACCGCCGCGAACTCGCCCTCAGGCGCACTGGCCTGACCGCTCCCATCATCGCCCCAGCACACGATCGTGCCGTCGGTGCGCACACCACAGGAATGCCAACCGCCGGCGGACACCGCCGCGAACTCGCCCTCAGGCGCACTGGCCTGACCGCTCCCATCATCGCCCCAGCACACGATCGTGCCGTCGGTGCGCACACCACAGGAATGCCAACCGCCGGCGGACACCGCCGCGAACTCGCCCTCAGGCGCACTGGCCTGACCGCTCCCATCACCGCCCCAGCACACGATCGTGCCGTCAGTGCGCACACCACAAGAATGCGTACCGCCGGCGGACACCGCCGCGAACTCGCCCTCAGGCGCACTGGCCTGACCGAAGTCGTTTGCTCCCCAGCAAACGATCCTGCCCTCAGTGCGCACACTACAGGAATGGTGATAGCCGGCCGACGCCGCGGCGAAACGCTCCTGCGGGGGGAGCTTGTACTCCTCGGCGCGGTGCAGGAACGCCGCCGTCTCGGCGCGGGTGGTGGATCGCTCCGGACAGAACAAGCCGTCTCCGCATCCCGCAGTGATCCCCGAGCCGGCGAGTCTGGCCACATGCACCGCCCACCACACATCCGCGGCAACATCCGAGAACCCCGGATCGGCTGCGTTGGGCAGCTCGTAGGCCTTCGACACGAACGCGGCCATATGAGCCCGACTCACACGGCTGTCAGGACAGAACCCGCTGCGGTCGCCGCAGCCGCTGGAAACACCGAGCTCGACCATGCGCTCGATGAACGGCGCATAGAAACCGGCCGCGTCAACATCGTCGAACCGGCTCTGGGCGACCACCGGCGGATCCCGGCCATCGACCAGACGCACGATCCACACCGCCACCGTCTTGCGATCAATGTCCGCATCGGGACAGAAGCCCCCGGCGCACTCCGTGCCCGCAAAGACACCCAACTCAGCCAGCGCCGACACCGACACCGAGTAGCCGGCATCAACGGGGACATCCCCGAACCCGCCAGGCTGCCCAGCCACAGGAGCCGCCACCGCAACAGAGCCGACCAGCACCGCCACAACAGCACAGCCGCCGCAGCCACCCGCCGCGCACTGCCCATCACCGTCGTGGCAAGCGACACGACGTAGTCGCCGAATCGGCATCCGCTCAACAAGACTCGCCTACCTCCTACATCTGTTACCGAACCTACACCCCCACATGGTGCGCAACAGCCTCCGCTACGCCTCCCGCAAGCACTGGGGCCAGATCACCAAGGCCATGCGGGCCATCTACACCGCACCCACCGTCGCCGCAGCCGAGGCCCAATTCGAGGCCTTCCGCGACGAGTGGGCGACCACCTACCCGGCCATGATCCGAGCCTGGGAGAACAGCTGGGACGAGTTCGTGCCGTTCCTGGAGTTCCCACCAGAGCTGCGACGCGTCGTCTACACCACGGATGAAATTGTCAAGAGGTAGGCGCCGGTTTCTGGGGTTGCCAGTGGGCGACGAAGACCTCGTAGGCGCGTTCTTCTCGTTCGACGAGGGCCTTCTCGGCATCTCGTAGCTGTTTGATGTGGTAGTCGCGCGACGGGCCGGCGACGGGTCCTCGGCGGGACTGCGCTCCGGCGGCGAGTTCGAGGCTGCGGCGTTTGTGAGCGACGAGGCTCGGGCGGGCGAAGGCGTAGTCCTCGCCCTTGGTGATCAGGTGCCAGCACAGCACCGTCATCTTCCTCGCGGTCGCGACTGTCGCGATCTGGAAGCCGCGGCGCTGGTTGATGCGGCGATAGAACGCTCGCAGCGGGCCCGGAGCACGCGATGCAGCGAACGCGGCTTCGACCATCATCCCTCGGGCCTGGGCACGACCGGCCTTGGTGATCCGGCCATGGGTTGCGGGCCAGTTCCCGGACTGGCTGACCCGGGGATTCAGACCGAGATAGGACACCAGGCGATCCGGAGATTCGAACCGAGAGAAGTCGCCGACGGCAGCAATAATCGACATCGCGACGGTCACGTTGATTCCTGGCACCGTCATCAAACGTGCGATCACGGGGTCCTCGACGGCATCGACAGCGATGTCTCGTTCGACCTCGGCGAGTTCATCGCCATGGAAGTCGAGCTGACGTAGCAACGCATCAACTGATCGCTGCTCGTCCGCCGGCACGCTCTGTTGGGCCAGCCATCGGTGGCCGACCCCGCCGAACAGATCAGCGTGAGGGCACGTCGGGACCAGGTTCCGAGACAGGACTGCGTGCACCTGGTTCTTTAGTCGTGTGCGCTGCTTCACCAGATGCACTCGGCGAGCCACCAGCCGACGTCGACGGCGGGTCTGGTCATCAGCGACCCAGGTCTCGGGCAGGAAGTCCGCGGCGAGGAGCTGGGCAAGGATCCGGGCGTCGACCTTGTCGGTCTTGACCTTCGCCTCGGCGATTGCTCTCGTCTTGCGCGGGTTCGACACCACCACTTGAGCCACGACCTCGCGCAGCATCGTCGCGATCGCATCGGAGTTCGTCGTCGCCTCAAGCGCGATCTCATCGTCTGGCTCGAGGAACTCCTCCGCCCAGGCTCGCAGGTCCTCTGGCCGGACGCCGATCTTGCCCTCGTCACGAACCAGGCCATCCTCCACGACGGCGATCTGCGCAAACGAACGATGCACGTCCATCCCGATTGCTCTCATCTCTGGGGCTCCTCCCATCAGCTGGATCGAGGAACCACCGGGCGGACACGACAGAAACGGATTCGCGCTCGCAGCGCAGTCGGGCCAGTCGCAGGGGCGGCCAAGTACTAACACGAGCTCGCAGCTCAACGTATAGAGCGGCCTGCCCTAGCTGTTCCTCCTCAACACCCCGAACCCGACCGCCGCGAACCTACGGGCCATCAGCGGTGAGCGCTCGAGACGCCGACAATTTCATACCCGATACCAACGCCGTCGAGAGCCTCAACGCCCGATTCCGAAGAGCGGTCCGACACCGGGGGCACTTCCCCAACGAGCAGGCCGCCATGAAGGTCCTCTACCTTGTCGCCACCACCAAACGCACCAACCGAGAGAACCTCACCGGCAAGACCAACGGCTGGAAAGCCATCTTGAACACCCTGACCGTCCACTACGGCGACCGCATCGCTGGCCACATCCGATGACAACCATCACGGCCGCTTACACAAAGTTCCTGACAGTCCCTTCGGGACGCTGCCGTGGTCGCCGCGTGGGGGTTCGGCCGGGCAATTGCCCGGCCCGCCATTGAAGCATGCCGTACGGCCGAGGAGGCGACCCCGGCAAGTTCCTCGTTCTGCCCCACACTGTTGTGCACCTTGAGATAGGTGGCGTCCACGAAGACGTGGGGAACTCGATGTGGTCCAGGCGCCTACTCCTGAACGCTGCGACCATCTCGTCCGACACCACCCCCTACCACCGCGAGGTATTCGCACTTCCACAGTGAGACCAACGTTGTCAAGTGTCAAGTGTCAAGTGTCAAGTTCCGCGGCGGGTAGTGACAACAAAAGTAACATACAAAGCCGATCTGGCTACCATTTATAGCCTTTGACCTAGGCTTATATGATTTGGTGTTGTGGAGCTAAGGGGAATTGAACCCCTGACCTCTTCCATGCCATGGAAGCGCTCTACCAACTGAGCTATAGCCCCTAGGATGCCGCCAGACTATCGGGTCGCGCCCAGCCGACCGCGGCGAGAAGCGGCGCAAGCGGATAGGAGCTGGGCGGCGCCCTCTGGCCGTCGCCTCAGTGTGTGTGCGTCGGGGGTCGGGCGTTCTGCGGGAACGAACCGTCGCCGTTCTCGTCCACCGGTGCCCACATCCAGCACTTGGCCCCTCCGCCGGGATCGTGCCGGTGGCCGAACAGGGTGCCGTCACGGAGCAACGCGTACGAGATCTCGCCGGTGGAGTCGCCGTGATGGTCGTCAATGTCGTGGTGCTGGTTGACGTGGTCCACCACCACGCACCCCGGGCGAGCCGGTGGGACGGTGGTGGTCGTGGTCGGGACGGTGGCGATTGGAATGATCGGAATGTTGAAGGTCGGGCTGGTGGGCCCGGGACCGGTCGTCGAGTCCTGTCGGGATGAGTCAGAGTCAGCGTCGTGCCTCTCGAGTGCCCGGTACAGCATCACGGCCGCCTGCCGGCGGCTGATCGAATCGTGGGGGCAGTACCGCAGAGGCTCCTCGGAACAGCCGCGCGTGATGCCGGCTCTCCGGATCGCAGAGATGTTCCCGGCGTGGACGCTGCCGCGATCGACATCGGTGAACACGCTGCGCCGGCTGGCTTCGAGGTCGAAGGCTCGGGTCAGGAAGGACGCCATCTGAGCGCGTGTGGTGTGTCTGTCAGGGCAGAATCGAAACGGCTCCGTGGCACAGCCCACGGTCACGTCTTCCCTGACCACGGCAGAAACCGCGCCAGCGAGGTTCCCGCCCGCAGGCACGTCCTCGGCCGCGACCGTCCTAGCCGGCCCCAGATCGAGAGCTTTGGCGAGCCAGAAGGCGGATTCCCAGCGCAGCAGGTCCCCGTCGCAGTCCTCGGACGAGCAGCTGGTGCCGGCGAGGATGCCGGCCTGCTCCAGGGACCGCACCGCGGTGTCGGCAGGAGTGGACGCGTGGGCAGGCGATCCGGATGCCGCAACCAACACTGAGAGCGTCGTGAAGGCAGCGAGGATCGTCCAGAGTTTTCTTGTCATCATGTCCGGTCATTCGCCAGCACGACCGGATCATTTCTGGCGAGGACCGCCGCTCAGGGTCTCGATGACAACAGCACATGCAGCACCTGGCGTGTGGACGCTGGTGCAGGCGACCGCGCTCGGGTGCGGCGATCGTGTGGTGTTGCTGACCGCGGCGTCGGGGGCCGCGGCCGCCGGCGGTCAGGCCGCTTTGATCTCCTCGAGGATCGGCGCCCAGCGGTCGGCGTCCCGCACGCCGGCGTAGAACTGGAGCCGGTCGAGCGATGCGCCGAAACGCTCGGCGATGCGGGCCGGAACGTCGGGCGGGTCGGCCACGATGGCGAAGGCCTCCAGCATGTCGTCGTCGATCACGTCGCCCATCTCGACCCAGCGCCCCTGCTTCGACAGGCGGTTGAGCTCGGTCTGGGCGTCGCCCCAGCCGTGGTGCTCCAGCACTCCCCGATAGGCGGGCGTGGACCCGTAGAAGGCGATCTGGGCGCGGGTCCTGGTGGCCTGATCGGCGATGTCGTCGTCGCGGAAGCCGGACACCACGAACACCGGCATGGAGATCTGGAAGTCGGACCGGTCCCGGCCCGCCTCGGTCAGCCCGGCGTGGACGTTGGGCAGCGTCACGTCCCGCAGGTACTCGGCGGTCTGGAAGGCGTGGCACACCAGCCCGTCCGCGGCCCGGCCCGCCACCTTGGTCATCAGCGGCCCGACGGCCGAGATCAGGATGGGCGGGGGCGGCACGTCGATGGGGCCGGGACTGAACATGGGCGTCATCAGGGTGTGGCGGTAGAAGTCGCCCCGGAAGTTGAGCCGCTCGCCGGTCTGCCAGGCCTGCCAGATGGCCCGGATCGCCGCGATCATCTCCTCCATGCGGGCCGCGGGCTGCGACCAGGGCATGGAGAAGCGCTTGGTGATGTGGGCCTGGATCTGGCTGCCCAGCCCGAGCAGGAAGCGTCCGCCGGAAAGGGCCTGGAGGTCCCATCCGGTGTGGGCCAGCACCATCGGATTACGGGCGAAGGCCACCGCGATGGCGGTCATCAGCTCGATGCGCTCGGTGTGGGGGGCCGCGAGCGCGAGGGGAAGGAACGGGTCGTGGCTGGTCTCAGCCGACAGCAGCCCGCTGTAGCCGTCCTGTTCCATGACTCGGGCCCGAGCGCCGATGCCGGCCAGTTCGTGGCTGCTGGAAGCCTCGGGGAGGCCGATCCAGGCGTCGATCTTCATGCGATTCCTCCTTGCGGGGCGCCATCTCAGCAGATGCGGTCGCGCCCCGGCGAGAACGTCCGGTGGTCCGGTCGATCAAGAGGGGGTTGGCCGAATCCGGCGCCGTGCGGATACGTTGCGATGTCGATGGCCGACGTTACCGACGCCACCTTCGAAGCCCAAGTGGTGGACCGCTCCCGGACCGTTCCGGTGATCGTCGACCTCTGGGCCTCCTGGTGCGAGCCGTGCCGGCAGCTGACCCCGCTGCTCGAGAAGGCGGTCGCCGACACCAACGGAGCCGTCGAGTTGGTCAAGGTCGACATCGAGAAGAACCCAGGGGTTGCCCAGGCGTTCCGGGTTCAGTCGATTCCGGCGGTCTACGCCATGGTGGACGGTCAGGTCGCCGACGGCTTCCTAGGGGCCCAGGGCGAGGCCACCGTGAGCGAGTTCGTGCAGCGGTTGGCGCCGATCCCGGAGATGACAGAGGTCGAGAGCCTGATCGCTGCGGGCGACGAGGGCTCCCTGCGGGCCGCTCTGGAGATCGAGTCGGACAATGCTGCTGCGGTGACGGCGCTGGCGGCACTGCTCATCGACGGTGGCCGCGCCACCGAAGCGACCGGATTGCTGGATCGGATCCCCGACACGCCGGAGACCCGTCGCTTGATGGCTCTCGCTCGGGTGCAGGGCCCGGGCGACGCTACGGCAGGCGGGGGGCAGGAGATCGAGGCCGAACTGGCCGAGCTGCTGACCGTGGTCAAGGGCGACGAAGACGCCCGCCAGCGCTTCGTCGATCTGCTGGAGGTGCTCGGACCGGAAGATCCCCGGACCTCGGACTGGCGCAAGCGGCTGGCGGCGGCCCTCTTCTGAGTTGTTCTGAGCGAGGCGCCGAGTTGAGGCGCTGTCCTGAGATGAGCGCGGCGCTGGCATTGCGCGAGGGCCGCTAGTCTCACCCGCGGCTAGCCGGCCGCCTCCCGTGTCGGCCTGATTGCAAGCGACGCGGGAGACACGCAGTGGGCACCTCACCCGCTGGCGACGGCAGACGCAGGCTCTCCGTACCGTCCCCGGGCGCGCTGGCCGACCGGCTCGGCGTGTCGACGGCGACGGTGGTGCTGGGTGCGCTCGGCATCGTCGCAGCCGCGGCAGGGGGCTGGTGGGCGCTCCGTCCCCCGGCCGGGCCGGACCCGGCTGCGATCCTTCCCATGGCCGGCTCAGTCCCCATTCCCACGCCGGCTCCGTCATCGGCGCCGGATCCGGCGCGGATCGTGGTGGACGTGGTGGGGGCCGTGGTCCGGCCCGGCCTCCACGAACTCCCCGCCGCGAGCCGGGTCGCCGACGCCGTCAACGCGGCCGGAGGCCTGACCGCCGACGCCGACCGGGTCCGGCTCAACCTGGCCGAGCCGCTGAGCGACGGCGCGCGCCTGTGGGTGCCTGCGATCGGGGAGTCGGCGGGGCCCGATGTCGTGTCGATCACCGCTGGCACGGGCGGCGGCGCGCAGAGGGGAGCGGGCGGCGGCCTCGGGGGCGCACCGTTGAACATCAACACCGCGGACGCGCCCGCATTGGAGGCGCTGCCGGGCATCGGCCCGGCGCTGGCCGCGGCCATAGTGGAGCACCGCCAGCGCGCCGGCCCGTTCGCGACCGTCGACGAACTGGTCGAGGTCAGCGGCATCGGTCCGGCGAAGCTGGAGCAGGTGCGCCCCCTGGCGACGGTGGGCGGTCGGTGAGCACCGATCAGCGTCGCCAGGGTCGGGGCGGCCCCGCGATGCCCTACGCGGCCGCGGCCGGCGCCGTGCTCGGATCGTGGCTGCTGGTCGGTGTCCCCCTCGCTTTGGCGGTGGCGCTGGCCGCGGTGTGCGTGTGGAGACCGAGCCCCCTCCTCGCGTTGGTGGTCTTCGCGGCCTTCGCCGGGTTCTTCGGTTCCAGAGCCGCGGACGGGCTCGCCGATCCGCCCGAGGGCCCCCTGGAGGGCTGGGTGATGTTGCTCGACGATCCCAGACCGCTGGGTTCGAACGGGATCCGGGCCACGGTCCGGCACCACGGCGCCCGGTTGGAGGCCAGGGCCTACGGGGCGGTGGCCGGACGCCTCGACGACGCTCTGTCCGGCGAGAGCGTGCACATCTCCGGGATCGCTCGCCCCGCCACGAGCGACTGGCACCGCTGGCGGCACGTCGCGGCCACCGTCACCGTCGATTCTGTCGGCGGCCGGGCCGGGGCCGCACCGCTCGCGGCCTTCGCCAACCACCTGAGACGGCTGCTGGAGTCGGGAGCGCAGAGCCTGCCCGCCGACAGCCGAGCCATGTTCACCGGGATGGTCTACGGCGACGACCGCAACCAGTCGCCCCGGCTGTACGACGACTTCCGGGCGGCGGGCCTCGGTCACCTGCTGGTGGTGTCGGGACAGAACGTCGCCTTCGTGCTCGCTCTGGCCTCGCCGGTGGTGTCCAGGGTGCGCCCCGGGGTCCGCCTGATGGTGTTGCTGATGATGCTGGTGGTGTTCGCGGTGCTGACCCGCTTCGAGCCGTCGGTGCTGCGGGCGGTGACGATGGCGGGTGTGGCCGTGACGAGCGCGGCGCTCGGGCGGCCCGAGACCGGCCGTCGCACCCTGGCCTGGGCGGTGGCCGCGGTGCTGGTGGCCGATCCGTTCCTGGTGCACGTCCTCGCCTTCCAGCTCTCGGTGTGCGCGACCTGCGGTCTGCTGTGGATCACCCCGGCGCTGGCCGAGATGCTCCCCGGGCCCCGCCCGCTCCGGCTGGCGACGGCCACCACCGCCGGAGCCCAGCTGGCAGTGATGCCGCTTCTGGTGGCGGTCTTCGGTGTGGTGCCTGTGGCCTCGCTGCCTGCCAACGTGGTGGCCGGCCCCGCGTCGGCGCCGGTGATGATGTGGGGTCTAACCGGGGGCCTGGGCGCAGGACTGGTCGGCGGGCGGCTGGCGTGGCTGGTCCATCGGCCCACCGCTGCGCTGCTGTGGTGGGTGCGAAGCGTGGCCGAAGCCGCTGCGGCCGCGCCCCCGGCGATGCTCGGTGTGGGCGGCGCGGCGGCGGTGGGGACCGGGGCGGCCTTGCTGCTGGCCTCCCGCAGGCTGGACCGGGCCAACTTGTTGGGCGGGAGGGGAGCCGGGGAGGTGGTTCCGGCATCCCCGCGCACGGCAATGGCCAGGGCGCTTGGTGTGGTGGGTGCCGTGGTGGTGGCGGCCGCCTGCGGTCACAGCGCGGTGTCCTCGGCGATGCCGCCGGAGGGTTGGTCGGAGGTCGAGGGGGCGAGGATCTTCCGCCACGGCTCGGTCTCGGCTGTCGTACTCGACGAGCCGGTCCGGCCCGACCGGCTGCTCGGGTCTCTGCGGCTTGCAGGCGTGCGCCGCGTGGATCTGGTCGTGGCCTCCCGCGGCGGCGCCTCCGACGCCCACGCGGTGCTGGCCCTGAGCGACCGCTACCGGAGCGCGGCGGTGGTGGCCCCGCCGATGCACCGGGTGCCGGGGGCTCGCACCGTGCGGGCTGGCTCGAGGGTGCAGATCGGAGCGGTCGTCGTGGAGGTGCTCGCCGACGATCCCGCGCTCGTGGTCGCCGCGGTCGGGAATTTCCGGTAGTTATGGGTCATATATGACCATTTCTCCCGGAAATTCGAGTTGGGTCGGGTGCGGTGACGCCGGGCGCCGGGCTGCAGCCAGAATCGGGTGCGGTGACGCCGAGTGCCGGGCGACCGTATGATCCGGCGCGATATGGCGTTGTCGCAGCACGCTCGCACTGAGCGCTCATATGATCCGGCCCGCTATGGCATTGTCGCAGCACGCTCGCACTGAGCGCTCATCGGTCCGAGCGCCCCGGTGAGCGTCCAGTTCGTCACCGGCGACGATCCCGTCCTGGTCGCCGAGACGGTGACGAGGGTCGTCAAGGAGACGCTGGGGGACGAGGACCGCAGCCTCGCCCTGGAGCAGCTCGACGAGGCCAGCTTCAGGGACCCCGACGGGGGGTGGCGTCTGGCACCGCTGGTGGACGCGGCCCAGACGGAGCCGTTCCTGACCTCGCGCCGGGTGGTGGTGGGACGCCACCTGGCCCGGTTCGCCCGCTCCGGCGAGCACGACGAGCTGGTGCGCCTGCTGGAGAGCATGCCGGCCACCACCGACCTGGTGCTGGTGTGGGAGCGGGGAGTGGAGCCGGTCATGGGTGGTCGCCTGCCCGCAGTGCCCAAGGCGCTCGCGGCCGCGGTGAAAGCCGCCGGCGGCCGCGCGCTGGACGTGACCCCGCCGACCCGCAAGTCCGACGCCCACAAGTGGCTGAGGGAGCAGTTGTCGCAGTCCGGCCTGCGCTTCGAGCCGGCCGCGATCGCGGCGGCGGAGGACCTGGTGGGCGCGGACCGGGGCAACATCGTCGGGCTGCTGCGAACCCTGGAGGGCGCGTTGGGCTCGGGGGCGACAGTCACCGCCGACGATGTGGCCGTCTACGGCGGGGAGCCCGGCTCGGTCGTCCCCTGGGAGCTCGACGACGCCATCGACCGGGGCGACATCACCGAGGCGCTGAAGGTGCTGCACCGCTTGCTGCCGTCGCGCCATCCTCTGCAGCTGCTGGCCGGGCTTCACGGCCGGTACCAGCGGATGCTGCGCCTCGACGGCGCGGATGCGGCCGACGAGCGCCAGGCCGCGGAGATCCTGGGCATGAAGGGGTCGACGTTCCCGGCCCGCAAGATCCTCGGCCAGACCCGCAAGCTGGGGTCCGAGAAGATCGCCCGAGCCATCCGGCTGCTGGCCGATGCCGATCTCGCCCTGCGGGGAACGATCGACTGGTCAGACGAGCTAGTGCTGGAGGTGCTGGTAGCCCGGCTGGCTGCTCTGTCGGCGCGCCGGTAGGCCCGCGACCATGCGGGCGGCGCTAGCGCTCAGGCGTCCGCGGAATCGGACTGGCGGCGCTAGCGCTCAGGCGTCCGCGGAATGGGACTGGCGGCGCTAGCGCTCAGGCGTCCGCGGAATGGGACTGGCGGCGCTCGGTCTCGCGCACCAGCCGGCTCTTTCGGCGGGCCGCGGTGTTCTTGTGGATCACGCCTTTGGAGGCCGCCTTGTCGATGCGCTTCATCGCCATGCGCAGGGACTCGGCCGCGGCCTCGTCGTCGTCGTGTTCGACCGCGGCCAACGCGGCCTTGGTCCGGGTGTTCATCTCCGAACGGACGGTCCGATTGCGCAGCCGGCGCTTCTCGTTCTGCCGGTTGCGCTTGATCTGGGACTTGATGTTGGCCACGCTCACCTGCCGGTCGTCTGAGGGCCATTGGGCCGACGGTCGAGGCTAGCGCTGCTGCGGCTTCGTGCCACCGTGGCGCGCCCCGCCGTGAGAGGCTGCCGCGACATGGCGGGGATGGCTTTGTAGCCTTGGCCGCGCCCCTCACGGTGCCGGATCCGAGCCGCATGGAGCCCCTAGACCCGCTCCGGACGCTCCCGGCGCCACCCCATCGAGAGCCCCATGGACCTGCACCGCATCCGCAACACGTCGATCATCGCCCACATCGACCACGGCAAGTCCACGCTGGCCGACCGGATGCTGGAGCTGACCGGCGCGGTCGAGGCCCGGGAGATGCGCGAGCAGTACCTCGACTCGATGGACCTCGAGCGCGAGCGGGGCATCACCATCAAGCTCCAGTCGGTCCGGCTGGACTGGCGCGGCCACGTCATCAACCTGATCGACACGCCGGGCCACGTGGACTTCAGCTACGAGGTCAGCCGATCGCTGGCCGCCTGCGAGTCCGTGATCCTGGTGGTGGACGCGGCCCAGGGGATCGAGGCGCAGACCCTGGCCAACTACTACCAGGCCATGGAGAACGACCTCGACGTGTTGACCGTGCTCAACAAGATCGACCTGCCCGCGGCCGAGCCGGACCGCTGCGCGGAGGAGATCGAGCGAGTGCTCGGCATCGTCGCCGCCGACGTGCTGCGCATCTCGGCCAAGACCGGCGACGGCGTGGCCGAGCTGCTCGATGCTGTGGTGGAGCGCACCCCGCCGCCGCAGGGGTCTGCGCAGGCGCCGCTCCAAGCGCTGATCTTCGACTCGCACTTCGACCAGTACCGGGGGGTGGTGTCGTCGGTTCGGGTGGTGAACGGGGTGCTGGCCGCCAACTCGCGGCTGCGCTTCATGCAGGCCGGCACGGTCCACACCGCCGACGAGGTGGGGGTGCGCACCCCGGCCAACCATGTCGTCGAGCGTCTCGGGCCCGGCGAGGCGGGGTATCTGATCGCCGGGATCAAGGACGTGGGCGAGGCCCGCTCGGGTGAGACGGTCACCGACGCCGTCCGCCCGGCGCCCGAGGCCCTGGAGGGGTACTCCGAGCCCAAGCCGATGGTGTTCTCAGGCCTGTACCCGACCGACGGCGACGACTTCACCAACCTGCGGGCCGCCCTGTCCAAGCTGCGTCTCAACGACGCAGGCTTCACCTACGAGCCCGAGACCTCCGGCGCGCTCGGCTTCGGGTTCCGCTGCGGTTTCCTGGGCCTGCTGCACATGGAGATCGTGCGGGAGCGCCTCGAACGAGAGTTCGATCTGTCGCTGATCTCCACCGCCCCGTCGGTGGAGTACCGGGTGACCATGACCGACGGCGAGGCGCTGCTGGTGTCCAACCCCTCCGACATGCCCCCGGCCGGCCAGATCTCGGCGGTGGCCGAGCCCTGCCTGGCCGTCGCGCTGATCACGCCCACCGACTACACGGGCACGCTCATGGAGCTCTGCCAGTCGCGCCGGGGCGAGCTGATGCGCATGGAGTACCTGTCGCCGGAGCGGGTCGAGCTGCGCTACCGGCTGCCGCTGGCCGAGGTGGTGATCGACTTCTTCGACCAGCTCAAGAGCCGCACCCAGGGTTACGCCAGCCTCGACTACGAGCCCGACGGCTACGACGTCGCCGACCTCGTGAAGGTGGACGTGCTGCTGCAGGGGGTGCCGGTGGACGCCTTCTCCACCGTGGTGCACCGCGACAAGGCCTACGCCTACGGGCGGGCCATGGTCGCCCGCCTGCGGGAGCTGATACCCCGCCAGCAGTTCGAGGTGCCCATCCAGGCCGCCATCGGCGGGCGCATCATCGCCCGTGAGACGGTCAAGGCCTATCGCAAGGACGTCACGGCCAAGCTCTACGGCGGCGACGTCACCCGCAAGCGCAAGCTGCTCGAGAAGCAGAAGCAGGGCAAGAAGCGCATGAAGAGCATCGGGCGGGTCGACATTCCCCAGGAGGCCTTCATCTCCGCGCTCACGCTGGACGGGTAGCATCGAGCCATGCTCGACGACCGCAAGGCCGCCATCCTCTACGCCGTCGTTCAGGAGTACATCCGCACCGCCCAGCCGGTGGGGTCGGGCCGCGTCGCGAAGTCGCCGGCGGTCGAGGCGTCGCCGGCCACGGTGCGAAGCGAGATGGCCGCGCTGTCCGAGCAGCGGTACCTGGTCCAGCCCCACACCAGCGCGGGCCGGGTGCCCACCGCCAAGGGCTACCGCTTCTTCGTCGACCAGTGGCGGCGGCGCTCGCCCTCGCCCACTCTCGACGCTGCCGACCGGCGGCAGGTCAACGACTTCTTCGCGGTCCCGCACGGCGGGTTCGAGTCGATCCTCAGCGACACCACCGGGCTGCTGTCGGACCTGACCGACTGGACTGCGGTGGTGGTGGCGCCCAGCCCCGCGGCGGCCACCGTGCGCTCGGCTCAGCTCGTGGAGCTGTCGGTCGGCACGGTGATGGTGGTGGCGGTCATGTCCAACGGCGTGATCGAGAAGCGCGTCCTCGAAGTGCCCGTCGACACGTCGCCGGAGGTGGTGGACGACGCGTCGGACCGGCTGGCCCGCCGGGTGGTGGGACGGACCCTGGCCGACATCGACGACTGCGACGAGCCCGACGACAGGCTGCTGGCCGCGGCCATGGCCGCGCTGCGCGAGGCGCGTGCCCACCACGAGGTGTTCGTGGGCGGCACCTCCAAGCTGGCCGCGGCGTTCGACGCGGTGGAGCAGCTCAGCGAGGTCCTGGGCCTGCTGGAGCAGCAGCTGGTGGTGGTGACGCTGATGCGCAGGGTGATCGACCGGGGCCTGCGGGTGGCGATCGGCGAGGAGACCGGCGTGCCGTCGCTGGCGGAGTGCTCGCTGGTGCTGGCCCCGTACAGCACCGAGGGCACCGACGGCGGGACGATCGGCGTGATCGGACCGACCCGGATGGACTATCCGCAGGCGCTGTCGGCGGTGACGGCGGTGAGCCGCCGGCTCGGCCCGGCCCTGGGCGCAGGTCTGAGATGGCTGATCGCTGGGAACCGCTGCCGGTTCTGAGCGAGTCCTAGATGGCCGACCACTACGAGACTCTCGGCGTGGCGCGCGACGCCACCGACGAGGAACTGAAGCGCGGCTACCGCAAGATGGCGCGCCAATACCATCCCGACGCCAATCCCGACGATCCCGATGCTGAGGCCCGCTTCAAGGAGGTGAGCGCGGCCTACGAGGTGCTGTCGGATCCCGAGCGGCGCTCGTTGTATGACCGCTTCGGCACCGACGACCCCAACGCGGCCCGGATGGCCGATCCGTTCGGCGGGGGGCTGGGAAGCATCTTCGATGCGTTCTTCGGTGGGGACTCGCCGTTCGGGGGCTTCGGCTCGGCGCAGCGCCGCCACGGCCCACCCCCCGGTGAGGACCTGGAGGTCCATGTGGACCTCGACCTCCACGATGTGGTGTTCGGCGCCGAGCGGGAGGTGAGCGTGCGCACCGCGGTGCGCTGCGAGTCCTGCGACGGCAGTGGTGCCGAGGAGGGCACGTCGCCGGTGCGGTGCTCGCAGTGCGGCGGCTCGGGGCAGGTCCGCAAGGTGCGCCAGTCGATGCTGGGCCAGATGGTGACGGCCGCGGCCTGCGACCGTTGCGGGGGCGTGGGCGAGATGATCGAGCGGCCGTGCCTCGACTGCGAGGGCCACGGCCGCAAGCTCGAGCGGCGCACCTACAGCGTGCAGGTGCCGGTAGGCGTGGACGACGGCACCACGCTGCGGCTGAGCGGCCGGGGAGCGGCCGGTCCCCGCGGCGGGGCCCACGGCGACCTCTACGTGCACACCAGGGTGCGACCCCATCCTCGGTTCCACCGCGAGGGCAGCGATCTCGTGCACGAGCTGCACGTGCCGTTCACTCAGGCCGCGTTGGGGGCGCGGTTCGACTACGAGACGCTCGACGGCACTGAGAGCATTGTGATCGGAAGGGGGACGGAGACGGGTTCCGTGGTGCGGCTGCGGGGCCGCGGCGTTCCCCATGTGCGGGGCCGGGGCCGTGGCGACCTGCTGATCCATCTGGTGGTGGATGTGCCCGACGATCTGACCGACGAGCAGGAGGAGCTGGTGCGCCGGCTGGCCGAACTGCGGGGCGAGGAGGTCGCCGAGCCGAGCGAGGGCCTGCTGGGTCGGATCCGCACCGCGTTTCGGTGAGCGACCGGCCGTGTTCGGCGGGCGGTGACGGGTGGTGAGTGGCGTGTCGTCGGTGGCGGGTGGCTAGCGGCGTGTTGGTGGTGAGGGTGGTGAGCGGCGTGTCGTCGGTGGCGGGCGGTGAGCGGGTGGTGAGAGATCGGCTGTCGGTGACGGGTGGTGAGTGGCGTGTCGTCGGTGGCGGGCGGTGACGGGTGGTGAGTGATCGGCTGTCGGTGGCGGGCGGTGGTGGTTCGGGGCCGCATGTGCTGGTCGTCGATGTGGACGCCCCCGAGCTGGCCGACGAGGATCGGCATCATCTCGAACGGGTAATGCGCCTGCGGCCCGGCGACGATCTGACCGTCGGCGACGGGGCCGGACGGTGGCGGCAATGCCGGTTCGGTGCCCGGATCGAGCCGGTTGCGGAGGTTGTGACCGTGGCCGCGCCCGATCCCGAGGTGGAGGTGGGTTTCGCGGTGCTCAAGGGCGGGCGCTCCGAGACCGTGATTCAGAAGCTCACCGAGCTGGGGGTGGACCGGATCGTGCCGTTCGTGGCGGACCGGTCGGTGGTGCGCTGGGACGAGGCCAAGGCGGACCGGCTGGCGCAGCGGTGGCAGCGGGTGGCTCGCGAGGCGGTCATGCAGTGCCGTCGCCTGTGGCTGCCCCGGGTGGAGCCGGTGCGTGCTTTCGACGAGCTCGATCTGGCCCGGACTGCGCTGGCTGTGCCGGAGGGCCGGCCGTTGGCGGCGGGGGAGCACTTCGTGCTGGTCGGTCCCGAGGGCGGATGGAGCGAGACGGAGTTGGCCGCGGTGCAGCGCCACGTGGGCCTGGGCCCGAATGTGCTGCGGGCCGAGACGGCCGCGATCGCCGCGGCCGCGGTGCTGGGGGCGCGCCGCAGCGGCCACCTGCCCACGGCTGGCTAGGTCACCTGGGACCGACGTCGCTGATCTTGAACCCGGCTGCTGGCGCGGCGTGGGTGTCGTTGGAGTTCTTGCCAAAGGTTGGTGCCGCGCCGAGGTCGCTGATTGTGAACCCCGGTACTTCTGCGGTGCCGATGTCGCTGACGGCGTAGGGGCTGACGGAGTCGGGGCGCACCGAGTCGGGGGCGGGGCTCACGGAGTCGGTGGCGGGGCTCGCCGAGGCTCCGGCCGTACTCGAGGCCAGCACCGCTGCCAGACCGCTGCTCACGACCACCCGGCGCAGGCGCGGGCCGGCATCGCGTGAGGTCGCCGCCGGTGGCCGGCGACGGCGATCATGTTGCTGGGTGCGGCGGGCGCGTTGCTGGGTGCTCACGGGGCTTCGCTGGGGTTGAAGAGACGCGAACCGGCTGTCGTGTACACCCGGAGCAGGTCGCACTGCCCATGGGGGATCGCCTGGGCACCGGTGGGGGAGTCGACGTTCCAGCGCACCGGCATTGAGATGGTCTCGCCGGGGTCGGGCCAGACGTCGAACAGCACTATGCCGCCGGTGCTGGGCCGTACGATCGCTGCGGTGGCCTGGCCGTCGCAGGTCCAGTCGCCGGTCTCCACGAAGTCGCCAGTGGCGCCCACGGCGTAGCGGCGTCCCCCGTGCTCGAGGACCGCGGCCGCCTGCTGCAGTGAGACGGCTGCCTCGGTTCCCGCGCCGTCGGCTGCTGGAGCCGGGGCGAGTGGCGAAGAGTCTCCGATGTTGCCGGAGGGTCCGTCGAGGGCGCCGGCCGTGCCTTGGCCGGCTGGGCTCGCGCCGCCGATGAGGTCCGCTCCGTCGATCAAGCCCGGTCCGGTTGCTGAGCCCGATTCGTCGATCAACCCTGATCCGTCGGCTGGGCCCGATTCGTTGATCGACCCCGATCGGTCGATCGAGCCGGGACCGTCGATCAGGCCGGGTCCGGTCATGTCAGCGTTGCTTGGGGCTTGCCCCGGCGCGGCCGCTGGAGCGATGGGGGACGGCTCTGGGCCGCGGCTCCAGGAGCCGAGTGCAAAGGCGACGACGACTGCGGCTGCGACCGCGCCAGCCGCGAGCAGCGACTTGGGCCTGCACCGCCTCTTGAGGCCTTCGCGGACGCTCCCGCCCACGGCCCGGACCGGCTCTGCTCCGCTCGCCCGCTTGGCTGCCAGCAGGTCGAGGCGCCTGGCCAGCTCCCGGGCGCTGAGCCTTCCCCCTCTCGCGGCGTCGGCCAGCAACGAGAGCTTCCCGTTGAGCGCTCCCCTCGCCAGGGAGGGGTCGTGGCAGAGGTCGGCGAGGGCTGCCAGGTCGGTGTGACGGTTCTCGGGCGCGGCCTCGGCGGCCAGGGTCATGCCGCACAGCACAGGCCGGTCGTTGTCGCCATGCAGCACGTGCCCCGGGATGAGCTGCAGATGGGCGACGCCCAGGTGGTGGAGGTCGGCCACAACTGCTGCCAACGCGGCCATCCCTGCGGCCCGCTCGGCCGGGTCGGTCAGGGGCCGGGTGGCCCAGGTGTCGGAGCTGACGAACTCGGTGTGGAGGGCCCGGCCCCCGTCAGCGGTCTCGACGATGTCGATGAAACGCACCAGTCCGGGGTGGTCCAGACGCTTGAGCAGGTCGGCCTCCCGCTCGACTTCGCCGGCCCGCTCCGCGGATACCTGCTTGACCGCGATCAGGCGCCCCTCTGACCGGCTGACGGTCACCGCGGCCATGGCCCTCCCTCAGGCGGTCCAGAACCGATGTCACAGCCACGTAGTAGACCTTCAATAATGCACATAGCAGTAAAATACATGACACCTGATACAGCAACTATTATCGCAGCAACTATCGTCACGGCAACTATTGTCACGGCGACTGTTGCCACGGCGACTGTTGTCACTGCAGCCATTGTCACAGCGACTGAGGTGCTGCGAAGGCTGCTGGCGGCACTGCCGGGCTGGGCTGGGCCGGTAGCCTTGGGCGGTGGCCGGACCGCAGATCGTGGCTGTCGCGTCCGGGTCTCCGGCCGAGCGGGCAGGGCTGAGGCCCGGGGACGAGGTCGCGGCCATCGCCGGGGAGACGCCCCGCGACGTGATCCGCTGGCAGCTGCTCACCGACGGTGCCGAGGTCCCCCTGGAGGTGGAGCGGTCCGGAGAGCGCCTCACCGTGGTGGTCGACAAGCAGGAGGGCGAGCCCCTCGGCGCGGAGGTCGACGCGGCTGTGTTCGACGGGGTGCAGACCTGCGACAACCACTGCGAGTTCTGCTTCGTGCACCAGCTCCCGCGGGGGATGCGCCGCTCGCTGTACCTCAAGGACGACGACTACCGGCTGTCGTTCCTCTACGGGAACTTCACAACCCTCACCCGGTTCACC
Source organism: Candidatus Aldehydirespirator sp. (assembly GCA_965219165.1). GTDB lineage: Bacteria > Actinomycetota > Acidimicrobiia > Acidimicrobiales > Aldehydirespiratoraceae > Aldehydirespirator. The sequence goes on along the minus strand of CBDCMW010000002.1, from coordinate 2,308,100 downwards.
GAACTCGACTACGAGCGGGTGGTGACCGAGCGGCTGTCGCCGCTGTACGTGTCGATCCACTCCACCGACCCCGACGTGCGGGCCGCGATCCTCCAGAACCGCCGGGGGGCGGTCTCTCTGCGCTGGCTGCGACTGCTGCTCGAGGCGGGCATCGAGGTGCACGGGCAGGTGGTCGTCTGCCCGGGCGTCAACGACGGTGATGTGCTGGCCGACACTCTCGCCGGGGTGCTCGACCGCTTCCCGGAGCTGCGCACGCTGTGCGTGGTGCCCCTCGGGCTGTCGAGGTTCAACCGCCAGTCCAGGATGCGGCTTCACACCTCCGACGAGGCCGCCGCGGTCGTCGATCTGGTCGAGAGCTGGCAGTCGGTGTTCCTGCGGGCCCTGGGCCGGCGCCTGGCCTTCGTGGCCGACGAGTACTACCTGATGTGCGGGCGCGGCTTCCCCGCCGCGGAGCACTACGAGGGCTTCGACATGCACGAGGACGGAATCGGCATGGCCCGATCCTTCGAGACCGAGTTCTGCGCGGACGGCCATGCGCCCACCCCGCCGCGCTCGGGTTTCTTCGCCTGGGTGGACGGAGCGCCGGCCGACGGCTACCGCGCGCCCCGCCAGGGCTCCGCCGCCGAGGTGGTGGCTCCGGGGTCAGACGACCCGCCGGTGGCGGTGGCGCTGGGCCGGCGGCGCGCCCGGCGCGACGCGCCCGTCGCAGTGCTCACCGGAACCCTGGGGGCAGCGGTCGTGTCGCCTCTGGTCGCCTCGCTGGGCCGCCGCGACGCGCGCGTCCTGCCGGTCGAGAACCGCTTCTTCGGCGGCAACATCGGCGTGACCGGGCTGATGGTGGGCGAGGACGTTGCCCGGGCCCTGTCCGGCGAGCCGGAGGGCGACCGCTACCTGCTGCCCGACGTGTGCCTCAGCCGGGGCCACTTCCTCGACGGCCTCGCCTCGCAGGACCTTCCCCGTGCCGTGGAGGTGGTCGCCACCCACGGGCGGGCGCTGCGGCTGGCGCTGGAGGCGTCGTGAACCCGGTGGTGGCCGTGGTCGGGCGGCCCAACGTCGGCAAGTCGACGCTGGTGAACCGCATCCTGGGGCGCCGGGAGGCGATCGTGGAGGAGCGTCCCGGCGTAACCCGGGACCGCAAAGCGGTCGACGCCGAGTGGCAGGGCCGCCGTTTCACGCTGCTCGACACCGGCGGCTGGAGCACATCCTCCGACGATCTCGACGCCAAGGTGAGCGCCCAGGCCGAACGGGCCGTGCGCGAATCGGACGCGGTGCTGTTCGTGGTGGACGCCTTGGTGGGCCTGACCGCCGACGACGATCAGGTCGCCCGGGTGCTGCACGGCGCCAATGTGCCGGTGCTGGTGGTGGCCAACAAGGTCGACCATCCGAGCCAGGCCGACTCGGTGTGGGAGCTTCTGGGGCTCGGTCTCGGCACTCCCCACCAGGTGAGCGCGTTGCACGGCCGCGGCACCGGCGACCTGCTGGAGGAGCTCGCCGCCCGTCTCGACGCGGCCGACACCTCGCGGCGCGGGGCCGTGCCGGCAGGATCAGGGCCACACCAGGCCGGCGCGGGCCTGTCGGCCGCGGCTGCCGAGTCCTACTCGGTAGTGCTGGTGGGCCGGCCCAACGCCGGCAAGTCGACGCTGTTCAACCGGCTGATAGGGGAGGACCGCGCCATCGTGCACGACCTTCCCGGCACCACCCGCGACGCCATAGACACGCTCATCGAGACCGCCGAGGGGCCGGTGCGCTTCATCGACACGGCCGGGATGCGCCGCCGGGCCCGCATCGACTCGGGCACGGAGTACTACTCGCTGGTGCGGGCCCTTCGTGCGGTGGACTCCGCTGACGTGGCGCTGCTGGTGGTCGACGCCTCGGTCGGGGTGACCCATCAGGACCAGCGCCTCGCCGAGCGGGTCGACGCCGCGGGCTGCCCGGTCGTGATCCTGCTCAACAAGTGGGACCTGATCGACACCGAGGCCCGGCGGTACGTGGGCCGAGCCGTCAACGACAGGCTGGGCTTCTTGGGCGAACCGCCGGTGCTGCGTATCAGCGCCGTCAGCGGCAAGGGAGTGACCCGGCTGTGGCCGTCTCTGAGCGCGGCGGTGGTCGAGTACCGGACCCGCATCCCCACCCGGCGGGTGAACGAGGTGGTGCGGGCGGCCCAGAGCGCCCATCCCGCGCCGGGAGGGGCCCGCATCTTGTACGCGACGCAGGTGGCCACCGACCCGCCCACCTTCACGCTGTTCGCCAACCGCACCCTGCCGCGCACTTACCTGCGCTACATCGAGCGCAAGCTGCGGGAGAGCTTCGACCTGGGCGTGACCGCGCTCAAGTTCAGAGTCCGCCGCCGCGACGACTAGTCCGCCCGTCGGGCACGGCCTCCGGCTCGTCGAGCGGAGGACCGCGTTCGCGAGCCGCCGAGGCGTCGAGTCCGGCGCGCCGTCGCGCCGCAGCAGGGAAGGCTGATCCATTCGGACTCCGCCGCAAGAGGTACGATGAGTGTCGGCAGCGGGCCGCAGAACCGAGGGAGGGGTGCGCGTGGCAACGATCGTTCTCGATCTCCTGGCCCTGAGCTGCGCGCTGGCCACGGTCTTCTACATCCGGTCGGCCCGCCACCGGCTGCGGATCCGGCGACTGATCGAGAGCGACGCAGGCGCTCACCCCGAGGCGCAGGTGCTGGCGGACGCCGGATTCCGCAAGGAGCTCCACGGCGCGGTCGTCTACGGCCTGCTGGTGCTGGTGGCGCTGCTGGTGGGACGGGTGGACGTGGCCAACATCACCGTGGTGCTGGGACTGCTGGGCGTGCCCGCGGTGCTGTCGGTGTGGTGGGCCCGCACCGCGGTGGAAGAGGCCCGCATGGCCCGCAACCGCTATTCGCTGGAGCGCCGGGCCGAGCAGGCCCTCGAGCAGGAGCAGCTCGCGCCCAAGGCGTGGGCGGCCCGCCTGGCGCCCGAGGAGGTGCCCGACTTCAGCGGGTTCGAGATCGGCCGGGTCTACCAGTCGGGCTCGGGGCTGATGGCGGGCGACTTCTTCGACGTGCACCGGATCGGGCGCCACCGGGTGGCGGCGGTCATCGGCGACGTGGCCGGACACGGCATCGAGTCGTCGATCACCGCGTTCCAGGCCAAGTATCTGCTGAGGGTGTTCCTGCGGCAGTTCCGTGATCCTGCTCAGGCCTTCGAGGAGATCAACGAGCAGCTCGCCTCGGGGGATCGCCACGAGGAGTTCATCTCGGCGTGCGTGGTGGTGTTCGACACCGAGGCCGGGACGCTGCGCTACGCCTCGGCGGGGCACCCGGCTGCGTTCCTGTTCCAGGAGGACGGCAGTAGGCCGTTGCGCTCGACGGGACCGTTGCTGATGCTCGATCCCCAGGCGACGTACTTCTCGCGGGAGATTCCGATGGCGTCGGGCGATCTGGTGGTGATGTACACCGACGGCCTGGCCGAGGCCCGCGCCGGCCGCCAGATGTTCGGCGAGAACCGGATCATCAGGTCGGTGGAGCGCGACCTGAATGCCGCCCCCGACGTGCTGTGCAAGTCGCTGCTGGACGCGGCCAAGGACTTCGCGGGCGGCTCGATCGGCGACGACACTGCCATCATGGCCATCCGCCGCGATTGAGCCCATGGCATGGTGCCGGTCCTGCGAGCGATACCTGACGCCGGCCACGCTTACTGCTGAGGGAGCCTGCCCGTCCTGCGGCACCGAGGTCCAGCACCCAACTGAGCGCCACGCATCGGACACCGGCCCGGGCGATGCCCCGGCCGAAGTGGCCGCCGAGCGGATCCCGTGGCACTTCTGGCTGCTGCTGGCAGCGGCCGCGGTCTACCTGGGCTGGCGGGCCGTGCAGGGCGTGGCCCTGCTGCTGGTGCTGCCTGGTGTCGCCGCGCTGGCCTAACCGCTAACCTCGGTCCCTGCGGGCTGTGGCGCAGGTTGGTTAGCGCGTCGGTCTGGGGGACCGAAGGTCGGGAGTTCAAATCTCCCCAGCCCGACAAACAAAAGCCAAGGTCAGAGCATATTTCCCGCTCTAGCCTTACCTGTGGATAGCTCCGACCTGTGGATAGCTCCGATTCTGGCCAAACTTCTAACGAACAGATCGCGCTGGGCAATCAAGGCCCTAGATCTTGCGACGCAAGTAGAGATCTCGTCCACTATCCCACGAAGCGTTGCGAGCGCTGTAGCCCTCCGATTCGTACAGGGCCAGTGCAATCTCGTTGCGCTCGTTCGCGTCCAGTTGCAGCCGAACGCATCCCAGCTCCGAGGCTCGTGACTGCGCAGCTCGCATCAGGGTGCGACCGACGCCCAGCCCACGATACTTGTCGCCCACGTAGACATCCTCGACCCAGCAGAGATCGCTCTGGAACCAAGCTGAGTAGATGTAGCGAAGTTGAACGTAGGAGTGCGCTGGTCGGCCCACAAGGAGGAACTCAGCCACACCGCGATCCAGTGCGTGCTGCACACCTCGCGCCAACGCCTCGTCGGGCGGGTCCGACTCGCCGAGGAAGTCCCTGAAGGCGGCCATGCACTTGGCGACATCCTCCGCATCGCCTCGCGACGCCATCCAGACTCTCAAACCGCCCGGAGGCGTCGCATCGGTCTGCTGAGCCACAAGTGCTTGTCCAGCCACGCCTGTAGCCTACGCGCCGTCATGCATCTTGTCGACTCCCTCAATGTCGTTGGCGAAGTCATCGCGTCACTAATGTACGCACCAGCAGTACCGGAGCAAAGCCCTTCTGCCGTTCTGAATCCATATGCGTTCATACCTCTTGCAATACCCGCTATGTGGGCAGCGTACATCTACAATCGGCGGCGACGCTCAGAACGAGCGGAGTGGCTACACAGTGTCATTCGAGATGTGTACTTTTCTGAACGATTTGATTCCATTCAGCAGGACTTGGAACATCATTATGAGAGGGGTATTGATACCCTGCTAGAACGCCGAATCAATGATCGCCACGTTGAATTATCAGATGATGAAGTTGAGTTGCTCAACTCATTGGACAATCTACTCAACTACATTGAGCATATCCTGGGCTTGGAAGCTCGAAAGCTGATTACAACTACAGAGCGCAAGTCTATCTTCAGTTACTGGCCGAATGTCGTTGGAGAGGCGGATAGATTCTCAGCCCTACGTGTCTATGTGGCTCTTTGTGACTATACGCTCATATGCAAGGAACTTGAACTCTCTACGGACGAGTACCTGACATTGTACGGATCAGCATTGCCCGAACTTGCACCGCACAGTCAGCCAGATGTCTCGAGTAAGTTGGAGCATGTAGGTGAAGCGCACATCTATGGGAGGCTCTATGAGGTTACGAGCGGAACATACCGATATCCAGCAATTGAACTGGATTCATCTAGGGACAGTCGCATTCTTCATCCGAATCGGCGCTCACGGATCACGACAGGTTCATTCACTGATGATGCCGCAAAGAAGGTGCGAGGCGAACTATATCGAGTCGTCGATCCTACGGTGTACCAGGAACTTGACGATTGGGAAGGCTTTGATGCCTCAAATCCAGAAGCATCGCCGTATATTCGCCGGCTGGTGAGATTAGCAGAACCACGCGTTGATTCTTGGATATATGTTGGGAATCACCCGTTGTCAGAGCGCCTGTCGTTGAGCGAGGTCTCGGACTGGCGACAGGTGGGCGACGAGAATGGACCTCCAGAGCAATAGCCTGCGACACTCGGATATGCTGCATGTAGATCAAGATCTAATGACAGACTTGCTGATGATCGTCAAGTGCTGATGAGTCGGTCTGGATGCCATCCAGGCCGAAGTCGCCTGAACGGGAGGGCGAAGCAGCGACAGTGGTCCGAACTCCGAACGCGCGCACCCCGCCTGGGACGAATAGTCCACGACGACGAGACCACCGAGCCCCGGGTGGGGTTCATTCTCCGGACCCCTGTGCTGGAATGGTTCTAACTTCCGCCGAAGATGGCGGTTCCGAAGGTGGCGGCGGCTTGGGCTTGCATGCCGGGTAGGACGTGTTGGTAGACGTCCATGGTGAATGAGACGCTGGCGTGGCCGAGGCGTTCGCTGACGACTTTGGGGTTGATGCCTTGTTGCAGCAGGATCGTGGCGTGGGTGTGGCGCAGGTCATGTAGGCGGATGCGGGGCAGGTCGATCTTGGCGAGGAGGCGTTCGAAGGTCTGGCTGATGAGGTCGGAGTGGATGGGCGATCCGTCGGGCTTGGCGAAGACGTAGCCGTCTGTGTGGCGGTGGCCGGTGGCCATGCGATCTTCGAGCTGGCGGCGCCGGTGCAGGCGCAGTTGTGTGACGGTGTGGGGGTCGAGGTCGATGGTGCGGCGGCTGGTGGGGGTCTTGAGGTCGCTCTCGATGAGCTTGTACTCCACCGACAGCAGCTGCTGGCTGACGGTGAGCCGTGCTGTGTCGAGGTCGACGTTGCGCCATGCCAGCCCGGCGAGTTCGGCTCGGCGCATGCCGGTGGTCGCGGCCAGCAGGTACAGCGGGTACAGGTAGTGGCCGGAGATGGCGTCGAGGAAGGCGCGCAGTTCGTCGCTGGTCCACACGCTCATGGTTCGGCTGTTGCGGCTGGTGGTGGGGGCATCGGCGAGGTCGGCGACGTTGCGCACCGCGGTTCCTTTGCGCTCGGCGTCGGAGAGCGCGCCCTGGATGGTGATGTGGACGTTGCGGACGGATTGGGCCGACAGGCCGCCCCCTTCGCCGTTTCGCTTGCCGTCGGTCAGCAGCCGGGCTAGATGTCTAGGTATCTTGCAATCTCGCTACCGAGGCGTATTCTTGTGATCAGGACACCGCCATGGGAGGACCAGATGGCACCGCAGGGAGATACCAGGAGCATGACATTGCGCATTGACGAGAACCTCGCGGAGAGGGTGCGGACCATCGCGGAGGTCGAGGAGACCACCGTGAGCGATGTCATTCGAGATGCTCTGGCCGAGCACGTCGAGCGTCGACGCCGCGATCCGGAGTTTCAAGCGATGCTGAAGCGAAACCTTCGGCGTCATGAGGAGCTGCTGAGCATGCTCGCGGACGGCTGAAGTGATCTATCTCGAGCTCGACGACGTGCTCGCCATCGCGTGCGAGGTTCTCGGGCTCGAGGTAGACGCGCTCGTGCATGTGACGGATCTCGGGCTTGCAGACTCAGCTGTCGCACGGCCGCGTGCCGGCTTCGCTGGTGAAGAGTTCCACCCAAGCGTGGAGGCCAAGGCGGCTTCCCTGCTCTTCGGACTTGCGCGCAACCACGCGTTCATTGACGGCAACAAGCGAGTCGCCGTGTTGGCCACGCTCCAGTTCTTGAACGCGAACGGCTACGACCTGGACCTGTTGCCGGTCGAGGAGGCGTACAAGACGGTCATCCAGGTTGCTTCGGGGAACCTCGCGGTGGATGACCTCACGGACTGGATCCGACATCGCATGAAGCCGCTGCCGTAGTTCCGGGTAGACGGCGCGCTGGCCATTTCAGGAGCGTTATCCACAGGCCGAATCTTCTAACGAATCTTCTAACGGACGATCCGTTATCGGGGGTTATCCATAGGTACGGCTTGTGACGCCGATTCTGTAAAACGCCACGTCAAATGGGATTTGGGTACTTGTTGGTTCTAGCTGGATCGGCCTTTGCGCAACTGGGGGACCGAAGGTCGGGAGTTCAAATCTCCCCAGCCCGACAAGAAAAGTCCAGGTCAGAGCACATTTCTGATCTAGGCTTCTCAAGGAGCCGAATGCCTCTACAGCTTCCCGACTACAGCGACTCGGTGCGGGCCGCCGTGGCCGACTACTGGGAGGTGCGGCGCTCGCAGGCTGACGAGTCTGAGAGTAGGGGAGTCATCAACACTGGCATCCGTGCCGAGGTGACGGGAGGGCGCCACCTCGACGCTCTGCACCAGCTGGTCGTGAGCGTCTTCGTGGATGCGGGGATTCCGACTCGGTTGATCGATGTGAAGAGGCGACCGGTCGCCGGCTATTTTTGCTGCGACAAGAGTTGGGACATTGTGGTGATGGTGGCCGATCGGGTAGTCGGCATTGTCGAATTGAAGTCGATGGCGGGCACCAGCCCGGGCCAGAACTACAACAACCGCACCGACGAGGCGCTGGGCCAAGCCGTGGACGTCTGGAAGGCGGTGGAGCGTGAGATCATCCGTCCGCCGCGCCCGTGGCTCGGCTACTTCATGCTGTTGAGGACAACAAGGCTTTCACCACTCCAGTGTCGCCACGCAAAGCGGTGTGGGAGCCCGATGCGGCTTTCAATGACGCCAGCTACGCGGATCGGTATGTGATCTTCTTCGAGCGGATGGTCCGTGAGCGCCTGCTTGACGCAGCGTGCGTCGTCCTCGCGGACAAGGACTCGGTCGCCGTTCGCTTCCCGTCGGAGTCGGTCAGCTTCCAGGCCTTTGCGGCGGCCATTCATGGCAGGTGCCTTCAGTTCATGGCCACCAATCCGAATTTGGACTGGTCGGTGGGGGATTAGCTATGCCACCCCAAGGGCTGCCGTGACGGGGCTAGGTCACGGCAGCGAGGAGGTCGGATTGGCTGATGCCGTATAGCTCGGCGGCTGCGGCGGTGGCTGCGGCACGGTTCCTGCGCCTGAACGCCTCGGCGAGGCTGGCCGCGGTGACCGCGTCGATGGCGTCGGGGGCGGGGACACGGATCTTCCGGAGGTGCTGGGCCTGGAATCGGTAGGTGCCGCCGCGCATCTTGACGCAGTAGGCGCCCACGAACAGGTTGGCGACGTCCGACAGCAGCAGCCCCCCCAGCACTTCCAGGTCCCATTTATCGGACACAACGTAGTAGAGGTTGTGGTGGGGATAGAAGCCTCCGGTGTCCAGCACGGGGTGAGCCGCCGACTTGAGGTCGGGGAGCAGCAGTTTCGGCCGTGCTTGAAGTTCGGGGTCGACCCGGTCGATCGTGCGGTACCAGGAAGCCGGCCGGCAGCGGGCGACATGCCGCTCCTTGATCCTGGTGCGGTGGCGCCGCATGTATGAGGCGAGGCCGGGGTACTCATCGAGATCGACCAGGCGGCCGTCCTCCCAGGGGTTCACGAGGAACCGCCCGCCCCAGTGCGGCGTGCCCGAGACGATGTCCTGCGCGGTCAGCATCCGCAGCCGGCGGCAGGGCTCCACGCCGGGCGCGTCCTCGACCACGAAGATGTCGTCGCAGCCGGTGGCCACGCCGATACCGACACGGGTGCCTGTGCGCCAGTCCTCCAACGGATCGAACCGCTCCTCCAGGTCCGCTATCAGTTCCAGCGTGCTGGGCGACCCCGTTGGCCAGTGGTTGCCGCCGGTGAACCACCCCTGGAGCGTCCCGGCGTCGAAACGGCCTCCACTGGGAGCGGGTTCGTGGCTATCGGCAAGCCATTGCGCGACGGTGCGGCCGTCGGTGTCGTCGAAGCCGTCGGCGGCCTCAACGACACGAGCTGGGCCCTGGGACCCGTTGCGCAGCACGGTGATCGCCGGATAGGCCGACACCGTGTCCTCGAATGCGTCTACGGCGTGCATCGCCACCACTGTGTCCACCGCGTACTCGGAAGCGACCAGCGCCCGCAGCCGCTCGCCGTACTGGTTGTGCATCCAGCGGTCGGCGCAGATGAACGCCAGCCTTCCCTCGGGACCGAGCATCGACAGGCCCTTCTCGAAGAAGCCGACATAGAGATCGGCTCGGCCCCGCATGGTGGCGCACTCGGACCGGTAGGCCTCGCTGACCTCGTCTGGAACGTCTTCGAGCCTGACATAGGGCGGGTTGCCGACCACGAAGTCGGCTGGCCGGGACCGGTCGAGTCCCGCGCCCAGCAGGAAGTCCCCTTGGCCAACCCACTCCGAGCTGAGGCTCTCGGCGACATCGGCTGGCTGGCCCAGTTCGACAAGCCGGGCAGCAACAGATCCGCGGGCGGCGTCGACGCTGCGGTCAAGCAGATCGAACGCCGCGATCGGCCGGCTGGGCTCCCGGCGCGATCCACACGCCGAATCTTCTAACGAAACTTCTAACGGACGATCCGTTATCGGGGGTTATCCACAGGTGCGGCTTGTTGCGTCAATTTTGTAAAACCCCACGTCAGATGGGTATTTTGGTACTCGTTGGTACTGGCTGAAACGCCCTTGACGGAACTGGGGGGCCTAGACCGAAGGTCAGGGGTCCAACTCTCCTCAGCCCGACAAGCGAGAGCCTAGGTCAGAGAGGAGGCTCTTGCTCAGTGGCTACTTCCCGTCGGGGGCGTCCCGCAGTCCTGAGGTGATGTCGCATTCGGGTAGCCGTCCACGGCTGATGGCTACGAGGTTCTCGAGCCCCAAGGACTCAGGAACTTTGTTTACTCTCCTGCGAGATGTCAGGAAGGGACTCTTCGGGCGCTGCCACGCTTTCAAGTAGGCCGGAACCGTTCGGGGTCGAGCTCGGCGGCGAGTTCGGTTGGGAGTGTGCTTGGAGTGGTGCCACCGATCAGGTCGGCTGTGAGTGCGGCGATGGCTGGGGAGGTCTGGATGCCGGTGCCGCCCTGGCCGGCGCACCAGAAGAACCCGGCGGCGTCGGGGTCGAAACCGATCACCGGCACCCGATCAGGGGCGAAAGTGCGCAGACCGGCCCATGTGGCGCGCACTGAGCGGACATTGAGGGTCGTGGCCCGGTTGACGGCTTCGATCCCGGCTGCGACATCGATCTCGCGGGGTTTGACGTTGCCGGCCGGCACGGGATCCTCATCGGCGGGCGAGGCCAGGAACTGGTCGGCTCCTTCGGGCTTGCAGTAGAAGCTCTCGTCGGCTCCGACGACCAGGGGCCAGCGGGTCGACTTGAAGCGGCTTGTGAATGTGAACACGGTGCGCCGGTACGGCTGCAGACCGACGGGGCGCACCCCTGCGATGCGGGCCACCTCATCGGCCCAGGCGCCAGCCGCGTTGACGACGGTGGCGCAACTCAAGATCCGCTCACCGGTGTCCACGCGCCATGAACCGTTACGGTGGGCGAGCGCTCGCACTTCGTGCTCTCGCAGCACCGTTGCTCCCTCGGCACGGGCGCCGCGCAGGAAGGCCTGGTGCAGTCCGGCGACGTCGATGTCGAAGCCTCCGTACTCGATCACGGCGGTATCCAGCCACTGCGGGTCGAGGACGGCGCACAACTCGATGGCGTCGGCGGCCGTGAGGTGCTCGCACGGTGTGCCGGTGGTCTGGTTGGCTGCAATGCGGGCCGTCAACTCCTTCTCGAAGCCGGCGGGAGCCGCCCACAGCACGTTGCGGGGCACGAGCAGTTCGCTGTCGGCCAAACCGTCGGCGCCGGCTTCGAGGAACGGACGCGAAGCCGCGCTCAGGATCCGGTTGGCCGGCCCGCCGTAGGAGGCCAGGAACTGGGCCGCTGAGCGTCCCGTGCTGTGCGCGGTGAGAGAGTTCTCGCGTTCGGCGACGGCCACGCGGTGCCCTCGGCGGGCCAGCGCCCACGCCGCTGACACCCCGGCGATGCCCCCACCGACGACGACGACATCGAACGAGCGGGAAACGATGCCGGTCATGGCTGGATTGAACTATAGGAAACCGATCAGCGCCGGGGCTGAGCGCCTAGACGCTGGTTGCGCCGGTCCGTTCCTTGTCGGGTGGGGGCATGTAGGTCCTGCGGCTCGGCTTGAGGCCCATTGAGTGCATGGTCAGCAGCATCCCGAGGGCGGCGCCGGTGGGATCCACTACCGGCACCCGGGCCTGTTCGGACTCCAGGCGGGATTGCAGGGCGGCGGCCACGCCGAGCATTCCGGTACAGCCCAGCACCAAGACGTCGGCACCGCCCGACAGCCCCCGGCAGGACGCCTCGAAGAGGCTCTTGAGCAGAGTATCCCCGTCGTGCAACTCGAGAACCGGGGTGTCGATGACCTCAATCGACACCATCCGGTCGGCAATTCCCATGCGGGTGGCCAGCCCAGCGATCATGGGTACGACGTTCTCGAGCACGGTGACGACGGAGAACCGTTCGCCCAGGTTGATGGCGGTGGACACCGCCGGCTCGAAGCCGCCGACCACCGGGATATCCACGAGTTCTCTGGCTGCAGGGACCGCTGGATCGCCGAAGCAGGTGATGAACACTCCGTCCGCGCCGTTGGCCTCCGCTTGCTTGACTTCGGACACGATGGCAGGTCCTGCCAGGACCTCGTCGTAGAACGACTCGATGGAGGCCGGGCCATGCGCGAGGCAACTGACGTCGAGGTGGGCGTCGTCACCGAGAAAGCCGCGGGCCTCCTTGGTGATCTGGTCGTTGAACGAATCGGATGTGATCGGAACGACGATGTGGGTTCTCATGGCGGGCCTTTCGATGGGTCGGGTCGAACCAAGGTGTGGGTCCATCAGCGCTAGGCGCGCCGGGTTCTCGACCAGGCGTCGGTGGCGACTGCTACGAGGATGACCAGGCCTTGGATGATTCGCTGCCAGATGGGATCGATCTGGTGAAGGTTGAAGCCGTTGACCATGAAGGCGATGAAGAAGGCTCCGAGCAGGGTTCTCCACACCGCGCCGGTGCCACCGGCGATGGAGGTTCCGCCGACGACGATGGCGGCGATCACCCCGAACACGAAGCTAAAGTCGTCCGAGGGTGTGGCACTTATGGTTCTCGATGCGGCCACTACCCCCGCGAGCCCAGCCGCGAGCCCCGACAGCGCGAACACTGCGACGACTACTTGCCGGGTTCGCACGCCGGCGAGCCTGGCCGCCTCGGGGTTGCCTCCCGTGGCGTACACGTGGCGGCCGAATCTGGTCCCGGCCAGCGCGATCCAGGCGACGGACACGACTCCCAGTGAGATCCATGTGGCCGTGGTGAGTTCGGCGACGCGTGTGCGAGCGATGTCGCGGAAGCTGTCGCTGGAGGGTCGCATGATGGCGCGCTCGCTGACGACGTAGCCGATGCCGAAGACGATGAACGATGTGGCCAGAGTGGTTATGAACGAGTTGATCCGGGCAAAGGCCACTATCGAGCCGTTGGCCGCTCCGACGGCCAGCCCGAAGACGCATCCGGCGAGTAGGGCCAACGCCACCGAGCCGGTGGCGTTCTCGACGCGCAGGGCCACCAGGGGGGCGGACACCGCAACCGCGGAGATCGACACGTCGAAACCGCCTGCGATCATTGTCAGAGTGGCGACGGAGGCCGCTATGAGCAGTGTCGCCTGCTGGTCCAGGACGTTACGGAGGTTGGGGCCTGTCAGGAAGCCGTCGGTTGTGGCGGCCAGCAGCACGAACAGCGCAACGGTCACCCACACGATGCCGTAGCGGGCAAGCACGCTGAGGTATCGACCGGATCCCGGTGGCCGCAATGGCAGCGCCGCTTCGGTCATGAGCTTGGGTGGTCGGTGGCCTCGTCGCCGAAGGCGTGGCGCAGGATCTGTGCCTCATCCAGGTCGGGGTGGGTGAGTTCGGCCACGAAGCGCCCGTCGCGCATCACGATCACGCGATGGCACAGCCCGACGAGTTCCTCCAGTTCCGAGGACACGACCAACACGGCCAGACCATCGCCGGCCGCGGCTGCGATCAGGTCGTAGATGGAGCGCTTGGAGCCGATGTCGACGCCCCGGGTGGGCTCGTCCGCGATCAGAACTTTCAGGTCGGGGGCCATCCAGCGCGCGAACAGGGATTTCTGCTGGTTCCCTCCCGACAGCAGTCGCACGGGAGTCTCCGGTCCGCCGCCGCGAACCCGGGCGCCCGCCGCGGCCGCCGCGACGAGATCGTTCTCCGGGCCGCGGGCAACAAGGCCCGCCCGGGTGAGGTGTCGCAGGTGCGGGAGGCTGACGTTCTCACGGAGGTTGCGGTCCATCAGCAGGCCGTGCTCCTTGCGGGACTCGGGTATGAGGCCCATGCCCGAGCGGATCGCCCACCGGGGATCGCGGCGGCCGGCGCGGGCTCCGGCGACCTGCACGTCTCCGGCCGTGGCCTTGTCGGCCCCGTAGACGCATCTGACGAACTCCGTGCGGCCTGATCCGACCAGTCCTGCTATCCCCACTATCTCCCCGGGGAGCACATCGAGGTCGAGACCCGCGGGAGTCTCGGCCACTGGTCGTGCCGAGTCGGATCCTGCAGGCGTCAATCCCTTGGGGACAGCGGGTTGGAGGCCGCGGACTCTGAGGGTGGGGCTGCGAGACGCTGCCGGCAGAGGCGGCTTCGGTGGGAAGTTCCCTTCGAGCTCTCGCCCGATCATGGCCTCGACGAGGGAGCTTGTCGTCTCCGACGACGGTTCGGTGGTCCTCACGACGCGCCCGTCGCGCATGACCGTGATGTCATCAGCAAGGTCGAGGACCTCATCGAGAAAGTGAGAGATGAACAGGACAGTGATGTTCTGATCGCGCAGCGACCGGATGAGGCGGTGCAGTTGGCTGCGCTCCTCGGCGGAGAGGCGAGCCGTGGGCTCGTCCATGATCACGAACTCGGAACGGCGCGCCACGGCCCGCAGTATCTCGACTCTTTGCTGCTGGGCGACGCTGAGACTCCTGACGCTGGCGTCAGGGTCGATCGGGATGCCGGTGAGCGCCACCAGTGCCTGGAACCGGCGCAGGGTGTCGCCGCGGGCGACGAATCCCCAGCGTGTCGACTCGACTCCCAGAAACACGTTGTCGGCGACGCTGCGATCGGGCACAAGGGCCAGTTCTTGAGCGATGGTGGTGATGCCCGCCGCGAAGGCCTGCCTCGGCGACCGGAACCGGCATGGCCGGCCGTTGACCATCACCGAACCGCTATCAGCGGTATGCACCCCGGCGATGATCTTGCCGACCGTGGACTTGCCCGCGCCGTTCTCGCCGACGAGAGCATGGATGCAGCCTCGCCGGATGACCATGTCAGCGTGATCGACGGCCTGGGTAGAGCCGAACCTCTTGGATGCTGCGCGCAGCTCGATATGGGCGGGCTCGTCGTGAGCCGGCTTGTCGAGCTGAGGGTCAGCCATCCCACTCCGCGGTGAACTGGTTGACATTGGCGGAGGTGACCATGCCCTCATCGACGAAACCGCCGTTGGGGTCCACCCCGCCGGTGTAGGTGCCGTCGGCAAGGGCCGCGATCATGGCTTCCATGGCCATACGACCCTCGCTGGCCGGCGCATAGAACACGGTAGCGAACCACCGCCCGTCGCGGATTCCCTCGATCGCGGGCGATGATCCTCCGAGGCCGATCAGAGCCACGTCATCGAGCTTGCCCTCGTCGGTGAGGACCAGTTCTATGCCCTGCAGCGGCTGGTCGGCGCCGACCACCACGTCGAAGTCCGGCTGGGCCTGCAGGATGTCCTGAATGGCGTTGATCCCGCCTTCGGGACCCAGGTACTGGCCTTCTCCCTCGGCGACGATCTCGATGTTGGACTCGCCGGCCACGACGCTGTCGAAGCCCTGGCGCAGGGCGACATCGAGCGGAATGCCGCGGATGCCGAATATGTACACGACCCGGCACGGGTCGAGTCCCGCGCAGGCCTGAATCGTGAGCCGGCCGGCCCGTTCGCCGGTGACGACGGGCGGGGCCATGACCGATGCTGCGATCCCTTCCACCTGGGGCTCGTTGGTGGACAGGTCGTCGCCGATGATCTGGTTGAACAGCACGATCTCGAGCCCGGCGTCGAGGGCTGCCTCCACGTCGGGCACGAGTCCGGGTCCGTTCAACGCCACCAGAATGATCCCGTCGTACTGGCCGCTGGCCACCACGTCCTGAAGCTGTGTTGTCTGCAGGTCGGCATTGAACTGGGCGTCGAACTCGACTAGCTCGATGTTGTTCTCATCGGCGAGCCGCTGCATCTCGCCCACTGACGCCAGCAGGAACGTGTTGGCCGAACTGGCTGACAGGTAGGCGATTTGCCGCGGACCGGCCGGCTCCGTCGTTGCCGGCGTCTCATCGGCAGGCTCCTCGGGCTCCTCAACTACGGGCTCGGGCGTTTCCTCCTCGTCGGGCACCTCTGCGGCTGCGCCCTCATCGTCAGGCACGACCTGCTCGTCGTCCGGCTCGCCTTGTTCCTCCACCGCAGGTTCTTCACCGGAGGGAGCTTCAGCTTCGGCGGTGCTGTCGGTGGCCGCGCTCACCGCTTCGTCGGGTGGGTCGTCGTCGCCGCATGCAGCGGCTATCAGAGCCAATGCCAATACCGCACCCAAGAGCCTGGCTGCGTTTCGTGTCTTCATCGGATCCCCCCTCACGATGGGATGTATGAGCCTGGAAGGGGGACGGTACGGAGCGACGAAGTCGGGCTCAATGGGCAATCCGCTGCCATTCAGGCTCAAGAAGGTGCAGTTCTCGCAGCCAGCCAGGCCGGGACGGCCGGCCACTAGATCAGCTAGGGCTGGATCGATCGAGCCGATGCATCCTCAGCACTAGTTGTAGTGCGAGCCGCTGGTCCGGGTCATGCAAGTTGACGTTGAGCATCTCCGCTATGCGGTCGATTCGCTTCATCACCGTGTTGCGGTGCACGCCGAGCGCGGCGGCGGTGCTTGTCGCGGAGGACAGGCAGTCCAGGTAGACCTGCAGGGTGCGCAGGAGCGCGCCGTCGGTGTCCTCGTTGGTCAGCGGTTCGAGGAAGGCGGCCACCACCCGGCCGAAGTCGGCGGAGCCGTACCAGCCGAGCATGATCCGCTGGATGCCGAGTTCGTCGATGTGTCTCACCGAGACCCGCCTCGCACCTGCACCTGCCAGCGCGGCGGCCTGGCGAGCTTCGGTCAAGCCCGCCCTGAGGCCTGGAAGACCGGTCGCGGGCTGGCCCACCCCGGCGTGCGCGCTCACTCCTTCGGAGTCGGCGACGAGGGCTGCAAGTGCGTCTTGAAGGCTCCGGGCCAGCCGCCGATAGTCACCCACGGGGGGTTCAGTAGGGGTGCACACCCAGCCCGACCAGCCGTCTGTCCTCTCGATGAGCGGACCGTCGATACCGACCTCTAGGAGCGTCTTGGCGAGTGCGTCGGTGTTGACGAGCACCCAGTTGGAGTCCATCGGACCGGACAGCTGAACGTGGAAGGCGCTGATCCATCCGGCTGCGGACCAGCCGAAGGTCGCCATCTGGGCGAGGATCGCCTCATCGGGCAGTTCGCCGCTGCCTACAACCTCATTGAGCAGGGCCAGCCGGTGCCGGGCGTCGCGTTCCATGACGAGTCGATCGCGCACCAAGTAGGCTCCCACTGCCCAGGATGCGACCCCGAGCAGGTCCAGACCGGCCCGCTGGATGGCGTCGTCAGCGTCGCCGAGCAGGCACACCAGCCAGAACCGGACCGGCTCACCCGGTACGACTACGACCGGGCAGACCATTCCCGGCTCACCTCCAGAACCGACATCGGGAGAGTGGTAGGCGTGCTGTCTCAGAGCCTGCGACTGCACTGAGACGGGGGGTCCTGCGATGACGGCGCTGCTGGCTTCGACGAGTGAGCACGGCCGCCCGAGGATGTCGGAGACCAGTGCCAGCGTTTCTGAGACTGTGGCTGTTCTGGTCAGGCCTCGCAGCAGCTGCGACATCATGTCCGCCTGGTGAACCGAGGGCTGCAGCACGAGTTCGCGCGCCGCGGCAGCCGCAGCGAGTACGTCAACCGTCTCCGCTTCCAGCAGCGCGGTGCTGAAACGATCAGCCAGGCGCCGGGTCGCTATGCCGGTGGCTGACACTGGATTGACCGCGACGAGTCCGGACCCCTCGCCGTCTCTGACTGTTCGCAGGGCCACGTCGAGTGCATACGAGTTCGGTTGGAACCCGCGGGCATCCAACATGACGAGCACACCCGGCGAGACGGGAGTGGC
Organism: Candidatus Aldehydirespirator sp.; assembly: GCA_965219165.1. Lineage (GTDB taxonomy): Bacteria > Actinomycetota > Acidimicrobiia > Acidimicrobiales > Aldehydirespiratoraceae > Aldehydirespirator. Next base: position 2,290,427 of record CBDCMW010000002.1, on the reverse strand, counting down.
CGTGTCGCAGTGGGCGGTCACGTACACGTCGGAAACGATGCGGTCCAGGCCCTGCTCTCCCGCGACGACACGGCAGTCGCCGAGCGCGCCGGTCGCAAGGAGTTGTCTCACCGTGAGGGGTCTGGGCCGGAGACGAGTATCGGGCACCGGCAAACTTTCTACTACTCTCGGCGGGAGCGATGACTCTCCGACGGCAGGACGCGCTCCAAGAGGTCTATCCAGTTGCCGGCTGCCACTTTCTGGGCAGTCTCATCACCCAGCCGCTGCGTGAGCAGTGCGCCGAAGGGTCCGAGGTCGGAGGGCTCGCTCATTCCGGCCACGAACGGCAGATTGGTGGGATCGACCAGACCGGCTCCGAGGATCGGGTCTAGCACCTTCAGCAGGTCCTCCATGAAGTCGCAGCCCAGCCCGACCGCGGCCGGTCCCGCCACTGCGATCGCATGCTCGATGTGGGCCAGATAGTCGTCCAGTGTGGGGTTGTCAGTCGCGAGGAAGCCGCCGAAGGAGTTGATTCCCACCACTCCTCCAGAATCGGCGACATCGCGCAGCTGGTCGTCGGTGAGGTTGCGGGGATGGGGGCACAGGGCATGACATGACGAGTGCGTTGCCACGAGCGGCCGGGTCGAGATGCCCGAGACATGGTCGAATCCGGCTGCGGAGAGGTGGCTGACGTCCACGATCATTCCCAGCCGTTCCATCTCAGCCACGGCTTGCGTCCCGAGTGCGGTGAGTCCGGCTCCGGTAGCGGCCTCGCCCGCGCCGTCGGCCATCATCGTGCGACGGTTCCACGTAAGCGACATACACCTGACGCCCAGACGCCAGAGCGTCTCCAGCACGCCGAGACTGTGCGACACGGGCTCTGAGCCTTCAACGGCCAGCACCAGCGCGATGCGGCCGGAGGCGAGCGAGCGCTCCAGGTCCTGTCGAGTCTCGACGATGGCCACATCGCCCGGGTGCGTCTCGGCGATGTGCCGGGCCTCCTCAAGAAGCAGCAGGCACCGCCGTAGTGCCCCCTCGCCCACATGCTGGTCCTCGGTGAAGACGGCGAGGAACTGCAGCGCCACACCGCCGGCGCGCAATCGCGGCAGCCAGAAGTCCCCGAAGGGATCCCTTTGTCCCCTCTCTCGCTGGTGCAGCACTGCGAGCAGCAGGTCGTTGTGAGCGTCCGCCACTCGCATCGGGTCTCCTAGCGGGAGGGGTCGGCGGACATTGGCATGGGTCCGTGGCTATGAGGCGAGCGGACCCACGGCCTTCACGATCACCCGGCAGCCGCCTCCGGGCACGTAGGTCATGGGAATCTCGACGATTCGCGTGATGCGCACATTGTCGGGGTCGGCGCCCGCTCGAATGGCTGCGTCCTCGGCCTCCTCGCGGGCGCTTCTGAGGCAGGACTCCCGGCCGGCCGTGTCGTAGCTGTAGACCTTGTCGATCGATCCGGCCGCCTCGGCGATCGCCGCGCCGAAAGCGTTCGCCACGGAGTGGTGCGGCGGCCAGAGCACCTCGCTGACCCCTCGCAGCGCCTCGGGCACCAGATGGGCGCCACCGCCGACTGCTATCAGAGGCAGCGCCGTGCTCGAGGCTTTCATCCGCTCGCACAGCACACCGATCCGCTCGTCCACCCAGCTGATCGCTGCGGCTGTGAGCGAGGCCTCCAGGCTCGACAGCAGGTCGGGATCGCCGAAGTCCGTGAGGCGGCCGGCGGCCAACGAGACGTCTGAGAGCGTCAACGTGGAGCCGCCCTTGCAGATTGCCTCGGTGATCACGTCATAGCCGACGGAGTCGGGCCCAATAGTCACGCCGTCGCCGTTCCTGACGATGCTGCCTCCGCCAAGGCCGACCGAGATCAGGTCCGGCATACGGAAATTGGTCCGGACGCCTCCCACCTCCACGGCCGCGGTGGACTCGCGAGGGAATCCGTTGACCAGGATCCCCACATCCGCGGAAGTGCCCCCGACATCGATGACGAGCGCGTCGGAGAGCCCGGCCAGCGCGCTGGCGCCCCGCATCGAGTTGGTCGGACCTGAGCCAACGGTGAGCACCGGGTACTTGTCGGCTTCGTCAACGGCCATCAACGTGCCGTCGTTCTGGGTGAGGAAGCTCTCCACCTTCAGGCCGGCCTCGGCCAGGGTGTCGCGGAACCCCGCGACCACTCGCTTGGCCACCGTCAGCAGCGACGCGTTGAGGATGGTCGCGTTCTCGCGTTCGAGGAGCCCCAGCGATCCCACCGTGTGGCTCAACGACACCGGGAAATCATCGCCGCATTCCTCGGCGAGCAGCTCCGCGGCGCGCAATTCGTGATCGGTCGACGCCGGGCTGAACGCGCACGAGACTGCAATGGCAGAAACCTCCTGCGCGCAGGTGGCACCGAAGCGCCTCACCGCGTCCTCATCAAGATCCGCGATGGGGGTGCCGTCGTACTCGAACCCGCCTGCAACGATTTCGCTGCGTCCGATGACAATGTCTCTGAGGTCCTCGGGCCAGGCCGCGCTGGGGCGCACGCCCAGCGACGACGGCGCGGCCAGGCGCAGCACTCCCACCCGGTCGAGGTCTTGGCGCCGGATGATCGCGTTGGTGGGATGGGTGGTGCCGAGCATGGCCTTGCCCAAAGCGGCCGGGTCGTCCACCTGGGCCAGCACCGCCACCACAGCAGCTTGGATGCCGCCTATCGGTTCGGGTGTGGTGGCCGTCTTCGTGGCGGCCACCACGGTGCCGGCCGGGTCGACCACAACCGCATCGGTGTTGGTGCCCCCGACATCGACACCGAGCCGCAGCGGCTTCACCGCCTCTTCTCCCGGAAGTCGACGTAGTCGATGTCGTAACCGAACGCCCGAGGGCCCACCAGCTCCAACATCCCGTCACGGTGCCACTCGGGCGCGCACGGCATGGCCAACACGTTGAGCCGCTGACCGTAGGCCAGGCCCTCGGTGGTGACAGGGTCCGCCGATTCGTAATCGAGCAGGCACAGCAGGTCGGGCACCGTCACGACCGCGTCGCCCTCCTCGAAAGCGATCAGGTTCTCGTTCTGGATCTCGACCCGCAGAGTTCGGCTGGTGTCGTCCAAGTGCTCGAGAACGACAGTGCCGCGGGCGAAACCCTCAGTAGTGCGGCGATCTATGTCGATGACCTTGCCGCTGAAGACCAAGGCTGCGTCGGTGTAGTCAAGGAGTTCGTGCCAGGCCCCCTCAGCACCCCGCTTGACCTCGCCGAGACGCCTCCCGACTTCCGTGCAGTAAGTCATAGAGTCGTGGATTCCAGCCCGCCGCACGTCGGCCACCGACATCGGATAGCAGCTGATCGCGTTGGCCAGACCGAGCTGAAGGATGGCGGCGCGGGCCAGTGCCTCAGCTGTCTGGTTGGTTGTGGCCTCGAACACGCACATGTTGCCCTTCTCATCTGCGATCGACATGGGCGCGGCCAACAGGCCATGCAGCGTGAACACGGTCATCTCGATCTGGGGAAAGGCGCGTCGCATCCCGTCGGCATCGACTATCGGCAACCCCATCTCGACCGCCGTGGCGATCGGCACCAATGTGTTGACCCCACCCACCTCTATGGGCATCAACGCCACCGGTTCCTCACCCAGGTAGGAGGCCAGAGCGCGGATGCCGGCTCGGAACTCAGTGCCGGCAGGGATCTTCTCCAGGATCACCGTCGGTGCGCCGATGATGGCGGTGGTGAGCACCCGGCCGTCATGGGGAAGCTCTTCTGGTCCAACGACCTTGGCGGGGCCATGATCAGCGATCGCTTGCTTGACCAGCAGCTTGCCCACATACGGGTCGCCGCCTCCGCCCGTTCCGAGCAGGGTCGCGCCCAGAGCCAGGTCGTCGATGTCATCGATCGTCAACTCTCTCACGGCCCGCCTTCCAGTCAGCTAGACGGTCGTTGGCCTGATCGCCCAACCTACGGTGCCCGTCCCACGAAAGCCGATGGGCACTTCGCGACTGCTGAAGGTCACCGGTACGCGATTCGCCCTTCGCTTCGAGCGGGCGATCTGGTCGGGTCTCGTGCCTCGATGCAGCCAGTCCTATGGGGTGCGCAACTCCGGCTTCCGGCGGTGAGTGAGGTGTTGTGTCATGGCAGGATGCTGTGATCGCCGACGCGATGCCACACGATGTGGCGCTTGCCGGCGACGACGCGCTCACCCATTGAGAAGGTCGCCCGCCCGTCGGGCGCCCAGGTCATCTCAAACAGCCCCGACGCTCCCTGCACCCGCTTGACGCGCAGCCCTGGACGGAACCCTTGGCGTCTGTTGCGTTCCATCGCGATCAGATCCGCTATGAACTCTTCGCGTTTGCTGTCGAATCTGTCTTGTTGCTGGGGCGTCAGACTCTCGTAGTCGCGCAGGAATGCCCCGGTCTCATCATGTGTCGGCACCGTTGGCCTGGGCGCTAGTCGGTGCTTCGGCCGTTGCGGCGCAGCCGGATCGCCGTCAGGAACGCTTCGTCGGTGTAGTAGCGCACGGCGACCTCGTCCTCGGGCACATCGGGTCCGGTGCCGACGCTCGCGTCTAGCTCGGCGAGGGTCACCGGCTCCTCAAGCGGATCATGGCCGGCGTCGGCGACAGGCACAGTTGTCATGGCCATTGATCCTCTCGGTAGCGCCTTGCCACATCCAGGATAGTCCCTTCAAGCGCCGCAATCGGCCAGCTGGGCTCCCGGCGCGATCCACACGCCGAATCTTCTAACGATTCTTCTAACGGACGATTCATTATCGGGGGTTATCCACAGGTACGGCTTGTTACGCCAATCTTGCAAAACCAGGCGTCAGGCGGGCATTTTGTTACTGGTTGGTATCGACTGAAACGGCCTTTCGGCAACTGGGGGACCGAAGGTCGGGAGTTCAAATCTCCCCAGCCCGACAAACAAAAGCCCAGGTCAGAGCACATTTCTGACTTATGCTTTCCTGTGGATAACTCTGATTCGAGCCAGCCTGTAACACGGGTACCGGGACTTGACAACCGGAGCTTGACGCCGGACCTTGACAACCGGAACTTGACAAGGGCCGATCCTGTTGCGGGAGAGGCGCAGGCAGTACGTCCTGTGAAGCCTCGCGAGGGCTATGACGCCGGCGGTGGAGACACACCGCAGTTGCGGTTGCTTCCGGGGGTCGCCGGCGGCCGGGTCTGTCACAGGACCACCCGCTTGGACAACCTTGGGTGTTCCGAGTTGCGTGAGCACCCCAGTGCTGTTCGGATATGCCCATGGATCCTGGGAACTGATCCGTGCCTTGTGTCGTCATAACCTCCAGACTGCACTAGGAGGGTTGCCAATCCATGCCGGAACATTTGAGGCGTTGCCTAATCGTAGGAATCGTTGTTGTGCTGCTGGCCGGCGCCTGCTCAGGCGATGGCGATCCTGACGCGGGAGCGGGCGACCGGTCCGGCAACGCTTCCACACCTGCTCCTGGCGGCGAGGGCGACCGGTCCGGCCACGCTTCCACACCTGCTCCTGGCGGCGAGGGCGACCGGTCCGGCCAGGCTCCCACACTTGCTCCCATAGCTTCGGCCCGCGGTTTGGGCGGTTCGGGGCGGGGAACAGTCTTGACCGTTCGCCTGAGCGAGGGCGATGCAATCGGCGGTCTGAGTTCGCCGGCGGTGAGCCGAGTAGACGGCAGTCCGCTCGATGCTGCGGAAATCCGCTCGGTGACCGACCGACTGCCGCCATGGGACGACGACGAGAGCGACGCAGCCGACTTCAACCGCCCGCCCGAGACGCTGCCGCCGCCCCGCACCGGCGAGACCATTGATCGGCCGTTCCCGGCCGGGCCGGACATCGACGCAACCGATGTCGATCCCGGACCCCTGGCGGTGCTGCGGGTGCAGCCTGAGGGTGATGTGGGGATCGCTCCCTTCGTCAGCGTCACCTTCAACCAGCCGATGGTGCCGCTCGCCACCATCGGCCAACTCGACGACCTCGACATTCCAGTCACGATCACGCCGTCGTTGCCGGGGCGCTGGCAATGGATCGGCACTCGCACACTCCGCTTCGAACACGACCCGGAGATATTCGACCGCTTGCCGATGGCGACTTCCTATGTGGTCGAAGTCCCCGCACCGACGACGTCGCAGTCCGGCGGCGAACTGGCCGAGGCCGTTCGCGTCGAGTTCGAGACCCCCGCGCCCAGCATGGTGTGGCTCATCCCCCAGCACGACTCGCTCGATCTTCGACCGGTCTTCCTCGTCGCCTTCGATCAGCGGATCGAACCTGCCGCGGCGCTTGAGGCCGTCACGTTCTCAGCCGGTGGCGACCAGCATCAGATCCGCCTTGCCAGTGTTGCCGAGATCGAAGGCGATGAGTACATCAGTTCCCTGCTCGGGTATGCACTCGACGACACATGGGTCGCCTTCCGCCCGGCGGCGCCGCTCGAGCCCGACTCATCGATCAGGATCGAGGTCGGCCCACATGTGCCGTCGGCCGAGGGCCCGAACACCAGCGGCAACTCGTCTGTTGTGGAGGCCCATACGTACGCGCCGCTGCGGCTGGAGGACACAAGTTGCTCATATCAAGGGTGTCGGCCGGGGCGTGCGCTCGCCGTTTGGTTCAACAACACGCTGGATGCCGAAACGCTCGATGCGGCCGACGTCTCCATAACGCCAGAACTCCCCGGCGCCACCATCTCGGTGCACGGCCGCACCATGACCATCGCCGGGCCTACGGCCGGCGGCACCACCTATGAAGTGGTGATCCCCGAAGGGCTGGGCGACGTGTTCGGTCAGACCCTGGGAGAGCCCGAGACCGTTGAGTTCAGCATCGACGAAGCCCTCCCCCATCTCAGCCTCATGGGAGGGCGACTCGCCACCGTTGATCCGCTCGGTGCGCAGCAGACGATTCCTGTCATGGTGCGCCAATGGGAGCAGCTTCGTGTGCGCCTCTATGCCGTGGAGCCGAGTGACTACGGGTCGTTCTTGGATTTTTCATCTCACTGGCGACGGAGCCGGGACAGGAGTGCGGTGGATGTGCCGTGGCCTCCGGCAATCGACGAGATCGTCGACACCGGTATCGACCATGACGCCCTCACCGAGGTTCCCATAGATCTCTCCGGTGCCCTCGACGGCGAGCACGGTCATGTGGTCATGATTGTCGACGGCGCTGGCCGGCTTGCAGAGACCTCGACCGGCCAGTCGACGATGGCCTGGGTGCAAGACACCGATATCGGCGTCGACATGATCACCGACTATCGCGATGTGGCGGTGTGGACCACCGACCTGCGCTCCGGCGATCCGCTGGCCGGTGTGGAAATCGAGTTGGAGGGCCGGGACGCGACGCTCACCACCGATGACAACGGCCTCGCCCGCGCCTCGCTCGATCTCGGCGGGCATGGGTGGGTCGTCGCCTCGCTCGGCGCCGACCGGGCCCTCAACCCGGTGAGCGTCGCGGCGAGGCCGCAGGCTGACCAGACCATCTGGTACACCGCGGATGATCGCGGCATATACCGCCCCGGCGAGACGCTGCACCTGAAGGGCTGGGTTCGAAAGCTCGATCTGAGCGGCGATGGCGACCTCGAGTTCCTTCCCCGCGGAGAGCTGGTCACCTACAGTGTCGTCGGCCCGTTCGGCAACGATCTCGGCAACGGTGAGATCCGTTTGGACGACCACGGCGGGTTTGATCTCACCGTCGAATTGCCGGAAGGGGCAAACCTCGGCTGGAGCAGCATCGTGTTTGAGCGTCCGGGCAGCCCCGGAAGTGGCCGGCACCATCACTCGTTCCAGGTCCAGGAGTTCCGCCGCCCCGAGTTCGAAGTGGAAGCACGCCTCGAATCAGCCGGTCCCCATCTGGTCGACGAGCCGGCGGTGGCCGCGGTCGACGCCACGTACTTCTCCGGCGGCCCCCTCCCCGACGCCGAGGTCACCTGGACGGTCACCACCCGGCAGGGCTCGTACTCCCCGCCCAACTGGAGCGAGTTCACGTTCGGCGTATGGCGTCCATGGTGGTACTTCGGCGACTTCGACGAGCCGTGGGCCGAGCCGCGGCGCGAGACCTTCTCGGGCAGGACCGACTCCAGCGGCAGCCATTACCTGCGCATGGATTTTGAAGGCGATGGCGACCATCTCCCCACCACGGTGACCGCTGAAGCTCGAGTGCTCGACGTGAACCGCCAGCAATGGGCATCGGCAACCGGCGTCCTGGTCCATTCCGCCAGCCTCTATGTCGGTGTTCGCTCCGCCCGTACTTTCGTGAGGGCCGGAGACGGGCTCGACATCGGCGCCGTGGTAACCGACATCGACGGCAACCCGGTTCCTGGCCGATCCTTCGAGATCACCGCGGCGCGCATCGTCAACCAGTACGTCGACGGCCAGTGGACTGAGGTCCCGATGGACGCAGAGACCTGCGAGGCCGTTTCGGAGCAGACGCCGGTCGACTGCGAGTTCGCGGCTGACATCGGAGGCCGCTACCGCATCTCTGCCAACGTCGTCGATGACGCGGGGCGGACCAGCCGCAGCGAGTTGACCCGCTGGGTAGCCGGCGCAAGAAGCGGCCCACCGAGCCGCAGAATCGATCTCGAAGCCGCCAACCTGATTCCCGATGCCGAGAGCTACGCCGCGGGCGACACTGCAGAGATCCTCGTCGACTCGCCCTTCGCCTCGGCGACCGGCCTCCTGACGATCGCCCACAACCAGATCATCGAGCTCCGCACCTTCGAGATCGCTGACCATGCCGCCGTTCTCGAAGTGCCGATCACCGACGATCATGTTCCCGAGCTCGCGGTGCAGGTCGAGATTGTCTCCACCACCGAGCGAACCGCCGATGACGGAACCAGCTTGGACGGTGTGCCCCATCGTCCCGCCTATGCGTCCGGGCAAGCCTTGCTGCGAGTCCCGCCCTTGCTGCGGACTCTCGACGTCACAGCCGAGCCCGCGTCGACAGTGGTCAAGCCCGGCGCGGCCGCGAGCATCGCGGTGGAAGTCAACGATGCCGGCGGTGATCCGATCGAGGGGGCCAACGTGCTTCTCATCGTTGTGGACGAGGCGGTGCTGGCCGTGTCGGGCTACGAGTTGATCGACCCCATCGATGTCTTCTACCGTCCTCGGACGGCGCACTTGCACACCGCGCGAGGCCGAGGCACCATCCTGCTTGAGAGCCCCCAAGAGCTCCTTCGCCTGATCGAGGAGGACTACGCAGAATCCGAGGCAGCCGCCCTCGAGCTGGAGGAGGCCGCGGATTTCGACGGGGGCGACGGGTCTGGCTCGGCAGGACTCCAAGTCGATGTCCGCGAGAACCTCGACGCTCTGGCACTGTTCGACCCCGAGGCAGCCACCGATGCCGCGGGCCGGATCACGGTCGAGTTCGACCTGCCCGACAACCTCACCCGCTACCGGGTGATGGCGGTCGCGGTCGACGGCGCCGAGCGCTTCGGCACGGCCGAGTCCGCCATCACCGCGCAATTGCCCCTCCAGGTCCGGCCCTCGGCCCCCCGGTTCCTGAACTACGGCGACGAGTTCGAGCTGCCGATCGTCGTCCAGAACCAAACCGACTCCGCCATGGAGGTGGACCTGGTCGTGCAGACCTCCAACCTCGAGCTGGCCGGGTCGCCGGGACGGCGGGTGACGGTGCCCGCCAACGATCGGGTCGAGGTCCGGTTCCCGGCGCGAACGAACTCACCGGGCACAGCCCGCTTCCGGGCGGTGGCGGTGTCGGGCGACCACGCCGACGCCCAGATCGTCGCCCTGCCTGTGTACACCCCGGCCACCAGCGAGGCATTCGCCACCTACGGGGTGGTCGACGAGGGCGCGGTCGTCCAGTCGATAGCCGCGCCGCGAGACGTGATTCCTCAGTTCGGCGGGCTCGAGATCAACACCTCATCGACCGCGCTCCAGGCCCTGACCGACGCCGTGCTGTACCTCTCCGACTATCGGTACGCCAGCTCCGATGCCTACGCCAGCCGCATCCTGGCCATCTCCGCACTGCGCGACGTGCTCGGGGCCTTCGAGGCCGAGGGTCTCGCCAGCCCCGACGAACTCGACGCCGCCGTGCGCCGCGACATCGCCGAACTGTCGGCCCTCCAGAACAGCGATGGCGGCTTCGGGTGGTGGTCGCGCAACCGTCCTTCGAGCCCATACCAGTCGATTCAGGCGATGCATGCTCTGACAGTCGCCCAGAACGAGGGCTTCGCCGTGTCCGATGGCGTCATGGCCAGCGGGCACTGGTATCTGCAAAGCATCGAAGACCGGATCCCGGCCTACTACAGCCAGCGAAGCACCGACATGCTGTTGGCCTACGCGCTTCATGTCCGATCGCTGGGCGGGGATCGAGACGCCCGCGCCGCCCTCGCCCTCTGGGAACGCCGGGGCACGGATCTGGAGTCGGATGCCCTCGCCTGGATTTGGCCGGTAGTCGACGACGACGCCGTCGAAGCCAGTATCGAGCGGGTCCTCAACAACCGAGTCGTCGAGTCCGCGGGGGCAGCCGCATTCGTCACGGACTACGGAGAAGACGCCTATCTGCTGCTGCATTCCGACCGCCGCACCGACGCCATCGTGCTCGATGCTCTGATCACGATGGCTCCCGAGTCGGATCTCGTTGCCAAGGTCGTGGCTGGACTGTTGGCCAACCGGGTCAAGGGACGCTGGAACAACGTCCAGGAGAACTCGTTCATCCTGCTGGCCCTGAACCGTTACTTCGCCGCCTTCGAGGCGACCGATCCCGACTTCGTTGCCCGGGTGTGGCTCGGCGACCTCTACGCCGCGCAGCACCAGTTCTCCGGGCGCAGCACCGATCGCGCCCTGACGCTGGTCCCGATGGCGGAGCTGCTGGCAGTGGGCGACTCCGATCTCATCGTCGAGAAGGACGGAGAAGGCCGCCTCTACTACCGCCTCGGTCTTCGCTACGCCCCCGACGACCTCAACCTGGATCCTCTGGACCGGGGCTTCGTGGTGCAGCGCAGCTACGAGGCAGTCGACGATCCCGGCGATGTGTGGCTCGACGACGACGATGTCTGGCATGTGCTGGCCGGGGCCCAGGTGCGGGTCAACGTGACCATGGTCAACGACAGCCGACGCACCAACATGGCGCTGGTCGATCCCATGCCCGCAGGCTTCGAGTCGCTCAACCCGGCACTGGCGGTGACCGGCGAGGTCGACGCCCGCCGCGGCGGGGCCGCCGATTCATGGTGGTGGTGGACTTGGTACGAGCACCAGAACCTCCGCGACGATCGTGCCGAGGCCTTCTCGTCGTACCTGCGGGCCGGCACCCATGAATACAGCTACGTCGTCCGGGCCACCACCCCGGGCACCTTCGTCGTGCCCCCAGCCAAAGCCGAAGAAATCTACGCCCCCGAAGTATTCGGCCGCTCCCGCACCGACACAGTCATCGTGCAAGACCAGCGGTGAGCCTCACCGCTCAGCGCGCAGGCCACCGAGTAGACGCGTTTGCTGTCGAATCTGTCGTGCTGCTGGGGCGTCAGACTCTCACAGTCACGCAGGAATGCTCCAGTCGACCGCGTCGAGACCGGTGTCGGCGACAGGCACATTGCGCCACGCTGACGAAGTTCTCAGCGGGCCCGCGGGCAAGTTCGCCCGCCGAGAACGGCCATAGATCGATGATGGCCAGCCGCCCGGCCAGCAATTCCGACACCGTGGGCACGGTCAGAAAGTTCGTCGAACCCGTGATGACGAACCGACCCGGTGACGGATCGCGGTCGACGGCCATCTTGATTGCGGCCACCAGCGGATCGCCGGCCCGCTGGATCTCGTCGACCACCAGCGGTCCCGGCTGCTCGACGAATCCGACCGGGTCGCCTCGGGCCGCCTCCAGCAGAGCCGGATCGTCGAGCGTGGCGAATGTGCCTCCCAATCGGTCGCATACCTGCCGGGCGAGCGTGGTCTTGCCCGTCTGCCGGGCGCCGTGAATCAGAATCACCCGTGCTCCGCCCAGCGCGGCGTCGATCTCGCCCGAGACGTGCCGAGGAAGCACTGATGCAGACATCCGCCCCATGCAGTACAAGAATTTCATCTGTGCTAACGCAATGTCTTGCCACCAACTGCCGCGAGATTCGTCCTCTGGGCGCCGGCACGAGCGCTACTAGCACGAGACTGGACAGCCCGCGAACGGGGTCCGCTCATGTCGGTCCGGCGTTTCCTGGCTCGTCCGGCCACTGACATCGGCTTTAGGCCGGCTGCCGGACGCGTGGGCTGGCTGGCCAAGCTGATCTGTGACGACTCGTCGGGTTGATATTCTTCATCAATGCTGTATTATTTCATGTATGGCGACGGTCGGAGGGGCTCGAAGCGCGGCACACAACGGCCGGCGCGTTCGAAGCCCCGCGCCCGCACGCCGCAGTGAGCTTCTGAACGAGACAGACTGCTATCTTGCCGAACTGATCGAGGAAGTCGGCGAGCCGTCACCGCAGGAGGTGGCCGAGGCCGAAGCCTGGTGCGACCGCATCGAGCGCCACCTCAAGAAGGCGCCCGGCACCTGATGAGAGCGGTCGTTCTCGACTCGGGGGCGGTCACCCGACTCGCGAGCCGAGATCGCCTCTCGGCGGCTCGCATCGAATCGTTGAAGCGCCGAGGCATCTGGCCGCCGGTGGTGCCCTCCGTCGTACTGGCAGAATGCCTCACGGGACGCCAGAGCATCGATGCCGTCACGAACCGTTTCCTCAAGGGCTGCGACATCGAAGAGCAATTGCCCGAGCAGATCGCGAGGAACGCCGGCAGGCTCCGGGACCGCACAGGCCGAGCCTCAGAGATCTCGGCAGTGGACGCCGTTGCCATCGCCATGGCTGAGCCCGATGGCATAGTGCTGAGCACCGACCCCGAGGATCTCGGCGCGCTCGCAGCCCACGCGCTAGGCGTCGCCGTGGAGCGGCCCTGAGGCCTCCATCCCACAGCCAGTCCAGGTAGGCGAAGGCGAGCTCTTCGCCAAAGTGGTCGATCGTGGCACAGGCGTTGAGGGTGAGGCAGGCCTGCACCGACTCTGGCCTCGGATGAAGCACGGCGGTATCACACGGGACGCGTACCCTGCTGTCTGATTGAATCGCGGCTTTGGCGGCCGGGATTGGTGCTGCGCGGCGATGTGGCACGTTCCTGGCTGCGCTGCGTGAGGCGGCTGCCACCGGCGGGGCCGGCGACAGCACTTCGCGCTGATTGCCGCTCGCACCGTCGACGGTCACCATCGTGCCGACCTACGAATGGGAGCGCGTGTTCGGAAGGGAATTCGCTGCGCCCGACAGCGACTCGTTGTCACCGAGTCCGGTGACCGGCTCGTGGGTTTGGGGCGTGGCTAGTGTCTTGGTGTGGAGGACTTTGTTGTTGCCCGCAACCCTGACGGTGCGTCGTCGTTGCCGTTCTTGGTGCGGCTGCCGCTGGGGTCCGGGCCGGTGGTGTTGAAGGTGCGCGAGACGTGGCCCCGGATGTCGAAGGTTTACTGTCATCCATCACAGGACTGGCCGGCTGATCCCTCGATCATCGAGCGGGTCCCGGTGCGGTCCTGTGTGCGCAGGGGCGCGACCATCGATCTGGTCCTTGATCGGGGAAGGGAGAACCGTTCCCAGTTCGTGTTCGCCACCGCCAGGAACCGCCAGGTGGTGTTCTGGCAGTCGGCCCGCACCCGCAACCAAGCCCGCCCCAACGTGTCGCTGCCGACCGCTCGGGCTTCGGGCGTGCAGAGCCTGGAGATCATCGTCGACAGCCACGAGCGATACGCCTGGAAGTTCTCCCACCAGCAGGCCACCACCGTCCGGCGCGCCCTGCATGCCGGTGACTACGCCGTCGAGCACGACGGCCGGATCCTCGCCGGGGTCGAACGCAAGAGTCTCGCCGACCTGGTGGCCACCATCACCGGAGGGAAGCTCTGGTATCTGCTGGCCGGTCTGGCCTCCCTGGAGCGGGCCGCGGTCATCGTAGAGGACCGGTACTCGAAGTTGTTCAAACTCGACCGGGTCCGCCCAGCCATCATTGCCGACACCCTCGGCGAAGCCGCTGTGCGCTATCCGAGCGTGCCGATCGTGTTCTGCGAGACCCGCTCCCTGGCCCAGGAGTGGACCTACCGGTTCTTTGGCGCCGCCGTAGCCGAGCACCGCCGCACCGCCGGCGCCGACACGTTCGCCGATCGATTTCCGGCACCGCGCCACGAACTCCCCGATTTGGAACCGACCACGGCCGAGGTCCGAGCCTGGGCCCGCGCCCGCGGACTCGACGTGCCCCAGCGGGGAAGGCTCCGCCCCGAGGTCTGGACCGCGTACCACCGAGCCCACACCGCCGACGCCGCACAGCGGTCGCCGCCGTGATTGTCACGCGGTCTGGAGCGATCTGAGCGGTTGATATGCTGTCCCGGTACATGCTTGACGCGTTGGCTCCGGTGGGTGTGTTACACCTTTGGGACGCGGTTCCGGTAGCTGGGCGACACTGGCTCCGGTAGCTGTGTTATACGGGATGGTCCGCGTTTGGCGGTGCTGAGCCCTCTTCAGTGTGTGGCGGCCTGGTCGTCACCTGTTGGGAGGGGGTCGTCGTGTTGGTGGAGCTCGGTGTGGTGGAGCAGCGGCATGGGGCGGTGTTGGAGGTGTTGCGCGACGGCGTTGCGGTTCGGGGTGACGCGCCAGACGGTGCATCGGTGGCTCAGGCGGTATGCGTCGAGGGGTCTGGCGGGGTTGGCGGATCAGTCGCCGCGCCCTGATGGGTGTCCGCATCAGATGCCAGCTGAGGTGGAGGCTTTGGTGGTTCAGCTGCGGCGGGAGAATCCGGGGTGGGGGCCGCGCACGCTGTTGTTCGGACTCGAGGCCCGGGGTGTTCAGCCGTTGCCGGGGCGGTCCTCGGTGTATCGCTGCCTGGTGCGTCACGGGCTGATCCAGCCTGAGGCGAGGAGGCGGAAGAGATCCGATTACAAGCGCTGGGAGCGCAGCAGGGCGATGGAGCTGTGGCAGATGGACGTGGTCGGCGGGGTGATGCTGGTTGGCGGCTCCAAGGCGTCGATCGTGAGGGGATCGACGACCATTCGCGGTTCGGAGTGTCGGCTCATGTGGTGGAGCGGGCGACGTCGCGCCCGACGTGTGACGCGCTGAGCAAGGCGATGCGGGCGTGGGGAGTGCCTGATCAGGTCCTCACTGACAATGCGAAGGTGTTCACGGGCCGGTTCGGGCCCAGCGCGGGCGGTGAGGTGCTGTTTGATCGGATCTGTCGAGAGAACGGGATCTTCGAACGCCGTCACCAGGGGATCGGCGACGTCGTGCCGTGGGAGAGGTTCCGCCTGGCCATCGAGGACCGTCCCGCTGAGTCCAAACAGACCCCCACGCAGGCGGCGACGACACGCAAGGTCTCCGCGGTAGGCAAGATCAGCTTCGCAGCCCAGCCGTATCCCGTTGGTGTGTGGCTCACGGGTGAGACCGTGGAGGTGTCTGTGGATGCCGGGCTAGTCACGATCAGCCACCGCGGTCCGATCGTGGATCAGCGGCTGTCTCAGGGCTGTCTCATGTTGAGACACAGGGCCTCCGCGAGGTGATGTACCCTTGACGTGGTGCTCGAACCTCTGGGGAGCGTTCGGGCGGCTCGACATCGGTTTCGGTACACCGGGGGAGGTGCGGTCGGGGTGAAGACAGCCACGACAACAGTCGGGTTGATCGCCAATCCTGCCTCGGCACGCGATATCCGCCGCCTCGTCGCCCACGGAGGCGCGGTGACCACCCACGACAAGCTGAACCGGCTCCAGCGAGTACTGGCCGGTCTCGCCGCTACCGGTGTGGAACGGGTCATCTCGATGGCCGACCAGGCTGGCATCATGGACGGCCTCGGTCGTCTCGCCGAACGGGCATCCGCCGGGGGTTGGCCTGCGCTGGAGTTCGTCGACCAGGACATCGCCCAGACCAGTGCCGATACCACCGCCGCCACGAGAGCCATCGTCGACGCGGGAGTCGGCTCGATCGTCGTCCTCGGGGGCGACGGAACCAACCGGGTCGTGGCGGCCGCATCGGCGGATGTCCCGCTGGTCTCGATCTCGACCGGAACCAACAACGCCTTCCCGCGACCGGTGGAACCGACCGTCGCCGGGCTGGCGGCGGGGCTCGTCGCCACCAACCCGCACAGCCGTCAGGCTGGCACCTACCGAGCGAAGAAGCTCATCGTCCACTGCGGCGATCGTGTCGAAGAAGCCCTGGTCGACGTCGCCATCACCGACAGCGACGGTGTCGGCGCCGGTGCGCTGTGGGATTCGACGTCGATCTCGGAGCTGTTCGTGTGTTTCGCTGAGCCCGACGCCATCGGACTGTCGGCGATCGGCGGCCACGTGCAACCGACACCGCGCCGTTCCCCGACGGGGTTGGCACTCGTCCTCGGCGAGCCGGTCGCCATCATCGTGCGAGCACCGATCGCGCCGGGACTCGTCGAGCCCGTCGGCGTCAGCTCTGTCTCAGTTCTCGAGCCCGACTCGACCGTCGTCGCGCGGGCCGCTGGCGGTGTCGTCGCCATCGATGGTGAACGCATGTTCCGCTTCGGACCGGCCAATCGTCCCGCGATCACGCTGCGTGCGGACGGCCCCGTCGTCGTCGATGTGACCACAACCCTCGAACACGCCGCCACCCACGGTCATCTGGCGGCAGCTGGCGTCGTCGGCCGCGGAATTCGCCCCGGTGACGAGGCGCTCCCGACGCCCGTAGGCGCAACCAAGCCGAACCCAAGGAGGTATCAACGTGAAAACACTGAACCGACTCGACCTTTACACCGAGATGGTCCGCGTCAGGCAATACGAGTCCCGAATCCTGCAGGAGTACCACGCTGACAAGGCGCCGGCCTGGGACATCGGGGCCGGTCTGATCCCGGGGGAAATGCATCTCTCGGCTGGACAGGAACCGGCCGCCGTCGGCGTTTGCGCTCACATGAAGAAGGGGGACGCCATCACCGCGCCGCACCGGCCTCACCACTTCGCGCTGGCTCACGGCGTCGACATGAATGCCATGACGGCTGAGATCTACGGCCGCACCACCGGCCTGTGCAAGGGCAAGGGCGGTCACATGCACCTGTTTGATCCGGAGAACCACTTCTCCTGCTCAGGGATCATCGCCCAGGGCTACCCCGTGGCCTGTGGCCAAGCGCTCGCCATGAAGCGAAACGGCACCGACAATGTCGCCGTCGCCGTCGCCGGCGAAGGGGCGGCCAACCAGGGAGCGTTCCACGAGTCGCTCAACCTTGCTGCGGTTTGGAACCTGCCGGTCATCTTCGTCATCGAGGACAACGACTGGGCGATCTCGGTTCCCCGCGCCGCGTCGACCGCCATCAACTCCAACGCCGATCGGGCGGCGGGCTATGGCATCCCCGGCGTGCGGGTCGAGGACAACGATGTCGAAGCAGTCTTCGAGGCCGCCGGTGCCGCCATCGACCGGGCCCGGGCCGGAGAGGGTCCGAGCTTGATCGAGATCCACACCCTGCGGCTCTGGGGGCACTTCGAGGGCGACGCGCAGGCCTACCGAGGAGCCGATCTCGACACCGTCGACGAACGCGACCCCATTCCCCGCTACGCCGCCGCACTCGTCGAGTCGGGCGACCTGGCCGAGGCGCAGATCGACGACATCAAAGGAGCCGCCGACGCCGACGCCGACGCCGCAATCCAATTCGCGGTCGCCAGCCCCATTCCCGCCCCCGAAGACGCCCTGCTGCACGTCTTCGCCTGAGCAACCAGACCGACAGGAGAACAACGCAATGACCACGACTGAGACACCCACCCGCCGGATCACCACGGCCAAGGCAATGGCGGAAGCCATCGGTCTCGAGATGCGTGCCGACCCCGACGTGTTCGTCATGGGCGAAGACGTCGGCGCCTATGGCGGGATCTTCGGATCCACCACCGACCTGTTCGGCGAATTCGGACCCGAGCGGGTGATGGACACCCCGATCTCGGAGACCGGCTTCATCGGTGCCGGCATCGGCGCCGCAGTGGAAGGGCTCCGCCCCGTCGTCGAGCTCATGTTCGTCGACTTCTACGGCGTCTGCATGGACCAGATCAGCAACCACATGGCGAAGATCCACTACGAGTCCGGTGGCGCAGTGAACGTGCCGATGGTGCTCATGTCCGCCACGGGCGCCGGCTACTCCGACGCCGCGCAACACTCCCAGTGCCTCTGGGGGACGTTCGCCCATCTCCCGGGGATGAAGGTGGTCGTGCCTTCCAATCCCTACGACGCCAAGGGTCTGATGACCTCGGCCATCCGCGACGACAACCCGGTCGTCTACCTCTTCCACAAGGGCGCTCAGGGCCTGGTGTGGATGGAGAAGAACCCGCGCTCGGTCGCCCACGTCCCCGAAGAAGCGTTCACCGTCCCGATCGGTGAGGCCGCCATCGCACGCGAAGGCAGCGATGTCACCCTCGTCACGCTCTCGCTGTCGGTGCAGCACAGCCTCGACGTTGCCGAGGAGCTCGAAGGCGAGGGCATCAGCCTGGAGGTCGTCGATCTGCGAAGCCTCGTACCTCTCGATCGCCAGACCGTGTTGGAATCGGTGGCGAAGACCGGCAAGTTGCTGGTCGTCGACGAGGACTACAAGAGCTTCGGGCTTACGGGCGAGATCGCAGCCATCGTGGCCGAGACCGACCCGACGATGCTGACCAAGCCGGTGTCCCGTCTTGCCGTGCCCGATGTCCCCATTCCGTATGCTCGCTCGCTCGAGTACGGGATCCTGCCCACGCGCGAAAGGATCGCCGCTGCGGCCAAGGACCTGATGTCGTGATCACCGAGGTCCCGTTCCCGATCATGTCGGAACAGGACCCCACCGCCGAAGGCGTCGTCGGAACCTGGTTCGTCAACCATGGCGAGCAGGTGGTCGCCGGCCAGGTCATCGCCGAAGTCCAGGTCGACAAAGCATCCCAAGACGTCGAAGCCCCGGTAGCGGGCGTCATGTACCAGTTCGTGCCCGACGGTGTCCCCATCACCCAAGGCGCCTTGCTGGCCCGCATCGACTCCTGACGTCACCCGAATGAAGAAAGGAAACAGCCAATGACGACTTACTCCGTACTCGAGGTCACGCCGACCAGCGAAGACTGGATCCCCGGCTACCTCGAACCGGTCGGCGAGATCATCGCCGGTCACGGTGGCAAGTAACTGGCCCGCACGGCGGGCCACGAGCGTGTCGAAGGGGAAGGGGAGGATCCGGCACTGCGGATCATCCTCGAGTGGCCCTCCAAAGAGGCCGTGCTCGCGTTCATGAACGATCCCGCCTATGCGCCCCACCTCAAAGCCCGCCAGGCTGGTTCGATCAGCCACCACGTTCTGATCGACGGCATCGACGACTTCGCCTAACGGCCAAGAGACATCGCCAGGGGAGGCAATCGTCGGTGATCTGCTCGGTCGTCGGCGTCACCCCGGGGGGGCACCTCAGCACGGCCCAGAGAGACCGCGTGGTGACAGCCGGGTCAGGGGTGTCGCTCTGCAAATGGTTTGCTAATGGCAGGCAGCGCTGTTGAGCGGCATTCAGCGGAAGGGAGCGGTTCTTGCCTGCGCTAGTTGCCGCTCTACGCCGCTTGTTGCCGCAGGACGCCGCTAGATGCCGTGACGGGGAGGTGAGTTCAAGTCCCCCCTCCGTCCCCTGTGGGGTTCAATTCGCTCTTGGGTGGGTCACACGCTCGTCACTAACGGCCCCTGCGGTGGCGGAGTAGTGAGCCCCGATCCGTCAGGTGTCCCGGCACCGTCGAGCGTTCCAGACGATGGAGCGCTCGACAGCCATGTCGCCGGAGACAGCTCGGTCGTCCTGAGCAGAGTCGTACTGCTTGGCGCGGCGTGGCCGACGTTGCGCACTGTCCAAAAGGAGATCATGCCGTGACGGGGTTCTACAGCTCGACCGATGCTGCATCATTTCAGCTCTTCCGAGCTGAGGGTTCTCCGTCGTGGCGTCGACCACAGTTCGCTGCGCTGGGGGCCGCCGTAGCCCAGTGGAGTCTCGTTGGTGCTGATTCTCCGCTTGTGTCGGTGCCAACTGGAGTGGGAAAGACGGCAATCGCGTTGGCAAGCCCCTTCCTTGCCGGCGCGAGGCGAACGCTCGTCGTTGTCCCAAGTCAGGAGCTGCGACGCCAGACGGTTGCGCACTTCCGGAGCCAGGACACCCTCCGTGAGATTGGCGCTCTCGAGATGCCCGCCGATGCCGGGCCGGTAGTGGTCGAGGCGGGAGAGACTCGAACTGGTCACGGTTCGACGAGGCTGATGTGGTGGTCGGGCTTATTGCATTGATCAGTCCTTCCCACTTCGATACGAATCCACCACCCACGGATCTTTTTGACCTAGTCGTAGTCGATGAGGCCCCCCACGCCCCTGCGTCGACGTGGCTATCGATTCTGGAGCACTTCTCCGGCAAGTCAGTGCTTCTCACGGCGACCCCCCAGCGCCGGGACCGTCGTCGTATCCCTGGCAAGCTCGTCTACTACTTCCCGCTCCGCCAGGCCCTGGACGAGAGCCCCTACCAGCCGGTTGACCCCAGGATCGTCGACATCACAGTGGGCGCAACGCGAGCATCCTCACATCATCATCGAATACTCGGCCAATCTGGCCGACCTCATCGACACCGACGCGCTGCTGGCCGCGGTGCACACCGCCGCCCTCGACGACGGTCTCCCCGCCTTGGGCGGGTTGCGCACCCGAGCCGCGCCCCGCGACCACTACCGAATCGCCGACGGCGACCCTTCCTACGGGTTCGTGTGCCTGACGGCTCGCATCGGACCCGGCCGGGAACCTGAGATAGTCCAGCGTTTCCTGACCCGGCTCATCGATACCGTCGACGAGGTGCTGGCTCCGCTTCAGCCCGACCATCCGGTCGCCATCAGCGCTGAGGTCCAGCTGATCGACCCGGCGCTGCGCATCAACCGCAACCACATCCGTACCCATCTCGCCCAGTCCGACAGCCCATAGCCTCGCAACCGGCGCCGACAGGAGACGCAAATGGCAACCGCAGCCAGCTTCGAGGAGAACGTTGCCGCCGCTGGACGGCACCTGGCTCGCTTCGCGGCCGAGCCCGTGCTGAACCTGATCGACGGCGAGGCTACCGCCAGCATCTCGGTCGAGACGTTCGCTAACGCCTCGCCCATCGACGGGATGCACCTCGGTAGGCCCACCTGTGGATAACTCTGAGATCGGCCAAAGTTCTAACGTTGCTTCCGGGGGTCGCCGGCGGCCGGGTCTGTCTCAGGACCGCCCGCTTGGACACCCTTGGGTGTCCCGAGTTGCGTGAGCACCCCAGTGCTGTTCGGATGTGCCCATAGATCCTGGGAACTGATCCGTGCCTTGCGTCGTCATAACCTCCCGACTGCACTAGGAGGGCTGCCAATCCATGCCGGAACATTTGAGGCGTTGCCTAATCGTCGGAATCGTTGTTGTGCTGCTGGCCAGCGCCTGCTCAGGCGATGGCGACCCTGAAGCGGGAGCGGGCGACCGGTCCGGCAACACTCCCACAACTGCTCCCGGCGGCGAGAGCGACCGGTCCGGCAACACTCCCACAACTGCTCCCGGCGGCGAGAGCGACCGGTCCGGCCACGCTTCCACACCTGCTCCTGGCGGCGAGGGCGACCGGTCCGGCCACGCTCCCACACTTGCTCCCATAGCTTCGGCCCGCGGTTTGGGCGGTTCGGGGCGGGGAACAGTCTTGACCGTTCGCCTGAGCGAGGGCGATGCAATCGGCGGTCTGAGTTCGCCCGCGGTGAGCCGAGTAGACGGCAGTCCGCTCGATGCTGCGGAAATCCGCTCGGTGACCGACCGACTGCCGCCATGGGACGACGACGAGAGCGACGCAGCCGACTTCAACCGCCCGCCCGAGACGCTGCCGCCGCCCCGCACCGGCGAGACCATTGATCGGCCGTTCCCGGCCGGGCCGGACATCGACGCAACCGATGTCGATCCCGGACCCCTGGCGGTGCTGCGGGTGCAGCCTGAGGGTGATGTGGGGATCGCTCCCTTCGTCAGCGTCACCTTCAACCAGCCGATGGTGCCGCTCGCCACCATCGGCCAACTCGACGACCTCGACATTCCAGTCACGATCACGCCGTCGTTGCCGGGGCGCTGGCAATGGATCGGCACTCGCACACTCCGCTTCGAACACGACCCGGAGATATTCGACCGCTTGCCGATGGCGACCTCCTATGTGGTCGAAGTCCCCGCACCGACGACGTCGCAGTCCGGCGGCGAACTGGCCGAGGCCGTTCGCGTCGAGTTCGAGACCCCCGCGCCCAGCATGGCGTGGCTCATCCCCCAGCACGACTCGCTCGATCTCCGACCGGTCTTCCTCGTCGCCTTCGATCAGCGGATCGAACCTGCCGCGGCGCTTGAGGCCGTCACGTTCTCAGCCGATGGCGAACAGCATCAGATCCGCCTTGCCGGTGCTGCCGAGATCGAAGGCGATGAGTACATCAGTTCCCTGCTCGGGTATGCACTCGACGACGCATGGGTCGCTTTCCGCCCGGCGGCGCCGCTCGAGCCCGACTCATCGATCCGGATCGAGGTCGGCCCGCATGTGCCGTCGGCCGAGGGCCCGAACACCAGCGGCAACTCGTCGATTGTGGAGGCCAATACGTACGCGCCGCTGCGGCTGGAGGACACAAGTTGCCCATATCAAGGGTGTCGGCCGGGGCGTGCGCTCGCCGTTTGGTTCAACAACACGCTGGATGCCGAGACGCTCAATGCGGCCGACATCTCCATAACGCCAGAGCTCCCCGGCGCCACGGTCTCGGTGCACGGCCGCACCATGACCATCGCCGGGCCGACGGCCGGCGGCACCGTCTATGAAGTGGGCTCGAGATCAACACCTCATCGACCGCGCTCCAGGCCCTGACCGACGCCGTGCTGTACCTCTCCGACTATCGGTACGCCAGCTCCGATGCCTACGCCAGCCGCATCCTGGCCATCTCGGCGCTGCGCGACGTGCTCGGGGCCTTCGAGGCCGAGGGTCTCGCCAGCCCCGACGAACTCGACGCCGCCGTGCGCCGCGACATCGCCGAACTGTCGGCCCTCCAGAACAGCGATGGCGGCTTCGGGTGGTGGTCGCGCAACCGTCCTTCGAGCCCGTACCAGTCGATTCAGGCGATGCATGCTCTGACAGTCGCCCAGAACGAGGGCTTCACCGTGTCCGATGGCGTCATGGCCAGCGGGCACTGGTATCTGCAGAGCATCGAAGACCGGATCCCGGCCGGCTACAGCCAGCGAAGCACCGACATGCTGTCGGCCTACGCGCTTCATGTCCGATCGCTGGGCGGGGATCGAGACGCCCGCGCCGCCCTCGCCCTCTGGGAACGCCGGGGCACGGATCTGGAGTCGGATGCCCTCGCCTGGATTTGGCCGGTAGTCGACGACGACGCCGTCGAAGCCAGTATCGAGCGGGTCCTCAACAACCGAGTCGTCGAGTCCGCGGGGGCAGCCGCATTCGTCACGGACTACGGCGAAGACGCCTATCTGCTACTGCATTCCAACCGCCGCACCGACGCCATCGTGCTCGATGCTCTGATCACGATGGCTCCCGAGTCGGATCTCGTTGCCAAGGTCGTGGCTGGACTGTTGGCCAACCGGGTCAAGGGACGCTGGAACAACGTCCAGGAGAACTCGTTCATCCTGCTGGCCCTGAACCGTTACTTCGCCGCCTTCGAGGCGACCGATCCCGACTTTGTTGCCCGGGTGTGGCTCGGCGACCTCTACGCCGCGCAGCACCAGTTCTCCGGGCGCAGCACCGATCGCGCCCTGACGCTGGTCCCGATGGCGGAGCTGCTGGCAGTGGGCGACTCCGATCTCATCGTCGAGAAGGACGGAGAAGGCCGCCTCTACTACCGCCTCGGTCTTCGCTACGCCCCCGACGACCTCAACCTGGATCCTCTGGACCGGGGCTTCGTGGTGCAGCGCAGCTACGAGGCAGTCGACGATCCCGGCGATGTGTGGCTCGACGACGACGATGTCTGGCATGTGCTGGCCGGGGCCCAGGTGCGGGTCAACGTGACCATGGTCAACGACAGCCGACGCACCAACATGGCGCTGGTCGATCCCATGCCCGCAGGCTTCGAGTCGCTCAACCCGGCACTGGCGGTGACCGGCGAGATCGACGCCCGCCGCGGCGGGGCCGCCGATTCATGGTGGTGGTGGACTTGGTACGAGCACCAGAACCTCCGCGACGATCGTGCCGAGGCCTTCTCGTCGTACCTGCGGGCCGGCACCCATGAATACAGCTACGTCGTCCGGGCCACCACCCCGGGCACCTTCGTCGTGCCCCCAGCCAAAGCCGAAGAAATCTACGCCCCCGAAGTATTCGGCCGCTCCCGCACCGACACAGTCATCGTGCAAGACCAGCGGTGAGCCTCACCGCTCAGCGCGCAGGCCACCGAGTAGACGCGTTTGCTGTCGAACAGGTACCCGCGCCGCTGATTGAAGAACTCACACTCCACCCCCTCGCCCGCCTCGATCCGAGCACAAAACGCCGCCAGCAGCGCCTCCTGCCCGTCCTTCTTCACCATTACATACTCGTGGGGCCACGAATCCCGATAGGTCATCGCCTCACGCCAAGGGGCACGAGCAATCAACCCGATGATGTCCATGAGGTCCTCCTCAACCGCCACAGGCTGCACACTTCGAAGAGAGGGCAGCAGCCTTCGTGCGGCTTCCAGACAGCTGTCGCCGACAATCGCATACCTAGAGAGTATGAACCAGGTGTGACACCCACGGTTCGCCATCCCACGGCCCTCCAGACGGCTTCCTACGGGTCCCGGCTGGCCGCGAGCGTGGATCAGTAGTGTAGGGATATGAGGATTAGTAGTCTAGAGGATTAGTCTGAGAATTAGTAGTGTTACAAGCTGATAAATAGTAGTGTAAGAGCTGTGAACCAGGCATACCAGCCTCGCATCGTGGACGATCAGCTCGACCGGCTCCTTGACGGGCTGCCCGCTGTGTGTCTTGAGGGGCCACGGGCCGTGGGCAAGACCTCGACCGCGCTGCGGCGGGCCCGCACTGTCTACGATCTGGACGATCCCGAGACCATGGCGCTCGCCGAAGCCGACCCCGGCCGGCTCGTGCGGGGTGAGGCGCCCGTCTTCATCGACGAATGGCAGCGGTATCCGCCGTCGTGGGACCTCGTGCGGCGGGCGGTGGACCGGGGCGCCGGGCCGGGGACCTTCCTGCTGGCCGGGTCCGCGTCGCCGCAGACCGCGCCCACCCACTCCGGCGCCGGGCGGATCGTCACTTTGCGGATGAGGCCGATGAGCCTGTTCGAGCGCGGCGCGGCGTCTCCTTCGGTGAGCCTCGCGCAGCTGCTCGCCGGCGGCCGTCCCGATATCGGTGGCGAGACTGATGCCGCGCTCGACTACTACGCCAGCGAGATCGCGGCCTCCGGCTTCCCGGGTATGCGCCTGGCCGAGCCTGCCGCGCGGCCCGACCTGCTCGACGGCTACCTGGACCGAGCCACCGACCACGACCTGCCCCTGATGGGCCACCGGGCCAGGCGCCCAGGGATCGTGCGCCGCTGGCTGACCGCCTACGCCGCGGCCACCTCCACCACAGCCACCTACGAGACGATCAGGGACGCGGCCACCGGCGGCGAGTCCGCCAAGCCGGCCAAGAGCACCACCACCGTCTACCGCGACCTGCTCGAGGCGATGTGGCTGGTCGACCCGCTGCTGGCGTGGTGGCCGCTGGGCAATCCTTTGAGCCGGCTCAAGCGCGGCCCCAAGCACCATCTCTCCGACCCGGCGTTGGCGGCGCGTCTGATCGGTGCCACCGCCTCGGGACTGGTGAGCGGCAGTCCGGCCGCTCCCCGGGGGCTCGGCGCGGGGCCGCTGCTCGGGGCGCTGTTCGAGTCGCTGGTCACCTTGGACGTGCGGGTCTACGCGCAGGCCGCCGGAGCCTCCGTGGGGCATCTGCGAACATGGAACGACGACCGCGAGATTGACCTGATCGTCGAGAAGGACCGGCGCCTGTTGGCCATTGAGGTCAAGCTGGCCACCACCCCGAACCGCGAAGACACCGTCCATCTGCGCTGGCTCGCCGACCGCCTGGGGTCCGACCTCGCCGACGCGATGATCGTCACCACCGGCCGACACGCCTACCGCGACCGCGACGGGATCGCGGTCGTGCCCGCCGCGCTGCTCGGTCCCTGACCCCCACGGGGCAAGCGGAAGGTCCGCGCATCGTGAATGCCGCAGTTCCGCGGCATTGTTGGGGAATTCTTGATGTCGCGCTGGCTCACAGTGTGATGGCGTCGTTGAGCATGCCCTGATGCTTGTCCTTCAGGCCACCGACGGAGATCACGTCGACATCGCGCCCGAGGAGTTCCTTGAGGTCCAGTTGGAGCCCGGCGAGGTCGAACAGGGAGGCGCCTTCGGCGAAGCGAGCGAGAAAGTCGTAGTCGCTGTCGTCGCTGTCGTCGCCCCGCGCGACGGAGCCGACATCGGAGGCGCCGGTGGAGCGCACCGGCACCGGCGCCCGCTGAGGTGGCGTGGGCACGCTCACATGAAACACCCGCGCCCCCAGGCGCTGAAGGGCCCTCAACACTCTGGGAAAATAGTCCGTCGGGAGTAAGCGATGGCACAGGTTGAACCGCGCTAGCGAACGACACCGGTTCGTTTGCGGCTCCTGTACGACACGTTCTATAGTTCGAGTAATCGTTTACTAAGGAGTCAAATGATCATCGGTGTTGACCCGCGGCTGTCCCCGGAACTGCTCATGGCCTTGGCCGGGATGGGGCACGGGGACGTGGCAGCCATTGTAGATCGCAACTTCCCCGCGGGCTCCTTGGGTCCGCCGGTCGTCCGGCTTGTGGGATGTTCTACACCGGAAGCGCTTGAGGCCGTAGTCTCGGCAATTCCGGTGGATATCGACGATCTGCCCAGCGCCATGTTGATGGCCGAACCACGCGGCGAGGTCGAGGTTCATGCTGAGTGCAGAGCCGTTCTCGGACGCGCCGGGGTAGCCGATGAGCACGTCGTGGGACTCAAGCGGCACGATTTCTACGATTACGCCAGTTCCGCCGTTGTCATCGTGCAGACAGGTGAGCCGCGTCCTTATGGGAACGCGACAGTTCGCAAGGGTGTCCTCTGAGCCGATTGACGGCGAACGGTGCTGGCCCACCGCACGGCACGCGGACCCAAATCAGGGGCCCACCCCGCGGTAGCTGCTGGCCCGCACAATTAGTTCGGGTTCCAAGATGTGGCGGACGACCTCGCCCGCTTCAGGATCCTTAACGCTTTCTCTACGCAGCAGAATATGGGCTGCAGCCTCGCCGAGTTCGTAGGCAGGTTGCCGCACAACGGTAAGTGATGGATCGACCAGCGTCATCCACAGATCGTCATCGAATGTAGCGAACCCCAACTCATCTGGGATGGAGAGGCCGAGGTCGCGCACCGCAGCGTAAGCTCCCACGGCCATCTGTCCGTTTGCAACGAACAACGCGTCCGCAGGTTGATCCGCCGTGACAAGTGCCGTTGCTGCTGTGTAGCCGCTGGGGGCGAAGAAATCGCCGGTCACGACGAGGTCATCAGTCACGCCGATCCCATAGTCGACGAGCGCTGAGCAGTAGCCCGCTCGACGCTGATGAGCCGTGCTGATGTCCGACGGACCGGCTATGAGCCCGATACGCCGGTAGTCATTCTCCAACAGGTGAGTCACCGCCAAGTGGGCCCCAAGGTGGTTGTTGACCAGCACTGCATCGATCTCGGGGTAGGTAGCCGAGACGCGGTCAACCAGCACGACGGGCATCTCGTCTTGGAGCACGTCCAACTCGGTCGCGGTCATCGATGCCGCCGCGATGACAAGGCCACCGAACTGGTAATCGAGCGCTGTCTGGATGTATTGGCGCTCTCGTTCGAGGTCCTCGCCTGTGTTGCACAGCATGAGCAGCTTGCCGTTTAGCAATGCTTGTCCTTCGAGCCCGTGCAGGAGCGACGCGAAGAAAGGAGCCTCGATGTCAGATGCCAGGAAGCCCCAGATAGGCGTCCGTTTGCGTCGCAGCGCGCGGCCGAGCGGGTTCGCCCGATAGCCGAGCCGGTCAATGGCCTCGTTCACGCGAGCTACCAACGCCACATCCACGCGGCCGTTGTTGTTCATCACTCGGGACACTGTGGCCGTCGATAATCCAGCCTCAGTCGCCACGTCACGGATTGTCGCCATGGTCGTGAACAATAGCCGATGGCTAATCAGCAACTGACGGGGACCCGTTTGTGAGTCCAGGTGCTATGGGTGTGTTGGTTGGTGCTGGTGGGTCTTCCAGCGCCCACACATCGTTGGGACCCTGGGCGCGCAGCCGTGCGGCGGTGCCGTCTGAGAGGCGGTGGCGCTTGGCCTTGCGCTGAGGAGGCCGCTGAAGGCGTTCGTCGCGCCAGATGCGGCGTGTGCGCTTGGGGGTTGGTGGCCAGCCCCTCACGGTGAGCCCCCGCATGAGCCTTGCGCCACCGGAGCCATGGATGGCAACCAGCGAAGTCCCGCAGCCACTCACGCAACTCGGCCTCAGCGCGACTCGGCGCCGCCTCGGGCCGGCGCTGGGCCGAACGGTGCAGGGACCCACCCCACAACCGCTACTTGACAGATCGCTGAGGTTGTGTTGTACAATCGAGTAATCGATTACTCAGGAGGATTCTCGATGTCTAAGTCCAATATCATTGTGCGACTCTTTGGTGTGTTTCTGGTGTTGGCCTTGATCGCCGGGGCGTGTGGCGACGATGACGATGCTGCACCCGCGGCGGACGACGATGCTGCACCCGCGACGG
Organism: Candidatus Aldehydirespirator sp.; assembly: GCA_965219165.1. Classification (GTDB taxonomy): domain Bacteria; phylum Actinomycetota; class Acidimicrobiia; order Acidimicrobiales; family Aldehydirespiratoraceae; genus Aldehydirespirator. Next base: position 2,261,802 of record CBDCMW010000002.1, on the reverse strand, counting down.
ACGACGATGCTGCACCCGCGGCGGACGACGATGCTGCACCCGCGGCGGACGACGATGCTGCACCCGCGGCGGACGACGATGCTGCACCCGCGGCGGACGACGATGCTGCACCCGCGGCGGACGACGATGCTGCACCCGCGACGGACGACGATGCTGCACCCGCGACGGACGACGATGCTGCACCCGCGGCGGAAGAGTTCGATCTGGAGGTGCTTGTCTTTGAGACGCCGGCGCTTACTCCCGAGTTCTGGGACGCCACATTGGCCGCAGCAGCAGCACCTATTGACGGGGTGAATGTCGTCAAACTCGTGACTCCGGATCTCGACAGGACGGCCTACGCAAAGCAACTCCAAGCCGCGGGCCAGCTCCCCGATGTTCTGGCCGCACTGAATGTCAATGACTTCGTGGAGGCCGACCTGCTGGTCCCGTACCGCGACGACTACCTCAACGAGCACTACCTCTTCCCGGATGCCACGAAGATCGACGGCAATGCCTGGCAGACGCCATCGGGTGGCCAGATCATCACTATGGTCTTCTACAACGAGAGCGTCTTTGCTGAGCTTGGTCTAGACGTCCCGACCACCTACGCCGAGTTCCTCGATGTTGCGAGGGCAACCAGGGATGCAGGGCTCGTGCCCATCTCCTACGCCGGAGCGGAGCCTTGGTCTGCTTCGCTGACGCTCTCCACGCTCATGGCAGTCGACGTGCTGGGCCAGGACCCCGATTGGGTCATCAAGCGCACAGCCGGCGAGGTGTCGTTCTCCGATGACAATGTTGTGGCCGCGGCCACCAAGTGGAAGCAGTTCGTCGATGAGGGCCTAGTTGATGACGGAGCGCTCGGCGTCGCCTACGATGGCGCCACCAACGCCTTCCTCGACGGGGAGGCAGCGATGTACATGATGGGCTCGTGGTGGCTGGGTGCGGCCGGACAAGCCGACTTTCCTGTCGGTGTATTCCCGTTCCCCACCGACAGCGGGAATGTGGTGATCCCGCTCCACGTCGGCGGCAACTTGTCGGTCTCTGCACTGGTCGAGGATGTCGACAGAGCGATGGAATTCGCGCAGAACTGGCACACCGACCCTGAGGTGTCGCGTTTCCTGATCGAGTCCGACGGCTTGTTCGTGTACGTGAAGGGACAGGGAGCGCCCGATCTCGGTGCTGAAGTGCTGCCTATCTACAACGACGCCTTCGCCTGGACCACGGACACGAGCAGCATCGTCGTGCCCCCATTCGCCTGGACCGTCAATGACCGGATGCTCATGCCCCCGGGCTTCAACGATGAGTTCTACGCGACAGCGCAGAACATCTTCCTCGGTGACGATGTCGCCGACGAGATGGCCCGACTCGACGAAGCCTTCGACGCCGCAAACAGCTAGAGCAGGCCTCCCTGTAAACTTGCGCGACTTCTCTTCGGCCTGCGGTGCCAGGTGCCGCAGGCCGAGGAGTTTCTCCTGAGGGAGGTCGTCCGTGCAACGATTGAGTCCTCGTCGGGGCGGAGGGCGCCGCATCACGATGCTCGAGGTTGCGGCCTCTGGAGGCCTGCTGCTGTTCACGACGTTCGTTCTCATTCCTCTGGCAATCAGCTTCTATGTCGGGTTCACCGACCAGAATCCACTGCTCAACGACGCCAACTTCGTCGGCCTCGACAACTATCGCGAACTGTTCGGCGACGAGCCGCTGCACCGGGCTCTCAAGAACACGGCGAAGTTGACAATCGCCGTCACAATCGGCGCGAATCTGGGTGGATTGGCCTTGGCTATTGTGTTGGATGGGACGTCGCGCTACTATCGTGTTCTCCGTACGCTGGTGTTCATACCTCAAGTCTTGAGTGCAGTCGTGGTGAGTTTCATCTTCGTCACGATCCTGTCCAACCGTGGGATCCTGAACTCGGTTCTTGAGTCCATTGGATTGGAAAGCCTGGCCGAGCCATGGTTGGGCAAACCGGATTTGGCGCTCTCGTCGATTGCAGCGGTGGTTATCTGGCAGATGATCGGCTTCACTACCGTGGTTTACCTAGCGGCCCTGCAGTCGGTACCGGATGAGCTATTGGAGGCCGCCCTGATCGACGGCGCAGGAGTGTGGAAGCGCTTCTCCAAGATCTCGTTTCCGCTCATGGCGCAAGGCGTGACCATCGCAGTGACGATCGTCCTCATCACCACACTCCGACTCTATGACCACGTGGCCGTGCTGACCGGCGGGGGTCCAGGCTTCCGGACGGAAACCGCAGTGTTCTACCTCCTGCGCATGGGGTTCACGAACAACCGGACCGGCTACGCGTCATCTATTGCGTTTGTGCTCTTGTTGATCATCGGTTCTGTATCGGCAATCCTGGTCGGTCTGATGCGACGTCGTGAGGTCCAGTTGTGAGCAACAGGACCCGCGAGACAACACTGTCACGTCAGACGCGCTTTCTGCTCGCTGGCATCTCCGTCGCAGCATTCTCGCTTCCGCTCTACATCGCCGTGGTGAATGTCCTCAAGATCAACACGCAGATCTCGCGCCGACCCTTGGCGTTGCCGAACCCCGTCACCACGCAGAATTTGGTCGACGGCCTGACTCGCTCTGACAATCTGTTGTGGATCGGGCTGCGGAACAGCATGATAATTTCGATTGCCACCGTCATCATCATCGTCCCCGTCGCCGCCACGGTCGCCTACTGGGTAGTGCGGCGCCGGAACAGAATCACAAAGATCGCTCTCATAGTGCTGATGTCGGGCATGATGATCCCCCCTCATGTGGTTTTCATCCCCGCAGTCGAGGTGCTGGAATTTCTCGGTATCGCTCGAACGTTTACCGGGCTGGTGCTGTTCAACGTCGGGGGAGGCTTTCTGTCATTCGCCGTGTTCGTCTACGTCGGCTTTATGTCGACACTCCCCAGGAATCTCGATGAGGCTGCTCTCGTTGACGGCGCTAGTCCGATGCAGACGCTGGTGTACGTCGTCTTTCCACTGCTGCGCCCGGCGACTGCGACTGTCGCTATCTTTATCGGTTTGTGGACCTGGAACGACCTAGTGACGCCGCTGTTCATCCTGGGACCCAGCCAGGGCATAACAATCACCTCAGGGATCTTTGTGGCTCTGGGCCAGTACAACAACGACTATGGGCAGATGTTCGGGATCATGTTCTTGGCCTCTATACCGATTCTCATCTACTATCTGTTGTTGCAGAAACAGTTCGCTAGCGGCCTGCTATCCGGCAGTTCGAAGGGTTGACCAGACGGTGAACCAAGGTCTGAAGCTGGCGGTGATCGGGGCCGGAACGAGGGGTTACACCTACGCCCGTCTGGCCGCCGAGCGCGGCGCCGAGGTCGTGGCCGTCGCCGAGCCCGACGTCCGCAAGCAGCGGCGGCTCCTCAGCTCGTTCGGGTCGGCCGGGGCGCGGCGAGCGTCGAGTTGGGACGCCCTCGAGCTGGACGCCGGTGAGGTCGACGGCGTGATCGTGGCGACGATGGACGACATGCACGTCGAGCCGACCCTGCGGTTCGCTCGGCTGGGAGTGCCCATGTTGATCGAGAAGCCGATCGCGCGGTCATGGCAGGACTGCTGTCGGCTCCGGGCCGGACTCGGCGATGCCGCCCCGCCCATCCTGGTGGCCCACGTGCTGCGGTATGCGCCATACACACGGCTGCTGCGCTCGCTGATCGCCGACGGCGCCATAGGCGACATAGTCAACGTTCTGCATCTCGAGCCGGTCGGGTTCTGGCACTTCGCCCACTCGTTCGTCCGGGGCAACTGGCACTCCACCGCCACGGCCGCTGATTTCATGGTGGCCAAGGCGTGCCATGATGTGGACTGGATCATGCACCTGATCGACTCCGAGTGCGTGGCGGTGTCATCCTTCGCCAGCCTCACCCACTTCCGACCCGAATCGAGGCCGACCGGTGCTGCCGAGCGCTGTATTGACTGCTCGGTGGACTGTGTCTACGACGCTCGGAGGATCTACCTGGACGCGGCCCTCGCGGGAGACTTCTCGTGGCCCGTCGAGGCCGTCGCGGCCGACCAGACGGTCGCATCGGTCAGGGACGCATTGGAGAACAGCCGGTATGGCCGGTGCGTCTACCTCGGCGACAACGACGGGGCTGACACCCAGGTGGCGTCACTGCTGTTCGCGGGCGGTCAGACCGCCACGATCACCCTCAGCGCGTTCACCGAGTTGCGCAGCAGGCACACGATCATCTCGGGCACCCAAGCGGAGGCCACTGTGACCGCCGCGGGGGTCGAGCTCTACTCGTTTTCTGATCGGCGCCGCCGGTTCTGGGCTGCCGATGGTGCCGAGCGCGCAGGCCTGAGCGCCAGCCACGGCGGCGGCGACCGCGCCCTCGTGCACCGGTACCTGGACGAGATCGGTGAGCCCACGAAGGCAGGACGGCAAGCGTTCGGGGAGGCCCTGCGCACCCACCGCGTGGCCTTCGCCATCGAAGAGGCCCGTCGCCACAGCACAGTAGTCGATCCCCGGGATCTGCCGGAGCAGGTTCCAGACGAAGCCTCGTCCCAATCTCTTCTATTGGACGCTGACCGAACGGGGGGCCCGAGCGCACCATCGGGCACGGCGTGACCGAGCCGCAGACCCAGGCCGCCAGTCACGGCGCCGGGTCTGCGACCTCTGCGGAGATCGCTTCCCAGCCTGGCCTTTGGCCTCGAGCCGTCGAGGTCGGGGTGTCCGCAACTGCGTTGCAGCACGAGCTGACTCGGGGGCCGACCCTGTACATCGGTTGTGGATCTACGGCTCACCTCGCCCGGGCGCTGGCCTTCGCCCACCGTCGGAGTTTGCCGACGTTCGCGTGGGCCGAGGCGGCCTCGGAGATCTGGCTTGCATCGGACCCGCAGTCACCCCGCGCCCATACGGTGGTCGCCGTCTCCAGGTCGGGCGAGACCACCGAGACGATCGAAGCGTGCCGGCGAGCCGGCAGGCTGGGCTCGACGCTGATGGCCGTGACTGCAAGCCCCCACAGTCCGCTGAGCGAGGTGTGCACCGAATCCGTCGTCGTCGACTTCGCCTCGGAGGAGTCGGTGGTGCAGACGAGATCGTTCACCAGCATGCTCCTGGCCTCCCTGGCCGCGCAGCTCACCGCGGCCGGCAGCAACGCCGCGGCCGTCTTCGAGGGGATCAGCGAGATGGGTGAGGGAGTCATCAAAGCGGCCCCGGACATGACCGAGCAGCTTGCGGATTCATCGCTCGAGTCGGTGTTCGTGCTCGGCAGTGGATTGAACGGGCAGCTGGCGCCTGAGGCCGCGCTGAAGATCAAGGAGATGTCGGCCACGTTCGCCGAAGGGTTGCCCGTCCTGGACTTCCGCCACGGACCGATCTCGCTCGCGGACCAGCGCACCGCCGCCCTCGTCCTGTGCGGCACCAGCCTCGCCCATGAGCTCGCCGTGGCAGCCGACATCGAGGCCTGCGGAGCCCGGGTGTTCACGGTGGGCCCGGACCCGCGCTGCAGCATCGAGACTCCTCGCGGCGCCTCGGAAGTATCGACTGCCGTGGCCTGCCTGATCGTGTCCCAGCTCGCCGGTCTGCGGCGCGGCCTGGCCAAGGGCCTGGACCCGGACGCCCCGCTCGGGGTTCACGCCCATGTGGAACTGGATCCCACGACGGGACAGACCCCTTTGGGCGAAGACACCCGCCAGGGTCCGAATATCCTTGCAGACAAATATGAGCAACAGGTCCTGCGCAAGGGCGTCGTCCCGTCGAGGGGGTCGTCCCCCGGGTTGCTGTCACAACACATTGTCGAGGACCGCACCGGGGGCCGAGCGACATGCGCCTAGCCGCCATGCTGCCGAACGGACGGGGTGGGCTCTACTGCGGCCGTATCACCGTCGCGTCCGGCCGCATCGTCGAGGTGGGTCCGCTACCCGACGACGGCCTGGGCCGCCGGACCGATGTGGACTTCACCCCGCACGTGGCCCTGCCCGGATTCGTCGACCTGCAACTGAACGGCGCTTTCGGCCACGACATCACGACCGACCCCTCGAAGATGTGGTCGATCGGCGAGCGGCTCCTGAGCCACGGCGTGACTGCATTCCTACCCACGGTCATAACCTCACCCCCTCAGCAGCGGCGAGCCGCCTATGACGCGATCAGATCCCGGCCGGCCGGGTATCGGGGCGTGGTGCCGCTCGGCCTGCACATCGAGGGTCCCGAGCTCGCGCCCGACTACGCGGGCGTCCATCCGCGCACCGAACTCGTAAGCGGCTCTGAAGGACTCTCAGTCGAGTTCCTGCGCGAGGCGGATGTAGTGGCTCTTGTGACCATCGCCCCCGAGGTGGAGGGTGCATCGAACTCGATCGCGCGGCTGGTCGAGGCGGGGATCGCTGTTTCGCTCGGACACACAGCCGCAACTGCGGCACAGGCGTTCGCCGCGCTCGACGCGGGAGCGTCGGGACTAACCCATGTTTTCAACGGGATGGGGCCGCTGCATCACCGTGAGGTGGGCGCGGCTGGTGCTGGGCTACTGCACTCCCAAGCCTATGTCTCGCTTATCGCCGATGATCATCACCTCAGCGAGGAAGCCATCCAGATCGCTTGGCGCCTGGCCGGACCCGGCCGCATCTTCCTGGTGACCGACGCGATGGCCGGCATGGGCGCGCCGGCTGGTACCTACCGCATCGGAAGCGAGATCGTCGAGTGCGGTGAAGCGGCCCGTAACGGCGATGGAAGCCTCGCCGGCTCGTTGCTCACGATGCCAGAGGCGGTCCGGCAGGTGCAGAGAGTCACCGGCGCCACATGGGATGAGCTGGCCGCGGTCGCATCGACGAACCCCGCCGATCTACTCGGCGACACCGAACGCGGCCGCCTCTCACCAGGCCGCCGGGCCGATATCGCCATCGTGGACGCGCAGCTTCATCCGGTAGCCACCATGCTCGAAGGAAGGATCGCATACCGCCGGACCGAGCGCATCAATGTCCCCCAATCCCCATCGCCAAACACAAGCTTGGAATCCGAAGCGCTCTCATCTGCCGCCATCGGCGTCGACATCGGCGGCACCGCCTTCAAGGCAGCGGTCTACGACGGCACGGGGCTGGGCCGAGTGCTGCGGGGACGCACAGGGCCCGACAAGCCGGCTGCCGCGGTCCTGGCAGCCATCCGTGAAGCGATCGACGAACTCGTGTGCACCGCGGAGGGTGCCGACGTCCGTGGAGTCGGGATTGGTTGTGCGGGCATCGTGGACGGTCCATCCGGCGTAGTGATTGAAGCGACGAATCTGGGGTGGCGCGATATCGACGTGTCCGCCGCGGTGGGGCGGGGTCTTGGGCTGCCAGTCGTGCTGGACCATGACGCCTACCTCGGGGCCCGAGCCGAGTGGGAAACAGGCCGCGGCGTGGGCGCTGCGTCGATGTTGTACGTGTCTGTCGGAACGGGCGTGGCTTCGCGCCACTTCACTGTCGCCGGCACCGAGCGCGGCGGCTCGCAACTGGCAGGCGAGATGGGATTCGTACCGGTCGGCAGCGACAGCCGCCCCCTCGAGCGGGTGGCATCCGGGCGAGCCATCAGCGATGCCTACCGTCGAGAGACGGGACAAGCCCTCGGCGTCGCGCAGATCGTGGCCTCATTGTCCGAGGATCCCGTCGCGGCGCGGGTCTGGTCCACCGCCATGGACGCGCTGGCCCACGGCCTCGCCACAGCCGTGTGTTTCAGCGATCCAGAGATAGTGGTCTTAGGAGGCGGGCTTTCCAAGGCAGGCCGACATCTCCTAGAGGCTGTAGGTCCGCGGCTTGAGGCTCTCCTAGCGCCATTGCGGCCGCCACCTCCGGTCGCCCTCGCTGCCCACGGAGATCTCAGCGGAGTGGTCGGAGCTGCGCTGCACGCCGGTCTCTGGACCAACCGATCAACACAGGGCTTGACTTCCCGGCTCTAGAGCCGTGCGGGTTTCGAGAGGTTCGAGTGCGATGACCACTATCAGAGCCGCCGCGGTGATTGATTTGCGGTTTCCGACCAGCCGGACACTCGACGGCTCCGATGCCATGAACCCCGACCCTGACTACTCCGCCGCCTACCTGGAGCTGTCGACGTCGGATCCGGATCTGACCGGCTGCGGCTTCGTGTTCACCATCGGGCGCGGCAACGACATCCAGGCCGCCGCGGTGGCCGCGGTCGCTGACCGCCTGGTGGGCAGAAGTCTGGACGAGCTGCTGGAGGATCCCGGCGCGATCAACCGGGAACTCACCTGGGACAGCCAGCTGCGGTGGCTGGGTCCCGACAAGGGCGTGATTCACATGGCAGTGGGCGCGGTCATGAACGCAGTCTGGGACCTGCGCTCCAAGCGCGAACGACGTCCGTTGTGGGCCACGCTGGGCCACCTGGAGCCAGCCGAGGTCGTTGCTCTAGTTGATTGGACCTACCTGGCGGACTTCCTGGACCCAGCACACGCCCGGGAGATGCTCGAGGAGCGCCGCAGCGAGCGCGACAGCCGCATCGCTGATCTGCACCGTGACGGCCTCGCCGCGTACGCAACCTCTCCAGGCTGGCTGGGCTATGACGACAACAAGCTCGACCGGCTGTGCCGACAAGCCCTCGATGACGGTTTCAACACCATCAAGCTCAAGGTCGGTGCCGACCTCGCCAGCGACCGGAGGCGGCTCGGCATCGCCCGCTGCGCCATCGGGTCTGACACCGCTCTGGCCATAGACGCCAACCAGCGTTGGAGCGTCCCCGAAGCGATCGCCGCCATCGACCAGCTCGCGCAATTCGATCTGCGCTGGGTCGAGGAGCCCACCCATCCCGACGATCTTGTCGGCCATGCCGCCATCGCCAAGGCCGTGCACCCGGTGCCCATCGCCACCGGCGAGCACCTCGCCAACCCCACGATGGCCAAACAGCTGCTGCAACTCGGGGGCGCCCAGATCCTGCAGATCGACGCCACCAGAGTCGCCGGCGTTCACGACCTGGTCGCCATGATCCTGCTAGCTGCCCACGCAGGAGTCGACGTAATTCCCCACGCCGGGGGCGTCGGCCTGTGCGAGGCCGTCCAGCACTTCGCCTTCTTCAACGCCGTCAGCGTCGCCGCCGACCCGGCTCGACTGGCCCTCGAATACGTAGACCACCTCCACGAGCACATGGCCCAGCCTGTGGAGGTCACCGCGGGCCGCTACCGGCTGCCCACCCAGCCCGGTGCGGGAACCGCCTTCCGTCCCGCCACAGCAGACTCCTTCGCGTACCCGGAGGGCGCACATTGGCGGGAATGACCGGCGCGACCGCTCAACTTCCAATGCATCTCCCAATGGACGGACGGGCGCGGAGCCTCATCTCTGTCTCGTGGTCTGCTGGGGTGGGCGACGCCCGTCGGCTAGGTTCAGTGCCGATCTACAAGATTGGGTTGCCCACAGGCGAATCGGTTGAGGCGGATCGTGGTGAGCGCAGGAGTTACGAACGTGCTCATCTCAATGTCGTCGAAACCGATGACGGCGATGTCTTCGGGCACCCGGCGGCCGAGGGCTTGCACCGCCTAGGGTGCGATCCGTTCAGGAGCAGCCTTCTGCGAGGAGGAGCGAAGTGGTAGCGGTCGCGTTCACCGGAGCGGGAAGCACGGTGTTCGCCCGCGGCCTCGTCTGTGATCTACTCGCCTTCGACGATCTGCGCGACGAGTTCGACTTGCGTCTTCACGACATCGACGAGCGCAGGCTTGCGACGTCGGAGACTGTGGCCCTGCGACTGGTTCAGGCACGGGGCGCCGCGGCGAGCGTCAGGGCGACGACGGACCTGGAGGCAGCCCTTGAGGGGGCCGACTACGTGGTCACGATGTTCCAGGTTGGCGGATACGAGCCGGCCACAGTCATCGACTTCGATCTGCCCGAGGGCTACGGACTGCAGCAGACGATCGCCGACACGGTCGGCATTGGCGGCATCATGCGGGGCCTGCGGACCGTCCCGGCCCTCGTGGAGGTGGCTGAGGCGATGAAGAGGCGGTGCCCCGCCGCCGTGCTTCTCAACTACGCGAATCCAATGGCCATCAACCTGTGGGGACTGGCCGAGTTCTGCGAGGTGGAGGTCTACGGACTGTGTCACAGCGTGCCCCAAACCGCCGCCCACCTGGCCTCGGACCTCGGAATCGCAGTAGAGGAACTCGACTACGTCGTGGCCGGCATCAACCACATGGCCTTCTTCCTCCGCCTCGAGCATCGCGGCCGCGACCTCTATCCGGAACTCAAGCGTCTGTACCCGGACCCCGCCGACGCCCCCAGGCGCGGCGAGTGGGGCCTTCCCGACGCGGTCCGCTACGAGATGTTGCGCCGCGTCGGCTATTTCGTGACGGAGTCGAGCGAGCACTTCGCGGAGTACACCCCGTACTTCCTCAGGAGCCACCGTCCCGATCTGGCCGAGCGTTTCCAGGTTCCCGTACGCGAGTACATACGGCGCTGCGAACTGCAGATCGCGGGATGGGATGAGTTGAGGGTCCGCCTCGAGGATCCCTCCAGCTCCGTGGAGGTTCCCGGTAGCGACGAGTTCGCGCCCCGGATCATCCACAGCCTCGAGACCGGAACTGAGCGCACGGTGTACGTCAACGTCCGGAACGACGGCCTGATCGAGAACCTTCCTAGCGAGTGCATCGTCGAAGTTCCGGCGACGGTGAGCAGTGAGGGCCTCTCACCGACAGCCGTGGGGCGCCTGCCGGCGCATCTGGCGGCGCTGATCAGGACGAACATCGCACCCCAGGAGTTGACCGTCGAGGCGCTGAAGTCTGGGCGTCGCGAGTGCGTGTACCACGCGGCCATGCTCGATCCCCGGACCGCCAGCGAACTCGACCTTGACCAGATCTGGTCTCTGGTGGACGATCTGATCGAGGCGCACGGCGACATGATTCCTGAGCCGTTGCGGCGCTCCTGTCCCGCAGGTGGCGCACCATGACCGTCGCCCACCTATCGGAGCCGGTGCAGTCGTCACGGCCACTCCGGCGGCAGGCGCGTCGGTTCAGGCTGCGCCTGCGAGCGACTCAGCCGAGACGCCTTCATCGGGGCCGAGCGAGTGGCCAGTGCCCGCCATGACGGAGCGGGCAGGCGCAGCGGTGGAGCGGGCGGTAGAGCGCCATCACCGGTTGTGGGGCGCTCCAGAGTTGGTGAGCCGAGCACCCGGCCGCGTGAACCTGATCGGTGACCACACGGACTACAACGACGGGTTTGTGCTGCCTATGGCGATCCCGCTCGATACCGCGATCGCAGTCAGCCGGAACCCGAGAGGGGTCGATAGCGAGGTCGTCTCTGAAGGTTTCGGCCGCGCCGTCCTGGGACCTCGCCAGACTCGCATCGATCCGATTGACTGGGCCGCGCATATACGGGGGGTCAGCCGGTTGCTTGCCGAGCAGGGCGTTCGTCCCGAGCCGTGGCGAGCCTCCATTGCCACCGACGTTCCGATCGGTGCGGGGCTGTCATCGTCCGCGGCCCTGGAGGTGGCGATGTGTCAGGTCCTCCTGTGCCTAGCAGGGGCAGAGTGGTCCGCGGCCGAGATTGCCAGGCTGGGCCAGCGCGTAGAAAACGAGATTCTCGGTCTACCGAGCGGGATCATGGATCAACTGGTCTCGGCCTCGGCTGTCGGGGGCCATGCGTTGATGATCGACTGCCGCTCGCTGCAGTCAGAGCCGTTCACTGTTCCGTCCGGCTCGACGGTGGTGATCATGGACACCAACACCCGCCGCCCGTTGGTCGGATCGGCCTATGCGGAGCGCCGCGAGAACTGTGAGCGCGTTGCAGCCGCCCTAGGGGTCCAGGCGCTGCGCGATGCTGATCTTCCTGATCTAGATCGTCTGCCGGATGCGCTCGTCACGGAGCGACGCCGGGCCCGCCACGTGATCACTGAGAACCGCCGCACTCTAGACGCCGCGCGGGCGATGGCTCGCGGCGACGGGGAGGCCCTCGGCGCCTTGATGAGCCACAGCCACGTCAGCTTGCGCGACGACTTCGAAGTGTCTGGCCCCGCCCTCGACCAGATGGTGGCGATCGCCCACACGAGTCCGGGATGTCTAGGGGCGCGGATGACCGGCGCCGGCTTCGCCGGTTGCGCGGTGGCGCTGGTGCGGACCGATGGAGCCGAGAAATTCTGCGCCGTTGTCGAGCAGCGATACCGCGCTGCAGGCGGTATGGACGCCACCGTCTGGGTGTGCGAGCCTGCCAGTGGCGGATCCGTCCAGGAATGATCAGATATCCCGCCTCTAGCTCGGGAGGTGAGGTTCGGTTCGGACTGACGGGTTGGGCATTGGCACGCTCAAAGCCCCGAAGAACTTCTAACGAAAGTTCTAACGGACGATCCGTTATCGGGGGTTATCCACAGGTACGGCTTGTTACGCCGATTTTGCAAAACCCAACGTCAGATGCATTTTTTGGTACTTGTTGGTACTGGCTGAAACGGCCTTGACGGAACTGGGGGACCGAAGGTCGGGAGTCAACCCACACGACAGAGTTCCGGCCCCCGCAGGCCGGCAGCGTGCTCGTGATGCCGGGCGTCTACTGGTATGATCGTGCTGCTGGCTTCGTGTTATTCCTTGTACTGCAATAAGTTCTGACGGCGCGGTGCTGTCCCTATCGGCGTCCCGCGGCTACAGCGACGAAGGATGATGCAATGAGCTTGGAGCCTGCCGACGCATTCGGTGGCCGGGTCGGGCAGCGTGAGACGTGCTGGGCGGCGGCGGTGCCCCTTCGGCTCATCCGAACGACCCGCTACAATCGCCGCATCAACGAACACGAACACGCGGCCGGACCAGCCACGACACCATTTCGGGCACCCACGGCTCGCAGCAGCCTCGACGTAGTGACGGCTGTCGGGCAATGCTGACCCGAGTTCGCACATCAGCTACGAAGCGCCGCACATGCGCCCGCCTGTAGACGGTGAGTCTGGCAACGCTGTGGGGCGCTCTCGTAAGTCCCAGGAGGTCACGAGGCGCCTGCTGGACGCTGCCGTCGAAGTATTCGGTGAGAGCGGCTTCGAGGCGGCCAGGGTCTCTGAGGTCGGCCGACGGTGCGGTCTGACCAGTGGTGCCGTCTACGCGCGCTGGCCCACCAAGCGCGATCTCTTCCTCGCCGTCGTCGCCTACGTGACACCCCAGCGGAGGGTGTTCATGGTCGGCAACGCTGAGATGCCGGCCGCGGAGAAGTTCGCCGCGTTGGGCACGAATCTGTTGTCGCCGAGCGGTCACGGGTTTCGAGACGTGACGCTCGAGGCGTTTGTGGCTGCGCGGCGCGATGAGTCGCTCGCCGAGGTTGTCTCGCGGTTTCTTGCGGCCGAGGCGGACGCCCTTGCCGCGATGGTCTCTGAAGGCAAGGAATCCGGAGGCATCGACCCGTCGTTGAGCACCGAGGCCATGGTGTTGTTGTGCCAAGCCCTCGGTCTGGGAACCCACCTGGCCATTTCCGTGGGATCGAGGGGTCGGCCGGCACCGACCGCAGACGAGTGGAACGCCCTGATCATGCGGGTCATCGGAGCTGTGGCTGCGCCGCGTTCAGATGATCCCTCATAGACCCTGTGGGTGCCCGACGATGATCGGACCGTGCTCGGATCGATCGCCGCTGCGCTCCCGCGGTCTCGCTGAGTCACCCCGAGATCGGCAGCGAGCCGGTTCTTGCAACCCCACGTCAAACACACTTCTTGGTACTGGCTGAAGCGGCTTTGGCGCAACTGGGGGGCGGTTAGACCAGGCCTTGGCGCAACTGAGGGGCGGTTAGACCAGGCCGTGTCGCATCGCGGTGACGACCGCTTCGAGTTTGGTCTTGGCGTCGAGTTTGCTGCGCAGGCTGCGGACGTGGTTCCTGACGGTGTGGATGCTGATCTGGAGGTCTGCTGCGATCTGGGCGGCGACCACGACCGGGGTGAGCGCGAGCTGCTTGTGGCTGCCGGACGCGCACCGCATCGAGAGGGTGAGCGGACGGGGGGAGCCGCCAGCGTCGGGGCCCCCGGTTGGGGGGAGGCTCCAAGTCGGGGCAAGGTCAATGGAGGATCAGGCGACCGTCCCGGATGTCTGCGGAGGTGCCGACCGTCTCGTCGTTGGTGACCGCGTCGATCGTCGCTTGGTCGCGTGCGGTGGCCCAGCGTCGTGTTCCGTCTTCGAAGCGGACCAGCCCGACCACGGTGGGTGATGGCTGGAGGAAGTCCACGGTCACGGCGTCGAGGATGACTGGCCCGTCACGGTCCGGGGGAGCGAGATCGCGGGGGTGCAGTGCCGCGGTCTGCCGCGAGGTGAGGTACGGCGACATCGGCGGAGACGAGGACAGCAGGCCGAGAGCGTGCTTGGCCGCGATGCCGCCGCTGCCTTGCACCAGGCCTGTGCAGTGCGGGGCGTCCTCGCGCAAACGATCCACCATGGCGATGAGTCCCTCGCCCGCGCCGAAGTTCACGGGCGCGCCCGTGAACCCGAGGCCTCCCGAGACGGTGAGAGGGCGACGATCAACGATCCCGAGCGCGTCCATGCTGAGCGCAACCATTGAGGGGAAGCAGGCATAGAGATCCATGTGGCTGATGCTGGCGGAGTCTCCGGTGACCGCGAGAATGTCGTCGGCTGCTGCTTGCAGGCCGGGGTTGGTGGCGAGGTCGCGCCGGCTCGCCACGAATTCGGTGTCGTCGGCAAGGGCGATGCGGCAGGGGAAGACCATGCGGTCTTGCGCGATTGCGTGTTCTCGTGCGACTGCCAGCGAGCAGACGACCAAGGCGCCGGCCCGGTCGACCGTGTTGTTGGCCACCATGGCCTTCGTGTACGGCCAGCTCACCATCCGATTCGTGGGGGAAACCTCGGCGATCTCTCCCGGTGACATCGCACGCCGAGTGGCGGCATGCTCAACGCCAGCGGCAACTTTGGAGAATCCTGCGCAGAGTTCCGCGGCCCGACGGCGGTTCTCGGCCACAGACTCGCCCCGCCTTGCCCTTATGGCGCTCTCGAGGAGCGCGAAGGCGTTTCTGGGCACATCGCCGGCGACGGCTTCCGCGGCTGGATCTCCGATCACCAGCGGCGGTCCCCAGAACTCGTCGGGCGAAGGCTGTGTCTCGGGGAGCCTCGGGACTTCGATGCCCTGTCGCCGCGCCATCCGGCGGGACCGGGTGCACTCGCCCCCGACGATCAGCGCCGCGCCGAGTGCGCCTCGTTGGATGCGATCGGCGATCTCAGCGAGCAGCGCCACCGGTGTCTGCCCGCCGATGGTGGTCAAGAGCGTGCGGGCGTCGGCTTCGATCGCCGCGGCGATCCAGCTCCCGGGGTTGCGATAGCGCCACAAGCCTCCAGCGACGCCAACAAGGTCGACTCTCGGGCCCATGCCGGCGCCGCCGCAGTCGTCGATCGCGGCGCGTGCCGCGTCGATCATGAGCGAGACCGGCTCTGTGAGCGCATCCGGATCGTGCGGTGCCGTGATGGACACGCCGACGATGACAGGCGTCTGATCCGGCGTCACGCAACGACGGTACCGTGTTGTGGATAGTCAGTCCTGCGATCTTCTAGAGCCTCGGAGCGTCTGTGTTTGCGACCCGCGCAGAGCCTGATGCGCCTAGTCCCTCCACCCGGCGGGACTCAGGCAGGGCCCGCTGGGCGGAGCCGCGTCAGCGTGAGATCTTGTGCTGATGGGCTCGGAACTGGGCCGGGGTCTCGCTCGTGAGTCGGGCGAACCGGTGGGTGAGGTCGGCCTGGTCGTAGAAGCCGGCGGTCACGGCCACTTCAGCGAGGGGCAGGTCGGTGTTGGCGAGCAGCTCGGCAGCCCGCTCGACCCGAGCCCTGAGCACGTATTGCATGGCTGACAGGCCGAACGCGTTTCGCATCCGGCGCTCGAGTTGGGACTGGGACAGGCCCGCCGCGGCAGCCACGTCCGCCACCCGGATCGTCTCACAGAGGTTCTCTCGAACATGCTCGACCGCCCGCTGCAGGGCTCGCACCACCACCTCGTCGGAACTCGGGGTGCGCAGGTCGCGGCTGATGCTGACCAGGCCGCTGATCCGCCCCGGGTCGTCGGGGGCCGCGACCGGCAGTTTGGTCGTCACGTACCAGCCGAGCCCCCCGTCCTCGCGCCGGATCAGCTCCAGCTCGTCTCGTAGGGGCCGTCCGGTGGCGAACACCCGGCGGTCCTGCTCCTCGTAGCGCTGCGCCAGCGGGGCGGTGAAGAAGTCGGTGGCGCGCCGGCCGATCACGTCGCGCTTGGACTTGCGCCCGGCTCGTCTCACGAAAGCGGGATTGACGGCCAGGTAGCGGCTCTCGGTGTCCTTCATGCAGAACATCACGTCCACGAGCAGGTCGATCAGTTCCAAGACCTCGGGCTGGGCCTCGAGGACTCCCTCGGGTCCTGTGTCGCGTTGCGAGCCCGTGTCCACGCTGCCGACAGTACCTCGCGGTCGGCATTGGACGGATCGGCTGCCGTGGCGCGCTGAATCGTCCAAGACCGGGCTTTCCGCTGGCCTGCATCATGGTGTGGAACACGAGCTGATCCCCGGGCAGGAAGGGGCGAACGAGGCGTGGACGACCACCCGAAGGATCCCGAGTTGCTGGCCGACGAGGCCGTCGAGCGGGTCGAGTGCTGGCTGGAGGCCGCCAGCACGTCGGAGTCGAGACGGGAGCGCTCGGCCGCGAGACGGTTGGCGGATGTGGTCAGCGACAGGCCGGGCACCGCCTTCGCGATGCGCTTCGTCGACCGGGTGGTCCGGCCCGAGGATCCGGCGGTGTCGGCGCGGCAGTTGGCGTCGCTGGTGGCTGAGGCCGAGTTGCCCGCCTTCCTGTCGCCCGTCGACCGGTTGCTGCTGCGCGTCGGCGCCCGGCTCGGGCCGACGTTTCCCAGGATCGTGATGCCGATCGCCCGGCGCCGCATGAGGGCGCTCGTGGGCCACCTCGTCGTCGACTCCCAGCCCGAGCGGCTGGCTGCCCACCTGCAGAGCCGGGCCGCGGCGGGCTACTCGCTCAACGTCAACATGCTCGGCGAGGCCGTGCTCGGCGACGCCGAGGCCCGGCGACGGCACCAGGAGGTGCTCCGCACCCTGGCCCAGCCCGACGTGGACTACGTGTCGGTGAAGGTCTCCGCGGTGGTGTCACAGCTGAATCCTTGGGACTTCGACGGGTCGCTGCAGCCGGTGGTCGAGGCCCTGCGGCCTCTGCTTCGAGCGGCCGCGGCGACAACGCCGCCGACCTTCATCAACCTCGACATGGAGGAGTACCACGACCTCGAGCTCACCGCCGCGGCCTTCCGAGAACTGCTCCAGGAGCCCGAGTTCGCGGCGGTCGACGCCGGCATCGTGCTGCAGGCATACCTGCCCGACTGCTTCGGCGCGTTGCAGGACCTGGTGGATTGGCACAACGGCCTGGTCACCGCCGGCCGGCGGTCCGCCACGATCAAGATCCGCCTGGTCAAGGGGGCGAACCTGGCCATGGAGCGGGTGGAGGCGGCCTTGCACGGCTGGCCCCAGGCGCCCTATCGGAGCAAGGCCGAGACCGACGCCAACTACAAGCGCTGCCTCGACTGGGTGCTCACCGGTGAGCGCACCGCGTCGGTGCGCGTCGGGGTGGCCAGCCACAACCTGTTCGACGTGGCCTGGGCCGACCTGCTGGCCGGACGGCGCGGCGTTCGTGACCGGGTGGAGTTCGAGCTGCTCGAGGGCATGGCGCCCACCCAGGCGGAGCTTCTGCGCCGAGACGGCAGGGGGGTGCTGCTGTACACGCCCGCAGTGGCCGCGGAGGACTTCGATGTGGCCATCGCCTACCTGTTCCGGCGCCTCGAGGAGAACGCGTCGGAGGAGAACTTCATCCACCACCTGTTCGGCCTCGAGCCCGGCAGCGCCGCCTTCGAGGCCGAGGCAGCCAAGTTCCGCACCGCGGTCGCCGGCCGGTGGTCGGTGGGCCGCGCCCCGCGCCGCCAACAGGACCGCCGCCGCGAGCCCGAGCCGGCCGTCGCCGCGGCGGGGTTCTTCAACGAGCCGGACACCGATCCCGCGCTGGCACCCAACCGGGCCTGGGCCCGCGAGATCGTCTCGGGGCAATGGAGCGGCCCGGCCGCGCCCTTCAGCCGGACTACTGACGAGGTGGACCGGGTGGTGCACGCCGCCGCCCGGGCGCAGCAGGGTTGGGCCGCCCGCCTGCCCGCCGAGCGCCGGAACCTGCTGTGGCGGGTGGCCGGCGAGCTCGCCCGCCGCCGGGGCGACCTGGTGGCGGCCATGGTGCATGAGGGCCGCAAGACCATCGCCGAGGCCGACCCCGAGGTGTCCGAGGCCATCGACTTCGCCCGCTGGTACGGCGACCGGGCCCTCGATCCGGCCGGCTCAGAGCTGGCTGCCTCCGGTTTGGCTCGGTTCGAGCCGCTCGGAACCGTGCTGGTGGTGCCGCCGTGGAACTTCCCGGTGGCCATACCCTCCGGCGGAGTCTTCGCCGCGCTGGCCGCGGGCAACGCCGCCGTATTGAAGCCGTCCTCCAAGACGCCCCGCTGCTCGGAGATCGTGGCTGAGTGCTGCTGGGCCGCGGGCCTGCCCCGGGGCCTCGTCGGGTTCGTGCGCACGTCCGGCGGCGAGGTCGGCCGGCATCTGGTGACCCATCCCGAGGTGGGCGCGGTGATCCTCACCGGCGGCTACGACACCGCCGCGATGTTCCTGTCGTGGAAGCCCGACCTGCGCCTGTTCGCGGAGACCTCGGGCAAGAACGCCATAGTGATCACCCCCAACTCGGACATCGACCTGGCCGTGGCCGACCTGGTCGCCTCCGCGTTCGGCCACTCGGGGCAGAAGTGCTCGGCGGCCAGCCTCGCCATCTGCGTGGGCGACGCCTACGACTCGCCCCGCCTGCGCCGCCAGCTCACCGACGCAGTGTCCAGCCTCCAGGTCGGACCCAGCACCGATGTGGCCACCACCATGGGTCCCACCATCAACGAGCCCGAGGGCAAGCTGTTGCGGGCGCTGACCCGCCTCGACGACGGCGAGGAGTGGCTGGCCGCGCCTCGACGCCTCGGCGCGCAGACTTGGACGCCGGGCGTGCGCCTCGGGGTGCGGCCCGGCTCGTGGTTCCACCTGACGGAGTGCTTCGGCCCGGTGCTGGGATTGATGCGAGCCGAGACGCTCGAAGACGCCATAGCCATCCAGAACTCCACCGACTACGGCCTCACCGGCGGCATCCACACCCTCGACCCCGCCGAGATCCGACAGTGGACCGACGCAGTGGAAGTCGGCAACGCCTACATCAACCGTCCCACCACGGGCGCCATCGTGCGCCGCCAGCCCTTCGGCGGCTGGAAGAAGTCCTCGGTCGGTCCCGGCGCCAAGGCCGGCGGCCCCAACTACGTGGCCCGCCTCGGCACCTGGCACCCGGTCGACACCGGCCTCAGCGACGACGAGTGGCTGGCCGCGGCCCGAGCCAGCGACGAGGCGGCCTGGCAAACCGAGTTCGGCGTCGAGCACGACCCGACCGGGTTGTTCTGCGAGTCCAACGTCTTGCGCTACCGGTGCCTGCCCCGCATGGCGCTGCGGGCCGAGGCCGACGCCGCGCCCCGAGACGTCGAACGAGTCCGGGCCGCGGCCCGCCGCTGCAACGTGGCCCTCATCGAGTCGCGCGCCGCCGACGAGACCGCGGCCGCCTTCGCTGCCCGCCTCGACGTCCTGGACATCCAGCGGGTCCGGGTAGTGGGAACCTGCAGCCGCGAGCTGCGAGCCGCCGGCAACGACGCCGGCGTCCACATCGCCGACGACCCCGTCACCGCCGAGGGCCGCGTCGAGCTGCTCCACTACCTGCGCGAGCAGGCCGTCACCCGCACCACCCACCGCTACGGCAACGTCCTCTAGGTCTCGATGCCGCGGTGCCCTGCTTGCCGGGCCGTGCTGGGAGGCCTGGTTGGGCGGTCAATCGAGGGGCACGGGAAACTTACCCGTCTTGCTATTTGCTCTGCGTCGGTTGGCACTAGATGGGCTGGCCGGCGGCCCGCGACGGCTCGCGGCAGATCTACCTCGTGACGTCGGTCCAGAATGTCGTCATGTCGTTCATGAAGAGCGGCGCGAGTTCGGGGCTTCCGGCGATGTGGGCGCCGCGGACTCCGAAGCCTGCGTTGATGGCGTAGAGGAAGCCGTCGAGATCGACCAGCTTCGGGTCTGGCTCGTCGGAGGTCGGCAGGATGAAGGCGCCGTCGTCTGCGATGTAGACGGTGGGCGCTCCGGGCGTCACGGAGGCGTGGGGTATGTGCTCGAGGGGGGTTGTGCGGTCGAAGCTGTGGCGTGCGCCCGCCACGATCCGCACAGTCGCATCGCCACCAGCGGCCCGTATGGCATGGATGTGGGCTTGGACCTGCGTTGGTGAGCACCAGTCGTCGAGATCGCCGATGATGGCGCGGACGCGTGTAGCCCCGACGGCGGGGTTCAGGAACTGGTGTCCCGACCAGGGATAGGCGGCGTACACCCCGATGAGCTTGGGGGCGTTGGCTGCTGCTGCGAGGTGCACCGACGCGGCGCTCAGCACCGCCGAGCCGCCTCGGCTGTGGCCTTGGGCACCGACTCGTGCTGCGTCGATCTCGGGGCGGGCCGCAAGGAACTCAGCGGTGGCGAGAACGTCCCAGGCACTGGCAGCGAAGGAGAACTGGATCTGATTGTCGACCGTGCTGACGACGCCACGACGGCGGAACGGGTCGATGGCGCACGCCGCGACGGCGGCGTCGGTGAGCGTCGCCGCGATCGCGATGTGGGGCTGTTGGAGCCCGAGGCTGCCCGGGACGATGATCACGACCGGGAACGGTCCGGGCCCGTGGGGCAGGAAGAGCTTTGCCCACAGGTCCTGGCGGGGCATCGCATCGGTGTCGGAGATCGCTTGATGGAAGTTCTTGGGATTCGCTGACGGAATCGACAGCGCCTCGCCGGCCAGACCGTTGGCCAAACAGAAGTCGTCGCCGTGCACGGCGTCGTCATCGGTCACCGCGTCTCCTCCCCCGTGCCCCGCGGCGTCCTCAGTCATGCGGAGTCTCCACGCTAGGGGCTGGATTCCTGGGTGGCGATCCCCGTGTCGGAGAGTGCACAGCCGAGGAGGATCACGCCTCTCTGTCCATCCGTCGTCAGCCGGTGTTCCAAGGTTCGGTCTCGATGCCGAGACCGTCGGCGATCCGATTCGCGTACGCGTAGTAGCCGACGACCTCGACTATGTCGAGGATGTCACGATCAGAGAAGCCGGCCAGTCTCAGGGCATCGACGTCGGCGTCGTTCATGGCGCCCGGCGCGGTCGTCAGTTTGATCGCGAATCTCAGCATCGCCACCCGGTTCGGCGACAGCGCTGCCGTTGTCCAGTCTTGTTCGATCGCCGCGGCGAGCTCGTCGTCGTTGATCAGCCGGCGCAGACCGCGCCGGTGGTGGACGACTCAATAGTGGCAGTCGTTCTCGAGACTCACGACCAGGGCGATGAGCTCGCGCTCGACCTTGCGGAGCGTCGCAGTGCCAGCCATGGCCGATTCGTACAGACCCTGGTGTGCCGCCATGCCGCGCGGGTTCAGCGAGTGCACGGCGAGGATGTTGTCGACCCGGCCGTAGGCGCGATCGACGACCTGGGGATGGAGCTCACCGAGCGCGCCGTCCCAGGAGTCGTCGGGAATGATCTTGATGCGTGCCATGGTGCAGCGTCTCACACGAGTCGGCGACTCTGCGAATCTGCGATTCTGGGAATCAATGCTGGTGCCGGTACCCCATGAGGGCGGCCGCTAGCGCCGAGAACAGTGCTGCTGTGGCCCACACCGCCGACCAGCCGAGCTGCTCGCCGGCCCAGCCGGCCGCGACTGGGCCGGCGATGGCTGCGGCCGCGAACAGGGTCGACACCACCCCGGTGATCATTCCCGTGGACTGCTCGCGCCCGACGGTTATGTGGCTGTACAGCAGCGGAGTCCATCCCCAGCCGGCCAGGTATCCGACCGGTATGCCGACGAGCATCAGAGCGCTGTTGCCGGTGGCCATGGCCAGGTAGCCGACGACTGCCGCCGCGGCCATCGCTGCCAGGGTCGAGCGAGCGTTGAGCCCGCGCCGGGTGACCGCGTGGGCGCAGCCGATGCGCATGAGCACGGTTCCTCCCGCCGAGGCCGCCACCAGGGCCGCCGCGGCGTCGGCGCTGGCTCCGGAGTCGACGAAGGACAGCGACGCGAAGGAGTTGAACACGACCAGGTTGAACATGAGCAGAGCGGCGCCGCCATAGAAGCGCAATCCCAAAGAGGCGACATCGCCGCTGGGGCTCTCTGGCTGCTGGGCTGGGACCGGTGTGGCCGGGTTCGGCGCGGAGTCCGGTGTGCCTGCCTGCCCGCGGGGCCGCACCGGCCCGAGCAGCAGCCACAGCCCCGCCACCGCGACGATCGAGGATGCGGCGAAGACGGTGCGCCAGCCCAGCCAGTCGCCGAACACGGGCAGCACCGCGGTGGACACGAGCACGAGCAGCGGCAACGACGCCTCGCGGATGCCGAAGGCGAGGACGCGCGGCGTGCGGGCCAGCAGGTCCACGAGGATCCTCGAGGAGCTCGGCTCGGAGAGCACCCGCAGGAATCCGGCTGCGGCCAGCGTCGCCACGAACCACGCTGTGCTGGGCGCCTGGGACAGCGCGACCACGAACAAGCCGGAGCAGATGCATGTGAGCCGGCCGATGGCGATCCCGCCGATGCGGTCCGTCATCCGTCCGCCCCACACCGACAGCACCACGGCGGGAACGGCCGACAGCGACAGGCCCAGCCCCAGCTCCGACGAACTGATGCCCAGGTCCAGCCGCAGGTAGGGCGCCAGCGGGCCAGAGATGATCTGTGGAATGGCCCCCGCCGCCAGCAACGCGCCCGACGCGGCCACCGCGGCCGCGTCGGTGCGGGTGGTGCTAGCAGCCATGGCTAGTGAGTCTGGGCAGGTTCCCGGCGCCCGCGGCAGCGATGGCGTGCACGGCGACGGAGTCGCCGAGGATCGCCATGCGGTCGGGCCGCGACAGGAGCATGCCGTCCACCGCCACGGCGTCAATCCTCTGGCTGGGGGCGGGGTTCGTCGACGAGGCGGGCGAGGGTGGCGCGATTGCGCTCCCGGCGAGCCCCACAACGCAGGAGGGGGTGCCGACCATGCGGGGTGATGGCGGACAGCATCGTCAGTGTGCGGGAGCGAGGATCCACCTCCACCGACCACATGACATCGAGAATGATATCGTGGCGGCTTGGGTCCACGGACTCGGCGAGCCGGAAACCCGGGGACCGAGCGGCGCCGGGATTTGGGGCTGTGAAGGTGGCTCCCGAGACTCGAATCGGCCAACGCGTGAGCGGAGCCGAAGACCGATGCCCGCCGGGCTGGATCGGGCGCGCCCGGTTCGGCACCGGCACGGCATAGACTCACATTGACACTGGGCACCAGGTCCGGTTGGCATAGAGAGAGAATCAATGCGAGGAACTGTCAAGTTTTTCAATAGCGACAAGGGCTTCGGCTTCATCTCGCGCGACGGCGGTGACGACGTGTTCGTTCACTACTCCAACATCGTCGGCGAGAACCACAGAAGCCTCCACGAAGGGCAGATAGTCGAATTCGACATCGGGCCCGGCCGTAAGGGAGACGAAGCTCAGAACGTCAAACCGGCCTGACAAGACAGGTTCGCTGTGCGTCGCCGGCCAGATTGACCGGCGGCGCCCGACGTTTCGCACATGACTGTGCCGAGCACGGGGCGAACCGAGAACCAGGACGTTGATGTCGCCGACAGCACGGTCGGCGCTGCCGCCTAGGAGGCGTGCCGCCCGGAGTCCGTAGATGTGCGCCGTGTCGATGTTGTCGATGCGGGCGAGCACTGCGGCCAAGACTCGGGGCGGGCCGAACGCCTTGACCAGCACGTCGGCCAGTCGGGATGTCACGATCAGAGAAACCGGCCAATGTCAGGGCATCGACATCGGCGTCGTTCGTCGCGCCCGGCGTCGTGGTCAGTTTGGTCGCAAGTCTCAGCATCGCCACCCGGTTCGGCGACAGCGCTGCGGGGCCTCTCGCCCGCGGAAGAGGCCTTCAAGACGGTGGCACGCAGGAAGCCGCGCGCCCCGCCGAGCGCGTCTGCTACGGAGTCCTCTGAGGACGTGGGAACTCGGCGGCGGTAACGCTGCATGTGCTATTCCATTGTGGGGTATGTCCAGCCTGGCTACGGCCGACTCTGCTTGGACGGCTATCGCTTGGCAGCGGGTCGGGAACTCCCAGAGAGGCTGTGTCGTCTAAGCGGACATGAAGGCGTCGGCGACACTGTTGGCTGTGGCGGTGCTGGCCGTCGGATGCAGCGGTGCCGATTCCGCGGACGTCGTGGTTGTCGGCTCCGAGCCCGGCCCCTCCTCCACGGTTGTCGGCTCCGAGCCCGAACCTTCCCCCACGGTTGTCGGCTCCGAGCCCGAACCTTCCCCCACGGCCGGGCTGGCGCACTGCGATGACGTCCCCCGGCTGGGGTCGCGGTTCGAGGGCACCATGGGCGCCCGCCAGAATCCCGATCCGATCGTCAAGGGTGTGCTGACCACGTACGCGATGGAGCATCCCGACACCTTCGGCGGGCGTTGGATCGATCGGGCCAACGGCGGCGCGCTCGTTCTGGGATTCACCGACGATCCCGATGCTCATCGCGAGGCGATCCTGGCCCGCGCCCCCTCCCCGGACGACTATCCCGCCGTCGACCCGCGCCCACCGGTCACCGATCCTCGGACGCTGGGCGAACGAGAGGACGTGGTCATCGACGTGGTCCGAGTGCGGTTCAGCGAGGCCGAGCTGTTGGCCATGGCAGACAGGGTGCACAGGGCGATCGCCGGTCGGGACTTCGGCCTGGACGGTTCGGGGCTCTACATCAGCCGCCAGCGCGTCCATCTAGATCTTGTGAACCCGCCGGAGGGCGCCCTTGCCGAGATCGCAGAGCTCGTCCCGGACCCTTCGGCGGTGTGTGTCGAGGTCACTCGCACGTCGCAACCGCCGAGCGGGCCGCTCGATGTGATCCCCGACCTCGGTGTGGAGGATCCCCTCGTGTCGTGTCCGGGCACCCCGGCGGTGCGTTACTCGCAGATGATCGACCCGCCCTCGATCGACGAGGTCGACCACCCGGCCGTGGACGCGCTGAGGGGCGAGCTCGACGCCCCCGGGGGCCAGACCCTGCCCCGAGGACGGTGGGTGGTCATCAGCATCGACGACGACCGGGCCACGTTCGCGGCTCTGGCCGCTGACGGCTTCGGTGTCGCGGGCGTCGAGCGCCAGGGTGACAAGTGGATCTTCTCGGGGGAGGCCGCCGGTCGCCCGTGTGAACCGGCCGTCCCGCTCCCGGCCGGGCTCGCCCGCGCCGAGGTGCGCCTCGACCCCGACTCGATGCCCGGTGCCGCCGACACGACCGTCGACCTGCTGGTCACCGAGCGTGGATGCGCCAGCGGTCGAGAGATGGGAGAAGCGCTGAGGGACCCCCAGGTGATCGAGACCGACGAAGCGGTGCTGGTGGCGTTCGCCGTCGTTCCGGTCGCGGGAGCAGCGACGTGCCCGGACAACCCGTCGACCTCCGTGACCATCGAGCTGTCCGATCCGCTGGGCCAACGCTGGGTCTATGACGGGCTCCACTTCCCGCCCAAGCCCCTCACCGCGGTCGCCGATCCGCTGACGTCTGCGGAGTACCGTGACTCGTTCCCGTGTCGCACGGGGTCCACTTTCGCCGCTCACGACAGTCGGGACACCGGGGGTTCTGACACCTTTGAGACAGCTACCCGAGCTCTTCTGGCCCACCTCGGGGACCTGTCGGAGCCTCTCTACGACATCGAGGTTGCCGAGCGCGGGTTCGGATCAGATCGATGGCGGATCGTTGTGGAGGACTCCGACGGGGTCATACACCTCGGCATTGTGGAGGCCGGCCGCACCGCCGACGGGCTGTGGCGTATTGAGCAGGCCCGGTGGTGCCTGACCGATGCCGGCCACAGCGACGACGTCAGGCGCATCCTGATGCGAGAGCACGAAGAACTGCAGGCACCCGCCGACTTCTCCGACTGCCCGCTGATGTCGGAAGGGCACTACGAGGTGCCTGAACCACTGGAAGAAGGGCTCCCCACCCCCGGCGCAGTCCTGAGAGAGGAGCTGAGCCCTCTGCCCACAGCGAGCTACACAATCAGGGTGGCCGAATCGACAGACCGAAGGGTGCGCTGGGAGATCACGATGACAGCACTATGGGGGCTGACCTTCGGCAAGAAGATCGCCATCGAGGACAACGGCTGGAGAATGCGCACCGATGAGTGGTGCCACATGGAACCCGAACGGCTCTGACCGCTCGGCACCCTCACTCCTCAACTGGCGATCTGATCTCTTCGACGGGAGGTCGGCGGGCAGGTCCTCACGCTGCCGGGGCTATGACCCTGTAGCCGAGGCGCTCTAGTGAGCGTGCGGCCGCTTGGGGGAAGCGCCTCGCAGTCGCCGAGGCTTGAACCTCCTCCCGCTCTCGAAGGGAGGCCAGCACAGCTGGCCTCCAGCCGTCCTTGAAGTCGGTGTATAGGCGCTCCCGGTTCAGAAACAAGAGGAACTCCTCCAGTGTCGGCCTGAATCGCTGACCGCCCACCGGGAAGTGGAGTTGATGGAGATCGGGAGCGGGCCGGCCGCTGGATCCGTATACCCAGGCCAGTTCGGGAGAGTGCGCGTGGAGATGGACGTGTGCGGCCGCTCGGTCGCTGGCCACTCTGCGGCGGTCGTACTCGACTCGGATCAGCGGGCGCGGATCCTTGCGTGCCCCGGTGATGTCTACCCAGAGGCCGATCGTCGAACTAGCGACGCGCAGATGCCGGTCCGCGTCGTCCATCTCGACAGCGAACCCTGCGACGAGCAGTAGGGCAGGCGCTTGGGGATTGTCGCCCGGGCGGACGAGCGGGAACCCGTTCGAGCGGCGTCCCGGGTGCTGAATCGGTTGGAGGTTGGCCCGCTCGGCATCCGCGGCGATGTCGGTCCGAAACCGAATGTCAGTGTCGATCGTGGCCTCGACGATGTTGTTGAGGGTGTCGGCGAACCTCTCCGTTCCGTCGCGCAGCGTCGCTTCTGTCACTCCTTGATGATCCAGTCCCTGTAATAGAGCCAGAGATCGCGATGGAAGGCGTCGTCGAGAACGTCGGCCTGTCCTGCGGCGGTGAACTCGTCGAGCGTCATGTGCTCGTCCGCGAGTATCTCTGTGAGCTCGTCGAGCATCTGCTCGCGAGTCACGATTCGAACTTCAGCCACTTCCGTGCCTCCACGTGTGCTTGACGATGCAGCGGCGAAGCTACCACCCGGGTGCACGGGCCGCTTCGCGGCTGTCGGCTGACACCGTGCGGTGCTTGACAGCGATTCGCCCGGCCCCTAGCCCTCAGCATGGAGTGCCGCCCGAGCGGCCGAACCGTACCGCAGCAGTATGACAACGCCAACCGCTGAGTGGCCCCCTGTGGGCGCTGCCGCTCAGTTCCCCAGCTTGCGTCCTTGGGTGAGGTGAGGGCAGTAGGCGCAGGAGGAGTTCGCGATTGGGCCGCTACGCCGGATGCGTTGCTGGTTGCTCGTGTGCCGTGGAACGACACGGGTGACAAGGTCAGCAAAGAACACCGCCACCACGACACTCGAATCGATCGCGAAGATGATCGCCGGCTTCCTCGTCGAACTCGATCTCCACGACGTCACGCTCGTGTGCAACGACTGGGGCGGCGCCCAGCTCGTGGTCAGCCCGGGCGACTCGGATCGGGTCGCCAACCTCGTTCTCGTGTCCTGCGAGGCGTTCGACAACTATCCACCCGGCCTGCCCGGGCGGCTGCTGTGCCTCAACGCGTCGTTCGGCTTCACACTGTGTGAGCCCCCGGGCAGATGGGTCAGTCCCGACGGCGTCTACGTCGACCTCATGGTGCCCGACGCTCTGGCAGGTCCTGGATCGCGTGGCGCTCGCCTCGGGCCGCATGGCAGGCGTGTCGCCCGGCGCGCCAAGGGCCTCGAGGCCGCGCTGGTCGACCGAGAACCGAGCCAGCCGGCTGGGTACAGAGTTCGTGCATGAGCGGCATGCCGGTGCGAGCGCTATAGGCACATGCGGAACAGGCTTCGTCACTGCGCTATAGTGACATCTACTCATGCGCTGAAGCGACCGGAACAGCATCGAACACTGCGCTATAACGACATTCTTCCTGTTGCGCAACGGTAGGATGTGACCATGGAGGCGTATCTCGAGCGCTTGGTCGACCCCTGGATCTCGGAGATACTCGGGTCGGCGCCAGCGGTGATGATCACCGGCGCGCGGGCCTCAGGCAAGACCACGACAGCGTTGCGGCACGCTACGAGCGTCGTGCGGCTCGACAACGAGCGCGAGGCCCTCCCGTTCCGGGCGGACCCCGACGCGGCGCTGAGGGATCGTCCCGAGCCGGTGCTCCTCGACGAGTGGCAGGCATGCCCCGAGGTGCTGGGGGCGGTCAAGCGGGCCGTCGACTCCGAGCGCCGTCCGGGGCGCTTCATCTTGACGGGGTCGGTGCGGTCCGATTCGGACCCGGTCCTGTGGCCGGGAACGGGCCGACTCATCCGGGTCGCCATGCACCCGCTGACGGTCCGCGAGCAGCGCTCGCGGCCCGGCCGCCCGTTCATCGACGGGCTGCTCGGCGCGGAGCCGCCTCGTCTGCCGTCAGACCCTCCCGACCTGCGCGACTACGCAGAGATCGCCCTGCGGGGCGGATTCCCCGAGGCGGCCGTCGAGCTCGAGGGCAGCGTCCAAAGGGCCTGGCTTGAGAGCTATGTGGAGCAACTCCTGCTCCACGAGCACGCCGGACCGGGCCGGGGCCCGGACCCCGTGCGCCTCGGCGCCTTCTTCACGGCCTACGCGCTCAACTCGGCCGGAATCGTCAACGACTCGACCCTCCACGAGGCCGCCGGCCTCGACCGGCGCACCGCCCGCTCCTACGCGGCGCTCCTGTCCGACCTCGGCGTCATAGCGGAGCTCCCGGCATGGAGCACCAACCGCCTCAAGCGCCTGGCCAGGGGACCCAAGCGCTACGTCGCCGACACCGGGCTGTGGGGCGCCGCGGTCGGCGCCGATGTCGCTGTGGCCATGAGCGACGGCCACCTGCTGGGCCGCCTGATCGACACGTTCGTCACCAACCAGCTGCGCGCCGAGGCGGTATTGGACCCCAGCTGGCCCAAGCTGCACCACCTGCGCGACCGCGACGGCCGCCACGAGGTGGACATCGTCGCCGACCTCGGAGCGCGCGGACTGGTCGGGATCGAGATCAAGGCGCACAGCGCGCCCAAACCAGCCGACGCCCGGCACCTGGTGTGGCTTCGCGACGAACTCGGAGACCGCTTCAAAGCCGGCGCGCTGCTGCACACCGGCCCAGCCCGCTACCGCCTAGGCGACCGCATCGAGGCGATCCCCATCTGCACGCTCTGGAGCTAGCCCCGGTCAATCATGCGGCCTCGCCCCATCGGCCTCCAAGGGACTCACGCGCAGTCGAGGTGTTGGCAGGCCCGGTCCATCGTTGGCCGCTCGCCGGCGACCAGCTCTACGTTGACTTCGATCTCAGCGAAGACAACCTGCCCGCAGGCACCAGACTGGCCGTCGGCGAGGCGCTGATCGAGGTCACCGCGATACCCCACACCGGGTGCGCGAAGTTCATCGACCGGTACGGCCTCGCCGCACAGCGCTGGGTCAACTCCCAGACCGGCAGAAGGCTCAGGCTTCGCGGCATCAACACTCGGGTCGTGAAGCCGGGAACGATCCGCGTCGGAGACCGAGTCAAGAAGGTCTGACGAAGCCGCCGGACCCCGAGACCGAGGCGCTGCTTCATCGCTTGGCGCGCGAGCGCCTCCGTTCGGAGCGCACCGCACGCCGATGCTCGATGACGCCGATCTGACGCTCGGATCGCTCGCCAAGATGATCGCTGACTTCCTCGTCGAACTCGATCTGCGCGACGTCACGCTGGTGTGCAACGACTGGGGCGGTGCCCAGCTCGTGATCAGCCCGGGCGGCTCGGATCGGGTCAACAACCTGGTACTCGTGTCCTGTGAGGCCTTCGACAACTATCCACCGGGCCTGCCCGGGCGGCTCCTGTGCCTCAACGCGTCTGTGCCGGGGGGCACCTTCGTGACGTCGCAGCTTTTGCGCCCGCGCCTGCTGTGGCACCTGCCGGTCACCTTCGGCGGCCTGTCGAAGAAGCGGGTGCCGATGGCTGAGCACTTCGAGAATGCCGAGCTCGTCTGGGTCGAAGACAGCCGCACGTTGATCCCGATCGACCAGCCCGAAGTTCTCGCCGGCCACCTCGAACGGTTCCTCGCACGAACCACGGCAGCTGAACTGTGACTGAGCGCTATCTGGTGATGCCGCGGGGCATCAACGTCGGGACCCGCAATCGGGTATCGATGGCGGAGTTCAGGTCGAAGTTGGCGGGCGAGGGCTATGGGGATGTGGCCACCGTGTTGCAGAGCGGCAACGTGATCGTTTCCACCGCGGAGGATCGTCCCGACGAGGTTGCCGGCGCCGTGCAGCGGTTGCTCAGCGACGAGTTCGGCGTCGACGTTGCCTGCGTCGTGCGAACGGCGGACCAGGTTCGGGGGGTGCTTGAGCGCAATCCGTTGTGGGAGGTCGTCTCCGACCCATCGCGTTACCTGGTGATGTTCCTGTCGCAGGAGCCCGCACCCGAGGTGGTGGAGGCTCTACTGGGGGAGGACCACAGCCCCGAGGTCATCGCCATCGAGGGTGCGGAGGCCTACGTTTGGACTCCCGATGGTGTTAAGGCGATGACTCTCGCGTATGCGTACCTCGAGAAGCGGTTCGGCGTCGTCGCCACGGCACGCAACTGGAACACCCTGGAGAAGATCGTTGCCAAGCTATGACCGCTGACCGCGTGGCCGATTAGATCACCGGGGGTTACGACGCCTCTTGCCTGACTCCCGGGAGCGCCTCGATTCCTCGATTGCTTTTCGGAGCATGGCGGTGTCGCCCCTGTGTTTCACACGCAGCCGCCTAGTTCAAACGCGGCGTTCTGGCCGCAGTATGACTGATCCGGAACCGTGCCCCTGCGAGATTCGATTGCTGGCTAAGGTGACACATATCAGGCTTCTTGCCGCGGTGTTCGTCGTGCTGCTGCTTGCCGCGGCGGGGTGCGGCGGTCAGGAACTCTCGCCCTCAGAGGCCGCGCCGGCGCCTGTAGCCGCGGTTGATTCCACGGAGGTGTCGGCATCGCCGGCCGAACCGCTGCCACCTGCAGAATCGGACGCTCCGGAGGTCGCGGAGGAGACGGTCGCCAGCCCTGAGCCGGTCGAGACGGTCGACAGCACGACCGCCACGAGCCAGCCGGCGCAACCGTCAGCGCCTGCGGATCCCGACGCCCCAGATGCTGCCGGGGCGACCGGCGTGGGGTCTGCGGACCTGGAGGGGCGCTGGGAGGGCGAAATCTTGATACCGGGACCCGCCAACCTGCCCTTTGCGCTGGACATGACCGCATCCGGAGACGGTCTTCGAGGGACGATCGACATCCAGGGCGTGTCCGGTTTGCCGCTGTCGAACGTCGTGCTCGATGCGGGCCGCATCCACTTCGAGTTGGACTCACCCATCGGGCTCGCCCTCTGGGAGGGCGAAGTGCGCGACGGGGTGATCGAGGGCGAATTCACCCAGGGCGGCATGGCGGAGACCTTCTGGCTGCAGCGCTTCGAGGATCCCAGCGAGTACGGCGAAGGTGCGTCGTTTCGCCGCGAGGAGGTGGTCTTCTCCAACGGCGACATCGTCCTGGCCGGTGAGTTGACGTTGCCCGAGGGCGACGGGCCCCACGCCGCGGTCGTCCTGATCAGCGGCAGCGGCGACCAGGACAGGGACTCCGACATCGGTGGCTTCCGGCTGTTCGCAGTGCTCGCCGACCATCTGGCCGGCGCCGGTGTGGCCTCATTGCGGTTCGACGACCGGGGCGTCGGCGGCTCCACGGGCGACGGCCTGCAGGCCACTCTCCAGGACCGTGCCGGCGATGTCGAAGCCGCGGTCGACGTGCTCCGCTCCCGCGACGACATCGACGCCGGCAACGTCGGGCTGGTCGGCCACAGCGAGGGCGGGATCGTCGCACCGGTGGTGGCCAACCGCACCGACGGCGTCGCCTTCGTGGCCCTTCTGGCTGCCCCTGCGGTGCCTGCCGGGGAGATCCTGGCGGCGCAGCAGCTCGAGCTCTTCGAGGAGTCCGGCGCCGCAGCCGAGGAGTTCGAACAGTTCCGAGCGCTCCAGCAATCGGTGTTCCGCGCCGTCGCCACCGGGCAGGGATGGGACGAGGCGGAAGCAACCATGCGGATTCTGGTTCAGCAACAGTTCGAGGCAATGCCGAAGCAGACGCGGGAGGCGATACCCGACGAGGACGCCTTAGTGGACTCCATCGTCGCCGAAGAGCTGGCGACATGGCACAGCCCGTGGTTCGAGTCGTTCCTCGAGCACGACCCGAGGCCGGCCATAGCCGCCCTCGACGTTCCGGTCATCGCCCTGTACGGCGAGCTGGATACGCAGGTTCCGGCAGCCGCCAACTCGACTGCCATGTCCGAGGCCATCACCGAGTCGAGCGTCCCGACTCACACGATCGCCACGATCTTCTCGACGAATCACCTCTTCCAGGAGGCCGTCACCGGCAGCGTCAACGAGTACGCCAGGCTGAAGCGCGAGTTCGCCCCCGACTTCCTCGCGATCCTTACGGAGTGGCTCACCGA
This sequence comes from Candidatus Aldehydirespirator sp., assembly GCA_965219165.1. GTDB lineage: Bacteria > Actinomycetota > Acidimicrobiia > Acidimicrobiales > Aldehydirespiratoraceae > Aldehydirespirator. The sequence continues at coordinate 2,229,261 of CBDCMW010000002.1, read as the reverse complement.
CGTCAGTGGGGTGTGAGGGCGCTCTCGGGCACACCGAGTCCCGTCGGCGTAGATCACCTGAACCCGGCCTCCGGTGGGCTTCGCCGCCGCCGTTCGGAACACCATCGAGAAGATCGTTGCCAAGCTATGACCGCCGGCCGCTAGACCGGAGCTCAGAGGTGAGGACATGAACGCACTAAGCAGAGACGATCGGCCGATGGCGAACACCTACTGGGTCGATCCGGGCCGGTTCGCGGCGGGGGAATATCCGGGCGCGTGGAATCGCGTCGAAGCCGCCGCCAGGTTGCGGACCCTGCTCCAAGCCGGCCTCGACTGCTTCATCGACCTGACCCAGCGGGACGAGGGGTTGGAGCCCTATGCCGGGATCGCGGCCCAGGAAGCCAGCCGGCTCGGCACCGGGTTCGTGCACGAGCGCCATGCCATCGTCGACATGAACGTGCCGCACAGCCGACAGCAGACCGCCGGCATCCTCGACGCCATCGACGAGGCGTTGGATGGCGGCAAGAACGTGTACTTGCATTGTTGGGGCGGCATCGGCAGGACCGGCACCGTGGTCGGCTGCTGGCTCGTGCGCCACGGCATGACGGGAGACGAGGCTCTGGCCGCGATCGCGCACCGGTGGCAGGGAATGGAGAAGAGGTACCGCCACCCCCGCTCGCCGCAAACAGGACAGCAGCGGGCCTACATCCGCAACTGGACCGAGCCGTCACCGGGAGGCGCCGCGTGAGCGAACCCGCTGAGCGGGACCGGTTCCGGGGCTGCCTGCTGGGACTGGCGGCGGGCGATGCGCTCGGCAGACATGGGCATCAGCCCGGCGCTGGCATCGCGACGAGATGGCCGCGCTCGACCGGGCGTTGAACGGCTGATCGGCCGGCTGAGGTTCTAGGCCGCGCGCCCGGCCTGATCGACGTGGTTCAGGATTGCTCGGACTGGAGAGTGCGGTCGACGGCCCGGCGAATCCATGACGACACGGAGCGGTCGTCGGCGTCGGCCGCCGCCTTGACCCGTTCGAGCATCTCGGGCGGGAACCGCACCGGCACGGGGTCGGTCATTCGTTGCTTGCGGCGCCGTCCCGGTCCCTGGGGTACCTGGTTCTCGGGCCTGCCGTAGAAGTCGTGCTCCTCTTCGGGAGTCATTCCTCCGTCGTTCATCGGTCATCCCGGTAGCGGGCGGCCAGATGGCTCGCGGCGACATAGCACCCGATGGGCCGGCACTTGTTCGGGTCGCCAGACTCGGCGGGCGCGAGGGGGACCACCAGCACCAGGCCACTGACCTGCGAGACCATTAGCCAGTGGGCCGGCGGCTTGGAGGGGTAGAACAACGGGTCGCTGCGCCACACATCGAAGATGTCATCAATCCCAAGCGGGCCGTGCTTGAACAGGTGCGGGGCCTGGCTGGTGATCTCGAAGGGGTCATCGTCGTCAAGGGGGTCGATATCGAACGGGGTCGTTGCCACGATACTGTATTACGACCGAATACACGCAAGCTGGCTGGCCAGCAGCCGCGCGCTGCGGGGCCCGAAGTCTGCCCCTCGAACAGCTGACAGCACAAGGATAGGCGTAGATACCAGCCTGCACGGTTGATCCACGTTGCGATTGTTCATCAATGTTGTATCATTTCGTGTATGGCAACGGTCGGAGAGGCTCATACCCCGGTGCGCAACGGCCGAGGTGCTCGAAACTCGGCCCCCGCACGCCGCAGTGAGCTTCTGCAGGAGGCGGACCGCTATCTCGCCGAACTTATTGAGGAGGTCGGCGAGCCGTCACCGGAAGAGGTGGCCGAGGCCGAGGCCTGGTGCGACCGCATTGAGCGTCACCTCAAGAAGGTGCCCGACGCCTGATGGGAGCGGTCGTTCTCGACTCGGGGGCCGTTACCCGACTCGCCGGCCGAGATCGCCGTTCGGCGGCTCGCATCGGATCGTTGAAGCGCCGGGGCATCTGGCCGCCGGTGGTGCCCTCGGTGGTGCTGGCGGAATGCCTGACGGGACGCCAGAGCATCGATCCGGTCACGAACCGTTTCCTCAAGGGCTGCGACATCGAGGAGCAACTGCCCGAGCAGGTTGCGAGGAACGCGGGCAGGCTCCGGGACCGCACTGGCCGAGCCTCAGAGATCTCGGCAGTGGACGCCGACCAGTGGCGGCACCCGGCCATGCCGCCGCTCACCGTCGCGGACGCCGAAGACGGAGGAGCCCTCGTGCTGCCCCGGGAATCGAAGGCTCGATCAGCGCGCTAATGCCTGGGAACCGTCAGCACCGTCAGCACTCTCTGAGCGTGTTGGCCGCTGCAGCGCGATGGCGCGTCAATCCGATAGGGGCGTAACCCTGTCGGTCGCATTGATGAAGTCCTCAACGCTGACGATCGGAATGCTCCTCTTGCGAGCTGTTCGGGCCTTGCCGGATTGTGACATTGGGTCGGCGGCTACGAGCACCTGGCACTTGTTGGTTAGCGTCTTCAACGGTCTCAACCCGGCCTGCGTCGCGATCTTCTCCAGTGTCTCCTTGCCCACGCGAGCACCATTGACGACGTAGGTTCCGGTGAAGCACACGTTCATGCCTGCCTTGAGTTCCACTGGGCTCGTGGGGCTCGGTGTGGCATGAAGGTCGGTCGAGCCCAAGGAGAGCGCCGCGGCGATCTGTTCTGCTAGTTGCTGTTCTTGCTGTGTCACGATCCCGTCGGCAAGGTCCGGGCGTCGCTGCGCTGGGCCAGAGGTGGCTTGCAGCCAGCGCTACAAGGCTGTGCAGCGAGGTCTGGGGAGCCGCGCCCATGCCGTTGTCGCCTGCGAACGGCCAGGTCGCGCTGCGACCATTCCCAAGTCAGTGAACGCCTCGTTGCAATGCGATGTGTCGATTGTTGGTAGCTGAGTCTGTCAAATATCGGTAGTGCCCGGTGTCGGCGGTCGGTAGTCTGTGGGTGTGGCCGAGTATCTGGAGCGTCTTGCGGATTCGCTCATGACCGAGTTCCTGAAGGAGCTTCCGGCGCTGGCGCTGGTCGGTCCGCGGGCTTCGGGCAAGACCACCACCGCGGCGCGTTACGCCCGGACCATCATCCGGCTGGATCGCCCGGCCGAGGCCCTGGCGGTCGCGGCCGACCCGGACGCGGCCATCGAGGGTCTGGCTGAGCCGGTCCTGCTCGACGAGTGGCAGGAGGTGCCCCGGGTACTGGGCGCGGTCAAACGGGCCTGCGACGCCGAGCTCCGGCCGGGACGGTTCGTGCTGACGGGGTCGATACGGGCCGAGACCGAGGCTGAGACTTGGCCGGGAACCGGCCGCGTCACCCGGATCGCGGTGTACCCGATGACGGTGGGGGAGCAGCTCGCAGCCCCCGAGGCGCCGCTGGTCGACCGGATCGCGCGGGGGGATCTGGCCGCGCTCGGGGCGCGGGCCGCGGTCCGCGCCGGGAGCCCCAACCTGCGCGACTACCTCGAGATGGCCCTGCGGGGCGGATTCCCCCAGGCTGCGCTTGGACTGGGAGAGCGCGCCCGGCGCAGTTGGCTCGACACCTATGTCGAAGAGATCGTCTCACGCGACTCCCAGATGGCCGGCGGAGGCTATGACAGCGTCCGGCTGGCCCGCTTCTTCGAGGCGTACTCGCTCAACTCGGCCGGCGTGGTGGACGACAGCACCCTCTGTGAGGCCGCGGGCATCAACCGCCGCACCGTCCTGCGCTACCTTCACCTGCTCGGCCGCCTCCACATCATCGACGAGCTGCCCGCCTGGACGTCGAACCGGCTCAAACGGCTGTCGCTGGCACCCAAGCGGTTCCTGGTCGATCCGTCGCTGCTGGCGTCTGTGACCGGTGCCACCGACCGCTCAGCGATGCGCGACGGCAACCTGCTGGGGCGCCTGCTGGAGACGCTCGCGGTGGCGCAGTTGCGGGCCCAGGCGACCGTCAGCGCGCACCGCTGCCGGCTGTATCACCTCAGACAGCACCACGGGCGCCACGAGATAGACGTCGTCGCGGAACTGGACGCGCGGCGCCTGGTCGCCTTCGAGATCAAGGCCACCGCCGCACCCACCGTCGACGACGCCCGCCACCTCGCCTGGCTGCGAGATCACACCGGCGACCAGCTTCTGGCCGGCATAGTGCTTCACACCGGCCCTGCTGCGTTCCCGCTGGGCGATCGCCTCTGGGCCCTGCCGATCAGCTCCCTCTGGACCTGACGCGCCTCGTCGAATCCGGCTTGCACCTGGGTTGCGGCTAGCCGATGTTGCGGCCGTTGCGGCGCAGTCGGATTGCCGCTTGGAGGGCTTCGTCGCTGAAGTAGCGCACGGCGACTTCCTCCTCGGGCACGTCGGGGATGTTGCCGACGCCGGCGTCGAGGTCAGCGAGCGTCACAGATTCCTCGGCGGTCTGTGGGTCGGCGCCGGTGACAGGAACAGCGGTCATGAGTTCCTCTGTCAACGGCCAGTGGGATCTGCCCAGTGGCGGACAGTAGAACTGCCCAGCCGTGGCCAACAGAACTGCCCGGTGGTGGCCAGGTGTTCTGCCCGTTGGGTCAGTTGGTCAGTGGCGTCACCCCCTTGCCGGCGGTGGCTTGGGTGAGGCGGATGCTGTCGCCGGCGGTCATGACGACGTGGGCGTGGTGCAGCAGCCGGTCGACGGTGGCGTTGGCGATGGTCTTGGGCATGAGTTCGTCGAACCCGGCGGGGTGAAGGTTGCTCGACAAGGCGATGGAGCGTTTCTCGTAGGCGGCGTCGACGACGCGGTAGAGCGCCTCGGCGGTCTCGGTGGCGACGGGGAGCAGGCCTATGTCGTCGATGACGATGACGTCGGTGCGCATGATCCGCTTGATCGCTTTGGCGGCGGTGTCGTCGGCGCCGTGGCGGCGCACGAGCGCGCCGAGGTGCTCGAGACTGAACCAGGACACTTTGTGGCCGGCATCGACGGCGGCCTGGCCGAGCGCTTCAAGGAAGTGCGTCTTGCCTGTGCCTGATGGTCCGCACACGACGAGGTTCTCGTGACGGTGGATCCACTCCAGGGTGCGCAGCGCCCGCTGGGTCGGCGCCGGGATCGAGCTGACGGTTTCGTCCCAGGCGTCGAAGGTCTTGCCGGTGGGGAACCCGGCGGCCTTGCGACGGCTGTTGATGGAGGATGCTTGGCGGCCGGCGAGCTCTTCGGCGAGCAGCGCCTTGACTGCTTCGGCTGGGTCCCATCGCTGAGCCTTGGCGGTGGCCAACAACTCCGGTGCTGCGGTGCGCATGTGGGGCAGGCGCAGGATGCGCAACAGGTCCACGACCTCGTCGATCGGTGCTGGGTTCATCGGTCGCCTCCGAGGCGACCCCAGGCGGCGGTGCCGGGCTGCAGCGAGTGCACGTCATCGGCGCGCCGGCGGTGTCCGGGCGGGTCAGCAGCCAGGATCGAGGCCAGGTCGCCGTCGGCGAAGCGGCCGAACATCGCGGCGTGGCCGAGCGCCCAATCAACGCGGATCTGGCCGTGCAGTCGGGCGAGGGTGACGGCTTGGGCCATCTTGACCTTCATGCGGGTCGTGCCCGCGGCGGCTGCTTCAACGAGCCAGGTGCGGGCGCCGTCTCCGATAGCGAGGAACTCGGCCTCGGCCGCGCTCGTCGGCTTCGGACGCCGCCCGAGCGGCCCAGCCGGGCGTGGCGGATAGTGGGCGTCGTCGATCATCGGATGCCCCGGCGTCGAACGCTGGTGGCGGGCAACCTCGATTGGACCTGACGATGCGCAGTGGGTGACCACGACCCGCTCACCGTCGACGCGCACCCACACTGTCTCATCGGCGAGGGTGTGCGGGACCGAGTAGGTCACGCCGCCGAAGCTGATCGTGGAGCTCCAAGAGACCTTCCGGGTCTCCCCGAGCACCGCCGTGTATGGGCGTTCGGGCAGCGCGTGCAGCCGATGCCGTTCCTCGGTGAGCATCTCGACCGGCGGCCGCCGGGTAACCCGATGCTGGCGGCCGTTGATCTCGGCCATCCACGCCTCACAGGCCTCGACCAGCTCGGCCCAGCTGGCGTAGTCACCGCGCAGGTTCGCGTCCGTGGGCACCAAGTCGGCCTCAGCGACCCGCACCGTCGCCTCTGACCCGCCCTTGGACTCCGGATCCGCCGGCACACACGTCGCCACCGTGATCCCGTAGTGGCCGCCGACCGCAACGATCTCCGGATGGCGCACAGCGATCCCAGCGACGTGATCGATCGTGACCGTGCGCTCGTTGTCGGTGAGCCAATACGTCGGTGCACCACCGAAGGCCCTCATGGCACGGTCGACACAGGCGATCACCGTGGGCAGGGTGCGGTCCCAGGTCGCGATCACCACCCGAAACCTCGACCACGCCAGCCACGCACAAAACAGATTCGTCCTTCGGCCGGCGATGACCGGACCCGCGCCCCAGTCCCACTGCGCCCACATGCCCGGCTCGGGGATCCACGGCCGATACACCCGCCGCCGGCCACGGCGATGGTTGGCCTTCACCTCAGCGACCGCTCGGCGCACCGTGCGGTCCGAACCCTCGAACCCCAACGCCTTCAGCTTGGCATAGCAACGATCGGCGCGGATCTTGCCACAGGAGCGCTCCACCCACTCCTCGATCTTCGGCAGCCACGGATCGATGATCCGCCCCCTGCGCACCGGGCCCACACCCCCCAGCCGACCCTCGTCGCGCTCAGCGACATAACGGGCCACGGTGTGATGAGACACGCCGGCCAGCTCACCGGCGCCACGCAACGACCCAGTCAGGTCGAACGCTTCCAACATGTTCATGATTTCCTCGCGAGACTTCACTGGCTCCTCCTGCTCGATGGTCACGGTTGTCGTGACCGGCCATTCGAGTAGGAGGAGCACCCCGCCGCGGTGGACCCCGACGGGAAACGGACTTCAACGCGGGCAGTCCTGTTGGCCGCCGCTGGGCAGAACTGTTGGCCGCCAGCGGGCAGCTACATGGCCGCCACTGGGCAGGATCTCATGGCCACCGACATTCCTCCCTCTCGGCAGTTCGCAGCCAACTCTAGGCTCACCCCCGAGCGTGGACGTGGGCGATCGCCACCAAGGCCGGCGTGCGACGGCACGCTGGCATGACAGCGGCTACGACGCCCGCCTGTTCCCCTACGCATGGCCCGACGCCCGCCTGTTCCCCTACGCATGGCCCGACGACGACACCCAGCGAAACTAAGACCTATATGACGTGTGGGCGAACCGCGGCTACGAGGACGACTCGGAGTTCTGGCCGCCGCGCACCCGGCGCGGCCGGCGGGTCGGCCGCCTACGCACTGGCACCGTCACCGAGTTGGTCAAGACAGCTCGTCGAAGGGCGGCCCAGACCGCGGCCTGCGCGAGACCGCAGCGATGTTGGCGTGGGTGGGTCGGCGAGGCACCTCTGGGGCTTCGGGAAGTGCACACCGAGTTGTCGGCGCTGGAGTTGGTGCGCCGCGGCGGGGAGCTGGTCGTTGTGGGCCGGCTGGCGGACTCACCCCAGGGGCCGTCGTTCCGGCGATCATGCGGCAATGCGCACCAGGAGCTTCCGGTTGAGATCCGCGGTCGACTCCAGCGATGAGATCATGTCCCCGCCCACATCGGAGAGTCTCGCGAGATCGACTCTCGGGATCTCGGCTTGGTCCTCGAAGACGATGATCGATTCGAACAAGAGACCGACCGTGCCGGTGGAAGTAGCCGAGCATGATCGTCGTCAACCGCGCCTTGTCACGGTTGGGCACACCGTAAAGGAACAACGGGATGCCGCTCTTTCCATCGATGCGGTAGTCCACCGGGTACGCATCCGCGTTGGGCACCGTCGTTCTGACCACGTGGGGAGGCACTTCCTGTTGGTAGTCGCGCTGCATCTTGGCTTCGTCCACTAAGGCCGAGAGGCAGTCGGCCAGGTCGTCGTAGAAGGTTGAGCCGACGTTGGATCGCGACAGCAGGGTCAGGTCGTAGACCCTGGTCAATGCCTGACCGAATCTGAAGATGGCCTCGGGCAGCCGGTCGACGGATGTGTCGACGGAGAACACTCCGCTGTCGTGGTGGATGCCGCTCTCGGCGACGATGCGCTCGAGCAGCATGCCCCGTGTGCCGGAGAGGAACGAGTCGATGTCGTGGTCGTAGCTGATGTGCATGAGGGTGTGGCCGCAGTCCGACAGGCGGAGGCCGCCTGAGGGCGCTTCGGCCAGATGGAAGGGACAGCCGTCGCCGTCAGGGAAGGAGAAATGCGTGCGCAGCATGAGCTCGCCGTCCGGGCGCTCATCGACACCCACGTCCTCACAGAGGCGCTCGCAAAGGAGGTTCCTGAGCGCCCCGACGTCAAGAGTCATAGGGGCAGCGTCGCTTGATCGGGCGGTGGAACCGTGATCCCCTTGATCTCGAAGTCCAGGATCAGGCACCTGAACGCACCATCGATGGTCGTGTACAGCTCGGTCTCCTCAGCCTCGGACTCGGGCCTCCTGCCGGCGGCGATGGCCCTCTCCGTGGCGCGATGTATGTGCGGACGATAGGCGATGTCGCCGTGAACGTGACTGGCAGGTCACCGGCAGTGGGTCGCCAGCGCCTACTATGGGGCTTGTGGGAGCACGCCGCGATGACGTTCTCGGGAAGCACCGCGAGGCGATCCGCGCCGCCGCGGCCCGCAACAAGGCCGCCTCGATAGCCCTGGTCGGCTCGGTGGCACGCGGCGACGACAGCGACGACAGCGACTATGACTTCTTGGCCCGATTCAAAGACGGCGCGTCGCTGTTTGATCTGGCGGGCCTCAAGTTGGACCTTGAGGAGGTGCTCGGCGGCGACGTCGACGTGATCTCAGCGGGCGGACTCAAAGACAAGCACCGCGGCATCCTAGAGGACGCCATCACGCTGTGAGCGGCCGCGACAGCGACTTCATATCCCACATCATGCTCGCCGCGGCTCGCCTGGAGGAGATTGTCGAGGCCGGACGCGACCGATTCGACTCCAGTTGGCTGGTCCGAGCGGCCGCCGAACGCCAACTCGAGATCATCGGGGAGGCCGCCGGCAAACTCTCGCAGCGCCTCGTCGCCCAACGGCCCGACCTGCCGCTGGCCAAGGCCCGCGCCATGCGCAACTTCATCGCGCACGATTACGACGACATCGACCACAAGCTGGTGTGGGACACCATCGCTGCCAGCGTCCCGGACCTGGCGCGGGCCCTGGCGCCACTGGCCGACGAGCCCCGCCGACGGGGCGAGGCCGGCATCGACCGGTAGCGCCGCGAGCCCCCATGTCGGGGCCGGCATCGACCGGTAACACCGCGAGCCCCCATGTCGGGGCCGGCGGGTGGCGACCACCTACCACTCCGAGGACCTGGTGCCTCGATGGTGGGGGAGCGGAGCGTTGGGGGCCGAGGCCGAGGCCGCCGCGGCGGTCGTTGTAGCGGTGTTGGGGTCCGCCGAGCGCGCGGCGCGGTGCTTCCCGTTCAGCGACGAACCGGCCGATTGCGGTCAGGCTCACGTTCTTCGTTGCGGAGTTGGCGACGATGCCCGTGGTGATGCCGACCAGGAGCGCCACCCCCGCGGGCCCGCCGGCCGAGCCCACGAGCGCGACCGCCGCCAGTGTCGCTCCGGAGCCGACGGCGCCCTTGAATCCGCCGTCGACGAGTTCGGTGTACTCGCCGCCGGGGCGGGCCTTGTGGAAGGCTTTGGCTGCAGCGACGACCACGACGACCAGCAATAGGGGATTGGCGCCGACGGCGGCTGGCAGCCCCATGCTGGCGGTGAGACTGGCGAAGGTCTCGGTGTCGGCACGGTTCCATCCCAGGACCACAGCGACCACGCCCACTGACGCGCCGAGCAGGTCTGCCGCGTCGTAGGTGTTCAGGTCATAGAACCAGCTCTTGGGTATTGCGAACGTCGATTCCAGGGAACCCGCCACCGCGTCGAAGGTGCTCTTGTCCCAGGTCGCGAGGGGCAGACCTCTGGGGGTGGCGGCGTCTCTGAGCAGCGCCTGGACGGTTCCCAGCGCCTCCTCGATGATGGTGTCGTCGGGGGATGCGTCCCGAGCGGCTCTGACGGCCCCGGCGATGGTGTGGCCCCCATCGAAGAGCCGGTGGTAGCTGCCGCCCAGACCCGGTCGCAGCAGCGGGTCGAGGTAGTTGGCGTCCATCGCCTTGTCGTAGATGGTCGCGCTTCCCTTGACCGCGGCCGCGACCAGGTTGTTGAGCTCTGAGGACAGGTCACTCGCCAACAGGGCCTGCGCCGCTGCCATCACCTGTGCCGTGCGCTCTGCGGTCGCGTCCAGCGCTGTCCTGCCGCCCGCGCTCAGCTTCTCACCGACCGCCGCACCACGATTGATCTCGGCCGCCCGCCGGAGTTGGCGCTTCGCGCTGTCCCAATCCAACGAACTCACACTATGACAGTACCCAGCAGCGGCTACAGCACCCCGCGAGACTCACCTGCCTCTGACCAAGAGCTAGCCGTCCTGTCCGCCCTTGCCGCCATGCTGGCACGGGAGCGAACGCTACCGTTGACGTTCGCGGGTTGGGCGGTTAGAGGGTCGAGTCGACGGGACAAGCAATCATCAACGAAGGAGAGTGACTGATGAGCGGATCGTCAGCCCAGGCGTCGGAGCCGGTCCCGAACTGCCCGAAGTGCGGACGGCCGATGGTGAGGCGCACGGCCCGACGAGGAGCGAACGCCGGCAGCGAGTTCTGGGGGTGCTCTGAGTATCCGCGATGCCGCGGCATCGTGCAGCACCAACCGCCTGTGGACGAACCGGCCGACGAGGATGCCTCCGCTGCCGTTCAAGGAGCTCAAGACAACGCCGAGAAGGCCACGGGCCCAGATGCGGGCGACAAGCCCCGGGGGTTCCTCACCAAAGTCGTGAAGGCCATCGACAAAGGCCATCGCTGGTATCTGGAGTCTGACGAGCCCGACGCCACCGGCCGCTGGGACGACGCCCATCGGCGCAGGATGCTCTCCTACGTCTATGAACGCGACGGCGGGCGATGCGGGCTGTGCGCGGGGGAGACGAAGATCAAGGGCGCCCAGATCGAGCACGTAGTGCCGAAGGTGTTCGTACTGTTCGACGTCGGCAAGGGCGGCAAGGCCGAGCCGGGCACCCAATACAAGAGCCGCCTGCACAAGATCGACAACCTGCAGGCCGCCCACACCTACTGCAACAAGCGCAAGGCCAACACCCCCGAGGTCGACAAGTGGCGACACCCGGCCATGCCCCCGCTAAGCGTCGCGGACGCCGAAGACGGAGCAGCCCTCGTGCTGCCCCGGGAGTCGAAGGCTCGATCAGCGCGCTGACTCCTCGGACCGTCAGCACCATCACTCTGAGCGTGCTGGCCGCTGCGGCGCGATGGTACGCGAGTCCGAGAAGGGCGTAACCCGGGCCGTTTGCCGGGGCAGGGACGGTATTGCTGCGAGCGCTGACTGGTACTTGGCCTGTGGCCGAGCCGCGGATGTCGCTGGGTGTGGCCTGGTAGCTGAGTCTCGATGGGCGCTAACGCGCTGTTCGAGTGTCTGGCTCGGTCACGTGCCAGCCGTCTCGCTTAAGTGCGTCGGCGGCCGCTTCGGGGTTGCGGTGCACCGCTGCCCGGAGCTGCAAGTAGAGGAATTCGTCTCTGGACTTGTTCAGCGCCTGTTTCCATCCGTCGCGCGGAGTCACGAGGCGTTCCAGGATGCAGAACTCGATGATGTCCTCCAGGCACGGTCGGAATCGCCGACCCCCGACGGGCAGGTGGAGGTCGGCGGGCTTGCTCTTGTCGCGCCCGCTGGCATGCAGCATCCTGGAGAGCACGTCGGATTCGCCGTGGATGTGGATGTGCGCCTCGGGGAACTCGTTGGGTGGCTCCCTCACAAAGTCGTAGGTGAGGATCGAGGTCGTGTCGTCATCCTCCTGGAGCGTGTAGCTGCTCTTGCTGGTGGTCAGGAAGGCGCCGGAATCATCGAGTTCGAGCGTGTGCAGGACACTGACGTAAAGGCGCGCCGACGCTTGCGAGACAGTCAGGGGGACACAGTCGCCAACTGGGTTGGCCTCGCTCACCTTGTAGCCGACCACGGCGCGACCTCGCCGGTCCATGTACGACCGCATGCGGACGCCATGGGTGACGGTGCCGTTGAGAAGCTCTGTGAGGTCGCCCGCGAACTTCCTGGCCTGACGCTTCAGGTCAGGCTGTCGAAGGCGCAAAGGACGACACGACGAACCATGCCCGCCGCGCGATCTCGCTGGAGAAGCTTCCAGCCTTGGCTTGCTCCTGAAGCTCCTCCCAAGTGCATCCTGCCCGGGCGAGGGCGTTGTCGATGACAGCGCGGACGCCCGCGTCGTCCAGTACGTCAACCTCGATGTCCGCGTAGCGGTCTTCGTCGCTGGCCATTACGACCCCTCATGTTCACCCGCAGCCGTGGCTCGGCCGCGGTGTCTGCTCGTTGCAGATGCTGTCACACATGATGCTATGGGGGTGTGACATGATGTGATCGCCTGAGTCTGGGCTACGGATGCCCCAGTGGCTGGGCCTTCGCACTCATACTGGGGGTGGGAGGCTGAAGGTTCCTGAGTAGGGGTCGGAGCCGCATTCAGATCCGAGCGCTGTACGACCGTTGTGGCCGGTGGATCAGTCGATTGCCGAGTCGAGCCCGAATGCCGACTCGACGGTCTTGATTGTGCGCTCGTCGCGCAGTTTACAAACGGTGACTTGTGAGGCGAAGAGCCCCTTCTCCCACACGGCCTGGTCGATGGGCCGTGTGGCGAGCCACTCGACCGGCACGACCATCTCGGTCTTCTCCGGGTCGTCCGAGGCCGCTTGTTCCCACCCTTCCGCACTTCGCTCTGGTTGATCGAGCAGCGATTGGAGCTGACCGGCGACCTCGACTTTGGCATCGCGTGCGGGGATCATCTCGCCGGTGACTCGGCCGATGCCGACATAGCCGGCTCCGGCCACGTAAGCGAACACGCGCTTTCCCGGCGTGAGGTTCCGCAGCGGCTTCCAGTACCACGATCCTCCGCCTGCGTTGAGGAGCCCGTACTTGCTCGCTATCGACCAGCGGTCGGTCTGGCCGGCTCGACCGAGCACCATGTAGAAGTCCCGGCCGTTCCACGGCCGAAGCTTGCTGCGCGATGGTCGAGCCGCCTTGTCTTCGGTCTGTTGGGGATCGAACAGCCAGGTGCGAGCGAGGTACTCGCGGCCGTCGTCGATGAAGTGGCGGAAGAAGACGGCGTTGATGGGCACGCCGTAGGACTCTGCGAGGAACTCGACGATGCGATCAGATGTCGGGTCGAGCTCGGACGCGATGATCGTGAATTGCTGCTCGGCATTGACGACGTCCGGTAGTGGGCTGTCGAATCGCTCGGCGAAGGCCTCGCCGAGGTGGGTCTCGCCGCCCTGATGGTCGAGGTAGATCTGCTCAAGATCCTCGAGGCCTAGACCCTGCACCCAGGAGCCGTAGTCGAGTGCTTGGGCGACAACGTCGCGAGAGGTCCGGTCACGCTTGAGCTCAAGGACATGGGCGCGACCGTCAGCATCGAGGGCCAACAGATCTATGTATCCCCCATAGCTGGTTGGTACCTGCCTCCCGATGATGAGCAGGTCTGTTCCGCTCATGCTGGGATCCTCAGTGAGCATGTCCTCGAGACGCTGCTCGAAGTCCAGCGGCGACGACGCCAGCTGGTGCGGTCCGGCATCGGTCATCCGCCAGATCGCTATTTCAACGGCCATGAATCCTCCCTCTGGTCAGGCCCATGATGCCACTGACCCATGACATCGGCCCGATGTAAGGCGCCAATCGCCACGGCCAATGGCGTACCGGAGGAGGCGTTGGGGGTTCCAGCGGCTTGGGGCGAGCTCAGGCAAGGCTCTGGCCGCAGCGACGACCACGACGACCAGCAATAGGGGATTGGCGCCGACGGTGGCTGGGAAGCGGCTGTAGCTGGGCGTGGTCTGGTACCGATGCGCAACTGGGCCGATGCACCGGACCGTAGACCTGTGTTCGCCAAGCCCCCGTTCAGGTCACAACAGTCCCACAGTGGTCTACGTCCGCGTCTGCAACTCCACCAAGGCGCTCCACGGCAACGACATGCTCGAGTATCAGGCCAACCACTGGGCAGTTGACGGACAGCGTTGTCAGTGTGCGGGAGCGAGGTCGATGGTGAGTTCGAGGCCCAGCGCGGCAGCAGCCTATTGCAGGGTCGTGAGTGTGGCGCTGGTGCCGCCGGCCTCGAGGCGAGCCACCGCTGCTTGGCTGGTGGACATTCGCACAGCTAGCTCTCGTTGGCTGAGTCCGGCCGCCTCGCGGGCTTCACGGACCTTCTCGCCGACGTCGATGGCCAGGCGGGCCGTGGTGAGCGCCTCGTCGAATTCGGCCCGCTCGGCGCTGGTCATGGCGTTGACCCGCCGGTTGCGCAGTTCCTCGATAGTCGTGCGACCCATTAGTCGTCCTCCGGTTCTACCTCCACCGACCACATGACATCAAGAATGATATCGCGGCGGCTTGGATCCACCGGACTCGGCGAGCCGACGAGGACGCCGCGCTGACACGATCTACGGGCAGACCGCCGGCGGCTGCTACGGGGCGGTCAAGATGGTCAGAGGTTGTGAGCCGTGTCCATTGCGTTGACGGCGGCTCCGTCGGGCCCATCGGCCTCCGGCGGGTCGGCGGCCTCATCTGCGGCGGGGTCTGTAGTCATGGCGGCGGCTCGGGTGGCGACGAAGCGGCCAATTGCGGTCAAGCTCACGTTCTTCGTTGCGGAGTTGGCGACGATGCCAGCGGTGAGGCCGACCAGAAGCGCCACCCCCGCGGGCCCGCCGGCCGAAGTCGTGAGCGCGATCGCCGCCATTGTCGCCCCGGAGCCGACGACGCCTTTGAATCCGCCGTCGACGAGTTCGGTGTACTCGCCGCCGGGGCGGGCCTTGTGGAAGGCTCTGGCTGCCGCGACGACCACGACGACCATCAATAGGGGATTGGCGCGGACGGCGGCTGGCAGCCCCATGCTGGCGGTGAGACTGGCGAAGGTTTCGGTGTCGGCACGGTTCCATCCCAGGACCACGGCGACCACACCCACTGAGGCGCCGAGCAGGTCTGCCGCGTCGTAGGTGTTCAGGTCATAGAACCAGCTCTTGGGTATTGCGAACGTCGACTCCAGGGAATCCGCCACCGCGTCGAAGGTGCTCTTGTCCCAGGTCGCGAGCGGCAGACCTCTGGGGGTGGCGGCGTCTCTGAG
This sequence comes from Candidatus Aldehydirespirator sp., assembly GCA_965219165.1. Lineage (GTDB taxonomy): Bacteria > Actinomycetota > Acidimicrobiia > Acidimicrobiales > Aldehydirespiratoraceae > Aldehydirespirator. The sequence goes on along the minus strand of CBDCMW010000002.1, from coordinate 2,214,142 downwards.
CAGCGCCTGGACGGTTCCCAGCGCCTCCTCGATGATGGTGTCATCGGGGGATGCGTCCCGAGCGGCTCTGACGGCCCCGGCGATGGTGTGGCCCCCATCGAAGAGCCGGTGGTAGCTGCCGCCCAGACCCGGCCGCAGCAGCGGGTCGAGGTAGTTGGCGTCCATCGCCTTGTCGTAGATGTTCGCGCTTCCCTTGACCGCGGCCGCGACCAGGTTGTTGAGGTCTGAGGACAGGTCACTCGCCATCAGGGCTTGCGCCGCTGCCATCACCTGCGCCGTGCGCTCCGCGGTGACGTTCAGCGCTGTCCTGCCGCCGGCTTTCAGTCTGTCTGCGACCGCCGCACCACGATTGATCTCGGCCGCCCGCCGGAGCTGGCGCTTCGCGCCGTCCCAATCCAACGAACTCACCCCCCGACAGTACCCACCAGGGGTTACACCGCCCCGGGAGACTCACGGGCCTCTGCCCAAGAGCTGGCCGCACTGTCAGCCCTTGCCGCCACGTGGGCGCGCGTGCTGACGCTGAGTTTGCGGGGTGTGGGCGGAAAGAAAGTCGGGTAGAAGGGACGAGCAATCAACGAAGGTGAGTGATCCATGAGCGGATCGTCGGCCCAGGCGTCGGAGCCGGTCCCGGACTGCCCGAAGTGCGGCCGGCCGATGGTGAGGCGCACGACCCGTCGAGGAGCGAACGCCGGCAGCCAGTTCTGGGGGTGCTCTGAGTTTCCGCGATGCCACGGCATCGTGCAGCACCAACCGCCTGTGGACGCACCGGCCGACGAGGGTGCCTCCGCTGCCGTTCAAAGAGCCCAAGACAACGCCGAGAAGACTACGGGACCAGACGCGGGCGACAAGCCCCGGGGGCTCCTAACCAGGGTCGTCCAGAACGTCGACAAGGGCTGGCGCCGGTACTTGGAGTCTGACGAGCCCGACACCACCGGTCGCTGGAACGACGCTCATCGGCGCAGGATGCTCTCCTACATCCGTGCCCGTGACGAAGGCCGATGCGGGTTGCGCGCGGGGAGATGAAGTTGCAGGGTGCGCAGATCGAGCACGTCGTGCCCAAGGTATTCGCCGTGTTCAACGTGCGCAAGGGCGGCAAGGCTGAGCGGGGCACCCGATATTTGGAGCCGGCTGCACAGAATCGACAACCTGCAGGTCGCCCACACCTACTGCAACAAGCGCAAGGGCAACACCCCTGAGGTCGCCAAGTGGCGACACCCGGCGATGCCGCCACTCGCTGTCGCGGACGCCGAAGAGGCAGGGGCCTTCGTGCTGCCCGAGGGGTCGAACGATCGATCAGCGCTCTAACGCCTGGGAACCGTCAGCCCTCTTTGAGCGTCAAACCCCCCTTGACGCGGCGATCCAAACTGGGCTTCTTTACTAGTAGATCCGCTAGTTGTCGTGGAGAGCGGTGGGATTTGGTACTAAACAGCTCTAGTCGATAACCATGGTGCCAAAGGCTTCGCGAAGGTCGCGCTCGATAGCCTCAAGACCACCACGAGCGACTGGTCCCTTTCGCAACTTCGCTCTATTGAGTCGGTCACGTATCTCGCGGCGGACGAGGCGCTCTGATGACCCAGTCATATCGGCTCGTGTCGCCTCCGCTATCTCAAGGATGCCCTCCGGTATCTCATCGAGAAGACTCATGTCCAACATCAGAGGCAACAGGCGTTCCTCTGTCTTAGTCAGACTGGCACGCTGAGGTCCAACAGCAACGTAGTTGATAAGAAAGTCGTAACTCATGACCGGCGAGTCGAACGGCTCTATTCCTTCCTGCTCACAGATGTCGCCGGTTGCTCGATAAGCACGTCTATCGAGTGTAAGCCACCAGTGCTCATGGCCCAAAGAGTTGGTACGTGATTCAGTTTCTCTTGCCACTACCACACCTAGGAAGTTCTCTATGTCATGGTCGGCTAGTAGCTTTGCAACTTGCTGGTCTCGCGAACCGTCGCTCGCCTGGCTCCTTGCCAGATGAACCTCCTGCCAGTATGTTACTACTCTCCATCGAAAGTTGTCGTCTGCTCGCTCCACTTCGTGTGCAAGCGAGCGATTCGTAATCCCAGCGACTTCGAAGAGAAAGTCTGCGATGTCATCGTGGGGCTGATGATCACCCATGAACTCCGTGGTCCATTTCTTGAAGTCAACCGTTAGACGGCCGCTCCACAAATATGCAGAGAACAGAAAGGGCATCCGACTTCGCCATTGTAGTCCCAGTTGCTGACAACGACGGGCATGCAGGATGTGGCGGTATAGTTCCTCGATGACCCCACCCGTCACGTACAGATCCATGCCAGCGTTACGTGCTGCCCGAATAGTGCGCGTGTAGCTTCGTTCTTCCTCGTCAAGCAGCATCTCGGCTAGCAACGGAAGTGCAGCAGAGGTATCGAGCCAGATTCGACCATGGCTGAAGATCTTCTGCACCGCTCGCTGGACGTCGGGCACTTGCTGAAGGAACGCGAAAAGAGTATATCCATCTGCGAGCGCACGTAGGTACCGCTGCGCGTGCGGGGTCGGTCGAACAAGGAGACCTTCGATAGTGCTACTCACGAGTGAGATGATGTTGTCTGCCTTCAATCCTCTCCGTGGAACGCGACTGATATAGTCTACACAGATCGCTTTGATCTCGTCCGCTGTGAACAACACCATCTGACCATCGGATAGGCTCTGAGCGAAGGCCTCGCCTCTTTGCAGCAAGAACAACTCAAGGACGCGACGAACGTCGTGCACGGTGTTTGTCAACTGCTGAACGCTGATGTCATACTCCATCGCCGTGGACGCGTGTTCAAGTAGCCTGAGGACCTCCAGATTGAGCTCGCTGTCCAGCAGTTCAAGTTCTACGAGTGCTTCGGTACGACGCTGTCTCTCGTCGAAGGAGAGACAGAATTCATCGCTCTGTTGCCAATGGCGTATCACTCGTTTCTTCAGACGCTCAAGTGCAGAATTGGTGAACTTATCAATCTCAACAGGATCATGATGCTGAATCATTCCCCGAACCGACTTGCATATATCTGATCGAGATATTCGACGGTCATTGTCCGTGTCGCGAAGTGCTGCTGTAACGAGCGCCTCGAAGGAGAGCTTGGTGAGACCCTTAGCTCGAGATCTGTCCTCCCATTTCATGGAGAGGAAGATAACGGCAGCGCGTGCCTCGCCAGCCGTGAGTGTGTCGCCTTCCTTTACAATCAGAGAACTCTCTGCCAATAGCGGCTCGACAATCGGAGCTGAGAATATCTCTGCCGCGGAAGCCGTAGACAATGACCGGTTCTCCCGCTCAAGAAACCAAGTAGCATCGCGTATGTCTAGGAATAGACCGAAGTCTCGTTGGACCTCCGTACGTAGGTCATCTGCCTTCGGACCGATCCGGGCATTCGTAGCGTAGATCAAGATTTGTGAATCAGGAAAATTCCTGTGGAGCAGCCTTGCTGTCGTATGGATCTTCTGCGACCAATCCTGGCTGACCGAGTATTGCAGGACCACAGTGGGATCACCGTCTGGTTGCCATAGCACGGCGTCGCGTCCACGGTCGCCGGTGCCTGCCAATGTCCGCAGTTGGGAGTACTGGTCAGCGAGAAACGTCGATGCAAGTTGCTCGAAACTCTCCCATTGGGTCGGATTCAGATTGAGGAGGGCGAACTCCAGACGACTGCGGGTCATGCGTATGAGCGTAGCCGATCCGCTAGATTCTAATCGCCTCGCAGGAATGGACCTCTAGGTATCCGGCTCTTTGCGAGTCAGGGGTGGGGTTAGGGATCCCGTTGGGTTTGCTGGCGCGAAGGGTTGACTATCTGAAGCATGAGGGCCGTTGCCGGCATTGCGCCAGTTCAAGCGCTGGATCCATGACCACAACTGCCTCCGGGCACCACACCGCCGTTAGTGGTCCGCCCGCATCACGCGCACACAACCTCATGCGAAATGACACCTAACAGCTGGCGATCTGTGTGACTGACCCGAGCCAGATAGCCTTACCGACGGTGGCTAGGACGGTCTTCTGCTGATCGTAGGTGGGCATTAGGCGGGCGATGATCTTCCAGAAATCGGGGGTGTGGTTGGTTTCTCGGAGGTGGGCTAGTTCGTGGACTAGGACGTAGTCGATGAGGCTTGGGGGGAGTTGGAGGGTTGCCCAGTGGATGTTGATGCGTTGGGGGCCGTTGATTAGGCGGGCTGAGCCCCAGCGGTAGCCGAGGTCGCGGACTTCGACCTCTACCTGCTGTTCGCCTAGGCGGGTTGCCCAGGGTTGGACTCGACGGCAAAGCCATTGGCCTCCTGACTCCGTGTACCAGCGGCGCATTAGGGCTGCGCCTTGGTGAGCCTGGGTGGCGGGTAGGCGGAAGCGGCCGGCTTCTAGGCGGACTCCTGTCACTTCGCGATCCGTGGTGAGAGTTAGGCGGTAGTTGCGGCCCAAGTAGGCGAAGCCCTCGCCCTCCACGAACTGCTTGGTGATCGGGGGACCGGTTAGGGCGTCCTTGTCGGCGAGCTTTCGATAGACCCAGATGCGTTTGGCGGTCACGAACTGCGTTGCTCGTTCGACGGTTGCGTTCGGAGGGGCATTGAGGGTGAGGGAGGCGTCGCGTTCCACGACTATCTCGATGGTCTTGCGGTTGCTTGGGGGCGCCACCTTCAGCACCAAGTCGCCTACGACCAGCGTGTCTAGATCGTGGAGCGGCGCGGCGGTGGCGGTTGCGGTGGTCATCGGAGGCGGTGCTGATTGACTTTGGCTAGGGCTACTAGCTCTACGGCCAGTTCGTCGAGACCATCAAAGTCGAACAGGTCGCTGTCGTCGAGGGACTGCTTGATGGACTTGCGGAGGTCGTCCTGTTTGGTGGCGTTGTCCCAGAAGCCGACGACGCCGATCATGCGGCGGATCTCCGCCACCAACTCGCTGGTGCGCTTGATCAGTCGGGCGGCCGTGTCGGGCTCGGAGCTGGCGACCCTCTCGGACATGAGGTTGTGGAAGGGCAGTTCGGTCGCGGGGTCCAGTCCGGTGTTGTCCTCGTCGGTGCGCCCGGCATTGACCTCCTCGATCAGTTCTTGGAACTCGAGCGCGATCTGCTCCCATCGTTCCTTGAGGCGGTCGAGGATCTCATCGACTCGCTTGGAGAGCTTCTCGTAGTAGACGGGATCCTCGTCGAGGTGCTCGCGGATGTGGAAGCGCACGGCGTGCTCCATCTCCGACGCCTTGGCCCGGTGCGAGCCGATCCCGCCGATGTGCTCCGCGAACTCGGGGGCGGTGATGCGGACCGGCTCGATCTTGCTGCTCAAGTCCAAGGCGGTGATGTGTTCATCCAGCAGCCAGCGGACCTTCTCCTTGTACTTATAGGGGTCGAAGTCACCATCGAGCGTGTCGCGGTAGCGACGACGGGTATCGATCTGGATCTCACCGAAGAGGCTGGCGTCCTCTACGTAGGGCAGCGCCTCGGGCCGGGGAAGGACCGTGTCGAAGGTGGCCAGGAACGTCCGTAGTGCGGTGTCGAACTCGGCTCGTAGCTTCTCGTCAGCGAGCAGAAGCACGCAGTCTCCGATGGTTGTCTTGGACGGCTCGACGCCTCGAATGACGAAGAGTTGACGGACCCGCTGACGCTGTGGTTCCAGCTTCTCGATCTCGTCGATCAGCGGGCGCAGCGCGGCCTCGGCGTCGGGATCCATAAGGCCGTCGCTGGTGTAGGCGGCGAGCGCCTGGGTGAGCTGGACCGACACGCCGTAGTAGTCGACGACCAGCCCGTGTCCTTTCTTGGGGGCGGTGCGGTTGACCCGGGCGACGGCTTGCAGCAGTTCGGCCTGCTGGATCATCCGGTCGAGGTAGATGGCCTGGGCCTGGGGTGCGTCGAAGCCGGTAAGCAGCATCGACTTCACGATCAAGAGCCCCAGCGGACTGTGCTTGTCGCCGGTACCGAGAGGGAGCTTGAAGCTGTCGATGTTCGCCTGCTGGCGTTGCTTGTCGGTCCACTGGGCATAGTGCAGCGGGTCGTTGTGATCTCCCGAAATGACTGGAGCGAACCGCAGCGCACGGATCATGTCGATCCGGCCGGCGGCGCCCCGCAGGAACGACGCGTCGGGGTCCATCGATGCGCCAACCCCGTCGGAAGGGCTCGGTTGCGGCTGTTCGAGCTCGGCGAGGAGCTCGTTTCGGGCTTTGTCCAGAGCGTCGTAGTACCGCACACAGGCCTCTCGGCTGGTGGCGACGATCATCCCCTTGAACCCGTCGGGCATCACCGTGGAGATGTAGTGGCGCAGGATGTCCTTGGCCTTGGCCGCGATCAGTTCGGGCGCTTCGAGCACCTGCGCCGCGGTCGCGTACCGCTGCTGAAGCGTCTCGCGTTGGTTGTCGGTGAGATCTCGGAACCACCGGAAGAACAGGTCATCCATCCTTGAGGCGCCGCGCACGGCGGCATCGGTCGTTCGGCCCTCGTAGAAGATCGGCACCGTTGAGCGGTCGTCCTCGGACTCTCGCAGCGTGTATTGGTCGAGATAGCCGCCGAAGATCTCCGCCGTCTTCTTGCGGCCGCCCATGATGATCGGCGTGCCGGTGAACCCGATCCGGGCGGCGTTCGGCAGCGCGCCCATCAAGTTGGCGTGCAGAGTCGACGCGTGCGAGCGATGAGCCTCGTCGACTATCACCAGGATCTCGCCCGAGTCGTTCAACGTGCCGAAGGTGTCCTCCTCGCCTAATCCCTCGTCATCGCCGCCGCCTTTGGTGTCGCGGTACTTCTGGATCATCGCCATCACCAGGCCGGGCCCGGGTTGGCTAAGCCGTTCTCTCAAGTCGGCGGCGCTGCGGGTGACGGTGACGGTTTCGCCGGTCAGCGCGGCTGTGTCCCGCAGTTGCCTCTCAAGGTCATTGCGGTCGGTGACCAGCACGACCTTGAACCGGCGCAGGTCGGGGTGGCTGCGCATCGCGCGGATCAGGAAAACCATGGTGAGGCTCTTGCCCGACCCCTGGGTGTGCCAGATGATCCCGCCCCGGCGATCGACGTGACCGTCCGAAGGCCGGGTGTCGCCCTCGATCAGCCGTCGCAGCGCCTTGTGCACGCCCCGGTACTGCTGGTAGCGGCCGACGACTTTGACGGTGCGGCCCGAGCCGACCTCCATGAACAACGTGAAGTGCCGCACGATGTCGAGCAGACGCTCCGGCGTCAGCATCCCGGCCGTGAGCAGTTCCTGCTCGGTGAGCGCCTTGACGGGCTTGTTCAGGGACGCGGCAACCTCGCCGATGGTGGCTGGGTATGGGTCTTTCCAGGCCATGTAGTGCTCGGGCAGCGCCGAGAACGTCGCCGCCTCAGCCCGTTCGCCGGTGGTGGCGACCGTGAACTGGTTCGTCCAGAACAACTGTTCCGCACCCTCTGCGGCCTCGCTCCCGCGCTGGTTGGCGTAGCGGCGTAGCTGGTCGATGGCGTCGGTTATGCCGCTGTCATGGCCGGGAGGCTTGGCTTCGATTACCACCAGCGGGATCCCGTTGACGAACAGCGTCACATCGGGCCGGATGTTGGGCGCCCGCCCCGGCGTGGCAACAGTGAACTGCGACACGGCCAGGAAGTCGTTGGCCTCCCAGTCGTCCCAGTCGATGTAGTCGACGACCTGATCCCGACCCCGGTCCCACCCGGGAAGCCCGGCTACCGTGAGACCGCCCAGTAGCAACTCGGTCGACAACCGGTTCGCTTCCAACAGCTTGCTCCCCGCTGGCATCGACCGCAGCTCCGCAACCGCAGTACTGATCCGAGCCTCATCGAGCCAGGGCGCGCCGTTCGGACCACGATTGATCTTCTCCAACGTCGAACGGAGTCTCTTCTCCAGGAGCACATCGCGATCCGATGACCGGAAGTCGGCGCCGTCTGCCGTTCGCTCCGACCAGCGCAGCGTTTCCCACCCCAGCGAGAAAAAATGCTCAAGCAGCGGCCACTCCACCCGCTCCCGCTCGGGCCCCGAACTCACGCCGCCACCGTCCGAACTCGTCCCGACAGGAGATCGACCGAGAGCCCGGCCCGAAGCTCGCGAAGTTTGTGGAGATGCTTTTCGTCGGAATGCACGGCCTCGTCGATCGTGTCGAGAATCGCAGTGATTCTTCGTTGATGCTCCAGCGGCGGCAACCACACCCTCAGACGTCCAAGCAACGACATCTGCAGGCGGCCGGTTCCGTGGCTGGCTTCATCGACCATCCGAAGCACGCGGTTCTCCGCAGCCTCTAGAGCAAACAGGAGATACTTCGAGTCGACTCCGTCGGCCGGAACGAGCGCCTTGCAGTCTTGACCGAAAGCGACCGGGCGAACGGCCATTCCGACCCGGAACTCCTTCTTGAGACTCATTCCCCGGACGACGAACAGAATCGTCTGGCGCGGGACGATTCTGGAGCCCGCCTTAGCACCAGCCGGGGTGAGACGCCGCAGTGACTTACTCAAGTACCTACCCCTCAGGGAGCTAGCTGTGATCCAGGGAATTTCACCTCCCCAGTAGGCGGGGTTACCTGTATCTGGAGTTCCTCCACTGAGCCAGCGCCCGCAGTCCTCAAGAAGGACTTCATCCGAAGCCAAGCTCCCTGAGGTGCTGCTTGGGGCGGATAACCGTCCTGCCCCTTGCGGTTTCTGCTCATCTGGAGGCCCACCTGCGGACGGCCCCGTGAGAAGATCCGTAGCAAGGCGGGCGCGAACTCTCTCATGCTTGGCGATGAGGTGTTCGGTGGCTTGGATGGCTTCGTTTATTGTGTCCAGGATCTCTGCGATTCGCCGCTGCTCCTCCAGCGGCGGCACGGGAAGCTGAAGCGCCGCCAACTCCCTCCGGCCAATCGCGGAAAAGGTGGTGCCCTGCGAGACGCGCCGGAGGTCTCTTGACCACTCAACTAGAGCATGGTGACCGAAATCTGGATCGACCATGTCGAACGCCACGGCGGCCAGCCCTCTCCCGATCCCATATTCGCGATCTGCGCGGTTGATGGCTCCGACGGGCGCCCGGACACTGATCAGGGAGTCACCAGGAGCAGATCGTCGAGGTGCCTCATCACACTGGAGTATCGCCCTTGGGCACCGAACTCCGAACTCGGCGTTGCCTTGTAAGAACGGGAGGCCCCTATTGAGATCCGTCACAAGAGGGCCGGGTGGTGATTGGCCCATCTTCAACTGCGCAACATCACCTAAATGCTGAGTTTCCCAGTCAGCCATACCCCAGCCTCTTGAGGTGCCTTTGGAGACGGGCGGTGACCGCGTCGCGTTCGACCTCCAGTTGGCGGAGGGTGGTGCCGTACTTGTTGAGGAGGTTGTCGTACCAGGCCAAGGTGCTGCGCTCCACGGTGGCAAAGTGGTCGGCCACAAGCTTCTCGATTCGGCTGCGGAGCACGTCGATGGCTGAGGCGGGAGCTTCGGCCGGTTGCATGGCGTCGAGGGCCTGGCGGGCTGTAGTTAGCAGTGCGGCGTCGATGACCTTGAGTGTCTTCTTAGCCTTGGTGCATTCCGATTTCATCGTCTTGATATCGGCCGGAGTGGGGGAGTCTTCGTCGGGCTCGTCTTCTTCGCCGGTGGCTTCAGCAGCTTTGATCTCCGCATCGAGGCTGGCGAGCGCGGCAGTAAGTTCGGCCCGGGAAGCCAACTGCGGCCCGGCGAGGAGCTTGATGGCGGTCTGATCGGCGAGGTCGGGGGCGTTCTTGTCGTCCTGGCTTGCTTCGGCGGTGGTGAGCCAGGCCTCGATCACCGCCTTCCAGCCTCGGCTGACGGCAGTTTGGAGTTCGTAGACGCTGTCCTCCCACCATGTGGCGGCCATGCCCGCGGCATCGAAGCGACCCATGCCCGCTTGGGTCATGTGGGCGGTGAAGTCCCCGACGAACTGTTGGCGTATGCCGGCCAGGCTGGTTCGGTCGGGCAGGGCGCGCAGCATCGGTTCGACGGTGTCGGCGCACCATTGAGGCCACGGGCTGGCGGCGGCCCGCTGCGCGACGGTGTAGCCGATAGCGCCGTGCGCGGCCTCTCGTCCTTTGGCGGAGGCGATGTTGTGGCACCAGTCGGCGTAGCCGTCGCCCCGGTCGGCGAACAGGACCTCCAGAGCATTCAGACCGGCCCGCTCCAGCAGGTCCGCGGCGTCGTCGATCTCCGCCATCGGTACGCCGCCGTGGAGGTGGGCCCGCACGTCGTGGGATTCGGGTGGCGGGGAGTTGTCGGCGTAGCGGCGGATGTTGCAGTTGAAGTCGTTGTCGGCCAACTCGTCGACGGTGACGACTCGGGCGAAGCCGTCGATGTCCGCGAAGCTGCGGTAGGCGGCGGTGATCTTCTGTTCGTCTCGGGGGCGTAGGTGGTTCTGGGCCCGGCCCTCGCGGTAGTCGCGGTCGGCGTTGATGAACAGCACCTTGTCCCGCCGTTCGGGTGGCTTGGAGCCCTTGGCTCGCAGGATCAGCACGGCGGCGGGTATTCCGGTGCCGTAGAACAGGTTCGGGCCGAGGCCGATCACGGTGTCGAGCAGGTCGTCGTTGATGATGCGGCGGCGGATCTCGCCCTCGGCGCCGCCGCGGAACAGCACGCCGTGGGGCATGACGGTGGCGATGATCCCGTCGGGTTTGAGCACGGCCAGCATGTGCTGCAGGAACATCAGGTCGGCCTTCTTGCCGCCCTCGGGGGTGTAGCCGTAGCGGAACCGCTCGGTGTGGGCCAGCGTCGCCTTGTCGTAGTTCTGGCTGAAGGGCGGGTTGGTGATCACCCGGTCGAAGCGCCTCAGCTCGCCGCCGCTCACATGCTCGGGGCTGGCGAGGGTGTCGTTGTTGCGCAGGTCGGCGTCCCGGATGCCGTGCAGCAGCATGTTCATCTTCGCGATCGACCAAGTGGTGCCGTTGTTCTCTTGGCCGGCCAGCATCAGGTCGGCGGGATCGCCGCCGTTGTCGGCCACATGGTTGCGGGCATAGATCAGCATGCCGCCCGAGCCCGAGCACGGGTCATACACGGCCATGCCCTCCTGGGGGTCCACCAGACGGACCATCAACTGCACCACCGGACGGGGCGTGTAGAACTCGCCGCCCTTCTTGCCTGCGGAGTCCGCGAAGTCCCGGATCAGGTACTCGTAGGCCGCGCCCAACAAGTCGGGGAACTCGAAGTCGGAGTTGCGAAGCGGGTACTTCGAGAAGTGCATGATCAGGTCGCGCCACTTCTTGTCGGACACGGTCGTGTTGCCGACCCGCCGGCTGAAGTCGATGTGCTGCAGCACACCCTCCAGCGACTCATTGGCCTCCTCGAGCGCGGCCAGGGCCTTATTGAGCCCGTCGCCCACCTGATGGTGCAACTCGTCACGCAGATACGCCCAGCGGGCCCGCTCCGGCACGAAGAACGCCTCCCGGTAGAAGTCGCGGTCCTCGGCGCGCCGTTCGGCCTCCGCCTGGGAGCGGCCCCGGGCGAGTTGGGCCGCTTTGACCCCACTGCGCTCCTCATCGAATACGTCGCTGGCCCGCTTCAAGAACAACGCACCGAAGATGTACTCCTTGAACTCCGACGCATCCATCTTGCCCCGCAAGATGTCAGCTGCCGCGAACAGATGCCGCTCAAGCTGGGGGAGAGTCAGCACGCCGAGAGGCTAGACGCAACGTGCGACTCCAGGAGCCGGGCCATGGGCTGCGCGGCTAGTCGGTTGTATCGGAGTTCGGACTTCCAGCGCCCGTAGATGGAGGACGGCCGAGGCAAGCGGCTCTTAACGACCTCGGTCCTAGGCGGGAATCGACGCGAGTTGGTGGAGTATAACTAACCTAGTATAGTTATATGCATGGCGAGATCGAAGATCACCGTTGAAGAGCGAGGTAAGGGTGTCAACCTGGGAAGGGCGCTCCAAGCAGAGCGGGTAAGCAGGGAGAAGACACAGAGTCAGATCGCGCACGAAGCCGGGCTATCCGTCGACGCGCTGCGGCGCATAGAGCAGGGACACGTGGCCAATCCAGGCGTGTTCACTGTGGCCTCGATCGCGGATGCCCTCGGCCGCAGACTGACTCATTTCGTCCCGCCACGAAGGCGGAAGCGCCAGTGATGATCAGCTTGAAGCTCGGGCCGGTTGCGGATCCGCACTGCGGACGGGATAGCAGCGACTACCTCGGTTTCTCGGTCGGGCGTGATGAGTGGGAGGTCCCGTGGGGACGCTTCGACGCTTTTGGATCAGCCGCCTACTGGGTTGATCAGACGGTGAGGGGGCGCTATGTCGACCGGGTCGCGGCGCTAGTCCGTGGTGCAGATGTGGTGTCCGAGACACTGTTCTGCTTGCTCGGCGGATTCGGCATCACGGCGGAGTCGGCACACGCCGCTCACAGTGTGGTGTTGGGAGTGTTGGAGGTGGACCCAGCGCCAGCAGCCGAGCGCATCGAGAAGGCACTCAGACGACCGCTGCCCGGCGGTCTCGGCCGCTACCGATTCCCGCGACAACGGGCATTGCGCATTGCGGATGCAGCGAGTCGACTTCGAGTGAGCCCGCCTCCATCCGAACCCGCACAGCTTCGCGAATATCTTCTCGGACTGAACGGCATCGGCCCCAAGACAGCGGCATGGATCGTCAGAAACGTCACCGGCAGCGCGGAAGTTGCGATTGTCGATATCTGGCTGATCAGAGCACTGACACAGGCTGGCGTCTTTCGACCTGAATGGCGGGTGGAACGGCAATACGAGCGCTTCGAGGCAGCTTTCCTTCAGTACGCGGCCCACGGCCGAGTATCGCCTGGTGCTCTCGACCTGTGCATTTGGGAGCAGGCCCGACGGGTTGGCCACTCTTGGTTCAGCACTGGCTAGCCTCGCACCTGCCGAAAAGGGTCGAGTATTCGAAGGGGAGGTGGGGAGCGAAATGTCAGGTGGTGGAGGAGGCGGACATACGGATGCGCCCCGGCCTGCTGGACGAGCCGAATCCGACGAGGACAGTTGCCGGAGCCGCAGGTTCAGAACAAATCTTGAACCCGTCCCGGACGCGCCGGTCCAAGAGGTGGGTGCCGTCCTAGCGGTGGTGCCAACTGCCGACGCGAGCCGCACTGTGTTTGTTGCTGTAGATGACCACGGCCAAGCGGTGGGGACGATTGTGGAAAATCTTGACTGGCTGCTGCGCTGTACTGAGCTCGGAGTCTCCTACGAGGCTGAAGTCAAGGAGGTGTTCCTCGGCACGCACGATGTCCTGGTGCGCCCCAGCTTCCGCACCGGGGCGCCAGGGCTCTAGGGGTGTCTGCCAGAGGAGCGAATCCGAGGACTGAGTCGTCGTCGTGACTGCCGTTGTCGTTGGCGGCGCATACCGCGAGACCTGCGCAGAGCCAAGCAGGCGGTGGACCTACGGCTCTGGGGTGCGTGCGGCTGCCTTGTTGGATTCCGCCACGCAACATCTCGTCACCGTCGCCGACGCCAGCACACTGAGAGAGACGCGGGCGGTACTTCGCGACGTGCAGGTCGATGCGACCCCCCGTCGCCACTCAATTGAGTTCAGGTACGACACGCCATTGAGTCCACCCCGGCTGATAATGGGCGATTCGGACCGCAACGTCAAGGTCCCCGACGTTCACGCCGAGGACGCGATTGTCTTTGGAATGGTCGAGGCTCAACCAACCGTCCGAGCGAGGCGGGCAGTTGTTGATCCCCAGCACTCACTCAGTCTGGACCAGGTGTTTGAGACGATCACGGCTGACGAGCTCATCGTGGTCGCGAACCTACGTGAGGTGCTCGACCTTGCCGGAATCGACGATCTCAGCAAGGCGGTTGAAGAGATTCTCGGAGGTACGAGAGCCGAAGCTGTCGTCGTCAAGGCTGGAGCCCTCGGCGCGGTCGTGTTCGCACAGGGTGCGGAGCCAGCAGGTATCCCCGCCTTCGCGACGCCAAGAGTCTTTCCGATCGGATCCGGCGATGTGTTCACTGCTGCTCTTGCAGGGCACTATTTCGAGAGCGGCGACTTGGTTGAGGCTGCCCATGCAGCATCGCGAAGGACCGCTGGTTATGTCGTGGTCCGCCATCTTCGTGCCGTACATCTAGGCGATGACGTGCCGACAACCGTCGCTCCAACAGTCCTCTCAGTGCAGGATCCACCGAGGGTCTATGTGGCGGCCTCTTTCGCGAACCCAGAACAGCGATGGTCAGGACGTACGATCGATAGAGGCATCAACGACATCGGTGGGCATTCCATCTATCCGTTGCGTGAGGTCGGCGAGAAGCAGGACGCCAAGACCACTGCAGAGGCGGACTTGGTGAGCCTCGACACCTGCGACGCTCTGCTATTGCTCGCTGATGTTGCCAGAACCGGCCCCTTTTTTGAAGCAGGCTGGGCAACTTGTCGAGACATTCCAGTCGTGGTGATGAATAGCGATCCAGACCCCGACCGCTACACCATGCTCAACGGCACGGGCGCGGTTCTCGTTTCTGATCTAACCGCTGCCGCGTATCGAGCGGTCTGGGCTGGGCTTGAGCATAAGGAGCGCCCGCGACGAGTGGGCAAGCTCATGCTGCTTTCGGGAGGACTCGACTCGGCAGCCGTCGCTGCACTGGAACGACCTGATCGAGCGCTGTTCGTCGACTATGGACAGCTGCCCGCCGAGGCGGAGTGGAAGGCCGCGAAGGCAGTTGCACAACATCTCGATCTAAAACTCGACAAGATGGACATCGACCTATCGACCCTCGGTTCCGGTCTCCTGGCGGGGCGCCCGCAGATTGAGGGAGCGCCGACGCCCGAGTGGTTCCCATTCCGGAACCAGCACTTGGTGACGATCGCTGCGGCCCACACACTCAAGCACGGCCTCGGCGCGGTCGTGCTAGGGATCGTCAACGGGGACGGCGATCGCCACGCTGATAGCACACCGGGGTTTATGGCCATGCTCGACACGCTTGTGCGGCACCAGGAGGGAGAGGTGCGTGTTTTGGCACCGCATATCTACGCACGTCCTCACGAACTATTGGTGCGAAGCGGGCTCTCTGACGAGGTGATGAGCCAGACCCACTCCTGCCACGCCAGCGGTATCGCATGCGGCCAGTGCCCAGGATGCAAGCGCCGCACCGAAGTCTTGCAGCGTGTCTCTAGTCACCGAGAGGGCCAAGGTTTGGCTTCAGACTTCTAACGAAACTTCTAACGGACGATCCGTTATCGGGGGTTATCCACAGGTATCGCTTGGTCCGCCGGCTTTTGGGACCTACGTCAGACACACTTCTTGGTACTTGTTGGTGCCGGCTGAAACGGCTTTGACGCAACTGGGGGACCGAGGGTCGGGCGGTCGGCCCCCCAGCCCGACTGACAAGAGCCGAGGTCGATAGCGCGCGGAGAATGCTCCGTCGCTCTTGGGTCTCTGTTGGTCGGAGTGAGCTGGCTGCGGGCGTTGCTGCCGTGCCACTATGCGGTTTCGTGATGACTTCGTCGGATCCTGCGACCGAGCCTTGCGACGGTGTGTTGCTGGTCTGCCGATCCTCTCGGCTGAGGCGGTGCTGGCACCCTGTGGCTTTCTCCGGGCAGGTTGGTACGGCACCAGCGGCCCGGACGCTGCTGGGCACGCAAGTCGTGTTGTGGCGCACGCCGGACAGGCAGCTGCGTTCCGCTCTGGATCGATGCCCGCATCGCTGGGCTCAGCTCTCCAAAGGCACCGTCACCAACGGCCGGCTCGTGTGCCCGTACCACGGCTGGCAGTTCGGGCCCGACGGCGCCGTGGTCGAGATCCCGCAACTGGAGGCGGGGGCGTCGCTGCCCCCGTCGGCGTGCCTGCAGGTGCTGCCGGCGGTCGAGGCGCACGGCATGGCCTGGATATCCCTGGAGCCGCAGCCGCCGGCTCCGATCCCGACCATCCCCGAGTTCGAGGACTCCCGGTTCGACCGCATCGAGATCGGAGTGATCCGCTACCACGCCAGCGCCGCCGCAATCATCGACAACAACACCGACTCCACTCACGTCGCATTCGTCCACTCCGGCTCCTTCGGCGCGGATCAAGACCCGCGTGTGCCGGTCGGATCGGTGCAACGAACCTCCTTCGGCATCTCGATCAGCTACGGGGAGATGCCGATCGCCCGCACTCCCACCTCGCAACGACCGGGCACCAGGCACTCGGTGACCGAGATGTGGTTGCCCTTCGTGCAGGTGGGGCGGATGCACTACTCCGACGGCAGCACCCACATCCTGGTCAAAGGGTGCTGCCCGGTGCAGGACGGCGTCACCGACGTCCACCTGACGGTGCTGCGCAACGACCTCGCCGACTCGATCGACCGGCAATCCATCATCGACTTCGAGCTGGCCGTAGAGCTCGAGGACAAAGCCGTCCTCGAAACCCTTCCCGCGGCCTTCCCCCTCGACCCCAGACTCCAGGCCCACACCAAGCACGACCGGCCCGGCATCGCCTACCACCACGCCCTCACCGACTTCCTCGCCGACTCGAGCTAGGAGCCGCGGTCGGCCGAACTTGTGGCCCAAGATGAACCACAAGTGGTAATATTTGGACCAATGGTGCGCGTTGAGCTGGAGCGGATCGAGACACTGGAGCTGCTGGGGATGGTCGTCGCCCATCTCAACCACGCAGAGGCGTCCGGGGACCTGTCGCCACGAGTCCCGACCCTCATGGTTATTCGCGACAAACTGGCCGACGGTCTTCGGGAGGAGCAATGAGCTACACCGACGCTGATGTGTCCGCCGCGATCGCGGGAATGGAGAAGTACCGGTCCGGCCTCGACTACGAGGTGGGGGCCGCGCTCGCCGTGGTTGGCCTAAGTGCCGAGCGGGCCCACAAGGAGATCGCCATGCGCGACGACATGATCCGCACTGCCCATCGCGTCGGCGCCTCGCTGCGACAGATCGCCGAAGTGTCCGGGCTCGGCCGCAAGACGGTCACCGCGATCGTCGAAGCGGACCCGCTCCGACCGTGACGCCGGCCCCCGTCACAAGGTAGGGACATGGGCACCAGCCCAGCGTCGTTCATCGGTCCACCACCGCGGCCTGAGCGGTGATCGCCGACGCGGCAGCCTTCCCGGCTCCGCAATCGGGCGGCGTCACGTCACAGCACGGCAGCCAACCCGCTCGCGCGGCGACACGGCTAGGGGCCGTGGGTGATCGTGCCGTCCTCCCACAGCACCGAGGCACGGAAGAAGGCCACCGCGTGGGCGACCTCGTGCTCCCCGAACCGCTGGGACTGGTACGGCTTGTCGAAGGGATACCGGTTGAACTCCATGGCGGGCTCCAGGCCCTGGTGTCGATGAGCCTTGCCGATCTGTCTGAAATCCGGGTCGGTCGCCAATAGATGCCTGGCGATCTGATCCTGCTCGATCATGCCGGACACGACCAGCCAGGCGTGGTCCTCGCCGTCGGGAGCCACGAGGCGGATCTCCCAGACATACCAACCTTCGCTCTCCTCCGGCTCTGGGAGACCCCCTGGGCCGGTGGATGAGGACTGGAACCCAACGGGGTTCCCGCCTGTTAGGGACCCGACCGACCCGCGGTGGGCCTGCTCTTCTCCCACTCGCGGGCGGCCTCGCGGGTGGTCCTGTGCCCGACTTGGCGGATGTCGCCCTGCCCGTACTCGCGGCGCAGCTCCCTCTCGCGGCGTTCCAGATCGTTCGTGATGCCGCTGTGCCTGATCCGCCTGTCGGGGCCGACGAACTGGTACTTGTAGGTGTCTCGGTCGCTTGACATGCTCCTCCTCCTCCTCGCTCCTGCTGGGCGCATCGTGTTGGGTCCACCGCATCCAACGCGACAAATCGTAGCGGCTGGCTCGTCTGGGACCGCGGCAGCCCCCCGCTCCGGATGCAGGTCCGACCACAAGCCGTCCCAAACGTGGATCTATGCCACAATCGTCGAACTCGATCTCCACGACGTCACGCTCGTGGGCAACGACTGGGGCGGCGCCCAGCTCGTGGTCAGCCCGGGCGGCTCCGATCGAGTCGCCAACCTCGTGCTCGTGTCCTGCGAGGCGTTCGACAACTATCCGCCCGGCCTGCCCGGGCGGCTGCTGTGCCTCAACGCCGCGATGCCCGGCGGAACCTTCGTCACGTCGCAGCTCCTGCGCCCGCGCCTGCTGCGGCACCTGCCGGTCACCTTCGGTGGGCTGTCGAAGAAGCGGGTCCCGAACGAGCAGTTCATGAGCTGGATCGAGCCGCTGCGCCACGACAAGAGGGCACGCCGGGATCTCAACAAGTACCTGCGCACCGTCCCCAAGCGGGAGCAGCTGCTCGAATGGGCTGAACAGCAGCGCGCCTTCACGGGGCCCGTGCTCGTCGTATGGGCCCGCGACGACAGGCTGACGCCGCCCGAGCACGCCGTGCGCCTGGCCGAGCACTTCGACAATGCTGAACTCGTCTGGGTAGACGACAGCCGCACGCTCATTCCGATCGACCAGCCCGAGGCCCTCGCCGCCCACCTAGAACGCTTCCTCGAACGAACCACGGCGGCTGAGGGTGACCGGTACGCCGGAGCTGCCCCGGCTGGTTCTCGAGGCTGCAGAAAGGGCGGCGCGTGCAGGGTTCAGCAGGTCGTGTGAGCCGCTCGTCGGGCAGGTACTCAGTCCGACCTTAGGACCTCTGCGGGTCGATGCCCGGCCAGGAGATCCCGGAACCAACGAGAGTCTCAGTCAGCGCAGAACGCGAGTGCAGTCGGGGGGACCGAAGGTCGGGAGTTCAGGCTTCCCCGATGTCGAGTCGCGGCTCGTCGAGGAAAGGCTCAGCAACCCTCACGTGGACTAGGTCCTCCCACTTGCCGCGCGTTGACTTGCTCTCATATGTGAACAGGCGGTCACACTGCTGGATTGATGCAGACGCCAAGTGGATCGCGTCGGCGGGTTTGACCGTCTTCGTGCCGAGCCTCTTCGACTGGCGG
Organism: Candidatus Aldehydirespirator sp.; assembly: GCA_965219165.1. Classification (GTDB taxonomy): domain Bacteria; phylum Actinomycetota; class Acidimicrobiia; order Acidimicrobiales; family Aldehydirespiratoraceae; genus Aldehydirespirator. Next base: position 2,195,404 of record CBDCMW010000002.1, on the reverse strand, counting down.
ATGATTGCCCGTGCCTCCAGAGCGACCCTGGCCGAGACGTCCACGACGTTGATCGGTGATGCGGGAACCCAGAGCTGATCGATGGCATCTTCGCTGCCCACTGGGTCGCCGCCAGCCTGACCAGTGGAAATATAGGCAACCTCCGTGATCGACAGGACGGAGGTGATCAGATCGATCTTCTCTTCCCGGGCATCCTCCAGCATGGACTGGACGACGCCGGCGCGGCCCTCCTCATCGGCGACATAGGCGATGAGGACGTTGGAGTCGAGGTATACCCGAATCGGTCTAGCCCTCATCTCTCATGCGTCTGACCAGCACCTCAGCCGGCTCCGTGCTCTGGAGCGCTCCTCGGGCCCGGAGGTAGCCGTCGGGGTCTCCCGCGCCGACGGGATCCACCTTCGTGACTCGCCGGATCCATAACGGCCTGTCAGTCTTGGCGTCTCGGCGCACGGTGCCGGTCACATCGGCAATGTGTCCCCACACGTCGCGCATCCTCTCCTCGAGGTCCCAGTCCATGTAGCACTTGACAGCGGTGTCGCTGGTCAGTTCGTAGAGGTTGAAGCTGAGGTTCTTGCGTCGAGACAGCGTCTCGACCCGTCCCCGTACTGTGCCGAGCGACGTCGGATCCTCCTGCGGCCGTTCGGCTGCCGAGGGCGTCAAGGGAGCTATGGGAGCCTTGACGACTACCTGCTTCCCGTCGGTTTGGATCGTGATCGGATGGGTCTCGTCAGCGAGGGCCATCAGCTCGTACATCTGCCGATGCAGGGGAAACTCGCGGTCGGCGTCGCCGTCCTGCACCCGCTGGGCTGCATCGATGTAGTTGTCGTACATGGCTGGGATCCGCTGTTCGGCCTCTTCGTCCAACGGCACGGCCCGAGCCGTCGCGGAGGCGCTTCCGTAGTCGAGCCCGGCGAGCACCCAGCGGACTTCCGCGCTATGGCTCTCTCTCAACGCATCGAGCACTTGCGAGAAGTGGGCGAACGCGTCAGAGAGCGTCTGGATCGTCACCTCGCCGTCGAGACGGAATCTCAGATGATCTTCGCTCATATCCTACATTCTAGCTTGGATGCCCAAGAACCGCTAGCGCCGCTTCAGCCATGAGGACTCTCCCGATGTAGGGGATTGTCCTGGCGTCAGGGCTGCTCGGCTTGGAGGGTGCGGTCGACGGCTCGGCGGATCCAAGACGACACCGAACGGTCGTCGGCATCGGCAGCCGCCTTGACCCGTTCGAGCATCTCGGACGGGAACCGCACCGGCACAGGCGCGCGACCGCAAACAGGTCAGCCCCTGCTTCCAGCTGCTGACGTTACCGATGCTCGACGACCGCGGCGACACGCCCTCCAGCTTCATGATCGATGACAGCCGAGTCTGGAACCGGGCCTCCAACATGGCGGGGTGGTCCGCCTATCTCGACGGCGACAACGGCGCCGACGACGTCTCGTTCTATGCCGCTCCGGCCAGGGCCACCGATCTCGGCGGGCTCCCGCCAGCCATCATCACCGTCGGCAGCCTCGACATGTTCCTCGACGAGAACATCACCTACGCCCAGGCGGTCGACGACGTGATCACACTGGGATCAGCTCGAAGGCGACTCCGTACTGCACGCCCAGCATCTCGCCGGCCCGTTGGCAGCCGCTGCGCAGGAACGAATCGGGACTGAAGGCCGGGTCACCGAGGCTCTCGATGTAGGTGCGGTGACAGCACAACGAGGCCACACCCTCCGCGAGATGATCGGTCACGTCCACTCCATGGGTGGGCACCGGCGAGGACGCGAATGCGATCCAGCTCACACCGCCCCACGGCTCGCCGGCGTCGGTGAACAGCCAGCGGTTGGCCGCGTCGCGCACGGCGTCGGGCAGAGCCCGGCCGAGCTCTCGGTGATCGACGTGGTTCCAAGGCCCTGCGTCCCCCCACCGGTCACGGTAGTTCGACCCGATGATCACGTCGGGCCGGTGACGGCGGATCGCCGCGGCCAGGTCCCGCCGGAGCTCGATCCCGTTGACGACCAGGCCGTCGGGGTGATCGAGGAACTCGACCACCGAGACACCCACGGCGGCCGCGGCGGACACCTGTTCTGCTGTGCGCAGCGGACCGGCCTGCGCGGGAGCCATGGAATCGATGCCGGCCTCGCCCCGGGTGGCCAGCACGTAACGGACGTCCTTGCCCATGGCGGTCCAGCGGGCTACGGCCGCCGACGCGCCGTATTCGAGGTCGTCGGGATGGGCCACCACCGCCACCGCCCGGCCCCAGTCCTCCGGCAGCGGGGCCAGAACGAGATCCACTTCAGTGCGCGCTCCGCAGTCGCAGGCGCGACACGGCCGAGTACAGCAGCCACGACAGGCACCAGATCACCACGAGGACCAGCAGAACGGTCTCGTCGCCGGGCCTCAGACCCGGAGCGTAGAACGGCTCCACGAAATAGTGGGAGATGAAGCCTCCTCGATACGGTGTCTCACCCGCGAGGCGCCAGAAGTGCTTCTCCCAGACTGTCAGCGGGCACGGCAACCCGCCGAAGTTCACCACCGCGATCGGCACCAGCACCATCAAGTACCACCTCATCACCCGGGGCCTGCGCGCTGCCAGTGGAGCGCCCACTATCAGGAAGACGGCCAGCAGCCCATGCACGAGTGCAATCGCAATCGCCAGCAACCATGCGCCCACGGCTTCAGACTACTGCGATGTCATCGAGCGCCGATAGCGCATCATCGAGGTGTCGCCCCTGTGCGGGTCTCAGACTGGAACGACGTCGATCCTCCGATTGCTGGCTGCCGCAAGGACGGCGAGGTCGCCGGGATCCGACGTGATGACCTGGTCGCCATGGTCGGCCAGGGCAACCAGGGCTGCGTCGATCGCGTCTGACAGGCCGCTGCGAGCGAGCAGGATGCCGGCGCGCCGTCCCAACTCGGCATCGAGGGGGACGATCTCGACGGCCTGAAGCGCAGTGGCGAGCCGTGCCTGCCGTCCGGTCCCGCCGCGCCATACCTGCGCAACCACGCCGCCGTGGGTCCTCGGCGGATCCGCAGCCTGCAGGGCGCCCTTGAGGCGGCGCCACATCTGGCGGTCGTAGCTCTCAAGCGCGATGAGTGCGCCCGAGTCAAGGATCTCGCTCATCCGGCTCGTCGAGCAGCGGCTCTCAGAGACGCGGCCGCGTCACGATCCCGCTGGGCTTGCTCCTCGATCTCGTCGTCGGTGATGGCGCCGTGCTCGGCTTCGTACTCGGAGACCAGCCGGCTCAGCACGGCGAGTCGCTGGTCTCTGTCTCGTCGTTGTGCCATCGCCTCGCTGACCCACTCGCTGACCGATCGGGATCGTCCCTCGCTCACTGCCGTGTTGGCCTCGTGGAGGAGTGCTTCATCCACACTGACTGTGACCCGCTGCTTGTGCATACACTTATCATACCAGAGCACGCGTATCTGCATACTTTCGCTGGCTGAGATCCCACGCCAGCGGTGGTAGGGGCAGCGCAGCTCGTTGATGCCGGTGCCAGAGCCCTGGCAGATGTTGTTGCCCCAATGGCGGCCGACGTTCTGAAATCCCTGGAGCACACCGCCGGCGCCCCGATGATGTCGCTCACGGGTTGGTCGGGAGCGGCAGCGAACCTACGGGTTGGGTGGCTACCCTGAGCCGCTGCTCAGCCGGAACTCGAGGTATCGATGGCAGGGGACAGGCACTTCTACATCGAGTCGTTCGATACGGTCCGGCTGAGTTCGTATCGGGTCGGCCAGTCGCCCTTCGCCGACCGGTACGCGACTGACCAGACGATCTTCGGCATGTACTGCGGCCGCCTGTACCCCCTCAAGACGGCCCCTGACGAGGACCCCATTCCCAACTACTGGAAGCTGCGCCGCGGCGTCATGCTGTACGACGTCCCGGAGAAGCCGCTCGAGATCGTCGGCCCCGATGCGGCCAGGCTGCTCGACAGAGTCCTCGCGTGCAGAGTCGGGACCCTCGCAGCGGGCCGGGCTCGCTACGGCATCGCCTGCCATGAGGACGGCACCGTTCTGATGGATGGCGTAGTCATGCGCCTCGCGCGGGATCGCTTCTGGTATGTCAAGGCGAACGGCGAGTTCAGTAGCTGGCTCAGCGCGAACGCCGTCGGGCTCGATGCACAAGTCTCCGACCCGCACTCACGGGTGCTGCAGATTCAGGGACCCAAGTCCCTCGATGTGCTGGACGCGGCCATCGGCGGCGGGCTGCCGGCCGACTTCAAGTACTTCCACGCCGGCTTCTTCGACGTCTGCGGCCAGACACTGTGGGTCTCTCGCACCGGTTGGACAGGGGAGATGGGAATCGAGATCTACTGCAACAGCGGCCCGGAGCCCACCGACCATCACGCCCTCTGGGACGATCTGGTCGCCTGCGGCGAGCCCTTCGGCATGGAGTTCAGCTCCTCGACATCGATGGGCATCCGACGCATCGAGTCCGGGATCCTGGACAACGGCAGCGACATCGAGCCGGACCTCACGCCGTACGGCGCCGGCCTCGGGCAGTTCGTCAGACTCGACAAAGAGGACTTCATCGGCCGGGCCGCGCTGGAGACGGCCGATCGCAGCCAGCTGCTGTTCGGCCTGGTCTGTGCCACCGCGGCGCCGGACGCCGGCATGCACGTCCACTTCGAGAACGGCCCGGTCGGGCACATCACGATCGGAACATGGTCGCCCACCCTCGACACGGGAGTCGGCTACGTGCGCTTCGATCGGCCCTTGCCGGGCGACGACTGGCTCGCCAAGACGGTGTTCCTGCACGACCACGACGGAACCCCGCACGAGGCGACCGTGGACACCCTGCCATTCGTCGACAAGGACAAGCAGCTACCCCGCGCCCCATGGAGCGGCCGGAGCTGACCGCAGCCAGCAACTAGGCCCTACGGCCGAGCTCAGGTGGTGGCGCTGTCGCTCGTGGAGTCGCCTGATTTGTTGATGACGCCTCGGATATTGAGGCTGGACTCGTACTTGATGTCGGTCACCACGTAGGAGCGGACCTCCATCACGCCCTCGATGGTCTGGATCTCGTCGTGGACGAGCCGGCTGAGGTGGGCGACGTCGCGGCAGAAGGCGTCGACGATCAGGTCGTGCTCGCCCACCAGGGTGGCGACATACCCGGTCTCGTCGAAGTCGATCAACGCCGAGGCCACCGAGGGGAGGCATCCCGCGCGCACCTTCAACAGCAGCGTCGCGATCACACCTATGCCTGATCGGTGCGGATCCAGCCAGACGTTGAAGTAGAGCATGCCCGTGGACCGCATGTGGTTGACCCGGTTCCTGACCGTGCCGACGCTGACCCCGAGAGTCTTGGACATCTCGCTGTAGCTGGCCCTGCCGTCGTCGCTGAGGATCCGAACGATGTCGAGGTCTAGGTCGTCTAGCTCCAAGCTGTGAACCCCTCGCGTCCTTGGCGGGCCTAGCGTCCGGGGACCGGACAGGTGATCTTGTCACGGCCGGTCACAAGGCCACCGTCGAGCCGCACCGTCTTGCAAGAACGTATAGTAATAACATCTTATAACTAAAAGATTTGCATTCCATTATCCACTCTGCTAAATGTATTTCAGCCGAGGTTCGGGCGCCGGAAAGGGCAGCGTTCACACGGACCCTGCCGGAGCGGGCTCGACGTCGGATGGCTTCAGACCAAGGAGGAGATCGTCATGAGGTTGAGGACGCAGATCCTGGCCGCTGCGGCTGTCGCACTGATCGCCGTGTCGTGCTCGAGCGGATCGGACGACGACAGCCCCGCCAGCACCGAGCCCGACGTGAGCCAGACCGGAACCACCGAGGACAGCACCGCCCAGGAAGGCACGACCGACGCCGGCACCGCCGAAGGAGCTTCCGAGACGGCCGAGCCCGAGGCCACGGATTCTGGCACCGCCGAGCCCGAGCCGCAGACCGCGGAGACCGTCTCCGGTGGTCGGTTCGTGTACGCCAACCCGTACTCGTTCTCCGACCTCGACCCGGCCAGCGCCTTCTCGGCCGAGCACATCCTGCTGCAGAACGTGTACGAGACGCTGACCAGGCTCGACGATCCCGAGGCACCCGCGTCCGAGCAGCTGGTCGGCGTGCTGGCCGAGTCGTGGACGTCCAACGACGACGCCACCGTCTGGACCTTCAACCTGCGCGAGGGCGTGACCTTCCACGACGGCGCTCCCTTGACCGCCGAGGCCGTCCGCGGCTCGCTGCAGCGCACCATCGACCTCGACCTCGGCGCGGCCTTCATCCTGTTGCCCATCGAGTCCATGGATGTGGAGGACGAGCTGACGATCACGTTCAAACTGTCGTACCCGGCGCCGCTCGACCTCATCCTGTCGGCCGGGTTCGCGGTGTACATCGCGAGCCCCGACTCGGCCCTCCAGGACACCGCGTGGTTCAACCAGGGCAACGGCGCCGGCACCGGGCCCTACATGATTGAGTCCCACGATCATGCCGGCAGCACCATCCTCGTCCGCTACGACGACTACTGGGGAGGCTGGGCCGACGGGCAGGTCGACACCGCAGAGTTCCGCCTGATCGAGGATCCGGTGCTCGCCGAGCAGCTCATCCGCGACGGCGAGGCCGACTACACCTTCAACCTGCCCTTCGACGTCTACCCGTCCGTCGGCCAGGAGCCTGGAGTCGAGGTGATCAGCGGCTTGTCGATGATGAACCTGTTCGGGATGCTCAACCACCGGCGCCTGTCTCCCGAGGTGCGCGAGGCCCTCGTGCTGTCGTTCCCCTACGACGATGTGGCCCGGGCCCTCTACGGCGGTCAGGGCGCACGGGCCCACGGAATGATCCCCCGAACCGTGTGGGGCTTCGATCCCGACCTGAGCCTCCCGGAGACCGACCTCGACCGAGCGAGAGCACTGTTGGAGGCAGCCGGCGAGACAGACCTCTCCCTCACTTACAGCTACGACGCCGGCACCACCGAGCAGCAGCAGATCGGAGAGGTGTGGAAGGCGAACCTGTCGACAATCGGCGTGGACCTCGTGCTCGAGCCGCTGACGTTCGACGCCCGCTGGCAGAAGGCTCAGGCCGACCCCGAGGCGGCCCAGGACGTGTTCACCATGTTCTGGTTCCCGACCTTCGTCACGCCCTTCGACTTCCTGTTCTCCACCTTCCACTCCGAGGACGAGCCGTTCTTCAACCTGGGGTACTACTCCAATGAGACCTTCGACAACCTGATCATCGATGCGGACGCGCTGAGCGGCACCGACCAGGCCGCGGCCGCGGCGATGTTCCAGGAGGCCCAGAGGATCCTCATCGAGGAGAACGCCGGCGTCTTCATGCTGGACGTTCCCACCGTCGACGTGATCAGCACGGACTTCACCGGCTTCGTCTCGAACCCGGCGTACAGCCAGATGGTGCGGTTCTACGACCTGCGCGCCACGGGCTGAAACAGCTGCAGACCAATCCCGAGCATCCCCGCGCTCACAAGTCCGCCCGCGGATCGATGAACCCTCCGAAGACCCGCACGCTGGGCTCCGTCGACGACTGCACCGACTTCATCGACGGGTGCCTGTTCATGGCGACCGGCGGGGGCGGCGACCCCGCCACGGGCGCAGCCATCCTGGAGGCCGCCCTCGCCGACGGTCTGGACATCGGATGGACCGACAAGGCCCTCATCGGCGATGAGACCCTCACGGCCATGATCTACGGCATGGGCTCGATCGCCCCGGCCGGAGCCGACCAGGACGAACTGCTGCGGACCCTGCGCGTCGGCGCCGCGCCACGATCCGAAGCGCACAGCATGCAAGAAGCGGTGGGCGTGCTGTCGGAGTACCTGGGCGAGCCGATCGGGTGCATCGTGGTCGCGGAGCTCGGTGCGTGCAACTCGGCGGCTCCGCTGGTGGTGGCGGCCCGCCTCGGCATCCCGGTGGTCGACGGCGACTACTCCGGCAGAGCGGTGCCCGAGGAGATGCAGAGCACCCCGCACGTGTACGGGGTGGCCAGCGACCCGTTTGCGTCGGTGGACCAGTGGGGCAACACGACCATCGTGGCCAAGGCCGCAAACTCGTACATGCTCGAACGCGTCGGCCGCCATCTGTCCATGGCCGGCGTCACCGGCACCGCGGTGGCGTCCACCGCCATCCGCGCCGATCAGATGAAGGAGATCCTGGTCCCCGGGACGCTCACCCAATGTCTCGAGATCGGCCGAGCCTGCCGGCTCGCGGCCGGCAGGGGAGAGGACCCGGTCGACGCCGCTCTGAAGGTCGTCGACGGATGGCGCCTGTTCGAGGGCACGGTCACCGCCAAGCGCTGGGAGGACTCCGGCGGCTTCATGGTCGGCACATTGGACATCGACGGCACCGGACGCTCTGCCGGCCGCTCGCTGCGGGCGTGGTTCAAGAACGAGATCCACGTCACCTGGCTGGACGGCGAGCCCTGGGTGTGCAGCCCCGACCTGGTGACGCTCGTGAACCCCGAGACCGGGCGGGGCTACACCAACACAGACATCGATGTGGGCGACAGGGTGGCCGCAGTCGGAATGCGGGGGCTGGACGTCATGCGCGAACCGAACGCACTGGCGAGCGCGTCGGGCCCCGCCTACTTCGGCTTCGACATCGGCTACGTCCCCATCGAGGAGCTCATGCGGCGGCAGCCATGAGTGATGTCCTGCAGTTCCCCACCGACCGAGGACGCAGCGTCGCCGATGCGCACGAGCCGTCGTGGTCGACGGACCCCCTCGACATCGAGGCGTTCCGCCGCAACGGGCACGCGCTGATCGACTGGGTGAGCGACTACTACACGAGGCTCGGCTCCAGGCCCGTGTACGAGCCGGTCGAGCCGGGAGCCGTGCGGGCCCAGCTCCCCGAACGGGCACCGGAGCATCCCGAGCCGTTCGCGGCTGTGCTCGCCGACCTCGACCAGGTGGTGAGCCCCGCTCTGGGCCACTGGCAGCATCCCGGCTGGCTGGCCTACTTCCCGGTGGCGTCGTCGCCGGCCTCGGTACTCGGTGAGCTGGCCGCGGCCGGCATCTCTGTGGAAGCGATGATGTGGTCCACCTCGCCCGCGGCCACCGAGGTTGAATCGCACGTCCTCGACTGGCTCGTCGACTTGCTCGGACTTCCCCAGGAGTGGAAGACCACCGCCCGCGGCGGCGGGGTGATGCTGTCAGGCGCCTCGTCGAGTACTCACACCGCGCTGGTGGTGGCCCGCGAGCAGTGCCGCAAGCGCACCGGTGCGACCCTTGAACGGATGGTGGCCTATGCCTCCGACCAGGCCCATTCCTCGATCGAGAAGGGCGCCCGGATGGCCGGCTACGACCACATCAGGCTGCTCGACACCGATCCGGACTTCGCGATGAGGCCCGCGACGCTGGCGGCTGCGGTCGCGTCGGACCGGCGGGCCGGACTTGAGCCGGCCTTCCTGTGCTCGGCGCTGGGGACCACCGGCACAACCGGGGTGGACCCGGTGCGCGGCCTGGGGGAGATCGCCCGGGCCGAGCAGTTGTGGCATCACGTCGATGCCGCCTATGCGGGGTCGGCCATGATCTGCGAGGAGTTCCGCCACCACCAGGACGGGCTCGAGCTGGTCGACAGCTACACCTTCAACCCCCACAAGTGGCTGGCCACCAACGTGGGCTGCTCGGTGATGTGGGTGGCCGACCGGCGCCCGCTGATCGAGGCGCTGAGCGTCCTGCCGCCCTACCTTCGCAACGAGGCGTCGGCTTCCGGAGCAGTCATCGACTACCGGGACTGGCACCTGCCGCTGAGCCGCCCCTTCAGGTCGCTGAAGCTGTGGTTCGTGCTGAGGTCCTTCGGCGCCGAGGGGCTGCGCAACATGATCCGGTCCCAGGTGGCGTGGGCGCAGACGCTCGCAGCGCAGATCGACAGCCATCCGAATCTGGAGCTCATGGCATCCGTGCCCTTCGCCATGGTGCCGTTCGCCCACCGTGGCGGCAACGCGGCGACCGACGCCCTGATTGCCGCCATCAACTCCGACGGCCGCTTCTACGTCACCGGTTCCGAAGTCGACGGACGCCGCTACGTTCGCGTAGCGGTGGGCTCGATCTGGACGACCCGGGCCCATATCGAAGCACTGTGGAAGTTGATCCAGGCCAACGCCTGACAGACCGCCGGCCCGGCACCCGTCAATCCTCCCGACGGAGCGGGCCGACCCTGTCCGGCGCCGCCAGCCGGGCAGGGCTGATCAGATACAGATACCTACTGCGCCGGGTGGTCACCAGCCTGCTGGTGATCCTGGGTGTGGTCACGATCACCTTCGTGGTGGCGAGGCTGGTGCCCTCGGATCCGGCCGCGCTGTACGCCGGGGCGAGAGCCCGCCCGGAGCAGGTGGAGAAGGTGCGTCAGGACCTGAACCTCGACGCTCCGGTGCTGTCGCAGTACGTGTCGTACTTGGGGCAGCTGGCCCGGGGCGATCTCGGCGAGTCGTTCGCCACGAAGCGTCCGATAATCGAGGACCTCCGCCGGTTCCTGCCGGCCACCTTGGAGCTCGCGCTGGCGGCGACGGCCCTGGCCGTGCTGGTGGGCGTCCCGGCCGGCGTGGCCGCCGCGTCCCGCCGGCACCGGTTGGGCGACACCACAATCCGCCTGTTCGCCGTGACCGGCGTGTCGCTGCCGGTCTTCTGGTCGGCGCTGCTGCTGCAGTTGCTGTTCGCCTCCCGGCTGGGCTGGCTGCCGCTGAGCGGGCGCACCGACTCATACACCAGCTTCAACGAGCCGACCGGATTCTTCCTGATCGACTCGGTGCTGTCGGGGAGCTGGTCGAACTTCGTCGACGTCGTCGTTCATCTCGCCATGCCCGTAGCGGTGATGGCCGCCTACCCGCTCGGGCTCACCATCCGGCTGCTCCGGGGCTCGATGCTGGAGGTTCTCGGCAGCGACTACATCGAGGCGGCCACCGTGGCCCAGATACCCAGGCGCACCGTGCTCAGCCGCCTAGCGCTGAAGAACGCCCTGCTGCCCACGCTGACCGTGCTCGGCCTCACGTTCGCCTACTCGGTGTCGAGCGCGTTCCTGGTGGAGGCGGTGTTCGCATGGCCGGGGCTGGGCAAGTACCTCACCGACGCGGTAGTGCGGCTGGACTTCCCGGTCATCACCGCCGCGGCGCTGGCCGTCACCGTGATCTACGTGCTGGTCAACCTGGGCCTGGACTTGCTGCAGGCCCGGCTCGATCCCCGGGTGGCTCTCAGGTGACGGCCCGCGACACCCCGCCGGTCGCAGGGCGCTTCGGGCTCTCCGGAGCGGCCCGCAAGCCGGGGCGCTTGGCGGCGCCGGGAAGCGCCCTGTGGTACTACCGGCGCAGCTGGCTGGGAATGGCGGCCGCGGTGGTGGCCCTCGTGTTCGCGGTGGCCGCGCTGTTCGCCCCGTGGCTCACTCCCTACGCCGATGCGGGCCGGGGCGTCCCCGACCTGGCGATCCGGCTGCAGGGTCCCAGCTGGTTCCACTGGATGGGCACCGACGACCTGGGCCGCGACGTGCTGGCCCGGCTGCTCTTCGGAGCCCGCACGGCCCTGATGGTCGCGGTGGGGGTGGTGGCGCTGTCGGTGGTGGTCGGAGTGCTGGTGGGCGCGGTGTCCGGCTACTTCGGGCGTTGGGTCGACGAGGTCCTCATGCGGATCACGGACACCTTCCTGGCCTTCCCGCCGCTCCTGCTGGCGGTGCTTGTGGCGGCCGCGCTGGGAGCGAGCGTTCGCAACACCATCATCGCCATCGCGGTGTCGTGGTGGCCGTGGTACGCGCGCCTGGTTCGCTCCCAGGTTCTCAGCCTGCGCGAGCGGCCCTTCATCAAGGCTGTACGGGCCATCGGTGTGCCCCATCGGCGCATCATCGCCGTGCATGTCATCCCCAACGCGATGGCGCCCGTGTGGGTGCAGGCCACCGCGGACTTGGGTGCGGCGGTGCTGACCGCGGCCGGCCTCAGCTTCGTCGGACTCGGCCCGCGCCCGCCGACCGCCGACTGGGGTGTGATGATCGCCGAGGGTCGCCAGTACGTGCTCTCCGGGCAGTGGTGGATCGCCGGCTTCTCCGGCGCGGCCATAGTGATCGCGGCGGTGGCGTTCAACCTCATGGGAGACGTCATCCGCGACGTCACCGACCCGCGCACACGAGAAGACCGACCATGAGGAGTCGGCGCGCCGTGACCGGCGGCGGCCCGTCATGAGCAGCCTGCTGGAGGTCGAGGGACTGCATGTCACGTTCAACCCCCCGACCGGGCCGGTCCACGCCGTCAGGGGCGTGTCGCTGCAGGTGCGTCCCGGCGAGATCGTAGGGGTGGCCGGCGAATCGGGTTGCGGCAAGAGCGTGCTGTTCCGCGCTCTGCTGGGGCTGCTGCCGGACACAGCCCGCGTCGACGGCTGCCTGCGATTCGACGGCGAGCCCATGAGCATGGACGGCTCGCTCCAGACTGCGGCGTCGCTCATCTACCAGAACCCGGGCGCCTCGCTGAACCCCGTGTTCACCGTCGGCCAGCAGCTCCGGCTGGTCACCGGAACCGACGACCTCGCAGTGCTCGTGGACCTGCTGGACCAGGTTGGCCTGCCCGACCCGTCCCGCCTCCTCGACTCGTACCCCCACGAGCTCTCCGGGGGGATGAGCCAGCGGGCCGTGATCGCACTGGCGCTGGCGCAGTCGCCCCGGCTCCTGATAGCCGACGAGCCCACCACAGCCCTGGACGTGACCACCCAGGCCCAGGTGCTCGACCTCATCGAGGAGCTCCGGGACCGCACCGGGCTCGCGGTGGTGCTCATCAGCCACGACCTGGCCGTGATCCGGCGGGTGTGCGAGCGCATAGTCGTGCTCTACGCCGGCCAGATCGCAGAGGAGGGCGGCGCCGATCAAGTACTTGAGGCGCCCAGCCACCCCTACACGCAGGCACTGCTCCAGTCCATCCCCCGTCCCGAGGCCGCAGGAGGGCGGCTGGCCTCGATCCCCGGGCTCGTCCCCGACGGCCGGACCCCGATCCCCGGCTGCGCCTACGCGCCGCGCTGCCCCCACGCCCGCGACGCCTGCCGGGCCGCCCAGCCCGCCCCACGCCCGGTGCAGCCCGGCCACGCCGCGGCCTGCATCCTGGTGGAGCCCGATCACACCGCGGCCTGCATCCTGGTGGAGCCCGATCACACCGCGGCCTGCATCCTGGTGGAGCCCGATCACACCGCGGCCTGCATCCTGGTGGAGCCCGATCACACCGCCGCCGACGATCCGGGCGAGCCAGCGAGATGAGTGCCCTGCTGTCCATACGAGGCCTGCGGGTCGAGTACCCGGCACGCGGTGCCGGCCGACGGCACCCGGTCACGGTGATAGAGAGCCTCGATCTCGACGTCCACAAGGGCGAGACGCTCGCCGTGGTGGGGGAGTCGGGCGCGGGCAAGTCGACTCTCGCCGAGGCGATAGTCGGCCTCGTCCGCCCAACCAACGGCAGCATCAACTACGACGGAACCGAGCTGGTGGGCCTACGGGGGCGGGCCCGCCGCGAGGTTCGCCTCCAGATCCAGACGGTGGCCCAGAACCCGCTGCTCGCGCTCAGCCCCCGACAGCCGGTGGGAGCCCAGATCGAGGAGCCGCTGCGGGTCCACACCAGCCTCAGCCGGGCCCAGTGTCGCCAGCGCGCCGGCGAGATGATCGCCACGCTCGACCTGAGCCCGGCTGTAAGCGACCGGCTCCCGCACGAGCTGAGCGGCGGCCAGGCCCAGCGGGCCGTTCTGGCCCGGGTGTTGGTGCTGGAACCGTCGATGGTCATCTTCGACGAGCCCACCTCGGCCCTTGACGTGTCTGTTCAGGCCGGCGTGCTCAACCTCCTCCAGCAGCTCAAGGCCGACCACGGCCTCACCTACCTGTTCATCACGCACGACCTGGGCGTCGCCCGGCATCTCGCGGACCGCATCGCGGTCATGCGCACCGGCCAGATCGTGGAGCAGCAACCGACCGAGGCCCTCTTCGCCGGCCCCGAGCACCCCTACACCCGCACCCTGCTCGCCTCCTCGCTGACCGTGTAGCGAGCTCGGATGCGCGAACCGCCGCCGCTAGGAGATGCGCATGGCCCGGGTGCCCAGCTCCAGGAGGAGGCGCTGCTCGGGGTCGGCGAGATCGACGTCGAGCACGTCGAGTATGCGCTTGATGCGGTACCGCACCGTGTTGCGGTGCACGCCCAGATGGTGCGCGGTCTGCTTGATGCTCCGGCCCGAGTCCAGGTAGGCGCGCAGGGTGTGGACGGCCTCGGCCGCGTTCTTCTCGCCCAGCCGGTCGAGCGGGGCCAGGATGTCGTCGATCGTGGCCCGGACGTCGTCGATCTCGAACCACCGGACGAGGGCTCTGGCGAACCCGAGCCGGTCGAAGTAGTGGAGCCGGTTGTAGGCACTGTTGGCCTGGGCGGACCGCAGCGCCGAAGTCGCCTCGTCCACGGTGTTGCGCAGCCCGCCGGCCCCGCCCTGCACGGTCCCCACGCCCGCGGCCCACTCCAGGCCCGGATCGATCTGGCCCAGGCGGCTCAGCCCTGCCTGCAGCCGCTCCTCGAGCGCGGCCGAGTGCCGGCTGCTGCGCCGATGCTGGCTCATCACCAGCAGCACCGAGGTGTTGGTGCCGGCCGTGGTCCAGGAGGGGTCGCCGCGGGAGACGCCGTCGCTGAGCAGGCGCGCCGCCCGCAGCTGCCGGCGGTACCGGTCGGTCACATCGGGCACGCCCGCGGCGATGTTGTGAAGGTCGACCCGGGCCGCAAGGTGGTGGCCGTCGACGGGGAACCCGCCGCGTCGGAGCCGGGTGAGCGCGTCGGCGCCGGTGTAGGCGTCGCTGAGGAGGAACTCATTGAGCAGGTCGCCCCTCGACTGCACCGGGAAGCTCGCGGTCTCGAAGTCGCGCCGCAGGACGTGCTCGACGGCGCGCCCCGCGTAGGCCAGCGCGGCCCGCACTACGACATCGGAGGTTGTGGTGTCGACGCTCAGGAAGGCCCGTTGCCCCGAGCCCGCCTCCAGCGGGACGGCGGGGGAGTCGCCGGGGTCGGTCTCGATGCTCACCCGGCAGCCGAGCTCGGCGGACAGGCGTGCCAGCAGGGAGTCCATGTCCTCGGCCCGGGAGTCATAGGCGTCGACAAGCCCGTAGACCGTCTCCAGCTGCGTGAGTGCCTCCCTGGTGCCGCCGAGGCTCATGTCTCGAACCCGCACCGCGATGGCGGCGACGTCGGCGGCGGGGTCCAGGGCGATCAGCGCGATGCCCTTGTGCTCGATTGTCCGAAGCGCGGTGGGCGAGGGCTCGCCGGCCGCGCCCGACAGCGCCAGCCCGGCCACGTGGTCGGGAAGCATCCCCAGCGCGAGGTCGAATCGGTAGGAGGCTGCGTCGGCGGACAGGTGGGGAGCGAGCACCACCAGAGTGCCCGGCGCGGCGTCGGCGACCCCGCCGTATTCGTCGATGATCTGGACCGACCCGAGCAGACCGCTCAGGGCTGGCGGCGTGGCGTGCAGGACCGTGATGGAGGGGTCGCGGTCGACGAGGTCCTTCAGGAGCACCGCTCACATTGTGCCACAACGTGGCTGTTTTGTGCAGAAAGTACAAGGGGTGGTGATTTTTGTGACTAATGCACACCGTGGGCGGCTCAACGGGACGGCAACCGTGACTACCGTCATCCCCAGTGATTGAGATAGGGGCCCGAGAGCTGGAATGGCTCGCCCTCGGCGCGGCGATCTTCGGGGCGGGCGGCGGGGGCGATCCGCGGCTGGGCCATCACATGGCGTCGCAGGCCATCGCCCATTCGGGGCCCGTCCAGCTTCTCGACCTCGGCGAGCTCGACGACGATCGGCTGATCCTGCCCATCTGCATGATGGGCGCGACCACGGTCATGGTCGAGAAGTTCGGGTCCGGCACCGAGGCGCTCCTTCTCCAGGCGGCCATCGAGAACGAGACCGGCAAGCAGGTGGCGGCCATATGTTGTCTGGAGCTCGGGGGGCTCAACGGTGTCGTGCCCTTCGCATGGGCGGCCCGCGCCGGCCTTCCGGTGGTGGATGCCGATCTCATGGGCCGAGCGTTCCCCGAGCTCCAGATGACCACCGCGCACCTGGCGGGGGTGCCGGCCACCCCGGCCGTGATGACCGACGAGCGGGGCAACGTCGTCACGCTGTCCACCACCACCGCGGTGTGGGCCGAGGACATAGCCCGCTCGGTGTGCACGACCATGGGCGCCGAGGCGACCATCTGCCTGTATCCGATGACTGTCGGAACCGCCCGGAAGGCCACGGTCAGGAACTCCATCACCCGCGCCATCGCCGCGGGACGGGTGATGCTCGAAGTCGCCGACGACCCCGTGATGGCGATGTGCGAGCACCTGAACGGCCACCCCCTCATCGAGGGAAAGGTCGTCGATGTCGATCGCCAGACCACCGAGGGCTTCGCTCGAGGATCGGCGGTCGTCGAGGGGATCGGAGCGTGCGGCGGGCGGGTGGCCCGGCTCGAATTCCAGAACGAGAACACCGTGCTGATCGAGGACGGAAGGGTGAGAGCCAGCGTCCCCGACATCATCACCGCGGTCGACTTGCACACCGCCCGGCCCATCGTGACCGAGCTGCTGCGATACGGGCAGCTCGTCTCGATCGTGGGCCTGCCGATAGACGACCTCTGGCGCACCCCTGAGGGCCTCGCGGTGGCCGGTCCCCGCGCCTTCGACTACGACTTCGACTATCGCCCTGTGGAGGATCTCAATGCAGGGTGAGTACCGCATCGGCGTCGACGTCGGGGGGACCAACACCGACGCGGTCCTCCTCGACGACCGGTTGCAGGTGGTGGCCAAGGTCAAGACCCCGACCACCGCCGACATCAACGAGGGTCTGGCCACCGCGGTCGGCTCGATACTGTCGATGAGCGGCGTCGCGCCGCAGCGGGTGTCCCGGGTGATGCTGGGCACCACCCACGCCACCAACGCCATCCTCGAGCGCCGCAACCTCAACTCGGTCGCGGTGGTGAGGATCGGGGGCCCGGCGACGAGGGCCGTTCCGCCCCTGTCGACCTGGCCCGAGGAGCTCCGCCGGGTGGTGTCGGTGGGAGAGACCGTGGTGGACGGCGGGTTCGAGTTCGACGGCCGTGAGCAGGTGCCGTTCGATGCCCACGGGCTGCGCCGCTTCCTGGACGGTCTGGCCCAGCCGCCGGACAGCGTCGCCATCACCAGCGTGTTCGCGCCAGTGTCGGCCGCGCACGAGCACCGGGCCGCCGAGATCGTGGCGGAGGTCCTCGGAGAGCACACTCCCGTGTCGCTGAGCTGCGACGTCGGGTCCATCGGAGTGCTGGAGCGCGAGAACGCCTGCGTGCTCAACGCCGCTCTGCGCCGCGTCGCCCACCACATCGTGGCCGGCCTCAACGTCGCCATGGAGAAGGCGCAGCTCACGGCCACGCCGTTCTTCGCGCAGAACGACGGGACCTTGATGGCACTCGACCGGGTGCTCGGCTTCCCGGTGCTGACCATCGGGAGCGGCCCGGCCAACTCCATGCGAGGCGCGGGATACTTGACCGGGCTGCAGGACGCCATCGTGGTGGACGTCGGGGGCACCTCGACCGATGTCGGCGTGCTGGCGTCGGGCTTCCCCAGAGAGTCGTCGATCCCGGTGGAGATCGGCGGAATCCGCACGAACTTCCGCATGCCCGACCTGCTGTCGGTGGCCCTCGGCGGCGGGAGCAGGGTCCGCAGCCCCGACGACGAGGTCGCCGTCGGCCCGGACAGCGTCGGGTACCGGCTGACCTCCGAGGCACTCTGCTTCGGCGGCTCGACGCTCACGCTGAGCGACGCGGCCGTGCGGGTCGGCCGCGCCAGCATGGGCTCGCACCCGGTGGACTCGATCGACGAGGCGACGGCCTCAGCGGCAGTGGCCCGGGTCGACCGGATCTTCGAGGACGCCGTCGACCGGATGAAGCTGACCCGCTCCGACCAGCCCGTCATCGCGGTCGGGGGAGGAAGCACGCTGCTGCCGGACTCGCTGCCCGGGGTCAGCTCGATCGACCGGCCAGACCACTTCGATGTGGCCAACGCCATCGGCGCCGCCATCGCCTCCGTCAGCGCCGAGGTGGACCAGTTGCTGAACCTCGGCCCCGGAGGCCGCCGCGAGGCCACCGAGCGGGCCAAGGACGCCGCGGTGGGGTCTGCCATCGCGCTGGGGGCCGACCCGAGCCTCACCGAGGTCGTGGCACTCGAGGAGCTGACCATGGCCTACCTCAAGGACAACGTCCTGAGGCTGCGGGTCAAGGCGGCCGGACCGCTGCGATGAACGAGTACGACACCAGGGAGCGGACCCACGCTCCCACCTCCAACCGAGCGAACCCGAAAGCGAGGGAACCATGACAACTACATCGAGGCTCAAGCCCCTTCGGCTGCTGGCCATTGTGCTCAGCCTGACCCTGGTCGCCGCGGCCTGCGGCGGTGATGACGACGCGTCCACCGATCAACCCGGGACCGCACCGGCGCCGACCGCGGCCGATGCCGCCGGGACGGTCGAGGAACCAGCCGAGACCGCAGCGGCTGAGCCCGCGGAGGCTGAGCCCGCGACGACGGAGCCGGCTGAGACGGAGGCCGCGCCGGCCGAGGCTCCGGCCGTGTCGACCGACGGACTCCAGATCGCCTACCTGTCGGCCAGCTCGGCCAACACCTGGTACGCGAGCTCGCGCCGGCAGATGCAGCGGATCGCGGACGAGAACGGCATCGACATGGTCGAGTTCGACGCGGCGTTCAACCCCCAGGTCCAGACCGCCCAGCTCCAGGACGTGATGGCCTCGGGCACCTACGACGGCGTGATCGTGGCCGCGGTCAACGGGCCGGGCCTCATTCCCGACATCGAGGACGCGCTGGCGCAAGGCATCCAGGTCGTCGTGCTGAATACCGTGGTCGGCGACGACCTGGCCGAGGGCGCCCCCCAGGTGGACGGCATCGCCGCCTCGTCGCTCGCCCCGCCCGTCGAGAACGGCGAGCGCATGGGCGAGCTGACCGTGCAGGCTTGCGGGTCGCTCGACCCGTGCCGCGTCGTGTATCTCTATGGCATCAAGGGCTTCCCGCTCGACGTGGCCCTGAAGGAGGGCTTCGACAACGTGCTCGCGCGCAACCCCAGCGTGACCATCGTCGCCGACGGCGAGGGCCAGTACCTTGGTCCCGAGGGCGGCATCAACGCTATGCAGGACATCCTGATCGCAGCCCCCGAGTTCGATGTGGTGATGGGCGCCGACCAGTCGATCCAGGGGGTTGAGATCGTCCTGAACGACGAGGGGATGGACGACGTGAAGCTGATCGGTCTCGGCGGCTCGATCACCGGCCTGCAGGCGGTGGCCGAGGGCCGGTGGTACGGCGTGATCTACGGCGCTCCCGGCAGCGAGGGCGCCAACGCCATGAACGCCATGATCCGGGCCCTGACCGAGGGCGTCCACTCCGGAGGAATCAACCCTCTGGCTGACGTCACCGACAACGGGCTGGTTACCGCAACGAACGTGGACAAGTTCACCGGACAATGGGACGGCTGAGCGCGCCCCACATAGAACTGGAAGACGTCTCCAAGTCGTTTGGAGCGACCCGGGCCGTCCGCGACCTGTCGCTGGAGGTCCACCGCGGCGCCGTTCACGCCATCGTCGGCGAGAACGGCGCCGGCAAGTCGACGGTCGGCAAGATCGTCGCCGGAGTCCACCGGCCCGACCGCGGCAGCGTGCTGCTCGACGGCGACCCGGTGGCCTTCCGGTCGCCGCGGGACGCCTTGGCTCACGGCATCACCGTCGTGGCCCAGGAGCTGTCGCTCGTGCCCGGCCGCAGCGTCATCGACAACGTGTTCCTGGGCGACGAGCCGTCCTGGGCCGGCGTGGTGCGCACCCGCCTGCAGCGTCGGCGCTTCGACGGCCTGGTCGAGCGGACCGGCATCGAGGTGCCGGGCGACGCCGTGGTCGCCGACCTGCCCGTGGCCGAGCAGCAGAAGGTCGAGATTCTGCGGGCCCTGGGGCGCCGCGCCGACCTGATCGTCATGGACGAGCCGACAGCCCGCCTGTCCACCGAGGAGGCCGGCACGCTGCTGTCGATCGTGTCCCGACTGTCGCAGGACGGGACCACGGTCATCCTTGTGTCGCATTTCCTGGACCAGGTGCTGCAAGTGGCCGACACCGTGTCGGTGATGCGCGACGGCGCCCTCGTCAGCAGCCGGGCCGCCGCCTCCGAGACTGAGCGGAGCCTGGTCGAGGCGATGATCGGCCGCTCGCTCGACACGAACTTCCCGGCCAAGGTGCCGCCACCCGCGGAGACGCCCGTGGTGCTGGACGTGAGGGACATGCGGCGGGCCGCGGAGCTGCCCGCGGTCAGCTTCCAGGTGCGCGCCGGGGAGATCGTCGGGCTGGCCGGGCTGGTGGGCTCGGGCCGATCGGAGATTCTCAGAGCGGTCTACGGGGCCGATCCCCGCGTCGGCGGCGAGGTCCTGGTTTGCGGGCGGCCGACCAGGCGGCGATCGACGCGCGACGCCATCGGCGCCGGAGTGGGCCTGATTCCCGAGTCCCGCAAGGACCAGGGCCTGCTGCTGAGCCGGTCGATACGCGACAACGTGACCCTGCCCCACCTGGGACGCTTGAGCAGGATCGGCTGTGTGCGGCTTGGGCAGGAGGCCCAAGCCGCCTCCGAGGCGGCTGCAGCCGTCGACGTCCGGTCGGCCTCCATCGAGCAGTCGGTGCTGGAGCTGTCGGGCGGCAACCAGCAGAAGAGCCTGTTCGCGCGCTGGTTCCTCGACTCGCGGCGCCTGCTCCTCGCTGATGAGCCGACAAGGGGTGTCGACATCGGCGCCAAGCGAGCGATCTACGACCTGATCGCGGGAGCGGCGGCGGCCGGTCTGGCCGTGCTGTTCGTGTCCTCGGAGCTCGACGAAGTGATCGGGCTGGCGCACCGGGTCCTGGTGGTGCGAGACCAGGCCATCGTCGCCGAGTTGGCAGGCGACCAGCTCACCGAGTCCCGCATCCTCGAGGCCGCATTCGCGGCTGAACCCCAGGAGACACCATGACCGCCCTCACCCTCCTTGCCCGGATGTGGAAAGGACCGCAGAGCCCGCGCACGCGGCGGCTGCGCGTCCTGCTCACCCGGTACGGGATCCTGTGGGTGACGCTCGCACTCTTCTTGTTCCTGGCCTCCACCACCGGCGGGTTCCTGCGCGGCGCCAACCTGCGCAACGTCCTGGACCAGCAGTCGCTGATCCTGATCGGCGCTTCGTTCGCGACCCTGACCATCATCGGAGGCGGCTTCGACATCTCCCAGGCCGCGGTCTTCATCACTTCTTCCATCGTCGCCATCCAGGCCCTCAACGCCACGGACTCCATCGTGGTCGGCGTCCTGGCCGGACTCATGCTCGGCGTGGTGGCGGGCGTGCTCAACGGCGCGCTGGTGGCCTACGCCAAGATCGGATCGTTCATCGTGACGCTGGCGACTTCGTTCATCTGGTTCGGCGCGGGCTTCCTCATCAGCGAACGGTCCATCCTGCGCCCCGACACCCGGGACTGGTCCAGCCTGGCCCGCGAGCGGGTCTTCGGCCTCACCACAGCCACATGGTTCAGCGTCGTGATCGTGGCGCTGGCATGGTTCATCCTGAGTCGCACCAAGTTCGGGCGCTTCATCTACGCCACCGGCGGCAACTCTGAGGCCGCCCACCTGTCCGGCGTCAACACCAGGATGGTCACCGCGCTCACCTTCGCCATGTCCGGAGCGGCCGCGGGGCTGGCCGGCACGCTCAACTCGGCGAGGTCGGGCAGCGCGCTGCCGTCCGACGACTTCAGCTACGTCTTCAGCGTGATCGCAGCGATAGTGGTAGGAGGCACCTCCATTGCCGGTGGCGAGGGCGCGGTGTGGCGCACGGTGCTGGGCGCGCTCTTCCTGGCCTTCATGGTCAACGGCTTCAACATCCACCAGGTCGATCCCATCTGGCAGCGGGTCATCCAGGGGGTGGTGATCCTCGTCGCGGTGGGCCTCGACTCGTGGGCCCGCCGGGCCCGCCGCACCGCTTGAACGCCCACCTGCGACTGCCCTTCGCTCGCCTGTCCGAATAGATTGCGCGGCGTGTTGGCGCGTCTGGCGGATCGACCGAAGCGGTCGACAGGAGGGCTTGATGGAGCTTGAGCGCTTCGACTGGCTGGCGCTGCGCCGCGAGGAGGCCGCCGGCCCGGACCGGTGCATGTTCGAGTCCAACTTCCCGGTCGACCGGCAGTCGCTGTCATACCCGGTGCTGTGGAACGCGCTGCAGATCATGGCCGCCGGCTACAGCGATTCCGAGCAGGAGGATCTGTTCTCGGGCACCGCGACCCGGATATACAGGCTGCCATGAGCCTCGACTTCGCCATGCGCCCGGCGCCTGATCGACTGGCAAGCCGACACGCAGGTCGGCACAGGCTGCCATGAGCCTCGACTTCGCCATGCGCCCCGAGTGGGAGGAGCTGCGGGCCCGGGCCCGAGCCGTCGCCGAGCAGGGCGTGGCCGACCACGGCCGGTGGAGCGACTCATGGATCAACGGGCACTCCAAGGAATTCTCCAAGGTCCTGGCCGCCGAGGGCTGGATCGGCATGACCTGGCCGGCCGAGTTCGGCGGGGGCGCCCGCCCCGGCATCGAGCGCATCATCATGGCCGAGGAGATGATCAGCGTCGGCGCACCGATCGCGGCGAGCTGGTTCGCCGACCGGCAGATGGGTCCGTCCATCTACACCTACGGGACCGTCCGCCAGAAGGCCGAGCTCCTCCCCGGGATGCTGTCGGGCGAGGCCTCATGGTGCATCGGGATGAGCGAGCCCGACGCCGGATCCGACCTGGCCGCCCTGAAGACGTCCGCAGTGCGCGACGGCGACCACTACGTGGTCAACGGTCAGAAGATCTGGACCAGCGGCGCCGCCAGCGCCCAGTACTGCTACATCATCTGCCGCACCAGCAGCGCCGGTCCGCCGCATCGGGGCCTCAGCGAGCTGATCGTGCCCATGGATCTGCCCGGCATCGAGGTGCGCACCGTGCGCGACATGGCGGGCAACCAGCACTTCTGCGAGATCTTCCTCACCGACGTGCGGGTGCCGGTCGACAACCTCGTCGGCACCGAGGGCGGGGCGTTCAAGCAGACCATGGTCCAGCTCGGCTACGAGCGGGGAGGCATCGACCGGCTGGTGTCCAACCGGCCGCTGTACGACCTCGCCCTCGAGCACGCCGACCTCGCCGACCCCCAGTCCCGCCAGGCGATAGCGGCCATCGAGACCGGCTACCGGCTCGGGCGGCTCATGGTCTACCGGGGCGCTCTGGGCCAGGGCGGCACTGACTTCAGCGCGGGCACCAAAGCGTTCTGCACCGAACACGAGCAGCGGGTGGCCCAGTTCGCGGCCAGGGTGCTCGGCCCGGCCGCCACCGTGGGCGACACCGTGCCCAACGCCATCTGCTACGCCCCCGCTTACACCATCCAGGGCGGCACGTCGGCCATCCTGCGCAACATCATCGGCGAGCGCATCCTCGGGTTGCCCCGCGAGCCCCGATAGCGCCCGGCACCGGCCGGTGTGCTTGAACGGCGCATGGCGAAAGCTAGGACCGGCTCAGGCTCCCGCCGCCGGTCGCCCGCCCGGCGAGGCCTACTCCGGGGTGACGTAGGCGGCGGTCAGGCCTCCGTCTACCTGCAGGTTGGCGCCGGTCATGTACGACGAGTCGTCGGAGGCCAGGAACAGGGCCGCCGCGGCCATCTCGGCGGCCTCGCCGAACCGGCCCATGGGGACATGCACGAGCCGGCGCTGGCGCTTCTCATCGGTGTCGAGGTACGACATGAGCATCTCGGTGCGCAGCGGCCCCGGCGACAGGGCGTTGACCCGGATGTTCTCCCGGGCGTGGATCACCGCCAGCTCGCGGGTCATCGACAGCACCGCCCCCTTGGACGCTGTGTAGGCGATCTGGGGGGTGGCCGCGCCCACCGACGCCACGAACGACGCCGTGTTGATGATGGAGCCGCCGCCGGCCCGGCGCATGGCGGGGATCTGGTGCCTGCAGCCGTACAGCACCCCCTTGAGGTTCACGGCCAGGGTCCTGTCGATGGTCTCCTCAGTGGTGGCGATGGCGTCGGCGTCGTCGGCCAGCATGATGCCGGCGTTGTTGAAGGCGATGTCGAGCTGTCCGTAGGTCGCCTCCGCGGTCTTCACCGCCAGCGCGACCTCTCCGTCGTCGGACACGTCGGCGTAGACCGCGGTGGCCTCGCCCCCGGCGTGCCGGATCAGCTCGACGGTCTCCTGGTTGGCCTCGACGATGTCGACCGCGACAATCCGGGCGCCCTCCTCAGCGAAGCGCAGCGCGGTGGCCCGCCCGATGCCGCCGGCCGTCCCCGTGATCAGCGCCACCTTGCCCTCGAGTCTCATGGACGCTCCTCTCTCGGGGTCGGACTCGACTCTCGACGAGTCTTACCATCTCTGTCATTCTCGCATCGTCGGATCCGCTGAGGCTGACATTCACCACCGACGGCGTCGTGTGGCCCATGTCACGTCGCGCGTGCTGCCGGTCCGTACGGCGGCGCGGGCGGCGCCGGTAGCGTCGGCTGGTGCAGAGTCCGGTACGCCTCGTCTACCTGCTGCGGCCCACCGTCAAGGTCGGCATCCTGCTCGCGGTCGGGTTCAGCGTGCTGGCGTTCGTGTCGACGCCGTTCCTGCTGCCCGAGATAGCCGACCACTACGACATCAGCCTCAGTGCGGCCTCGATGATCGGCGTGTTCCAGCTGGGCGGGTTCGTGATCGCCACCTGGGGCGCGGGGCGCTGCCTGCAGCCCAGAGAACCGATCTTTGTGACCGCGCTGCTGGCCGCCGCGGCCGCCAACCTCGTATCGGCCTCCCTGCCCGTCTTCGCGCTGCTGGTGGCGCTGCGCCTCGTCAGTGGCGTGGCCCTGGGCCTGCTGGCCTGGTACGGCTGGGTGCAGGCCTTCGGTGACGACCGCCGCATGGGCGACGTGGCCGTGGCCGGACCCGTGGTCGGCGTGATCGCCGCACCGCTGGTGTCGACGCTGCTCGGGGCGGGGGGACCTCGGCTGGTGTTCGCCGTGCTGGCCGGCGTGTCGCTGGTCCCGCTCGCGTTCGGGTACCGAAGCGAGGTGCGCGAGCTGCCGAGACAGCGCTCGCGCCACCGGGCGGTGCCCGCGGCCCGGGTGCTTCTGGCCAGCCTGGGCCTGTTCACCCTGGGCGGGTCGGCAGTGTTCATCTACGCCGTGGTGCTGGGAACCGGCGAGCCGGGGCTGTCGGTGGCGCTGGTCGCAGCCGGGTTCAGCCTGAACGCCGTCGTGGCCATCCCCGCGGCTCGCCTGAGGGCTGCCCGCAGGATCCCGAGCCCGTGGATGGCCGCCACCGCGGGCTGCGCGATCATCGTCGCCACCACCGCATGGTCATGGCTCTTCCTGGGCGCCCTCGTGGTGTGGGGATTCTTCTTCTGGGCCGCGATACCGGGTGTGTTCGAAGTGCTGGCCACCCGCTCGCGCTACCCCGAGGAGCGCGTCGGCGACGCTCAGGCGCTCATGGCCGCCGGCCGGGCCGGCGGGCCGCTGCTCGGGGGCCTGCTCATCGACAGCGCCGGGGGCACGGTCCTCGGGCTGGTCGGCAGCGGCCTCATGCTGATCGCCGCCATCGGAGTGTTCGCGACCAGGTACATCGCCGAGCCCTTGGAGAACCCCACACCGGCCGGCCCCCAGCCCCCGGAGAACCGCTAACGGCCTCCAGCCCTTGGAGAACCGCACACCGGCCGGCCCCCAGCCCCCGGAGAACCGCTTCCAGCCCTTGGAGAACCGCACACCGGCCGGCCCCCAGCCCCCGGAGAACCGCCAACGGTCCCGGCGCTACGATCCGGCCATGAACTCTGAGCACGACACCGGCAGCGGGCCCGAGCCGGACCCGCTGTGGTACCTGCCCACCTTCGACACCGTGGAGGAGGAGCGCCAGCACCGCAAGCAGCGCCTAGCCGCCACCTACCGGATCTTCGCCAAGCTCGGGTTCGAGGACGGCGCCGTCGGGGCCGCGGGCCACGTCACCGTGCGCGACCCCGAGGATCCCGAGACGTTCTGGGTCAACCCCTGGGGAGTCCCGTTCGCCCACATCACGGCCTCGAGCCTGATCCTGGTGGACTCCGACGGCGCCATCGTCGACGGCGAGGGCGCACTGTTGAACGGTGCGGCCTTCGCCATCCACTCACAGATCCACGCCGCCCGGCCCGACGTGGTGGCCGCCGCGCACTCCCATTCCATGCACGGCAAGACGTTCTCAGCGCTGGGACGGCCGCTGCGGCCCCTGACCCAGGACGCCTGCGCCTTCCACGACGACCACGTGATCTTCGACGGCTACACCGGCGTGGTGATGGAACTGGACGAGGGCAAGCGCATCGCGGCCGCTCTGGGCGACTGCAAGGCCGCCATCCTGCAGAACCACGGCCTGCTCACGGTGGGCGCCTCCGTCGACGCCGCCGCCGGGGCGTTCGTGGCCATGGACCGGGCCTGCCAGTCGCAGCTGATGGCCGAAGCCGCCGGCGACCCGATCGACATCGGTGACGACGTCGCCCGCCACACTCACAGCATGGTCGGCAGCGGCTTGGCCATGTGGTTCACCTTCCAGCCCCTCTACACCGAGATAGTCCGGGAGCAGCCCGACCTCTTGGACTGACCCTCCGTCAGGAGTGCAGGCGGATTCGGCCTGAGCCCTCGGTGACCTCGCCGATGACCGCGGCCTCGTGGCCGGACGCCCGCAGCTCGGTCACCACGGCCAGGGCGGCGTCGCGGCTCACCATGCCGAGCAGCAGGCCGCCGGAGGTCTGAGCGTCGGCCAGCAGCGTCACCGCCACCTCCCCGGCGTCGCCGGTGTCCAGATGGGGCGACACCCAGTCGAGGTTGCGCTCGGTGCCGCCGGGCACCATGCCCAGCGCGGCCAACTCCCGGGCACCCTCGATGACCGGCACGTCGCCGACCGAGATCTCCAAGTCGACGCCTGACTCCTGGGCCATGCGCAGGCTGTGGCCCAGCAAGCCGAACCCGGTCACGTCGGTGGCGGCAGTGGCTCCGTGGCGCAGCCCGGCCGCGGCCGCGGCCTCGTTGGACCGGGTCATCTCCTGAACGGCTCGATCCACCACTTCTCCTCGGGCCTCGGCCTGCTTGATGGCGGCTGCGATCACTCCGATCCCGAGTGGCTTGGTGAGCACCAGCGCGTTGCCGGGACGCAGCCCGGTGTTGGTGAGCATGCGCCGCGGATCGACCTCGCCCACCACCGCCATCCCGTACTTCGGTTCGGGGTCGTCCACCGTGTGGCCGCCGCCCACCACGAAACCGCCGGCCCGGGCCGCGTCCTCGCCGCCGGCGAGCACCTCGGCCAGCAGATCGTTGGACAGCTCCTCGGAGTTCCAGGCCACCAGGTTCAGCGCCACCAGGGGCCGTCCGCCCATGGCGTACACGTCCGACACGGAGTTGGTGGCCGCGATGCGGCCCCAGGTGCGCGCGTCGTCCACCACCGGAGTGATGAAGTCGGCGGTCAGCACCAGGGCGCGCCCGCGGCCGGTGTGCCACACCGCGGCGTCGTCGCCGGTGGCCAGGCCGACAAGCAGCTCCGGCGGGGGATCAGGGGTCAAGTCGCGCACCACGCGCGCGAGATCGCCGGGGGCGATCTTGCAGCCTCAACCAGCGCCGTGGCTGAACTCGGTGAGCCTTCGGGCCATTGCGGTCACCCCCTCTCATGCGCACGGGTGCGGGAGCCCCGCAGAGCGGGAACCCCAGCGGGACTGGAGTGACCGCAGGATAGGCGCAGTGTTCCGCGGCACCGGCGGACAGTACGCCCCAAGTCCGGCTGCTCACCCACCGCAAGGTGAAGGGCGAAGCGTTCCGTGCCGCCCATGACGGCTGGCCTCCAGTCGCCGAAGGGGTAGGGGAGCGGCCAGTAGGGTGCAGCCGTGACCGTCGATCCGCGGCTGCAGACGAGGGCGACCGCGATGTTCGGCGTCGCCTACCCCATCGTGCAGACTGGCATGGGATGGGTGGCCGGCCCGTCGCTGGTGACCGGCACCGCCGAGGCGGGAGGCCTCGGGATCCTGGCGTCGGCCACCATGACCCTGGACGAGATGGTGATGGCCATCGAGGAGGTCCAGTCCCGCACCGAGCAGCCCTTCGGGGTGAACCTGCGCCCCGACGCGGTCGATCTGGCCGAACGGGCCGACCTGCTGGTGAGCACCGCAGTGCGGGTCGCGAGCTTCGCCGGGCCGCCCCCCGCGGAGATCATCGAACGCCTGCGGGCCGGCGGCGTGCTGGTGATGCCGACCGTGGGTGCCCGCCGCCATGCCGAGAAAATGGCGGAGATCGGTGTCGACGCGGTGCTCTGCCAGGGCGGCGAGGGCGGAGGCCACACCGGCTCGGTGCCCACCTCGTTGCTGCTGCCCCAGGTGATCGACTCGGTGGACGTGCCGGTGATCGCCGCGGGCGGGTTCCACGACGGTCGGGGCCTGGCCGCAGCCCTCGCGTGGGGCGCCGACGGCATCGCCATGGGCACCCGCTTCCTGCTCACCGCCGACTCCAAGGTGCCCGACGAGGTCAAGGCCGTGTACCTCGGCACGCCCGTCACCGGCACGGTGGTGTCGAGCAGCATCGACGGCAAGCCCCAGCGGGTGATCCGCACCGGCCTCGTCGACTCCCTCGAGTCGGCCCGACTCACCCGCCTGGTCCGGGCCGCGGCCAACGCTTGGCGGTTCCGGGGCCTGACCGGCATGTCGGTCTCCGCGATGCTGCGAGAGGGGCTCGCCATGCGCCGCAGCCAGGGACTGAGCTGGAGCCAGATGGCCATGGCGGCCAACGCCCCCATGCTCACCAGAGCCACGATGGTGGACGGCGACGTCGACGCCGGGGTCCTGCCCACCGGCCAGTGCGTCGGTGTGGTGGACGATCTCCCCTCCTGCGTCGAGCTGATCGAGCGGATCGTGGCCGAAGCCGTCGCCGCCCTCGACCGGGTCGCGCCGCGGCCGCCCCAGAGGCCGAGCGCCGCAGTTCACAAGGATCCCGCGAGGCCCTGAGCGAGGCCGTGGCCCGAGCGGCCCGTGAGCGCAGCGAACAAGAGCGGGAAACGCAACGCCTCGCCGCGAGACGGCAACAAGCCATCCGCGCTCGCTCTGAGTAGCTTCCGGACCCATGTGCGGTCGCTACGTGTCGGCCACGCCGCCCGACGAGCTGGCCAAGTACTTCGGGGCGGCGGCCCCGCCCCCCGAGCACGCCCTGTCGCCCAACCACAACGTGGCCCCGACCCAGACCGTCTACGCCGTGCGAGAGCGGGCCGGCGCCCGCAGCCTCGACACGCTGCACTGGGGGCTGGTCCCGTTCTGGGCCAAGGACCCCAAGATCGGCAACCGGATGATCAACGCCCGAGCCGAGACGGTGGCTCACAAGAACGCCTTCCGGGTTCCCTTCGCCCGGCGGCGCTGCATCATCCCCGCCGACGGCTTCTACGAATGGCGCCGGCTCGAGGGCTCCAAGCGCAAACAGCCCATGTTCATCCGCCGTCCCGACGGCGAGCCCTTCGCCTTCGCGGGCCTGTGGGAGCAGTGGCGCGACGAGAACACCCTCGACGCCGACGGCGAGCCCCTGGAGCTGCACTCGTGCACCATCATCACCTGCGAGGCCAACGAGGCCATGGCCGCGGTGCACGACCGGATGCCGGTGGTGCTGCCGCCCGGTGCCTGGGACTTCTGGCTGGATCCCGCCAACACCGACGCCGAGACCACGGCCGGCCTGCTCGTGCCCGCCCCGTCGGGCCTGATCCGGATGCACCCGGTGTCCACCGAGGTGAACAACGCCCGCAACAACGGCGCCCACCTCATCGAGCGAGCCGAGCCGATCGAAATTGACGTAGTTCGCCACCTGTAGGGGGGACAACTACGTCAATTTGCGCCGGAGCGCCGTTTGGGGAGGGGTCAGCCTCCGCCCAGCTCGGCCTGCAGCAGGTCGGCCACTGTGTCCAGGTCGTCGGGGTCGGGGCTGGTGTCGGCGTGCGCGAAGTCGAGGTGGGCCATGGTCGAGATGGGCACGACGTGCACGTGAACGTGGGGCACCTCGAAACCGGCGATCATCAGGCCCACCCGATCCGGCGCCAGCCCCGCGGCCCGCTGGGCCGAGGCCACCCGGTGGGCCATCGCCATCAGATGGGCCACGGTGTCGGCGTCGAGGTCCACCCAGTGGTCGACCTCAGTCCTGGGCACCACCAGCACGTGGCCCCGGTTGAGGGGGCGCACGTCCATGAACGCCACGCACACCTCGTCGCGCCACACGAACCGGCCGGGTATCTCTCCGTCGATTATCCGGGTGAAGATTGAGGGCATCCGCTGATCGTAGGCTGAACAGCCATGGACGCCGAGTCCGCGGCGACGGACCCCAGCACTGGCGAGGACCGGATCCTCACCGTCCCGAACCTGATCTCGTCCGCCCGCCTGGCCTGCATCCCGTGGTTCCTGTGGCTGCTGTTCAGTTCCGGCGACCGCTGGGGCGCAGCCCTGCTGTGGGGCGCGCTCGGCGCCACCGACTGGGTGGACGGCTGGTGGGCCCGACGTTTCAACTCGGTCAGCAGGGTCGGCAAGCTGCTCGACCCGATCACCGACCGGGGCGTGCTGCTCGCGGGCGTGTTCGCGGTCGGCTTCGACGGTTCCGTCCCGTGGTGGCTGGTAGTGCTGACGCTGGCACGCGAGGGGCTGGTGGCGATCGTCGGGCTCGTGCTGCTGTCGCTCGGCGCCAAACCGATAGATGTGACTTGGTGGGGCAAGTGCGCCACCTTCGGGCTCTACTTCTGCTTCCCGCTGCTGCTGGCCGGCGCCTCCGACATCGGCGTCGCCGACGGCTTCCGGGTCGCGGGATGGGTGTGCGCGGTGCCCTCGCTGGCCTACAGCTACCTGTCCGCGCTGCAGTACATACCGTTGGGCCGCGAGTCGCTGCGCCAGGGCCGAGCCGAACGGGAGCAGCCCCAATGAGCGTGCGGTGGGGTGGATGGCTCGAGGTGGCGCCATGAACGTTCAGTGGGGTGGATGGCTCGAGATGGCGCCATGAGCGTGCGGTGGGGCAAGCGGCTCGAGATGGCGCCAATGAGCGTGCGGGGTGGATGGCTCGAGACGGCGCCATGAGCGTGCGGTGGGGAGTCTGGTTCGAGCCGACCCAGCCGGTGCAGCGCCTGGTCGAGCTGGCCCGCCTGGCCGAGTCGCTGGGGGCTGAGGCGTGCTTCGTGGCCGACGAGGGCACCGAGCGCGACGTCTACGTCGCGCTGACCGCCATCGTGGGAGCCACCGGACTGTCGGTCGCACCGGCCATCACCAACCCGTTCAGCCGCCATCCGGTCGCCACCGCGGCGGCCATCGCCACCCTCGCGGAGCTGGCGCCGGGCCGGGTGATGCACGGACTGGGCGTCGGCGGGAGCCGAGTGCTCAAGCCTCTCGGGATGGACCCCGAGCGGCCCTACACGGCGCTGCGGGACGCATTCGAGCTCAACCGGCGCCTTCTGGCGGGGGAGACGGTGGGGGAGGCGTCGCTACCGTGGTTCCGTCCCGACCGGCCCATGCCCATCGCGGTGGCCGGAAGGGGACCCAGAGTGCAGCGCCTCGCCGCCGAGCACTCCGACTGCGTGATCCTGTCGGCCGCGCCACCCTCCGAGCTGCCCGCGGTGGCGGAGCGGATCCGCACATCGGGTTCGGCTCGCATCGCCTGGTCGGCCTACCTGGCCTACAACGAGACCGAGCGCCGCCGGGTGCTGCCCCACTTCTCGTACATGGCGGTGGACGCGCCGCCAGACGTGCGCACCGCCGACGGCCTCGACGACGCCACCACCGACGAGGTCCGTCGCCTGATGCTGGCCGGGCGCATGGACGACGCGGCCGAGCTGCTGCCCGACGCCCTCGTGGACCGCTACGGCCTGGCCGGCACCCCCGCCGGCATCTCAGCCCGGATCACCGAGCTGAGCGGCTGCTTCGACATCTTCATGCTCCCGATGAACGACGAGGCCACCGCAGCCGACCACATCCACCAGAGCGCAAGATCCTGAACTCGGCCTGAGCCTCGGGCAATCCCTACGACTGCGGGATGGCGGAGTAGACGGGGAAGTCGGGGTCCACCACCGAGTTGATGCCCAGCCCCATCGCCACCCGGTTCACGTAGTTGAGGTGCGCGCACTGGGAGTTGGCGTCGAGGATGTCGAGGTCGTCGAAACCAGCCTCCCTCAACTCCTCGACGTCGGCCTCGGCCACCGAGGCGGGCGAGCGGGTCAGCTTCACCGCGTAGCGCACCATCGCGGCGTCGGCCGGGGCCAGGCCCAGAGACTCGAAGCAGTCGGGGTCGGCGGCCAGCTTGGCGATGGCCTCGCCGTCGAGTCCCGTCTGGCGCAGCTTGATGGTGAGCTGGCTCATGCAGTGCACCGTGCCGTTGACGGCGGAGGTCACGAAGCTGATCAGGTTGCGCTGATGGGGCGTGAGCCGAGACGGGCACTTCTCGGTGGCTGCGTACAGGTCGAGTCGGGCCGCCACCAGCGCCGGATGCAGCGACCCGGCCATGGTCATCTCCATGGGCTCGCCGAGCGCTCGGGCCTGACGGTCGTATTGATCCCTCAACTCGCCCTCGGCATCATCGTATGGAATGGTAGATATCCACATTCGCAACTCCTGTGGCCGTGACGATCGTGAGGAATATGAACGGGTTCCGAGGCCTGGGCCTCTCGCTCTCGAACGAGGATCCCGTCGCTGACACTTTAGCCGTGGTGGCCGCGGCGGACCGCCTCGGCTTCGAGGAGGTGTCGCTTCCCGAGAGCCGGCTGTTCAACTCGGTGATGCCGATAGCCGCCACCGCGCTGTACGCCACCGAGCGCGTCACCGTGCGCATCGGTGTGGCCAACCCGGTGTTCCGCAACCCGGTGCTGCTGGCACTGGAGGCGGCCACATTGGCCGACATCGGCCCGGGCCGGCTGCGGTTCGGGTTGGGCGCGGCGGAGTGGACGGTCAGGCGTTTCGGCATGGCCCCTCCCGGGTGGCGCCCCCTCACGAACACCGTCGAGGCAGTGCGGACCGTGCGCCGGCTCACCGCAGGCCAGGAGCTCGACTTCGTGCCGACCACGTTCTCGGTGACGCCCGGCCTGCGCCTGGACCGGCCCTCCCCAGTGCCGGTGCCGGTGGACGTGGGCGCGGTCAGCCGGCGGATGATGGAGGTCTCAGGCGAGTACGCCGACGGCGTGCAACTCGGCGCCATCACCAGCGTGGGCTACACCCGCTGGGCCCGCCAGCGTCTCACGGCCGGGGCGGAGCGGGCCGGCCGCCGCGCCGACGAGCTGCTGTTGAGCGCCAACGTGCTCACCAGCGTCGGTCCGGACCGGGCCGAGGCCCGTCACGCCGTCAAGGAAGTCCTCGCCTACTACCTGGCTCGGGTGGAGGGCGTGGTGGTCGACGAAGCGGGTGCCGATCCCGAGGCGGTGGCCGCAGTGCGGGCCGCGGTCGCCGAAGGCGGCGAGCGAGCCGGCGCCGCGGTGCTCAGCGACAGCCTGGTGGACGTGTTCGCGGTGGCTGGAACCACAGACGACGTGATCGGCGGGCTGATGGCCTTCGAGGATGCCGGCCTCGACCTGCCTCTGGCCTGGTACACGTTCGGGCCCGACCGCGACGTCGGGATACGCCTGCTGGCCGAACAGGTCCGCCCGGCCGTCGTGGGCGACTGACCGCTGACCGGCGGGCCGGATATGACGCAGGGCCTCAGCTCTGCCAAGCTGGACCCAAGAGGCCGAGCGGATAGGCAACAGTTGGCTGAAGGACCCCTGGTATCAACAGGACCCCTGGCATCAACAGGACCCCTGGTATCAACGCAGTGGCTGGCCGAGCGCCTCGACGACCCGGACGTGAGGGTCGTGGACTGCCGCTGGTACCTGCGTCCCTTCGACTGGCGCAACGGCGACGACGAGTACGCCAAGGCCCACATACCCGGGGCGGTGCATGCCCGCTGGGACACCGACCTGGCCGATCCTGAACGTCCCGACCTGTGGATGCTGGCCGGGCCGGAGCGCTTCGCCGACGCCATGGCCGAGCGGGGCATCGGCGACGACACGTTCGTGGTGACCTACGACGACCAGCACGTCACGGTGGCGGCCCGGGTGTGGTGGGCGCTGCGGGCGTACGGCCACACCGCAGTGGCCGTGCTCGACGGCGGGATCAACAAATGGCAGGCCGAGGGCCGGCCCACCGACGTCGAGGTGGCCCGAATTCCGCGAGCGCACTTCGCGCCCCGCTTCGATCCGGGCCTGTACGCGACCCACGACGACGTGCTGGCCGCCCTGGGCACCCGCACCCGTCTCGTGGACGGGCGCATGGCCGGCGCCCGCGAGGCCGACGGCGGCGCCATCCCGGGCAGCATCACCGCCCCCGGCATCGAGTTCTGCGGCGCCGATGGCACCTGGGCCGCGCCGGACGAGGCCCGCAGGCGCCTCGAGACGGCCGGTGCCTGCGCCCCGGAGCCCACCATCGCCTACTGCCGGGGCGGCGTGGGCGCCTGCGGCACCGCGTTGGCCTACGCCATCGCCGGCTACGACGACGTCGCCGTCTACGACGGGTCCTGGACTGAGTGGATCACCGACCCAGGAGCGCCCAGGGTCCTGGACACTGCGCCCCACGGCTAGCCGCCCACACCGATAGCGCCCTCAGGGCAGGCGCTAGCATGGCCGGTCGTGGACGCTTGCACCCTGGCCGCTGAGGATCAGAGCGCCAGAGCTGCAGCCATCGCGGCCCACGGATCGCTCAGAGCCGCTATCGAGGCGGGTTCGGTGGATGCGACGGCCACTGTCTCGCTCGTCGAGCTCGTGGTGCTGGGACTGCTCGAACAGGACGTTCGCACCTACGTGGGGGTTCTGGGACACGGCTCCACCGCCCTCGGCGAGGTGCTGAGGATCTACGAGACGGCCGGCGCCGTGCGATTCCTGGCGCTGCGCCACGAGACGGAGGCCGCCCACGCGGCCAGCGCGCTGCGCATCGCCACCGGCGAGCGGGCCGCAGTGGTCACGTCGATCGGACCGGGCGCGCTGCATGCCTTCGCGGGCTCGTTGACCAGCGCGCTCAACGGCGTCGGTGTGTGGCACATCTACGGCGACGCCACCACCGAGGCCGAGGGTCCGAACATGCAGGACCTCCCCGGATCGATGCAGTCCGGGTGGCAGCGGCTGACATCGTCGATGGGCGGCAGCTACAGCCTCCACACTCCCCAGGCTGTCACCCACGCCCTACAGCAGGGCGCCGCCGTGGTGGACCATCCCTACCGGGCCGGGCCGTTCTTCTTGCTGCTGCCGCTCAACACGCAGCCCGAGATGGTGCCCGACTTCAATCTCCGCCGGCTGCCGCGAGGCGGCGGGATCCGCCTGGGGGCCGCGGAGGCGGAGCGGATCGAGTCCGCAGCCCGCCTGCTGCGGTCGGCAAAGCGGGTGGTGGTGAAGGCAGGCGGCGGGGCCCGAGCGCTGGGGCCTCTCCTCGACCGGTTCCTGAGATGCGTGGACGGGGTGGCGGTGCTGTCCCCGAACTCGGTGGGCGCCCTCGGTCCCGACAACCCCCGCAATATGACGGTGGGCGGCTCCAAGGGGTCCATCTCGGGGAACTTCGCCATGGAGAACGCCGATGTGCTCGTCGTGCTCGGAGCGCGAGCGGTGTGCCAGTCGGACTGCTCCCGCACCGGATATCCAGGTGTCCGCGAGGTCGTCAACATCAACGCGGACCCGGCAACCGCCACCCACTACGCAAACACCACCGCGCTCGTGGGCGACCTCGAGCGCACCCTCGAAGCGCTATGCGATGACCTGGACCGGCTACCGGCCGGCGGTGACCGCTCCGCGGGGTGGCTCGCGGACTGCGCTGCGGCGCGCGCCGAGTGGGACCTGTACCTCAAGGCCCGCACCGACCCCGTGCTGCTGGACGATCCCCGCTGGGACCGGCCCGTGCTGTCGCAGGCCGCCGCGCTGCGCATCATCGAGGACTGGGCGGCGCGCCACGGGACGTTCCGCTGGTTCGACGCGGGAGACGTCCAGGCCACCGCGTTCCAGGTGAGCCGGGACGAGTCCTTCGACTTGAGCTTCACCGACGGCGGCGCCAGTTACATGGGGTTCGGGGCCTCGGCCCTGCTGGCCACCGCGCTCAGTTCTGACGCGCCGTACTCGCTGTCGGTGGTCGGCGACGGCTCGTTCCTGATGAACCCGCAGTCGCTGGTCGACGGCGTCGTGCACGGTGCCCGGGGCGCGGTGGTGGTGCTGGACAACCGCCGCATGGGCGCCATCTCGGGGCTGCAGGAGGCCCAGTACGGCAAGGCCTACGGCACCTTCGACGACGCGGTCATCGACTACGTCGGGCTGGCTTCCTCGATCGAGGGCGTGCAGGCGGTGTCGGGGGCAGGAGGAGCCGAGCAGATCGTCGAAGCACTCGACCGAGTCTTCGAGCACGGGGGAGTGGGGCTGGTGCACGTTCCCGTCTACTACGGCGACGACCCGCAGGGATCCATCGAGGCCTTCGGCCGCTGGAATGTCGGCAACTGGGTGGCCGAGACGCAAGCCCTGAGACACCGGACGAGCCTGTGACGGAACGCACCCACGATCCGACCCGCCCCGACGCCGGATCCGCGCTGGCCCCACCGGTCTGCGCCTCATTGATGCCGGCCAAGGTCGCGCCCGGCATGAACGCCAGCGGCGGCATGGCCCCAACGCCGGCATGAACGCCAGCGCCGAAGCGGGCTCACAGCAGCCTGCGGCCGCCGCGGCCGGCGGCATCCACCAGGGCCCGACCTCCTACGGGGATCCCGGCTTCAGCCGCTTCGTCCGCTCGGTGTTCCTGGCGTCGGCCGGCTACGACGACGCCGACACCGGCCGTCCGATCATCGGCGTGGGCCATTCGATCAGCGACTTCACGCCTTGCCACCGGGAGATGCCCGCCCTTCTCGATGCGGTCAAGAGGGGAGTGGTCGAGGCGGGCGGCGTGCCCATGGTCTTCCCCACCATGTCCTTGGGCGAGGTGTTCCTGGACCCGACCAGCATGATGTTCCGCAACCTGCTGGCCCTGGAGGTCGAGGAGCTCGTGCGGGCCCAGCCCATGGACGCGGCGGTGCTCCTGGGTGGCTGCGACAAGACCGTCCCCGGCCATCTGATGGGGGCGATCTCAGCGGGCAGGCCGGTTGTGGAAGTGGTCGCAGGACCGATGATCGCATCGCGCTGGCGGGGCGAGCGCGTCGGCGCGTGCACCGACTGTCGGCTCCTGTGGGCGGGGCATCGGGCCGGCGATGTGAGCGAGGTCGAGATCCAGGCCGCGACGGAGGTTCTCGCCCCGACGGGCGGCACGTGCATGGTCATGGGGACCGCTTCCACGATGGCGATCATGGCCGAGGTGCTGGGTCTGGCCGTGCCCGGGTCCGCCACCGCCCCGGCTCCCAGCGGAGACCGCCTCAGGGTCGGCACCCGCTCGGGACGAAGGATCGTCGAGATGGCCGACGAGGGTCTGACGCCTCAGAGGATCCTCACCAAGGCCAGCTTCCTGAACGCCGCCGTGGTGCTGGGCGCGGTCGGCGGCTCGACGAACGCGGTGGTGCACCTGCTGGCGCTGGCCGGCCGGGCCGGTGTCGGTCTGTCGCTGGCCGAGGTGGGCGACGCGGCCGCGTCCGTGTCGCCGATAGTGGACTGCAGGCCCACGGGAGCAGGCTTCCTCGACGACTTGCACGACGCGGGCGGCGTGCCCGCCCTGCTGGCCGAGTTGGCTCCCCGGCTCGACCTTGAGGCCGCCACCGCGCTGGGGTGTGCCCTGGGTGACTGGCTGGATGGAGTGGACGGCTCGCCCCCGTGGCCGTCGGTGCTGCACCGGCTCGACGCGCCCGTGTCCGCCGAACCGAGCCTGGTGGCGCTGTTCGGGTCCCTGGCCCCCGACGGGGCCGTTCTCAAGTCGGGCGCGGCCACGCCCCGCCTGCTGTCTCACCGCGGCCCGGCCGTGGTGTTCGACGGGGTGGAGGACATGCAGGCGCGCCTGGACCGGGTCGAAGTGTCGGCCGACTCGGTGCTCGTGCTCAGGGGTTGCGGCCCGGCTGCCGCGGGAATGCCCGAGGCTGGAGCCATCCCCATTCCAAGGAAGCTCGCGGCCGCGGGCGTGACCGACATGGTCCGCGTCTCCGATGCCCGCATGAGCGGCACCGCCTTCGGGACGGTGGTGCTGCATGTGGCCCCGGAGGGCGCGCTGGGCCCGCTGGGACTGGTGCGCGACGGCGACATCATCGAGCTCGACGCTCCCTCCGGGCGCCTGGACCTGCTGGTGGATGGCGCTATGCTCGAACGCCGTCGGCGCGAGGCCGACGGCGAGGGCGGCCCACTCGATCGGTCCGCTCTCACCCGCTGGCGTGCGGTGCAATCGCGCCTCATCACTCAGGCCGACCGGGGCGCAGACATCGACGTGAGGCGCCTGGACTGACGCTGGCTGGGTCGGGTGCGTTGATCATCTCGCAATGACGTTGCCTATTTGGCATTAGATGCTAAAGTCCCGCCGGCGCTGGGCAGACCCCGCGCTTGAACTTGCACGAACCCAGGAGGGAAGGGACATGAGTACCCGTACGAAGACGCGCTGGGGCTGGCTGCTGCCGGTTCTGGCCGCGTTCGCGATCGTCGCCGCGGCCTGCGGTGATGACGAGGCCGATGAGCCAGAGGCCCAACCGGCCGAGACGACCACCACCGCGGCCGCTCCGGAGGAGGCTCCGGCCACCACGGAGGCTCCCGAGGAGGAGATGATGACCCTGGGCGAGGTGTCGGTGGGCCACTACTACGGCTCCGACCTCGGCCAGCAGGGCATCCTCGACGTCAACGCCACGTTCGAGGCCGGCGAGGCGGTGGTCAGCCCGATCGAGCACGAGGCCTTCAAGGACCAGATCCTGATCGCCCTGGCTGGCGGCGAGCCGCCCGACATCTTCTCGTACTGGGCCGGCGCCCGCACCCAGTCCGTGTACGAGAACGGCCATCTGCAGCCGATCACCGAGGCCTTCGACAACGCCGACGTGTGGAACGCGTTCCCGCAGGCGCTCGTGGACGCCGGGATCTACGGAGGCGAGCCCCATCTGCTGCCGTTCGGTTTCCACTACGTGGCCTTCTTCTACAACCCGCACGTGATGGCTGCGGCCGGAGTCACCGAGATGCCCACCACCGGCGACGAGTTCTTCGCGGCGGCCCAGCAGATCGCCGACAGCGGGGTCAAGCCCATCGCCCTCGGCTCGATGAACCGGTGGCCGGCCCAGTTCTGGTTCGACTTCCTGATCCTGCGCACGGCCGGTCCCGACTATCGGGCCAAGCTGATGTCGGGCGAGGCCTCCTACACCGATCCCGAGGTCGTCGCGGCGCTAGAGCTCTGGAAGGACCTGGCGGACTCGGGATTCTTCGTCGACGACGCCAACGCCTACAACTGGACGGACGCAGCCGACCAGGTCGCCAACGGGGAGGCCGCCATGACCCTGATGGGCACATGGATCACCGGATACTGGAACGGCAACGGACTCGAGCCCGTGACCGACTACGACTTCTTCAACTTCCCGGTCATGGACCCCGCCATCGAGAACGCCGCTCTGGGACCGATCGACGGTTGGGCCCTGTCGGCCAACGCCGCCAATCCTGAGGGCGCCATGGCGCTGATCGAGCACTACGCCGACGCCAGCAACCAGCTCACCTGGGCATTGGAGCAGGGGGCGCTCCCGCCGAACTCCAACGCGGACACCAGCCAGCTCAACCCGGTGATGGCCAAGGCGCTGGTGGAGGTGGACAAGGCCGACTCCTACTCCTTCAACTACGACCTGGCGACGCCGCCGCCGGTGGCTGAGGTCGGCCTGGACATGTTCCAGGCCTTCATGGACGATCCGTCCGGCTACGCCGACCTGCTTTCGAGCGCCCAGGACGACGCCCAGGCAGCCTTCGCGGGCTAGAGCCGTCACCTCCAGATGTCTGGTACCAGCCTGTACCTATTGCCCCCACCTTGAATAGGTGCCGTTGGTGGCGCCGGGCCCGTCGATGCGGGTCCGGCGCCACCAGCCGCATTGCCATCGGTGACGGGTCGTTGGTAACCAGATAGGCACCCTCCAGGAGGCGGCTGATGAAGCCGACAACCCGATGGGCACTTCTCTTCATGGGACCGCCCATGGCGCTGTTCGCGGCGATAGTGGTGCTGCCGACGGCCATGGCCCTGCGGCTCAGCTTCACCGACGCCAACCTGCTCGGCCAGTCCAGCGAGTGGATCGGCTTCGCCAACTTCACCGAGGCCCTGACCGACAGGCACGTCCGCAAGTCGATCCGGATCACGCTCGTGTGGACGCTGTTCGGCGCGTTGATCCCTCCCGCGCTCGGACTGGCCGTCGCGATGACGCTCCAGGCCAACGATCGCTTCGCGGCCATCATGAAGTCGGCGCTGTTCGTGCCGATCTCCATCAGCCTGGTGGTGGTCGGCCAGGTCTGGATCTGGATCTACCAGCCCGGTGACGGCCTGATCAACCAGCTGCTGGGCCGGGCCGGGCTCGAGAGCCTCCAGGAGGCGTGGCTGGCCAACCGCTCAACCGCCCTGTACGCCGTGTTCATAGCTTGGGCGTGGCAGCAGACCGTGCTGGCCATGATCCTCTACCTGGCCGGCCTCACGTCGATTCCGGCAGAGCTCGTCGAGGCGGCCCGGGTCGACGGTGCCGGCCACTTCCAAGCATTCCGCCGGGTGATCGTGCCGCTGCTTCGGCCGATAACGACGGTCGTGCTGTCGCTGATCGCCATCAACTCGCTGCGCAACTTCGACCTGGTGTTCGCGATGACGCAAGGGGGGCCGGTCCGAGAGACCGAGACGATGCCGATGCTTGTGTGGCGGATCCTGTTCCGCCAGCAGGAGCAGGGACTGGCCAGCGCGGTGTCGCTGATCCTGTTCGCGATGACGCTCGTCGTCATAGGCGGCTTGACGTGGTGGGGCCGGCGAGGCAGCTATGTCGAGTAGAACCGCGTCCCCGGCCGCCGCCGACGCGCGAGCCGCCGACGAGCGAGCCGCCGACGCGCGACGCGCGAGCCGCCGACGCGCGAGCCGCCGACGCGCGAGCCGCCGCCCGCCGCGGCCGCGTGCTGCGACGGCGCGCCGGGATGGTGCTGATAGCGCTGTTCGTCGCGGCGTACCTGGTGCCGGTGGCTGGTGTCGTCTCCACATCGCTCAAGACCAACGCCGAGATCGCCCGGCGCGGCATCTGGGCGCTGAGCGGCGAGTTGACGTTCGCCAACTACGTCGACGTGTGGATCACGGCCAACACCGTCAGGTACCTGATCAACTCGTTCCACGTAGCCATTCCGGCCGTGGTCGTCTCCATCGCCGGAGGCACCCTGATCGGGTACGCGCTGGCCAAGTTCCGGCCCCGAGGCGGCACCCTCATCCAGTTGGTCATCGTCTCGGGGCTCTTCGTCCCGCCCCAGGTGCTGCTGGTGCCGCTGTTCACAATGTTCAGGACGCTCGACCTGCTCAACACGCTTTGGCCCATGATCCTGATCCACTCCGCGGTGGGGTTCTCGGTCTGCACCCTGGTGATGCGGAACTTCTTCGAGCAGATCCCCGACTCGCTGCGGTACGCGGCCCTGATCGACGGCGCCAGCGAGGGCCAGGTTTTCTGGCGGGTGATGCTGCCGCTGGCCAGGCCGGCGCTGGCCGCGCTGGCTACGCTGCAGTTCACGTTCATCTGGAACGATTTTCTGTACCCGTTGGTCTTCACCAGCGCCCGAGACGACGTGGCCACGATCATGCTCGGCCTGCTCAACGTGAAGGGCCAGTTCACGGTGGCATACGGAACCCAGGCCTCGCTCGCAGTGATCGCGAGCATCCCCACAGTCGTGGTCTTCTTCGTCTTCCAGAAGCACTTCGTGAGAGGTCTGCTCTCCGGGGCCCTCAAGGAGTGACTGTGTTGCGGATCGGAATCATCCTCGCCGTGCCGGGTCATCACCGGCCGCAGCCACTCGCCCTCAAGGAGTAGTGATGCTTCGAGTCGGAATCATCGGATGCGGCCGGATCTCGGACCTGCATGTCCTCGGCTACCGGGACCGCGACGACGCCAGGATCGTCGCGCTGTGCGACGTCGACCCCGAGAACACTGCGTCCAAGTCGAAGCAATGGCAACTGCCCGAAGCCGCGGTCTTCGAGGACTACCGCGAGCTGTGCGAATCGGGGCTGGTCGACCTGGTCGAGATAATCGTCCCGCACCACCTGCACTATGAGATCGCCGCGTTCGCCATCGGCTGCGACCTGCATGTGTCGCTGCAGAAGCCGCTGTCGCTGAGCCTCGACGACGCCGACCGGCTCCTGAACGCGGCCGGCGAGACGTCGCGGGTGGTACGCCTCTACGAGAACTTCCTGTTCTATCCGCCCGTCCTGAAGGCTCTGGAGCTCATGGAGCAGGGCCTCATCGGCGAGCCTCTGTCAGTGCGGCTCAAGAGCAACGCCGGCTACAGCCCGAGCGCGTGGGACATTCCCTTCTCAGCGCTGCTGTGGCGCTACAACCCCGACGAGTGCGGCGGCGGGCCGCTGGTCTTCGACGACGGCCATCACAAGTTCTCGCTGGCCTGGATCGTGCTGGGACAGCCCTCGGAGGTGCACGCCTGGATCGGATCCACCTACGTGCTGTCCTTCGAGCTCGATTCTCCGTCGCTCGTCTCGATGCGCTATGAGTCCGGGGCAGTCGCGAGCTTGGAGGTCGTGTACTCGCCGGAACTGCTGATCCAAGGCACCGCCCACTACGCACAGGACGACAGGATGGAGATCACCGGCACCAGAGGGGTCATCTGGGTCAATCGGGGCCACGGGCGCATCGGCGACGCGCCGCCCGTCGTGAGCTACGCGGACGGACACGTCGAGGCCCATGAGTGCGCGACGGGCTGGGAGCATTCCTTCATCGGGGCCACCCGCAGCCTGCTGGACACGATTGCTGCGGGCCGCGCGCCGATCCTCACTCTGGCCGAGGGCCGCGACGTGCTCGCGGCCGCGCTCGCCGCGCAGCGGTCGGCCAAGGACGGCTCCGTGGTCCGGGTGCAGGACCCGGTGGGCCGGACGGCCCAGGCAGTGCGCACCGAGCTGGTGGCACGGGCCTCCACCGACGGCTCCGCCCACCGAGGAGGAGGCTGAGATGGCCGGGGGCGAGCCCCGCGTGGGAGGCGCTCTGATGACCGGTCTCGACGTACTCGAGGCGCTCGGGTCGGTCCCCGGACCGGTCGGACTGAGCGAGCTGGCCCGCATACTGGACGCCGACAATGCTCATGTGCATCGGCTGCTGGGCGTGCTCCGCAACCGCGGCTACGTGCATCGCGACGAGGCCACCAAGACCTACACCCTGGGTGCCGGAGTGGTGCAGCTGGCCGGCTCGCTGCTGCGCAACATGGACCTGGTCGCCGCGGCCCGCCCGCTCATGCGGGAGTTGATGACCGTCAGCGGGGAGTCCGTCCACCTAGCCCACCGCACGATCACCGGCGGCGTGTACCTGGCACGGGAGCGGCTGGCTCGCCGGGTCACGGTCGAGACGGAGATCGGGTCTCCGGTGGTGGTCCACGCCACTTCCACCGGCAAGGCGCTCTATTGCCGGGATCCGGCCGAGATGCTGGAGGAGGTGATGGATCTCAACGCCCTGGAGAAGTTCACCGAGCACACCATCACCGACCGGACCGGGCTGCTCGGCGACCTGGCCGCAACCGCAGAGCGCGGCTTCGCGCTCGACAACGAGGAGCTCAGCATCGGAGTGCGCTGCGTGGCGTCGCCCGTCGTCGACATCCGTGGAACGATCCGGGCCTCCATCGGCATCTCGGGCCCGGCGACGCGCCTCGACGGCGAGGAGATAGGAAGGTGCGCAATGCTGGTGTGCACCGCGGCCAAGACCCTGTCGGAGCGCCTGGGCGGCGAATGGGACTTCCCGCTGCCCCCGCCCGATCCGACCGTCTTCGAATGACCCCATCCGGAACGGCTGCGGCGGCCAACGGGACGCCCCACGCGGCTGCGGTCAGGGACCAGAACTTGGAGCGACTGACCGGACAGGACCACGACGCGCTCATAGTGGGCGGGGGCATCAACGGCGCCATCTCGGCCTTGGCCCTGGCGAGCCACGGCCTGCGTGTGGCCCTCATCGAGTCCGAGGACTTCGGTTCCGGTGTGAGCCAGGAGTCCTCCAACCTCATCTGGGGCGGCTTCAAGTACCTGCAGACCTACGACATAGGGCTGGTCGCGGGGCTGTGCCGCTCTCGCAACCTGCTGGCCCGCTCCTATGCCAGCCGCGTCCAGGAGGTCCGGTTCCTGGCTGCCTTGGGTCCCACATCACCGTACTCTCCCACCTACGCCGCGCTAGGAGCGCACGCCTACTGGGCGCTGGGGCGATTCGCCACTGGGCGGCCGCGTCGCCTGTCGGTCCGTTCGCTCGAGACTGCCGAACCCGCAGTCGACTCCGACGGCGTCCAGGGCGCAGTCGAGTACTCGGACTACGTGCTCGCCGACAACGACACCCGCTTCGTGCTCCAGCTCCTGCTCGATGCCGTCGACCACGGCGCCATCGCGGTG
Organism: Candidatus Aldehydirespirator sp.; assembly: GCA_965219165.1. Classification (GTDB taxonomy): domain Bacteria; phylum Actinomycetota; class Acidimicrobiia; order Acidimicrobiales; family Aldehydirespiratoraceae; genus Aldehydirespirator. The sequence continues at coordinate 2,150,960 of CBDCMW010000002.1, read as the reverse complement.
TCCAGAATGCGGCTCGACGGCGCGGAGCTCGCTGGCGGCGTCTGGCGGGCGGACGTGACCGACCGGCTCACAGGCGGCCGCCACACCGTCTCGGCTGCCCTGCTGGTCAATGCCGCCGGTCCCCGGGCCGCAGAACTCGCCAGTCTCACCGGCACCACGCTGCACCAGACGCTGTGCTTCTCGAAGGGAGCGCACATTGTCGTGCCCCGGGTGACCGAGTCGGGACGCGTCCTGGCCTTCTTCGACGACGATCAGCGGCTGATCTATGTCATCCCGATGGGCCATCGGTCCCTGATAGGCACAACCGACACCCGCGTCGACGCCGCGGAAGTGTCAGCAACCCACGACGACCGCGACTACCTGCTCGAGCAGGCCAACGCCCGGCTCCTGCTGCCCCGGCCGCTGCGCGACGACGACGTGATCGCCTACCGCTGCGGCGTGCGCCCGCTGGTGGTCAGCGCCGGAGAGGACACCGACCGCGACTGGACCGAACTGTCGCGGCGCCATGCCGTCGAAGCCGATCAGCAGCACCGAACCGTCTCCATACTCGGCGGCAAGCTCAGCGACTGTCTCAACGTGGGTGAAGAGGTCGTGGAGGCTGCCCGCACCTGCGGGCTCGAACCCACGACCCCGAATCGTGCCTGGTTCGGTGAGCCGCCCGAGGGTGTGCGCGCCCGCTTCCATCGCAGCGCCGTTCGGGTGGGCATCGACGAGCCCGCGGCGGCGAGGTTGTGGCGTCGCCACGGCCGCCGGGCGCTGGAGGTGGCCGACATGGTCGGCGAGTCCCGAGAGCTCGGGATGCCTCTCAGCGACCGCGTCGAATGCTCCGCGGCGGAGGTCATGGTCATGGCCCACCATGAGCACATCCTGGCCATGGAGGACTTTCTGCGGCGCCGCACCATGCTGGCGATGCTCGAGACAGCCGAGACGCTGCGCCGCGATCCGGGCGTCGAGCGGGCCGCGAGCCTTCTGTTCGGGCCGGGCCGGACGAGCGTGTCCGCCCCCGAGGATGGCGGCGACACGGCGGCGCAGCACTGGCGCCTGGCGTCCTCCGACGCGGGCCGCGCCGGTCCTGCAGCAGACGGATGACGGTCGTACTGGCCATCGATGCTGGCACCACGAGCGTGCGCACCATCGCATTCGACGAGTCCGGCCGGACCGTGGCCCTGGCGCAGCGCGAGTTCCCCCAGTACTTCCCGGAGCCGGGACGGGTCGAGCACGACGCCGCGGAGATCTGGGCCGCGGTGCAGTCCACGCTCTCGGAGGTGGCCGGCCAGCTGGAGGACCCGCCCGCGGCCATAGGCGTCACCAACCAGCGCGAGACGGTGGTGGCCTGGAGCCGGCAGCGCTCCGAGCCGGTCCATCGGGCCATCGTGTGGCAGGACCGCCGAACCGCGCCGCGATGCGCCCAGTTGGAGCGGGACGGCGCCCTGCCGCTGGTGCGCGAGCGCACCGGCCTCGTGCTCGACCCCTACTTCTCGGCCTCGAAACTCGAGTGGATGCTGAGCGAGGGCGGGGTGGCCGCCGGTCCCGACCTGGCCGTGGGAACGGTCGACAGCTGGATTCTGTGGAACCTCACCGGCGGCACGGTCCACGCCACCGACGCCACCAACGCCAGCCGCACGATGCTGTTCGACATCGGATCTCTGCGGTGGGACCCCGAGCTGTGCTCTGTGTTCGGGATTCCCACCGACGCGCTGCCGCAGGTGCGGTCCTCCAGCGGCAGCTTCGGCGCCACCGACTCGGGTGCAGCCTGTGGTCCGGGCATTCCCATCGCCGGCGTCGCCGGAGACCAGCACGCCGCCCTGTTCGGGCAGGCAGCCTTCGCGCCCGGCGACGCCAAGAACACCTACGGCACGGGCTCGTTCGTGCTGATGAACGTCGGATCGGAGCTCCCGCCGCCCGCGGAGGGCCTGCTCACCACGGTGGCCTGGCTCCTCGACACCCCGCAGGGCCCGGCCCCGACGTACGCGCTGGAGGGGGCGATCTTCGCCACCGGCGCGGCGGTGCAGTGGCTTCGGGACGGACTCGGGATCATCGAGGAGGCCGCCCAGATCGAGGAGCTGGCCCGGCAGTGCTCCTCCACCGGCGGGGTGTTCCTGGTCCCGGCCTTCGCCGGGCTCGGAAGCCCGTACTGGGACCCGTACGCGCGGGGCGCCATCGTCGGGCTCACCCGGGGGACCGGCCGGGCCGAGATCGCCCGAGCCGCGGTTGAGGCGATGGCCTACCAGACCCGAGACGTCGTCGAGGCGATGGCGGCCGCCACCGGCACACCGGTTCGCAGCCTGCGCGTCGACGGGGGCGCCTCGGTGATGGACTCCATGCTGCAACTTCAGGCCGACCAGCTCGGAGTGGTCGTCCAGCGACCCAAGCTCCAGGAGGCCACAGCTCTCGGTGCCGCCTACCTGGCCGGGCTGGCTGTGGACGTCTGGCCGTCGCTGGAAGCCATCGCCGGGCACTGGGAACTCGACTTCGAGGCCGTCCCCAGCACCGCGAGTGTCACCGAGAACGATTCCATCGACGCCGCGTACGCCGACTGGAAGCGGGCAGTCGAGCGCAGCAAGGGGTGGGCAGCCGGATGAGCCGGGTGGCGGTGGTGACGGGGGCAGCCGGATGAACCGGGTGGCGGTGGTGACGGGGGCGGCCGGATGAGCCGGGTGGCGGTGGTGACGGGGGCGACCGGATGAGCCGGGTGGCGGTGGTGACGGGCGCGACCGGCGCCATGGGCTCAGCGGTGTGCCGGCGTCTCGGCGCCGTCGGCGACACGGTGATCGGCCTCGACAAGGCGGTCCACGCCACAGCCGCGGCCGGCGTGACCGAGACCATCGCCTGCGACATCGCCGACACCGAGTCGGTGGCCGCGGCCTTCGAGGCGATCCGCGACCGGCACGGACACCCGACGGTGCTGGTCAACAACGCCGGCATTACCGGCGCCGGAGGCGTGGAGGATGAGAGCCCCGAGACCTGGCGCCGCATAATCGACGTGAACCTCACCGGGGCCTACCTGTGCGCCCGCGAGGTGGTGGCAGGCATGAGGGCGGCCGGGGGAGGCAGGATCGTGAACGTCTCCTCGGTGACCGGCCGCTTCGGCGGGTCGCCGCTGTCGGGACCCGCCTACGCGGCCAGCAAGGGCGGGCTGATCACCCTCAGCCGCTTCCTGGCCCTGCACCACGCCGCCGATCACATCACCGTCAACGCGGTGGCCCCCGGACCTCACGACACGCCCATGTGGGAGGCGCTCGACCCCGCATGGCGCGAGCGCATACTGGCCACCGTCCCCGGCGACGCGCCGGGCGATCCCGACGACCTAGCGGCCGTGGTGGAGTTCCTGTGCGGGCCGCACGCCGGCTACATCACCGGCGCAACCATCGACGTGAACGGCGGCCAGTGGATGGGCTAGCCGCCGAGCTTGATCGCGCCCCGACCTGTAGCGAATTTGTTCACGATCACTAGAGTTGCCCGACTGTAAGCGCTTTCGGAGGAGGGCCGGTGAAGGGCAGCAGGCCGCAGCAGGGCGCCGCAGGGCGTCACGGAGCTTCCTCGTTGGAGGACGTCAGCCGTCGCGGAACTCCTTGGTGGGAGGGCGCCGTCGGCTACCAGATCTATGTGCGCTCGTTCTCGGACGGCAACGACGACGGCATGGGCGATCTGCGCGGCATCGTCGAGCGCCTCGACTATCTCAGCTGGCTGGGAGTCGATGCCGTGTGGCTGACGCCCTTCTATCCCACGCCCGGGCACGACCACGGCTACGACGTCAGCGACTACTGCGACGTGTCGCCCGAACACGGCAGCCTCGACGACTTCGACTACCTCGTGGAGCGGGCCCACAGCCTCGGACTGAGGGTGATCGTGGACTTGGTTCCCAATCACACCTCCATCGAGCACGAGTGGTTCGTCCGGGCCCGCAAAGGGCGTGACAGCCCGGGCCGGGACCGCTACCTGTGGGCCGATCCCGCTCCCGACGGCGGTCCGCCCAACAACTGGCGCAGCCACTTCGGCGGACCCGCCTGGACGCTGGACGAGGTCTCGGGGCAGTACTGGTGCCATCTCTTCCTGCCGGAACAGCCCGATCTCAACTGGCGCAACGAAGAAGTCAGGGCGTCCTTCGACGAGATCCTGCGGTGGTGGATCCAGCGCAGCGTCGACGGGTTCCGCATCGACGTCGCTTCCGGCCTGGTCAAGGACGTCCAACTGCGAGACAACCCCCAGATCGCGCCGGTCAGTGCGGACATGGACCCCTTCGACGCGTTCGCCTCCTTCGATCACCGCCACGACATGGACCAGCCCGAGACCGTCGACGTCTTCCGCCGATGGCGGCGCGTCTGCGAGCCCCATGACGTGATGCTGCTCGGCGAGGTCGGCCTGTCGGCGCCCGAGCGAGTCGCCCGCTACGTGGCGCCGGGCGTGCTCGACCGCGCCTTCTTCCTGCCCCCTTCGTGGATGGCGTGGTCGCCGACAGAGATTGTGGCGATGCTGAGATCGATGCACCGAGCCGCCTCCGGCGGCGTGTCGTGGGTGTTGAGCAACCACGACCGGATGCGTGTGGCCGAGCGCTTCGGCGGAGCCGATGTCGGGCCGCGGCGAGCTCTGGCCCTCACCACGCTGATGATGGCGCTGGGGGGGATGCCGTTCCTGTACCAGGGTGAGGAACTCGCGCTCTGCGACGGGGTCCTGCGGGCGGGAGGCCAGCAGGACCCGGTGGCGGTCCGGAACCCCGGCGCGGTTAACGGGCGCGACGGCTGCCGCACGCCCATGCCTTGGGACGGCACGGCCTACAACGGCTTCTCGACCGGCGCGCCTTGGATCGACTTCGAGCCCCGCCCCGTGGAGGAGACAGTCGCCGGCCAGCGCGGCGATCCCCGCGCTCCCGTGCACCGCTACCGCGATCTGCTGGCCGCGCGCCGTCGCCATCCGGACCTCTGGCGGGCGCCGGCCGAATGGATCGAGACGGCGGATCCGCTGGTGGTCACGCTGCGTCGAGGCTCGGCCGCGGTCATCGCCAACCTGTCCAACCGTCGAACGAGCGTCCGGCTGGACTCGCCCGGGTGGGGACCCGTGTTCGCCAGCCGCGACGGCTGTCGCGTCGACAGCTCGGCACGCGACACAGTGTCACTGCCCGCCGAGTCCACCGTCATGCTAGTAAACGGCCAGGGTAGCTGAAGAGGAAGAAGCTGAAGTGGTGGAGAGCCGGCTCACGATCAACGACATAGCCCTGGCGGCCGGAGTCTCCGTCGCTACCGTCAGTCGTGCTCTGCGCAACCTCCCCAACGTCGCGCCCCATACCCGCAAGAAGGTCGCTGAAGTCGCGGCAGAACTCCAGTACGAGGCCCACCCGCAGGCGTCCCGTCTCGCCTCAGGACGGACCTGGACCGTCGGCGTGGTGGCGCCCCTGTTCGGAACCTGGTTCCCATCGCGCGCCTTGGGCGGCATCAACTCGGTGTTCGCCAAGGCCGGCTACGACCTGCTCATCTCCATGATGACCGCCCCAGAGGACCGGCGGCGCTTCTTACAGGGAACTCGATCCTTCTGCAGGCGAGTCGACGGGATAGTCCTCATCGACACCTTCGTCAGCGCCGAGGGGGGCTCCGCCCATTCGTTCTTCGACCGCCCCGTCGTAGCCGTCGGCGAGCGTCTCGAAGGCGCCGGGTCGATCGCCATAGACAACCGGCTGGCATCACGCCGCGCTGTCGAGCACCTGATCGAGCTGGGACACGAGCGCATCGGCCTCGTTGCCGGACCGCGAATGGCGGACCTGCCGACGCCGGTCCCCGAACAGCGCCGGCTCGGCTACGAGGACGCCCTCCGCGCCGCCGGCCTGAGGATGGACTCGAGCCTGGCCGTCGAAGGCGACGGGTCTGCCGCAGGCGGCGCGCGGGCGCTGTCGAGGCTCATCGCGGGCTCCAGCCCGCCCACCGCGGTCTTCTGCATGTCCGACGAGATGGCATTTGGCGCCCTGCAGGCGGCCAGAAGTGCCGGGATGGCCGTGCCCGACGATCTCTCCGTCGTCGGCTTCGACGACCACGATCTGGCCGACGCACTGGAACTCACCACCATGCGGCAGTCCGTGGCTGAGATGGGCGTGAAGGCCGCAGAGGAGGTGCTGGCGCTGATCGATGGCCGGAAGGCCCCGAGGGACATCACCTGGGAGGTTCCCCTGGTCGTTCGCGGAACCACCTCAACAGCAGGTCGATGACAGCAGCTTGATTCTGGGCAGCGGACGCGCTATCTTCCTAATGTAAGCGCTTACATCCCGAGGAGGGAACCTGATGAAGAAACACTCGCGTCTATGGCTTCTGCTCGGAGCGTCGCTCGCGTTCGCCCAGGTTGCTGCGGCCTGCGGCGGTGACGACGAGCCAGCGGCTGCGCCGACCACCACGGCCGCACCGGCTACGACGGCAGCCGCCGACGACGACTTGGCTGACGGAGGCGATGACATGGCCGACGGGGGCGATGACATGGCTGACGATATGAGCCTGGCCGGCACCGTCGTCCAGATTCTCGGTCCCGAGACCGGCCCGGAGGGTGAAGCCTTCCTGCTGGCCTTCGCGCCTTTCGAGGAGCGCACCGGCATCGACGTGCAGTACACCGGCACCCCCGACGCCGTCACCGAAATCAACCTGGCCGTCGAGGCCGGCAATCCGCCCGATCTCACCATCATCCCCCAGCCGGGCCGCATCATCCAGTTCGGCGAGTCCGGAGACGCGGTGGCCATCCCGCAGTCGATCCTCGACAACCTCAGCGGCTCCTATGACCCGTTCTGGTTCGACCTCGCCACCACCGGCGGCCAGGTCTACGGCGTGCCCAACAAGGGCGACGTGAAGAGCCTGGTGTGGTACAGCCCGCAAGTCTTCGCCGACAACGGCTATCAGATCCCCCAGACCTGGGCCGAGCTCGAGGCGCTGACCGAGCAGATCAAGGCCAACGGCCAGATCCCGTGGTGCATCGGGATCGAGTCAGGCGACGCCACCGGCTGGGTGTTCACCGACTGGATGGAGGACATGATGCTCCGCATCCACGGACCCGACGTCTACGACCAGTGGGTGTCCAACGAGATGCCGTTCGACGATCCCCGCGTGATCGAGGTGGCGGAGTTCGTCGGCGACATCTGGTTCGCCGAGGGCAATGTTCTCGGCGGCCGCGACCTGATCGCCGCCACCGGCTTCAAGGAGGCCTCGCTGCCTCTCGCCAACGGCGACTGCGTGCTGCACCGCCAGGCCAACTTCGCGGGCGCCTTCTTCGGCGAGATCGACGCCACCCTCGGACCTGACGGCGACGTCAACGTCTTCTACCTGCCCACCATCACAGACGAGTTCGGGACCGTCGTGCTCGGCGCCGGCACCCACGCTGTGGCCTTCACCGACAAGCCCGAGACCCTGGCCGTGCTCGAATACATCGGCACCGCCGAGTACGCCAATACCCGAATCAAGACCGACAGGGGCGGATTCCTGTCGCCCAACCGCGACCACGACACCTCGCTGTATTCCTCCGACTTCGACCGCACCCTCGCCGAGATCCTCGTGAGCGCCGATCCGTTCCGCTTCGATGCGTCCGACCTCATGCCGGGCGAGGTCGGCGCGGGGGAGTTCTGGCGGTCGGGGACCGACTACGTGTCGGGAGCGAAGACGGCCGAGGAGTTCGCTCAGGACACACAGAAAGCCTGGCCTTCCTGAGGGTGGTCGCTCCGCTATGCAACTGATCCCCTAGTGTGCGGGGGCGCCACAGGCGCCCCCGCACATGTTCTCTGGCACTACGGTCGGACTTCCCGCCGGCCCGAACACCCCGGGGCTGAGGCCTATGGACCAGTTCGTCACCATGATCGTCACGGTGGTGGTGTCGCTGGCCGCGGCCGGGGCTGTGTTCGTAGGAGCCAACCGCGTCGTGGACCAGTCGGTGGCGCGCTGGCCGGTGTTCACCGCGGTGATCGGCAGCGTGGTCGGCTCGGTGGCGGGCGCGGCGCTGCAGCACAACGGATGGCTTCCCGCTGGCCCAGCCCTCGGCGGGCCCTTCAAGGCAGGGTGGCTGACAGTCGTCGCTGTCGGGGTCGCGGGCGCGGCAGTCGGGGCGTGTGCGGGCCGGGTCATGACCCCGACACAGGATCGGCGCAGCCGCTGGGAGGGCAAGCTCAGACCCTGGGTGTTCGTTGGGCCCGCACTGGCGTTCGTTGCCATCGGGCTGGTGATCCCCGGCCTGCGCACCATCTTCCTGTCATTCAAGAACGGCCCCAGGGGAAGGCATGCCGGCTTCACGTTCGAGCACTACAAGGAGATCTTCACCAACGACGAGTACTTCACGGTCGAGGGGTGGTCGACGATATTCACCAGCCGGCTGTTCATCACGGGACTGGCCGCCGCGGTCGTGGCGGGGCTCGCCGCCTGGGCGAGCGCGGCCCGCATCGCCGGCGGACCCAGACAGGCCGGAACCGCACGGCGCCTCATGCGGGTCCTCGGCATCGCGGCCACCGTCCTGGCGGTGGCCCCAGTGGCGGCGTTCGTAGAGTCGCTGGCGCGCGACCCCAACCGCTCGGTGATCATGGACGTGCTGACCGTCGTCGTGTCCAGCCGCCTGACGCTCTGGATCGTGCTGCTAGCGGCGGCCGTATCGCTGATGGCGTGGGCGCTGGCGCGGGCCCGGCGACTCGAGCTGGAGCTCGACTGGGGCGCTCCGTCGTCGTCGATGATGCTGGCCCTGGGGACGATCCTGCTGGTGTTCGGAGCGCTGTCGACGCTTCACGCCGTCGTGTGGAACAACGTGTGGTGGGTCGTCACCGTCGCCGGTCTGTCTACCGTGCTGGGACTCCTGCTGGCCGTGCTCGCCGAGCGGACGCGGGGCGAGAGGCTGGCCAAGACGCTGATCTTCATGCCGATGGCCATCTCCATGGTCGGAGCGGCTGTGATCTGGGACTTCATGTACGAGGTCCAGGCCACGGGCAACCAGACCGGGCTGTTCAACGCCGTGCTCCAGGGCCTGGGCTTCTCCAGCCGAGGCTTCTTCATCAACGCGAAGATGATCCCCTGGAACAACTTCTGGATCATGCTCATCATGGTGTGGATCCAGGCCGGATTCGCCATGGTCGTGCTGTCCGCTGCGATCAGGGCGGTGCCCGGCGATCTGGTAGAGGCCGCGCGTGTCGACGGGGCCGGCGAAGCCCAGACCTTCTGGCGGATCGTGATGCCCCAGATCCGCCCCACGATCATCGTGGTGGTCACCACTCTGATCGTCATCGTCACCAAGGTCTTCGACCTCGTCAAGGCCAGTACCAACGGCGCCAATCGCACCAACGTCCTCGCCAACGAGATGTTTGAACAGCTGCGCGACCGAAACTTCACCTCCAGCAGCGCATTCGCGGTGGTCCTGCTCGCTCTGGTGCTGCCGGTGATGATCCTCAACATCCGCCGGCTGCAGAAGGACCTCGCATGAACGCCCCGACGGTGGCCGGTGCCCCCGCGGGCCAAAGGATCCGTCAGCGGCTGGGCGGGGTGCCCACCGGGGTGATGTGGCTGATCGTGGTGCTGTGGACGGTGCCTACGTTCGGGCTGTTCGTGTCGTCGTTCCGCAAGGTGGCCGACATCAACGAGTCGGGCTGGTGGACGGCCTGGAACGATCTCGACAACCTCACGCTGCAGAACTATCGCGATGTCTTCCGGGACACCGCCTGGCAGCCCTCCATGTGGGAGTTCGGGCTCAACTCGATGGCGATCGTGATTCCCGCCACGATCATCCCCATAGCGTTGGCCGCCTTCGCAGCGTACGGGTTCGCCTGGATGGACTTCTGGGGCCGCAACTGGTTGTTCATCGCGCTGGTGTCGATGATCGCGCTGCCCAACCAGATGGCCTTCGTGCCGCTCCTGCAGCTGTTCAACAACGGCGCCCGGCTGACGCTCCCCGGCCTGGACTGGACCTTCGTGCTCGTCCCCGACTTCAGCCTAGGCAACACTGCGGCCGCGGTTTGGCTCACCCACACCGCGTTCGGCCTGCCGCTGGCGGTGCTGCTGCTGCACAACTTCATCAGCCAGCTGCCTCGGGAGGTCTTCGAGGCGGCCCGCATCGACGGTGCCAGCCATCTCAGGGTGTTCTGGAACCTGGTGCTGCCCCTGGCCCGCCCTGCGCTGGCCGCGTTCGCTGTCTTCCAGTTCCTGTGGACTTGGAACGACTTCCTGATCGCCGCGGTGCTGCTCACCAACAACGAGCCCATGACCGTGGCGCTCGTGAACCTCGTTGGCCGGCGCGGCTCCAACTTCCAGCTGCGCTTCGCGTCTGCGTTCGTGATCATGGTGATACCGCTAATCGTCTTCTTCAGCCTCCAGAGGCACTTCGTGCGCGGGCTGCTGGCGGGCTCCGTCAAGGGATGAGCCCGCAAGACGCCCGTCCTAGAGCACGTCGGCGAGGCGCACTGGCGCCCCTGTGCTGATGGCGCGATGCCCCCCCATGGCCACCGACAGCAGAGCCGAGGTCGGGCTGGACAATGAACCTGACTCCATCACCCAGGCAGAACTTCTGGAGTTCGCCGTCGGGATTCACGCCGCTGAGCGAAGGGGCCTGATCGGGCTGACCGGCCCGCCCGGCTCTGGGAAGTCGTACCTGGCCGCGCGTCTCACCAGGTCGCTGTGTCCCTCGCCACCCGTGGTGCCGATGGACGGATTCCATCTGGCGCAGGCAGTGATTGATGCCAAGGGGTTGACGGATCGCAAGGGCTCGCCTGAGACCTTCGACGCCTGGGGCTTCGTCGACCTGGTCACACGACTAGCGAGCCCGGTCGACGACGCCGTGGTGTATGCGCCGAAGTTCGATCGCAGCATCGAAGAACCGATCGCGGGAGCCATCCCGGTCGGGCCCGCGGACGGGTTGGTGATCGTCGAGGGGAACTACCTGCTGCTCGACGAGTCTCCGTGGGACCAGATCCGGCCGACACTCGAACTCTGTGCCTACGTGGAACTGGACGATGCGACTCGAATACGCCGTCTCGTCGATCGGCACGTGCGATACGGAAAACCCCGGCTCGAGGCCGAACGCTTCGTCCACAGCTCCGACGAGAAGAACGCTCAGCTGATCAAGGCAACCCGCAATCGTGCCGACTGCATCGTCCGCATGGATCTGTGAACACGCAATGGCAGCTGCCGGGCGGATGCGTCAGCCGCGGATCGCCAGGCCGGTCTCCAGGTCGAAGAAGTGGGCGTTGCCCACGGTGACGGCCACATCGATCGTGTCGCCGGCGCGCACCGCCGTGGTGGGGTTGAACCGGGCGTTCACCCTCGTCGAGGAGCTCTCGGCCGCGCTGGTCTCCTCCTCGCTCAGCTCGAGAGCCTCCCTGGAGATGACCGGCTTGACGTCCACGTCGAAGTACACGATGATCTCGAAGCCCAGCGCCTCGGTGTGCAGGACCGACGCCCGGAGCCGCTGGTCGGCCGGATGGTCCGAGACGATGGAGGCGTCCTCGAAGTCCTTGGGCCTCACACCCACGGCCACCTTCCTGTCGAGGTAGCCCTCCAGGGCGGGCCTGCGCTGCAGGACCTCCTCCGGCACCGCCAGCGACTGGCTTCCGAGCGTCATCTGCAGACCCTGGTCGCTGCGGGTCAGCACTGCCTCCATCATGTTCATGGAGGGAGATCCGATGAAGGCAGCCACGAAGATGTTGTCGGGCTCGTTGAACAGCGTCATCGGAGTGTCGACCTGCTGCAGCACCCCCTGGCTGATCACAGCCACCCGGTCGGCCATTGTCATGGCCTCCACCTGGTCGTGGGTCACGTAGAAGGTGGTGACGCCCACCTCGCGCTGAAGGCCGGTGATCTCGGCGCGCATCTGCACCCGCAGCTTGGCGTCGAGATTCGACAGGGGCTCGTCCAGCAGGAAGACCCGGGGCCGGCGCACGATGGCGCGGCCCATGGCCACACGCTGGCGCTGGCCCCCGGAGAGCTGGGCGGGCCGCTTGTCGAGCTGACTCTCGAGTTCCAGGATGCGCGCCGCCTCGGTCACCCTCTCCTTGATCTCGGCCCGGGGGCGCCGGGCCAGCTTGAGCGAGAAGGCAATGTTGTCGTACACGCTCATGTGCGGGTACAGGGCGTAGTTCTGGAAGACCATGGCGATGTCGCGTTCCTTGGGCGGCAGGTCGTTGACCACCCGATCGCCGATCATCAGCGTCCCTGAGGAGATGTCTTCGAGCCCTGCGATCATTCGCAGCGTCGTGGACTTGCCGCACCCCGACGGGCCCACCATCACCAGGAACTCCGCCTCGTTGATCTCGAGGTTCAGATCGATGACAGCCTTGAACCCGTTGTCGTACTCCTTGTTCACTGCCTGAAGAGCGACATCGGCCACTGAACTCTCCCCCGAACACTCGCAAACGGTTGCAGCAGGCACCATAACAGCAACCCCGTCCGGCACATAGCCGAGTCGCTCATCGACGCCGTGGCATGCCGCGCCACTGGTTTCCCGCTCCTGTTCGCTACGCTCGCGGGCCGCTCGCGCCCAGGGCCGTGAGTTCGTCGCTGGCATGGGGTAGCTTCAAGCGATGAGCGTTCCCGAACACTTGCGGTACTCGACCGACCACGAGTGGGCTCTGGCAGAAGGCAACGTGATTCGCATCGGCATCACCGACTACGCACAGGACGCCCTCGGCGACGTCGTCTACGTGGAGTTGCCCCAAGTGGGGGACCGGGTCGAGCAGGGCGAGCCGTTCGGCGAGGTCGAGTCGACCAAGTCGGTCTCGGAGCTGTTCGCCCCCGTCAGCGGAGTGGTGACCGAGGTCAACGACGAGCTGGCCGGTGCGCCGCAGCGGCTGAACGAGGACCCGTACGGCGACGGCTGGATCTGCAGCGTGACCTTCAACGACACGGCCGAGCTCGACGACCTGCTCGACGCGGACGGCTACAGGGACCTGATAGCGGGGTAGGGAAGTGGCGTCGGCGCCGTGCCCGGAGTGCGGCCACACCAACCGCCGCCGAGCAGACACGTGCGCGTCTTGCGGCTCCCCGCTAGGACTCGACGCCACCACCACTGAGCACCGGGTGGTGGAGCCCGAGGCCTCGCCCGGCACGGTGCATGTGGACCGGTCCGCGTTCGGTCGCCACCAAGGCCTGTTCGTGGTCAACCAGGGGCCCAAGGCAGGCGCCCGCTACGCGCTCGACTCCGACGTCGTATCGGTGGGTCGCGACCCGCAGAGCGACATCTTTCTCGACGACATCACGGTGTCGCGCCGCCACGCCGAGGTCGAGCGCGACGGTGCCCGGTACTCCATCCGTGACATCGGCTCGCTCAACGGCACCTACGTGAACCGCCAGCTCGTCGATCAAGGCGAGCTCGACGAGGGAGACGAAGTCCAGGTCGGGAAGTTCAAACTCGTCTTCGTGCACGGGACATCGCCCCGGTGAGCCGCGCGTACCGATCCATCGGCGAGGTGCTCTCGCTTCTCGCGGAGGAGCACTCGGATCTGACGATCTCGAAGATCCGCTTCCTGGAGAGCCAGGGCCTGATCTCCCCGCAGCGCACTCCCTCGGGCTACCGCAAGTTCTTCGACGCCGACATCGAGCGGCTCAACTGGGTGCTGATCCAGCAGCGCGACCACTTCCTGCCTCTCAAGGAGATCAAGCGTCGCCTGGCCTCGGGGGCGAAGGCGAGAGCAGCCCCGCGCGGCGCCGCCGACAGCTCCGACACCGCCTCCGCGACGCCGTCGCTGTTCGCCGCGCGCCCGCGCGGCGAGGCCGATGGAGACGGCGCTGACTCCGCGGCTGCGGAGGGGGAGACACCGACGGGGGAGGACTCGGTCAGCCTCAGCGCGGCAGAGCTGGCCCATGCCGTCGGCACCGACACCGAGCACATCGCCGAACTCCAGCGGCTCGGCATCATCGCCCCGGTCTCGGTGGGCTCCGACCCCGACACGGACGCAGTATTCGACCACGATGCGCTGCTCGCCGCGAACATGGCTTCAGCTCTCGCTGAGCACGGCATCCCGCCCCGCAACCTGAGGATGTTCAAGGTGGCCGCCGACCGCGAGGCCGGCGTGTACGAGCAGGTGCTGGGCTCGCTGATAGCTCGCGGCGACACGGCCCGGCTCCATTCGGAGCTCGACCAGATCGTGGGGCTGACCGAGTCGCTGCGCCGGCTGCTGTTGCGGCGGATGCTCGGCCCGCACCTGGACTGAACACGGTGCCGTCCGACCCTCCGGCGCCTGCCGAGCCGCGCGTCCTGCTCACCGCCGAGCAGGTCGACGAGACCGTGGCCCGCCTGGCCGCGGAGATGTCGGCCCGCTATCGCGACGGCGTGGTGCTCATCGGCGTGCTGCGCGGCAGCGTGCCGTTCCTGGCCGACCTCGTGAGGGCCATGACCGTCCCCGTGTGCGTGGACTTCATGGCCATCACCCCCTACACGCCCGGCTCCGGCCGGGTCCGCCTGCTCAAGGACCTCGACCTCGACATCGCCGGCCGTGATGCCGTAATCGTCGAGGACATCGTCGACACCGGCCTGAGCACCGCCTTCCTGCGCTCGGAGTTGGAGCGCCGCGGACCCCGGTCGGTGGCGGTGTGCACGCTGCTGGACCGCAGGATCCGGCGGGTGGTGCCGGTGGAGATCGATTTTGCCGGGGCGGAGGTGCCGGACGCGTTCGTGATCGGCTTCGGCCTCGACCACGAAGGCCGGTACCGCAACTTGCGCCTCGTGGCCTTCGCCGATGTGGAATTGCTTGCCGGCAACCCCGACGCCTACGTTGCGGCCCTCTACGGATCGGCGGGCGCCCGGGGCCCGAGCGGCCCGTGAGCGAAGCGAACAAGAGCGGAGAACGCTCCCGAGCGGCCCGTGAGCGAAGCGAACAAGGGCGGGAGGCCGAGCTAGGATGCCGCCGTGCAGCAGATGGAGCTAGTCGGGGTGCGGGTTGAGCTGCCGTCCAACACGCCGATCGTGCTGCTTCGGGAGATGTCCGAGTCGGCTCGGCTGCTGCCGATCTTCATCGGAGCTCCCGAGGCGACCGCCATCGCCATCGCCCTCGACGGCGTCGCGACTCCCCGGCCCATGACCCACGACCTGCTCCGCAACGTGCTCGACGAACTGGCAGCCGACGTGGAGCGAGTGGTGGTCACCGAGCTGCGGGACAAGACGTTCTACGCAGAGCTGCACCTGCAGCGCGACGGCGGCCGCGTCGTGCTGTCGAGCCGCCCCTCGGACGCCATCGCCCTCGCGGCCCGCACCGGAACGCCGATCTTCGCGGAGGAGGCGGTGATCCAGGAGGCGGGTTACACCACCGACGGGGTCTCGGTGGCGGGGCAGCAGCAGGCCGAAGAGGTCGTCGAGCAGTTCAAGGAGTTCATCGACTCCGTCTCGCCCGAGGATTTCGGCGGCCAGTAGCGCACCAGCGCGGCCCGTACCGGGGCCGTGGTTGAGGCTGCGGAGTTAGGGGTTGAGCGCCCGGTGGTTGACTCGCGCCCGTTCCCGGCTTAGAGTTTCCACAGGTGACAGCATCGTAATTCCGGAGCTGTCATTGCGATCGTCAAGGTGTGATGGTCACTGTGGTGGTCGTCCGCGACACCGCATCAGGAACAAGCAAGGAGCCGATCATGGACACGGCACCCGCCCAGGGGTACAGCGCGAAGCTCACCGCCGACGTTGTCGGCATCACCTACCGCCAGCTCGACTACTGGGCCCGCACCGGGCTCTTGGTGCCCTCCCTGGCCCAGGCCACCGGCAGCGGAAGCCGCCGCCAGTACAGCTATGCCAACCTGCTCGAGCTCAAGGTCGTCAAGCGGCTGCTCGATGCGGGCATCAAGCTGGAGAAGGTCCGCTCGATCTTCGACTACATGCGCAGCGAGCTGCGGGAGGACATCTCGCGGGCCAACCTTGTCATTGACGGCTCCAACGTCGTGTGCGCCCGCAGCGACGCCGAGTTCATCGACGTGCTGCAGAGGGGCCAGGGAGTGCTCAATGTGCTGCCGCTGTCGAACGTGAAGCAGGAAGTGGACGCGGCCATCATCGAGTTCCGGCCCACAATCACCGACACTGCCGGCGACACCGGCGACGAGGCTGGCGACGGACCCGGCGACACCGGCGACACCGGCGACGAGGCTGGCGACGGACCCGGGGACCAGTTCCAGACGGCGATCGGCAAGCCCTGACCTGATGACGTTCGCCCATCCCTCCGAGCAGGCTTTCGCCGGCCTGCTCGACTCCTATGGGATCCGTTGGGAGTACGAGCCGCGCATGTTCGTGCTCGAGCGAGACTCCGACGGCAACACCGCGTGCGGGTTCACCCCCGACTTCTATCTGCCCGACTTCGACACCTACGTAGAGCTCACCACGCTGCGGCAGCGCCTGGTCAACCGCAAGAAGCAGAAGCTGAGGCTCCTGGCCGAGAACTATCCGGAAGTCAGAGTGAAGCTCTTGAACCGTCGAGACATGGAGTGGATCGGCCGCAAGTACGGCCTCGCTGTCGCCGCCTGAACCGGATCGACATGGCTGAAGACCTTCGACAGTCGCCTCTGCGCGACGTGCATGTGCAGGCCGGGGCCAAGCTGGTGCCATTCGGCGGTTGGGACATGCCGCTGCAATACGAGACCGGCACGGTGGCCGAGCACATGGCCTGCCGCACGGGCGCAGCCGCCTTCGACGTGTCGCACCTGGGAACGGTGCGGGTGGCCGGCAGCGGCGCGCATCGCGCCCTGCAGCGGACGCTGACCAACGACTTGGACCGGGTCGGGATCGGGTCGGCGCAGTACACCCACCTGCTCGACCGGGCGGATGCGTCGGTGCTCGACGACATCATCGTGTGGTGGGTCGGCCCCGACCGTTTCGACGTGATGCCGAACGCCTCCAACACCGACCGGGTCGTCGGCGCCCTGCGGGAGGAGTCGGGTGACCTCGTCACAGCGGACGTGACCGCTGACCGGGCCGTGATCGCGGTCCAGGGTCCCGAGGCCCGGTCCCGGCTCGCGGCCGCGGGCGGCGAAGAGGTCGCCTCGGTGGGCCGGTTCAAGGTTGCGGCCGGCCGCTTCGGAGAGATCCCGGTAACGGTGGCCGGCACCGGCTACACCGGCGAGGACGGCGTGGAGATGGCGGTCGGCGTCGACGACGCTCCGGCCGTCTGGGAGCGGCTGGTCGACGCAGGCGTCTCGCCGGCCGGCTTGGGGGCGCGCGACACTCTGCGCCTGGAGGCCGGACTCCCGCTGCACGGCCACGAGCTGGGTCCCGGCATCACGCCGCTCCAGGCCGGGCTGGGCTGGGTTGTGCGCTGGGACAAGGGCGACTTCAGGGGCCGGGCCGCGCTGGAGGCCGAGCGCGAGGCCGGGCCGTGGCGGCGACTGCGCGGCCTGCTGGCCGGGAAGGGTCGCCCGCCCCGCGACGGCTGTGCCGTCCGGCGGGGCGATGCCGAGGTGGGCACAGTCACGAGCGGCAACTTCTCACCGGTGCTGGGCCGGGGCGTCGCCTTGGCGTTCCTCACGCCCGACATCGGCCTCGGCGACGAGGTGGTCATCGACGTGCGTGGTCGGGATCTGCCGGCCGAGGTGGTCAAGCCGCCCTTCCACCGCTGACCGCGCCTCAGAGGCCGAGCGGATAGGCCTAGCTCGCGGGACATGGCAAGACAGCGAGCGAGGCCGCGGCCCGAGCGGCCCGTGAGCGCAGCGAACAAGAGCGGGGAACGGAATGCTTCAGGGCCGCTCCGGCAGGGGTGGCAGCACGTCCACAGCCCTCTGGCGCAGCCAGTGGTCGGCCAGCACCAGCAGGGCCATGGCCTCCACCATGGGCACGGCGCGCGGCAGCACGCACGGGTCGTGGCGGCCGCGGGCCGCGAGGGTCGCAGCCTCGCCGTCGCGGGTGACTGTCTGCTGCTCGGAGGCGATGGTGGAGGTGGGCTTGAACGCCACCCGCACCGCGATGTCCTCGCCGTTGGAGATGCCGCCCTGCACACCCCCGGAGCGGTTGGACGCAGTGCGGATGCCGTCGCCCGCGTCGGGCCTGAACGGGTCGTTGTGGGCCAGGCCGGTGAGACGGGTGCCGCCGAACCCGCTGCCGATCTCGAAGCCCTTGGCCGCGGGCAGGGACAGCATGGCACCGGCCAGGGCCGCTTCGAGCTTGTCGAACACCGGCTCGCCGAGACCGGGGGGCACGCCGCGGCAGACGCATTCCACCACACCGCCCAGGGAGTCGCCGTCGCGTCGGGCCGCCTCGATGGCCTCGACCATCAGGGCCGCTGCGGACGGGTCGGGGCAGCGGGTGGGGCCGGCCTCCACGTCCTCGCGCGTCAATGCGGCCGGATCGGCGGCGGCTTCGATGTCGCGCACCGACTGCACCCAACCCAGCACCTCGACGCCCGCCGCGGCGTGCAGCAGCCTGCGTGCGATGGCGGCCGCGGCGACGCGCCCGACGGTCTCACGCGCCGACGCCCGCCCTCCGCCGGTCCAGTCGCGGAAGCCGTACTTGGCGTCGTAGGTGTAGTCGGCGTGGGAGGGCCGGTAGACGTCGCGCAGGTGCTCGTAGGCCTCGGGACGGGCGTCGGCGTTGCGCACCAGGATCGCGATGGGAGTGCCGGTGGTGTAGCCGCCGAAGGTGCCCGACAGGATCTCGGCGGTGTCGGACTCGGCGCGCTGGGTGACCAGCCTGCTCTGGCCCGGACGCCGGCGGTCCAGGTCGGCCTGCACGTCCGACGGGTCGAGGGCCAGCCTGGGCGGGCAGCCGTCGACCACCACGCCCACGGCGCCGCCATGCGACTCGCCGAACGTGGTGACCCGGAACAGGGTGCCGAACGTGCTGGCCATGCACCCCAGCATACGGACCGCCCGGGCAGGGCTTGCCCTAGAGCTCGAGGAGGGCCTGCTCGACTACTTCGGGCAGGGCCGGGTGGATGTAGTACTGGTGGCGGGCCATCTGGTCCACGGTCAGGTCGAAGTGCATTCCCTGGATGAGCTGCTGGATCAACGTGGACGCCTGCGGGCCGATGATGTGGGCTCCCAGCAGGCGGCGGGTGTCGGAGTGCGCGATCACCTTGACTGCGCTCTCGGTGTCCTCCATGGCCCAGCCGTAGGCGGCCGAGCTGAAGGGCTGCACGTGGCTGCGGTAGGGGAGGCCCTGCTCCCGGCACTCCCGCTCCGTGAGGCCGACGCTGGCCACCTGGGGATGGCCGAACACCGCGTGGGGAACGAAGCGGTCATCGACGCGGGCCGGGTCGTCGGGATCTGACAGGTTGTGTCGCACCACCCTGGCCTCGTGGTTGGCGGCGTGCTTGAGCTGCACCGGGTTGGTGACGTCGCCCAGAGCCCACACGCCCTCGGCTGTGGTGCGGCGCTGGTCGTCGGTGACCACATAGCCGGCGCGGTCAGTGGCGATCCCTCCGGCGGCCACCTCCAGCCGGTCGCCGTTGGGTATCCGGCCGGTGGCCACCAGCAGCTCGTCGGCTCGCAACTCAGTGCGACCGCCCTCGTCGCCCTGCACGTCGAGCACGACCTCGGCACCGTCGCGGCGGGCCGCCAGCACCCGCGTGTTGAGGCGCACATCGAAACGACGGCACAAGGAAGCGGTGAAGCGCTCGCGGATGTCGTCGTCCTCTTGGCGCAGGAAGATGTCACCCCGCAGCACGAAGGTCACCTCCGAGCCGAAGGCGCCCATCACCGAGCCCAGCTCGGCCGCGATGTAGCCCCCGCCGAGCACCAGCAGCCGCTCGGGGAGAGCGTCGAGTCGCATGATGGTGTCGGAGGTGTGGTAGCCGCAGCCGGCGAGGCCACCCACGTCGGGAAGGGCGGGACGGGCCCCGGCCGCGACCACGATCCGCTCCGCAGTGATCGTCTCGTCTCCAACTGCCACGGTGCGGGGTCCGACGAAGCGAGCCGTGCTGGTGTAAACGGTCACGTTGGGCATTTCCTGCCTGTACAGGCGCCCGCTCTCGGCAATCGGGTCGATCCGGCCGAAGATGCGGTCGCGTACTGCCGGCCAGTCGACCCCGTCGAAGCGGGTGTGAACGCCCAAGCGCTCCGAGTCGGCGGCCAGCGCGGCCACATCGGCCGCGTACACGAACATCTTGGACGGGATACAGCCGACGTTGAGGCAGGTGCCGCCGAACAGGCCGTGCTCCGCGATGGCAATGTCCCAGCCGTCGTGCTCTGGCCCTATGACCGAGTTGCCCGATCCCGAGCCGATGATCAGCAGGTCGAAGCTCCGCATCGAACGCGGCACCCTATCGCCGGCCGCGGCAGGCCCCAGCCCCGCCGTCGGGGTCAGGTGCCGGTGAAGTTGGGCGTCCGCTTCTCGGTGAACGCCCGCGGGCCCTCCTTGGCGTCGTTGGAGCGGAACACCGCCTGCCCGTAGTCCCACTCGTGGCGCAGGGCGTCGTCGAGCTCCATGCCGTCGCACTCGTGCAGCGTGCGGATGATCGCCGCGGTGGCCAATGGACCGTTGGCCGCCACCACCCGGGCGATCTCCAGAGCCTTCTCCAGAGCCTGCCCGTCGGGCACCACATGGCCGATCAGACCGATCTGGAGGGCCTCGGCCGCACCGATGTGCTTGCCAGTGAGCAGGATCTCCGCCGCGTGGGTGTAGGGGATCTGGCGGGGCAGGCGCGCTGCCGAGCCCGCCATCGGGTACAGCGACCACCGGGCCTCGCTCACCCCGAAGCGAGCCGACTCGGAGGCCACCCGGATCTCCATGGCCTGCAGGAGTTCGGTGCCGCCCGCAATGGCCACGCCCTCCACTGCCGCCACGATCGGCTTGGTCGGCCGGTAGTGGCGGAACAGGGCCTTGTACACGATGTCGGGGTCGGTAGCCATGCGGGCCCGGGTGTCGAGCGGGTCGCTGTCGGCAGCGTCGCCGGCCATGGCCCTCAGGTCCGCGCCCGAGCAGAAATTGCCTCCCGCCCCGGTCACCACGATGCAGCGCACGTCAGGATCGGCGGAGGCCTCCTCGTAGGCGTCGTACATGCGGACGAGCATCGGGCCGCTGATGGCGTTCATGCGCGCCGGCCGGTTCATGGTGACGATCATCACGTGACCGTCGCGTTCGACTAGGGCGTCGGGCATGGTGGGACTTCCTCTATGAGGCGGAGGCCAGGGCCGGGCGTCTCAGCCCTCGAGAGCCTATGGGACCGCGCGGACAGGTGTCACCGCCTCGCGATGCAGCGTCTCGTTTCCCGCTCCTGTTCGCTGCGCTCACGGACCGCTCGGGCCACGGCCTCGCTCAGCGGCTGCAACGATCCTCATGAACTGGGGCCCATCCGCTCGGCCTCTAGGCGAAGTCTTCGACCGGCGGGCACGAGCACATGATGTTGCGGTCGCCGTAGGCCCCGTCGATGCGGCCCACCGGAGACCAGTACTTGTTGGACCGGTGGAAGGCCTCCGGGTAGGCGGCCTCGGTGCGGGTGTAGGGATGCGTCCAGTCGTCGGCGGTCACGTCCTCGCATGTGTGGGGGGCGTTCACCAGCGGGTTGTCGTCCGCGGGCCATTCGCCCTTGCCCACCCGCTGCGCCTCTTGCGCGATGGCCAGCATGGCGTCGCAGAATCGGTCCAGTTCCCCCTTGCCCTCCGACTCGGTGGGCTCGATCATCAGCGTGCCCGCAACCGGGAAGCTCATGGTGGGGGCGTGGAAGCCGTAGTCGATCAGCCGTTTGGCAATGTCGTCGACAGTGACCCCGCACGTGTCCCGCAGCACCCGGGTGTCGATGATGCACTCGTGGGCCACGAACCCCTCCGAGCCGGTGTACAGGATCGGGTAGGCCTCGCTCAGCCGGGCCGCGACGTAGTTGGCGTTGAGGATGGCGATCTCGGTGGCCCGCCGCAGGCCCTCGGCCCCCATCATGTGGATGTACATCCAGGGAATGGCCAGGATTCCCGCCGAGCCCCAGGGCGCGGCCGCTACCGGCCCCGGCCCGGTGGGCGGTCCTGCCACCGGTGCGAGCGGATGGTTGGGCAGGAACGGCTGCAGATGCTCGGCCACGCCTACAGGGCCGACCCCGGGCCCGCCGCCGCCGTGGGGGATGCAGAACGTCTTGTGCAGGTTGATGTGGCCGACATCGGCGCCGAACAGGCCCGGCCGGGCCAGCCCCACCATGGCGTTGAGGTTGGCGCCGTCGAGGTAGACCTGCCCGCCGTGCTCGTGGACGACGTCGCAGATGTGGCGCACCGCGGTCTCGAACACGCCGTGGGTCGACGGATAGGTGATCATGAGGGCGGCCAGGGTGTCGCCGTGGTCGACGGCCTTGCGCTTGAGGTCGTCCACATCGACGTTGCCCATGTCATCGCAGTCCACCACCACTACCCGCATCCCGGCCATCACCGCGCTGGCCGCGTTGGTGCCGTGGGCCGACGAGGGGATGAGGCAGACGTCGCGGCCGGTGTCGTCGCGGCTGCGGTGGTAGGCCCGGATGGCCAGCAGACCGGCCAACTCCCCCTGCGCCCCACTGTTGGGCTGCAGCGATACCGCGGCGTAGCCGGTGATCTCGGCCAGCCAGTGCTCGAGCTGGTCGATCAGGAGCTGGTAGCCCACCGTCTGCTCCAACGGGGCGAAGGGATGGATGTTGGCCAGCTCGGGCCAGCTCACCGGCTCCATCTCGGTGGCCGCGTTGAGCTTCATCGTGCATGAGCCGAGCGGGATCATCGACCGGTCGAGAGCGATGTCCCGGTTCACCAGACGGCGCATGTAGCGCACGAGCTCGGTCTCGCTGCGGAAGGCCGAGAAGATCGGGTGCGACAGCACCGGAGTGGTGCGGCGATAGTCGGCGGGCCGGGGATCGGCGACCATGCGGTCCAGGATGCGGAAATCGGCCCTGAAGCCGAACGCCCTCCACACCGCCTCGAGGTCGGCGGCGAGTGTGGTCTCGTCGACGGTGGCCGCGACGGTGTCGGCGTCGACCCGGCGCAGGTTCACACCCGCGGCCAGGGCCACCGCGATCACCTTGTCGGCCCGGCCCGGCACGCGGGCGCACACCGTGTCGAAGAACTCGTCGTGGACTATCTCGACGCCGTTCTCCCGCAGGCCCTCGGCCAGTATGGCGGCCACGCGGTTGACCCTGAGAGCGATCCTGGACAGCCCCTCGGGTCCATGATGGATGGCGTACATCGACGCCATCACGGCCAGCAGCACCTGAGACGTGCAGATGTTGGACGTGGCCTTCTCGCGGCGGATGTGCTGCTCGCGTGTCTGCAGGGCCAGACGGAGTGCCTGCCGGCCGGCGGTGTCCTTGGACACCCCGACGAGGCGTCCCGGCAGCGACCGCTGGTACTCCTCGCGCACCGCGATGTAGGCGGCGTGGGGCCCGCCGAAGCTCATCGGCACGCCGAAGCGCTGGGTGGAGCCCACCACGACGTCGGCGCCCATCTCTCCTGGCGGGGTGAGCACGCACAACGCCAACGGGTCGGCGGCCACCGCGACGAGGGTGTCTGCACCATGGGCCCGCTCGATGATGGACCGCAGGTCGGGGATCGCTCCGTCGGTGCCCGGGTACTGCACCAGCAGCCCGAAGATGCCTTCGAGGTCGGCGGTGGCCGGGTCGCAGACGACGACTTCGAGGCCGATCGGCTCGGCTCGCGCCGCCACCACCGCGATGGTCTGGGGATGGCAGGCCTCGTCCACCGCGAAACGGTCGCCCGTGCGGCCCCGGCCCACCCGGTGCAGCAGGGTCATAGCCTCGGCCGCGGCGGTGGCCTCGTCCAGCAACGACGCGTTGGCGAGGTCCATGGCGCTCAGCTCGCTGACCATCGTCTGGAAGTTGAGCAGCGCCTCCAGGCGGCCCTGCGAGATCTCCGGCTGGTACGGCGTGTAGGCCGTGTACCAGCCCGGATTCTCGAACACATTCCGGCGGATGACCGCCGGGGTGATGGTGTGGTGATAGCCCATGCCGATCATCGACACCACGGTGCGGTTGGACCGGGCCATCTCCCGCAGCTCGTCGTAGTCGGTCTGGCGGGGGCCGAGCTTGGGCAGCTTCATCGGCTCGCGCTGACGGACGTCGTGGGGGACGGTGCGGTCGATCAGCTCGTCGAGGTCGGCCACCCCGACAGTGGCGAGCATCTCGGTGACTTCTGCCGAGGTGGGACCGATGTGGCGGCTCTGGAACGCTCTCCGGTCGCGGAGATCGTCGAACCTGAGCCTGGCTGGCGGAGAATCAGACATCAATGCTGCAATCTACCCGCAACGCAGAACGGCGAGTAAGCCGGACGCAAGCCCTACTCGGAGGCCGCGGGCGGGGTTACGGGAAGAGGTCGCCCCGGTCGGTGAGGCCCAGCTTGGGGAAGGGGCCGAAGAAGCCGTGCTCGTAGAGGCCGTAGCCCTCCTGCGGGCCGCGACCGGGTCGTCGTAGGTGAAGCGGGCCACCGAGTCCACCACCCCGTACTGGCCCAGCGCCCGTATCTCGCTCACCTTGTAGGCCAAGGCCTGCTCCAAGAGTTCCTCTCCCTGCCACATGCCGTGGCGCCAGTCAGGCTCGACGCCGTAGCCCGCGCCGATGGAGATGAAGTTGGTGGCCAGCGGCTCGACGCGCACCGTGATGGGCCCGCCCGGGGCGTCCGGGAAGCTGATGTGCGACCCGGCGAGGAGGCGGGTGCCGCTGATGGTGCCGTGGGACCATTCGGGGCGCCCGAGCACGTCGCTGGGCCGGTCGGGGTCGGTCCAGACTCTCATGCCGGTCTGCATGGTCCTGTTGCCGTCGGGCTCCTCGTGGCACAGGTAGATGACCCAGTGGTCTCCGTAGTCGGCGGGCATGTAGTTCCACATGCCGGCCAGTGTCGAGATCGTCTGGCGGATGCCGTCGGGCTGCTTCTCGCCGACGGGCCGCACGCCCCAGGACCGGTCGCGGGCCCCGCCGCAGCGGTCCGGGGTGACCGCGATGTCGGTCCCGTCCACGGTGAGGGTGCCCTCCCATCGGCCGAGCTGGGCGAACCGCTGCGTGTTGAACACGACCGTGCCCCGGGCCCGCAGGAACTGGCGGGGCTCCTCGAAGGGGTCGACGGGCGCGGTCCAGGTGACGTCCATGGCCAGCTGCGAGTCGGCGGGCCGGTTGGGCTCGACGATCACCCGCAGCTTGCGCAGCGGCTCGATCACCTCGATGCGCACGGGCCCGACCGAGATGTCGGCCCGGTCGGTGAGGGGCTTGCTGGCCCGCACCACGAAGTGGTCGTCGCCGCGGGTGACCGCCAGGTAGGCGTCGGTGGTGCCCAGGTTGGGGTACTGGCCCAGCCCGAAGATGGCGAAGTAGTCGCCGCTGGACGGGTGCAGGTTGAAGTAGTAGCGGTCGTAGAAGTTGCGGTCCGAGGTGGCCGGATGGCGCACGTACTCGGAGGTCTGATGGACCGGGAAGTCATCCCACGACGAGATGGATCCGTGTGAGTTCATGGCCGTGACGCTACCGGCGCGCCCTGCCGGGCGATTGGGGTGCTAGCCGTCGCCGGTTCTGGTGATGCTGACGGTGTGGGTCTCGCCGTCGTCGGCTACCACAGTGATCGTGTACCCCCGCACCGTGACGCTCTCACCGACCTGAAGGACCGGGAAGCCCTCGTCGGGTACTCCGACCACCTTGATCGGCAGGTGGCCCGTCTGGACCGAGGCGTTCACGGTGTACACGAGGACGCCCTCTTCGAGGAGGCGCGCTACGTCGCGGCCGATCGAGCGGCGGCTCTCAATGGCGATCGCCTCGTTGGCGGTCAAGGGAACCGCGGCCATGGCTGTTCCGCTTCCGGGGTTCCGAGCGACGGGCCTGAGCGCGACGGTCGCGTCTTCGGTGACGCAGTGGATCTGATCGGCATTGAGCCAGCCGAGCTGCCAGCGGCTCCACGCCAGCGCCTCTCCGTCATTTCCTCGGAAGTAGGTGTGCATGCGCGGATCGTCGTCGTCCAGCAGGAAGTAGCTACTCAGGCCCATGATCCCGAACTCAGCCTCGAAACGAAGTTTGCCGGGAGGCTCCTCGATCAGGTCCAGTGCGCCGTCAATCCGATACAGGTCGGCCAAGCCGAGAGTGTGCAGCAACTCGTGGGCCGCAACCCAACGCCAGTCTCGGGGTCCGGTCGACCCAGCGCCGAAGCGAATCATCGGACGATGGGCGTTGATCCGCACGGAAGTGCCGACGACCCCCTCCTCTGTGACGACTGGCCCGATAGCGGTGCCGCCGCTGAAGTGGTCGCTGGGAAGCACCGTCATGAGGATGTCGTACCCAGAGAAGTCCACCTCGGGGTCGGCCAAGCGGGCAGCCTCCGAATCAAAGTCGCGCAACTGGGTCTCTACCAGGTAGTGGGAGAACTCATGCTCGGATCGCAGCCATCGATGAAGGGCTGAGAACTCAAGGTCGAGGGCGCCGTAGCTGGCTTCCTCCAGATAGCGCTCGGCGTAGCGGAGGCCCTCGCCGATCTCGTCGTGGGTGGAATCGCTCGCGACCGCGTCCGGGAAGTCCATGAACAGCACCGCCACCCTCACAGTGCCTGCCGCGGGCGCGGCCGACCGGTAGCGCGGGAACCCTGCACTGACGAAGCTCGGCGTTCCGAAGACACGGCAGGCTGCCGGGTCGGGACGATCCTGCGCGTAGGGGCTGCGCACTCCCGGTGGCCGCGCGACGGTCTCGTGTCCCCAGCAGACAATCGTGCCGTCCTGGCGCAATCCGCATGTGTGCTCATCGCCGGCCGTCACGGAGATGAAGGGGCCAGCCGGTGCCTGAGCCTCGCCTCTGGAGTTGCGGCCCCAGCAGTAGACCTCTCCGTCCTCCCGGACCCCGCAGGCGTGGCCTCCTCCGACCGACAGGGCGTCGAACCTTCCGGACGGACTGTCGATCTCTCCCGAGAGGTTGGGGCTGCCCCAGCAGACAACGGTCTCGTCGACTCGCAGACCGCACGAGTGCCGGGAGCCGGCGCTGACCGACTTGAACCTGCCGGCGGGCGTCTGGTCGACAATGTCTTGAACTGACTCGCCCAACTGATGGCCCCAACAGACGATCGTCTGGTCGCCGCGAAGCCCGCAGGCGTGGCTGAAGCCGGTGCTCAGGGCCTCGAACCGACCCTCGGGGACCGTCTCGACCTCCGTGTTGGCGCCCCAGCAGGCGACCGTCTCGTGGAGTCGCCGTGCACATGAGAGCAACCCGCCACTCGATACGTCGCTGAAGCGTCCTTCTGGCACCACCGCCCCGAAGTGACTTCTACCCCAGCAGACGACTCTCTCGTCCGCGTCTACCGCGCAAGTGTGGCGGTCGCCGGCGGACACCGCAACCGCACCGATGCGGGCAGTTCGACGAGGCCCGGCGCCCGGGCCAGGAAGGTGGCCATCTGGGCTCGGGTGACGGAGTTGGCGGGGCAGTATCGCAGCGGATCGCGGCTGCAACCCCCGGTGATGCCCGCAACGGCCAGAGCGTCGATGTTGGCGGCGTGACTGCCGCCGCTGACATCGGTGAACCCCGCGGAGGGCGCTCCCTCGAGCTCGAACGCCCTCTCTAGGAAGGTCGCCATCTGAGCACGGGTCACGTTCCCGTCGGGACAGAACCGGGCCGGCGTGGTGGAGCAGCCGAGCGTCACTCCCAATGCGTAGAGGCGCTCGACGAACGGCGCCCACCAGAGCCCGGCATCCACATCCTCAAAGCGCGAGGCGTCCACCGGGACAAAATCCGTGCCGTCGAGGACCCGGACCAGCCACACCGCCATCTCCCAACGCTTGAGCGGTTCACTGGGACAGATCAGCCCTTCTCCACACTCGATGCTGGCGAGCACGCCCCGAGAAGCCAGCGCATCCAGCGCCGGCTCATGCACGCTGCCGTCATCGTCGCTGAAATAGCCGTCGGCCCCCTCATCGGCAACAGCACGCCCCGGCGCAGCACCTAGAGTCGTACCCACAACGGCCAACGCAAGACCTGCCCACAAGAGCACGGGACCAGAAAAGCCTCTTCTCATCTTCTGCTACGACGCACAACAGTGCCCTTCTGTTGCACGACAATACGACGCACAACAGTGCCCTTCTGTTGCACGACAACCGGAGATGGCTGGATTCCCTCGGTACCCTTGCCGCCGATGACTAGGACCCTAGTGCCCGCGGTGGAGGGGCTGTTCACGGTCGATGACGGCGAGCCTCGGCTCATCGGCGGGCGGGTGCCGAGCACCGAGTCCTACTTCTTCCCTAAGCACCTCGGCGGTGCCGACCCTCGCGTCGGCCCGGTCGAACTCGAGGAGGTCCTGCTGAGCCGCCGGGGCCGGGTGTGGTCCTACACCACCAGCCATTACCCGCCTCCGCCGCCGTTCGTGGTGACCTCCGAGCCGTATGAGCCCATCACCATCGCGGCTGTGGAGTTGGAGGCCGAGAGGATGGTGGTGCTCGGCCAGTGCACACCGGGGATCGGACCTGAGGATCTGGAGGTGGGAATGGAGATGGAGCTGGCCGTCGACACCCTCTACAGCGACGACGACTGCGACTATCTGGTGTGGAAGTGGCGCCCGGTCGCAGCCGGGGCCGGGGGCTGAGGCATGGACGAGATCGCGGTTCTAGGCGTGGGGATGCACCCCTGGGGGAAGTGGGGCCGCAACTTCACCGAGTACGGGGTGGCCGCAGCCCGCGACGCCCTGACCGATGCGGGCGTCGACTACGCGGACGTCGGCTTCGTGTCCGGTGCAGTGACGGTGCGCTGCGGCTATCCGGGCTACGTCGCCGGCTCGACCTTCGCCCGAGCGCTGGGGTTCACCGGCGCCCAGCTGGCCAGCAGCTACTCGGCCTGCGCCTCGGGAACGACAGCATTGCAGGTGGCCCGGGGCCAGATCCTCTCGGGCGCCTGCCATGTCGCTCTGGTAGTGGGGGCCGACACGACCCCCAAAGGGTTCCTCGCCCCCAACGCCGGCGACCGCCCCGACGACATCGACTGGCTGCGTTTCCACCTCGTGGGCGCCACCAACCCCGTCTACTTCGGGCTGCACGCCCGGCGCCGGATGGACCTCCACGGGGCCACCACCGACGACTTCGCCATGGTGAAGGTCAAGAACTCCCGCCACGGCGCCCACAACCCCAACGCCCGCTTCACCAAGGAGTACGGCCTCGACGATGTGCGCAACTCACCCGTGGTGTCCGACCCGCTGCGCCTGCTCGACATCTGCGCCACCTCCGACGGGGGAGCCGCCATGGTGGTGTCGTCGATGGAGTGGGCCCGAGACCACGGCCACCGCAATCCCGTGCGGGTGGCGGGCATCTCCACCGTGTCGCCCACGTACCCGGACCCAGTGATCGACCTGCCGTACCTGGCCGCAGACTCGGTGGCCGGCTCTCCGGTCCCGCCGGTGGGCTTCAAGGAGTCGATCGGCGCCCGGGCCTACGACGAGGCCGGGCTGGGCCCCGACGACGTCGACGTGGCCGAGGTGTACGACCTGTCCTCGGCCATGGAGCTGGACTGGTACGAGCAGCTCGGCTTCTGCGCGGCCGGCGAGGCCGAGCGTCTTCTCAGAGACGGCGACACCGCCATCGGAGGGCGCCTGCCCGTCAACCCCAGCGGAGGCCTGGGCGCCTTCGGCGAGGCCGTCCCGGCCCAGGCCATG
Organism: Candidatus Aldehydirespirator sp.; assembly: GCA_965219165.1. GTDB lineage: Bacteria > Actinomycetota > Acidimicrobiia > Acidimicrobiales > Aldehydirespiratoraceae > Aldehydirespirator. The sequence continues at coordinate 2,121,519 of CBDCMW010000002.1, read as the reverse complement.
GCCCAGGTCTGCGAGCTCACGTGGCAGCTCCGCGGCGCGGCCGGCGCCCGCCAGGTCGAAGGAGCCAAGGTTGGCATCACCGTCAACCAGGGCCTGTTCGGCCACGGCTCGTCGGTGATAGTCCGCCACTGACTCCGCGATCCTCGAGCGATGCGGGCGCAGCGTCTGGGTCCTCGATCCCGCGAGCATCCACGAAGCGCGACTAGGCCCGCCGTATAGTCGCAGACCGCAATGGTGCCGTGAGCGGCGCCGTCATCGCAAAGGAGCAATCAATGAACAAGCGTGATGTTGTAGCGGCCGTGGCTCTCAGAGCCGGCATGTCCCAGGCAGATGCCGCCCAGTGCATCGACGCACTCCTCGAGCTCGCCTGCGACGAGGTGGCCGCCGGAGGCGAGATCAACCTGACCGGTTACATGAAGATCTCGACTGTGCAGCGCGCCGCCCGCACGGGCCGCAATCCGCAGACCGGCGAGTCCGTGGCTGTTCCGGCGTCGACCGGCGTGAAGCTCCAGGCCGGCGCCAGGCTCAAGTCCGCGGCCAGAGGCTGAGCCGGCCCCCAGTCGCGGCTGGAGCTCGTGAGCCTGCCTCGACCCGCGGAGGTAGTCCCGCACCGCGACCCGTTCCTGTTCGTCGACGAGGTCACGGAGCTGGTTGCGGGCGAGCGGGTCCGCGGGCGCTGGCATCTGCGCGGCGACGAGCCCTTCTTCGAGGGTCATTTCCCGGGCCGGCCCACCGTCCCCGGAGTATTGATGTGTGAGGCGATCGCGCAGCTCGGGGCAGTCGCGCTGCTCTCCGACGAGCGCTACGCCGGGCGGCTGCCGCTGTTCGGAGGACTCGACCGGGCCCGCTTCCGACGCCAAGTGCGTCCCGGCGACACCCTCGAGCTCGAAGTGGAGATGACCCGCCTGTCGAGCCGGGCCGGGCAGGGCTCTGGCCGTGCGCTGCTCGACGGCAAGATCGCCGCGGAGTGCGACCTGATGTTCGTCATCGCCGACGCCTGAGCCTGGCCGCCGGCGGGGGTCCCGCTATTCGGCCGGGGCAATCACCAGCGTGCCGTTGTGGCCGCCGAATCCGAACGAGTTCGAGATCGACACGCCCGGGTCCCAAGGCTCCGGCTCGCCCATCACCACACGGATCGGCGGCAACTCGGGATCCAGCACGGCAAGTCCGGCCGTGGGCGGGATGAGCCGCTTCTGCATGGCCAGCACCACCGCAAGCGCCTCCAGGGCGCCCGCGGCTCCCAGACTGTGGCCGGTCACTCCCTTCGTCGAGGTCACCAGCGGGCCGGGCGAGGTTCCGAACACCTTCGAGAGGGCCTCAGCCTCGGCCGCGTCGTTGAGGCCGGTGGACGTGCCGTGCGCGTTGACGTGGACCACGTCGGTGGGGCGCACGCCCGCATCGTCGAGCGCGAGCTGCATGCAGTGCACCGCGCCGCTACCGCCCGGCGACGGCGCGGTGATGTGATGGGCGTCGGCGGTGGACGCCGAGCCGAGTACCTCAGCGAGGATCTGCACCCCCCGGGCCTGGGCCATGTCCCAGTCCTCTAGGACCAGCACCGCGGCGCCCTCGGCCATCACGAACCCGTCCCGTTCCACATCGAAGGGACGGCTGACGCCGCTGGAGGACAAGGCTGTCATGTTGGTGAAGCCGGCCACCGCCGTCGGAGTGAACGGCGCTTCAGTGCCTCCGGCCAGAACGGCGTCGCAGCGGCCGTCCGCTATGAGACGGGCCGCGTTGCCCACCGCGTGGGTGCCTGCGGCGCATGCGGTGACCACGTTCTCCGACGGGCCCATCCAGCCGTAGCGCATCGAGAGGGTCGCGCCGCCGGCGTTGGCCATCATCATCGGCACCAGGAACGGCGACACCCGGCGGGCCCCCTTCTCCTGGAGCACGCCGATCTGGTGCTCCAGCGTGGAGATACCGCCCACGCCGGTGCCGATCATGGCGCCGCACCGGGTGGGGTCTGCCTCGATCTCGCCGGCCTGGGCCAGGGCCTGGTCCGCGGCCGCCACCAGGAACTGGGTGTAGGGGTCGGACCGCCGGGCCTCCTTCGGGCTCTCGAAGTGGTCGTTGGGGTCGAAATCGGTCACGCGGCGATCGCCCACGGGCGCAGGGCTGCACAGCCCCTCGAAATACGCCTCTGCGCCGATACCGGCCGCTGACACGACGCCGAGTCCGGTGACCGCCACCCGCCTCCGCGCGGGCCTACTCATCAGAGCCTGGACCTCATCGGAACTGCCGCCCCATCAGAGCTTCGACGTGATCAGCTCGAAGGCCTCGGCGACGGTGGTCACGCCCTCGAGCTCCTCCTCGTCGACGTTGACGTCGAACTCTTCCTCGAGGGCCATCACCAGCTCGACGATGTCGAGGCTGTCGGCGTCCAGGTCGTCAGCAAAGTCTGCCTCGGGCACTACGTCGGCAGCGTCGACCGACAGCACTTCCACCGCGCACTGCTTGAAACGCTCGAAGTTCTCGTCACTCACGGCTTTGTCCTTCCATGCCTAGCTTGCGGTAGGGGTTCCGGTCGGGCCGGTGCAGCTCCTGCGGCGCCTCAGCCCATCGAGAGGCCACCGTCCACTGCCAGCACGATACCGGTGACATAGCTCGCGTCCTCCGAGGCGAGGAACTCGACCGCGGCCGCCAACTCGTCGGGATCGCCGACCCGGCCCAGCGGCACCCGCGACACGATCGCGTCGAGCTGATCGTCGTTCAGGGCGGCGAGCATGCCGGTGCCGATGGGCCCCGGCGCGATCACGTTCACAGTCACATTGCGGGAGGCCAACTCCTTGGCCAGCGAGCGGGCTAGGCCTATCAGCCCGGCCTTGGAGGCCGCGTAGTTGGCCTGGCCGGCCTGGCCCCGCATGCCCGACACCGACGAGATGAACACGATGCGTCCCCAACGGCCCCGCACCATCGCCCGCACCGCCTGCTTGGCCACCCGGAAGGCGCCCGTGAGGTTGGCGTCGATCACTGCGCCGAAGTCCTCCTCGGACATGCGCAGAACGAGCCCGTCGCGGGTGATGCCAGCGTTGCAGACGAGGATCTCGGGGGCTCCGAGCCTCTCGGTCGTCTCGGCCAGGGCGGCCGCGACCGACTCAGGGTCGGTGACGTCGCAGCGTACGCAGGTCAGCCCGTCGGCGTCGGCGTCGGGCGGGGGCGCGCTGCGGTAGGTGACAGCCACGCGATGCCCGGCCCGGCTGAGCCGCCGGGCGGTCGCCAGTCCGATGCCGCGGTTGCCGCCGGTGACGAGCGCCACCCGCGAGCTGGGTCCGTCGATCCCGTCCCCTCCGTCGCTCACCGGCCGTCTCTCACCATCGAACCACTGTGGACGCCCAGGTCATGCCCGCCCCGAAACCGGTCATCACCACGATCGCGCCGGGCTTGAGAGCGCCGTCGGCGTGGGCCTTGGCCATCGTGAGCGGGATCGTCGCCGCGCAGTTGTTGCCGGTGTGCTCGATCACGTTGTGACTCTTGGCGAAGTCGATGCCGCTGCGCTTGCAGATGGCCTCGATGATCCGGATGTTGGCCTGGTGGGGGAGCAGCACGTCCACCTCCTCGGGGCTGACGCCGGCGCGGTCCATGGCGGCCAGCATCGAGTCGGACACTGCCCGGACCGCCACCTTGAAGACCTCGCGGCCCTCCATCGTGATGGTGGAGTCGTGGTCGCCCATCAGGAGCCGGCGTTGGTTTCCGTCGGCGCCCAGGTCCCAGCCCAGCAGCGTCGGATAGTCGGTGCGCTCAAGGACCACGGCCCCGCCGCCGTCGGAGAAGAGAATGGCCGTGCCTCGATCGGTCCAGTCGGTCAGGGGCGACAGCGCGTCGGCACCGACGAGCAGGACCCGCTCGGGACCGCCCGGAGAGTCGATCATCGAGTGCGCCGTCACGAAGCCGTAGGTGAACCCGGCGCAAGCGGCATTCAGGTCGAAGGCCCCGCAGCCCAGTCCGAGCTCGGCGTGGATCACCGCCGAGGTCCCCGGCACCCTCTGATCGGGTGTGGTCGTGGCCAGTATCAGCAGATCGATGTCTTCGGGGCCCAGACCGGCCATCTCCAAGGCGGCCCGGCCGGACTCGATGCCCATCGTGGAGGTGGGCAGGCCGATGCGGCGCTCACGGACGCCGGTGCGCTCCCAGATCCACTCGTCGCTGGTGTCCATCATCGCTGCAAGGTCGTCGTTGGTGAGGACCTTCTCAGGCAGCGATGTGCCGATGCCGGTCACTGTTGCGCCCATCAGATCCCCCCGGTAGCTCTCTTAGCCGATCCCATCAGTTCGTCCTCAGCCAGGCGATCGGCTGGCTGGCCGTCACCCGCTCGCCGTCCAGGGCCAGCACCCCCATCAGCTCGCCCGCGAAGGGGCTGCGGACCTCGTGGTCGCCCACCCGGCCGACCAGATGGCCGACGCCGACCGAGGCACCGGCTCCGATCCCCTCACTGGCCTGGAAGATCCCGGCCGCGGGGCTGACCACGAGCCGCTCGGTGGCGAACAGGTGCTCGCCCTCCATCGCAGCCGCAGCCCGGGCCGGGGAGGCGGCCAGCGCCTCCAGCAGGCTGTCGAGGTCCTCGGGGGCGGTCACCGACAGGGGCCGGCTTCCCTTGAGGGTGCGCTTGACGAGACGGCCGAGGACCTCCCCGGGACCCAGCTCCACATAGGTTGTGAACCCGGTGTCGCTGAGGGCGGTCAGCGTCTGGCGCCATCTCACCGGGCTGGTGAGCTGCGCCTTGAGCAGGTCCGGCCAGTCGGAACCCCGTCCGTGGGCAGCCGCGTCGACGTTGGCAATCACCGTTCCGTGGGGGTCGCGGAATTCGGTGCGGTCGATGGCCTTCGAGAGTCGGTCGCGCGCCGGTGCCATGAAGGGGGTGTGGAACGCGCCGCCCACCTGCAGGGGCATCACCCGCTTGGCACCGAGCTCGCGGGCGATGGCCGCGGCGGTGTCGATTGCTTCAGGCGTCCCCGCGATCACTGCCTGCCCGGGAGCGTTGTGGTTGGCCAGCCATACCTCTCCGGGGGCGCGGTTGCAGGCGATCTGCACGTCGTCGTCGTCGAGCCCGAGAACGGCCGCCATCGTGCCCTCGCGCTCTTCGGCCGCGGCCTGCATTGCGTCGCCCCGCTCGGCTACCAGCGCCACCGCGTCGCCGAAGTCGAGCACGCCCGACGCGGTCAGCGCCGAGTACTCGCCGAGGCTGTGGCCCGCGTGGCCGGCGGCCTCGGTGCCGAGCCGGATCACCGCGTCGAGCACCACCATCGACATCACGAACGTGGCGAGCTGGCTGTTGCGGGTCTCGGTCAGCTCCTCGGCGTCGGCGGTGAGAAGCAGGCGTGCGACATCGCGGTTCGTGACCTCGGATGCTTCTGTGACCAGCTCCCACGAAGGATGATCGGTCCAGGGCTGGCCCATCCGCGGCTGTTGCGAGCCCTGGCCCGGATACATGAAGACGATCATCGGTGGATCCCCCTCACCGCGACGCTGGACCCCCCGATGCTCCGGGCCGGTTCATGTTCAGACTCTTGGCGACCCGTTCGCGTTTCATGGCAGTTGCTCATGGCTATGGCGCTAGCTCCTCCGCCTGCCGCCCCGCTGCGGGCGCAAGACTCCACAGGCTAGGCGCCGCGGCGCCGTGTGCGGACAGGTCGGGCCGCGGCCCGCTGGATGCGCACCCGGTAGGCTCGTGGACTCCGGCCCGGATGGCGGAATTGGCAGACGCAGCGGACTCAAAATCCGCCGCCCGCGAGGGTGTGAGGGTTCGAGTCCCTCTCCGGGCACGGTTAGACCTGCACAATGCCCGGTGAGGTTCATCCCTCCTGAACGGATCTCCGCATGGCGCGAGCAGATGCGTCGCACACTTCCGGTTGAGTGGGTTCCGCGCGGCTGACGAGGGATTCTCGCTGTGGTCTGTCGTATTTGACGGGCACACCTGGATCTCCAGAAAGGCCAATGCGTTTCGCCTATAAGAACGACCGTGGCCGTTAGGGCTACCGTCATCCACTTTCGTCTCAGCGAATCCCGGGCCGTGTCGCAGGGGGCTCCTATGCTCGGGATGTCGTACGAGGAAGGAGGTGACCCGGGTGTCTTTGACTGAGGCGAAGGACGGCGTGGACGAGCTACTGCGCATAGCCGATGCCTTGAATGCGGAGTTGGAGTCGCGAAACGGCAGGGCCGAGCGGTCGGGGCGGGGCCAGTTCGCGACACCGTCGCAGGCGGCTCGGGTGATGGCCTCGCTCGTGGAACCCGCAGGCGGTGTGCTACGGGTTGTCGATCCGGGTGCTGGCGCTGGCGCGCTGATGCTGGCTCTAGTGGCGGCAGCCGTTGAGCGCGGCGGCTTGGAGCGGTTGTCGATGCACCTAGTCGAGACTGACCGGCAGGCGCTTCGATTGCTGGAGACAGCTGTCCAAGCCGCACACCTCGTTGCTGAGGCTCATGGGCTGAGGCTTGCGACCCGGATCGTCGACGGCGATTTCTGTGACGCTTCCAGTTGGTCTGACGGCGGCAGCTTCGATGCGGCCATCCTGAATCCTCCTTACATGAAGCTTGGCGCGTCCGACCCTTGCCGACACATGGTCCGCCGACGACACGGCGTCGATTGCCCAAACCTCTACGCAGCGTTCCTTGCCGTCGCGGTAGCGCTGCTGCGCGAGGGCGGGCGGCTGGTGGCCATCACACCGAGATCGTTTGCCAACGGCCTGTACTTCACTGACTTTCGTCGTCAGCTCACCGATACGGCTTCGTTCCAACGGGTGATCCTCTTCGACCGGCGCGACCGGGTCTTCCGGGCTTCTGCGGTGCTGCAGGAGACCGTGATCTTCTCAATGCTCAAGTCTGCTCCTGAGGCAGGCGACTCTGTCAGAGTCGAAACCTGGTCAGATCATCTGTCCGGACCGCACGAGGTCCATGACGTTCCCCACGACGACGTCGTTCTGCCGCATGATCCTCACCGGTTCATCAACCTCCCCGGCCGTCCCGACGTGATGCGAGTCGCGGAGCGGATCGCCACCCTTCCGGCTGATCTCCAGTCACTGGGCTTGACCGTCTCCACGGGTCCGGTCGTCGACTTCCGATGCCGGGAGTTCCTCACCGCAGCACACGCGGAGGGTTCGGTGCCGTTGATCTATCCGGCCAATATCAAGCCAGCCGGGGTGGAGTGGCCTCTGGAGGTGCGCAAGCCGCAGGGCTTCACGGTTGCGCCGCAGACCTTCCGATGGCTGTTTCCGAACGGCCACTACGTCCTCATCAAGCGCTTCACCGCGAAGGAGGAGAAGCGCCGAGTTGTGGCTTGCGTCTACGCCCCTGTCAACGGGCACGACTTTGTGGCCTTTGAGAACCATCTGAATGTCATCCATCGCGACCATGCGCCGCTCCACAGGTCTGAAGCGGTGGGCCTCGCGGACTTCCTCAACAGCGACTTGGTAGACACGTACTTCCGCATGTTCAGCGGCAGCACTCAGGTCAACGCAACCGACCTGCGTCGTCTCCGGATCCCGCAGGTATGCGAACCGCACCCTTCAACCTTGTTCGAGTTGAAGGACTCTTGTGGCACGAGTGATCGAGTCCGCGAAGGCGAACCGCTGTCATGAGCGGTTCAGCGTCGGTACGTGAATGCCAGTGGCTGCTTCGGAACCTGGGCTTCGACCGCGAGCGATACAACGAGCGTTCGGCACTAGTGCTGCTGGCGCTCCTGGACCTCAAGCCCAGTGACCCATGGATGGAGTCCGAGGCCCGGTTGCTGCGAACCGTCGACATCATGGAATGGATCCGTGACCACTGGGAAGTGGATTACAAACCGAACACTCGGGAGACGATCAGGCGACAAACTCTCCATCAGTTCGTACAAGCCCATCTAGTGATCGAGAACCCTGATCAGCCGACTCGGCCCATCAACTCTCCGAAATGGTGCTATCAGGTAACATCAGAAGCGCTCAGCCTCATCCGATCTCACCGAACTCCAGGATTCAGGCACAACCTACGCCGGTACCTTGCCGAGCGGCCCGGGCTAGAAGCGGCTTACAGGCAGGAGCGAGACCTGCTGAAGATCCCTGTCACGCTGCCCCATGGCGTCGAGATCGTCCTGACAGCGGGAGGGCAGAACACGCTTCTCAAGGCCATGGTCGAGGAATTCTGTCCGAGATTCACTCCGGGGGGATCGGTCCTGTACATCGGCGATGCCGGCGACAAGTGGCTGGCATTCGAGAAGGAAGTTCTAGAATCGCTCGGCGTCTCCATAGACGACCACGCCAAGATGCCAGACCTAGTTGTCCACATGGAGGACAGGAACTGGATCGTTCTCCTGGAAGCTGCCTCAACCCACGGACCCGTTGACAGCAAGCGTCACATTGAACTCAAGGAGATCTTTGGTGCCTGCACGGCCGGGCTCATCTTCGTGTCGTGCTTCCCGGACCAAGCGACCATGAAGAAGTATCTGACAGACATATCGTGGGAAACCGAGGTGTGGACATCTGATCACCCCACTCATCTGGTTCACCTTGATGGCGAGCGGTTCTTGGGCCCCTACAACGACTGAATTGCCGCTCGCCACATCTAGCCCGCCGAACGCCTTATGCCCCGGCTGCGTCAAGCGTTCTGGATCGGGCAGCTGTGAGCCAGTCATCGTCTGCGGGAGCGCGCCAATGTGAAGGCTTCGGCGGCGGCTTGGGCTGTGTGCTGACCTTGGCGCATGTCCTTCAGTGCCTCGGCGAGGCCCCCTCTGATCCCCGCAGCCCGGCTGTACGGGTCGGCCTCGGCGGCATTGATGAGCCGGGGGTGGAATCGCGCCTGCGGACATGCCGAGAGCGAAGGCCCCGAGGCCATCTTCATCGAAGACGACCTCGACGAATTCTTCGGAATCGTGCATCATCTCCACCAAGCGGCAGCCGCCTGATCAGGCAACTCACTGCGCCCAACGATGACCGCTCCGGTAGCGGCAGCGCCGCCCAGCCAGAGCGCCAGCCGCGGTTGCGAGTGCAGGACTATCATTATAGTCTGACCCTTGAGATCAAATTACAATCTAACAGGGTCATTCCCTGTCTCGAGCCTCGGTCCGGCCGGCTCCTCACGCAGCGCTGCGGAAGGAGCGGGCTCATGGCGAGGGGCGTCCATCCCAAGAAGGAGGTCCGCAAAGCACTCAAGGAACTGAGGGCAGCCAGCTGGACGATCGAGATCGCCGCTGGCGGTAACGCCCACAGATGGGGGACCGCGATATGCCCGCACGAGCATCCCGACGGCCCGGGCAGGGTGTCTAGCTGCGTGCAAGGCATCCGCAGCACGCCGCGAAACGACAGAGACCACGCCAATCGTCTTCGCCAGGCGCTTCGCAAGTGTCAGGAAACGCTGGCACAATCTGAGCAGGAGAAGATCAATGAATAGGACCAAGCACGACTTCACGCTTGAGACCAGCGGCAGGGACGTGCTCGACGACGAAGTGTTCGACGCCCTTTCCGAGGCCGGGTGCGACGATGCCCTGATCGGTCGCTTCCTTGGCGTCGATTGCCTCGGCTTCACCCGTGAGGCTGGCTCCTACTGCGAGGCGGTGCGGACCGCGATCGAGAACGTCCAGTCGGTGCCGGGCGTGAGCGTGACGAGGGTGGTGAACGAGGACGCCACTGTCGGTGATGCCTTCACGGCGGCGGTCAACGCGGTGCTGGCCTCTCCAGCGGAGTGCCCCGACGTTCCCGGGACGCAAGAGCGGATGGAGCTGAGGCGCATCTGGGAGATGGCCGCGAAGGCGCCGTCCGACAGCGTCTCCGGCTAGTACACGGTATTCGCGCCCGCTTCGTCTGATCAGGCCGCGATCTGTGCCCAACGAGCGCGGGGGTGCCTTCTAGACTGCATGACATGTCCCGCGACCGGATCGAGCGCCGTCTGCGGGGAGTCGGCCAGCAGCTGAGCGCCCTGCGATCCGATCTCCGCGTGTGCGAGGAGCAGCTGGTTCAAGTCAGCGACGAGGCCGACGATTGCCGGCTGCGGGCGCTGGTGTCCGAGACACCGCTAGCCGAGCGCGAGAACCGCGAGGCGCAGCGGCACGCCGACCGGCTACGGCAGCACCGCGACGAGATCGCGGCGCGCATCGTTCGCCTGGAAGCCGACCAGGACGCTCTGCTGGATCGGTTCAGCGCGTCGTGAGCGCCCCCGGCGCGGTTCGGGTGGTGGTGGCGGAGGACGAGGCCATCATCCGGCTCGACCTGGTGGAGACCCTGCGCGAGGAGGGATTCGACGTCGTGGCCGACACCGGCCGGGGCGACGAGGCGGTACAGCTCGTGGCCGAGCACCGTCCCGACGTGGCCATCCTCGATGTGAAGATGCCCGGCCTCGACGGCATCGAGGCGGCCCGGCAGATCGCTCCGCAGCGAGGGACGGCGGTAGTGATCCTGACCGCCTTCAGCCAGCGCGACCTGGTCGAGCAGGCTCGCGAGGCCGGCGCCATGACCTACCTCGTCAAGCCGTACCGCCGAGACGCATTGGTGCCCGCCGTGGAGCTGGCCCTGGCCCGTTACCGGGAGATGGAGGCGCTCGAAGGCCAGGTCGGCGACCTCGAGGACCGTCTGGAGGTGCGCAAGATCGTGGACCGGGCCAAGGGACGCCTCATCGACGACCACAGCCTGAGCGAGCAGGACGCCCACGCCTTCATCCAGCGCACGGCCATGTCGCAGCGCCGCACCATGCGAGACGTCGCCGGCGACGTGCTCGAGGGCCGCATCGCGCCCTGACCCTCCGGTGGCCGGTCCGGTTGCCGTAGATTCTCGCCATGGCCACGGTGATGCTGATCGACGGCAACTCGCTGGCCTACCGCGCCTTCTTCGCCCTGCCCACCGACATGGCCACAGCCTCGGGCCAGATCACCAACGCGGTGTTCGGCTTCACGTCGATGCTCATCAACCTGTGGCGGGACCACGAACCCGACCAGATCGTCGTCGCCTTCGACCGGCCCGAACCCACCTTCAGGCACATCGCGGTCCCCACCTACAAGGGAACCCGCGACGCCGCGCCCGACATCCTGCGCCAGCAGATGGGCTTGGTGCGCGAGGTCCTCGAGGCTCTGGCCGTGCCCACAGTGGATGCGGCGGGCTTCGAGGCTGACGACGTGATCGCCACCCTGGCCACCGCGGGCCGCGACCGCGGCGACGACGTGATCGTCGTCACCGGCGACCGCGACACCTACCAACTGGTGGAGGATCCCCAGGTGAAGGTGCTCTACAACGTTCGCGGGGTGTCCGACTACAAGCTGTACGACGAGGCCGGAATCCTGGCCCGCACCGGTGTGCTGCCCGTCGACTACGTGCAGTACGCGGCTCTGCGGGGCGACAGCAGCGACAATCTGCCCGGAGTGCCCGGAGTGGGGGAGAAGACCGCGGCGAAGCTGATCAACGAGAGGGGCGGGCTCGACGGGATCTTCGCCTCGCTGGAGGAGCTCACCCCCAAGCTGAGGGAGAACCTCGCGGCCGCCGAGGATCACGTCCGCACCAACGCCGAGATGATGCTGCTGGTGCGCGACGTGCCGCTGGAGGCCACACTCGACGAGCTCGCGCTGGGAGACGTCGACGCGCAGGCGGTGCGCAAGCTGTTCGACTTCCTGGAGTTCCGTACGCTGCATCGTCGTCTGGCCCAGGTCCTCGGCGACGCGCTGGGCACCGACGCGTCGACGAGTGCGGAACCTGCGACAACGACCCTGAAGCCGCAGGTGTCGGTGCTGGCCTCGCCCGCGGCAGCCGCCGGGGCGCTTCGAGCCGCGGCGGCCGCCCAGGCCGCCGGGATGCAGCTGGCGCTGGCGACCCCGGCCTCTGGGCTGGCTGGCGGCCTGGCGTGGACGGTGGACGCGGCCGCGTCCCAGGTGGCCTTCGTGCCCGGCGATCTGCTGCAGGACCCCGAGGTGTCCGAAGCGCTGGCCGGGCTCGTCGGAGACCGCCCCGACGGCTCCGAGGACCGCAGCGAGCGGAGCCGGCCGCTGGCGGTGCACGACGGCAAGGCCCTCATGCGACCGCTGCTCGACCGCGGCGTCGAGATGCGCGATCCGCTGATCGACACCATGCTGGCCGCCTACCTTCTCGACCCCGCTGACGCCCGCTACGACCTGAGCGACGTGGCCAGCCGCTACGCCGACATCGACCCGCCGGCGCACGCCCCGGCGGAGGGTCGCCTCGATCTCGACGGCGACGCGGTCGCGCCCGCCGAGCAGGCGGGATGGGCCGCTCTGGCCGTCGACCGCCTGGTCGCGCCGCTGCGCGAGGCGCTGGCCGCGCAGGGCCTGGACCGCCTCAACGACGAGGTGGAGGTGCCGCTGGTGCGGGTCCTGGCCCGCATGGAGCACATCGGGATAGGCGTGGACCGCTCGGTGCTGGAGAGGATCCGCGACGAGCTCGACACCGAGGCCGAAGCCCTCCGCCACCAAGTGCTGGCCGACGCGGGACGCGACATCAACGTCAACTCGCCCAAGCAGCTGGCCGAGGTGCTCTTCGACGATCTGGGGCTCACGCCCACCAAGCGCACCAAGACCGGCTTCTCCACCGACGCGCAGTCCCTGGAGAAGCTGCGGGGCGAGCATCCCATCGTCGACCACCTGCTCGGCTACCGCGAGGTGGAGAAGCTCCGCTCCACCTACGGCGTCGGCCTCCTGGCCGAGGTCGGGGCGGACGAGCGCATCCGGGCCACCTTCAACCAGACCGTGGCCCGCACCGGCCGGCTCAGCTCCGACGCTCCCAACCTGCACAACATCCCGGTGCGTTCCGAGCGGGGGCGGGTGTTCCGCACCGCCTTCGTGGCACCGCAGGGCTGCAAGCTGCTGGTCGCCGACTACGACCAGATCGAGCTGCGCTGCATCGCGCACCTAGCCGAGGACCCGGGCCTGATAGCGGCCTTCGAGGCGGGCGACGACATCCACACCGCCACTGCGTCGCAGGTGTTCGGCATCGACTCGTCGGAGGTCGGGGTGGGGGAGCGGTCCACGGCCAAGATGGTGTCGTACGGGCTGGCTTACGGGATGGAGGCCTACGGGCTGGCCCAACGCCTCAACATCGCCACGGGAGACGCGGCCGAGATCCTCGACGCCTACTTCGAGGCCTTCCCCGCCGTGCGCCAGTACATGGACCGCACGGTGGCCGAGGCCCGCAGCCGGGGCTACACCGAGACCCTGTTCGGCCGGCGCAGGCAGATCCCCGAGCTGGCCAGCCCCAACGTGCGGCTGCGGCAGGCCGGTGAGCGCCAGGCCATGAACGCCGGGATCCAGGGGCTGGCCGCCGACATATTCAAGGTGGCTCTGGTCCGCCTCGACCGGGCCCTGGAAACCGAGGGGCTGGCGTCGCGCATCGTCCTGCAGGTGCACGACGAGATCATCCTGGAGTCTCCCGAGGACGAGACAACCCCGGCGTCGGATCTGACCCGCGACGTCATGCGGGGCGCGTTCGAGCTGCGGGTGCCCCTGGAGGTCGACCTCCAGGTGGCGGCCACCTGGGCCGGGGCCAAGGGCTGAGCGCGCGCTCGGCCTCCGGGCGGGAACAACTCCGGTGCTGCGCCGGTAGCCTCGCTGGGTCCCGTACGCCACCCAACCAGCCCGGAAAGACACTGTGACCGACACCGCTACCGCCGTCCTCGAGCCCCCGGCACCCGCCGAGATGGGCACGTTCGCAGAGGACGGCTCATACATCCCACGCCAGATCGTCGAGGACGACCTCGGCGACATCAGCCTCGACGACGCCTACGACTCCACCATGGTGGTCGTCGAGGACGGCCAGATGGTGGAGGGCACGGTCGTCAGGATCGACAGGGAAGAGGTGCTGCTCGACATCGGCTACAAGTCCGAGGGCGTGATACCGGCCCGCGAGCTGAGCATCCGTCACGACATCGACCCCGGCGAAATCGTGGAGATGGGCGAGGCCATCGAGGCTCTGGTCATTACCCGGGAGGACAAGGAAGGTCGGCTGATCCTGTCCAAGAAGCGGGCCCAGTACGAGCGGGCCTGGGGGCGGATCGAGGAGCAGCGGGAGGCCAACGAGGCCGTAAAGGGCTTGGTCATCGAGGTGGTGAAGGGCGGCCTGATCGTCGATATCGGCCTGCGGGGCTTCCTGCCGGCGTCGCTGGTGGAGCTGCGCCGCGTGCGCGACCTGCAGCCGTACGTGGGCCGCGAGCTCGACGCCAAGATCATCGAGCTCGACAAGAACCGCAACAACGTGGTGTTGAGCCGCCGGGCGTGGCTGGAGGAGACCCAGCGCGAGCAGCGGGAAGCGTTCCTGGACAACCTCAGGCCGGGCGAGATCCGCAGCGGGACGGTGTCGTCGGTGGTGAACTTCGGCGCCTTCGTCGACCTCGGCGGCATGGACGGCCTGGTGCACGTGTCGGAGCTGTCCTGGAAGCACGTCGACCATCCGAGCGCGGTGGTGTCCGCCGGCGACCACATCGAGGTTCAGGTGCTGGAGGTGGACCTGGAGAGGGAGCGGATCAGCCTGTCGCTCAAGGCCACCCAGCAGGATCCGTGGCAGGAGTTCGCGACCAGCCATCGGGTGGGCGAGCTGGTCTACGGTCGCATCACCAAGCTGGTGCCGTTCGGGTCGTTCGTGCAGGTCGGCGACGGAATCGAGGGCCTGGTGCACATCTCGGAGATGTCCGCGCACCATGTGGAACTCCCCGAGCAGGTGGTGACCCCCGGCGAGGAGCTGTGGGTGAAGATCATCGACCTCGACCTGCAGCGCCGCCGCATCAGCCTGTCGATCAAGCAGGCCGCCGAGGGCGGGGTGGTCGCGGCCGAGTACCAGGAGCACTTCGGCGACCATGCCTACGACGCGGAGGGCAACTACATCGGCGGCGGCTCCGAGGGCCAGCAGGCCTGGGAGGACTTCTTCAGCGAGCCAGGCCATGAGGACGCCGGCGACGAGGGCGGGCCCGTCGACCCGACCGCGGTCGTCGACGAGGCCGAGACCGCCTCTGCCGACGCCTCCGAGATCGCCTCCGCCGACGCCTCTTCTGACGCCCCTTCCGAAGAGCCGGCCGACGAGACCTGAGCTCTGCCCGAGATCGCACTGACAGGGGGGATAGGCGCCGGCAAGTCGACCGTGGGCGCCGGGCTGGTCGAGCGGGGCGCGGTCCTCATCGACGCCGACCAGATCGTGCGGGACCTCCAGCGGCCGGGCCGGCCCGTGTTCGAGGCGATCGTGCAGCGGTGGGGGCCCTCGGTGGTGGCCGCCGACGGCACCCTGGACCGGGCCGCGGTGGCCGCGGTGGTGTTCAACGATGCCGACGAGTTGGCCGCCCTCAACGCCATCGTCCATCCGGCGGTGGGAGAAGAGATGGTCACGCGCCGGGCCGCGGCGACCGAGGAGTCGCCCGATGCGGTGGTGGTGCTCGACATCCCGCTGCTGGTCCGCCCCGACGGCGAGCCGATCGCGCAGCGCTACCGCAACCTGTCGGGCATCGTCGTGGTGGACGCAGACCCTGAGACAGCCGTTCAGCGCCTGGTGGCCCAGCGGGACCTGTCCGGGGAGGACGCCCGGGCCCGCATCGCCCGCCAGGCCGACCGCGAGGCGCGCCTGGCCCTGGCCGACTTCGTGATCGACAACAACGGCACCCTCGACGAGTTGGAGCCCCAGATCGACGCCTGCTACCGCTGGGCGGCCTCCCTCGGCTGATCCGCCGCACCGTCGGTACCATCGGGGCTGATGCCGCCGGTGACTGTGCCAAGTGACCGCCGGGCCTTCGAGGTGATCGCCCCGTTCGAGCCGGCCGGCGACCAGCCCAAGGCCATCGAGGCGCTGGCCGAGGGCGTGGCCGACGGGCACAGCTTCCAGACGCTGCTGGGCATCACAGGCTCGGGCAAGAGCGCCACGATCGCCTGGACCATCGAGCGGGTGCAGAGGCCCACGTTGGTGCTGGCCCCCAACAAGTCGCTGGCCGCCCAGCTGGCCAACGAGCTGAGGGAGCTGTTCCCCAACAACCGGGTGGAGTACTTCGTCAGCTACTACGACTACTACCAGCCCGAGGCGTACATGCCCTCGAGCGACACCTTCATCGAGAAGGACTCGTCGGTGAACGACGAGATCGACCGGCTGCGCCACTCGGCCACCTCGGCGCTGCTCACCCGCCGGGACACGATCGTGGTGGCGTCGGTGTCGGCCATCTACGGGCTGGGCTCGCCCGAGGAGTACGAGACGCAACTGCTGGTGCTGAGCACGGGCACCGAGCACGACCAGCGCTCGATCCTGAGCCGGCTGGTGGACCTGCAGTACGAGCGCAACGACATGAACCTGGTGCGGGGCAAGTTCCGGGTGCGGGGCGACACCATCGAGATCCACCCCGCCTACGACGAGACCGCGGTGCGCGTCGAGCTGTTCGGCGACGAGGTGGAGCGCATCACCGTGGTCGACCCTGTGACCGGCGAGCGCCTGGAGACCCTCGAGGACCTGGTGGTGTTCCCGGCCACCCACTACGCCACCAGCGCCGAGCGCATGCAGGCCGCTGTCCAGCGCATCGAGGTGGAGCTGGCCGCGCGCCTGGCCCATTTCGAGGCCGAGGGCAAACTGCTGGAGGCTCAGCGCCTGCAGATGCGGACAAGCTACGACCTGGAGATGATGGCCGAGCTCGGCTACTGCAACGGCATCGAGAACTACTCGGCGCCCATCGACGGCCGCAGCCCGGGCGAGTCGCCGTACACGCTGCTCGACTACTTCCCCGAGGACTTCCTGATGGTGATCGACGAGTCGCACGTGGCCGTGCCCCAGCTGCACGGCCAGTACGAGGGCGACCGCAGCCGAAAGGAGACCCTGATCGAACACGGCTTCCGGCTGCCGTCGGCGGCCGACAACCGGCCGTTGCGCTTCGACGAGGTGATGAGCCGCCTCAACCAGGTGATCTTCATGTCGGCCACGCCCGGCGCCTACGAGCTGGACGTGTCCGATCAGGTTGTGGAGCAGATCGTGAGGCCCACGGGACTCGTCGATCCCGAGGTGGTGGTGAAGCCGACCAAGGGCCAGATCGACGACCTGCACGAGATGATCGGTCAGCGGATCGCCCAGAGCCAGCGGGTGCTGGTGACCACGCTCACCAAGAAGATGGCCGAGGACCTCACCGACTACCTGCTGGAGCTCGGGCTGCGGGTGCGGTACCTGCACAGCGAGGTGGACACGGTGCGCCGCATCGAGATCCTGCGCGACCTGCGCCTGGGCGAGTTCGACGTGCTGGTGGGGATCAACCTGCTGCGCGAGGGCCTGGACCTGCCCGAGGTGTCGCTGGTGGCGATCCTCGACGCCGACAAGGAGGGCTTCCTTCGCAGCGGGACGTCGCTGATCCAGACCATAGGGCGGGCGGCCCGCAACGTGGACGGCCAGGTGGTGATGTACGCCGACGTGGTCACCAACTCGATGCAGCGGGCGATCTCGGAGACGATGCGCCGGCGGGGCCTGCAGCAGGCCCACAACGAGTTCCACGGCATCGACCCGATGACGATCCGCAAGGCGGTCACCGACATCCTGGCCATGATCCGCCCCGATCGCGGCGGGGCGCCGGTGCCTGACGGTGATGTCGGGGGCGAGTCGGGTGGGGGCTTGGCCG
Source organism: Candidatus Aldehydirespirator sp. (assembly GCA_965219165.1). GTDB lineage: Bacteria > Actinomycetota > Acidimicrobiia > Acidimicrobiales > Aldehydirespiratoraceae > Aldehydirespirator. The sequence goes on along the minus strand of CBDCMW010000002.1, from coordinate 2,104,002 downwards.
CGGCCCGCCGTCGCCGTGACGGCCCCGATCTGGGCGAGCTGCCCGACGCCGAGCTGGAGCGCCTGATCCGCACTCTCGACGAGGAGATGCGAGACGCCGCCGCCGAACTGCGCTTCGAGTACGCGGCCCGGCTGCGCGACGAGATCAAGGACCTCCGCCGAGAGCTCGCGGAGATCCGCGGCTGACTCTAGGAGCCGGCAGCGGCACCGCTTGCGCGAGTCACGGGCCGAGGGCGGTGATCGGTACCACGGTCACGCCCTCGGGGTGCTCGAAGCCGTAACCCCCCGCAGTCACCACGACCAGCCGGGCGGGCTCGCCCGTTCGGCTGGCGTCGACTCGCTTGCGAAGGCGCTTCAGAGTGTGAACGGCCTGGCGGATGGCCGCGTCGCCTCCTAGCTTGACCTCTACCGCAATCCATCGCCCGTCGGCGCGCCGTACGATGGCGTCCACTTCCAAGCCGTCGCTGTCGCGATAGTGCGAGATCTCGCAGCCGGCGGCATGGCCGTACACCCGCAAGTCGCGCACAACCAGCGACTCGAACAGCAGGCCCGCGAACTTGAGGTCCGACATGACCGCTTCGGGCATGGAACCCAGAGCAGCCGCGGCGAGCGACGGGTCCGCGAAGTGGCGCTTCGGTGCATTCCGCAGCGCTGAACGCGAGGTGATGTGGGGCCTCCAGGCCGGGAGGTCCTCCACCACGAAGAGGCGTGCGAGAGCTGCCATGTACGACGACACCGTCTTGCGGTCGATCCCGGGATCGTCGCCCGCGGTGTCGGCCGCGAGAGTGGCGAAGCTTGCTTCGCTCGCGATGTTGCGGGCCAGAGACTCCAGCAGCCAGCGCACACCGGCCGGATTGCGAGCCACGCCGTCCAATCGGGACACATCGGTGCGGCTGATCTCGTCCAAATAGCCCCTGAGCACGCGGAGCGCGGCCGATGGGTCGGCGCGGCCGCTGACCAGCGCCGGCCATCCGCCCCGGCAGGCCATTGCCATGATCTCGCCCAGGTGACGGCCCGAGTCTCGGGCCGAGCGCCGGCCCGGATCGAACAGTGCTGCCAGAGACACGCTGCCGTCCGACTCACCGACTCGAACAGGCTCATGGGGCGCATACGTACTCTCAGCACCCTGCCCGCTCCCGAGTGCCGGGTGATGTCGTCTGGCGGATCGGCGGATCCGGTGAGGATGAACTGGCCAGGCTGCCCACGGTCGTCGCAGGCGCGCCGCATCGGGTTCCATATGTCGGGCGCCAGCTGCCACTCGTCGAGCAGCAGGGGGGGAGGTGCATCGAGCAGCACCGCCGGGTCGAGGTTTGCCGCGAGTCGAGCCTGCACAGAGGCGTCAATCAGCACCTCGTCTGCCGCGAACCGGCGACCAGTCCATGTCTTGCCGCAAGCCCTTGGCCCTTCAATCAGCACTGCCGGGGAGGCCCGCAATGCTTGGCTCATCTCGGCGTCCACCACTCGCGGCAGGTACCCGATCCGGGCTGATCCGCCGGTCGCATGGCTTACCGCCTCGGGCGGGCGATCCCTCTGCACTCGGCCAGTCTAGGTAAGTACCCCCATATATGGGGCATTCATACCCCTACTTATTGGCCGCGGCCCGCCGACGCCGTGACAGCCCCGACCTGGGCGAGCTGCCCGACGCCGAGCTGGAGCGCCTGTTCTGCGCCCCTCGACGAGGAGATGCGAGAAGCGGCCGCCAACCTGCGCTTCGAATACGCCGCCCGCTTGCAAGGACCTACGCCGAGAACTACAAGAGATCCGCGGCTAAGCCTGGTTGTCAAGTCAAAATAATGACCTATGCTCGCGCTCGTGGCTGACACGCTCCCGTTCTCCGAGGTGAAGGCTCATCTCTCTGAGATGGCCGACCGGGTCGAGAATCAGCACGATCGCATCCTGGTGACCCGCAACGGCCGGCCCTCGTTCATCTTGATGAGTCCCGACGACCTCGAATCGCTGGAGGAGACCCTCGACATCATGAGCGATCCAGAACTGGTCGAGTCGTTGCGCATATCGCGGCAAGAAGCCGCCGATGGAAAGCACCTGCCTCTTCCCGACCAGTTCTGAGGCAACCCCGTGTGCCAGGCGAGAATCACGCCTGAGGCCATGCGCAACATCAGCCGGCTTCCAGACAAGGTGCGACACGCCGCAATGGCAACCATCACCGGCGCGATCGCCGAGAACCCGCGGCGGGTGGGGAAGCCGCTCGTAGGTGATTTCGAGGGTCTCTGGTCCGCTCGGCGGGGCGACTATCGCATCGTCTACACGATCATGGAGGACGACAGAGTGGTGATGATCCACCGCATCCAGCACCGCCGACACGCCTACCGACCAAGCTAACGAACGCTGTCGGGACGCCTGATTCTAGAACCAGTTCCGACGGACCAGTTGTTAGATCGTCACGGTCTCGATGCGCAGACTGATGGCAGAGGCAATGTGCTCTATGTCGCCCGCGTCGCTGGTGATGATTACGTCGCCGCGGACTGCGGCGCCCACGGCTACCGAGGCGTCGACCACATCGGAGGTCTTGGCCAGAGCGCAGGCAGCACCAGCCGAGCGGGCTTTCGGCTCGTCGAGATCCTCGACCCGGCATCCGGCGAGCAGCCTCGACAGCATTGGCTGCGGGCCACCCCGCCACGCCTGCGCCAGCACTCCGGCGGGAACGATCGGCTTCATGCCACTCTCGATCCATCGCTCATGGAGCATCCACATCTGACGGTTCTCTTTGCCGGCCGCCACGAGAGCGCCGGTGTCGTACGTCACGCCGTTCACTGGCGATCCCGGATCGCAACGCCGGCACGCTCCAACACCGAGTCCGCCCACGCGGTCTCCTCTGCTGTGAAGGGGCCGTGCTCGGCGACCCACTCAGCCACCGCTGCCCGGCCACGCTCAAGGGTGAGTTCTCGCTCGGCGGCTGCGTTCAACCACTCCGACCGGTTGACTCCATACCGCTCTGCCACGAGAGCGACGTCAGCCGCAACAGCCTCGTCGAGAGACGCTGACAACTTCCTTTTCTTCGGAGCGCACGGGGCCCGGAATCGCGACGTCGGCCGCTGTAACACCGACTCCGCCCAGAGGAGCGGGTCTTCGAAGAAGGCGTTCCCGGCCCACCGCTCGGCGATAGCGTTCCGGCGCTTCTCGACATGCAGCCCCCGCTCGGCGGCTGCATTCAACCACGCCGACAGGCTCACTCCATGCTGCTTTGCCACGAGGGCAGCTTCGGCCGCAACAGCCTCGTCGAGGTACGCCGACAACTTCTTCACATCCATGCCTCCTACAGTAACACTGTATTCGGTTGTATAAGACTCGAAATGCTATGAATCACTAATACATCATATAACAGACTGTCGAATGTCACACCCCTATGGCATGATGTGAACATGACGTTTGACGCTGTTCTACGGGTGCGGGAGGGGTTGGCGGAATTGATCCGGTTGATCAACTCCGGGGGCGCTTCGACTGCGGATGCGCGGCTGGTGCTGTCGGAGTCGAAGGCGTTCGCGGCGCAGGTGGCGGTGTTGCAGGCCGACGCGGCCGCGTTGGTCGCGGCCGGTGAGCGTCACGGCGACGGCGGCGCGGGTGTGCTGGCCCAGGCTGCGGGTCTGTCCAGGAGGGACGCTGCCGGGCAGGTCAAGGCCGTTGAGAGGTTGCAGTCGATGCCTGACGTGCGCGACGCGTTGACGGAGGGGGAGATCTCTCTGGCCAATGCCAAGACCCTCGCTCAGGCTTCGGAGAAGGTCAGCGCTGCTCAGGTCGCGCGGGACGGCGACTTGTTGGAGAAGGCTGCCTCGCTGTCTCCGGAGCAGTTCTCCCGAGAGGCGGGCCGATGGGTGGCGCAGCGCCAGGACGACGGCGGCGAGGGTGAGTACCGGCGTCAGCGGGCCCGGCGTCGGCTCAACATCTGGAACGGCGATGACGGCATGGTTCACCTGCGGGGCGAACTGGACCCGGTGGCCGGGGCCAAGATGCGCACGCGCCTGTTGAAGGAGGCCGAGCGGCTGCGGAGATCCGATGTCGGCAATCCCGGCGGCGAGCAGCGCACCCTCCCTCAGCGCCTGGCCGACGCCCTCGACACGCCGACCGCGGCCAGCGGGTCGGCCAACGGCCGCGGGAGCGGGCCGTCGGCTAACATCACGATCGTTCAGCACTTGAGCCCGGAGGGTGACAAGGCGTTCGCCGAGATCGCCGACGGTGGCGTGATCCCTCAGATCGTGCTCGAGGAGCAGTTCTGCAACGCCAGGATCGTGGGAGTGGTGTTCAGCAGCAAGGGCCTGCCTCTGTGGCGGGGCCCCGCGCTGCCACGGCCCTCCAAAGCCCAGATGGACGCTCTGATCGCCCGTTACGGCGGATGCGGAGGCTGCGGCGAGCACTCCACCATGTGCCAGGCGCATCACATCCGGCCGAGATCTCAGGGCGGTCCCACCGACATAGACAATTTGATGCCGCTGTGCTGGGGATGCCACGACAAGGTCCACTACTACGACTGGCAAGTGGTACCCGACGGCGACCTGCACACGATCGCGCCCCCTGAGCGCATCCGCTACGGCCCGGCCCACGCGCCCGACCCGCCACCGATCCACAGCCCGCCCCACCCACGGAGGGACCGCGGCTCACCCGGCCGTCAGCGAGCACCATCCAAGGTCGAGGCTGAGCCGCTCTTCGCGGTCGCCTAAGGGGCGGCTCATGACGTGGAGAGACGCCGCGAAACGGGTTGAAGCCGGGATCGCGACGATGCTGGCGTGGGTGACGGGCGGAGGCGTCACGGCCGAGGAGATGCTCAAGGCAGCCGATCAGGCTGCAGCCGATATGGCGGAGATGGTCGCTCTCACCAATGTCGAATGCGCCTCAAGCGAAGAGCTCCACGACGTAGGTCAGACATGCCGAGCGATCTCCGCAAGACTGGCGGTGTTTGACGAAAGAGCGAAAGTGATCCTGGCCACGATGCGAAATGAAGGTAACGGCGACGCCGCGGTGGCATGATCGCGGGCGTGGGAGGGTCTGAGCAACGTTCGGGGCGAAGGGCATCGGTCGCGGCGGTGAGCGATGTCGGGCCTCGGCGGGTGAACGAGGACCGGTCGTTCACTTCGCTGGCCGAGGACGACGGGAGCTGGGTCATCGCGGTGGCCGACGGGTTGGGCGGGCACACCCGGGGCGACGAGGCCGCCCAGGCCACGGTGGAGGGGCTGCCCCGGCGAGTCGCCGGCCCGGAAGACATGGCCGTCGCCTTCGGGGAGGCCAACGAGCGGGTGCTGGCGCTGACCGGCCCCGAGATGTGGTCGCGGCGCTTGCCTCTGTTCATGTATCCGATGAGCACGCTGTGTGTGGCCGCCTGGACGCCCGAGGGCGGCCTTCTGATCGGCTGGATGGGAGACACCCTGCCCTTCCTGGCCACGGCCGGGCCTGACGGGCTTGGTGGGTTCTGCTGCGGCCGCCCCCACCGGATCCCTGGCGGCAGCATCGAAATCTGCTTGGGGATGCCACCCACCGGTGACGCGCTGACCGCGGAGTCGGTCGAGGTGGAGATAGTCGGGGAATCCGGAACTGGATCACAGCCCGACGCGGTGATCCTGGCCAGCGACGGCGCGTGGGAGCCTTTCGTGTACGCGTACGGCGTCGAGTGGCTGTCGGACGCCTCCGCCGAGGGCGGCATCGGATCAGCCTGCGGACCCGGCGCCGAGACCGCCGACGAAATTGCCAACCGCTTGCTGGCCGAGGCCCGCAACCTGGGCCTGAACGACAACGCCACCCTCGCCGTCGCCCTCTGGCGCTAATCCCCGGTCCGGCGACCGGCTCGGACACTAGGGTCCGTGCCGGGGTCTGCAATGACCGACGATCCATCCTGTGACCAGATTCTGGGCGTCGCGGTCCCGTCGGCTCGCCGGCGGAAGGCGCTGTTCGGGGCCGGTCCTCGCCCAGCGGGAACTGAAGCAGGCTCGGCCACGTCTCAATGTCCATGAAGACCAGGCCCGCCGGGGTCCGAGCCTTGATCGCCTTGGTTGCGGTAGCCGGCCTCGTAGCGAGCGGCTGCAGCCGCGACGGAGGCTCAGAGACCGAGACTCCGGTTGACGGAGGCTCCGATACAGAACCCCCGCGCACGGCCCCCTTCGAGGACGACCCGACCGAACCGGCCACCAGTACTGAGGGACCTGGCGATGCCAACCAGGCCGGGGCAGAACCCGCCGGCCCTGTCAGTCTGGAGCCGCGGCTCGCCTTCATCAGCAACATGGACCGCGGCGCCGAGATCGTCGTTTGGAGCGCGACCGATGCGCGTGAGCGGCTGCTGACTGACAACTACTCCGACGACGGCGACCCGGCCTGGTCGCCGGACGGCACGCGGATGGCGTTCGTGAGCGATCGGGCGGGCAGCTACAACATCTTCGTTGTCAACGCCGACGGATCCAACCCGATGCAGATCACCGACGACGAGTACCGGGAGTCCCGACTGGCGTGGTCACCCGACGGAACCCGCATCGCCTACGTCCGCTCCACACACGATGATTTCTATGGCTACCGCTACGGGGACCCGTTCTTCGGGAGCTGGGACCAGGACTTCGACATCTTCGTCATCGACGCCGACGGATCGCATCCTGTGCGGGTCACCCATGACGATTATCGGGAGCTTGCACCGGTTTGGTCGCCCGACGGCACCCGCATCGCCTACACGCGGGACCGCGACCCCGACCACAGCGACGACGAACTCGAGATCATCGTCGTCGGCTCCTATGGCGACGACCCCGTCAAGCTCACCGACGACGGCAGCGATCCCGTGTGGTCGCCCGACGGCACCCGCATCGCCTACGACGGTCCGTACTCCCGCACCATCCATGTGGCTGAACCCGACGGATCCGACTCCAAGAAGCTCGTTGAGGGCACCGATCCGAACTGGTCCCCCGATGGTGCCCTCATCGCATTCAGCAGCGACCAACATCCGACCTCTAGCGCTGAAGACGTCGCCGGCGCGAGCGGCGGAGCCGCTCTCACAGAGTCAACCACTCGACTTGAGGAAGGCATCCCGCCAGAGGAGACCTACGAGATCTATGTGATTGGCGCAGACGGCGAGAACCTGGTCCAGCTCACGGATCGCGGCGGTGACAAGTTCCGTCCGGTGTGGTCGCCCGACGGAACTCGCATTCTCTACACCGACTGGGGTGGCAGAGAGATACACGTCATGAACGCCGACGGAGTTGGGAGCCGGCTGGTGGCCGAGAACGTCCTCGACCCGGTCTGGTCTCCGGACGGCTCCGGCATCGCCTACACCCGCTACGAGGTGAGGCAAGGCCCTGACTTGGGCTACGACCTCTTCATCGTGAACGCGGACGGCTCGGACCTGCGTCTGCTGGCAGACAGCGGCATCGATCCCGCCTGGTCACCCGACGGAACCCGCATCGCCTACAGCAGCACGGGCAAGATCATGGTGGCCAACGCCGACGGCTCGGGCGCCCGACAGCTCTCAGATCCCGAGTCCGGCCCCTACATCCAGCCGGCGTGGTCGCCCGACGCTACTCGCATCGCCTACAACCGGGGCCGACACAACAGGGCGTCCACCTATGTGATGGACGCCGACGGAGCAAACCAGACGAGACTCACGGAGGACTCGAGCGAGCGGCGAGACTTTCACTGGTCTCCAGACGGCACCCGCATCGTCTTCAACCTCGGCAATGCCAACCAGACCAAGGAATACCTCGCCATCATCAATGCCGACGGCACCGGACTGGTGAGCTTTGCGCCTGACGATGCGGATGTCCTCGAACACTACGACGAAGTCACCTACACCTCTGAGCGGTGTCCCCGATGGTCCCCGGATGGGACACGCATCGCCTACGTGAACGCTCTCGACGCTTGGGTCGACGATCCCGAGATCTGGACCATGGACGCCGACGGGAGCAACAAGGTCCAACTCACGGACAATCCGCACTACGACGGCTGCCCCAGATGGTCGCCCGACGGCACGCAGATCCTCTACGACGGCAGCCGGGGTGAAGACTACGACATCTTTGAGATCTTCGTGATGGACGCAAACGGCACCAATCACCGGCTTCTCTCCGAGGACGGCGCAAGCCCGGCATGGTCACCGGACGGTTCTCAGATCGCCTTCATCAGCGATCGCGACGGGGACTGGGAGATCTTCGTCATGGACGCCGACGGCTCCAACCAGACCCAGCTGACCTTCAACAACGACGACGACTTGGGGCCAGTGTGGTTCCCCTTGGCAGACGAGTGAGAGCCCTGACAGAGGCAGGGCAACAGGCTCCACCATTGTAGCAAACACATGTTCGCCATGTGGAGAGCGCCAGCGGATAGAGTCTGAACGTGGCTGAGCGGCTGGTGATCTCGGGGGCGCGGGAGCACAACCTCCGAGACGTACACCTCGACCTGCCCCGCGACCGGCTCATCGTGATCACCGGGCTGTCGGGGTCGGGCAAGAGCTCACTGGCCTTCGACACCATCTACGCCGAGGGCCAGCGCCGCTACGTCGAGTCGCTGTCGGCCTACGCCCGGCAGTTCCTGGGCCAGATGGACAAGCCCGACGTGGACTTCATCGAGGGCCTGTCCCCGGCTATCTCCATCGACCAGAAGAGCGCGTCGCGCAACCCTCGCTCCACCGTCGGCACCGTCACCGAGGTCTACGACTACCTGCGGCTGCTGTATGCCCGCATCGGCGTGCCCCACGATCCGGAGACCGGTGAGCGCCTCATCCGTCAGACCCCCCAGCAGATCGTGGACCGCATCCTGGAGATGGAGCCGGGCACCCGGTTCCAGGTGCTGGCTCCGGTCGTGCGGGGCCGCAAGGGCACCTACGACACGCTGCTGGCCGACCTCGCCGGGCAGGGTTACGCCCGGGCCATCGTGGACGGCGAGCTGGTTGAGCTGGCCGACCTGGCCGGCGCCACCGGACTGTCCGGCGGCGCGGACGGGCTGGAGCTGGCCCGCTACGAGATGCACGACATCAGCGTGGTGGTGGACCGGCTCGTGCTGCGCGACGGTGTCGAGCGGCGCCTCACCGACTCGGTGGAGACCGCTCTGCGCCTCGCCGGGGGCATAGCCGAGATCGAGATCGTCTCCCTGCCCAGCGATGCGAGCGATGCCGGCGACGAGTCCCGGCGGATCGTGTTCAGCCAGCACCTGGCCCGGCCCTCCGACGGGAAGTCGTTCGAGGAGCTCGCTCCCCGAAACTTCTCGTTCAACTCTCCCTACGGGGCCTGTACCCACTGCGACGGCCTGGGCACCGTGTTCGAGGTGGACCCCGAGCTCGTCGTCCCCGACCACGACGCCACCCTGGCCGGCGGGGCGATCACGCCCTGGTCCGACAGCCGGTCGCGCTACTACCCCCGCCTGCTGCAAGCGGTATGCGAGGAGTACGGGATCCCCCGCGACGTGCCCTGGCGCTCGCTCAGCACCCGCCAGCACGACCTGCTGCTGTACGCCAAGGGAGTCGGACGCCGGGTGCAGGTCAGCTACCAGAACCGCTTCGGCCGCCGCCGCACCTACCAGGCCCGCTTCGAGGGCATCGTCCCGCATCTGATGCGCCGCCACGACGAGTCGGAGAGCGACTCGGCCCGGGAGCACATCGAGGGCTACATGCGCCAGGTGCCGTGCCCGGACTGCGGCGGCGCCCGGCTCAACCCGCTGGCGCTGGCCGTCACTGTCGACGGCCGCAACATCCACGAACTGTGCGCCATGTCGATCGCGGATGCTGCCAAGGCCCTGGCCGAGATGCGCCTCGACGACCGCGACACCATGATCGCCGAGCAGGTGCTCAAGGAGATCCGCTCCCGGCTGGGCTTCCTGCTCGACGTGGGCCTCGACTACCTGAACCTGTCGCGCGGCGCGGCCACCCTGGCCGGGGGGGAGGCCCAGCGCATCCGGCTGGCCAGCCAGGTCGGCTCGGGCCTGGTCGGAGTGCTGTACGTGCTCGACGAGCCGTCCATCGGCCTGCACCAGCGCGACAACCGCCGCCTGATCGACACGCTGCGGCGCATGCGCGACCTCGGCAACACCGTGATGGTGGTGGAGCACGACGAGGAGACCATCCGCGTCGCCGACCATGTGGTGGACATCGGGCCGGGCGCGGGCGAGCACGGCGGGACCATCGTGCACTCGGGATCGCTGGAGGGCCTGCTCGAGCTGGATCAGTCGGTCACCGGCCAGTACCTGTCGGGCCGGCGCCGAATAGAGGTGCCACAGATGCGCCGGCTGGGCGACGGCACGCGCCTGGTCGTCCGGGGAGCCCGCGAGAACAACCTGGCCGACATCGACGTGGCCTTCCCGCTGCAGCGCTTCGTGTGCGTGACCGGGGTGTCGGGGTCGGGCAAGTCGTCGCTCGTCAACGAGATCCTGCACCGGGCGCTGATGCAGCACATCTACCGGTCCAAGACCCCGCCCGGGCGCCACACCCGCGTCGACGGCGCCGGCCACGTCGACAAGGTGATCGCCATCGACCAGTCGCCCATAGGCCGCACGCCGCGGTCCAACCCGGCCACCTACACCGGCGTGTTCGACCATGTCCGCAAGCTGTTCGCCAACACCGCCGAGTCGAGGGTGCGGGGCTACATGCCGGGGCGGTTCTCGTTCAACGTGAAGGGCGGGCGCTGCGAGGCCTGCCGGGGCGACGGCACCATCCGCATCGAGATGCACTTCCTGCCCGACGTGTACGTGCCCTGCGAGGTGTGCAAGAGCAAGCGCTACAACCGCGACACCCTGGAGGTCACCTTCAAGGGCCAGAACATCGCCGAGGTGCTCGATATGCCCTGCGCCGACGCGCTGGAGTTCTTCGCCAACCAGCCTCCCATCGCCCGCCATATGGGCACGTTGACCGACGTCGGGCTCGGCTACGTGCGCCTGGGCCAGCCCGCTCCCACGCTGTCGGGCGGGGAGGCCCAGCGGGTGAAGCTGTCAAGCGAGCTGGCCAAGCGGTCCACCGGCCACACCATGTACCTCCTCGACGAGCCCACCACCGGGCTGCACTTCGAGGACGTGCGCAAACTGCTGGGCGTGCTGGGCCGGCTGGTCGACCAGGGCAACACGGTGGTGGTGATCGAGCACAATCTTGACGTGGTCAAGACCGCCGACTGGGTCATCGACCTCGGGCCCGAGGGCGGCTCGGGCGGGGGTCGGATCGTGGCGGAGGGAACCCCCGAGCAGGTGGCCGAGGTGCCCGAGAGCCACACCGGCCGCTACCTGCGCTCCATGCTGTGCTGACACGGCCGCCGGCGGGATCGATCCCGGACGCGCCCGGGTCGTACCAGTTCCTCGACGCCGAGGGCAGGGTCATCTACGTGGGCAAGGCCAAGAGTCTGCGCTCCCGGCTGTCCAACTACTTCGGGTCGCACCTGCCGCTGCGAACCCGACAGATGGTCGACGCGGCCGCCTCGGTGGAATGGATCCAGGTGGCCAACGAGGTCGAGGCGCTGATGCTCGAGTTCTCACTGATCCAGCGCCACCGGCCCCGGTTCAACGTCCGCTACACCGACGACAAGTCGTACCCGTTCCTGTGCCTGACCACGCTCGACGAGTGGCCCCGAGCCATGGTGATGCGGGGTCGGCGCCGCAAGGGCAACCGCTACTTCGGCCCCTACGGCCACGCCTACGCCATCCGCGAGACCCTGGACCTGCTGCTGCGCACGTTCCCCATCCGCACCTGCACCGACAACAAGTTCAACCGCCACGAGCGGCTGGGCAAGCCGTGCCTGCTGTACCACATAGAGAAGTGCTCCGGTCCGTGCGTGGGCGAGGTGTCGACCGGCGACTACGACGAGATGGTGGCCGAGCTGCTGCGCTTCCTGGAGGGCGACAGCGACGCGGTGGTGGACCGGCTCGAGGCGGAGATGGCGGCCTCGGCCGACGAGCTGGACTTCGAGCGGGCGGCCCGGCTGCGGGATCGCCTGACCGCGGTGCGCAAGGCGGTGGAGACCCAGCAGATGGTGGGGTCGCGCAACGAGGACTTCGACGTGATCGGGCTGGTGGACGACGCCCTGGAGGCCGCGGTGCAGGTGTTCTTCGTGCGCCGCGGCCGGGTCATGGGACGGCGGGGCTTCGTGGTGGACAAGGCCGAGGACCTCGACCGGGCCGAGCTGGTGAGCCGAGCGCTGGAGCGCCTGTACTTCGACGACAACCCGCTGGGCTGGCCCAAGCTCGTGCTGGTGCCCGACATGCCCGCGGAGCCCGGCCTCTACACCGAGTGGCTGAGCGAGATGCGCGGCTCGCGGGTGCAGGTACGGGTGCCCCAGCGGGGCGCCAAGCGGGCCCTGCACGCCACCGTGACCCGCAACGCCGAGGAGTCCTTCGCCCGGCACCGGCTCAAGCGCAGCACCGACCACAACAGCCGGGCCAGGGCGCTCAGCGAGCTGCAGCAGCACCTGCAGCTGGCCGAGGCGCCGCTGAGGATCGAGTGCTACGACATGAGCCACCTGTCCGGGCAGGACTACGTGGGATCGATGGTGGTGCTGGAGGACGGCCTGCCCAAGAAGGCCGACTACCGGCGGTTCAAGATCCGCACCGTCGGAGGCAACGACGACTTCGCGGCCATGCACGAGGTGCTCACCCGGCGCCTGACCGGCTATCTGGAGCAGCGGGCCCGGCCCGTGACCGAGCGCGACGGCCGGTTCTCGTACCCCCCGCAGCTGCTGCTGGTGGACGGCGGGCGTGGCCAGTTGGGCGTGGCGGTAGGAGTGCTGCGGGAGTTGGGCCTGGACGCTGAGATCCCCGCAGCCGCTCTGGCCAAGCAGTTCGAGGAGGTGTTCGTGCCCGACCAGACCGAGCCGGTGCGCATACCGCGCCAGTCGGAGGCCCTGTACATGCTGCAGCGCATCCGCGACGAGAGCCACCGCTTCGCGCTGTCGTACCACCGCAGTCTGCGCGGCAAGCGCATGACCAGCTCGGCCCTCGACGGCATTGCCGGCCTGGGACCGGCCCGCAAGACTCGTCTGACCAAGGAACTCGGGGGCGTGAGGGCCGTCCAGCGGGCGGAGCTGCACGAGCTCAGGGCCTTGCGGTGGCTGCCCGACGCCGTGGCCGACAACGTCCACGCCGCCCTGCACGGACGCGGCTGAGCGCGTCGGGAGTCGCGCCAAGGGCCCCATCCCGAAGTGTCGAACCTGCTGTTCGTGAACGGCTTCTCGGGCCGCGGCATGCAGCAGTCGCCGGCGACGGGGCGGGCCGTGTCCGAGCTGATCGCCTACGGCGAGTACCGCACGCTCGACCTGTCCGAGTTGGGATACGAGCGCACAGCCCGGGGAGAGCCGTTCGTGGAGACAGCCATCATCTGGGCCCCGGGCCGCAACTACCCTGCGCAACTAGCATGGCTGTGAAGTGAGTGCCTTCGTTGTCATCGCGGGAATGTCGGGAGCGGGCCGCAGCCACGCCGCCAACAACCTCGAGGACCTCGGCTGGTTCGTGATGGACAACCTGCCGCCGTCACTCATACCCAAGGTGGCCGAGCTGACGGGAACACCCGGCGCCGGCATCGACCGTCTCGCATTGGTGGTGGGCACCGGCCGGTACCACGACGAGATCGTCGGAATGATCGACGGCCTGAGGACCGGCATTGCGGGGCTGCGGATCCTTTTCCTCGACGCCTCCACCGACGTGCTGGTCCGCCGGTACGAGTCCACACGGCGCCGCCACCCGTTCTCGGAGTCGTCCGCGCTGGCCGAGGCAATCGAGGCCGAGAGGTCGGCACTGGAGCCGGTGCGGGCCACCGCCGATGTGGTCATCGACACCTCCGAACTCAACATCCACCAGCTGCGCGACCGCATGGCTGAGCTGTTCGGTGTGGGCGAGGGCCAGACCATGCGGGTCACGGTGATGTCCTTCGGGTACACCAACGGCATCCCCCTCGACGTCGACATCGTCATCGACTGCCGGTTCCTGCCCAACCCGCACTACGTGGACGAGCTGCGGCCCCTGAGCGGACTCGACGCCAAGGTGGCCGACTATGTGATGTCGCAGCCGGTGACGGGGGAGTTCCTCCAGCGCATGGAGTCGTTGCTGGCGCTGCTGGTGCCCCAGTACGTGGCCGAGGGCAAGTCGTACCTCACGATGGCATTCGGCTGCACCGGCGGCCGGCATCGCGCGGTGGCGGTGACCGAGCACTTCGCGGGAGTGCTGGCCGCCATGGGTCACGAGCCCGCGGTCGTGCACCGCGACATCGACAAGTAGGCGCCCGTCTCACCAACTTCAGGCGACTTTGCCACCTCTACGGTGCATGACTGACAGAAGTTCGGTCAGCGCCTGTTCGGGCCCGGCGGACCGCGCTCGGACATCCCCCCGGTGATCGCCCGGCTCGGCCTAGCCTCTGCGCAATGAGCATTCGAGTGGGCATCAACGGCTTCGGCCGCATCGGACGGAACTTCTACCGGGCCGCGCGGGCCCAGGCCGCGGACATCGGCGTGGTGGCGGTGAACGATCTCGGGTCCATCGACACGATGGCCCATCTGCTGCGCTGCGACTCGGTCCACGGCCGTCTCGGCGAGGAGGTGTCCGTCGACGGCGACACTCTCCATGTCGGCGACGACACCCTGCGGGTGCTGTCGGTGCGCAACCCTGAGGAGCTCCCGTGGGGCGACTTCGGAGTGGACGTGGTGGTGGAGTCAACCGGCATCTTCACCAAGCGCGACGCCGCAGCCCGCCATCTCGACGGCGGCGCGCCCCGGGTACTGGTCTCTGCGCCGTGCTCGGGCGCGGACGCCACGTTCGTGGTGGGCGTCAACGACTCGGACTTCGACCCGGCCGTGCACACTGTGGTGTCGAACGCCTCGTGCACCACCAACTGCTTCGTGCCCATGGTCAAGGTCCTCGACGACGCTTTCGGGGTGGAGCGGGGCCTGATGACCACCGTCCACGCCTACACCGGCGACCAGTCACTGGTGGACGGCCCCCACTCCGATCTGCGCCGGGCCAGGGGCGCGGCGGTGAACATCGTGCCCACATCCACCGGCGCGGCCCGCGCCACCGGGCTGGTGCTGCAGGCCATGCAGGGCCGCCTCGACGGCATCTCCCTGAGAGTGCCCATCCCCGACGGGTCGATCACCGACTTCACCGCCAAGCTCTCCGCCGAGGCCAGCGTCGACGAGGTGAACGAGGCGTTCGCGAAGGCCGCCGTCGACGGCCCGCTAGCCAGGGTGCTCGACTACAGCGAGGCCCCGCTGGTGTCGGCCGACATCATCGGCTCGCCCGCGTCGTGCACCTTCGACGCCGGGCTGACCATGGCTCTGGGCGACCTGGTGAAGGTCAACGGCTGGTACGACAACGAGTGGGGCTACTCCAACCGGCTGGTGGACATGGCCATGATCGTCGGCGCGGCCAACCACTGAGATGACGCTAGATGGCCGACTCTCGCCCGCTCCGCTGGCAAATTGACGTAGTTGTCCACAATATGTGGGGAAAACTACGTCAATTTCGGCGGGCTTCCGCCCTTTCGGCCGACAGCTGAGCAGGCGGGCCGTGCACCAACTGCCCTCCTTGGAGAACCTAGGCCCGCTGGAGGGCCGCTCAGTCCTGGTGCGGGCCGACTTCAACGTGCCGCTGGAGGCAGCCGTCAGCGGAGGCGGCGCCCGGATCGCCGACGACCTGCGCATCCGGGCCGCTCTGCCCACACTGCGCTGGCTGCAGCGCCAGGGAGCGGCGGTCACCGCCTGCACCCATCTCGGCCGCCCGCAGGGCCGCCCCGATCCTCGCTGCTCGGTTGATCCGGTGCGGCAGCGACTGGCGGAGTTGGCCCCGGGCGTCGAGCTGCTCGAGAACCTGCGCTTCGATCCGGGCGAGACCGCTAACGATCCGGCCTTCGTCGAGCGCCTCACCGCGGGACACGACGCCTACGTGAACGACGCATTCGGAGCGTCGCACCGGGCTCATGCCTCCATCGTGGGTCCGCCCCAGCGACTGCCGTCGGCCGCGGGCCGGCTGCTGGCCAGGGAAGTCGAGGTGCTGGGCGGTCTGCGGGACTCGCCCCGGCGGCCGTTCGTGGCGGTGCTGGGCGGGGCCAAGGTCTCGGACAAGCTCGGAGTTATCGACGCGCTGCTGAAGATGGTGGACGCCCTCGTGATCGGCGGGGCCATGTGCTTCACGTTCCTCAAGGCCCGGGGGCACCGGGTGGGCGCCTCGCGGTGCGAGGACTCGATGGTGGAGCACTGCGGGGAGCTGCTCGCCGGCCCCACCCGGATCCACCTGCCCTATGACCTCACCGCGATGGGTCCCGGCGGCGTGCTGGGTGATCCCGGCGCGGGCGGGGAGGTGCGCCAGGTCGGAGCGGACGTGCCGGACGGGTGGACGGGGGTCGACATCGGGCCGGGCAGCGCGGCCGCCTTCGGCGATGTGATACACGAGGCGGGAACGGTGCTGTGGAACGGCCCCATGGGCGTGTTCGAGGATCCGCGCTTCGGCGGCGGAACCGGGGCGGTGGCCGCGGCCATGGCCGAGACCCGAGCCTTCACCGTGGTGGGCGGGGGCGACAGCGCGGCCGCGGCTCGCCGCTTCGGCGTGGACCGCGACATGGACCACGTTTCCACCGGCGGGGGAGCTTCGCTGGAACTGATCGAGAAGGGCGACCTGCCGGGACTGGCGGCGCTGAGAGGAGGAGCCGATGCGACCTAGACGCAAGGCTGCGGGCCGAGACGATCCGGCCGGGGGCCGCAAGCCGCTGATCAGCGGCAACTGGAAGATGAACCACAACCACTTCGAGGCGATCCGGACGATCCAGAAGCTGGCCTACGCGCTGCGCAGCGACGACTACCGCCATGTGGAGGTGTCGGTGCATCCGCCGTTCACGGACCTGCGCTCAGTGCAGACGGTGCTGCAGGCCGACGACATCCCGATCGCGCTGGGCGCCCAGGACTGCCACTCCGAGGACGCGGGCGCTTTCACCGGCGAGGTGTCCGCCGCGATGCTGGCCAAGCTGGACGTGTCCTACGTGATCGTGGGCCACAGCGAGCGCCGGGGGTTGTTCGGCGAGACCGACGAGGTGGTTAACGCCAAGGCTCGGGCCGTGCTGCGCCACGGCATGGTGCCGATCGTGTGCGTGGGCGAGACCATCGACCAGCGCCGGGCCGGTCAGGCCCACGACGTGGTGTCCGGCCAGCTGGCGGGCAGCCTCGACGGGCTCGACCCGTCGGTCGTGGGCAAGCTCGTGGTGGCCTACGAGCCGGTGTGGGCCATCGGCACGGGCGAGACGGCCACGCCCGCGGACGCCCAGGACATGTGCGCCCACGTGCGGTCGCGGGTGGCGGAAGGGTGGGGGAGCCAGGCCGCAGCCGACTTGCGGGTCCAGTACGGGGGCTCGGTGAAGCCGTCCAACGCACCCGACCTCATGGAGCAGCCCGACATCGACGGGGCGCTCGTGGGCGGGGCCAGCCTCGACGCCACCGAGTTCGCCCGGATCGTCAACCACCGCCTGTACGCGGCGTGAGTGCGAGCGAGCGGGCGACGGGCCGCGCGGGCGGTGTGGCGGCGGGGGGCTGGTAGTCTCGGTGCCGTGATCTGGTTCATCGCCCCTCTGCATGTGCTCTCAGCGCTGCTTCTGTTGTTCTTGGTGCTGCTGCACAGCGGCAAGGGCGGGGGCCTGTCGGACATGTTCGGCGGCGGGCTCGGCGCTCAGGCGGCGGGGTCCACAGTGGTGGAGCGCAATCTCGACCGGATCACCATCGTCGCCGCGCTGGTCTTCACCTTCGCGTCGGTTTCCTTCGCCCTGGTCATCTGAGCGGCCGGCCGCGGCGCGGGATCGCCGGCGGCTCGTCACCGGCGGCTCGCTTCGGCGGGTCAGGAGACGGTGAACACGGCGATGTGCGCCATGTGGTTCGGCTCGCTGCCGTCGGCGCCCTCGTACACCTGACGCAGCATCACCTCCAGTCCGCCGATGACGCCCTCCGCCGAGTAGCGCTCGAACCGATCCTTGAAGCCGTTCGGCTCGAAGACGGACGAGTTGACGCCGATCACGCACACTGAGGCGGGCCTGGTTGCGCGCAGCAGTTCCGACATCACATCCGGCCCGAGATGTCCGTGTGTGAACGCGCCGGAGCTGACGATGCCCGAATAGCTGTCGGTTGCCAGCTTCAGGGGGGCGGTGAGGTCGGCCTCGATGAGGCTGCGGTACACCGGTGTGCCGTCGGGCCCCGACTTGCTGCGCGCCTTGGCCAGCATCTCCGGCGAGATGTCGATGCCGTCGATGGGCGAGACGCCGAGCCGGAACAGCTCTGCCCCCAGGCGGCCGGTGCCGCATCCCACATCCAGCACCGCCTCGGTGTGCGCCGACGACCGCTCGTTGAAGATCTCGGCCACCTCTCGGTCGTAGATGTAGCGGTTCTTGTCGAGGAATTGCTCGTAGGTGTCGGCCCACTTGGCGTACAGGACCCGGTTGTCGTCGGGCCCCTGGACCGCGTACGCCTCCTTGAGCCCGATCCCCGACTCGTCCGCGGGCCCTTCCGGCGCTTGCACGTCTGCCACGGACTAGAAGCTACCGGCCAATGCTTCGGCCGAGCATGCTCCCAGGACGCTTCGATGTCGAAGCTGCAGCTATCTCCGTCGGGCCCGCACGCGCAGAGCAAGAGGCAGCCGAGCCCCCGCTGGCCTGATCCGTGGGCGGTACGACGCCCTCGTCGTAATCCACACGGACCGGTGTCGAGCCGTCAGCTAGCCTCCCATTCAGGGACGCTCCGCGCCGGGAGGAGCAGCCGATGGGCCTTGCCGAGAGACTGCGCCGGCTGATGCTCGTCTCAGGCTTGAGCGTGGTGGCATGGGCGTGTGGCGATCTTGACATCAACATCGAGCGCGTCGAGGAAGCTGACGAGACGGAGGCCGACGACTCAAGCGCACAGCGCCGTGCAGAGGCGGACGCTCGGCGGAGCGCGATGGGCGCTCCGATTCCAGCTGGCGAGACCGTCCGAGTGGGAGACTGGGACATCACGGTGTTGTCGGCGACGCCGGACGCCACAGACGCGCTGCTCGCGGCGAGCCCGGACAATAAGCTGCCCGTCGAGAGTCGCCAGTTCTATCTCGTCGAGCTTGCGGTCACATATCAGGGAGGAGAATCGGAGTCGTTGTTGCGGAACTTGGGACTCTCTGCTGTTGGGGAGTCCGCTGTCGCCTACGACCTCTACCGCTCCTACGACATCACTGATATCTATTGTGGGTTGGTGCCCGAGGAACTCGACCGTTTTGTCGAGGTGTTTCCGGGCGGGTCTCTGCGAGGAAACCAGTGTTGGCAGGTCCGCGCCGAGGATGTCGACAGCCTGGTGTTGATCGTCGACAGCTTGAGCGGCTTGGACGAGGAGCGTGCGTACATGGCGTTGCCACCCGTCGGCATCGCATTCGAGCCTCCGCCGACGCCCCTCCTCGCTATTGAGGACGGCGATGTTGGCACGCGGGGCACCCCGACGCCCGCCGGTGAGACTGTCCGGGTGGGGGACTGGGACATCACGGTGTTGTCGACAACGCCGGATGCTACGGAAGCGGTGCTCGCGGCGAGCCAGTCGAACGACCCGCCAGCGGAGGGCCACCAGTTCTATATGGCTGAGGTCGCCGCCACCTATCAGGGGCGGTGGTCTGAGCAATTGGCGGCAGGATTGGGACTATTGGCCGTTGGTGACTCGGCCGTTGCCTACGACATCACAAACCACTATTGCGGAGTCGTGCCCGATGGAGACAAGCCGTATGTCGAGGTGTTTCCAGGCGGGTCTCTGCGATTGAACCTGTGTTGGGAGATCCGCTCCGAAGATGCCCACAGCCTCGTCTTCATGGTCGACAATCCGTCTCCATTCGACCGGGAGCGCATGTTCCGAGAGCGCCTGTTCATGGCGTTGCCGCCAGTCGGTCTCACCTTCGAGCCTCCGCCGGCCCGGCCCATCGCTATCGACGACGGCGATGTCGGCACGCGGGGCAACCCGACTCCCGCCGGTGAGACGGTTGCGGTGGGCGACTGGGACGTGACCGTCTTGTCGGCGACTCCGGATGCCACCGGCGCGGTGCTCGCGGAGAGCCAATCGAACGACCCGCCAGCGGAGGGCCACCAGTTCTATATGGCCGAGGTTGCCGTTACATACAGGGGCATCTACGCCGACCTGTGGGCGGGTGTGAGGTTCAAGCTGGTCGGTGATTTGTCCATTGCCTACTACAGCGGGGTCTGCGGCGAAACGCCCGATGAATTTCATCACTTCGTGAAGGTGTCCACTGGCGAGTCTCAACGGGGACACGTGTGCTGGGAGGTCCGCGCCGAGGATGTCGACAGCCTCGTCTTGATCGCCGACGGATCGCTCAGCAACTCCGCCGGTGGCAGGCGCGAGTTCATGGCGCTACCCGGATGACTCGCTGACGTTTCCGGCCCCGCCCGCCCGTCCAAGCCGCCGTGTGGCGGGCTCGCGGCCACCGGCGGCGCAGCGGCGAGCGTCCTCTGAGCTCGGTCGTCTCGGGTGGCTGGCGAGGTGGTCAGCGCAGAACGTCCCGCTGGTTGGGGGAGGGGAACCTCACGCGGAACCGCGACGGTCCCACGGTTACATGCGATCTTGCTAACATAATTGCATGCAGAGTACGAGCGTCCGAATTGATGCAGCCACCCACCGGGAGCTCAAGAGGCTCGCGAATGCGCTCGGAGCCACCGTCGGGGACACGGTTGCCCTGGCTGTCCGGCGCCTCCGCCAGGACCAGATCGGCGCCGAACTGAGGACCGATCCGACCGAGGCGGAGGCAAGGTGGCTCGATGCTGACCTCGGGTGACGTCGTCTTCGTCGATCTGGGGACGCCAGCCGGGCGGGAGGCAGGTTTCCGGCATCCGGCTGTAGTGGTGACCGTTCAGCGAGTGCTGGACGCGGGTGCGGCCGTCGTTCATGTCGTTCCGCTCACTTCCCGAGTGCGGGGTTCCGCGTCCGAGGTCGAGATCGACGCCGATGTCGCCAACGGCCTCGAGCGCCCATCCGCTGCTCAGTGCCAGCACATCCGTGCCGTTGTCACCCGCCGCATCGAGCACCGGCGCGGGAACGTAGGACCGGCCATCGTTGCCCAGATCCGGGAGATCCTGAGTCTGATCCTCGACGTGCCCGGCTGATGTGGCGCCGCGGACGACGGCGTCCGGCCGCGGGAGCACGGCCGCCGGCATTGTCACCGACCACGCGACTTCTCACCGACGTGTCACACGGGACGCATACTCTGCTGTCTGATTGAATCGCTGCTTCGGCGGCCGGGAGCGAACAACCATGAGAAGTCCGTCTGGGCGCAGGACAGCAGTCCAGTGACGCTGGAGTTCGGCGATCTCGCTGCAGGGATGCGGCTGTCGGGGGTGGTCGCTGACGGCGTTGTGACGGTGGTGGCCGTGGACATTCACGGCCCCGGCTCGGCCACTGCCACCTACCGCTCCGCCGACGGGCGCCTGGGTGAGCGGATCATCTTCGCGGACGACCTGGCCGGGTTGGCCGAGGCTTCGGAACGACGCTGGAGCTTCGACGCCGACGGCGCCATGTTCCGGCTCGCCTCGGAGGCTCGCCGCATGCAGCAGGCTCATCTGGCCGACCCGTTCGCGGCGGTGGACACGTCCAACATCGAGCCCTACCCGCATCAGATCGACGCCGTCTACAACCGGCTGCTCACCCGCAAACCGCTCCGATTCCTGCTGGCCGACGACCCCGGCGCGGGCAAGACCATCATGTCGGGACTGCTGATTCGAGAGCTGGTCCTGCGCGGCGACGTGGCCCGCTGCCTGATCGTGGCGCCCGGCAGCCTGGTGGAGCAGTGGCAGGACGAACTGTGGGACAAGTTCAGCCTGTCGTTCGAGTTGATGTCGAGGGCCGCCGTGGAGGCTTCACGCACCGGCAACCCCTTCACGGAGAAGAACCTGCTGATCGCCCGAGTCGACCAACTGGCCCGGTCCGAGGATCTGATCGCCAAGGTCAAGGCCTCCGACTGGGATCTCGTGATCGTGGACGAGGCCCACAAGATGTCGGCGCACCGCTACGGCGACGAGCTGCGCCGCACGAAGCGGTTCGTGCTCGGCGAGACACTGCGGGAGTGCACCCGCCATCTGCTGCTGCTCACGGCCACGCCCCACAACGGCAAGAACGAGGACTTCCTGGCGTTCATGACCCTGATCGACCCTGAGCGCTTCACCGGCCGGCTGCGGGCCGCGAAGGGCGACAGTGACGATGACGGCCCGGCGATGCCCGACGTCGACGACGTGATGCGGCGGAGGGTGAAGGAGAACCTGGTCACATTCGAGGGCAGGCCTCTGTTCCCCAAGCGCTACGCCCATAGCCTCAACTTCGAGCTGTCGGAGCCCGAGTCCGAGCTCTACGAGGCCGTCACCGGCTACGTGCGCACGGGCATGAACCGGGCCGCCCGGATGAGCGAGGAGGGCGACAAGCGCCGGGGGATCATCGTCGGGTTCGCGCTGGCCGGTCTCCAGCGCCCGGGCGGTGGGCGACGCCTGTGTGGCCGACTCACTGGTCCGCAACACGGGCATGTCCCGCGGCGCCGCCCGCCGGGCCGCCCGCCAAGCGAAGATCAGCATCCACGCATCGGCGGATCTCGACGAGTTGGCCCACCACGTTGGGGGCACCGAGTATCGCACGCCGGCAACGGCGACGAGCGGCACGATGTTGTGGACTCGGCGCGTCTCGATGTAGTCGGTGTCGAAGCGCACTGCCGGCACGGGCGCGAGGAACTGCGCCTCGACCGCGGCGTGCTCGGCGGGGGCGACGCCTGTTGTTCGAGACGCGACGGCGAAAACGTCGTCAACCGCCCGCGGGCGCAGGGGACGTTCGTGCTTACTCAAGACGGATGTGCCGGGTTAGCGGTTCCCCTCGAGATGAGGATAGTCACCCACTCAAGAGGCTCCAGTCTCTATTGGATAAACATAAGACAACTTGCCCATTTGGCGTAGATACACATCTGTGATTCGACCCACTTGACGTAGATACACATCTGTGATTCGACCCACTTGGCGTAGATACACATCTGTGATTCGACCCATTTGGCGTAGATACACATCTGTGATTCGATACGTAATCTCTTCTCGGCTTCGATACCTGTAGTTTCTACACGGTGCCGGTATATGGCTTGGAGCAGTCAATCGATGCGGAACCTTCCGCCGACGCTCTCGTCGATTCAGGACAGCTACCCCAAGAGGATCTATAGCGGCAGCCATATACCGGAGTAGACATACTTCAAGTATCGGATAGCACTAAGAAATATATGTCTATTTCGGCACACAGTGTCCCACATACATATCACACATTGTCTATGTTATTGTCTATGTTATCGGTAGGCTCATAGTGGATTTGGGCGAGTAAGTAAGGGGTGCTTTTCCATAGCCGGCCACCCGTCAATCGGAGACCGTCGGGAGGTCAGATTCCGGGGATGGATACGAAGAGACCGGAGCCGGTCCCGCTGGTAGGAGTATCGTGGCGCGCGGGGCGCGATGAGCATGCTCTCAAGCCTCTGGAGGTGGGTGCCGACCGCACACTCCGGCTCAGAAGGGCAGTCACGGGCGGGCAGGCCCGGTCGCTTGTTCTGGTGGCTGTTTCGGCGGTGGCCTTGGCGGCTTGTGGAGACCGCGCCGGGTCCGCGCCGGGTTCCGCCGTCCCACCGGTGACCACCGCGGTGGTAGCCGCACAGGAACCGGAGCCTGCGACCGGCGCCGACTCGAAGCCCACCACCATCCCAGTCCCGGCGGCTGAGCCTGCAGCCGTTCCTGTTTCGACCGTTCCGGAGTCGGCTGGTGTGAGTGAGGGTTCGGAGGGGTCGGTTGCTTTGCCGGTGGCGGAGCAGGTGCTCGAGGCGTCTGCGGAGACCGACACTGATGTCTCTCGGGGTGGTGTGTCGATGGGTGGGTTGAGGGGGCCGCCTCCGGAACCGCCGCCGGCGGGGGAACGGGTTGCTGCGTCCAAGGGGGACCGGACAGGTGGTGGGGGTGTGCCTTATGTGTGGCGGGACGGTGACCGCGTCAGGCGGGCCCGGTTGCAGCCGGATCTGGTGTTGCAGCCGACCAGCGACAACCGCGATGACGATGTGGTGGTGAGGGACTTCGGGTCCGAGAGCGTCGTGGAGCGTCGGACCCGGCATGCGGGACGCGCCGTGTTGCCGGTGTTCCGCGACGAGGGGAGCGGCCTCATGACCCTTCCCGGTGGTGTGTTGGTGGTGTTGGACCCGGGCTGGGATGTGGTGAGGGTGAACCGCTTCTTCTCGGTGAACGGTATCAAGCGGAGCCGGGTGATCGAACAGGCCTTCGCCGACAACGCCTATCTGGTGGAGACCGATCCGGGGTTCCCGTCGCTGGAGTTGGCGAACGCGTTGGCTGACCTCGACGGGGTGGTGCTCTCCAGTCCCAACTGGCAGACGGGGATCGCTTTTCGGTGAGGCGCCTGGCCGGTCTCGCAGCGGTCGCCGGGTTCTGTCTCGGCCTGGCGTACCTGTCGGGTTCGGCGGGGGCGCAGCCCGTCCCCGGGGCGCCCGCGGTGGTGTCGGTGACGGCGGGGGCGGGGTCGCTCACGGTGACCTGGACCGCTCCGGTCCCCGATGGCGGGGCGCCGGTGACGTCCTACGACCTGCAGTACATCGAGACCGGCGCCGCTGGGAACTGGACGGTCGAGGAGGGGGTGTGGACCTCGGGTGATCTCTCCCACACCGTCGCGGGGTTGGCGGACGGTGTCGGCTACGACGTGGAGGTACGGGCCGCCAACACCACCGGCCCGGGAGCGTGGTCAGCGCCCGCGTCGGGGACGACCAGCGACCACCCCGACAGGCAATCGGCCGCCACCCCCCTGGCCCTGGACTCGTCGCTGCCGGGACGGATCGACCCCGCCGACGACGAGGACATGTACAAGATCGTGACCACCGAGGACACCGACCTGTGGGTCTACACCACCGGCGATCTCGACACCGTCGGGGAGCTGACCGACTCCCGGGGTGACGTGGTGGACTCCAACGACCACGGGCGGCTCCCGCCCGCCGCCTTCAACTTCTCCCTCCGCGCTGAGGTCGGGGCGGGAACCTACTACGTGTCGGTCCGCAGCTACGCAGGGGCACACACCGGCGCCTACCGGGTCCACGCCGTCAACGTGCTCCCCGTGAGCACCGACGCCGGCGAGGGGACCCTCATCTCGCCCGACTCCCTCACCCCCGGACGGTTGGAGCGACCGCCTGACCCCATAGACGTCTTCAGGATAGAACTCACCGAGCACACCGACCTGTCGGTGTTCTCCATCAGCGACTTTCCCACAGCCGGCACGTTGTACGACGCCGACGGCGATGAGGTCATTTCGTTCGACGAGACCTACGTTCCGGGCCGCCGGCCCGGGTTCAGGTTCCGCGCTCGGTTGGAGCCCGGCACGTACCGGATCCACGTGACCGGGCACCAGTGGGACGACGCCGGGCCGTTTCTTCTCTATGTGGACGCAGTGGATGACCCCGGCAGTTCGATCGCGACTGCCGTTCCGCTCACTTTCGAGTTGGAGACACCCGGCCGCATCGAACCGGCCGGCGATCAGGACTACTTCAGCCTCACCCTCGCCGCTCCGTCCAACGTTTACCTCTTCGGGCACTCGTACCACAATGACAGGCTCTCGCTCGACGTCGCGCTCTTCGACGAAGACGAGAACGAGGGGCACCTGAACGTCCATTGGTCCCTCTTTGCAGGGAACTACCTCTTGACGGCCAAGGCCAGGCTCGGTGCGGGCACCCACTACTTCCGGGTCACGTCTCCTGACGGCAGATCCCGGCCGTACATGCTGTTCCCCCGGGTAGATGTGGAGGCCAACAGATTCGACGAGGACTGTCTCATGCGGGGTTCGTCGCAGAGCGACCCGCTGTACGGCTGCCAGTGGCACCTCAACAACACCGGGCAGTACCCGGGAGGGGCCGGCCACGACATCAACGTCGAGGGCGTCTGGGCCACCACCATGGGCGAGGGCGTCAACGTTGCCGTCGTCGACCAGGGGCTGGACTTAGGGCATGAGGACCTCAAGGACAACATCAGCGAAGCTGGGAGTCACGATTACAGCTCTGACGAGCCCTGGGATCCCGAGCGCGAGTTCCATGGCACGCCAGTGGCCGGTCTCGTCGCCGCGGCCGACAACATCGTCGGCGGCCGCGGCGTCGCGCCCCGGGCCACCCTCTACGGCCGCCGCCTCCTCACGAACACCGTTGCGGACATCGCTGACGCCATGATCCGGGACATGTCGGAGGTCGCTGTCAGCAACAACAGTTGGGGGCCTCCGGACAACGGTCAGGTGTGGTTCGCCCCCCGGGGGTGGGAGATGGCAGTCGAGCGAGGGGTGGAGGACGGGTACGGCGGCAAGGGGATCTTCTATGTCTGGGCCGGCGGGAACGGCCACCCCTTCGACTACTCCAACTTCGATGGCCTGGCCAGCCACTATGCCGTGACGGCGGTCTGCGCCGTCGAGCACGACGACGATCGGGCTGTATATTCCGAGCGGGGCGCCAACCTCTGGGTGTGCGCCCCGTCCAGCGGTGACGACGGCGATCCGAGAGTCACGACGACCCGCAACACGAACCTCTCCCAGGCCACCCGCTATACGAAGTCCTTCGGAGGCACGTCGGCGGCCGCTCCCATAGTGTCGGGTGTGGCGGCGCTGCTCCGCAGTGCCCATCCCGCTCTGACCTGGCGGGATCTGAAGCTCATCCTGGCCGGGTCGGCGCGCCACAACGACCCCGGCCACGCGGATTGGGAGGAGGGCGCTCTGGAGTATGGCTCGGCCGACGAGCGTTACCGGTTCAACCACAACTACGGATTCGGGGTAGTCGATGCGGGGGCCGCAATGGAGCTGGCTGACGGCTGGACCAGTCCTCCGCCGTGGCGGGAGATCAGCGTTACCTCGCACGAGCGGGTCGAGATCGCCGACCGATCGACCGTCACCACCAGACTGGTCTTGGACCCCTACGTGGAATTCGTCGAGTTCATCGTCATCGAGCCGACGATAAGCCACACGTACTATCGGGATCTACACATGGAGTTGACTTCCCCCGGCGGCGTCACCTCCGTGGTGAGTGTCAGCGTCCCGGTGCCTGTGGTCGTCGCCGAGGAATGGGTGAAGCTGACCCCCCGCTTCAGCTCGGCCAAGCACCTGGGCGAGGACGCCGCGGGCGAGTGGACCTTGACCGTCACCGACAGGATCCGTCTCGACGAGGGAACGCTTCATTCGTGGAAGCTGACCGCCTACGGTCACGGCTACGGACCGGGCTTCCCCGGGATCAGCAGGGCGGTGCCCGGCGACAGTACTATCACGGTGAGCTGGGAGGCGCCCGACGACATCGGAGAGTCGGCGATCACCGGCTACGACCTGCGCTACGTGCCCCGCGACGCAGACGGCGGCGCGGACCCTTCCGGATGGACCGTGGTGGAGGGTGTGTGGTCCGCAGGATCCCTCCAGCACGCGCTCGGCGGTCTCGACACCGGCGCTCGATACTACGTGGGGGTGCGGGCGGTCAACGGCGCCGGCGCCGGTCCCTGGTCGGAGTCCTTCGCCGCGGCGACCGTGGCCGAGGCGCCGGGCGCCCCCCAGATCACCGGAGTGGTGCCCGGCAACAACGAGCTGATCGTGTTCTGGGCTGCGCCCGACGACGACGGCGCTGCGGACATCACCTCCTACGACCTTCGGTATATCGAGACGAGCGCCGACGAGACCGTGGAGGCGAACTGGACGGTCACCAAGAGGGTCTGGACCTCCGGCGACGGCGGCGAATACGAAATACGAGTTGGGGGACTGCAGACGGGCGTCGGGTACGACGTGGAGATCCGCGCGGTCAACCGCGTCGACGCCGGTCCCTGGTCGGACCCCGCGATGCAGACACCCCGGGAGGTGCCCGGCGCGCCGGCGGTCGACTCGGTGACGGCGGGCCGCCAGGCGCTCACCGTCGAGTGGGCGGCCCCGCAGGTCACGGGCGGGTCCGCCATCACGTCATATGACGTGCGTCACATCCTCAGCGACGCCGCGGACAAGGCCGCCGCCAACTGGACCGTCGAGAGCGGCGCGTGGACCTCCGGCGATCTCGAGTACACCATCACCGGTCTCGAGGGCAGCGCCGCGTACGACGTGGGGGTTCGCGCCATCAACGTTGTCGGCGCCGGCTCCTGGTCGGACCCCGTGACGGGAACGACTTCGCTGTCCGATGACGCCACGCTCAGCGCCCTGGCGGGCGTGCGGCTGGAGCCCGCCTTCGACAGCGGCACCATGTCGTACACCGCCACGGTCGGCTACACGGTGACGCGGGTTACGGTCCGCGCCACCAGCAACTACCACCGGGCCACCGTGGAGTTCCTCGACGGCGACGGCAACCCCCTGGCCGACGCCGACAGCACCGCTCCCGGCCACCAGGTCGACCTCTCGGTCGGGGACAACATCGTCGGGGTCGAAGTCACAGCCCAGGACGGGGTCACGACCCTGACCTACACCGTCACCGTGGACCGCGAGGAAGAGGACCTGACGCTCACCCCGGCGGCGAGCGACCCGAGGGCCCCGTTCCCGTCGGGGGCGAGCTACTCCCTCCGGTTCATCGGCTACTGGACCGATAGGGACACGCCGGAGGGCGTTCCCAGCGGCGCGGGCTTCTCGCCCCTGATCGGCGCTGTCCACAACGCCGAGGCGGTTTTCCTCCGGAGTGGCGGGCGGGCCAGTCCCGGGGTCGAGAAGATGGCGGAAACCGGCGACCAGTCGACCCTCATCGAGGAGTTCAACGCGGCTGTCCCGAATGCGAGTCTTGTCATAAGGGGACACCGGCCCATTGTCCACATCTCGTTGGCAGACATTGACAACATTCGGATGACTACCGACCACCCGCTGATGACGCTGGTGACCAGGCTCACACCGAGCCACGACTGGTTCACGGGCGTCTCGGGGCTGCCCCTGCTCGACGCCTCGGGCCGGTGGCGACGCACCCACGGCGTGGACATCTTCCCGTGGGACGCCGGCACCGAACAGGGCAACGACTTCTCGTCCAGCCCCGACGCCGAGACCGTCCCGCAGGGTCGCATCACCAGCATCAGCGGCGTCGGCCCTTTCACCACCGACCGCATAGCGAGACTCGAGATGTTCCTCAAGACGGTGACCACCGAGCGCACCGTGGCGGAGAACACGCCCGAGGGCGGGCCCATCGGGCTGCCCGTCACCCCCTTCACGACCAGCGGTACGGTCAACTACACCCTCGGCGGCCCTGACAGGAACTCGTTCGACCTCGACAACTCCACCGGCCAGCTACGAGCCAAGCCAGGCGTGACCTACGACCGCGAGACACGCCCCAGATACACAGTGACGGTCACCTACCGCGACACCCACGGCAGCGTCGTCACCACCGTCAACATCGAGGTCAGAGACGTGGACGAAGCCCCCACCATCAGCGGGGACGCCACCGTGGACTACCGGGAGAACGGTACAACCCCGGTCGGCACCTATACAGCCTCCGATCCCGAAGGCGCAACCGTGACCCCCTTGTCGCTCTCGGGTGACGACGCCGACGACTTCGAACTCTCCGATGCAGGCGGGCTCACGTTCAGGCTCACGTTCAGGAACCCCCCCGACTACGAGAGCAAGAACAGCTACAACATCACGCTGAGCACCTCCGACGGCAACTTCACCGGCACCCTCGACGTGGTGGTGACGGTCACCGACGTGAACGAGCCGCCGTCGGTGTCTGGTGATACCGCTGTTGACTTTGCGGAGAACGGTACCGGTGAGGTGGCCAGGTACACGGCTGTCGATCCCGAGGATGACACTATCACCTGGTCTTTGGCGGGGACGGACCGCCGCGATTTCGAGATCTCCGATGGTGAGTTGACCTTCTTGCGGACGCCCGACTTCGAGGATCCCGACGATTCCGACGACGACAACGAATACCAGGTGACGGTGCGGGCTCGGGACGGGGCCCGTTACGGGACCCTTGCTGTGGTGGTGACGGTCACCGGCGTGGACGAGCCGGACCTGGTGGTGGGCGCGCCCACGGCCAGCCCCAGTAATCCGCTGACGGGGGCGTCCTTCACCCTCAGCGCCACGGTGCGCAACCAGGGCGGCGCGGCGGCCGGCAGCACCCTGCGCTACTACCGCTCCAGCGACGCCACCATCTCCATGAGCGACACCTCAGTCGGCACGGACGCGGTGAGCGGGCTGGGCGCGGGGAGTACTAGCGCCGAGTCGATCAGCGTGACCGCGCCGGCTGCGGCGGGGACGTACTACTACGGGGCCTGCGTGGACACGGTCACGGACGAGTTCGATACCACGAACAACTGCTCGGCGGCGGTGAGGGTGACCGTGGTTGCCCCACCCGACCTGGTGGTGGGCGCGCCCAGGGTCAGCGACAGCAGTCCGACGGCGGGGACGTCCTTCACCCTCAGTGCCAGGGTGCGCAACCGGGGCGGCGCGGCGGCGGGCAGCAGCACCCTGCGCTACTACCGCTCCAGCGACGACATCATCTCTGCGAGTGACGCCTCTGTCGGCACGGACGCGGTGGGCGTGCTGGGCGCGGGGGCGAGCAGCGCCGAGTCGATCAGCGTGACCGCGCCGGCTGCGGCGGGGACGTACTACTACGGGGCCTGCGTGGGCACGGTTGCGAATGAGTCCGACACCACGAACAACTGCTCGGCGGCGATGAGGGTGACCGTGGTCACGCCCCCCGACCTGGTGGTGGACGCTCCCACGGTCACCGACAGCAACCCCGTGGCGGGGACGTCCTTCACCCTCAGCGCCACGGTGCGCAACCAGGGCGGCGCGGCGGCGGTCGTCGCCACCACCCTGCGCTACTACCGCTCCACCGACCACGTCCTCACCACCGGGGACAGCCAAGTCGGCACGGACGCGGTGAGCGGGCTGGGCGCGGGGGCGAGCAGCGCCGAGTCGATCAGCGTGACCGCGCCGGCGTCTGCCGGGACGTACTACTACGGGGCCTGCGTGGACGCGGTGTCCGACGAATCGGATACGACGAACAACTGCTCGGCGGCGGTGAGGGTGACGGTGACGGCGCCGGACCTGGTGGTGGAGGCGCCCACGGTCAGTGCCAGCAGCCCCGTGGCGGGCACGGCCTTCACCCTCAGCGCCAGGGTGCGCAACAACGGCCGCGGGGCGGCGGCCGGCACCACCCTGCGCTACTACCGCTCCACCGACGACACCATCACCGCCGGGGACAGCCAAGTCGGCACGGACGCGGTGAGCGGGCTGGGCTGGGGGGAGAGCAGCGCCGAGTCGATCAGCGTGACCGCGCCGGCGTCTGCCGGGACGTACTACTACGGGGCCTGCGTGGACGCGGTGTCCGACGAATCGGATACGACGAACAACTGCTCGGCGGCGGTGAGGGTGACCGTGACGGCGCCGGACCTGGTGGTGGACGCTCCCACGGTCACCGACAGCAGCCCGCTGACGGGCGCGGACTTCACCCTCAGCGCCAGGGTGCGCAACCAGGGAGACGGGGCGATGAGGCCGGGCGTCTTCCTGCGCTACTACCGCTCCACCGACGACACCATCACCACCGGGGACACCTCAGTCGGCAGGTCCCCGGTGCGCGCACTGGGCGCCGGGGATGTTAGCTCCGAGTTCACCTTCCTGACCGCACCAGCGTCCGCGGGGACCTACTACTACGGGGCCTGCGTGGACACGGTGACGAATGAGTCCGACACCACGAACAACTGCTCGGCGGCGGTGAGGGTGACCGTGACGGCACCCGACCTGGTGGTGGAATCTACCTCGGTCACCAACAGTAATCCGGCGGCGGGGGCGTCCTTCACGCTCAGCGCCACGGTGCGCAACCAGGGCAGCGGGGCGGCGGCCGGAGCCACCCTGCGCTACTACCGCTCCAGCGACGCCACCATCTCCACGAGCGACACCTCAGTCGGCACGGACCCGGTGAGCGGGCTGGGCGCGGGGGCGAGCAGCGCCGAGTCGATCAGCCTGACCGCGCCGGCTACAGCGAGGACCTACTACTACGGGGCCTGCGTGCAGGTGCTGGCGAATGAGTCCAATACCACGAACAACTGCTCGGCGGCGGTGGCGGTGACCGTGGGGGCAGCGCCCGCGCCGGACCTGGTGGTGGGCGCTCCCACGGTCACCGACAGCAATCCGGCGGCGGGGGCGTCCTTCACCCTCAGCGCCACGGTGCGCAACCAGGGCAGCGGGGCGGCGGGCAGCAGCACGCTTCGCTACTACCGCTCCAGCGACGCCTCCATCTCCACCAGTGACACCTCTGTCGGCACGGACCCGGTGGGCGCACTGGGCGCGGGGGCGAGCAGCGCCGAGTCGATCAGCGTCACCGCGCCGGCGTCCGTGGGGACCTACTACTACGGGGCCTGCGTGAGCACGGTGACGGATGAGTTCGATACGACGAACAACTGCTCGAGGCCGGTGACGGTGACCGTGGTCGCGGCGCCGGTGTTCGGCGAGGGAGCCCAGCACAGACCGCAGCGTGGCGGAGAACACCGTCTCGGGCAGGAACGTGGGGGCTGCGGTAACGGCCACCGACGCCGACAACGACACCCTGACCTACAGCCTGGAGGGGACCGACGCGGCCTCCTTCGCCATCGTGGCGACCAGAGGGCAGATCCAGACCAGCGCCGCCCTGGACCACGAGGCCAGGTCGAGCTATTCGGTGACGGTGAGGGCCGACGACGGCAATGGGCACACGGCCACCATCGGGGTGACCATCAGGGTCACTGACGTGAACGAGCCGCCGACAGTCGACGGCCGAGACGAACTGACTCTCTCCGAGAACGATGAAACCTTCGGTGAGTCATATTCGGCCAGCGACCCGGAGGGAGTCGCGTCCACCTTCGCCTGGAGCGTCGCCGGCACCGACGGCGGTGACTTCAACATCGA
The DNA here is from genome assembly GCA_965219165.1 of Candidatus Aldehydirespirator sp. GTDB lineage: Bacteria > Actinomycetota > Acidimicrobiia > Acidimicrobiales > Aldehydirespiratoraceae > Aldehydirespirator. The sequence goes on along the minus strand of CBDCMW010000002.1, from coordinate 2,071,220 downwards.
CAGGAGCACGGGGGAACTGACCTTCCGCAACACCCCCGACTACGAGAGTCCCGCCGATTCCAACCGGAACAACGAATACCTGGTCACGGTGCGGGCTACCGATGAAGGCGGGCTCCGAGGTTCGCTGGACGTGACGGTCACGGTCGAGAACGTCGACGAGCCGCCCACCATAACCGGCAGCGCCATCCCTCCGGACTTCCCGGAAAACAGCGTCCGGTCGGTAGCCATCTACGGGGCCACCGACCCGGAGCGGGGGACAATTGCCTGGGGCCTTTCTGGAACCGACAGCGACGACTTCAACATCGACCAGGGGGTGCTGACCTTCGCAAACATTCCCGATTTCGAGGACCCGACGGATGACAACCAGGACAATGAGTACCTGGTAACGGTGGAAGCCACGGACGGCGACGGCAACACTTCCAGCCTGGACGTAACCGTCAGCGTGATCAACTCCACTGGAGCCGAGGAACCCAACATAACCACCAGCCGGCCCTCCCTGACGTTCCAGGAGAACAGGACGGGTACGGTCTATACCTTCCGCGCGCGGGACCCCCAGGGGAGGCCCGTCACCTGGTCACTGGCAGGCGCGGACGCGGGCGACTTCACGATCAGCGGCGGCGCGTTGACGTTCAACGCTTCACCGGACTTTGAGGATCCCGCCGACGCCAACCGGGACAACGTCTATGAACTGACGGTGGTGGTGACCGACGAGCAGAGCCTGACCGACAGCTTTGACTTCACCGTCACCGTCACCAACCACCACGAGAACCTGGAGCCGGCCATCACCACCCGTCCCGGCAGTGGCCTGACTTACCAGAAATTGAACTACCAGGAGAACCGCACCTCCACGGTCTATACCTACAGGGCCAGGAACTACGGGTCTGGCTCCATCAGCTGGTCCCTGTCGGGGACCGACTCCGGCTCCTTCGATATCAGCGAACGGGGAGCGCTGACCTTCACGAGCGCTCCCAATCATGAATCGCCTGGTGACTCCGGTGGCGACAATGACTACGAAATTGTCGTCGTGGCCTCCAACTCAAGTGGTTACTCCGACAGGTTGAACGTGGCAATCACCGTCACCGACGTGAACGAGGGGCCGGAGGTGTCGGGGCCGGCTAGTTTCACCATCGCCGAGAACCGGCGCCTGTCCAACGCAGTCTATTCCGCCACTGACCCCGAGGGCCTAAACGTGGCCCGCTGGAGCGTGGGGGGCCGGGACGGCGGCGACTTCTTCATCACCCAGGGCGGCACCCTGTACTTCCGGTCCCGGCCTGACTACGAACGCCCCGCCGACTCCAACCGGGACAACGTCTACGAGGTGACCGTCCAGCCCTCCGACGGCCGGAACACTGGCTCCTACCCGGTGACCGTCACCGTCACCAACGTTAACGAGCCGCCGGAGATCAGGCGGGGCAGCCGGACCGTCTTCACTCAGCCGGAGAACCGGGTCTCGCGCCTGTACACCTACAGCGCGGTCGACCCGGAGGGCGGCACGGTGACCTGGACTCCCGCCGGGCCGGACGGGAGCCACTTCGCCATCGACGAGAGGGGACAGTTCTCCTTCAAACAAGACAGTCCGCCCGACTTCGACACACCGTCCGATGTCGGAGAAGACAACGTGTACGACGTGACCGTCCAGGCGCGGGACCCGGAGTCCAACACCGCCAGCCTGCCGGTCACGGTGACGGTCACCGAGGTCAATGAAGGTCCGGTGATCAGTCGCCAGAGCAGCGCCCCGGGCACCGTGCCGGAAGACCAGGCGGTGACCCAGGTGCTGGCCACCTACACGGCGTCGGATCCGGAGCGGCCGGGAGTGAGGGTCACCCGGTGGAGCACCGCGGGCCGCGACGGCGGGGATTTCGTGATGAACGCCCTGGGCCAGCTCATGTTCCGGAACCCGCCGGACTTCGAACGTCCGGCGGACTCGGACCGCGACAACGTCTATGAGGTGACGATCCGGGCGTCGGACGGGCGGAACACGAGCACCTTGGAGGAGGTGCAGACGGTGATGGTGACCAACGTGGACGAGGCGCCCATCATCACGACCACCAGCCGGACCGCCTTCGCCCTGCAGGAAAACCGGACCTCCCGCCTGTACACCTTCCGGGCCGCCGACCCGGAGGGGGAGGCGGTCAACTGGACGCCCGGCGGAACCGACGGGAGCGCCTTCACCATTGACGAACGGGGAGCCCTGTCCTTCGCCGATCCGCCGGACTTCGAGAGTCCCACGGACTCGGGCGGGGACAACGTGTACAACGTGGTGGTGCAGGCCCGGGACGCGGCGTTCAACACCGCCGGTCTGGACATCGTGGTCACGGTCACCGACCACAACGAGGGGGTGGAGCCCACCATCACCACGAGGCGTCCGCCCGCCACCTACCGGGAGAACGGCATGTCCGCCGTCTACACCTTCCGGGCCTCCGACCCGCAGCGGGGCACCACCGTCACCTGGACGCTGGAGGGCACGGACAGCGAAGACTTCACCATCGTCGCCGACAGCCGCGGCCGGGGGGTGCTGGCGTTCAACAGCCCGCCGGACTTCGAGAGCCCCGCCGATGCCGACGGGGACAACGTCTACGAACTGGCGGTGGTGGCCACCGACGACGACGACAACAGCGACCGGGTGGACTTCGCCGTCACCGTCACCGACGACAACGAAGGGGTGGAGCCTGCCATCAGCACCCGGCGTCCGCCCGCCACCTACCGGGAGAACGACACCCGCACGCTCTACACGTTCCGGGCCAGCGACCCCCAGCGGGACACCGTCACCTGGTCCCTGTCGGGGGCAGATTCCGGGGACTTCACCATCACCGGCGACAGCCGCGGCCGGGGAGTGCTGGCGTTCAACAGCCCGCCGGACTTCGAGAGCCCCGCCGACGCCGACGGGGACAACGTCTACGAACTGGCGGTGGTGGCCACCGATGATGACGGCCACAGCGACCGGGTGGACTTCGCCGTCACCGTCACCGACGTGAACGAAGGTCCGGTGATAAGCCTGGAGGGCGCTGCAACGACGAGCGTTGCGGAGAACACTCCCGACACCCGGGTGCTGGCCGATTACACGGCACGGGATCCGGAGAACCCCGGGGCGGGGATATACCGCTGGAGCACCACGGGCCGGGACGGCGGGGACTTCGTCGTCAGCGACTTGGGGGAGCTGCGGTTCCGGTCCTCGCCGGACTACGAGCGTCCCGCCGACTCTGACCGGGACAACGTGTACGAGGTGACGGTAAGGGCGTCGGACGGGCGTTCCTACGGGGAAATGCCTCTGGAGGTGGAGGTGACCCGGGTGAACGAGGCGCCGGTCATCACCACGAAGAGCAGGACCGAGTTCACCCTGAGGGAGAACTCCACCGCTGTCATCTACACCTACCGGGCCACGGACCAGGACACCGACGACGTGATCAGGTGGTCTTTGGAGGGTGCAGACGGAGGGGACTTCGCCATCTACAACGGAATGGTCACCTTCGGCCTGTTGCCTGACTTGGAGAACCCGGTGGACGCCGACGAGGACAACGTCTATCAGATCACCGTGGTGGCGGTCGACGAGGGCGGCCTGCGGGACACCGTGGACGCCGTCATCACCATCACTGACCAGTCCGAGGGGCCGGTGGTCGCGGGCACGAACTCCTACACCGTGGCGGAGAACTACGACATCGCCCAGGTCCTGGGGTCCTACACGGCTACCGACGCCAAGGACAACCGCCCGGTCCACCCCCGCTGGTCGCTGTCGGGACGCGACGGCGGCGACTTCACCATCAACGAGGATGGAGAGCTCGCCTTCAGGAACATCCCCGACTACGACCGGCCCGCCGACTCTGACCGGGACAACGTGTACGAGGTGACGGTGCGCGGCCACGACAGCCGGGCCTACGGCAACCTGGACGTGACGGTGACCGTCACACCTGTCAACGAGCACGGCCCGGTGGTCACCGGCCGGGAGACTCTGAGCTTGCGGGAGAACACCACCGGCGAAACCCGGCTGCACACCTACCGGGCCACGGACGGGGACCGCGATACCAGCTTCATCTGGTCTGTGGAGGGCGACGACGGCGACGACTTCGCGATAGACGACGGGGTTCTGACCTTCGGCGCGCCGCCCGATTACGAGCAGCCCGCCGACTCTGACCGGGACAACGTGTATGAGGTGACGGTGGTGGCGTCGGACGGGACGAATCGGGGAACTCTGGGCGTGGCCGTCACCGTGACCGGGCAGAACGAGGGGCCGGTGGTGTCGGGCTCTGCTGAGTTCACCGTCGACGAGAATCGGGACCTGCCCGATGCCGTCTACAGCGCCTGGGACCCGGAGGCGGTCGGCGGGGTCAGCACCGCCATCACCTGGAGATTGTCGGGCCGCGACGGCGGGGACTTCACCATCGACCGCGATATGGGAGTGCTGACCTTCCGCACCCCGCCGGACCACGAGCGGCCCGCGGACGCTGACCGCGACAACGTGTACGAGGTCACCGTGAGGGCCTACGACGGCCGGAACTACGGTGACTTCGAGGTGACGGTGACGGTTCAGGACGTGGCCGAGATCATCGGCCCCGCCGCCCTCAGCCGGGAGGAGGGCTTCGAGGGCGGGCTGGGGACCTATTCCGCCGCCGGTCAGGGAGTCCTGGACGTGGAGCCCTCCTGGCGGCTGTCGGGCACCGACAGCGGAGACTTCGCCATCGGCGGGGAGAGCGGGGAGCTGACCTTCCGGTCCATCCCCGATCACGAGCGTCCCGCCGACTCTGACCGCAACAACGTGTACAGCTTCGCCGTGCAGGTCTCCGACGGCAGCTACCACGCCACGCTGGACGTGACGGTGGCGGTGAGTGCGGTGGACGAGCCTCCCGCCGTCACCGGACGGGACAGCCTGAGGTTCCGGGAGAACACTCCGGTGACCACCCGCCTCTACACCTACCGGGCCACCGACCCGGAGGGGGACGGCTTCACCTGGGATCTGGGCGGCCTGGACGCGAGCGACTTCGGGATAGGCCAGACGGGCGTTCTCACCTTCGCCGCGCCGCCCGACTTCGACCGTCCCGGCGGGTCCGGCGCCCACGACAACGAGTACCTGGTGACGGTGCAGGCCCGGGACGCCCAGGGCAACACCGGCGAGTTGCCCGTCACCGTCACCGTCACCGACGTCAATGAGGGAGCAGTGGTCACCGGCCAGCACACCATCGCCGTCCAGGAGAACCGGGACCCAACCCTTACCCTGGCCGCCTACTCGGCGTCGGACCCGGAGGGCCGGCCCGTCACCCGCTGGGGCCTGTCCGGCAGCGACGGAGGCGACTTCCTGATCAGCGAGAACGGGGATCTGACCTTCCGCAACACCCCGGACTACGACCGGCCCGCCGACTCTGACCGGGACAACGAGTACCGGGTCACGGTGCGGGCCCACGACGGGCGCACCTACGGCCGCCTGGACGTCACCATCACGGTGAGCAACGTGAACGAGCATGATCCCGTCATCCGCAGCGGCAGCCGCACCTCCTTCACCTACAGGGAGGAGGGCACCTCGGCCCTCTACACGTACAGAGCCACCGACGGCGACAAGGACGACGTGATCACCTGGACCACCGAAGGCAGCGACGGCAGCCTCTTCGAGTTCGACGACCGCAACGGTCTGGTGTTCGGGGAACCGCCAGACTACGAGGACCCCGGGGACTCTGGTCACGACAACGGGTACGAGCTGACCGTCGTGGCCACCGACAGCGGCGGACGAAGCGCCAGCCTGCCGGTGACGGTGACCGTTACTGAACTGAATGAAGGGCCGGAGGTATCCGGCGCCGCGACCTACACCGTGCCCGAGGGCCGGGACCTCACCGGAGCCGCCTTCACCGCCCGGGACCCGGAGGACACCGGCGCTGCCGTGACCGGTTGGAGGCTGGCGGGGTCCGACGCCGGGGACTTCACCATCACCGACACCGGCCAGAACTCCGCCCGACTGACCTTCCGCAACACCCCGGACTACGACCGGCCGGCGGACTCTGACCGCGACAATGAGTACTTGGTGACCATCCGCGCCTACAACGGAAGCACCTACGGGTCCCTGGATGTGACAGTGACGGTCACCGACCACAACGAGGCGGAGCCGGTAGTGACGGGCAGGGACACGCTGAGCCTCCGGGAGAAGACCCCGGTGGCCACCCGCCTGTACACCTACCGGGCCACTGACATGGATCTGGGCGCAACCATCGCCTGGTCGGTGCGGGGCGCCGACGGCGGAGACTTCACCATCAGCACCGGAGGAGAGCTGTTCTTCAGCAGCATCCCCGATTACGAGCAGGCCGCCGACTCCGACTCCGACAACGTGTACGAAATCACAGTGGTTGCCTCCGACGGCAGCAAGGAGGGGACCCTGGCCGTGACCGTCACCGTCACCGACGTCAACGAGGGGCCGGAGATAACCGGTGCCCAGTCCCTGGACTTTGCTGAGAACACGGCCACGGACCGGGTCCTGGCCAGCTACACCGGCACCGATCCCGAGGACCCGACCGCCGAAACAACCCGCTGGAGCGTCACCGGGCGGGACCGAGGAGACTTCGCCATCAACGAGGATGGGGAGCTGACCTTCCGCAACCCGCCGGACCACGAGCGTCCCGCTGACTCCAACCGGGACAACGAGTACGAGGTCACCGTGCGGGCCTCCGACGGCCGGGTCTACGGCACCCATGACGTGACGGTGACGGTGACGGCGGTGGACGAGGCCCCCGAATTCCGCAGCGGCAGCCGGGACTCCTTCTCCTACCGGGAGAACGGCACCTCTGCCCTCTACACCTACCGGGCCACCGACCCGGAGGGGGCCGAGGTCGCATGGTCGGTCAGCGGCGCCGACCGCGGGGACTTCGGGATCAGCGACACCGGCGTCCTGGCCTTCAGGGAACCGCCGGACCATGACGACCCGGCGGATGATGATCAGGACAACGAGTACCAGGTGACGGTGGTGGCCACCGACCAGACGGGCCACGCCATCAACCTCCCGGTGACGGTGACGGTAACCGACGCCAACGAGGGGCCGGTCATAGCGGACACCGGAGCCAATACCGCCATCACGGTGCAGGAGAACCACGATCAAGTCCTGGCTACCTACACCGCCACCGACCCCGAGGACCCGAATCTGGAAATCACCCGCTGGAGCGTCACCGGACGCGACGGGGGAGACTTCTCCATCAACGAGGATGGGGAGCTGACCTTCCGCAACCCGCCGGACCACGAGCGGCCCGCCGACTCTGACCGGGACAACGAGTACGAGGTCGCCGTGCGGGCCTCCGACGGGCGGTACTACGGGACCCTGGACGCAGTGGTGACTGTGGAGGCCGTGGATGAAGACCCGGAGTTCCAGCGCAATACCCAGGACTCCTTCGCCTACCAGGAGAACGGTATTTCAGCCGTCTACACTTACCGGGCCACCGACCCGGAGGGCAGCGGCGTCACCTGGGACCTGTCGGGGACCGACCGCGCCGCCTTCACCATGAGCGAGACGGGCGTACTCTCCTTCAACAGCCCGCCGGACTACGAGAGTCCAGCGGATTCGGGGAGCGACAACGTCTATCTGGTGACGGTGGAAGCCACGGACGCGAACAGCAACACGGCGAGGCTGGCGGTCACCGTGACGGTGACAAATGTGACGGACCTGCGCGCCCCGGGCGGCCTGCAGGCGACCCGGCACCGGAGCGGGCAGCTCAAGGTGTCCTGGAACGCCCCCGATTCCGGCCCGTCGCCCACCGGGTACACCGTCCAGTGGAAGCGGCACGGCGCCGACTGGACGGACAAGGACGACGTCTCGGAGACACCGGTCACCGACACCTCCCACATCATCGAGGGGCTGACCGACGGGGTGAAGTACAACATCCGGGTCATCGCATCCACGGACGACACCGACAGCGCCCCCTCGGAAGAGGCCACCGCCACCCCCGGGGATACCACCCCTCCCGGCCTTTCGTCGGCCGCGGTGGACGGGGCCAGGCTCGCCCTGACCTTCAACGAGACACTGGACAGCGCCAAGACGCCGGACCAGTCCGCCTTCGCCGTAACTGTGGAAGGCGACAGCCGCGGTGTGGACTGACCAGGGCGCGGCGACTGGAACCGCCTAGCACCGTCGGCTGGGAGATCCACCTCATGCCCGACGGGGACGGGGCGGTAACCATCGCTCTGCCTGTCACCACGGACTGCACGGCGGAGGGCGCCATCTGCACCGGGTACCGCAGGCCTTTGTCCAACCGGCTGGGGGTCACCGTGCCCGGGCCGCCCTCCCAGCCGCCCTCCCAGGAGAACTCTCCGGCCACAGGAGCACCCGCCATAACCGGCACAGCCCAGCTGGGAGAGACCCTGACCGCGAACACATCTGGGGTCATCGACGCCGACGGGCTCAGCAACTACAACAGCCAGGTGGCGTTCGCGCCGGACGTGGATGGCGACTACTACGTGGGGGTCGGCGCCTTCGGCTACCGCGAGGGCACGTACACGCTGTCGGTGAGCGAGGACTGAATTGTCGGGCACGGATGGCTCGAGCAAATTGGAGCATGCCGGGCCTGGACTGGTCGTCCGAGATCGAGGTCACGGTTCGGCTGCGGCCGGCAGACAACTCCTGACGGCACGTGACTCTGGGAGGGCAGGAAGGCCGAGGTCATCAGGGACAGCAGCACCCAGGAATGGGGAGTCTGGATCTCAGGGGACGAGGCGGGATGGCTACGGGCGGGAGGTTCGCCCTACCGTGCCCCCGCCAACGTGTGCGCGCAAAGGGCGGAGCGCTGGTACTGGCAGACCGCCTGCGGCATAGAGATGCCTCACAGCGACGACTACCCCCAATCCCGCTGGGAGCAGGAAAACCAGATCTCGCCGTCGGCTCCGCTGCGGGTGCCGGGGGGCATCCGCCTGCACACGCTGTGGGGCCGTCTCGCCTACCAACTCGGCGGCAACGACGGCTACGACATCGTGCGGACCGACGACCTCGCCGGCACCAGCCCCGGCGCCGCCCTCAAGACGCTGTTCGAGCGCTTCGGCCCAGCGGTGGTGCTCATCGACGAGTGGGTGGCCTACGCCCGCCAGCTGCGCGACGGCTCCAACAACGAGGGCCAGCGCAGCGACGGGGGAGACTTCGACACCCAGTTCACCTTCGCCCAGGCCCTCACCGAGGCCGCCGCCGCGGTGCCCGACGTGGTGGTGCTGATCTCCATCCCCGCCTCCGACGTGGAGGTGGGCGGCCCGCACCGTGTACATGGGCTCGGCGCCCCGACCCGACGGCAGAAGGGGAGTGGACGAGCCACAAGCGACGAAGGCTTCGACGAGTCAACCCGGCGCACCGTCTCAGAGAACGCCAACAGCCTCGGAGCCCAATCCTCCGAATTCGAGTAGCCGCCACAGTCGCGCGCGGCTGATCGCATGCCCGCCCGGCTGGTGACTAACGGCTGACAGCCTCGGTCTCGTCGATCGCGGTCCCGTAGCGCTGCCGAGCCTCCGGGCCGGAGATGCCGAGAATCTCGCCGATCCGGTCCCATGTCGTACCGTCGGCACGGGCGGCAGCCACGGCCTCGACGACTCGATCCTCGCCGTGGCCTCCCATTCTGACGTCCCGCCACAGGACGAACTCGCTGATCGGGATCTCCTCCGCCTGCGACCAGTCGAAGTTCTCGAACCAGTCGGCGACCGCGTTCCAGTCACCACTCGCCTTTGCGTCCTCGATGAGCTCTCGAACAGTTTGCGGCACTCGACTCACCTTAGGTGCTTGGCTCGTGCTGGCATCGCGTGGATGATCGTACATACCTCTGCGTCGTCCAATACCCCCACCTCCAGTAACCGACCGCTGCGGTCTGCGCCGATGAGCATCAACCTCTCATCCATGTGGATAGCCCGGATGGCGTTCCGGACCGCATGAAGTATGTCATCATCCGCTATCCCATGTCGATGCGCGCTGTGTCTGATCTCTACAATCGTCATTGTTAAGTCATTCTAAACCTGTTACAATATATTCCATGTCACGCCCAAAGCGCCGCTGCCGCGGCGGACGCGTCACCCCGAAGGGAACCAGGCCCGCGAAACGCCGCAGCGAACTTCCATGCGAATGCCCGACGGCGGAGGAGTCGCTGCTGCGGAGCGCATCCGACGCCGCGGCCCACTACGCGGACCTAGACGAGGCCGAAGTTTGGGCATCGTCCATCCAGCCGCTGTTCCAACCCGGCGGTCTCGCCTGCGGCCACGCTCTGAGCCCTTCGAGAATGCTGGCCGCTACGGAGGACTGCGACGACACAGCCGCCGCGGCGGCTGTCGCGGCCGCGGTCGCCGCCTACGGACCGCGCGGGCACCGCAATCGGGCCCGCGGTCTGCTGCAGCGGCTGAGTGAGAGAGCCGCCCCCATGCCGCCGTGGGCCGACGAACTTGGCCGCGTGACGCCGCTGCGTGCTGTGACGCTGGTCGACTCCTGGGGCGACCATTTCATCGTGTGGGTCGACTTCGAGCGGCCAGACGGCGAAGCGCGCGGCGTCGGCGTAGAGGTCGCCGCGACCGCGAGCGGGCCCAAGGCCGACTTGCTGTACGGCCCGCCGATCGAGCAGTTCGCCGAGAGAGCCGAGGCCCGTCCGCACACGATCATGACCGAGATCGGCCTGTCCGACGCCAGAGCGACCGTCGAGGCAGCGCTCAAGCTGAACAACCGGCGCGCCGGTATCGACAGCCCGGAGGCGGGCCTCATTGTGAATGAGCTGCGCGCCCTAGTCGATCAGCGGGTCGCGCTCCTGTCCGAGGGTGGTTCCCCTCAGCACTTGAGGGCTCGCAGCGGTCGAGAGCTGGACGACCTGCGCAGGGACTTCCTGGCCGGGGCGTCCGCGCAGCACGGCGACGCTTCCGAGAGAGTGGTCGCCGACATCTTCCGGTTCTCGTCGGCATGGAGCCACAGCGATCCGTTGTGCTGGAGCCCTTGCAGGGTCACTCTGTACCTGGCCGGGTGGGTTCCCGCGAACGCAGTCGGCGACGACCGGTATCGCCGCTCGGTCGAGTCGGTGTTCCCGCGATGGCTGCGATTCGCCGCGGAGCGATGCGGCCTGAGCGAGGATCTCATCCAAGTAAGCCTCGAAACGGCCAGAGGCGCGCTAGAAGGCACCGGCACCACCTGTGTGGAACGGTACGGCGACACGCTGGCCCCACCGGCCACCGACACTCTCACGGAGTTGCTCGCCGACGGCGTCGACTACCACGACCATGACGCGGTGCGCGACTGGCTGCAGAGCTACTACTCGCGCTTCGGCCACGAGCGCCACTAGCCGTCCGAGCCTGGGCCGGTCATCGGCGTCGATGTAGGCACATACCCCGCGGGATTCAGGTCTCGCCGGTGTCGCCCTTACAGCCCCGGCTAGGCCCGCTGCGCGCCGCGGCGAGCTTGCCACTCCGCGAGCTGGCGCCGCAGCCTCTCGATGTCCTCGCGGCTTACCGGCCGCGAGATCGAGACGTTGTCGTCGTCGGCCCTGACGGTGAAGTCGAATCGTCCGGTGTGGGCGAAGGCCGGGCCGTTGCTGTCGTTGCTCATTGTGCCTCCTCAGGTGGTACGGCGATGATTCGGCCGTGCTGCCGCTCGTAGCGGTCGATGTTGGCCGACATGACCTGCACTATCGGGAACATGGCGCTGGTGGGGATCTTCAGACGTGCGACGACCAGCACATCGTGGGCGTCGCCGCCGTGGGTGGGGGAGCGGTGCGAGGTGAAGTCGACTGTGAACTCATGGAGGGTGTTCCATACGAGCGCGCCGTTGGCGTAGGTGCCCCCGGCAGGCACGGACTCGTTGAACGTGACATTCATGACTATATCATCTGATGCCATGATTTTTAATGTATCACGCTATCAATCCAATGCACAACGCCTGCTGTCAATGACCGAACCGGGTCGACGGGGGTTAGCGACGGCCGACGGCGTCCATGAGCGGCTCCCCGCCTCGGCTGAGATGGTCGTAGGCAAGAACGCCACACCCGAGGACGCCTCCCGCGGCGGCACCGGCGGCGGAGGAGGAGGCGGGGCGGTGGGTTCGTCGGTGGGCATGGGTGCGCTTCGCTCGCGGACGGGCCGAGCGTGTGCACCATACTGGGGCTTCCAGTAGCCACAAATACCCCGGCCGGGATGCCGCAAGCGCCACCGCTCCAATGGAATAGTGGCGGCCACAGCACGGTTCACGACGAGAGCACGCGCGAGGAGACGGCGACTCGATGGCACTGACTGAGCCCACAACCCGGGAGCAGGCCGTGACCCGGCAGAAGTGGCTCACCGCGGCGACCATCGGCTGGAACGGGGCCGAGGGCGTGATCGCCATCGCCGCGGGGCTGGCCGCGGGGTCGGTGAGCCTCATCGGCTTCGGCCTGGACTCCGGCATCGAGGTGTCGGCTGCGCTGATCCTCGCCTGGCGGCTGGCCCAGGAGCGCCGCACAGGCTGCAAGCAGGACGCCGACAAGCGGGCCCAGCGCCTGATCGCGGTCAGCTTCGCCGCCCTGGCCCTCTATGTGGGGGTGGAGTCGGTGCGCGACCTGGTGCTGGCCGACCGGCCCGAGGGGTCGCTGGTGGGGATCGTGCTGGCCGCCCTGTCGCTCGCAACGATGCCGCTCCTGGCCCGGGCCAAGCGGAGGCTGGCCCCGCTGATGGGGTCGCGGGCCGTGGAGGCCGAGGCGAACCAGACTTTCCTGTGCGCGCTCATGTCGGGAGCGCTGCTGGTGGGCCTGTCAGCCAACGCCGCTCTGGGATGGTGGTGGGCCGATCCGCTGGCCGGACTGTTCATCGCCGGCGCCGCCGCCTACGAGACCGTCGACACCTGGCGGGCCGAGTCCCTCGAAGACACCTGCTGCGGCTGAGTCGGCCCGTGGCGGTCCACGCGGCCCCCGGTAACATCGTGGCCCACGTCGGAGTGGCGGAATTGGCAGACGCGCTAGCTTGAGGGGCTAGTGCCCTCCGGGGCGTGGGGGTTCAAGTCCCCCCTCCGACACCATTAGGATCGCAGAAATAGCCTCTGACCTTTACACGCCGCTGTGGATAGGCGCGGCCACGGCTAGTCGCCGAGCAGAATCTTGTTCGCCCGCGCTCGAGCCGCGCGTAGCGGTTCGAGGATCTCCTCGCTGCAGCCCCGCGGTGCCGGGGTGTCATCGGCGACATCGTTGTCGAGCACTTGCTGGAATTGGGCCAGGGTCGCCGTCGCGTCGGGAATCGGACGGCGCTCCCCGAGGTCAAGGATCGCTTCCCTTCGCCCATCGGCCAGGGCTTCGCGCATCGGTTCGGTCTGGTACGTCAGGTCCGTGCCCACGGCTACAGCGACATCTCCAGCTGGGTGCGCGCCTACACCCCACCGCCCCATAACCAGCGTGCAACCCGATTTTGCCTGCAACGTCACGGCAACCGCAATGACGACACATGGCCCGGCACATCACTCCATAGTCGAGTGAACTTTACCAACACAGTATAGAGCCGAGCTAGCAATCAGCGAAGCTCATTATGACATAAGTCGGTGATGCATAAGGACTAATTCAGTTCGTTCTTGTGCATCAGACTAGCGTCAGAAGGCCAAACCTTTCTGTTGCAGTTCTGTTAATAAATTTATGTCTAATTGGGCTGGTTCGATAGAAGCATTCAGAACTAGGATTCTGTGGCTCATTGAAACATACCCCGCGGCCATTGTGGCACGACACCGTCTGCACGACCACGCACACCGCACCTCAGCCACGCCATATGGACATGCGATCACAACGGCCACTTGAACCAGGACGCAACGACGAATCGAGGAGCTGTGGCTCGCACCGGTAGACGATCATTCCGCTGTGTGTTCGCCGCCGTCGCGGCCGTGGCTCTGGCGGCGACTGCGGCGCTGCCCGCGCAGGCCCAGGACGGCTCCACCGCACCCGAGCCGCCGACGGGGCTGTCCACGGAAGTGTCCCACGACTCGGTCACGCTGAGCTGGGACGACCCCGGCGACGGCAGCGTCACCGGATATGTGATCCTGCGCCGCGACAAGGACGTGCACCCCGAGGGGACCTTCGTCACCCTGGTGCCCGACAGCGGCTCCGCCGCGACGGCCTACGTCGACGCCGGCGTGGATCCTGAGCGGCGCTACGTGTACCGGATCAAGGCCATCAACGCGGCCGGCACCAGCGACAGATCCACCTGGGTGCGCGCCTACACCCCCGCCGCCCCCGAGCCGTCACCGCAGCGGCCGGCCAAGCCCACCGGGCTGGTCTCGGAAGTGTCCCACGACTCGGTGACGCTGAGCTGGGACGACCCCGGCGACGGCACCGTCGGCGGATATGTGATCCTGCGCCGCGACAAGGACGTCCACCCCCAAGGGACGTTCCGGACGATCACCGCGGACACCGGCTCCGCTGCGACGGCCTACACCGACAGCACCGCGCAGCCCGAGCGGCGCTACGTGTACCGGATCAAGGCCATCAACGCCCACGGCTACAGCGACATCTCCAGCTGGGTGCGGGCCCCCACCCCCGCAGCGGAGACCGCGCCCGACGAGGAGACCGCACCCGACGGGAAACCGCACCCGACGAGGAAACCGCACCCGACGAGGAGACCGCGCCCGACGAGGAGACCGCGCCCGACGAGGAGACCGCGCCCGACGAGGAGACCGCGCCCGACGAGGAGACCGCGGCCGACGAGGAGACCGCGCCCGCAGCGGCAGAGGTTTCCGACGGGGCGGGCGCCGGGCCGGTGTGGTCCGCCACCTTGACGGTGGGCGAGGACGCTTCGATGGTCCCCGCGGCGTCGGGCTATTCGGTGTGGGGGCTGGGCGGAACGCTGACGGCGAACACGTTCACCGTGGGCGGGACGGCGTACCGGGTCCTGGTGCTCGCACAATATTCCGGCGGGCTGGTCTTCGGCCTCGGCGAGGAGCTCGAGGCCGACTTCACGCTCACCGTCGGCGGCGTCTCGTACGCGGCGCAGGACGGCTCGCGCCCCGAAGCCATGTATGCAGACGCCTACTGGTGGGACGCCCACCAGCACATCGACTGGTCTGCGGGCGACACGCTGGAGGTGAGCCTGACGGTGGCGTCGGGGCCGGGGGCGGCGCGGCCGCAGTTGCCGCTCGCCCCGCCGATGGCGTACTTCACGCAGGTGCCCGACAACCACAACGGCGTCGATGCGTTCAGTGTCCGGCTCCACTTCAGCCAGGACGTCGCAACGGATGCCGAGAACCTCAAGGACCACGCCCTCGGCGTTGTCGGAGGCTGGATCCTCGCAGTGGAGAGGGTGAACGGGTCGAACAGGATCTGGGACATCACCGTGGCCCCGGACTCCGGCGACGTCACCATCGCCGTGCCGGCCGGCGCCGTTGATTACGAGGGGGTCATACTGTCCTACGTCGCCTGCGACGCACCGGGCGCCATCTGCACCGGCGACGGCAGGAAGCTGTACAACAGGCCCGAGTTCACCGTCCCGGGCCCGGATCCGGGCAGCGATCCGGGCAGCGAGGAGCCTCCGGCCGCTGAGGACACCCTGGTCTGGTCGGCCACGATGACGGCGGCACAGATCCGCTGGGGCCACGGGTACTACTCCACTGGCACCCAGAAGTCCGGGTCCCTGTCCCCGGCGTCGTTCGAGGTGGACGGCACGACCTACACCGTGACCATGATCGAGGCCGCGGGGTGGATGTACATCGGCACGGACCGGGAGGTCCCCTTCGGCTTCGTGCTGGAGCTGGACGGGGCGCGGTTCGCCTCCGAGGATGCGTACTTCCAGGTCTACAGCTACGGCAACATCTACCAGTGGAGGGGAACGGGCCTGAGCTGGAGCGACGCAGACACCGTGGAGATCCGGCTCCTGCGCACGGCCGGGGACGGGACGGCTGCCAACAGCCCTGCCACGGGAGCGCCCACCATCAGCGGCACCGCCCAGGTGGGCGAGACGCTGACTGTGGACACCACCGGCATCGCCGACGCCGACGGGCTCGAGGGCGCCAGCTTCGCCTACCGGTGGATGACCTACGGGACCGACATCGCCGGGGCCGACGGTCCCCGCTTCACCCTCACCCACAACCAACGGGGGCGGGCCGTGGCGGTGCGGGTGTCCTTCACCGACGATGCCGGCAACCGCGAGTCGCTGACCAGCGAGCCGACCGCCGCGGTTGTCGCCGCGCCCAACCACCCGGCCGCCGGAGCGCCCACCATCAGCGGGGTGGCGCGGGTGGGCCAGAAGCTGAGGGCTCACACGTCGGGCATCGCCGACCCCGACGGGATCGTCGGCCCCAGCCTGGCCTACCAGTGGACCGCCGCAGGGAACAACATTGACGGGGCCGACGGCTCCCGCTTCACCCTCACGCCCGGCGAGCTTGGGCGGGCCATCGCGGTGCGGGTGAGCTTCGCCGACAACGCCGGGTACACAGAGTCTCGGACGAGCTCGTCCACCATGACGGTGCAGCCGGCGAGCGAGTGTCCCGGAACCGGCTCGGATCCCACGCCGACGTCGATCGAGGTCGAGGCCGTTCCCGTCGTGGTCGAGTCCACGGCCGGCAGGTACTACGTGCTCTATGTGCGCCACGAACTGGATGCGCGGACCGAGGTGGAGATACCGGTCTCGGTGACTCTGGGCGAGGCCGGCACGACGACGCTGTCCGAGCAGCTCTCGGCCCTGCCCCCGGAGCGCTACCGGGTGGACGAGTTCCTGGTCGCCGACCCGGGCGACATCGACGGCGACTGCATCGACGACATCACCGAGCTCGCAGACCCCGCTGACATGAACCCGCTGAACCCCGCGCCGAGGGTCGAACCCGTCGACGGCGCGGTGGCCGTTCCCGACCGTGAGACGTTCGAGGCGCTGTCCTATCAGGGCGAGCGTGTCGTGATCGACACTCACCTCATCGACCTGGAGTACGTCAAGTTCTATCTGTTCGCCATGGACACCGACCGCCCGGTCGTCTATTTCATGAACACGCAGACGCACCGGGCACACACCGATTTTGCGAATGTCATCGGTCTGTGGGGCAAGCCGCACTGGCGGCGGGGGGCGATGAAGGGCGAGATCGTGTACCACCCCAATGTGGTCGCCCCCGACGGTTCGCTGGGCGTGTACCGCTTCGAGTTCGAGCCTCTGGACGCCTACCCGTTCGAGGCTGTGGCCTATGCGTACGAGGTGCTGGCGGCCGGCATGGCGCTGCTGGACGACAACCTGGCGTACTACCCGATGCCGGCGAGCGCGCTGCCGCTCTACCACGAGGAGCGGGCCCTCTATGACGGTTCGCGCGTCGATGTGCTGTTGGAGGAGGACGTCTTCCCCGACGTCGACTTCATCGCGCTCAACCGGGCGGAGGGGTACGGCTTCCTGCGGGTGATGTCGCTGGAGGAGCGCCCCGACCCCCGCGACGTCGTGATCTATGAGACGCTGCCCAACGAGCTCTCCCGCGTCGGCGGCATCATCACCACCGTGCCCCAGACGCCGCTGTCGCATGTGAATCTGCGCGCCGTGCAGGACGGAGTGCCCAACGCCTTCATCCGCGGCGCCCTCGACGACGACGACGTCGACGATCTCATCGACAGCCACGTCCACTACACCGTGACCGGCAGCGGATGGACCCTGCGCGCCGCCACGCCCGCCGAGGTCGACGCCCACTACGCCGCGTCGCGCCCGTCGCAGCCCCAGACGCCGCAGCGGGACCTCACCGTCACGCAGATCACCGCGCTGGGCGGCGTCGGGTTCGGCGACTGGACCGCGTTCGGGGTCAAGGCCGCCAACGTGGCCGTTCTGGGGACGCTGGGCTTCGGCGGCGGGACCGTGCCCGACGGGTTCGCGGTGCCGTTCTACTTCTATGACGAGTTCATGACCCACAACGGCCTCTACGACGACGTCGAGGAGATGCTGGCCGACCCGGAGTTCCAATCGGACTTCGACACCCAACAGAACAAGCTCAAGAAGCTGCGCAAGAAGATCAAGAAGGCCGACACGCCCCAGTGGATCATCGAGGCGCTCGAGGCCATGCACGCCACCTACCCCGAATCGCAGTCGCTGCGCTACCGGTCCAGCACCAACAACGAGGACCTGCCCGGCTTCAGCGGCGCGGGGCTGTACGACTCCAAGACCCAGGACCCCGACGAGACCGCAGAGGACGGCATCGACAAGTCCATCAAAGGGGTGTGGGCGAGCCTGTGGAACTTCCGGGCGTTCACCGAGCGCGAGTTCCACCGCATAGACCACCTGGCCGCGGCGATGGGGGTGCTGGTGCATCCCAACTTCTCCGACGAGCTCGCCAACGGCGTCGCGGTCAGCTTCGACCCGTTCGGCCGCGCGGACGGCAGCTACTACGTCAACACCCAGCTCGGCGAGGACCTGGTCACCAATCCCGAGGCGCGCTCGGTGCCCGAGGAGATGCTGCTGCACCCCGACGGCACACACACCGTCGTGGCGCGCTCCAACCAGGTCCCCGCGGGGCAGCTGCTGTTGAGCGACGCCCAACTGGACCAGCTGCGCGGCCATCTCGAAGCGATCCACGACCACTTCGAGGTGCTGTACGGCATCGGGCCCGGCGAGGAGTTCGCCATCGAGATCGAGTTCAAGATCACCAGCGACAACATCTTGTCGATCAAGCAGGCCCGCCCCTGGGTCTTCGCCGCCGGCTAGGCGTCCATCCAGCCAGGCTTTCCGTCGGAGCGGGCGGAGCCAGCCCGGTTCCTTGAGACGGTGGAGGCGCACGACTTCACCCTCGCCGATGCCCGCCTGGTCGGGGGGATGCGGACCGCCCACGCTCGGTCGTGCCCCGCAGATTCTGTTTACATATAGTTTTTCGGACAAGAAATCTTTGTTTTACCATAGCTAAACAATCGCAGCTTATCCATTTTGCTATAGTGTTTTAGTAATCGGCCTGCTGGCCGAGAAAGCGCCACCTGGACTGGAAGAACTCATGCGAATAGGAGAGCTCCAAGCCAAGCTGACCGCCACCAACGGCTGGTGGAGGCGGCCCCAAGACTGGACCAGACAGGACCCGGACCTACAGGAGGCATCTGAAGCCCC
This sequence comes from Candidatus Aldehydirespirator sp., assembly GCA_965219165.1. Lineage (GTDB taxonomy): Bacteria > Actinomycetota > Acidimicrobiia > Acidimicrobiales > Aldehydirespiratoraceae > Aldehydirespirator. Next base: position 2,052,260 of record CBDCMW010000002.1, on the reverse strand, counting down.
GTTCACGCACTCCGCAAGGGTGCTCGACGATCTGGTCCGAGGTGGGCTCTACGTGCTGCGCGGACCCCGCAGGGTCGGAAAGTCGGTGGAACTCAAGCGCACCATCGAGCGACTGATCCGCGAGGGGGCAGACCCCAGAGCCATCATGCACATGTCGGTTGACGGATGGTCCGCCGACGACTTAGGAACGCTGGTGAGGGCGGCCGACCGGCTGATGCCTGCCGGCGGGCACCGATGGTGGCTCATCGACGAGATCACCGCTATCACCGATGGATGGCCAGCGCGGATCAAGTGGCTGCGGGACAACAACCCCCGATTTCGCCGAGACACGGTTGTCCTCACCGGCTCGTCCTCGTCCAACCTGCGGGACTCCATTGGTGATCTGGCCGGGCGGCGTGGACCGGCCAACGCTCCCGACCGGGTGATGCTCCCCATCGGCTTCCGCACCTTCGTCAAACTCACAGATCGCGAGTCCAGCCTGCAGGACGCAACAGGGCTGCAGGACGCAACAGGGCTGCAGGACGCAACAGGGCTGCAGCCTCGCGGTGGCCGACCTGACACCGGACCGCCTGAGCGACGCGGCCTACCGCCTCGCTCCCTGGCTGGACCTGCTGGTGGACGCCTGGGAGGACTATCTGCGCGTAGGCGGTTTCCCCCAGGCGATAGCCGGCCATATGCGCCACCGGCTGGTCGACAAGAACCTCGAGCAGGCTCTCTTCGGCGTTGTCAGCGGCGATGCGTTCCAGCGGGCCCGGCTCTCGGACCTTCAGACCGCCGAGATGCTGCGCCGGCTCACCCGGGGGCTCGGCTCGCAGCTCAACTCGTCCAGGCTGGCACGTGAGATCAACGTGTCGCTACCCACGGCTCAGCGCCGCATCGACGACCTGTGCGAGTCCTTCATCGTGTGGCCCGTTCACCGCGAGCAGGGCCTGAGACCGAACCTGCGAGCCCAGAGGAAGGTCTATTTCACCGACCCGATCTACGCGCGAATCGGCTATGGCGACGCTCAGACCCTCGACGAGACCGCGCTTTCGGAGCAGCAGTTGGGCATGGCGCTGCTGCGCAGCAGCATCCGCCACAGCCACAGCAGCTATGCGGACTTCGACCGGGTGCTGTTCTTCCGCTCCGCCACCGACGCCGAGATCGACTTCGTGGGCCCCGACTTTGGGGGCCTTGCCATCGAGTCCAAGTACGCCGACGGGCGCTGGCGCAGGAGCGTGGGCCGTACTTTGGCGGCCTCGCCGTGGCGGGGCCTGGTCGCCACCCGGACCGAACTGGACCTCGATGAAGCGGAGACGGTCGCGATTCCGACCGCAATGCTCGCCTGGCTCATCGACGCCTGATTACGGCGATCGCCCTTCCGTCTACAGCAAGTGAGACCAGTCGAACGGTGTCTCGCGATCCGGCGGCTCAACCGTCTCGGTTTCGAGGAGTCTCAGCGCTGCTAGTGGTTCCGTGGGGTCCTTGCCAAGGTCAGGATGATTCAGCTAGGCGTGTACCGCTGCTGACGGCAACTCATCTACCGCCGCGCCGATGCGCTGCTCAGCGACGGCGAGGTCGAATTGTGTCTGGAGGTTCAACCAGAACTGGGCTTCGACGCCGAACCAGTGTCCAAGTCGCAGAGCGGTGTCGGCGCTCACGGATCGCTTGCCGGAGATGATCTGGCCCACGCGGTTCGGCGACACGTCGATCTGCCGCGCGAACTCGGTCGGCGTCACTCCCCACTCCTCCAATTCGTCCTTGAGGACTTCCCCGGGATGGACGGCACGCTGGAACATAGTGATGATCTCCTTGCACCCCACGATCAAGACAGCAACAGTGTAGACGTCACCGTCCAACGTCCATTACTCGCTCATGCCTGTGGGGAATTGCTCGGAGGCGTCCCGTCTCTCCTATGTGTCAAGCGGCTAGGCGTTGGGTGTGTGGCCCGGGTCGTGCGGCACCCGAGACGCCGACCCAGTTCGTCCACCGCGACGACGGTGTGTGTGCGCTTGTGCGCGTCGATTCCCAATGTGATCATGATCATGTTGTCTCTCGTAGGCGAACGGTGACAGGACCGGTCGGCGGGCACACCTCAGTGGGGGCGATGCCACGCTCCTGACTTGTTTGTATGGGGCTAGCACCTCGGCCCCGACGGGGGCGTAGGGTGCGAGGACGATGGCCGGTCGGGCTCACACGCTTCTTGCCCGCTTCGGCGTGGCTCTCTCATAGCGTGCCCGGCCGGTCGCCGCCCGCTGCGGCGTGGCTCGATAGAGGCCCCCCTAGTGGTGGACCCCTGCGGCTACCTCAAACCCCACCACTCGGTGGGACACTGCCGCGGCAAGATCCAGTACAGGTTGCATAGCCGCCCGCAACTCCATGTGCCGAACCGCTGCTTCAAATGAGATGTCCTGACTCGCCGCATAGAACGAGACATCTATCCTGCGCACCTCCGCTGCGCTGGCGATCTCATCGGAATGCTCACCCTCATCGGAATGCTCATCGGGTCCTTCGCGTTCGGTGGGTGTTGAGGCTGCCGTACCGATGCTGTGCGGTCATTGGGGGTCTCCTGTGGTCGTGTGCCCATTGGCGGGCACCGGTTTGCTGTCCTTGATGGTGACGTCTGAGCGAGCGTAGACAGCGTTGCCGCGCAGCTTGGTTGCAGGCTTGATCAGCCCGAATGTCTCAGTGCGGCCGCCCCCATGCGGGCCAGAGCTGCTGCGTTCGTACTTCCAGTCGTCTCGGGTGAGGAACGCTACATCGACGCGCCAGATGACGACTTGGAAGTCGGTCTCGTAGGTCTGAGTCGTGTCGACGAGGTAGCGCCAGACGATGTACCAGCCTGGGTGGTCGTAGTGGGCTTGCAGCGCCCACGGGCGAATGCTGCCCTTCGATTCGAGCGAGTCCTGCGGTGATGGCGGCGTGGGGCTGCCTCGGCGTTGCAGGTCGGGGAACTTGCCTGCGGCCACGTCACGGTTCCGGTTCTTCTCGTAGACGCTGTTGCTGTCGAGCGCCCGCGTGCCGTACATGCTGACGAGGCCGCTGAACGCGTTGGACTGCTCGAAGTAGATCTCCACGAGGTCGGTGAGTTCCCGTTCGATGTACTCGACCGCGTTGCGGATTGCTGGCACGGTGAGGCCGTTGGGCAGCTCCACGCTGCGGTCAAAGTCGTTCGGTCGCATCCGAAGTGAGACCACACGGCAGAGAGGCCAGTTGGGGGATTGCTCGCTCAGCGAGGCTGTAGAACTTGGCGTCAACTTCGATGCCGATGCTGGAAATTCCGAGCGCGTCGGCCGCGGCGATGGTCGAGCCTGACCCCATGAACGGGTCGAGTATCACGCCGTCGCCGAGCGGCAGCGAAGCGTGCACGAGCTGGCGCATGAGCGCTTGGGGCTTGAGCGACGGATGGTCCGCTATCTCACGTTCGATGCCGCGCGCAGGTCCGCACTCGATCAGGTCCCTGAACGGCGCGTCAGACGACGGACGCCGCAGCCCACCGGTGCGCCAGCGGCGCAGGTTGTCGCAGACACGGCCTTCGATGGGCTTGCGGAACAGACCCCACGGCTCCCAGCTCGCCCGCGGCATCACGCTCACGTCGGGATATTCCTTATGGGCGTTCTTGGGCCGGTCGCCGCCGCGCAGGGTCTTGACGACCCGCACGATCTCGCCGCGTTTCTCGAAACCGGCGTCGATCATCGGGCCGTACACGAGATGAGACAGGACCTGCGTGGCAGCGATGAACATGTGAGCGCCCGGCACCAGCACCGGCAGGAGCCGCTTGGCGAGATCAGCGAAGAACTTGGCGACCTGATCCCTGTCGGAGTCGCTGAGCGCTGTGAACCGCGGCACAGGGCGACGGGGAGCGCCGTCGTAAGCGGGCGGCAGACGCCAGACGCCACCACGACCATTGCGCTGCTTGTCGATCTGTGTCGGCGTGTACTCCACCACGCCATAAGGCGGATCGGTCACTACCGCGTGGATCGAATTCTCAGCTGCGGTTTCCAGCCACCTGAACGCGTCGGCATGGTGCAGTTCGTAGGACCGGCCATAGGCGCCGCTGCTGACCGCGGACTGTGCCAGCGTCATGCTGCGATCAGTTCGTCGTAAGTGAGCCGCTTGCCGACCATCCCAGCGACAACGCTGTCCATCTGCTTCTCGGTGCCCATCTCCCGCACGTCATGCCGACCGGTGAACTCGTTCACGTAGCGCCCCAAGTGCGCTTCTGACATGTGATGGTACGTGCCCACATAGCCCCGTTTGAACATGGACCACAGCGACTCGATGCCGTTCGTGTGCGCATCGCCGCGCACGAACTCGCGAGCCGAGTGAGCGACGGCGGCATGGGCGAACCCTAACGACGCGAGCGGCTTGTAGCTGCGATGCTCGTCAGTGAACACCGTCGCGCCGTGCTCGGTGACACTAGCGACCGCGCCGACCAGAGTGGGAGCCGAAGTGTCCGCGACCGGACCGGCCACGACTCGGGTCATTCCTTGGCGGTAGTGCTTGCCTGGAGCGTTATGTACCATGGCTAACACGCTAGCGAGAGGGTATGACACCGTTTCTCGATGCAGGAAAGGAACCGGAGACTCATGTGAGACCATGCCGGTCCGAGTGTCCGGGGGGCGGCGGCGAGGACCACCCGGTTGTGGAACGCCGGGGCGGACAAGCCCGTGGACTAGGGTGCGGGCGCTGCCGGGGTGTCGATGTGGAACCAGCGCGATCGTTCACTCGTTCCGGCCCCGTTGATGGCCTTGATCCGGTAGGTGTAGGTGAGGCCGGCAGCCACTGTGTCATCGGTGTAGGTGGTCGCGGTGCTGCCCGTGTCCGGCACCAGTTCACTGAACTCGCCCCCGACATCGTTCTCGCGGACGCGCCTGAGGATCACGTAGCCGGTGATGGAGTCGTCGCCGGGGTCGTTCCAGGCGAGGGTCACAGAGTCGTGCGACGCCGTGGCGGAGAGGCCCGTGGGCTTGGCCGGCGGCTCCGTGGGTTGCGCACCAGCCACAGCAGCCGTCGCCGCGCTGGTCAGCGTCTCGTCATGTCCCGCGTCGTCGGTGAAGCTCACCCGCACCTTGATGTCCTTGCCCTCGTCGGCGGCTGACGGGGTGTAGGTGGCGTTGGTCGCTCCCGCTATGTCGGAGTCGTCCGCAAGCCACCGGTACTCGTACTCGACGTTGTTGAGCCCGTCGGCGTCGGCGACCCCAGACGTATTCGCCGTCAACGTCTCGCCCACCTGCGCCGTGCCGGTGATGACGGGCGCTCCCGTCGCCGGGCTGTTGTCGGGCGCTTCCTGCGCCGTCGCGCTGTTGTCGGGCGCTTCCTGCGCCGTCTCGCTGTTGTCGGGCGTGTCGACGTTTTCGGGGCAGGGTTCGGTCTCGTCGCCCGGCGCCACCTCGGGCACGGGCACGCCATCCCAGGCCGACTCATCGGTCATGAACAACTGCTCGATCTCCGACCACTCCGATTCTGCCGCGCAGCTCATCGCCCGCACCCGCAGCCACGAGATCCCGTGCAGGTTGCTCACCACCGCGCTCGAACCGTGGAGCGCGATGTCGACTCCGGCGGCGGGCAGGTCCAGCCACTGCCCGCTGCCCCTGTCGATGTGGTAGTGCTGGACCACATACCAACCGGCGTCCTCGATGTCCTGCCAGTCCAGCTGCACCATGCCGCGATGCAGGGTCTTCGTGCTCGACAGCACCGGCGTGCCCAGCACCACGGGGCAGGGTTCGATCTCGTCGCCCTGCGCCACCTCGGGCACGGGCACGCCATCCCAGGCCGACTCATCGGTCATGAACAACTGCTTGATCTCCGACCACTCCGATTCTCCCGCGCAGCTCATCGCCCCCACCCGCAGCCACGAGATCCCACCCAGGTTGCTCACCACCGCGCTCGAACCATGGAGCGCGACGTCCACTCCCGCGGCGGGCAGGTCCAACCACTCCCCACTGCCCCCGTCGATGTGGTAGTGCTGGACCACATACCAACCGGCGTCCTCGACGTCCTGCCAGTCCAGCCGCACCATGCCGCGATGCAGGGCCTTCGTGCTCGACAGCACCGGCGTGGCCAAGTCCACCGCCAAGCCCGACGTAGGGGTACCGCTCACCTCCCCAGAGGCAGGTCCGTATGGTCCGTCGCGGTTGCCGTCGCCGTTCTCGGCCTTCACCCAGAAGATGTAGCTCACTCCGTTGGCCAGGTGGGTCCTGGTATAGGTCGTCTTGTGCGATATGCCCCAATGGCTCTTGTCGTAGTCCTTGCCGTCGATCCTCCACTCGACGCGGTACCTCGTCGCGGGCGGGTTGCCGTTGTCGGCTGGCGGCTCCCACGACAGGGTGATCTCCCGGTCTCCGGCAGCGATGGTGAGGTTGCGAGGCGCTCCCGGCGGGCCGTCGCCCAACTCCGGCTCGTCTGCCGGCCCGGCCCTCACCCACTCCGATGTCTCGCCGGCGCCGGCCGGGCCGATCGCGGCCACCCGGTACTGGTAGCCGACGCCGGGATCCACGGTGTCGTCCACATAGACGGTGTCGGCGCTGCCGGTGTCGCCCACGAGGATGTCGTCGTCGCCGAGGCCCCGGTTGGGCGGCCTGGGGCCGGCGGGGCGGCGCTCGATGCGGTAGCCGGTGACCGGGTCGCCGTCGGGAGCGTCCCACTCGAGCCTGACCGTCCCGCCGTCGGCTGCTGCCCGCAGGTTCTGGGGCGGAAGCGCTCTTGCTGTCCCCGCGGTCGTGTCGTCGCTCCATTCGCCGTCGCCGATGCTGTTGGTCGCTCTCACCCTCACGGTGTACTGCTCAGCGGAGTCGAGGCCGGTGATCGTGTGGGGGGTCGCCGCGACGCCGGTGCTCTGGTTGGCGGCGACGGCCTGGGGCCAGGTCTGGGTGGTGGTGCGCCACTGCACCGTGTACCCCGTAATCGGCGCGCCGCCGCTGCTTGCGGGTGCGGTCCACGCCACGTCGACGGTGCCGTGGTGCTGACCGCGGACGCGGTGACGCCGGTGGGGGCGCCGGGCTCGCAGCCGCCGTCGTTCCAGGGGTCGGTGACGTCGCTGGTGGCGTCGAAGCCCGCCTGACCGGCGAACGCGGCCGTGTTGGCCACGTCGATGGAGCAGTAGCCGCCGAAGGAGTCCTGGAGCAGGTTCATCACCAGGGCGCGGTAGCCGGTCGAGACGATGCCCTCGACGTCCGCCCACGCGTCGGCGCTGGCCCCGACGCCGGAGTATGTGTCGGTGAGCCAGCTCGACTCGGTCGTGGTGCCGCCGGGGGTGGTGCCCGAAGGGTGCATGGCGTGGAGCGCCTGATCCTCTTCGGCTAGGGCCGGTCCTTGGCGCGTACCGCCGGTGAAGCAGGTCTCGCTGTAGTACGACAGCGAACCCTCCGGGGTTCCCGCAGCCAGGTGGGCGATGGTGTCCGCGAGCGTCTCCGTCGCGCATAGTTCGGCCTCCGCCAGCCCGTCGTACTTCTCCCTGAAGAAGTACAGCAGCGCCGCGCCCACCGCCGAGCGCGAGGCCGCGTCGTCGTGCAGGGTGCTGTCGAGCGTCCACACGTGGGCCAGTTCGTGGACGGCGGTGTAGGCCAGCCGGTCCTCGGGCCACAAGTCCGAGTCGATGTCCAGCTTCAGCGACTCGACCTCGCTGTGGCTGAGTACCGTCGTGCCACTCGTCACACGACCCTCGTTGCCGACTCTGCCTTCGACGCCTCGCGTCAGGTCCTCGGCCTGCACCTCCGCCGTCGGGATGTGGTCCAGTGCGGCGCGCAGCCACGGCTGGTCACTCTCGTGTGCGGCGACCACCGATTCCAGCGCGGCGCGCACTGCGGCGTGGTCCTCGTCGGTGGCGTCGGCTGGGGTGTCGGTCGCGGTGGCCCTCATGGTGGACTCGGCGCCGAAGCCGGTCTGGTTGTGACACTGAGTGGCTATCACCGGGTCGGTCTCGAATCGAGCCTCGACCGTGAAGTCGTACACGTCGTCGACGGCGGGAGCTCTAAACTTGAAGCTGACGGACCCGTTGTTCGCACTCAGGTCGTAATACTCGTAGAAGTCGGACCGGGCCGTCGTGGGTCCGCAATCCACCTGATACTGAGTGATCGCGGCAGCTTGGCCGCTCTCGGCCCACGACACCCGGTACACCAGCACGGGATCGCCTTCGGCGTCCTGCGCGAAGCCCTCGCCCCGCTCGTCGGGCGCGTCCCAGCTCACCCGGAAGTCGAGGCGGCGCGTTGCCACCGTCAGGTCGCGCACCGCCTTGGGCCGGCCCACGGTCACCTCGGCGGAGTCGGCCGAGGGGCCCTCCTGGCTCGATGCGTCCAGCGGAACCACCCGCACGACGTAGGTGTCGCCGTTGGTCAGACCGGTGATGGCGCGCTCGGTGACGCCCGCAGCCACATCGCCGGCGTCTGATGTGGCGAAGGCGGACACGGAGGACTCCCTCCAGCGCACCCGGTAGCCGCCCTCCGCTCCGCCTGTGGCGGGCGGGTCCCACTCCACGTCGATGCGGCCGTCGCCGGCGAAGGCCTTGACGTTCACGGGCGGGTCGGATGCTGTCGCCACCGTGACGTCGATGGTGTAGACGCGTGTGGTGGTGCCGTTGGTGGCGGTCACCGTCACGGTGATGGTGGTGGTGCCCGCGGTGAGCGCCACCTGGTGGCCCCCGGCGCTGATGCTGGCGTCGGTGGGGGTGATGGTCAGCGCCGACGAGCCGCCGGTCTGGGTGCGGGTGGCCGTGACCGTGGTGGAGGTGACCGAGGTGTCCGCCGAGGCCGTGTAGCTCAGGGTCCCGGCGGCGAACACCGGGACGAGGGAGATCCCGCCAAGCGACAGCGACGCCAGCCTGGCGTCGGCGCCGGTGCGCGAGCCGTCCACCTTGTGGTCGCCGTCGTCATCCAGCTTCTCGTGCGTCAGCTTGGCCTCTGCCCAGAGGACCCGTGATGGACTGGTCGCCCTCGAAGGGGAACGGCCCGTGGAATATTGGGTCGTCGGGACTTGCCGATGAGATGCCGTCGCTGTCCATGTCGCTGTCTTGCACGGTGTAGGTGAACACCAGTTGCGCGGTGCCGTCGCCGCCCGCCAGGGTGGCCCGCCTCGCATCGGATCGTGCTCCGTGAAGGTCCCCATCTGGAAGCGGAACGTGACGTCGCCGTGCGTCGCGTCGCTGACCACCGTCACCGGGATGTCGAAGGTGAGGGTGAACTCGATGTCCTCGCCCTGCCCGTAAGTGTTCGTCGCCGCCTCGGGCGTGGAGGTGATCTCGATGCTGGTGAGCCTCGCGCGCGGGTTCACCTTGAGGCCCGGGTCCCACACGATGCTTCCGGGGTAGGCCGCCACGGACGGGCTGCCCTGACGGGTGATCGACGTGCCGGTGGGCAGCACCAGCTCGAGCCCGTCGTTGGAGATGCGCCCGTCGTCGTAGTCGTTGTCGGTGACCGCATAGGTGAACCTGAGCACGGTCGCGGTGCTCTCGCTGGCGTCGTATTGCGCCTGGCGGGTGTCGCTGCCGATGGACAGCGGGAACGTGGGCGCACCGGTGACCGTCACCGTCTCGCTGAAGGTCACATCCAACGTGATGGTGTCGCCGCTGCGGTACGCGCTATCCGGCGCATCCACCGTCGCGACGCCCGTCACATACGGCGTGTCGACGGGCGCGGCGGCGTGAAGCACATACGACAGGCCGTACAGGGGGTCCTCAAAGTTCCCTTGAGAGGTGCCAAAGAACAGCGTCTGCCCTGAATCGGACGGCTTCCCGCGACCCGGCGACGCGCCGCCCAGGGGATTGCGCGCAGTGCCGTCCGTGTCGGTGCCGGTCCACACGCGATCGCCACTGTCGAAGTCGACTTCAACGCCGTCCTCGTCGCGGCCGGGGTCATGGTTGTCCCACTCGCCGTCGTAGAAGTCGCGGTAGTTGTCGGCGGTGCTGTCGCCGTCGCCGTTGAGCCACCAGATGGGCACGCCGGTGCCGTCCTTGTTGGGGTTGGTGGCGGTGTTGTCCCTGGCGTCGACGGTGGCGGTGCTGGCCAGCGCCTGGAACTGGGCGCTGTAGCCGGCGATGTCGGCGTGGCCATCCCCCACCGGCCTCTGCACGAACGCGTTGTACACCTCGATGTCGGCCGACTCGGCTTTGCGCGTGCCCGAGGTGACGAACAGCAGCCGGAACCTGTCGCCGATGGCGATGCCGTCGGGAACCAGCTCCGAATCCGCCGGGAGCTCGTTGTCCACCAGCGCCACCGTCGTGGTGCTCTGCGTGCCGGGGGACACGCCCGACGGCAACTCCCCGAAGCTCAGTGTCAGGGCCTCATCGAGGACGTACTCGTCGTGGTCGCCGTCGTCGGTGGCGACCACGACGAAGCTCTCGGTCGGCAGGCCGTCGACGAGGGTGCTGGACGAGTCGAAGGTAACCGAGACCGGCACGCCCGAGTAGTCGCCGGCCTCCGCGCCGCCCACCAAGTCCACAGAGATCGGCACCGTCACGTCGCCGGTGGGCGCCGCGCTCAGCTTCAGCGTCACCGTCGTGCCCGAGTGACCCTCCAGCGCGGCATACGACGCTGCCGACCACGACACACCGACGGTCGTGTCGCTGCTCCACTCGCTGTTGCCAACGCCGTTCACCGCCCGTACCCGCGCCATGTAGACGTCGTCGGTGACCAGGGCGACGAACCCCCCAAAGTTGGCGCTGTCGATGATGTTCTCCTGCCCAGCAGTTTCGGCTTCAGTCCAGGTTTGTGCAGCGATTTTCCACTGCACCTCGTAGCGGGTGATGGCGCTGCCGCCGTCGGCCGGCGCCTCCCACGACGCCCTGATCTCACCAGCGCCGAAGGTCAGCGTCACCACGGGCTTGGCAGGCAGGTTTTCTGCCAGCACCCCCGCGAAGTCCGCCACCTTGTTGCCGGACGGGTCGGCGAGGGCGCGCAAGGCGTTCTGGGTGTAGCTGACTCTGATCGTCTCGCCCGCGGCCAACCGCGTGCCAACGTAGCCGAGGCGCAACGTCGTGGCGGAGGTGATCCCGACGGAATTCGGGTCGTAAGTCGCGATGCCGTCTATGGTCACCTCGAAATCGCTACCGACGGGCTCGTCGATGTGCGAGCCGCGGTCGAGGTGCTCGTTGAAGACGATCTCGATGGTGTCAAAAATGCCCGGGGTACTACCGAGGATCACCCTCACTCGCTTCACCGACGGGGCGGTCGTGTCGGGCTCGCGTGAGCCGTCCACCTTGCTGTTTGCGAGTACCCCCAGCGGTTGATGTTCCAAGCTGGCGTCGACACCCGATACGTCGTCGGTGATGGCGTCGTCTGTGTCCAGCCGGAGAGTGGCAATGGTTGAGGCGTGGTTGCCGATCTCGATGCCGTCGGTGTCGCTGTCGGCGGCCAACACCGTGTAGACGAAGACCAGCGCATTACTGCTGCTGCTGCTCGCGTCATAGTCGGCCAGCTTCTCGCCGCCGGCGTCGAATCCGAACTGCGGATCTCCGACTACGTCCACGTCTTCGTTGAAGGTGACGGTGATCTCGATGACCTCGCCCAGCCCGTAGGTGTCATCGTCGGTCATGGGCGGCCCGGAGGTGAAGGCCACTCCGGTGATGACCGGCGGCACGCGGACCTTCTGGCGTTCGTCGGCCGCCACCGCGGTGTGGGTCAGCGCCGCGTCGACAGTGGTGTCCGGGCGCCTGATGGTGCCGCCGTTGAGCTCCAGCGCGAACTTGTCGATGGCTATGCCGTCCAGGTCCTGGTCGTCGGACGTGGTGAGGTAGAAGAATGACAGCTCAGGGCGGACGTCGTCGGTGAACGAGTAGTCGGCGTAGCGCACGGCGTCGCCGATGCGCAGCGTCAACCGCGGTGTGCCCGACGTGGTGTCCACCACCACCGTTTCGCTGAACGTGACCGCGAACTCGATTGTCTCTTGGGCCCAGTAGCTGGTGCCGTCTTCGGGGAACCCGATTATCTCGGCGACGGTCGCGTAGGGGCTGTCGGGCGGCTCGATATAGAGGGCCGCAGACAGGCCGTAGAGCCCGAGCGAGATGTTGCTGCCGCCTTGCTCGAAGTTCTGCAGGGTGGCCGAGGTGCCATTGCCGGATCTCAGCCATACTTGGTCGTTCTCGTAGGGCACACCGAAAGTAGCTGCACCCACGCCCGCTACGATCTCTCTGGCGGTTCCCAGGTGCCATTCACTTGCGCGCTCGCCGTTGAACCATACGCCCGTCCAGACGAACACGTCCTCTAAGTTCTGACCGGTGACGCCAGGATCCAAGAAGGTCTTGGACTCGCCCGTTTCGACACGCGCCGGGTTGGAGTGGCCCCAACCGTCGTAGCAGTCGGCGTTGAAGCCGCAGTTGGCGCCGTTGGCGCGGTCGTAGTCGTAGAAATCGTCGTAGTCGTCGGCGGCCTTGGGGCCGTTCAGCCACCAGATCTCCACGCCGGGGCCGTCGACGGGGTCGGTGCCGGTGTGGCTCTTGGGCGCCGCGCCGCCGGCGGTTCCGGCCAGCGCCTTGAACTGCGAGCTGTAGTCGCGGATGTCGGTGTGGCCCCCGTCGGCCAGCGCCGCCTGCACGTGGGCGTCGTAGTCGGCGATATCGCCTGACAAGGCGTCGCGCGTGGTCGAGGTGACGAACAGCAGATGGAACGTCTCCCCGGTGGGAACGCCGTCGGGCCGCAGGCTCCAGTCATGAGGCACCGTGAGGCCGGACTCGGTCGTGGCCGACATCACGTTGGAGATCGTCGACGGGTCGATTTTGGTAGACGATTCGCCGGCCTCGCAGTACGCCACCCGCACGTCGTAGCTCGTGCCGTTGGCCAGGCCGGCGACGGTGTAGGAACCGTTGATCAGAGCGTCGGTCCGCTCCTGGTTGGACAGGATGACCGTGCGGTCGCCGAGGCCGGAGGAGATCGTATTGCCCTCATCGTCGAGGCCGTCATCGAACTCCTCCATTCCGGACTTCCACTGAACGCAGAGCTGGTAGTCGTATGCCTCGGTTCCGGCCCACAGAAGGTCCTGCCAGACAACCGTCAGCTCCCCGTCACCCACGACAGGAGCGCCCAGCACCGCCTTCTCCTGGGGCACCGACGTCGGGTGAATATTCTGCTCGCCGGGATTGGAACCCTGGTGGACCTGGCCGTTGGCGCTCCGCCCACCTGCTGCTGTCGCCGCCCAGAAGAGAGTGAAAAGGGACGAAGGGATGTCCATGTAGCTCGGGGGGTAGTCGAAGCCGCCCCAGTCGTCAGGGCCGGCGCCCTCGTGCAGCGTGGTAATCGTCCGACCCGGAGGCGGGTCGGAGTGCTTCGACACCACATTGAAGAAGATGGCGGTGATCGGGTACTGCGGCTCGCCGGGGTAGTCGGCGAAGTAGAAGGTGCGCCGGACGGTGTAGTCGGCGAGCCCCTCCGCGGTCACGGTGCGGATCGCGTGGTCGCGGAAGCGGATGGCGATCTTCGTGCGATCTGCGCCGAATGTTTCCTCCTCATCGAGGCGACCGAACCTCAGGTCGCTTGTAAAGATCGACGGGATGTCGTCCTCCACGAGCTTGGGCGTCGTGGTCGCCAGATCGGTCCACTCGACGTCGTCGCCGGCGAAGCGGGCGCCGACCCGGAAGTCGTATTCGGTGTCGTTGTGCGCGGAGATTTCCAGCTCGAAGCTGAGCCAGTCGTCGGTGCCGTCGGCGTCGGCGTCGTGGAACTTGGAGACGCTGCTCTGGCGGTCGGTGCTCCATTCCTGCTCCTGCGCGGTCCCGGCGGGGTCCTTCCATTGGACAAGCCAGCCTTCGAGGTCGCTGTCGTCGGCGGCGCCGGCGGGCGGAATCCACCGCACCAACACCTTGGTGTTGCCCCAGAACAGGTGCGGGCCGCCGGGGGCGGAGTTCATCGACGCCACCGGGGTGGCCAACACCGGGGTGCTCCACGGGCCGGCATCGCTGTCGGTCTCCGCCCGCACCTGCACCGTGTACTCGGTGCCGTTGTCCAGGCCGATGATCGTCTCGGTGAGCGCGGCCGTGTCGGTGCGGTTCACCAGGGTGTAGTCCGTGTCGCCGGCGGCCTTGTACCGCACCTCATAGGAGACGATCGACTCTCCGCCGTCGGCCGGCTCATTCCACGACGCCGTGATCTTGCCATCGCCGGCGATCAGCGACACCACGGGCGCAGCCGGTATGTTCGCGACGATCGCGCCGCTGAACGTCTCCACTTGGTTGCCCGCGGCGTCCGCGAGGGCGGTCGCGTCGTCCGGGTTGTCGTAGCCGACGGTCACCGTGGCACCGGCGGCGATGGCGGTGGACATGGTCAGCTTGATTATGTGGTCCAAGAGGTCTACAGAATCATTGAACTCCACGCTGACCAGGTCGGCCTCGGTGCCGTCGACGGTCACTGTGAACACCGACACCGCGGGCGGGTCGCGGTCGGTGTCGAGTTTCTCATCGAAAGGGAACTCGATGATTTTGCGGTCGACGCTGTCCAGCTGCGCACCACTGCCCGGCGACGGGGGGTCCGTGTCGAGGTTGACGGTGAGTCCGGTACTCAGATTGAGCGGCCCATCGTACACACGCTTGGTATTATCGAGCACGGCGGTGATCGCATCGGTGCTCGGCACGCTGAGCAAGCGCCGGGCGCTCGAGATGCCGTCGAGGTCGCTGTCCTGCTCGGCGACGTCATAGGTGAACACCAGCTTCGCTGAGTCGGAGCCCGACGCGTAGGCCATGAAGCGAGTGACCGAGCCGATGAGCAGCGGGAACGTGGGCTTACCGGTGACCGTCACCGCTTCGCTGAAGGTCACCTCCACGGTGATCGTGTCGGCGGTCTCGTAGTTGCCGTCGCTCGGCGGGTTCACCACCACGACACCACCGTTCACCACGTAGGGCCTGTCGGACGGCACCGCAGCCTGCAGCACGAACGACAGGCCGTACAGCCTGAAGATTGACGAGGCCGGCGACGTATTCAGCCCGAGACTTATCTCGTTTCCGTCGCCGCGATCCAGTGACCCGACCCGCACGGAGTCCGCGCCCAAGAAGCCACTTGAGTCGCCGCTGCCATCGCTTGTGCTGCCGGTCGCCACAGGAAAGGAGTTGGCGGTGACCACGTCGCCGCCTTCGTCGCGACGTTCGTCGCGGTTCTCCCAGGAGCCGTCATAGAAGTCCTCGTAGTTCTCGGCGGCTCTGGGGCCATTGAGCCACCAGATCGCCACGCCCGGGTCGTCGGTCGTGTAGTTGGTGGCGGTGTTGTCCCGTGCGTTGACCGACTCGGTACTGCCCAGCGCGCGGAACAACTCTTGCGTGCCACCGATGTCGTTGTGGCCGGTGTTCGATACGACGCGCTGAACGGCCTTGTTGTAGTCGGCGATGTCGGTCGATGTGGCATCATGGGCTGACGAGGTCACGAACAGCAGGCGGAACTCGTCGCCGATCTCGGTCCCGTCGGGGACCACGCTGGCGCCCGCGAGGACCTCGTTATCCACTAGGCGCACCAACGCTTCAGTTCGTCCCCTGACGACCACGTCCGACGGCAGTTCATCGAAGCGCAGCAGCACATCGCCGACTTCGAAATCATTCTTGATGTCGTCGTCGTCGAAAGTGACAACGAAGCTCTCGGTGAGCCGGCCATCCGTGTCGGGCGTGCTATCGGAATCGAAGGTGACCGTGCTCGGCACGCCCTCATAGACAAGGCTCGACGGGATTGGGAGCGCCAAGATCCCCACGGTCACATCCTCGGTGGGCGCCGGATTGAGCGCCAGCGTCACCGTCGCGTCCGGGCCGCCTTCCACCACGACCGTATCCGTCGTCACCCACGACAGCTCGAACAGGTCGCGGAGCGCGGTGTCGGGGGACCATTCGCCGTTGCCGATGCTGTTGATCGCCCTGATCCGCACGAAGTACTCACTGTTGGGGTCGAGGCCGGTGATCTCGTACGTGGACGGCAACACGCTCGTCACGTCGGCGCTGCCGGCCTCGGCCCAGGTCTGGGCGTCGGTGCGCCACTGCACCGTGTAGCCGGTGATGGGTGCGCCGCCCTCATCGGGTACGGTCCACGCCATGTCGCTGCTGCCCGCGGTGCTGACTGTGGAGGCGGTGACGCCAGTGGGGGCGTCGGGCACACCACCCACTGTCACCTGCTCAGACAGCGCTTCGTAGTGGCCGTCCTCGGCGATCTCGGTGATAGGGAAGGGCGACTCACCAACATGGAGCGGCCGCACTCGCACCACGTAGGTATCGCCATTGGTCAGGCCGGTAATGGTGTACGCGGTCATGTCCGCGGTCACGATGGCAAAGGGATCATCGTGTTCATCGGTGTCATCCGGCATCGCCCAGAGCACCTTGTAACCGCCCGACGGCGAAACCCCCGAAACGAGAGGATCCCAGTCCACGTCGATGCTCCCGTTGCCTGCGGACACGCGCACCTCTGCGGGGGCGTCGAGCGGGTTGATCACGCCCACATCGAACGAAACCACCTCGTCGCCGTCGACGCCGAGCAGGCCGTCCGACGCAGGAGTGTCGTAGGCCAGCTCCACCACGACGCCGCCGGGGATCGCTTGTTCGAAGCTCAAGGAGAGACTTCCCAGAACAACTTCGTCCTCAAAGTTCTGTACCAAATGGAAAGTCACCGTCACCGGGCGGACAGGCTGGCCGCCCCCAATGGTCACAGAGAAGGCCGACAACGGCGGCGGCGACGATGTGGGGATGAAGTTCACTATGACATCATCTTCAGTGACATCATCGACATCATCTTCAGTTACGGTTTCATATTCGACGCTGAGAAACCGGTCGAATACGATGACGATAGCTTTGCCGTCGTCTACCACCTCCACGACTTCCACCCTTGGCACGTTGAGGTTGACGGTGAGGCGGGCTTCCAGCGAGACCAGTCCGAGGTATGCCGCCACGGTGCTGTGGTCCTTGCGGGCGATGGTGGCATCGGACGGCAGGGCGAGCAGGCGCTGGGTGCTGGTGAGCATGTCGGACACACGGTCGGTTTCGGTGACGTCATAGGTGAACTGCAGCGTGGCGGTGCCGGTGCCCTGCTGGTAGACCGCGTCGCGTTCGCCCTCATCGAACGACAACGTCAGCGTGGGCTCGCCGGTCACGTCGACGGCCTCGCTGAACGTCACCTCCACGGTGATCGTGTCGTCCGTCACGTAGGCGCCGTCGACGGGCCCGTTCACCACCGCGACGCCGGTCACATGCGGCCTGTTGGCCGGCACCCCCAGCCGCAACACGTACGACAGGCCGTACAGGCTCAACAGATTCGTTGCATCTACGGTATTCGAGGCGATTTCGTGCATGGCAGCTACAGGATTCGCCACAGCCGGGCCGGGCCCGTCCGTGCTGGACGGGGTGCCCAGCGGTGCATCGGGATCGACGCTGCCATCGTTGAGACTGCCCGTCCAGATGTACAGGTCACTCAGGACGCCGTCTTCGCCCTGTGCCTGGAATTGCTCAAAGTCAAGGAAGGTCTTGGCTTCGCCCGACTCGGTTGGCCACGGGTTCACCCTAACCCAGCGGCTGTCATAGAGGTCGTTGCAGTCATGGGCCGCTAGTCCGCCGTCGAGCAAGCTGATGAGCACGCCCGGATTGTCGGCCGTGCAGTGGTCGGTGGCGGTGTTGACCCGTGCGCTGACCGCTGCGGTGCTGCCCAGCGCCCGGAACTGTCTGCTGTAGGGCACGATGTCGGCATGGCCCTCTGCCACGGCGTCCTGCACGAACTTGTTGTAGTAGTCGATGTCGGTCGAGGTGGCCATCGTGGTGTCCGAAGTCACGAACAGCAGCCGGAACTCGTCGCCGATGCCGCTCCCGTCGGGGGACAGGCTCGAGCCCGCGGGGAACTCGTTGTCCACCAGCTCCACCGCCGTTGAGGCGGGGCTGCCGGTGGTCACCCCGAGGGGCATCGTGCTCGGGAGGAGCGTAAGTCCGATCTGCTCGTTGTTGTCGTTGCCGTCATAGAACTCGTCGTCTACGGCAGTGACGGTGAACGAGGCCGTGGTCTGGCCGCTGACGAAGGTCAACGTGACGGTTCGTGTTGTAATTTGTTCCGTACCGATACTGAAACTGAAGTCGCCCCGTTCGGCCACGGCGCCCAGCACGGACAGGAGCTCGATGCTCACGTCGCGATGCGGGTCGGTGTCGAGGGTCAACGTCACCTCGGCGGCGCTGCCGCCCTCGAACGCGGTGTAGAGACGGGTGCTGAACTGAACCGTCACGGCCACGATGGCGTCCACGGCGAACGCTCCCGCCTTGCCGCCGCCGACGGTGACGAGGGCGTTCTCGGTCGGCACGGAGTACGTGACGCTGACCGTGTCGCCCACGGCGACGGCTGGGGCCATGGTCAGGGTGATCGTGTCGGCATCGGTGCTGTGGAATGCGACGCTGGACGGCTCGACCCCCGTGCCGCTGTCGACGGTCACTAAGAACGCTGACGCCGCGGGCGCAGCGGCGGTGTCGAGGTCCTCGTCGAAGACGATGTCGATGGTCGTGCGATCGGCCGAGATGAGCGCGAGGGACACCGTCGGGACGGTCGTGCGGCCGGCCGCTTGCTGGCCCGAGAATCCTGCCACCTCGTTGCCCGATGCGTCGGCGAGGGTGTCCTCGGCCGGGTCGGTCGGCTTGACGTAGTCGACGCTGACGGTGGCGCCCACGGCGATGGCGGTGCCCATGGTCAGGATGATCGTGTTGGCATTGGTGCTGTGGAATGCGACGCCGGTCGGGGTGACCCCGGTGCCGTCGACGGTCACTGTGAACGCCGTCGCGGGCGGTGGTGTCCTGGAGGTGTCGAGGTTCTTGTCGAAGGTGACCTCGACGGTGGTGCCGTCCGTGGACACTTTCGCCGAGGACTCCGACGGGGCGGTCGTGTCGGGCTCGCGGGTGACGGTGATGGTGTAGCTGCGGGTCGAGTCGCCGTTGGTGGAGGTGACCGTGACGGTGATGAGGGTGTCCTCGCCCGATACGAGCGCCACGTCGTGATCGGTGGTGCTGGTGTCGGCGTCGGCGGGTGAGATGGCCACCGCCGACGAGCCGCCGCTCTGGCTGGGGGTGGCGGTCACCACAGTGGAGGACGCAGTCGTCGTGGCCGTGAAGTCGGTGACCGCTGTGCCCGCAGCGCCCGCGGTGAATGTCTGGTCGAGGTCGATGCCGATGCTGCCGTCGCTCAGCGACAGCGCCGACAGGGTGGCGTCCGCGCCGGTGCGGTTGCCGTCCACCTTGTGGCCGCTCCGGGTCCCGCGTTCCATGCCGTCCAGGTCGGCGGCGACACCCGTGACGGCGCTGACGATGGACTGGCCGGTTACGAACTCGAAGGCCTGATTGTCGCCAGTCTGGTTGAGGGTGAAGATGCCGTTGCTGTCGCTGTCGCCGGACTGCACCGTGTAGGCGAACACCAGCGTGGGGGTGTTGTTGCCGCTCACTAGCCGCGCCCCGACCCTGCCGGACAGGCTGAAACCGAGTTCCACATCGCCGTTGACGGTCACCGCCTCGCTGAAGGTGACGGTGAAGGTGATGTCCTCGCCGAGCCCGTAGGTGTCGTTGGCTGCCTGCGGGGTGGAGCTCAGCTCGAAGTCGGTGATGCCCGGTGCGCTGTTGACCCCGAAATCGGTGCTCAGGTCAATGGGTCCGAGGTACGCATTGACCGTGTCGTCGTCGGCATCCTTGATCGAGACGCCCGCCGGCAGGTTCAGCGTGCTCTGCGCGTTGGCGATGCCGTCTTCGTCGGAGTCGGCCGCGACGACGGTGTAGGCGAACACCAGCGTGGTGGCGGTGCTCTCGGTGGGCTGGTACGCCGCCTGGCGGGTGGTCGAGCCGATCTCCAGCGGGAACGTCGGCGTGCCGCCGGTCACCGCGACGTCGTCGCTGAACGTCACCGTGATCCTGATCGTGTCGCCGGTCCCGTACTTGCCGGCCGCAGGCTCGGGATCCACCTCGACGCCGGTCACATGCGGCGGCCCGATCGCGAGGGTGTAGTCCTGCGAGGCGTCGTTGGCGGCGATCACCGTGACCGTCACGGTGGTGACGCCGCCGGCGCCGACGAGGTTCACCTGGTGGCCTTCGATGCTGGCGTCAGCGTCGGCGGGTTCGTAACGGACGCGGGCGCCGCTGTCGTCGGTTGCGACGGCGGCCACGGTCACCTGGACGGTCGAGGCCGCAACGGACACCGCGTATTCGGTTGTGGTCGCAGCGAAGTCCGGCACGGACCCGCTGTCGACCGTCAGAGCGCTGAGGGTGGCGTCGCTGCTCGCCTGATCCGGCCCGACCACGAACACGCCCGACAGGCCGTAGAAGCGCTCGTTGTTGGAACGATGAACAGTCGCTTGTCCGAATATGGGACGGGATTCGCCAGGTTTCCCCACCTCAACGAGGAGATCCGACGCCGATGAACCCAAGACCCTTTGAAATCCACCGCTTACATGCCCTCGGCCCGCGGCGGTGCTGCCGGTGAACACCTTGGAGCCGGAGCTGAAGTTGCGGACGTTGCCGTTCTGGTCGCGGCCGGGATCGTGGTGGTCCCACATCCCGTCGTAGAATTCGCTGTAGTTGTCGGCGGCGTTGGGTCCGTTGAGCCACCAGATCGGCAAACCGTTCCCGACGGGCGTTCCGGAGCCCCAGCGGGTGCCGGTGTTGTCTATGGCGTCCACGGCCGCGGTGCTGCCCACCACGCGGAATATGGCGCTGCGGTGGCGGATGGCGTCATGGCCCGACGCCGCAGCCGTCTGCACGAACCCGTTGTAGACGTCGATGTCGGTCGAGGCGGCGTTGCGCCTTCCGGAGGTGACGAACAGCAGCCGGAACTCGTCGCCGGCGCTCAGCCCGCTCGGCAGCAGCACCCAGTTCGTCGGCACGCTGCGCGCGGAGTCCACGAAAGCGGTGGCTGACGCCTGGGCGGGCGGGCCGTCGCCGGCCGCGTAGACCGCGGTGACCCGCACCGTGTACTCGGTGCCGTGTGCGAGGTTGCTGATCGTGTACGGGCTCGACGTCACATCGGACGCAACCTGGCCCGCGGCGACGGCTTCGGGCCAGGTCTGGGAGTCGGTCTGGGAGTCGGCGATGCGCCACTCCACGCGGTAGCTCTGGGCTGCGCTGCTGCCGTACGCGGGCGCAGTCCATGTCGCAGTCAGCTCGCCATCGCCCGCGGTCAGCGTCAGCGCGGGCCGGTTGAGCACAGCCAGCACAGCCTGGCCGGTGAACGACGCCGCCTCGTTGGCCGCAGCGTCCTGGAGCGGGTTGGTGGCCTGCGCAGGGTTGTAGGAGACCGACACGGTTTCGCCTGCGGCGATCACGTCGGACATCGTCAAGGTGACCGTGTCGCCCGACACCGCCACGCTCGACGGGCTGACCGCCGTCGCCGAACCGACCGTCACAGCGAACGCCGCAGCCGCCGGCTCCGAGCCGCTGGTGTCCACAAGCGCCTCGTCGAACACGATCTCGATCAGCTTGAAGTCGCCGTTGCTGTCCGCGGCCACCGACGCCGACACGGGCACGGGCACGATCGAGTCTGCGGGGGTCTGCGACTCCTCGGCCGACGGGCTGTCGCCGACGGCGTTGGTGGCGATCACCCGCACCGTGTAGGCGGTGTTGTTCGTCAGGTTCAGGAGCGTGGTCTCGCGGATGTCCGCGCCGTGGTCTGAGGTCTGGCCCGCGGCGACGGCTTCGGGCCAGGTCTGCGTGTCGGTCTGGGAGTCGGCGATGCGCCACTCCACGCGGTAGCCGGTGATTGCGCTGCCGCCGTTCGCGGGCTCGGTCCACGCCACCGTCAGCTCGCCATCGCCCGCGGTCAGCGTCAGCGGCGGCGCGGCGGGCCGGTTGAGCACTGTGATCCCGCCGTTGACGATGAACGACGCCACCTCGTTGCCCGAGGGGTCGGCGAGGTCGTCATCGCCGGCGGGCGCGGTGTAGGTCAGCGTGACGGTGGCGCCCGCGGGGATGGCTCTGACCGTGGTCACGGTGACGGTGGCGGCTTCGATGCGCACCGCCGCCACAGTGTGCGTGTCCTCGGTGGTTCCGACAGTCACCAGTGCCAGGAATGCGCCTGCGTTCAGGCTCTTGGTGTCATCGAGGGGCTCGTTGAAGGTGACCTCGATCTTCGCGCCGTCGTCGATCACCTTGGCCGAGATCGGTGTCGGCGGGGTCATGTCTCCGGGGGACTCCGACGCTTCGGCGCTGGGCGGGCTGTCGCCCGCAGCGTTCACAGCGATCACCCGCACCGTGTACTCGACATCGTTCGTCAGGTCGGGGACCGTGTACGGGCTCGACGCCACACCGGTCGCGGCCTGACCCGCGTCGACCGCTTCGTCCCAGGTCTGCGTGTCGGTCTCGGAGTCGGCGATGCGCCACTGCACGCGGTAGCCGGTGACGGGGCTGCCGCCGTCCGCCGGCGCAGTCCAGGCTGCGATCAGCGAGCTTTCGCCCGCGGTCAGCGTGGGTGCAGCGGGCGCGGCGGGCCGGTTGAGCACGGGGATCGCGTTGGTGGCGGCGAACGACCCGACCTTGTTGCCCGCGCTGTCGGCGAGCGCGGGATCGGTCGCGGCGGCCGGCACGCTGTAGGCGACCGTCACCGACTCGCCCGCAGTCACGGCGGCGGCCATCGTCAAGGTGACCGTGTCGCCCGACACCGCCACGCTCGACGGCGCAGCCGCGCTACCCGAACCCACCGTCACAGCGAACGCCGACGCCGCCGGCTCCGAGCCGCTGGTGTCCACAAGCGCCTCGCTGAACACGATCTTGACCAGCTTGAACTCGTCAGCGGCATTCTCGTCCACGAACGCGTACGCCGGCACCGGCACGGTCGTGTCGTTTGCCTGCGGGGTGGCCGACACCTCGTCGCTCCACGGGCCGTTGTCGGCGGCGTTGGTGGCGCGCACCCGCACCGTGTACTCGACATCGTTCGTCAGGTCGGGGACCGTGTACGGGCTCGACGCCACACCGGTCGCGGCCTGACCCGCGGCGCCCGCTGCGTCCCAATCCTGGGAGTCGGTCTCGGAGTCGGCGATGCGCCACTCCACGCGGTAGCGGGTGATTGCGCTGCCGCCGTCGGCGGGCGGGAACCACTTGACGGTGAGCTGCACATTGCCCGGGGCCGCCGTGGGCGACGGGGCGGCGGGCCGGTTCGGCGCCGACACGTCGAACGCCTCGACGGCGTGACCGGCCGCGTCCTGGAGGGGGTTCGAGGCTGGCGGGCCGTAGGCGACCGACACCGCGGCGCCCGCCTCGGTCGCCGTGCCCAGGGTCAGGGTGACCGTGGCGAACGACACCGCCACAGTCATCGGTGCGACCGCCGGCGCCGACCCCACCTTCACACCGAACGCCGCAGCCGCGGGCTCCGAGCCGCTGGTGTCGACGAGCACCTCGTCGAAGACGATGGCGATGGTCTCGCCGCCGGCGGATACCGAAGCCGACACCGCCATCGGCGCGGTCAAGTCCACCGGCGTGCCAGTCTCCACCTTGGACGAGGTGTCATCGTCGAATCTGCCCCCCCTATCGTATACGAATCGGACCTTGTAGGCGGTGCCGTTGTCCAGCCCGGTGATGGTGTACTCGGCCCCAAGCAGCGCCTCCTTCAGCTCGCTGCCCTTCAGGAGGTGAGCAGCACCGTCCTGTTCGGCTGTGTATGAGTCGCTCTCGAATTGCTCGTCGGCAGGGACCCACTGGATGGCCGGGGTCCATCTGGTGCCAGGTTGCGTCTTGAACTGATCGCGAAAGATCTGGGCGCCGGCCCAGAGTTGTTCCTGCCATCTCACCGTGAGCGCGCCATCACCCGCGACCACGGGTTCCAGTGCCGCCACCTCGGGAACCGGATCCGGAGCTTTGAACGTTGTCCGGCCTATGTAGCTCTGCGCGGTGCCAACCACATTGATCGGTCGTATCTCCCGATATTCAAAGCAGTCGAAAGCCGTCTGGGGGATCTGATACACGTTGCCTGTGTAGCCAACGTGTTCCCAGTCGGCCTTGGTGGCACCCGGATGCAGCAGCGTGAGCTCGTGGCTGCCACCTCGGTCTCGGTCGTCGTAGTTCGGTCCATACCTAAGGCAGCTGCCTTTGGCGCTAAATCGAATGAGGGCGCCAGTGATCGGCGCTGATTCTCCGCGGTCGTAGCCTTCCATCCACACGCTGCGCAGGTAGACCGGCTCTTTGAGGCCCTCGTCATTGACGGTGAACGTGTACGAGTCGTGATAACGCAGGACAACATCAAATCTGTCCAGAATGTCTTCAGCCACCTCTCTGTCGTTCGGTGCCCAAAAAACCAACCCGGCGCTCATGTTCGCCGGCCTGGAGGCGGTGAACGAGAGGGTGGCGGATGCCGTGTCGGTCCACACGGCGGTGAGGTCGGTGACTCGGGCGCGAATCCGGAACTCGTACTCGAGGGTGTTGCTCAGGCTCCCGATGTGCGTCTCGAAGCTGAGCCCGTCGGGATTGTTGTCGCCGTCGTCGTCGCGGCCCTTCTCGACGTAGCGCTGGCGGCTGGTGCTGTCCCAGCCCTCGGTGCCGCTCCTCCATTGGATCTCCCATCCCTGGAGTGCAGCGTCATCGGCCGCGTCCTTGGGGGGAAGCCATCGCACCGCCATCTTGAAGTTGGCTCCGAACAGGTACGGGCCGCCGGGGGCGGGGTAGGTGTCGATCTCGGTGGGGGTGTCCGTCGGCTCGTTGCTGTTCGGGCTGTCGCCGGCGGCGTTGGTGGCCCGGACCCGCACGGTGTATGTGGTGTCGTTGGTCAGGCCGGTGATGGTCTCGGTGCGGGCGGTGTCGTCGTCGCGGGTCCATTCTTGGTAGGCGGTGTCGGTGGCGAGCTTGTACTCCACCGTGTAGCCGGTGATGGCGCTGCCGCCGTCGGCGGGCTCGTCCCAGTCCGCGGTGATCTCGGCGTCGCCGGGCGTCAGCGTCACAACCGGCGCCGCGGGCCGGTTGAGCACAGCCTGGTTGGTGAACGACGCCGCCTCGTGGCCGGTGGTGCTCTGGAGCGCATTGCTGTCGGGAGGCAGGTAAGCCACAACGACGTCGAACCCTGCGGTGAGCTCAGCGTCCATGGTCAGCGTCACCGTGTCGGCGTTGGCCGAGTCGATCGCCACGCTCGACTCTGTCAACGACGTCTCGGTTCCCCCCGGGGACTGCTCGGTGACGGTGAAAGCCGACGCAGCCGGGACCTTGGAGGTGTCGAGGTCCTTGTCGTAGGTCAACACGATGTCTGTGGGGTTGTCGGCGTCCACCTGAGCGCTCTGCAGCACCGGCGGAGCCTCGGGGGTGGCCGACACCTCGGTGCTCCACGGGCCGTCGCCGACGGCGTTGGCGGCGCGGACGCGCACGGTGTATTGGGTGTCGTTGGTCAGGTTGGTGATGGTCTCGGTGAGGGCGGTGTCGTCTTGGGCGCGGGACACTCCTAGGTAGGTGGAGTCGGCGGTGTTGAAGACCTTGTACTGCACCTCATAGCCGGTGATGGTGCTGCCGCCGTTGGCGGGAGCGGCCCACGACGCGACGATCTCGGCGTCGCCGGGTTCCAGTGTCAGCCCGGTTGGCGCGGCGGGCCGGTTGGCCACGACCTGGCTGGAGAAGTCTGCCACCTGGTTGTTGCTGGCGTCGGCGAGGCCGCCGGTGGACGGCGCGGTGTAGTCCACCGTGACGGCGTCGCCCGCCGCGATGGCGGTGGTCATCGTGAGCACCACCGTGTCGGCATCGACAGCGCTCAGCGCCGCGCCCGACGGCTCCACCGCCGTCGCGGTGCCAACAGTCACGCCGAACTCGTCGGCCGCCACCGCCGAACCGCTGTCGAGATCCTCGTCGAAGACGATCTCGATCTTGCTGCCGTCCTCGACGACCTTGGCCGAGTCCACCGACGGCGCAGTGTCGTCGATCTCGGCGGGGGTGGCCGACGGCTCGTTGCTCCAGGGGCCGACGCCGGCGGCGTTGACGGCGCGGACCCGCACGGTGTAGGAGAGGTCGTTGATGAGGCTGATGGTCTCGGTGAGCTCGGTTGCGTCGGCGCGGGTCACTTCTTGGTAGGTGGAGTCGGCGGCGCCGAAGAACTTGCGCTGCACCTCATAGCCGGTAATGGTGCTGCCCCCGTCGGCGGGAGCGGCCCACGACGCGACGATCTCGGCGTCGCCCGCGGTCAGCGACACAACCGGCGCAGCAGCCCGGTTCGGCGCAGCCTGGTCGGTGAACGTCGCGACCTGGTTCTTGTCGGTCGCGAGGTCCTGGAGCGGGCTGGCGTCCGAATCGGTGTAGGTGTAGGTGACGGTCACGGTGGCGCCCGCGGCGATGGTGTCGCCGGTGGGCATCGACAGCACGACCTTTGTGGCGTCGTCGGAGGGGATGACCACGCCGGACGGCGTGATGGCCGGCGTCACCCCGTCGACGGTCACCG
Source organism: Candidatus Aldehydirespirator sp. (assembly GCA_965219165.1). GTDB lineage: Bacteria > Actinomycetota > Acidimicrobiia > Acidimicrobiales > Aldehydirespiratoraceae > Aldehydirespirator. The sequence goes on along the minus strand of CBDCMW010000002.1, from coordinate 2,025,990 downwards.
CGAACGCCGACGCCAGAGGCACCGAGCCGGTGTCGAGATCCTCGTCGAAGACGATCTCGATCTTGCTGCCGTCCTCGACGACCTTGGCCGAGTCCACCAACGGCGCAGTGTCGTCGATCTCGGCGGGGGTGGCCGACAGCTCGTTGCTCCAGGGGCCGACGCCGGCGGCGTTGACGGCGCGGACCCGCACGGTGTAGGAGAGGTCGTTGATGAGGCCGGTGATGGTCTCGGTGAGGGCGGCCACGTCGGAGCTGTTCACCGTGATGTAACCGATGGCGCTGCGGAGCTGCACCTCATAGCCGGTGATGGTGCTGCCGCCGTCGGCGGGAGCGGCCCACGACGCGACGATCTCGGCGTCGCCGGGTTCCAGTGTCAGCCCGGTTGGCGCGGCGGGCCGGTTGGCCACGACCTGGCCGGTGAAGTCTGCCACCTTGTTGCTGCCGGCGTCGGCGAGGCCGCCGGTGGACGGCGCTTCGTAGTCCACCGTGACGGCGTCGCCCGCCGCGATGGCAGCGGTCATCGTGAGCACCACCGTGTCGGCATCGACAGCGCTCAGCGCCGCGCCCGACGGCTCCACCGCCGCCGCGGGTCGAACTCGTCGGCCGCCACCGTCGAACCGGTAGCGAGATCCTCGTCGAAGACGATCTCGATCTTGTTGCCGTCGTCGAACACCCGCGCCTGCGACACCAACGGCGCAGTCGTGTCGGGCTCGACAACGGTGACGGTGTAGATGCGGGTCGAACTGCCGTTGGTGGAGGTGACCGTGACGATGATGTCGATGACCTCGTCCAGTGTGCGCTCCACGTCGTGATCGGTGGTGTTGGCGTCGGCGTCGGCGGGTGAGATGGCCACCGCCGACGAGCCGCCGCTCTGGCTGGCGGTGGCGCTGACCACAATCGAGGTCGCATCCGTCATGGCCACAAAGCTGGTGACGGCCGTGCCCGCAGCGCCCGGGGCGAACGCCGGGACGAGGACGAGGTCGGCGCCGCCGTCGCTCAGCGACAGCGCCGACAGGGTGGTATCAGCCTCGGTGTTGCTGCCGTCCACCTTGTGGTCGGCCTGCGGTCCGACCGAGTCGTGCTCCAGCAAGGCTGGGAGACCCGAGCCGACGCCGACGACGGACTGTTCGGCCTGGAGGTCGAAGGTCGGGTTGGTGGCGTGGGTGGGATGGCCGATCCAGATGCCGTTGTCGTCGTCATCGCCGGTCTGCACGGTGTAGGCGAACACCGGCTCGGTCGTGCCGTTGCCGCTCTTCAGCGGCGCCCGCCGCGGCCCGTTCACGGAGAGGCCGAAGTCGACGTCGCCGGTGACGGTCACCGCCTCGTGGAACGTCACCGTGATCTCGATGTCCTCGCCCAGCCCGTAGGTGTCATTGGACGAGTCCGCCTGCGGGCTGGACGTCACCTCGACATCGATGATGATCGGCGGCCCGTTGACCAAGAAGTCGGTGCTCAACGTGATGGGCCCGGGGAAGGCGTCGACCGTGTCGTCGGTCATGTCGACAATCGAGGCGTTCGTCGGCAGGCCGAGCGTCTGCTCGGCGTTGGAGATGCCGTCTTTGTCGGTGTCGGTGTCAACGTCGCCGACGACGTAGGTGAACACCAGCACGGTGTCGGTGCTGTCGGCGTCGGCGCCCTGGTACACCGCGTCGCGGGTGCCCGAGCCGATCTGCAGCGGGAACGTGGGCGTGCCCGACACCGTCACCGCCTCGCTGAACGTCACCTTGACCCTGATCGTGTCGCCGACCGCAAACTGGTCGTAGTCAGGCACGGGATCCACCTCGACACCGGTCACATACGGCACATCGGGCGCCACAACGTGCAACACGTCCGACAGGCCGTAGAGAGGCCAGCGGTTGGAACTCGGTGCATCCTGAAAAGAGAGTTCCCTTCCCTGGGTACACGGTCTACCTACGCGGGCCTGACCGGTGAAGCCCAATGAGCGATTGGAATGCGTTCGGCCCCGCGAGTCTGAGCCAGTCCAGACGTAGTCAGCCAAGTCGCAGGGGTCACCGGCCAGCTCCACGGTCCCGTTCTCGTTGTAGGCAGGATCGCCGTGGTCCCAGCCGTCGCCGGGGGAAGTCGGCGGACTGTCGATGTAGTAGAAGTCGGCGTAGTCGTCGGCCGCCCTGGGGCCGTTCAGCCACCAGATGGGCACGCCCCGCTCCGAGTTCGTGTGGGTGGTTGCGGTGTTGTCCCGCGCCCAAACAGTGGCGGTGCTGGCCAGCGCTCGGATCAGACTGCTGTAGGGCCGGATGTCGTTATGGCCCGACGCCGCGGCGCGCTGCACGAACTCGTTGTAGGCGCTGATGCTCGACGATTCGGCGTTGCGCTTGCCGGAGGTGACGAACAGCAGCCGGAACCCGTCGCCCACCCCGATCCCGATGTCATCGGGCACCAGCTCAAAGTGCAGCGGGATCTCGTTGTCGATGAGGCTGACTTCGGCGGTGGCCTGCGTGCCGGGGTCCACTCGCGGCGGCAGCGTCCCGAAGCTCAGGGTCAGCGTCTCGCCGTTGCCCTCGCCGTCCCACACCGTGTCATCCTCCGCGGTGACGGTGAAGGTGGCCTCGGTGTCGTCGCTGTGGAAGGTCACCGTGTCGGCCGACACGGTGTAATCGTCGCTGGTGGCCCCGCCGTCGGGGGTCACGACAATGGGGATGGTCACGCTGCGCTCGGGGGCGACGCTCAGGGTGACGGTGACGGTGACGGCGCCGCGGCCCTCGAGTGCGACGTAGCTGCCGGCTTCGAACTCTGCGGTGACGAGAAGCTGGGGGGTGTCCGTCGGCTCGTTGCTGTTCGGGCTGTCGCCGGCGGCGTTGGTGGCCCGGACCCGCACGGTGTATGTGGTGTCGTTGGTCAGGCCGGTGATGGTGTCGGTGCGGGCGGTGTCGCCTTCGGTGCGGGTCACTTCTTGGTAGGCGGTGTCGGCATCGGTGGCGAGCTTGTACTCCACCGTGTAGCCGGTGATGGCGCTGCCGCCGTCGGCGGGCGCGGGCCACGACGCGGTGATCTGCTCGTCGCCGGGCGTCAGCGTCACAACCGGCGCCGCGGGCCGGTTGAGCACAGCCTGGTTGGTGAACGACGCCGCCTCGTGGCCGGTGGTGCTCTGGAGCGCATTGCTGTCGGGAGGCAGGTAAGCCACAACGACGTCGAACCCTGCGGTGAGCTCAGCGTCCATGGTCAGCGTCACCGTGTCGGCGTTGGCCGAGTCGATCGCCACGCTCGACTCTGTCAACGACGTCGGGGTTCCCCCCCGGGGCATCTCGGTGACGGTGAAAGCCGACGCAGCCGGGACCTTGGAGGTGTCGAGGTCCTTGTCGTAGGTCAACACGATGTCTGTGGGGGCGTCGGCGTCCACCTGAGCCCTCTGCAGCACCGGCGGAGCCTCGGGGGTGGCCGACACCTCATCGCTCCACGGGCCGTCGCCGACGGCGTTGGCGGCGCGGACGCGCACGGTGTATTGGGTGTCGTTGGTCAGGTTGGTGATGGTCTCGGTGACGGCGGTGTCGTCTTGGGCGCGGGACACTCCTAGGTAGGTGGAGTCGGCGGTGTTGAAGACCTTGTACTGCACCTCATAGCCGGTGATGGTGCTGCCGCCGTTGGCGGGAGCGGCCCACGACGCGACGATCTCGGCGGCGCCGGGTTCCAGTGTCAGCCCGGTTGGCGCGGCGGGCCGGTTGGCCACGACCTGGCTGGAGAAGTCTGCCACCTGGTTGTTGCTGGCATCGGTGAGGCCGCCGGTGGACGGCGCTTCGTAGTCCACCGTGACGGTCTCGCCCGCCGCGATGGCAGCGGTCATCGTGAGCACCACCGTGTCGGCATCGACAGCGCTCAGCGCCGCGCCCGACGGCTCCACCGCCGACGCGGCGCCCACAGTCACGCCGAACTCCCCGGCCGCCACCGTCGAACCGCTGTCGAGATCCTCATCGAAGACGATCTCGACCTTCTTGCCGTCCTCGACGACCTTGGCGGAGTCCACCGACGGCGCGGTCAAGTCCACCGGCGTGCCCGACACCTCGTTGGAGATCAGATCGGGGTAGACCCTGACATCGTTGGAGTCATTGCAGTACGCCACCCGCACGGTGTAGGTGGTGCCGTTGTCCAGACCGGTGAGGGTGTAGGAAGCTGCGCGTAGAGCATCGGTGAGCGCATCGCCGGTCAGGATGATCGCGCGGTCGCCGATGCCGACGGTGCCGACCGGGGCGAGATCCTCGGCAGCGTAGAAGTCCTCGTCGCCGGACTTCCACTGAACACACAACTGGTATTCATATAGCGCGGTGCCGGCCCACAGGAGTGGCTGCCAGGTGATCTCCAGCCCTCCATCGACCCCGACGGGCGCTTCCAGCACCGCCTTTTCCTGATCGACGATCACGCTCACCATGGATCCAGACGGACCTTCCGCCCCGTCAAAATCGTGGACATCGCCGTTGGCGGTGCTCCCATCCAAGCTCAGCACATCCCAAAGGATGCGGAACTGTGACGACAGGACGTCGATGTAGCTCGGGGGGTAGTCGAAGCCGCCCCAGTCGTCAGGGCCGGTGCCTGCGTGCAGCGTGGTGATCGTCCGAATCGGAGGCGGGTCTGTACTGTCCAGCTGGATCTCGAAGCGCACCTCAGTGAGTGGGTACGCCGGGGTGGAGAGGTCACTGGCGTAGTAGAAGGTGCGCCGGACGGTGTAGACGGCGAGCCCGCCAACGACGCTGCGGACCGGTTCGTCGTAGAAGTGGACAGTGACCCGTTCCGTCGTAGAAGTGAGTCCCGCCTCGCCGCTGGTGATGAACAGATTGGCTGTCTTGAGTCCCGGGACATCGGGCGTGACGACTTTGGGCGTCGCGGTCGCCCCGTCGGCGGTCCACTCGGCGGCTCGGTCCGCCTGGACGCGGGCTCGGACCCGGAATTCGTACTCGGTGTCGTTGGTCAGATTGTCGACGAGCTTCTCGAAGCTGAGCCAGTCGGCGGTGTCGTCGTCGTCGTCGTCGTGCAACTTGTCGACGCTGCTCTGGCGGTCGGCGCTCCATTCCTCGGTGCTGCCAGACTGTCTCCATTGGACGAGCCAGCCGTCGACGCTGCTGTCGCCGGCGATGTCGGCGGGCGGGATCCACCGCACCAGCACCTTGGTGTTGCCCCACAGCAGGTCCAGGCCGCTGGGGGCGCTGACGACCGCCGAGGGGGTGGCCGACATCTCGACGCTCCACGGGCTGACGGCGCGCACGCTGTCGGTGCCGACGCGCACCCGCACCGTGTACCTCTTATTGTTGTCCAGCCCGGTGATCGTCTCGGTGAGGGCGGCCTCGTCGTCACGGACCACCGTCTGGTAGACCTTGTCCTCGTCATCGTCGTCGTCGAGGCTGTATTGCACTTCGTAGGTGGGGTTGCTGCCGTGGCCGAGGGCGGGCTCGGGCCACGACGCGATGATCTCGGTGTCGCCTGAGGTCAGGCTCACCTCGGGTGCGCCGGGCTGGCTGAGCACCGCACGGTAGGTGAACGAGGGCGCCGGCTGCCCTGTCGGGCGCACCAGCTTGTTGTTGACCGGGATCGTGTAGCTGACGAACACCTCCGCGCCGGCGGCGATATCGGCGGCCATGGTCAGTGTCACCGTGTTGGCGTTGGTGATCTCGACGTTGTCGGGCGCCGCGGCGACCCCGGCGACCCCGTCCACCCTCACCTCGAACGCGTCGGCAGCGGGCGTGCTGGAGGTGGAGGTGTCGAGGGCCTTGTCGTAGGTCAGCACGATCTCGTCGAGGTTGGGGATGTCGACTAATGCGCTGATCACTGCCGGGGGTGTCTCGGGGGTGGCCGACTCCTCGGTGCTCCACGGACCCGTCCCGGCCTCGTTCACCGCGGCGACCCGCACCGTGTACTGCGTGTTGTTGGTGGGCCCGGTGATCGTCTGGGTGAGGGCGTCGGGGTCGGTGCGGCTCACCGTGGTGTAGTCGGAGTCGGGGGCGGAGGCGGGCTTGTACTGCACTTCGTAGGAGGTGATCGTGCTGCCGCCGATGTCGGTGGGAGCGGTCCACGACGCTTCGAGCCGGTCGTCGCCGGGTATCAGCGTCAGACCGGTAGGCGCGGCGGGCCGGTTGGTCACGGCCTGGTCGGTGAACGTCTCGACCTGGTTCTTGTCGGTCGCGAGGTCCTGGAGCGGGCTGGCGTCCGAATCGGTGTAGGTGACGGTCACGGTGGCGCCCGCAGCGATGGTGTCTGCGGTGGGCATCGACAGCACGACCGTTGTGGCGTCGTCGGAGGGGATGTCCACGCCGGACGGGGTGATGGCCGATGTCGCCCCGTCGACGGTCACCGCGAACGCCGACGCGAGGGGCACCGAATTGGTGTCGAGCCCCTCGTTGAAGACGATCTCGATCTTGGTGCCGTCTTCGATGACCTTGGCCGAGTCCACCATCGGTGGGACGACGTCGGCCACGATGGCGCCGTCCACCTTGTGGCTCGAGTCGGCCGCGAGCGCGGCGTGGCTCAGGTCGGCGGCGGTGGCGGTGGTGGTGCCGGTGATCGAGTCGGCGGCGCCGACGTCGTCGTCAAGCTTGACGGCGTCGGCGAGGGCGAGATGCCGTCCTCGTCGATGTCGTCGGCGGTGCCGTTCGAATCCTCGTCACCGGCCACGGTGTAGGTGAACACCACGTCCGCGCCGCTGGACTCCGTGCTGGAGTATTCGGCCTCGCGCAGCGCGTTGGTGTCGGTGCACGCCTCGGTGGCCGCGCCCAGGCAGAACTCGAACACCGGGTCGCCGGTGACCGCCACGTCCTCGCTGAAGGTGACGGTGAACTCGATGATGTTGTTGACGCCGTAGGTGTCCACAGCCGACTGGCGTGTGGAGGTCACCTGCACGCCGCCGTCGACGATGTAGGGGTTGTCGGCAGTGACCGGCGGATCGGCATCGGCATCGGACCACTCGCCCTCGTAGGTGCCGCTCTCCCATTCGATGACCGTCCGCACCTGGACGTTGTAGTGGTCGCCGTTGCCGAGGCCGCTGATCGTGTGGGTGACGGTGGTGGCGTCGACGGTGACGGGGACGGTGGTCCAGCTTGCGACCTCGTCGGCGGCGGCGCTGGTGAGCTTGTAGCGGATCTCGTAGCCGGTGATGTCCACATTGTCGGCGTTGACGGGTTGCGACCAGGAGACCGCCAGGCCGTCGCTGCCCAGTGCCGCCGCCACGCCTTGGGGCACGCCCTTGTCGCCGAGCACGAAGATCGCCTCCGTCTTAGCGGAACGGTTATTGCCGGCGGAGCTGCTCGGCCGAACTTTGAGAGCGTAGACATGTCCGAACTCGGCCGAGTTCAACTCCACCGTGACGGGCGAGCCCTCCGCCGGTGCAGTTGCAGTCTCCACCGTGCCGTCAGCGACGGACTCCGGGGGCTCCTCATCTGTGCGTTCCAGCTCCCAGATGTACCTCGGGGACGCCGCGCCGTCGAAGTTGCTTGCAGTCCACCAGAGCCTTGCCTCGTAGCCGCCCGTTGTCTCCTCGAAGGCGAGCATAGGACTCTCCACCTCGGTGGGTTGGTCCGCGTCGCGGAACACGATCTCGTTGCTGGGCACGCCTCTGCCTGCCGCGCTGCCGGCCACGACGCGCACTCGAATGTCGGTGCTGTCGTGCTTGAAAATACCTTGCACCAGATCAAACAGTTGAGCGAAATGGACCGTCATCTCGCGATCCTGGTGCCCCCAGGGAACGCTCTCGCCGTCGATCTGCCACTGGATGAAATAGTCACTGATGTCATCGGTGCTGTCGTCCGCGCCGTCGAACTCCGGTTTGACCCAACTCAGATACAGATGGTCCAAGTTCTGCTGATTGCCGGTCACGTTGAGGGGCGCGCTGGGGCGGTTCAGCACGATCTCTTCGTCGAACGTCAGCGCGTCGATGCCGCCTTGTTCGCTCTGCAACACGCCGGTCGGGTCGTCGAAGTCGGGGGGGGTCGGTGTAGGAGACCGTCACCGGCACGCCCGCGGCGATCTCGGTGGCCATGGTCAGCACCACCGTGTTGACGACGTTGTCGTCGTCGGCGACGACGGCGACGACGGCCGGCGTGGCGGCTGCGGCGTTGTCGACAGTCACGCCGAAGAGCGCCGGCGGCGGCAGGTTGGTGGCGTCGAGGGCGCGGTTGAACGTCAGCTCGATGAGCTTGTAGTCGTCGCTGCTGTCGGCCGCGACCTTGGCGGCGGCCTTGGCGGCGGCCAGCACCGTCTGCTCGCCGGGCGCCGCGGTGACGGTCGCCGACCAGTCGCCTCCGCCCGCAGCGTTCACCGCCCGGACACGCACGTCGTAGCGCGTGTCGTTCTCGAGCTCCTCGATCGTGTGGGTGAGGGCGGTGGGGCTGTCGCCGTCCACCGTTATGTAGACCGTCGTGTAGTCGCTCTCGGTGGCGAGCTTGTGCTCCACCTGGTAGCTGGTGATCGTGCCGCCCCCGTCGGAGGGCGCCTTCCACGACAGCGCCAGCAGTCCTACGTCGGGGATCACCTTCAGGCTGATCTGGCCCGGCTGCTCGATCGCCGTCGCGCCGGCTGTCTCGGAGTGGACGCTGGTGCTGCCGTCGGTGTACACGGCGAGCACCCGCGCCTCATAGGCAGTGCCCCGGGTGAGGTCCTTGATGGTGTAGGACCGCTGCGACGGGTCGTCGATGTCGACGACGGTCCAGGCGGCGGGGGTCTGGCCGGTGGTGGCCTGCTCGCGCCACTGGACCTGCCAGCCGCTGACCCCGGCGCTGCCCACAACCGGCGCCTGCCAGCTCACGGTCAGCTCGCGGTGGCCCGTCACCCGCATCGAGGCCCGCTGAGGCGCGAAGTCCTCTGGGACGGTTTCGTCGAACAGGTCGGGGTGCAGCCGCACCGTGTAGATCGTGTCCTCGTTGGCGTCCACGACCCACATCATCCGGCCGTAGCGCTGGCACTCCGATTGCTCGGGCGGGATGGACTGGGGGTCGGGATCGTCGAAGGCGCCGGGCGGGGGCGTGGTCTCGACGCACCCCGAGGGCAGCGTGCGCGGCCACTGCTTCGGGAAGGCGCTGCCGGCGTCGCCGATGTGGATCCCCAGTGGAGACCTGATTCCGACGGAAGTGCGTCGAGAAAAAGCCGAGATGTGCTCGAATCCCACAGCTAGCGTATCGATGTCCTTGTGGGGCAGGCGCCGGCCAGTGTCGAGTTCGTACGCCAGGACGTTCCGACCATCGTCCACAACCCACATCGTGAATCCGTCGGACGAGATCCCCTGGGGAGAAAAGAGCGATGGGACCAAGTCAAAGGTCAGGTCATCGTTCACGGACCCGTCGACGGTGTTGAACGCCGTGACCCTGCCCCTGGTATCGCCTGAATTGAGGTTCACGAACTCGTTGGTCACCCAGATGATGGAACCGTCCGACCACACACCCCACAGCGAATTGTCCGACAGAAAGTCCGGATCCGTGTCGCGATCGAGGCCCGGCAAATTGTGATCCTTGGTCGTGTCGTGCGCCCAGGGGTTCGAGCGTGTACGCGTACAGCTTCTTGTCCAAGCTGTCCGCCACCCACATGGTGGTGCCGTCGGACCACAGCCCCTTGGGCTCAGTGTTGCCCGTCGCCAAAGCGAGCGCCGTGCCTTGTGCCTCACCATCCACGGTGTAGCGGTAGATCTTGTTGGTGTCGGTCTCCGCCACATACAGCGTGGTGCCGTCGGACCAGATACCGGTGGGCTGTTCGATGGCGGACGCCAGCTCGATGTTGCCGGCGGCATAGACCAGCGCGGTCGTGGCATCCGTCGAGCGGGGCGGGGCGTCGTGGCACGATGCGGCGCTGTCCAAGCAGTAGACGTGCACGCCCGAGCCGCCGTCGCCCACCCACATCTGCTCGCCGTCGGACCACAGCCCCGAGGCGGTTCGCGTCGCAAGCTTCAGGTCGCGGCCGGGGTCGCGTTCCGCCGGGCCGCCTTCGGGATTGAACCAGTACGCCAGCACCTTGTCGCGGCCCGGACGGCTCCCCTCGCTGACCGAACTGGGTGACGTCGACACCCACATGGTGACCCCGTCGGACCACACACCCTCGGGAGTGCCGTTCAGGCCCGTGATGTCGCGAGAATCGTCCCTGTCCCCGTTGGCGAGATCGAACGCCACCATCTTGGGGCGACGGTTCACCCCGACACGCTCGTCGCGGAAAGCGTCGACCACCCAGATCGTGGTCCCGTCGGACCAGATGCCCCGCGGCACCGACCGCGTCGGCATCGTCAACGACCGGTCCGGCAGCAGCTTCGCCACCGCTTCGGTACTGGTTCTCTCTGCGAACGAGCTCACTTTGTACGCCTTGACCACCCGGCTGACGTCGGACACCCAGATCGTGGTCCCGTCGGACCACACGCCATCGGGTTTCACCAGCCCGTCCCGGGCGCCGCCGCCGCCGGGATTTGCCCCGAAGCCGGAGTCTTCGTACACGTAGGTCGACGTGTTCGGCAGGTCGCGGGAGCGGATGCGGTGCCCGCCGGCGAGGTCGTACGCCGTCAGCGCTGGGATGGTGTCGAAGTAGAGCGTCCGGCCGTCGTCGGTCAGCCTCGACCCCGTCGGCACCTCGGGCCCCAGCTCCACGCCGCAGCCTTCGCTGCTGGTCGCCGCGTTCTCCGGGCAGTCGAGCCCGCGCAGCCTGGCCTGGCTCGACATCCCGTCGGCCACCCACAGCGTGGCCCCGTCGGACCACAGCCCGTTGACGCTCCGGTTGCCGCGCAAGTAGGACTTGTCATCGTCCTCGGGAGTCGGCAGCCGCGAGAACTCCTCCAGGCGCATCAGGCCCAGGTACCGCCCCGAGACCTCGATCGGCACGCCGTTCCCCGACCCGCCTTCTGAGCCCCTCTCCGCCGCACCGCGCGCCGGGGTCGCCTGATAGCCGGCCGGGATCCGCTGGTCGCCAGCCGCGTCCAGTCGACTACCGGCCGGGATCGGCTGGTCGCCAGCCGCTCGGGGCTCGCCGGCCGCTCTGGGGCTCAGCACCGGGCCGCTCTGCGCGCCGGTCGGCTGGTCGCCGGCCGCGTCCAGTCGACTACCGGCGGCTCGGAGCTCGCCAGCGGCTCGGGGCTCGCCAGCGGCTCGGAGCTCGGCAGCGGCTTGGAGTTCGGCAGCGGCTCGGAGCTCGCCAGCGGCTCGGAGCTCGGCGTCCTGTCGCGGTGTTGCCGCGGAGGCTGCGTGGACGCCGAGCGGCGAGGTCGACGCCAGCAACGCCGCCGCCACAAGCGCACTCAGCCAGCGCCGCGAGCGTCTCATGGGACCGGCAGCGGGTCCGGGAGCGCCGCGCTACGGGGGCCACCGGCCCCGCCGGGCTCAGACAGCGGTGCGCAGTTCGTTGACAGACGTGAACCCACTACCGCGGCCGTTCGGGGGGGGGGGGGGGCGGAGGCGCGCTGACGGTGCGCGCGTCACTGCCGCCTGCACAGAAGCCAATTCGACACTTTCCCCTCTAATGCCTTCCCCTCTAATGACTCTGTGCAATTGACATCTCCGACTGAGTCCGTAACCCGATCGAGCCTGCTATGTCACTGCAGCCGCAATGACGAAACATCGCCCAATCTTCTAAGTGAAATACAGCCAATACGATAAGGCTTCAGACCCGCACGATACAAGCCCTATATGACATAAATTCATGATGTGTAAGCACTAGTTTGTTTCGTGCAAATTCTGGACTTCGGTCACGCTGTGTGGTCAAGCGCCAGACTGACAGGAGGTCCGGGCGCGTACAACATCAGTTTGTGAGCGGCCGCCCGCGGCCGCAACCGCGCAGCCTCCCTGGGGGCGGCGTGGCTGTTTTCCAGCCGACCTGGGGCCTTGACGACTCGATCAGCATGCTGATCTGTTAGTGGTCTGGCCCGGGTACGCTGCCTGTAGGGGTTCAGCTCATGGAAGTCGGTCTCATCGGACTGGGCAACATTGGTGGGGGGTGTGCCCGCCACATCTTGGCGGCGGGATATGAGCTCACTGTGGCCGACCTTGACCGCGATGCCCGGCGGCGTTTGGTGGAAGCCGGAGCGAATGAGGCCCTCGATCCGGCGGGGGTCGCAGAAGTCTGTGAGTTCGTTGTTCTGTCTTTGCCGTCGCCCGAGGCTTCACTTGCGGTGGTGGCAGGCGCAGGCGGCATCCTTTCGGCCGGGTCTCCGGCTTCGGTGGTGGTCGACCTCTCGACCAACAGCGCGGGAGTCACCAAACAATTGTTCGATGCCTGTGCCGCCGTCGGCGTTGACTTCATCGACTGCCCGGTTTCGGGTGGGAGCATGGGTGCCGATGCGGGCACCCTCACTTTGATGCCCTCTGGCGATGAAGCGGCATTCAACCGGGTCAAAGACGTGCTGAGGTGCTTCGGCAAAGACGAGACCGAATGGCTCGGCCCGTCGGGCACCGGCACGCTCATCAAGCTGATCAACAACCTGGTGTTCCTGGTTGGAACCCAAGTGTTCGAAGAGGGGTACCTCATGGCCGCCAAGGCGGGCTTGGACCTTCGGAAGTTCTTGGAGGTGCTCCGAAAGAGCTCGGCTGGCTTGTATATGCCGCTCTCCGGGCTGATCGTCAACCGGCAGTGGGACGACTCGACCTACGACCTTGCATTGGCCGAGAAAGACCTGCGCCTCGCCCTCGAGTCTGCCGAGGAGATCGGCACGCCGCTGCCGCTCACCAGCGCCGCCCACGGCGTGCTGGCCCGATCGGTGGAGATGGGCCTGGGGGAGATGTACTTCATCGGTGCGCTGGAGTCGCTAGAGGCAGCGGCGGGATTCACCGTCCCCGTACCCCCCCAGGGGGAATGATGGCCACGTTAGACATTCCCGACCTCAGCAGCTATCAGACCTTCGTCCACGGGTTCCCCCATGAGGCGTTCATCCAGCTGCGAGAGCAGGCTCCGGTCTGGTGGCACGAGCCCACTGAACGCACCCCCGACGGTGAGGGATTCTGGTGTGTGAGCACCCATGATCTGGTGGTAGAGGTGTTCCGCAACCCAAAGGTCTACTCCAGCCACACCGGCGGCGATCGCCCCTGCGGCGGCACCACCATCAACGACCTGGAGATGAGCGGGAAGCTCCTGAACATGATGGACGACCCGCGCCACCAGCGGATCCGGCAGCTGGTGAACAAGGGATTCACCCCCAAGATGATCGGTAGGATCCGTGACGACCTCGTTACCAGGGCCCACCAGATCCTCGACAGCGTGGCCCCTGCTCCTGGCGAGCGGGGGTCATGCGACCTGGTCGTCGATGTGGCGGCCGAGCTGCCCCTGCAAGCCATCTGCATGCTGTTGGGCGTGCCCGACGAGGATCGGCGGATGCTGTGCGGATGGGTGGACATCACCTCGGAGACTTTCACCCGAGAGGAGATGCCCAACGAGCCCAGCGAGGCCAGCACCAACATGTTCTTGTACGGTCAGCGCCTCATCGAGGAGCGCATTGAGACACTGGGTGACGATCTGTTGTCGGTGGTCATCCACGGCGAGCTCCCCGACCAAGACCCGCCACGGCTGGACAGCGACGAGGTGGCGATGTTCTGGACGCTGCTGTTCACCGCCGGGTCAGAGACCACCCGTAAGGCCATCGCCGGGGGCTTGTGGGAGCTGGTGAAGGCGCCTCGACAGCTGGCCCGACTATCCGAGGACCGGTCGCTCATGGGATCGGCCATCGAGGAGATCGTCCGGTGGACAACGCCGTCGGTCTACAAGCGCCGCACCGCGACGACGGACACTGCGCTCGGAGGCCAGACCATAAAAGCCGGGGAAAAGGTGGTGGTGTGGGAGATGTCGGCCAACCGGGACGAGGCGGCGTTCGGCGACCCGTTCGAATTCCGCATCGACCGGAGTCCCAACAACCACATGGGTTTTGGCCACGGCCCCCACTTCTGCCTGGGCGCCAACTTGGCCCGACTGGAGATCGACGTGATGCTAAACGCCATCTTGGATCGATGGACCGACATCGAGATCGTCGGCGACGCCACCTGGACCCGCACCAACCGGTTGAGCGGGCTCAAGACACTGCCAATCGAATTCAATGACCTAACAGCAGGCCATTCGGCTGCTGAATAGAGTTCCTCAACCATGGAGATCCGGCCGCTGGAGTCGGTGGAGCTGGCCGCGGCCCGAAGACGGATCCACGAGCTCGAGACCGAGCTGGCGGTCAACAAGCGGGCCTTCGAGTTGCTCAAGGAGCAGACCGACCCAAAAGGCGCTTTGGGGTCGTCGCCGCGGTCGTAGGCGACGGCCACCCCGACTAGAAGCCGAGGGCGACATGTCACCTGGCGGGCTTGTGCGGGCTTGTGCGGCGGCGGGTGCGAGCCGTTGAGGCTACCGGGTCACCGCTGGTTGGGGTCTGTGTCGGTGGTGGGCTTGCTGGCGGTTTGGGCTTGTTGGAGGATCCATCGGCGGAATGCCTGGACGTGGGGTCTGGTTCGGGAGGCTGCGGTGGTGATGAGGCAGCAGCGCTCGGGGGTGTCGGCCTGGTGCTCGAGCACGGGGACCAGGGTCTGGTGTTGGAGCTCGTGCGCTATCAGCGTTGGGCGTCCGATGGCGGCGCCGAGCCCGCGGGCGGCGGCGTCGATGACCATGCTGTAGAGACGGAACCCCGAAGCCCGGGTGAGGTCCGGGGCGGGCTGGTTGTGGCGGGCGGACCAGTAGGCCCAGTCGGCGTTCCATCCGAGGTCATACAGCAGGGGCCAGTCGTGCAGCTCGGCGGGGCTTTGGGGGCGGCCGCGTTCTGCGAGCAGGCCGGGGCTGCACACCGCGATGAGCTGCTCTTCATAGAGGGTCTCCTCGAGCAGGGTGTCCTCGCGCCGGGTGATCGGACGGGGCGCGGCGGTCTCGCCGGTGTAGGCGATCCAGGCGTCGAAGTCGCGCCGGTTCGGGTCGACGCCGCGGTGGTCGGTCTCGACCTCGATGGCGATGCCGGGATGGGCGGCCTCCAGCGCGGCCAGGCGCGGCGCCAGCCATTTCTCCGCGACGGCCTCCACTGACACGATCCTGACGCGGCGAGGTTGGCGGCTGTGGCGCTCGGAGGCGCCGTGGACCTCTGCGAGGATCCGCTGCACCTCCTTGAGGTAGGCCAAGCCCCGGCTGTTGAGCGCCACGCCCCTCGGGCGGCGGTCGAACAGCCGGGCGTCGAGATGCTGCTCGAGGGTCCTCACCCGATGGGCGACGGCCGCGGCGGTGACGCCGAGCTCCGCGGCGGCGCGCGCGAAGCTCTCATGGCGCGCCGCGGCCTCAAAGAAACGCAGACTCTCAAGCGGCGGCAGGCGCAACACGGTCTCTATCGTCTGGGCGCGGCCCCTGTGCGAACCGTGTCATGGCATGGATCGCCGACGCGTCAATGGCGATCGGACTGACAGCGAGAGCGGCCCGCCAACAACGCGCTCGGGGACTGGCGCGTGGATCGGCGGCAACGGCAGACATGGCACAGTCATTGTACGCACTGACAGAAACCGGCGAACAGAAGACCGCCGTTGAGATATTTTATTATTGGTAGAGACAAAGTCTAGTTTGTTCTCAATGTTCGCGCGGTGTGAACGGCTCGAACGCTGATCCCACGCCTCGATGCGGCGAGAAAGCTCACAGTTGAGTCTCGCCGCCCTGGAGTTCATGGCCATCCGGGTTCGAGCCTTTTGACACAGTATAAATAGGGCATAGAAATAATATAATTTTTGCTATTAGACGGTTTCAGCGGGATTATAGTTTCCGTTACGGCGCCGCGAGTCCCGGAGCCGCCCGCTAGAAGATCAGTCAGTCATAAATTCTCCGTAGTCGCCAGCGCCTACACCGACGATTGCGACCGGCTGAGCGACTGTGTGCACGCCTCGCGCCGGTCCCTCGACACGCGCCAGCGCCGCCGGCCGTGGCCCTCGGCGGGCATCGAGCTATAGACAACCGCAGAGGGCCGACGCTTGCGGGGGCCTCACCCCGGGGCCGTTTCTGTCGCAGATCCCGGCGCTTCGCTGCGACGCGCGAGCGACAGGGCACGGTCGGCGAAGTCGGCTGTGTCAGCGGTGGCGGCGTCGGTGCCGTAGGCGTCGGCGACTAGGGCGAGGAGTTGGTCGGGGTTTGTGATCGCGGCGTCGCGAGCGAGCCGGGCTGCGTCGTGGAGGTCCTGGTCGCGGGCCGCGTGCAGTTTCATGGCGAGTAGCACGGTGGGGGAGGGGGCTTCGATTGTGAGGCAGTCGCTGCGGTGCAGGACCTGGGGTGGAGGTCGCAGCCCGGGGTGAAGATCGCCACGGCCCCGTTGAGCCAGTTGCGTGGGAGTCCCTCGGCTTCGGCGACGAGGCGGGCGGCGGTCGCCAACTCGGCGGGGAAGCGCATGGAGATGAAGTCGACCGCTGCGGTGCGACGCTGGGCTCCTTGGTGCTGTGGGGCGCTGAAGCGGTGCTCGAGGACGTCGACGTCGTGGGTGGTGCGGTCTTCCCACATCAGCGCTAGGGCGGCGCCTCCGGCGATCATGAGGTGGTGGCCGGTCGAGCCGGCTTCGCGCAGGTGTGACGACAAGCGGTCGAACAGGTACCGGATGTCGGCTGCGTCGAGCTGGCGATCATGCGGGATCGGGGGCCCGATGTCGGTCATGTCGAGCGGAGGGTGACGAGCGAGAAGTAGACCCGGTGGTAGTGGCAGACCCCGGGGGCGTTCTGGCGCAGCCGCTGCCCGTGGGGCGACTCCAGGTCGACGTCGGGGACCAGCGCCACGTCGCTGGGGGAGCGGGCGCTGTGGACCCACGCCGGGAGCGGGTGGCCGTCGCGTTCACACAGGGCATGGACCACGGCGGCGATCTTGGCGGCGGTGACGGCGGCGGTGCCCTCGGGCAGGCCGCCGGCCAGCATGAGGTCCCTGGACTCGGGCTGGTTGTTCCAGTCCTTGATGAGCTGGATCACTGGCCAGTAGCCGGCGCCGCGCCCGCCCGGTTCAGCCATCGCCTCGGGCAGGTCGCTCAGCACCATGTAGGGGCGGGCCAGCAGCGGCCCCGCCCGCCTTCGCCGCCCTGCGACGCCCGCAGGTGGGTGTACGGGAGAGTCCACGTCGTTCACTGAAACGATCCTAGCAGACGCGAGATGTGGTTCCCAGTCTTGTTCGCTGCGCTCAACAGCGCCAAGTGCGTTCACCGCCAGCGGTTGGGGTCGCCGCGGTCCATCAGGGCCCTCACAGCGTCGTCTCCAGGAGCCATGCAGCGGTCCAGGATCCGGATCGACGCGTGGCGAGACACAGCCCCCAGCAGCGCGACGTTCTCGATGGCCTCGCGAGGTAGGTTAGCCGACAGTGGCGCAGCAGCCGCAAGCCCGAGGCGGGACCTTACGGGGCTGACCGATCAGGGCTGCGGGCTGCCGAAAATCCGGCTGCGGCTGGCTGACGTGTAAGACTCATGGCTCATGTCTGAAGTGTCCAGAGCAGGCGATGCTCCTGGTGCGTCGGTGCCCGCGGGGCCGGCGTCACCCGACAGTGTGGTCGCTGGAGCTGGACTGCCCGCTACTCGACATGAGGACGCAGGGGCATTGAACTGGTGGAGCGAATGCCGTAGCGGCGGATGGATCGTCGAGGGCCCCGCAGCTGTAGCTCCTCAGATCCAGCGCGAGGCGGTCTTGGCTGTGTCGCCAGGCCCCGATGGCACTGTGTGGCTGTTCACGGCGGCCCACCCGGGCGGACAGTCAGCCATCGTGGCACAGCGGGCACACCGCCGAAGCACTCCAAGGCCCGCGCGGCTATCGGAGCGCGGCCAGCAGGGCAGAACGTTCCGCCGTTGCACCGAGCGGGTTGATGCGGAAGGACTCGAGAGTCGACGCGGTGCGGGCTTCGGACACGTCGGCAACGCAGTCGGTGAGCACCAGGCAGTCGTAGCCCCGGTCGTTGGCCTCGCGAACCGTGGCGCTCACGCAGCAGTCCGCCGTGGTCCCCATGATCACCAACAGATCGATCCCGCGATTGCGGAGTCGCTGATCGAGATCAGTGGAGCAGAACGCTCCGTGACTCGGCTTGTCGACCACCCATTCGCCCGGACGCGGGGCCACGGAGTCCACGATCTGCCATCCGGGTTCGCCCCGCACTTGCAACCGTCCGTAACGACCTTCGCGTCCAACCGGGTGACCGCGCGCGATCGCCCGGGCCACCTTCGTCCGAGGACAGTCCGACAAGTCCGCGCGGTACCCCTCCCGTGTGTGCACGACCAGCATCCCGGCTGCTCTCGACGCGGCCAGGACCTCAGCCACCGGTCCGAGCGCAGACCGGATGTGAGCTGTATCGAGCCCCAGGTCGGCGAAGAACCCGTCAGGAGAGCAGTAGTCGACTTGCCAATCGATGCTCACCACCGCGCAACGGCCGACTTCGAACGGTCCGATGACCGGCCACGGGTACTGCTCGGCAGACACCTTCTCCAACATCTAGGTCAGCCTTGCATCTCGATGGGGGTCCGTACCACACGATCATTGCCACGCTGCCAAGCGAGTCGGCTGTCTTGAATCGGCTGTCGCCGCCCGATCGCACCGGCCCGGCAGCCGAGCCCGCTTCAGAAGTCGAAGCCGTTGGCCGCCACCGGGGTGGTCATGGCCATATCGGGCGGGCCGGCCATAAGCCCCATCAGCGCCGGCATGGCCGCCTGCATTGCCTCGTTGTCGCCGTGGCGCTGGGCGGCCTCCATGCTCGACATGAGGGCGAAGAACCAGTAGGTGCCGTCCTCGCCGCGGTGGTACGAGTACGACTCCACACCGTCGACCGACTCGCTGGCCGCGACTATGGCGCGCAGCGCCTCGTCCATCTCCTCGCCCTTGCCTTCCTGGCAGGAGAACTTCGCGAACACAGAGACCTTCGACATGGGGTCTCAACCTTCCTCTCGTCGGGACACGAGGCAGCCTGATGCCGCCCCGCCGGGACGCTACCGGGACCCAAAGCTAGAGTCGTCGGCTCACCACGAAAATGAGCGCGCACAGACACCTCGTCGTCTAAGAAGGAGCCGCAGTGGGACAGAACCAGCGATCTCAGATCGAGATGACCGACGAGGAGGTGGCCCGCTTCCTGGAACAGTCCCGCACTTGCACGATGGCGACGGTCGGTCCCGGCGGGACGCCCCATCTGGTGGCCATGTGGTACGGGTGGATCGACGGCCAGATCTGGCTGGAGTCCAAGGCCAAGGCACAGAAGATCGTCAACCTGCGCCGCGACGATCGCCTATCGGTGATGGTCGAGGCGGGCAACACCTACGAGACGCTGCGGGGCGTGTCGCTGGAGGGCCGAGGGTGGTCGTTGAAGATCCCGACGAGGTGTGGCGGGTCGGAGTCAGTGTGTGGGAGCGCTACAACGACCCCTACTCCGAGGATGTGAGGCCCATTGTGGAGGCCATGCTCCGCAACCGTGTGGCGGTACGCCTCGACGTCGAGCGCATCCGCACCTGGGACCATCGCAAGCTCGGCCTCGGACCCGTGGAGGTGGGCGGCACGACTGGGCCCCACCTGGACGGACCGGGCCTGGCGGGGCCCGGCTGAGCACCGACCAGTGCCGCCGGTTTCATCCCCGGCCGGCCCCAGCTAGCGCTCTAGGCTAAACGCCCCAGGCGCGGCGGTAGGCGTCGAGCACGAGGCCGTGGAAGTGGTGAATCCCATGCTCGGAGAGGCCCGAGCCGCCTGGGTCGCACACGATGCGCCCCTGAGCGAACGCCGGGGTGCGCATGCCCCGCTGCACGCTCTCCACCAGCGCGACGTCCTCGGGCTGGAGCACCTCGTCGATGTAGCGGATCGACTCGGTGTCGGCCTCGGTCAGATCCGCCGTCTCGAAATAGAAGTCGATCGTCTCGAGCGTGCGCTCCGGTCCGGCCGGCACCATCTGCATCACGCTGAAGTTCCCGCGGCCCGGATAGCGCATCAGGCAGGTGTTGGGCCACAGCCACCACACCGCCAGGTCCCTCACGGTGGCGCTGTCCACGTCGTAGGCCGAGTTGGCCGAGTACCCGGCCCGGGCCATGTGGCTCGAGTAGATGCCATGGGTGGTGACCCGGTAGGTGTCCATCTCCACGAGCGTCACGAAGTCCTTGTGGGCGACATGGCAGTGGTAGCACTCCAGGAAGTTGTCGACCACGTTCTTCCAGTTGGAGGCGATGTCGTAGTGGATGCGGCGCACGTGGGTGAGCTGCTCCACGTCGGGCGCCCAGCGGGCGATCTCGTCTCCCAGTCCCCCGGACTGCTCGGCCAGGGGAGCGGCGGCCCGATCGAGGTTCACGTACACGAAGCCGCCGAACTCCTCGGCCTGTACCTCGCTGAGGCAGATACTCGACGCGTCGAACCCGGCCACGTCCGCGGTGCGTCGGGCCCGGGCCAGGCGGCCCGTCAGCTCGTAGGTCCAGCCGTGGTACGGGCACACGATGCTGTCGGTGCGGCCCGATCCCGACAGCAGCTCGTGGGCGCGGTGCTGGCACACGTTGTAGAACGCCCGCAGCTCGCCGTCCCGGCCGCGCACCAACACGACCGGCATGCCCGCCACCTGAAGCGCCGTGTACGAGCCGGGCTCGCGCAGCGACTCGACGTGGCCCACCCACTGCCAGGTGCGGGCGAAGACCTCGCGCTGCTCGATCTCGTGCCAGCGGGTCTCGGTGTAGGCGTCGGCGTGCAGCGACATCGATCGGGTCGGATCGGGGTCGTATCCCGCCGCGATGCCGGTCTCGGGGACCCCGACGCCGTTGG
This sequence comes from Candidatus Aldehydirespirator sp., assembly GCA_965219165.1. GTDB lineage: Bacteria > Actinomycetota > Acidimicrobiia > Acidimicrobiales > Aldehydirespiratoraceae > Aldehydirespirator. The sequence continues at coordinate 2,005,367 of CBDCMW010000002.1, read as the reverse complement.
CCGACGCGTCGAGCTCGGATGCCCGGGTGTCTGCGCTCGTCACGGGTACCAATCTAGGCGGCGGTGGTTAGCGTTGGGATTCGAGCCGCCCAGATCCCCGAGGCGCGAGTTTGAAGGACCCCATGACCTCCGCCTCACGGCGGAAAGCACTAGCAGCAGTGGCAATCGCGTTGGTCGCGGCTGCGTGCGGCGGATTCGACCCGGGCGACGATGCTCCCAGCACCATCGCGGAGCCCGAAGCGTCGCCTACCCACGAGACACTCAAGGAGGGCGGCAAACCCGACACTGCGGACTATCACGGCGACCCCGACATCAGCGACGACACCGACGGCGACACCGCTGACCACCACGACACCGACGCCGACGACAACGCCGGCGACGACACCGACGGCGACACCGCTGACCACCACGACACCGACGGCGAAGAAGACACCGGATCGGGCGGCAGCCACCACGGCTCGGCGTACGCCCCGACCCGGTACGACGCCGACGTCGCCGACGCCGAGCAGACCGTCTCGGTGGAGGTCGTCGGCGGCGAGCCTGTTGGCGGCCATCAGCGGGTGGAGGTGGGCCTCGGCTCGGTGGTGGCCGTGACGGTCACAGCCGACACGGCCGAGGAGGTACACGTCCACGGCTACGGCATCCTGCGAGCCGTGTCCGACGGCCACCCGGCCCGCTTCGCGTTCACCGCGGAGATCTCGGGCGTGTTCGAGGTGGAGCTGGAAGGCTCGGGCCGCCTGCTGCTGCTGCTGGAGATCTCCTGACCCGGTGCCGCGCCGCTCAGCAGTCCACAGCGGCACGGAGCGCAGCGCATGCCTCGGCGAGACGGGCTGGCCGGAGGGTGCAACGACGGATCGGCATGAGCGCGGCCGCAGGGCGCGGCTAGCGTCACCGCCATGTTCGACCTGCTGATAGCGGGCGGGGACGTGATCGATGGCAGGGGCGGGCCGCGGCGCCGGGCCGACGTGGGCATCGTCGGGGACCGGATCTCGGCCATCGGCCCGCTCGCCGAACATGGAGCGGCCGCCGCGGCCACCATCGACGCCACCGGGCTGGCGGTCACGCCCGGGTTCATCGACGTGCACACCCACCTCGACGCCCAGGTTTTCTGGGACCCGAACCTGTCACCGTCGCCGCTGCACGGCGTGACCACCGTAATCGGCGGCAACTGCGGGTTCACCATTGCCCCGCTGGGCGACGACCCCGCCCACGGCGACTACCTGATGCGGATGCTGGCCCGGGTGGAGGGCATCCCCCTGGAGGCACTCCAGCAGGGGGTGCCGTGGGGTTGGCAGACCACCGCCGAGTACTTCGACGCCATCAACGGCAACGTGACCGTCAACGCCGGGTTCAAGGTGGGCCACTCGGCACTGCGCCGGGTGGTGATGGGCGACGACAGCGTGCGCCGGCCCTGCACCGGCGACGAACTGGCCGCGATGCAGGCGTTGCTGCGCGACGGCCTGGAGGCCGGGGCACTGGGCTTCTCGTCGTCGTGGTCGCGCACCCACAACGACCCGATGGGCAACATGGTCCCCAGCCGCTGCGCGGAACGCGGCGAGCTGGTGGCGCTGTGCTCGGTGCTGGCCGATTTCGACGGCACGTCGGTGGAGTTCATCCCCGCGCTCGGCCCCTTCGAGGACTGGGCGCTGGAGCTCATGTCCGACATGTCGGCCGCGGCCCGCAGCCCGCTCAACTGGAACGTGATGACGGTGACGGCCCGGTCGATGCACATGAACCGGGCCAAGCTGGCTGCCGGGGACCACGCCGCGGCCCGGGGCGCCAAGGTGGTGGCCCTGACCGTGCCCCTGATGCTGTCGCTGCACCTCAACTTCAGCAGCGGCTTCGTGCTGGACGCCCTGCCCGGCTGGGAGGAGGCAATGCTGCTGCCCAAGGCCGCCAAGCGCCGCATCCTGGCCGACCCGGCCGAGCGTCGCCGCCTCAACGAGCTGGCTCAGGGCGATCATCCGCTGCGGTCACTGGCTCACTGGGCCACCAAGACAGTCTTCCACTCGCCGGCGCCCGAGAACGAGGGCTGCGCGGGGCGCACCGTGGGCGAGATCGCTGAGGAGCGGGACCAGGATCCGTGGGACGCGCTGTGCGACATGGCCCTGGCCGACGACCTGGAGACATCGTTCGGGAACCCACCCATGCCCGAGCCCGACGCCGACTGGGAGGCCAGGATCGAGATCTGGCGAGACCCGCGGGCCGTGATCGGCGCCTCCGACGCGGGAGCGCACCTCGATCTGTTCCTGACGGCCAACTACGCCACGACCATGCTCAACGAGTCGGTGGTGAAGCGGGGGCTGCTGTCCCTGGAGGAGGCCGTGCACCTGCTCACCGAGGTGCAGGCCGGGCTCTACGGCCTGGTCGACAGGGGAACGCTAGCCGAGGGCGCCTACGCGGATGTCGTGGTGCTGGACGAGGCCGCGGTCGGATCGGGGCCCACGACGTTCCGTTCGGACCTGCCCGCGGGCGCTTCCCGCCTCTACGCCGAGGCCACCGGCATCGAGCACGTGATCTGCAACGGCACCGAGATCGTCCGCCGCGGCCAGTTCACCGACGCCCGCCCCGGCACCCTGCTGCGCTCCGGCACCCATACCACCGGACCCGCCCTCAGCTAGGTGAGACGAGCCGCCAACACATTGACGCTTGGTAGACTTTGCCCCGAGATCGGCTGAGACGTATCGACAAGACGACCGCCGGGCGAAAGGATGCAGCGATGGCCACGAACGTGGACGAGCTAGCAGAAATTGTCGCCACTGCCAAGAGGGCGACCGAGAGCTTGAACGATTCGGATCTGCAGCGGGTCGCGTTCGAACGCGTGCTGGATCACCTCCTCAGGAACGGCGAGAGTGGTACTTCAGCGCAGCCCCTAACGCCCCGCCCGGCTCCAGCCGCTACTGCAGCCTCGATCCCTAGCGCAGATGGCGTCTTGGCCGAAGAACAGCAGCGAGTTGACGCTATCGCTCGGTACTTCAAGATCGACCCCCAAGATGTCGGTCATATCTTCGACGCATCTGGAGAGGAACCTGTCCTAAGCGTGCACACGAGCCGGTTGGAGGGACCCAGAGCCTTGGCAACACGACAGATCGCCCTGTTGGTCGCCGGGGCAAGAACAGCTCTCGGACAGGAGACGACGACCTCTCATCTGCGGTCAGCGGCCGATGATCGCAACCAGCTTGACAGCGGTAATTTCATGAAAACACTGGGGGACATGCAGGAGATATCGGTGTTGGGGAAGCATGGCTCGCCCAACCGTGTTGTCCGTATGAAGGTGTCGGGTGCCGAGAAGGCTCAGCATCTCGCGCAGCAGCTGATCGGTGAGTAGCTCAGCCGAGGAAGGAGATGGCGACCCGGCGTCCGACACTTCGCCCGGAGCGCTACTGAGCCTGACCGGGCAGCTCCATTCCGAACTCCATTTGGCGTTGGGACTATTTGAGGACGGTCACTACGACGATGCCCTAAGGAAAGCGTCTCAACGCTTCATCAATCGAGTTCAGGAGTTGGTCGACCGACCGGACCTGGACGGTTCTGGTTTGATCGACAAGACATTCTCATCGCAATCCCCGCTGCTCGCTTTCAACGGCCGCTCTACACCACTTGAACGCGATGAACACGACGGATACCGGTTCCTCGCCGCCGGCCTGACGCGCGCGCTACGAAACGTCGTGACACATCACGACAACTACGGCTTTAGCGCGACGGCTGCATGGGAGTGGTTGGTGTTTGTCAGTGCCATGCATCGTCGACTAGATCAGGCCGAACAGGTCACTACGGAGCTCAAGCCAAAACGCTCGGGGGAAGAATCAGACCAATGATGGAATGGGTCCGTACTATCTCGCCGGGTCGGGCATCTCGGCGATGCCGTAGCCCTCGTCCACGACCCCCTTGGTGAAGAACGCCTCCCACCTGAGGCCGTCGGGGTCGGTGACCCACGACTTGTGCTGGAGCTGGTAGCCGCACACCAGGTCGTCCTGGTCGGCGCGGGACATGCCGGTGCCGTCGATGTGGGCACGCAGCTCCTCCAGCTCCGGCTTGGTCTCGACCTGGATGCCGTAGTGGGCCGAGCCGGGGGCGCCTTCGCCGTGGGTGTCGAGGGAGAAGTTCACCCGCGGGTCGTCCAGCATCCACTTGGCGTAGTCGGGGCGCCGAAGGGTGGGCTCTACCCCGAACAGTCGGGTGTAGAACTCCACCGACTGGTCGAGGTCGTCCACCTGCAGTCCTATGTGCATCCGTCGCATGGTCGATCGTCTGCTTTCGCTGAGCCAGCCGTCTGTCGCGGCCGAGAGGGCCGCAACAGCAGATGGTAGTGAACCTTGGTCAGATCGCGGGCCGGGCTGGGGGTAGTGTCCCCGGCCCGGTCGAATAGGCCAGATTCTGCGAAGAAAGCCAGCTGGCGGTCGGAGTGATCCGGTCCTCGGCTAGTGGCCGCTCCCGATGTCGGCTACGAAGCGGCGGGCGTCGGTGTTGTGCTCGGCCACCGCGCCGATCGTCTTGGCCTTGGCCGTGCCGCCCCGCAGCGCGGCCAGCGGATCGGTCTGGTCTCCCACATACCCGAGTGCGAATGCGCCCTGGGTGTAGCCCATCATGCGGAGCAGGTCGTCGTCGAGAGTGCGAGCGATCTCGGGCGGGCAGGCCAGGTACTGGTTCTCCTCCTGGCGCACCCAGCCCACCGCGTAGGTGATGTTCACGCCCCGGCGCACGCCGTCGCTGGTGTTGGCCCCGGCGCCGTGCAGCACCTTGCCGTCGTAGAAGAGCACGCTGCCCCGGCCCATCTCGGCCTGAGCGCCGGCCACGCCGCGGGCCGACTCGTCGTCGATGCCGGAAGTGCCGGGCAGGATCCACGTGGCCCCGCTGTCCGCGGTGAAGTCGGTCAGCGCCCACATGGTGTTGCACTGCACGTGGTAGTCGACGCCGAAGTCGAAGAAGTCGAAGGCCATCTCGTCGCGGTGCAGCTTCTGGCCGGTCTCGCCCGGATCCACCGAGATGATCTGGGTGAGATGCAGCTGCACCGCGCTGGCATGGCCGAGGAAGTGCCCCACTGCCGCCACCACCAACGGATGCATCACGAGGGGGCGGACCGACGGGCAGCGGGCCACCAGCGCCCCGGTGCGACGGGTGAACCGGCCGTCGTAGTCGTCGCGCCCCGCGGCCGATGCCTCGATGTGGGGCATGGCCTCGGCCTCCAGCCGGTCCAGCAGTCCGTCGTCGGCCACATCGTCCACGATGGCGTAGCCGAAGCGGCGCAGATGATCGCTCACCTCTCCGGGATCGACTCCAGGACCGAAATGGTGCAAGCCCATCGCAGGCATGGTACGTCCGCCCAGCGGGTCCAGCCCACGGCCCTGGACCCCGTGCCGTCCTCCGCTCAAGAAACGGCTTGCGGACCACACCCGGTTCTTGGCTAGAGTCAGCCGCCGATCGCCGATCCCTCCCCCATGCGGCGGGCTCGGCCTCTGGGTCGGAGCGCCCAGACGAAGTCTCGCTCCCTTCGCAGCCTCCAACTCTCGCGGCGGCTCATCCCTCAGTGCGAAGGAGCACCCACATGACCTCGTGCGCCCCCATGGCCGGAGCCCTTCAGATCGCAGCCGCGCTCGTATTCCACCTGCCGGGCGCCCGGCTCGAGTTGACCAGCCCCAGCGGCCAGTGCTCGATCGGGCCGATGACCGACCCTCGCTGCACACTGCACCCCGCTGAGTTCCGCGAGCTGGTCCTGGCCGCGGGCAACTGCCAGCTGCTCGGCACGCTGCTGGGCTTCGCGCTCGTGGACGAGCCGACGATGACCCTCACGTCCTCCGGCGTCGACATGGACCATCTAGGCGGCGGCCTGTATCGGGTTGTGGGCTGCGAGTTCACGTCCTACGCGTTCACCACTCCGCTGCCTGCATGCCAGGTGGACAACTTGCTGACAGACCTAGACACCGCTCCGGCCACGGCATGCGTCACGGACGCTTCGGAAGCGCCTTGCGACGGCGGCGTAGCGCTGCGCATCAGCCTCGTCCGGGACGACGGGCTAGGCGTGACGCTGGTAGTGATCAGCCCCTTCGACATCAAGGATCTCTCCCGCTGCGAAGCCGTCGCCAGGGCAGCCGTGTCGGTGTGTCTGGTGGCCGAGATGGAGCAGCTCAGCGCCTTGTCAGATCCTCGTTGAGCTGGTCAGATCCTCGTTGAATTGGCCCATCCGCTCGGCCTCTGATTGCTCAGCCGTTGGGGAGCAGGACCGTGCGGGCCTCGGCGCCGGTCTTGAGGGCGTCGAAGGCGTCCTGGAGGCCGTCGAGACCGGCGGTGCGCGAGATCATCTCGTCGAGCTTGAGGCGGCCCCGCAAGTAGAGGTCCGCCAGCATTCCGAAGTCCTTGCGGGGCCGAGCCCCGCCGGCGCGGATGCCGAGGAGACTCTTGTTCTGGTGCAGGTCGAGGAACGGGTAGGTGACCTTGGCCCCCAGGTCGGGCACTCCCACCGCGCACACGTTGCCTCCGGGCCGGGTCATCGCGATGGCCTGCGCCAGCAGCGCCGTGCTGCCCACCACCTCGAAGGCGTGGTGCACCCCGGCGGGGCACAGCGACTTGACCGCGGCCACGGCGTCGAAGTCGCCGCCTTCGGCCAGCACGAAGTCGGTGGCGCCGAACTCGACCGCCAGGGCCTCCTTGGCGGCCACCCGGTCGATGGCGATGATGGCGGAGGCGCCGACCAGCCGGGACGCCTGGATCACGTTGAGGCCCACCCCTCCGGCGCCGATCACGGCCACGGTGTCGCCGATCTGCACCCGGGCCCGGTTGAACACCGCTCCGGTGCCGGTCACCACCCCGCAGCCGATCAGCGCGGCCGCAGCCAAGGGCATCTCTGCGGGGACCGGGATGCACTGGTTCTCGCTGACCACGGTCTGCTGGGTGAAGGCACCGATGTTGGCGAAGTTGTATATGGGCCGGCCGTGCTCTGCGTAGGGCTGGCTGAGCGCTCCCAGCGCCGACCGTGTGCAGTTGCCCGGATCACCACCCTCGCAATCGGGACAGTGGCCGCAGTTGCCGAACGTGGACAGAATCACATGGTCGCCCACCGCGCAGTAGGTGACGGCCGAGCCCACCTCCACGACCACCCCGGCAGCCTCATGGCCGGGCACCAGCGGAGTTGGCATGTAGTACTTGCCCAGCACGCAGCTCAGGTCGCTGCCGCACACCCCGGCGGCGCGGACCTCCACCCTCACCCGGCGCGGCGCCAGCGACCCGACAAGCTCCAGGTGGTCGGACAGCCGGACGCTGTCCTCAGTGGTGCCCTCCAGTATCAGTCCTTGCACTGCGCTGCCTCCTCGGTCTCGGTTCGGATCGGCCGGCTGCCGCCACCTAGATACGGGCCCTCATGCGCTACGGGCCCTCATGCGCTGCGGGCCCTCACGCGCTACGGGCCCTCATGCGATATGGGCCCCCATGCGCTCGACCGTGTTCCAGCGCTCGGCAGCGGCGAGGGTGCCCAGCATCATGGCCTTGAAGCGGCGGTGGGCGCGGTCCTGCTCGCCGGCGGGCACCGAGTGCATGAACGGCACGTGCGACACACCCACCCAATAGAAGCCCGCCCAGGCCAGGTCCTCGGCCAGCGCCTCCTCAAGCCAGGACGGCGTTATGGCCGACAGCGTCTTGAGGATCTCCGTCATCGGTCCTCCCCGGTGTCTGGCACCCATTTCGGAGTGCGCCTGTTCAAGAAGGCGTCCATCCCCTCGGCGGCCTCCTCGCTCGCGAACAGCTGGGCCGACAGCCTCTCAGCCCAGTCGAGAGCGTCATCGAAGGCCATCTCGGGCACCTGGTCCACGAGATGCTTGCTAGCGGCCAGCGCCGACGGCCCGCCGGCGAGCAGGTCAGCCACCACCGTCTCCACCTCGGCGTCGAGGCTGTCGGCGGGAACCGCGGCGTTGATCAAGCCCAGTCGGGCCGCCTCCGCGGCTGAGAACCGGTTGCCGCGCAGGAAGGCCGCGGTCGCCTCGGCTCGGCGCATCTTGGGCAGGCACAGCACCGAGATCATGGCCGGAGCCACTCCCACCCGCACCTCGGTGAAGCCGAACTTGGCGTCGTCGCGGGCGATCGAGATGTCCATGGCCGCGGCCAGTCCCATCCCGCCGGCCACACAGTGGCCCGAGATGCGGCCCACGTAGGGCTTGGGGGAGCGGCGGAACCGTCCGAACAGGTCGCTGGCCCTGACCACCACGGGATTGTCGTCGGCCGCGGCCCCCGAAGTCTCCCGCAGATCGGCGCCGGCGCAGAAGACCCGTCCCGCGTTGGTGAGCACCACGACCCGCACGGCCGGGTCCGCATCGGCGTCGTCCAACACCGCGGCCAGATCTCTGAGCAGCCGTCGGCTCAACGCGTTGCGATTGGACTCATCAGCCAGGGTGACCGTGACCACTCCCCGGCCGTCGCGGGCCGTCTCCACGAGGCTCATGAGCCGCTCCGGGCGCTGTCGGCCGCGGCGGGTCCGTCGGTGGGCGGTCCGGCGAAGGCCTGGGCCTTCGACAGCCAGTCCTCGGCGTGCTCGCCGGCCACGTGCAGGGCGGTGTCGGCGACATGGCGGCGCTGGGTGACCACCAGGCAGAAGTCCAGCGCCGGTCCCGTCACCGCATCGGATCCTGCGGCGTCGGCGTCGCCCCAGGTCCAGAACTCCCCCGACGGGGCGGTCAGCTCCACCCGGACATCGCCCTCGGGCGGCGCAAAGCCCCGGTTCACGTAGGTCCAGGAACGCGTGATGTACCCGAGCTGGGCCACATGGCGGAGCCGGTGGGTGGGCTCGCGCCGGGCTCCCACGGTGTCGCACACGTCGGTGCCGTGAGCCCACGCCTCCATGAGCCGGGCCGTGACGAAAGACTTCGCCCCCATCGAGGGCCCGTACCAGCGCACCCGGTCGCGCTCGCCGAGGGTGCCGGCGGCCTGGGCCAGCTCCGAGCGGACCCGGCGCCAGCGCTCCAGTCGGTCGGCGGGGCCCAGACGGCGGAAATCGTCCAGAGTGAAGTCGTCTCCAGAGGTCTCGCTCACCAGCGACGCCTCCATGAGCCCGCCGGCCCCGGCCGAGAAGGCCTCCGGGTCCCGGATGGCCAGCGCGGCCGCCCCGTCGAAGTAGCACAGATGGCCGATCTGGTCGGTCACCGACCAGCGGGGGCTCGGGGTCGGCCGGTCCCACTGGCCGTCGTCGAGTCCGGCCACAATCTCGTCCAGGCTCTGCTGCTCGTCGAGCAGGTCGTGCAGCAGGTCTGCCAGCTTCACAGTCCGACAGTCTCGCGCGGCTGCTCTGGCCGTTGGGCGTAGGCCGAATGCGACGGAAGGAGGCCCGCAAGGCCTCGTCTCGGCGATCTACCTGCGACTTTTCCACCTATGCGGTGAAGAATTGACAGAAGTTCGTAGCGAGGTCCCGCACCGAGGGTCTGGGCGGGTCTGCGGCCCATCCCGTGAGCACCGGCCACGCTCATGCGAGCAGCTCCTCGGGGACGTCCACAACCCGGGCCCGGAGCCACTCGCCCAGGCTCTTGGCCTGCGCGTCCTGGCGGTCCGAGGCGGCCACACCGTCGCCGAGCAGCCGTGGATCACGAAGTTGAGCGACCAGATGTTGGCCAGACGGTGCCGGTCCACCCGCAGCGGGGCGGCCTCGGGCAGCAGCTCGCCTAGACGCTGAACGCTCAGGTAGCCGTCGATCCACTCGAAGGCGTCCGAGGAGCGGGCGAACACGCCCAGGTTGGCGTTGCCGCCCTTGTCGCCGGAGCGGGCGCCGACGACTCGCCCCAGCGGCGACAGCCGCGTGGGACCCCAATCCCGATCGTCGGCGGCGGGGCTGGGACTGGCAGGGGAGGGGACCGGCGACGCCGGCGCGGCTTCAGCCGCCACCGGGTCGACGACCGTTCGCTCTCCGTCGAGGAAGGTCACGTACTGCGGCACAGCCTCAGCCGGCACCGTGGCCGGCCGGTAGACCCCGTACGCCCGGGGCCGGGCCGCGGAGCCGGGCGAGAACATGCCGGGGATGGTGGCCAGCGCCAGCTCGTTCATCGCGTCCGACAGGGTGCGGCCGAGCTTGGACTCGTCGTCGTCGAACACGTGGAGGCGCCACACCGCGGTGGCCTCCTCGTTGGTGGCCGGATCGGCCTTGTCGGTGCGGACCACCCGCTCGACGACCTTGGCGTAGTCGCCCCGGTCGTGGGGGCAGGCCCGCCAGAAGGCGTCGTGAACCAGTTCGGCCTTGGCCTCGACATCCAGGCCGGTCAGGCCGACGGTGATCTCGCTGCGAAATCCGCCCAGCTCGTTGGTTGCCACCTTGAGAGTGGGCGGAGGCGGCTCGCCCCGCACCGAGTCGATCCTCACCCGGTCGGGACCGGCCTGGGTGAGCCGGATGGTGTCGAAACGGGTGGTGACATCGGGTCCCAGATAGGCGGGGGCATCGATCTCGTACAGCAGTTGCGCCGTGACCGTTCCCACCGTGACCGCGCCCCCGGTGCCGTCGTGCTTGCCGATCACCGAGGAGCCGTCGGCCGCTACCTCGGCCCACGGGAACCCGGTGCGGGCCATGCCGTCCACTTCGGTGAAGAACGAGTAGTTGCCCCCGGTGGCCTGGGTGCCGCACTCGATCACGTGCCCGGCTGCCACCGCCCCGGCCAGCTCGTCCCAGTCGTCGGTGGCCCAGCCGTGGTGCCAGGCCGCGGGTCCGCACACCACCGCCGCGTCGGTGACCCTGCCGGTCACGACGATGTCGGCGCCGCGGCGCAGAGCCTCCGCGATGCCCCAGCCTCCCACATATGCGTTGGCGGTGACCATCCTGGACGTGCCGGCCATCGCCTCGCCGGTGGTGAACGAGCGAAGCGTCACCGCGTCGGCAGCTTCGGGATCCAGCCGCCCCATCAGGTCGTCGCCGTCCACGCAGGCGATCCGCGGGCTCAGGCCCAGGCGCTCGGCCACGTCCGCGACCGCCTCCGCGCAGCCCCGAGGATCGAGCCCGCCCGCGTTCGACACCACCTTGATGCCCTCGTCCAGGCAGGAGCCCATCGCCTGCTCCATCTGTTTGACGAAGGTGCGGGCGTACCCGCCGCCGGGACGCCTCTCGCGGGTGCGGGCCAGGATCAGCATCGTGAGCTCGGCCAGCCAGTCGCCGGTGAGCACGTCAATGGGCCCGTCGTTCACCATCTCGGCCGCGGCCGACAGGCGGTCGCCGTAGAAGCCGGAGCAGTTGGCGATCCGGATCGGCTCAGCCGCCGCCGCCCTGCCCGGTCGTTGCACCGCCTCGCGGCCGGGGGCGCAGTCGCCGGCGTGGACGGGCTCAGCCATCGCCGCCCTGCCCGGTCGTTGCAGCGGTTGCCGCCTCAGCGGCGTCGAACACCAGCAGCGGAGTGCCGTTGTCCACCTGGTCCCCGGGGGCGACCAGCACCTCGGTCACCGTGCCGTCGCACGGGGCGCTCACATGGTGCTCCATCTTCATGCCCTCCATCACCACCAGGGTGCGACCCGCGGCCACCTGCTCGCCCGGCTCGACCCGCACCTCCACGATGACTCCCGGCATGGGTGCTGCGAACCCGCCTGCGGCGCCTCCGGCGTCGGGGGGTGAGAACCGGGGCAGCCTCCTCACGGTGACCGTTTCGGAGTCGCCGGTCAGGTGGACCCGGTCGCCGTCGGCGGTGACCGCGTACCGGACTCGGCGGCTGTCCCATTCGACGTCGAGCGTCTCCGGCGACCAGGCCGCTACTCGTGCACGAGCCTCGGCCGAGGCGTCCCCGCCCACGGCCTGGACGACGAAGGACCCGTCGCGCTCGGGACGGTACGAGACAGTCATCTCGACGGGGCCCGCGGCCGACTCCACGGCTAGTTCCGCCCGCTCAGGTGGAAGCCGTCCGTGGCGCCACCCGCTGGGCATCCACCCCAGTGTCCAGGCCTCGCGCCTCTCGGCATCCTGGAGCCACATGGCGGCCGCCACCGCGGCCTGCTGGCACTCAGCGGCCGACGGAGCCGCGGCCCGGCTCGGATCGGCCCGCTCGATGAAGTCTGTGGTGGTGTCGCCGGCGAGGAAGGCATCCGAGCGCAGCGCCGCCACTAGGAAGTGGCGGTTGGTGGTCACCCCGCCTGCGTGCAGGCGTTCCAAGGCCAGGGCCAGGCGTCCGGCTGCCTCGGTCCGGCTCGGGGCGTGGGCGACGACCTTGGCCAGCATCGGGTCGAAGTCCAAGCCGACCTCCGTGCCGGCGTCTACGCCGCTGTCCCATCTGACGGCCGGCTCGGCCGGGGGAGCGAAAGCGGCCAGCGTGCCCACCGCGGGCAGGAAGCCGGATGCGGGGTCCTCGGCGTAGAGCCGGGCCTCGATGGCGTGGCCCGAGAAGGCGATGTCGGCCTGGCTGTATCCGAGCGGCTCGCCTGCCGCCACCCGCAGCTGCTCTCGCACCAGGTCGATCCCGGTGACCTCCTCGGTCACAGGGTGCTCCACCTGCAGGCGGGTGTTGACCTCCAGGAAGAAGAACTCACCGGTGTCGTCGTCGAGCAGCAGCTCCACCGTGCCCGCCGAGCAATAGCCGATCGAGGAGGCCAACCCCACCGCGGCCCCACCCATCGCGGCGCGCAGCTCGTCGTTGACCGCGGGCGACGGCGACTCCTCGATGATCTTCTGGTGGCGGCGCTGGATCGAGCACTCCCGCTCGCCGAGATGGACGACGTTCCCGTGGGCGTCGCCGAGGATCTGGATCTCGATGTGGCGGCATCGGGGCAGGTAGCGCTCCAGGAACACGGTGTCGTCTCCGAAGCCGCCCAGAGCCTCGCGCCGGGCCGCGGCCACAGACGCCTCCAGCTCAGCGGCCTCGGACACCAGGCGCATGCCCTTGCCGCCCCCGCCCGCGGCCGCCTTGACCATGAGCGGGAAACCAACCTCCTCGGCATCCGCAGGATCCTCCGACGACGGCAGGGTGGGCACACCCGCGGCTGCGGCTGCGGTCTTGGCTGCCAGCTTGTCGCCCATCGTCTCGATGGCGGCCGGCGCCGGGCCGACCCACACCAGGCCCGCATCGGACACGGCCCGGGCGAAGCCGGCGTTCTCGGCCAGGAAGCCGTACCCGGGATGCACGGCGTCCGCACCGGCCGCGACGGCCGCAGCCACCACGGCCTCGCTGTCCAGATACCCGCCGGGCAGCCGGACGGCCACATCGGCCTCGGTCACGAACGGGGCGCCGCTGTCGGCGTCGGAGAACACGGCCACGCAGCGCATGCCCATGGCCCGGGCCGTGCGGAACACCCGTCGGGCGATCTCGCCCCGGTTGGCCACCAGCAGGGTGCCAATGGGCACAGAACTCACAGCCGGAACACCCCGTAGCCCTCGGCACCGGTGATGGCGCGATTGCCGACCACCGACAGGCACATGCCGAGCACGGCCCGGGTGTCGCGGGGGTCGATGATGCCGTCGTCGCTGATAGCGCCGGTGGCCCGCAGCGCCAACGAGCCCCGCTCCTGGATGGCCTCGGCCTGGTCCACGATCCGGGCGTCCTCCTCCTCGTCGAACGGCTCTCCCTTGCGGGCCGCCCGGGCCCGGCGCACCTGCGACATCACCCCGGCGATCTGCTTGGGTCCCATCACCGCGATCTTGGCCGTGGGCCACAGCCATGTGAACCGGTTGCCGAAGGCCCGCCCCGACATGCCGTAGGTGCCCGCGCCGTACGACGACCCGATGATCACGGTGAGGTGCGGGACCGTCGAGTTGGTCACCGCGTTGATCATCTGCGAGCCCTTCTTCACCATGCCGTCGGCCTCGTAGTCCCGTCCCACCATGAAGCCCGTGATGTTCTGCAGGAACACCAGCGGGATGTCGGCCTGGTTGCACAGCTGTATGAAGGTGGCGCCCTTCTGGGACGAATCGGGATAGAGCACGCCGTTGTTGGCGAGGATCCCCACCGGATAGCCGCAGATCGACGCCCAGCCGCACACCAGGGTGGTTCCGTAGCGGGCCTTGTACTCCTCGAAGCGGGACCCGTCCACCACCCGGGCGACCACCTCGCGCATGTCGAACGGCTGGCGCAGGTCCCGGCTCACCAGCCCGAGGAGCTCCTCGGGATCGTGCACGGGCGGGTCCGCGGCCATGGTCGGGGCGGGATGGGGCTTCTGCCGGTTGAGGTGGGAGACCGCCTCGCGGCACATGCGGATGGCGTCCATCTCGTCCACCGCGAAGTAGTCGCCCAGCCCGGAGACCTCGGCGTGCAGGCGGGCGCCGCCGAGGGTCTCGTCGTCGGACTCCTCCCCGGTGGCCATCTTCACGAGCGGCGGCCCGGCCAGGAACACCTTCGACTGGTCGGCCACCACGACGTTGTAGTCGGACAGCCCCGGCTGGTAGGCGCCGCCCGCGGTGGACGACCCGAACACCACGCACACCGTGGGTATGCGCATCTTCGACAGCTCGATCATCTCGTAGAAGAACCGGCCGGTCTCCGCGAAGTGGGTCAGCTGGGAGCGGCGCGTGCTGCGGCCCCCGGTGAACCCCCCGCCGCCGGAGTCGTCGCCACCGCCGAGGCGCAGGTCCGCCCCAGCGGACTCCACGAAGCTCACGTAGGGGATGTGGTTGTCGCGGGCCAGCTCGAGGGCCCGCATCCACTTCTTTCCCGCGTAGGGCGTGAGGGCGCCGGCTAGCACGCTCGGGTCGTTGCCCATGATCACGCACTCGGTGCCCGCGATCACGCCGATACCCAACACCATTCCGCCGCCCATGGCGTAGTCGGACTCGTAGGCGGCCAGGGCGCTGATCTCCAGGAACGGGCTGTTGGGATCGATCACGTTGGCGATGCGCTCCCGGATCGGCAGCTTGCCCCGGCTCCGCAGCCGCTCCATGGCTGCGGGCCCCCCGCCCGCCTCGGCCTCGTCGAGCAGCCGGTCGATCTCGGCCAGCTGCTCCAGCACGTCGGACCGGTTCTGGCGGAACGCCTCGCTGGCCGTGTCCACCGTCGTCGGCAGCGCGGGTGCCAGCAGACGGGGCAGGCCGGCGGAGGCGCCCCCTTCGATCTTCACCGCAGCGACACTACCGCGGCCCGCCCGCTACACCGGCCACGCGTCCGCGTGTAGAGGGGACCGAGCCGAGCCAGGTGACGACGACCTGCTGGAGATCGGTGGTCGATTGCGCTAGAACATGTGTATACCTGGATACAGTTGCATTGCAATATATGTAGCGCTATTCTGATGGACGAGCTTCGCCACCGGGCCATTTCGCGGTGCGCCATACCGTAGATCCAGCACAGCACCCTCCACGTGCCGCCAGCCCCAGGAGAAGCTCGATTGACCGCAACCGCTCCCAGCGCCAGCGAACCGGCGCTACCGCCGATGACTCATCCGCCGCACGATTCAGCGCCACCCGAGGCCTCTGCCGCTGCCACGGCTCATCGACCGGCCCGACTTGGCCTCTGGGCCCAGATGGCCGAGAACCCTCTCTTGACGCTCTTCGGCGCGGTCATCGTCGTGCTGCTCGGCTTCAACCTGACCACCACCAACATGCGCATCGACGACGTCAACGACCGCATCGACCGCCTCGAAGACCGCATCGACCGCCTTGAAGACAAGATGGACGCCAGGTTCGAGGCTCTCGAGCACAGCGTGGCCGAGATCGACCGCAAGCTGACCGCGCTGATCGCCGCGCTCAACAAGACCGCCGAGGTCGACGGGGCCATGTCAGGCGACGTCTCCGGCATCCAAGCCCCCCAGCCGACCGGCCAACCCGCGAACCCCTAGCGGCGCGGCGGGGGCGCGAACGGCGATCTAGGTGTCGCCTCCCGCGCCCATGGAGGAGAAGTACGCTGACTCGATGGGCGTTGCCGTGCCTTTCCCTGCCACCCAGCCCGCCGGCTACGAGTGGTTCGACGGCGAGCCGGGGTTCGATCCCGAACGTCACCTTCAACTCGAGCATCCGGCCGAGGTCGTGATGCTCACCGATCTGGGGTACGACCAGGCTGAGATCGCCACCAAGGCCACGCCGGTGGCGGCGTCCTCGCCGTTCCGGATGCTCAGCGACGAGGGGGCGGACGTGATGCTCGCCACGGCTCGAAGGCTCCGAGGCTTCGCCCGACCCGCGGGCGACCGCATCGAGCGCATGGTCCGGGGCGGCTGCTACCGGTCACGCTGGCTGCGCGACCTGTGCACCAGCCAGGAGGTGAGCGACCACCTCGAACGCATCTACGGGACCGCAGTGGCGCCCCACCCCATGGCGCTGCAGACCGGTCACATCAACTACGAGCCGTCGCGCCTCGACACCGCGGTCGACAAGTGGCACCACGACACCGTGCCGCTCACCTACGTCATGCCCGTCACCGGCCCCGCCCTGCTGGCCGGCGGGCGCTTCGAGTACTTCCTCGGGACCAAGAAGGAGGCCGCGGAGCTTGCCGCCGAGGGCCGCACCCCGCCGCCGGAGCGCATCGTGACGCCCGATTTCGGCGGTCCCGGACACGCCGTCGCCATGCAGGGCGACATGGTGGTGCACCGGGCCGGCCCGCTGACCGAGCCCTGCGAGCGGATCTCCATGGTGAGCGCCTACGTGGCGCTCGACACCTCCGTGGACGAGCAGAGCCGCACCGCGGACCTGATCATCGTGGACGACCACGAGGCGCTGTGGGCCGAGTGGGCCAAGATGGCTGCCTGGCGGTCGCATGGACGCCTCCAGTCCCTGATCGACGAGCTCGAGTTCACCGGCGACCGCGACGCGGTGGTGGCCCAGCTCGAGTCGGCCGTCGCGGACGTGCAGAAGGCGATAGACGAGATGCGGGCGGGCGAGAGGATGACCGAGCACTACGGCGGCTGAGGGCCCGATGTCCCAGCCCAACTCCAAGAGATAGGCCAGGGTGGGGAGGTCCGAGCCGGCGCCGCCGCGGCGGTGCTCATCACCACGTCGACCTACCGCCGCAGCACAGCGACAGCCCGTCAGGCGCGAGCCAGCATTCCGGAGTTGGAGCACGCGGCCCTGAAGGCCAGAACGTCGAGATCAGGCCGTTCCATTCGCTGAGCGCGTCGACGGCATCCTTCACCGCCGCATCGAGTGAGGCGGCCCGCCGGGTGAAGTGGATGTAGTGGCGCCCATCCCGGCTGACGTGGCCGGTTGCGTCGGTCTCACAAGCCACCCATTCGGCGAAGTCGGCGTCCACGAGCAGTCGGGACCCGCAGCCTCCAGGGTGAATCGGAACTCGATCATCGCGCGTCTCCTAGCTCTGTTTCTCAGGGTAATGCTCATCGTGTGCGTGCGGAGCCCGCAACATCGGACCGGATCGCGGCCGCGTGATCGTCGGCGTTCCGAGGCGTGGAGAAGATGCTGATCCGGCAGCCGTCCCGACCAACCTGCGGGCAGAGCAGGAAACCCCACACATGACCACGAGGCCGGCCCTTCCTGTACCTCCGAGATCCAGCGGCCCAAGTCCCGCGACGACGAGCAAATCATCGCGGAGGTCTTCCGCCCCTACATCGAGGCCCGCGACTGGGTGAGCATCAACCGCGGCGAGGTCATCGAATTCGACCGCGCGGAGGCCGAGCGGACAGGCAGCGGATCATGACGATCCCCAACAGGCGCGGAGCGAGGCCGTGGCCCGAGCGGCCCGTGAGTAGCCCTATGTCAAGCTGGGTTGGGTCCGAGTTGTTGGTGGGCGCGGTGTCGGGTTGGGTCATAGGGGGTGTGGTCTTGCCAGCAGCGCCAGATGATGTGGGCCCAGCTGCGGGCGAGGATGCGTTCGGCGTGGGGGTGGCGTTTGCCGGCTTTTCGCAGTGTCTGGTAGCGGTGTTGGGCCCAGGCGTTGGCGTGTCGGCTGTCGCCGGCGAAGTCGCAGAGGGCGTCGCGCAGTTTCTTGTTGCAGGCCCATCTGAAGGTGACGCTGCGGTGCCGTCCCGAGGATCGGGTCGAGGGCGCGACGCCGGCTGCGGCTGCGAGGGACTCGGGGTCGGGGAACCGGCCCCGGCAGTCGCCGATCTCCGCGAGCAGCGCGGCGGCGCGGATGGTTCCTGCTCTAGGCAGGGACCGGAAGATCGGGCCGTCGGGGTGCGCGTCGAGCAGCTCGGCGATGCGGCTGTCGAGTTCGCCGATCTGGGCCCGGAGGGTCTTGAGGACCGCGACGTGGGCCAGTGTGACGCTGCTGCGGGCGTCGCCGTCGATGCCGGCGATGCCCTCGGCTGCGGCGGTGAGGCGCCCGTAGAGATGCTGGGGTGTTCTGCGGCCGCTGTAGCTGTTGGCTCGCAGCCACGCGCCGAGGCGTTTCTCAGAGAGCCAGCCGGCTCGGGCCGCGCAGGGGAACCGCTGCAGGAACCGCAGCGAGACCGCGCTGTCGATGTCGCTGAAGAGCCCCACAGCGCCGGGGAACGAGACCCGCAGGTGGGCCCGCAGCTGGTTGGCGGACGCGACCCGGGCCCCGACGAGGTCCTTGCGGGCCCGCACATGGGACCTGAGCGTCACCGTCTGGGGCGAGTCCGGCTCAAGGGGCGGCCAGCGGTGCCCGTCGGTGCGCAAGCAGTCCGCCAGCACATAGGCGTCGGACCGGTCGCACTTGTTGCCCGCGGTGCCATAGCGGACGCGCAGGGCCTTCACCGCCCGGCTCGACACCACCACGACCTCGAGGCCGGCGGCGAGCAGCGCCTCCACCACCGGGCCGTCGGGCCGCTCGATCGCGACCCGCCGCACCGACGCCCCTGTGAGGCGCCTGCGCAGACCGGCCAGCCCCTCTGCGGTGTGCGCGGCGTCGAGCTCGGCGACCACAGCGCCCCGATCGTCCACGACGCACACCGCATGCGAGTCCGTCGCCCAGTCCACACCACCGAACCGTTCGTGAATATGATCCATCTCAGCCTCCTAGCTGCAACTGTTGGGAAGCACCCGATGGTTCCAGGGCGTGTCCGCTGGTTGCTCACTGATCGGCGCTCTGCGGCGCTCAGCCCATCGCCAGTCGGTCACGTCCTGGGCCACCGGGCCTCGCAACACTCACGGAGGCGGTCAAGCCACAAGGACAGCAGCGATGGCCCAGCAGGCACCATGGGATCATCGACAGGCGCGGAGCGAGGCCGTGGCCCGAGCGGCCCGTGAGCGCAGCGAACACGAGCGGGAACCACAGCGCCCGACGGCGAGGCGGCGTCACCTGTCCGCCCTGTCTCTAGAGCCGGCAGGATCCGGCCATGGACTCCCGCGAGATCGAGCGGCTCGTCGGGGCGTCCGACCTGCCCAGCCTGCTGGCCGCGCTGGCCCACGCCACTGGTGACACAGGCCTCGCGCCCGATGAGTTGTGGCTGGACCCGAGCCGAGCCCTGGAACCCAACGGGGGATGGGACGACGACCAGCTGGCCCGGGCCCGCGAGTTGGCCGTCTCCGGCCTCGGGCGCCTGACAGCTTCTGGCGGCGGAGGCCCACGCGGCCCCGACGATGCGCTCGTACCGTCCCTCGTCGACTGGCTGACCGGCACCAACCTGGACGACGGCTACCGGAGGATGCTCGTCGAGGAGCTCGCGGTCACCGGAGACCTGCGGGTGCCGGAGCCGATCACCGACGGCGCCTGGCCGGCGGAGGGCGCCGTCGATCACCCGGTGGCCGTCATCGGAGCGGGAATGTCGGGCATCCTGGCCGCCCACCGCCTCAAGCAGGCCGGCATCGACTGCGTGGTGCTCGACAAGAACCACGATGTGGGCGGCACCTGGCTGGAGAACACCTATCCGGGCTGCCGGGTGGACGTGTTCAACCACGTGTACAGCTACTCCGGCGAGCAGCGCCCCGACTGGCCCGAGTACCACTCCAGCCAGCCGGTGCTGCTCGACTACTTCCGCGACTGCGCCCGACGGTGGGGGATAGGCAACCGGGTCCGCTTCGGCACGGGGGTCGAGTCACTGGCCTGGGACGATGAGGCCCGCCGCTGGAGGATGCGTCTCCGGCCGGCCGCCGGCGACGGCGCGGGCGCAGCCACCGAGACAATCTCAGTCTCCGCGGTGGTGTCCGCTGTCGGCCAGCTCAACCGGCCCCTGATGCCCGACATCGAGGGGATGGACACTCTCGCGGGTGAGTGCTTCCACAGCTCGTCCTGGCGCCACGACATCGAGTGGTCGGGCCGCAGGGTGGCTGTGATCGGCACCGGGGCCAGTGCGCTGCAGTTCATCCCCCACCTCGCTCAGGCGGCGGACCACGTCACGGTCTTCCAGCGCACGCCGCCGTGGCTGATCCCCCGACCCGTGTACCACGAGCCGCTCGCGGAGGGCCTGCTGACGCTGTTCAAGCTCATTCCCGGCTACGCCCACTGGTTCCGGCTGAGGTTGTTCTGGTGCACCCACGAGGGCACGGTCGGAGCGCTGCGGCGCGACCCGTCCTGGACCGGGCCGCTCGATCAGGCCGTCAGTGCCCGCAACGACGAGGCCCGGCGCCTGTTGACCTGGTACCTGGAGTCTCAGTTCGGCGACCGCCCCGACCTGCTGGCCAAAGTGCTGCCCCGGTACCCGGTCGGCGCCAAGCGGGTGGTGCTCGACAACGGCATATGGGCGAGCACGCTCAAACGGCCCAACGTGGATCTGGTCAGCGACGGGATCGACCGCATCGAGCCCGGCGGTGTGCGCGGCTCCGACGGCCGGCTCCACACCGCCGACGTGATCGTGTACGGAACCGGGTTCCGGGCCTCGGAGTTCTTGATGCCCATGCGGGTAACGGGGCGGGGCGGCGCCGACCTGCACGAGACCTGGAGCGGCGACGCCCGGGCCTACAACGGCGTGTGCGTTCCCGGCTTCCCCAACCTGTTCTTCCTCTACGGCCCGAACACCAACATCGTCGTCAACGGCAGCATCATCTACTTCGCGGAGTGCGCGGCCCACTACGTCGTCGAGTGCCTGCGCCTGTTGGCTGAGCGGGGCGCGTCGGCCATGGATTGCCGGCCCGACGCGTACGACCGCTACACGGCCCTCATGGACGAGCACAACTCGCAGATGGCGTGGGGCATTTCGCCGGTCAAGAGCTGGTACAAGAGTCCCAGCGGACGGGTGGCCCAGAACTGGCCGCTGCCGCTGGTCGACTACTGGCGCCAGACCCGCCGCCCCGACCCCGACGACTACGCGCTCATCTGAGCGCACCGGGAGCGGCCCGGGGTGCTGTGGGCAGCGTCTGAGGTCGGTCGGTCCGCTCGTGGGGCGGACTGCAAGCGGGCCCAGATTCGCAAGCCGATCGGTGCCGCGCCGCACCCATCGCCGGCAACTGGCGCTCGGCGCGCCGTCGCGGCAGTGAGGCGCTGAAGGGCCATGGCCGCCGCCGGTTGTGGCAAATGTGCAGAGGCTGCGCCGAGCCGTCGCGGCCGGCGGCGAGAATCCACGCCGACATTGCCTATGTCGCCGCAGGAAGAACCGTCGCATTCGACGTGGCCGCCAACGACACGGACCCCGACGACGACATCGACCCGCACTCGGTGGCGGTGATTACGCACCCGCGCCGTCCACAGACGACGCCCTGGCGGGCGACCGTTCGGCGGTACCTGTGCCGGCCGCGCCCAAGGTGAGCGATCTGGGGCCGGTGTGGGCGGAGGTGTTCTGGGGCAGCTACGTTCGCGACTCGCTTCGGGTCGAGTATTCCTTCAGCATTCCCCGACCCTTCGCGGCGCCTGTCGAACCTGAGGCGAGATGGAGCAACGGCGACAGCTTCGGCGAGGGTGAGCACTTCTTTGAGTTCTTGGACGGATCCGGCGATGGGTTGGAGTCGGTCCCGATCCGCTTTGAGTTGGGCGGTGCCTACTTCCTGGAGGGCGAACGTGAGCCCCATGGCGCCATCTCGCACATGTGGCACGTCGGCGTCGTCGACCCGCCCGACTATGCCGGCTACCGCATCGTCGCGACCCGCCGGCTGCTGGAGTACCCCGCCTACATGCTGCCGCTGCCTGTCCAGATCGAAGAGGACGCCCGACCGGACACGGCCCCGGCCGGCGATTCTGGTTCCAGTTGTCGACCCAGGCGTTGATGGAGTCTTTGAGGTCGGCGACGCTGGTGTGGGTGCCGCGGCGGAGCCATTTGGTGGTGAGCTCTGAGAACCAGCGCTCCACGAGGTTCATCCAGGAGCTGTAGGTGGGGGTGAAGTGGAGCTTGAAGCGGGGGTGGCGCACGAGCCAGCGCGCTGTGGCGGGGGTCTTGTGGGTGGAGACGTTGTCGAGGACGACGTGCACGTCGAGGTGCTCGGGGACCTCTTTGTCGATGAGGTTCAAGAACTTGCGGAACTCCTCTGAGCGGTGCCTGGGCGACATGGAGGCGATCACGTTGCCGGTGGCGGCGTCGAGCGCGGCGAACAGGTCGGTGGTGCCGCAGCGGCGGTAGTCGTGGGTGCGCCGCTGCGCGGCGCCGGGCATCAGCGGCAGGACCGGGGCGGTGCGGTCCAAGGCCTGGATGCCGGTCTTCTCGTCCACGCAGAGCACTGCCGCGGCCTCAGGCGGGTTCAAATACAGCCCGACGACGTCTCGGACCTTGTCGACGAACTGCGGGTCCGGCGACACCTTGAACTCCTCTGTGAGGTGCGGCTTGAGCCCGAACGCCCGCCACTACAAGTCGTCACTGTCTTCGGCGTCGTTCCGTTGCGCGAGTTGCCCGACCCGCGCCCCACAACAGCATCGGCGCGTTCACACAAACCGCCGCCACCACATCCCCCGCCACCATCGCAGGGCTCGCCAACAACACCGCCTACGACGTCTTCGTCACCGCCACCAACCCCGCAGCCACCAGCAGCCCGGCCACCGAGGGACTCGCGGAGCTGATCACCCCCGAACGAGTCGAGCAGTTCAGCGAGGACCCGACCCGGCCCATCCTGTTGGCATGCTCAGACAACGGCCCCCAGATGACATCGACAGCCACCCGTGAGTTCTTCGCGGGGCTCGCTGTCGCCCAGCGCCTCGGACGCCCCCGCACCCCCGCCGACCAGGCCTGGATCGAAAGCCTCTTCGAGCACCTCAAAACCGAGAACCCCCACCTCGAAGAGATCCGCGACCCGGCCGCGCTCGACGCCGAGCTGCAACGCGCCCGCCGCGACTACAACAGCACCAGACTGCACGCCGCCATCGGCTACGTCACCCCCGACTACGAGCACACCGGCCGCGGCCAACAGATCCGCCAAGCGCGCACCGAGGGCCTACGGCGAGCCCGCGAACAGCGCCTCGACCACCATCGCCGCAACCACAACAACAACAACCCCCCCAAGAACCGGCATGAGTTGACTCATTTCCAAGCCAACCTCCGCGGTTTTCTCAGACACAGGTCAGACGGCTCCCTGGCAGACTCCGCGATAACCTGGTCAAGCAGCATCGACGGCACACTGGCATCGAGCGGGTTCGCGGTCATCACCACAGACCAGCACCGCCGCCGCCAATGCGCCCACGCTGAGGCCACCGTGTTCATCACCAACACCTGAAGCGATGCGTCGCCCCCGCTCCGCCGCTGGCACCGCCGACGCTGCCCGGCGCCCCGGCGGACCCACACCGCGAAGCCCCCGACGCGCGCCGTTGCTGGCGCTCGCGGCTGCGGTGGCCGCCACCTTGGCGGCCTGCAGCGGAAGCGTCCAAGACCCACCTGCTGCTACAGCCGACCCGCAGAATCCTGCCCTTGAGACGTCAAGCATCCAATCCGCCGCCGACGCAGGCGCGGCCAGAGGCGTCCCAGCCCCGACGCCGGCCGTCAGGCTCGAGCGTCTGCAACCGCAGTGGAACGGCTGGACCGCGGTATTCTCCGGGCGCTTCGAGAGAGACGGACACGGCACCCTGTTCTTTGCCGACGCCCGACACAACATTAAGCCTCTCAGTTACTCGTCAGTGGTCCCAGACTCGTACTCGTACTCGAATATTCCGTGGTGGGCAGAGGCCGTGGAGTTCGTGTTCCTGGACCGCGAGGGCTCTGTCCTCAGGTCGCTGGCGCTCGACAATTCCTTCAGCGAGAACGGCCAAACGCTCTGCCCTGGACGGTGCTACAACTATATCGAATGGAACGTAACGGTTCCCGATCCTCCCGACTATGCCGCCTATCAGGTGGTGACAAGGCGCTCCGAGGACGCCGAGCCCGAGATTGCGGCGGAGGTGTGGAGGTCCGCCAACACCCCTACAGCCGCTTTCACAAACCTAGCTGAAGGCGAAGCGCTCGACGGCCGCGACGACCTCGTAGTGACCGTGGAACTGAGCGACCCAGACAACGACCGGCTCTTCATCACAGCCTACCTAATCCACAACCCACCCGACCTCAACCCCTACGGCATCCCCTCGCGCCTGCATTATGTACGGCATCCCCGCGTTGTTGAGCCGTCGGCCGCGGGTTACCCACCAGTCGAGCTGATCCTCAGGCAGGACTGCCCCGCCGACCCCCACTCCAGCCTGTGCGTGTTCCCGTCGCCGGTGCAACAGGCACGGCTGCGCGTGCTGGTCTCTGACGGCGCCAACTGGACCGTGGCCGACTCGCCCACCTTCTCGGTCGCCCTCTCATCGCCATAGGCGTGCGCCAGCCCTCGGATCAGGGACGGTCAGGTTCTTTGTGTGAGCGGCCGTGGGAGTCCGGCGCCGCCGATTCGGCGCATTCTCTGGTGGCGGCCTCTGACGGGGTGCACTGGAGCCCGCTTCAGTCACATACGACGAGGCAGAGCACCGGCAAGCCAGGTGAGGCTGTCCGACAGGCCGATCAGCCGGTGTTGCGCATGCCGGCGGCCACCCCGTTCACTGTCAGCAGCAGCGTGCGCAGCAGCAGATCATCCTCGTCGGCGCTGCCGGCGAGCCCGCCGCGGTGCCGGGCCAGAAGGTCGACCTGCAAGACGTTGATCGGGTCGAGATAGGCGTCGCGCACGGCCAGCGTGCGGCGCAGGATGGGCAGGTCCTCGAGCAGGCCCCTGCCGGTGAGCGCGGCCACCTCGGCCACGGTCCGGTCGTACTCGGCGCACACCGCGTCGAAGTGGCAGTGCAGCGCCGGATCGACCAGCGTGGCCACGTAGTGGCGGGCGATGGCCAGGTCGGTCTTGAACAGAGTCATCTCCACGTTCGACACGAACGTGCGGAAGAACTGCCAGCCCCGGTACATGTCGTCCAGGTCGGGGCCCATGCCGGCGGCGCGGGCCGCGGCCAGCCCGGCACCGACGCCGAACCAGCCCGGCACGAGCTGGCGCGACTGCGTCCAGCCGAACACCCAGGGGATGGCCCGCAGCCCCTCCAGCCCCTCGGTGGCGCGGCTGCGGCGGGCGGGGCGGGAGCCGATGTTCATCTCGGCCAGTTCCTCCACCGGCGTGGACGTCCTGAAGTACTCGACGAAGCCGGGAGCCTGCAGGAAGGCCCGGTAGGCCTCGTAGGCCGCACCCGAGGCTGTCTCCATCACCTGGTCCCACCTGCGGGTGACAGCCGGGGCGTGGCGGGGCGACCGGTGCGACATCGACGCCTCGACGACGGCCGCGAAGGCTAGGTCGAGGTTGCGGTGGGCGAGCCGGGGCAGGCCGTACTTGTCGGCGATCACCTCGCCCTGCTCGGTGATCTTGACCGACCTGGTCACCGCGCCGGGCGGCTGGCCGAGGATCGACGCGTGGGTGGGCCCTCCGCCCCGCCCGACGGTGCCTCCCCGCCCGTGGAACACGATCACCTCCACCCCGGTGGCCGCTGAGACCTCGGCGATGGCCCTCAGTGCCTTGTGGATCTCCCATTGGGAGGTGGTGATGCCGCCATCCTTGTTCGAGTCCGAGTAGCCGACCATCACCTCCTGGGTGTCGCCCCGCAGCCCGACCAGGCGCCGGTAGGGCTCCGCCTCCAGCAGGTCCCGCAGGACCGGACCGACCGTGCGCAGATCCTCGATCGTCTCGAACAGCGGCACGAACCCGAGCCGGGCCACACCCGCCCCCAGGTCCACAAGCCCGGCCTCGCGGGCCAGCACGGCCGGCGCGAGAACGTCCTCGACACCGCGGGTCATGGACACGATGTAGCTCTTCACGATCTGGTCGCCTCGGGCGTCCATCTGGCGGCGCAGCACTCTGAACAGCTCCAGGACGTCCTCGACGTCGGCTCCCATCGAGCGTCCGGGCAGGGCCAGCGGCCGGGGGCCGGCCAGCTCCTCGGCGAGCAGCACGGCCCGCTCGGCGCCCGGCAGCGAGGCGTAGTCGATCCCCAGCGGCTCGAACAGGCAGGCCAGCGCCCGGTGGTGGCGCTCGGAGTGCTCCCGGATGTCCAGCGTGGCGAGATCGAATCCGATCATGGCCACGATGCGCCGCACCCGGGCCAGCCGGCCGCGGGCCAGGAGGCGACCCTGGTTGGCGTCCAGCGATCTAGCGATGACGGCCAGATCGTGGGTCAGCTCCTCGGCCGAGTGGTACGCCGCCGGCCCCGGTGTCGGCATCGACGTCTCGATCAGGCGCCGGTGGATCACCGCCAGCCTCTGCCGGTAGGGCTCGCCCGCGCTGAGCGTGTCGAACCGGGCCGTTAATCCCGGGAACCGCCGGTGATCGATCTCCAGCCGCTCGGCCAGCTCGGAGGAGATGCCCCTGACCGCCAGCCCGACGCTCAGCTCCGACGACAGACCCTCTATCTCCTCCACCAGGATGCGAAGGGCCCGTTGACGCTGGAACTCGAGCACCTCCACCGTGGTGGCCGGTGTGACGTTGGGATTGCCGTCGCGGTCGCCCCCCACCCACGAGCCGAAGCGGATGGGCGAGCGGTCGGGATCGAGCCCGCCGCCCAGCGAGGCCAGCACGGTGTCGATGTCGTCGAGGAGCTCGGGCACGCCCTGCACCGCGATCTCGGTGAGGAAGTAGAGGATCGACCGGGCCTCGTCCACCGGGTCGGGCCGCTGCCGGCGCAGCTCGTCGGTCTGCCAGATGGCGTCGATCAGCTCGTCCATCCGGCGGTCCACCCGGCGCCGGGCCGTGTCGTCGGCGCCGGCATGGGCCCGCTGCTCGATGAGGCTGGAGATCTCGGCCAGCTTGTCGAGGATCGACCGGCGCGACGCCTCGGTGGGATGGGCGGTGAACACGGGCCGCAGCTCGGCTGAGTTGACCGTGGCGACTACCTCGTCGTCGGCGTAGCCCATCTGGCGCAGCCGGCCCACCATCTCGCCGAAGCGGTTGGAGCCGGCCGCCTGCTTCTCGGTGAGGTCGTCGATGCGGTGCACCTGCTCGGCCGTGTTGGCCAGGTGGAAGTAGACGGTGAAGGCCCGAGCCAACAGACCGGCGTCGGCCACGTCCACATCGGCCAGCAGCTCGGCCAGGGCGGTGCTGTCCTCGTCGCTGCGGCGCAGGCCTCGGGCCAGGCCGCGCACCTGCTCCACGCGTTCGAGCAGTTCGGGGCCGTGCTGGCGGACCAGTGTGTCACCGAGCTGGCCGCCGAGACGCCGAATGTCGCGGCGCAGGGCCGAGTCGAGCTCTCCCAGCGGCCCGTCGAGCATCAGCTCGGCCGGACTGTCCATCGACCCCGTTCCCATGGCCCCCCTAAGCGGCCGCGCGGGTGCGGCGCAGCAGTGGGTCGGCCAGCTTGAGCCCGCGGTCGGCCACTCCCAGCACCCGCGACGCCATGCCCGGCGCATCGCCGTCGATCAGGTTGCCCATCACCTGAAGGGTGATGTTGGCCACCGCCTGGGTTCCCACAGCCAGCCGCAGGCCATTGCGCAGGATCCAGGGATGGCCGATGAGGAAGCTGAACCGCCTGCCCGTGCGAAGGAACCCGTCGAATCGCTCACCGATGATCCGGTCGTAGGCCTGGGGGGCGGCGGCCGGGTCGTCAAGGAACAGATCAGCAAGCAGCATCCCCGACTCCAGACCGTAGTCGATGCCCTCACCGTTCATCGGGTTGATCAGCCCGGCCGCGTCCCCGACCGCGGCCCAGCCGCGCCCGTGCCGGCGTACCGTGCTCATGGGCAGCCTCCAGGCCCGGGGTCGTTCCAGGAACTCGCCCAACTCCCAGTCGCCGGCCACCAGCGCCCGGTAGTCGCCCAACAGCCGGTTGAGGTTCAGCTTGCGGAAGCCCTTCATCGTCGACATGGAGCCGACGCCTATGTTCACGGTCCCGTCGCCGGCCGGGAACATCCAGCCGTAGCCGGGCACCCAGCCGCCCTCCTCACCACGCAGGGTCAGGCATGCCTCCAGGTGGCGGTCGGCATGGCGGGGGCTCGTGGCGTAGGTGCGGATGGCGAGACCGAAGGGTTCGGACTCGACCCGCTCCGCGCCCAGCATCCGGGCTGCCGCACCGGGCGCCCCGGTTGCCAGCACCACCAGGCCTGCCCGCCAGCGCCCGCCTCCGCCGGCCTCGTCCACGCCGACGACGGCGCCGTCGTCGGCAAGGGCGGGCAGCACTTCGGTGTCCCACACGATCTCGGCGCCGGCCGTCTCGGCCGCCTCGACGAGGTGCCTGTCCAGCGTCCGGCGGGGCCACACCGCGCCATGGGGGCCGAAGCGATTGTTGGCGGGCCACAGCAGCTCGCGGCGGGTGCTGCCCGCGATCATCCGCAGGCCGTCGATGCGGTGCGCACCGTCGAGGCCGATGCCGAGTTCGTTGAGCGCCGACACGGCCCGGGGGGTGAGGCCGTCGCCGCACACCTTGTCGCGCCCGGGCGAGGCCTTCTCGAAGACGGTCACCCGGGCGCCGCCCCGGGCGGCCTGTATGGCGGTGGCCGCGCCGGCCGGCCCGGCCCCGATCACGGCCACGTCACGTTGGGCCAGGCTCATGGCGTCAGAGGCCGAGCTTGCGAGGCCGTGGCCCGAGCGGCCCGTGAGCGCAGCGAACAAGAGCGGGAATCAAGAGGCCGAGCTTGCGAGGCCGTGGCCCGAGCGGCCCGTGAGCGCAGCGAACAAGAGCGGGAATCATGGCCCTTTGCCGGCGCGCTAGTGGGCGTGGGGTCCGTGACCGTGATGGCCGTGATGGCCGTGGTCGTGGCCGTGACCGCGGTGGCTGTGGTCGTGGCCGTCGCTGTGTCCGTGACTATGTCCATGGCCTTGGTGGTCGTGACCGTGACCGTCGTGACCGTGACCGTGATGGCCATGGTCGTCGAGCACGATTATGCCCTGATCGTGGTCGTGGTCGGCGTGGTCCCCGAGCAGCCGCTCCCCGAACGCTGCCCGCAGCCGGTCCTCGGTGAGCATCTCGTCGGGGGTTCCTGCGGCGACCAGCCGGTTGGCCATGAGCATCACCGTGTCGCAGTGCCGGGCCTCGTCGAGGTGGTGGGTCGTGATTATCACGATGGCGCCCCGGCTCGAGTACTCCTCGACCACCTCCAGGATCCGCTCCTGGCTGGGGATGTCGAGACCGGTGACCGGTTCGTCCAGCATGATCACGTCGGGCTCGCCCGCCAGCGCCTGGGCGATCCTCACTCTCTGCTGCTGCCCTCCGCTGAGGTCGCCGAAGCTCCGCTCGGTGAACTGGTTCACGTCGAGCTGCTCGCCCGCGTCGCGCATGGCGGCCCGATCGTCGCCCCGCAAGCGCCCGAGCAGCCCCCGCTTGCGGTAGCGGCCCATGGCCAGCACCTCTCCCGCGGTGATCGGCATCCAGCAGGCCGGAAGGTGCTGGCACACGTAGGCCAAGTCGTCCGACATTCCGGTGATGCGGCCCCCTGTGGGCTTCTGCAGGCCGGCCAGGCACTCCAGCATGGTCGTCTTGCCCGATCCGTTGATCCCCATCACCGCGGTGGCCGTGCCCGGCTCGAACGTGTGGGTAACCCCGTCAAGGGCGATGACCGCGTCGAATTTCACAGTGAGATCCTCGATCTCGACTGCGCTGACCATGCGCCAACGCTATATTCCCGCCATGTCATCCGCCACCACCGCGGCCGCGGTGAACGGCGACCGCGCGCCCGGCACGGACGGCCCCGCCACCGTCGCCGAGCAGGCCGGAACGTCCGATCCCGCGGCCCGGGTCATACCTGGAAGGGTCCGTATCGAACGCTACGGTCTCGATCTCGGGCCGTGGCTGCACCTCGCCGACGAGAGAGCCCGTCTGGCCCGCCCGTCGTTCGCCCACATCGACGTCGTACCGCAGGGAGCCACACTCGGCGCCGAGGTGGGCGGCGTCGACCTCGGCTCCGACCTGCCCGACGCGGTGATCGACGAGATCCGCCGGGCGCTGCTCGACTACAAGGTGCTGGTCTTCCGCGACCAGCCGATCACACCGCCGGAGCACGTTGCCTTCGCCCGGCGGTTCGGGGAGCTGGAGATCCACCCGTTCATCACCGGCAACGCCGAGCATCCCGAGCTGGTGCGCTTCGAGAAGGGCGTCGACACGGGAGGCTTCGAGAACGGCTGGCACCATGACGTGACCTGGCGGGAGGTGCCGTCGATGGGCGCGATCCTGCACGCCATCGAGGTCCCGGCCACCGGCGGCGACACCTTGTTCTGCGACATGGCCGCGGCCTACGACGGTCTCGACGGCGCCACCAAGGAGCGCGTCGCCGACCTGGTGGCCGTGCACGACTTCATGCTGGCGTTCAGGCAGCAGGTGCCCGAGGGCAAGCAGGCCGAGTTCCGGGCCCGCTATCCGCAGGCCCGCCATCCGGTGGTGTGCACCCATCCGGAGACGGGCCGCAAGCTGATCTTCGTCAACTGCTACTTCACGTCGCACGTAGAGGGCATGGACGAGGCCGACAGCGTGGACCTGATCAAGCACCTCGCCGGCCAGGCCGACGTGGTCGAATACCAGTTCAGAGTCCGCTGGGCGCCCGACACCCTCGTCTTCTGGGACAACCGCTCCGTGCAGCACTACGCAGCCAGCGACTACTACCCGGACGTGCGAGTCATGGAGCGGGCCAGCATCGTCGGAACCCGCCCCGCGTGAGGAGCGCCCGCCCAGGATCGCACACCCGCCCCGCGTGAGGACCGCCCGCCCAGGATCGCACACCCGCCCCGCGTGATCAGGTCCCGCCTGGGACCGCACAACCTCCTCGCGTGATCAGGTCCCGCCTGGGACCGCACAACCTCCTCGCGTGATCAGGTCCCGCCCAGGACCGCACAACCTCCTCGCGTGATCAGGTCCCGCCCAGGATCGCCCACATCCGCACCGAGTGAGTCCTACTGTGGCGTCGATGGCGCCCAAGACCGACTGGAACCCGCTGCTGCGGGGCGAGTTCGACAAGCCCTACTGGCGGGAGCTGCAGGACTTCGTCCGGGCCGAGCGGGCCCGCCATCAAGTGTTCCCGCCCCATGACGAGGTATTCGCGGCGCTGCATCTCACGCCGTACGCCTCGGTGAAGGTGCTGATACTGGGCCAGGATCCCTACCACGGACCCCGCCAGGCCCACGGGCTGTGCTTCTCGGTGCGGCCCGGGGTGGCCAAGCCGCCGTCGCTGGTGAACATCCTCGCCGAGCTGCACGACGACATCGGGGCGCCCGTGCCGGGCCACGGCTCGCTGGAGCACTGGGCCGGCCAGGGCGTGCTGCTGCTCAACGCCACGCTCACCGTCCGGTCCCGGCAGGCGGCCAGCCACCAGCGCAAGGGCTGGGAAGCCTTCACCGACGAGGTGATAGGGGTGGTGAACGACAAGGACGAGCGGGTGGTGTTCATCCTGTGGGGCGGCTCCGCCCGCCGCAAGCGGTCGCTGGTGGACACCAGCCGCCACACCGTGATCGAGTCGGCCCATCCGTCGCCTCTGTCGGCCTCGGGCGGATTCTTCGGCAGCCGGCCCTTCAGCCGGGCCAACGAGGCCCTGGCGGCGGCGGGACGCGAACCGGTGGACTGGGCCATTCCCGATCTGTCATGACCGCAGCCCCGGTCTTGCGCGGGGCAGCGCGCGGTTCGTGACAGTCACTTGCACAATCACTTGCGCGGCAGAGGCGTTCCCGTTACCGTCCGAGTCGAACCTTCATCGATGTAATTCGAGCACGGGAGAACGGAGATTGCCCCCATGAGAACAGATCTCGACAGAGCAGAGAACGCCGGCTCCGGCCTCGACGAGTCCGCTCCGGCCCGCCGGGACGAGGACATGCACGAACGGGCTGGCCAGACGCACTTGTGGTTCAGGGCCGACAGTCCTGCGGGGCCCGTGTTCGTGGCGCACTCGAACGGGTGGGTGTCGGGTCTTCAAATCACGCCGGACGGCCGCGAGCCCGACCCAGGGCGTTTCGTCGACTACATGCGCGACGAGGCAGGGGAGGACGTCGAGCCTGATCCCGACCCCGATCCCAAGCTTGTGGCCCGGGTGAGCGAGGCCCTCGCCACCGGTCGCACCGATGTTCCCGTCGACCTGTCGTCGCGCTCTCCGTTCCATCAAGAGGTTCTCAGAGCTACCGCCCGCATACCCCGCGGCGAGGTCCGCACCTACGGGGAGTTGGCCGCGGTCGTGGGCCGGCCCAGGGCCGCCCGCGCCGTCGGCACGGCTATGGCCCGCAACCCGGTGCCGCTGCTGGTTCCGTGCCACCGGGTCGTGCCCAGCAGCGGGGGAGTGGGCAACTACGGCTACGGCGGCGACCTCAAGGCCAAGCTGCTCGCGGGCGAGGGCGTCGCCCTGTAGCCGGCTGAAAAGGATCTCGCGACTACCGTCCGCCAGGTAGGCTCCGGCGCAGGCGGTTGTCTGGCCGCTCCCGCTCCAGCGCAGGCACTTGGAGGCTGACATGGCTTCGGAACAGCTCCGTCCGCTTCAAGTGGAGCCACGGGACGGCTACAGGCTGTGGGTTCGATTCGACGACGGCGTCGAAGGCGAAGTGGATCTGTCATCGAGGGCGGGCCGGGGCGTCTTCAAGGTTTGGGACGATCCTGGAGTGTTCGAGTCTGTGAGCGTGACGCCGCACCGGACCATCAGATGGACCGAGGACGCGGAACTCTGCGCCGACGCTCTCTATCTGGAAATCACCGGACGAGATGTAGAGGAGATCATGCCGGGCCTGAGCGCCTACGCGGATGCCTGAGCTCTGCAGGTTCTTCGGCCTCTAGGCCATGGCGGGTGCCAGCATGGCCATTAGCTCGTCGGCCAGCTCGTCAGTATCGGCGCCGGCGACGATCCGGTCGGCCCGATGCCGGCTGGGCTGCACGTAGGCGTCGTGCATGGGCGCGACGGTGGCCGCGAACTGCCTGCGCACATGATCGGGGGGCCGGCCCCGCTCGGTCACGTCCCGATGGATACGGCGCTTGAGCCTCACGTCTTCGGGCACGTCCATGAAGATCGAGTAGTCGAGTCGCTCCAACACTTCCTCGAACGCCAGCAGCAGGATGCCCTCCACCAGCAGCAGGGGAGCGGCCTCCACCCGCTGGAACCGGCCGCTGAGGGTATGGGTGGCGAAGTCGTACACCGGCACGTCCACATCGGTGCCCTGTCTCAGCGCGTCGAGGTGCTGAAGGAACAGGTCGCGGTCCAAGGAGTCGGGGTGGTCGTAGTTCCCGCGGCGCCGCTCGGCGAAAGGCAGGTGGGACAGGTCTCGGTAGTAGGCGTCGTAAGCCAGCACGCTCACGGTCCCTGGGCCTAGCCGCTCGACCAGCCTTCGTGTGAGAGTCGTCTTGCCCGCGCCCGAGCCCCCGCAGATCCCGCACACGAACACCTCCACGGGCCGACACCATACCCCCACGGCGCAAGTGACATGATCTCGTTCGTGGCGTTGCCGCCGTCCCGCCGATCCGGGATCAACCCGTTCTACGTCATGGAGGTGATGCGGGCCGCAGAAGAGCGCGCCGCCGCCGGGGGCGAAGTGCTGCATCTCGAGGTGGGCCAGCCGTCCACGCCCGCGCCCGCGGGCGTGATCCGCGCTGCTGTGGCCGCACTGGACTCGGACCTGCTCGGGTACACCACCGCCGCAGGCCTGGAGACGCTGAGGTAGCGGATCTCCGCGCACTACCAGTCCTGGTATGGCGCCGATGTCGACGCCGGTCGCATCGTCGTCACATTCGGCGCATCCGGTGCGTTCGTGCTGTCGTTCCTGGCCGCCTTCGACGCCGGTGACCGGGTCGTGGTGACCACGCCGGGCTATCCCTGCTACCGCAACGCCCTGCAGGCTCTCAACGCCGAGATCGGTGACGCCCGGCATCGACTTCGACCCGGCCGAGGGCCACCGCTACGCCCGGTTCTCCTACGCGGGCGCCACCGACGACATGGCCGAGGCGATGCGGCGCCTGAGGAAGTGGGGCGGATAGGCAAGAAGCCCTCGCGTCGGCTTCGACCGCGCGAGTCGACCGATAGCCAACATCATCATATATCAGTATGCTTGATGTATGCTCACGGCTGGCCGGAGTCGTCCGTCTGAGAGCATCACTTGACCGCTGAGCCAGACGGGCGGCTCCGGTTCGCCGACGCTTACTGTAGCACGGCTCGCCTCAGGCGCCGAGCCTGGTCCTGGCGTCGGCCGAGCGCTCGATGAGGTAGGCGGGCACGGTCACCCCGTTGACGACCGCCTCGCTGGGCGCGTCGTCCGCGCTTGCCTCCGCAGTCCCGCCAGCCGATGGAGTGGCCGCGGCCTCTGTCGCCTCTTGCGCGGCCCTCCCGGCCTCGTCGGCCTCCCGGTCGCGGGCTACCAGGTACCGCTCGTAGTCCTTGGTCCGAACCAGGTCGCCGTGATCGATGTGACCGACGACCCGGCCGTCGACGAGCCTCACCCAGTAGCGATTCCAGGTGAATCCGTTGGCCATGGCCACCTTGCCCTGGGTTCCCTCCGCAACGCCGGGCCGCTCGGAAACGAGCCTCACCCTCTCACCCCGCTTGAGGGTGCGGGCCTGCAACTGGGCCGTGGTGAAGGTCTTGGGCGGCATCGACCAACACGGTAGCGTGACGCCGTGGCACCCGACGACCTCCCCGGCATCGCCGGCAACTCGGTCCCGACGGGTGCCGGCGAACTGCCCGGCCCCCAGTCCGGCGCAGTCGCCTCGACCGCGGAGGACCTCGGCTACCGCCCCTTCGACGCGGACAACCACTACTACGAGGCCCTCGACGCCTTCACCCGGCACGTCGACCCCCGCATGCAGCCCCGGGTGGTGCAGTGGGTGGACATTGGCGGCCGCCAGCACCACCTCGTGGGCGGCAAGCTGGCCCGGGCGGTGGCCAACCCCACCTGGAACCCGATCGCCAAGCCCGGAGCTCTGCGCGACTACTTCAAGGGGAACCCCGACGGCCGCAGCCCGGCTGAGATGCTGCGCGACCGGGAGCCGCTGCCCGACCACTACATGGCCCCGCAGGCCCGCCTCGAGGTGATGGACGCCCAGGGTCTGCAGGCCGTCTGGCTGTTCCCCACCCTCGGCGTGCTCTACGAGGAGCTGCTCCGCCAGGACGTCGACGCGGTGGTGGCCATGATGGGCGCCTTCAACCGGTGGCTGTACGACGACTGGGGCTACAACTGCCAGGACCGGATATTCGGCGCCCCCTACATCGCGTTGGGCGATCCCGCCGCGG
The DNA here is from genome assembly GCA_965219165.1 of Candidatus Aldehydirespirator sp. Lineage (GTDB taxonomy): Bacteria > Actinomycetota > Acidimicrobiia > Acidimicrobiales > Aldehydirespiratoraceae > Aldehydirespirator. Next base: position 1,970,138 of record CBDCMW010000002.1, on the reverse strand, counting down.
CCGGCGACGAGGTGGACCGGGTGCTCGGGCTCGGAGCCAGGGTCCTGGTCATGCGACCCGCGGCCGTCACCACCCGCACCGGGCAGCTCTCTCCGTTCCACACGACGTTCGACCCCATGTGGCAGCGCATCAACGACGCCGGCGTCACGGTGGTGGTCCACGCCTCGGACTCGGGCTACTCATCGCAGGGCTACGCCGACGACGAGTTCTCCTCGGCGGGGCTGGGGGCCGGGATGGCGGGCGGGCCGAACCTGAGGGCGTTCGCCATCGAGCGGGCTGCCCAGGACTGGCTGATGCAGTCGGTGTTCGAGAAGCTCTACGACCGGTTCACCAACCTGCGGGTGGCCTCGGTGGAGAACGGCTCCGACTTCCTCGCCCCGATGTTCCGCAAATTCTCCCAGGTCGCCAAGAAGAACTACTGGTGGTTCGACGATCACCCGATCGACACGTTCAAGGCCCACGTGTGGGTCAACCCGTTCTGGGAGGACGACGTGAACGAGGTGACCGAGCTCATGGGCGCAGACCGGGTGATCTTCGGCTCGGACTGGCCCCACATCGAGGGGATGCCCGAGCCCCTCGACTACCTCGCCGAGCTGAAAGGCTTCTCCGACGCCGACCGCCGTAGCATCATGCTCGACAACGTCGCCCACCTGAACGAGCCCCAACCCACCTGACGCCATGACCGACACCGCCTCCGCCCCGCCCCCCTCCGACATCGACTCCGACGCGGTCCGGGCCGAGGTCGAGGCCTTCTGTGACGAGCACTGGGATCCGGGCCTCGAGGTGGGGCAGTGGTGGCGCAGGCTGGCCGCGGCCGGCTACGCCCACCCGATGCTGCCGGTGCCCGCGGGCGGGCTCGGCTACGGGCAGGACCAGGCCGCGCTGGTGTCTCTGGTTCTGGCCGAGCGCGCCGTGCTGGGCCCTCCAGGCGGCCTGGGGCGGATGCTGGCCGCTCCGACCATCGCCATCCACGGCACGCCCACCCAGATCGAGCAGTTCGTTCCCGAGATCCTCGACGGCCGGGTGGGATGGTGCCAGCTCTTCAGCGAGCCCAACGCCGGCTCCGATCTGGCCAGCCTGCAGTGCCGGGCCGAGCGCGACGGCGACGAATGGGTGATCAGCGGCCAGAAGGTGTGGACCTCGGGCGGGCAGGTCGCCGACCGGGGGATGCTCCTGGCCCGCACCGATCCCAGCCTGCCGAAGCACGCCGGAATCTCCTGGTTCGCGTTCGACATGGACCAGTCCGGAGTGGATGTCCGGCCCCTGACCGAGATGACCGGCCGGGCCCTGTTCAACGAGGTGTTCATCGACGAGGCCCGAGTGTCCGACAGCGCCCTGATCGGCGGACTCAACAACGGCTGGAGGGTGGGCAACACCACGCTGATGGTGGAGCGAGCCTCGCTGGGATCCTCGGGGCGCAAACCCCCGGAGCTCATACCCGGTCCCAAGGGCGGCGTCCTGAGCCAGCGGGCAGGAGACTTCGTCGCCCGATCGATGCAGGACTTCGACGGAGTGCCGTCACTGGGTATCGACCTGTGGTGGCGGCTGGTCGATCTGGCCCGCAAGAACGGCACCGTCGCCGGCAGGGTGCTGCGCGACGACCTCATGCGCCTGTACAGCCTCATCGAGATCAACCGGCTGTCTATCCAGCGGGCCAAGGCCGGCGGCCGGGCCCGAGCGGCCCGTGAGCGCAGCGAACAAGGAGCGGGCGACTCTGCCAGCGCGGCCGCACCCAACATCGCCAAGCTCACCATGAGCGAGCTCAGCCGCTCGTTCCGCGACATCGGACTGAGGGTGATCGGCGCCGACGGAATGCTCATGGGCGACTCCGACGCCCAGAGCCGGGGCCACATTGGGGAGTTAGCCCTGTTCTCGCCGGCGCCCTCGATCTACGGAGGCACCGACCAGGTTCAGCGCAACATCATCGGCGAGCGCGTGCTCGGGCTGCCCAGAGAGCCCGGTCCGCCCCGCGACACCCCGTACAACGAGCTGCCGAAGAACTAGCGCGCCGCGGCGCTCACGGGACGCGGCAAAGCGTCCGAACCCCACCAGACATCCCGACAAAGGAGCACCCATGAGCCAGCCCGTCGTGGAGTCGATCCATTTGGCCGCCGCCAGCCACATGCCGATGAAGCCTGTGGGCCGGGTGACTGCTGAGGCGGACAAGGGGCTGGTCGGGGATCGCTACCACGGCGCATCGCTACGCCAGTTGACGGTGCAAGCCGCTGGCGAACTCTCAGAAGCCGCAGCCCGAACGGGACGACCGATCGAACCGGGCCGCACCAGGCGCAACATCACCATCTCCGCCGACACTGTGCCCCGCACCCCCGGCCATCGCTGGTCGATAGGAGCCGTCGAGCTGGAGGTCGCTCGCGACGCCGCTCCGTGCACGCTCATGGAGGAGCTCTTCGGTCCGGGCGCGCAGGAGAGCCTCAAGGGCCGGGCCGGGGTTGCGTGCCGCGTGATCGCCGGCGGAGAGATCGCGGTCGGCGATGCCGTCGACCTGGGAACGGCTCTCCTCGAAGCCGCCGCGTCGGACTAGCGAGCCCGTCATGACCGACCGGGTGCGCCTCGACATCGACGGCGCCATCGCCACCATCACCAACAACAACCCGGCCAAGCACAACGCCTTCGACGACGAGATGGACGTCCGGCTCTTCGAGATCCTCGAAGAGCTCGCCCACCGACCCGAGGTACGGGCCGTCCTGTGGCGGGGCGAGGGTCGCAGCTGGTCCTCCGGCCGCGACGTGTCCGCCATCGGCTCGAACGTCAGCGAGCTCACCCACCACGAGCTGATGGTCCGGGGCCACGAGGGCATCCAGCGGCTGTGGGGGCTGGACGCTCCGGTGATCGTGGCCATCGGTGGCTGGGCCATGGGCGGCTCGTTCCAGCGGGCCCTGCTGTGCGACATCCGCATCGCCGCCGACGACGCCCGGTTCAGACTGCCCGAGCTCGGCCACGGGGTCATCCCCGACACCGGCGGCGTCAGCGTCCTGTACGAGATGTGCGGCCACGGGCTGGTCAGCGACATGGTGCTCACCGGACGCACGCTGAGCGCGGAGGAGGCGCTGGCCCACGGCATCGTGTCGCGGGTGGTGCCTCCCCACGACCTCGACGCCGAGGCCCGGGCCATGGCCGAGGCCATCGCGGCCGCGCCGGCGGTCACCGTGAAGCTGGCCCGGCGGGTCATCTCGCAGCTGGCCCGCCCCCAGCAGCGGGCCTCCATGGCCGATGAGCTGATCTACCAGACATTCCTCAACCGCAGCGACGACTTCGCCGAGATGAAGGCGGCGCGTGCCGAGGGCAGGACCCCTCGCTACACCGGGAGCTGACTTGGCCCGCCGCGCTCGGCGAAGTTCCCCCGATTCTGCCACATATGTTGTGGGTGACTGCGGGAAGTTCGCCCGGCACCTCGCTCCGCCGCTGGCTCGACCGCCTCGATCCCCGTGCCCGCCGAGATGACGGCTGAGCCGCCCGGTCTGCCCCCTCCGCCGCCGGCGGGCGAGACCGCGCTGCGGCCGGGAACCTTCGACGGCCGCACCGTGCTCGTGACCGGGGGCGGCACCGGGCTGGGCAAGGCCATTGCGGCGGAGTTCGCCCGGCTCGGAGCCGCGATCGTGATCGCCAGCCGTTCCGAAGAACATCTTGAGGCGGGCCGGGCTGCGATGGAGGAGCTCGGCGCCGCCGTGGCCACCGCGGTCTGCGACATCCGCGACCCGGAATCCGTCGCGACCGCGTTCGACAGGGCCGAGGCCGCCTTCGGGCTGCCCGACGTGCTGGTGAACAACGCGGCGGCCAACTTCGGTGTGCCGGCCGAGGACATGTCGCCCAATGCCTGGCGCACGGTGGTGGACATCACCCTCAACGGCACGTTCAACTGCACCCGGGAGATGGGGCGTCGCCATCTGGCCGCGGGCACGCCCGGCTCGGTGGTCAACATCGGCGCCTCCTACGCCTGGACCGGAGGCCCGGGCTTCGCCCACTCGGCCGCGGCCAAGGCTGGCGTGAAGAGCCTCACCGAGTCGCTGGCGGTGGAGTGGGGCCCCTACGGGATCCAGGTGAACTGCCTGGTGCCGGGCCTGTTCCCCCACGAGGACATGACCACCGACATCCGCTCGAGCCTGGACCGCACCAGCGACAAGGACGTCTGCCAGCCCGCGCTGCGGGTGGGGGAGCGCCAGGAGCTGGGGTGGGCCGCCACCTTCCTGGCGTCGCCCTACGGTCGGTTCATCTCGGGGCACACGCTGGTGGTGGACGGGGCGAACTGGCTTCGCCGCTCGATGACCAGCCCGCCGGTGGTCACCGTGCGAGACCAGATGGGCCGCGGCCCCTTCGAACCCTAAGCCTGGATCCACCGGTTGGACGGGCCGCACCTCTCGCTTAGCACCGCCGCCAGCCGTTGCAGTCGCAGACACGGCCCGCCCGCGGAGGGCGGTCGGCCCCACAGGATTTCTTCATGCACGGATCCATATTCCTGAAGTCGGCGCGAGCGCTGGCGGTAGCGGGCGCAGCCGTGGCCCTGGTCGCCACCGCTCTGGCTCTGGCAGGGGCGAGCACCGCGCTGGGCCAGGACACCCCGGACTGCGAGGTCACCGACCTCGGCACTCTGGGCAGCTCGGCGGGCAGCGTGCTGGCTGCGGAGGGACGCTGGACCACCGAGGACTGCGACTCGCGTTTCCGGGCCGGCAGCGACGCCCACACCTACCGGTTCCAAGTCGGCGAGACGGGACGGATCCGGGTCGACCTGTCGTCCGCCGAGGCGGACGCGTACCTCTACCTGCTCAACGAGGACGGCAGCCGCATCACCGACAACGACGACAGCGGGGCGCGGCTCGATGCCCGTATCGAGGGCGACGTCGAGCCTGGCACCTACATGATCGAGGCCACCACGGTCGGCGGGCGCGGTCGGGGCCCGGCAGACTTCACGCTCACCGTGAGTCGAGTCGGCGGCTGCGAGTTCGTCCATCTCGGCACGTTGGAGCCGGGCGTCGACCTGACCGCATCGGGATCCTGGACGCTCGACACGTGCGGTTCGCGCGTCGTGTCGAGGCACCCTGCCCACGCCTACTCCTTCGATCTGTCCCAAGGCGCTCGCGTGCGCATCGACCTGGAGTCCGAGAACGGAGACCCGGTCCTGTCTCTGGCGTCACTGGAGCGCGGATTCGTCGGGGCCAACGACGACGGCGGCGAGCGCCGCAACTCTCGCATCGAGCAGTACCTGCAGGCTGGCCTCTACTTCATCGAGGCGACGACCTATCTGGAGCGCGACTACCAGCCGCTGCGGGCCGATTTCACCCTCACCGTCCATCTCGTGGACGAGGCGGGCCGGCAGAGGGACGCCAGGCTGAAGATCGAGGAAGTCCGCACTCCCGCGGAGGTGGTCGCGGGCGAGCCGTTCGGGGTCTACGGATCATCGCCCGGCTTGGCGACGACGGACGCATCGAGCACGGCGTGGAGCTGAGCAGCGGCCGCCGAATCCTGCCGCCGGAGCGGTTCCTGCCCGCCGACGCCCCCACGGGGACGTGGCAGCTGAGCGGGGAGGTCGAGGTGCGGCGGGTCCCGATCGGGAAGATCCGCGCCCGGCGCCAGGCCGGCGGCCGCGTCGAGATGGGGTTCATCAGCGCGGACGGCACGGCGATCACACCCGGCACCGCCTACTTGCCAGCCGACGCTCCACAGGGAGTCTGGTTCCGCAGCAGCGAGATCGCCGTGCCTGCTGCCTCCATGATGAGCACGGGCGACTCGCCGGACGGCTAGCTCTGCAACGCAGCCGCCCGCCGAAAGCCGCGAGGCGGCTGGCTCGATTCCCCTCGCTACAGCCTCCTACGTTTGGTCGGCCTATCGGCAATCGGAGCAGTGGCCGTGCAGGTCGAGGCTGTGACGCAGGGGCGTGAAGCCCGCCCGGCTTGCAGCCTCGGCCAGGCTCCGATCGACGATTGCCTCCACATCGTCGTCGAGCCGGACGTCCTCAATGGCTCCGCAGCCGATGCAGATCAGGTGGTGGTGATGCGATAGCAGGGGCTCGGCGAACTCGAAGTAGGCGTGGTCGCCACTGGCAATAATCCGATTCACCACTCCGGAGCGCTCCAGCACGTCCAAGTTGCGATAGATGGAACTGGGCGCCAACTCTGGCGCGGCCACCACGATGTCGGGCAACGTGACCGGCTGTCCCGCGGCCGCAATGGCACCGACGAGCCGGCGGCGGCCGTTCGTGTAGCGGTAGTCGTGGCGGGCGAGGCGCATGCTCACTGCGTCGTGCAGATCGGTGTTTCCGGAGTCCGAGCCAGCGGCCCGGCGTGTCGTCACTTGGGAACCTGCTCCTACTGATTGCTAATAAGACTTACTCTTATTATCGTTGCCTACACCACTACCAGGGGAGCGTAGCAATGCGGCTGCGGACCGAAGTCGAGGGCCGTCACGGCAGGGATCGTGCACGGCCGTCCTGGTGCGGCCTGCACTCTGTTGCCCTGACTGTCCTGACTACCACGGCGCTCACCGCACCGGCTTGCGGAGCCAACTCATCGACAGGGCACCCCGAGCAGGGCACGAGCGCGGCAGCTCCCACGATTCTTGCGACCACCGGTATCTGGCGCGACATCGTGTCCAGCGTCGCCTGCGGCGGGATGGCTCACGTCGACACGATCGTCCCCTTGGGCAGCGATCCGCACGGTTACGAGCCGTCCCTGCAGGACCGGGCCCGCATGGAGAGCGCCGCGCTCGTGGTGGCCAACGGCCTCGAGCTGGAGAAGGGTCTCGAAGACACTCTCGAAGCGGTCTCGGAGTCGGGCACACCGGTGTTCGAGTTCGCTGACGGAATGCACACGATCCCGTTCTCATTCGAGGGTGCTCAGCACGGCGAAGAAGAAGGCCACGACGACGAAGACGGCGAAGAAGAAGGCCACGACGACGACGAAGACGAAGGCCACGGGAGCGGCGGTGACCCCCACGTGTGGTTCGATCCCCACCGAGTGTCGGAGGCGTTGCCGGAACTGGCTCGACTGCTGACGAGGGACGTGGGGCTCGACGCTGATGCAATCGCCGCTTGCCTGGCCAGCTATCTGGCTGAGCTCGAGGCCGTGGACGCCGAGATCGCCGCGAAGGTCGAGCAGCTTCCCGCCGGGAGCCGCAAGCTGGTCACCAGCCACGAGGCGCTCGGGTACTTCGCGGATCGCTACGGATTCGAGGTGATCGGCACCGTGATCCCGACGCCGGCGAGCATGGCCCAGACCAATCCCGCTCAGCTCGAGGAGCTGGCCGAGATCATCGAGCACGAGGGAATCAAGGCCATCTTCGCCGAGACCCTGCACTCCGTCGACGACGTGGAGGCGTTGGCTGACCGGGTCGGCGACATCGAGGTGGTCACGCTGTACACCGGCAGTCTCGGACCTTCCGGCAGTGGCGCCGAGACCTACGTCGGACTCCTGCGCACGAACGCAGACCTGATAGTCGACGCTCTGGGCTGAACCGGGTTAGAACATCGCCACATGGAGTTCCTAACCGACCCAGTGAGTTGGTGGATCGACCCGTTCACGTCCAACGTGTTCATGCAGCGAGCCCTCTACGCAGGCCTGCTCGTGGTGCTCACCACCTCTGTCGTCGGTACCTGGGTGGTGTTGCGGGGCATGAGCTTCCTGGGCGACGCGCTGGCCCACGGCGTGCTGCCCGGGATCGCTCTGGCGTTCATCATCGGTGTGGACACCACCATTGGCGCCTTCGTCGCGGCGATCGCGATGGTGTGGGGCATCAACCTGATCCGCAGCCACTCGCCCCTGCCCGAGGACACCTCGATCGGGGTGCTGTTCGTCGGGTTCCTGGCTTTGGCGGTGGCCATGATGTCGAGCTCGTCAGGGTCCTATACCGGGGACCTCAACCGGTTCCTGTTCGGCTCCATCACCGGAGTCGACGCGGGGGACCTCCGCCGCCAGGCCATCGCGGCAGCGATCTCGCTGGGTGGGGTGGCGCTGTTCTACCGGGCGTTCCTGGTGATGACGTTCGACCATGCCCAAGCCCAGGTCCTCGGCCTTCGGCCCCGCCTTGCCCATGGAGTTCTCCTGGTGCTACTGGCCATCTCGATCATTGCCTCGTTCGAGGCGGTCGGGAACCTGCTGGTGTTCGCGTTCCTCATCGCCCCGCCGGCCACGGCAGTGCTGCTAGTGCGGCGGGTGCCCCGCATCATGGTGACCGCAGCGGCCGTAGGGACGGTGTCGACAGTGGTCGGGCTGCTGGTCAGCTATCACCACGACACCGCAGCCGGAGCCACCATGGCGCTGGGCACGGTTGTGGTCTTCCTGGCAGTGCTCACCGTCAAGGCGATGCGGCATGCAATGGGCTCGCGTCGCGGGCATTCTCGCGCCCCCGCGACCGGATCCTGACCGGACCTGTTCTCGGCGCTAGCGGCCCTGGTCAGGCGGCCAGTCCTGGACTTCCTGGTCTATGCGGTTCCAGAAGGCCTGGCGCACAGCCCGCCTCAGACGATCCTGGCCCCGCAGGCTCCCGCCGATCACGTTCTCCACGGCGTAGAGCAGATCCCCGTCCACCGATTCCGGAATACGCGGGCGCTGGTCGAGTAGGGCATCGAACTCGTCGTCAGTGGCCCGGTAGAGCCAGCTCTCGGCAAAATCGGTGGCGGCCGCGGCCACCGAATCGACCGGATCGTAGGTGTCGGAGGCGGCGTCGTCGGGGGCGCGCCGGCGCCTGATGAACCTCGACAGATCGTCCTTCGTCAGCTTGATCACTTCGTCTGCCTCGTTGGCCAAGCTCAACGGCGGGTCCCCGCGCTCGTCGCGCGATGCGATGTTGATGACAGTGACGCGCAATCCCAGGTCTTGGACGCCTCGCACGCACTCGACCAGATCCTCGTCCGCCGAGAGAAGGAAGGCATCGCAAACGGCCCGCTCACGACCGAGGGTGGTGAGATCGCGCCTGATCGCTGCGCTCAGAGGAGACTGCGGCGCCCGCGGGTCGCCTGGCTGCAGCCGCAGCTTCATGTTGGGAAGGGTGGCTACGAGCTGCTGGGCCGGGGTAGGCACCCCATCGTTGGAGGTGTCGTACCAGTAGGTACGAAGCGGCTGGAGATCGCAGACGTCGGTGGCAAGGCCGATGAGGAAGTCGTTGGCGCCGAGACCGTAGAGGAGGATCTCCTGCCGGTCCGGGCTGTTGCAGCACAGCATGCCGCCCTCTGCGTAGAGGTACTCAGCGTCGACAAATATGGCGTAGCGATCCATGGGCGTTCACCACCCCTCGCACCACAGCGGCGTCCGACCAGACCCCGCTCTGCTGGACAGGGCGCCAAGGGTCCGCGCAGCTTAGCTGAACGGAGGTCTTCGCAGCCTAGCTGAACGCCGGATATCCATGCATCCAACGTGGTACGCCCCCTGGGACTCGAACCCAGAACCTGCGGATTAAGAGTCCGTTGCTCTGCCAAATTGAGCTAGAGGCGCTCGTCGAACCCCCCACGATAGCGCTCGGGAATGCTCCCGGCCCGCGGCTGGCGAGGGCGGGGAGGGGCACGGGTGACCGAGGGGAATTGAACCCCCGACCTCCGGGACCACAACCCGGCGCTCTAACCGACTGAGCTACGGCCACCATGACCGCCGAAGCGGGCAACCCGCAGCCTACCGACCGGCGGCCGCGGCCGAACGCGTCACCGCCGATCACCCTCCGGTGGCGGCGATAGCCTTGACGTGCCCCCGTAGCTCAAATGGATAGAGCGGAGGGTTTCTACCCCTCAGGTTGCGGGTTCGAATCCTGTCGGGGGCGCCGGCGCTGGTGGAGCCAGCAATTGGAGACAGGAGGCGAGACGGGCTGTGGCCGACCTCGACAAAGCCAAGGGTCTGGGCCTCAAGATCCTGCACAGCGCCGGGATCGAGGTCGGCGGCGATCAGCCTCGCGACATAGCCGTGCACGACGACCGCTTCTGGGCGCGGGTAGTCGCAAAGCGCGAACTCGGGCTGGGCGAGTCGTACCAGGACGGCTGGTGGGACGCCAACCAGCTCGACGAGTTCGTCGCCCAGGTGCAGGCCCTCGACCTGCGCTCGCTGGTGCGGCCCTGGCCCGGGTTGGCGCTGCACATCGCCAAGGCCTACGCATCGAACCACCAGACCGTCCGGCGATCCCGCAGGAACGTGGGCGCCCACTACGACATCGGAAACGACCTCTACGAGCGGATGCTCGACAAGCGCATGATCTACTCGTGCGGCTACTGGCGGCGCGCCGCGGACCTAGACCAGGCCCAGGAGGACAAGCTCGACCTGATCTGCCGCAAGCTGCACCTGGAGCCGGGCATGAGACTGCTCGACATCGGATGCGGCTGGGGAGGCTTCGCCCGGTTCGCGGCCTCCGAGCACGGCGTGACGGTCACGGGCGTCACCCCGGCCCGCGAGCAGGCCAGTTCGGCTCGGGACGTCTGCGCGGGCCTGCCCGTCGAGATCCAGGAGTGCGACTACCGCGATGTGCAGGGCCGCTTCGACCGGATCGTGTCGATCGGGATGATGGAGCATGTCGGCCCGCGCAACCTCAAGACCTTCTTCGAGCGCTGCAACGACCTGCTATCGGGCGACGGCATGATGCTGCACCACACCATCGGGTCGCTGGAGTCGAAAAACCACACCGACCCGTGGTTCGACAAGTACATCTTCCCAGGGGGGGTGGTTCCGTCGCTGGCCCAGATCGCGTCGGCCTGCGAGCGGGACTGGGTCATCGAGGACGTGCAGAACTTCGGCCCGTACTACGATCGCACGCTCCTGGCGTGGCACCGCAACGTGACCGAGGCCTGGGAGGACCTGACCGCCTACGACGAGCGCTTCCGCCGCACCTGGGACTACTACCTGCTCAGCTCGGCCGGATCGTTCCGAGCCCGGGCCCTGCAGCTCTGGCAGATCGTGTTCACGCGCAGCCGTCGCCGCTCCGAGGTGTACCACCGGCCGGACTGAGGAGACCGGCACCGCCACCGCGTCGCCTGGTGATTCGCGCCTATTCGCTCGGCCTCTTAGAACTGCGCCTGCTCGGTGCTGCCCTCGAGAGCGAGGGTGGAGGCGGTGCCGCCGGAGATCACTGTCGCCACCTCGTCGAAGTAGCCGGCCCCCACCTCACGCTGGTGGCGGGTGGCTGTGTACCCGAGGGCCTCCATCGCCAGTTCGCGCTGCTGGAGCGCGACATATGCCCTCATGTCGTCTGAGTCGTAGCTGTGGGCCAACTCGAATGCCGACGCGTTGAGCGCATGCCAGCCGGCGAGGGTGATGAACTGGAAGGCGTAGCCCATTGCGCCCAGCTCCTTCTGGAACACCGAGATATCAGCGTCGTCGAGGTGTGCCCGCCAGTTGAACGAGGGCGAGCAGTTGTAGGCCAGCATCTTGTTCGGGAACACCTCGTGAATAGCATCCGCGAACGCCCGGGCCTCGTCGAGGTCCGGGGTGGAGGTCTCGCACCACAGCAGGTCGCAGTAGGGCGCGTAGGCGAGGCCGCGCCGGATGGGCGCCTGCATCCCCGGCGTCGTCACGAAGAAGCCCTCAGCGGTGCGCCCGCCGGTCAGCCCGGCCTGGTCTCTAGGGTCGATGTCGCTGGTGATGAGACTCGCGCTCAGTGCATCGGTCCGGGCGACCAGCAGGGTGTCTACGCCCATGACGTCCGCGGCCAACCTGGCCGCCCTGAGCGTTGAGAGGTGCTGCGACGTCGACACCAGCACCTTGCCGCCCATGTGGCCGCACTTCTTGGCCGAGCTGAGCTGGTCCTCGAAGTGGACTCCGGCTGCCCCGGCCTCGATCATGGCCTTCATCAGCTCGAAGGCGTTCAGCGGCCCGCCGAAGCCCGCCTCGGCGTCGGCCACGATCGGCAGCAGATAGTCGCGGCTCGGGCTGCCATCGGTCTCGCTCCACTCGATCTGGTCGGCCCGCCTGAGGGCGTTGTTGAGGCGGGCCACCAGCGACGGGACCGAGTCGGCCGGATACAGCGACTGGTCGGGGTAGACCTGCCCGGCGAGGTTGGCGTCGCCGGCCACCTGCCAGCCCGACAGGTACAGGGCAGGCAGCCCGGCCTTGGCGAACTGGATCGCCTGGCCGCCGGTCATGGCGCCGAGAGCATGCACGTAGTCCATGTCGCGCAGGCGCTGCCAGAGCTTGGCCGCGCCGGTGCGCGCCAAACTGCACTCGGGCGTCACCGAGCCCCGCAGGCGAACCACCTCGGCCGCGGAGTAGTCGCGCCGCATGCCCTGCCAACGGGAGCTGTTCGCCCAGTCGGCCTCCAAGGCCTCCACCTGCTGAGCGAAGCTCGGATTCGCGTTCGACGCATTCATGATCGTTCGCCCTCCTGCTCGAGCTGCGCGGCTCCAGTCGGGGCGCGCTGGACACCACCAAGCTTCGTCACGTATGTCCACAGTTGTCAGAACCTGCACATCACAGAAGTATCCAAGTTGTTGTCTGACACAAAATCTGCGATTCTTTCGCGAATGGGCACCGAACCGGACCTTCTCGTGCTCGGTCGCCGCCTGCGCCACACCCGCCGCATCCGCGGCCTCACCCTCGCGGACCTGGCGGAGCGCACGGGCCGGCCGCCGGCCTACCTGTCGAGGCTCGAGAACGGGAGGGTCGAGCCGCGCCTCGGCGTGCTGAGCGATCTCGCCGAGGCGCTGCAAACCACCACCGCCGACCTGCTCGAAGACGCCCCTCCGGACCGCCGGGCCGAGCTTGAGCTAGAGCTGTTGCGAGGCCAGGGCCACCCGGCCTACCGGGAGCTGGGGCTGCCGCCGCTCAAGCCGTCCAGACGGCTCAGCGACGACGTCCTGGAGCACCTCGCCGGGTTGGGCCGCGCCATATGCGGACGCCCCGCCGGCTCGGCCGACACCACCGAGAGCGCCCGCAGGGCCAACTCGGAACTGCGCCGGGAGATGCGTGACCGGCACAACTACTTCATCGACATCGAGCGGATCGCGGCCGAGGGACTGGCCCGGGCCGGGTACCCCGGCTCCGGCCCGATCAGCGAGCGGGTCCTCACCGAGCTGGTGAGCAGCTACGGCTTCCGCATCGAGCGCGTCGCTGGACTGCCCCCCACGGCTCGCTCGATCACCGACACCCGTGACAGGGTGATCTACATCGAAGACCAGGACCACCTGAAAGTGCGCCAGGCCCGGTCTGTGGTGCTGCAGACGCTCGGACACTTCGCGCTGGAGCACTCCGACACCTCGGACTTCGGCGACTACCTCCGCCAGCGCATCGAGTCGAACTACTTCTCGGCCGCGGTCCTCGCCCCCGAGGCGCCCGCGGTGGAGTTGCTGAGCGAAGCGAGACGCCAGGGGGACATCAGCGTCGAGGATCTCAAGGAGACGTTCTACATCTCCTACGAGATGGCGGCCCACCGCTTCACCAACCTGGCCACCATCCACCTGGGCTTCCCCGTCCACTTCCTGCGCACCGACGCCGAAGGGGTGATCACCAAGGCCTACGAGAACGACGGGCTGCCGTTTCCCGTCACCTCGGACGGTGGCTTGGAAGGGGAGCGGGTCCCCCGTCAGTGGGGAGCCCGGCAAGCCTGGGGGGCTCAGGGGCACTTCCTGCTGCACGAGCAGTACACGGTGCTCGACGTGGGCGAGTACTTCTGCATCACGTACATAGAGACCGAGCACGATCGCAACCCCTACGCCATCACCCTGGGCACCACAGCCGAGCATTCCCAGCACTTCCGTGGCTCCGAGACGCTGCGGCGAGAGCACGCCCGCTCCAGAGACATAGAGCCCGACCCCCGCCTCGTGCGGGAGTGGGAGGAGGCGGCCTGGCCCTCGGCGGCGGAGCGAAGCCATGTGCTGTCGGCCTTGCCGCCCTCGCAGCGCTCATTCGTGCCGTTCCCCGGAATCGACCTGCTCGACGTCTACCGCTTCCTCGACCGCCAACGGCGCCGGCGCCAGGCTGCGCCATAGAGGCCGAGCGAACGGGCCGAAGTGCACGAGGAATCTGAGAGGGGCCGCGGCGACAGCGCCGCCGGACGCGAGCCTGTCGTGTAGCCTCGCGCCGAGACGCAACACATGTCTGAGACTGCCGCCACCATCCGCGTCCCCGCCAACCACCTGCTCGGCCCTCTGGTGGGTGAGCACGATGTGAACCTCCGACAGCTTGAGGACGCCTTCCCGGACAGCCGCATCCATCTGCGCGGCAACGAGGTGAGCATCCTCGGGGACGAGGCCGAGACCGTGGCCCGGCTATTCGAGGAGTTGATCCTGCTTCTCGAGCACGGTCAGCGCCTCGATGTCCGCACCATCGACCGCACGATCGACATGGTGCGCAGCAACGTCCGAGCCTCGGAGGTCCTGACCCACGATGTGCTGCGCACCGCTGGGGGCCGGGTTGTGCGCCCGAAGTCGGCGGGCCAGAAGCGATACACCGATGTGATGGGCCAGAGCGTGATCACCTTCGGGATCGGGCCGGCCGGAACGGGCAAGAGTTGGCTGGCGGTGGCGATGGCGGTGCAGTCGCTGCACGACGGCGACGTGAGCCGGATCATCCTCACACGGCCTGCGGTGGAGGCGGGGGAGAGACTCGGGTTCCTCCCCGGTGACCTCATGGCCAAGGTCGACCCGTATCTGCGCCCCCTCTACGACGCCCTCTACGACATGGTCGGCAGCGAGGGAATGGAACGGCTGCTGGAGCGCGGTGCAGTCGAGGTGGCACCGCTGGCCTTCATGCGGGGCCGCACGCTCAACTCGAGCTTCATCATCCTCGACGAGGCCCAGAACACCACGCCCGAGCAGATGAAGATGTTCCTCACCCGCATCGGCTTCGGCTCCCGGGCTGTGGTCACCGGCGACGTCACCCAGGTGGATGTCGACGGTGGGCGCAGCGGCCTGGTCGGAATCGAGGAACTGCTGGGAGGCATCGATGGGATCGGGTTCGTCCATCTGAGCAGCCGCGACGTGGTACGACACCGCATCGTCGCCGACATCGTCACCGCGTACGACCGTGTCGGGCTGACCCGCAGACACTCCACTCAGACCACTTAGATGGCGCCGGCATCCTCCCTTGACGGACCTCCGCCCGGCGCGGCGGTCCGAGCCTTCGACGAGACGTCCGGCCCGGCCCCAGGACGCCACCGACTCGACGCCGAGCGCTGGGCCGGGCTGGCCGAAGCCGTGCTGTGCGACGAAGGGGTCCCGAGCGGCGAGCTGGGCTTGCGCTTCGTGGATCCCGGCGTCATGGCCGAGCTCAACCTGACCCACATGGGCGCGCCCGGGCCCACCGACGTCCTCGCCTTTCCGATAGACGGCGGCAACGGCAGCACGAACCCATCCGAGCCGACTCCGCTGCTGGGCGATGTAGTGGTGTGTCCCGCATACGCGGCTGCACAGGCCCCGGACCATGGCGGCGCGGGTCATGGCGGAGGCCTCGCCGACGAGCTGGCTCTGCTGGTCGTGCACGGCGTGCTGCACGTTCTGGGATACGACCACCTCCACGACACGGACGCCGCGGCCATGCAGGCCCGCGAGCAGCAGCTCCTGGCCGCGCACCACCGGCAGCCGTGACCGGCCACAACCATTCCAGCACCCCCAGGGAGGCGCGGCGCCTGCGGCGCCGGGGGGGCCGGGGGCGCAATGGCGCGCCCCCGGTCAGCGAGGACGAGCTGATCGCCCTCACGGACGCGGCGGCGGAGGCCGACGCCATCGAGGACGCCGAGCGCGACATGATCGCTTCTGCTCTGGCCCTGGACCGCACCGTCGTTCGCGAGGTCATGGCTCCACGCGCCGACATGGTCACCGTCGACGCAGACATGACCGTGACCGCCGCGCTCGAGATCGCCATCGGCCGCGGCCTGAGCAGGCTGCCGGTTTGCCGCCACGACATCGACGACGTCGTCGGGGTCGTACTGCTGAAGGATCTTGCCCGCACCGAGCGCTCCGGCGGCGGCGACCGTCCAGTGCGCGACTCCATGCGCCGGGCGATGTTCGTTCCCGAGACGAAACGGGTGGACGAACTGCTCTTAGAGATGCGCACCGCCGGCGGCCACCTGGCCGTGGTAGTCGACGAGTACGGGGGGACCGCCGGACTCGTCACCCTCGAAGACCTCGTCGAGGAACTGGTGGGTGAGATAGTCGACGAGTTCGACCGGCCCGAGCCGCTGCTGCAGCCCCTCGCGGGCGGCGAGGCGCTGGTGCACGGCCGCATGCCGGTGGACCAGCTGAACACCCTCGTAGGTGCCGAGCTGCCCGACGACGACTGGGACACCGTGGGCGGCCTGATCTTCAGCACGCTGGGCCATGTGCCCGAAGTGGGCGAGACAGTGGAGGTCGACGGCCTCAAGCTGCGGGTAGAGCACATGCAGGGCCGCCGCATCACCCAGGTGAGGCTCACCAGGACATGAGCCCCGCCGGGGCTTCGGAACCGGGCACGGGCGGTCACCGCTGCGGGATCGTCGGGCTGGCGGGCCGCCCCAACGCGGGCAAGTCGACACTGATCAACAGGATCGTCGGACACAAGGTGTCGATCGTCTCGAGCAATCCCCAGACCACGCGCATCGAACTCCGGGGAGTGCTGACCCGTCCCGACGCCCAGATGGTCCTGGTCGACACGCCGGGCATCCACAAGCCCCGCACCACCCTCGGGCGCCGCATGAACGCCGCCGCGTCGGAAGCGCTCCACGACACCGATTTGACGTGCCTGGTTATCGACGCATCGGCCCCCTACGGCCGGGGCGACGCCTACATCGCCCAGTCGCTGCCGACGAGCTCGGTGGTCGTCGTGACCAAGTCCGATCTGGTTGGGCCACAGGCGATGCTGGCGCAGCTCGCGGCGGTGGGCGAATTGGACTTCGAGGCCTACTTCCCGGTAAGCGGACGCACCGGGAAGGGTGTGGAGGCGCTGGTGGAGCACTTGGTCGCCCGCCTGCCCGAAGGCCCGGCCCTGTACCCGCCCGACACCGTCTCGGACGCCTCGGAGGCCTTCCGTGTGGCCGAACTGGTGCGGGAGCGGCTCCTGGCCATGGCACGCCACGAGCTGCCCCACTCGATCGCGACCCGGGTCACAGAGTGGGACTGGCCCCTGATTCGCTGCGAGATCATCGTCGAGCGCCCCTCGCAGAAGGCGATCGTGATCGGCAAGGGCGGCTCGATACTCAAGGCGGTGGGAACTGAGGTGCGATCGCATCTCCCCGAGGGCGCCTACCTGCAACTCGCGGTCAGGGTGAACAAGAACTGGCAGCGCGACCCCAAATAGGAGTGCCGGGGCAGCGGGCCACGCGGTAGGTTCACGGTGATGATCACTGCCGCGCTGGATCTGGACCGCGTCCCCGCGCACGTTGCGTGCGTGATGGACGGCAACGGACGCTGGGCCCAGTCCCGGGGCCTGCCCCGCACCGAGGGTCACCGGGCCGGTGAGGAGGCCCTGTTCGACGTGGTGGAAGGGGCCCTCGACATCGGCGTCAAGTGGCTCACCGTGTACGGGTTCAGCACTGAGAACTGGCGACGACCCGCCGACGAGGTCCGCTTCCTGCTCGAGTTCAACGAGGACATCCTGCTGCGACGCCGCGACGAACTGCACGAGCGGGGTGTGCGGATCCGGTTCGTGGGCCGCCGCGACCGCCGCGTGCCCAAGAAGCTGCTCCACCTCATGGACGATGCGATCGAGCTGACCAAGCGCAACCGCCGCATGACCTTCACGATCGCCTTCAACTACGGCGGGCGAGCCGAGATCGTCGACGCGGTCAGGGCCGTCGTGAATGCCGGGATCTCAGCCGACAGGATCACCGAGCACACCATCGCAGGCCGCCTGTACGACCCCGAGATGCCCGAGCCCGACCTAATGATCCGTACCTCCGGGGAGTTCCGCACCTCGAATTTCCTGCTGTGGGAGCTGGCCTACAGCGAGCTGTACTTCACCGACACGGCATGGCCCGATTTCCGGCGGAGTGATCTCTATGAGGCGATCCGGGCCTATCAGGAGCGTGAGCGGCGGTTCGGGCGGGTGTCGCCCAACGGAGCAGGCCAGGCAAGCATCTCCAACGGCGACGGCCAGGCAAGCACCTCCAACCGCACCTCCAACCGCGACGGCCAGGCGAGCACCTCCAACGGCGACGGTTAGACGCCGGCGATGGGAAGCCCCCCGACCGCGGTGGCCCCGCTGAGGCCGCTGGCCGCGGCCGCGCCCGCACCGTGCCGGCCGGCGGGCCGGCGACCATGAGCCTCTACCGCGACGAGGCCGTGGTGTTGCGCACCTGGAAGCTGGGCGAGGCCGACCGCATCGTGAGCCTGCACACCCTGGCTCACGGCAAGGTCCGCGCCGTGGCCAAGGGGGTGCGCCGCACGCGCTCGAAGTTCGGCGCTCGCCTGGAGCCGGCCTGCCATATCGCGGTCCAGCTCTACCGGGGCCGCGGCGACCTGGACACTGTTACGCAGGCCGAGACCATCGACCGGTTCGCGAGCCTCAGGTCCGACCCCGACAGGTTCGCCCGAGCCTCCGCGATGCTGGAGGCCGTCGACCAGGTCGCGCCCGAGACCGGGGGCGACCCCGACCGTCATGTGATGCTCGTGCGGGCTCTCGCCACTCTGGACCGCATCGACAGCCCTCTCGTGGTGGCGGGCTTCTTCCTGAAGCTCCTGGCGGTGGAGGGAGTGCAGCCCGAGCTGGACAGCTGTGTGGCCTGCGGGGCCGACGGGCCGCTCGAGGCCATCGACCCCAATCTGGGCGGCGTGCTGTGCCACCAGTGCCGCCAGGGTCGCCCCATCAGCCGCGAGGCGCTCGCAATCCTGCGCCAGATCCTCGGTGGGCAGCTCGGCGCGGTGTTGCGCCGGGCCCCCGATGAAGCCGCCGAGGAGGTATCGGCCGTCGCTACCGCCGCCATCGAGGCCCATCTGGAGCGGCGGCTGCGCTCGGTGACGGTGCTGGACCGCGGTTAGCTCTTAGCCTTGCCCTCCATGACCGAGCCCCGCCCCGACCCGGGGCTGCTCGATGCGATCGTCAACCTCTGCGTCCGGCGCGGCTTCGTGTTCCGCTCGGCGGAGATCTACGGAGGTTTCCGATCGGCGTACGACTACGGGCCGCTGGGCGTGCTGTTGCTGCGCAACGTGAAGGAGCAGTGGTGGCGGTCGATGGTTCAACTGCGCCACGACGTGGTCGGACTCGACGCCTCGATCCTGTCGCCGCCCGCGGTGTGGGAGGCCTCGGGCCATCTCGAGAACTTCACCGACCCGCTGGTGGACTGCCGCTCGTGCGGGACGCGCCACCGCTCCGACAAGCTCCAGGACCCGGAGACCTGCCCGGAGTGCGGGGAGCGGGGCTCGCTGACCGAGCCGCGGCAGTTCAACCTGATGTTCTCCACCCATGCCGGACCGGTGGCCGACTCCGCGGCTGAGGTCTATCTGCGGCCCGAGACGGCCCAGGGGATGTTCATCAACTTCGCCAACGTGCTGCGGGCCAGTCGCAAGAGCCCGCCGTTCGGCATCGCCCAGATCGGCAAGTCGTTCCGCAACGAGATCACACCGGGCAACTTCGTGTTCCGCACCCGCGAGTTCGAGCAGATGGAGCTGGAGTACTTCGTGCCCCCGGACGAGGCCCCGGGCTGGTTCGAGCACTGGTGCCAGACCCGCATGGAGTGGTACCTCGAATTGGGCATGGACCCGCGCGGGCTGCGGCTGCGGGCCCACGGCGCCGACGAACTGAGCCACTACTCGTCGGCCACCTCCGACGTGGAGTTCCTGTTCCCCTGGGGCTGGGACGAGCTGGAGGGGATCGCCAACCGGGGCGACTACGACCTGCGATGCCACTCGGAGCACTCCGGCGAGCGCCTCGAGTACTTCGACCAGGCCACCGGCGAGCACTACGTGCCCCATGTGATCGAGCCGGCCGCAGGCGCCACCCGCACGGCCATGGCCTTCCTGATGTCTGCCTATGACACCGAGGAAGTCAACGACGCTGAGCGGGTCGTACTCCGGCTCGACCGCCGGCTGGCGCCGTACCAGGTGGCGGTGCTGCCGCTGTCGCGCAAGGACGTGCTGGTGCCGGTGGCCAACCGGGTGTTCGACCTTCTCAAGGGCCGCTGGAGCTGTGACTACGACGAGACCCAGGCCATCGGGCGCCGCTACCGCCGCCAGGACGAGATCGGCACCCCGCTGTGCGTGACGATCGACTTCGACACCCTCGAAGACGACGCAGTGACGGTGCGCGACCGCGACTCGATGGCCCAGGACCGCGTCAGCGTCGACCGCCTGCCCGCCTACCTGGCCGACCGTCTGGCCTGACCCGCTCCATTGTCATTGTGGTCGGCTTCATCGGGGCCGATACACACCGCGGCGATGGCCAACACGGATCACCTGGATCACCAAGCGGGCGTCAATAACTTCGTACAAGATCCGGTAGTCGCCAACGCGCACTCGGTACACAGACTCCTCACCTGCGAGAGCGACGCAGCCAGGGGGTCGTGGCTCGTCGGCCAACAGATCTATCGCGGCTCGAACCCGTTGTTGATCCTTGCGTGGCAACCCGGCGATCGACTTGACCGCCCGGCGGGCGATCTCGACGGTGTACCGGCTCACTCGAGTCCCAGCGCCGCCTTGACCTCATCCCAGGGCACGTAGTCGTCGTCGGCTCGCGCCGCATCGAGTTCACGGCGATCCTCGACGTCATCTGCGCTGTCGACGAGCCGGTCGAAGGCGGCGGAATCCAGGATCACGGCGACTCGTCGGCCGCGCCGCGTTACCGAGATCGGCTCGCCCGACCGACGACACTCCTCGATCACTTCGGCCAGCCGATTTCGTGCCTCGCTCACCGCCACCTCAGTCATGTACGAATCGTACATACCGATGGGCAGCGCTGCAACCTACTTCGATGGAGACGATCGGGGTGATCGCCGCTCGCCTACTGCCGGCAAACGCTGCCAATTCCGCCGACGCCCAGCGCAGAGCGGGCGGACTGCCTCGCAGTCGCCTAGCGCCGGCCGGTTGCGCTGGTATGTTCGGCCGGGATGGGGATCGTCGCCGACGACATAGCCAAGGTTCGGGCGGCCACCGACATCGTCGCAATCATCAGCGAGCACACCGAGATCAAGCGCTCCGGGCGGCAGTGGATGGCCCGCTGCCCGCTGCACGGGGAGCGCACGCCCTCGATGTCGGTGGCGCCCGAGAAGGGCGTGTACTACTGCTTCGGTTGCCAGCGCAGCGGCGACGTCATCACTTTCGTGCAGGAGATCGAGGGGCTCGACTTCGCAGGGGCGGTGGAGATGCTGGCCGGCCGAGCCGGGATACGGCTCAACTACACCAGCCGCGACGAGAGCGCGGTCCGGAGCCGCCGGCACCGGCTGCTGGAGTCGGTGGCCAAGGCCCGCGACTTCTATCACGAGCGGCTGCTGGACGGCCGCGATGCCGGCCCGGCCCGGCACTACCTCAGGTCGCGGGGCTACGACGGCGATCTTGTGCGTCGCTGGAAGCTCGGATGGGCGCCTGACGACTGGGATCAGCTGGCGAAGCATCTGGGCCTGTCCGAGGAGGACCTGCGGGACTCTGGCCTCGGGTTCGTGAACCGCGGCGGCCGCCAGCAGGACTTCTTCCGGGGCCGCATCCTGTTCCCCATCAGCGACGAGCGCGGCGATGTGGTGGGCTTCGGCGGCCGGGTGATGCCCGGTGCTGAGGGCCCCAAGTATCTGAACACCTCCACCGACGCCAAGACATACGACAAGAGCAGGGTCCTGTACGGGCTGTACGAGCACCGCAAGCAGATCGTCAAGGCGGGGCAGGCGGTGGTTTGCGAGGGCTATACCGACGTGATCGGCTGCGCCGAGGCCGGGATCGAGTTGGCCGTGGCCACCTGCGGCACCGCCCTCACCGAGGAGCATGTGAGGCTGTTGAAGCGATTCTCGGCGGCCAAGCTCGTGCTGGCATTCGACGCCGACGCGGCCGGCGCGGCGGCAGCCACGCGGGTCTACGCCTGGGAGCGCCAGTTCGAGTTGGAAGTGCTGGTCGCCGATCTACCCACCGGCAGGGATCCCGGAGACCTGGGCCGCTCCGACCCGGACGAGCTGACGCGAGCCGTCCGCGACGCGGTGCCGCTGCTGCAGTTCCGGGTGGACCGGGCCCTGGCCGGCGCCGACCTGTCCACCATCGAGAGCCGTGCCCGGGCCGCAGAACGAGCGGTCACGGTGGCCAACGAGCACCCCGACCCGATGAAGCGCGACCCGCACGTGATGGAGATCGCGGATCGGTGCCGTGTGGACCCCGACCATCTGCGCCGCTTCGCGGCCGGGGGTCCGAGCATGGCTCCCCGGCATGACGGCGGCGACGCGACGGCCGCGGTTGACCGCCTCACGCCCGAGGACGAAGCCTTGCAACTCGCCGTCCATCGTCCCGACGAGGTTGCGGGCTGCCTGCACGCGACGCTGTTCGGAGACCCCGTGCACCGCGAGGCGTTCGACGCGCTCATGGACGAGGGGGGAGTGGTAGCCGCGTCCGACCGGGTGTCGCCGCAGGCGGCGAGGCTGCTGCATCGCCTGGCCGTGGAGGCGGGCAGCGCGGCGGTCGACGATGTGCTCGCTCGTGTGGCCCGCCTCTCGGCCCGCCGAGCGATGAACGACCTGCGCCGAACTGCGGCCTCCTCTGAGGATCCCTCCCTGCGCCAGCAGTGCAGCCTGAGCGTCGCCTGGCTGAAGTCGCAGTCGGAACTGCTGGAGGAGCGGCCCACCCGCGCCGGGGCGCTCTCCGATCTTCTCCCCTGGCTCATCGAGCACGGACGCCGCACGGAGGGGGCCGTATCCGGGTCGCTGGTAGCCTCACGGGCCGATCCGGGGTAGCTCAACTGGCAGAGCAAGCGGCTGTTAACCGCTAGGTTGTGGGTTCGAGTCCCACCCCCGGAGCCAGCCGATGCCAATATAAGCTCAGGTCAGAGTCTATTTCTGGGCCGATCCTCTTTCGTCTTATCCAACAGTCTGTCCAACCCTGCTGACCCTTCGAGTGCAGCGCGACTCGTCGTGATGCTCTTCATCGCCGGTCTCTTCTTCATCTGGGCCAGAAGATCCTAGAATCTGGCGGCTAGCAGGCCCGCTGTCGCTGTGCCACCTTGCGAGGCGCTTATGTCGATCCAGCACAGGGCGGGTCGAGGAGATAGCTTCTTTTAAGCGTATAGTTGTATACGGTTTATGAAAGTTCCGGCTCCGTCGCTCGCACCGATCCTGCGCTCGGATGCGCAGGGCCGCATCCTGGCGCGGGTGCTCGCCGATCCCGAGAAGGGCTACAGCTTGTCGGAGTTGGTCACCTGGTCGAAGACCTCCATGCCCACGGTCACGCGCGAGGTCCGGCGAGCCGAGGAGGCTGGCATAGTGGTCACAGAGAAGGTCGGCCCCATCCGGTTTGTGCGCGCCGGGGTCGACCATCCTCTGTACAGCTCCGTGCGTCGGATCATCCTTGCCACCTACGGCCCGCCGATCGTGGTGGCCGAGGAGTTCGCAGACGTGGAGGGCGCCGATGCCGTCGTGCTGTTCGGCTCATGGGCCGCACGGTATGCGGGCGAGCCCGGCCGAGCGCCCAACGATGTTGACGTGCTCGTGGTCGGCAGCGCCGACCGCGATGTCGTGGACGACGCCGCGGAACGAGTCGAGCGACGGATCGGCATGCCGGTGCAGGCCACCGTGCGGACTCGCTCGCAGTGGGAATCCGGCCGAGAGAGCTTCATCCGCGAGATCAAGTCGCGAACGATGGTGCCCGTCCTCGCGGACGTCGAACAGCCATTCGCACCCGGACTTGGTGCGCTTGAGCCTGGAAGAGGCAAAGCCCGGTGAGCTGGGCGCGCGGACGCGCAGATGTGGAGCAGTTGATCACCGACGGCGAGCTAGAGCGGGTGAGGCCCTCTGTCGAGGTGGCGGACCGCCTGATTGCGGATGCCAGCGCGCACGTCAGCTTTGCTTCGAAAGGCACTGAAGAGGATCCCGCCGGTGCACTTCAGCTTTGCTACGACGCCGCCCGCAAGGCGGCGACCGCCCTCCTCGCGGCGCAGGGGCTGCGAGCCACCACCCGCGGGGGCCACATCGCTGTGATCGATGCCGTCCGCGCCCAGTTCAACGATGAGGGCGGGATGGCGATCTTCGGGCGCTTGCACGCCCTGCGTCGACGCCGCAACCGCACCGAGTATCCCGACGATGAGTCGCCGGGCGTCAACAAGGACGACGCCCGCCGGGCGCTCGACACCGCCCGGACCGTACTCCAGGCCGCCGAGCGACTACTCGGCAGCGGGCGTCTGGAGATCTTCGACTAGGACCCAAATCATCAACGCGGATCTCATGCCGTGGCCTCGGTCCCCGTCGGGCCCGGCATCGGCTTCGAGCTCTCAGCGAGCATTGCGCAGGCTGTGCTTCCGATCACGCCCCGGGGCGCGTTGCCAGCCATTCGTCGATGACGTGGACGGGCCAGCCGACGGCGTTGGCGCTGAGTCGGATGGGCTGGGGGAACTCGCCCGCTCGCCGAAGGCGCCAGATGGTTGTTCTTGACAGCCCTAGCTGGGCTTGGAGGTCGGCGACCCGCAGAATCTGGCGTTCGGGTCGTGCGGTCACGAGCATGGGGAGCCTCCGGTGGGAGCGTTAGTCACTCGGGAGGGGTGCCCGAAAGCGGATTGCGCAGAATCCTCCCGGGCTGCCCAAGACGTGGAGTTCCCCAGGGTTGCCCTGTAGGGATACGCGATGGTCTTGAGCACTCCAGCGAGTGTCTGGGGGTCTGTTGTAGGGCTGATCTCAGCCAGCTGGCTACCGCGACGATCTGGCGCGTCGACACACTGCTGTCTGTACAGCTCACTGCCTCCGGCCGCGCCGTGGCGTCGCGCTCGTCACGGTTGATCCCTCGCCACCAACCAGAATTGCGCAACCGTTCCGCCGCGGACTCTGCGGTCCGCCGCTCGTCACCGGCGCAGGTCATCGGGCGGATCGCCGTCGTCGACCCACGCCAGATCAACACCACAAGTGCCCAGACCCGCTGCAGTCGCCGCGCAGCCGTTGGCGCCTCGACGCCAGCTGCGAGCCCGCCCGTTGTGTGTGTAAGGCAGTGCCAAGCATGGTTTGGAGTGGTGGAGCTGGGGATACCGGCAGATGGTGGGGGAGTGTCGCCCAGGCGGTAGCGGGCGGGGCGTGTCGTGCCGCGCTATGCGCGCCTTGTTCGGTGCGCACGAGTAGGCACCAGGTCACTAGGCCGCCGGTGAGTTCTGAGAACCGTGGACAGCCGAGCATTGGGGCTTGGCCTCCTCGCTGCTCATTCCATCCAGTGGCAAGCGTGGTCGCTGCCGTCCAGCCCGTTTCACCGAATCCTCAGAAACGGCCAACAGCGCACTTCGGGCGTAGACCTGACGGACCAACTACGTGGACGAGAGACACTCCGACCAGTCATCCATGACCTTGCGGCGGGCATCAAGCAGATCCGACCGCTGGTAGGCCCGCTCGATCTTCCCGGCGACATGACCGAGTTGAGCTTCGGCGACCTCGCGAGGGATGCCCTGCTCGGCTGCCCAGCTTCGGAAGCTCGCCCGCATCCCGTGGACGGTGCCGGGGATGTCGTTCTCGCCCAGGAGCTTCGACAGGCCCGAGTCCGAGAGTGCGCGCCCGGGGCCGGTCGGGGCGGGGAAGACATGTCCGCTGCCGTCGGCGTAGCGGTGGGTCTCAGCCAGCGCCGCCAGCGCCATCTTCGACAGTGGCACGACGTGGGGCCGCTGAGTCTTGGTGCGCTCGCCGGGGACGGTCCACGTCTCGGCGTCGCGGTCGATCTCATCCCAGCGCGCCAGCCGGGCCTCGCCCGAGCGGCAGGCGGTGGCGACGATGAACCGGAGGCACGCCTTCGACACGGGCCACGCCCGAGCGGAGCCGTCCACGATCCGCAGCGCCTCGGCGATCTCGCCGTGGGGGAGGCTCCGGTGGTGCTTGGGCGGGGCGGTGTGCTTGGGGAGCGCTGCGGTGAGCGCGGGGCCGGCAGGGTCGGCGCTGCGGTGGCCCTCGGCGATGGCCCAGCGCATGACCATGCCGAGCCGGGTACGGAGCTTGCGAGCGGTCTCGGGCTTGTCGTGCCAGACCGGGCGCAACACGCGAGCTAGGTCGCTGGTGGTGATCTGATCGACCGGCACCCTGCCGAGCGACACGGCGTAGGTGAGGGGCCGTCGCCAGTTCGTCTCGGAGCGGCCGTTCTTCCAGCCTCCGCGACCGCTGCAGTACTTTACTAGACAAAGTACTTGACATCAAGGAGTCCCTGCTCTAGCGTTGAGACTATGGCAGTATCGCACTCGGGTCCGCCCGGCGCAGGGGTGCCCGTGGGTTTGGACGCCCGCGCGGAAGCCAACCTGCGCTTCATCCGGCAAGCGATGGAACGCTCCTCCGTGTTCACGTCTCTCTCCGGCCGCGGAGCGATTCTGACCGGGGTAACTGCGGTTGGTGCGTCCTGGATGGCTTCGCGTCAAGCAGAGTTCACCGGCTGGCTTGGCATATGGCTGGCCGAAGCCGCGGTGGCCGTTCTGATCGCGGCCACAACAACGCTTCTAAAGGTCCGACGGTCGGAGACACCAGCTATTACGCGCCCGATCCGCAATTTTGCATTCGGGATGGCGCCGCCGTTCTTGGCCGCTGGCGTGCTTACCGTTGCATTAGCGCGAGCCGAGCAGCTCCATTGGATGATTCCGGGCGCATGGTTGCTACTGTACGGATGCGGCATCGCCACGGGCGGTGCGTTTTCCGTCCGGATAGTGCCGGTAATGGGCTGTTGCTTCATGCTCCTGGGTACGTTGGCCTTGTTTGTGCCCTCGACTCTGCACAACACTCTGCTGGCCTTCGGATTCGGCGGGTTACACATCGTGTTTGGAGTGATCATTACCCGGAGGTACGGTGGTTAGCTCGGGGACGGTTCGAAAGCATCAGACAGTTGACGCGCACGCGGAAACGCATGGGACGCGGCGCGCGCAGCCGCTCGGCGGACGAAGAGCCCTAGATCTGGACCGCCTGATTCATGGGCGCACTCGCCTGGCGATTGTTAGCGCGCTGGCCGTCACCGCCGAACTCTCTTTCACGGAACTCAAGAAGCTTCTTGAACTGACAGACGGGAATCTGAGTGTCCATTGCCGCAAGCTGGAGGATGCGCACTATCTTGATTGCAAGAAGGGCTTTGATCGGCGCGTACCCAAGACCACCTATAGGCTGACTGCGAAAGGACGCCGCGCGCTTGAGCGCTATGTAACTCACATGGACGCTCTGATCGCTTCCGCACGGCAGTCGGATCAATAGCAATGCTCGATACCAGATACCATTCGCAGCGTCTTCCACTCCACGCCAATTTCCCGAGAGGCTACCGAGGATGTGGAGAAAGAGTGTGATGTCTGCCGTTGAACGTCTGATTGCTGCTGGCCGAAGTTCCCAGATGCTGCGCGTCTTCTTGGTGGGAGCATTGACACTAGTGCTGCTTCTTCCGATCGCTAGGATTGGCGGACTGGTCTCTGAGCGTCAGGAAAGGCATCAGACCGCTGTTGTCGAAGTGTCCGACAAGTGGGGCAACACCCAAAGCGTGACCGGACCTGCGCTTGTTCTACCCTACACAACCCTCGAAGAACAACCGGAGTCCGACCAGACACCAGCGGTGGACCGCACTCGTTATGCCGTGTTTCTTCCGGCAGAGCTTCGCGTGACCGGTCAGATCAAGACGGAATCGAGGGAACGCGGCCTTTTTTCGGTGCCCGTGTATACAATGTCTTCATCAGTCTCGGGGAGGTTCGAGATACCGAATCTGGACGAGTTGGGCATCAATCCCGCCACTGTCGATTGGGGTCTCGCCAGCTTCGTCGTTGGGATTTCGGACGTTCGGGCGATCGTCGATCAGTCAATGTTGTCCTGGAGCGATAGCAAGGCTGAATTTTTGCCTGGCACGACAGGTTTCAACGGAAGCCCCGGTATTCACGCTCTTGTTCCTGTAAGCGACGTGAGTGATGACCTAACGTTCTCATTTCTTCTTTCGCTGAACGGTAGCCATGCTGTCTACTGGGTACCGTTTGCGGAAGAGACCTCGATCCAGCTGGCGTCGAACTCTCGGTACCCGAGCTTTCAAGGAAACTGGTTGCCGACGGAACGAACAATCTCCGCCAACGGATTCGATGCCTTGTGGCGTGTGTCCTACCTCGGACGAAACTATCCACAGTCCTGGACATCCGGTACAGATGTTGGGCAGGCGATCGAGGCTTCGCGCTTCGGTGTAGAACTGAGTAATCCTGTTGACCTATACCGGATGGCCGAACGCAGCGTTAAGTACGCTGGCCTGTTTGTGCTTCTCACCTTCGCGGCTGTTTGGTTGACGGAAGTGTTGGCGAGAACTCGTGTCCACCCGATTCAGTACCTAATGCTGGGCGCGGCGATCTGTGTTTTCTATCTGCTTGAGCTTGCGCTAGCCGAACACATTGGATTTCACCCGGCCTACGCGATTGCTTCTCTATCGGTCATTGGAATGGTGGCCTCTTATGGCCGGACTATCTTCGGTAGCTGGCGACGTGCGGCGTGGGGGGCCGCAAGCGTCACGTTCCTGTATGCCTACCTGTTTGTGCTGCTGACGAACGAGGAGAGCGCTCTCCTTTTTGGTTCGATAGGTCTGTTTGCAGCCCTCGCGACGATCATGCTTGTGACACGGCGGATCAACTGGTATGCAGGCGCGAATGGCCCCGGCGATGAAGCAGAATCTGAACTGGGTTCCGCCTGATATGGCGAGACAGCATTCGCGGATTGCGGTTCTGAAGCAGGCTTGAGTGAGAGATTCCAGCGAACCGATGACGACTTGCCGGCCCACACCGCATCGGGGGCGCCCGGCACGAAGTCGCGGCGCACGAGATCCGCATCAAAGTGTCGAGCCTGCAGGGGAACCCTCGATATTGGATGACCCATTCGGAGCCGGGTCTGCTGCCGAGTGCACCCGCCCGCCGATGGCTCGCGACCGGCCCGACGGTAGCGTCGGTGCGGGCTCGTAGCTCAGTGGTCAGAGCAGGGGACTCATAATCCCTTGGTCGTGGGTTCGATCCCCACCGAGCCCACTGTCGGCGCGGGCGAGGACCGGGGGCTGCGGTGGATCTGAACTGGAGCGCAGCGCAGGCCGAGACACGCCTGGAGCTGCGCCAATGGCTGGAAAGCAATCTGGACGCCTGGCACGCTGAGATCGGTGTCGAGTTGTCCGGCGACACCCGCGAGGGGTTCGAGCAGCAGCTGCTCTGGGAGCGGCGCCTCCACGATGCGGGCTGGTCGGCGGTGTCGTGGCCACAGGCGTACGGGGGCCGTGACGGCACGCTCTGGGACTGGCTCATATTCGAAGAGGAGTACTGGCGGGCCGGCGCTCCCCAGAGAGTCACCCAGAACGGGATCCAGATACTGGCGCCGTCGATCTTCGAGCACGGCACGCAAGCCCAGAAGGACCTCCTGCTGCCCCGCATCGCGGCGGCGCAGGACCTGTGGTGCCAGGGCTGGTCCGAGCCCAACGCGGGCAGCGACCTCGCCGCGGTCGCCAGCCGGGCCCGGCGAGTAGACAGCGGCTGGGTGCTCGACGGGCAGAAGACCTGGACCACCCGGGGCGCGTTCTGCACCCACCTCTTCGGCCTGTTCCGCTCCGACCCTGCCTCCGAACGCCACCGCGGGCTGACATACCTGCTGGTGCCGCTGGACCTCGAGGGCGTCACGGTGCGGGGCTTCGGCCGACTCGACGGCGACGAGGGCTTCGCCGAGGTGTTCTTCACCGAGGCGTTCCTGCCCGACGACGCCGTCGGGGGAGGGGTGGTCCTCGGGGAGGTGGACCAGGGCTGGCGGGTGGCGGTGTCGGCGGCCAGCACCGAGCGCGGCCTGCTGCGCTCGCCGGGCCGTTACCAGGCCACCGTCGGCCAGCCTGCTCGATCTGTGCTCGGAGCGGGGCGGGGACGCGGTCCTGCGGCGGCGCATCGCCGCGGCCTGGATGCGAGTGGACGCCTACCGGCTCCAGACCCTGCAGACGGTCACCACGCTCCTCGACGGCGGTGACATCGGGTCGGAGGCCAGCCTGGCCAAGGTGTGGTGGTCAGAGCTCGACATCGAGCTCCACGAGATCGCCCTCGACCTGCTCGGCGCGGACGCAGAGTTGGAGGGGCCCTGGAGCAAGGGCCACCAGTTCTCGCTGGCCGGCCCCATCTACGCGGGCACCAACGAGGTGCAGCGCAACATCGTGGCCGAGCGCGTCCTGGACCTACCCCGATGAGGCTCGCACTCGGCGACGGACGCCAACCGGCCCGACAGCGTCCGCCGGGAACGACCGGGCCGCGATGAGGTTCGGACTCGACGACGACCGGGAGGCGCTGCGCTCCACGGCGCGGAGCCTGCTCGCCGAGCTCTGCCCGCCATCGGCGGTGCGAAGGGCCTGGGCGCATGAGCCCGACTCCGCAGCCTGGCACGCTCTGGCCGATGCGGGTGCGCTGGCGACCCTGGTGCCACAATCCCAAGGCGGCCTGGGGCTAGACGAGACGTATCTCGTGGCGGTGGTGGAGGAGGCGGGCAGGGTGGCATTGCCCCATCCGCTGACGGCAACCGCTCTAGTGGCTGCGCCACTGGGCGTTGTGGGCTCGATCGTGGCGACCGACCTCGGCGCCCCCGGCGGAATCGTTCCCGCGACCATCTTCGCCGAGGCCTACCTGCTCCGTTCGGGCCCCGGGCTGCGGGTCTACGGGGCTCATGAGGTGGATGTCGAGCCGGTGGCGACCGTGGACGCCTCCAGGCACTGCGCCCGGGTGAAGCCCCGAGCCACCGGAGAGCCGGTGACCGATGACCCCGCGGCCGTCTCGGCCGCCTTCGACCGGGGCGTGCTCGGCACCGCGGCCGAGCTGCTGGGTCTGAGCCGGGCCATGCTGGAACTCACCGTTGCCTACGCGCAGCAGCGCCACCAGTTCGGCAGGCCGATAGGCAGCTTCCAAGCGGTCAAGCACCATCTGGCCGACGCCCGGATCCAGATCGAGTTCGCCGGCCCGGCGGTGCTGTACGCCGCCTATGCCGTCGCCCACGGCCAGCGCGACGCCAGCCGCAGCGTGTCGCAGGCCAAGTGGCTCGCCAGCGCCGCGGCCACCATCACGGGTCGCGCCGCCCTACAGTGCCACGGCGCCATCGGCTACACCACCGCATACGACCTTCACCTCTACCTGAAGCGTTCATGGGCGCTGGCCCGCTCCTGGGGCGGCGCGGACTTCCACGCCGACCGCGTCGCCGTCTCGGTCGGACTGTGACGAACGCGCAATACTGGTTGCGCACCAGCGGGAGGAGGACGGTGGTGGACACTGGAGACAAGGCCCCCGACTTCGAGGCACTCGACCAGCACGGAAACACGGTGACCCTGCATGACCTGCTCGAAGTGGGGCCCGTGGTCGTGTACTTCTATCCAAGGCGATGACGCCGGGTTGAACGCGCCAGAGCTGTTATTTCCGCGATCTGTCGACAGAGTTCGCCGAACTCGGAACCAGCGTCGTCGGAATCAGCGCCGATCAGGTGGATCGGCAACGCGAATTCGATGACGCCAACGCCCTGGGCTTCCCGCTGCTGTCAGACCCGGACCGGCGCGTCGCTCGCAGCTTCGGCGTCTTCCGGCAGGGTCCCCTTCCGGACAGGCGAAGAACCTTCGTGATCGACCGCGACGGCTCAGTGCTGCGGACCGTGCGCGCCGAGCTGAACATGCGAATCCACGCCGACCGGGCGCTGGAGACGCTGCGGAAGGCGATCAGCTCCTGACCGCGGGCGGTGGAGAGGCCGCGGTGGCGGTCTACGGCTCTCCGAGCCAGGCCGGGGCCCGGTCGAGCAGGAACTCGCACACTTTGCGGGCCCGGTCGAGCATTTCGCACAGCACTTCCAGGTCCTCGCCCAGATAGATCCGGCTCAGGGCCAGCTCGACGCGCCCATCGATGTTCACGGTCCGCTCGGCGGCGTCGGTCACGGCCGCCACCCTGTCCACCGACGACACCTGCAACGGAAGCTCGGTGCCCCCGACGGCGGCGAGGTCAGTGGCGAGCACGAGCAGGTCCGGTCCCAATTGCAGCGGCGGGAGCACGAAGCTGAGAGTCATCGGCACCGTGATGGCGTCGTCGGGGTCCTCGTCCTCGGGGCGGCTGTTCACGTCGTCCTCGAACGTCAGCAGGGTGCGCGACTCGGCCTCGACGCACAGCACCATGTCCAGCGGTCCACCGCATGCGTGGTCGGGGTGCAGGTCGACCTCCCACGTCTGTCGGTTGGAGTATGTCTCGACGAAGTGCCGGTCGCCGTGGACGTGGAAGCCGTGCTCGGACACATGGTCCTTGAGATTGGCGACGAACCCGTGCAGATCGATCAGCGACACGCGGATCCCCCTTGTATCGGACGTTGACTCCAGCAACAGCGTGCCACGACCGAGGGGCATGACGAAAACTGTTCCCGCTCCGGTCGTATATACACGATCGGCGGGACCGTGCGGCGTTGCACTGTGCCGGACCGATGCGCGGGTGTGACTCTGTCGGCCGTCCTGGTTCACTGTCGGGGATGCCCCGGGCCTTTCTCGACGTGCTGAACGCCGCGGCCGACGCCGCGGTCGCGGCTCTGGCCGAATGCACCGACTGGGGTCCTACGGGTCGCAAGGAGGGTCAGTACGGCTTCGACATGGCCGCGGACGCGGCCGCCACCGCCGTACTGCGCGACGGGGGCCTGCGAGTGCTCAGCGAGGAGAGCGGCCTCGAGGCTGGCGACGGCCCCGTGGCCGTCCTGGACCCGGTGGACGGCTCCACCAACGCGTCGAGAGGGATTCGCTACTTCGCCACCAGCGTCTGCGTGGTGGACGGAACGGTGCCGGTGGCCGCGGTGGTGCACGACCACGGCAGCGGCGAGCGCTTCGAGGCGGTGCGGGGCGGAGGCGCCCGCCGCGACGGAACTTTGCTGGATCCCAGGAGGGAGAGGCCTCTGCACTCTGCAGTGGTTGCCGTCAATGGGCAGGCGCCCGGGTGGGGCGGCTGGGCCCAGGTCCGAACACTGGGCGCAGCGGCCCTGGAGCTGTGCGCGGTGGCTGACGGGCGCCTCGACGGCTACATCGACTTCTCCAAGGACGGTTTGGGATCGTGGGATTATCTGGGCGGCCTGCTGGTGTGCAGGGAGGCTGGCGTCGGAGTTGTTGACGGCGTCGGGCGCCAACTGGTGATGATCGACCACGCGGCACGGCGAGCGCCTGTAGCGGCACCACCGCGGCTGCTGGCGGACCTGACGGACGCCTACGGCCGGCTGACCGGGACCGGCCCCGCGCCCGAACGGTGGTGAATCCAAGAGGAGTCCACCCCGCACGCGAAAGTACCCCACTGCGACCGCGCGGTCCGCGATCAGACGTCCGCATTCTCGACACAGGGAGCGGGGTTAGGCTCGAAGGCGCGGGCGCGTAGCTCAGGTGGTTCAGAGCGCTTCCCTTACAAGGAAGAGGCCGGGGGTTCGAGTCCCTCCGCGCCCACCACCATGACCGTAGTCTTGTCAAGAGGGCCGTTGGCAGTCCGCCCCGCGTTGCAGTAGATTGCTCGTACTGCCCCTGCCGCTTCGCCGGTAGGGTCGAGACCGTCCTTCGGGGCGGTCTCTGTCTTCTTGGGGGCGGTATTGATAACCAACCTCTACATCGACGGCTTCAACCTCTACTACCGCGCCCTGAAGGACACACCGTTCAGGTGGCTGGACCTGCGAAAACTGGGCGTGACCCTCTTTCCTGATGACTCGATACACAGAGTCTGCTACTTCACGGCCCGGCTGGACGCGCGCCCCGGCAATCCCAATCAGCCCCGTCGTCAACTCATATACCTGAGAGCGCTGGCGACGCTGCCGGGCTTGCACGCCTACTACGGCGTGTTCCGTTCCGGGGTCAAGCGGCGCCCGCTGGCCGAGCCGACGCCGGCTTGCCCTCCCACGTCCTGATCAGGGACTCCGAGGAGAAGGGGTCGGACGTGAATCTCGCCACCCGTCTGCTGGTCGACGGGTTCAATGGGGACTACGAGCAGGCCGTCGTCGTCTCCAACGACGCGGACTTCGCAGGGGCGATGAGGTACGGAAAGACGACCTGGGGCTTCGCGTTGCGCTGGTCAACCCGGACCCCCGGAACGCCAGTCCCAGGGAGCTCGCCGACGCCGCCACCTACGTCAAGCGACTGTGGAAGAGCCACCTGAGACGAAGCCAGCTTCCCGACACTCTCAGAGACGAGATCGGCACTATCACCAAACCCGCCAGCTGGTGACGCCTCGTCCGCCGTCCCCAAGGCCCCTTCATGCCCACCCCGAATGACGACCTGTCAGCGCCCGTCCGAGCAGCCGGCCAAAGCAGCGGTGTCATGATGGAACGAGCAGCAACAGTCTGGGGTCGCGCCGCACATCGCTTCAGAGCGATGAAACCCTACGTCAGCACTCCATTTGATAGCCCATAGGCCCCACTAGCAGTACAAGAAGGCTCAAACGCCAGCGCCAGTAGTCCATATGTCCCACAAGCAGAACAAGTGGGCACCTAAGGTGGATTGAGTAGCCCATACGCCCTGTTATGCTTCGTGTGTGGGCAGCTATGTCGACGCCGAAGGCTGGATGGCCATCCCGACAGGCTACGGGCGCAGGACCTACCGAGCCTATGTCCCGCATCCCTTGCGCTCGTTGAGCCTCAGCCTCGACACCGACACGGTGAACGCATTCGCCGCCGCCGACCGGGCGCTCGCCACGATCGCGTCCCTGCCAGGAACGCCGCTGGGCACAGCCATCGCCGATTGGATGATCGCTCGCGACGAAAGCATCCGCTCAAGCATCATCGAAGGCGTCGCCGCCACAGAGGAGGGCCTCGCCTGGGCGCGCTACATGGACCAGGTCGGCCGGCCCGTCTCAGACGAGAACGACGCCCTCACGCTGGGCGCCGCGAAACAGGTCGCGGCGGCGGTGGCGTTGGGGCAGCGCATGCGCGCCGGCGACGCCTGCACGCCAGAGGACATCTGCGACATCCACAGATGCCTCTTCGAGGGGACACGGGACCGGATCATCGGGGGCGTGGCACGCGACGGGCCGATATGGATAGGACCCCGCTACTGCCTCGTCGACGAGGCCACGTTCGTGGCACCGCCCCATGAGGCGGTGCCGGCCCTGATGGACGACCTGGTGGCCTATCTGAACTCCGACGCCCACCCCGCCGCGTTGCAGGCGGCGATAGCCCACGCCCAGTTCGAGACCATCCACCCATTCGACGACGGCAACGGCAGAACAGGACGCGCTCTCATACACACCGTGCTCAACGCCCGCGGATCAGCCCGCGGGGCCGTGCCGCTCAGCACAGCTTTGGACAACGGCCTCAGGGGCTACTACGCGGCGCTCAACGCGACCCGTGTCGTGTGCGACGCCGACGACTCGACGACTCGCAGCGCGGGCCTCCAACAATGGCTGACTGTGTTCTGCCGTGCGTGCGCAGACGCCCAGCGGCAAGCAGCATCGGTGGTGCGGACCGCCGAGGCGATGGCCACCAGATGGCGGGCCAGCACCTCGTTCCGCTCGAACAGCGCCGCCTCGAAGCTGTTGGAGGCACTGCCGTCGATGCCGGTACTAGATGCCGAGTTGGTCGCTGAGCGCTTGGAGATCACCGCCAAGGCGGCACGCTCGGCGATCGGGGCGCTGACCCGAGCACAGATCCTGCGCCCGAGCGGCGGGCGGCGCAACCAGAGACACACCGTTCCTGAGCTGGTCGACCTGGTGCGCGGCATGGCGCCCGACGGGGGACCGCCGCCGGTGCAGGGAGCGACGTTCAGCTTGCTGACAGAGACCGGCTCGGCTCAGGAGCCGTCACCGCCACCGCTGTCGCACAGGCGCGTCGAATGCGGCCAGCGCGGCCCACGAACCAAGAGGGATTGCGTGCTCCCCAAAGGACACCGCGGCCAGCACAGATACCACTAACCACACGCCGTTGGTAAGAAGTTGGGCAATTGAGCTCGTGTGGGGCGATGGACACCAGATCGTGCTGCGCGTCGGCGATGTGAGGCGAGCCCACAGGCGGCAGCCCCGGTCGGCGCGCCTTGACGGGCACCGAGCCCTCTCTCGCACCCGTCCACTCGCGGGCTCTGCCCAGTGTTGCCTGAGCATCACGTTGATCGCGGTGGCCACCTATCACCTCAACGAGATGAAACCCTAGGCCAGCGCCTATATGAGAAGAGCCGACGATGACAGCGCCCTGCCATTCTGGGGAATCGCGCCTCGCGAATTGGGGAATGTCCCGCAACCAGCGCTAGAACACCCTCGATGACCTCCCCAAACGTGACTGTATAGCAACTCACTACGACCAGTCCCCACAGAAGAGAAGTGACCGACCATGTCTGAGCCGTACCGGGTCCAAGTGACCGACCATGTCTGAGCCATATCGAATCGAAGTGACCGACGATGTCTGAGCCGTACCGGGTCGAAGTGACCGACGGCATCGCCGAGCTGGAGCTGTGCAATCCGCCGGTGAACGCGTTCGGGGTGGACGCCCAGTTCGCCCTGGCCGCCGAGATCGAGACCCTCGGGCGGCGCGCCGACGTGCGAGTGATCATCATCGCCGCAGTGGGCAAGGGCTTCTGCGCCGGCCTCGACATCAAGGAGGTCGCCGCTGATCCCGGCCTGATCGTCGGTGCCAACCGGGCCAACTACGACACTTTCGCGGCGATCCACCTCAACCCGAAGCCGGTGATCGCGGCGGTGCACGGATACGTGCTGGGAGGCGGCATCGGCATCGCGGGCTCGGCCGACGTGGTGGTGGCCGCCGACGACGCCTACTTCGGCGTGCCCGAGATCGACCGCGGCGGCATGGGCATGGGCGCCCACCTGCAGCGCATGTTCAGCGTCCAGAAGGTGCGCCACATGTATTTCACTGGCGACTTCATCGACGCGACCGAGGCCTACCGGCTCGGGGCAGTGGAGCGGGTGGTGCAGCGGGCTGAACTGCGCCCCGTCGCCCGCGAGATCGCGGCCCGGATCGCCTCCAAGTCGCCCCAGATGATCGGCATCGCCAAGCGGTCCCTCAACGGCACCGAGGACGGCAGCCTCGAGGACAAGTACCGCTGGGAGCAGGGCTTCACCTTCGAGGCCTACCTGACGGGCGACTCCGCCGAGGCCCGCGACGCGTTCGCAGAGGGGCGCGAAGCGGACTTCGGCCCGCGCGCCGTCTAGTCTCGGCGCCCCACTCCCAAGGCCGCTAGAAAGGACGCCGACAATGGCTGACGACTACTACCGCGTGACGCTTCCGGAATCGGAGATGCCCACCCAGTGGTACAACGTGATCCCCGACCTGCCCGCGCCGCCGCCCCCGCCGCTGCATCCCGGCACCCTGGAGCCGGCCGGGCCCGACGACTTGGCCCCGCTGTTCCCGATGGGGCTGATCCTGCAGGAGGTGACTGGCGACTCCTTCGTCGACATCCCCGGAGGGGTGATCGACGTGCTGCGCCTGTGGCGCCCCAGCCCGCTCTTCAGGGCGCGCCGCCTCGAGAAGGCCCTCGACACGCCGGCCAAGATCTTCTACAAGTACGAGGGAGTCAGCCCCGCGGGCTCCCACAAGCCCAACACCGCCGTGCCCCAGGCGTTCTACAACCACGCCGAGGGCGTAACGAAGCTCACAACCGAGACCGGCGCGGGCCAGTGGGGCAGCGCGTTGGCCTTCGCCTGCGCCCAGTACGAGATGGAGTGCGAGGTGTGGCAGGTGGCGGCGTCGTACCGCCAGAAGCCCTACCGCAAGACGATGATGGAGGTCTGGGGCGCAACCGTGCATCCCAGCCCGTCGCCGGTCACCGAGTACGGCCGCAGCCTGCTGGCCGAGGATCCCGACCACCCCGGCTCGCTCGGCATCGCCATTTCGGAGGCGATCTCGGTGGCGGCCGCGGACCCCGCGATCCGCTACTCGCTGGGCAGCGTTCTCAACCATGTGATCCTGCACCAGACGATCATCGGCGAGGAGGCCCTGCTCCAGATGGCCATGGTGGGGGAGACCCCCGACCTTCTGGTGGGCTGCACCGGGGGCGGTTCCAACTTCGGCGGCCTGGCTTTGCCGTTCCTGCGCGAGAAGCTGGCCGGCAACATGGCGCCGGTGATCCGCTGCGTGGAGCCCGCCGCCTGCCCGTCGCTGACCCGGGGCGAGTACCGCTACGACTTCGGCGACACCGCCCGCACCACGCCGCTGCTGAAGATGCACACGCTGGGCCACGGGTTCATTCCCGAGCCGATTCACGCAGGCGGCCTGCGCTACCACGGCATGTCGCCGCTGATCTCCCACGTCTACGAGCTGGGGCTGACCGAGGCGCTGGCCATAGGGCAGATGGAATGCTTCGCGGCGGCGCTGCAGTTCGCGCGGACCGAGGGCATTGTGCCCGCGCCCGAGCCGGCCCACGCCCTCGCTGCGGCCGTCCGTGAGGCCCTGGCCTGCAAGGAGTCCGGAGAGTCCAAGACGATCCTCACCGCCATGTGCGGCCACGGCCATCTCGACCTGGCCGCCTACGAGGACTACATCGCGGGCGCCATCGCCGATTTGGACCTGTCAGCCGAAGCCCTGGCCGAGTCGATTCAGGCGGTCCCCACTCTGGCCTGAGAACTGCGGGCGCGTCGCGCCCGGCGGGGCGCGACGCCCGGCAGGGATCAGATCTGCTGCAGTGACTTGGTGATGTCGACGACGGCCTCACGGCCGTCGCCGAAGAGCATGAGCACGTTGTCGGCCGCGAACAGGGGGTTGGGGATGCCGGCGAAGCCGGGGCTGAGGCTGCGCTTGATGACCACAACCACGTCGCTCTTGTCGACGTCGAGGATGGGCATTCCCGCGATCGGGCTGGACGGGTCGGTGCGGGCGACAGGGTTCACCACGTCGTTGGCACCGATGACGATGGTCACGTCGGTCTGCTCGAAGGTCGGATTGATGTCGTCCATCTCCACCAGGCGCTCATAGGAGACCTCCGCCTCGGCCAGCAGCACGTTCATGTGGCCAGGCATCCGGCCCGCCACCGGATGGATGCCGAACACCACCTCGGTGCCGCGGTCCTCCAAGCGTCGGGCCAGATCGCGCACAGCATGCTGGGCCTGGGCCACGGCCAGCCCGTAGCCCGGGACGATGGCGACCCGCTCGGCCGACTCGAGCAGCATGGCCACATCGTCGGAAGACGTCGAGCGAACGTTGCCCGCGTACACGTCGTCGGCGCTGGGGCCGCCCGCTCCCGAGGGTGCCGGGCTGAACATCACCGCGGGCAGCGATCGGTTCATGGCCACGCACATGATCTGCGTGAGGATCAGGCCGCTGGCGCCCACCAGCGAGCCCGCGATGATCAGCAGCGAATTGTCGAGCACGAAGCCGGCCGCCACCGCAGCCATCCCCGACAGAGCGTTCAACAGCGCGATCACCACCGGCATGTCGGCGCCGCCGATGGGCGACACCACCAGGACTCCGAGCACAGCCCCGACCGCCACCAGCAGCCACAGCCACAGCGGGTTGCCCGCGTCGACGACCATCAGCGTCCCGAAGACCGCCGCGGCCGCGGCACCGGCCACGCTCACGATGCGCATCCCCGCGACTCCCGACCATCGCAGCGCCTCTCTCAGCTTGCCGAAGGCGATGAGGCTGCCCGTGAAGGTGACCGCGCCGATCAGCGACGCCAGCGCGGCCGCGGCCGACAGCCGGGGAGTGTCGGCCGCCAGATCGGCCGCCTCTATGTACGACGCGGCCGCGACCAGGACCGATGCCCCGCCGCCGAAGCCGTTGAACAGCGCCACCAGCTCGGGCATGGACGTCATC
The DNA here is from genome assembly GCA_965219165.1 of Candidatus Aldehydirespirator sp. GTDB lineage: Bacteria > Actinomycetota > Acidimicrobiia > Acidimicrobiales > Aldehydirespiratoraceae > Aldehydirespirator. The sequence goes on along the minus strand of CBDCMW010000002.1, from coordinate 1,930,433 downwards.
TGCACACGCACCGCCAGCAGCGCTCCCACTGCCGTTCCCAGCACCAGACCGGCGACGATCCACTCGAAGCCCAAGATGGCGTTGTCGGTGAGGGTCACCACCACTGCGATGAGCATCCCGGTCGCGCCGAACTGGTTGCCCCTCACCGCCGTGCGGGGCCGGCTCAGCCGCTTGAGGCCCAGTATGAACAGAACCGCCGCGACGAGGTAGCCGAGCGTGGTCCAGTCGTCCATCACGAGCCGCCGTCGGTGGTGCCAGCGTCCCCGCCCGACCTCTGAGCGCGGCGCTTGGGACCGAACATGTGCAGCATCCGATGGGTGACCAGGAAGCCGCCCACCACGTTGATCATCGCCATCGTGACCGCAACGAAGCCGAGGACAGTGGTGAAGGTGCGGTGGTCGGCGCCGGCCGCCACCAGCGCGCCCACGATGGTGATGCCGGAGATGGCGTTGGATCCCGACATCAGGGGCGTGTGCAGCGTGGGTGGAACCTTGGCGATCAGCTCCACGCCAAGAAAGATGGCCAGGACGAACAGGGTCACCACCACAAGCAGATCCATCGCGCTAACCCTCCACGGTCGCTTCGTGCCCGTCGCCGGCCTCTGCGAGCGCGGGGACCCGGTGCGCGTCACCGGCGTCAGCGAGCGCGGCCGACACGCCCGGATGCGCCACCGCGCCGCCGTGGGCCACGAGCATGGCCGAGAGAATCTCGTCGTCGCGGACCTCGATCTCGCCGTCGGGTGCGAGATGGCGCAGGAACGCGACGAGGTTCCGGGAGAACATCTGGCTGGCGTGGCGGGCGCACCGCGACACCAGGTCAGTGGGAGCGAGCACCGTCACGCCGCCCCGGTCGACCTCGACGTCCGACTGGGTCACGGCACAGTTGCCGCCCCGCTCGGAGGCCAGGTCGACGACGACCGACCCCGGCGCCATGGCATCGACCATCTCGGCAGTTACCAGCAGCGGCGAAGCCCGGCCGGGGATGGCCGCAGTGGTGATCACCACGTCGGAACCGGCCACATGGGGCGCGAGCAGATCCCGCTGCCGAGCCGCGGCAGCATCGCTCTGAGACTGGGCGTAGCCGCCGGCGTCCCCGACGGCAGAAGCGTCGGACTCCGTGCCGGAGCGGTCGAACTCCACCGCTCGAGCGCCCATCGAGCGGATCTGCTCGACCGCGGCCGGCCGTACGTCGTATCCCTCGACCACCGCGCCGAGGCGCTTCGCGGTGGCGATGGCCTGCAGCCCGGCCACGCCCGCGCCCAGCACCAGGACACGCGCCGGCGCCAGCGTCCCAGCCGCGGTCATCATCAGCGGGAACATCTGCGGCAGCCGGCTCGCGGCCAGGAGCACCGCCTCGTAGCCGGCGATCGTGCCCATTGAGGACAGCACGTCCATGGTCTGCGCCCGGGTGATGCGGGGCACCAGGTCCATTGAGAACGCGCTGGTGCCCTCGACGGCATGACGCTGCGCCCTCTGCGGCACCCACAGCGGATCGAACACGCCGACGAACGTCAGCGGAGAGCCGGCAGGGTGGCCGTCCGGACCGCGCCCGGCGGGCAGGTCGCGCACCGAGACGACCGCATCGGCGGTGCCGGCCTCACCCGCGTCGACAACCGATGCGCCGGCACTGCGGTAGGCGTCGTCGTCGATTCCGGCCGCCGATCCCGCGCCCCGCTCGACCAGCACATCGCATCCGTGCTGCACCATCGCCCCCACGCCGTCGGGGACGAGGGCCACGCGGTTCTCCCTCATCGCGGATTCGCGCAGCAGTCCCAGACGCACGGATTCGAAAGGCTAGCGGCACAGGAACACGATCTCGCCACCAGGACTGTCCAGCTTCTAGTCTCAGAGCCGCCCGAGACGAGCCTGAAATGCGAGGTGGCCGTGAGCAACATCATCCACACAAGCCCTCTGCCCGAGGTGGAGATCGGTGACCAGTCGATCACCGAGTGCGTATTCGCGTCGGCCGCGGACCACCCAGACGAGGTGGCCATCACCGACGGAGCCGACTCGTCGTACACGTTCTCGGAGCTGCACGACGCGGTGCGCAGCCTCGGTGGCGGGCTCAGCTCCCGCGGGGTGGGCCCAGGCACGACCGTCGCCATCCTCGCCCCCAACATCTGCGAGTACGCCATCGTCTTCCACGGCGTAGCGCTGGCCGGCGGCACGGTCACGACCATCAACCCCACCTACAACGCCGAGGAGGTCCGCTTCCAGCTCACCGACGCCTCGGCGTCATGGCTGGTGACGACCCCGATGTTCCTGGAGACCGCCCAGGCCGCCGCGGCGGGCACCGGTGTGGAGCAGATCGTGGTGACGGGGCAGGCCGAGGGGGCCACCCCGCTGGCCTCGCTGTTCGGCGCGCCCATCGACCAGGTGCCGGTGGACTACGCCGAGCATGTGGTTGTGCTGCCCTACTCCTCGGGCACGACTGGGCTGCCCAAGGGCGTGATGCTCACCCACCGCAACCTGGTCGCCAACATCGCCCAGATGGAGCACACGTTCGTCCCCTCCGACGGGGAGGTCGCCCTGGCCGCGCTGCCGTTCTTCCACATCTACGGGATGCAGGTGCTGATGAACATGCTGCTCGCCTTCGGGGTGCGGGTGGTGACCATGATCCGCTTCGACATGGTGCGCGCCCTGGAGCTCGTGCAGGAACAGCGGATCACACGGTTCTTCGCGGTGCCGCCCATGGTGCTGGGGCTGGCCAAGCATCCCGCGGTGGACGACTTCGACCTGTCGTCGATCAAGCAGATCTTCTCGGGGGCGGCCCCGCTGGGGGCGGACCTGGCCGCCGCGGCCGCATCCCGCGTGGGCTGCGAGGTGGTGCAGGGCTACGGGATGACGGAACTGAGCCCGGTGAGCCACTGCACGCCCGAGGGACAGTTCCGGCCGGGAACCAGCGGCGTGACCATCTCCAACACCGAGATCCGCATCGTCGACCCCGAGTCCGGCGCGGATATGGGTGTGGGCGGCCGCGGCGAACTGCTGGTGCGGGGGCCGCAGGTGATGAAGGGCTACCTCAACAATCCCGAGGCCACGGCTGAGACCCTCGACTCCGACGGCTGGCTGCACACCGGCGACGTGGCCATCATCGATGCCGAGGACCACGTGTCGATAGTCGACCGCATCAAGGAGCTGATCAAGTACAAGGGCTTCCAGGTGCCCCCCGCGGAGCTGGAGGCGGTGCTGGTCACCCATCCGGCGGTGGCCGACGCGGCCGTGATCGGTGTGCCCGACACCGAGGCGGGAGAGCTGCCCAAGGCCTTCATAGCGCTGGCGCCCGGAGCCGACGCGCCGACCCTCGAGGACCTCCAGGACCATGTGGCCGAGCACCTGGCCACCTACAAGCAGGTGCGGGCCTTCGAGGTGCTGGAGGCCATCCCCAAGAGCGCCTCCGGCAAGATCCTGCGCCGCGAGCTGCGCGACCACTGATCACAGCCCCTGGGCCCGAGCGGCCCGTGAGCGCAGCGAACAAGAGCGGAAGACACGCCCGACACCGACGAGGCGCTGATCCTGTTGCGGGCGGGTCGCATCGGCTGTCTAGTGTCTAGAGTGCAGGGACCGCTCGACCCACCGTTCGCCCCCCGGTCAACCTGGCTGGCGGACTCCGTCACCGAAAGACCGATTCCCCACGACAAGAAAGAAGGGCCAACCGATGGCAACACCGCAGACGGCGATTCTCACCGATTTGCAAAAGTACCAGTGGTACACGCATATGAGCCGTGTCGACGGCGCCGACCTTGACGTGATCCGCCAAGCACTCAGCGACTGCCGCGCCGATGCTGAGGCGCAGGGCGTGAACCTCGGCGTCATGCTCGGTCCGACCCTGGCCGACGATCTTGGCATCGAGACCGGCGACGACTTTCAGTCCTATCCCGGCTACGAGTCGCCCGACGGCTCCCGGGTGGCCAAGGGCACCCAGGAGGAGTTGCTCATATGGGTGCACCACGCCGAGAAGGACCTGTGCTGGGAGGTACAGCACACGTTCCGGCGGGCCGTGGCCGGCCACATGTCGGTGGCCCGCGAGACCCCGACGTTCATCTACAAGAACAGCCTCGACCTCACCGGCCACGTCGACGGCACCGGCAACCCCGAGCCGGAGGACCAGCGCGACCGGGCCATCGTCGACGACGACGAGCCCGGCGAGGGCGGCTCGTTCTGCATCGCCCAGCGCTGGGTCCACGATATGGACTACTGGGCGACGTTGTCGCTGGAGCAGGAGGAGAACACCTTCGGCCGCACCAAGCCCGACTCGGTCAAGCTCGACGTGCAGGTGCCGACCTCGCACCTGTCGCACGTGGAGCTGCGCGCGGGCGCTACCGCCGACGAGTCCACTCCCAAGCGGGGCGAGATGGTGCGCCGATCCACGCCCTACGCCTTCCACGACGGCACCGTCGGCCTCTATTTCCTGGGCTTCTGCAAGACCCAGGCCCCGATGCGCGAGCGCATGGAGGCCATGTACGGCAACAACGGCCAGATGCCCGACGCCATAACCCACTACTCCACGCCGGCGTCGGGCTCGTTCTACTTCGTTCCCTCCGTGGAGGCGCTCGACGCGGCCTTGGCCTAGAGGCCGAGCCCGTAGGCCGCAGCTTCACACGGACCGGGGCTGCACACCGGGCGTCCGTCTGCATGGGGCCTCGCCCGAGCCGCCTATTGCGTGATGACGTTGCGATTCGTCTTCGGCGTTGACCTCGACGGCGTCGTCGCCGACTACACGGCGGGGTTCGCGAAGTTCATCGCCGAGCTGCGGGGCATCGACCCGGCCTCCCTCCCCGAGGAGCGGTCCTACGACTTCCGCGAGTGGGGCCTGGGGCCGGGCGAGTTCGAGAGATACCACGCCTCAGCCGTCAGCGAGCACCGGTTCCTGGCGAGGCTGCCCGCCATCAAGGGTGCAGCCGAGGCCTTGTGGCGGCTGTCGGACGCGGGCGTGTGGATCCGGGTGATCACCCATCGCCTCTACGTCAACTGGGGCCATGCCGAGGCGGTGGCCGACACCGTGACGTGGCTGGACTCCGAGCGCATCCCGTATCGCGACATCTGCTTTCTGGGCCACAAGCCGGAGGTGGAGGCGGACTGCTACGTGGACGACGCTCCCCACAACATCACGGCGCTGCGAGCCAGCGGCAACGACGTGATCGTGTTCGACCAGCCCTACAACCGCGACGCGGCCGAGCCCAGGGCCCACACCTGGCAACAGGTGGAGCAGTTGGTGATGGAGCGATTCACGGTGTGGAGAGGAGATGCCGGGGTGCAAACGCAGCTGCCGGGAATAGACGCCGGTACGGACCGACTGGCCGTGCGACGGTCAGCAGGAACAACTGCTGTCGACCCGCTCGGCCTCTGAGCCCGCGCTCAACCGCGCAGGATCTCGAACGGCGAGGCGTCTCGGGGCACGTCCCCCACATTGACGGGCGTGCCGCCGCGCCGGGCTGACAGCGCGGTGGCGGCCGCGATGGCCAGGGCCGATGAGGCGACGGCAAGGTCGGGCCACGGCTGCGCCTCACCGTTGCCGACGCGGGCCAGCCGCTCGATCTGGGCCACGAAACCGAGGGCGGCCAGAGGGTGAGCCGAGTCCGCGGGCGGGCTGGCCGCTATGCCGTCGACCTCTGTGACGGGCACCGGCCAAACATCCACCCGAGCCACACGAGCCGAGTCGGCCGCCTCGACGGCTGCTTCGGCCACCTGGGCGCCCCAACGCAAGTCCGCTCGGGCCCTGCGCCCGCCGGCAGCCCGAAGCACTACCTCCGCGGCACGGTCGAGCCCGTCGACGACCTCGACTCGCGGCGCGGCCACAGACTCCACCGCGGCGCCCATCGCGGCCATCACGACGGGCCAGAATGCGGTAGCTGGATCCACGGTCACGCCGCCTCCGAAAGCACGACCCCCGTCCGGGCCGCGTTCCGGGTCGGGCACGGCCAGCCTCAACTCCAGATGGTGCGGGTCCATGACTGCTACCGCTGCCAGCATCCGGCGCACATCCGGGGCGTGCAGCAGGTTCACCGCGGCCATGACCGGCCGATCCTCTAGCGCGGAGGCGAGCTCGGCGATGCCGTCGAGAGTGGTGGCCGCGGGCGACTCGACCAGCACGGCCCGCAACCGGCGGGACGAGGCCAGCTCGACCAGGGCCTCCGATCGGAAGGCCGGAGGAGTGGCGATCACGGCCACATCGCAGGCGCGGGACAGCTCGGCCAGCGTCAGCACCGGGCAGTCCAGCGCACCCGCGAGAGCCGCGGCCCGGGGCGAGACGGGCGACAGGGCGCTCACTCCCGCCAGACTCACACCCCGGGCTGCTCGGACAGCCTCGGCGTGGAGGGTGGCGGCGCGGCCCGCTCCGACGATTCCCACTGACGTCATCGGTGAATGGTCCCACAGCCTCCGGCCCCGGAAGGGACTGCCGGGCGGCGGGCGTCGCGAGGACTCCGAGCCGTTAGTGTCTCGCCGTGCCCGATCCTGGCCCGAACGACGACGAAGCCGACGACGACCGCGGCGAGTCCGAAGAGAGCGTTCATCCGCTGCTGGCGATCCAGCGGATCGACACCGAGACCGAACAGCTCCAGCACAGGCGGGCCACACTTCCGCTGCGTCAAGACCTGAGCGCGGCCCGTGCTCAGCAGAGCGAGCTGCAGCGGCAGATCGACACGGTGGGACTACAGCGCCTCGAGGTGCACACCCGCCAGAAGCGCCTCGAGGATGAGGCCGCCATCATCCAGGCCAAGGCCGACATCGACGACAACCGTCTCTATTCCGGTGAGATCACCGCCATCAGGGACCTTCAGGCCCTGCAGGACGAGATCACCGGGCTGCGCTCACGCCAGGGTGTGCTGGAGGAACGCGCCATCGAGGCGCTCATGGAAGCAGAGGAGTTGAGCGGGCAGGCCGATTCGCTGGAGGCACAGCGGGTCGCCGGCGACGAACGGATGACGGTGCTGGAAGCCGAGCTGGCATCGGCGGAATCAGGCATAGGCGAGCAGCTCTCGGCGCTATCGGCGGCCCGGTCCGTGGTCACGGCCCAAGCCCCGGCCTCGGCTGTAGACGCCTACGAACGTCTGCGCCGGACGTTCGGGCCGAGCACGGCCGTGCCCTTCGATCCGTCCTCCGGCTGCGGATGCCCCCACCAGATGCCCGCCGTCGAGGTGGCCCGCATCAAGCGTTGCGTCGAAGGCGAAGTGCTGGACTGCGCCGAGTGCGGGCGGCTGGTGCTGCGCTGAGGTGGAGCATCGTCCCCGCCGGAGCTTCGGGCCGCGGGCCTGACACCCATGTTCTTCTGGTTCGCGGCTTGCGGCGTGGTGGGCGTGGCGCTGGTGTTCGGCAGCAGCGGCGTCGACTACCGCATCGTGGCGGTGGGATCGGTGCTGCCTCTGGTTGAGAACCTGACCGGATCCGGCTGGGTGCTGCACACTCTGGCCGGCAGCGTGGTCCTGCTCGCCGGGGTGATGGCCCTCACTGCGGGTCGGGGCCGGCGGCTGCGGCGGCGGCGCTGGATCGGGCTGCCCATCGGAACACTGGTGTTCCTGGTGGCCAGCGGGGCCTGGTCACGCACGGGTCTGTTCTGGTGGCCGGTTCCAGGCAGCGGGGGAGTGGGGCAGGGTCCGCCCCCGGAGTTCGACCGGCCCCTGGCAGTCCTGATCGTCCTCGAGCTCGCCGGAATCGCGGCGTTGCTCTGGACCGCCCGCCGCTTCAACCTGTCAGACCCCCAGCGCCGCCGAGCACTCCTGACCACCGGCCGCCTCACCCGCCCGAACGCCTGACCGCCCAAATTGATGACGAAACCGCCCTCAGAGGCCCACTAGTCGCACCAATTTCGGAATGGGGGTGGTGGCGGGGAGTCGGCCTGTAGGCGGGATTCTGTCCGGGAGCCCGTTGCCGGGGTCTCCTTGGATGACCATCCATCTTTGCGATCTACCCGGGAGTGTCTGCGGGCGGGCCGCCCTCTCCCTGCTCGATCTTGCTCCGGGTGGGGTTTGCCTAGCCGCTCCGGTCGCCCGGAGCGCTGGTGCGCTCTTACCGCACCGTTTCACCCTTGCCGACCCGGGGGCCGGCGGTCTGTTCTCTGTGGCACTTTCCTGCGAGTCGCCTCGACTGGCCGCTAGCCAGCACCCTGCCCTGCGAAGTCCCGACCTTCCTCGATCCGCCTTCGCGGACCGCGGCCATCCGGCCGGCCCCCCGCCACCGCTTCAAGGTTAGTTAGCCTGAAGCCTCGACGCTACGGCGACACGCCACCGCGCTGGCGCGCGGCTCGGAGGGAAGCCATGTCTGCAACGCTATGAACGGGCTCGACAACTACGGCGGCTGGCCCGGCGTGCTCGCCGCTCTCGCAGCCGGACGAGACATCGGCCCCGGCGAGGCCCGCGCCGCGCTCGGAGCGATCCTTGCAGGCGAAGCGACCGACGCCCAGGTCGCCGCGTTCATCGTGGCCCTCCGGCTCAAGGGACCCGCAGTCGGAGAGTTGTTGGGGCTGGTGGGCGCCATGCGGGACGCGGCCACGCCCCTGGAGCTTCCCGCGAACGCCATCGACATCGTGGGCACGGGCGGCACCGCCGGCCGGAAGGCTCACGCTCTCAACGTCTCGACCATGGCCTGCTTCGTGGCCGCCGGCGCGGGAGCGACGGTCTGCAAGCACGGAAGCGTCAAGGCCTCGTCCACCTCGGGCAGCTTCGACCTGCTCGAGGCCATCGGAGTGCCGATCACGTCGGCGCCGCACGAAGTGGCACAGATGGTGCGCTCCGTAGGGCTGGGGTTCGCCTTCGCCAAGACCTTCCATCCCGCGATGCGCCATGTGGCCGGCGTGCGCTCCCAGGTCGGGATATCCACGGTCTTCAACCTGCTCGGGCCCCTGTCCCACCCGGGCCATGTGCAACGCCAGGTCCTGGGCGTGCTCGAGCGGTCGCTGGCCCCCACCATGGCCGCGGTGCTACAGGCCACAGGCTCGGTGCGGTCGCTGGTGGTGCACGGCGACGGCCGATTCGACGAGCTCACCACCACCGGGCCGAACCTGGTGGTCGACCTCAACGAGGGCAAGGTGACCGAGTACCAGGTAGAGGCCACCGCCGTCGGGCTGGCCGCGGCGACATCCGATGAACTGCGGGGCGGCGACCCGGTGGCCAACGCCCGGATCCTCGCCGGGGTGCTGGCGGGCGAGCCCGGGCCCAAGCGCGACATCGTCGTCCTCAACGCGGCCGCAGGGCTGGTGGTGGCGGGGATTGCCGACGACCTCGCCGAGGGCGTGGAAGCCGCCGCGGCCGCCATCGACGACGGGCGGGCCGCCCAGAAGTTCGACGAGGTGACCGCGCCGTCATCCGGATGAGCGTCGACGTCCCCACGCTCGCTGCCATCGGCCGGCAAGCCGGCCTGTGTGCGGTCGGCTTCTGCCGGGCCGAGCCCTTCGCCCGCACCGCCCGGGCCCTGCGAGACCGAAAGCAGGCGGGGCTGCACGGCGGGATGCAGTTCACCTACCGCAATCCGGATCGCTCCACCGACCCGGCTCGCCTGGTGCCCGGCGCGGCCGCGCTGGTCGTCGGCGCGCTCGAGTTCAGCGCCGAGACCTGCGATCGGCCCGACGACGGCAGCCCCTACGCCCGGGTGGCCGCCTACGCGCGGGCCGACTACTACACCCCCCTCAGAACCGCCCTCGAGACCATCGCAGAGGCGCTGCGGGCGGAGGGCCACCGGGCCGTGGTGTCAGCCGACGAGAACAGCCTGGTCGACCGGGCCGCGGCGTATCGCGCCGCCATCGGCTGGTGGGGCAAGAACTCCAACATCCTCGTGCCCGGCTCGGGCAGCCTGGTCGTGCTGGGAGCAGTGGTGACCGACGCTCCCATCGTCTCGGCCGACCCCGAGACCGGCGTCGCTGACGGCTGCGGATCGTGCCGGCAATGCCTGGACGGCTGCCCGACCGGGGCCATCGTCGCTCCCGGCACGGTGGACGCACGCCGCTGCCTGGCTTGGCTCGTGCAGGCCGACGGCGTGTTCGAACCCGACTACCGCGTCGCGCTCGGGGACCGCATCTACGGTTGCGACGACTGCTCAGAGGTGTGCCCCCCGAACCGGGTGCGCGTCCGGCTTCCAACCCGCTCCGCTGAGTCGCTGGACCACCGGAGCGAGCCGCAGGACCACCAGACGTGGGTCTCGGTGCTGGACCTGCTCGACGCCTCCGACACCGAGCTGATGGTCGCTTTCGGGCGGTGGTACATACCCAGGCGCCAGCCCCGTTACCTGCGACGCAATGCCCTGGTGGTGCTGGCCAACATCGGCGAGCCGTCCGAGCCGCGGGTGCGCGCCGCGGTCGACCGCGCTCTGTGCGACCCCGATCCGCTCATACGCGCTCACGCCGTGTGGTGCGCCCGCCGCCTCGGACTCGGTCTGCACGCATTGCGCGACCCGGACGATCCGCTCGTGAGGGCCGAGCTCCAGAGGACGGTTCCGCTGCGATGCCCGGCGTGACCCCGCCTGCACCAGCATGATCGCCTGCAGACCCGGAACCAGACGGCGTGACCGCACCCGCCCCAGCATGATCGCCTGCAGACCCGGAACCAGACCGGGGACCAGGCCGTGACCCGACACCTGCTCGTCACCAACGACTTCCCGCCCAAGGTAGGAGGCATCCAGAACTACCTGTGGGAGTTGTGGCGGCGGTTGCCCCCCGAGGAGGTCGTAGTCCACACCACCCCGTATGAGGGCGCGGCCGCCTTCGACGCGGCGCAGCCCTTCACCGTGATCCGCGCCCGCGAGCCGTGGCTGCTGCCAGGGCCGCACCTGGCCCGCAGGGTGAACCGGCTGGCCGAGCGTCACGACGTCGATCTCGTGGTCATCGATCCCGCGCTGCCGGCCGGACTCATCGGAGGGCGCCTGGACCGCCCCTACGCGGTGGTTGTGCACGGAGCCGAAGTGGCCATCCCTGGCCGACTCCCCGGCACGCGACGGCTGCTGCGAGGGGTTCTCGACGCGGCCGCAGGGGTGATCGCGGCGGGCGGCTATCCCGCCTTCGAATGCGAACGAGCCCTGGGCCGGCCCCTGCCCGCGTTCGTGATCCCCCCGGGCGTGGACATGGTGCGGTTCCGGCCCCCGACCACCGAGGAACGGGACCAGGCCTGCCGGCGCCTGGGGCTGCGGCCCGGGGCCCCGACCGTCGTGAGCGTGTCGAGGCTCGTGCCGCGCAAGGGCATGGACACGCTGGTGAGGGCAGCAGGGCTGGTGGCGGACAGGCGCCACAACCTGCAGGTGGTCATCGCCGGAGCGGGCCGGGACCGGCGCCGCCTTGCCCGCCTGGCCACCAAGGTCGGGGCTCCGGTCCAGCTCCTGGGACGCCTCGACGACGACGAAGTGGCTGCCCTCTACGGATGCGCGGATGTGTTCGCGATGCTGTGCCGCACCCGCTGGTGGGGCTTGGAGCAGGAGGGTTTCGGGATCGTCTTCCTTGAGGCCGCCGCGGCCGGCGTGCCCCAGGTCGCAGGGCGCAGCGGCGGCGCCCACGAGGCGGTCGTCGACGGCGAGACAGGGACGGTGCTCGATCCGGCCACCGCGCCAGCCGCGGCGGAGGCCATCGGGGCCCTCCTCGACGACGGCGAGCTCCGCCGACGAATGGGCGCCGCCGGCCGCCGGCGGGCCAAGGCCAGCTTCTCCTACGATGTGCTGGCCGGGCAGCTCCGCACCGCCATCAGCGAGATGGCCCGCCAATCGCGGCCCTGAGAGGCCGAGCGGATATGCGGCCGTCGTGCCGCAACCGTGGGCAACATTGTTAGTGTCAGGCGCGCCGCGGCGCACGACGGTGCCGCGGCCATTGCTGAGAATCCAAGGGGCGGTGCCCGCGTGGTCGATCAGGCAACCCAGCGCACCACGATCATGGCCTCACCTGAGCGGTGCTTCGAAGCGGCGATCGACTTCGAGCAGTACCCCCGCTGGGCGCACGACATCAAGAAGGCGCGGATCGTCAGCCGGGACCGCGACGGCCGCGCCGTCGACGTGGAGTACCGGGTGACCGCCATGGGCCGCTCCACCACCTACACGCTCAGATACTTGTACGGGTCTGAACCCTTGCGCCTGGCCTGGAGACTCCAGCGGGGCGACGCCACCACCCGGCTCGACGGCGAGTACACGTTCGTGCCGGTCCGCGGCGAGACCGACACCACCGAGGTGTCGTACCAGCTGGCTGTCGAGCTTGTCGTGCCTCTGCCGAGCTTCGTGAAGCGGCGGGCCGAGTCGCGCATCATGCACACGGCGCTCGACGAGCTGAAGGCCTACGTGGAAGCCGGCGCCCGATCCTGAATCCGGCGATCCGAAGCAACATGTACTGCGGCTTGGACATCGGCGGCACCAAGGTCCTGGGAGTGGCCGTGCATCCCGACGACCCCACCACCGTCGTCGCGGCCCGGCGCCATGCGACCATCGCCGACAGTGACGCGCTGATCTCCACCATGATCGAGATGGTCGCGGCCCTCGAGGCGGACTGCGGAGCATCCTTCTCGGCTATCGGCGTGGGAATCGCCGGCCTGGTTGACTCCACCGGTGTGCTCAGGTACTCGCCGAACATCGACGGGGTGCTCGACCTTGACATCGGCCGCCGCCTGCGGGCCGACCTGCGCCGTCCGGTGGCCGTCGAGAACGAGGCGACCGCCGCGGTCTGGGCGGAGTCGCTCCACGGGGCGGCGCGAGGCTCCCGGGACGTGGCACTGGTGGCACTCGGCACCGGGCTGGGCACGGGATTCGTGTTCGACGGGCGCCTGTACCGGGGCTGGAACGGCTTCGCGGGGGAGTCGGGCCACATGACGGTCGACGTGTCGGGCCCCGAGCACATCACCGGGGCCCGCGGCCCCTGGGAGTACTACGCGTCGGGCACGGGGCTGGGCCGCCTGGCCCGCCAGGCCGCCGCCCGGGGCGACCTCGACCGCGCCGTGGAGGCGGCCGGTTCCGTGAGCGCCATCCGGGGCGAACACGTCCACGCCCTGGTCGCGGCGGGCGATCCCGATGCCGTGGCCGTGCTCGACGAGTTCTGTTACTACACAGCAGTAGGGGTGGCCAACCTGGTGCACGTGCTCGACCCGGAGATGGTCGTCATCGCAGGCGGACTGGTCGACATGGGCGAGCCGCTGGTGCGGGGCATAGAAGCTTGGACCCACCGGCTCGTGCTCGGCGGCGAGCAGCGGCGGCGGGTGCAGGTGGTGCCGGCCCAGCTAGGGCGCCAAGCCGGCGCTATCGGTGCGGCCCTGCTCGCCTCGGAGGCGTCGTGATTGCACACGCCGCCCTGAGCGCCTCGGAGGCGTCGTGATTGCACACGCCGCCCTGAGCGCTTCGGAGACGACCTGATGCGGGTCGGGATGCTCACCGGGGGCGGCGACTGCCCCGGACTCAATGCCGTGATCAGGGCGGTGGTGCGCAAGGCCGAGAGACACTACGGAGACGAGGTGATCGGGTTCCGCGACGGCTGGCGGGGAGTGGTGGAAGACGATTGGATGCGGCTCGATGTGGAGGCCTGCCGGGGACTGCTGCCGAAGGGCGGCACGGTGCTGGGCACGTCGCGCCATACGCCGTTCAGCCTTCCCGACGGCATGTCCCGAGCCACTGAGACGATGCGAGGCCTGAATGTGGACGCGCTGATCGCCATCGGCGGGGAGGGCACGCTGTCGTGCGCGTGCGAGATGTCGGACCGCGGCTTCGATGTGGTCGGCGTGCCCAAGACGATCGACAACGACGTGGGCATGACCGAGCGGACCTTCGGCTTCGACACCGCCGTGACCATCGCCACCGAGGCCATCGACAGGCTCCATACCACCGCCGAGAGCCACGACCGCGTCATCTTCGTGGAGGTGATGGGCCGCCATGTGGGCCACATCGCCACCTGGGCAGGGATCGCGGGGGGCGCGACCTACACCCTCGTCCCCGAAGAACCCTTCGACCTCGACGACCTGTGCGCGGCCCTGCTCCGCCGCCATGCTCGGGGCCGCTACGCCTCCATCGTGGTGGTGGCCGAGGGCGCCAGGCCCCGCCCCGGCACGCTGGATGTGGCCGAGCCGTCCGTCGACGCCTACGGGCACAAGCGCCTGGGCGGGATCTCCAACGTCATAGCGGCCGAGGTGGAGGCCCGCACCGGACTCGAGACGCGGGTCACGATCCTGGGTCATGTGCAACGGGGCGGCTCGCCCACGCCGTCGGACCGCGTGCTGGCCACCCGGTTCGGGGTGACAGCCATCGATGCTGTCCACGACGGCGCTTTCGGCCAGATGGTCGCCCTGAGCGGCGGCGCCATCGAGCTGGTCTCGCTGCACGAGGCCACAGCCCACCTCAAGCCGGTGGGACGCGACCTGCTCGACGTGGCCCACACCTTCTTCGCCTGATCCCCGACACGACGCTGGCTTCGCCCGAGCCGGCGCCCTGCTTCACCGCGAGGCGCTCAGGTCTCGTCGTCCGCAGGAGACGTGGTGGTGGTCGTCGGGGCGAAATCGGGCTGGAACTGCTCGTAGGCACTGGTTCGCAGCACCGATCCAGGCTCGGCGTCGGCGTCGCTCGTGGGGATCGACACCTCCTCGCCGTCGAGCAGGATCCGGATGCCGTCCACGCCCTCGGCCGCCGCGGCAGTGAACACCAGCTGGGCCGCCGCGAACTCCAACTCGTCGGCGGAGGGAGGCACCCCTTCCGGCGACAGGTGCACGATGTCGACGGTGGCCACGCCGTCCATCACGGTGGCGCCCAGTATCTCGAACAGCTCCAAGGTGTTGAAGTACCCGGCAGCCTGCTCGTCGGCCGAGGTGGCCTCACCGAACAGGGTGGCGAGGACATCGGCCAGCGTGGCGTTGCGGTCCACCTGGCGCTCCACCTCCACAACGATGGTGCGCTCGATGTCCTGCGGGTTGGTCAGCAGGAAGACCGTGCGCGACTCAGTCAGGGGAGCAGGAATAGTGGTGGTGGTGGACGCGGTGAACCCCGGCCTCAGGCTCTCAGGCAGCTCCTCGGGATCGATGGCCTGTGCGGTGTCATCGGTGGGCAGGCCACAACCGGAGGCCGCGGCCGCGGCCAGCACCAGCGCAGCCAGGCACGTACTGACGCGGCATCGGCGGCGGAGGCGGCGTAGCGGGGTCACGGCGCTGCGGCCTGCTCCATCTCGTCGTGTGACTCCGCCACCAGCAACTCGACCACGAAGCGGGCACCGCGGATCGAGTCCGGGCGGTCCTCCACCCACACTCGGCCACCGTGCAGTCCGACGTGCTCGGCCACCAGGGCCAGACCCAGGCCCGACCCCGAGTCGCGACCTCGCCGGCCGCCGGCCCGGCCGCGGTGGAAACGGTCGAAGATCAGCTCGCGCTCTCCGGGGATCACACCGGGTCCGTTGTCCTCCACGCCGAGATGCACCAAGCTGTCGCGGCGCTCGAGGCTGACACGCACCTCGCCGTCGCCGTACTTGGAGGCGTTCTCCACGAGGTTGGACACCACCCGGCCGAGACGGCGCTTGTCGGCCAGTAGGACGGTGTCCTCCATGCCGGGGGCCGCCTCGAAGTCGACCACCGCGGTCGAGTCGAGACCGAACTGGAAGATGGCGTGCTGCACGAACTCGACTATGTGCACCTGCTCGGCCTGCAAATCGGCGGTGCCAACGTCGTAGCGGTTGATCTCCAACAGGTCCTCCACCAGCCGTCGGAATCGGGAGATGTCGTCGCTCAGGAGATCCAGCGCAGTACGGCCCCGCTCCCCGAGTTCGTCAGCAATGTTGTAGAGCACCTCCACCGAGGCGGTCAGAGTCATCAGCGGGGACCGCAGCTCGTGGCTGACCTCTGAAGCGAAGCGAGCGTCGCGGGCGATCCGCTCCTCGAGGGCCCGGGCCATCTCGTTGAACGAGGCGGTCAACGAGGCCAGGTCGGCGTCGTCGGGCGGTGTCAGGCGGGTGTCCAAGGCTCCCGCGGCCAGGGCCTCGGCCGCGGTCCGCACCTTCACCAGCGGGTTGAGCAGGCGGCCCGCAGCCCACCAGCCGAAGGCCGCGGCGAACAGCGTTGTGACGGCGGCGACACCGAAGAGGACGAAAGCCAGCGTGTCCAGGGTCTCCTCGATGTCGTCGAGAGGGGCGGCCTCGAAGTAGATCGCGCCCGTCGGGTCGCCGGGTATGGGAACGGCCGAGACGATGGCGGTGCGGTTGCCGATCGCTGCTCGCATCTTCGCCGGCGTCCCCGACTCCACCAGCTCGAGCAGCGAGGCCGGCACCGTCTGCTGGTTGAACACCAGCGGATCGGCTGAGGTCCACTCATCGCCGACCCGCAGCAGCGGGAACGTGCCCGAGGTCTGCCCGAGCCGCTCCACGATGGCCCGGCGGCCCTCGTCGTCGGTCTCGGCTGTCAGCTCGTTGCGGACCCGCCGGCCGTTGTTGGCGAACACTGAGAACGCGATCTCGTCTCGGTCCTCCAGGAGGTTCTGGCGGGTCAGGGCGAGGGTGGCGAGGGAGATGGTGGAAGCCAGCAGCAGGCCGCCGACCGCGAAGGCGGTGGTGATGCGGGTGCGCAGACCGCGCCGCAGGAAGGGGGGCCGAGCGGGCGGGCGCACCTTCTACAGGCGTCCTAGGGCTGGAGCTTGTAGCCGAGCCCGCGCACCGTCACCACGTGGCGCGGGTTGGCCGGATCGGGCTCGATCTTGGTCCGGAGCCGGCGCACGTGGACGTCGACCAGCCTGCCGTCCCCGAAGTAGCCGAGGCCCCACACCCGTTCCAGCAGCACCTCGCGGCTGCAGATGCGGCCGGGGTTGGACGCCAGCTCCACCAGCAGCCGGAACTCGGTCTTGGTGAGGTGCGCCTCGGTGCCGGACACTCGTACCACACCCTCGTCGGGGAGGATCTGGAGATCGTCGAAGACGATCTCGCTGTCGCCGGTGTCGGAGGACCGCACCCGCCGGAGCAGGGCCCGGATGCGGGCCGACAGCTCCTTGGGCGCGAAGGGCTTGGTGAGGTAGTCGTCGGCGCCGGCTTCGAGACCTGCCACCACGTCGTGGGTGTCGGAGCGGGCCGTGATCATGACGATGGGCACGTCACTGGACTTGCGGATGGCCCGGCAGATGTCGAACCCGTCGATTCCGGGCAGCATGATGTCCACCAGGACCACATCGGCGGGCACGCGGTTGAACGCGGCCAGAGCCTCCTCGCCGGAGGCGACCTCGTCCACCTCCCAGCCTTCATCCTCGAGTGCTAGGCGAAGCGCGGTGCGGATGCGCTCGTCGTCCTCCACGGTCAAGATGCGTGTGGTCACGAGCCTCCATGCCTCCATGAGCGGTGCCCGCCTACCCCCGGACCGGCTGAGCCGGGCAGCTGCTGGGCCCGCCACTCGGCGGCCGCTCTCAGGGTGAGCACGGCCACGATTCCCGTTCCTGCCGCGGCAAGAATGGCGGTGCCGAGCCCGACGAGACCCGCGGTGGTGGGGCAGTCGCCGTCGCATCCCAACTCCATCACCGCGAAGCCGATCAGGCCGCCGCAAACCCCGGCCACGATGACGGCCGAGAACGCCAGCACCCGGGCCAGAAGCGAGGGCGACGAGTCAGGCGGCACGGTGGCGCGTTGGTCCAGCACCGCAGTGCAGCCTAACGGAGCACGGGCAAGCCTCGGAGAGGCTGACACTCCAGACCTGGGAACGCTCGGCGGTCCACCACGGGCTGGCACACTGGGGCGATGCGCGGCGGAGCGCCAGTCGGCCTGTGACCACGGAGATTCGGGGGCGGCCCCCGGACGGGACGGTCGGGTTCCTTCATGTGGACATGGACGCCTTCTACGCGGCAGTCGAGATCCGGCGCCGTCCCGAGCTGCGGGGCAAGCCTGTTGTCGTCGGCGGGACTGGCAGCCGCGGCGTGGTGGCCGCGGCCAGCTACGAGGCCCGAGCGTTCGGCATCGGATCCGCCATGCCCTCGACCCGGGCCCGCCGTCTGTGCCCCCACGCGGTGTTCCTGCCCGGCGACCATTCCCACTACGGCGAGGTGTCGGAGCGGGTGATGGCCGTCCTATCCGACATCACCCCGCTCGTGGAACCGCTGTCGCTGGACGAGGCCTTCCTCGATGTGCGGGGCGTGGCCCGCCTGCTGGGCCCGCCCCCCGAGCTGGCCGCCGAGATCCGCGCCCGCATCCTGGAGCAGGAGCAGCTCACCTGCTCGGTGGGAGTGGCCTCCACGAAGTTCATGGCCAAGCTGGCCACCGAGAGGGCCAAACCCGGTGTCGGACCGTCCGGGCCGGTCTACGGCTCGGGAGTCCATGTCGTCGAGGCCGGATCCGAACTCGACTTCTTGCATCCCCTGCCGGCCACCGCGCTCTTCGGCGTGGGGCCGGCCACCTCCCGTCGCCTGACGCGACTCGGCGTCGAATCAGTCGGCGACCTGGCATCACTGCCCGAGTCGTCGCTCGTCGCCGCGCTGGGCGCGGCCGCGGGCCGCCAACTCCATCGGCTGGCCAACGGCATCGACGACCGGCCGGTGGTGGTGAACCGCCTGCCCCGCTCGATCAGCCACGAGGAGACCTTCGCCCGGGACCTGCACACCGAGTCGGCGCTCGAGGCCGAGGCGACCCGGTTGGGCGATGCGGTGGCCCGCCGGCTGAGATCTTCCAGCCTCCAGGCGCGCACCATCACGTTGAAGCTGCGCTTCGGGGACTTCAGGACCATCACCCGCTCGGTGACGCTGCCCGATCCAATCGACGGCGCCCGCGATGTGGTGGCCGCGGCCCGCGGCCTGCTCTCTGAGATCGACACCACGCCGGGCGTGCGGCTGCTGGGAGTCGGAGCGTCGGGACTGGTCGACGCCTCCGCCCGGCAACTGTCCTTCGCGGACGGCCCCGACATGCACGACGAAGCCGAACGGGTCGCCGATCGGATAAGGGACCGCTTCGGCGCGTCTGCCATAGGCCCTGCGGTCGCGATCCGCGGCGACAGCGGCCTGCGGTCTCCGTCAGATGCGGACCAGCGTTGGGGACCCGACGCCCGCGACCCGCAATCCGACTGAGGGACGGCTCGACGCGGCACACCCCAATGTGATCAAGCGTGCGATACCTCGACGCGCCGCGTCCGAATCCGGCTATCGTCAGAGCAGATATGCATGGCTGCAGATGCCAACGGTGCGGGAGGTGATGGCGTGCCGTTGTCAGAGGACGAACAGCGCATCCTCGGCGAGATCGAGTCGCACCTCTACGAGAGCGACCCGGAACTGGCACGAGAGGTGGCCGAGACCACCGTCTATACCCACGCGTTCCGGAACATCAAGTGGGCTGCGCTCGGGCTCTTGGTCGGCGTCGCGCTCATGGTCTGGCTGCTGTCCGTCTCGTACCTGCTGTCGTTCGGCGGATTCCTGGTGATGCTGATATCGCTGCTGTTCCTGGAGCGCAGTGCGCGGCGGGTCGGCCGGGCCGGCCTGGGACAAATGACCCAGTCGATGCGGGGCGGAGGACTCCGCCACGTGGTCGGCGGCGCCGGGTCCCGCATGAGGGACCGCTACGACCGCGGCGACCGCAACACCGACTGACCCCGCCCTAATCACCCCGCCCGACTGACCCCGGCCGGCGCCGGGCAGTGCTAGAGCGGTCGGCGCCGGGCGAAGAGAGTCGACGGATCGATAGCCGCGGTCAACCGGCTGAGCGGGCTCGCCTCGCGGCGGCAGGCGCCGATCACCCGCGACCCCATGACAGCAGCGTGGATGACCATCGACTCCGGGGTGCTGCGGGCGTAGCGCCCGTGCGTGGCGAGAACCGCCAACTCCTCTATTGGCCCCACGGAGGGGCGGACCGCGGTGACCCGTCGAGCCACCTCGAGAGGCGTCTCGAACGGCCTCGGGGTGAGCCGGACGAGCGTCAGGGCCTCGAGCGCCTCGCTCCAGCGCTCCTCGATCAGACCGGCTGGGTCGTTGGCCAGGCGGGCTCGGCGCCTGCTGCGTTGCAAGCGCCGCAGCACCGGCACCGACCCGAACGCCAACCCCAGAGCGGCCAGCACCAGCACGCCCACTGCCACCAGGCTTGGATCCTTCAGGTTCCAGGCGCCGACCGATCCGGAATCGCCACGACCCGATTCCCCGTCGGGATCCGAGCCCGGCCCCGCGCGGCGCGCCGCGAGGCCGCTGCCCGCGTCACCAGACGGATCCGTGCCACCGCCACCAGGTGCCTGCGACGGCACGAGATCCTCCTGCGGGGGATTCACGGCTACCTCTGTCTGGAGACCCGCCTGATTGGCAACATGGCCGGTGACCGCGAAGTCTCCAGGGGCGCCCCTGCCCGGCGTCGGCTCGAAGCGGACCCAGCCAGTTCCGGCGAAGTACACCTCGGGCCAGGCGTGGGCGTGCTCGCCCCGCACGACGTAGGCCCCATCCTCGCCCCGCCCGGCGTCCCACTCGCCCCAAGTGAAGCCGACCGCCACGCGGGTGGGCAGGCCGACGCTGCGGGCCATCGCCGCATAGGCCGAAGCGAACTGCTGGCAGTAGCCGGCACGGACATCGAAGAGAAACTCCTCAAGGCTGTCGATGCCGTGCCTGGCATGCACCTGCAGGTCGTAGGAGAACCCGCCGTCCAGCCGGAAGTAGTCCTGCAGCAGCAGAGCGCGGTGGTAGTCGGAACGGGCTTCGGAGGTGATCCGCGCCGCCTCCTGGCGAATCGCTTCACTCACGTCATCGGGAACGCGAGTATTGAAGGCCAGGAACTCGGGCTCCAGAAGCGATGTGTCGGCGTCGCGGAGCCGGTCAGGATCGTCGATCACGGGTACGGCCGACTCCACTGCGTAGGTGAACCGTGCCGGGCCTTCGAGCGCGGCGCGACGCGTCTTGATCAGCGAGCCCGAGGCGGCCTCGTACTCCATTGCCACGCCACCGTCGTGGATGACTCGGCGCGGTTCGTAGGCCGCCGGGAGGTAGGAGTTGCCCAGCCCCTCCAGCGACACCGCCTGCACGAGAGGGGGTCCAGCCGTCGACGGATCAAGTGTGGGCAGCAGGGGTCCGGCCGCGTCCACGTAGTGCGAACGCGCCCTCCAGCCGTTCCCATCGAACTCGTCGAGCGAGGTGAGCCTCCAGTACTGGCGCTCGTCCTGGGGCACCGCGACCGTGAACAGCACATGATCAGACAGTTCCATGAGGCGGCTGCGAACTTGGACCAGCGGGCTGACGAGAACCCTCGGACCTTCATCGGCGCCCGTGGGCGCCCCGCCGGGCATCGACCTGGCACCAGCCGCCCGGAACTCGAAGTCAGCCCACGGTTCCGGCTCGGGGCTGGGGCTGTCGACCCACGGCGCAGCCTCGGTGACCTCGAAGCGGGCAAGATCGACCCACGGCTCAGCTTTCGCGCCCGGCAGCCAGGGCCCAGCCACCGCTCCGGCCACCACGGCCAGCATCAACGCCACGCCCCCGGTCCAGGCCAGGGCCAGCGTGCCCCGTCCCGGTCTGGACTCGATCCACGCGTCGGCGTAACGGTTGCGCAGCCACAGGGCGACCAGCGTCGCTCCCACCGCCCCGCCGAAGAGCGCTCCATGCCTGACCGCCCCGTCGCCGGTTCCGGCCGCAGCCGTGAACCCGTACACCGCCGAGGCCGGCGCTACGGCCCAGACCGCGGCGCGCGTGCGGAAGGCGGCCGTGTCGGCCCAGAACGCGCTCAAGCCCAGCGCCGCTCCCGCGCAGAGGATCAGGCCCGGCGCCGGTACGACCGGCGCCGGGGTTGCGTTCATGACGCTCCAACCGTCCGCCAGGTGATCGCGCGCCGCTGCGACGGTGTCAAGGGTGGGCAGCACGAACCAAGCCGTGTCGTCGTAGAGCAGCATCGCGGCGGTGAGGACGAGACTGCAGCCGGTGAGCACCGCGCCGGAGGGCGTGGACAGCCCGGCGCGGCGGCTCGCCATCGCCACGACGTGGGAAGCAACCGCCAGTGCCAGCACGTCCCGCAGGAAGGACGTGTCGGTGAACAGCCGCGACATCCCCACCGCGGCGACAACGGTGACCGACACCAGGGCCGCCTCCGCGATCCAGTCGTAGACACGGCCGCGGGCCGGGCGCGCAGCCCGCCCTGCCGCTCCGCTCATGTCAGAGCCGCGACCCCGCGGCCAGCCAGTGCGGCCAGCCGCCACAAGCCGGGAAGTTGACCTGGGCCGGTCAGATGTATCCAGCCGCCCCTGGCATCCGCGCCCGGCGAGGTGAGACCCCGGTGCCCGGCACCGTGGGTGATCACCAGCGACGCCTGCAGTCGCTGGGCCAGGCCATGGCGGGAGCCATCGTCGTCGATGGCGTCCGGGGAGGCCGTGACTGCGACCACGGCCGACCCGCCGTCGATCGTCTCGACATCGATGACGGGCCGCCCGCCCTCCAGCAGGGCCAGGAACTCCAGCGCTATGCCGACATCGCTGCCGTGGGCGAGCAGGGGAGTGCCGCGACCGTCGGTGGTGAGGATCCGCGCCTCGTCCCCGGAGCGGAGCACGGCGCAGGCGATGGAGGCGGCCACAGACGTGGTGGCATCCAGGACGGCGGACGCATCCCCGGGCGGTCGGGTGTCGATCACCACCGTGAGGCGTCCCGGGCGAGCGGGCTGGAATCGGCGCACCACGAGCTCGTCGAGCCGAGCAGTCGAGCGCCAGTGAATGTGCCGGAGGTCGTCGCCCTCCGCGTACGGGCGCAGGACGTCGAACTCCTCGGTCTTGAGTCCGAGCGACCGGCGACGGAACTCGATGGGCAACGACAGATCCCCGCCGACGGGCAGGCGCGGCGACCCCAGACGCTCGATCACCGGATGCACGACCACGCGGGTGCTGCTCCCAAGGGTGCGTCGCCGGTGGGCCAGCCCCAGGCCGTCGATGTCCTCGATGACTGTGGGCCCGATCTCCAAGACGCCTCGGCGTGCGGGCTGCAGGCAATAGCTTCCGGCCGCGGCGGAGCCTCCGGGTACCGGCGCGAGGGTGAAGCGGGCATCGCCCGCCCCGTTGAGGCGCTCCTGGATTCGCACCGTCGGGGACGCCAGGCCGGCCAGGTTGGCGATCTCCAACCTCACCTCCACCTGCTCGGCGACGGCCACCATCGTCGACGACAACCGACGCGCTATCGACAGCCGCGACGGATGGACGAGTCGCACGGCCAGAGCCGTCACCACCACCGACATGGCCGCCGCCCCGATGACGTAGAACTCCAGAA
This sequence comes from Candidatus Aldehydirespirator sp., assembly GCA_965219165.1. Lineage (GTDB taxonomy): Bacteria > Actinomycetota > Acidimicrobiia > Acidimicrobiales > Aldehydirespiratoraceae > Aldehydirespirator. Next base: position 1,907,340 of record CBDCMW010000002.1, on the reverse strand, counting down.
TCCCGAAGGCCCGCCCGCCGACGACTGCGGTGACGCCGAGCGCCAGCAGCTTCCAGCCGCGGGTGGTCGGCACCTCAGCGCCCCTTGCGGGGCACGGGAACAGAGTCGATGATCTCGGTGACTATGTCGGTGGAACGCAAGCCTCGCACTCGGTGGTCAGGCTTGGGCAGGAGCCGGTGCGGCAGCATGGCCGGCGCCAGCGCCTTGATGTCGTCGGGAGTCACGTAGTCGCGGCTCAGCGAGGCCGCCCTGGCCCGCGCCACCCGCAGCACGGCCAGCACCCCCCTGGGCGACAGGCCCAGCGCCAGGCCGGGATGGCGACGCGTGGCGCTGGCCAACTCGAGCAGGTAGGCCCGTAGAGGGCCCGAGACGTGAACCTCCTCCAGCCGGTCTGACATCCACCGCACAACTGCCCCGTCGACGATCGGACCGATGAGATCGACAGGCTCCCGAGCACCCCTGTCCATCAGGATCGAGTCCTCGGAGGCGGGGTCCGGGTAACCCACTCGGAGGCGCATGAGGAAGCGGTCCAGTTGGCTTTCCGGAAGGGGGTATGTGCCCTCGTACTCCAGCGGGTTCTGCGTGGCTATCACCGTGAACGGGGGCTCCAGGCGTCTGGTCACGCCGTCGATCGTCACCTGCTGCTCGCCCATCGCCTCCAGCAGGGCCGACTGGGCCTTGGGCGAGGCGCGGTTTATCTCGTCGGCCAGAACGATGTTGGAGAACACCGGTCCGGGCCGGAACTCGAAGGTCCCGGTCGCCCGGTTGAATACCGACGTTCCGGTGATGTCTACCGGGAGCAGGTCGGGAGTGAACTGGATCCGTCCGAAGCTGACATCGACGCTGCGGGCCAGCGCCTTTCCGAGGCTGGTCTTGCCCACGCCGGGCACATCCTCGATGAGCACATGGCCTCCGCACACCAGGGCCAGAATCAGCAGCTGGATGACTTCGCTCTTGCCCTTGACGGCGAGCTCCATGTTCTGGTGGATGAGCTTGAACTGCTCGTCGAAGCGTGCCATCGGCGAGCCAGCGTACCGCCGCGGACTGTTCGCGCTGGCGGCCCGGCGCGCCTCCGCAGGTCATTCGTCCCGGAGGCCCGGAGCGGCACCCCGGATTGTCCTCCCACCATCCCGGAGGACTCTTGAGGCAACCGCTGCCTCGTGGCTACGCTGCCGCCGTGGGCGTCATGCTCGCATCCAGAGTGGTGTTACGGTCGGGCCGGGCCCTGGCGGCACGGCCCCGACTGTGGCCGACGGCCATAGTCGCGTTCGCCCGCTTTGCTCCCGACGGCTGGTGGCACCGGCCTCCGTTCGTGCCTCTGCCTCCGTCCGGACTCACTCGCTTCAGAACCGAGACCATGTACGGCGATCCCTCGGCGGCGCCCTCGTCTACCGACATCGTCGTCTGGCTGGAGTGGTGCCGGGCCCAGAACCGCAGGCGCGGCTCCGCTCGGCCGCGCGGATAGGCCTCGCTCCGCTCGGCCTCTTGAGCCACAGCGATCCCGCTAGCCTTCCTCCGATGTCCGGGGTGCTCGTTCTCAACGCCACGTTCGAGCCACTGGCGGTGGTGACTGCGCGTCGCGCTGTCTGCTTGGTGCTGGCCCAGAAGGTGGAAATGCTGCATGCCGCGGGCCGGGCCTTCCGCTCCGAGCGGCGATCCGTGGAGGTGCCCTCGGTGGTGAGACTGAGCCACTATGTGAGCGTGCCCCGCCCCCGGCACCGTTCCCCGAACCGCCGGGCGGTGTTCGCCCGGGACCGCGACTCCTGCCAGTACTGCGGCGACCGGGCCGAGACCATGGATCACGTCGTGCCCCGCAGCCGGGGCGGACTGCACACCTGGGAGAACGTGGTGGCGGCCTGCCGACGCTGCAACACGAGGAAGCGAGACCGGCTCCCCAGTGAGAGCGGGATGCGGCTGCGGCGACGGCCCGAGCCGCCGTCGCCGTCGACCTGGGTGGAGGTTGCCGCCGGGGGCGTGCCCGAGGTCTGGACTCCGTACCTGCGGCCGAGAAGCGGCCTCCTCACCGCGTGAGCCCGCCCGTCGGGCCGGCCGGCACCGAGGCCGGCTGGCAGGGCGGCTGCTCCTGGACCGTGGAGCGCTTGCACGGCCCGGTCTCGGACCTGCTCGAGGCAGCCGAACCACCCCCGGGATCGCCGCGGCTGGCCCGGATGCACATAGTCGACAGGCCGGGCCTGGTGTTGGGCAGCACGCAGCGGCTCGAGACTGCAGACCAGCGCCGGGCCGCGGCCGCGGGCGCGGAGGTCCTGCGACGGCGCAGCGGCGGGGGAGCAGTGCTGCTGTCTCCCGGACGTCAAGTCTGGGTGGACTTCTTCGTTCCCGCCGCGGACCCGCTCTGGAGCGACGATGTGGCGCACGCGGCGCTATGGGTGGGTGAGCTGTGGTCAGCAGTGGTCGAGTCCTTCGTCGCCGAGCCGGTCTCGGTCCACTCCGGCCGGCTCGTCGCCGACCGGTGGGGGAGACTGGTGTGCTTCGCGGGCGCGGGCCCCGGCGAGGTCTTCGTAGGCAGACTCAAGGTTGTGGGAGTCAGCCAACGCCGCAGCCGCGACCGGGCTCGCATCCAGACCACGGCTCGGCTCAGGCACCCGTACGCCGTTGCGGGCGGCGAATCCGCTGGTCGCAGTCTTGATGAGCTGGAACTTCTGGACGTCACGCCAGCAGATCGGTCCGCGGGCCGGGCCGTGATGTCCAGTCGCTGCAGTTCCATTCCGGCCACCGAGGCCGACCTGGTCGAAGCCCTGGTCCAGACGTTGCGGGCCTGACGCGGAGCACGCCCGCCGCGGCCGGGAAGCAGGACCCGCACTGAGCGCCACCGGCGCCACCTGAGGGCATCGCCGGGTTCGGCGGCCGCTTGGCGGGCGTCGGCTAGTGGCCGAGCGCTCGCGAATTCCCTCTCATTGGACTTGCATGGTGGAGGGAAAGGGAGTACTGTGGTGTGCAGTGGAGTACTCGGGAGTAATAAGTGATGCGCCGGATAGGGCACCGGCCCGATGTGGATGGGCAGACGCACCACTGTCGCGCCGCTGCGTGACCCGCGCCGGACCAAGGGCGTGAGCGTCGATCATGGCCACCCATCGTACGTTGTTCGTCGGCGTCCACGAGCACACCCTCGACGGCAAGGGCCGGTTGATCCTGCCCTCGGGGTTCCGCAGTCACTTGGCCGACGGTGCCTACATCACGGCGCTCGACTCCTGCGTGGGCATCCTGCCGATCGACGAGTTCGCAGACACCGCCGAGGAACTCCGCTCGCAGGTGGGCAAGGAGCAGGTGGACCTCAACGCGCTGCGAAGCTTCGCTGCCCAGGCCGACTTCGTGGTGCCCGACGCACAGGGACGCATGCGGATCCTGCCCCATCTGCGAGCCGCGGCGGGACTCGAACGCAAGGTGATCGTCACCGGCATGATCCGCCGCATCGAGATCTGGAATCCCGATCATTGGGCGGAGGTGCAGTCCGTCGGCACCGCGCGCCTCGCCGATGCCATAACCCACGGGCGGGGGATGGCCAATGTCTGATGGCAGCCCGCACCAAGACCGCCCCAACCACCGAGACCACCCCAACCACCGAGACCCCGGCAGTCACCGAAAGACTGCCCGGTCATGTGCAGTTCCCCGATTGGCAGATGGAAGACCCGTACTCCGCCCGCTTGCCATTAGCTCGATCGGGGGAGAAATCCCGACGTGCGCCGTCGGTCGGGGAACTGCAGATGACCGGGCGTCGATGCGCTCGACGGCTCGCCGGCAGGACGCCCGCCCGCGGGCCCGCCATGACATGACACCCGGCGCCGGGGCCGGCCACGGTGCCTACCACCACGTGCCGGTCATGTGCCGCGAGGTGGTGGAGGTGCTGGGCGAAGCGCCCGACGGCGTAGTCGTCGACGCCACCGTCGGAGGGGGCGGACATGCCGCAGCCCTCCTTGACCGCTCTCCGCAGCTGCGCTTGGTCGGTCTGGACCGCGACCCTGACGCGCTCAGAGCCGCGACTGAGCGCCTAGCCGACCACAGCCACCGAGTGATCCTGCGTCACGCCCGGTTCGATGCGCTCGGAGCCGTGCTGGACGAGATCGGACAACCCGAGATATCAGCCTGCCTGTTCGACCTCGGGGTAAGTTCCGCCCATCTCGACCGGCCCGAGCGCGGCTTCAGCTACCACCTCGACGGCCCGCTCGACATGCGGATGGACCCCGCAACCGATGTCACCGCGGCAGACATCGTCAACCGCGCCGACGAGCGCTCTCTTGCCGCCATCCTTCGCCGCAACGCCGACGAACGGCACTGCCGTCGCATCGCGGCCGCGATCGTCGCCGGACGGCCCTACGCCACCACCGCTCAGCTCGCCCGGGCCGTGGCTGAGGCTGTGCCCGCGCCGGCCCGCCGCCGCTCCCATCCCGCCCGGCGCACCTTCCAGGCTCTGCGCATCGAGGTGAACCGCGAGCTGGAGATCCTCGAGCCCGCCGTCACCTCCGCCATCGAGCGTCTAGTTCCTGCCGGACGCTGCGCCGTGCTGTCGTACCACTCCGGAGAGGATCGGATCATCAAGTCGGTGTTCCGACGCGAGGCCGGCGAATCCCCGCCACCGCGGCCGGGCCTGCCCCCCGCACCGGGCCTCCAAGCCACCGTCCGGCTGCTGGGACGGCGGGCCCGCACCCCGACCGAATCGGAGAAAGCCGTCAACCACAGGGCAAGTGCGGCGCGCCTGCGAGCTGTGGAACGCCTAGAGGCCGAGCGGATAGGCCGCAGCTCACCCAAGAATCAGCGGGACGTTGAGCGAGGCCGTGGCCCGAGCGGCCCGTGAGCGCAGCGAACAAGAGCGGGAAGCACAACCTCTCACCGCGAGGCGCTCACCACCTATCCGCGCTCGCTCTTAGCCAAGGATGACTGATGGCATCACAATCTCAGGGGCGCGCGACGCAGCGAACAGCCGGCACACCCGCTCCGGGGACCGAGCGGCCGTCACCAGACCTCCAGGTCGCCCGACCGGCTGTCACGGTGCGGCGGTCGATAGGAGGCGTCGGCACGCTGCTGGCATTGGGCCTGTTCGCAGTGTGTCTGGCCCTCGCCGCGCTGCACGCGGTGCTCGTCGAGAACCAAGCCTCGCTTGACGATCTGATCGAGCACAACCAGCAGCGCCGGGAGCGGATCAACCAGCTGCAGGCCGACATCGCCTATCTCGACTCCCCGGAGGGCCTGGCCGAGCAGGCGCACACGGTCGGGCTCGTACCCGCGGCCGAGCTGGTCGTCCTAACCCCGCTCGGGCCGGGCCTGCTCTCGCGCCCCGCTGACGACCCTTTCGATCTGAAGTCGTCGGGCTGGACGCCGACCCCGACCGCTGATCCCCCGACCCTTGACACAACGGCGCCGGCCGGGGCAGCTCCAGGCCGCGCGGAACCGAATGAAGTCCACGCGACGACGCCTTGATGCCTCAGCGCGGCATCCGAGCCGCTCGGGCCCTGCCGGCGCGGCCCGTCCGGCGGCATCTCTGCCATTGGTGGGCCGGGGCCGGGTGGTGACCGTGCTCGTGGTGCTGGTACTCGCAATGGGAGGACTCGTCTACCGCATAGTCGACGTGCAAGCCACCCCCGACCCGCGAGTCCTGTCGGAGGTGTCGAACCCGCTGGGCGAGATCATCGTGCCCGCGCCCCGCGGGACGGTGTTGGACCGCAACGGACGCACCATCGCCCTGTCGCTGCCAGCGGCCACCGTCGTGTCCGACCCCCGGGTCATCGCCGACCCTCACGGCGCCGCAGCCGCACTGTCCGAGGTGCTGGGCATCGATGCCACCGAACTGCTGGGCAAGTTGCAAGGCGAGGCCGCGTTCCGCTACGTCGTGCGGCAAGTAGATCAAGAGATCGGCGAACAGGTGAGCGATCTAAGGATCGACGGGGTGAAGGTCATCTCCGAGCCCCGCCGAGAGCATCCCAACGGAACCTGCTCCGCGCTGGCCGCCGTCGGACGCGTCAACATCGACCATGTGGGCATGAGTGGCATCGAGGAGACCCACGACGAGCATCTGTCGGGCACGGCCGGCTGGGTGATGAAGGAGGTGGGCGTGGACGGCACCACCATTCCCGGCGGCCTCCAGGAGGTGATCGCGCCGACCGAGGGGCAAGACATCACCGTGACCCTGGACCGCAACATCCAGTACCAGGCCGAGTCGATGCTGCTGGATGTCGTCGCCGAGGCGGGCGCCTCATCGGGAGTGGCTCTGGTCGCGCTTCCTGCCACCGGCGAGATCGTCGCCATGGCCAACGTGAGCCGGGGCTCCAACGGCATCGTCGACTGCACGCGCCACAACCTGGCTGCAACCTGGAGCTACGAGCCCGGCTCGGTCTTCAAGCCGGTGACGGCGGCAGCCGCGATGTCGAGCAGGGCAGTATCCGAGCACGTGGCCATCGACGTGCCGTCGTACCTGACCATCTGGGAGCATCGCTTCGAGGACACTCCGACCCATGGCGACGTCCAGTGGACTCCGACCGAGATACTGACGCGGTCGTCGAACATCGGCACGATCAGAATGGCGCAGTTGACCGGCGAGGACCGGCTGTACCGGACCATCCGCTCCTTCGGCTTCGGGGCTCGCACCGCCCTCGACTTCAAGGGGGAGTCGAGGGGAATCCTGATCCCGCTGAGCCGCTGGAGCGGGCTCAGCCTGCCCAATATGGCCATCGGCCAGGGCCTGGCCGCGACACCGTTGCAGGTACTGCAGGTGTACAACACGATCGCGAATGACGGGGTGCTGGTGCCGCTGAGACTCATCGTCGACGACATCGACTCCAACGATGATGAGGATCCGGCGCCAGTGCGGGTCCTGAGCGCCGAGGTGGCCTCCTCGCTGATGCGGATACTGACGTCGGTGGTACAGGAGGGGACCGGCCGCGAGGCCGCGGTGGAGGGCTTCTCCGTGGCTGGCAAGACCGGCACGGCCTGGCAGCCCTGCGACGTGGGATACGCGTGCGTGAACGAGCGGGACGAGCTGATCGGGCGTCACCACACCGCCACCTTCGCGGGAATCGTGAGCAACGACGACGGTCCGGCCCTGGTCGTACTGGTGGTGATCGACGAGCCCAAGGGCGACCGCATATCGGGTGGGCGGCTGGCCGCGCCGACTGTGAGCAAGATTGCGGAGTACGCGCTGCGACAACTGCGGATCCCCGCAGAGTTGGACGCCATGCCCGGTGAGCGCCGCCGAGCCGAGCCGGCAACCGAGCCCCCGCCGCCCGCGCCGGCCGAGGACCAATCGGACCTCGACTCCAGCAGGGCCCAGACATGACCAGCCTCGGCGAGCTGGCTCGAACGCTGCCGGCTGACTTGCTGCCGCCCGGCGACCCCGGCTGCCCGCAGGACATCTCCGAGGCGGCCTCGGTTCGCGTCAGGAATGTGGAGCACGACAGCAGGCGTGTCGGGCCCAGCACCCTGTTCGCGTGCATTCCCGGCGCAGCTTGCGACGGCCATGAATTCGCGGCCGATGCCGTCGCGGCTGGCGCCGTAGCGCTGCTGGTGGAGCGCCCGATACTCGCGAGGGTGCCATGCCTGCTGGTGGGGTCGGTGCGCCGGGCGGTGGGGCTCGCCGCAGCGACGGTGCATGGCCACCCGTCACGGCATCTGGCTCTCGCCGGTGTAACCGGCACCAACGGCAAGACGACCACCGTCCGGCTGGCTGCGGGCCTGCTGCGCGATGCGGGAGGGGATCCGATCGAGATCGGCACCCTCACCGGCACGCTGACAACTCCCGAGGCCACGGATCTGCAGCGCATCCTGTCCGAGGCACTGGGTAGCGGCGCGAGCGCGGCGGTCGTAGAAGTCTCGTCGCACGGCCTGGCGCAGCACCGAGTGGACGGATGCCGGTTCCGCGTGGCCGCCTTCACCAACCTCGGCCACGACCATCTCGACTATCACGGTTCGATGGACGACTACTTCGCGGCCAAGGCTCGGCTGTTCACACACGGCCTCGCCGAACACGCCGTGGTGGACGTCACCGGACCGTGGGGACGCCGCCTTGCCGAGGTGGCCGCGTCCGAGGTGCCCCTCGTGGAGGTGGACCGGCGCAACATCGGGCTCTTGGATGCCGACGCCTGCTCCAGTGTGTTCCGCTGGCGCGGCCACACGGTGACCCTGCCCTTGGGCGGGGCTTTCAACCTGGCCAACGCTGTGCTCGCGGCCGAGATCGCAGTGGCGCTCGGCCTAGATCCGGACACCGTCGCGGCGGGCTTGGCCGATGCCGTGCCGGTACCGGGGCGGTTCGAGTCGGTGCACGCCGGACAGGACTTCGAGGTGATAGTCGACTACGCCCACACGCCCGACAGCCTCGCCGCGGTGCTGCACGCTGCTCGGAGCCTGACCGAGCGCAGCCTCACCGTGGTGTTCGGAGCGGGCGGCGACAGGGACCGCGGCAAGCGCCCGGAAATGGGCGCAACTGCCGAGAGACTGGCCGACCGCGTGATCGTCACCAGCGACAACCCGAGATCCGAGGAGCCGGAGCGGATCATCGACGACATCATCAAGGGCATGAACCGCGCTCCCGACCTGAGGGACCCGGACCGGCGCCGGGCCCTGCGCCACGCGGTGGCCACGGCCCGCCGGGGCGACATGGTCGTGATCGCGGGCAAGGGCCACGAGGCCAGCCAGATCGTCGGCGACCGCAGGCTGGCCTTCGACGACAGGGACGCAGCACGCGAGGAGATCGAGCGTCTGGCAGCCTGCCGAGCGACACGGGAAACCGACCGATGACTCCGAACGCGGCGAAGCCGCAATCGCCTCGACGCGCCGCAACGGGGGAGGCCGGCGCGTGATCCGCCTGCTGATCGCGGGCTGCATCGCGATGTTCGTGTCGCTGGTGGGCTGCTGGTTCCTCATTCGCGTGCTGGTGCACTACGGAATCGGCCAGCCCATCCGCGACGACGGCCCCCAGGAGCACCGGGTCAAGTCGGGCACCCCGACGATGGGCGGCATCGCCGTCGTGTTCGCCGCGACCGCCGGATATGTGGTCAGCGACGTGTTCGGCGGCATCTACACCCGGACCGGCATCATCGTGATGCTCACCATCATCGCCGCCAGCGTCGTCGGCCTGCTCGACGACTGGATCAAGGTCGTCGCGACCCGCAACCTGGGCCTCAACAAGAAGACCAAGGTCGTCGGCCTGCTGATCGTCGGGATCGGCTTCGCCTGGGCCATGACCCAGTTCACGTCGGCTCACACCAGCGTCTCGTTCACCCGCTTCGACAGCCCTGGCCTGGAGTTGGGAAGGGTGGGCTGGTCGATATGGGCCATCCTCCTCATCATCGCGACCACCAACGCGGTGAACCTGACCGACGGGCTCGACGGGCTGGCCGCGGGCGCCAGCGGGGTCGGCTACGGCGCGTTCATGATCATCGGCTTCTGGCAGTTCGACCACTACGAGTCCTACCAGGTGGCCCACGCCCTCGATCTCGCCGTCGTCAGCGCGGCCATGGTGGGTGCGATCATCGGGTTCCTGTGGTGGAACGCCGCGCCGGCCCGCATATTCATGGGCGACACCGGCTCGCTGGCGCTGGGCAGCGGCCTGGCCGCGCTGGCCCTGGCCACCAACACACAATTGCTGCTGCCCATCATCGGCGGGCTGTTCGTCATCGAGACCCTCTCGGTGATACTGCAGATCATCTCGTTCAGGGGCTTCGGTCGACGCCTGTTCCGCATGGCCCCGCTTCACCATCACTTCGAACTGCGAGGATGGCCCGAGACGACCGTCATCATCCGTCTGTGGATCCTGTCGGGCCTGTGCACCGGCCTGGGACTCGGGCTGTTCTATGGCGACGCGGTGAACACCGGCATCGTCGACTCGATCTCGAGGCTCACACCGTGAGGACGGGTCCCTCCGCCGCCTCGTTCGAGGTGCCCCCGTCGCTGCTGCTTGCCGGGTTCGGTGCGGCCAACCAGGCCGTGGCCCGAGCGCTCACGGCGAGGGGCCACACCGTCATCGTCTTCGACGACAGCCCCGACGCAGCCCCGACGACGGCCGCCGGGACTCTCGGCCTCGATCTGGAGACCACGCCCGGTGCCGACCGCCTCGAGATGCTGGTCCGGTCCGCCGACATTGTGATCCCCACGCCAGGGCTGCCCGAGCACCACCCGGTCCTGGCGGCGGCACGGGCCCGCGGCGTGCCCACTGCCAGCGAGTTCGATCTGGCCAGAGTCTGGGACTCTCGGCCGATCGCGGCTGTCACCGGAACGAGCGGCAAGACAACCGTCACCGAGATGGTGGTGGCCGCGCTCGGATCCTCTGCTGTGGCCGCGGTGGCCGCCGGCAACAACGACCTTCCGCTGGTTGCCGCCATCGAGCGAGCCGATGTGGAGGTGTTCGTGGCCGAGGCCTCATCGTTCCGCCTCAGCCACTGCCACAGCTTCGCGGCCGATGCGGCCTGCTGGCTCAACTTCGCTCCCGACCATCTCGACGTGCACCGCGACCTGGCTTCCTACGAGGCGGCCAAGGCTCGACTGTGGCACTGCCTGCCACTGGGAGCGACCGCCATCGCCAACCGTCGGGATCGGACCGTGATGAGCCATCTTCGGACTGACCGTGCCGCCTGGACCTTCGCTGATGAGGGCCGAGCCGATTGGTGCCGCGACGGCGATGTGCTGACCGGTCCCCTCGGACCGATCGTCTCGGTCGGCGAGCTGCGCCGGGCGATGCCGCACGACATCGCCAACGCCCTCGCGGCCGCGGCCACCGCCGCCGCGGTGGGCGCCACCGCGGAGGGACTGGGCGACGCCCTCCGCTCGTTCGAACCCGGAGCCCACCGCGTCCAGCGGGTGGCCACCATTGACGGGGTGGCCTACTACGACGACTCGAAGGCGACCACCCCCCACGCCACCGTCGCGGCCCTGCGAGGCTTCCAGGCGGCCGTGTTGATCGCCGGCGGTCGCAACAAGGGCCTCGACCTGCAAGAGCTCCTCGACGCCGTCGACCACGTGAGCTGCGTCGTGGCCTTCGGTGAGGCTGCAGGCGAGGTGGCCAAGGTCTTCGCTGCCGCTAGGCCGGTGTTGACGGCGGGCGACATGCGCGAGGCCGTGGATCTCGCTGCGGGTGCAGCGGAGCCGGGCACCGCGGTGCTGCTGTCACCGGCCTGCGCCTCATTCGACTGGTACTCGAACTATGCGGCGCGGGGCGAGGACTTCACCCGCGTCGTGGAGAACCGCGCCCGACTGGCCCGCGCGAAGGCCGGGGCGAAGTGAAGGCCGGGGCGAAGTGAAGGCCGGGGCGAAGTGAAGGCCGGGGCGAAGTGAAGGCCGGGGCGAAGTGAAGGCCGGGGCGAAGTGAAGGCCGTGGCGAAGTGAAGGCCGGGGCGAAGTGAAGGCCGGGGCGAAGTGAAGGCCGTGGCGAAGTGATCGTCACTGAGCGCGCCCGCGCCCGCCAGCAGGCACTCGTGGAGGCCCGCGCCCGCCACGCCACCGCCAGGCTTCCGCCCAGCGGCCGCGGCCCCCGACCCCCGATGGGCCGGCGCACCGGCCTGTTCCTCGTGCTTTTCCTGGCCGTCATCGCGCTGGTGCTTCTCGGCTTGGTGATGGCGTTGTCGGCCACGGCCGCTCCCAGTCTGTCGGGCACCGATTCGGCCTGGTCCCTGTTCAAGAGCCAGGCCACATGGCTGAGTGTCGGCCTCGTGGCCCTGCTGGTGCTGCTGCGCGTCGACTACCACCACTGGCAGCGGCTCGCGCCCGTAGGCCTCGGTGTGTCGCTGATGATGCTTGTACTGACCGTCATTCCCAGCGTGGGCCTCAGCGCCAATGGCGCCCGGCGCTGGCTTGGATTGGGTTCCATCGTGTTCCAGCCCTCGGAGCTGACCAAGATCGCCTTCGTGGTCTTCGTTGCCGACCTGCTGTCCCGGCCCGACCGGCACATGGAGGACACCCGAGCCACCCTTCAACCCGTTCTGATGCTGACCGGGCTGATCGCCGCGCTGCTGATGCTGCAGCCCCACCTCGGCGCAAGCCTCCTCATTGTCAGCGTGGCCCTGACGATGCTGTATTTTGCCGGGGCCCGGCTCGGCCACCTGGTCGTCGCGACCATGGTCGGAGCCGGGCTGACCGCGATGCTGGTCGTTTACTCGCCTTGGCGCCGGTCCCGCATGCTCGGCTTCCTGGATCCCTGGAACGACCCATTCGGCAACGGCTACCAGACGCTGAAGTCGCTGCACGCCATGGCCTCGGGCGGCATCGACGGGCTGGGACTCGGCGCCGGGCGGGCCAAGTGGGGCTTCTTGCCCTACGCGCACACCGACTTCATCTTCGCCGTCATCGGCGAGGAACTCGGCATGGTCGGCACGCTGTTCGTAGTGATCCTGTTCGTGGCGATAGCCGCCGCTGGCTTCGGTGTGGCGCTACGGGCGCCGGACCGCTTCGGAATGCTCCTTGCCACCGGCATCACGGCATGGATAGTCCTGCAGGCCGCGCTCAACATGGGCGCCGTGCTCGCGGTGTTCCCCGTCGTGGGAATCACGCTTCCTCTGCTGTCGTTCGGCGGAACTTCCTTGGTGACGACGCTGGTTGCGATGGGGGTGCTTCTCAATGTGGCGAGGCAGATCCGATGAAGGCAGCGGCCTCCGCAGGACGCCAGCAGCCGGCGGATTCCTTTGCGGGACGCGAGCACCCCATCGGGCCAGCCGGAGGAACTTGGGCCGTCATCGCCGGGGGCGGCACCGCGGGCCACGTACTGCCGGGGATCAGCATCGGCCGGGAGATCGTCGGCCGGGGCGCACCGCGCCACGCCGTTCATTTCGTCGGCAGCGCCCGCGGAGTCGAGACAAGGCTGGTTGTCGAGGCGGGATTCGGCCTCACCACGCTGCCCGGGCGGGGCCTGCAACGCAAGCTCGCCCTGTCGAACGTGGCTGCGGCCACCGGACTAGCCCAGGCTCTTGTCCAGGCGCTGTTCGTGCTGCGACGCCACAGACCCGCCGTCGTGATCGGGCTGGGCGGCTACGCCTCGGCAGCCTGCGGAGCGGCCGCGGCCATGCTGCGGGTGCCGCTGGTCATCACGGAGCAGAACGCGGTTCCGGGCCTCGCCAATCGGCTCTTGAGCAGGTTCGCGGCCGGCGCGGCCACCGCCTTCGAGTCCACCGACCTTCCCCGAGCAACCTGGACGGGCAACCCCGTGCGGGCCGAGGTGCTGGAAGCGGACCGCTCAGCGGGGCGGACCGCCGCCAGGGCCGCCCTGGGCGTCGACGACCAGTGCCGTCTGGTGGCCGTGTTCGGAGGCTCCCTCGGCGCCCGCACGATCAACGACGCGGTGGCCGGGGCCCTCGACCTCTGGCGGGATCGGAGCGACCTCCACGTACGCCACATCGCGGGGCGCCGCGACTACGAAGAGCTGTCGCGCCGAGTGTCTGCGGGCCCCGAACGCGCGCTCGCATACGACCTCGTCGCCTACGAGGACGACATGGCCGCCGTGTACGCGGCGGCCGACCTGATGGTCAGCAGGGCCGGCGCCACCACGGTCGCCGAGCTGGCCGCAGTGGGAGTGCCCGCGGTGCTGGTGCCGCTGCCGGGCGCGCCCGGCGACCACCAGACCGCCAACGCCCGCAGGCTGGTGGCCGCAGGCGGCGCGATCATGGTGAGAGACGACGAAGCCGACTCGTCCCGGCTGGTGGCAGAGGTCGATGCCCTGCTGGAGGACCCGGGCCGTCTCGACACCATGGCCGGCGCGGCTCGATCGGTGGCGAGACCCGACGCGGCAAGCGCCGTCGTGGACCTGGTGGAGAGCTGTGCACGGATGCCCCTTCCCGGCGATCCAGAGGCCACAGGATGAGGCCCGTGGACCTCTCCAGTCCCACCGACATCCATGTGGTCGGCGCGGGCGGGGCCGGGATGGGCGCCATCGCGTCGGTGCTGCGGTCCATGGGCCACCGCGTGACGGGTTCGGACCTGCGCGACGGTCCGGTGGTGGCCAGACTGCGTGCCGAGGGAGTGCCGGTCGCCATCGGCCACGATCCGGCCAACCTCGGCCCCGCTGCTCTTGTCACCATCTCGTCGGCCATCCGCGACGGCAATCCCGAGGTCCGTGCCGCGCGGGAACGCGGTGTCCCGGTGATGCGACGCAGCGAGATCCTGCCCGCCATCGCGTCGAGCCGCAGGACGATCGCGGTGGCGGGCACGCACGGCAAGACCACGACCAGCTCAATGCTGGCACTCGTGCTGGTGGAGGCCGGCCTCAACCCGTCGTTCATCATCGGCGGCGACGTCAACGAGATCGGCACCGGAGCGATGTGGGACACCGGCGAGTGGTTCGTCGTGGAGGCCGACGAGAGCGACCGCACGTTCCTGTCCCTCGATCCTGAGGTGGCCGTGGTGACCAGTGTCGAAGCCGACCACCTCGAGACCTACGACGACGCTCCGCCCACCCTGGCCCAGGCGTTCGAACGCTTCCTGGCCTCGGCGCGTCACCGGATCGTCTGTGCCGACGACCCGGGCGCGGCCCGGCTCGGCGCCACCGTCGGCGCGGTCACCTACGGCACGGACGCCGACGCCGACTTCCGGATGGTCGACGTCTCGCTGCAGATGCCGTCGTCCGAATTCGACCTGTGGACCGGACATACGAGGCTGGGACTCATCAAGCTCCCGACCCCCGGCCTGCACAATGCCCGGAATGCGGCCGCAGCGATCGTGGCTGCTCTGACCGCTGGTGCGTCGTTCGCCGATGCCGTCCGAGCACTAGCCCGCTTCGGGGGCGTGGCCCGGCGCTTCGAGTTCCGCGGCGATATCGCCGGCATCACCTTCGTGGACGACTACGCCCACCTGCCCAGCGAGGTCGCCGCCGCGCTGGCGGCGGCCCGCACCGGCCACTGGCCCAGGGTGGTGTGCGTGTTCCAGCCCCACCGTTACAGCCGCATCGCCTCTATCGGGTCCGACTTCGCGGACTCCTTCGTCGAGGCCGACCACCTGGTGATCACCGGGATCTACCCGTCGGGCGAGGCACCCCGGCCCGGCGTGACCTCCAAGATCGTCCTCGACGCGGTGCTCGACGCCCATCCGTGGTCGTCGGTGACCTGGCTGCCCCGACTCGACGAGGTCGCCGACTGGCTGGAGGCTCGGCTGCGCTCCGGCGACCTGTGCCTGACTCTGGGGGCCGGTGACCTCACCTCGACGCCAGACGTCGTGATCGAGCGCCTCGAGGCCCGGGCCGCGGGCGTCGCAACCGCAGGGGGCGGAACATGACCGCGCCAGCGCATCCGCCGGGGGACGGAACATGACCGCGCCAGCGCATCCGCCGGGGGGCGGAACATGACCGCGACCGTGCGGCATGTGCTCGCCGACCTCGACCGGCGCCTGGCCTCCTCACCGCTGAGCCCGTCGCTGAGGCGGGACTACGGCCTGGCCCCGCACACCACCTATCGGGTCGGCGGCCCGGCCCGGCTGTTCGTCACCGTGGACGACCTCACCGAGCTCCAGACGCTCGCCGCCATCGTCTCGGACTCCGCCGGCGCTGGGGTGCCCGTCCCGGTGCTCGTGGTCGGGCGGGGTTCCAACTTGCTGGTCGCCGACCGCGGCTTCGACGGCCTGGCCGTCGCTCTCGGCTCCCGTCTGACTCGCTTCGAGATTGACGGCTCGACGGTCACCGCCTGCGGAGGCGCTCTGCTCCCCGTGATCGCCCGCACCTCGGCCGAGGCTGGCCTCACAGGCTTCGAGTGGGCCGTGGGCGTCCCCGGCACCGTCGGCGGAGCGGTGAGGATGAACGCGGGCGGCCACGGCTCGGACATGTCCGAGTCGCTCGTCGACGCGGTCCTCGTCGACCTCTACCGGGGCGAAACGACTGTCCGCGCCGCGGCCGAGCTCCAACTCGGCTACCGGACCAGCAGCGTCGCTACTCATCAAGTCGTCGCTTCGGTGGGGCTCCAGCTGACGTTGGGGGATTGGGCGGCCGCCCGAGCCGAGCTGGCCGAGATCGTGCATTGGCGCCGAGCGAACCAGCCCGGTGGGCGCAACGCAGGATCGGTGTTCACGAACCCCGAGCACGTTCCTGCGGGCGCGCTCATCGAGTCGGCCGGCGCCAAGGGCCTGCGGATCGGCTCGGCCGAGGTTTCTGCGAAACACGCCAACTTCATCCAATCCGACGAGGGCGGGTGCGCCGCCGACATCATCGAGGTGATGCGGGAGGTGCGCCACCGCGTGAAGGACGCGCACGGTGTGGAGCTGTCCGCGGAGACCCGTCTTGTGGGCTTCGAGCCCTGGGAGATGCAATGAGCGACACGACCGTGGCCGTAGATCCGCGTATGAGGGCGCGCCGCGTCGCGGTGATACGGGCCCAGGGACGCCGGCGCCTGCACGTCCTCGCCGCGGCCTCGGGCGTCGTTCTGGCCGCGGCGGCCGGGTGGGGCATCAGCCGCACACCCCTGGTGGATGTGGACCGGATCACGGTCACCGGCGTGGAACCCGCCATTCGCGCGGAGATCCTTGAGAACTCGCGTCTGTCGGTGGGGTTGCCGATGCTGTTCCTCGACGTTGACGGGGCGGAGCGGTCTGTCTCGTCGCTGCCGTGGGTGAGGTCGGCCCGGGTGTGGAAGGACTGGCCGGCCACCGTGCGGATCGCGGTGGACCCGCGCGTGCCGGCCGCCCTGGTCCCTGCCACAGAAGGCCGCACGGCCGTGATCGACGCCTACGGGTACGCGATCGGCTGGGCGCCGGCGCCGGCTGCCTTCGATGGGTCGGTCGATGGGCTCCGCATGGATGTGCCCCATGTGTCGGTGCCGTTCTCGGGACAGCTGGGCGACATCCACACCGCCGCCGATGGGCCGCTGGCTCTCGTTGCCGCCATGCCCGACGACCTGCGCGCCTGGGTGAGGACCGTCACCCTCGACCCTGGAGCTGATCGGATCGGCCTGGAGCTGATCGGCGGCGCCACGGTTGTGCTGGGTGAACCGGTTCTCATCGACGACAAGATCAGCGCGCTGCGAGCTGTGCTCGCAAGCGCCGATCTGGAGTGCATCACCGAAATAGACGTAACCATGCCCGACATCGCCACTGTGGCCCGCCATTCCCCCTGCCAGCCCTAGCCTCCCGAAACACGGCCCATCCGCTCGGCCTCGCGTTTCCCGCTCTTGTTCGCTGCGCTCACGGGCCGCTCGGGCCACGGCCTCGCTCAGCGCCTCGCGAAGCCCTCGCGAAACACGGCCCATCCGCTCGGCCTCGCGTTTCCCGCTCTTGTTCGCTGCGCTCACGGGCCGCTCGGGCCACGGCCTCGCTCAGCGCCTCGCGAAGCCCTCGCGAAACACGGCCCATCCGCTCGGCCTCTAAGATGCAGTGATCGTTCGATACAGGGAGGTTGACGCGGTGATGGCCGATCCTCACAACTATGTCGCCGTCATCAGGGTGGTCGGAGTCGGCGGCGGCGGCGTCAATGCCGTCAACCGCATGATCGATGCCGGCCTTCGGGGCGTCGAGTTCATCGCGGCCAACACCGACGCGCAGGCCCTCGCCATGAGCGACGCCGACATCAGGATCGACCTCGGTCGGAACTTGACCAGAGGGCTGGGGGCAGGCAGCAATCCCGAGGTTGGAAAGCAGGCAGCCGAGGAGCACATCGACGAGATCCGAGAGTCCCTCAACGGATCCGACATGGTGTTCATCACTGCGGGCAAGGGCGGGGGCACGGGCACCGGTGCCGCACCGGTAGTGGCCGAAGTGGCCAAGAGTTCCGGCGCGCTCACGATCGGAGTGGTGACGCGACCGTTCAGCTTCGAGGGATCCCGGCGCTCGGTTCAGGCCGAGGAGGGGATCCAACGCCTCAAGGAGAAGGTCGACACCCTGATCGTGATCCCCAACGACCGGCTGATCGCCATCGCCGACGAGAAGACCTCGATGCTCAACGCGTTCCGGATGGCCGACGAGGTCCTGATGCAGGGCGTAGGGGGGATCACCAGCCTCATCACCACCCCCGGGCTCATCAACACGGACTTCGCCGATGTGAGGACCGTGCTCACAGAGGCGGGCAGCGCCCTCATGGGAATGGGCTCCGCAAGCGGAGAGGGGCGGGCCGTGGCCGCAGCGCGCTCCGCCATCTCCAGCCCGCTGCTCGAGTCGTCGATCGACAGGTCCCAGGGACTGCTGCTCAACATCTCGGGTGCCACGAACCTCGGTCTGATGGAGGTGAACGAGGCGGCCGAAGTGGTGCGCTCTGTGGCCCACCAGGACGCGAACATCATCTTCGGAACGGTGATCGACGACGCTCTCGGAGACGAGGTCCGGGTCACCGTGATAGCGGCCGGTTTCGAGAGCGACCGCCAGAACTACGGGAGCTCCGCCACCCCGCGCCGGGCCCGGCGAGACCGCAGGCCGGGCGCTAGGGCAGCCTCTGAGGACACGAACGAGATCGCTGATGTCTTCGCGGCGCACGACGACTCGGACACTCCAGTCGGCGTCGATCTCAACGACGAGTTCGACGTGCCCGACTTCCTGAGATGAGTTCGCCGCCCAGCCGGCCACAACAGCGGTAGCTGCATGATCGCGCGGCCGGTCGGCGATGGAGCGGTAGCTGCATGATCGAGCGGCTGGTCCCGGCGGGTGACACCTGGGTCGCCAGGGTCCGCTGCTCCCAGAGGCCCCAGGGCGACTTTCGCTGCAACTACGACGGGAAGGCGAGCCCCGACCGTCACCCGGCCCTCGCGCACAGGCGCCAGTCCCTCATGGGCGGAACATGGACATGGCTGAAGCAGGTCCACGGTGCCAGGGTCGTGGTCGTAGCCGAACCGGGTGACGGCGCGGGATCCGTTGCCGACGCCGCGGTCACCGCCGTGCCCGGAGCTGTCCTTGCCCTGCACACGGCCGACTGCGCTCCGGTCGTCGTGGTCGGCCACGGCGCGGTGGGCGTGGCCCACGCCGGCTGGCGGGGCATCGTCGCCGGAGTCCTGGGCGAGGTCGTTCAGGCCGTGCGCCGCGTGGCTGCAGGTTCGGGTGAGTCGAGCCTTCGGGCGGTGGTGGGCCCGGTGATCAGGCCCGCCGCCTATGAGTTCGGTGCGGCGGAGCTGGCCGCGGTGGCCGACACCGCCCGCTGCGACGTCGGCGGCGTCACTTCCTGGGGCACTCCCGCCCTCGACCTGGTGGCCGCGGTGCGGGGCGCGCTGAACGAGGCGGGAGTCAGCGACGTGGAGGACCTCGGATTCGACACCGCGCACGACAGTTTCTTCTCCCACAGGGTCCGCGGCGAGCTCGCCCGCCAAGCGACCGCAGTCCGACTCGAGCACCGATGAGCGAACTGTCGCAGACCGTGGCCGTCGTCGGCGAGCGCTACGGGGCTGTGAGGGCGCTCATCGCCGGCGCGGCCACACAGGACGTCACCGTGATCGCGGTCACCAAGGCGCTCGGCTCATGGGCCGTCAATGCCGCCGCCGCATGCGGAATCGGCAACATCGGGGAGAACTACGCCCAGGAGTGCGTGGCCAAACTGGCAGAGGTCGCCGAGGCGGGAAGGCCCCGGGTCCACTTCGTTGGACGGCTTCAACGCAACAAGGTCAAGATGCTGGCTGGCTGCGTCGACGTGTGGCAGACCGTCGACCGGCCCGAGTTGGCCCGCGAGATCGGTCGCCGCGCCCCTGGGGCGGAGGTGATGATCCAGGTCAACATCTCTGGTGAGGAGGCCAAGGGGGGCTGCCGGGCGGCGGACACAGAGCGGATGGCCTCGGTCGTCGCCGACGCCGGACTCCGCCTGGTGGGCCTGATGGGCATCGGCCCGCTCGG
Source organism: Candidatus Aldehydirespirator sp. (assembly GCA_965219165.1). Classification (GTDB taxonomy): domain Bacteria; phylum Actinomycetota; class Acidimicrobiia; order Acidimicrobiales; family Aldehydirespiratoraceae; genus Aldehydirespirator. The sequence goes on along the minus strand of CBDCMW010000002.1, from coordinate 1,887,630 downwards.
ACCGCCCGAGCAGGCTCGAAGCGGCTTCAGGGAGCTTCGGCAGATGGTCGATTCCCTCGGCTTGCCGCACTGCTCGATGGGCATGACCGACGATCTCGAGGTCGCCGTGGCCGAGGGCGCGACGATGGTACGAGTCGGGAGGAGCCTCTTCGGAGAGCGTCCCCGCCGTGGCGTGCGGCGCGTGCCACAATGTCATGCGCCGACAGAGGATCGGTGACGGTCGCGACGCGCTACAGTCTGCTCAAGGAGCGACGATGTCGATGCTGAAGAAGGCGATGATCTACCTCGGGCTCGGGCCCGACGAGCACTACGAGAGCTACGAAGACCCGATCCGCCCGTCCCATTCCCAGGCTCCGGCGCAGGGCCGCTACCCGGCTGGCGCTGAGGCAGCCGCCGCGCCGGGCGTCTCCGTCGCCTCGGGACCAGCCCCCGACAGCGCCGTGCTGGGCCGCACCGTCCGTCCCATAAGCCTCGCTCCGGCTGAGGGCGGGCCGGGGATGAACGACCTCGAATCCGACGGATCGGTTCGAGTCGTGCATGCGATGCCCTCCAAGGCCATGAAGCCCCATGCCGTCTCTCCCGACGCGTTCAACGACGCCCAGGAGATCGGCGACAGGTTCAAGTCCGGCCAGCCCGTGATCGTGAACCTCCAAGCAGTCGACCGGGATCTGCGGCGACGCCTCGTGGACTTCTCGAGCGGCCTCTGCTACGCCATAGGCGGCAAGATGGACCGCGTAGCCGACCAGGTTTACCTGCTGACCCCGGCTGACGTGGAGGTGTCCCAGGGGACCGCCCGTCGCAAGCGCGGCTGACTCGAGCGCCAAGTGCCCGGGATCCTCTGCCTGCTGCTGTCCCTGTACCTCTTCGCGATCTTCGGTCGCGTGCTGCTGAGCTGGTTCCCGCTCAACCCGAACGGCGCGATGGCCACCGTCGCTGGATTCCTCTTCACGGTGACCGACCCGGTCATGAAGCCCGTGCGCCGGATGCTGCCCGCGGCACGGTTCGGCGGGATGGCGCTCGACTTCTCGCCGGTCATCGTCATCTTCGGCATCGCCATCATTCGGGGAATCATCTGCTAGTCACCGGCTCGACGGGCGGCCCGAGGCGCCGATGGCCGCTCCCGCGTGCCGCGGCCGAGTATCCACCAACCACGATGGTTCCCGTGGCATCATCGCCCGCATGAATGCACTCAACGACCTCCCCACCGAGGTCAAGTTTCGCGAGCGGATGCGCGGCTACGACTACGAAGAGGTGGACGCCTACGTCAAGGCAGTCAGCCGAGTAGCAGCCCAAGCCCAGGACCAGATGGCAGAACTCGAGCAGCGCTTGACGCAGTCGGAGTCCCAAGCCGGCACCGACGATGGGGTCACCGAGATCCGCGAGACGCTGCTGCGCACGCTGGTGCTGGCTCAGCGCACCGCCGATTCGGCCGTGTCCGAAGCCCGATCCGAGGCGAAGTCAATGACCGACTCCGCTCAAGAGCGGGCGACCAAGACCGTCTCCGAAGCTGAGACGGCCGCCAACGAGCGCCTGCGCTCGGCGGAGGAGCGTGCCGCCCGGATGCTGGCCGAAGCCGAGGAGAACGGCCAGCTCATCATCGCCGAGGCGAAGCGAACGGCTGCGTCCGAACTCGCATCCGAACGGGCCCGCGCCCAGGAGGAGATACAAGCTCTCCAGACGACCAAACGCGAGTTGGAGACGGTCGTAGCTGAGATTCAGGCCAGGCTGGAGGACGAGCGGAACATACTCCGTGGCCTCTCGGTCTCATTTCAGTCGTTCGTGGAGAAGTTCGAGCCAGTGGCGGACATCGCCGAGTTCGCCACTCAGCCCGAGGCTGGCGACGACGGGGACCGGGACACCGCGCCGCCCGACCTCGCCGCATCCGACGTCGAGGAGGGCGAGGCCGCGCCGGACGCGGACTCCGCCAGCGACGACCAGGCCGCAGAGGCAGTGACCGCTGACGGCGTCGCTGCCGGAGTCCTCGAGGGCGCTGCCGACGACGGCGCTCAGACCGACCGCGCTGTGGAGGCCGGCGTGGAAGAACCGACCGCAGAGGCCGATCCCGAACCGCCGGGGGGACCCGCCCTCGAGTTCCTGCCAGTTCCAGAGGAGTCGGCACATGAGCCGCAAGGCGGCACCCTCCAGGAGACCCTGGCCACGGAGACCCTGCCCGCCACCATGGGCGCCGACACCGTGCCCGAGCTGCCGGTGATCGAGTGGGACGACGAGATCGCGCACGACCCATCCGACGACGCCGGCGCGGCGGAACCCGACTATGCCGCGTCGGGTGCAGTCCGCGTGGAGCCCGCATCCGACGGCAACGGACCGGCGCACCGGCTGCCCGACGATTCCCGCAACCGCGGCGAGGCCGCGTCCGCCGGGCCTGCCACCATGCCCTTCGGAGTTGACAGCCCGGAACTCTTCGACATTGACGCGGAGGAGGACGACGAGTTCATCGAGCAGTTGCGACAGGTCGTCAGCAGCGACGCCCCCCTGCCCGACACGGACGCCGCCATGGCCGCCTTCTTCGACCACGACGAGGACGCTGGCAGCATCAGTGGAGCACCCAGTCGCGGCGGTAAGCTCGGCCCGCGGGCTTGACCACCGCAAACGTCTGCACCACCGTCACGACCAAGAGTCGTTCCACTGACGGCCGGACCGGAGCTTGAGAAGAAATGGCCAAGGCCAACAGGACGCACGCCGCCGAGACGAAACCCGAGAAGCCGCTCGACACCAGGGCGCCGGCCTCGAAGTCGCGCGCCGCGGCGGCCAAGACCGACACCGCAACAGCTCCCAAGCCCCGCTTCAACGCCAAGTTCCTGGACGAGATGCGACGCAAGCTGCTCAAGGAGCGGGCCAAGTACCTGCACTCGGCCGAGGAGTACCAGGCTGAAGCAGAGTCGCTGCTGGCGACGCGCGAGCCTGGCGACGTGCAGTTCGACGAGGAGGGCGGTGAGGGCACCACCGTGGCGGTCGAGCGGGAGCGCGACCTCGCCCTGTCCAGTCAGGCCCGCAATACCGTGAGCCAGATCGACGCCGCGCTGGAGCGCATCGAGAACGGCACCTACGGCTACTGCATCACGTCGGGAGCGCCGATCCCCATGGCCCGCCTTCGAGCCATCCCCTGGGCCGCTGAGCGCGTCGAGGTGAAGGCCGGCGGCCTCGGTCGCCGGTAGAACGCCCGGACCCGTGACCGACGGGCCCGCCTACCGTCATGCCCTCACGGCTCTGGTGTCGGCTGCGTCGGTGGCCGGGGCCGACCAGCTCACGAAGTGGTGGGCTTTGGAGGCCCTCGACGGCGGTCGCGTCATCGACCTGGTGTGGACGCTTCGCCTTCGGCTGGTCTTCAACACCGGTGCGGCCTTCAGCAGCTTCCAGGGACTCGGGCCGCTGCTGGGGATCGCCGCGGCGGCGGTGGCCGCGGGTCTGCTGCTCAACCGACGGCTGGCATCGGACCGGTGGTCGGCCACCGCGGCCGGATGCATCGCCGGGGGAGCGCTCGGCAACCTCGCCGACCGCCTCTTCCGCTCAGGTGACGGCTTCCTGGGCGGTGCGGTGGTGGACTTCATCGATGTGCAATGGTGGCCAGTGTGGAACGTGGCCGACATGGGGGTCGTGCTCGGCGCCGCGGCCCTAGTGTGGAGGGCGTACTGGCGAGCGAGATGATCCCCTCGGGGGAGGTTGTCGGGGCCGCCCTCGACGGCCTCAGGCTCGACCGGGCCGTAGCCCTGGTGGCCGACGTCAGCCGCTCGGTTGCGGCCCGGCTGGTGGCCGAGGGCCGCGTGCGCCTCGACGGAGCAGTGGTCGCGTCCGGCGCTCGGCGTGTTGCTGCGGGCGAATCGCTGGCCGTCGATGTCGATGTCCGGGACGATCCTCTCCCGTCACCGGATGCCGAGGTGGCCTTCACCGCGGTCTTCGAGGACCCGGACGTGGTCGTGGTGGACAAGCCCGCCGGCCTGGTGGTCCATCCCGGCGCCGGGCACGACCGGGCCACGCTGGTCCACGGGCTGCTGGCCCGCTATCCCGACATGGCCGGGGTCGGCGACCCCTACCGGCCAGGCATCGTGCACCGGCTCGATCGAGGCACGTCCGGGCTGCTAGTGGTGGCCCGCACCGAGCGGGCCCATCGGTCATTGGTCGAGCAGATGCGCTCCCACGAGCCCGAGCGGGTCTACTGCGCGCTCGTGTGGGGGCACCCCGAAGCGTCCTCAGGCGTTGTCGACGCCCCGGTGGGCCGGTCGAGCCGCAACCCGATGCGCATGGCCGTGACCGAGCGGGGCCGCCCCGCCCGCACCCGCTACACGGTGGAGCGGCGCTACGCGGAACCGGCGCAGGTCGCGGCGCTGACCTGCCAGCTCGAGACTGGGCGCACGCACCAGATCAGGGTCCATCTGCGGGCCATCGGCCACCCTGTGGTCGGCGACCCGACCTACGGCGCGGGGCGCGGCGGCGACGTCTTCGGACTGTCGCGGCCGTTCCTGCACGCCCGCGCCCTGTCGTTCAGCCATCCCGTCAGCGGCGAGACGGTGCGGGCGGAGTCGTCCCTTCCCCCTGAACTGGCCGACCTGCTCGATTCCCTCGCCTAACCGGAGGCTCCGAACCAACCGTCATGCAGGCGCCCGTACACTCCGCTCTCGATCAGGTTGAGCAGCGCAATGTTGATTCGCTCGCGCAGTTCGGCGTCGTCCTCGCTGAGCATCAGCCCGTACTGGACCCGCTGGAAGTCGGTATCGACCGTTGCCACCTCGCCGGCACCCTCGCGGGCAGCGTGGAACTGTAGAACAGGAGCGTCGAAGACGACCGCGTCGACTTCGTCGCCCAGCAACAGATAAGCCTCATCGATCCTGTCGACTAGCACCGGGCCGACTCCGATGGTGGGGAGATACGTCTCCGCGGCCGAGTGAGCGACAGTTGCGACGCGGCGGCCGGGCAAGTCCGAGGGCCCGGAGATCCCGGACCGCAGTTCGCTGACCGCCAGCGACGAGGCGATGGCCGCGGTGAAGCTGGCGAAGACCAGAGTGCCCAGTCCGATCCACACAAGGGCCAGCATGCGGCCCCGGGTGCCGCGAGCCACCTTGTCGCCGTACCCGACGGTGCTCATCGTCACCACCGACCAATAGAAGGAGTCCCAGATGCCCCGGCGGTACGGAACCGCGAAGTCGGGATTGTGATGACGCTCCAGCCACCAGATCATGTGCGCGGCGACCAGCACGGCCACCCCGAACACGACCAGCAGCCATGGCAGGTCCGACGACACGACGGCGTCGAAGAAGCTGACGATGCGGTCGTCGACTCCGCGGGAATCCTCGGCCGTGGTCAGGATGGTCAATCCTGAGACGAGCACCGGCAGCGAGAAGTCGACGACCTCCTCGCGCGACTCGGTGATCGCCACCCCGCCCAGACCCAGCCGCGCCGCGCCCCGGGTGATGTCGTCGATCTGTTTGGCGACGGTGTCGACGGCATGGATCTCCACGTCCATACCGAGATTGGCCCCCAGCAGGCGCACCAGTTCCACCTCGAAGCCGCTGTAGGCGTGATTCTCGTAGATCACGAAGGGCGGCAGGGTGCGGGCCGCCACCGTCAGCGTGCCCCCCGCCGACTCGTCCGATGCGAGGTCGCTCAATGCGACTGCGTCGGGATCGGCTGTCTCGATCCAGCGGGTGACCGCGGCCAGGTTGGCCTCGATCCACTCCTCGGCGTGTCGCCGGATGTCCTGCGGATCCCCGCCGAGCTGCACCATGCGGACGTTCTGGGCGGAAATGTCCTCCAGAGGTATGACCACCTGCTCCAGCAGCCTGCGCACCGCCGGGTTGGCGTCCAGGAAGTCGGAGTTGGCCACCACCCTTATGTCGTTGGGCGGCCAGCCGGTCTGGCAGGGATCGTGGGCGCAGCCGGCGATCCCGGAGATGGCGGTGCGGTCCAGAGCCGACGCCTGGTCGGCCGGCAGCGACGGGAACGGCACCTCCAGCCACACCGCGTCTCGCCCGGGCACCATCTCGCCGATGGTCCAGTTGGGGGTCCAGGTGTAGTACAGCACCGGCTGGCCGGCCCGGTATCGGGCGATGGTCTCGGAGATGAGGGGCGAGTAGTCGCCCTGCACCTGCTCCACAGTGTCCGACAGCCCGTAGGCGCGCAGATGGTGGTCGATCGTCAGCGCGCACGACCATCCGACCTCGCAGCCGACGAGGTCGGCCCGGCCGTCGCCGTCATGGTCGAACAGCGCGGCCACGCCGGGGTCGGTTAGATCGCCGAGGCTTGAGATGCCGTGGGCCTCAGCGGTTGCCGCGTCGACGAAGTAGCCCTGGAGGGCACCGTCGTCGACCTGCGTGCCGACCACCTCGACCGACTCGGCCGCCTCGACGAATGAGTCGTGCAGTGGGAACCAGCCGTTGGCCCAGAGATCCACCTCGCCCGCGGCGACAGCCTCGTAGAACTCGGCGTTGCCCATCGTCACCGGGCCGTCCACCCGGTAGCCCAGTCGTTCCAGCAACAGCCGGTAGACCTCGGCCTGGAACCATCCCGTGTCCCACGTGGGCCGGGCCATGCGAACGACGGGGTCACCGTCGGAGCCCGAGGCTGTGCCGGCCGCCAGCGGAAGCGCCAGCACAGCAGCGAGGGCTGCCAGGACAACGATGAAGACTCGGCGCATCGGCGGCACCCGGATAGAGGGGTGCCAACAATAGCCCGCGTACCGCGCCGCCTCTCGAGGTCGATTCCTCGGGCACGCTCCGGAGGTGAGTGGTATTGTTGCGGCGTGCCTGGCTCTGTGCCGGCCCGCTGATGTGCGTCTAGGTGTGTCCAGGCCCAAGGGAAAGCGACCCGGAGGACCGTCATGGACGATGAGAACACCGAGGCGACGGGTGATCCTAGGATCCACCGCAGCCCTGATGACACCGACATCGATCTGACCGAGGCCACCCTGGCCCTTCAGGACTGGGAGGCCGAGGAGGAGCGGCTCCGCGAGGAGGCGATCCGCAACCGCAAGCCGTTCGAGGGGCTGCAGATCGATCCCGACATCGACTTCTACCCGGAGGTGGCCGACCGGGAGCCGGGGGACCGCAACATCGTCCGGGCCGGATTCGACATCCACCCCCAGGTGACCTTCTGGTCGGCCGGGTTCCTGGCCGTGTTCATAGCGCTGTCGCTGCTATTCACCGACGCCACCGCGGACGTCTTCAGCGAGATCCTCGGCTTCATCAACGAGAAGCTGGGCTGGCTCTACATCCTCGACTTCAACATCTTCATCGGCGTGGCGCTGTTCTTCGCGTTCAGCCGCTACGGGAAGATCCGGCTGGGCGGCCCGTTCGCCCTGCCGGAGTTCTCCACCGCGGCCTGGTACGCGATGCTGCTGTCGGCCGGCCTGGGCATCGGACTGATGTTCTGGGGGGTGGCCGAACCGATCTTCCACCTCAGCTCCCCTCCGCCGCTGTTCGACGTGGAGCCCGGAACGGGCGCAGCCGCCAAGGCCGCAATGGCCACCACCTACCTCCATTGGGGGATCCACGGCTGGGCCCTGTACGGGCTGGTCGCTCTGGCCCTGGGCTTCTTCGCCTACAACCGGGGACTGCCGCTGACGTTCCGCTCGATCTTCTACCCGATCCTCGGGCCGAGGATCTACGGCAACTGGGGCAACGCCATCGACACCCTCACCGTGGTGGCGACCCTGTTCGGGCTGGCCACCTCGCTCGGCTTCGGCGCCGGGCAGGCCGCGGCGGGGCTGCACAAGCTCTTCGGCCTGCCTGAGGGCACGGGATTCCAGATCGTGCTGATCGCTGCCATCACCGGCCTGGCCACCATCTCGGTGGTGGCCGGGCTCGACGCCGGCGTGAAGCGGCTCAGCCAGCTCAACATCTACCTGGCTGGGGCCTTCCTGCTCTTCGTGCTGCTGGTCGGCCCGACCCTGTTCATCCTTTCGCTGTACACCCAGAGCCTCGGCTACTACATCCAGGTGCTGCCCGAGTTCTCGTTCTGGAACGAGGCCTTCACCGGCACCTCCTGGCAGGCGGGCTGGACCATCTTCTACTGGGGATGGTGGATCTCGTGGTCGCCGTTCGTGGGGATGTTCATCGCCCGGATCTCCAAGGGCCGCTCGGTGCGGGAACTGCTGACGGGAGTGATCTTCCTGCCGTCGATACTGTGCTTCCTGTGGATGGCCGTCTTCGGCGGCTCGGCCATCAACCTGCAGCTCAGCGGCGAGCGCGACGTGGCCACCGCAGTCAACGACAACGTGGCCACCGCCCTGTTCGACATGCTGGAGGCCTTCCCATTTACCGGCGTCGTGTCGCTGGTCGGCGTGCTGCTCCTGGTCTCGTTCTTCGTCACCTCCTCGGACTCCGGCTCGCTGGTGGTGGACCACCTCACCTCGGGAGGAAAGCTCGACTCCCCGAAGCCCCAGCGGGTGTTCTGGGCGATCATGGAGGGACTGGTAGCGGTGGTGCTCCTGCTCGGCGGCGGGCTCTCCGCGCTGCAGACCGCGGCGGTGGCGACCGGCCTTCCCTTCGCGATCATCCTGCTCGTCATGTGCTGGAGCCTCAAGAAGGCCTTCACCGAAGAGTTGGACATGCTGGAGAGCCACTACGACGAAGTGATCTTCCGCTCACAGCACAGCGGCCTGATCGCCTCAGTGAAGGATCGGCTGAAGGAGGGAGCAAAGACGTGACGAGGACATCTGAGACGAGGAGGCACCAAGTGATGAACCGCAGCATCTCCGGCAGGGCCGGCATGACGCTGGTCGCGCTGGTGGCCGCGCTCGCGCTGGTGCTCCCGGCCTGCGCGGCCGACGAGGACGACGGCACAGTGGCCATGGCCCGGGCGACCTGGGACAGCGGCCACATGCAGGCCGCCATCTACGCCCAGCTCATCGGCGAGCTCGGCTACACGGTGAGCGACCCGGCCGCCAGCACGCTCGATCCCAACGGGTTCTATCCCGCCCTGGCCAGCGGCCAGTACGACCTGTGGGTCAACGGCTGGTTCCCCCTCCACGACATCTACCTGGAGGGCGAGCTGGTCACCGGACAGTCCGTCGACCTGCCCATAGAGCCGGTCGGCTTCCAGGTGCGTTCTGGAGCCCTGCAGGGCTACATGATCGACAAGGCCACCTCTGAAAGCATGGGGATCACCTCTATGGGCCAGTTGGCCGACGCCTCGGTGGCCAGCGTGTTCGACCAGGACGGCGACAGCAAGGCCGACCTGATCGGCTGCAACGAGGGATGGGGCTGCAACGGCGTCATCGACTCCCACATTGCCGAGCTGGACTGGGGTGCCAATGTCGAGCAGGTGTCGGGCGACTACAACGACCTCGTCGCCGGTGTGCGCGACAGGGTGGCCGCGGGCGAGCCCGCCCTGTTCTACGCCTGGACGCCGAACTGGACCTACCAGGTGCTCACGCCGGGAACCGACGTGGTGTGGCTCGAGTCGACCGCCCTCGAGGACGAGGAGGCAGGCACCACGGTGGAGGGCCTCCGGGGCTGCGCATCGGATCCGTGCGACCTCGGCTGGGCGGTAAGCAGCATCCGCGCCGTGGGCAACGAGGACTTCCTCGACGACAACCCCGACATCCGCCGCCTGCTGGACGTTGTGTCCATCCCGCTGTCGGACATCGCGACCCAGAACGCCAAGATGGCCGGTGCGGAGCGGGGCTACAGCGAGGACGAGATCCAGGCCGACGCCGCCGCGTGGGTCGAGGCCAATCGAGACACGGTCGACGGCTGGCTGGCAACAGCCCGAGGCTGACACCAAGTCGACGGCCGGGGCGGCTCGCGGTCGCCCCGGCCTCAGCCCCCTGCGGCGCTGATGGTGCCGCGGCTACGCGGTGTCGCCGTCGACCGGCCAGGGCGAATCGCCCTGGGCCATGGCTGTGATCTGGGCCAGGCTGAACGAGTCCAAGAACCGCCGCATGTGGGAGCCGGAGGCTGACCAGATCGCCAGCAGCACGCACTGCCCCTCATGGTCGCAGGACCCATCGGTGTGGGGCTCTCCAAAATCGCCCGCGGAGATGGGCCCGTCCACGGCTCGCACGATCTCTGACAGCTTTATGTCGGCAGGATCGCGGGCCAGCACGTAGCCGCCGCCCACGCCCCGCTTGGAGCGCACGAGGCCGGCTCCCTTGAGGGCGAGCAGTATCTGCTCCAGGTACGGCTGGGGCAGCGCGGTGCGCTCGGCTATCTCCCGCACCGAGGTCGGGGCGTTCGCGCTGTGCAGCGCCAAGGACAACAGGGCCCGGGATGCGTAGTCCCCGCGTGTCGACACCCTCATGGCCGTGCCGCCGCGACGGTGAGAGCGGCGCAGTCCCCGCGTGCCGGCACCCTCAGAGGCCGAGCGGACAGGCCGCAGTTCAACGAGGATTCCACAAGGCCCTGAGCGAGGCCCCGAGGCCCAGCGGCCCGTGAGTGCAGCGAACAAGAGCGGGAGACAAGAGCCGAGCGGCCCGTGAGTGCAGCGAACAAGAGCGGGAAACAAAGTGCTTCATCGCGAGGCGATGACCTATCTGCGCGCACGCTCATGGTGGCATCCTAGATGGCGTGGCCCTGCCGGAACCGATCCCCGCGCCCCGAGAGCCGGTCCTGCCGGCCTACGGCGGCGGGTGTGTGGCCGACATCGTGCCGGCGATATTGGAGCCCGGACGGGATGCCCCACCCGGCCCCCTGCCCGCCGAGGTCCTCGAAGCTCGGGCCGTGGTGATGCTGGTCCTGGACGGTCTCGGCGCCGAGCAGCTGGCGACGCGGCGGCGCGTGGCGCCCACACTCCACGAGATGCACGCATCCACCATCACGACCGTGGCCCCGAGCACCACCGCCTCCGCCCTCACGTCCATAGCCACCGGCGTCGGGGTGGGCGAGCACGGCATCGTGGGGTACCGGATCCGGACCCACGACGGCAACCTCAACGTCTTGAAATGGCGGACGCCCCAGGGCGACGGCCTGGACCGCCATCCGCCCGAGCGGTTCCAGCCCGTGGGTTCCTTCGGAGGCCAGCGCCCGCCCGCGCTCCAGAAGGAGCAATACCGCAAGTCGGGCTTCAGCCGTGCCTACCTGCGCGACGCTCGCCGATTCGGCTACAAGATGCTGTCGAGCCTGGCGGTGGAGGTGCGGCGCCTGCTGGCTGCGGGGGAGTCGTTCGTCTACGCCTACTACGAGGGCCTCGACACGGTGGCCCACGAGCACGCTTTCGGGGAGCACTACGACGCCGAGCTGCGGGCCTGCGACCGGCTGATGGCCGACCTGCTCGAAGCCCTGCCCCGGGGAGCGGCGGTGGTGGCCACATCCGACCACGGCCTGGTGGACTGCTCCGACGGCCTGGTCAAGATCGACCGCTCAGTGCTCGACTGCGCCGAGGCAGAGTCGGGTGAAGCCCGGTTCCGCTGGCTGCATGCCCGGCAGGGCCGAGGCCGCGACCTGTACGAGGCCGCGGCCGGCGCGCACACCGACCAGGCCTGGGTCCACACCGCCGAGGAGATAGTCGACGGCGGCTGGCTGGGACCGGTTGTCACCGAAGCAGCCCGCGCCCGGCTCGGTGACGTGGCGCTGGTGGCCCGAGACGCCTGGGCGTTCAGCCATCCCGACGACGGCGCGCCCAGGATTATCGGCCGCCACGGCTCGCTCACCTCGGCCGAGATGCTGGTGCCGCTTCTGATCCACGTCTCCTAGGGTTAGGTCGTGGACGCCGACGAGCGCAGCGAAGACAGCCCCGAGGCCGAACGGCCCGAAGTGCTGGCTCCACAGGTCGTGGAGATGGCCGGCGGGGAGGCCGACGACGAGATCAACGAGACCATCGATCACCCGGCGAAGGTCATGCGGATCGGCACGATGCTCAAGCAGCTGCTGGCCGAGGTCCGGTCCACCGACCTGGACGAGGCCAGCAGGCAGCGGCTGCGCGAGATCTACGAGACGTCGGTGGAGGAGGTGGGCTCGGCCCTGTCACCGGACCTGCGCGAGGAGCTGGCGAGGCTCGCCTCGCCGTTCGACCGGCCCGAGCCTCCATCCGCGGTGGAGCTCCAGATCGCCAAAGCCCAGCTGGTGGGCTGGCTCGAAGGCCTCATCCAGGGCATGAAGGCGATGCTGCTCGCCCAGCAGATGACGGCCCACCAGCAGCTCCTGTCGATTCGGGGCGAGCTGCCGCCGGGAGCGGAGCCGCACCACCCGGCACACCCCGGAGGCGACGCCGGAAGCCGTCACGGCACGTACCTCTAGCTGGCCGCGGGCGGCGCTGCCGCGACGGCTGTGCACGCTCCCGGAGGGCGGGCTATGGTGCGAATCACAGCTGTGTTGTTCATCCACAGCTTCCTCAACACCGGTCCACAGTGTCCACAGGAGCCGCGGTGGCTGACTCCTTCGTCCACCTCCACGTACACACGGAATACTCGATACTCGACGGCGCCTCACGGCTCGACGAGCTGATCGCGGCCTCGGCCGCCGACGGCCAGCCCGCCCTGGGCATCACCGACCACGGCAACATGTACGGGGTCCTGGACTTCTATCGAAAGTGCAAGGACCGCGACATCAAGCCCATCATCGGCATCGAGGCCTACATGGCCCAGGACTCCCGGCACGAGCGCCCACCGCGCCGGGGGCGGGTGGACGACTCCGGCGGCGACATAGAGGGCGGCGGCAAGCTCTACTACCACCTGACGCTGCTGGCCACCAACGACACCGGCTACAAGAACCTCATCAAGGTCGCCAGCCGGGCATTCATGGAGGGCTACTACTACAAGCCCCGCTGCGACTGGGAGACGCTCAACGACCACAGCTCGGGCCTGATCGCCACCACCGGCTGCCTCGGCGGCCAGGTGCCCCAAGCCCTGCTGCGGGGCAACACCGCCGAGGCACTCGACAAGGCGGCCCGCTTCCAGGAGATATTCGGCCCCGACAACTTCTACGTCGAGATGCAGGACCACGGCATCCCCGAGCAGCACCAGATCAACCCCCAGCTCCTGGAGATCGCCCGCAAGCTGAGGGCCCCGCTCCTGGCCACCAACGACAGCCACTACACCCACCGGAGCGACGCCGCGGCCCACGACGCGCTGCTGTGCGTGCAGACCGGATCGCTGCTGGAAGACACCGACCGGCTCAAGTTCTACGGCGACGCCCACTACCTCAAGACAGCCGCCGAGATGCGCAGCCTCTTCTCCGAGATCGGCGAGGCCTGCGACAACACACTGCAGATCGCGGAGCGCTCCGAGGTCAACATCGAGTTCGGCACGCCCCGGCTCCCGCACTTCGAGGTGCCCGACGGCTACGGCAGCGATCGCGAGTACCTGGAGCACCTCACGCTCGCCGGCGCCCGCGAGCGCTGGGGCGACCCCCTGCCCCCCCAGGTGGCCGAGCGGCTGGCCTACGAACTCGAGGTCATCAACAACATGGGGTTCGCCTCGTACTTCCTCATCACGTGGGACCTCATCGCCTACGCCCGCCGGCGAGACATCCGGGTGGGGCCGGGCCGAGGCTCGGCCGCGGGCTGCGCGGTGGCCTACAGCCTGCGCATCACCGACCTGGACCCCATCCGCTACGACCTGCTGTTCGAGCGGTTCCTCAACCCGTCGCGGGTGTCGATGCCCGACATCGACATGGACTTCGACTCGCGCCACCGCGACGAGATCATCAGATACGCCTCCCAGAAGTACAGCCGCGGCGGCAACGACCATGTGGCCCAGATCATCACGTTCGGGCGGATCAAGGCCCGGGCCGCGGTGCGCGACTCGGCCCGGGTGCTGGGCTTCCCCCATTCTCTCGGCGACAAGATCGCCAAGGCCATGCCGCCGCTGATCCTGGGGCGCGACACCCCGCTGAAGTACTGCTTCGAGGATTCCGAGGAGCACCACGACGGATTCGTGGCCGCAGCCGAGCTGCGCCAGATGTGCGAGACGGACGACGAGGTGGCCAAGGTGGTCGACGTGGCCCGGGGCCTCGAGGGCATGCGGCGCCAGGACGGCATCCACGCCGCGGCGGTGGTCATCACACCCGAGCCGCTCACCGAGTACATGCCCATCCAGCGCAAGCCGGAGCCGGGGCGGGATCCGACCAAGGCGCCAATCGTCACGCAATACGAGATGCACGGGGTGGAGGACCTCGGCCTGCTCAAGATGGACTTCCTGGGCCTGCGCAACCTCGACGTGATCACCGACACCGCCGAGTTGATCGAGCGCACCCGGGGCGTCACCATCGACATCGACTCCATCCCGCTGGACAACGACGCCACCTTCAACATGCTGAGGGAGGGAGACACCATCGGCGTGTTCCAACTGGAGAACCCCCAGGTGCGCTCGCTGGTCCGCTCCCTTGCGCCCACCTCTTTCGACGACATCTGCGCGTTGGTGGCGCTGTACCGGCCGGGGCCGATGGCGGCCAACATGCACCACGACTACGCCGACCGCAAGAACGGCCGGCGCCGCGTCGAGTACTTCCATGACGACGCGGCCGACATCCTGGCCGACACCTACGGGCTCATGATCTACCAGGAGAGCGTCATGCGGGTGGCCCAGCGCTTCGCGGGCTATTCCCTGGCCGAGGCCGACTCGCTGCGAAAGGCCATGGGAAAGAAGATCCGCTCGGCCATGGCCGCCGAGGAGGAGAAGTTCGTCGCCGGCGTGGCCGCCAACGGCTATGAGGAGGGCCTCGGCGCCCAGCTGTTCAAGATCATCGAGCAGTTCGCCGACTACGCCTTCAACAAGAGCCACAGCTACGGCTACGGGCTGGTCGCCTACCAGACCGCCTACCTCAAGGCGAACTATCCGGTGGAATACCTGGCCGCCCTGCTCACCAGCGTCAAGAGCAAGCTGGAGAACGCCTCGGTCTACCTCAACGAGTGCCGCCTGCGGGGTATCGAGGTCGAGGTTCCCGACGCCAACCGGTCCGCCTCCGACTTCACGCCGGTGCCCCATGACGACGACGAGCGGGCCGCAACCGGCCCGGGCCGCATCGTGTACGGCCTCTCGGCGGTCCGCAACGTGGGTGAGGGGATGGTCGAGCGCGTGATCGCGGAGCGCGGGGCCAACGGCCCCTTCGCCTCGTTCGTCGACTTTGTGGAGCGCGTCGACATCGACGCGCTGAACAAGCGAACGATCGAGTCGCTGATCAAGGCGGGGGCCTTCGACTCGCTGGGCCACCCCCGCAAGGGCCTGCTGCAGGTGCACGAGGACATCATCGACATGACGGTCCGCAAACGCCGGGAGCACGAGGCCGGCGTGATGTCGCTGTTCGGGGAGCAGAGCGACGGCCCCTCCTTCGACGACCGGCCGGAGGTTCCCGACATCGAGTACGAGCGCATGCAGAAGCTCGCCCACGAGAAGGAGATGCTCGGTCTCTACATCTCCGACCACCCGCTCAAGGGGATGGAGGCCCGGGTACGCCGCCTGGCCGATTGCACGATCGGCGAGCTCGCGGCGGGTGCGTCCCACAGCGATGACGCTGGCTACTGGTCGGTCGGGGGAGTGGTCACCGGCTTGAATCGGCGCTGGACCCGCAAGGGTGAACTGATGGCGACCTTCGCGCTGGAGGACCTCGAGGACAAGATCGAGGTCCTGGTGTTCCCGAAGGCGATGTCCGAGCACGGCCCGAAGCTGGCCGACGACGCCGTGGTCGTGGTGCGAGGGCGGCTCGACACCAGGGAGGACACCCTCAGGTTCTTCGCCAACGAGGTTCATCCCGTGGAGAGCACAGGCGAGGACCCTCCGCTGCGAGTCAACCTTCCGCTCGAGCACCAGAACGATCGGCTGCTGCGCGAGCTCAAGTCGGTGCTGTGCGCCCATCCCGGACACTCGCCGGTGGAGTTGCTGCTGGGCGACCGCCGCATGGCGCGCCTGCCTGACGACTTCACGGTGGACACCGCCAACGGCCTGCCGGCCGAGTTGCGCGAACTGCTCGGCGCCGAGGCCATCGGCGGAGTCTGATCTATCGGTCGGCCGGGACCCGACAGGGGCCTCGCCCGGCGCGAAACGGCGGTCGAAAGGTTGCGAAACGGCCCCGCGCCCCTGAGACTGGAGCGGACGGTACGGGCGAACGATAGGGGTGGAAGCCGCCATGGCAATCGCGATCGAGACGAGGGATTGCACCGCACTGGGGGACTCCGATCTGGCTGAAATGGCCGATCTCTGCGCCGTCTCCTCCAGCGCTTACGAGGTGGGCTCCCTCTCCAAGCAGGCCGAGGCCTGGGTACTGGTGACCGAGGCCCGCGACAACGGCAAGCTGCGAGGCTTCTCGTTCTGCACACTGGAACGCATCGGCGGAACTCCGTGCGTGCTCATCGGCGCCGGCCACACCTGCCGCACAACCCGTCGCGACACGGTGCTGAGGGGCATCGTCACCGACCAGTTCCGCCGGGCCGCTCTGTCCTTCCCCGACGAGGACGTGCTCGTCGGCATGCAGGTCAACGATCCGGGCGCCTTCGAGGCCTTCAAGAATCTGCACGACGTCGTGCCCCGGCCCGCTCACAAGGCGACCGGAGAGGAGAGGGCCTGGGGGCGGCGCCTCGCCAAACGCTTCGGTATTGGATCCCTCAGTTACGAGGACCGCATCTTCACCACCCGCGGCAAAGGCGGTCCCCCAGTGGTGCTCGACCACGCCAGCCTCAAGCCCGAGCAGATTCCGCCCGAAGCCGCCGCACTGCTCGACAGCGTGGTCCGAGACGACGGCGACACGCTGATCGTGCACGGCTGGGTGATGGCCGAAGAGCTCGAGAAACTGCTGTAGCGAGGCGATCGCGCCCGCGAGCGGCGCGGCGGAGCCCGGCGTGGAGTTCGAACAAGCAGTCCGGCGCCGCCGGATGGTGCGCTCGTTCACAGCCGAGCCGGTGACGCCGGAGGTGGTCGACGAGATCTGCGACCTGGCCCGGCGGGCGCCGACCGCGGGCAACACCGCGGGGATCGAGTTCTTGGTGCTGGAGGGGCACGACACCTCGGCCTACTGGGACGTCACGCTGCCCTCTGAGCGCCGCGACGGCTTCGCCTGGCCCGGGCTCCTGACTGCGCCGGCGCTGGTGGTGGTGTGGACTAACGTGGGCGAGTACCTGCGCCGCTACCGCGAGCCGGACAAGATCCACACCGGCCTCGGCGCTCGCGCGGAGGCTTGGCCGGTGCCCTACTGGTTCGTCGACGGCGGGGCGGTCGTGATGACCATGCTGCTGGCCGCGCAGGATCGAGGGTTGGGCGCGGCGTTCTTCGGGATGTTCGGGCACGAGCCGGCCGTGCGCCAGCGCTTCGATGTTCCGACCGACCGGCGGGGCGTCGGAACCATCGCCATCGGCCATCCCGCCGGC
Organism: Candidatus Aldehydirespirator sp.; assembly: GCA_965219165.1. Lineage (GTDB taxonomy): Bacteria > Actinomycetota > Acidimicrobiia > Acidimicrobiales > Aldehydirespiratoraceae > Aldehydirespirator. The sequence goes on along the minus strand of CBDCMW010000002.1, from coordinate 1,870,383 downwards.
GACGACAGGCCCAGCCGCTCGGCAGGGCGGGGCCGCCCCGATCTAGGCGACGTGCTCCACCGGTCGCAGTGGTAGCGCGAGATGTCTCCGTGCGATAGTCTAGTCTGACTAGGTTAATTACGATAAGGGACTAGACGAACGGCGGAGCCGATGAGCGAAGCGACGGTCAACGTGGTCAACGTGTACGAGGCCAAGACCAACCTCTCGAAACTGCTCGATCGCGTCGAGCGGGGCGAGGAGATCGTGCTGGGACGCAACGGGCGTCCCGTCGCCCGGCTCTCGGCTTACCGGCCCCGTCGGACGCCGCGGGTGCCCGGTCGGCTCGCAGGCAGAATCGAGATGGCCCCGGACTTCGCCGACACGCCCGAATGGCTGATCGACGCCTTCGAGGCGGGCGAGTGAACCTGCTTATCGACACCTGCACGCTGCTGTGGTGGGCCAACGGAGACGAATTGTCACCGGCCGTGTCGCAGGCCATAGCGGACCCCGACAACCGGGTATGGGTAAGCGCCGTGAGCATCTGGGAGATCGGCATCAAGACGTCGCTCGGAAAGCTGACGGTTCGCGGCGACCTCGACGCCTTGATCGATGAGGACTTCGGACATCTGTCGATCACCTTCGCTCATGCCCGGCGCGCCGCCCAGTTGCCCCACCACCACCGCGATCCGTTCGATCGGATGCTCATCGCCCAAGCGGAGGCGGAGGATCTGACGCTCGCCACCCGTGACCGCCGCATCCGCAACTACGACGTAACGCTGCTGGAATCCTGAGCCCGCGACTAGCCCGAGCCTCGAACTCGCCACGGCGGGGTGATCCACTGCTGGTGCTGGTAGCGGTATACCGAATCGTTGGCGGTACCCTTCGCGGCGATGGCCCCGGCCCAAGTTCCGCTCGTCGACTACCTGCACCTCGAGCCGGAACCTCACCTCGTGGCCCATGAGTGCACAGAGTGCGGGGCGCGCTATTTCGACCGGCGAAACGCCTGCGCCCGCTGCGGCCAAATCGACTTCGGCCCCGCTGCGGTCGATGGTTCGGGCGAGCTGAGGGCGTTCACGATCGTCCACCGGGCCGCGCCGGGCATCCCGGTGCCGTTCGTGTCAGCCATCGTCAAGACCGACGACGGCACCTGGGTGCGCTCGAACGTGGTGAACTGTGACCCAACGCCCGAGGCGGTCAAGCTCGGCATGAGGGTGCGGCTCACGGCGCATCCGATCGGCACCGACGACGACGGCACCACCGCCGTCGCTTTCGGCTACGAGCCCGCCTGAAGCCAGCATCGGGCCCCAACCCCGCACCCGCACACCAAAAAAGGCAACACCATGGCAGCCCGCATCTCCGCCGACAGCGTCTGGGTGCTCGGCGCCCACATGACCCGCTTCGCCCGGTATCCCGACCGCGACCTGATCGACCTGGCGTCTGAGAGCGCCATGGGCGCGCTGGCCGACGGCGAGGTCACCGTGGGTGACATCGACGTGCTGGCCTGCGGGTCGCTCTTCCAGGCCTCCGGTGCAGTGGGCCAGCGGATCCAGAAGCAGATCGGCCAGACAGGCGTGCCCGTCTACAACGTGGCCAACGCCTGCGCCACCGGGGCCACCGCCATCCGTACCGTCATGATGGCCATCCGCTCCGGCGAGGCCCAGATCGGCCTGGCCGTGGGCGTCGAGAAGATGGGCAAGATGGGCCTGCTGGGCGGGGCCGCGACCAAGAAGGAGAAGAAGGTCTTTGAGCCGTCCGGCCGCTACGGCGCGGTCACCGGTGTCGACGGCCATCTGGGCACCGAGACCATGCCCGGCGTGTTCGCCCAGGCCGGCATGGCCTATGCCCACGACCACGACGGGGTGGGCTTCGAGCAGTTCGCCCGGGTGGCCTACAAGAACCATCTCCACTCGACGCTGAACCCGCTGGCCCAGTACCGCAAGGAGTTCTCCATGGACGAGATCATGGAGTCTCCCATGATGAGCTACCCCAACACGCTGCTCATGTGCTGCCCGACCGGCGACGGCGCGGCCGCGGTGGTGCTGGTGTCGGGCGAGCGGCTGGCGTCGATGCCCGAGCAGGTGCAGAGGCGGGCCGTGAAGGTCTCGGCGTCGGTGCTCACCTCGGACCCGTTCACCGAGGACTGCCAGGTGCAGCCCGACGTCAACACCCTCACCCGCAACGCGGCGGTGCAGGCCTACGAGGCGGCCGGGGTGGGACCCGACGATCTCGACCTGGTGGAGCTGCACGACTGCTTCGCCACCGCCGAATTGATCCACTACGACAACCTCGGACTGTGCGAGCCGGGGGGCTCGGGGGATTTCATCGACTCGGGCGGACCGTTCCGCGACGGCACCACCCCGGTGAACGTCTCCGGCGGGCTGATCTCGAAGGGGCACCCCATCGGCGCCACCGGCGTGGCCAACGTCTACGAGGTGGCCACTCACCTGCGGGGCGAGGCCGGCGGCCGCCAGGTCGAGGGCGCCACCGTCGGCCTGGCCCACGTCATCGGCCTGGCCTCGGCCTGCGGGGTCCACATCCTGGAGAAGGCCGCCGCCTGAACTCGGACCACTGGCACATACGGGCCATGCCGGACACAGTGCCCGCTGACGGTGTGGACACCAGTCGTCGGACTGCTGCCGATGGGGAACTAGCTCAGGCAGTTGGCGATGTCGAGAGTCGCATTCGGTCGGCTGCCGATGCCGGACTGAGTCAGGAGATGGCTGCGCAGCGCCTGACCATGAGGCTGTCTGGCTGCCTCTCAGTGGACCTTGAGGTGTCCAAGAGAACGGGACACATCCACGCGTTCGCCGGCGTACGGACCGACACCGATCAGTCCCTCGTCTTTCCCCTGGCAGGCCGTAATCTCGATCAAGCGTTGGCTGATCTGGACGACATCGCCGAGGGCGCTCACTTCCTGCTTGGCCTCCCAGCGACCGTGTCCATCGAGCCATCGCCGCGTTGTCGCCGGGCGACCGGCTTCGGGTGCAGCGACAGTCCGACCGGTGGGAGCTTCTCGATGGCGCAGGGGTCGTTGTGGGAACGCTTGCCCGCAGCTTCGAGGCCCCACACGGCATGCGCTGTATCGGCGCCACTGTTCTGGCGGTCGTCTCCTGGACCCGCGATTACTCGGAACCGCAATATCAGAAGCAACTCCGGTGCGACAAATGGGGGGTCGTAGTGCCCGAACTTGTATTCGAACCGTCGTGAGTTGCAGGGTTCTACGCAGCACCGCATGGGGGTCGAGAAGCGCGGTGCTTAGCTGCGCTCCAAGTCTGGCCGGTAGTGGAAAGAGCCTCGTGCTCGAGTGTGCTCGTCACTGAGCCTGCAAGCATGCCGACGAAGACTGCCGGACCTCTCGCCGGCACCAGCCGTGCCACGGTCCGGCCGTGCTTGGTGATCTCGATCTCGGCACCGGTGCCCGCCTCGTCGAGAGGAATAGCATATTCTTGGAACGGCGGATGATTTTACCTTGAAACTCCGCTTTTATATGGTGGTTTTTCCATGATATCGTGAACGCATGGCGGACGAGCCAGGCACCGACACAACAATGGACACGAGCCGCACGGCCGCAGCGGACGAACGTTTCGTCGAACGGCCGGTAGACGCCGAGGCGCTGCGGGCGGCAATGGCACGCGCGCCGGTGACGCTGCTCACCGGACCGCGGCAGGCCGGAAAGTCGACGCTGGTGCGGCGCGTTGTCAGCCCGTCGCCGTCGTCGGTGTTCGATCTGGAGGACTACAGGGACCTCGCACGGCTGGCCGAGCCGATGCTCGCTCTACGCGACACGGGCGCCACGATCGTCATCGACGAGGCCCAGCGGATGCCGGAGATGTTCGCGTCGCTGCGGGTGCTCGTGGACGAGAACCGCCGCCCGGGGCGCTTCGTGGTGCTCGGCAGCGCCTCGCCGCACCTGACGGGCCTCGGCTCGGAGTCGTTGGCGGGGCGGGTGGCGCTGGTGGAGCTCTCGGGGTTCCGGCTCGGCGACGTCGGCGCTCACCGTCTCGGCGACCTGTGGCTGCGCGGCGCGCTGCCGGAGTCGTTTCTGGCCACCGACGACCAGTTGTCGAGCGCGTGGCGAGACGACTACATCGCGACCTTCCTGGAACGAGACTTGGCCGGCTTCGGGTTTCGTTTCCCGGCGGCGACGATGCGCCGGTTCTGGACGATGCTCGCCCACTATCACGGCCAGACGTGGAACGCGGCGGCGATCGCCCGGTCGATCGATGTCTCCGAGACGACCGTGCGCCGGCTCGTCGATGCGTTGACCGACGCTCTCGTTGTGCGCCAGCTGCCGGCCTGGTTCGCGAACATCTCGAAACGGCAGGTCAAGGCGCCGCGGATCTATGTCCGCGACTGCGGCCTGTTGCACCGCCTGCTCGGGATCAGCAGCCGGCTCGACCTCGAACGCCACCCCAAGCTGGGCGCGAGCTGGGAGGGAATGGTGCTCGAACAGCTCCTCACGCGCTTCGGCGACACCGCGGCCGCGTTCTGGGCGACCCACGGCGGGGCCGAGCTCGACCTGCGACTCGAGATCGACGGGCAGGCAATCGGATTCGAGATCAAACGCACCGACCGCCCCTCAACGACCAAGTCGATGCACAGCGCCTTGGCCGACCTCGCGCTCGACCGTCTCATCGTCGTGCACGCTGGCGAGCACCGCTTCGCCCTCACTGACCGCATCACCGCCATCGGCGCCGCCGAGCTGCTTGTCGCGACCGATCCCCTCGCTGGACTCTGAACTGATCCATTACGACTACGACAACCTCGGCCTGTGCGAACCGGGGGGCCAGCCCAAACTCAGGGCTGTCGCCTAGATCTGACGGTCAGCGGGTCGCCTGAGAATGGCTGAGGCAGCGCGCACGCGGTCACCGCAATGGCGGGTGTGAGCGGGACGGTGATGAGCGACCGCTCCAGCTCGTGGAGCCAGGCGCAGAAAGCATACCATATCTCTAGAAATAGACATGATTTAACGTGTAAATGCTTGACAGTTGTCATACCGGTGTGAGAGACTGTCTTCATGCTGATCGAAGCCGCCCGTCGGGCCGAGGCCGCCGCCAAGGAGATGCTGGCACTGATCAACGATGGGTCGGCGTCGTGCGCGGAGGCGCGCGAGATGCTGGCAGTGTCCAAGGCGACCGTCGCGGTCATCTCGGCCGCGCAAACGTCGGCGGCCAAGGTGATAGCCGGGGTCGAGCGCCACGGCGACGGCGGCACGCAGGTGCTGGCGGATGCGGCCGGGCTGACCAGGCGCGACGCCCAGAGTCAGGTCAAGACGGCCAAGACCATTGAGGCAGCGCCCGCGGTGCGCGACGCGGTGGAGGAAGGTCGGGTGTCGCCGGCCAACGCCAAGCGGCTGGCCGAGGCCATCGAGAAGACCAGCGCTGAGGCCGTCGAGTCTGACGGGGAGTTGTTGGCCAAGGCCGCTTCGATGCGCCCCGAGCAGTTCACCAAGGAAGCCCGGCGGTGGGCCACCGACCGACAAGGCGACGGCGGCGAGGCCGACTACCGCCGCCTGCGCGCCCGCCGCTGCGTGCGAATCTGGGACACAGACGACGACATGGTGCGGCTCCACGGAGAGTTCGACCCCGTCGCGGGACGGCGCATCGGCAACCGGCTCCAAGCTGTGGCCCGCCACCTCTACGACACCGACAAGAAGCAAGCCGCCAACGGTTCCGATGGCGGCGAGCGGCGCAGCTTCGACCAATGCATGGCCGACGCCCTCGACAGCCTCACCGCCAACAACTCCTCAGGAAAAGGTGCGGGCAACGGCCGGCCCTTCGCCGACATCTGCGTCGTCGCGCACGTCGACGACGACACTGGAAGGCTCGTGGCCGAGCTACCCGACGGCGTCCGGCTGCCGCAGGCCGTGCTCGAGGAGCTCTCCTGCTACGCCAAGTTCACCGGCGTCGTCTATGACCGCGTGGGCAAGCCGATCTGGCGGGCCCACTCGGTGCGCACCGCCACCGAAGCCCAGCGCCAGATCCTCATCGCCCGCTACGGGGGCTGCTTCCACTGCGGGGCGAACCCGGCCATGTGCCAGATCCACCACATCAAGCCGGTCTCACAAGGCGGAGCAACCAAGATTGACAACATGGTCCCAATCTGCTGGGACTGCCACAACAAGATCCACCATCACGACTGGCAGATCCGCACCCGCCCCGACGGAGTGCACACCCTGCACCCGCCCGGGCGGGTCCACTACGGGCCCGCGCACGCCCCCGAGCAGCCCATCCTGCACCTGCACGAGCAGACGCACGCTCCCGACCCGCCGTTGCCCGAACTTAACGCCGACACCCACACCGAGATCCGTCGGCACGAGCAGACGCACGCTCCCGACCCGCCGTTGCCCGAACTTCACAGCTCGCGGGCCGGACCCGCAGCGGCGCGGGCCGCGCTGCATAAAGCCAGAGCCGGGCACAACGGGACCCTGCCCGAGCATGAAACAGATCCGCTGGATGTGGGTGGAGTGCTCCCACGCACGGAGATGCACAACGGAACTCCGCCGGAGCATGGCGGCGGGGCTCACGCTACGAACTCGGCGATTAGATCCTCGGTGGTGATGGCAAGGGACCGGCAGGCGTAATCGCGGCAGACGTGGGCGACCCCTCGGCGCAGCCGGCCCACAGCGACGATTCGTAGTGCTCACCCCAGTCCAGCACCGCGCTGGGCAGGTACTGGAGAGGCTTGTGCTACAATGTAGAACATGGCTGAGATCGGCATCAGGGCGCTCAAGCAGAATGCGTCCGAAGTGGTGGCTGAGGTCGCCGCCGGGGAGGTCGTCACCATCACGCTGCGGGGCCGGCCGGTGGCCAGGATGACGGCGATCGTCTCGTCGCGCCTTGAAGAACTCGTTGCTTCGGGTCGGGCTCGGCCGGCGCGTGGGGACGCTGCGGAGCTGCCCCCTCCAGTGGAGGGTCCCAGCCTCTCGAAGGAACTGGAGGCCATGCGGGCCGCGGAGCGATACTGACCGTGGCCCACTACATGGACACGTCCGCACTGGTCAAGCTGATCGTTCGGGAACCCGAGACACCTGCGTTGCGGTCGTGGCTCGCGGCAGAGGACCGCGAGCCCGTGTCCTGCGACCTGACCCGCACGGAGTTGATGCGAACTGTGCGACGCGCCGCTCCCGAGCTTGCCCCGAACGCCAGGCGAGCGCTCGACACAGTCACGCTCACCCAGGTCACCACTGCCGTGTTCGAGCAGGCGGGGCGACTCGAGCCCGTCACGCTCCGCAGCCTCGACGCCATCCATCTGGCTGCGGCACTGGACTTGGGCGACGACCTCGACGGACTCGTCACCTACGACGGCCTGCTGGCCCAAGCCGCCCGCGCGTCAGGCGTGGAGGTGATCGCCCCCGCCGACGCGTGAGCCTCCCTCATTTGTGGACTCCGGCGAGCTGACACGCGCCCGCGGCGTCGCCGTCCTGCGATGGATGTCGAGCAGCACTGTTGCTCAACTGGCGCGTCAAGTCTCTCCGGTCGAGAACAGAGCCTCGTCCTCGAGGGTGCCCGCAGACGTCGTCGGCCCCGCCGTGGCTCGGGACTGCTCTCCCAGCCGGGCGACTAGCTCGGCCGCCGTGGCGGCGGGGGACTGGCAGGCGAAATCGCGGCAGACGTAGGCGAAGCCCTCGGCGCGGTCCGCCCATAGCGGGGAGTCGTAGGGCTCGCCCCAGGCCAAGACGGCGCTGGGCAGGTAGCGGGTCTGCACTGCGGCTACCAGGTCACCGCGATCGCCGACGACGGCGATCTCCTCGAGGCCGTGGGCTGCCATGTCGAGGGCCTCCAGCGCCCGACCGAAAGCGGTGGGATGCTGGGCCGCGGCGGAGCTGAACAGAGCGGTGATGCGGCGGGCGTGCTCGTCGTAGCGGGCCTCGCCGGTGAGCGCGGCCAGCCGGAGCAGGCCGCAGGCTGCCGCCGACTGGGCCGACGGGGTGGCGTTGTCCATGAGGTCCTTGGGCCGGGTAACCAGCTTCTCGGCATCGGAGCCGGTGGTGAACACTCCGCCCGCGGCGTCGTCGGTGAACAGCTCCAACAGGCCGTCGGCCGCGGCGCGGGCCTCGTCGATCCAGCGGGCCTGGCCCGACAGCTCGCCCAACCTCACAAAGGCGTCGATCAGCGCCGCGTAGTCCTGGGCGTAGGCCAGATGGCGGGCCTGGGCGGAGCGCTCGGCGTCGCCAGCCTGCCAGGAGCGCAGCCAGCGCCCGTCACTCCGCCGCAGATTGGCCACCAGGAACTCACCGTTGGCCAGCGCCGCGGCCCGCCAAGCCGGATCACCGGTGGCCGCCGCGGCCTCGGCCAGAGCCGACAGCATCATCCCGTTCCACTCGGTCAGAACCTTGTCGTCGAGGCCCGGCCGCACCCGGCTCTCCCGGCACACGAACAGGGCCTCTCGGGCCGCCTCCACCGAGGCCGGTCGGATCAGGTCGCCCCGCACGGGCCGGTTCAAGATGTTGGCCCCCTCGAAGTTGCCGGCCGCGGTCACCCCCCACCAGGCTGCGGCCGCATCGGCAGCCTCGGCGCCGGCCGCGACCCGCACCACTGCTCGCAGCTCGGCCTCGGACCAGACGTAGAACTTGCCCTCCACGCCCTCCGAGTCGGCGTCCTCGGCCGAATAGAAGCCGCCGTCGGCGTGGCGCAGGTCGCGCAGCACGTAGCCGATCGTCTCGTCCACCACCTGCCGGTAGACAGCCTCGCCCGTCACCATCCAGGCGTGCAGGTAAGCCCTGGTCAGCAGGGCGTTGTCGTACAGCATCTTCTCGAAGTGGGGCACCAGCCACTGGCGGTCTACCGAGTAGCGGGCGAAGCCCCCGCCGAGGTGGTCGTAGATACCGCCGGAAGCCATGGCATCGAGACTGGTCCGCACCGCCCGCAGCAGCTCAGGCCGGTGGCTGCGGTGATGGATCCGCAGCGCCGAGGCCAGCGTCATGGCTGCCGGGAACTTGGGCGCGCCGCCGAAGCCTCCCCACTCGGGGTCGAGCGAGGCCAGGATGGCGTCGCCTGCCTGGTCCACGGCCCGGCCGTCGATGGCGTCGGCGGAGGCCTCTGTGCTCAGCGACGCGGCGGCGCGCGCCGTCCGATCGATCATCGCAACGAGCTGGTCGGCCTGGGCGCGCACGTCGGTTCGGCGGTTGGTCCAGGCTTCGTCGATGGCCTCCATCACCTGGCCGAACGAGGCCATGCCACCTCGGGGACGGTTCGGGTAGTAGGTGCCGCCGAAGAAGGGCCGTCCGTCGGGGGTGAGGAACACGGTCATGGGCCAGCCGCCCCGGCCGGTCATGGCCTGCACCGAGTCCATGTAGATGGCGTCCACGTCCGGGCGCTCCTCGCGGTCCACCTTCACGTTGACGAACAGCCGGTTCATCACGGCCGCAGTGTCGGGATCCTCGAAGGACTCATGGGCCATCACATGACACCAGTGGCAGCTCGAGTAGCCCACCGACAGCAGCACCGGCCGGTCCCGCTCTGCGGCCGCCGCGAAGGCCTCCGGGCCCCACGGGTACCAGTCCACCGGGTTGTCGCGATGCTGGCGCAGGTACGGGCTGGTCTCGTCGCCGAGCCGGTTCATGCGGCCGAGCCTACGAGGCCGAGCGGGCAGGCCGCAGTTCACGAGGACTCCGGAAGGCGGGGAGCGGGAGGCCCCCGGGCCCGAGCGGCCCGTGAGCGCAACGAACAAGAGCGGGAACCACGGCCCGAGCGGCCCGTGAGCGCAACGAACAAGAGCGGGAAGCTGGCCCGAGCGGCCCGTGAGCGCAGCGAACAAGAGCGGGAAGCTGGCCCCAGCGGCCCGTGAGCGCAGCGAACAAGAGCGGGAACCACGGCTCTCCAACCCCAGGATGAGCGCCTGGGGCCCACCGTGGGGCAGACTGACGCGCGTGAGTACTGGAGTCCGGGTACTGGTCGTCGACGACGAGCCGTCGTATCGCGAGGGACTGCAGGTGGCGTTGGGGGCCGAAGGGTTCATCGTCGACGTGGCTGCCGACGGCGAGGAGGCCCTGGCCATGTTCGAGGCCCTCGAACCCGAGATCGTGCTGCTGGACGTGATGCTGCCCCGGCTGTCGGGGATCGACGTTTGCCGCCGCATCCGCTCCCTCGCCGACACACCCGTGATCATGGTGTCGGCCCGTCGGGAGGAGATCGACACCGTGGTCGGACTGGAGGTCGGCGCGGACGACTATGTGGCCAAGCCATACCGGGTACGGGAACTCGTGGCCCGGATGCGCACCGTCATGCGCCGCAGCGGGACCCGACCGATCAACTCCTTCAACGGCGTGACCGACTTGAACATCGGTGATGTGGCGGTTGACCGCGACCGCCACGAGGTGACCATCGGCGGCAGGCTGGAGCGTCTGCCGCTCAAGGAGTTCGAGGTGCTGGCCCTGCTCATGGAGAACGCCGGTTTCGTCGTGACCCGCCAGACGCTCATTGACAGGGTCTGGGGGTTTGACTACGTGGGCAACACCAAGACCCTCGACGTGCACGTCAAGAGGCTCCGGTCCCGCATAGAGCGCCACCCGGCCGACCCTGAGCGCATCGTCACGATCAGGGGTCTCGGCTACAAGTACGTGACGCCCTGACCGAGCCTCAGCAGCTCGACAGGGATCCGGACATGACAGGGATCCGGACATGACAGGGATCCGGACATGACAGGGATCCGGACATGACAGGGATCCGGACATGACAGGGATCCGGACATGACAGGGATCCGGACATGACAGGGATCCGGACATGACAGGGATCCGGACATGACAGGGATCCGGGCAGCTGGGGCCCGTCCCCGCACGCTGAGCGCAGCGTTGGTCCCGGTGGCCGTGGGCACGGCGGCGGCAGTGGGGGAGGGATCACAGACGGCGTGGTGGCGGGCCGGCGTGGCGCTGGTGGTGGCGATGGCGCTGCAGGTGGGCGTCAACTTCGCCAACGACTACTCCGACGGCGTGCGCGGCACCGACGACTCCACTCGGGTTGGCCCCCGCCGGCTGGTGGGTTCGGGACTGGTCGAGGCCCGCCGGGTCAAGCGGGCCGCGCTCGGAGCCTTCGCGGCGGCCGCCGCAGCCGGTGGGGTGCTGGCCGCGGTCGCGGGCTGGGAGCTGCTGGCCGCGGGCGCTCTGTGCCTGGCCGCGGGCTGGGCCTACACGGGCGGGCCCAAGCCGTACGGCTATCTGGGGCTGGGCGAGGTGTTCGTGTTCGTGTTCTTCGGTCTGGTGGCCACCGCGGGCACTACGTACGTGCTGCTGGAGCGACTGGACTGGTTTGCGGTGCTGTGCGGCGTGCCGGTCGGGCTGTGGGCGGTGGCGCTGCTCGTGGCCAACAACCTGCGCGACATCGCCGGCGACGCCGCCGCGGGCAAGCGCACACTGGCCGTTCGCTTGGGTGAGCGCCGCAGCCGCCTCACCTACATGGCCGTGCTGGAGGCCTCCTACGCGGCGGCCCTGGCCGCGTCGGTCACCGGCCGAGCCGCCGCGGCCGCGGTGGTCGGCGCCCCCTTCGCAGTGGTCGCGGTGCGCCGCGTCCTGCGGGGAGCATCCGGCCCCGCCCTGATTCCAGTGCTGGGCGCCACCGCGCGGGCCCAGCTCGCCTCGGGCTTGGCCATGGCGGTAGGCATCGCCGTGACGGGCTGAGCAGACTGTCCGCCATGAGCCCACAAGCCGCCCTTCCAGACTGTCCGCCATGAGCCGGGAGGCCGTCGTGGCCCACCTCGAGGCACTGGGCGTGGGCTACCAGGTGGTGGAGTGCGATCCCGACTTCGCCGACACCGCCCGGTTCTGCGAGCGATACGGGTATTCGATGGACGCGTCGGCCAACGCCATCTGCGTGGTGGGCAAGTCTGCCGACCGGCCGATGGCGTGCTGCGTGGTGCTGGCCTCCATGAGGCTGGACGTGAACGGGGTGGTTCGCCGCCGGCTCGGCACCCGCAAAGCCTCCTTCGCCGACGCGGCCGCCATCGTGGAGCGCACCGGCATGATGATCGGCGGGGTTACGCCGTTCGGGCTGCCGGCCGGCCTGCCGGTGTGGATCGATGCCCAGGTCATGGAGTGCGACCAGGTGATCGTGGGCGGAGGCTCTCGGGACTGCAAGATCCTGTGCCCACCGGCATCGCTGCTGGCCATCGACGGCGCCGAGGTCGTCAAGAACCTGGCTCGCCCGGCGGGTAGTGCCCCGGGGGGCGGCGTCCCCACCGGGGCCCGGCCGTGATCGTCACCACCACGATCGGCGCCTACCCGAAGCCCGGCTGTGTACCGGTCTCCGACTGGTTCACCGCGGCCCCCGGCGGCCAGGCCGCCGACTACACCTCGGCGTTCGCCCGCGAGACGGCCGAAGCTGGCGCGGGCCGCGAGGCACTGTTCCGCCGAGCAGCGGCCGAGATCATAGGAGACCAGATCGAGGCAGGAATCGACATCGTCACCGACGGCGAGGTGCGCCGGGAGAACTATGTTCACTACCAGTGCCGCCACTTCTCCGGCTTCGACTTCGACAACCTCAGCCCGGGAACGATCCGGGGCGTGACCGAAGCCCGGCTGCCCACCGTGAGAGGCGAGGTGCGCCACCTCGGAACCTCTCCGCTCGTCCACGACTACCGGGTGGCCCAGTCGCTGTCGCCCAAGCCCGTGAAGGTCACGATCCCGGGACCTATGACGATCATCGACACCACGGTGGACGCCTGCTATCACGACGACGCCGCGCTGGGCGCGGACCTTGCGGCCGCCGTCAACGCCCAAGTGCTGGACCTCGTGGACGCGGGATGCCTCCACATACAGGTGGACGAGCCGGTCATGGCCCGCAAACCCGACATTGCGCTTGCCTACGGCATCGAGCACCTCGAGCGCTGTTTCGCCGGGGTGCCTGAGAGTGTCACCCGGGTGGTCCACTGCTGCTGCGGCTATCCCGACCACCTCGACCAGGACGACTATCCCAAGGCCGACCCCGGCTCGTACCTGGCGGTGGCCGAGGCGCTGGACGCGGCCCCCGTCGACGCCGTGAGCATCGAGGACGCCCACCGGCCCAACGACCTGGGCGAGCTGCTGCCCCGGTTCGCCCGCACCACGGTGATCCTCGGCGTGCTCGCCATCGCCCGCAGCCGGCTGGAGGCGGTCAACGATGTCGAGGACCGGCTGGTGGAAGCGTTGAATCACCTCCCGCCGGAGCGTCTGGCGGCCGCGCCCGACTGCGGGCTCGGCTTCCTCGGCAGGGATTTGGCCCGCCGCAAACTGACGGTGATGTGCGAAGCCGTCCGCAGGGTCAGCTCCGGGCTCGGTTAGCGATCGGGCCGAGCCGCTCGGCGGAGCGCGGCGTCAACCGCGGGTGGCGGTGATCAGCTGGGCTATGCCCGCACTCAACCTGCGCGGCTGCACGTCGACGAACCCGGCCGAGCGCAGCTCGACCTGCAGCTCGCCGGCCGACGGCAGGTAGGCGACCGACTCGGGCAGGTACCGGTAGGCGTCCCGATCCGACAGAGCGGCCCCGATGAGGGGCACCACCCGGCCGAAGTACAGACCGTGGCCCCAGCGCAGAACCGGATTTGTCGGAGAGTCCACCTCCAGCAGGCCGATGCGTCCGCCGGGTCGCAGCACCCGGGCCAGCTCGGCGAACAGGGGCGGCACGGCCGTGAGGTTGCGCAGGGCGAACCCGCACGTCGCGCCGTCCAGGGCGCCGTCGGGAAGCGGCAGCTCCAGCACGTCGGCGTTCACCGGCGGCCATCCGGTTGCCTGCCAGGGCGCGGCCCGCAGCATGCCCATCGAGAAGTCGAAGCCGACGGGGTGGCAGTCGCGGCGAGCCAACTCCCGGCACAGGTCACCGGTGCCGCAGGCCAGGTCGGCCACCACCGACCCCGGCGCGAGGCCCAGCTCCCGCACAGTGCGTCGCCGCCAGGCCACATCGAGGCGCAGGGTCATGATGCGGTTCACCAGGTCGTAGCGCGGCGCGATGGCGTCGAACATCTCCCGCACGGCCCGGCGCTTCGCCGCGCCGGTGGGCAGTTCGCTCACCCGCGCTGTTTCTTGGGCCAGTAGCGCTGGTAGTTGCGGCTCATGGGATGCAGCAGCAGTGCGAGCAGCGCGATGTCGAACATCAGGCCGATCAGATCAGCCCACAGCCAGCCCAAGCCTTCGGTCGCGGCCAGCAGCGCCACCAGCACGAGAGGTATCGCCGCCACGACGACGCCGAGCTTGTAGGCCCATCGCCTCTCGTTGGCTATGCCGAATGCGGCCATCACCTTGCCCACCGCGATCACGAGCAAGTAGATGGTGAGAGATCGCGCGCCGAGCATGGCGAACACCAGCGAGAAGCCGCCCTGGAAGTACATCAGCAGCTGCGCTATGTACAGCGTCTGAGGCTGGCGGGGGTTGACCCAGACGCGCGTCTCCATCCCTCTAGTATGCAGGCTCCCTACACGACGCGGCGATAGGCGCGGTCGGTGTGGTGGTGCTCGAAGCCGATGCGTCGGTAGACGGCGTTGGCGGCATGGTTGTCGGACTCCACATACAGCATTCCGACGGCCAGTGCCCGCCCAGACAGCCACTCCAGCCCGGCCAGGGTCACGGACTTGCCCAGACCCCGGCCCGCGAAGTCGGGGTCGACGGCGATGACGTAGATCTCTCCCAGCGGCGGATCGTGATCGGAGTGGACCTTGGTCCAGCAGAAGCCGGCCAGGCGTCCGTCGCGGTGGTGGAGGCGGAAGCCGTCGGGGTCGAACCATGGCTCGGCCATGCGGCTGCGCACATCGTCGGCGGTGAGCCCTCCCTGCTCGGGATGCCAATGGAACGCCCGGTTGTTGACCGACACGAACTCGTCAAGGTCGTCGAGGGTGAAGGCCCTGGTGGGAATCCCAGCCGGCTCGGCCGGCAGCTCGCACCGCAGTTGCCACAGGTCGCGGTAGGGCTCGAATCCGTGGCGGCGGGCCGCGGCATCGTCGCCCTTCGCGACCTCCCTGATCCATAGCTGGGCACCGGAGTCGTCATCCAGTCCGGCCAGGGCCTCGCTCAGGATGGGAGTGGTCTCGCCAACCACTCGGCCCTCATGCACCACGATCTGCGTCTCGCCGCCCTCCGCGGCTGGGGCATTGACCTCGTAGCGCACCGGGCCGAGGGTACCGCTAGCTGTGCAGGCGTGACGGCGGTCAACCGCTCGCGCCGTCGGCACAAGCACAGAGACGTGCAGGGCGGCTGAACGCGCGGGTCGTCAACCGCTAGCTTCGCGCCGATGGCCCGTCCCCGAACGCCCACAGGCCGCGCCCGCCGCACCCATGAGCGCCTGGCCTCGGAGTACCCGGACGCCGTGTGCGAACTCGACCACGGCAACGCCTTCGAGCTGCTGGTGGCCACCATCCTGTCCGCGCAGGCCACCGATGTGGGCGTCAACAAGGCGACCCCGGCACTGTTCGAGAGGTTCCCGGACGCCGAGGCGCTGGCCGAGGTCGAGCCGGAGCAGGTCGAGCCCTACGTGAGCACCATCGGGTTGTTCCGCAACAAGTCCAAGAGCCTGGTGGGCATGGCCCGGATGCTGGTGGACGACTACGGAGGCGAGGTGCCCGGCGCTATGCGCGATCTGGTGCGCCTGCCCGGCGTGGGCCGCAAGACGGCCAATGTGATCCGCAGCGTGGCCCTCGGGCTGCCGGGCCTGCCGGTCGACACCCACGTCACGAGGCTGTCGAACCTGCTCGGCCTCACCTCCGAGACCGACCCGGTGAAGATCGAACTGGAGCTCAATCCGATGATCCCCGCCGCCGAGCGGGGCGACTTCAGCCTGAGGATGATTCTCCACGGTCGCCGGGTGTGCGTGGCCCGCCGCCCTCGCTGCGAGGACTGCGTCCTCAACGACTTCTGCCCCTCCAGCACCGTCTGAGCCATCGCCCGAGCCGCAGCGTCGCCGGCCAGGTCCGCGAACTGGGGCGGCTCATGGCCGCGAGCGTGCTCACAGAACGCTAGGGTCCGCGTAGGACAGGTCCGCGTAGGGCAATGGGTCCAGCGGGCCCGGCATCAGCCAATGAACGCAGCCGGCGAACCGAGGGATCCGCCGCCCTCGGTCGCTTTAGCGGCCGCCCCCGGGCCCGGGGGCGGCCGCCTCCTCTAGTCGTGGCTGTGGGCCCCATGGCCACCGGTAGCGTTGTGGGGTGCTCAGCCGCCTCGACCTGCGCGGCGACGGCGGTCCCGTCGCCTCCCGCCTGCCCCGGCCCGAGCCGGCGTCCGCAGGCCCGCTGGAGACGGTGCGCGCCATCATCGCCGCGGTGAGGGAGCGCGGCGACGCCGCCCTTCGGGAGCTGACCGGGCGCTTCGACGGCGTCGAGCCGGCCAGCCTCACCGTGGAGCCGGCCGAGATCGCGGCAGCCGCGGCCCGCACACCGCCGGAGGTGCGCGACGCCCTGGCGGCCGCGGTGGCCAACGTGGAGGCCTACCACCGCCACCAGCTGCTCGACGACGTGGTGCACGAGCGGGGCGGAGTCACGGTCCGCGAACGCCACCTGCCGGTACGCCGAGCCGGCTGCTACGTGCCCGGAGGGCGGGCCGCCTACCCGTCGACACTGCTCATGACCGCGGTCCCGGCCTGGGTGGCCGGTGTGGACGAGGTCGCGGTGTGCGTGCCACCGGGCTCCGACGGCCGCATCGCCGACGTGACGCTGGCCGCTGCCGCCGCCGCAGGCGTGACTGAGGTCCATCCCGTGGGCGGGGCCCAGGCCATCGCCGCGCTGGCCTACGGAACAGAGTCGATCCCCGCCGTCGACGTGATCGCCGGACCGGGCAACGTCTACGTCGCGCTGGCCCAGCGAGAGGTGGCCGGGGTCGTCGGCGTGCCCACCGCCTTCGCGGGCCCCTCGGAGGTGGTGGTGGTGGCCGACGCCGATGCCGACGCTACGTTCGCCGCGGCCGACGTGATCCTGCAGGCCGAGCACGGACCCGACGGTCTGGCGTGGCTGGTGACCTGGGACACGGCCACAGCCGACGCGGTGGAGTCAGAGGTCGCCCGCCTGGCCGCTGGCGCCGACCGCCGCACCGAGATCGAAGCGACCCTGAGACACTCCGGGTACAGCGTCCTGTGCTCGAGCGTCGAGCAGGCCCTCGAGGTTGTCAACGAGATCGCCCCCGAGCACCTGGAACTCATGGTGGCCGACCCCGAGGCGCTGTTGCCGCAGGTGCGCAACGCCGGAGCCGTCTTCTGCGGACCCTGGGCGCCTGCATCGGTGGGCGACTACGCGGCCGGCCCCAACCATGTGCTGCCCACCGACGGCACGGCCCGATTCGCGGGCGCCCTGGGAGTGCGCGACTTCCTCAAGAGCATGCACATCGTGAGCACCGACCGGTCCGGGCTCCAGCGGCTGGCACCCCACGTGATCGCGCTGGCCGAGGCCGAGGGGCTCACCGCCCACGCCGAGTCGGTGCGGCTGCGCCTCGCCTCATCTTCCCACCACGCCAACAGATCCGACTCCGGAGAGGTCGCCATGACCCCGGCCGGGACCGGTCACGGCACGGTGCGGCCCCGCGATGACATCGCCCTGATGGCCGGCTACCACTCGCCCCAGCTCGACGTGGACGTGCGCCTCAACACCAATGAGAGCCCGCTGCCGCCCCCGCCGGCCTTCGCCGAAGCGGTGGCGGCCGCAGCCCGGTCGATCACCTGGAACCGGTACCCGGACCGGGCCGCTGGTGAGCTGAGGGCCCGGATCGCGGCTCGCCACGGCGTGGCCGCCGATCGGGTCTTCGCCGCCAACGGCTCCAACGAGGTGCTCCAGTGCCTGCTGCTC
Source organism: Candidatus Aldehydirespirator sp. (assembly GCA_965219165.1). Classification (GTDB taxonomy): domain Bacteria; phylum Actinomycetota; class Acidimicrobiia; order Acidimicrobiales; family Aldehydirespiratoraceae; genus Aldehydirespirator. Next base: position 1,852,677 of record CBDCMW010000002.1, on the reverse strand, counting down.
GCCTACGGAGGCTCGGGACGCTGTGCCGCAGTGTTCGAGCCCACCTACGCGCTGCACTCGCACCTGGCCCGAATCACCGGCACCGCGGTCGTCGAGGGCGAGCGGGGCGACGACTTCACCCTCGATCCCGACGCCGCCGCGGCGTTGATCCAGTCGGCCCGGCCCGCAGTGACGTTCCTGTGCTCTCCCAACAACCCCTCCGGCACGGTGGCGCCCCGCTCCACGGTCGCCTCGCTGCTCGACGCGGTCGTCTCGGCCGGAGGGCTGCTGTGCATGGACGAGGCCTACGCCGAGTTCTCCCCCCACAGCGCCCTGGAACTCATCGACGACGGGACGCCGGTCGCGGTCACCCGCACCTACTCCAAGACCTGGGCTATGGCCGGGGCCCGCCTCGGCTACCTGATCGGGCCGAGGTGGCTGGTGGCGGAACTGGACAAGGTGGCGCTGCCCTACCACCTCGACGCCCTCAAGCAGGCCGTCGGCATCACCGCTCTCGACTACGTCGACGACATGCAGGCGCGGGTGGACGCCATCGTGGCCGAGCGCTCGCGGCTGACGGCCCGGCTGGGCGAGCTGCCGGTGGAGGTATGGCCCTCGGGCGCCAACTTCGTGCTGGTGCGCCCCCGCGGCCGCGACGGAGCCGAGGTGTGGCAGCAGCTCCTGGACCGCTCGGTGCTGGTTCGGAACTGCTCGTCGTGGCCGCGCCTGGAAGGCTGCCTGAGGGTGACGGTCGGGACTCCCGGAGAGGACGACCGCTTCCTGGCCGCCCTCCAGGAGATACTCCTATGAGCCGCGCCCCGTCGAGAGGCCGAGCGGCCGTGTGTCACGGCCCTTACCCTCAAGGAGCGCGCACCAAGGAGACCCGGACATGAGCCGCACGTCCACCCGCTCCCGCTCCACCAAGGAGACCCAGACATGACCCGCACGTCCACCCGCTCCCGCTCCACGAAGGAGACCCGAATCGAACTCAGGCTCGACCTCGACGGCAACGGTGCCACCGAGGTCTCCACCGGCCTGCCCTTCTTCGACCACATGCTCGACCAGCTCGGCCGCCACGGCCGCCTCGGTCTGTCCGTTCAGGCCCAGGGCGACCTCGCGGTGGACGCGCACCACACCGTCGAGGACACCGGGATAGTCTTGGGCGAGGCCTTCCGCGAGGCTCTGGGAGACAAGGCCGGCGTGCGCCGATTCGCCAGCATCACCGTCCCGCTCGACGAGGCGGCGGTGGAGGTGGTGCTCGACCTGTCGGGCCGGCCGTTCCTGCACTACGAGGTGGACTTCCCCGGCGAGAAGATCCTGGGCGACCCGCCCTTCGACCCCCAGCTGGCCGAGGAGTTCTGGCGGGCCTTCGCCACCGCGGCAGCCGTCACACTGCACATCGTGCTGCACCGGGGCCGCAACACCCACCACATCGTGGAAGCGTCCTTCAAGGGCGTGGCCCGGGCCATCCGCGACGCGGTGCGGGTGGAGGGCTCCTCGCTGCCCTCCACCAAGGGCACGCTGTGACGGCGAAGCGGCTCAGCGTCATCCTCTTAGACCCAATAGCACTCACTCCACGCAAGCGGAGCGAGCCATGAGGGACAGACCTCTCGTCGCCATCCTCGACTACGGCATCGGCAATCTGCATTCGGCGCAGAAGGGATTCGAGCACGCCGGGGCCGACGCCCGGCTCACCGCGGACCGCGGGCTCATCGAGGCCGCCGCCGGGGTGGTGCTACCGGGCGTGGGCGCCTTCGCGCCGTGCATGGCCGCGCTTGGCCGCACCAGCCTGGACACCGCAGCCTTGGACGCGGTGCAGTCGGGCCGGCCCTTCATGGGCATCTGCGTGGGGATGCAGGTGCTCTTCGCCGGCTCCGACGAGGCCCCCGGCGTCTCGGGCCTGGGCGTGTTCGACCGCATGGTGCGCTGGATCGACGGCCCGGTGAAGCGCCCGCAGATGCAGTGGAACGTGCTGCACCGCAACCGCGACCATCCGATGCTGGCCGGGCTGGATGATCCGATCTGGGCCTACTTCGTCCATTCGCTGGCGCCGGAGATGAGCGACAGCAGTGACGTGGTCGCCACCTGCGACTACGGCGGACCGGTGGTGGCCGCGGTGGCCCGCGGCAACGTATGGGCCGCCCAGTTCCACCCCGAGAAGTCGTCTCGGGTGGGCCTGCGCATCCTGGCCAACTTCGTGGCGGCCACGGCCGCGGACGCGGCCGCCGCCTTGGGGACCCCGCGGATGGGTGTCAACGCCTCGCGATGAAGCACCATGTTTCCCGCTCTTGTTCGCTGCGCTCACGGGCCGCTCGGGCCACGGCCTCGCTCCGCACCTTGAGAAGTCCTCGCAAGACTGCCGCCTATCCGCTCGGCCTCTGGGCGCCGTGAAGCTCTTCGGCGCGGTAGATGTCCGCGAGGGCCGCTGCGTGCGCCTGCGCCAGGGCGACTACGGCGCCGAGACCGTCTACGACGACGACCCGGTGTCCCGGGCGGTCGAGATGGCCAGCCAGGGCGCGGGGTGGATTCATGTCGTGGACCTCGACGGCGCCCGCTCCGGGCGTCCCGACAACGCGGCCGTCGTCGCGGCCATAGCCGGCGCGGTCGATGTCCCGGTCCAGGCTGGGGGCGGGGTGCGCACCGCCAAGACCGCGCAGGCGTGGTTCGCGGCGGGAGTAGAACGGGTGGTAATGGGCACCGCCGCGCTGCGCGACCCGGGCCTGGTGCGAGACCTGGCCCGATCGCACCGCGTCGCGGTCGGCCTCGACGCCCGCTCCGGCCACGTCGCCACCGACGGCTGGCTGCAGGGCTCGGGGCGGTCGGTGATGGATGTGGCCCGCAGTTTCGCCACCGACGGCGTGGACGCCTTCGTGGTCACCGACATAGACCGTGACGGGACGCTGGACGGACCCGACCTCGACGGCCTGGCGTCAGTGCTCGACGCGGTGTCCGTGGACGTGATCGCCTCGGGAGGAGTGGGACGACTCGACGACCTGCGGGCATTGGCCGACCTCGAGGGCAGACAGGGTCGCGGGCTGAGCGGCGTGATCGTGGGGACCGCCCTCTACGAGCGACGCTTCACGGTGGCCGAGGCGGTCGCCGCGCTGGCCGCGACCGAAGGGGGCGGCTGACATGCGGGTGGCTCGGGTCATCCCTTGCCTCGACGTCGACGCCGGGCGGGTCGTCAAAGGCGTCAACTTCGTGGACATCCGCGACGCGGGCGACCCGGTGGAGCTGGCGGCCCGCTACGACGCCGAGGGGGCCGACGAACTCGTTTTTCTAGACATCACCGCCTCGTCGGACCGCCGCGACACCACCGTGGCCATGGCCCGGGCGGTGGCCGACGAGGTGTTCATACCGTTCACCATCGGCGGCGGCGTCCGCACCCTCGACGACGCGCGCCGCCTGCTGCGGGCCGGGGCTGACAAGGTGAGCGTCAACACTGCGGCGGTGCGGCGTCCGGAGCTGGTACGCGAGATCAGCCGGGAGTTCGGCGCGCAGTGTTGCGTGGTCGCCATCGACGCTCGCAGCTCGACGGACGCGGCGAGCGGCTACGAGGTGTTCACCCACGGGGGGCGCACACGGACCGGGGTCGACGCGCTGGTGTGGGCTGCCGAAGCCGAGCGCCTGGGGGCCGGCGAGATCCTGCTGACGTCGATGGACCGCGACGGCACCAGGGAGGGGTTCGAGCTGAACTTGACATCGAAGACTGCCGATGCTGTGGGCGTCCCGGTGATCGCCAGCGGGGGAGTGGGCAACCTCGATCATCTGGTGGAGGGTGTCATCGAGGGCAAGGCCGACGCGGTGCTGGCCGCCAGCATCTTCCACTACGGAGAGCACACGATCGCCGAAGCCAAAGCCCGCATGGCCGCGGCCGGCATAGCCGTCCGCCCCGCCTGATCGGAATGCTCCGAGGGGCGCATCGCCCATCACCACCCGTAGCGGTTCGCGAGGCGCCTCTTCCCTAGAAGCACTCGGCCCACTAGTGTCGCCGTCGCGCCACCGCCCCGACCGCTGACGCCTGGAGGTCGCCTTTGCCCGTCGCCGACACGTACCGCCTGTCCTCCCGGTACACCGATGACTCCGGGACGGTCTTCATGACGGGCCTTCAGGCGCTGGCCCGGCTGCCGATCGAGCAGCTGCGGGCCGACCGGCTCGCGGGGCTGCGCACCGCCGCCTTCATCAGCGGCTACCCGGGCTCACCCCTCGGCGGCTACGACGGCGAGCTCGACAAGGCCATCCAGCAGGCCCCGGACCTCCCCATCGTGCTGGCCCCCGCTCTGAACGAGGAGCAAGCCGTCACCGCGGTCATGGGGTCCCAGCTCGCCTCCGTCCGACCCGACTCCCGCTACGACGGCGTTGTCGGCATCTTCTACGCCAAGGGGCCCGGCGTGGACCGAGCCGGCGACGCCCTCCGCCACGGCGTGTTCGCGGGCACGGACCCACGGGGCGGCGCGGTGGTGATCGCCGGAGACGACCCGCAGGCCAAGAGCTCGACCATCCCGTCGTCGTCGGCCGGGACCCTCGCCGACATGCATATTCCGGTGCTGTATCCGGGCACGCCCGGCGAGGCACTGGATCTCGGACGTCACGCCGTGTACCTGTCGAGGGCCACCGGGCTGTGGACGAGCCTCAAGATCGTGGCCGATGTCGCCGACGGCAGCGGCACCGTCCACCTCGACCCGGCGAGGATCGAGCCACAGATGCCGACCGTCGACGGCCAGCCCTACGCCCATGCCCCCGACGGCCGGTTGCTGACCCCGGACACGGTGGGCACCGAACGAGAGATCTGCGAAGTCCGTCATCCGCTGGCCATCACCTACGCCGCCCTAAACCGCTTGAACCACGCCACCGTCAACCCGGCCGACGGCTGGATCGGCATCGTGGCCTCGGGCATCACCTACCGGGAGCTGCGCGAGGCGCTGCGCCGCCTCGGGCTGGCCCGGGACGCCGACATCGCCGCGGCTGGCATCCGGCTCATGTGCATGCATATGCCGATCCCGTTCAGCCCCGAGCGGGCCCGCGCCTTCGCCCGCGGCCTCGAAGAGGTGTTCGTGGTGGAGGAGAAGCAGCCCAACATCGAGTCGCTCATCAAAGACGCCCTCTACAACGAGGCCCTGCGCCCCCGGGTGACCGGCAAGTGCGACGAGCACGACGCCATGCTCCTCCCCGGCCACGGCGGATTGAGCGCCGACGACCTGCTGGACCCGCTGCGCCGCCGCCTGAGCCAGCGCATCGGCCACCGGCTGGTGCCCCCGAAGCCGCCGCGGGAAATGATCGCGCTCAGCACCAAGGTGGCCCGCACCCCCTACTTCTGCTCGGGCTGCCCCCACAACCGCTCCACCAGAGTGCCCGACGGCGCCGCGGTCGGGGCCGGCATCGGATGTCACACGATGACCCTGCTGATGGACTCCGACGGCTTCGGCGACATGATCGGACTTACCTGCATGGGCCAGGAGGGCGCCCAGTGGATCGGCATGGAGCCGTTCGTGGAGACGCCCCGCATCTTCCAGAACATCGGCGACGGCACCTACTTCCACAGCGGCCAGCTCGCCATCCAGGGGGCGATCGCGGCCGGCGTCGACATCACCTACAAACTGCTCTGGAATCGCACCGTGGCCATGACCGGCGGCCAGGACCCCCAGGGCGTGATCGGTGTCGCCGAGGTTTGCAGGGTGCTGCTGGCCCAGGGGGTGGCCCAGGTGCTGGTCACCACCGACGATGTCGCTCGCTACCGCGTCACGGACATGCCCGAGGGCGTGGAGGTCTGGCCCCGCAGCCGGCTGATCGAGGCCCAGGAGCAGCTGGCTCAAGTCAAAGGCGTGACCGTGCTGATCCACGACCAGCAGTGCGCGGCCGAAGCCCGCCGGGGTCGCAAACGGGGCACGGTGGCCGTGCCCCGCCAGCGGGTCTTCATCAACGAACGGATCTGCGAGGGCTGCGGGGACTGCGCGCAGGTGAGCAACTGCCTGTCGGTGCAGCCCGTCGAGACGGCCTTCGGGCGCAAGACCCGCATCGACCAGACCACCTGCAACCTGGACTTCTCCTGCCTGGAGGGGGACTGCCCGTCATTCATGACGGTCGTGCAGCCGGGGCGCCTGCGGTCGTGGCTGCGCCGCATCAAGATGCGGGGCCGCGGCAGGCCGGGACCCGGGAGCGGCGCGCCCGCCGCCCCTGGCGACCTGGACGATCCGGTGCCGGTCGTGCCCACCGACGAACTGTCGGTGCGCATCGTCGGCATCGGCGGCACCGGCGTGGTCACGGTCAGCCAGGTGATCGGCACTGCGGCCATGTTCGACGGCTACGAGGTGCGGGGCCTCGACCAGATCGGCCTGTCGCAGAAGGCCGGGCCGGTGGTGAGCGACCTGCGGCTGGGCCGGGACGGCGAGGCGGCCAGCAACCGGCTCGGAACCGCCCAGGCCGACGTGCTGCTGGCCTTCGACCAGCTGGGTGCGGCATCGCCCACGGGACTGAGCACCGCCGACCCGCAGCGCACTGTGGTGGTGGGCTCGGTGTCGCAGACCCCGACCGGCGCGATGATCGCCCATCCGGACCGCACCATGCCCCACCCTGCCGAGCTGGAAGCGGCCATCGCGGCGGCCACCCGGGCCGACTGCCGCCACTGGGCCGACGCCCAGGGCGTCACTGAGGCTCTGTTCGGCAACGCGGTCACAGCCAACGTGTTCGTGGTGGGAATGGCGGTTCAGGCCGGCGCGCTGCCGTTGGCGCCGCAGTCGGTGGAGCAGGCCATCGAGCTCAACGGCGTGGCCGTGCAGAGCAACATCGAGGCGTTCCGGTGGGGCCGGGCAATGGTGGCCAGGCCCGAGGCGGTGGCGGCTGCTGTCGCCTCCGGCCACGCCAGCGGAGGCAGGCCCAGTGACCTCGACGAGCGCACCGCGGCGCGGGTGAGCGCCGTGGCCCGCGCCGCCGGCCTCGACCACGCCACAGCCGGCGCTGCCGACGTCGGCGACGCCGGCTACCGCGGCCCGCTCGACTTGGAGCTGATGGCCAGGGAGCTGTGCGCCTACCAGTCGCCGAGGCTGGCCCTCGACCACCTCGACTTCGTGGAGGCCGTGGCGGCAGCCGACGCCGAGCGGGGCGACGGATCTGGGCGGCTGACGGTGACCGCGGCCCGCGGCTACTTCAAGCTGCTCGCCTACAAGGACGAGTACGAGGTGGCCAGGCTGATGCTCGACGCCGCGGCCACCGCGGAGGCGCGGGAGCTGCTTGCGGCGACCGGGGGAAGGCTGGCCTGGAAGCTGCACCCGCCGATCCTGCGGGCTCTGGGCATGAAGTCGAAGATCGCGCTAGGAGTGTCGTGGACTCCGGTGATACGAACATTGGCCGCCATGCGCCGGCTGCGGGGCACGGTGTTCGACGTGTTCGGGCACACCGCGGTGCGGCGGGCGGAGCGGTCGCTGCCGGGCGAGTACCGGTCCGCGGTCGAGTCCGACCTGCGGCGGCTGGATGCCGCAGGATACGAAGCGGCGCTGGCCCGAGCCGCGCTGCCCGAGATCGTGCGGGGCTACGAGCACATCAAGATGGCCGGGATAGAAGAGATGCGAGAGGAACTCAGGGGCCGCGCGGATAGGTGAAGCGCATCGCGGTGAGGCCGCTTGTAGGCTCGCGGCCAACCGATGGTGACGACGACTGCTACCGCCACCTTGGACCCACGCTTGGCGTTGTCCACGGACTTCGCCGAAGTTGTGCGCCGCCATGTCGATGGCCTGGCCAGCGACGCGGACTTGGCGCTTCTCGAGGCCAACACCAGGCTGTGGGTTCGAGCCCTTTACCGACTGCTCGACGACGTCGCTGAGTCCATCGACGGCGTCAGGGCCACGGTGAGGGGACATCGGCGCGCCATGATCGTCACCGACCTGGAGGAGGACTACCGCGCCATCGACGCCGTGCTGACGAAGCTGGTGGGGCCGCCGCTCGCGCCCTTGGAGAACGGGGCGTCCGCCGATGCCCGCGACACCGGCGTCGTCGAGCTGCAACTCTCATGGGTGCCGGGGCGGGTCATCGCCTGGGCCGCAGGACCCGGCCGGTCCGCCGACAGCGCGCCGGAAGTGCTCAAGCGGCTGCGCGACACCGGCGCCGGCACCGTCGACTGGAGCGAGCACCGCCCCGTGAAACTCACCGGCGGCGCGCGGGCCGACGCGGTCTCGGCGCCGATCGAGAGCTGTCTCGGGTGGCTTGTCGCGCTGGGGGAGGCAGCTGAGGAGCAGGGCATCGGCACAAGCGTCTCGTGGCTGGGCCTCGTGGCCGCGCTAGCGGTGCGGCTCGCCGCGCAGGGGCGCATGGTGCCCCAACTCAAGAAGGTTCGCCGCCGCTACCGCCCCGACGACGCTGAAGGCGACGGCTCGAGCGGCGCGGCCGCCGCAGCACCCGACAGCGTCTCCTACGTGGTCCGCTGGGCGCCGGCGCTGGTGGAGTCCGACGTCATCGCCGCGCTGGCCGAGTCGCTGCCGGGTGCCGCGGCGGCCTTCGAGAACCAGCGGGACGCCACCGCGTTCACGCAGGCGGCACTGGGCGACATCGTCGACGCCATCGCCACCGAGGCGGCCGAGCGGCTCGAGGCGCCTGCGCCGCCGCCCGAGCCTCGCACCAAGGCCGACGTGGCCGAGACAGTCCTGGCCCGCCTCGACGGCGCCCCCTTCGACGTGCCGAGCCGGCACGCCTCGGATCTGTCCCGCCGCCTGGACCAATGGGCCCGGCCGGTAACGGAGCCCTACGACCGGCGTCTGCGCCTGATCGTGCAGCTCGATCCGCCCGACGACATCGGGGCCTGGCACCTCTCGGTGCTGTCGGAGGCGAGCACGGGCGAGCTCCAGCCCGTCGAGCGGGCCCTTGTCATTGCGTCGCGGGCCAGGCGCCAGGCGGTGAAGCATCAGATGTCACGCCTGGAGCGGCTCTTCCCCGAGCTGGTGCGTCTCGGAGGCCGCCGCCGGGGAGAGGTGATCCTCAACGCCGACGAGGCGTGGCAGCTCATGACTGAGACCGGGCACGTCCTGCAGGCTGTCGGCTACAACGTCCGGGTCCCGGCGCTGTCGCGCCGCCGGCCCACACCGTCCCTGCGGCTCACATCGTTGGAAGCCCAGGAGACCGTGGTAGGGGCCCGCCAGCTCGCGGACGTGCGCTGGTCGGTCGCTTTCGACGACGTCGAGCTGACCGCGGCCGAGATCCGCGACCTGGCCGCCCAGGCCCGGCCTCTGGTGAAGAGCCGGGGACGGTGGGTGGAATTGGATCGGGCCGACCTCAACGAGGCCGCGGCCGCGCTGGCTGAGCGGGCCGACATGACCCGTATGACCGGCGCCGACATGCTGCGCCACGCCCTCGGGTTGGAAGGATCCCCTCTGGGCGGTGGAACGATGATCTCCGGGGAGGGCTGGGCCGCGGAGCTGATCCGCAGCGCCCGCAACATCCCGGCCGAGCTTCCCACCAAGCCGGACGGCTTCAACGGCATGCTGCGCACCTACCAGGCCGACGCGCTGGTATGGCTCGGCTTCCTGGAGCAGGCCGGGCTCGGCGGCTGCCTGGCTCTCGACATGGGCCTGGGCAAGACGCCCACCATGCTGGCCCACATATACCTAACCCGAGGCAAGGGCCCATCGCTGGTGGCCGCGCCGCCCGCGGTGGTCGGCAACTGGGCCTCTGAGGCCCGCCGGTTCGTTCCGGGCCTACGGGTGGTGGTCCATCACGGCCCCAACCGCACGCCTGCGGAGCGGGTGCCAGCCATGGTGGAGCGGGCCGACCTAGTGGTCTCCACCTACGGCACCACCATGCGCGACCTGGACGTACTCGAGAACGTCGAGTGGTCGACGGTCGTGCTCGACGAGGCCCAGGCCATCAAGAACCCAGCCAGCGAGACCGCCCAGCAGTTGCGCCGGCTCAACGCCCACTGCCGGGTCACCCTCACCGGCACCCCGATAGAGAACGGCCTGGGCGACCTCTGGGCCATCATGGACTTCTGCAACCCGGGCCTGCTCGGAGCCCGCAACCGGTTCATCGCAGAGATGTCGAGGGTGTCCAAGAAGCCCGAGACGGGCCAAGACTCCGCCGCGGGCTCCAACGGGTCGGAGGCGTCGAACGGATCTCGGGCGCCCGCTACGCCCAAGGCGACCGCGGCTGGCGAGGGTGCTCTGGCCGCCCTCAACGGCATCCTCGTGTTCCGCCGGACCAAGGCCGAGCCCGCCATCGCCGCGGAGTTGCCCGACCGCATCGACGAGCTCGACCACTGCACGATGACCCCCGAGCAGATCGGCCTCTACCAGGCGATTCTCGACGAGCTGGTGGCCCGCACCGAGTCGCAGGGGGCCGAGGCCGGGCCGGAACGCAAGGGAGCGGTTCTGGCCGCCATCACCGCCCTCAAGCAGATCTGCAACCACCCGGTCAACTACGAAGATGACGGCGGCCCCCTGGACGGGCGCTCGGGCAAGCTGGCCCGGCTGGAGCAGATCATGGGCCAGGTGTTCGCGGCGGGGGAGCGGATGCTGATCTTCACCCACTTCGCCACCTGGGGGGAGCGGCTGGCCGTCTATCTGAGCGAGCGCACCGACCTGCCGATCAGCTGCTATCACGGCGGCTTGGCCCGGGGAGCCCGCGACCGCCTGGTGCAGTCGTTCCAGAAGGGCCGGGGGCCGGGTGCGCTGGTGCTGTCGCTGAAGGCGGGCGGCACCGGCCTGAACCTGACCGCGGCCAACCATGTGGTGCTCTATGACCGCTGGTGGAACCCGGCGGTGGAGGACCAGGCCCGCGACCGGGCCTGGCGGATCGGGCAGCGCAACACCGTGGTGTGCCACCGGTTGGTGTGCCCCGGCACCGTGGACGATCGGGTGGAGGAAGTCGTGGCGGGCAAGCGCCGCATCGCCGACATGGTGCTGCCCAAGTCCTCCACGGTGGGAGATCTCAGCAGCGACCAACTGCGGGCCGCTCTGGGCATCGATCCCGATCTGCTGCTCATCGACGAGAACGGCGAGAACGGCTCGCACAGGCCTCAGGACGGCTCGTGAACGCGGCCAACTCGCACGGCGCCTCTGGACGGCTCGTGAACGCGGCCAACGGCGCAGACGCGGCCCGCAGGCGCTCCCGGCGGGGCAGGGGCAAGAGCACGGCCCAAGGATCGGCCAAGACCTCCGGCGACTTCTGGGGCTCCTCCGACAAGCTGCCCTCGGTGGAGGAGGTCATAGTCTCCGCCGATGCGTCCGCAGTGGTCAGATCACTGGGGCGACCTCCGTTCCCGGGCCATGAGGCGGTCAGCGAGTACTACCTGCGGGCCGTCTACGACAACACCGTCAAGCTGGCCGAGGTCCTGGCCACCGCCGGCGATCTGCTCCCCAACGACGACCCCGACTGAGGATCCGAGTCACCCCCCCGACGACCCTTGGCGCACAGTGATTGACACCGGGCTGGCGAGCGTCAAGCATGGTCCGATGCCGCGCCGCGCCCGAGTGAAGCCGAGCCGGGCGACTGCCGCCCGGCTCGGAGGAGTGATCGTCTCCAGCTCGGCCGTGCTGATCGCCCTGCTTCTCGGGGCGGCGATGATCCTCGGCCTGGGCGCCAACCCGCTGGAGGGCTACAAGGAGTTGCTCATCGGCGCGTTCGGCGGCACCGAGCAGCTCGCGGAGTCGGCCGCGAGAGCCATGCCGCTGCTGCTGGTGGGCACCGGCATCTGCGTGGCCTTCAGAGCCAAGGTGATCAACATCGGAGGGGAGGGCCAGATCATCGCCGGCGCGCTGATGTCCACTATGACCGCGCTGGCCGTGCCCGGACTGCCGTCGGTGGTCCTTATCCCGCTGGTGTTGTTCATGGGACTCGTGGGCGGCGCCATCTGGGGAGGCATACCCGGCGCGTTGAAGGCCTACCTCGGCGTCAACGAGATCCTGTCGACCATCATGTTGAACCTGGTGGCGGTGCAGCTCATGAACTACCTGCTGCGCGCCCCCCTGATCGACCCACTGGAGGTCGAGCGCGGCACCCGGATCCCCCAGACCGAGCGGTTGTCGGAGAACGCCGACATGCCCATCCTGATCTCGGGGACCCGATTCCACCTCGGCGTGGTCGTGGCGCTCATCGCGGCCGCGGCGGCGTGGTTCTTCCTGTGGCGCACCACCTCCGGGTACCGGATCCGGGCGGTGGGCGCCAGCGCCCCCGCCGCCCGCTACGCCGGCATGCCGGTCAAGCGCATGACCATGATGGCCCTCACGATCAGCGGGGCCCTGGGCGGCCTGGCCGGGGCCGCGCTGGTGTTCGGCAGCGAGTCGCACCGGCTGCTCACCGACGGCTCGGCCGGGGGCTTCACCGGCTCGGCCGGCTTCAACGGGATCGTGGCCGCCCTGTTCGGCGGGCTGCACCCGCTGTTCACCATCCCGTCGTCGTTCCTGTTCGGCGGGCTGCTGGTAGGGGCCAATGCCATGCAGCGGGCCATCCAGATCCCGGTGGCTCTGGTGATTGCCCTCAACGGTCTGATCGTGGTGTTCGTGGTGTGCAGCAACTCCGTGCGCGAGCGCCTATCGCGAGTCGTGTCCATAGCCGCGGAGGCCGCGGTCCACAGCGAGGCCGAGACGCAGGCGAGCGCAAGCCAACCCGAGTCGGACTCCGAGGCGGTGACCGCTTCGTGATCGACTTCTTGACCGTTACGTTCACCGTCGCCACCTTCGCCTCGGGCGTTCGGCTGGCCACTCCGTACCTGCTCGCCGCGCTGGGCGAGACGCTCGGCCAGCGCAGCGGGGTGCTCAACCTCGGCGTGGACGGGGTGATGCTGCTTGGGGCCTTCTTCTCCTATTGGGCCGTGCTGAGGACCGACAGCATCGCGCTGGGCGTGCTGGCGGGGCTCGCCGCGGGCGCGCTGCTGGGGATCGTGTACGCCGTCGTGACCCTCGTATTCCGGGCCGAGCAGGGCATCAGCGGCATCGGCATCTTCCTGTTCGGGCTGGGAATGAGCGAGCTGCTGTTCCTGGAGTGGGTGGGCACGCCCCAGTTCATCCCGGGCTTCGACAAGCTGGCCGTGCCGCTGCTGTCGGACATTCCCAAGATCGGCAACCTGTTCTTCAACCACCACGTGCTGGTGTACGTGTCGATGCTGCTGGTGCCGGGACTGACCCTGCTTGTCAACCGCACCACCTTCGGCCTCAACGTCAAAGCGGTGGGCGAGACTCCCGAGGCCGCCGACAGCCTCGGCGTGTCGGTGGCGATGACCCGTGCGATCACCATCATCACCGGCAGCGCGCTGGCCGGCCTCGCCGGGGCCGCACTGGCCATCGACCTGAAGATCTTCCAGCACAACCTCACCAACCAGATCGGCTTCATCGCCATCGCTCTGGTGTACTTCGGCGCCTGGCGGCCGGCCGGCGTGCTGGCCGGCTCGCTGCTCTACGGGCTGGTCACGGCCACGGTGAACCAGTGGAAGGCGGCGGGACTGGTCTCGGGAGCCGCCTCCAGCTTCACGACGATGGCGCCGGCCGCTCTGACCATCGTGGCGCTGATCGTCATCGCGCGCCGCACCGCCGACCAGCCGGCCGCGCTGACCCTGCCCTTCGTCAGGGGCCACTAGCGTGAGCGTCTCCGTCGAGCCGCTGCAGCCGCATCGCGTCGTCTGACCGTCTAGAGTCGCTTGACTGACACATCCCCCAGACAGGGGGCAACTATCCCAGGAGGGAACCCAGAATGAAGAAACGACTTCGATGGCTGCTGATCGCTTTCGCGGTCTTGAGCCTGGTTGCAGCATCGTGCGGCGATGACGACGACGCAGCCGAGCCCGGAGCCGCTCCCAGTGAAACTCCGTCCACCGACGAGGCCGACACCGACGACGAGGCCGAGGCGGCTGCGTCCACCGACGAGGCCGACACCGGGGAGATGACCGAAGAGGAAATGGCTGAGATGGAGCCGCTGCGGGCCGCGGTGGTGACCCCCAGCGCCGAGAACGACCTGGCGTTCAGCCAGTCCATAGTCGACGCCCTGCACCGCATGCAGGACGCCGGGCTGCTCAGCGAGGTGGCTGTCACGCCGAACACGTTCATCGTCGAGGACGCGGGCGTGGCCCTGCGCGACTACGCCGAGGACGGCTACGACCTAGTGATCGGCCACGGCTCCCAGTACGGCGCGCTGATCGAGCAGATCGCCCCCGACTTCCCAGACACCGCCTTCGCGTGGGGGACCGCGGTCGACACCTTCGGCCTGCCCAACGTCTACGCCTACACGGCGGCGTCCGACGAGGGCGGCTACGCCATGGGCTGGGCCGCGGCGGTGATCGCGGCCGGATCCCCTGTGGGGATCATCGGGCCGATCGAGGTGGGCGACGCCAAGCTCTACGTCGACGGCTTCGCCGCGGGCGTGGAGGCCGGCGACGGGACCGCCAACTCGGTGTACACCGACTCCTTCGCCGACGTGGCGCTGGCCGCGGAGGCCGCCACCGCCTTCATCGGCCGCGGCCACGCCGTGCTCACCGGCACCGCCCAGATGACCGTGGGCGCCATCGGCGTCGCCAGCAGCGAGGGCGTACCATGGTTCGGCACCCAGTCCAACCAGACCGAGGTCGCCTCCGACGTTGTGGTGGCCAGCCAGGTCTACAAGTGGGACGTCGTGCTGGACGACCTCGTTCACGACGTCCAGTCGAGCCAGATCAGCGGCGACTCCTACGAGATCAACCTCGCCAACGGCGGCCTGGTAGTCGAGTACAACGACGCCTACGACCTCTCCGACGAGGCACGCGCCGCCCTTGACCGCGCTGTGGAGGGCCTGACCAACGGGACGATGACGACCGGGATCGGTTGAGCCGGCTCGCCGGACCGGGCCTGACAGGGCCATCCATTGACTGACACCCCGGGGGAGCGCACGGAGGCGCCGCTGCTGGAAATGCGCGGCATCACCAAGCGCTTCCCCGGGGTGCTCGCCAACGACGCCGTCGACTTCGACGTGCGCGCCGGAGAGATCCACGCCCTGTTGGGCGAGAACGGGGCGGGCAAGAGCACCCTAATGAAGATCCTGTTCGGGCTCTACGCGCCCGACAAAGGCGAGATCTTCCTGGACGGTGAACGCTCGCGGGTGCGATCGCCCGCCTCGGCCATCGCAGCGGGAATCGGCATGATCCACCAGCATTTCATGCTGGTGCCGACGCTCACCGTCACCGAGAACGTGGCGCTGGGGCTGACGTCGAACCGCAAGGGCCGGCCCGATCTCGCCAGCGTGCGAACCCGCATCGTGGAACTTTCAGAGATCTACGGGCTCGACGTGAATCCCGACGCCTACCTGTGGCAGCTCGCAGTGGGAGAGCGCCAGAGGGTCGAGATCATCAAGGCGCTGTTGCGGGAGGCCAGGCTGCTGGTGCTCGACGAGCCCACCGCGGTGCTCACACCCGGCGAGGTGGGGGATCTGTTCATCACGCTGCGGCGCATGGCCAACGACGGTCGCGGCCTGATCTTCATCTCCCACAAGCTCCATGAGGTTCTGGCTCTCGCCGACCGCATCACCGTGCTGCGCGACGGCAGCGTGGTGGGCACAACTGTGCCTGCCGCCACCGACCGCGAGGGGCTGGCCCGCATGATGGTGGGCCGGCCGGTGAATCTCGCGCCCGACATGGCCGAAGTCGCCGACCGCGGCGTGCGGCTGCGCATCCGGGGCCTGACGGTGAAGGGGGACCGCGGAACGGATGCAGTGAAGGACCTCGACCTCGACGTGCGGGGCGGGCGCATCCTCGGCATCGCCGGCGTGTCGGGCAACGGCCAGCGCGAGCTCGCGGAGGCCATCTCCGGGCTGCGACCCGTGACCGCAGGCATGGTCGAGATCGACGGCGCCGATGTCACCGGCCTCGATCCCCGGCGGATGCGCGCCTCCGGATTGGCCTTCGTGCCCGAGGAGCGGATGCGCGACGGCGCCATCGCCAGCTTCACGGTGTCGGAGAACCTCATGCTGCTGGCCCACGCCGAGCCGCGCTTCGCCCGCCGGGGGGTGCTGCGGATGAACGCGATACGCGAGCACGGCGAGAGCCTGGTCGAGGAATACGATGTGAAGACACCCGATCTGGCCACATCCACCAGCTCGCTGTCGGGGGGCAACATCCAGAAGCTGATCATGGCCCGGGAACTCGAGGGCGAGCCGCCCGTGCTGCTGGCCGCCCAGCCCACCCGCGGGGTTGACATCGGCGCCGCGGAGTACATCCACGAGCGTCTGGTGGCCCAGCGTGAGCGGGGAACCGCGATACTGGTCATCTCCGAGGACCTCGACGAGGTGCTGGCCGTCTCCGACGAGGTGGCCGTGATGTACGAGGGTCGGATCGTGGCCGTGGTCCCCCGGGCCGACTGCACCGTCCCGGGCCTCGGCCTGCTGATGGCCGGCGGCGAAGCGAGCGCCGTCGCCTGACTCCTGAGACGTCGGGAAGCACCGCCGCGACAGTCGGCCTCGCGGCCTGAGAAGCCGCGCGGATGAGCAATGGCCGGCGCGGTGGGTACCGTTGGGGCCCGTGACCACGACTGAGCCCCGCGCCCACGCGATGTCCCGCAACCATTCCGCACCCGGCCCCCACGACGACGACCGCCTGCCGGTCAAGATGCTCAACGACCGGATCCTGGTAGGCATAGGCGAGGCCGAGGGCGAGCGCCGCTCGACTGGAGGCATCCTGATCCCGGCCACCGCCCAGGTGGGCAAGCGCCTGACCTGGGCCGAGGTTGTGGCCGTCGGCCCCAATGTGCGCAACATGGAGAAGGGCGACCGGGTGCTGTTCAACCCCGAGGACCGCTACGAGGTCGAGGTCCGGGGCCGCGACTACATCATCCTGCGCGAGCGCGACGTCCACGCCGTGGCCGCCGAGCGCCTCGACAAGGGCAGCACCGGCCTCTACCTGTGAGTGGGGCCCGGCTTCACTGACTGGCCGGCAGCACCGGCCTCTACCCGTGAGTCGGGCGCGAGGCTTAGGCTGGCGGGCATGAACGGAGTGCCGATCGCGGCCAGCGCCGAGGATCTGGCGGCCGTCAAGTACAACGAGGACGGCCTGGTGGCCGCCATCGTGCAGGACGCCTCCACCCGGGCGGTGCTGATGATGGCCTGGATGAGCGCCGAGACCCTGGCCCTGACCCTGGCCGAGGGCCGGACCGTGTTCTGGAGCCGCTCCCGCCAGGAGGTATGGCGCAAGGGCGAGACTTCCGGCGAGCGCCAGTGGCTGCGCGAGGCGTACTACGACTGCGACGGCGACGCTCTGCTGTTCGTGGTCGACCAGGACGGCGCCGGCGCCTGCCACACCGGCAACTACTCGTGCTTCTTCCGATCCTTCGACGGCTCTGCTCCCGTCGACGGAGGCTGACGGCCGAGTCGCGCCATGCACCAGCCCACACAGGACGAGTTCCGGGAGCTGGCCCGCGCCTACCGGGTCGTTCCGGTGTGGCGGGAGGTGCTGGCCGACCTCACCACACCAGTGGCCGCCTTCGCCCGGGTGGTGGGGTCCGGCAACGGCTTCCTGCTGGAGTCGGTCGAGCACGGCGAGCGCTGGAGCCGCTGGTCGTTCATGGGTCGCAACCCCATAGCGACGCTGGTGGCTTGGGGCCGCCGGGTGGAGGTGACCGGCCACCTCGGCGTGAACATCCCCCGCGACCGGGGCATGCTCGCCGCACTGGAGGTGCTGGTGGATCACTACCGCGCCCCCTCCATCGAGGGACTGCCGCCGCTGCACGGCGGCCTGGTCGGCTATCTCGGCTACGACGTGGTGCGCGAAGTGGAGCATCTGCCCGACATGCCGCCCGACGACTCCGGCCATCCCGACGCGGTGATGTCTCTGATCGGCGAGCTGGCCGTCTACGACCACTGGCGCCAGCGGGCCACCCTGATCTCCAACGTGCTCATTCCCGCCGGCGCCGATGACCGGCTCATCGATCGGCTGTACTACGAGGCCGTCCTGCGCGTCGAGGCCATAGCGGCCGACGGCGCCAAGCCCCTCGACGAGCCCCTGGTGGCACCCCCCGGACCCTCCGGCGCCCCCGAATCGGAGCCGGTGGCCACCACCTCCACCATGGGTCTAGAGCTCTACTCGCTGGCGGTGGAAGCGGCCCGGGAGTACATCTTCGCCGGCGACGCGTTCCAGGTGGTGCTGTCCCAGCGCTTCGACTTCGAGCTGGGCGCCGACGCCTTCGACGCATACCGGGTCCTGCGCCAGGTCAACCCCAGCCCTTACATGTACTTCCTGCGCCACGACGGCCTCGAGGTGGTGGGCGGCTCGCCCGAGCCCATGGTCCAGCTCCTCGACGGCAAGGTGATCAGCCGCCCAATAGCCGGCACTAGGCGCCGCGGCCTGACCGACGCCGAGGACCGCCGCCTGGCCGCCGAGCTGGCCGAGCACCCCAAGGAGGTGGCCGAGCACGTCATGCTCGTCGACCTGGCCCGCAACGATGTGGGCCGCGTGGTGGAATTCGGAACTCTAAACCTCGATGAGATGATGACCCTCGAGCGCTACAGCCACGTCATGCACCTGACTTCGCAGGTTTCCGGTCGGCTTGCTCCGTCGGCCACACCCATAGACGTGCTGCGGGCCACCCTGCCCGCGGGCACGGTGTCGGGCGCGCCGAAGGTCCGGGCCATGGAGATCATCGACGAGCTGGAGCCAGTGAAGCGGGGTCCGTATGCGGGCGTGGTCGGCTACATCGACTTCTCAGGAAACATCGACACCGCCATCACTATCCGCACCATGCTGGTGCGCGACGGCCGGGCCTCCGTGCAGGCCGGCGCGGGCATCGTGGCCGACTCGGTGGCCGCCGAGGAGCACGCCGAGTGCGAGAACAAGGCCAAGGCCTTGCTGGCTGCGGTCCCCGCGGCCCGGCGCATGACCGCAGCCCGCAACAAGGCGAGACAGCACCGATGACGGGCGCGGTCGCGGCCCTGGTGCCGAGGGATGTCGTGCTGGTCACCGGCACCGACGCGGAGACTTACTTGCAGGGTCAGATCTCCCAGGACCTCGACACGGTCGCCCCGAGGGGTTCGGCGTGGTCGCTGGTGCTGGCGCCACAGGGCAAGGTGGGCGCCTGGTTCCGCCTGACCCGCGGCGACGAGGACAGCTTCGTGCTCGATGTCGACGCCGGATTCGGCCCGGTGCTCGTGTCCCGCCTGGAGCGCTTCCGGCTGCGGGTGGACGTGACCTTCGAGAGCCTCGCCGGTTGGCAGATGCTGTCGGCGCGAGGCGCGCTGGCTGCCCACGCCGACCTGGACGCAGTGGACGCGGAGGTGCGCGCCGACGTGGAGTGGCCCGGCTACTGCGGCATCGACCTGCTCGGGCCGGCGCTGGCGCCACCGCCCGGCCTGCCCGTTTCCGGTGCCGACGCACTGGACGTCGCCCGCATCAGGGCCGGATGGCCGGCCATGGGCCGCGAGCTGACCAAGCGCACCATTCCCGCGGAGGTCGGCGGGCTGGTCGAGTCGTCGGTGAGTTTCACCAAGGGCTGCTACACCGGCCAGGAGCTGGTGGCCCGCATCAACAGCCGGGGCGGCCATGTGCCGCGGCCCGTGCGGCTGCTCGAGATCCGCGGCGACGACGAGGTGGCACCGGGCGCCGAGATCACCGTGGACGACCGGACTGTGGGAGAGATCACCTCCGCTGCAGTCGACGGGGCCGAGGGCCTGACTGTGGCCCTGGGCCCGGTGCATCGCCGGGTCGAGCCGCCCGCCCCTGCCGAAGTAGCCGGCATGCCGGCCACGGTGCTGGCCACGCCCGCCTCCGCCAACCGTTAGTGACGCGGATCCCCAGCCGCGCCCGAAGCCGACCCGAGCCGAAATAAGTAGAGAAACCTGTCGTATAGCTGCAAAACCCGTGCAGATTTCGGCGCCGGGCTGGCCCGCTTCCTCCGGCTGACCGCCAGTTTCCGGTCGGTCCTGGAGGTTGGGCCTACGATGGCCGGGTGGACCCCTATGCGGTGCTGGGCGTGGCCCGTGACGCTCCTGTCGAGGACATCCGAAGGGCCTACGTCGCCCTGGCTCGACGCACCCATCCCGACGTCAGGGGCGACGACCCCGCCGCCGCCGAGCAGATGCGCCGCATCAACCTGGCCTGGGAGATGCTCTCGGACGCGGATGCACGGGCCACCATCGACCGTCGCCTGACACAACGGCCGCCGTCTGCGCCCGGTCGGCAGAGTTCGCCGGCTAGCGAGCATGCGACCCGCTCCCGCGAGGACGAGTTCGCCTTCGGCCACGACGACTTCGACGGCGACGACCGGCCCCTCACCGAGGGCGATCTGCCCAGCTGGATGCGTCTGGGCGCGCCGTTGGCCTTCATTCTGGGGATCTTCGCGGTGATCTTCGGGGTGCTGGCCGGCGGGTTCGTGCTGGTGCGACTCGGCCTGCTGTCGCTGGGACTGTCGGTTCTGCTGTTCCTGCTCTCGCCCTTCGTGGTGCTGGTGCGCAGCCGGGGCGGGCCGATGCGCTGATGGCTGCCACCTATCTCGACCAGATTGTGCCCGGGCACCGCCGGGCGGCCGGGGCCGACCGGCGCAGCCGCGCGCGCCCTGGTCGCCGCGGGCCGCTAGCACCACCGGAGCTCCTCACCCATCCGCGCGCCCTCTAGAGCCACTAGCGTCGCAGGCGTGTTCGTGAAGATCTGCGGGACCACCAGCGAGGACGACGCGCTGCTGGCCGTGGCCATGGGCGCCGACGCGGTGGGCTTCATCTTCGCTCCGTCGCCCCGCCAGGTGTCGATGGACCGGGTCCGAGACATCGTGCGCCGCCTTCCCAGCGACGTGCTCAGCGTGGGCGTCTTCCGCAACGAGATGCCGTCCCAGGTGGTGCAGATCACCTCCAACGCGCGCCTGGGGGCGGCCCAGCTCCACGGCCACGAGTCACCCGAGGACACGGCTTGGGTGGCCGAGAGGGTGCCCGTGACCATAAAGGCCTTCCCAGCCGGCCATCAGGGGCTGGAGCACCTGGCCGACTACGGCGTCGACGCAGTGTTGATCGACGGCAAGCAGCCCGGCTCCGGCGAGGTCTTCGACTGGTCGCTGGCCGAGGGCGCGCCGCTGGCCGGGCACCGCCTGATCCTGGCGGGAGGCCTCGACGCCGACAATGTGGCCGCGGCCATCCGGCGGGTCCGACCGTGGGGCGTGGACGTGGCCAGCGGCGTGGAGAGCAGACCGGGTCGCAAGGATCCGGCCCGGATGCGGGCCTTCCTGAATGCGGCGAAGGCGGCGGGGACCGAGGCCGCCCGGGAGCGCAGTCCTTCTGCGGACGACGCGCCCCCGCGCCCGGCCGGGCCCGGCCCCTACGACTGGGAGCAGGACCAGTGACGAAACCCGCCGGCGGGTTCATGGGCGAGCCCAGCGGGACCGCAGCCTCAGGCTTCATGGGCGAGCCCAGCGGGACCGCAGCCTCAGGTTTCATGGGCGAGCCCAGCGCCGACGGGCGCTTCGGTGACTTCGGCGGCATGTTCGTGCCCGAGACGCTCGTGCCGGCGTGCCAGGAACTCGACCGGGCCTTCCGCTCCGCCTGGGGCGACCCCTCCTTCCGGGGCGAGCTCGACCGCCTGCTGGCCGACTACGCCGGGCGGCCCTCGCCCCTCACCGAGTGCGAGAACCTCTCGGAGGTGCTGGGGGTTCGCATCCTGTTGAAGCGCGAGGATCTCAACCACACCGGCAGCCACAAGATCAACAACGTTCTCGGCCAGGCCCTGCTGGCCCAACGCATGGGCAAGGCCAGTCTGGTGGCCGAGACCGGGGCAGGCCAGCACGGCGTGGCCACCGCTACTGCGGCCGCGCTGTTCGGCATGGACTGCGTGGTCTACATGGGCACCGTGGACATCGCCCGCCAGGAGCTGAACGTGTTCCGTATGCGCCTGCTGGGCACCGAGGTCCGCGCGGCCGAGACCGGTTCTCGCACCCTCAAGGACGCCGTGAACGAGGCCATGCGCCACTGGGTGACGGTGGCCGACACCACCCACTACTGCCTGGGCTCGGTGATGGGCCCGCACCCGTACCCGTGGATGGTGCGCGAGTTCCAGCGGGTGATCGGGAACGAGGCCCGACGGCAGTGCGCCGAGATCCTCGACGGCGGGGTGCCCGATGTGGTCACCGCCGCAGTGGGAGGAGGCTCCAACGCGGCCGGCATCTTCGCCGGGTTTGCCAACACCTCCGCCCGGCTGGTCGGGGTGGAGCCGTCCGGGGGCGCGGCCATCGGCCGGGCCGTGCCGGGGATCGTCCACGGGTCGCGGTCGTACCTGATGCAGGACGAGTGGGGCCAGGTGCTCGAGGCTGAGTCGATCTCGGCCGGGCTCGACTATCCCGGCGTGGGCCCAGAGCACTCGTATCTGGCCGCCAGCGGACGGGCTGTCTACGAGCAGGTCACCGACGCCGAGGTGATCGAGGCGTTCAGCCTGCTGTCGCGCACCGAGGGGATCATCCCGGCACTGGAGTGCGCCCACGCCCTGGCCTGGGTGTCGCGGGCCCGCGACGAGCTGGCCGGCCTCACCGTCCTGTTGAACTTGAGTGGCCGGGGCGACAAGGACGTCGACCAGATGATGGGCTTCCTTTCGTGACCGGCGTCGAGCCGGGGGACACTGGAAGGCTCGAGACGTCGCTGAGGGCTCGCCGGGACTCCGGCGGCAAGTGCCTGGTGCCCTACCTGACCGGCGGCCTGGGCCACGACTGGCTGCAGACTGTGGCCGCAGTCGCTGCGGCCGGGGCGGACGCCATCGAGATCGGTGTTCCCTTCTCGGACCCTGTGATGGACGGCACCATCATCCAGAAGGCCAACGACATGGCGCTCTCACAGGGCGCCACCCCGCAATCGATCCTGTCGTCGCTGCGGGAGGCCGAGGGCGACATCGGATTGCCCACCGCGGTGATGACGTACGTGAACATCGCCCACCACATGGGCTACGAGCGCTTCGCCTCGTCGCTGGTCGAGGCGGGCGTGAGCGGCTGCATCCTGCCCGACCTCCCCCTGGAGGAGGTGGGGGACTGGGCCGCCGCGGCCGACAGGGCCGGCGTGGAGACGGTCATGCTGGCCGCACCCACCGCGCCCGACGAGCGCCTGCCCAGGATCTGCGCCCGCTCCCGCGGCTTCGTGTACGGGGTGGGGCTGATGGGCATCACCGGCGTGCGCTCCGAACTGGCCGCCAGCGCGACGGTGACCGCGGCCCGCCTCAAGGCGGTCACCGACAAGCCCGTGCTGGTCGGTGTCGGCGTGGGCACGCCGGACCAGGCCGCGCAGGTGTGCGAGGTGGCCGACGGGGTGGTGGTCGGCTCGGCCGTAGTGGCCCGGATGCTCGACGGGTCCGGTCCCGAGGGCGTGGCCGGACTGGTGGCCGACTTCCGAGCGGCCCTCGACGCGGCCCACGGCTGAGTTCGCCGCGACCGTACGCTCCAGCCGGTGGCAGCCCGCCGACGATTTCATGAGCAGGTTTGCCGCCTGGAGCGGCTCAATTGCGCACAGATCTCAGGAGGGCCGATGACAGGCGGGCGCGGGGGCTCTCGCTGATGGCGCGCCGCAACCGGATGATGGATCACGACTTGATCGTCGTCGGCGGGGGCGCGGCTGGGCTGGGAGCGGTGCGGGCCGCGCTTAGGGCCGGTGCGGATGTGGCCATGATCACCGACTCGGCGCCGGGCGGGGACTGCACCTTCACCGGCTGCGTGCCGTCCAAGACGCTGCTGGCCGCGGCCCGCGACGGCCTCGACTTCACCGAGGCCATGGACCGGGTGCGGACCACCGTCGCGCACATAGCGGCCACCGAGTCGATCGAGGTGCTGCGGGGCGAGGGAGTCACGGTCATCGAGGGCCGGGCCCGGTTGGCGACCCACGACACGGTGACGGTGGGGGACAGTCGCATCACCGCGCCCCGCATCGTGCTGGCCACCGGCTCGCGGCCGTCGCTTCCCGACCACATCCGCGGCCTGGCCGAGTCCCGGCCACTCACAAACGAGACCGTGTTCGACCTGACCGAGGCTCCGGAGTCGCTGGCCATCATCGGCGGCGGCGCCACCGGCTGCGAGCTGGCCCAAGCCTTCGCCGCCTTGGGCACAGAGGTCATCCTGTTCGAGCAGGGGCCGCAGCTGCTGCCATCGGAGGAGCCCGAGGCCGCGGCCCTTGTCAGGGCGGCGCTGCAGCAGTACGGCGTGTCGGTGCGACGCTTGGCCCGGGTAGAGCGGGTGGAGCCTGCCAGTTCCGCCGACACCGCTATCGACGGTCCCTACAGGGTCATCTGGAAGCGGGCCCACTCCGCGGCCGTAACCGATCCCGTCATCGTGGAGCGGCTGCTGGTGGCCGCAGGCCGAACCCCGGTCACCGAGGGCCTGGGACTGGACGAGATGAAGATCAAGCTCAGTCCGTATGGCCATGTGCTCACCGACGACCGCCTTGCTACCTCGATCAAGGGCGTGTACGCCGCGGGCGACGTGACCGCCTGGCCGCCACCGCCGCCTGTCAGCGGCCGCCGGTTCGACAACCATCTGGTCGAGAGGGGAGTGATAGACGCCACCGGGAGGCTCAGGGTGCGTCCCGACAGCGAGCCGGTACAGACCGCACTGGAGGAACTCGGCATCCGTACAGGCACGCTGGTCGCACCTCACATCCGCTTCGGCGTGCGCGGCTACTCGGCCGACGCGCGGCGCCGCTTCCAGCAGCGCGACCGGTGGCACTTCTACCTCGCCAGTCCTAGGCGCCTGAGACAACTCAAGCGGGGACGCCAGTGGGTCGGTCCGAGCACATTGCCGCCCCGAGTCCTTCGCAAGGAGGAGCAGCAGGCACGAGTGAGACTGTCCCCCGGGCGCGGACGGCCACGACGTGCGGATCTCCGTCGTGGTGGTGTTCGAGGAGCGATCGCGGGCGGCCCGAGGGCGATGCTGTCGCACGCGGCCGACGAGATGGGGCGCTTCGCGGCGGGCAACGCTCTGGGCAAGGGCCAGCGGGGCCGGTTCCGGGGCGGGATGGTGCCCAGAGTGGTGTTCACCGACCCCGAGGTGGCCTCGGTGGGCGTAATCCCGTGGCACGCGCCCCCGGGAAGCCGGGTGTCCTACCTGCCGCTGGCCGAGCTTGACCGGGCCATCACCGACGGCCGCACCGACGGATTCATCGCCATCGTGGCCGGACCACGCCGACTGCTGCGCAATGCCGGCGGGGGCCGGATCCTGGGCGCGACCATCGTGGCCCCCAGGGCCGGCGAGATGATCGCCGAGATCGTGCTGGCCATGCGCAGCGGTGCCTTCACCGGCCGTCTGGCCCAGACGTCCCACGCCTACCCGACCTGGTCGAGCGGCGTCCAGAAGGCCGCGGCCCAGTTCTTCGGCGAGATCGAGGGCCGCCGAGCCCGACGCGTCGGCTAGCCGGTCGGAGCTAACTAGCGGTCAGGCCTCCGTCGGAGCTATCCGGCGGTCAGGCCTCCGTCGGCGCTGAGGATGGCGCCGTGGATGCCGGGGCACTCGTCGGAGGCAATGAAGGCGAACAGGGCGGCGAGGTGCTCGGGCTGGCTCATCGGTTTGAAGGCGATGGCGAGGCGGATCAAGTGCCAATCGGCATCGGGTGCGAGCTGGTAGTTCTGGGTCATGGGGGTGTCCACGCCTCCGGGGGCGATCGCGTTGACCCGCACCGGGGTCTTGGCCAGCTCCATGGCCAGCGCCCGGGTCATCTGTACCACTGCTCCCTTGGTGGCGCAGTAGGGCGCCAGGTAGGCCATGCCCATGAGCCCGGCGTTCGACGCGAAGTTCACGATGTTGCCGCCCGACTCGAGCAGGTGGGGGAGCGCGGCCTGGGTCATGAAGAACGTGCCCTTCACGTTCACACCGAACATCCGATCCCAGCCCTCTTCGGTCACGTCCTCCACCCGGTCCTGCCAGGAGAGCCCAGCGACGTTGCCGAGCACGTCGATGCGCCCGAAGGCCTCCACGCACGCGGAAGCGGCGTCGGCGCACTCGGCCACCGACGAGACGTCGCAGTGCTGCGTGCGGATCCGTCGACCTGAACCCTCGATCTGCGAAGCCGTCTCGACCAGGCCCTCGTCGTTCACATCCACGGCGAACACCGCCGCACCCTCGGAGGCCAGACGCACGCTCACCGCCCGGCCCATGCCGGAGGCAGCCCCGGTGATCAGCGCCACCTTGCCGTCGAATCGCCCCATCTCATCCCGCCTGTCTTCGAGCCGGTCCGTACGGTCGCGGAGACTACCGGCCCGCTCCCGTGGCGGTACGCCGGAAGGTCACGCTCATGCGAGGCGGCGCGGCCGCGACCTTGGGGACCGAGTGCTCCCAGCCCTGCTGGCAGGCGCCGCCCATCACCAGCAGATCACCCGACGCCAGCGTGAACGACCGGCTGCGGCCCCCGCCCGCAGGACGCAACAGGAATCGCCGCGGGCCTCCCAGCGACACGATGGCCACGACAGCGTCAGCAGGGTCGATGCCGATCCGGTCGCTGTGCCAGGCCACTGAGTCGTCGCCGCCGCGATAGTAGTTCACCCACACCGAGTTGAAGGCGGTCCGGTAGCGCACCCCCAGCGCGCCCGCCGTCTCGTCGATCAGCGGCGGAGTGCCGGGCGAGCCTGGCCGGACGAACGCGCCCAGTCGAGGCTCGTCGATCATCTGCCCGTACATCGGACGCTTGGCCCGGGTCCAGCGCAGGCCCGCCGCGAGCCGTCCGAGCAGCTCATCGCCGCCGAGCAGCCACCTCGGCGACACGTCGATCCAGCTGCGGCCGTCCAAGTCCAACCTCTCCAGCGCAGCCGCCGGGTCGAGGGCCGGCGGGCCCTGGGCGAACAGATCCCCCTGGCGGGCTCCGACCTCAGCGCGTGTTCCCGACCGAGAGATCCTCACAGAGCGACTCTAGCGAACACACGTTCGCTGCACAAGCCGCCAGAACGCCACCAGCATCCTGAGCGACCAGTACCCCGAAGGGGGAGGAGTAACGTGCGCAGCGGTGCTGTTCCCCACCTTCACGTTCGCAGCCTTCTTTGCCGTGGTGCTGCCGGTGAGTTGGGCCCTGCGGAGGCGGCCGATGCCGTGGAAGCTCTTCGTGCTAGGCGCCTCGTACTGGTTCTACGCGGCGTGGGACAGGCGCTTCGTCTTGCTGCTGGTGGCGATGACGCTGGTGAACGCGGCGTCGGCACGGCTGAACCGGCGCTTGCGCAGTAGCGCAGCCCGGCGGGCGGCCCTGGCGGTGGGCGTGGTGTTCGACGTCGGGGTGCTCGCGTTCTTCAAGTACTACGGCTTCTTCATCCAGAGCCTGGAGACCAATCTCGGGATCTCCAGTCCGGCCCTGAGGATCGTGCTGCCCATCGGCATCTCGTTCTTCACCTTCCAAGCCATCAGCTACGTGGTCGACGTCCACCGAGGCGACACCCCACCCGCGCCGCTGCTCGATTTCGCGGTGTACCTGTCGTTCTTCCCGCAGTTGGTGGCTGGCCCGATAGTGCGAGCCACCGAGTTCCTGCCGCAGTTGCGGTTCTTGCCCCGCAAGCCCGGCAGGGGCCACAGCCCCGCGAGCGGCGGCACCGAGGGTGTGGTGCAGTTGCAGCTCTGGTCCGATGCCGACCAGTCCGGGTACGGGACAGGAGCGGTCGGCCGTGTCGAGCTCGGCCAGGCCGCCCTGTTGATCGGCCGGGGCATGTTCAAGAAGGTCGTTGTGGCCGACTTCCTGGCCGGCGCGATCGTGGACGAGGCGTTCGCCTCGCCGGGCGCCCACAGCGCCCTCGACGTGCTGTTCGGCGTGTACGGCTACGCCGTGCAGATCTACGCCGACTTCTCCGGCTACACCGACATGGCCATCGGATTGGCCCTGCTCATGGGATTCCGGTTCCCCCAGAACTTCGACCGGCCCTACGCGGCCGTCTCGATTCAGGACTTCTGGCGGCGATGGCACATGACGCTCTCGCGCTGGCTGCGCGACTACCTGTACATCCCGCTGGGGGGCAACCGGCGGGGACGGGGGCGCACCTACGTCAACCTGCTGGTGACGATGGGGCTGGGCGGACTGTGGCACGGCGCGGCCGGCGTGTTCATCGTGTGGGGGCTGTACCAGGGTGTCGGCCTCGCCGCGGAGCGGCTGTCGGGCCAGATCTGGTCGGACAGGAGCAAGGCCAGCCAGGCCCGTGGGCGCGCTCGTCGGGACCAGCGCACCCCCGGCGCCGGCTCAGCGCTGGGGGCGTGGCTGAGGATCCTGGCGGTGTTCCACTTCGTGTGCGCGGGCTGGGTGCTGTTCAACAGCGAGAGCCTGGACCGCGCCGGCGATGTCTATGCCCGCCTGATCAACGGGTGGGGGATCGAGTCGAAGCTGGTGACGCCCGCGGTCGCAGCCGTGATCGTCGGCTCGGTCCTGGCCCAGTACGTGCCGATCGACTTCGCCCGGCGTTGGGCGACACGGTCTGCGGAGGCGCCCGCGGCGGTGATCGCAGCCGCCTTCGCGGTGTGGACGATGATCGTGGTGGCGCTCGGTCCCGAGGGCGTCGCCGACTACATCTACTTCCAGTTCTGATGCGCAAGCGGGCCCGAGAGCAACAACCCCCAATCCGCAGTCTCCTGCGCAGGCGAACCCGCGAGCAGAAGCTGGACATCGGGCGGGTCAAGCGTGTCCGGCTCATGCGGACCCGCCGGCGGGCGAAGCAGGCGATCGAGACGACCGGTCTTCTGCTGGGACGAGCCAACCGGTCCCTCAGCCGGATCAGGCCTCCGCAACCTGACACCGGCGCGGAGGCGACGCCCACCAAGTCCGTGCGGGCATCGGTGCTGTCGGCCACCCTGTGTCTGGGACTGGCCGCTCTCCTCGTCAGCGGAAAGATCGTGCAGATCGCCGACAGGCTGCCACTCGGACCGGACCGGGACCGGTGGCTGGAGGCAGCCACCGAGACCGACCGCCTGGCCGACGGGCTGTCACTGAACCGTCCCTACGACCTGCTGCGGGACCTGCGCGGCGCCGACGACGGCATCAGCCAGCAGATCGACGTGATCGGCGACGTGGAGGAGCTCCTGCAACTCGCGGCCACGGCCGCGACCGAGCAGCCGGTGGCCACGACCACCACCGTGCCGCCCATCGAGCAGGGCGCCTCCACTGAGACCACGACCAGCACGTCAACGACCACCCCCACCCCCACCACGACCACCCCCACCACGACCACAACTACAACCACCGTGCCCCCCGAAGTGCCGTCCTACGTCCGCCCCGAGCCGGTGTCAGCAGAGTCGCCGCTGCGCATCCTCGTGGCCGGCGACAGCCAGGCCTTCTATCTCGGCCACGGCCTGAGGGCCGAGGAGCTCAGCGATGCGCTGGAGGTCGTCCTCGTCCAGCGCCATTCCACCGGCCTGGCCCGCCCTGGGTACTTCAACTGGCCGGTCCATTTCTTCGACATCGCGAGCGACTACGACCCCGAGGTGGTGGTGGCGACGCTGGGCAGCAACGACTGGCAGGGCATGAGGTCACCTGAGGGCGGGATCCTGAGACGAGGCCGCGACGGTTGGAGGGCCGAGTGGTCCCGGCGGCTGGGCGTGACCTTCGACGTGTTGAAGGCCTCGCACCGCCGTGTGATCTGGGTGGGGCTGCCGCCGACCCGCAGCGATATCAAGCGCGAGGGTTACGCGGTCCTGAACGAGCTCGCGGCCGAGGTGTCGGCCGAGCGCGACTTCGTGACGATGATCGACATCTGGGACATGTTCGGCGGCGATGAGCCCTACCGCGACGCCGTGCCCCCACCCGACGACCCCGACGGACGGCCTGTGGACGTGCGCCAGCAGGACGGCGTGCACCTCAATCAGGCCGGGGCCGGCTGGGTGGTCGATCTGATCGCAGAGGAGATCGAGCAGATCATCGCTGAGATCAGCCCGGAACCGTCGTCCGACCCACAACCGGCATCCGCGGCACGCTGAGAGGGCGACCCGTCAGTTGTCCGACGGATTGTGCGGGTACAGGCGCAGGTGCCTCAGATCCCCCTGTTGGCGGGCAAACACCTGCCACCAGAGTTCGTCGGGATCTCCCGAGAACAGATCAGACCCTTCGAGTTCGAGCACGAACCAGGCGTCCTCGGCCAGCTCGGCCTCAAGCTGGCCGGGCGCCCACGCCGCGTACCCGGCGAAGATGCGCACCTCGTCGAGCCCGCCGATCTCGTCGGGCTTCCTCTCGAGATCGACGGTGCCGATCCGGCCGATGACCTGAGACCAGTTCTCGTCCGCGTCGTCGAGGGCCACCGATGCCAGGGCTATCACCGATGACTGGCTCACAGGGCCGCCGACGAACACAACACGCGGCTTGCTCACGGCCCTGGCCCAGTCGCCGATGGCGCTCTTGACGGCTAGCTCGCTGGGCTGGTTGAGCACCACGCCCAGCGCACCCTCGCTGCTGTGCTCGAGCATCAGAAGCACGGTCTGGCGGAAGTTCGGATCGGACAGACTCGGTGCGGCCACGAGGAGCTTCCCGCGGGTCGATTCCATTCGTGGGTCTTCCAGGTAGCGGACGGATGGGAAGCGACACGGTGGCAATCCGGCGACCCCAAGCGATGGCGGTGTAGCGAGGTGGCTATGTGGCACGATCTAGGGCCATGGTGTCGACCATGCCGCCGGTGTTGCTCACGATAGCCGCTTCGGACCCCCTGGGGGGCGCGGGCGTGCAGGCCGACTTGGCCACTTTCGCCGCCCTCGGGGTCCACGGCACCAGCGCGCTCACCGCGGTGACGGCGCAGTCGCTGACCGCTGTCACGACCGTCGCTGCGGTGCAAGCCGACCTGGTAGCGGCTCAGATCGACTCGGTGGCCACCGAACTGGGAATTACCGGAGCCAAGACAGGGCTCCTGCTCCGTTCCGAGGTGGTCGAGCTGGTGGCGGACAGGATCGAGCGGGGCGTGCTGCCCGCTCCGGTGGTCGACCCGGTGATGGTGGACGGCAGGGGAGTGCCCTTCGTCGCCGAGGAGGTGCAGGACGCCTACCGCCAGCGGCTGTTTCCGCTGGCCCGGGTGGTCACGCCCAACCGGCGCGAGGCTGAGTTGCTGGCCGGCACGTCGCTGCCGGGACCCGAGGCCGTGCTGGACTGCGCCGACGCGTTCCGGGCGCTCGGCCCTGGGGCCGTGGTCGTGACGGGCGGCGCCTTCGACGGCCAGCCCGACGATGTGGTGATAACCGCGGCTGGCGGCGCCTGGGTGGAGCCGGGCCGGCGGGTCCACACCGACAACGTGCGCGGCAGCGGCTGCACGTTCTCGGCCGCGCTGTCAGCCAACTTGGCACTCGGCGCCGGTCTGGACCAAGCGGTCGCCGCGGCCGGCCGGTTCGTCCGCTCGGCCATCGAAGCTTCGGCGGCATGGCGGCTCGACGGCCCCGGACCGGTGTCCCACACTCTGGGTCGATAGCGCCTGTGGGGTCGCTGGCATACGGCGCCGGCCGTTACGGGGGCCGTTCTCCTCGACTCGATTCGATACGAGTTCAACTTTACATAATGTACATTTCCGGCGGCAGGGGGCTGAGGATTCCCGCTCTTGCTCGCTGCGCTCACGGGCCGCTCGGGCCACGGCCTCGCCCGCTCGGCCTCTGGGTCTCCCGCTCTTGCTCGCTGCGCTCACGGGCCGCTCGGGCCACGGCCTCGCCCGCTCGGCCTCTGGGTCTCCCGCTCTTGCTCGCTGCGCTCACGGGCCGCTCGGGCCACGGCCTCGCCCGCCGCCTCGCGAAACCCCCATGAAGCGCCCGCTCATCCGCTCGGCCTCTTGACGGGGCGTTGCAGCCGCCGAGGCGTGTAGCTTTGTGGGCCGTGTCCCGACGACTCGAGATCGAACTGACCAGCCAGCGAGATGACGGCACCTGGACCTGGCGAGCCGCCAGGGCACGCCGTCCCAAAGGCGAAGTAGGCGCCGATCTTGTGCCGGACACGGCGGCAGTCGGCACGGTGCTGAAGGCCGAGGCCGTCGGCGGTCTCGACGGCTTGGAGATCACCGCAGTTTTCAACCCCCGGGCCCGAGCGGAGTCCGGCGATCGCCTCGAACTGATAGGCGGCGGCGGAGGTCCGCTGGTCACCACCAGGCTGGCGTCGAAGTCTCGACGCTACGACCATGACGAACGAGTTGGCCGTGCCGACGAGCGGCCCAGAGGCCGCAAACGCAGGGATGGCCGGGACGGCGATGGACGCCGTGACGGCAAGCGGAACCGCCGAGACGAACCTGGCGAGGACCGTCGCGACGGACGCCGTGACCGCAAGCCTCGGAGAGATGACGGCACCAAAGGACGCTCCCGCCGCGGCGACGGCGACGATCCCAGAGGGTCCGGTTCCCGCTCCGGCACGGACCGCAGGACGCAGCGCCGGGAACCCCGCTCCGGCGACAAGCGCTCACAGAAGTCGCCGCGTTCGAGCGACACGAAGCGATCTGCGAGGCCGCCGAGGCCGAGAACCCCGGGTATCAAGGCCAAGCGGGTCCATCGCCAGGCCGTGCTGGAGGCCCTTCCCGAGGACCAGCGGCCGTTGGCTCGCGAAGTCCTCAGGGGCGGTGTGCCGGGGGCGCGAAAGTCCATAGAGCGAATGAACGCCAAGGCGGTCGCCCAGAGTCTCCCGCAAATCAAGTCCGAGCCGATCCTGGCCCTGGCCGAGCAGCTCGCTCCCGTGCTGAAGGCAGCCGAGTGGCACGACCGGGCTGACGCGGCCCTCGCCGGAATCGCCAAGATCGACCTGCGCGACATCCGCTCGGTGATCGCCGCGGCCGACAGCGCGGCCCGAACCGACGAGACCAGGGCCCTGGCCGAGAGCCTCCGCTCCGGCCTCGCCCAGCGCTTGGAAGTCGACCACCGCAAGTGGCTGGACGAGCTGGCCAACACCATCAGTGAGGGCCGCACCGTCAGAGCGCTGCGCTTGAGCTCCTACCCTCCCAAAGCAGGGGCACCGCTGCCCCCCGATATGGCCGAGCGGCTCGCCAACATGGCGTCTGCCGACCTGAACCCCACCGCCAGTCAGCAGCGGTGGTCGACGGTGGTGGACTCGGTGGTCCTCTCCCCTGTCCGCACGCTGGTGATCCCGGTGGGCGCTCCCGACAAGCCCACCGAGGAGCTGCTCTCCCTCATCCACCGGCTCGCCGACCGGGTACCGCAGATCGCGTCTCTATTCGGCGTCGAGCCCCAGGCACCGAGCCGGGGGCCCCGGCGCCCTCCTCCGCCCCCGCCAGCCGCGCCCGATGCGAGCGACGAGACCACACCAGCCGCGCCAGAACAACACTCCGAGACCACACCAGCCGATGACAAGGGAGCGGACAAGGAAGACGTCTCGTGATCGATTTCGAGGCCGAGGGCAACGTCGCCCTCATAACCATGAACCGGCCCGAGGCTCGCAACGCGGTCAACGGCGACATCTCCAGTGGGCTCGAGGACGCCATCGACCGCCTAGAGGCTGACGACTCGCTGTGGCTCGGCATTCTCACCCACACGGGGCCGGTGTTCTGCGCCGGCGCCGACCTCAAGGCGGTCTCAGAGGGGCGCTTCTCGGAGCTGGGCACCAAGCGGGGCGGCTTCGGCGGCATCGTGCTGCGGGAGAGGACCAAACCGCTGGTCGCGGCCATCGACGGTCCTGCCCTCGCCGGCGGGACCGAGATAGCGCTCACCTGCGACCTGCGGGTGGCTTCCACCGCGGCCCGCTTCGGACTGCCCGAAGTGAAGCGGTCGCTGATCGCGGCGGCCGGCGGCCTCGTGCGCCTGCCCCGCGCCATCCCGCTGGCGGTGGCATTGGAGATGGTCCTCACCGGCGATCCGATCAGCGCCGAGCGCGCTCTGGAACTCGGCCTCATCAACGAGCTCTGCCAGCCGGGCGAGGCGCTAGACGCGGCCCGGCGCCTCGCGGCCCGCGTCACCGCCAACAGCCCCACCGCGGTGAGGGAGTCCCGCCGGCTCGTGCTCGAGATCTTCTCTCAAACCGACACCGAGTCGATCACTGCCGCGGGCCGAGCCCAGATGGGGCTGCGCGATACCGAGGACTTCCGCGAGGGACCTCTGGCCTTCATCGAGAAGCGGCCCCCCGTCTGGAAGGGCCGCTGAGCCCAGAGGCCGAGCGGATGGGCCGGGGTTCATTGAGGACTTTCGGGGGCGCTGAGCGAGGCCGTGGCCCGAGCGGCCCGTGAGCGCAGCGAACAAGAGCGGGAACCACGACGCTGCACCGCGAGGGGCTGATGCCCATTTGCGGACGCTCTCAGACGATCGTCGGGATCACCCCGTGGTCATAGAGGAACTCCGCTAGGCCCTCCACAAGTTGCAGCGCGGCGACCTCGGACAGGGGCCACCATCGGGCCTCTGAAGCGTCTCCCCCGGCGGTGGGAGTGGCATCACCGGTCACTGTCGCTTCGAAGTCGAGGATCACGAAGTGCCGATCGTCGCTGATGCGCTCCACCCAGCCGACCAAAGGGCCGCAAACGGCCTGCAGCCCGGTCTCCTCGAGAAGCTCGCGCGCCACCGCCTCCATCAGCAGCTCACCCGGCTCAACCCGACCTCCGGGGACAGACCACTCCCCCACTGCCGGCTCGCGGCCCCGACGCACCAGCAGCAGCTCGTCGGCGCAGCGGACGATGGCGCCCACCGCGACCTCGACGCGTGAGATCATCTAGAGGCCGAGCGGGTAGGCAGCAGTCTCACGAGGACTTTGCAAGACGCTTAGCGAGGCCGTGGCCCGAGCGGCCCGTGAGCGAAGCGAGCAAGAGCGGCAAACAAGATGCTTCATCGCGCAGCCGCTCACCTAGCCGCGCGGCCGGCTATGCCGCGGCGACTCGGAAGCGTCCAACAGCCTCCGATGCACGGTTATCGCCCGGGCTACCAGGCCGTGCGTCTCAAAGAAGTTCTTGGTGTTGCGATCTCCGGGCAGGGCCAGGCTGTCCACGCCGATGCAGCCGCGCCGGCGGGCCCAAGCCATCAGCAGCTCCATCATGGCCTCACCGACGCCGACGCCGCGAGCGTCGGGCAGCACGTAGATGTCGCCGACGCGCCCCAGAGTCGAGCCGTCGTGCAACTCCACGAGGCGGATCGCCCCGTAGCCGACGACAGCCTCGTCGATGGTGCCCACCACAACCAGTGCGTCCTCGGCTCGAAAGTCTCGGAACAAGCCCTCTAGCTGCGGCTCCTTTCGAGCTTCGAGGCGGGCCCATACCGGGCCGCCGCGCAATTGCGCCATCTCGGCAGCCGCCTGCGCCGCCAGCTCGGCCACGATGGCGATGTCGGCCTCAGCCGCCCGTCTAGCCCCTTCAGCAATCGAGGTCATCGGCCGGGATGGGTGGCGGGCATGGCACGACTCGGGGTCTTGGAGCAAGCGCAGATAGGTGGCACCGCGTCGCAATGAAGCATCCTGTTTCCCGCTCTTGTTCGCTGCGCTCACGGGCCGCTCGGGCCACGGCCTCGCTCAACGCTTCGTGAGACTCTAGGTGACTGCGGCCTATCCGCTCGGCCTCTTAGCCGCGAAGGATCCTCTTGATCGACTCGCAGGGCTCTTCGCCCGACGGGCAAACAGGATTGGAGCGTGATCCGAACTGGGTCACGCTCACGATGAGGAAGCACTGGTTGCAAGTCCACTCGTCCGAGCGGGGCGGCGCAACCACCGAAGTGGACTTCGGGTCGCCCCCGTCGTCCTCGTCGTCCTCCTCGTCGTCATCGCTGGCCGCGATGCGATCCCGGAGAATCTCCTCCAGGTCGGCTTCGACATCGTTGGGGTGGACATCGTCGTCGTCATCATCATCGACCGGCAGGGGCACATCGTCGTCATCGTCGTCATCGTCGTCATCGTCGTCCAAGTCGCCGTCGCTGTCATCGTCCAGAACGGCTTCGTCCAGCACGGCTTCGTCCAGAACGGCTTCGTCCAGAACGGCTTCGTCTCCGCCGTCGAAGTCCTCATCACCGTCGAAGTCCTCATCACCGTCGAAGTCCTCATCGCCGTCGAAGTCCTCATCGCCGTCGAAGTCCTCGCCCCGGTCGGCTGCAAGATCATCTGAGTCGCCGAGGTCTTCGTCGCCAAGAGGGTGCTTCTGGTTCATCGCTCCTGTTGAAGGGTCGTCTCCACGGGATGTGCGGCGGATCATAGACACAGATCGTCGGGGCGCAACCGCATTCCGATCATCCGCTCCCGCGCTGCGCTCAACCCTGGGCAAGACCTCCGTCGTCTCCGCTGTCGTGGCCCGCAGAGAGATCCAACGAGGGATGGGACTGAGCGGCGCGGAGCTTCTCCACCCGCTTCTCCGCATCGAGGCGGCCCAGCCCGGGATCCTCGGCGTGGTTGACGAACGACATCAGCTCGGCGACGGCGACATGGCCGGCCTGCTCGGCAATGAGGGCATGCATCCGCTGGCACACTCTGCGGTAGGCCGGATGGCCCTGGAGGGTGGTACGCAACTCCACCATGTGCATCGCCTCGCGTGCGTTCATCTGCATCGAGTACCGGATGCGGTAGGCCAGCGCGACCGCGTACGAGGCCTGGTCACCGAACTCGGCGCACAGGGCCTCGTAGAGCCGGGCCGAGCGGGCCATCACCGCGTCGAACTTCTCGTCCTCGCCGGCCACGGCCACCGCTTCGGGCCTCACATAGCCGTGGCGGGTGGACAACGGCTGCCATTCGATGGTGAGCATCCGATGGCGCTGGAGGTCTCGGAACGCCCCGTAGTCGGACAGCACGTCGAAGCGGTAGTAGACGCGCTCGAGCGCCCGCCCCGGACGATGGCGACGGTTCTGCCGGTCGCCGCAGTAGGCCCGCACCACCGCGACACGCTCGGCGGCCGACATGGCCCTGACCCTGGCCTCGACGGTGCGCTCCGCCAGCGACGTGTGGGGGTACAGCATCGCCGCGAGCATCTTGGTCTCGCCGTCGGGGTCGAAGTCCACCAGCTCCACCGAGTCGTCGGTGACGGGGCCTCCGACCGCGTCGCCGAAAGTGCGGGCGGCCAGGTCGTCCATGGCGGCCCGGTTGTCGGCCAGGTAACGGGTGGTAAGCCCGCCGCGGTCGGGCAGGTCCACCCGCTTGAGGAACGAGGGGATCACCTTGCGGAGCTCGTTCAGCATCATTTCGGCGTACAGGCGCGCCTCGGGCAGGGGGTGGGCCCGCATGCGCAGCAGCAGCGCCTCGTAGGACTGGCCGGTGCCGTAAATGCCCACGTTGCTCAGCGACGCTGCGGGAAGCAGCCCGCGGATGGAGTCCAGGGCCCTGGCCTTGATCGCCTGCCGGTAGGCAAAGTCGGAGTCGCCGGCCTGCTTGGGCACGTTGGTCCGGAAGAAGTCCTGCATGACCGGCACGAGCTCCGAATAGGTCGAGAACATGCGGTCGATGTCCCCCACGTAGCGCGTGCCCAGCGACGAGTTCAGCACCTGGGAGTCGCGGTAGTAGCGATAGCGACCTCCCAGGCGCTGGTCGTAGGCGATGTAGCGGGTGCTCTGCTCCAGGTACGCCATCAGCCGGCCCCACTCCAGCACCTTGGTGAGCAGATTGGAGGCCTGCTCGCAGGCCAGATGCACGCCGCCGAGTTGGGCCACGGAGTCGTCGCCGTATTCGAAGAAGACCCGGTCGTACAGCGCCTCGGCCCGGCGCAGGCCGACGGTGGCGTCGATGGTTATGTCGCCGCTGACGTCGAGGTCGTCGACGAACTCGTCGAGAAACAGCCGGCGAAGGCTGGACATGGACCGGGAATAGCGGGCGAACAGGGCGCCCTTGACGACCTCGGGCAGGTTCACGAGGGCGAACACCGGCTGGTCCAGGTTGGTGAAGTACCGGCGCAGGACGTCAGCCTCTTCGGCTGAGAAGGACTCCGCCGTGTACAGATTCACAGGGCGCGAGACTAGAGGCGCGACTTGAGCGGGGCGCGGACGGTGGGAAAGGTCATTCTGCGGCGAAGGCGGCCCGTGCCGCGGGCAGCACAGCATCGTCCAGCCAGCAGTCCAGCGCGGTCATGGCCAGGGCCTTGGCTCCGTCGACAACCGCGGCGTCACCGGCAGGGCCACGGGCGTGCTCGGCGAACGCCGGGGTGTGGATGGGCACATCGTCGGGCGCGACCTTGATCATGGGATGGATGGACGGAACGAGGTAGCTCACGTTGCCCATGTCGGTGCTGCCCACCACCCGGGCCTGCGCATCGGTCGCCACCGTGCGGCCCACCGCGTCGAGGTTGGTCAGATAGCAGTCCAGCAGCGCCGGGTTGTCGTTCATGTCGGCATAGGCCGGATCGGCCCATTCGGCATCCATCTCGCAGCCGGCCGCGGCGGCCCCGGCCTGCAGGCAGGCGAGCACCCGATCCTTGAGCGGCTCGAGCGTGGTGAGGTTGGTGGAGCGCACGTACCACTCGGCCGCGGCCGTGACCGGGACGATGTTGGGCTTGGCGCCGCCGTCGGTGAACACGCCGTGGATGCGCTCGTCGTCGCGGATGTGCTGGCGCAGAGCCGCGACGGCGTTGTAGCCGAGCACGGCCGCGTCCAGAGCGTTGCGGCCCTTCTCGGGCGCGGCCGCGGCATGGGCCGCCGCACCCGTGTAGCGGGCCGTGAGCCGATGCACCGCCACTGCATGGAACACGCTCAACTCGTGGTTGGCGGGATGCACCATCATGGCTGCGTCGGCGTCGGCGAAGGCGCCCTGGCGAAGCATCAGCTCCTTGCCGCCTCCACCCTCCTCCGCGGGGGTTCCTATCACCGCCACCGTTCCGCCCGTCTCGTCGGCCATGGCGGACAGGGCCAGGCCCGCCCCCAGTCCCGAGGCGGCAATGATGTTGTGGCCGCAGGCATGGCCGATGCCCGGCAGGGCGTCGTACTCGCACACCACGGCAACCACCGGGCCGTCGGCGGCGCCGGCGCGAGCCTCGAAGGCGGTGTCGACGCCGTAGGCGTGGCGCTGCACGGCCAGGCCGTGGTCGGCCAGCACCTCGGTGAGCAGGTCGTGGGCGTGGTGCTCCTCGAAACACAGTTCGGGACGGGCGTGGATGCGGTGCGACACGTCGAGCAGCTCGGGGGCCAGCCGGTCCACCTCGGCGCACACCCGTCGTTTGGCTTCAGTGATCTCCATGGCCGTGATCCTAGGGCTCGTCCCCCAGACCATGCGCCCGGACCGACTAGGGGGCCACGACCCAGACTTCTAGCGCTCCTGGCTCGACCCGCAGGCTGAGCGTGCGGGCCCGGGCCAGGTGACGGCCGTCCAAGTAGACGTCCAGGGCGGGATCGAGGTCGAATTGGGCTGCGGCAGTGCGGCGCTGGGTGATTTCGGGGTGGGGAACGTGGGTGCCTGAGGGCAGGCGGCGACGGGCCGCGACCCGCACCGGCAGCGGAGGGCTGGCGTCGAACACATCTAGGCGGCCGTCGCCGGGATGGGACCGGGGTGCCGCGTTCCACGAACCGATGAACGACGCGTTGGCCGCGACCAGCAGCCGGCCCCGCCACCAGGATCTGCGGGCCACGAGATGGGCCACGAACCAGTGCAGCCGGCCGTCGATCAGTGCCGCGCCCACGTCGACGGCCATCCGGATGCCGGCCGCGGCGACCGCAGGCGCGGCGGCGCCGGCTTGCACCACGCCGAGGGTGCGGGCCAGGTCGCCGCCCGTCAGCACCACCGCCGGGATCGGACGGTTGGCCCGCCGGGCCTCGGCCACGATCTCGCCCGCGGCGGCGTCGCTGGCCGCAGTCCGGGCGTCGGCAGGGATCTCCCCGGCCTCGCCCCAGTCGGCACCCCAGCCAGGGCCGCGTCCCCCGATCACGCCGCGTCCTCGTCCACGGCACCCGACAGCGCCACCACTCCCCTGTTCAGCGCCTCGACCGCCTGCCGGGCGGCTCTGGCAGTGCCGGGAGCGGGCGCCACCGCCGCGATCTGGCGCGCCAAGTCGATCAGTTGCTTGACGTTGCGGACGAAGTCACCGGCGGAGAAGCCCTCGTCCATCAGGGCCTCGAAGGGCTCCCCCGACGCCCAGCGGTGCGCCGCGGGCGCGAAGCCGGTCTCCAGGAGCCGGGTCGGTCCCGCACCGGAGTCCCGTTCAGCCCGGCGCAGATCGTCGAGGGCGGACCCGGCCCGCCGCAGCCGTCGGTAGGCGGAGCCCGAGGGGATCCACACCTCCGGGCGCGGACCGGGCGAACGGTGCTCGTAAGTGAAGGCCGACAGCACCGATGCCAGCTCGGGCGCCGAGAGGCCGTCGAACAGCCCGTCCGACAGCGCCTCGGCCACGCACAGGTCCATCTCGTGGAAGATGCGCCCCACCAGAGTTCCAGAAGCGGTGAGCGTCCAGCCGTCGAGGTGGCCCCGCTCTCGCAACACCGACACGACGGCATCGAATTGACGCGAGAGGCTCACCGGCGCGGATGCGGCGTCGGCCTGGTACTGGGCGAAGGAGCGGGCCAGCAGGTCGCGGGCATCCTCCGCGGGCATGCGAGCGAGCAGGCCGGCCACCATGTTGTAGGTGGGGCGGAAGGCTGAGCGCAGCTCGAAGGACCGGCTCGAGGCCAGCTGAGCCACCTCCTCGAAGGTGCATTCCGGTGACCACAACGCCACCGCCCATCCGGCCTCGTCGATGCCGCGGCGCCCGGCCCGGCCGGTGAATTGCGTGTACTGGGCCGCGCTGAGCGGGGAGGTGCGCTGGCCGTCGTACTTCATGAGCTTGTCGATCACCACGCTGCGGGCGGGCATGTTCACGCCCAGCGCCAGGGTCTCGGTGGCGAAAACCACCTTCACCAGGCCCTCGACGAAGCAGTGCTCCACCACCTCCTTGAAGACGGGGACCATGCCGGCGTGGTGCGACGCGACGCCCAGGCGCATCCGAGCGGCCCAGCCACGGGCACCCAGTGCAGCGAGGTCGGCCGGATCGAGGCCGCCGATGCGGGCCTCGACCAGCTCGTCGATGCGGGC
Organism: Candidatus Aldehydirespirator sp.; assembly: GCA_965219165.1. Lineage (GTDB taxonomy): Bacteria > Actinomycetota > Acidimicrobiia > Acidimicrobiales > Aldehydirespiratoraceae > Aldehydirespirator. The sequence continues at coordinate 1,811,967 of CBDCMW010000002.1, read as the reverse complement.
CGCCTCGGCGTCGTCGGTGTAACGGACCCCGTCGCGGGCGATGCGGGCCGCAGCCTGGTCGCATCCCTTGCGGCTGAACACGAACCAGATCACCGGCAGAAGACCCCGCTCCGACAGCTCGGCCAGCAGGTCCAGGCGCCTCGGTGGCCGCCAGGGCAGACCCCGGTGATGGCCCCGGCGCACCGGAGGGCCCGAGCGGCGGGGCTGGTCGAGCTCGCGGTGTTCACGGGACCGGTCGCTCTGTCGAGGGCGGCGGAGCGCGGCGGGGGCGTCGAAGCGCCTTCCCTTCGGGTTGGGCCCGCCGTCGAGGAGGGTGGGCACGATCTGCACTGCATCGCTGCGGCGGCGGCCAACCGCGTAGAGGTTGGTCAGCGGCACAGGCCGCCGAGACTCGGCCACCACCGCGGTGGGACCGCGCACCTGCTTCAACCACCGGCCCAGCTCGCCGTGGTTGGACACCGTGGCCGACAGGCAGACCAGCGTCACCGCGGGCGGCAGGTGCAGGATCACCTCCTCCCACACCGACCCGCGGTAGGGGTCCTCCAGGAAGTGCACCTCGTCGAGCACCACCGCTCCGAGCCGGACGTCCACCGAACCCGCGTAGAGCATGTTGCGCAGCACCTCGGTGGTCATCACCACCACGTCTGCGTCACCGGCGATGACGTTGTCGCCCGTCAGCAGCCCCACCCGCTGCGACCCGAGCCTGCGGCGAAGGTCGCGGAACTTCTGGTTGGACAGTGCCTTGATGGGCGTGGTGTAGAAGGCCCTGAGGCCCGCGGCCAGCGCGCTGTCGACGGCGTGGTCGGCCACCACCGTCTTGCCCGAGCCGGTCGGGGCGCTCACCAGCACCGACCGTCCGGCGTCGAGGTGCTCGATGGCGCGGCGCTGGAACTTGTCGAGAACGAAGCCTGCCGGCGGCGCCGCGGTCACTCTACGGCCGCTGTGTGCCGGTTCCGGCGGCTGTGGGCGGCGCTCACGACTCGGCCGTTTCGCGCTTGCGGCGTCGACGGCGAGCGAGCACGCCCCAGAGGATCGAGATCTCGTAGAAGGCGTACATGGGGACGGACAGCGCCATAAGGGTGAAGGGGTCCCCGCTGGGCGTGATCACCGCTACCAGCACCACGATCCCCACGACGGCGTAGGAGCGGATCTTGCGGAGGGTCCGGTTCTCGACGATACCCATGGCCTGCAGCCCGATCAGCGCGATCGGGAACTGGAAGGCGATGCCGAAGGCCACCATCATCTTGACGACGAAGCCCAGGTAGCGCTGCGGGCTGAAAATCGACACTAGGTCGGGGCCGCCGATGGAGACCAGGAAGTCCAGGGCGCGGGGCAGGCTCCAGTAGGCCAGCCCGGCGCCCAGGAAGAACAGCAGAACCCCCGCGGCGACGAACGGCACCGCGTAGCGCTTCTCGTAGCGGTACAGGCCGGGCGCGACGAAGCGCCACGCCTGCCACAGCAGAACGGGCATCGCGAAGGCCAAGCCGCCGTACCCGGCGATAGTCATGCGCACCCTGAAGGGCTCCAGGGGGTCGGTCACGAAGAGGTTGCAGCCGCCGTCGGAGCCGAACAGGTGCGAGTCGATCCGGTCCTCGACGGGAAACGTCCGGCAGTAGGGCTCGAGCAGGAAATCGAGGATGAACGGATAGGCGATCCAGCAGGCAATAGCGCCCACCGCCACGGCCACGGCCGACTTGATCAGGCGGTTGCGGAGCTCGCCCAGGTGCTCCATCAGCGTCATGTGGCCGCCGTCGCCGCGGTCTGAGCGCTCCGCTCCGTTGTTGTCGTCGTCTGCTTCTGCCATCTGGAGGGTTGTGGCGTGCTAGTCAGGCGGTACCGGTGGTGCGGGACTCTGGGTCCTGCTCGGCGGCCTCCGACCCACCGGCGTCGGGGTCGTCGGCGCTGGGGGTGCCATCCGCCGCAGCGCCGGCGTCTTCGCCATTGGCCGCGGTTGGAGCGTCAGCCTCCTGGTTCTCGCCAGCGGGCGGAGTGCCCGCGCCCTGGTTCTCGCCAGCGGGCGGAGTGCCCGCGCCCTGGTTCTCGCCAGCGGGCGGAGTGCCCGCGCCCTGGTTCTCGCCAGCGGGCGGAGTGCCCGCGCCCTGGTTCTCGCCAGCGGGCGGAGTGCCCGCGCCTGCTGCGGCGGTACCCCATGAGGCGGGACCCGATGCGGCGGGACCCGATGCGTCGCTGCCCTTGCCCGATGCGGCAGTGCCCTTCTTCTTGTCTGCGGGCGGCGGTGCGATCACGTTGCGGGGATTGGCTGCCTTGATCGTCTCGGTGGCCTCGGCGAGAGGCTTGGCCGCCTCGCGCAGCTCCTGCTGGAAGCCCTGGCCGATGCGGCGGATCTCTCCCATGAACCGGCCGGCCTGGCGGACCGCGGCGGGCAGCTTGGTCGGTCCGAGCACGATCAGGGCAACAAGCAGGATGACGAGGATCTCTCCCCCGCCAAGATTTCCCACCCTCGCAGCCTAGCTACGAGGTCGTCCGCGGCTGCCATCACGCCCCGGGGCGCGCACCTGGTCGGCCGCCGCTCTGGTTGCCTCGGCGTGATCGCCCAGTCGGGCCGCGAGGCGCGACAGCTCGTCTCCGGCCACTGCCGTCGCCGACGACCTCCTGAGTGTCCCGGTCAACTCGGCGGCGGCCTGCGCCACAGCCCGCAGACCGGCAACGAGCACCCCGAGGGCGATGATCGTGGCCGCGGCCGGCGCGAGCATCCACATGGGCAGCAACGCTACTGCCAACCGCTGACCGTCCCAGATGGAGCGCCGCCCGATCCACTCATCAGTCTCATCTACAGGTCGGGGGCGTCGGCGAAGCGGGCCAGCACCTCCACCATCCGGTCGACGTGATCGCTGTAGACGGCGTCGATGCCGGCGTCGACCAGTTCAGCGATGTGGCGGGTGTGCTGGGCGTCCCAGCCGAAGGCGAGCAGGCCGAAGCGGTGGTAGAGCGTGGTGAGGCCGCCGTTCCAGTCCTCGCGATGGAAGTTCACCGCGTCGATGCCGGCCTCGAAAAGGTCCGCCCCATGGCGCTCGGGTCCCCGCGGGAGCCGGTCGAGGCGCGTGGAGTGGACCAGCCTCACGTTCGGCGCCTCGGACCGCCAGCCGCCCAATACCTGATCGTCGTGGTGGCAGACCCAGAGACGCTCGGCCGCGCCGTGGGACCGGGCCACCGCGACCAGGCCGTTGAAGGCGGCGGCGTCCTTCACGTCCACGCTGACGGGCAGGTCGGTACCGCAGTGCTCGTAGTACTCGCCGACGGTGGGAATGTGGGCAGGCAGCCGGGCGCGGTCCAACCCCGAGATGGACCGGCCGAGGAGCCGACGTGTCGACATCGTCGGCAGTCCCCCCACCGCGCTGTCGTGGTTCAGCACGATCTCACCGTCGGCTGTGATCCAGGCGTCGGTCTCGATGCCGGTGGCTCCCATCTCGCGGGCCAGCGCGAACGCTTCCAGCGTGTTCTCTCGCGCATGGGCGCTCGCCCCGCGGTGAGCGAAAGCGATGGGCGGGACCAGCAGAGCCGGTATGCGGGTAGCCATCAAACCAGTATCACGCAGCCAGCCCACTCGGCGGACGGTGGCTATAGGTCGCCTAGGTCGGTCGGGGGCCAGATCTTCATGAAGGCCCTACCCACGACGTCGTCGACATCTACGGGTCCGAAGTAGCGGCTGTCGCGGCTGTCCTCGCGGCTGTCGCCGAGCATGAGGACCTTGCCCGCGGGCACTTCGCAGCGCTGCGAGTCGGCCTCGTTCGCGCAACCTCGAATGGGTGCCTTGGCAAAGGTCCGCTCGGCGTCCGGAAGGTAGGGCTCCGCCAGCCGCGTGCCGTCGATGTACACCCGGCCGTCCCGGATCTCGAAGGTCTCGCCGCCCACAGCGACGACCCGCTTGATCAGATCGTCGGCGTCCGAGTCCTCGCCCGGCCTGCGGAACACCACCACGTCGCCCCGGTTGACCTCATGGAATCGGTATCCGAGCTTGTACACGACCACCCGGTCATCGACCATCAAGGTGGGCTCCATCGAGCCCGACGGGATCACGAAGACCTCCACCAGGAACGCCTTGAGCAGCAGAGCCAGACCCAGGGCGCAGACGATCACGATGAGCCACTCGACGACCACGGGCATCGCACGCTGCACTCGAGTCGATGGCGGCCCTCCTGCCTCCTCGGCGTCGGGTGCGTCCTGCGGCTGCCCCCCGACGTCCCATTCGCCCGCGCCCGGCAGGGTGCGCTCCGACGGTGAGGCGTCCGCGGGCTCTCCCGGTCGAGCCTCTGCGCCCGCAGTCACCGCCGGTATCGCTTCAGAATCCGCGCCGCGGTGGCGGCCCGCAGGTCCGGGTCGATGGACTCGTGGCTCGCGACCATCGCCGCCTGCGGGCCGAGCTGCACCAGCAGCCGGGCCAGCCACGACTCGCTGGCCACTGCGAACACGGCGTCGACGATGCCGTCGGGGTGCTCGGTCCGCTGCCGCGCCGAGTAGTAGTCCGCGGCCCAGGCAGCCTCCGGCGCCAGCCGGATCGTGGCCGTGCTGTCCACGCTGTCCACTGACAGCGCGGGCGCGGGGCCCGCGGGCAGGTCCACCTGCGCCGGCGATTCGGTCACGGTCAGCATGCGGATCCTGTCGACGCGAAACACCCGCTCCGCGCGGGCGCGGTGGCACCAGCCGAACAGGTACCACACGCCGTCATGGCTCAACAACCGGGCTGGATCGACGGCCCGGGACGTCATGGCGTCGCGCCCCTGCGAGTAGTACTCGATCTCGATCTGCCGCCGACGGCCGATGGCGCGGCGCAGGTCGTCGAGGGTCTCGGCCGGGGCCTGGCCCAGGCACACGTCAATGTGGTCGACGGCGTCCGCGCCCTCCGATCCCAGAGACAGGCTCAGCTTGGTGAGGGCCCGCACGAGCGGGGCGGCCTCAGCCTCGTCGCCGGCAGCGTCTGGACGGCTCCCCTCAGACATGTCGAGCACGGTACGGCCCGCGGCCAGCAGCCGGGTCGCCTCGTCGCCGGTGAGCCGCATGGGCTGCGAGAACCAGTCCGCGTACTCGATGTCGACGATCCCGTCCTCGATGTGGACATCGATCAGCGTGTCCGGAGTGAACGGGTGAACGCCGACGAAGAACAGCCTCTGTGTCAGGTCCTCCAGCAGCTGCTCGCGGGGGTAGTCGAAGCGCGCCGCGATGTCGTCCAGGTGGGCACCGCTCTGCTTGACGACCCAGGGGACAACCCCCAGCAAACGGGCCATGCGCTCGGCCACGGAGAGCCTGGTCCCGTTCGCCGCGGGCGCCGACGTCACCTCACCACCCTAGGTCGCCGTGGGGATCGATCCGACCAAGAGGGTTCAGGTCAGGGCCTCCAGCCAGGCCACGAACTCGCCGCGCAGCCACTGGGGGTCGAGTACCTCGGCGTGCTCGAGGAACTCCACCAGGAACGCCCTCAGCGCGGCGGTGTCGCGCACCTGCAGCGTGATGACCACCGAGCCGTCGGGCCGGCGCTCACCGTCGACGCCGGCGCGGTGGCAGGCCCAGCTGGCTTGGTCGGCACCCACCAGCACCCGGACGTCGACCGGTTCGCCCGCGCCGAACTCCCAGGGTCTGATGGTGCGGGGATCGGGACCCTCCCCCACGGCGCGGGCGGCTGCGCCCAGCTCCTCCACGTCTCCATCTATGCGGTCCACTCGGAACAGCCGCTCCTCGGACTGCCCGACGTCCCAGCCCACCAGGTACCAGTGCCCGCGGTGGAACGACAGGCGCCACGGCTCCACAGCGCGCTCGGCGCCCCGGTACACGAAAGAGACCGCTCGGCGCCCGACGGCCGCCGCCACCAGCTTCGACAGCGAGGCGTGGAAAGGCAGCTCGCCCACCGCCTCGACCGCTCCTTGCGCCTCTCCGCCCGCCCCGGACGATGCCGCGCCGCCCAACCGGGCCAGGCCCGTGCCCGCGCCGCCCTCGAGGCGCACCAGGTTCGTGGCCAGATGGAGCGCGGCGAGCTCGTCGGGATCGAAGCGCAGGTCGCGGCCGGCATACTCCGCGGCCGGGATGCGGTAGCCCTCCACCGGCGGGTCCAGCCGGTAGAGGGTCGAGACTTCGATGGGGACTCCGATCGCCCTCAGGTCGGCCTTGTCGCGCTCGAACATCCGTCTGAAGGCCGCCTTGTCCTTCGAGTAGGCGCCGGCCATGCGCTGGCGCAGCTCGCTCGCGCTGAGAGGCCGCGGTGTGTGCAGCAGCGCCGCTGTGAGGTTCAGGAGCCGTTCGAATTTGTCCATATGCGGTTGGCTGTCGGGAGGCGGTCAATTTGTCCATGGCGAGGACTGAGGGCCGGCAGAACGACGTTACCGGGACCGGCCCTCTTGCGGCCACGCCGACAGGTTGCCACCGCCTCGCGGTGAAGCGTCGTGTCTCCCGCTCTTGTTCGCTGCGCTCACGGGCCGCTCGGGCCACGGCCTCGCTCAGCGCCTTGTGGAATCCCTGTCGAACTGCGGCCTATCCGCTCGGCCTCTTACAGGGAGGCGATCAGCTTCTCCACCCGCTCGTCGTGGGACTTGAACGGATCCTTGCAGAGCACGGTGCGCTGGGACTGGTCGTTCAGCTTCAAGTGGACCCAGTCGACGGTGTAGTCCCGCCTGCGCTCCTTGGCCCGGCGGATGAACTCGCCCCGCAGACGGGCCCGGGTGGTGGAGGGCGGGTTCTCCACTGCGTGGTGGATCTCGGCGTCGGTCACCAGCGTCTCGACCATCCCTCGATGCTGCATGCAGTAGTAGAGACCGCGGTTCCGGCTCACGTCGTGGTACTGCAGGTCCACGAGCGCGACGCGGGGGTCGGACAGATCCAGTGCGTGACGGTCCCGGTAGGCCTCCACCAGACGGTGCTTGATGACCCAGTCGATCTCCCGATCGAGCTGGAGCGGATCCTCCTCGATGGCGGCCAGGCAGTACTCCCACATGGTGAGAGCCTTCTTCTCCTCGTCGGAGAGGTCGTGGTGCTCGGCGTAGCGCAGCGCCCGGTTGAGGTACTCCGACTGGATGTCGAGCGCGCTGACCTCGCGGCCGGTGGCGAGCCGCACGCGGCGCCGGCAGGTGGTGTCGTGGCTGATCTCGCGGATGGCCCTGATCGGGTTCTCCAGCGTCATGTCGCGCAGGACGACCCGGGGGTCCTCCAGCATCCGCAGCATCAGCGCGCACGTCCCCACCTTGAGGAAGGTCGTGTACTCGCTCATGTTGGAGTCGCCCACGATCACGTGCAGCCGCCGGAAGCGCTCGGCGTCGGCGTGGGGCTCGTCGCGGGTGTTGATGATCGGGCGCGACCGGGTGGTGGCCGACGACACGCCCTCCCAGATGTGCTCGGCCCGCTGGCTGATGCAGTACATGGCGCCGCGGGCGGTCTGCAGCACCTTGCCCGCCCCCGCGTATATCTGGCGGCTGACCAGGAACGGGATCAGCACCTCGGCGTAGTCGCTGAGGTCCTCGCGGCGGCTGGTGAGGTAGTTCTCGTGGCAGCCGTAGCTGTTGCCGGCCGAGTCGGTGTTGTTCTTGAACAGGAAGACGTCGCCGCGGATGCCCTCCTCGGCCAGGCGCTCCTCGGCGTCGCCCAGCAGCCGCTCGACGATGCGCTCCCCCGCCTTGTCGTGCACGACCAGGTCGTGGGCCGAGTCGCACTCCGGGGTGGCGTACTCGGGATGGCTGCCCACGTCGAGGTACAGGCGCGAGCCATTGCCCAGGAACACGTTGCTGCTGCGCCCCCAGGACACCACCTTGCGGAACAGGTACCGGGCCACCTCGTCGGGGCTGAGGCGGCGCTGGCCCCGCAGCGTGCACGTGACGCCGTACTCGTTCTCGATGCCGAAGATGCGGCGCTGCACCCCGCCACCGTACCCCCGCCAGCCGTGCGGCGGCGGATCGGCCCAGCCCAAGCTAGGCGGACAGGATGGCGGCTACCTCTTCGTCGCTGAGGCGGCGGAAGGCTCGACGGTCGTTGCGCCGGTCCAGCACCGCGACTTCGAGGCTCTCGGCGCTGAGGGTGCGATCGGGGCCGGCCAGGGCGGCCACTGCAGCCCGCACCCCGTCGGCCAACGAGCGCGGCGAGTCCGGCAGCGCCTCGGCGAAGCGCTCGGAGATCTCCTCGGTCTCGCCGCCGAGCACCACCCAGTCGTCCTCGTCGGCCACGGTGCCGTCGTAGAGGATGTGGAACAGCTGGTCGCCGCGGCCGTCGCCGTGATGGCCGATCTCGGCCACCAGTATCTCCACCTCCATCGGCTTGAACTCGTGGGTGAAGACGTGCCCCAGGCTCTGGGCGTAGGCATTGGCCAGGCTGCGGGCGTCCACGTCCTCGCGGCTGAAGGCGAAGCCCTTCAGATCGGCATGGCGCACCCCGGCGATGCGCAGCTGGTCGAACTCGTTGTAGCGGCCCACCCCCGCGAAGGCGATGCGGTCGTAGATCTCGCTCACCTTGCGCAGCGTGCTGGATGCGTTCTCGGCCACGATGGCGATCCCGCCGTCGTAGCGGAACGCGGCCAGGCTGCGGCCCCGGGCGATGCCCTTGCGGGCGTAGTCGGCCCGGTCCTTCATCATCTGCTCCGGCGCCACGTAGAAGGGCATGGTCATCGCAGACACCGATCCCTCCGCAGCAACCCTGGCAAGGGCATGGTCATCGCAGACACCGATCCCTCCGCAGCAACCCTGGCAAGGGCATGGTCATCACGGCCGCCACTCTTGGCGACATCCCGGGCAAGGGCATGGTCATGATGCGCCGCCCGCGGTCTCGCGCCGGCTGCGATGACGGCGCAGCATCCTCTCAGTTCGCCGGCGCAACTCGGTGTCGTCGACGCGCTCGTAGCCGTCAGCGTCGATGACCGCCACCACCGGGAACACGTCGCGCACCGGATCGGGCCCCGCGGTGGCCGAATCGGCGTCGGAGGCGACGTACAGCGCATCCAGCACCAAGTCCACGGCCGCGGCCCTCGCCATCGACGGGCGGAACCCCAGCTTCACCACGGTGTCGGCGTGCAGCGAGCCCGAACCGGTGGCCGCGTGGTCGCGCTCCTCGTAGCGCCCGCCGGTGACGTCGTACTCGAAGATCCGGCCCTTGGAGGCCCCGGTGTCGAAGCCCGCGAAGATGGGCACCACCACCAGGCCCTGCATGGCCGCTGGGAGGTTGGCCCTCACCATCTGGCCGAGCTGGTTGGCCTTGCCCTCCAGGCTTATCGGGGTGCCCTCCACCTTCTCGTAGTGCTCGAGCTGCAGCTGGAACAGCCGCACCATCTCCGTGGAGGGCCCGGCCGCGCCGGCGATGGCCACCCCGGAGTGGTTGTCGGCGGGGAACACCTTCTCTATGCGGTGGTTGCTTATCAGATGCCCCGCGGTCGCCCGCCGGTCGCCGGCCAGAACCACGCCCGACACGTAGCGGACGGCCACGCAGGTGGTGCCGTGGGGAATCTCGTGGGTCGGCACTCGCGAATGCTCGGCCGCGCCGACCGGGACGGCCTCCGCGCCGGTGCTGGTGCGGCGCAGCAGCGCGGCGAAGTTCGGGCCGGGATCGTCGTGCGGTCCGAAGCGGGGCAGGCTCACTCGCCGCCCTTTTGTATGTAGCTCTTCACGAAGTCCTCGGCGTTGGTCTCGAGCACCTCGTCGATCTCGTCGAGCAGATCGTCGAGCTGGGCCTTGATGTCCGAGCCCCGCTCGGACGCGGGCGTCGCCTCCTCCACGGACTGCTCGCGGGGCGTCGGCGCCGGCTTGCGGATCTGCTCTCGTTCGGCCATTGCTTTCCTCCCGGCTCGGTGCTGGGCCCTTCTCGTCTCAGCCTGTAGCAGACGAGGTTAGGCCCCCGCAGAGCCCAAGCGGCGCAGGAGCTCCATCGCGGAGTCACACTCGTCGAACATGTGGCCAACATGGGCGACGGTTCCCCTGGTCGGCTCTGTCATGGACACCCGTCGCAGCGAGCCCTCCCCCACATCGAAGACGATCGAGTCCCAGTTGGCCGCCACCACCTCCGCCGCGAAGCGCTGCAGGCAGCGGCCCCTGAAGAAGGCGCGGGTGTCACCGGGGGGCTCGGTCATGGCCCGGTCGGCTTCCGCCTCGTCCACCAGCGTCTCCAGCCCAGCCCTGGCGGCCAGAGACTTTCCTGGACGCAGATCGTGGTACTGGATGTCGAGGGCCCTCAGCCGGGCGTCCTCCCAATCGAGGCCGTGGCGGTCTCTGAAGCCCTCCAGCAACCGGAGCTTGGCCAGCCAGTCGATCTGGCCGGCCAACCCCGCCGGGTCGCGCTCCAAGCCGCCTAGAACCGCCTCCCAGCGGTTCAGCACCTCGTGGGCGACCTCGCCACCGACCGCGTCGGTCCCCCGCTCCGCCACATAGGAGCGGGCCGCGGCCAGCAGCTCCCACTGCACGCCCAGAGCGGTGATCGTGGAGCCGTCAGCCAGCTCCAGGGGCGCTCGCAGCGACAGGTCGCGGCTCACCTGCCGCAGCGCCGCCACCGGCGAGGCGAAGCGCAACTCCCGATGCATGGCGTCGTCCTCGGTCAATGCCATGACCAGCGCGGTTGTGCCGACCTTCAGGAACGTCGCAACCTGGGACATGTTGGCGTCGCCCACGATCACATGCAGCCGCCGGTACTTGGCCGCATCGGCGTGGGGCTCATCCCGGGTGTTGACGATGGGACGCTTGAGCGTGGTCTCCAGGCCGACCTCCTCCTCGATGAAGTCGGCCCGCTGCGAGATCTGGTAGCCGGCCTCGTCGAGGCGCATCCCCGAGGTCTCGCTGCCCATCTTGCCGGCCCCGGTGAAGACCTGGCGGGTCACGAAGTGCGCGGTGGCACCGGTGACGATGCGCGAGAACGGCACAGCCCGGCTCACCAGGTAGTTCTCGTGGCAGCCATAGCTGTTGCCCTTGCCGTCGGAGTTGTTCTTGTAGAGCACGATCTCCTCGCCCACCGGCAGCAGCATCCGGGCTGCTTCCATGGAGCGGGCCGCTATCAGCTCGGCGGCCCGGTCATAGACGACCAGCGAGCGGGCGTCGGCGCACTCCGGCGTGGACAGCTCCGGGTGGGCGTGGTCCACGTAGTAGCGGGCGCCGTTGGTGAGCACCGCGTTCACGAGATGGGTCTCGATCTCCGGCGCCAGCGAGCCCGCCGGCGCGCCGCCGCGGGCGTCGTTGCCGGGGGTCTCGTCGGTGAAGTCCCAGCCCACCGCGGCCCGGCCCGGCTCGGGCGCCTGCTGGGTGGAGATCAGGTAGGCGTTGATCAGCAGCGACGACGCCGAGATCGGGTTGGGCTCCGGCGCGCCCCGATGGACGATTCCGTACTCGGTCTCGAGACCGAGAGTCTTGGGTACAGCCATCTAGCCCGACGCTACCGAGCCTGGCTCAGGTTCGGGGCTACAGGATCTGTGAGAGGAACAGCTTGGTGCGCTCCTCGCTGGGACTCGTGAAGAAGTGCTCGGGGGTGCCGGTCTCCACGATCTGGCCTTCCTCCATGAAGATCACCCGGTCGGCAACCTCCCGGGCGAAGCCCATCTCGTGGGTGACCACCATCATGGTCATGCCCGACAGGGCCAGTTCCTTCATCACGTCGAGCACTTCCTTGATCATCTCGGGATCGAGCGCGGACGTGGGCTCGTCGAACAGCATGATCCTCGGCTCCATGGCCAGGGCCCGGGCGATGGCCACCCGCTGCTGCTGGCCGCCCGAGAGCTGGCCGGGGTACTTCTCGGCCTGCTCGGGTATGCCGACCCGCTCCAGCAGCGAGCGGGCCAGGTCCTCGGCCTCCCGCTTGGGCTTCTTGCGCACCCACAGCGGCGCCAAGGTGATGTTGTCCACCACGGTCAGGTGGGGGAACAGGTTGAACTGCTGGAACACCATGCCCACCTCGGAGCGGATCTTCTCGATGTTGCGCACGTCGTTGCTGAGCTCGACGCCGTCGACGACGATGCGGCCCTCCTGATGGGCCTCCAGGCGGTTGATGCAGCGGATCCAGGTGGACTTTCCCGAGCCCGACGGGCCGAGCACCACCACCACCTCTCGCTCCTTGATCACGGCGCTGATCCCGTCGAGGGCCTGGAAGTCCCCGAACCATTTGTTCACCCCCTCGCACACGATCATGTCGTCGCGGGCGGCGAGCTCCTCGGTCAGAGCGGTGGTGGCGTCGCTCACACTCATGACTTGATCCCCCCTGTGGTGGCGTCGCTGACGCTCATGGCTTGATCCCCCTGCAGTTTGCCCCCCTGCAGTTTGTCTGCGGCGGCACGGCTAGCGCTCCCCCACTCCGAGCCTCTTCTCCAGCCGCTGGCTGTGCTTGGACATGCTGTAGGCGAAGATCCAGTAGACCACGCACACGAATAGCAGGCCCTCGCGCTTGACGCCGAGGAACTGCGTCTGTGCGGGTATGGCGTTGTTGGCCATTCTCAGAATGTCGAAGATCCCGATGACAGCCAGAAGCGATGTCTCCTTGAACGTGGCTATCACCTGACCGACCAGCGGCGGGATCGATACTCGCAATGCTTGGGGCAGCACGATGAAACTGCTGCGCTGCACGGTGCTGAGGCCGACTGCGTCGGAAGCCTCGTACTGTCCCCTTCGTATCGACTGGAGCCCGCCCCGCACGTTCTCCGCCAGGTAGGCGGCCGAGAACAGCGTATAGCCCGCGGTGGCCGCGGCGAGTTGGCTGATCTCCATCCCGTCGGGGAGGAACAGCGGCAACATGATGTTGAAAAAGATCAGGATCGTGATCAGCGGCACGCCCCTGATCACCTCGATGTAGCTGGTGGAGAGCACCCTGAAGATGGGGAGCTTCGAAGTGCGGGCCAGTGCCAGCATCACCCCCAGCGGGAACGAGAACATGATGGTGAACACCGCCACGATGAGCGTCACCGCAAGACCGCCGATCAGTGCCTCCGTCGGGGTCTTCACAGTGGACGGCGCGTTGATGATGGTGACCAGGTAGTGGAACCCGCCGATGCCGAGCACCCAGGCCGCCAGCAGGCGCATCCGCTTGGCCCTCTCCCCCGCGAAGTTGTGCGCCAGAAGAGCCACGAGCGCTAGCAGCAGGAAGCTGAGCCGCACCTTCTGCAGCATCGGGTACCAGCCGAAGAAGGCCGCAATCCAGTTGAACACCGCCACACCCAGCAGCACCACGGCGATGATGCGGCCCATCTCGCCGATCCTGGGATTCGTGAGGACCCACACCACGGCCCCTCCCAAGACGGCGAAGAGGAGCGCCAACGGGAGATCCACCAACGCGACCTGCCCCCAGTCGAGATCAGGGGCTCGCAGCACCACGAAATAGAGTCCGAAGGGGCACAGCAGCCACGCGAGGTTCAGCGTCAACCTGATGCGGTTCCCCAAGCCGCGGCGCCGAAGCCAGCGGCCGGCCGCGATCGCGGCCGCGAGCAGCAGCCAGACGACCGTCCAGGGCAGCTTGGTCGACATCGCGACGGTGCGGCCCGGCTCGGCGATGAACTCACCGTCGACGAACGCGTAGTGGCCCCACGGGTAGACCCAGGCGGAGAGCACCAGCAGACCCGCCAGCGCGACGGCCAACTCCACCGACGGTACGAAGGTGCGGCGCCGCTTGGCGTCGCCCAAGCCTTGCCACAGGGCCGCGCCCGCTGCGACTAGCACGACGGCGACGAGCCACCACGCCCAGCGGTCGGCCATGGCCTCGGTGAACGACTCCCTGACGACGCCGTGATCGTCGCGCCGTGCCGATCCCTCGGAGTCCTTGAGCACGGAGGGCTCGCGCAGCACCACGCCCAGAGCAATCGCTCCCCCGACTCCCATGAGGTTCATCGCGAGCTTCTTCATCGACACGCCGCGGCCGCGAATGGCGAGCAAACCCAGCGAGACGCCAGCAAGTACGGCGACGGTCCCAACGCAGACCCAAACCCTGCTGTAGTGATCCTCGGGGTAGGCGTGGGTGAATATCAGCCGCAGGTTGGTGCGCACCGCGTCCCATTCACGCGCTTCGCTGAACGCGAAATTGAGCAGGCCACGGGCCACTAGGAGGATCAGCAGCCCGAAGATGACCGTGAGTGCTGAGTTGAATGGGGTGGAGAACAGGTTCTCTCGAACCCACTGACCCGCCGACAGGCTCGGCTCCTCCGGCTTCTGCGCCGCCGCCCGCTCGCCGACCCAAGGCTCCATCGGATCGGCTGTGACCGCGGCTCCCTCGCCCATCGGGATCCCCATCTCAGCGCTCCACGATCTTGAGGTGGAGGTTGAAGGAGTTCACAACAACCGAGATGGTGAGCGAGCACGCCAAGTAGAACAGCATCCAGATGGAGACCACTTCCAGGGTCTTGCCCGTCTGGTTGTAGATGCTCTCACCAACCTGCACGACGTCGCTGTAGCCGATGGCGATGGCCAGCGACGTGTTCTTGGTGAGGTTCAGGTACTGGTTGCCCAGCGGAGGCAGGATCACCCGGAACGCTTGGGGCAGGACCACCCGCCGCAGCATGGTCGCGCGGCGCAGGCCCACCGCCTGGGCGGCCTCGGTCTGCCCCTTGGGAACGGCCAGGATGCCGCCCCGCACGATCTCGGCAATGAAGGCCGCCGTGTAGAGGACGACTCCGAAGTAGACGGCGGCCAGTCCTTGGGTGAGGTTGAGCCCGGCCGGGCCGTAGTTGGGGAAGTTGTCCACCTGCTCGATGTCGGGGCGCTTTGCGTCGAGGGGCTGGCCCGTGCGGCCGTCACCGAACTTGTCGCCGAGCACCTCGAAGAGGTCGCGCCCAGAGTTGATCAGCCAACTCGACAGTCCGGGCCACCCCACCGTCATGAACAGGATCACGATCACCGCGCCCGCCGCCGCGAAGATGATGCGGAAGTAGTCGTCGTCGCTCAGCTGCATCAGCCCCGCGGGCGTGCGGCGACGGGCCAGGAACCGCCGGATCCACAGCACGGCGGCAGCCACGGCCAGCACCGAGATGACCGCCTGCACGATGCCCTGCGTGAGCGAGTCGATCGCCTCGGCGATGAAGTCGAAGATCCCGCCGACCCAGCCGAACACCGGGTGCAGGAACCAGCCGACGAGCCCGAACCCGCCAACCACGGCCACGAAGCTCAGCACCGGGTAGGTGTCACGGCCCGTCGCATCGTGCAGGCGCACCCGGGCCCGCATCACGAACCAGGCCACCGCGGCGCCGATCAGGACGAAGACCATCCACTGGTAGAAGCCGTCGCCCAGGAAGACGCGCGGGATCGACACGCCCTTGTCGGACATGTGCAGCCAGCCGTGTATCGGCTCTCCCGTGGCCGCGACCCTGGGCAGGCTGGCGATCACCACGAAGATGAGGATGATCTGGACCACCAGAGGGATGTTGCGAAGCGTCTCGATGAACACACTCGAGATCCGGTTGACAATCCAGTTGCTCGACAGCCGGCCGACGCCGACGAGCACGCCGAGCATGGTGGCCACCAGGATCCCGCCGATGGAGAGCCGGAGCGTGTTGACCATTCCCACCCATAGGGCCCGACCACTGGTGTCGGGGTCGGTGTCGATGCCCGAGCTCACCTTGCTGCCCAGGTCGATGCCGAGGAACTCGTAGCCCGTGTCGATGTCCTTGGCGTCAAGGCTATTGCGAGCCTGCGTCGCCAGGAAGTACATGGTGAAGAGCACCAGCAGCAGCGCCAGCACCTGGGCCAGCCACTTGACGACGGTGGCATCGCGGTAGAACGGCGGACGCTGGGACTGCGTCGCGGCGAGCGTGGCTTCTTCGGTGTTGGACACGCCGGGGCGCCTCCGGAGCGGTTTCGTTGCCGTGCACGGCAACGGGGGCCCGGGGATGATGCCCCGAGCCCCCGCAAACCTAGGCGAGTCGTCCGTCTAGAGAGTGCCTTTGCGATACCCCGGCTAACGAGCGGGAGGAGCGTAGATGAGGCCGCCGTCGAGCCAGCCCGCGTTGGCCGAGCCCGCCCGGGACAGGCCGACCGGGTTCAGGTGGCGCGAGTAGATCTCGTCGTAGTTGCCGACCTGCTTGATCACTTGGTGGAAGGCGTCGGGGGCCAGACCCAGGGCGCTCTGCTGCTCGCCTTCACCACCGAGCAGGCGACCTGCCTCAGCGTCGGGCGGGTTGGCGGCCATGTCGTCGACGTTGGCCGAAGTGATGCCCTTCTCGTCCGCGATGATCGTGGCGTAGACCGTCCAGTTCACCACATCGGCGAACCGCGACTGGTTCTGGCCGTAGGTCGGGCCGAGGGGCTCCTTGGAGATCGGCGTGGCCGGGAAAATCACCCACTCCTCGCCGTCGGGCTGCTGGTTGGCCTTGCGGCCGACCAGGCCCGAACCGTCCGTGGTTATGACGTCGCAGGCGCCGTCGATGAAGTTGGTGGTGACGATGTCGAAGTCCGCAAAGGTCCTGAGCGTGATGGCCACACCGGCGGCGTCGGTCGCGTCGGCGATGTTCTGCTCGGTGGTGGTGCCCGCGTTGGTGCAGACGACGGAGCCGCCGATGTCGCTGACCTGCGAAGAGCCCGAGAAGTCGTCGCTGACCCGGGCCATGAGCTGCTGGCCGTCGTAATAGGTGGTCGGACCGAAGTCCATGCCCACCTCGCTGTCACGGCTCTGGGTCCAAGTGGTGTTGCGCATCAGCACATCGATCGCGCCGGTCTGGACGGCGGTGAACCGCTCGGCGGCGGTCAGCGGGGAGAACACGACGGCTTCGGCGTCGCCGAAGAGCGCCGCGGCCACGGCCCGGCAGTAGTCGGCGTCGAAGCCGGTCTGGGAGCCATCGGGCTGGGTCTCGGAGAACGCCACAGCCGCGCCGGAGACGCCACAGTGCAGCTCACCCCGGTCGAGGACCGTGTCGAGCAGGTCTCCGTCCTCGGTGTCGTCATCAGCGCCGTCTTCGCCGCACGCTGCGGCAAAGAGCGTCACGGCGCAGAGGACTGCGAGGACACGCCATACCGGGGACTTGTTGTGAGTCACGGGTTCCCTCCATGGGTTCGCGGCGAGGTGACGGGGCCCACCGTATTCGCCCGCGCCGCCTATTTCAAGTAGGAAGCATTGTTGATTCGACTATTGGCGGGAACCAGCAGCACACCCTGGGACAAGCAACACCCCCGTGATGTGCAACACCCTCCGGCGCCGTGGTGTGCGCCCTGGTCGGCACGACCACCGAGCAGAACATCGCCGACGCCGCCGACGCGGCCGGAATCGAGATCAGGTCGCCGTGCACGGCCGCCGCGACCACGCGGCAGTAGTCGGCGTCGACGCCGACGACGCTGCCGTCGGGCTGGGTCTCGGAGAAGATCACCCTGGTGCCGGAGACGCCGCAGACCAGCCTGCCGCGATCCTGCACCGTTCGGAGCAGGTCGCCGTCCTGGGTGGAGACCACCGCCGGAGTGATCGTGGCCGTCTCGCCTCCGAACCCGTTGCCACTGCCGCACGCGACGGCCACCAGGACCACGGCAAGCAGCAGCGCCGACATCCGCGGGATCCCAGTCGCTCGCATGTTCGGCCGCCTACCCGCTCGGTCTCTTACAGGTACTGGCCGGTCTGCACCCTCTCGATCGAGCGGCCTCCGGAGGCGACGTCCTCGTCGTCTCCGGACACCAGCGTGCGCACGAACACGATGCGCTCGCCCTTCTTGCCCGAGATCCGGGCCCAGTCGTCGGGGTTGGTGGTGTTGGGCAGGTCCTCGTGCTCCTTGAACTCCTGGCGCACGGAGGCGAGCAGGTCGGCCGTAACGATGCCGCGGGACCCGCCCGCGATCTCCCGCTTGATGGCCAGCTTCTTGGCCCGCCGGACCACGTTCTCGATCATCGCTCCCGAGGCGAAGTCCCGGTAGTACATGACCTCCTTGTCGGCGTTCTGGTAGGTGACCTCCAGGAAGCGGTTGGCATCGGCGGGCCGGTACATGTCCTCCACGGTCTGCTCGATCATGCCCCGCACCGCCTTGTCGGGGTCGCCGCCGCCGATGGTGTCGACCATCTCGGCCGCGATCGGCAGGCTCGGGATCAGGTAGCGGGCGAAGATGGACGTGGCCGCCTCGGCGTCGGGCCGCTCGATCTTGATCTTCACGTCGAGGCGACCGGGACGCAGGATGGCCGGGTCGATGAGGTCCTCCCGATTGGAGGCTCCGATGACGATGACGTTGCGCAGGGCTTCCACGCCGTCGATCTCGGCCAGGAGCTGGGGGACGATCGTCGACTCGATGTCGGAGCTGATCCCCGAGCCGCGGGTGCGGAACAGCGACTCCATCTCGTCGAAGAAGACGATGACGGGCCAGCCCTGCTCGCTCTTCTCCCGGGCCCGCTGGAACACGAGGCGGATCTGGCGCTCGGTCTCGCCCACGTACTTGTTGAGGAGCTCCGGTCCCTTGATGTTGAGGAAGAAGCTGCGGGCCCGCGCGTCGCCTGAAAGCTCCGACACCTTGCTGGCCAGGCTGTTGGCCACGGCCTTGGCGATGAGGGTCTTGCCGCAGCCCGGGGGGCCGTAGAGCAGCACTCCCTTGGGGGCGGGCAGGTCGTACTCGGCGAACAGGGTGTGGTGCACGAACGGCAGCTCCACCGCGTCGGTGATCTGCTCGATCTGGGCGTCGAGGCCCCCGACGTCGTCGTAGCAGGTGTCGGGCACCTCCTCCAGGATGAGATCCTCCACCTCGGGGCGGGGCAGGCGCTCGATGACAAGGTCGCCGGAGGAGTCGATGAGCACGTTGTCGCCGCTGCGGATCGGCCCCGCCGACACCATTGCGCCCAGCTCCACGACCCGCTCCTCGTCGGCCCGGCCCAGCACCACGGCCCGGTCGCCCCCCGGCAGCAGTTCCTTGACCGTCGCGACCTCACCGGTGCGATCCGGCCGGCGGGCCAGCACCACGCTGAACGACTCGTTGAGCGCGACCTCCTCGCCGGCTCGCAGGTCCTCGGCGAGGTCGGGATGGACAGCCACCCTCATCTTGCGGCCCCCGGCGCGCACGTCGACGGTGCCGTCGTCGTTGCGGCCCAGCACCGTGCCGTACCCGCTGGGCGGCTGGGTGAGCTTCTCGACCTCCTCGCGCAGCGAGCCAATGTGCTCGCGGGCGTCACGGAGCATGGTCGTGAGCCGCTCGTTCTGCGACACGGCCTGGGTGAGCCGGCCCTTGGTGTCGGCCAGCCGCTCCTCGAGCATGCGCACCCGCTTGGGCGCGTCGTGCAGGCGTCGCCGCAGCGAGGCGACCTCGCTCTCGAGTTCGGATACGAGCCGGCGCAGGCGTTCGAGGTCTTGCGTCGAGTCGTCGGTGTCAGCCCCGCTCACGGCTCGCCTCCTACGCTCGTTCGTCGGCCGGGATCAGACGACACCCTAGACCGGACTACGGTGGCACCGTGCATTTCTCCTGAGCCGCGCAGGTCGGCAGGCCTGTGCGGCCGGGGGTGTTGGCAACGGGCGGCAATGGCTGGCAAGCTTGAGACTCAATTGCCGCTATGCTGCAATCAGTGCGGCCCGCATAGGGCGAACCCCTGGATCGTCCCACCCCATTGAAGAGAGGTGCCTCCAAGACATGAAGGTCTGGATTGATCAGGATTTGTGTACGGGCGACGGCTTGTGCGAGGAGATCGCCCCTGATGTCTTCACCCTCCTCGACGACGGGCTCGCGTACGTAGTGGAGGACAGCAATGTGTTCTCCGATCCTGGCGGACCGGACGGCCTGGCTGCCGTGCCCGCGGGCCAGGAGGAGGCCGTGATCGAGTCCGCTGAGGAATGCCCCGGGGAGTGCATCTTCATCGAGGTGTGAGGCCTTTCCGGCGTTGACGCCGGCGCCGCACAGCGCGGCTAACCGCAGCCGGGCAGCTCGGCTGGCTCGTCTAGGTCGGATGAGGCCAGAAGCCTCTCCAGCGCGCCGGACCTAGTGGCGTAGGCCACCCCGCCTCCCCCGCGGCGAGAGGCACCCCAGGCGACTCCCACGGCGGTGATCCGACCGTCCACCTCGGATACCAGCGCGGCACCGGAGTCGCCCACCTCGGTGTCGGCAGCCAGCAGCCACGAGGGGCGCTCGATGCGCTCGTCTCCGCCCACAATCTCGGTCCGCACCGTCACCGGCCGGTCGATGCGGAACGGTGTCGGGTCGGGCGCGCCCTCCTCCTCCCAGGCCAGCACCGCGCCGATCGTGCCGTCGGGCACAGCTTCGCTGAGGGGCAGCGGCCACAGGCCCGCGCCCGGGACGCGCAGCACGGCCAGATCGTTGGCAGGATCGAAGGCCACGGGCACGGCCGCCAGCATGCGGCCGTCGGCCAGTTCGACTTCCGGTTCCTGCATTCCGATCATCAGATGCGCGATGGTGACGACGAGATCACCGTCTCTGACCCCGAACCCGCTGCCCTCTCGCACGATTCCCCGGCACGCGGGCCCCGCGACCCTCACCGATGACTCCACGGCCGCGGCCAACTCCACCGCAGTCAGACCATGGCTTGTGGGGACCGGACCCGGATCGGGAGGATCGTCCAACGGCGGACGGGTGGACGTCGGGCCGGGATCAACCCCCGGACCGGTTATGGCCGAGCCAGCAGAAGGCGTGTGCAGCCCGGACTCCGTCAGGCCGCTCCAAACTGCGGTGGCCGCCAGCGCCAAACCGGATGCCGCCGCCGCGATGGCCGCAGTCGCCGCGATGACACGCCACGGACGCAGTCGCTTCACGAAACCGCCAGCAACCGCGTCGCGCAGTCGCGTCACGAAACCGCCAGCAATCGCGTCACGAGGCCGCTTCACGAAACCGCCGGCAACCGCGTCACGAGGCCGTGAGCCGGCTCACGGTCAGGAAGCCGGTGTGGGCCACCATCCGATGGTTGGGTCGCACCGCGTCACCCTCAACATGCCATCCTCGGTGCAGCACCTCGACCGTTTCGTGCAGGTCGAACAGCGAGTCGTCGAGCGCCTGGCGCAGCCTCTGGACCTGGACGATGCTCGGCGTGTATGCCAGCAGGATCCCGCCGGGGCGCAGAGCCTGCCCAGCGTGGGGAACGACCTGCCACGGCTCGGGCAGGTCGAGCACCACACGGTCGAGGCCGGACTCGTCGATGCCCTCGTAGACGTCGCGCACCTCGGTGCGGTACCGGTCCAGCGCCTCGGGGTCGCAGAAGCGCTCGACATTGGCCCGAGCCCGGGCGCAGAAGTCCTCGCGCCGCTCGTACCCGGACACGACCGCGCCCGCCCGCAGCAGCGCCATCGACAGCGCCCCGGAGCCCAACCCAGCCTCGAGCACCCTGGCACCCGGAAAGATGTCGGCCAGCACGAGGATCGCACCCGTGTCCTTGGGGTACACCACTTGCGCCCCCCGGGGCATCTTGAGCACAGCGTCGGCCAGGGTCGGGCGCACGGCCAGGAAGGCGGCGCCGCGTGTGGACCGCAGCCTGGTCCCCTCGGGCGCGCCGATGATGGCGTCGTGGGCGATCACGCCAGTGTGGGTGTGGAATTCGCGGCCCGTGCCCAGATCAAACAGGTAGCGGCGGCTCTTGCGGTCGATGAGCAGGACCGGCTCGCCGGGCTCGAACGGTCCTCGAGTCATGGACGGGAGCGGTCGGGGAAGCGCACCGCCTCTGGGGCTGTGGCCCGCTCGGTCAAGCGGCAGAACGCGCGCTCCATCTCCCTGGTCGGGTTGCGCAACACGACTCGCATCGCAGCAGCGTGGCCTCGCCCGGGCTCAGCCGCGCTTCTCCTTCAGGTGCCGGACCTCGATTCCAGCACCGGGCTCGAGCCGCTGCGACAGCACCGTCGAGGGCTCGCCGGACCGCATCACCCTTCGCAGCCCCTTGGCCAAGCCGGTAGCCACGAGCACCGCGAACCAGATCCTCGAGCTGCCGAGCAAGCCCCGGCGAACCGCCTGACGGGTGATCCAGGCGCCCGCCGAGCTCCGCACTGGGAGGCCCACCACTCAGATCCGCCTTACTTCCACCACGGTGGCGCGGCGGCGACCGGCCCGGCGTCCGAACACGTAGGCGAGGCCGATCAGCACGACGGCGGCCACAGCCGCCCCGTAAGCGACCTTGACGAGCAGTGGCTGGGCCTCGCGGTCGACGTCGGCCTGGAGGTCGCGCAGAGCGTCCTCCAGCGACTCACGGGTTATGCGCTCGGTGTCTTCGCTCACCTCAGGCCCCGCTTGCCGACCTGGCGCAGCAGCAGCGTGATCACTGCTAGGAGCGCGGCAACCGCGATCAGGTAGGGAATCCACGACCGGTTCCCGTCGAAGGCGGTGCCGGTCTCGGTCTGCAGAGCCCTCAGCAACGACAGCAGCAGCAGGAACACCCCCGCGACGAGCGCGACGCTCCCGGCGAGACCCATCGACACCCACCGCCCGGCGCCCTGCAGCGGACCGAGCAGCTCCTGGCGCACGTAGGCCTTCACCAAGTCCACGACTTCTGCTACGCCCTGCCTGCGTGCCAAACCCGGATCCTCCGCCCCAGTGGGCTCTCACGCCCCAGCGTGCCTTCGCGCCCTAGTGGGCTCTCACGCTACCGGGTGCCGAGGTCGATCCGAGCCCGGAGCAGCTCGATGGCGTCGATCACAACCCGGCGCGCAACGGCGAGCCGCTGGTTGGCGCCCGGGGTGCGCAGCACCTCGTAGCGGTCGAGCGGGCCCAGAGGAGCCAGCGCCGCGGCCAGGTGGGCTGCCTGGCCGGGATCGCCACCGAGATCGACGGGAGCGGGCCTCGCGGCCGCAGGCTGCGGTTCAGGCCCGAACTGGAGGCGGCTGGCCAGGCTGCGGGCCTCCGAGACGAGCCCGGCCAGCTCCCGCGTCAGCTCAGTGGCTTCCGACGATCCGTCGTCGGGCTCGTCAGGCTCGTCGGGCCAGTCCTCGGTCTCAGCGCAGGGATACGGATCGTCAGGCAGCCATCGCAGCACCCGGATGCGCCGGACTCCCAGCGCCATCACCAGCAGCCTGCTGTCGGCCGACCGCTGTGCCTTGACGATGCGGGCCATCGTCGCCACATCGCACCGCACATCGCCGCCCCCGACCTCTCGCCCCCGCTCGATGAGCGCCACCCCCATCTCCTGGTCGCCAGAGATGACGATGTCGAGCATGGTCCGATAGCGCGGCTCGAAGACATGGAGCGGCAGCGGCGATCCGGGCAGCAGGACCGACTGGAGCGGGAACATCGGCGTGGCCATCTAGACCACCGCCGCCTAGCTGCCGTCGTCCGGGTCAGGGCCCGTGGCTACGACCGGCGCGATAGCGGGCCGCGGATGGAGCGCGGCGTCGGCCGAGGACGGCCCGTACGGATGGCCCGCCGCGGCCGCGATCAGGGCCCGCTGCAGGTCGTTGCAGAAGCCGAGATCGAAGATGAGTCCCTCCCGGTTGGAGATGAGCGCGAACGTGAGCACATCGCCATTGCGGGCGACGGTCACCCCCGCCAGGGCCGACACATCGTTGAGAGTCCCGCTCTTGGCCCACACCGGGCTGGTCGCCACACCCCCTGCGAGGGTGCCGGCCTCCTCGGCGGTTCCGGCCACGGCCTCGGCGGAGGACTGCGGGTCGGCGTCGCAGTCGCGGAGGGTGCCGCTCTCCCCCACGACGGCCAGACCCCTCACCAGGGGCGAGTCGGGGCCGGCCTGCAGCAGCAGTCTGGCTGTCAGGTCGCAGGTCAGCCGGTTGTGGAGCGACAGGCCCGAGCCGTCGCTAATGACTATCCCCGCGGTGGGTACGTCGAGCAGTCGCTCCTCCAGCACAGCGTGCACGTCCACGACCGCGTCGGCGCGTGCTGAGCCTGAGAATCGTCGGCCGATGTCCTTGAGGAGCATCTCGGCGGTGGTGTTGTCGGAGTAACTCAGCATCCGAGCCACTATCTCCGCCATCGGGGGCGACTCGACGCTGCCCAGGGAGTGAAGCTCCGACAGCGGCGGCGACGTGCCCTTGATGGCCGGCGCCGACACACCGACGCCGCGCGCCTCGATCAATCCGTCCAACACCTGGGCCGCATGCAGGGCGGGGTCAGTGGCCCGGACGTTCTGGCGCCGGCTGGCATAGTCCGCCGACGCAGGGAACGACACGTAGCCGTCATTTAGCAGAAGCGCGGAGAGAGGACCGACCTGGTTGCTGTTGACGTAGGACTGCTTCCAGATGGGCTGGTTGCCGGGCTGGACGATCTGGCCGGAGTAGTCCCGCTCCGCCTCGGGGAACCGCGACTCGTCGGCCACCACGCTTCCCTCGACCGCGGTGATGCCCCGATCCCGCAGGCTCGTCGCGGCCTGGACGGCAAGATCCGTGAAGTCGGTGTAGGCGATGGGCTCGGGGAAGCGCCGTATGTAGGACAGGGTCGACAGCACCGGGTCGCCCCGTCCCACCAAGTAGACGCCGCCGGTGAGCACGCCGTCGGCCGCGGCTCTCAGGTCGTCGGCTCGCACGAAGACCTCGGTCGTGAAAGTGGCGGCGGGCCCCGCCGTCTCGAGGATCGCGGCCGCGGTGACGATCATCATCAGCGACGACGGCACCAGCGGCGCGTCGGCCTGCTCGCTCATGATCGGCTCGCCGTTGCGGTAGGCGGCCAGACAGGTCTGCGGCGGAGCGCTCGGCAGCGCCGCCACCCGGGAGAGTTGCTCGAAGAGGCGGGCCTCGGTGACGGGAGCCGACAGCCATGACGGCGTGCGGCGGACGCTCAGCAGTGGCGTGGCCACCACCATCTGGGGAGAACCGGCGTCGACGGCCCAGCCCGGATCGGAGTCGGCGTTGATGCGCCGCGCCTGGACGTACGACCCGACCGCGGCGGTCGCCAGCGCGGCCAGCAGGATCAACACGAGGATTCGACGCATCCTCGCCATCGTACGCCGCTCACCGAGCCCGACGGGACCGGACCGTCCCGCCTCTCATCGAGCCCGAAGGGACCGGACCGTCCCGCCGCTTCGGTGTGTCGGTAGCGTCGGGGGACCTCGTTCGAGACGCCAGCGCGGAGGAGCCGAGCATGGGCGTCTCGAAACCTGGATCGACGCCCGCGCGAGAGGAGCCGAGCATGGACATCGTGGCCGCCTTGTTCATTGAGGACATCCAGCTCCGCCAGGTGCCGGGGCCCTCCACCCACATCGATCTGACCGGAGTGCAGTTCTCGGCGGCCGCTCCCCAGGAGGTGCCGCTGGTGTGGGCTCCGCATCTGGTCGTGATCGTGCGCTGCGCGCCCGACGAGCCGGGCACCGGCGCGCTGGAGGTCTCGTACTTCCGGGGCGACGAGCGGATCGCCCGCAACGTGCAGCCCTTGCAGGTGGAGCCGGGGAAGTTCAACTACCGGCTGGTCCGGGCCGAGCTCGAGTTCACCGACTACGGCACGGTCGAGGCCCGGGCTCGGATCGACGCCGGACCGGTGATCGTCGTGCCCTACACCCTGCTGCCTCCACCGGAATGAGGAGGGGGGCCGGCCGCTCGGCAGGTTGCTCCCCTACCGGTCCGCAGCAATCGCTATGGTGAGCCGCCAGTGGCAGGTTGCTCCCCCTACCGGTCCGCGGCAATCGCTATGGTGAGCCGCGAGTGTCCGCTGAGCGCATGACCGGAGGGGCGGTGACTGCTGTCGAGAGGCTCGGGATAAGCGTGATCAAGGCTCTGGCCATGGACGCTCCCCACGCGGCGCGCTCGGGCCATCAGGGCACCGCCATGGCCCTGGCTCCGCTGGCCCACGTGCTGTGGACCCGGATCATGCGCTACGACGCCCCGCGGCCGGACTGGCCCGACCGGGATCGCTTCGTCCTCTCCGCGGGGCACGCCTCGATCCTGCAGTACGCCATGCTGTACCTGACCGGCCACGGCCTCACCCTCGGCGACTTGCAGAACTTCCGGCAGTGGGGGTCGCCCACGCCGGGTCATCCCGAGGTCGGATGCACCGCTGGGGTGGAGGTGACGACCGGTCCGCTCGGCCAGGGCATCGCCAACGCGGTGGGGATGGCCGTCGCGGAGAGCCAGATGCGAGCCCGATTCGGCGCCGGCATCTGCGACCACCGCATCTTCGTGATCGCCGGCGATGGCGACCTGTCCGAGGGCATCAGCCACGAGGCGGCTTCTCTGGCCGGACATCTGGGCCTGGGCCGGCTGGTGGTGGTCTACGACGACAACGAGGTCACGATCGACGGCGGCACCGACCTTGCCCTCTCCGACGACGCCGGGGCCCGCTTCCGCGCCTACGGGTGGCACGTCACCGAACTCGGCGAGGCAGCCGAGGACCTGGACGCGCTCGAAGCCGGACTGCGCCGCGCCGCGGCAGTGGAGGATCGCCCATCCCTGCTCATCCTGCGCTCGGTCATCGCCGCGCCCGCTCCCCAAGCATCGGGAACGCCCGCCGCGCACGGCTACGCCATCTTCGACGCGGAGATCGCGGCGACCAAAGCCCTGATGGGACTGCCGGCCACCGAGTCGTTCCATGTGCCAGCCGAGGTGCTCGACTACTACCGCGACGCAGGGACCGCAGGCCAAGGCGAGCGCTTCGCCTGGGAGGCCCGCGCCGCGGCCTTCGACGGCGATCGCGACGGCCTGGAGGCCTGCCTGGCCGCGACGGGCCGCCCCGGCTGGACCGACGCTATGCCGTCGTGGGAGCCAGGCCAGTCGGTCGCCACCCGCAAGGCTTCCAGCGCCACCCTGCAGGCCCTGCTGCCGGTGGTTCCCGGACTGAGCGGCGGCGGTGCCGACCTCACCGGCAACACGGGGACGGTCATGGCCGATGCCGGGGTGTTCTCAGCCCGCCGCCCTGGAGGTCGCCAGATCTATTTCGGGGTGCGCGAGCACGCCATGGGCGCGATCGCCAACGGCATGGCCCTGCACGGCGGAGCCATCCCCGTGGTGGGCACGTTCCTCGTGTTCGCCGACTACATGCGGCCCGCGGTGCGGCTCGCTGCGCTGTCGGAAGCCAAGGTCATCTTCGTGTGGAGCCACGACTCCGTGGGCCTGGGTGAGGACGGCCCCACCCACCAGCCGGTGGAGCACCTGGCCTCGCTGCGGGCCATACCGGACCTCAGGGTGATCCGGCCCGCGGACGCCACCGAGACAGTTGGAGCATGGCGGGTGGCGGTGGAGTCCGAGGGTCCGACCGCGCTCATCCTCACCCGTCAAGGGGTGCCCGTGCTCGAGGGAACCCGGGCCGAGGCCGTCGCGACAGGGGGCTACGCGCTGCGCGAGCCCGACGAACCGAGCCTGACGCTGGTTGGCACCGGCAGCGAGGTATCGGTGTGCTGCGACGCTGCGGCTCTCCTCGCCGCAGACGGAGTCGCGGCCCGTGTGGTGTCGCTGCCGTCGTGGGAGCTGTTCGACGCACAGCCGTACGCCGAGCAGGCCCGCGTGCTGCGGCCCGACCTGCCGTCGCTGTCGGTGGAGGCGGGCAGCACCATGGGTTGGAGTCGCTGGACCGATGACGCCGTGGGCATCGACCGCTTCGGCGCGTCGGCGCCGGGCGCGATGGTGATGGAGAAACTCGGGATCTCGGCCTCCAACGTGGCCGACAGGGCCCGGGCCCTGCTGGCCGGCGCACTGCCGCGGGCCGCGCTGTGAAACAGAGGAGGACTAGGTTGAGATGACCGCGACCACCAGACTGCACGAGCTCTACGGGCGCTGCGGCCAGAGCCCTTGGTTGGACAACATCCGCAGGGGCTGGATCACCGGCGGCGACTTGGAGAGATGGGTTGAGCGAGGCGTGCGCGGCTTGACCTCGAACCCGTCGATATTCCAGAAGGCCATCGCGTCGGGCGCCGACTACGACGACGAGTTCCGTGCCGCCATCGATGCCGGGCTCGACGTCGAGTCGTCCTACTGGCGCCTGGTGACGTCCGACATCTCGGCCGCGGCCGCGGTCCTGCGAGGCGTCTACGACGAGTCCGACGGGCTCGACGGCTTCGTGTCGGTGGAGGTGGCCCCCGACCTGGCCCGCGACAGTGCCGCCACCGCCGACGCAGCCCGGCGTCTGCACGAGCAGCTCGCGCTGCCGAACCTCTACGTCAAGATCCCGGGAACGGCCGAGGGGCTGGTGCCCATCTCCCAGATGATCGCAGAGGGGCGCAGCATCAACGTCACCTTGATCTTCAGTGTTGAGCGCTACCTGGAGGTCGTTGATGCCTACATGTCCGGGCTCGAGCAGAACGCCGGCGACCTGTCGAAGGTGTCGAGCGTGGCGTCCTTCTTCGTGTCGAGGATCGACACCGAGATGGACAGGCGCCTCACCGCGATCGGCACCTTCGAGGCTCTGCAGCTCAGGGGCAAGGCGGCCATCGCCAACGCCAAGATCGCCTACGCGCACTTCCAGAGGCTCTGCTCCGAGCCGCGCTGGCGAGCGCTGGCCGCCCGCGGGGCCCGGCCCCAGCGGCTGCTGTGGGCGAGCACCTCCACCAAGAACCCCGAATACGCCGACACGCTCTACGTCGACGAGCTGATCGGTCCCGGAACGGTCAACACGCTCCCCGACGCCACGCTGGAGGCGTTCGAGCACCACGGCACAGTCGAGTCCACGCTCGCGGCGTCCGCCGACGAGGCCGCGGAGGTGCTCGACCGGATCGCAGCCGTGGGCGTGGACCTGGAGGCGGTCACCGCCCAGCTCGAGGACGAGGGTGTCGCCGCCTTCTCCAAGAGCTTCGACGAGCTGATCGGTGTGCTCGGTGAGAAGGCCGACGAGCTCCACACGGCCTCCGGCCGCCGATAGCCCGTCGTCGCTCATGGAGCAGGACCGGCTGCAGCGGCTCGAGGACGAGAGCATCCACATCATCCGCGAGGTCGGGGCGCAGTTCCGGAACCCGGTGATGCTCTACTCGATCGGCAAGGACAGTTCGGTGCTGCTGCACTTGGCCCGCAAGGCGTTCCATCCCGCTCCGATCCCCTTCCCGGTGCTGCACGTGGACACCACCTGGAAGTTCTCAGAGATGATCGCCTTCCGCGACCGGATGGCCGACGAGATCGACTTCGACCTGGTGGTGCACACCAATCCCGAGGGGCTCGCGGCACAGATCAACCCGTTCGACGACACCTCGCAGCACTACACCGACGTGATGAAGACCCAGGCCCTCAAGCAGGCCCTCGACGCGGGGCACCACGACGCCGCCTTCGGCGGGGCGCGGCGCGACGAGGAGCGCTCCCGGGCCAAGGAGCGGATCTTCAGCTTCCGGGACCGGCTCCACCGCTGGGACCCGCGCAACCAGCGCCCCGAGCTGTGGAACCACTACAACGGCCGGATCGGCGCCGGCGAGAGCATCCGGGTGTTCCCCCTGAGCAACTGGACCGAGCTCGACGTGTGGCACTACATCGCGGCCAGCGGCATAGAGGTCGTGCCGCTGTACTTCGCGGCGCACAGGCCCGTGGTGGAACGCGACGGCATCCTGTTGATGGTGGACGACGACCGGTTCCGCTTCGAGGCGGGCGAACGCCCCGAAATGCGATCGGTGCGCTTCCGCACTCTCGGGTGCTATCCGCTCACCGGGGCCGTCTCCTCGACGGCCGCCACGGTTGCGGAGGTGATCGCGGAGACGGCCGCAGTCACCCGGTCCGAGCGGGAGGGCCGGGTGATCGACCACGACCAGTCGGGCTCCATGGAGGAGAAGAAGCGGGAGGGCTACTTCTGATGGACCCGGCGCAGGCTGTGCCCGCCGGCAGGCCTCAGCGCGACCTCCTGCGCCTGCTCACGTGCGGCTCGGTGGATGACGGCAAGTCGACGCTCATTGGGCGGCTCCTTCACGACTCGAACCTCCTCTACGACGACCATCTGGCCGCAGTGCGCAAGGACTCGGCCACCTCCGGGCACGCCGGAGGGCAGGTCGACCTGGCCCTGCTGGCCGACGGCCTCAAGGCGGAGCGGGAGCAGGGAATCACCATCGACGTCGCCCACCTCTACTTCTCGACGCCGCGGCGAAGCTTCATCATCGCTGACGCGCCCGGCCACGAGCAGTACACCCGCAACATGGTGACGGGCGCCTCCAACGCGGATCTGGCTGTGGTCCTCGTGGACGCAGCCCGGGGCGTGGCCGCCCAGACCCGTCGCCACAGCTTGATCGTGAGCCTGCTCGGCATCTCGTCGGTGGTGGTGGCGGTCAACAAGATGGACCTCGTCGGCTACGACGAGGATCGCTTCCGCTCGATCGCGGCCGAGGCCTCCGAGCTGTCGAGGGCGCTCGGGCTGCAGAACCCGGCGTGCATCCCGATGTCGGCCCTGCGCGGCGACTGCGTCGTCGAGCGCGGTCCGAACATGCCGTGGTACGGCGGCCCCTGCCTCATGGAGCACCTGGAGCAGGTCGATGTCGATCTCGCAGCGGGCGCGGCGGCCGGACCCGGTCCTCCCGACCGCGCCGCGCTGAGGATGCCGGTGCAGATGGTCATCCGGCCCGACCACCGGTTCCGAGGATTCGCGGGGACCATCTGCTCGGGAACGCTCAGGCCCGGCGACGAGGTGCGCGTCGAGCCGTCGGGCCTGATCACCACCGTCGAGCGGATCGTCACCTTCGACGGCGATCTCGACGCGGCCGGGCCGGGGCGGGCCGTGACCGTCACAACGGCCGATCCGATCGACATCGGCCGCGGCGACATCATCGCCAGCCTCGACCGGCCGCCGGAGCGGGCCCGTGAGATGACGGCGACGCTGGTGTGGATGTCGCCGGTCCAACTTGCGGCGGGCCGGGACTACCTGCTGCTGCAGGGGGGCCAGAGCGTGCGCTGCCGGGTGACCGAGGTGACCGGCCTTGTCGACGTCCACTCCCTCGAGTCGGCGCCCGCCCCCACCATGAGGCTCAACGACATCGCCCGGGTGACGCTGCGCACTGACGCGGAACTCATGTTCGACCCCTACGAGCAGAACCGGATCACGGGATCTCTCATCCTCATCGATCCTGTCGACAACGCCACGGTGGCCGCGGGAATGATCCACGCGGCCACACGCGCCTCCAACATCGTTCCGAGCGCGGGCCGGGTGTCTCCCCACACGAGGGCGGAGCTGCTCGGCCACCGCGCCCTGACGGTGTGGTTCACCGGCCTGCCGGGCTCGGGCAAGTCGACTCTGGCCAGAGCGGCCGAAGCCGAGTTGACCGCGGCCGGGGTCCTGGCCTGCGTGCTCGACGGCGACAACCTGCGATTCGGCCTCAATGCCGACCTGGGATTCTCGCCCGCGGACCGGGCCGAGAACATCCGCCGGGCCGGCGAGGTGGCCGCGCTGCTGCACCGGTCCGGCGCGGTGGTGCTGGCCGCGTTCATCTCGCCCTACCGCCAGGACCGGGACCGGGTGCGGAACCTGCACCCCGCTGGGGCCTTCATGGAGGTGTTCGTGGACGCGCCGCTGGCGGTGTGCGAGCAGCGCGACCCCAAGGGCCTGTACGCCAAGGCCCGCGCCGGGGTCATCGCCGACCTGACCGGCGTGTCCGCCCCCTACGAGGCGCCCGTCGAGGCCGAGCTGCACATCCGCACCGAGGCGACCGACATCGAGACCGCCTCGTCCGCGGTGGTGGCCGAAGTCCTGAGGCGGGTGGGCGCGCCCGGTGGCGGAGCCACCCGCGGCATCCACTAGCGTGAAGCCGCCATGAGCTCGGAACGCTACGACGACCTAACCGAGGTAGCGGAACGGGCCCGCGCCATCCGCGACGAGCACCACGGCTCGAGGGTCACGTACTCGCCCAAGGTCTTCATACCGCTGACCAAGCTGTGCCGGGACCGCTGCGGATACTGCACGTTCGCGCAGCCGCCGGCCCGGCTCGAAGCCCCCTACCTGACCTCTGACCAGGTGCTCGACATCGCCCGGGCCGGGGCCCGCCACGGATGCCACGAAGCGCTGTTCACTCTGGGCGAGCGCCCCGAGCTGAGATATCCGGTGGCCCGCGACTGGCTCGACCGTCACGGCTATGCGAGCACTGTCGACTATGTGGATGCCATGGCGCGCCTCGTGCTGGACACCACGGGCCTGCTGCCCCACGCCAACACGGGGGCCATGTCCGCGGACGAGCTGGCGACGCTGCGCCGGGTCGCTCCCAGCCAGGGAATGATGATCGAGTCGCTGCGGGCCGACCTCGACGCCCACCGGGGCGCCCCCGACAAGACCCCGGAGCGCCGGCTGGCCACTCTGGAGGCGGCCGGGGAGCTTCAGATCCCCTACACCACGGGAATCCTGGTGGGCATCGGCGAGGACCGGGGCGACCGCATCGAAGCGCTGGAGGCCATCGCCGAGTCGCACCGCCGGTGGGGCCACGTCCAGGAGGTCATCGTCCAGAACTTCCTGCCCAAGCCGGGCACGGCAATGCAGCACTGGCCGCCGTGCGCGCGCTCGGACCACCTCGACGCGATCTCACTGGCCCGCGTGATCCTCCCGCCGGAGGTGCACGTGCAGGCCCCGCCCAATCTCGCTGCCGACTTCGACGAGCTGCTGCGGGCCGGCATCGACGACTGGGGCGGCGTGTCGCCCGTCACCGCCGATCACGTGAACCCCGAGCGCCCCTGGCCGCACCTGGACCGCCTGCAGGAGGTGACCGAGGCGGCCGGTCACGTGCTGGCCCCGCGGCTCACCGTCCACCCGTCGTACGCGCGCCGACCTGACCGATGGATCGACCCGGCGCTGCACTTCGCGGTGCTGGACCGCAGCGACACTGAAGGACTCGGGCGCGACGACCCCGGCTCGCAGTTCCCTGAGCGGACCATGGAGCGGGCCCGGGCCGGGGACGGCGCCGATGTCGAGCTGGTGGGCGAGCGCTCCACCCAGTGGTACTCGGGGGCGGGCACCGATCCGATGGTGCTGGTGCCAGGCCGGGCCGCGGCCCGCGGCGCGGTGGGCGAGGTTCTGCAGGGCGTGGCCGAGGGCTCCGAGGTGGGCTTGGAGGAGATCGTCGCGCTGTTCGGCGCCCGCGGGCCCGAAGTGGCCGCAGTGGCTGAGGCCGCCGACGACCTGCGGCGCTCCATCGTGGGCGACGACGTGACCTGGGTGGCCAACCGCAACATCAACTACACCAACGTGTGCACGTTCAAGTGCCGCTTCTGCGGCTTCTCCAAGGGTCCCCTGTCGCTGAACCTGAGAGGCACCCCGTACCTGCTCGAGATCTCCGAGATCGTGCGACGCACGGTGGAGGCCTCCGAGCTGGGCGCCACCGAGGTGTGCCTGCAGGGCGGGATCCACCCCGACTTCGACGGCGACTACTACATCGACGTGGCCCAAGCGGTGCATGCCGCGGTGCCGGAGATCCACATCCACGGGTTCACCGCGCTGGAAGTGACCGAGGGCGCCCGGCGCAACCGCGAGCCGCTGCCCGACTACCTGCGCCGCTTGATGGCCGCAGGGCAGCGGTCGCTGCCGGGCACAGCCGCGGAGATCCTCGACGACGAGGTCCGGGCAGTGCTCTGCCCCGACAAGATCACCACCGACGAGTGGCTGGAGTGCCATCGCATCGCCCACGGCGTCGGGCTGCGCTCCAACGTGACGATCATGTTCGGATCGATCGAGCGACCCGAGCATTGGGCCCGGCACATGCTGCGCACCCGGACCCTGCAGGCGGAGACGGGCGGGTTCACCGAGTTCGTCGGCCTGCCCTTCGTGCACATGGCGTCGCCCATCTACCTTCAGCGCCGGGCCCGGCGGGGGCCCACGTTCCGAGAGGTCCTGCTGATGCACGCCATCGCCCGTATCGCGTACCGGGGCTACATCGACAACATCCAGGGATCGTGGGTAAAGCTGGGCTTCAGGTCGATGGAACAGCTGCTCCAGGCCGGAGCCAACGACCTCGGCGGCACGCTCATGGACGAGAACATCTCACGGGCTGCCGGTGCCGAGCACGGTCAGGGTGCCGGCGCCGACGACTTCGAGCGCCTCGTCGCGCCGCTGGGGCGCCGCCTGGTTCAGCGAACCACGCTCTACGGCCGGGTCGACTCCGATGTCACGCCTCCCGCCGCCACCAACGGCAGGCGAAGGGTCCGCTTCGCCGTCGCGGCCCGCTAGCCTCCGACTCACGCGGGCGGAGACTGATCGGACCGAAGGAGGTGCGCGGCCTTCTCGACGGCTCGCCGGGCCCGAGTGAGGCGCTTCTCTTCATCCGACAGCTTCGTTTCCCCCGCCTCAATGGAGTCCCGCAAGCTCTCAAGGGCCAGATCCGCGATCTCCTCGGCCATGGCCGAGAGCCGCTCTGAAATATCATGACGCTTATCACCCATGTCTGACACCATAGCAACGACCTAACGGATGCGGCAGCTCACAAGAACCTTCGGCCAGGCCCGCAACCCGCGACTGCTGGCCGCGTCAGCAGCCACCGGCGTGATCGTGGCGCTCGTCGTGGCCGCCTTCGAGACGGTGGCGCTCCACATCGTGCTCGAACGGGTCCTGGACCAGCACCTGGCCGTGCTGGCGCTGGCCCCCGTGCTCGGTATCGCGGCCTCCAAGCTGCTGCTGCGCACCGTGGGCGCCGGCACCTCGGGATCCACCTCCGACGAGTACGTCAGAGCATTCCACGAGCGCCAACCCAGCATCCCGATCCGGTACCTGCCCGCCAAGCTGCTGGCGGGGATCGCCACCATCGGCGGAGGCGGCGCAGTGGGCCTCGAGGGACCTTCACTGTACGCCGGATCCTCGATCGGGCTCCTCGTCCATCGGCGCCTAGGACGCTTCTTCAGGCGCGACGAGGCTCGCGTGCTGCTCACAGCCGGGGCCGCGGCCGGGGTGGCCGCAGTGTTCAAGACCCCGGCCACCGGGGTGATCTTCGCCATCGAGGCCCCCTACCGCGACGACGTGACCCCCCAGGCCCTGCTCCCCTCGCTGATCGCGTCGGCCGCTAGCTACGTCACGTTCGTGTTCCTCGTCGGCAGCACTCCCGTCGTCCCGTTCCTGGGCGAGGGCGGCGTCGGTGACAATGGCGGCGCCTCGGTGCTGGACGTGCAGATCGGGGACCTGCTGGGAGCGCTCATCCTGGGCATTGCCGCGGGGCTCGGCGGCCGCGGCTTCGCCTGGCTGGTGCGAAGAGCCAAGCACGCCACCCACACGATCCCCTGGCCCAGGAGGGCCGCTGCCGCCGCGGTGGTCATGGCGGGACTCGCCCTGCTGGCCGACGCCGCCTTCGACGAAGTCCTCAGCCTCGGGCCGGGCACTAGGGCGATGGAATGGGTCGTGCAGCAGGACGCGCTGGAACTGATCGCGCTGCTGTTCGGTGTCAGGGTCGCGGCCACGCTGGCCACCGTGCTGGGCGACGGCGTCGGTGGTCTGTTCATCCCGCTGGCCACCCTCGGGGTGATCGTGGGTCAGTTCGTCGGCGTGGCCCTCGACGCGGAGTCCACCGGCCTGTACGCCACCCTGGGCCTCGCCGCGTTCCTCGGCGCCGGCTACCGCGCCCCCATCGCGGCGGTGATGTTCGTGGCCGAATCCACCGGCGCGGCCGCATTCGTGGTGCCCGCCCTGGTGGCCGCGGCCGTCAGCCAAGTGGTGGGCGGCCCGTCCTCGGTGGCCGAGCACCAGCGATCGAAGCGCCTGGGCCATCTCGAGCAGCGGTTCACCCTTCCCCTGAGCTCCATTCTCACCACAGACGTGCTGACCGTCCCGCCCGACGCCACCGTGTCCGAGTTCGTGTACATGCACGTCCTGGGCCGGCGCGAGCGGGTGGTGCCGGTCGTCTCGGGCAGCACCTACCTGGGCATGGCCCAGCTCTCCCAGCTGTCCTCGGTGAGCCGCGACAGCTGGGAGACCACCTCGGTCGAGTCCATGATGACGACGGACCTGCCCGCAGGATCGCCGTCGTGGACCGTGCGCGACGCGGTGGTGGCGATGGAGGCGGCCGACATCGAGGTGCTGGCGGTGACCGACAGCGCCGACAACTTCATCGGCGTCGTCACCGAGGACGACGTGGTGCGGCTCGGCGAGATCCTCGACGAGACCGAGGGGTGAACCCATGGAGCCGCGTCAAATCAAATCGCGGGTTCGCCTGAACCCCTGCTCACGACCCTCAACCACGGCCCCTCTCCAGGAATTCGCCTGCTCAAGCCTTGCACGGATCTGACCCCCCTGTTAGATTCAACGTCTGACGTCAGATGATGACGGATGGGGGGGCACGCTCTGATGGCAGGCCTGAGGTGCTGCGGTGGCACTCTTTCGCGATCTCTTGGCGAATCCAGGGGTGATGGCCATGGGTGAGCCGAACGCACGAAGTCGGCATTCGCCTTCAAATGCTCTTGAGTTCCAGGGGATATGCAAAGCATTCGGCCCCGTCCGGGCCAACGACAACATCTCGCTGACGGTCCGGTCAGGAGAGGTTCATAGCATCCTCGGAGAAAACGGAGCGGGCAAGACGACCCTGATGAGGATCATCGCCGGCTTGATTACGCCTGACAGAGGAACCATTTCACTCGGTGGCCAACCAGTGAATATTCGCGACCCGCTCCATGCATCGGAACTCGGAATCCAGATGGTCCATCAGCATTTTGCATTGATCGACACATTGACGGTCACAGAAAACTTGCATCTTGCCCGGATTACGAACCTCTATCGACGCCTCGATCTGCAGGAACTCCGTCGCGAAATAAAGGAACTCAGCGAGACTCACCGACTCCCAGTTGAGCCGGATGCACTCGTCGCAAACCTCTCAGTCGGTTCCCAACAACGAGTTGAGATTGCGCGCGCTCTACTTCTTCAAGCCGATGTGCTGATTCTTGACGAGCCGACATCTGTGCTCACACCGCACGAGACGACAGACCTCTTTCGACTCATGCGACAGCTGACTGCGACTGGCGTCTCCATCATATTCATCAGCCACAAGCTATCGGAAGTCATGGAGATCTCAGATCGAATCTCGGTGCTGCGCGGCGGGCGGCACATCATGACGATCGATGGCAACAAGGCGACTGCCGAGAACCTGAGCGAGGCAATGGTTGGGAGACCGATCGTCGAGAGATCCTTCGTCACCGGAGATTCCAACATTCCGCGACGAGCTGAGCCGGCTCTGACCGTTCGAGAAGTCACGACGAGTGATGACCCGGAGAGCGTACAGCTTCGAAATGTCAGTCTCGAGGTGTTCCCCGGGGAGATCTTGGGGATTGCGGGCGTCGATGGCAACGGGCAATCGGAACTCGTCGACGTCATCCTGGGACATCGGAAGCCCACGGAGGGGTCAGTGGAGTTGCGCGGCGAGAGTCAGCCGCATGGCCGGAGCGGGGTGGCTCATATCCCCGATGACCGGGTTGCCAAGGGCCTCATCCCGAACATGACCATCTGGCAGAACCTCCTCCTCGGGAGGGCAGGCGATCCACGTTTCCTCACCAAGAACGGTGTAGTGCGAAGGAATTCGGCGCGCAACGCGACTTCAGAGGATCTCGCAACATTTGGCATACAGCGAGACGTGGCTGACTTGCTGCCATCCATGCTTTCGGGAGGCATGCAGCAGAGGGTGCTGCTCGCTCGAGAGTTGGCTGGAGCACCGAGTGTCGTCATCGCGGCCCAACCCACCCGTGGGCTCGATATTGCGGGTACTCAATTCGTTCGCACGACTCTTGACACGCTGCGGGTCGAGGAAGCAGCGATCCTGCTCGTGTCCACGGAACTCGACGAGATTCTGGCCCTCGCAGACCGCATTGCGGTCATGTTTAGAGGTCAGATCATCGGTGAGACGTCTAACCAAGATGCAGAGGTCGTACGCCTCGGCTTGCTGATGGGTGGCGAACAGCCATGACGCCAACAACCCTCGCAGACAGTCGCAGGCGTCGCACAGCCGATCTCTGGGCCGAATCCGGGCGCCAGATTGTTCGTGCTGTCGCCGGATTACTCCTGATCATCATCGTCGGAGGACTATTGATGGTGATCTCCGGGATCAGTCCATTTGAAGGCTTCGACGGTCTATGGAAAGGCTCATTCGGCTCTACTCTCGGTCTCGGGTCAGCACTCCTTCGATCAACTCCCGTGATCCTCACCGGCCTTGGAGTGGCGGTGGCATATCGGGCCGGCGTCTTCAATGTAGGCGCGGAGGGTCAGCTATTCGTTGGCGGCCTCTGCGGAACCGTGGGTGCCCTTGTGGCTCCAGATCCAGCCGCGCTCAGCATCTCGCTGGCCCTCGTCGCCGGTTTCGTCGGCGGCGCGCTGTGGTCAGGCCTTCCCGGATATCTGAAGGCGTACCGAGGCGTCAACGAGATCATTTCGACCGTTCTCTTGAACTTCGTTGCAATCCAAATGGTCGCATATGCGGTAAACGGGCCGCTTGAGGAACCGGATGCCATCTCACCCCAGAGCGAACGCCTCCCGCACGACATTCCGACGCTCATTCCCAACACTAGTGCTCACTACGGTTTCATACTAGCCGTCGCCTTGACTGTGCTTGTCTGGTGGTATACGACCAGAACCCACCAAGGCCTTCGGATGAGGGCCGTGGGCGGGAATCCACTGGCAGCCAGGTATGTGGGTGTCAATGATCGCCGCTCGATCGTTTGGGCAATGCTTATCTCCGGAGGTCTCGCGGGTCTCGGGGGGGCTGTCGAGGTGCTTGGGCTGCATCACCGGCTATTCCCTGGCTTCTCGCCGGGCTTCGGATTCGAGGGGTTGATTGCCGCGATCTTGGCGAACGGTGACGCCATAACCACAACCATCTTCTCAATCCTGATTGGCGGGCTTCGCAGTGGGGGCGAGGAGATGCAGCGAAACACCGGCGTACCTATCGCGTTTGTGTTCATTATCCAAGGTTTCATCTTTCTCGTGATTGCTGGCACACGCACTCGCCGGCGACGGCCGGCCTCGCCCAGCCAGGACGGCGCGACAACACCCGACATCGTCTCGTCCGATACGAAGGTCATCGAATTGACGGAGTCAACCGATGCTTGAATTCAGCTTCTGGATCGGGGTGACCGGTGCCGGTATAGCGCTCGCCGCCCCCATTCTCTACCCAGCTCTAGGCGGTCTGATCTCAGAGCGGTCGGGAGTGCTCAACATCGGGCTTGAGGGACTGATGCTGTTCGGTGCCTTCTGCGGAGCAGCTATGGGGGCCACCTCGGGCTCTCCATGGATAGGTTTCCTGGCCGCGATTGGTGTCGGGGCCGTCCTGGGACTTGGCTTTGCGTATCTGACGGTGTCTCGTGCCGCGAACCAGGTTGTCGTGGGTCTCGGACTCAACATCGTTGCCCTCGGAGCCACCGGATACCTGCTCAATCGTTTCCCCGAGACTGGTAGCCCGACCGATGTGCCAGGCTTTGGTCGACTGTTCGGTGGCTTCGCGGATGCCGTTGAGTTGGGCAGTATCGTGAATCAAACAGCTCCGGTGTTCTTGGGATTTGCGCTCGTGCCCGTTGTCTGGTGGGCGTTGTACAGGACGAACTGGGGTTTGGCCCTTCGAGCGTGCGGCGACCACCCGCAATCAGTTGACGCCTTGGGACTCAACGTGATTCGGATTCGCTACGAGGCCGTAGTACTCGGAGGGATGCTGGCAGCCGCCGGAGGCGCCGTGCTGTCCATGTCCAATATTCACATCTTCGTGGAAGGCATCACGTCCGGACGCGGTTTCCTGGCGCTCGCGGCCTATACCTTCGGCAAGTGGAGACCGTTGGGGACACTTACCGCGTGCGTGCTCTTCGGGGTGGGCGATGCCCTTCAACTCCGTATGCAGACACTCGGATTCTCGGCGCCCTTCGAGCTGATGGTTGCCGTGCCCTACATTCTGGCGCTGCTGGCGCTGGTCGGGCTGGTCGGGCGATCACAGGCCCCGAAGGCCGTGGCCGTCGCCTTCGTGCCGGACCGCTCCAGGCGGAGCAGACGTGCGCCGGCCGGAGACGCGGAGCCGAGCAGAACCTGACTGCACCGCCCACGCGAAGTCAGAACTCGATTTCTCGCTTCAGCCCCTCGCCCTTGTGTCCTGCGGTTGGCGATCGACCTTGAGCTCGATCGAGTCCGAGACGAACACGTTGCGACACTCGCACAGAGCTTTCCCGCTTGCGTCGAAGAAGATCTCCTTGAGGACGACCAGCGGTGAGCCGACCTCCACGCCAAGAGCGGCCGCCTCGTCCTTGTCTGCTCCTGCCGCTGAGACCCATGCGGTCGCCGAGACAAGTTCGTGATCCGCATCGTCGAGGAAGAACTCAGTGATCGATGTGTCAAATCTCTTTCGGAGTTCCTGTGGCGACACTATGTGCGACGGAATCCAGGTTGTCATGATGCTCACGGGCTCGCCGTTCTTGAGCTTCTTCCGCGTCAGGTGCGTGGCGTTGGTGTCAGCTGGAACCCCCAAGAGGCGTGCTTGCGCGTCCGTCAATCGCCGAACGTCGATTACCGCATCAGTCGTTTCGCACCGCCAACCCTGTCGAGCGGCAAGCGCTTCTATGCTTTCGAGAGTGGTCAAGCCTGCAACGATGGGCTGTGGATCCGCCACCAATGTTCCCCGTCTACCTCGGAACCTGATGATCACTCCCGACACTTCAAGCTCCCGCAGTGCTTCGCGAACCGTCGGGCGGGATACGGCGAAGAGCTTTGCCAGTTCCTCTTCGGCTGGAAGCTGCTGGCCTGGAGCCAACTCGTTGTCGTGAATCAGCTTTGATATATCTTCGGCAGTGGTGGCATAGAGAGGGCGCCGCGGTGACCGCCGTTGGCCGCTCACCGCCGTCTGTGATCGTTCAGCCTTTCCTTGGGGGAGACGGGCGTCGTTCGTGGTCATAGGTCCGTGCCGTTTCCTCTCGGTCTCTCAGCGACTGATGCGGAGCATCCGGCGCGGGTTGTCCACGCGAATAACGGCCAGATCTTCCCGCGTGAAACCTTCTTGTAGCAGTACAGGCTCGATGTTCCTGGAGATGTGCGCATAACCTGCACCTCCATAGGTCAGGCGTTGGGTCTTCATGGATACGTCCTGCGATATCAATAGTTGTTCGATATATCCGGCCTCGACGATGGTTTTCATCAAGTCTACGCGATCACGGTCGAAGGCGCGTTGAACAGGTCGACCCCGTTGTATGCAGTTGGCAGCCCAATGCTCCATACCGAAAGTGTCGAGCTCAATGAACGCCCCATGACTGCCAACTTCCAAGGAGAACTCAGGTTCGGGCCTCTCGTCGCAGTGACTCATGACCACGCGGGCCGGGTCCACGCCTTCATCGAGGACGACCCGTAGCGCGTCGATTCCCGCATTGGGGTCTGGAAATACGGAGCGATGTATGTTCAACGCAACTCCGGTCGCCAGCTGTGCCTGCGCGGCTGCTCGCAGAACCTTCTTCTCTGCTGCTGTGACAGGGTTGCCCGATCCGATCTCGCCGATGATTCCGGCGCGAATACCGGTGTTTCCAACCCCTTCCACGATTTCGCCGATCAAGCTGTCTCGAATCTGCCCAATACTGCAGACCGCCACGTACTGCGAATGCGCGCCCTCAACGTATTCACCGCATCCCATGACGACATTCAGGCCCGACAACTCGGAGATGGCCTTGAGCGCCATGGGGTCGCGGCCGAACGCGGGGGGGCTGACGTCGACGATCGTTCTCCCTCCGGCTTCGCGAAACGGTTGAAGTCCGCCGATCGCCTCGAGCGGATCCGGTGATGACAACACGTCCCGATAGAAGAATGGCTCCATCTGCGAACGGACGCGATGCTCGGGCGAAAGCGGCTGGAGAGACGCGAGCAACTTGTCCGGACCTTGGGGTTTCATCCACTGCATTGTTGCGTTGGAAAGGAGGTGTTCGTGAGGTAGCACGACACCGAGTTCTGAATCATCAATCTCGCCAAGGACAGTGATAACGCTCATGTGTGTCCCCGATCCTCTGCCAGATCCGGAGTCCTCACCGCGGCGGTCTCTAGCATCCCAACCCCGGCAACAACGGCCCTGGTGATTTCAACTTCTTCGACTCCTGAAGTCATCACGTGGGTTCCAGACGCCAGAGCAGCGATGAGATTCCCGCTCAAGCCGGGAATTTCCTGAAGCTGCTGGATCGTTTCGATCGAGATTTCGATTCCAGTCGCCTGAGGATCCTTGGCCTGTTCAAGACGGCGAACGGTCTTGTCCGGAATTGTGAAACCGGTCAGTACCTTGTTCAACCGATGGGCGACCTCCGGTGAGGGCAGAACAGCAATTCCGGCCAGAAGGCTGATTGTCTCAGTCACCCCGAGGTCAACAAGTCGGCGGACAAAATCGCGGAAGACATCGATTTCGAAGACGTGTTGAGTGATGACGAAGTCTGCGCCAGCTGATACCTTCTTCCTGACTCTCGAAGGTCGGTCTTCTCTTGGAGCCGCGAACGGTGCCGCGACCGCGCCCAACAACAGATGGGGCGGTGTGTCCAGCGCACGGCCACTCTCATACATTCCCTCGTCGCGAAGCCGTTTGGCTACGCGGAGCAGGTTGATCGAGTCGAGGTCGAACACGGGTTTTGCGTTTGGATGATCGCCCACCACCATATGGTTGCCAGTAACAAGCAACACGTTTCGAATCCCCAGCGCGGCAGCGCCGAGGAGATCGCCTTGGAGCGAGATACGGTTCCTGTCGCGGCACGTAAACGTACATATGGTCTCTATGCCGGCCCGCTCCAGCGCGGCGGCGGCAGGCAGGCTAGACATATGATTTCGAGCGCTGGGATGCTCCGTTACGGAGACGACATCGACTACTTCGCTGAGTCCTTTTCCGAACTCCACAAGTTGATCTACATTGGCGCTATCTGGTGGATTGATCTCACCGACCACGACCCATCTATTTCTGTCGTTCAGATACTTTTCAAAGTTCCCGTCCGTTCGGGTTTGCTCAGACAATCGCTGCCGCATTCGTGGAAATTCGACTGCCACATGGTTGTCACGACCGGAAAGGAAGTTGAGCCAAGATGAAGATCCCTTTAGTGACCAATCTACCGGCGGTTGAAGGGCCTTGATGTGACCCTTCCATGGCAGTTTCGGATCGCGACGATGGGCCTTCAACCAGACGCATGTCATGTCTGGTATGACTTCACACTCGCCGTTAGGTCCGAGGCCACCGCAGGGACCATTCCTCATCGACTTGG
Source organism: Candidatus Aldehydirespirator sp. (assembly GCA_965219165.1). Taxonomy (GTDB): domain Bacteria; phylum Actinomycetota; class Acidimicrobiia; order Acidimicrobiales; family Aldehydirespiratoraceae; genus Aldehydirespirator. Next base: position 1,769,187 of record CBDCMW010000002.1, on the reverse strand, counting down.
GACATCCCATTGGGCAAGTGAGCCCGGTTTCGTGAAGGATGCACTGCCCGCACATTTCACAACCCCAGAGGGGCTTCTTTATCACGTGCTCCAATGGAGAGAGCACACGAGCGAGAGCCGACCAGGCGCTGGGGTGCCTAGAAGCAAAGTGCTCTAGGCGGCCACGTCGCGTTGTAGCGGTCATTCCAGTTCCTCCGAGGGGCGCATACGAGAGGCACAGTTTAGCTCTGAGGCAGCGATTTGTTTGTTGAGCAACTTGATCTCGGAAATGACTTCAGCAGGGACGAGACTAGGGTTGGTGTTGAATCGGAGCAATCCACTGGCAACCCCGAATTCGAATACGGCTGGCGGCTGTGTTCCGCTGAGAATTGTGGTCAATATGTGCTCTATGCAATTCTCGATGTCGCTATCGATGAATCCAGCGACGGCTCGCCGCTCTCCCTCTCCGCTGTTCAGAAATCCGATACCGAGTTCATCAGCCTCTTCTACTGCGTCCATCGCGCCAGCGCCCGTGATGTCCGCGGTGTGAGCGATGACATCGACACCTTCGTTCAGGAGGGCGGCCGCTAGCCGCTCGCCTCGCTCTCGGTCCTCGAAGGCACCGGCATAAGCGCCCAGGACCGCGATGTCTTGGTTGGCGTCCTCAGCTCCGGCAGCGAAGCCAGCGAAGGTTCGCCTTTGTGTCAGGGCTGAGGTGCCGGCAATGAACCCGACGCGGCCCGACCTGGATAGTCGGGCCGCCAGCACTCCACCGAGGTAGGTGGCTTGCCCCCACTGCCAGTCGACGTACGAGATGTTGGTTTGATCGGCTCGATTGCCGGGTCCTGGGTCGTCGGACAATACGAATGTCTTCTCTGGAAATTCGGATGCCGCGTGAGCAAGCAGTTTCTCGTACGCGATCCCGTGCCCCAGAACAACAGACCAATCGCCGAAGTCCGGTGCCAGGGATTCCACGATGCGGTACTCCGCGTTGCCCTTGAGGGCGGCCTCCGCCCCCCGCGCCGCCGCCTCGGACCAACTCTTGTCGTCGGCCGGTCCCGGCAAACATACGAGAACCGAGCGCGGTCGGGCGGCGGAGGCCACCATGTTCATTTCCCCTCTCGCTCCAATGCTTGGAGCTCAGAATGCTGGACTACGGAAAGGTGATATTTCCGGCGCGGATTTCGGCGAGCTTTGCGTCTACTTCCGCTTGGGCCTCCTCAGATACGTCCGGTCCGTACGGGGCGAGGTAGGCAAAGCGCTCGTCCTTCACATCGAGCACGTAGACCTGACCTTGAATTTCGCCGCTCGCAGCGATTTCGATCAGGTTCTTCGTCGCCGCCGGCCAGCTGGCGATCGCGCTCGTGAAGTACAACTCCGGAACCTCGAAGCCCGCAGCCTGATCGGAGAAGAACCCGATGAGGTGCACATTGTCCGCCTCCTGGGCTGCCTCGATCACGCCTTGAGCTCCGAGATCGAGAGCGTTGACGAGCACATCGGCGCCTTCGTCAATCATTGCGGCGGCTGCCGCCTTACCCAGCGCCGGATCGTTGAAGTCGCCCGTGTACACGGACAAGACGTTGACATCGGGTGCCGTTTCGGCAACGGCCTCTTCGAATCCGGCGAGCAGCCTAGAGGTCGATTCGAACTCGAGGGCATTGATCACGCCCACGGTTCTGGTCTCGGACTCGATCGCGGCGAGGACACCGCTCAGGTATCCCAACGCCTTCTGGTCGATCACGAAACTGGCGACGTTGTCGGTCGAATCGTTGCCGTTGATCACCCCGAAGAACGTATCGGGGAACTCGGGTCCCACCTCTATTGCGGGCGCGGTGAACTCCTCACCTGCCCCGATGACGAGATCGAATCCGTCCCGGGCGTACCCGCGCAATGCCTCGACGGTCTGGGCGGCCTCAACCCGCTCCGTGACTGCAAGTTCGTGACCGCCCGCATCCGTCGCTGCGACAGCCGCTTCATAGACAACCTGGAAGAACCCCAGGTCCGTCACCACCCCGGCAACCAGCAGAGCGACCTGGATACCCTCAGCCTCTGGTTCCTCGACCACAGGCTCTGGTTCCTCGACCACAGGCTCAGGTTCCTCGACCACAGGCTCAGGTTCCTCAGCGACCGTGGTCGTTGGGCTGGTCGTCGTCTCGCTGTCATCGCCGCACGCTGCCGCAACCAACGCCAGCACCGCGGTCAGCGCCAACAGCAGCCTCCATCCTCCTCGCCTGTATTTCGTGTGCATTTTGGACTCCTTTCTCCCTCTCCTACGCGGAGGGGAATTGGGCTCTGGGACCCTGTTCTGAGCCGTTCCATGTCGCGTGGCTCGAGTCCCAAGGCGTCAACTGATTGCGGGTGTCGTCACACGCTCGAAGGGCCAGACTCCAGTTCGTCCGGCTCCGATTCTCCGCGAAGGAGTTCCACCGCAGCACCTCGGGCCTGCCGTCATAACGTGCCCCCCCATCCGTCATCATCTGACGTCAGACGTTGAACCTAACAGGGGGGTCGCATCCGTGCAAGGCCCGAACAGGCGCGAATTCCTGCGAAGGGGCGTGGTTGAGGATCCAGCAGGGGTTCAGGCGAACCCCCACGACCCTCCACTGCAAGCCATCGGCGGTTATCATCTGACGTAATACGTCAGACCCACCCGGAACGGTCGCTGGGCCTGACCTGCGACAGAAGGGCACACAGCGATGACAAACCGAGCGCTTGCAAGATCAGTGATGTACGACGTGCAGGCAGCCATGGGGGCAACGTTCACGAGCTTCTGGGGCTGGATCTGGACGGAGAGCTTCGGGGATGTCATAGGAGAGCACCGCGCGATTCGGGAGGGCGTTGGCGCCGCGGACGTGTCTTCCCTGATCGAATGGGAGTGGACCGGGCCGGACTCCCTCGTGGCGGCCCAACGTGCATGCACCAATGACATCTTGGGCCTCAGTGTCGGGCAGATCCGTTACGGGCCCTTCCTAGACGCAAATGGCAAGATGATCGACGATGCCACGGTCTTCCGGTTGGCAGATGATCGGTGCTGGGTAATGACGAACAGGTGGGACCTCCAAGAGCACTTCGCCGAGGTTACCCATGGACTGGACGTGACAATCAAGGATGTCACGCTCGAGATGCCGCTGATCCAGGTGCAGGGTCCTCGATCACGCGAGCTCTTGTCCAAGCTGACCCCGATCGACCTGGCTCCTCTGAAGTACTTTCGGTTCATACCCGAGAAGGTCGAGATCGGCGGAGTTCCAGTGTGGATCTCACGAACCGGTTTCACGGGAGAATTGGGCTACGAGCTGTTCGTGTCGCCCGAGGATGCGCCCGGGCTCTGGTCAACTGTGGTCGAGGCCGGCGCGACACCCTATGGAACGGCGGCTGCCAATATCCAACGCATCGAATCGGGGATTGTGGTCTACGAGGAGGACTACGCCCCTGGGGCTCTCACCCCATACGACGTGTCGTGGGATCGTCTGGTCGCGCTGAGCCGGGATTTCCTCGGTCGTGAGGCCCTCGAGGGTCTGGCCGACAATCCGCCTCGAAGGATGAAGACGCTCAAGGTCGAAGGGGACCGCGTGCCAGATGCCAATGCCACGGTGCTCAAGGGTGATACGCCGGTGGGTACGCTGACGAGTCCGGCTCTCAGCCCCGACTATGGCGTCATCGGTTTGGCAATCCTGGACTCAGACGCAGCCCACGAGGGGAACCAGCTAGATGTCGTAACGGGCGATGGGGAGCGCCTCCGAGCGGCCGTCCACATTCTTCCGATCTACGACCCCAAGCGAGAGCGTCCGCGCCTCTAGCGTCAGCCGCGTCTGATTTGAAATAGTCTCGCTACACCAAGCATCCCCCTTTGATGGAGGTCTAACCCTCATGAATCATCCTGTCCCGGCAGAGTGTGACCTCGTACTCGATGGTGGGATAGTCGTCACAATGGCCGAATCGCGCCCCCTAATCCCTCGGGGGACCGTAGCCATCAGTGGCGAGACAATCGTGGCCGTCGGCGATTCGAGCGAAGTCTCTCTCTCAGCGAAGCGGAGAGTCGACTGTACCGACAAGATTGTGATGCCAGGCTTGATCGACTGTCATAACCATCTCTTCCAGAGTCTTGGACGCGGCCTCGGAGAGGGCCTGTCGCTCGTCTCTTGGATTAGGGAGTTCATGTGGCCGTACGCTGCGGCGATTACATCCGAGGACGCCACCGTCGCCGCTCAGCTAGGAGCTATAGAAGCCGCCAGGTCAGGAACGACGACCGTCCTGGACAATCACTACGCGCCCGCTGACCTCGAGACAACCCTCTCAGTGGCGCACGCGATTGAGACCGTAGGACTTCGGGGCGCGGTGGCTCGGGGCATGTGGGGTCCACTTACTGACATCGCGCGCAAGCATCTCGCCGAGTCCCTCTTCAAGTACTCCATCGCCGATGAGTTGGACATGACTCGAGACGGCATCAACGCTCGACCCTCCGGCAGCAGGGTAGAGATATGGCCATCTGCCATCATGATTGCCTACGTTGACCAAGACTTGGTTCGCCGCTCGGTCGAGCTTGCGATTGAGATGGGAACCGGTTGGCACACGCACTGTTCAGAGATTGAGCTTGATCCACAGGTCTATTTGGAAGCATTTGGCCTCCGACCGATCGAGTGGTTACACCGAGAGGGCCTGCTCGAATCGCACGGAACGATAGCACATGGCATCTGGCTAGATGATCAGGAGGTCGAAAGGCTGGGGGCAACGTCCACCGGAGTCGCGTACTGTCCAGTTTCGCATCAGTATCTTCCGCTCGGCATCATGCGCCTGCGGAGCCTTAGGGACTCTGGCGCGGTGGTGGGTCTCGGTACTGACGGTCCTGCCGCCGGTCATCGACAGGACCTGTTCGAATGCATGAAACATGGAATCCTCCTGCAACGGGCCCACACGCTGAACCCCCTCGTGTCCAATGCTCACGAAGCGCTTGAGATGGCAACGAAGACCGGAGCCGAATACATGGGGATCGATGCAGGCGTCTTGGCACCCGGCTTCCTCGCGGACATCGCCGTGGTTGGCGTGAATCGGCCGCACCTTCAGCCCTTGTCTGATCCCATTGCGACTCTTGCCTACGCGGCGCGAGGCTCGGATGTTGACATGACCATCGTGGGCGGCGACATCATCTACGAGGATGGAAGGTGCTCGTTGGTCGACGAGCAGTCGATCATGGATGAGGCAGCAGCAAGGGCCTCGGACCTCCTCCGACGGGCTGGGATCTCAGCACCTCTCCTCAGATAGCCTTGATGTGCCCTGTGTTTCGTGGGCTTTGCTCATGCTCCCGTGATCCCATAGGGAGATCCCATAGGGATGTGACATCAAGTCCCGTCCCGACCTCGGATTTGGCTAGCAATCCATTTAGCCACCCGGAGGTCAGTCGTCGTCGGCGAACTCCACCTCGGCAAGCTCCTCGTCAGCGAACTCCTCGGCCCAGGACGCGTGCTCGGGCTTCACGTAGTCGTCTGGTTCGTTGAAGGATTCGATCAGCCCTTCGAGGTCGTCTGCCCGTGAGCGCTTGAACTTGCGGGCCTCCTCATACCTTCGGTGTCGCCCCTTCTTCACGGCCCCAACTCCCGGTTTGACGGATTCGCAGGGCTCCCAGTGTACCAAATCGGTGCTGCTGGACCACCCGCGCCGCCCGTTGCGTCAGTGCGCCCGACAGCCGTCGAACGATCAGGCCACCAGCCCTTTCACCGGCTGCGATCAAGCCACCGGACGCGATCAAGCCACCGGACGCGATCAAGCCACCGGCCGCGATCAAGCCACCGGCCGCGATCAAGCCACCGGCCGCGATCAAGCCACCGGCCGCGATCAAGCCACCGGCCGCGATCAAGCCACCGGCCGCGATCAAGCCACCGGCCGGCGACTGCGCTCCTCCAGAACGAGCTGACCGTTGTCGAAGGCCAGGGCGGCCTCACCCGCGACGAGCCGCCGCAGCGGCTCGCCCACCATCTCCGAACGCCATCCCCGCGCCAGCCGGGCGTCCGCTTCGCCGCGGATCAGGGCTTCGATATCGGCCCTGGTGGCCAGCAGCGAAGGCTCGATCATGCGATCGCGCGCGAGCTGGCTCACCCAGGAGGTCACTAGGCCCACTGCGGGACGAAGGCGGTCTGCGGCATCCGAGCGCGCCGTGCGCCTCGGGGGCGGGCGCCAGTCGGAGGCGAGTCCGTCGGCGACCGCCTTGAGAATGGGCGGTCCCAACCTGCCCCGGGCCAGGCCCTCGCCCACACCCCTGACCGCGGCCAACTCCTCGGTCGTGCGGGGGGCCGCCTGCGCAATCGAGACGACGACGACATCCGACAGGACGTGGCGGACCGGCTGATCGATCCTGGCTGCCCGCAGCTCGCGCCACATCGCCACCGATCGCACCACAGGCAGGTCCCGGCGCCTCAGATGCCGAACCTCCTTGAGCCTGGACCAGGCATCCTCGGGCTTCTGGCCCCGGCGTCCCCGCTCGAGCAGCAGCCCGAACTCTGCTTGGGCCCAGGCCCGCCGGCCCATCTCGTCGAGCCGGGCTGACAGCCTGTCGTGGATCTCCAGCAGATGCTTCACATCGCCGGCCGCGTAGTCGAGTTGCGAAGCCTTCAGCGGCCGCACCAGCCAGTCGGTGAGCCGGTCCGCCTTCGGGGGCTTCCAGCCGATCTCGCTCTCGTACAGCGACGACAGCGCGGGGGTGCCCAGGCCGAGGAAGCCGGCCGCGATCTGAGTGTCGAAGATGCGCTCCGGCACCGTTCCGCAGCAGTGCTCGAGGACCTCGAGGTCCTGGCCTGCGGCGTGAGCGACCATCAGCCCGCCCGCCTCGAACACCTCCGCCAAGGGTCCCACGTCAGTGGCCAGCGGGTCGATCAGCACCAGATCGCCGGGCCAGGCGACCTGGATCAGCGCGGCCTGGGGCCGGTAGGTGCGCTCCCGGTGGAACTCGGTGTCGAGGGCGAATCGAGGCTCTGAGGCCAGCGCGCCCACCACGCTTCGCAGGCCCGCGCCGGAATCGACATAGCGATATTGGGCTGCTGGGCCGGCGCCGGAGCGGGCGTCTCGATGGCGCGCCACTAGGTCTGTAAGGCGGCCGCGGGGCCCGACTCGACCGGTCGGCCCGACTGGTGCCAGGCGTTGGTGCCCCCGGCCACGTTCACTGCGTCGACGCCGCGAGCCAGCAGGAACCCGACCGCCTGGGCACTGCGGCCTCCGACGGCGCACACCACGCACACCGCGGCGCGCTCCGACGACGCCCTGAACTCCTCGATCGCGTCGGGGACCGACGCCAGAGGCACCAGCACCGCGCCGGGTATGCGGACCTCTTCGTACTCGTCGGGCTCTCGCACGTCGAAGACGGCCGCGCCGCCAGCCCGGCGGCGCTCGAGCTCGTCGACGTCGATCTCGGGGATGTCGGCGACTTCCATGCGCGCTCCTCGCTCGACCGCAACCGCCAAGCGTAGTTCGGCCGGGAGGTTCTAGGGAGGGTCGACCGTGGGGTCTTTGAGAAGGTCCGGTATGTCCTCGGGCAGGTCCGCGTCACCGAACCAGCCTGTCCCGGGCACCTCGACCTCGACAGTCCGCAGCTCCCGGGCCGCTTCCCGGGGCGCCCTCACTCCCCTGGCGAACGCCTCCGACAGCCGCTCCAGACAGTCACGCCGCCACGCGGCGTGCATCCACTGCGGGACTCCGGCACCGATCGGAACCACCAGGTCCGCGGCCTGCGTTCCTGTCGCGGGATCGCGGGCGGTGCCGGCCAGCCGATCGAGCACGCAGCGCACCGCGGCCGCGTCGGGAGCAATCACGTCGCAGGGCAGCGTCACGACCGCATCGCCAGCGTCGTCCAGTGAGTCGAGCGCACTGAGGGCGGTGATCACTCCACCCAGCGGACCCTGCCCGGGATAGCGATCGGGCACAACGACCAGGCCCAGAGCGCTCAGGCGGGCACGGTCGCCGCCGATCACCAGCGTGGGCGCGGCGCCAGCGGCGTGCAGCGCGTCGGTCGCACGCACCACCATCGGCACGCCGTCCATCTCGATGAACGCCTTGTCCGTGCCCATCCGGGAGCTGGCCCCGCCCGCGAGCACGGCGCCCACGCAGCGGAAGGTCTCGGCCATGTACTCCCCTACCTCGACCCGCTCAGACCTCAGAGGCCGAGCGGATGAGCGAGGCCGTGGCCCGAGCGGCCCGTGAGCGCAGCGAACAAGAGCGGGAGACCGGTCTTGTCGTCGCAAGGCGCTGACCTATCCATGCGGCCCGAGGATGCCCACAGGCGGCCAGTCCGGATCGAGCTGCACAAGGAACAACGCGGTGCGCTCGGCTTCGTCGGCCTCGCCGATCCGGCCGGCGACGCGCTGCAGTCCGCTGAGGGCGCGCAGGAACCCGCGGTTGGACCGGTGGGCCCAGCGGACGTAGCCCGAGCCGCGCCAGCCGCTGGCCCGCAGCCGGTCGAGACCGCGGTGGTAGCCGGTGCGGAACGCGGCGTAGGCCAGCCCGGGTGCGGCGCCGCTCGATTCCAGGGTCTCGCCGAGGGCGGCCCAGGCCTCCAGCGAGCGCGGCCAGCGCGCACAGGCCGCGGCCAGCGCGGCTGTGGCGTCGTCGCTGGTGGCCGCCGCGGCCAGAGCGGCCCGCACGTCGGAGGGCTCTAGGTCCAGAACCGTCTCGGGCGGGCCGTGCGGTAGAAGGGAGACACCGGCGTCACTCATCGAAGCCGAGGCTACAACTACTCTGCGCGCCGGTGATAAGTGAGTGGGCCGACGCCGAGACGCTGCAACGGATCATCCTGGGCGCGATCGTGGTACTGGGGATCCTCGCGGTGCTGGTGATGCGGGTCGTACGCAAGCTGCTGCTGCGTCTGGTGCTCGTCGTGCTCATCGGCGCGCTGGCCGCGAGTCTGTGGCTGCAGCGCGCCGACCTTCAGGACTGCGTGGAGACCTGCTCGTGCAAGCTGTTCGGCCAGGATGTCACCGTCCCGGCCGACGCCAACCCGAGCTGCAACTAGGCCAACCGCCAGGCCGGGGGGTGGCACGGGCAGTTAGCCTGGATCCACCGATGGACGGGCCGGTGGGGATGGTTCGCCAGCATCGACGCCACGACCGACAGAACGAACTTCAATCGGTTTGCCACATGTGGGGTGGTTAACTGCTTGATATTCGTGGCGAACCTCGATCGAGCACCGTTTCCAGCCCGTCGATCCCACCTGGCTGCTCACAGGAAGTGCCTCCCCGCGTGGCGAACATGTCAGACCAGATCATCGACATACTCCTACGTCGGGAGGCCTTTCTGGTGGACGCGCCACACCCAAGACCTCACCGCGTCGGTGGATCCAGGGTTAGGGGATGCGCTCCAAGCGGAGCACGTTGGCGCTGCGGGACCGGTTGTCGGCGCCGGCCAGCACCGCGACGATCTCGCCGGAGCGCGCATAGTCGAGGTCGCGGGCCATCGCCACCGCCTGACGGACCATCTCGTCGTTGGAGCCCTTGTCCCTCACCAGCACCGGTGTGGTGCCCCAGCTCAGCGTGAGCTGTTGCACGGTCCGCTCGTTGTGGGACATGCCGATGATCCGGGCCTGCGGCCGGAAGCGGGCCATGGACCGCACGGTGAATCCGGTGCCGGAGATGGCCAGGATGGTGGAGATGCCGAGACTGTCCGCGGCCCGCCACGCCGCCATGGTCATGGCGTCGGTGATCGAGGCCGCGTCGTGAGTGGAGTCGTCGGTCATGCGCAGCTCGGCGAGGCGCTCGGCCCACAGCTCGTAGTCGAACTCCTCGTCGGCTCGCTGGGCGATCCGATCCATCGTGCGCACGACGTTGGCGGGGTCGATGCCCACCGCGGTCTCCCCCGACAGCATCAGGGCCGAGGAGCCGTCGAACACTGCGTTGGCCACGTCGCTGGCCTCGGCCCGGGTGGGCGACGGGCGCGAGACCATCGAGTCGAGCATCTGGGTGGCGGTGATCACCGGGCGGCCGCCCGCGATGCACTGCTGGATGATCTGCTTCTGCAGGTGGGGCAGCTCCTCGATGCTGCACTCGCTGCCGAGGTCGCCGCGGGCCACCATGACCGCCCCCGCGGTGTCGATGATGCCGGCCAGGTTCTGCACGGCCGCTCTGGTCTCGATCTTGGCCACGAGCATCGGACCGCGCGGATGGGGCTCGGTGCCGACACGGCGGATGTCGTGAGCGGAGCGCACGAACGAGATGGCCACCATGTCCACGCCGAGCTCGATGAAGGCATCGAGCGCCACGAAGTCCTCGGGCGTGGGGGTGGACACCTTCAGCCGGTCCGCGGGTATGTGTACGCCGGGACAGCCCGACAGCATGCCCCCGTGCACCACCCGGGTCTTCAACCTGCTGGCGTCCTTGTCGACAATGTCGAGCATCACCCGGCCGTCGCCCAAGTCGAGGGAGTCGCCCACCAGCATGTCGTCGAGCAGCCCCTCGTAGTCCACCTCGATCACATCGGCCGTCGAGCGGTCCTCGCCCACATGCATCTCCACGGAGCTGCCCGCGAGGAACTCCACCTGGTCCTCACCGAAGGTGGCGGTGCGGACCTTGGGGCCGGGAAGGTCGACGAGGATGCCCACCTGCCGGCCCTCCCGCTCAGAGACCCGGCGCAGCCGCCGGTAGCGCTCGATGGCCTCGTCCAGGGTTCCGTGGGCCAGGCCGATGCGAGCCACGTCCATGCCCGCGGCGATCATGTCGCGAAGCGTGGACTCGTCCTCGCTGGCCGGACCGATGGTTGCGACGATCTTCGTGCGGCGCTGCATACCTGAAACGCTACCGCCCACTACGTTGCGAACGTGTCAAGCCGCCCCTTCCTCCATCCCTATCTCGACGTGGACGGGCCCATCGCCTTCGCCCACCGCGGCGGTGCCGGCTCGTTCCCTGAGAACACGCTGGGGGCCTTTCGCCACGCCGTGGACCTTGGTTTCACCCATGTGGAGACCGATGTTCACGCCACCGCTGACGGGATCGCGGTGGCGTTCCACGACGACTCTCTGGACCGGGTAACCGACGGCGCCGGGGTGGTCGGCGACCTGAACTGGAGCCAGGTGAGGCGGGCTCTGGTGGACGGCACCGACCCGATCGTGCGCCTCGACGAGCTGCTCGAGGAGCTGCCGGACACCAGGATCAACATCGATCCCAAGAGCGACGCCGCGGTTGGGCCACTGGTGGAGGTGCTCCGGCGCGCCGGTGCCGTCGATCGAGTGTGCGTGTGCTCATTCTCGGACCGGCGCACCAAGCGGGTGCGCGACCAGATCGGCGACGCGCTGTGTGTCGGCGCCGGGCCCCGGGGCATCGCGCGCCTGCTGGCCGCCTCGGCCCGCCTGCCGACGCCGGGGCCGTTCGACTTCCATGCCGCGCAGGTGCCGGTCCGCTCCAGGGGCCTGACACTGGTGCGGCCCGCGGTGCTGGCTGCGGCCCATCGTCACGGCGTCGCGGTCCACGTCTGGACCATCGACGAGCCCGCCGAGATGCAACGTCTCCTCGATATGGGCGTGGACGGCATCATGACCGACCGGCCCGAGGTGCTGCGCAAGGTGATGATCGACCGGGGCCACTGGGCGGCCTGAACCGGCCGCCCGAGGCCCTGAAGCGACATCAAGCTGTGAGCGACATCAAGCTGTGAGCGACATCAAGCTGTGACTGAGCTGTGCATAACTCGGCTCCGTCTGGGGATTTCTGGCCAATGCTCGGGATTTCGATGGGGATTTCGCGTTTTGGGGTTGACAAATGGGGCGGGGACCCGCATGATGCCCAGCGTCCGACGTGAGCAGCGACAGAAACACCGGATCGGAAGCGGAGGGCCTCGGCCCGAAGCAGCGGGACGGAGTCGACGAAGCGGTCCGCAGAGGACACCCAGCCAACCAGGCCGGCTCGCAGGGGCCGGTGGGTCAGCCGGGGACACGGAGGCTCTCCTCCGAGCAAGCGGTAGGAATCCCCGACGGGGGAGGGTGACTGCAAGGTCGGAGAGGAGCCGCCTCGCCGGGAAGCCCGGAGACAATCGAACACACCGCCGGGTGTGCGAGGGAGTCACCGGAACCGCCTCCGGGGGAGGGTGTCGCCGAGGCATCGGATCGAGTCCGATCCCGACGGGGAGCGGGTAGAGCCGGAGCTTCAAGCGGTGTCGACGGGCACCACCGGGTGATTTGGACTCACGCCACGGAGCCGTCCGGGGCGGGGGTCAGGGCACAGATCCGGATACGGGGATGTGTTCCGGAGTACCGCAGACTCCGCCGGGAGGATGCGGTCGGTGGATAGGCGCAATCGGAGTCCCGAGAAGTTGAGCGGCGCAAGCCGGGAGGCTACTCGGGGCTCCGTCGCGTCCGGGCTCTGGTCAGGCCCCGACACTCGGCCGCAGCTGGTCCGAGATGTCTCAGACGCAACCTCACCGAGACGGCGGTCAGGACTTTCTCACGCGCCGTCTGCGATGTGTATACTCGCCCGCAGTTGCGGTTGCTGCGGTTGCGTGCGCTCATGGTGCTGCGTGCAACAGGAGCTAGAAACGGCACAAATGGAGCTACTACAAACCACGAAGGGAAAGTACAGATGAAGAGAATCATGGCCCTGACAGCCGCGGTGAGCGTGTTAGCCCTATTTGTCCTGACAAGCCAGGCCGCCGCGCAGGCCGAGCCGACGGCGACAGTCGATCCAGAGTACGTCAGCTCGGCCGGCAGTCATACGGTCACCGTGTCAGGCACAGGCTGGGCGGCGAACCCGGCGATCACGGCGTGCACTGGCTTCAGAGGCGTCTTGCCAGACAGTGTCGATCAAGGTTCGGCTATCGCGAACTGCCCCAGCCTCTTTACAGACATGGGCTCAACGGTCTCAGCTTCGGGAGGGTCATTCTCGACGTCGATAACCGTCGACGTTCCGGCCGAAGGGCTCGTGCTGTTGGTGTTTACCACGGCTCCCCAGGCTGGCGCCCCTGTCGTCATCAAGGTCGGAGAGCCGATGGTCGAAGAGGAAGCTCCCGCTGAAGAGGAAGCTCCCGCTGAAGAGGAAGCTCCCGCTGAAGAGGAAGCTCCCGCCGACGAGGACATGGCCGACGACGACATGGCCGACGACGACATGACCGACGACGACATGGCCGACGACGACATGGCCGACGACGACATGGCCGACGACGACATGGCCGACGACGACATGGCCGACGACATGGCCGACGACATGGCCGACGACGACATGGCCGACGACGACATGGCCGACGACGACATGGCCGACGACGACATGGCCGACGACATGGCCGACGACGACATGGCCGACGACGACATGGCCGACGACATGGCCGACGACGACATGGCCGACGACGACATGGCCGACGACATGGCCGACGACATGGCCGACGACGACATGGCCGACGACATGGCCGACGACATGGCTCCGGAAGGTGGCGCCGACACGGGCTTCGGCGGCACGGCCGGCTCCGACGGCAACGGCGTGGCGGTCCCGCTGGCAGCAACTCTGGCGGTGGTGACCCTGCTTGGCGGTGCCTTGCTGGTTGCTCGACGCAACGCCTAACACCCAATCAACCCGCTCGGGGCTGGGTGTTCATGGCGAACGCCAAGCCCTAAGCGGCAATACTGCGCACTGCGGCAGCGGCACTTGTGGCCGCTGCCGCAGTCGCGTCATGCGGTTCTGACCACCCCGTTCGTCGCGCTCACCTGGATGGTGGCCCGTCTGCAATGGCGCTGCCCGCCGTGCTGCCCCATGTGACGACCGCCGCTGGTATATAGTGGGCGCCAGCCAGCGGGCTCCCACGCGTGGGGATGACTTGCGAGAGCGCTACGGACAATCACAACAACGAAAGGACAGTCGACGTGAAGAGGATTGTGGCATTAGCAGTGATGACGAGTGTGATTGCTCTGTTTGCATTCACCGGCCAAGCCTCGGCGCAAGATGGCCCAGCGCTGTCGGCTGACCCGCCGGCCGTGGCCGGCCCGGGAACGCACACCTTCACGCTCACTGGATCGGGCTGGACCTCAGGCTTGTTGATTTTCATCGTGCCGTGCACCGTTCCCGGCGAACAGCTCACGACCGCCATGTCAACGGATGCGATCGTGGCCGCTATGACGGACATGGGTCCTGACAACTGCGTCCTCAGCCCCATCGGTGGCCCGGCGGTTGTCGGAGGTGACGGCACTTTCACCGTTGAGGTCACCCACGACGTCCCGGCGAATTTCGCGTTCGGTTCCGGCGATGCCACTGCAGCTGAGAGCAGTGCTGTTCCAGTGCTCTTCATCGACGACATGGCCGATGACATGGCTCCGGATGGCGGTGCCGAAACAGGCTTCGGCGGCACGGCCGGCTCCGACAGCAACAGCGTGGCGGTCCCGTTGACCGCGGCTCTCGTCGGTGCAACCCTGCTTGCCGGTGCTGCGCTGGCTGTTCGACGCAACGCCTAACACCAAGCCAACCCGCTCGGGGCGGGTGTTCATGGCGAACGCCAAGCCCCTAGCGGCGATACTGCGCACTGCGGCAGCGGCACTGATCGCCGCTGCCGCAGTCGCGTCATGCGGCTCGGACCGCCCAGCCGGAGTTGACCCGGCCACGGCACCCTCGACGTCAACGCCCTACCGCGAGACAGCCACCACCCAGCCGGCTGCTGCCAGCCCGGCACCAGCGCCGACCCCAGCGACGGAGCTACTCACGACGGCTGCCCCTGTGACCAGCGTCCTCGGCATCCCAGCACCGTCGCTCGTCAACTCGGTTGACGGCATCGTGGACGACGCCCGAATCCAGGCGCCCAATCCGGTCACCATTCGCATCCCATCAATTGAAGTGGAAGCACCGATCATCCCCCTCGGCCTTGAGGACGACGGTTCGATAGAGGTGCCGGAGGGAACCGAAGAGACCGGTTGGTGGCTGGGTGGCCCCGAACCGGGCGAGCAGGGGCCGGCGGTGATTCTCGGCCATGTGGACTCCCGTGAAGGACCGGCCGTGTTCTTCTACCTCAAGTACTTGGAGGCCGGCGATGAGATCCACATCGACAGGGAGGACGGAACGACCGTCACATACGTAGTCGAATCATCGGAACGTCATGACAAGGACTCCTTCCCCACCGATGCGGTCTACGGACCGACGGAGCAGCCGACGCTTCGGCTGGTCACCTGCGGCGGCGACTTCGATTTCGACGTGCGCACCTACGACGACAACCTCATCGTCTACGCCGTACTGGCCTGATCAGCCACTCGAACGCCCGGCGGGGAACAGACCACCTGCGGGCACCGACCCGAACACGAGCTACCGAAGGGGCGTCGAGGCGGGCGTGACCACCGCTGGCAGGTCGGTGGAGCCGGTCAGTTCGGCGTCCACGGCCGCGGCGCAGGCCCGACCCTCGGCTATGGCCCACACGATGAGGCTCTGGCCCCTCCCCATGTCGCCGCACACGTACACGCCGGGCACACTTGTGGCCCAGCGCTCGTCGCGGGCCACGTTGCCCCGACCGTCGAGCTCCACCCCGAACTGATCGAGCAGCGGTCCCCGCTCCGGACCCACGAAGCCCATGGCCAGCAGCACCAGCTCAGCGGGAATCTCCGCTTCGGTGCCCGGAACCGGATCGAAGCTCATCCGGCCATCTCGCCAATGTTGCTCCACCCGCACCGTGGCCAGCGCGGCCAGGTTGCCGTCGCCGTCGCCGATGAACCCGGTGGTGTTGATGGCGTAGTCGCGCTCGCCGCCCTCCTCATGGGCCGACGACACCCGGTAGATCATGGGCCACGTCGGCCACGGGTCGGCATCTCCACGCTCGTCGGGCGGGCGGGGCATGATCTCGAACTGGCGGATCGAGGCGGCCTGCTGGCGGTGGGCGGTGCCGAGGCAGTCGGCCCCGGTGTCGCCCCCGCCGATGATCACCACCCGCTTGCCCGCCGCGGAGATGGGCGTGGAGTCGAGATCGCCCTCCTGCACCCGGTTGGCCAGCGGCAGGTACTCCATGGCCTGGTACACCCCCCGCAGATCCCGACCCGGAATGGGCAGATCCCGCCAAGCCGTGGCCCCGCAGGCCAGCACCACCGCGTCGGAGTCGGCCTGCAGTGCCTCCGCGGTCACGTCGGTGCCGACCTCCACATCCGCCCGGAACTCCGTTCCCTCGGCTTCCATCTGGGCCAGACGGCGATCGAGATGGCGCTTCTCCATCTTGAACTCGGGGATGCCGTAGCGCAGCAAGCCTCCAATGCGGTCGTCCCGCTCGAACACCACCACCCGATGGCCGGCCCTGGTGAGCTGCTGGGCCGCGGCCAGCCCGGCCGGGCCCGACCCCACCACCGCCACGCTGCGACCGGTGCGGGCCGCGGCGGGCTGGGGCACGATCCAGCCCTCGGCCCACGCCCGGTCGACTATCTCCACCTCGACCTGCTTGATCGTCACCGGCGGCTCGTGGATGCCCAGCACGCAGGCCGCCTCGCACGGCGCGGGGCACAGCCGGCCGGTGAACTCCGGGAAGTTGTTGGTGGCGTGCAGGCGCTCGATTGCCCGCCGCCAATGCCCGCGGTGCACCAGATCGTTCCAGTCGGGGATCAGGTTGCCGAGGGGGCAGCCGTTGTTGCAGAACGGGATGCCGCAGTCCATGCAGCGCGACGCCTGCTGGCGGAGCTTGTCCGCCGGGAAGTTGTCGTACACCTCGCGCCAGTCGCGCAGCCGAACCGGCACAGGCCGTCGGGTCGGCAGCTCCCTGCCATGCACCAGGAACCCCCGCGGATCAGCCATCCGGCACTCTCTCAGCCATGGCAAACACTCGCCTCATGCCGAACACCCTCCGGGGATATCAGCCATGGCAAACACTCGCCTCATGCCGAACACCCTCCGGGGATATCAGCCATGGCAAACACTCGCCTCATGCCGAACACCCTCCGGGGATATCAGCCATGGGCGGCGGCCATCACTGCGGCCACTTCGTCGGTGCCGGTGGCCCGGGCCTGGTCGGCCGCGAGCACGACCCGCTTGTAGTCCACTGGCATCACCTTCACGAAGCTCTTCGAGGCTGAGGCCCAGTCCGACAGCAGCCGGGCCGCCACCTCGCTGCCGGTCTCGTGACGGTGGCGCTCCACCCGGTGCCTCAGCCATACGAAGTCCTCGGCGTCGAGGGGCTCCAGCTCCACCATCTCACCGTTGACCCGGATCGGCAGCTTGCCGCGCGGGTCGTAGACGAAGGCGATCCCGCCCGACATTCCTGCCGCGAAGTTGCGGCCCACCGGGCCGAGCACCACCGTGCGCCCTCCCGTCATGTACTCGCACCCGTGGTCGCCGACCCCCTCGACGATGGCGACGGCCCCCGAGTTGCGCACGCAGAACCGCTCCCCCACCAGGCCCCGCAGGTACATCTCGCCCGAGGTTGCGCCGTACCCGATGACGTTGCCCGCGATGACGTTGCGCTCCGCCGCGAAGTTGGCGTCGGCGGGCGGGCGGATGACGATGCGCCCGCCCGACAGGCCCTTGCCGACGTAGTCGTTGGCGTCGCCTTCCAGGCGCAGGGTGATGCCCCGGGGAACGAACGCGCCGAAGGAGGTGCCCGCCGAGCCGGTGAAGTTCACCACGATCGTGTCGTCGGGCAGGCCCGCGGCGCCGTGGCGCTGGGTCACCTCGCTGCCCAGCAGCGTGCCCACGGTGCGGTTGGTATTGCGGATCGGAATGTCGATCGTCACCGGGCGGCCGTCCTCCAGGGCGCCCTCGGCGAGCTGGATCAGCATCTGGTCGAGGGCCCGGTCCAGGCCGTGGTCCTGCTCCGCTCGCTGGTGGCGCACCGCGCCGGGCTCCACCGGCGGCAGGTGCAGGATGGGAGTCAGGTCCAGCCCCGACGCCTTCCAGTGTCCGACCGCGTCGGCCACGTCGAGCATCTCCACCTGCCCGACGGCCTCCTCAAGGCTGCGGAAGCCCAGCTCTGCCAGCAGCGCACGCACCTCTTCAGCGATGAACTCGAAGAAGTTGATCACGAACTCGGGTCGTCCCGAGAACTTCTTGCGCAGCTCGGGATTCTGGGTGGCCACCCCCACCGGACAGGTGTCGAGGTGGCACACCCGCATCATCACGCAGCCCATCACCACCAGCGGCGCGGTGGCGAAACCGAACTCCTCGGCTCCCAGCAGCGCGGCTATCACCACGTCGCGGCCGGTCTTGAGCTGGCCGTCGACCTGCACCACGATGCGGTCGCGCAGATCGTTGAGCAGCAGCGTCTGCTGGGTCTCGGCCAGCCCCAGCTCCCAGGGCGCGCCGGCGTGCTTGATCGAGGTGAGCGGCGACGCCCCGGTGCCCCCGTCGTGGCCGGAGATCAGCACCACGTCGGCATGGGCCTTCGACACCCCGGCGGCCACGGTGCCCACACCGACCTCGGCCACCAGCTTCACGTGGATGCGGGCCGCGGGGTTGGCGTTCTTGAGGTCGTGGATGAGCTGGGCCAGGTCCTCGATGGAGTAGATGTCGTGATGCGGCGGCGGTGAGATGAGCCCCACACCGGGGGTGGAGTGGCGGGTCTTGGCAATCCACGGGTACACCTTGTGGCCCGGCAGCTGGCCCCCCTCGCCAGGCTTGGCCCCCTGGGCCATCTTGATCTGGATGTCGTCCGCGTTGACCAGGTACTCGCTGGTCACGCCGAAGCGCCCCGACGCGGCCTGCTTCACCGCGCTGCGCCTCAGGTCGCCGTTGGGATCGGGGATGTAGCGGTCGGCGTCCTCGCCGCCCTCGCCGGTGTTGGACTTGCCCCCGATGCGGTTCATGGCGATGGCCAGGGTCTCGTGGGCCTCCGCCGATATCGATCCGTAGCTCATGGCACCAGTGGCGAAGCGCTTGACGATCTCGGCCACCGGCTCGACCTCGTCGAGCGGCACAGGCGGCCGCGACCCGGTGCGGAGCCGGAACAGGCCCCGCAGCGTTCCCAGCCGTCGGGACTGGTCGTCCACGCGGCGTGTGTACTCCCCGAAGATGTCGAAGCGCCGCTCGCGGGTGGCGTGCTGCAGCTTGAACACGGTCTCGGGGTTGAACAGGTGGTACTCGCCCTCGCGCCGCCACTGGTACTCGCCGCCGGCCTGGATGGTGCGGTGGGCCCGTCGGGTCGGGTTCGTCGGGAACGCCCGCCCATGCCGCACCGCCACCGCGGCCGCGATCTCCTCGAGGCCGATACCGCCCAAGCGGCTGGAGGTGCCGGTGAAGTACTCGTCCACCAGATCGGAGCCCAGCCCGATGGCCTCGAAGATCTGGGCGCCGGTGTAGGAGGCCACGGTGGAGATGCCCATCTTGGACATCACCTTGAGGATGCCCGCGCACGCGGCCTTGGTGAAGTTGCGGTGCGCGGCCTCGACCCCCATCGACGGATCCAGCCCGTGCAGCCCCTCGGTGACCATCTCGGTGAGGGTCTCGAAGGCGAGGTACGGGTTCACCGCATTGGCCCCGTAGCCGAGGTGAAGGCACAGATGGTGCACCTCGCGGGCATCGCCGGACTCCGCCACCAGACCCACCCGGGTGCGGGTGCGCTCGGACACCAGGTGCTGATGGACCGCGGAGGTGGCCAGCAGGGACGGGATCTGGGCCAGCCGCTCGTCGCTGCCGCGGTCCGACACGATCAGGATATTGGCGCCGGCCTCGATGGCCGCCGACGCCGCGTCCCGCAGCTCCTGCAGCGCCTGCCGCAGCCCGTCGCCGCCCCCGGACACGGGATACAGGGCGGAGACCACCTCGGCATGGAAGTCCCCGAGCCCTCCGGCGCCGTCGATGGCCGCGAGCCGGGCCAGTTCGGTGTCGGTGATCACCGGCCGGTCGAGGTGGATGGCGCGGCAGGACGACGGCTGGGGGTCGAACAGGTTGCCCTCGGGACCGATCCTGGCATACAGCGAGGTGACGAGCTCCTCGCGTATGGCGTCGAGAGGAGGGTTGGTCACCTGCGCGAAGAGTTGCTTGAAGAAGTCGTAGATGGGCCGGTTGCGCTCCGACAGCACCGCCGGCGGGGTGTCGGTGCCCATCGAGCCCAACGCCTCCTTGCCGTCGATGGCCATGGGGGCGAGCAGCAGCCGATGCTCCTCGTGGGTGTGCCCGAACACCTGCTGGCGCTGGATCAGCGACCCCTCCTCGCGCCGCGGCGTGTCGCGCCGGGGCAGGTCGTCCAGATGAACAAGGTTCTGATCCAGCCAGCGTCCGTAGGGACGGGCCGCAGCCAGGCGGTCCTTGATCTCATCGTCGCGCACGATGCGACCTTCGGCGGTGTCGATCAGGAACATGCGTCCGGGCTGCAGGCGCCCCTTCTCCACCACCGAGCCCTGCGGGACGTCGATGACGCCCGTCTCCGAGGCCATCACCACCAGCCCGTCGTTGGTCACCAGGTAGCGGGAAGGGCGGAGGCCGTTGCGATCGAGCACCGCGCCGATGACGGTGCCGTCGGTGAAGGCAATCGACGCGGGGCCGTCCCAGGGCTCCATGCGGGTGGCGTGGTACTGGTAGAAGGCCTTGCGGTCGGCGCTCATCTCGGCGTGGTGCTCCCACGGCTCGGGGATCATCATCAGCACGGCCTCGGCCAGCGAGTACCCGCTGAGGGTCAGCAACTCGAGCACCTCGTCGAAGCCGGCGGTGTCGCTGGCGCCGGGCGTGCAGATCGGGAAGGCCCGCTCCAGGCCCTCGAGGTGCGGCGACGACAGCAGCGCCTCGCGGGCCCGCATCCAGTTGCGGTTGCCGGCGATGGTGTTGATCTCGCCGTTGTGGGCGATCATCCGGTAGGGATGGGCCAGCGGCCACGACGGGAACGTGTTGGTGGAGAAGCGGGAGTGCACCAGCGCCAGCGCGCTCTCGACCCGCTCGTCACGGAGGTCCGCGTAGAACGAGGTGAGCTGGCGGGAGATCAGCATCCCCTTGTAGACGATGGTCCGGGCGCTGAGGCTTGCAAAGTACACGCCGGTGTGGGGCGGAGCGGCCGCGCCCATGGCCGAGTCGACGTCCTCGGCGGCGCGGTAGCCGACGCCGCCGGGCCCGATCTCGTGCTCGATGCGCTTGCGCACGACGTAGACCCGCCGGTCGAGATCGATGCCGTCCAGGCCGTCGCCGGCGATGAACAGCTGGCGGAAGCTGGGCATGGCGTCGAGCGAGCCCCGGCCCAGCATCGACGGGTCGATGGGAACCTCCCGCCAGCCGATCACACGCAGGCCCTCGGAACTCACGATGTCCTCCACCTGCGCCGCGGCCCGGTCGGCCTCGGGCGGGGCCGCGGGCAGGAAGCCGATGCCGGTGGCGTACTGGCCTGCGGGGGGCAGCGCGTAGTCCACGACATCGCGCAGGAAGCGGTCCGGTACCTGGATCAGGATGCCGGCGCCGTCGCCGGTGAGGGGGTCGGCGCCCAGCGCGCCCCGGTGCTCCAGGTTGCACAGGGCCCGCACGCCCAGCGCCACCACGCTGTGCGAGGCCTTCCCGCCGATGTCGCACACGAAGCTGACACCGCAGGCGTCGTGCTCGTGCTGCGGGTCGTAGAGGCCCTGGCGCTGGGCGGGGTCGGCAGCCATCGGTCTCCTCGCGGGAGGCTGGATCGTTGTGGGCAGCGTCTCTCAGGCGGAGCGGGTGTGCCCGAACCGCGGCAAGCGCGGCGGCGGGAGGGACATCATTGGCCGATCACCGCTCGAGACGTGTCCGAACAACCTACCGAAGCATCCGGCCTTCGCGTCAAGTCGGATGCCCGGCAGCCGCGCGAGACGCCGCAGCGTGGGCACGACCCGCGCCTCGGCGGCCGCGCCAGGGTGTCCGCCGCCAGAAGTCCAACCGATGGGGCTAGGGACCGAGGGCGGTTATGGGAACCACGCACACTCCGTCGGGGCGCTCGTAGGCGTAGCCGCCCGCGGTGATCACCATGAGCTTGGCCGGGTCGCCGGTCTTGGTCCGGTCGAGCTTGTCGCGCAGCCGCCGCAGCGTCCGGGCGCCCTTGCCGATCGCGGCTGCGCCTCCAAGCTTGACCTCCGCCGCGATCCACCTACCGTCGGGCCGTTCGATGATCAGGTCGACTTCCAGGTTGTCGCTGTCGCGGTAGTGCGACAGCGAGCAGCGATTCGCTCGGGCATAGACCTGCAGGTCGCGGATCGTCATCGACTCGAACAGCCGTCCGGCGAAGCCCAGGTCGCGCATCAGCCCGTCGACGTCTGCCCCCAGTGCGGCCGCGGTCAGTGACGGATCCACGAGGTGGATCTTCGGCGAGCGCCGCGCCTGTGCACGCGAGGCAAGATGCGGCCTCCAAGCGGGCACCTCCTCCACGACGAACAGCCGGGCCAGCGCGGCCAGATAGCTGGCGACCGTACGGCGCTCGAGGGGCGCCTCGCCAGCGGCGGCGGTGTCCGCGGCCAGCACCGTGTGCCTCACCTCGGTGGCCACGTTGCGGGCCAGCGACACGAGCAGTCGCCGCACGCGCATCGGGTCTCGCTCGGTGCCGTCCACCCTGGACACGTCGGTGCGGCTGATCTCGTCGAGATAGGCGCGGGAGGCGTCGCCGGCCGTGACCGGGTCGGCGTCGCGCATCTGGGGCCATCCGCCCCGGCACGCGAGCTCGAGCACGTCGCCCAGCGCCAAACCGGCGTCGGCGGCCGCGCACCCTTCGCCGTCGAGGAGTGCTCCCAGCGACACGCCGCCGTCGGACTCGCTGCTCTCGTAGAGGCTCATGGGCCGCATGCGGACTCGGATGATCCGCCCGGCGCCGGAGTGTCTGGTGATGTCGTCGGGCGGGTCGGCGGAGCCCGTCAGGATGAATTGGCCTCTCATTCCTCGGGCGTCGCAGGCTCGCCGCATCGGGTTCCAGACACCCGGCGCGAGCTGCCACTCGTCCAGCAGCCGAGGCGGCGCGCCGTCGAGGACCGACGCCGGATCCATTCCCGCGTCCAGCGCGGCGCTCACTCTGTCGTCCAGGTACACGGCGCTGTTGGCGAACCGGCGCCCGGTCCACGTCTTGCCGCAGGCGCGAGGACCCTCGACCACCACCGCGGGCATCGTTGTGAGCGCCCTGCGCATCTCCGCGTCCACGACGCGGTGCACATACCCCTCAGGAGTGATGTCCCCCTCAGGGGTGATGTCGTCGGTGCCCATCGTTGCTTTCTCTTCCACCACCCCGCTCAATAGTACGCCATTAACCTGGCAGTTGAAATGCCAATAAAGTGGCATTTACCGTCGAATGCAGGGCGTTGCGCCAGCCTACCGGCCCGCTCGAACGGCCCTGGGAACGACCGGCTCCGTCGATGCCGCCGTCGAGGGCAGCTTCGCCAGGTCAGCGGCGGATGGTGCGGGTTAGGGCCTTGGCCCGGTACACGTGCGGCACGACCGCCAGCAGGATGGGCAGGATCTCCAGGCGGCCGATGATCATCAGCAGGGCCAGTGCCAGCCGGGCCGGCTGGCTGAACGCGGCCGCGTAGCTGGCGGTCGGGCCGGCCTCGCCCAGCGCCGGGCCCATGTTGCCCAGTGCCGACACCACCGCGCCCAGGGAGGTCTCCAGTTCTCCTCCCAGCGCGGTGACCACCAGCAGGCCGCCAAGGACCAGCAGGAAGTGCAGCAGGAAGAACCCGGCCACCCGCGACACCACGCTCTCGCTGATGATCTCCCGGCCCAAACGCATCGGTATCACTGCACGGGGCGCCTGGACCTGCCGCACGGAGCGAACCATCACCGCGCCCAGCACCTGCATCCGCATGACCTTGATGCCCCCTGCGGTGGAGCCGGTGCAGCCGCCCACCACCATCAGGAACAGCAGGATCAACTGCGCTCCGGCCACCCAGATGACGTAGTCCCCCGCCGAGCCTGCTCCGGTGGCGTTGCCGAAGCCGGTGCTGGTGCCCAGCGAAACCACATTGAACACGCCGGCCCGGATCGACGATCCCAGCGACAGGCCGCCGTCGATCCACAGCAGGGCAACGACGGCCGCCGAGAACAGTCCCAGCAGGAACAGATAGGAGCGGAACTCGCTGTTGCGGTAATACGGCAGGGTGCGGGTGGCCACCGCCCGCCAGTGCAGCGCGAAGCTCGTGCCACCCAGGATCATGAAAACGATCACCACCGTCTCCACCGCCACGCTGCCGTAGTGGCCGATCGAGTCCGGGTGCACCGAGAATCCTCCGGTGGACGCGACCGTGAACGCGTGGGCCAGCGCGTCGTAGACCGAGGAGAAGCCGTCCGCCGCGAACAGCGCCACCGCCGCGAGCGCGGCGAAGCCGGCGTACACGATCCACAGCCGCCGGGCCGTCTCGCTCACCCTCGGAGTGAGGCGGTCCGACGACGTGCCCGGCGCCTCCGCGGAGATCAGCTCCAAGCCGCCCACGCCCAGGAATGGGAGCACCGCCACCGCCAGCACCACCACGCCCATGCCGCCGTACCACTGGGTGAGCTGGCGGTACATCATCAAGCCCCGCCCCGCGTTGTCGAAGTCGACCATCACCGTGGAGCCGGTGCAGGAGAACCCCGAAGCTGACTCGAACACGCTGTTGACGACCTGCTCGACGAAGCCGACACCGCCAGTCGCGAACGTGCCGCCCAGCACGTAGGGCAATGCCCCCACCAGCGTGGTGAGGATCCAGGTCCAGCCGACGGTGGCGAAGATCTGGCGCTTGCGGACGGTCCCGGGCCGGGTGAGGTACCAGAGCAACCCACCGACCGTGCCGGCCACTAGCGTCGAGACCGCCAACGCGGCCGTGTCGCGGCCGGTGGTCAGCGCCTCCAGAAGCGTGCAGGCCAGCAGCCCGAGCGACACCGCAGCCAGCGAGATGCCGGTGACATGCAGGGTGGTGGAGGCGAACCTCCGCCTGTGCGTGCCTTGCCCGAGCCCCACTGCGGAGGGGGTCGGGAACCTATACATCGTCGGATCTGGACTCGGCGATGGCCTCTAGGCGGTGCGCCGCCCACCGGACAGTTAGACGGACGTGCCGCACCGCCGCGCTGTAGGTGCTCAAGATCAGGCCCGCGCCTGTCAGCAGGATCGGGAAGATCTCCAGCCGGCCGATGACCATGAGCAGTGCCAGCACCAGCCTCGCCGGCTGGCTGAACGCGGCCGCGTAGTTGGAGGTCGGGCCGGCTTCGCCCAGCGCCGGGCCCATGTTCCCCAGCGCCGAGACGACCGCACCCAGCGATGTCTCGAGCTCTCCGCCGAGCGATGTGACGGCCAGCAGCCCGACCATCACCAGCAGGAAGTGCAGCAGGAAGAACCCGGTCGCCCGCGACACCACGGTCTCGCTGATGTTGTCGGGGCCGAGCCGGATCGGGATGATGGCCCGGGGCGTCTGGGTGTGCTGGACCGACCGGAGCATCATCAGTCCCAGCACCCTCATCCGCATCACCTTGATGCCGCCCGACGTCGAGCCCGTGCAGCCGCCCACCACCATCAGGAACAGCAGGATCAACTGCGCTCCGGCTACCCAGGTGACGTAGTCGCCGGGCGAGCCTGCTCCCGTCGCATTGGACAACCCGGTGCTGGTACCCAACGACGCCACGGTGAACACCGCGGCCCGGATCGACGAGCCCAGCGGTAGGCCGTTCTCCAGCCACAGGAGGAGCACGATGACGGCTGAGGTCGAACCCAGCATCGTCAGGTACGTCCGGAACTCGCTGTTCCGGTGGTAGGGCAGGGTGCGGGTGGCAACCAAGCGCCAGTGCAGCGAGAAGCTGGTGCCGCCCAGGATCATGAACACGATGGCCACCGTCTCCACGGCCACGCTGTCGTAGTGCCCGATCGAATCTGCGTGCACCGAGAAGCCTCCAGTGGCCGCGACCGTGAATGCGTGGGCCACCGCGTCGTAGAGAGAGGAGAAACCGTCGGCCGCGTAGAACGCCAGCACCGCGCAGGCCGTGAAGCCGATGTAGACCATCCACAGCCTCCGAGCCGTCTCGCTCACCCTCGGTGCGAGACGGTCCGAGGACGTGCCCGGCAACTCGGCCGTGATGAGTTCCAGACCGCCGACGCCGAGGAACGGCAGCACCGCGACCGCCAGCACCACCACGCCCATGCCCCCGTACCAATGGGTGAGCTGGCGGTACATCATCAGGCCGCGCCCCGGGGACTCGAAGTCGGACAGGACAGTGGAGCCGCTCGCCGAGAAGCCCGACGCCGACTCGAACAGACTGTTGACGACCTGCTCGGCGACGCCCACGCCGGGAGCGGCGAAGGTGCCGGCCAGCACGAAGGGAAGAGCTCCGGCAACCGTCGTCAGGATCCACGTCCAGGCAACGGTGGCGAAGACCTGCCGCATGCGGATCGTGCCCGGTCGGGTGACGTACCACAACAACCCTCCCGCCGTGCCGGCCAACAGCGCCGACACCCCCAGCGCCGTAGTGTCCCGCCTGCTGGTGAGGGCCTCCAGCAGCATGCAGCCCAGCATCCCCAGCGACACCGCAGCCAGGGCGATGCCGAGGATGTGCAGCGTCGTGGAGGCGAACCGGTCCCTGAAGGGGCTCAGCCCGATCGGCGCCGCCCCGACAACGGGATCGCTAGCCATCGTCGGATGTGGATTCGGCCAGGGTCTCGCGGCGACGGGATGCCAGCCGGGCAGAGAAGCGAACCCTCCGCTCCGCGGTCTTGTACCAGTTCAGGACCAGGCCGACACCCGCCAACACTGGGGGTATCGACATCCGGCCACCCATCATCAACGGCACCAGCGCCAGCCGCTCCGCCCGGTCCACGCCTTCGAGCAGGCCGAAGGCGCCGATCTCCCCCACCGCAGGGCCGAACGTGGTCACCGCGCTGACCGACCCCCACACGCTCCCCAGCAGCGATACACCCGAGACGCCCAGCAGCATGGCCCCGACCCCCACCAGCACCACGTAGGCGACCTGGTGGCCGCCCAGCCGGTCCAGGGTGCGCTGGGAGAGGGTCTCCTGGTCGCGCCGCACCAGGACAACCGCGTACGGGTCCAGCTGGCGGCGCAGCTCTCCCCCGGCTGAGCCCATGAGCAGCTGGGCCCGCATGACCCGCATCCCTCCTCCCGCGGAGCCCATCATGGAGCCGATTCCGGCCGCGACGAGCAGCACCACCGTGGTCGCCGTCCCCCAGCCCGTCCAGTCGCTGACCGCGAACCCTGTGGTGCTCATCGCCGACACTGCCATGAAGCCGGCCTCGCCGACGCCGACGCCCCGGTGCAGCGCCATTGCCACCGTTGCCACCGCCAGCAGCAGCACGAACGTCCTGAGTTCCTGGGAGCGCCAGAGAGGACGGAGCCTGCCCCGGGCGACCCACCAGACCACGAAGATTCCTGCACCGGCCAGGAACATCCCGGCCCCGGCAACCGCTTGGGTGGCGGTGCCGTAGCCGGCCAGCGAGTCGGCCCGACCGGTGAAACCCCCGGTGGAGACGGTGCCCAAGCCCACGACCAGCGCCTCGGTGACCTCCAGCCCGGTCAGCAGGTAGGCGACCACGCAGGCCGAGGTGAAGCCCGCGTAGAGGATGAGCACCCGGCGCCTGCCCGTCTCGGCGCTGGGCACGAGGTCCAGTCCCGTGCGCCCACTGCTGTAGCCGATCAGCGCCGTAGTCCGCAGCGCTGCCGGGAGGGTCACGACTCCGATCAAGATCGCCATCAGACCCCCCACCCAGCTGGTGGCGGATCTGAACAGCAGGACCGTTCGCGACACCTCGGCGGCGTCCAGGAGGGTGAGCGAGGTGGTGGTGAAACCGGCTGCGGACTCGACTAGGGCGTCGTCGAGCCGGGCCACAGCGCCGGTGCCCGCATAGAGGGCCGTGCCGAAGAGCACCAGCACCGTCCAGAGGAGGCCGATGCCGGCGAACACGCGGCCCGCTCCGAGCCGGTTCGGTGGCGCCACCCGCCGCCTCGCAACGGCAGAGGCGACCGCGCAGACCGCCCCCACGCATGCGAAGGCGGCTGCGTCGACATTGTTATCACCGATGCCGGCCAGGCCGCACAGCATGGTGGCCACGCCGAGGACGAGGCCCGCATCGACGATCGAAGCGAGTGCCCAGGACACGATCCGGACGGGTGCCTGCTCCGTCGCACCGGCCGTCAGCGGACGGGTGCGCCGTAGACCGCCCAAGCGCCTCAAGCCGACAGCCGGTCGACCCCCCGCCCTGCCTAATCGCCGCACGTCAACAGCCGATGGACCTCCCGCACCGAGCCCGGAGTGGCGAAGGCGACCACATGGTCGCGTCCGCGCAGCCGGCTCCGGCCGCGAGCGATCTGCGGCTTGCCGTCGCGCACTATGGCCCCGATGAGCACACCCTTGGGCAGTTTGAGGTCCTTCACCAGCGAGCCATCGGCGGGGCTGCCCGACTCCACTTCCAGCTCCAGCACCTCGGCGTCGGACTCCAGGAAGGTCGCCACCGCGGCCACATCGCCGCGCACGAAGCGCATCACGCCGTCGGCGGTGGCGGTGCGGGGCGACAGGGCCACATCGACACCCGCGGAGTCCAGCAGCGACAGCAGGGCCAGCTTGTGCACCACTGCGATCGTCTCCGACGCCCCCACCGACTTGGCGTAGAGGCAGGCCAGGATGTTCGACTCGTCCTCGCCGGTCAGCGCGGCCACCGCGTCGAACCGACCGAGGTTGGTCTCCTCGAGGAGGTCCGCATCGGTTATGTCGCCCTCGAAAATCTGCACATCGGCGAGGTCCTCGGCCAACTCAAGGGCCCGCTCGGGGTCGCGCTCGACGATCACCACCTCAACTCCCCTCGACACCAGGCGGGCCGCGAGGATCTCGGCCGTGCGGCCCCCGCCCAGTAGCAGAACGTGGCGTACCGAGCCGGTGCCCAGACCCAGGAGCCGGGCCACCCGCCGGCGGGCCCGCCGCTTGCAGACCACCCGCACCAGGTCGTCCTCCATCAGCGTGTAGTCGGTGCGGGGAATGTAGGTCTGCTCTCCCCGGGAGATGGACCCGACCATGAACTCCCAGTCGGGCTCGTACTCGGCCGCGATCTCCGACAGGCGCCGCCCGACGATGGGAGCGTCGGCCTCGAGGCGGGCACCGATCACGATGGCCTCCCCCTGGGCCATGACGGCGATCTCCGATGCCCCCGGGTAGTCGAGCAGATCGAGGATCCGCTCCGCGGTCTCGTGGTCGGGGTCGATGACGAGGTCGGCACCGAACGTCTGGCGAAACTCGGCCGAGGCCCTGCTGCGCAGCTCCTCGGCCTCGATGCGGACGATGGTCTTGTCCACGCCCCGCTGCTTGGCGATGAGAGACGTCACCAGGTTGACCTCGTCGTTGCTGGTGACGGCCACCACCAGCTCGCACTTGTCCAGTCCGGCATCGAAGAGAACGCTGGGATGGGTTCCGCTGCCCTCCACCGTGAGCACATCGAGCTCGGCTCCCAGTTGGCGCAAGCGATTCGCGTCGATGTCGACCACCGACACGTTGTGGCGCTCGTGGCTGAGGCGGGCCGCTACGTAGGATCCGACCTCGCCTGCCCCCACAACGATGACATGCACGATTATGTTCTATCGCCTCGCGCCGAAGCCCGGTGCGATCAGGCGAGCAGTCCGCGGTCCGAGATGACGATGCCGGTGTCGGTGACTACGGCGTCGAGGCGCACGTCCCATGGTTCGCAGGGGACCTCGTCGACGCGCTGGAACCAGTGGGCGACGCCGATGGTGGCAGGCCTGGAGACCTCGGCGCCGGAGGGCAGCGACGCCAGAGCCCGGTCGTAGAAGCCTCCTCCCTGGCCCAGGCGATGGCAGCGCGGGTCGAAGGCGACCACCGGCACCAGCACCACGTCGTGGTCCGCCAGCGCCACCACCTCGCCGTCGACGGGCTCGAGGATCCCGAACGCCCCGGGCTCGAACGTCTGGCCCTGGCCGCAAGCCACGAACTCCAGCTCGGCGCCGACCACGCGGGGCAGGGTGAAGACGTCGCCGCGCTCGCCGTCGAGCAGCGCGTCGAGCGGGATCTCCCCCCTCACCGCCCGGTAAGCGGCCACCCGGTGCGCTTCGGCGACCTGTGGCAGCGACGCCAGTCGCCGGGCTGCGTCCACTCCGGCCGCCGCGACCTCGGCAGAGTCGAGTCCGGCCCGCCGGTCTCTCATGTCGGCTCGGAGCCGAACCTTGGCGTCCGACGCCGACGGCACCACCCAAGACTAGGCTCGTCCACCGTCCAAGCCTCCAGCAAAGGAAGCAGCAACTTGCAAGCCATCCCATATATCGCGTTGGTGTCGGCCCTGGCGGCCCTCGTGCTCGCGGCCTTCTATTACAAGGACGTGTCGTCCGCGTCGCCCGGCAATGCGCGCATGGTGGCGCTGATGGAGCAGATCCAGGCCGGTGCCCGCGCCTTCCTGCGCCAGGAGTACACGTGGATCGCGGGCTTCGTCGTGGTCATGGCGGTCCTGATACCGGTGATCACCGGAGTGGCCCTCTCGTTCTTGAGCTACCTGCTCGGCGCGGCCCTCTCCGCCGGCGCGGGCTACGCAGGCATGACCGTGGCCACCATGGCCAACGCCCGCACCGCCAACGCGGCCCAGGACGGACCGGCGAAGGCCCTGCCCCTGGCCTTCCGGGGCGGCGCGGTGATGGGCTTCGCCGTGGCGGGCCTGGCGCTGCTGGGCCTGATGCTGTGCTACCTGGTGTTCGTTGTGTGGCTGAAGTCCGACGACGCCTTCGAGATCTTCACCGCCTTCGGCCTCGGCGCCAGCTCCATCGCCCTTTTTGCGCGTGTGGGCGGGGGCATCTACACCAAGGCCGCCGACGTGGGCGGCGACCTGGTCGGCAAGGTGGAGGCAGGCATCCCCGAGGACGATCCCCGCAACCCGGCCTCCATCGCCGACGCCGTGGGCGACAACGTGGGCGATGTGGCCGGCATGGGCGCCGACCTGTTCGAGAGCTACTCGGGCTCGATCATCGCCCCGGTGGCCCTCACCGCCTTCACGTTCGGCCTCGCCGCGGACGGAGCGGGCGAGGAGGGAGTCGTCCAGCTCCTGATGTTCCCCATGGCCATCGCCTTCGTCGGCATGTTCGCGGCCATCATCGGCTCGTTCGCGGTGCGCGGCGGCGCCAGCACGGACGTGAAGTCCCTCTCCAAGCAGCTCCACATGGGCACCAACGTGGCCATGGGCATCACCGTGATCGGAACGCTGGTCATGGGACGGATCTTCTTCGGCGACGAGGCGCTGTTCGGGGAGTGGTACGGCCTGCCGATGTCGGTGATCGGCGGGCTGGCGGCCGGATGGGGCATCGGCAAGGTGGCCGAGATCTGGACCAGCGACCACTACCCGCCCGTGCGTCGCATCGCGGCCCAGGCCGAGACCGGCCCGGCCACCACGGTGCTGTCGGGCGTGTCGGCCGGGATGATGTCGGTGGCGGCCTCGGTGGCGCTGATCGGCGCCGGCGTGCTGGTCGCCTACTGGGGCGGCCAGCAGACCCTGGGCGACCTCCAGTTCGGCGGTGTCTACGGCATTGCGGTGGCCGCGGTGGGGATGCTGGCCACCACCGGCATGGTGGTGTCGGTGGACGCCTACGGGCCCATCGCCGACAACGCCGGGGGCATCGCCGAGATGGCCGATCTCGACCCGGGCGTGCGGGAGGTCACCGACGCCCTCGACTCGCTCGGCAACACCACCGCGGCGGTGGCCAAGGGCTTCGCCGTCGGATCGGCCGCCCTCACGGCCCTGGCCCTCTTCAAGACGTTCGAGGTGGCGCTGTCCCGCGCCGCGGCGGACGAGGGGCAGCGCTTCGCCCTGAGCCTCGACATCGGCGCCGTCGACGTGTTCATCGGCCTGTTCCTCGGGGCCATGGTGCCGTTCCTGTTCGCGGCGCTCACCATCGACGCCGTGGGCCGGGCCGCCAACAAGATGATCGAGGAGGTGCGCCGGCAGTTCCGCGAGATCCCCGGGTTGCGCGAGGGCGTCGAGGGCGTGTCCCCCGACTCCGCTACGTGTGTGGCCATCTCCACCCAGGCATCGCTGCGCGAGATGCTGGCGCCGGGCGCGCTGGCGGTGGTGGTGCCGCTGGTGATCGGGTTCATCGATGTGGACACCCTGGGCGGCTTCCTGGCGGGCGCGCTGGTGACCGGCTTCGCGTTGGCCATCTTCATGGCCAACGCGGGCGGCGCGTGGGACAACGCCAAGAAGTACATAGAGGCCGGCGCCCACGGGGGCAAGGGCTCCGATCCGCACAAGGCCGCGGTGGTGGGCGACACCGTCGGCGACCCGTTCAAGGACACGGCCGGGCCGTCGATGAACATCCTCATCAAGGTGATGACGATCGTGTCGCTGGTGTTCGCCTCGGCCTTCGTCTAGGAGAGGCCGGCCAGCTTCAGGTCGTCCACCACCTCCAGCGCGGACGTCGGATCGGTCAGCAGGGCAGCTCTCACGGCGGCGCCAACGCTCACGGCTTCCTAGGCTTCGACGGGGCCGCCACGGGTGGTGGGGCCCACCCTGGCCAGCACCAGCGCCATCACCCGGTGGGCGGCGTCGACGGCCGCGACCGGGGCGGCCCCGGCCCGCCGCGACATCAGGTAGCCAGCCACGAACCCATCCTGCCCGCCGGTGCGGTCCACGACGGTGGCAGGCGGCGTCGGCTGGCGGCAATGGACGCCTTCGGCGGTCCTCACTTCGGTGCTCTCCGGCCCGATCACTATGGTGCAGCCGCTTCCCTCGACGGGCTGGTCGGGATCGAGGCCCAGGCGGGCATGGTCGCGCTCGGTGAAGATCACCGTGTCGGGCTGCACGGCTGCGACGAGCTCTCCAAACGCGGCTGCGCCGTAGTGCACGACCTCGTCGGCGGCCAGCCCGGTGAGGGTTATCGGCACGCGGCGCTCCAGTGCCCCCGCGATGACGCCCTCGACCACGCCCGCTAGGGGGTCGGCCATTAGCGAACGGGCCGGAACGAACAGTTGCACCGCTCCGATCAGCAGGTCATAGTCGACGGCCGCCAGCTTCGACGAGGCTCCCCTGTCCACCAGCGTGGTGCGATACCCCTGCTGCAGCAGGTTGACCGTCACGCCCGTGGCACCGTGGGCGCTGGTGTGGACGTCCACTCCCCGCCGCCGCAGGTCGGCGACCAGCGAGTCGCCCACCGCGTCGGCACCTACCTGGCCCACGAAGCGGGCCGCCCCGCCTCGCTCGCAGGTGATGGCGGCGACGTTGGCTGCCGAGCCGCCCCGCACTCTCAGCGTGCGCGCCTCCGCGACGTGGCCCCGACGCATCCCCTCGGGAAGCTCGACCACGAGCTCCTCGACTAGGTCCCCTATTGTCAGCAGCATCGCCCTCTGAGCCGGTCACTGTAGAGCCGGCCCCGATCGTCAGCAGCATCGCCCTCTGAGCCGGTCACTGAGCCGGTCACTGTAGAGCCCGCTCTGCTCGGGTGCAGCCGCTACCGGTGGTCACTGTAGTGTGCGGTCATGGTCTCCGAGTTCTTCGATCCCGAGGCCTGGCGGGCTGTCGACGGCTTCGACGACCTCACCGACGTCACCTACCACCGGGCCGTGGACCAGGGAACGGTGCGGGTGGCCTTCGACCGCCCGGAGGTGCGCAACGCGTTCCGGCCCCACACCGTGGACGAGCTCTACCGCTGCCTTGACCACGCCCGAATGACCAGCGATGTGGGCTGCGTGCTGCTCACCGGCAACGGGCCGTCGCCCCGAGACGGCGGCTGGGCCTTCTGCTCGGGCGGCGACCAGCGCATTCGGGGACGCGACGGCTACCGATACGCCTCCGGCGAGACCGGTGACACCATCGACGCCGGGCGATCGGGGCGGCTGCACATCCTGGAGGTGCAGCGGCTGATCCGCATGATGCCCAAGGTGGTGGTGGCGGTGGTGCCGGGTTGGGCCGTCGGCGGCGGCCACAGCCTGCACGCGGTAGCCGACCTGACCCTGGCCAGCGCCGAGCACGGCCTGTTCAAGCAGACCGACACCGACGTGGCCAGCTTCGACGGCGGCTTCGGCTCGGCCTACCTGGCCAGGCTGATCGGCCAGAAGAGAGCCCGCGAGATCTTCTTCTTGGGACGCGCCTACTCGGCCCAGGAGGCCTTCGAGATGGGCATGGTCAACATGGTGGTCCCCCACGCCGAGTTGGAGACGGTGGCTCTGGAGTGGGCGAGGGAGATCAATGCGAAGAGCCCGACCGCGCAGCGGATGGTGAAGTTCGCCCTGAACCTGGTCGACGACGGTCTGATCGGGCAGCAGGTGTTCGCAGGCGAGGCCACCCGGCTGGCCTACATGACCGACGAGGCCGCCGAAGGCCGAGACGCCTTCCTGCACAAGCGCCCCCCCGACTGGTCGACCTTCGATTGGCACTACTGAGATCCCGCCGCCGGTGCGGGCTAGGTTGAGACGAAACCGGCGACTGTCTCTATGTGCGATGTGAGGGGGAACAGGTCGACCACCGTCCAGCGGTCCAGGGCGTAGCCCTCATCGCTCAGGCGGCGGGCGTCCTTGGCGAACGACGACGGATCGCAGCTCACGAGCACCACCAGGCGGGGCCTGCACGACAGCAGCGGACGCACGGCCGCGTCGCCGAACCCGGAGCGAGCGGGATCGGCCACCACGAAGCTGGCCGGCGACGCCCGCCACCTCTCCACGGGGATCCGCAGCACCTTGCCGTCGGCGCCCAGGTTGACCCGGGCGTCGGCCGCGGCGTCGGCGCAGCGCTCGATGGCGGTGACCTTGCGGCCCGACCCGATCGTGCCCGCGAACAGGCCCACCCCGGCATAGGCGTCGATCATCGGCCCGTCTTCGGCCAGGGCCTCCACCATCTCGGCCACCTCGGCCACCAGCGCCTCCGCGCCCGCGGGCCGGTTCTGGAAGAACGACCGGGCCGAGATCCTCCACCGGCGGCCTCCCAACTCCTCATGGATCCAGGCCCGCCGGTCTTTATCGAGTTCATCGGTGCCCACTACCATCACGTCGTCGGGCACCGACACGTCGTCCACGGTGGGGTCCACCACCACCAGCCGCTCGCCCGTGCGGGAGCCCACCCGGATGAACACCCCGTCAGCGGGGCCGTAGCGGCCCTCCACCAGCAACTCCTCGGCACCGTCGTCTACCGCTCCGCAGTCCTCCGGTATGACCACCTCGTGGCTGGAGCGGGCCATGAACCCGGCCCGCCCGTCCACGACTTGGGCCCGCACCGTGGTACGGCCCCGGTCGCCGTCGAGCATCCGCAGCGCCGGAGCCGGAGCGTCCACGCCGTGGCGGGTGAGCTGATCCACCACGATCGACGCCTTCATCTGCATCTGGGCCCGAGAGTCGACGTGGATCATGTCGCAGCCGCCGCAGCCCTCGAGGTGGTGCTCGCACGCGATCGGAACCCGGTGCGGCGACGCTTCGATCACGTCGATCACCCTGGCCCTGGCCCAGCGCCGATCGACGGTGTGGATCTCGGCGGTGACCAGCTCTCCGGGGAGGGCACCCTCCACGAACACGACGCGCCCGTCGCAGCCCCTCGCCACCCCGACGCCGTCGCGCGCCGTGGCCGTCACCCGCAACTCCACGCTGCGACGGTATCGGCGCTGTCCGCGATAGCGACCAACCTCTGCGATCGGCGTCCGGTCCCGATCTCTCGTCTTGGCGTCAGCGACCAACCTCCTCGGCCGGCCCCGGCGCGATTAGGGTGCGGACGTGGTTGTGGAGATCGCCCCCTCGATGCTCGCGGCCGACGCGTCACGTCTGGGCGAGGACTGCCAGACCATCGCCGAGGCTGGCGCTCATCGGGTCCACTGGGACGTGATGGACGGGGTGTTCGTGCCCAACCTCACCTTCGGACCCGACGTGGTGGCGGCGTGCCGGCCGCTGGTGGACCTGCACTTCGAGGCCCACCTCATGGTGGTCAAACCGGACGAGCTGGCCCCCCGCTACATCGAGGCCGGCTGCGACACGGTGCTGATCCACGCCGAGACCTGCCCGCATCTGCACCGCTCCCTGGCCGCCATCTCCGAGGCCGGCGCCCGCTGCGGTGTCGTGCTCAACCCCCACACGCCCGCGTCGAGCATCTCCGAGGTGATGGCAATGATCGACGAGGTGCTGGTGATGACGGTGAACCCCGGTTTCGGGGGCCAGCGCTACATCGCCTCGGTCGAGTCGAAGATCGCGGCGGTGCGCAAGATGATCGACGACACCGGCCGCAGCATCGACTTGGAGGTCGACGGGGGCATCACCGCCGCTACCGCTCCTGCCGCGGTGGAGGCCGGGGCAAACGTGCTGGTGGCCGGATCCGCGGTGTTCAGCCACAGCGGCGGCCCGGCCATAGCCATCAAAGAGCTGTCCGCAAGCGTCTGAGCCGGGCCGCAAATCGAATTGGCAGCAGAAGGCACGCTATCCGTGCAAAACGCTGCCAATTCCCGTCGGCGGCTGCCAGTTCCCGCTGCCGCGATGCCGCCAGCGCGGGAACCAGGGGTTAGAGCATCTCGCCGCGCTTGACGATCACGTGGTCGATGATGCCGTAGTCCATGGCCTCGGACGCGGTGAACCAGCGGTCGCGGTCGGAGTCGGCCTCGATCTGCTCGACGGTCTGCCCGGTGTGGTGGGCGATGCGCTCCTGCAGCAGCTTCTTGGTGTAGGCCATCTGCTCGGCCTGGATGGCGATGTCGGTGGCCTGGCCCCGCACGCCGCCGAGGGGCTGGTGCATCATGATCCGGGCGTGGGGCAGGGCGTAGCGCTTGCCCGGAGCGCCAGCGCACAGCAGGAACTGCCCCATCGACGCGCCGAGGCCGATGCAGATCGTGCCCACCTCGGGCTGGATGAACTGCATGGTGTCGTAGATGGCCATGCCGGATGTGACCGAGCCGCCGGGGCTGTTGATGTAGAGCCAGACGGGCTTCTGGGCGTCCTGGCCCTCCAGGTACAGGAGCTGGGCCATGATGAAGTTGGCGAGCTCGTCGTTCACGTCGGAGCCGAGCACCACGATGCGGTCCTGCAGCAGCCGGTTGTACACCTCGCTGTGGCGGTTGGCGACGGCGGTCGGCGTCTCGAATCCGACCTCGGCGGGATCGGGACGAAGCCGGGGCGGGAATGGTTGCGGGCTCATGGCGACGCAGGCTACCGGCCGTGTCCCGATCACCGGACTGCTCCACAGGCCCTGCCGCCAAATTCCGGCGGTTTTGGGTCATATGTGACCACAACTCCCGGAAGTTCGCTGGCGGCGGCTGGATCCGCGGCGCGGTCAGAACCTGCGGACCTGATGTCGAGGCCCCGCGGGCTACCCTGAGTCGGCTCGCGGACGTGGCGGAATCTGGCAGACGCGCTGGGTTTAGGTCCCAGTACCCGCACGGGTGTGGGGGTTCGAATCCCCCCGTCCGCACCCCTTCGAATCAGGCGCTGCGAATCAGATCGAGCAGGGCGCGCAGGGCTCGGCCGCGATGGCTTATGGCATTCTTGGCGGCTGGGCCCATCTCGGCGAAGGTGTGGCCGTCGGCCTCAGCTGGGGCGAACACCGGGTCGTAGCCGAAACGCCCGGCGCCACGGGGCTCGGTGGTGATCG
This sequence comes from Candidatus Aldehydirespirator sp., assembly GCA_965219165.1. GTDB lineage: Bacteria > Actinomycetota > Acidimicrobiia > Acidimicrobiales > Aldehydirespiratoraceae > Aldehydirespirator. The sequence goes on along the minus strand of CBDCMW010000002.1, from coordinate 1,731,879 downwards.
CGCCTTCGACGGTGCCCTCGGCGCTCAGCTCGGAGCCGTCGGGGAAGCAGACCATCGCGACGGTGCGGAACCGGGCCGTGCGCTGCGGCGCCGGAACGTCGCGCAGCTCCGCAAGCAGCCGGGCCAGGTTGTCGGCGTAGCTGGCGTCGGGCCCCGCGTACCGGGCCGAGTGCACCCCGGGTGCGCCGCCCAGCGCGTCGACCTCCAGTCCGGTGTCGTCGGCCAGGGCCGCTGCGCCGGTGAAGCGGCACACGGCGAGCGCTTTCAGGCGGGCGTTTCCCTCCAGGTCCTCGGCGTCCTCGATGACCTCTCCCATGCCGTCGGGTCGCGGCAGCAACTCGGCTGCTCCGGCCAGCACGTCGGCCATCTCGGCCACTTTGTCGGGATTGGCACTGGCACAGACCAGCTCGATCATCGCTGGCAGGTCGTCGCTTGCGGTCATCTCCGAATCATCGCGGCGGGGGCGGTTCCGCCAGCACGGAGCGCTGCGCGTCCACAATCTCGTCGATCCCCTTGGCGGCCAGGTCGAGCAGCTCGTCGAGCTGGGACCGACCGAAGGGTCTGCCCTCGGCGGTGCCCTGCACCTCCACGAACTCGCCCGAGCCGGTCATGACCACGTTGAAGTCCACGTCGGCACGGGCGTCCTCGGAGTAGGGCAGGTCCAGCAGCGCCACACCGTCAATAAGGCCGACGCTCACTGCGGCGCACTCCCCCACCATCGGAGAAGCTCGCAACGTGCCGTCCTGCACCAGGCGGGTCACGGCGTCGTGCAGGGCCAAATAGCCCCCGCAGATGGACGCGGTGCGGGTGCCGCCGTCAGCCTGCAGCACGTCGCAGTCCACGATCACCTGGCGCTTGCCGAGCGCCCCCAGGTCGATGACCGTGCGCAGCGACCGGCCGATGAGGCGCTGTATCTCCTTGGTGCGGCCCCCGACCCGGCGGGCCACCCGCTCCGACGAAGAGCCCGGCAGCATCGAGTACTCGGCGGTCAGCCATCCGCGGCCCCGGTCGCGCAACCACCGTGGCACGTCCTCATCGACCGAGGCCGTGCACAGCACCCGGGTGGCCCCGAACTCCGCGAGCACGGACCCGCTGGCCATGCTCGTGTAGTCGCGCCGGAATCTCAGGGGCCGCAGCTCGTCGGGCCGCCGCCCGTCGGCGCGCAGGCCGTCAGCGTCGATAGCGGTCATCAATCCTCCGTCACACCGTCAGGACCAGCTTGGGGCGAGCCACGTCAACCTCGCCGTCGAACACCTCGCTGGCCTCGGCCAACTGGGCGTCGGGGTCGCAGCCCGGGGCCAGATGGGTGAGCACCAAGCGCCCCGCTCCGGCCACAGCCGCGGCCCGGGCCGCCTGGCGGGCGCTCATATGGGGGATGCCCTCCTCCTCGTGGTCGCGGCTGTGGCTGGCATCGCACATGGCCAGATGTATGCCCTCCCCCAGCGAGCGGAAGTCCCAACCGGGGCCGGTATCGGAGCTGAAGGCGAACGAGCGGCCCCCGGAGTCCACCCGCACCGCCAGCGTCTCCACGGGGTGGTCGGTGAGGGCGAAGCTCCACCGCTGATCACCGATGGTCACCTCCGACGAGGGATCGATCACGGTCCAAGCGAGCGGATCGGTGCGGCCCGAACGCATCACGGTGATGGCCCGGTCCATGGCCCGCGTCTCAGCCGTGCCGTAGACCGGCACATCGCTGCGGGGCACGAACCAGATGAAGACATTGCGGATCACCGGCAGCTCGAGCCAGTGGTCGGGATGGCAGTGGGTGGCAACGATCGCGCTGACCTCGGCCAGGTCGATCGCCTCCTGGAGAGGTCCGAGCGTTCCCGGTCCGCAGTCGAGCAGCACCGCCGCGGAGTCGCTGCGCACCAGATAGCCGGTGCAGGGGTTGTCGGGCGCGGCGTAGGAGCCACTGCAGCCGAGGACCGTGACCGTGAGCGACACGGGAATGCCCCGGGTCGAGCGCCTAGCGCTCCTCCTTGAAGACCACGTGCTTTCGGATCACCGGGTCGTACTTCTTGAGTTCGATGCGGTGGCGCGTGTTGGTCTTGTTCTTGGTTGTCACGTAGGTGTAGCCGGTGCCGGCGGTGGACCGGAGCTTGATGATGGGACGCTTGTCGCTGGCCATCGGCGTCTCCTTGCTTTAGATCTTGCGGCCGTCGCGGCGCATCTCGGCCACCACGCTCTCGATGCCGCGCCTGTCGATGGTCTTGATGGCCTTGGTGCTCAAACGCAGCTTGACCCAGCGCTTCTCGCTGGGCAGGTAGTAGCGCTTGGTCTGGATGTTGGGATCCCAGCGGCGGCTGGAGCGGCGATGCGAATGCGAGAGCTGCTTGCCGAAATGCGGCTTCTTGCCGGTGACCTGGCAGATCTTGGACATCCCAGAAAGGGTAGCGAGCCGGAGCCCGCGCTCCACTGGAAGCAGACGCAGAACGGCTAGCTGGAGCACGTGCCCCAGCTAGAAGTAGATGATCTGGGAGGCCTGCTCGACCACCTCGTCGAGGTCGCCGGTCCAGGCCCGGCTCGACAGGTACTTCCAACCGCCGTCGGACACGATGAACACGACGGTGCCGGCGTCGATCCTCTCGGCCACCCGGCACGCCCCGGCCAGGGCCGCGCCCGACGACAGGCCGGCGAAGATCCCGGCGTCGGCCAGCCGGCGAGTGTGCTCCACCGACTCGCGGGGCCGCACGATGCGCTTGCCGCTGAGCAGGTCCGCGCCCCCCCACTTCTCATAGACCGGCGGTATGAAGCCGTCGTCGAGGCTGCGCAGGCCGTCGACCATCTCGCCCGCGGGGGGCTCCACCGCGTAGACCTCGATGTCGGGGTGCATCTCCTTGAGGTAGGTGCCCACGCCCAGGACGGTGCCGCTGGTGCCCAGGCCGGCCACGAAGTGGGTGACGTCGGGCACGTCCCGCAGGATCTCGGGACCGGTGGTCTCGTAGTGGACCCGCGGGTTGGCCTCGTTGGCGTACTGGTACAGGAACACCCAGTCGGGATGCTCCAGGGCCATCTCGCGGGCCAGCCGCACCGCGCCGTTGGACCCCTCGGCACCGGGCGACGGGACGATCTCGGCGCCGAACACCTCCAGCATCTGGCGGCGCTCGACCGACGTGTTCTCGGGCATCACGACCGTGATCGGATAGCCCCGCAGCCGGGCGATCATGGCCAGCGCGATGCCGGTGTTGCCCGAGGACGGCTCGAGGATGCGCTTGCCCGGGGCCAGCGTGCCGTCGGCCTCGGCGTCGAGGACCATCGCTTTGGCGATGCGGTCCTTGACCGAGCCGGTGGGATTGGCGCTCTCGAGCTTGGCCACCAGCCGGACGTCGGGGTTGGGGCTCAGCTGCGACACGTCCACGGCCGGCGTGTTGCCGATGAGGTCGAGTGCATCCCGCTTGACGGCCATTTCGCTGGTCCCGTGCTCGTCCCTAATCCCGAGTAATCCGATCAGGATTGTAGCCGTGGAACAGTGCCAACGCGGCGGGCACTGTCACCGCGCACAGCACGGCCATGGCTCCTAGCGACCAGGTGTAGGCCGAGGCCAACGCGTCGGCGACGCTGGCGTCGCCGGTGGCATCGGTCTCGCCGAGCAGGCCACGGACCAGCTCGGCGTCGCCGGTGCGGCGGTCTACCACCCAGAAGATCACCAGGCCCGCGACGGCGGCTCCGTAGGCGAATCCGAGCGAGCGGATGAAGTGGTGCGCCGAACTCACCCTTCCCATCTCGTGCAGGTCGGCGCGGCCCTGCAGCAGCGTGAGGCTCGATGTGGTAATCGTGCCTATGCCCCAGCCGACGCACACGAACGCGGCTAGCAGCCATGGAACGGGCGCCTCGACCGCGGCGAGGACGGTGACCGCGACACCCCCGGAGGCGATGATCACCGAGCCGATGAGGGTGACGGCCTGGGCCCGGAGGCGCTGCTGGAGCGCTCCGGAGAACCAGGATGCCGTCGACCACCCCAGGGTGGGCCACACCACTGCGAAGGCGGCGAACGTCGCCGAGGAGCCACGGGCGCCCGCCAGGTACAGCGGCAGGTAGACGCTGGCACCGGTGCCGCCCGACACCGCCAGGACCGCAACGATGTGGATGTAACGCCATTGCCTCGAGGTGATGTGCTTCAGGCGCACGACGGGTCCCGGGCAGCTGCGAGCGTAGCGAACATACAGTCCGGCCAGCAGAACGCCGGCCGCCACCAGCACGGCGCTGTGCCACGCCAGGTCCGAGGTGGCCAGCAGCAGGGCGACCGCGAGCGCGCTCAGAATCGCCAGGCCCCGCCGGTCCAGGGGCTCGGCGGCCGCGCGGGCCTCGGTCGGCAGCCGGCTCCAGCCCACCGCCGCAGCCGCGAGCGCCACCGGGAGGTTCACCGCGAACACGGCCCGCCATCCGAGCGTGCTCACCAGGGCCGCGGCCACCGCCGGCCCGCCGATGCCCATGATGCCCCACACCGACGACATCAGGGCATAGGCCCAGGGCCGCACTTCCTCCTCGAACACCAGGCCTATGCACGTGAGCGCGGTGCCGATCAGCGCTCCGCTGGCCAGGCCCTGCAGCACGCGGGCCACCACCAGCAACTCCATCGTGGGGGCGACCGTGCACATGGCAGAAGTCGCCAGGAACGACACAACCGTGAGCCGGAAGGCCCGGCGCGCTCCGGCGCCGTCTATGAACGGTCCAATTGCGAGCACCGCGATGGCGGCCGACAGCAGCTCCACGGTCACCACCCACGGAAGCAGCGCCACCCGGCCGAGGTCGTCTCCGATGTCGGGCAGGGCCGCGGTGGCCGACAGATTGTTGTAGGAGGCCATGGCCACCGCGGACATCAGCGACAGGGCCACTGCCCGATACTTGGGGCCGAGCAGACTGGGGGCCCCGGCGCGCGTCACCGTCCGAAGCTATCGGCGCAGCGACGCCGATAGAAATATCGCGATGGCCGAGCCGACGCTGTTCTTCGAGGACTTCACCCCAGGCGATGTCATCGAGCTCGGCACCTACGAGATGACCGAGGCCGAGATCATCGACTTCGGCCGGCGCTTCGATCCGCAGTACTTCCACATCGACCCCGAGGCCGCGCTGGACTCGCCCTTCGGGGGGCTCATCGCCAGCGGCTGGCACACGTGCTCCGCCTGGGCGCGGCTGTGGATCGACAGCCTGCTGAGTCGAGCCGACAGCCGCGGCTCTCCCGGAATGCAGGAGGTGCGCTGGCTCGAGCCGGTGCGTCCCGGCGACGAGTTGACCGCGATAGTGGAGATCCTCGACACCCGGCCGTCGGCGCGGCATGCGGACCGGGGAACGGTGTTCATCGGCTGCACGATGACCAACCAGCACGGCCGCGTCGTGTTCACCGCTCATGGGCGGGGCCTGTTCGGCAGACGCCACCCGGCGGGCGAAGGCAACGCTAACGCGCCGACCCACGACACCGGAGCCGTTTCGGTCGGGGCGAAGGATGCCGTGGAGGTCCAAACCGAGGACGGCGTGAAGCTGAACTTGAGGATGATGGGAGGATCCGGCCCTGACCTGCTGGTCTGTCACGCCACAGGGTTCCATGGGCTGGCGTACCGGCCCCTGGCGCGATGCCTCCAGGAGAACTTCAGAGTCTGGGCTCTGGACTTCCGGGGGCACGGCTCCTCGGGACCCGCGCCGGATGCCGACTACGCGTGGAGCGGCATGGGCGCGGATGTGGCCGCGTGCGCGGCGGCGATCGGCACAGGGCCGCTGTACGGGTTCGGCCACTCGATGGGTGGAGCCGCGCTGCTGCTGGCCGAGCGGTCCCGACCGGGGACGTTCACAGGGTTGTTCCTGTACGAGCCGATCGTGCCGCCGAGGGGCTTCTTCGACGATGCGAGCAACAACCCGCTGGCCGCGGGGGCGCGCAATCGACGCGAGGTCTTCAATTCTCGCGCCGAGGCCCTGGCCCGCTATTCGAGCCGGTCGCCGCTGGGAGTGATGCGGGCCGACGCGCTGGCCGCATACGTGGAGGGTGCCTTCTTGGACCTGGCCGACGGCCGGGTGCGCCTCGCCTGCTCGGCCGAGACCGAGGCCCGCACCTTCGAGGCCAGCGGCGGGCTGCCGGTGGAGGATGCGGCGACCATCAGCGTTCCCGCGGCGGTGGGGGCCGGAACGGTCGGCGGAGTGCCCAACGCCGGGGCATTCGCGCCCGCGGTAGCCGAGGCTCTGCCTCAGGGGCGCTTCTGCAGCTTCGAGGATCTGGGGCACTTCGGCCCGCTGGAGGCTCCCGGCGTGGTGGCCGCGGCGGCGATCCGCGAACTGCTGGGCGACTAGAGGCCGAGCCTGCGAGGCCGTGGCCCGAGCGGCCTGTGAGCGCAGCGAACAAGAGCGAGAAACTAGGCGCGAACGGTTAGACGGGGCCGCCGATCTCGACGGGCTCCTCGGTCACATTGCCGTCGAGGATGCGGAACGAACGCAGCGACGGCTCGGGGTGGCGCAGCGACACGATCACGAAGCGCCACACCCCGAAGGGATCGAAGCGGGCCGCGTCGGCGATGTCGGTGGGCGACGGGTAGTTGGTGGTGTGGGTGTGGGAGTGCATCACGCCCATGACGGTCAGGCCCGCCTCGTCGGCCGTGCGCTCCACGTCCATCATCTCCAAGCCGTCGAGGACGTAGGTCTCGCGGGACTCCGCGGCGTTGCGCATGGGAAAGAACCGCTCGATCCGGTTGGAGCCGGGCCGCCCGGCGAACAGGCCGCAGGCCTCGTGGGGCAGACCGGCGATGGCGTGGGCCACCATCGCGTCGTGCATTCCCGCCGACATCTCCAGCATCGCCGGAGAACCCTAGCGGCGGGCCGCCAGAGGCCGAGCGCCTTGGTCGCAAGTCATTGGGATCTGTCGAGGCGCGAGGCCGTGGCCCGAGCGGCCCGTGAGTAGCCCTATGTCAAGCTCGCCTGAAATCTGCACGGGTATTGCTCCTATATGACGAGTTTCTCTACTGATTTCGATTGAGGCGGCCCGAGCGGCCCGTGAGCGCAGCGAACAAGAGCGGGGACAAGGCGCCCCTGACCCACCCACCGGTACCGTGGCTGCGATGGCCAAGTCGCAGAAGCCTCGAGACGTGCCCGATGGGGCGACGGTGGTGGCGACCAATCGGCGCGCCCGTCGGGCCTACGACGTCCTCGAGACTCTGGAGGTCGGCCTGGTTCTTGAGGGCAGCGAGGTCAAGTCCCTGCGGGAGGGCAAAGTGCAGCTGGCCGAGAGCTGGGCCCGCGTCGACCGGGACGAGCTGTGGCTGCACAACCTGCACATCTCGCCCTACTCGCACGCCGCGGAGTCGTTCCGCTCCGATCCCGACCGGGTCCGCAAGCTGCTGGCCCACCGCCGCGAGATCCTGCGCCTCAAGTCCCGCGTCGACCAGGAGCGGCTGGCGCTGGTGCCTTTGGCCCTGTATTTCAGCGAGGGACGGGCCAAGCTCGCTCTGGCCCTGGCCCGGGGCCGCACCCGGGCCGACCGGCGCCGCGACATCCAAAGCCGCGACGCCGATGCGGAGGCGGCCCGCTCGATGGCCGCGGCCCGCCGTCGCCGCACCGGAAGCCAGCAATGAGCCGGGCCGAGCTAGCTTTTGTGGTCGGCATTGTCGCCACCGCCGTGACCTTCGTGCAGATCGCGCCCCAGATCGTGAGGCTGGTGCGCACGAGGCGAACCGAGGGGGTGTCGCCCGCCTGGGCCGCGGTCGGCATGACCATCAACCTGGGCTGGCTCACTTTCGTGGTGGAGGAGAGGTTCTGGGTCACGATCCCGTCGATAGTCGCGGCCGTCGTCAGCTTCGCGGTGGCGCTGTACCTGCTGTACCGCAACGGTGCCGATGTGCGCCCCGCCCTGTTGATGAGCGCAGTGGTCGCCGTGGCGAGCGTGGGGATCCAGATGGCCGCAGGTTGGACGGTGCTGGGCACGGTGCTGGGCCTGTCCAACGGGTTGTATCTCGGACCCTCGGTGATCGCGGCGTGGCGCTCGCACGCCCCGGCCGGGGTGTCCCCCGTGACTTGGTGGTTGACTGTGCTGGAGGGCCTGAAGTGGGGGTTCTACGGCGTGCTGGTGTTCTCGGGGCCGATCATCGTCTACGGGTCGACCGCTATGATCCTGGCGGCCCTGGTACTGCTGCGGCTGTGGGTGACCCGCCATCGAATCAGGGCGGCGCTCGGTCACGTCGACGGAGGGCCGCTCCTCGACAGCCGGTAGGCGTCCACATCATATTCTGATATATATTGTTGCAGAACGGCTTGCGAGCCCGCCTTACGAGGGCCGCCGACTGTACTGGCATCTTGCATGATGTGGAACAAGGAGATACATTGATGGACATGTCAGCCACTGCGGCTGTGATCAGTGTGCTGGGGGTCGGCCTGTTGGGCCTGCTCGGCTATTTTCTGCAGGCCCTGCGCGCCGACATCCGCCGTCTCGACGGCCGCATCGACCGGCTAGAGGTCGCTCACCGCGAGGAGATGGGCGCGATCCGTGAGGAGATGGCCGGGATCAGGGAGACGCTGGGGGAGATCAAGGCGATCCTTGCCTCGCACACTGCGACGCTGGCCGCGCACGGCAGGCAGCTGGAACGCGTGATGGACCACGGCGAGCGCATCGCCGCCGTGGAGGGGGCGCTCTCCGCGGCTTCCTGAGTCACAGGCTGGACTCGCCTCGGCGGGGGCGGTAGGCGTCTCGGCGATGGGCGACGCGGAGGACCACTACCTGAGTGTCGGCGGCCTGAGTATCATGGAAGGTCCCTTCGGGGGCCGCAGCTTGAAAAGAGACTGCACAAGGGGGCTGACCGGTTTCGACGTCGGGACCAGGATGCCGCGGAGTGCGACCGGAGTTGCTCAGACTCCTTAAACGGGGCACCCAAAGAGACGCCGAAGACGACGCTCTCGTTCTCGCCGCCTGATCTGAACTGATCTAGCTTCGAGAATCATCGCGACCAGCAATGGCACGCGGGGCCAGACCGCTGCAGCCTGGCACCAGAAGCAGTGGTGGACGGCAGGGAGAGACCCGCTGACAGCCGGCAAAGACCGCTGGCACCGGAGAAAGATCCGGCGGCCGGATCCTCGGATCCGCACGACCCGGCGTAGCGGCAGCCGCAAGCCGCAGACTCGGGAATGGTCGTAGCAAGCCCGGTGTCCGCCTGACGGACGGGAGTTCGATTCTCCCCAGCTCCACCATTTTTGACGGTAGACAGAACTGAGCCGTTCAGCGCCATCTCCTCGGCCTTCCTTCCGGGTATAGGGCTATCGTCGGGCATGGGGATGGTGTAGCGCAGCAGGGCGTCGCCCGGCATCACGACGATCTCCTTGACGAAGGTCTCGATGAATGCCCTGCGCTCAGTCAGCTCGCTCTCGTTCAGAAACTCGCTCATGTCCTGAGCGTAGGCCGCGATGGTGTTCACGTCGTCCAGAACGGCCCTGCGCTGGGAGAGGATGGCCCTGGCATCAGCCGCCGCGTCCTCCAGGCGCTCCTGCCGCTCCCGGTGCTCCTTGATGCGGTCCGAGGCGTCGGCCATGTCGATGTCGGTCGTCTCTACGAAGTGCCAGATGCGGCCCAGCTTCCGCTTCACGTCCTCAAGCTCATCCTCAATGGTCTCCAGCCTCTTGCGCTGCTCGCGTGCCACGCCGTCCATCTGCTCGTCGACGACCTTCACCAGGGCGCGGATGTTGCCCTCGGTGAGGACGGTCAGCAACCAGACGTCATCCAGATTGGGGTTGTTGGGCCTGCGCCAGAAGGTATGGATGGAATCGATGCCTCCCGTGCTGAAGGACACGGTGTAGCGCCCGACCTCCAGCCCTTCCATGGCGAAGCAGTACGGCTTGCCCAAGTAACCATCGTGCACCGGCAGCGTGCCGCTCAGCGTGCCGCCAGGCAGCAGCCGCCCATCGATGGGGTAGGTCGTGCCGTAGCCGCTGCCGGCAGCCTCCCTCACCCTCAGCCGGTAGGTGCCGTTGGCGCTGTTGCCGGGAATCGTCGTCTATTGGTGCGAATCATCATGGATGGAATCCTTGTGCAGATGGCTCCCTCGCCTTCGCAGTCCTAGGTACCCTGCTACGGGGCCGCCGGGGTGTGGGTGTGGAACCAGCGCGAACGCTCGCTCACCCCGTACTCGTTGATGGCCTTGATCCGGTAGGTGTAGTGCGTGTTGGCCTCTACCGTATCGTCGGTGTACGTGGTCGCCGCCGTCCCCGTGTCCGCCACCAGCTCATCGAAGTGGCCCGAGGGGTCGTCGTAGCGGAGGCGCCGCAGGATCACGTAGCCGGTGATGCTATCGTCGCCGGGGTCGTCCCAGGTTAGAGTGATGGCATCGTGGGACGCCGTGGCGGACAAGCCCGTGGGCTTATCGGGTACGTGCGCTGCCGGAATGTCGATGTGGAACCAGCGCGAGCGTTCACTCGTTCCGGCCCCGTTGATGGCCTTGATCCGGTAGGTGTAGGTAATGCCGGTCGCCACTGTGTCATCGGTGTAGGTGGTCGCGCCGCTGCCCGTGTCCGGCACCAGTTCACTGAACTCGCCCCCGACATCGTTCTCGCGGACGCGCCGCAGTATTACGTAGCCGGTGATGGAGTCGTCGCCGGGGTCGTCCCAGGTGAGGGTCACAGAGTCGTGCGACGCCGTGGCGGAGAGGCCCGTGGGCCTGGCGGGCGGCTCCGTAGGTTGCGCTGCCGCCACCGCGTCCGTGGTCGTGCTGGTCAGCGTCTCATCATTGCCCGCGTCGTCGGTGAAGCTCACCCGCACACTCATAGCCTTGCCCTCGTCGGCTGCTACCAGGGTGTAGGTGTTGCCCATCGCGCCTGCGATTGCGGCGTCGTCGGCAAGCCACTGGTATCTGTAGGTGGCGTTCGTTAGGCCGTCGGCGTCGGCGATGCCCGACTTGTCCGCCGTCAGCGTCTCGCCCACCTGGGCGGTGCCACTGATCGTGGGAACTCCGGTGGCCGGGCTGTTGTCAGATGTGTCCGCGTCTTCGGAGCACGGTTCGATCTCGTCGCCCTCCGCCACCTCCGGTACGGGCACGCCCTCCCAGTCCGATGCATTGGTCCCGTACAACTCCTCGATCTGCGACCACTCCGATGCCCCGTCGCAGCTGGCCGCACCAACCCGCAGCCACGAGAGCCCATGCAAGTTGCTCACCACCGCACCTGAACCGTGGAACGCGACGTCCACTCCGGCGGCGGGCAGGTCCAGCCACTCTCCGCCTTTGACGTGGTAGTACTGGACCACGTACCAGCCGGCGTCCTCTATGTCCTGCCAGTCCAGCCTCACAATGCCGTGATGCAGGGTTTCCGTGTCCGACAGCACCGGCGTGCCCAGCACCACGGGGCATGGTTCGATCTCGTCGCCCGGCGCCACCTCGGGCACGGGCACCCCATCCCAGGCCGACTCATCGGTCATGAACAACTGCTTGATCTCTGACCACTCCGATTCTCCCGCGCAGCTCATCGCCCCCACCCGCAGCCACGAGATCCCACCCAGGTTGCTCACCACCGCGCTCGAACCATGGAGCGCGACGTCCACTCCCGCGGCGGGCAGGTCCAACCACTCCCCGCTGCCCCCGTCGATGTGGTAGTGCTGGACCACATACCAACCGGCGTCCTCGACGTCCTCCCAGTCCAGCCGCACCATGCCGCGATGCAGGGCCTTCGTGCTCGACAGCACCGGCGTGGCCAAGTCCACCGCCAAGCCCGACGTAGGGGTACCGCTCACCTCCCCAGAGGCAGGTCCGTATGGTCCGTCGCCGTTGCCGTTGCCGTTCTCGGCCTTCACCCAGAAGACGTAGTTCACTCCGTTGGCCAGGTGGGTCTTGGTATAGGTCGTCTTGTGCGATATGCCCCAATGGCTCTTGTCGTAGTCCTTGCCGTCGATCCTCCACTCGACGCGGTACCTCTTCGCGGGCGCGTTGCCGTTGTCGGCTGGCGGCTCCCACGACAGGGTGATCTCCCGGTCCCCCGCAGCGACAGCGAGCCCGCCCGGCGCCCCCGGCGGGCCGTCGCCCAACTCCGGCTCCGTCAACACCGGTCCCGAGGGTGCGCTGGTGAGCGTCTCCTCGTTGCCCGCGTCGTCGGTGAAGGTCACCCGCACCTTGATGGCCTTGCCCTCGTTGGCGCCGGCCAGGATGTAGGTGAAGCCCGTAGCTCCCGCGATGTCGGAGTCGTCGGCCAGCCATTGATAGGCGAATGCCGCATTCTCCAACCCGTCCGCGTCCTCGATCCCAGACGTGTCCGCCGTCAGCGTCTCTCCCACCTGGGCCGTGCCGCTGATGGTTGGCAGGCCGGTCGCAGGAGAGTCAGCCCTGGCCTCCACCGCCGCCGTCAGTGCGCTGGTGCGAGTCTCCCAGTTGCCCGCGTCGTCGGTGAAGCTCACCCGCACCTTGACGGCCTTGCCCTGGTCGCCGCCGGTCGGTGTGTAGGCTCTGGACGCGGTGCCAACCACGACTGAATCGTCCGTTATCCACTGGTGAGTGAAGGTGGCGTCGTCCAGCCCGTTCTCGTCGGAGATGCCCGACGTGTCCACCGTCAGCGTCTCGCCCACCCGGGCCTTTCCGCTGACGGTTGGCAGACCGGTGGCCGGAGCGTTGGGCTGCGTCACAGCCGCCGTAGCCGAGCTGGTGAGCGTCTCCCGATGGCCCCCGTCGTCGGTGAAAGATACCCGCACCTTGACGGCCTTGCCCTCGTCGCCGTCCGCCAGGATATAGGTCGAGCCTGTAGCGTCCTCGATCTCCGCTTCGTCGGCCAGCCACTGGTAGCGGTAGACGGCGCCGATGATGAGGCCTTTGTTTATCCCCCATAGATAGCTGTGGGTGACGTTCTCCAGCCCGTCCGCGTCGACGATGCCGGAGGTGTCCGCCGTCAGGGTCTCCCCCACCTGCGTCGTGCCGCTGATGGAGGGCGCGCCGGCGGCGGGGCTGTTGGCTGCCTTCCTCAGCGGAAAGACTTTGGTTTTGAAGAATTTGGTTTTCTCACCCAGCTCCGCGCCTCTGATCGCCTGCACGCGGTAGCTGTGCGGCACCCCTGCCGTCACCTCGGTATCGGTGTAGGTGGTCGCCGTGCTGCCCGTGTCCTCGACGTACACCAGCCCCTTGGGCTCGCCCATCGAGTACCGGCGGCGGTCTATCCGGTAACCGGTCACCTCGTCGTCGGGCGCGTTCCAGTACAGGCTCACCGACCCGTCGGCATTTGCCGCATACCTGAGGCTAATGGCGAACTTCACCGCCGCGGCGGCTTCCGCCGTGGTCACCGCCATCGTGTCCGGGCTGGTCATGGACTGTCCGTAGCCCGCGTCATCGTGGAAACTCACTATTACCGTGATCACCTTGCCCACGTCGGCTTGCACCGGCGTGTATGTGGGGTCGGTCGCCCCGGGGATGCTGTCGTCGTCCGCCTCCCACTGGTAGGAGAAGACGGAATTCCCCAGGCCGTCGGCGTCGAAGATGAGCGACGTGTCCGCCGTCAGCGTCTGCCCCACCAGCGCCCTGCCGCTGATCAGCGGCAGGCCCGTGGCGCGGCTGTTGCGCTCCCTGGCCGCCACCGGGTCCGTGGGTGCGCTGGTCACCGTGTCCTCGTTGCCCCGGTCGTCGGTGTAGGTCGCCATCACGCTGATTTTCCTGCCCCGTTTGCCTTCGCCAAGGGTGTAGGATTGACCGCTGGCGCCCGGTATGCGGGCGTTATTGGCCAGCCACTGGTAGGTCGTGGAGGTGACTTGCACTCCGAACCGGTCGGAGATGTTCGACGTGTCCGCGGTCAGGGTTTTCCCCACCTGCGCCTCGCCGTTGACCTGCACCGGCCAGGTCGCCGGGCCGGCCACCATCGTTGCGGGACTCACCGACAGGCGACGCCCGCCCGCCGTACACACCGCGCCCGTCTCGTCGCAGGACAGCGACGGCCTGAGCGAGACCATCACCAGGTCGTCCGACGCTGGCTCGATCTCGACTTCCCAGAGGTCGCGCCGCTGGTCCACCGGCTCTGCCCGGGTCACCCGGCCTCCCCACACCTCCACGCTGTGGTCCCGGAACTCCTCTTCTCCGGTCGCTATGTCGTCACTGAACGCGATCCTGAAGCTGAAGGCCGTCTCCCCGTCGTGCTGCGACGGCAGGCCCTGGAAGCTGGCCGTCAGGGTGGGGCCGGACACCGTCGCCGCAGGGCTGTTGTAAAGCTTCTTGGGGTCTTCGCCCTCGGTGCAGATTGCCCCGGCTGCTGCGCAATCGCTGCCGGCCGGCAGTGTGATGGTCACGTCCTCGTCCGAGGCAGGCTCCACCGTGAACTCGAACAGGTCGCTGCGGTCGTCCACCCGCTGCGCCTGGGTGACCGTGCCACCGGTCACCGTGAGCGCGTCCTCACGCAGCGAGCTGGGGCTGATGCCGACGTCCTCTATGAAGGCCACCCGGAGAGTGAACTCGCTCTCGCCGTCGTGGGACGGGGGAACCTCCTGGAAGCGCGCCGTCAGCCGGTCCACGGCGTGGCCCGACATCCCTCCCGAGGGGCAAGTGCGGTCGGTCGGCACAGTGTTCGAGCTGTCGGCGATCTCCACGCACTGCCGCTCCGTGCTTCCGATGTTGACCTCCCCCGTGTTGACCACCGTGCTGCCGTCCTCCGGCGACGTGCCCGCGCGCCCGAGCCATATGTACAACGGCCCGTATGCCGACATGCCCTGGGGAATCACTAGGTAGCCTTTGTCGTGGTAAACCTCCCCGTCCTCGCCGATCGTCAGCGCGCCGGCGTAGAACGCGCCAACGCTGCCGCCGCCCGGGTGGTCTTCGTAGGTGAACGAGTCCGCGATGCCGTCCAGCACCCGGAACTCCACGAAGTTGCTCTGATCATAGTTTTGACCTTTGTACGGAATGCTCTCCGGGAACGCGCCGAGGTGCAGGTTCAGCATCCCCGTCACCTTGAGCCGCTTGGGCAGCCCGTCGCCCTCCTTGACTTTCGTCACGCCGTTGAGGTCCAGCGTAACCTGCGGCCTGTTCGTCCCCTGCAGCGGATTGGTCCTGGCCCGCGCCGTGTCCGACCAGGGGCCGGCGGCAAGGGCCGTGCGCGCCCGCACTCTCACGCCGTAGGCGGTATCCGGCTCCAGCAGCAGCACCGGCAGGCGCGTGGTCGAGGCGTCCACCGTCTTGCGCCGCGACTGGCTCCCACTGGTAACGTCCACCTGGTAACCGAGGACCGCCGGGTTGTTGCTCGAAGGCGCGGTCCAATTCACGATCAGCGCACCGGACTTGCCCGTCGGTACCGTCACCGTCGGCGTCCCGGGCTTGCCCGGCCGCGGCGCCGTGTACCTCAGGCGCACTAGAATCGACTCGCCGTCGGCAAGCAGCGGCGGGAGGTTGGTCCTCCAGACATATGTCGATTTGCCAAGCTCTCCCACCTTGCAAGGTCGCTCAGAATTATTCGGGTCGTTTTCAACAAAACAACCTGAATCTGTTCTGCTTTCCGGATTATTCAGAGAATAGGACCTGGTGAAGTTATCTCCCTCCAGATGCAGGGTGATGTCGGCATCCGCTGGCAAAACGGGCGCCTTTGTCCCTGAAGTAGAAACCACAGTCCCGCGCACTCTCAGTACGAGGTCGGTTGCAGCTATTTCTCCTACGGCGCCCTCCTGGGCAACGATAAGCCTCTCAACCGTGTACGAGGGGCTGAACCCGGCCGGGTAGTTGAACCACGCGGGACTCAGGCTTCCTTGTGAATCGGCCGGATCGTATCCCACAGTCTGATTGTGGTAGCTGTTTATCACGGTATCGCGTAATTCCGCGTCCAGCCGGGACAGCAGGGAGGTTATGGTGGCGTCTGCGGCGTGGGCCGGCTGGACGTGGGTTGTGAACACCCCAACGGCCAGGGCCAGCACGGCCAGGGCGGCAATAAGGACTGGGATTCCTCGTCTACCGGTGCGTGTCATCATGGCTCCTCCTTGTGCTTGTGCGGGGGTATGGGACGCAGCCCTTCCGCTCCGCAGGCGTCAGCCGATAGCGGCGCGGAGGGCGTGTGGCGCTGCATGGTTGAAGGCTGTTCCGGGTGAGTGCGGGACGTGCGAAGCCCACCGCAAGGCGTCCTTCGAGGACACTGAAGGCTTCGGGCGCGCTCTCAGTGAGAGCGGAGATGGGTCGGGACCGGGTCTGCCGGTATGAGCCGGAGGCGGCGAGGGGGCTGGAGCAGAGGGAAAATCGGGGGGGGGGGGGGGTGAACGTCTGTGCTAGGCCGTGACGGAAGGCGGCCTCAAGCGCGGTCGTCGCGTCGGCGGCAAGGGCCGCCGGTGCGTTCGCCGTCGCTATTCCATCTACTGGCCTGTCGAGTGCCAAGCAAATATCTCCCACAAAATGGGCAGCCATGCGCCGCATTTTACCAAATTAGCTGTGAGAGACCTGTGAGGTTCAGGACTTTTCGGTCGGAATCTGTTGTGAGTTTTTCCTGGGCCAGCTACAATTAGGGCTGGCCGGGCCGAGCCCGTTCTCGCATCCCGCATCCGGCACGGCGCGGCGGCGACGGGCGGCTCATGGCCGTCGTCGGCCCGATTCGAGGTGGGAAATGGAACAGGCAGACGATCAGGCGCGGGAGATTGCGGAGCTGCGGGACCGGCTGTCCCGCCTCAGCCAGGCCAGCCTGCGCATCAACGAGAGCCTCGACTTCGACACGGTGCTCCAGGGGGTGCTGGACAGCGCCTGCTCGCTGACCGGCTCCCGCTACGGCGTCATCACCCTGCTGGACGATTCGGGGCAGGTACAGGACTTCGTCACCTCCGGGCTGACTGCGGAAGAGCACCGGCGGTTCACGGACCTGCCCGAAGGGATGATGTTCTTCCAGTACCTCAGCAACATCCAGGAGCCGCTGAGACTGCGGGACTTCCACAGCCACATCCGCTCCCTGGGCCTACCGGAGTTTCAACCGCCGATGACGGTGAGCACGCCGCTTCCCTTTCTTGCCGCGCCCATCCGCCACTTGGGGGAGAGCGTCGGGGCCTTCTACGTGGGCGAGAAGGAGGTGGAGTTCACCCCCGAAGACGAGGAGACCCTGGTGATGTTCGCCTCCCAGGCGGCGCTGGTCATCGCCAACGCCCGCAGGCACCGGGACGAGCAGCGGGCCAGGGCCGACATGGAGACCTTGGTGAACACTACTCCCGTGGGCGTCCTGGTGTTCGACGCGAAGACGGGCGGCGTGACGTCGGTCAACCGGGAGGCCAGGAGGATCGTCAGCGGCCTGCACATGCCTGACGGCTCCGCGGAGGAGCTCCTCGACATGCTGACTTTTAGGCGGGCCGACGGGCGGGAGGTCTCCCTGGAGGAGTTCCCCCTGGCCCAGGCGCTGAGCACGGGCGAGACGGTGCGCGCCGAGGAGATCGTCATCGAGGTCCCCGGCGGCGGGAGCGTCACCACCCTGGTCAACGCCACGCCCATCCGCTCGGAGGAGGGCGAGGTCGTTTCAGTGGTCGTCACCCTCCAGGACATGACGCCGATGGAGGAGATGGAGCGGCTGCGGGCCGAGTTCCTGGGCATGGTGAGCCACGAGCTGAGGACGCCGCTGACCTCCATCAAGGGCTCCGCCGCCACGCTGACGGAGGCGGCGTCCGACCTGGACCCCGCCGAGATGCTCCAGTTCTTCCGCATCATCGGCGAGCAGGCCGACTACATGCGCGACCTGATCGGCGACCTGCTCGACGTGGCGCGCATCGAGACGGGCGAGCTGTCGGTGGCCCCCGCGCCTGCGGATGTGGCGACCCTGGTGGACGAGGCCAGGAGCAGGTTCCAGAGCGGAGGGGGCAGGAACAACCTCCGCATCGACCTCTCGCCGGAGCTGCCGCTGGTCATGGCGGACGGCAGGCGCATCATCCAGGTGCTGAACAACCTCCTCACCAACGCGGCCCGGCACTCCCACGAGGCGTCCGCCATCGGGGTGACCGCAGTGCGGGAGGGGTACCACGTGGCCGTCTCCGTCACCGACGAGGGCAGAGGGATCGCCGCCGAGCGGCTGCCGCACCTGTTCCGGAAGTTCTCCCGCACCGACGGCGAGGACCGGAGACGGGACATCGCGGGGTCGGGCCTGGGCCTCGCCATCTGCAAGGGGATAGTGGAGGCCCACGGGGGCCGTATCTGGGCCGAGAGCGACGGGCCGGGCTTGGGGGCGCGGTTCACCTTCACGATTCCGGTGGCCCAGGACGCCGGTATCGGGGCCGCCAATCTCGCGGTGCGCTCCAGGCGGTCGAAGAGGGAACGGGAGCGCATCCTCGCGGTGGACGACGACCCACAGACGCTCAGGTACGTCCGGGACTCGCTCGCCAGGGCGGGCTACGCGCCGATTGTCACCGGCGACCCTCAGGAGGCGACGACCCTCGTGGAGGCGAACGACCCCCACCTGGTGCTGCTGGACCTGATGCTGCCGGGCAGCGACGGCATCGAGCTGATGAAGGAGATCCGCGAAGTCTCCGACGTGCCGGTCATCTTCCTCTCCGTCAACGGCCAGGAAGATACCATCGCCAGGGCCTTCGAGAATGGAGCCGACGACTACGTGGTCAAGCCCTTCTCGCCGACTGAGCTTGTGGCGAGGATCAAGGCGGCCCTGCGCAAGCGGGAAGCGCCCGAATGGGCCAAGCCGTCGGAACCCTACGTGCTGGGGGACCTGACCATCGACTACGCCGAGCGCCGCGTGACGCTGGCCGGGCGTCCCGTGCATCTGACCGCCATCGAGTACGGGCTGCTCTTCGAGCTATCGGCCAACGCCGGTCGCGTGATGACCTACGACCGGCTGCTGCAACGGGTCTGGGGCCTGCGTAGCTCCGGCGACTCGCGACGGGTGCGCACCGCCGCGAAGCAGCTCCGCCGCAAGCTGGGCGACAACGCCAACAACCCCACCTACATCCTCAACGAGCCCCGCGTCGGTTACCGCATGCCGAAGGGGGAGGCGAGGGAAGAGGAGGAGGCGTGACATAGTTGAAAGCCAGAGGTGGGGCCACCATGACGCTCGTTGTGTTCCTCCGCCCTGTCACGCCATACTACTCAGGCCGAGGGCCTCGGTAGGCTCACAGAGCCCCCAACCACAATTCGAAGATGGTTCTGTCTACCGTCAAAATAGGCCCACTAGAACCAACTAGATGACTCTTCACGAATCCTGGAGGGTCAGGTGTGTCCTGGGTTTCGCGCCAGCCCCATGCTGTTCGTCGTGACCGGTCCGTCGGCGTACTGGCCTTCGTCGCCTGCGAGCACTACGGTCAGGTACTGCTCGGGCATACGCACGGCCAAACGCTTACCCAGCCTGGCGAATCGGCTCTCGCGGAGCAATCGTGATCATCCTCGCAAACGGCAAGACGAACGAGGTCTCCCAGCGGACCGACGCCACGGAGGCTCTGTGGGTGCGACTCGGCGACCTCCCCGGCGCCACCGGCTGGCAGATGAAGCCGCAAGGCGCGTGCCTGGGCGAGCTGTGCGTGCCGCTGCCGATGGACAAGCGTGAAGCGTGGATCGCCGACGCCGACGACTGGGTGTGGTTCTGCTACTCGGACTTCGCGGACATGATCGGCCAGAAGCACGTGCGCGACGGCGACGTGTGGAGCCTCGGCTCGGTGCCCGAAGTCCGTCGCGCCGGGCTGGAATCCGCAATTGCCCCCGACTTCGAGGTGACCGAGCGCAACGGCAACACGTTGAGGCTCTCAGACTTGCGTGGCCACAAGGTGGTGCTGTTCACCTGGTCATCGTGGTGAGGCTGCCGCATGAGCCTGCCGGTCTGGCAGGAGCTGTACGAATCCATCGGTCCGGACCGGTTCGAGCTGATCAGCGTGGCACAGGACTCGGGGGGCCCCACCGCTGTGGGCAAGTGGTTCGACCGGGCCTCGCCGACCTACCGGTGCGTCGTCGACACGACACACGAGATCAGCTCGCTGTTCGGCTGGGTGAACGTGCCGTCGGCCGCGTGGATCGACGAGGACGGGCACATCGTTCGCAGCAACGAAGGGGTGTACCCGGCTGAGACGACCATCGGGTTCGGTCTCGGCAAGGTTCGCATGGGCGACAACGCATTCGCCCAGGCGACTCGCGACTGGATCGAGCGGGGAGCCGACAGCGAGCACGTCTGGTCGAGCAGGGAACTAGCCGAGCGGCTCAAGCCCGTCGACGACGACACGCTGCTGGCAGAAGCGACGTTCAAGCTGGCGTTGCACTTCGAGGCGGTGGGCGACAGCGAGCGTGCATTGAGGCACTTCGCCGCGGCGCAGCACCTGGCGCCCGACAACTGGAACTACCTGCGGCAGGGCTGGACCCACAAGGGGACGGGCTATGCCTACTTGCAGGTGCTGAAGCGGACGAACCACCTGCGCAAGAACTCCGACAAGAGCTTCTACGACCCCATGGGGTTGCCCGGCGAGAACCATCACCGGTTTACCGAGCCCGAGTGGCTGTGGACGCCTGCCGTCCGGCGGCTCAAGCAACTGCTCCGCCGCTAGAGGGACGTGACACGAACAGAGGGGCCCGCAGTGTGGCCCTGATCTGGGAGCGGCCCCACAACTAGTTGTTCTGTACGTCTAATCGACGTACAGTGGCGGTATGGATGTCAAGACCGAGCGATGGTCGATACGGGTCACCCCGGCTGAAGACACGATCGTGCGCCGAGTTCTTGACAATGCCGGGATGTCACTGAACGAGTACGTGGTCAGTCGCGCCGTCGCCGCCGCGATCAACGACCTCGCGGATCGCCGGGTCTTCACGCTGTCCGCTGAGGCCTGGGACGAACTCCAAGAGATCCTCGATCGACCCGTGACGACCAAACCGAGGATCGCCGCGCTGTTGGCCGAGCCCTCGGTGCTCGACTCGGAGTGAGCCCGTATCGGGGACCGGAACTTCTGGCCGCAGACCACGACATCGGAGGCTTCCACTGCGGCGACGAGGCTCTGAACGAATGGCTCCGCCGCAGGGCGCTGCGCAACCAGCGGGAAGGAGCCAGCCGAACATGGGTGGTCACAGACGACGCCCGCGTGGTGGCCTTCTACGCGTCGAGCACCGCGGTGGTCGCCCGCACCGAGGCCACCCGGCGCGCCGCGCGCAACCAGCCCGACCCGCTGCCTGCGATGCTGTTGGGCCGACTGGCCGTGGACCGCGGCCACCAGGGCGAGGGGCTGGCTGCGGCATTGCTGAAACACTTTCTCCTCAAAGCGCTCGACGTGGCCGCACTCACCGGCGTGCGCCTCGTGCTGGTCCACGCCAAAGACAGCCAATCAGCCAGCTTCTACCGCCATTTCGGGTTCGAGTCCTCACCGCTGGACGACCTGACGCTCATGCTGCTGGTCAAAGACATTCAACCCTGAGCCGCGGCGAGACGGGGCGAGCGGGTCATGGTCGCCGGCTGCGGCTATCCGGGATCCCTCATATCCTGTGGCCATGCACGGGCGCCTGGCCACGGTGCTGGTGGCGACCGCGATCATTGCGGCTGGCTGCGGGGGCGGGACCGACGACGTCGGCGGATCCCCTGCCGAGACTCCCGCAGAAGTGGCAGCCGCCCCCACCACGACCGCTGCAGCCCCGACGGCAGACGCCACAAGCGACCCGGCAGGCGTTGAGACAAGCAGCACCCTGCCGGAACCGGCGCCCGAGCCGACAGCCACTCCCGCCCCGACACCGGATGACGACGCCGAAGCCCACCCCAGCGATGCCTACTTCGCCCTCGAGCGCGTGTTGGCCATCAGCATCGAAATCGCTGGCGAGGATTGGGACACCCTGCGCCACCAGACCCGGACGTTCGCGGACGTGATCGCAGAAATCGAGGAATACGGCCTGTCCCGGCCCTTTGCCGACATCTACACCTGGTTCGGTGCCACGGTGACCGTGGACGGCGAGACCCACACCGAGGTCGGTGTGCGCAAGAAGGGGTTCGTCGGCTCCCAGAGCGACACCAAGCCGGCCCTCAAGCTCCGCTTCGACAAGTACGTGGACGGCCAGTCCCTCGGCGGGATCATGGAGCGGATGACCCTGAACAACAGCGTCCAGGACCCCTCCATGGTCAACACCTGCCTGTCGTACCGGGTTTTCGCCGCCGCCGGCAATCCCGCGCCGCGCTGCAACTTCGCCACCGTGTCGGTGAACGGGAAGGACCTGGGGCTGTACGTCCACGTCGAGGAGATCAAGGCCCCGTTCCTGTCACGCCACTTCGAGAGCGCGGACGGCAACCTGTACGAAGGCACGGTCAGCGACTTCACGCCGGTGCATCGCGGCACCATAGAGAAGAAGACCAACACCGACGCCGCCGACTGGTCCGACATAGACGCCGTGGTGGTGGCCCTGCAGGACTCGTCGGACGCCGGCCTGAAGGCGCTGGGCGACGTCGTGGACCTGGACCGGTTCCTCTCGTTCTGGGCCACGGAGGTGCTGGTGGGGCACTGGGACGGGTACGCCGGCGACCGCAACAACTATCACTTCTACCGTGAGCCTGACGGCCCCTTCGTGTTCATACCGTGGGGCACCGACGGCACGTTCCACTTGGAGGACGACCCCAATCCCTTCGACAACATCAGCAACCCGCCGCCGTCGGTGCTGGCCCTCACGGCCATTCCGAACCGCCTGTACAACGACGGTGACTGGCGGGTCGAATACGTCGCCCGACTGAAGGAGATCCTGAGCACCGTCTGGGACGAGGAGGAGCTGCTGGCTGTCGTGGACGAGATGGCCGCCATCGTGCAGCAGCACGCCCGACCGGAGGCCAAAGAGGCCGCGGCCACCGACACCGAGCGGGTGCGCAAGTTCATCCTGAAGCGGAGAGGCGAGATCCTGGCAGACCTCACCCCCGCGCCGCCCGACTGGCCCGAGCCGGAGGCCTACATCCCGCTACCCGCCGGGTCGGGAACCCTGGAGATCACCTTCGAAACGACCTGGGGAAGCAACCGGAGTCCCAACCCTCTGGAGAGCGGGACGATCGACAGCCTGCGGCTGAACGGGTCCGAGGAATCGGTCGAGGGCATGGGGATCTTCGCCGGTCACTCCAGCCCGGAGGAGAGGGGCCTGCTTCCAGAGGTCGACAAGCCCGCGTCCCTGGTCGTTGCGAGTGTCGACGACGGCTCCATCAGCGGGATGACGCTGGCTGTGGACCTGGACCTGCTGGCGGCGGGAGCCACGCTGGTCATTGGCGCAGACGCCATCGCCGGGGTGACCTGGTCCATCCCGCCCGGAGCGTCGGAGCCGGACAGGTTCTCTCCCTTCACCGAGGGCACGCTGGAGCTGTCGGCGGCGGGGACGACACCCGGCGCCACCATAGCCGGCACCTTCTCCGGCGTGTACGGGTATGCCCTGTCTCCCAGCGGTGGCGACGGCCCGGACGGAGGGGACGGAGAGGACGCCGACTCCGGCACGGCTCCGAAGGACGTTGGCCTGGTCATCAACGAGGTGGCCGCGAAGGGCGACCCTCTGGACTGGTTCGAGCTGCACAACCCATCGCCCGACCCGATAGCGCTCGACGGCTTCGAGGTGGCCGACAGCCTCACCGACGCCGGCAAGCGGGTCGCCTTCCCGGCCGGCACGACCATCCAGCCGGGCGCTTACGTGCAGTTCAGTTTGGACAAGGACGGGTGGCCCGGCTTCGCCCTGGGCGGCGACGAGGAGCTGGGCATCTGGCTGGTGGACGGCACCCACGTCGCCAGTGTCGACTGGAACGAGGGCCAGTCCTCCGACGGCCAGAGCTACGCCCGCGTGCCCGACGCCACCGGCGACTTCCAAACCGCGGACAACCCCACTCCGGGCGCCGCCAACCAGCCGTGATGGTCGACAGCGACTTCGATGTCGGGCCTCGGCCCGCCCAAGAGGCTCAGGCAGTTGTGCTGCTCAGTCGGCTTGCCATCAGGTGCGCCGCCTCGCCGGCGGTGTGCAGGCTTGGTGGTGGGTCGCGTTGGTGACCGTATGACCCGGCGCGCCGTCATCGCGCTCATGGTTGCCGTCGCGCATCCGACGGCGAGGGTGGATGGATCGTACGCTACGAGTTCATCGACCCGGCCACAGGCGAGTTGGCGATCAAGCGCACCTGGTACAAGCGCAGCGGCTCGCTGATGTTCGCCTCGGGCTGGTACCAACCCAGCTGACCTCACGAGGCCCGAAGGGAGCCAGCTCTTTGGAGCGCCTGGGCCTCGAGGCCGTGCTGCGTGCTCACGTCCGATCACGATCTGGTGAGCACGAGGGTGGACCACTCACCGGATGTCCGGCGCTCGACTTCGACGAGAGGGTGAAGGAAGTCAACGACCTGCGAGCACTGCGACGGCGAGATCCCGCCCACCGCGAGCCATCCGTGCGGCGACACGTGCGAGACCAGTTCCGAGGCGAGTTCGACGATCCCCGCTCTGGCGATGTTCGCCAACACGGCGTCGAAAGTGCCGTCGATGTCGCCCAGAGGAGCGAGCGTCGCCTCCAAGCGACGGTCCATGCCGTTGATTTGTGCATTGCGTCGTGCCGCTTCGACCGCGTCCGGCTTGACGTCGAGCGCCACGACGCCCGCCGCGCCGAGCTTGAGCGCACAGAGTCCGAGAATGCCGCTTCCGCAGCCGACGTCGAGGACCCGCTCGCCGCCGGCGATCCGCTCAACAAGTTCTGCAATGATCTGCTGGGTCGTGGGATGGCGACCGTTTCCGAATCCACCCAGTCCGAGCTCGATCAGCCCTGGAAGATGCCTGCGATCATGCTCCGACCACGCTTGGCAGACGCTGAGTCGTTCGTCGAGGGCGATGGGGCCAGTGTCTCGCAACCACGCCTGGAGGGCAGGGCCTCGGTCTGGCCTCGCCACCGCCATCGCGCCCTCGGCACGGAGCGACACGACGAGGCTGGCCACGCTCCACTCGTCATCCGCGGCAGCCAACACCACCAGGCGGCTGTCGCTGGGCGCGACGACGTCTATCAAGCGCACGCCGAGTGATCGGAGCCGGCTGCAAACTCCGGCGAACTCGTCTTCGGTGGTCGCAACCGCGATCATCACGACACGATGCCACAACTCCGTGCAAGGGCATAGCATGGGCCGGCGGGCAGTTCAGGGCTCTGGCTGCGAGCGACGTGCTCGTGGCGCCGGGACTAACGAGTCAGTCTGTGTGGCGGAACCACAGAGGACATCAGCCTCAAGATCAGCGCACTCCACTCGGGTTCAGTCGGGACATAGCGACCGTCCATCCCAGCCGACCGCAGCAAGTGGGTGCCGATCTCGACTGACCAGCACAGAAAGGATCTAAGTAGTTCTCACGTAGCAGTGCATGCAATCACGTCGGGAACAATCGAACTTCGAAACGCTCTCTGTCCTCGACGCCATTGCCGTCATTGTGCTGCCATCACTGTACTTTCGCCTCAGCCTTCCACATCCTGGTGTTGGCCCTCGGCCGTCAGCTCGGCCGCAATGGTGCGGCGCTCTGATTCGTCGAAGTGTTTGAACGCCACGACATCGGAGAGAAGGAGCCTGCGGCGGTTCCCGACGCGGCGAAACGGGATACGGCGCCGGTCCAGGAGCTTGACGAGGTAGGGGCGAGAAACGTTGAGCAGGTCCGCGGCCTGCTGGGTCGTCAGTTCCGTCTTGACTGGTGAGACGGCAACTGCGTTGCCGCTGGCCGTCTGGGCCAAGACTTGGATGAGCAGACCAAGGACGTCCACGGGCACCCCGCAGGCGTCGTCGCCGTCTGCGAGCAGCGAGAGCGACACAGTCGAAGCTTCCGGGTGTTGCTCTAGGAACTGCTCGAGAGCCTGAACAGCGTGTGCCGCCTGAACGGAGGCGGCTTCGTCGGGAACGATAAGATGGTGCGCTGAGCGCTCGCTAGCGGGCATGACTCTCCTCGGTTGCATTGTTGAAACATGCTGTTTCGGTGACAATCCCTGTTTCCGTGAACGCTACTATTATATATGTGTATATATCTGCTGCTTGATCTACGACCTTTCGCAACCATGATTACTCGATGAAATTTGTGGACACTTGGTGCTAGCCATCTTGCCAGTTTAGTTAGTATCCATAATCTCATACTGTGTGATATTCTCAACACTATGTGATCAATGGCGAGGGACTCACTACAGATGCTTATTTAAATTGATCGCAATAGTCGCATTATAGATACATAGGTGTCGACGAAATAGTCGTAGTAGTAATCTGATGCGGAGTAATCGAATCAACCCGCGCAGGCCTCTCATTGCTCGTGTGGCAGCATGACCGTCGTAGGAGTCGGCCTCTTGTGCTCGGCGTAGCGGCGCGTTCACGACGATGGAGGGCTTCGGAGCCAGCGGCATCGCGGTCGTCGCCGAGTTCTGAGCCGGCTCTTCGGCCTTGCCTGAATCGGTCGCCACTACGCTGAGCGCCATGGCCGATGACCTGCTGCCCCCCGACGAGGACGAAACGTTCCGGGCCCGTTGCCGGGCCTTCCTCGACGAGCACGCCACCGGCATCAACCTGGGCGGACGAGGGGACCCGCGGGGGGAGCTGCGCCTGCGGTCCGCCCAGCGGTTCCAGAAGGCCCTGTCGGACGCGGGTCTGGCCGGTCTCACCTATCCGGTTTCCTACGGCGGCAGCGGGCTGACCAAGGCCCACGAGAAGGCATGGCGCGAGGAGTACAGCCACTACCCCAACATGACCTACGACCTGCTGATCTCCCACGGGATGTGCCTGCCCATGATGGCCGAGTACGGCACCGATGCCCAGAAGTCGGCCTACCTGGCTCGCATCATCTCCGCCGAGGACGTGTGGTGCCAGATGTTCTCCGAGCCCGGTGCCGGTTCCGACGTGGCCAGCCTCCAGACGCGGGCCGAGCGGGACGGCGACGAGTGGATCATCAACGGCCAGAAGGTCTGGACCACGCTGGCGCACTTGTGCGCCCACGGGATCATCATCGCCCGCACTGACGCCGAGGTGCCCAAGCACGCCGGCATCTCAATGTTCATCGTGCCCATGGACGCCGACGGTGTGGAGGTCCGCCCCATCCACCAGATCGACGGGGGCACCCATTTCAACGAGGTCTTCTTCACCGACGTGCGCATAGGCGCCGACAGCCTGCTCGGCGACTTGAACAACGGCTGGCGCATGGCCACGGCCATGCTCATGTACGAGCGGGTAGCCATCGGCTCGGGCATGACCGGCGGAATCAGCACCGACCGCTCGGACCGCCTGATCAACGAGTCCCGCAAGCGCGGCCTCCACCGCGATTCGGCCCTGCGCCAGAAGCTGATGCGGCTGCGCATCCTGGAGACCTGCCTGTCGCTGGTGGCCATGCGCACCCGGGCCGAGCTCGAGGCCGGGCGCACGCCGGGGCCGGGCGGCTCGATCGGCAAGCTGGCCACTGTGCGGATCGCCGACCTGCACAGCGAGGTGTCGATGGCCATAGCGGGGGCGTCGGGGGTGGCCTGGGAGAACGACGCAGATGCCCATTGGCAGCGCCAGACTCTCACGTCGCTGCAGGCCGGGATCGCCGGCGGAACCTCGGAGATCCAGCGCAACATCATCGGCGACCGGGTGCTGGGACTGCCCCGGGACATCAGCGTCGACCGGAGCGTGCCTTTCAAGGACCTCAGAGTCGGCACCCAGACGATCTGATCGGCCGACCAGAACTCCCGCTCTTGTTCGCTGCGCTCACGGGCCGCTCGGGCCCCGGGGCCTCGCTCAACACCGTGCCAGACGCGCGTGGACTGCGCCCTGTCCGCTCGGCCTCTTGGCCCGCTACAGCAGGTGGCGGGTGGTCTGGTAGACGGTGCGGATCGCGAAGTTGGACCGCAACCGGGACACACCAGGGAGACGCGACAGGTGCTGGTTGTGTATGCGCTCGAAGTCGCGGTGGTCCTGCACCGCCAGGTGCAGCAGATAATCAGCGTCGCCCGCCACCAGGTGGCACGACATCACCTCGGGGCAAGCGCGCACCTCCTGCTCGAAGCGATGCAGCGACTCCTCGCTCTGGCTGACCAGAGAGACCTCCACGAACACGTCCAGGTCCCTGCCGATGGTCTCGGTGTTGAGGATCATGACATAGCCGGCGATCACGCCGTCGGCCTCAAGCCGGCGCACGCGCCGATGGCAGGCAGACGGCGACAGCCCGATTCGCGACGCGAGCTCGGCATGCGAGACGCGCCCGTCGAGCTGCAGCTCGTTGAGGATGAGGCAGTCGGTGGAATCGATATCCTGCATGAACAATATCTTGCGTCAATTGCTGTATCAGCGCAAGCATTGTGCGCTGAATAGCTGATAGAGAGCGATCTTGCTGAGAATTATGCGCTAATGCGCGTGTATTCTTTCAACACTCACGCAAGGAGGGGTCCATGCGCATCGGAGTGCCCAAGGAGATCAAGAACGAGGAGCACCGGGTCGGCCTCACCCCCGACAGCGCGGCCGAGTTGCTCGACCGGGGCCACGATGTCTTCATCGAGCGCCGGGCCGGCACCGGCGCCGGCTTCGACGACGAGGAATACAGCACCCGCGGCGCTTCGGTGTTGGACAGCGCGGACGCGGTCTTCGACGCGGCCGAGTTGATCGTGAAGGTCAAGGAGCCCCTCGCGGCTGAGCGGGCCCGCCTGCGCCGCGACCACACCCTGTTCACTTACCTGCACCTCGCCCCCGATCCCGACCTGGCCAGCGACCTGCTGGCCAGCGGGACCACCGCCATCGCCTACGAGTCGGTCACAGACCGCAACGGTCGGCTCCCCCTGCTCGCCCCCATGTCCCAGGTAGCGGGTCGCCTGGCCATCCAGGCCGGCGCCCGCTGCCTGGAGGCATCCGTCGGGGGACGAGGAGTGCTGTTGGGTGGAGTGCCCGGCGTGGCGGCTGCGCCGGTCGTGGTCATCGGCGGTGGCGTGGTGGGCCGCAATGCCATCGAGATGGCACTGGGGCTCGGCGCGGATGTGGCCGTGCTCGACCGGGACGCGGGCGTGCTGGAGTCACTGGCCGCACGCTTCGGTCCGGCCCTGCGCACCCTCTATTCCAGCCCCCGGAAACTGGAGCACGCCGTGGTCGGCGCCGACCTGGTGATCGGAGCGGTGCTGCTGCCCGGCGCCCGGGCACCCCGCCTGATCACTGCCCAGATGGTGAAGCAGATGCGCCCCGGCACCGTGATCGTGGATGTGGCCATCGATCAGGGCGGCTGCGCGGAGACGTCGCGGCCCACCACCCACGCCCAACCGACCTACACCGTGGACGGCGTGGTGCACTACTGCGTGGCCAACATGCCCGGAGCGGTGCCCCGCACCTCGACCCAGGCCCTCAACAACGCCACACTCCCCTACGTGACGAAGCTGGCCGACCAGGGCATCGTCGAGGCCATCGCCGCCGACCGAGCCCTGCAGGACGGTCTCAGCGTGCGCCACGGCCGGATCACCGAGCCCGCAGTGGCCGACGCCCTGGGCCTGGACTACACCGAGCCGCTAGACACTCTGGGCTGACTCAGCGTGCTGGGGCACGTTGAGGCGGCCGCCGCCTTCGAACCGGCCGCGGATCGGTCCACACCTCGCCGGCCGTCGGGAACTCCCCGGGCGGCCGGTCGGGGTCTACAAGTCGTAGGCCCGCTCGCCGTGGATGACCAGGTCGAGGCCGGCCGCCTCGTCTTCGGGGCTGACCCTGAGCCCGCCGGTCAGGCGGGCCACGACCTTCACGATGATGAACGTGAGGCAGCCCGACCAGGCCAGAGTCGCGAGCACACCCAGTGCCTGCACGCCGAGTTGGGTGCCGATGTTGCCGTTCGAGACCGACACGCCGACTCCTCCGAGGTCGTCCACGGCCAGAACCGCGACCAGCAACGTACCCAGCACCCCGCCGACGCCATGCACCGCGAACACGTCCAGCGAATCGTCGATCTTCCATTTCCCCTTGACCAGATCCACTGCGAGGTAGCACAAGACGCCACTGGCCGCGCCCAGGATCAGTCCGCCGACCGGGCCGACGAAACCGGAAGCCGGGGTGACGGTCGCAAGACCCGCGATCACCCCGGTAACGGCACCGACCAGCGATGGCTTGCCGTGCTTCTTCCATTCGATGGCCGACCAGACGATGGCCGCGCTGACCGCGGCGAGGTGCGTCACTGCAATTGCCATGCCGGCGCCGCCGTCGGCAGCGAGCTGGCTGCCTCCATTGAAACCGAACCAGCCCACCCACAGCATTGCCGCACCGGCCGCGGTCATTCCAGGATTGTGAGGAGGCTGGATCTGGTTGGGGAAGCCCTGCCTCGAGCCCAGGACCGCGGCCGCGACCAGCGCTGCCGATCCCGCGCTCGCATGGACCACCAAGCCGCCGGCGAAGTCCATGACACCCATCTCGCCGAGCCAGCCGCCGCCCCAGACCCAATGACAGATGGGCGAATAGACAAGCAGGACCCATGCGCCACTGAACAGGAGCATGGCCGAGAACTTGATCCGCTCCACATAGGCGCCAACGATCAGCGCCGGCGTGATTATGGCGAACGTCATCTGGAAGACGGCGAACACGATCTCGGGTATCGAACCACTCTGCGCGTCTCTCAAGCCGGAAAAGAAGGCCTTCCCCAACCCGCCGACAAAGCCACCTTGACTATCGCCGAACGCCAACGTATAGCCGAAGACCATCCACAGCACGCTGGCTACAGCGGTTATCGCGACGCATTGCATGATCACTGACAATGCTGACTTGGCCCGCACCAGGCCGGCATAGAACATCGCAAGACCCGGCAAGGTCATGAACAAGACTAATACTGTTGCTACAAGAATCCAAGCAGTATCACCAGAATCCACCAGCGACTCCTTACCTTATTAGAAGTGATTGTAATCAACTCCCAAGGCACGACCTATCGCTCAGCGAATCCTAAGAAGCGGGCGCAACATTAGCACTCCCGTCCGACCCGCGCCGCGATTCGGCAGATCGAGGACGCGTCAGCGTGGCAATGCAGGGCTCCCTGCCACGAATTCGCGTGACTCGTGCAGTTCTCGAGCTGCGGTCGATGATCGACCTGGCCCTCCCACGCGAGAGCGGGAAGGACCGTCCGTCAGGCGGCCGACCTGGCCGGCGGCCGCCGGTTGCGATTCCGGGACCGTGCCGGTCCGTTGCGTCGACCGGAACGGGACTGACGGTTGGCCGCGGAACGCTCGGGCTGGCGGCGCCGCGGCTGGGAGTCAGCGTGCTGCCCGCTCGGACCGGCGGCGACCGGGAGGGGCTCGGTGCGACTCGCGGGCTGGCCGAGCTCAGCGATCGCGGCCAGATCAACATCGGTGATCGGCTGCTGGAGGCCCAACTGGCGCTGCATCCGGCCCAGCTCCCTGGCCTGCTCGGGCTGCACGAGGGACACCACCACGCCACCCCGGCCGGCTCGCGCCGTGCGGCCCGACCGGTGGAGGTAGGTCTTGTGGTCCTCGGGGGGATCGAAGTGGATGACGGCACCGACACCCTCGACGTGGATTCCCCGGGCGGCAACGTCGGTCGCTACCAGCGCCTGGACCCGGCCGGCCGCGAAGGCTGCCAGCGCCCTGGTGCGCTGGTTCTGGCTGCGCCCGCCGTGGATCGCCGCAGTCGCGATGCCGGCCCGGTCAAGCTGGCGGGCCAGCCGGTCGCAGCCGTGACGGGTCCGGCAGAAGACGATCGCGGGCCCGGCCGCGCTGATCGCGTCGGCTGCGACCTCGATGCGCTCGGAGCGGGCCACGGTCCAGAACAGATGGTCGGCCGAGATCACGTCGGGAGTCTCGTCGCCGACCTCGCAGCGCACCGGGTCGTGCTGGTAGTCGCGGGTGAGCGACGCCACGTCGCCGTCGAGCGTGGCTGAGAACAGCATCGTCTGCCGATCGCGTGCGGTCTGGTCGAGCAGGCGCCTCACGGCCGGGATGAATCCCATATCGGCCATGCGGTCGGCCTCGTCGACGACAACCATGTCCACCGCGCCCAGGCTGACCACGCCCTGCTCGATCAGGTCCTCGAGGCGTCCGGGGCACGCCACCAGGATGTCGACGCCCCGGCGAAGGGACTGTACCTGGTTGCCGTAGCCCACGCCGCCGAAGACGACGGCGACCCGGACGCTGCCGGAGAAGGAGCGCAGCTCGGTCATGATCTGGTCGGCAAGCTCCCTAGTGGGAGCCAGCACGAGCGCCCTGGGCCGGTGGGGCCGGGCCCGGCCGACGTTGGCCACGAGCGGGGCGCCGAAAGCCAGCGTCTTTCCCGACCCGGTGGGAGCGCGCCCGCAGATGTCGCGCCCGGCCAGGGCATCGGCCATTACGGCCGCTTGAATGTCGAAGGGTTGGGTGATGCCGCGTCGTGCGAGGGCGCAGCATATGGAATCGGGAACGCCCAAGTGGGCGAAGGTGGGGGACATTGTTCTCCTTGCCCGCGTCGGGCGGGCGTCTCATGGGTTCGTCGCTGCCTCAAGGGGGGGGGTGATGAGGGCGGCAGTCTCAAGGGTTTGGCTCACGAAGACCGGAAGAACCAACACCCGTCTGCGAACCCGCCGGCCGGACATCCCGGCCAAGCTGGCGCCAACCCTACCGGGCAATCGCACGCGATCCTCGATCGCCCCGTCGCGACCGGGCGCGGCTACTCGTTGAGGTGCATGGCGACGGCCAGGTTCGATCCGACCACCGCGACCCCCACCGCGACCCCGACTACGAGCAGATTGACCTGCAGCATGGCGGAGTCGTCCACCTTGAATCCGGCCAGTAGTTGCAGGCCGTCGGCGTCGCTGAACTGGTCGATCACGTAGTTGCGCAACAGCGCGTTGCTGGTCATGGCCACGGCCGCTCCGAGCAGGCCCTGCACCAGGCCCTCCAGCATGAACGGGATGCGGATGAACCACTTGGTGGCCCCCACCAGCCGCATGATCTCTATCTCGGTGTGCCGGTTGCCGATGGCCACGGCCAGCGTGTTGAGGATCAAGAGCGTCGAGGCGCCGAGCAGGACGATCGAGCCGATGAACAGCACTCGCCCGGCCCGGTCCGACAGGTTCTGCACATCGCGTATCACGTCTCCGGCGAAGGTGACGGTTCGGACTCCGGGCTTGCCCTTGAACTGGCTCCCCAGCTCCTCCACCACGTCGGGGTCGGGATCGGTCGGTACCACCCGGTAGTACGGGGGCACGCCCTCGGCGGTGAAGATGTCCAGCACCTCGGGCGTGTCCTCGAAGAACTCCTTGAACTCCTCGTAGGACTGCTCGCGGTCGATGTACTGCCATGTCTCCACGCCGGGGCTCTCATCGAGTTGGTTGCGGACGCTGGAGTCCTCGGGCGTCCCGATGTCGGCGTTCATCCACACGATGAACTCGACGCCGTCCTGCCAGCGGGCCGTGGCGTTGTCCACCGCCACCTGGAACAGCATGAAGCCGCCGAACATGGCAAGCGACACGCCCACCGTGATCACGGTGGCCACCGCGAGCAGGATGTTGCGCCACAGGTTCTGCCCTGTCTCGCGCAGCGCGTAACGGAAGCTGAACACTGCGAGCTACTCGGGGAAGGGAAGGGAGCTGAACACGGCCGCTCGCTACTCGTAGACGCCTCTGGCCTGGTCGCGCACGACCATGCCCCGGTCGAGCTCCACCACCCTCTGGCGCATGCTGTCCACGACGCTGCTGTCGTGAGTGGCCATCACCACGGTCGTCCCGGTCTCGTTGATCCGCTCCAGCAGCCGCATGATGCCCACCGACGTCGTGGGGTCGAGGTTCCCAGTGGGCTCGTCGGCCAGCAGGATCATCGGCCGGTTGACGAACGCCCGCGCGATCGACACCCGCTGCTGCTCCCCTCCTGAGAGTTCGTTCGGGAAGCGGTCCATCTTGCGAGAGAGTCCGACCAGCTCCAAGATCGCGGGCACCTGGCGGTTGATCACCTGGGGGCCCTTGCCGATCACCTCGAGCGCGAAGGCGACGTTCTCGGCCACCGTCTTCTTCGAGAGCAACTTGAAGTCCTGGAAGACGTAGCCGATGTTGCGCCGCAGGTAGGGCACCCTCCATCCGCTGAGCCCGCCGATGTCGCGGCCGGCCACGAATATCCGGCCGTGCTCGGGCACGTCCTCACGGTTGAGCAGGCGGATGAAGGTGGACTTGCCCGATCCGGACGGACCGACCAGGAAGACGAACTCCCCCTTGCCGATGTCGATGGTCACGTCGCGCAGGGCCACTACGTCGCCCTTGAACACCTTGGTGACCTTCTCCATCTTGATCATCAGGCGTCACCTCCAGCCGCCTGCAGTGGCGCGGCGACAGTACCAGCCCCCTCCGGCGAGTCCGCGGCACCCGACGCCCGGCTCCACCGGAGCCAGGACTCCATGAACGGGTCGAGGTCGCCGCCGAGCACCGCGTCGACGTTGGGGGTCTCGTGGCGGGTTCGCTGGTCCTTCACCATCTGGTAGGGCTGCATCACGTAGCTGCGTATCTGGCTTCCGAAGCCCACCTTGCGCTGCTCGCCCTTGATCCCGGCGATCTCGTCGGCGAGCCGCTTGCGCTCCAGGTTCAACAGCTTGGCCGCCAGCATCTGCATGGCCCGCTCCTTGTTCTGGTGCTGGCTGCGCTCGTTCTGGCAGCTGGTCACTATCCCGGAGGGAAGATGCGTGATGCGCACCGCCGAGTCGGTGACGTTGACATGCTGGCCGCCCGCGCCCGACGAGCGGTAGGTGTCGATGCGCAGGTCCTTCTCGTCGATGGCCACCTCGTCGGAGACCTCCTCGAAGAACGGGGCCACATCCACCGCGGTGAAGGCGGTCTGACGCTTGCCCTCGTTGTTGAACGGCGAGATGCGCACCAGGCGGTGCACGCCGTGCTCCGAGCGCATCCAGCCGTAGGCGCAGCGGCCCCTCAACAGGAAGTCCACGCTGGAGTAGCCGGCCTCGGTGCCCTCCGACAGCGCGGTCACCTCCAGCTCGAAGCCGCGGCGCTCGGCCCAGCGGCGGTACATCCGCAGCAGCATCTCGGCCCAGTCCTGCGAGTCAGTGCCACCCTCGCCCGACTTGATCTGGCACACCGCGTCCCGCTCGTCGAACTCGCCTGTGAACAGCGAGCGCAGCTCGAGCTCGTCGAAGCGGGCCGCTATGTCAGCCACAAGCCGCGCTACCTCGGCCTCCTCGGCAGCGTCGCCCTCCTCCACTGCGAGCTGGTTGAGGGTCTCCGCGTCGGAGACCTCGGCCACGAGACGGTCGAACACCGTGAGGTCGTCGTTGAGCGAGGCCAGCTCGGAGGTGACGGCCCGGGCCCGCTCGGGCTGATCCCACAGGTCGGGGCGCGACGACTCGGCCTCGAGCTGGGGAAGCCGGACCCGTAGCACGCCGATGCGCAGGTAGGACTCGGCCTCAGTGAGGCGACCCCGCAGCCGGCGCAGATCGTCGGAGAAGTCCTGCACGACCGCTCAGCCCGCGCCGGGGCGGCCGTGGCACATCTTGTATTTCTTGCCGCTCCCGCAGGGGCACGGCTGGTTGCGTCCGACCTTCTCGAGCTCGCTCCTCACCACCGGCACCCGGCTCGCAGGGCGGTTCGGCGCGGCCGGTTGGTCCTGCCGCGCCGGTCGACTCGGCGCCTCATCGTCCTTTTCTTCGCTTACTCCCACCAGCCGTTGAGTGTCCTGCGGGGAACGCTCTACCAGCTGCACGTGCATCACGTACCTGACGAAATCCATGGCGATGCCGGTCATCATGTGACCGAACATCTCGAAGCCCTCGCGCTGCCACTCGGTGGCGGGGTCCTTCTGGCCCATGGCCCTCAGGTGGATGCCCTCCCGCAGCAGATCCATCTCGTGCAGGTGCGACCGCCACTTCTGGTCGATGAGGCGGAGCATCACCTGGCGCTCCACCTGGCGCATCACCTCATCGCCGAGCTGCTGCTCGCGCTCGCGGTGGAGATCCGTTCCAGCGCGGTTGATCACGTCGGACAGCTCGTCGTGCGACGAGGCCGCCGCGATGTCGGAAGCGTCGACACCGCCGGGCCAGAGCCCCGCCAGCTCTGTGGCCAGACCGTCGCGGTCCCACTCCTCGGTGTGCTCCGAGGCGCAGTGGGTGCCGATGGCTCCGTCCACGGCGGACTCCAGGTACTCCAGCGCCTCCGCCCGCAAGTCAGCGCCGTCGAGGATCTGGGCGCGGCGCTGGTAGATGACCCTTCGCTGAGCGTTCATCACCTCGTCGTACTTGAGGACGTTCTTGCGGATCTCGGCATTGCGCTGCTCGACTGTGTTCTGGGCACGCTCGATGGCCTTGGTGACCATGCCCGCCTCGATGGGCACATCCTCGGGCAGGGCCTTGTCCATGACCCAGTTCATGGCGCCGGTGGCGAACCGGCTCATGAGATCGTCCTCCAGCGACAGGTAGAAGCGGCTCTCGCCGGGATCGCCCTGGCGCCCGGAGCGGCCCCGGAGCTGGTTGTCGATGCGGCGGCTCTCGTGGCGCTCGGTGCCGAGCACGTAGAGGCCGCCCATGGCCAGCACCTCCTCGCGCTCAGCGCCGGTGGCGGCCGCGTGCTTGGCGGTGAGTTCAGCCAGCCGCTGGGCGCCCTCGGGCGTCTCCGTATCGAGCCCCTCGGAGCGCAGGTCGCGCCGAGCCAGGCCCTCGGGATTTCCGCCGAGCAGGATGTCGACCCCGCGTCCGGCCATGTTGGTGGCCACCGTGACCGCGCCGAGCCGGCCCGCCTGGGTGACGATCTCAGCCTCTCGATGATGCTGCTTAGCATTGAGCACCTCGTGCGCGATCCCCTCCTTGTCGAGCAGGCGCGACAGCTTCTCGGACTTCTCGACGGAGATCGTGCCCACTAGCACCGGCTGGCCGCGCCGGCTGCGCTCGCATATGTCCTCCACGCACGCTTCGAACTTCGCGTCCTCGGTCTTGTAGATCAGGTCGGCCCGGTCCCCGCGGATCATCGGCCGGTGCGTGGGAACGCTCACAACGTGCAGGCCGTAGGTGCCCGCGAACTCGCTGGCCTCGGTCTCGGCGGTTCCGGTCATGCCGGCGAGGCGCTCGTACATCCGGTAGTAGTTCTGCAGGGTGATGGTGGCCAGCGTCTGGTTCTCCTCCTTGATGGCCACGCCCTCCTTGGCCTCGACGGCCTGGTGCAGCCCGTCGGACCAGCGCCGCCCCTCCAGCACCCTGCCGGTGAACTCGTCCACGATCTTCACCTGGTTGCGGTCCACGATGTAGTCGCGGTCGCGCCGGTACAGCTCCTTGGCCCTCAGCGCAGCCTGCAGCTGGTGCACCAGGTTCTGGGCCACCAGGTCATAAAGGTTCTCGACGCCCAGCACCCGCTCCACCGCGTGCACGCCCTCCTCCAGGGGTGCGACGGCGCGCTTCTCCTCGTCCACCTCGTAGTGGACATCGCGCTGCAGGCCGCGGGCGATGCCCGCGAAGCGGGTGTAGAGCTTGGCCGCGTCGGCCACCTGGCCGCTGATGATCAGCGGAGTGCGAGCCTCGTCGATCAGGATCGAGTCGATCTCGTCCACGATGCAGTAGTGGTGGCCCCGCTGCACGTGCTCGGAGCGCGACAGGGCCATGTTGTCCCGCAGGTAGTCGAAACCGAGCTCGTTGTTGGTTCCGTAGGTGATGTCGCAGGCGTACTGGCGGCGCTTGTGCTCCGAGTCCCTGCTGCCGGGGACGATCAGACCGACACTGAGGCCGAGCCATTTGTAGAGCTGCCCCATCCATTCCGCGTCGCGCCCGGCCAGGTAGTCGTTGACCGTCACCACATGGACTCCCCGCCCGGTGAGGCCGCTGAGGTATATGGGCATGGTCGAGGTGAGGGTCTTGCCCTCGCCGGTGCGCATCTCGGCAACCCATCCCAGGTGCAGGGCCGCCCCACCTACCAACTGCACGTCGTAGTGACGCTGGCCCAGCACTCGCACCGCGGCCTCGCGCACCACTGCGAAGGCCTCCATCAGCAGGTCGTCGGGGGACTCGCCCCGCTCCAGCCGAGTACGGAACTCGCCGGTGCGGGCCCGCAGTGCGTCGTCGTCGAGGCCCTGCACCTCACCCTCGAGCGCGTTGATGTCGGGAACGAGCGCCTGCAGATCCTTGAGCTTGCGCCCCTCGCCGGATCGCAGGACCCGCTTGAACAACGACATCGGTCCGCGCCCGCCCTCGCCTCAGCCGGCCTCGTCGATGAGGCCCACCGCCCCGTCGTCGCGGCGGTACACGACGGCGGAGCGACCGGTGACCGAGTTGATGAAGAAGAAGAAGCCGTGGCCCATCAGATCCATCTTCAACGCGGCCTCTGACGGGGACAGCGGGCCGAGGTGGAAGCGCTTGGTCTTGACGATCCGCAGTTCCGGCTCGACTTCGTCGGAGTCGTCTGGACCTGAACCGTCGGAGGCGCGACCGGCCGGCTGCGACTCGACGCTGGCGCCGGTGCGGATCGTGTCGCCCCGTCCGTGGTGACGCTTCTGGAGCTTGGTACGCAGCTTGCGGATCTGGCGCTCCAGCTTGGCCTCTGCAAGGTCGACGGCGGTGAAGGCGTCGGGCGCGTTCACCTTGCAGCGCAGATGATGGCCGTGGCCGGTCAGGGTCACCTCGCAGGTCTCGCGGTCGATGATGCGGGGATTGCGAGCCTCGTCGAAGTGCACCTCGGCGGTGTCGAGATCGTCCATGAACCGGTCCAACTGCCCGATCTTGGTTCGCACTGCCTCCTCGAGACCCGGCGTGATGTCCTTGTGGCGGCTGCTGATCGAGATCTCCACGTCCAACCTCCCTGCCTAGCTTCCCCGCTCTTGTTCGCTGCGCTCACGGGCCGCTCGGGCCACGGCCTCGCTCGGCGGTCTGACAAGGATCCTCATGACTTGCTCCTATCCGCTCGGCCTCTGGGCTTCGATGCGCCATCATCGTAGAGGTACCGCGACTGGCTGCCGCGGCGGCGCGGGCGCCACAGTGGCCACCGCGGCCACCACCGCGGCGGCGCCGCCGCACCGCAGCGCCTCGGCCGCGACCCGCAGCGTCGAGCCGGTGGTGCACACATCGTCGACCACTAGCACTACTCCGGCCAGGCGGCCAGGCCGCACCGCCAGCCTGGGGCCGGCCAGGCGGCCCTGGTGGGTGCGGGCCGTCTGGGGTTCGTCGTCGAGCCGGCGCAGCAGCCGGCGGGCCCGCAGCCGCAGCCTCCGGGCCAGGGCCCGGGCCAGCAGCTCGGCGGGGTCGAAGCCGCGGTCCCGGCGCCGCGTCGGGCTGCACGGCACCCAGGTGACCAGGTCCGCGGCCTGCACCGAAGACGCTACCGACGCCATCCGATCGGCCATCGGAGTCACCGCCGCGGTGACCCGGCCGTACTTGAGCGCGCGCACCAACTCGGCCGCGGCACCCTCATGGCACCAGCCTGCCCACAGCTCGTCCACGCCCTCGATTTCCTGCACGACCGCAGCCTACACCTCTGGAGCGGCAATGACTATAACTTAGTAGAATAGATTGAAAACTTAGCTCAAGTGACGCTACGCTACTGCCCCGGCCTCCTCGGCCGTGATGTACCCGTTGTCCCGCATCCATGCGATGGCATCGGCCAGCGATTCGGAAGCAGGCCGCAGGCGGACGCCGGTGTCCTGCTCCGTGAGAGAATTGTCCCCGCCGCAGTAGTTGAACATGTACTCGACGCCCTCGGTGGTGAGCACGAGGTCGCGGCCGAACCGGCGGGCCAGGTCGCCGACCCGGCCCCACAGCGAGAAGACCGCCTTGGGCACCGGCACCGACTTGAGGCTCCGGCCCGTGACCTCGCACAGCAGCGACAGCAACTCGGCGGCGGTGAGATGCCGGCCGAACATTATGTAGCGCTTGGAGCCGCGGCCGGTATGCATGCAAGCAGCTATCACCGAAGCCACGTCGCGCACATCGACAAGCGTCACCGTGTAGCTCGCGCGGGGATAGGGCTTGGTCAGCCACAGCTTCAGCGGCTGGACCTGTGTGGACTCGCCGTAGTCGCCCGGGCCGATGACCATCGCCGGATAGACGATGACGACGCTGTGACCCAGGGTTTGGAATCGCCGGGCGAGGTGCTCGCACCTGGCCTTGGATCGCGAATAGGCCTGCCGGGCATTGCCCACCGGATGGTCGGCGGTCACCGGATCGGTGCTGAAGGGATAGAGCGCGGCGGCGCTGGACACGTGCACCACCGGGTCGCAGCCGGCGTGGACCGCGGAGTCCAGCACGTTGAGCGCTCCTACGAAGTTGGTCTCCTCCACCTCGGTCTCGGAGGTCGGATCGGTGCTGACCACCGCCGCGGCGTGGACCACCGCGTCGCAACCGCGG
This sequence comes from Candidatus Aldehydirespirator sp., assembly GCA_965219165.1. Taxonomy (GTDB): domain Bacteria; phylum Actinomycetota; class Acidimicrobiia; order Acidimicrobiales; family Aldehydirespiratoraceae; genus Aldehydirespirator. The sequence goes on along the minus strand of CBDCMW010000002.1, from coordinate 1,691,823 downwards.
ACCGCTGCGGTCACCGCCACGGCGTCGACGATGTCGCCCTGGACCGTCTCCAGGGAGCCGAGATCGACTCCCACCCGCTGGGTCACCGACTCGAGTTTGGCGGGAGTACGCACAAAGGCCCGGACGGTGTGGCCCGCGTCCTGCAGGGCTTTGGCCACATGGGATCCCACGAAGCCAGTGGCGCCGGTGACCAGGACCCTCACGGCCGGCCCTTCCAGGTTGCGGCGAGCACTGTCAGACCCCCTGCCCGTCCAGCAGGCTGGACACGATCGACCCGGCGCTGCCGGGGGTGCGCCTGTCTTCGATGTCGCGGTGGCGCGCCGCTATAGCCGCGTCGAAGTCGACGTCGGTGAACAACCACAGCCGGTCGGCGGCTATGGCCTCGATCACCATGTCCGCCACCTGTGAAGGGTCCATGGCCTGACTGTAGAGCTCGCGTATCGCGGCTCTGGCGTCGTCGCCCACGCCGGCGGCGACCGCGCCCGAGTCCCACGAGCCAGCTCCGTCCTCATCCAGCAGCCGCTCGGGCCGGTTGCGCTCGGAGTCCAAGATGTTGGTGGACACCAGCCCGGGGCACAGGCAGGTGACGCCCACCCCGGTTCCCGCGGCGAGCATCTCGGCGTGGAGCGTCTCGCTGAGCGCCACCACCCCGTGTTTGGAGACGTTGTAGGGGCCCAGGCCCGTCGAGGACATGTGGCCCAGTATCGACGCGGTGTTGACGACATGGCCCGAACCCCGCTCGATCATGGCACCAAGGAAGGCCCGGCACCCGTGGATCACGCCCCACAGGTTGACGCCCAGGCACCACTCCCAGGACTTGAGGGACAGCTCGGCGACGTTGCCGGTGGCGGCCACGCCGGCGTTGTTGCACAGCACATCGGCCGGGCCGTAGGCCTCGACGACCTTGCCGCGCAGCGACTCCATCGACGGCCACGACGCCACGTCGCACGCCACCGCGATCGCCTCGCCTCCGGCGGCCCGGATGCTCCGCACGGTCTCGCTCAGGGGCGGCTCCTCGATATCGGCCACCACCACCCGCATGGACTCGGCCGCGAAGCGCTCGGCCAGCGCCCGGCCGATGCCGCTGGCGCCCCCGGTGACCACCGCCACCCGGCCCGCGAGATCCTCCATGGGGCAGGCGGCCCCTAGTCCTCGGAGGGACCCGGGGCCAGAGCGGCCAGGGCCTCGTAGTCGACCGTGCCGACCCCGTAGGAGGGGTGCAGCACCTGCACGCACACTTGGGTGGCGCCGGCGTCGGCGTGCTCGGCCAGCCGCCGCTCGATGGCGTCGGCGTCGCCCCAGGCCACCATGGCGTCCACGAAGCGGTCCGAGAGCCCGTCGATGTCGTCGTCGTCGAAGCCCAGGCGCTTCCAGCAGCCCCGGTACCCGGGCGCCCGGGTATAGAACCTCATGACCTTGGCACCGGTGGCTCGGGCCTGCTGCGCGTCTGTGGTGAGCATCACCTTCTGCTCCACGCACAGCTGCGCGTCGGGGCCCATCACCGAGCGGGCGAAAGCGGTGTGCTCCGGGGTGGTGTTGTAGGGGTGGGCACCGTCGGTGCGCTCCGCCGCGAGCTCCAGCATCCGGGGGCCGAGAGCGGCGAGGACCACCGGCACCGGTTCCGGCGGCATCACTGAGGTGTACCGGGAGGCCTCCATGGCCTCAAGATAGGACCGCATGTAGGCGAGCGGCCTGCCGTACGGGATGCCCCGCATCTTGCTGACGATCACCGGGCTCGAAACGCCGATGCCCAGCGTGAACCGGCCACCGGTCTGCTCGGCGACGGTGTAGGCCCCCTGCTTCATCACGCCTGCGTGCCGGTTGTAGACGTTGGCGATCCCGGTGGCGAGCCCGAGGGTGGACGTGACCGCGCCCAGGTGCGCGGCCAGGGCGAACGGGTCGCGCCCGAAGGTCTCCCCCACCCACAGCTGCGAGTAGCCGAGCTCTTCCACTCTCTTGGCGAAGGAAGCCGCATCGGCCCCGCTGAGCGCTTCAGGAGCCGTCCAGCACCCCCGTTCGACCACCATTGTGTGCCCCCTTCAGCGCTTCGTCCGTCAAGGCCGCGACTACGGTACCGGTAGCGTCACTTGCCATGCACCCCGTGAGGCTCCTGCTCGTGGCGGCCCTGCTGGTTTCCGGTTGCGCGGCCGACGACAGCCTCAGAGCCGGTGTCGATACCACGGGCCGGGATGTCTCCGTAACCCCCACGACATCAACGGCACCGGTCCCTAGTGCGGCGGATGCATCGAACACAGCCTCCGTCACCGACAACGCAGCCCCCCGCACTAGCACGACAGCTGGGGCCGACAGCGTGACTACGACCACACCTGACCCCAGCATCCCCGCAGACGCGACTGGTGACACCGCTACGACAACCGAGGCGCTTCCCTCTATCACAACAACCACCACCGCCAGCACGACCACCACGACCACCAGCACGGCCACGACCACCAGCACGACCACCGCGAACTCGACCACCGCGAACTCGACCACCGCGAACTCGACCACCACCACCAGCACGACCACCACCACCAGCACGACCACCACCACGACGACGCTGGCACCAGAACCGGCAGTCGACGGATTCACCGTCTTCATCGACGCTACCTGCGACACTTGCCATGGCGCCGACGGACGGGGCGGCACGGGCGCCGACCTCGCCACCTCGACCCTGAACCTCAACTCCGTCATCGAGGTGATCCGATTCGGTGTGAAGGGCACTGTGATGGAGGGCTGGGACTACGAGCCGAAGCCGCCCGGTCTGACTCGAGCGCAGATTGAGACCGTAGCGGCCTACACAATGAGCCTCAGGGACGGCTGAGCGGTCACGGGTCCGCTGGAAGCGACCGGCGAACGGTTCACGAGTTGGGCACCACCTTCCACACGTCCCAGCGACCCAGCACATAGATCTCGCCGTGACCGTCGACGCCGAACGACCACACGAATCTCGGCCGTTCGACGGCTCTCGACCAGTCGTAGTGCTCACGAACCTCACCGTCGTAGGCGAACGTCCGGATCCACTTGCCAACAAAGTCCGCGTAGAAGTATCGGCCGACCATCTCGGGGATCGCCGAACCCCGGTAGACGTAGCCGCCGATGACCGAGACTCCGTCGTCGCGGGGGTACTCCACCTGGGGGACGAACAAGCCAGCCGTGTCGCAGGTCTCCTCAGCGAGACACACCGATCCCTCCAGCACGTTCCAGCCGTAGTTGATCCCGCCGGTGGCCGCGTCGGCGACGTTCACCTCCTCCCGCATCACCTGGCCCACGTCGGCGATGTAGATCCGTCCCTCGTCGAAACTGAACCTCCACGGATTGCGCAAGCCGTACGCCCAGACCTCTGGAAGGCCCCCGCCGGTGCTGACAAAGGGGTTGTCGGGCGGGATGGCGTAGGGGTCGCCCGAGTCGACGTCGATGCGGACGATGGTCGCCAACTCGGTAGACGGGTTCTGGCCGTGCCCGAACGGGTCGCCGACCCCTCCCCCGTCACCCACGGCGATGTAGAGGTAGCCGTCAGCGCCGAACTGGAGCTGTCCCCCCTTGTGGGTGGGGGACGTGGGACGCTGCTCGAACGTGATGACTTGACGGGCGCTCCGCGGATCGGCGCGGTTGGGATCCTCGGCGTCAACCCGATACTCGAAGACCTGGCTGTGACCGTCGAGATCGGTGTAGAACACATAGACCCTGCCGTTGTCGGCATAGCCCGGATGGAAGGCCATGCCGAGCATCCCCCGTTCGGAGGCGTCCTTGCGGACGAGTTCGCGGATGTCCAGGAACGGCTCGGGCAGGAAGCCGCCGTCGGAGATGATGCGGATGAGGCCGTCCTTGAGCACCAGGAACAGCCGATCGTCGCCAGCAGGTGCCTGAAGATCGGTCGTGCCGCCCTCGAGTCCGCCGATCACAAGCTCGAGTCGCCAGGGCACTGGCAGCGGCTCGATCGGTTCGAGGCCCAGCGCTCGTGCCAGGAAGGACGCCATCTGCTCGCGTGACACCGGATCCGACGGGCAATAGCGATCCGCACCCCGACCACAGCCCAAGGTGATCCCCGCCTCCCGCAGCGCATTGATGCCAGCCTCATGGACACTGCCGTCGTCGTCACCGAAATAGTCCTCAGCCGCAGCCGGCAACTCCAAAGCCCTCGCCAAGAACGACGCCATCTGCGCCCGCGACACCGGATCCGACGGGCAATAGCGATCCGCACCCCGACCACAGCCCAAGGTGATCCCCGCCTCCCGCAGCGCATTGATGCCGGCCTCATTGACACTGCCGTCGTCGTCACCGAAATAGTCCTCAGCCGCAGCCGGCAACTCCAAAGCCCTCGCCAAGAACGACGCCATCTGCGCCCGCGACACCGGATCCGACGGGCAATAGCGATGCTCCCCAGTCCCGCAGCCCGCGGTGATGCCGGCCGCGGCTAGGGCCTCGATGTTGGCCTCATGGACGCTGACGTTGTCGTCGGAGAACGTACCGCCCGGATACTCCAGGTCCTGAGCTGCGGCGGGCGCCGCCCACACCACGAAGGCCACCGCCGGGGCCGCAGCCAGCACCAGCAGGGACAGGCGATTGCGCACGGGCCAAGAGTACGAGTTGGTGGGGTGCGGCGCGGTCAGTAGCGGTAGTGGTCCGGCTTGTAGGGTCCGTCGACGTCAACGCCGAGGTAGTCGGCCTGTCGCGAGGTGAGCCTGGTCAGGCGGACGCCGAGCGCCTCCAGGTGCAGGCGGGCCACTTCCTCGTCGAGGCGGCGGGGCAGAGTGGTCACAGCGACGGGCATGGAGTCGGCGCGGGCGTACAAATCCATCTGGGCCAGAACCTGATTGGTGAAGCTGCACGACATCACGAAGCTCGGGTGTCCAGTGGCGTTGCCCAGATTGAGCAGGCGACCCTCCGAGAGGACTAGCACCGAGTGGCCGTCGCCGAAGACGTGCTCGTCCACCTGCGGCTTGATGTTGACCCTCTGAACGTCGGACATCCGGTTCAGCCCGGCCACATCCACTTCGTTGTCGAAGTGGCCGATGTTGCCCACGATGGCCTGGTGCTTCATGCGGGCCATGTGCCCGGCACTGACGACGCCCGCATTGCCGGTGGCGGTGACGAATATGTCGCCGATGGACACCACCGCCTCCAGGGTGTTCACCTCATAGCCCTCCATGGCCGCTTGCAGAGCGCAGATCGGATCGATCTCGGTCACGATGACTCTGGCTCCCTGGCCCCGCAGAGCTGCCGCGCAGCCCTTGCCGACATCGCCGAAGCCGCACACCACAGCCACCTTCCCGCCGATCATGACGTCGGTGGCCCGGTTTATCCCGTCGATCAGCGAGTGACGGCAGCCGTAGTGGTTGTCGAACTTGGATTTGGTGACCGAGTCGTTCACGTTCACGGCCGGGAACAGCAACTCGCCTCGCTCCAGCATCTGCTGCAGCCGCATCACGCCCGTGGTCGTCTCCTCGGACATCCCCCGGATGGACGGCACGATCCGCGAGAAGAACCCGGGGTCTTCCGAGGCGATCGACCGCAGCCGGTCGAGGAACACCGACCACTCCTCGGAGTCGTCGTCCGCGGCCTCGGGCACCGGCCCGGACCGCTCGTACTCGAGCCCCTTGTGGACCAGCAGAGTGGCGTCGCCGCCGTCGTCGAGGATGAGATTAGGCCCGCGACCGCCGGACCAGCGGAAGATCTGCTCGGTGGCCCACCAGTATTCGCCGAGGGTCTCCCCCTTCCAGGCGAACACCGGCACTCCCTGGGGTTCATCGACCGTGCCGCCGGGGCCGACCGCGACGGCCGCGGCGGCGTGGTCCTGGGTGGAGAAGATGTTGCAGCTCGCCCACCGGACCTGAGCGCCCAGAGCGACCAGAGTCTCGATGAGCACCGCCGTCTGAACCGTCATGTGCAGCGATCCGGCGATCCGGGCGCCGGCCAGGGGCTGATCGTCGGTGTAGCGGCCCCGCAGCGCCATCAGCCCAGGCATCTCATGCTCGGCCAGGCGGATCTCGGCGCGGCCGAGCGGGCCCAGAGAGAGATCCGCAACACGCATGTCCATAGAAAACAGAAGCTATACCCCGGCGCCGACGCTGGCGCAAAACAGCGTGCCCCGCCCCTCCACCGCCACCTGCGGCTCGCCGGCATCGGACCAGGCCGCGGCCCCGCGGTCCAGGGTCACCCCGTTCGCCTCGACGCAGCCTTCGGTGCACAGCAGCACCGCGGGCCCGGTGGCCACCGCCGACGACCCGTCCACATCCAGTCGCCGCAGCGAGAACTCTGCCGCAGTCGTTCTGTAGGTGACGACGCCGTCGACCGGCTCGGGCCGCTGGACCAGCGCATCCGACGCCGTACCGTCGATGACCTCCACCAGTGCGGCCGCATCCACGTGCTTGGACGTCAGCCCACCCCGCACGACGTTGTCGGAGTCGGCCATCAGCTCTACCGCGGTGCCACCCAGATAGGCGTGGAGGCATCCCGAATCCAGGAACAGGGCTTCGCCCGGCGCGAGCACGACATGGTTCAACAACAGGGCAGCCGCCACTGCGGCGTCGCCGGGGTGGCGGTTCCCCAGATCGGCCACCGCGGACCGGAGTCCGGACCACTCGTCTTCGCATGCCGAGGCCGCGCAGGCCTCGGCCGCGGACTCTGCCAGCAGGGCCGCCTCAGGCCGGTCGAGGTACAGCAGCCATGCGAGCAGGTCGCGCATCTGCGAACCGGACTGCCCCTGGAGGCGTTGACGCAGCGGATCCAGGCCCGGCGCGTCGAGGGTGTCGAGCAACGGCGCTGTCCGCAACGGATCGCTCAGCCCGCACAGCGCCTCGAAACCACTGAGCGCGCAGATCAGCTCGGGCTTGGCCGAGCGGTCCCGGAACATCCGTCGCGGCGCGTCCACGGGGATGCCCAAAGCCTCCTCGCGCTCGAATCCCGCCGAGGCCTGCTCCGCCGACGGATGGGCCTGAAGCGACAGGGGCGCGGCCGCGGCCAGCACCTTCAGCAGGAACGGCAGCCGGCCGTAACGCGACGCCACCGCGGGGCCGAGCGCGGCGACCGGATCGGAGGCGATCAGCCGATCTAGCGGCTCCGCTCGCGCTCCCACCGTCGCCGGCGCGGCCCGATGGGCGCCCAGCCATAGCTCGGCCCAGGGCTCCCCGGTAGCGGGACGACCGAGCAGGTCCGGGATGGCCGTGAGCGACCCCCAGTCGTAGGTGCGAACCGCTCCCTCGATCAGCTCCATGCCGCGACCGATCCCGCGCCGGCCCGTTCCGACTCAGGAAGCAGCCGGGCGATCGATGCCGCGCCGCGCCGCTACCTCCGCGACCGCGTCTGCGACCAGCACCAGGTCCAGCAGCTGCGCCAGGGCACCCTCGCCCTCGGCCCGCACCTCGTAGGTGGCGGCCACCGCGGCGCCGAGCAGATCGATGCGATCGGCGAGCCCGCTCGGCTCGAAGTCGTGGCGAAGCACGATCGCAGTGACGCCGTCGGGAATCCGCCGGGCCAGCGTGGCCCAGGACGCGGCCTCGGCCTCGTCGGCCGGGAGGTTGCGCCGCACCGACGACACGCCGCCGACCCGGTCCAGCCGGTTGACCCAGCGGCGGGCGGCGTGCTTGCCCACGCCCCCTGCGCCGCAGACAACGGCCATGCGGCCCAGGACGCTCCCGGCCAGAGCCTCCACCGGCGAAGGATCGGCGTCGATGAGCCGGCGGCGGGCCTCTATCTGCTCGGCGCTGTCCGAGATCAGCCGGTTCATGCCGGCCAGCACGCCGACGCGCTCGAGCAGCACGAGCACCGGCACGATCACCACCCCAAGTCCGGCAGCCGGGCCGACACGAGGATCCACCCTCGTGACCGGTATGCCCCATCCCGTACACAAATCCATCAGCTCGCCCCCGGAGGTGACGGCGACCATGTGCGCTCCGCTGGCCCGAGCGACCCGGGCCGCGGCCACGGTCGGCTGGTCGTGGCCCGACTGGGACACCGCCACCACCAGCGAGGACTCCGAGAGCCAAGCCGGGCTGATGCCGCCCGTGGCGAGAACCGGCACCGAGCCCTGCAAATGAGCGACCGACTCCACCACGTCCCCGGCCACGCCTCCTCCGCCCGCGCCGACGATCACCACCTCGGAGATCTCGCCGGGACCGGGCAAGCCCTCGACGTCGGCAGCCGCCACCGCGGCGTCGCGCACCTGGTCGGGCAGATGGCGGAGAGCTTCGAACAGATCGTCAGTGGCCACGCTTCGTTCCTCAGCCCTCTTGGCCGCTGGCGTCGCCAGCTTCGCCAGATTCTCCGGCCTCGAACGTGGGGCGGATCCCGTCGGCCTTCGCCTTGGCCAGCAGGCGCCCGTGCTCGGTGTCGTCCACCGAGGAGGCCTCGTCGGTCAGCATCACGGGGATCCCGTCCTCCACTCGGTAGCGGAGTCGCAGCCGAGGGTTGTAGAGCCCCTGCTCGTCAGCGAAGTACAGCAGCGGACCCTTGTCCGCGGGGCAGGCCAGGATCTCCAGCAGGCGGTCATCGAGTGTCACGGCAAAGTCATCTCCCCGAGAGGGCGGGCGGACAGTGCCCAGATGCTACGGAATGATCAGGGCGCGTACCTCAGCGACTCGCTCTCGAACCTCGGCGGGGCCTCCGGCCTCCAGGTTCAGGCGCAGCAGAGGCTCGGTGTTCGACGGCCTGAGGTTGAACCACCAGTCGCCGCAATCGACGCTGAGACCGTCCAGGCGATCCTGCCGGCAACCCTCGAACGCGGCCGCCACCCGGTCGATCACCGCCGCTGAGTCGGGCACCTCGGTGTTGATCTCGCCCGACGCCGAATAGCGATCGAGCGGTGCGACCAGGTCGCTGAGACGGCCGTCGTGGCGGCTGAGCGCCTCCAGCACGACCAGCACCGCGATCATGGCACTGTCCGCGCCGTAGTTGTCCCGGAAGTAGTAGTGGCCGGAATGCTCGCCTCCGAACACCGCACCGCTGGAGGCCATCGCCTGCTTCATGAACGAGTGCCCCACCCGGGCCCGCACGGTGCGACCCCCCAGCTCCGACACGACCTGGGGGAGGGCCTTGGAACAGATCACGTTGTGCACGACCGCCGCGCCGGGCGCGCGCTCGAGCATCACGGTCGCGATGAGCGCCGCGGTGAGCGAGCCCGAAAGCGGCCGGGACGACTCGTCCACCACGAACACCCGGTCGGCGTCGCCGTCGAAGGCCAGGCCGGCGTCGGCGTCGCTGGCCTCCACCCGGTCCTGCACATCCCGCAGGTTCTCGGGCTTGAGGGGGTCGGCAGGGTGGTTGGGGAACGTGCCGTCGAGCTCCGGATACAGGTACTCGACCTCGAAGGGCAGCGCGTCGAGCACGGCCGGAACCACCAGTCCGCCCATGCCGTTGGCGGTGTCCACCGCCAGTCGCAGCGGTTTCAGGGCGCTGAGGCTGACAAACGACAGCACGTGCTCGACGTAGGAGTCGAGCATGTCGCGCCGGGTGGCCGTTCCGGGCGTGGCCGCCGCCAGCGGCCCCGAGACGGCCCGGGCCTTGATCTCCTCGAGCCCGGTGCCGGCCCCGATCGGCGACGCTCCCGGACCGCACAGCTTGATGCCGTTGTAGCCGACCGGGTTGTGCGACGCGGTGAACATCGCGCCCGGCATGTCCATGAGCCCGGAGGCGAAATACACCATCTCCGTGGCACACAGGCCGATATCCACCACATCGACGCCGGCCGCGGCCACACCCTCGCGGAAGGCACCGGCAAGCTCCGGGCCGTCAGGACGCATGTCGCGGCCCACCACCACGCTCACGGCCCCGTTGTCACGCACGTAGCCGGCGTAAGCGGCACCGATGGCGAAGCAGGCCCACGTGTCGATCTGCTCGCCCACGATCCCCCTGATGTCGTAGGCCTTGAAGATCGCGTCGAAGTCTGCCACCGCGGCGGGGAATCTAGTTCGGGAACAGCGTCGCGCAAGACAGTGCCGGTCCAGCGACGCAGACGCCCGGGCCTCGACGACGGGCAGCGGACCGGATAGCGTTCGTCGACTGTGACCGGCACCGGCGGATACAGTGCCGTTCAAGCGATGCAGAAGCCCGGGCCTCGACGACGGTGGTGGGCCGCAGCGCCAGCGTTGATAGTGACGGCCCCGCTGGTCGGGTTCGCGTTTCAGCACGACGAGCGACGCAAGGTGTACCGGGCCGCGGCCGGATACGGATCAGACCCGCTCGAGTCGGTCCGGTACGCCTACGACAGCGTCAGCACATACCTGGATCTCGGGAACTTCAGGCCCGTCGGACGCTTCGCGGAGAGCCTGGAGCACGGCATCGTCTTCGATGCGGCCGAGGCGACGGGCCTGGCTCCGCACGCGGTGCACGGCGCGGTTCGGCTGATCATGGTTGCGGCAGTGGCCCTGGTCGCAACCCGGATCGTGGCCGCGCTGGCCCGCTCAGCCGGCGCATACCGGCATCGACCGGTCGTCGCGCTGTTCCCTCTGGTGCTGGGTACCGCTCTCGTGGCCAACAGCAGGGGCAGCCCGCTCATTCTGTTCCCCTTCGTGTTCATAGGCGCCGTTGCGCTCGTCCTCGCCGTCTGTCTGGCTGTGGCCCGAGACGACGACATGCGGGCGAGGCCGGTGCGTGGGCGCGAGCTGCTGGCGATGGCCCTCCTCGGCGCTGTGGCCGCGACGACCTATGACCTCGTGTACGTGGCTCCGGTCACGGCAGCGGCATTCATCGCGGCGCGCGCCGCCGCCGCTGGCATGGCGCCACGGAGCGTGCTGCGGACGGCCGCAACAAGGAAATGGGCGGCTCTCGCCTTCGGCTTCCTGGCCGCTCTGATCCCGTCGCGGATTGCCATAGCGGGACGCTGCACACCGCAGACCTGCTACGACGGTTCGGAAATCAGCCTGTCTGAAGAGGTGTTGAGTGTGGCCGGCGGTCGCTTGGTCACAGGAACTCCGCCCGCCGGATGGCGCTACAACTCCATCAAGGCCGGCATCCTCGACTTCGACTTCACCCTGGTCGACTTGCTCGGCAACACGATCTGGACGCTCTTGATGCTGGCAGTAGTGGTCGTAGCAACGCGCGCGGCCCTCGATGCCGAGCCCCGAAGTCGCCCGGTCGCCACCGCCGACGGGCGCGGCCTACTAGCTCCCACCGACGGAGACGTCTCTGCGAGATGGTTCCGGCTGGCGGCGGCACTCGGGATCCTCGGCGCAGTCACGGCATGCTCGTCCGCACTGGTGGCGAGCCTGTCGAGACACCAGCAGCTGACGAGGCCTCCGATCGGCCAAGCCTGGCGCGAAACGCTGCTCACCCAGGTGGGCTGGTCGTTCCTGATCGCCGCCTCGGTAGCCATAGTCTTCGCTCTGGTTGGCCACCCGCGAACGAGCGGGGTGACGCACGCCCTCGCCGCTGCCCTCGCAGTGTCCTTGTCGCTGACGCTTCTAGCCAACGCACAGATAGCAGAGACCTACCGGCATGACCCGCTGGCATCGGTCATCAGCCAGATCTCAGAGGCCACGATCAGCCTCGACACCACCGAGGCCGGAAACGCGCGCCGCTGCTCGCTGATCGACTCCTACACAGAGTTGACGCCACCGGGACAGTCAATCTCGGGGCCCAGCCTCCGCGATGACCTCGACCGGCTGATGCTAGGCCGCTACGGGTATCCGTTCTGCGACCAGGCTCGCCCGGTCGGGTAGTGGCCGGCCATGCTGGTGGGGTCACCCAATACCTCCGACCCGGCCGATGGGTCGAGCTACTGGAGGGGGATCTCTGTCGGATAGCGGCCCAGCAGCGCCCGCGTCCGGATGCGGCACATGTCGAGCACCAGCTCCCAGCCGTCGCTGACGACGCGCACCGACGACACGTCGCTATTGACCACCTCGACCGGCACCTCGCGGACCTCCATGCCGAGACGGTCGGCCAAGAAGAGCACCTCGATGTCGAACGAGAACCTGTCCATCACCGACGCGTCCAGCACCGCGCCCACCGCTCGCCGGGAGAACGCCTTCAAGCCGCATTGGGTGTCGCGGCGGTGGGCGAGCTTCAGCATCCAGCGCAGCAGGCCGACAACGAGGCTTCCTGCTCGTCGCAACCCGGACGGGTCGGTCACCGCTACCGAGTCGGGATGGCGTCGGTCACCGACGACCACGTCGGCTCCCCTCTCCACCTCATCGAGCAGTCCTACGAGCTGGCTGGGCGCGTACGCGAGATCGGCGTCGGTGAACGCCACCACCGCTCCCGAGGCGGCCCGCATCCCGGCCCTCACCGCGGCTCCCTTGCCCCGGTTGACCCCGAGCTCCACCAAGACATCGGCGCCCGCGGCGCGGGCCGCGGCGGCGGTGCCGTCGTCGGAGCCGTCGTCGACCACCACGATCTCCGCGCCGCCCTCGGCGCTCACCCCAACCAAGGCGGCGCGCAGCGCGGCCACGGTGTCGCCGATGCGGCCGGCCTCGCGGTAGGCCGGCACAATCACCGAGAGCCTCACGGCACCCCCGCCTCCCGAAGTGGCTCGGTTGCGTCCGCTCCAGCCCTCGCCCGCCGCGACGAGCGCAGCACGAGCCATACAACCACGGCAAGGCCGGCGAGGGTGACCGCCATCGAGAACCACTCCACGGCGCTGCGGCCGTAGGTGAGGCGCACCTCAGTGTCAGTCGGCACCACCACCATGAAGTTGGGCGTCACCCGGTAGGGACCCCGCGCGCCCGACACCGACCAGTTCGGGAAGTACGACGTTCGCACCAGCACCGGAGCTCCCACACGGTCCACCGAGAACGCGATCGAATGATCCCGACGGACCAGTCCGCTGACCTCTGCGGGTTCGATGTTCTCGACGGGCGCGGCGGCAGGCAGGATCGCCGACAGCCGCCGCATCACCTCCTCACGGCCCAACTCGCCGCCGACGGCGCCGGCCGGGTCGTCCTGAAGTCCGCTCCGGACGTCGGGCAAGGTCATCCGAGGCCAGTGGTCGGGACCGTCGACCGCGAGCATCGGCCCGCCCTGGCCAGCCGCGAGGAAGGCGCCGACCGAAGCCTCCAGCCAGTCGTCGCCCGAGTCGTCGAGGTCTTCCACCACCACCGGCAGCCTGGTCAACCCGACCGCCGGAGTGCTGCCGGACACCCGGAACACGACCCACGGGCCCAGAGGCGTCGAGCCGATCTCGGTGAGGCCGGTCGCAGCCCGGGCCTGGCTCACCGCATCCTGAGAGAACGCCATGTAGTAGCGAACCCCCATGAGCTGCAGGTGGTCCACGCCCGCGGCGACGTCGAGTCCCGAATAGGGAAGATCCCGCTGGGCTCGCGACGGAGCGGCCGACAGCTCCGACTGCATCAGGAAATGGTACGGGACGGTGGCAGAGGCCTCGAAGTAGAGGCCCTCCATGGAGCCGATGCACCGGTCGGTCCAGTACGGCAGCAGCATGGGCGCCATCGGCGTCCCATACGATCCGAGCCGGCCGGCTTCGTACTCCCAGAGGGCCGCGCCGCAGCCATGGCTCTCGCCGATCCGATCCATGGTCTCGACGAGGTCCCAGTACTCGGAGCTGCCCCCTCCGTCGGCGGTCGGATCCCGGCGCTCGTAGCCCTCGAAGTTGTACTCGACCCAGTACGACCCGAGGTTGGAGTCGCTGGAACTGAACGGTCCCCACCGGTAGACGCCGTCGTCGCCGAGATGGCCGCCGGGCAGAGACCGCAACGGCAGTCCAACCATCACCACCACCGCGGCCGTCGCCAGTACCACCGAGCCACCCGCCACAAGCGCACCGGCCGACGACCGGATCCGGCCCACCTCGGCGCCTGCGGCGGCCCGGGCCGCCTGCCGCCTGTCCATCGCTGAGCGCCCGAGCCCGATCGCCTCCCCGAGACCGAGGGCCGCGGTCAGGTACACGGTGAGGTAGTAGAAGGGCAGGATACGGACGTTCCACAGGCGCCCCTCGGGCAGGATCACGAAGCCGGCCGCGACGACTGCCGCGGTCAGCGCCACCGCCATGCCGAGCCGCGCCCGCCTCACGAACAGCAGTGCCGCGCCGGCCACCGCCAGCCCGATGAACAGCTGCAGCGGCGGATCGTTCACCAGGAAGCTGTAGTCGAACTCGTCGCGCGACCACAGCGACGACAGGTAGCGGCGTTCCTTGCCCCAGCCCATGTCGTTCAGCAGGCTCCGGTTCCACCAGAACGGCAGCACCCACCACGCGCTGAGCGCCGCGGCCAACGCGCCGGTGGAGACGGTCCACATCAGCCGCAGGCGCCACGCTCCGGCGCGCCACGGCAGCACGAGCAGCAACGCGGCCCCGGCGGCCAGCGCGAAGAAGGCGGAGAACAGGTGCATCAGCCCGGTGAGGGCCAGCAGCGCGCCGGCCAGGATCCGGTATTGCCCGGTCTGCATGCCCCGCGCCGCCACGCCGATGTAGAGGACCGCGCCGGCCAGGCCCAGCGAGTAGGCGAACTCGCCGGCCATCGTCGACATGAGGTTCCCGCCGTAGATGTTGAACGAGCGGTCGAACAGGAACAGCAGCGTGGCCGCCGCGGCCAGGGCCCGGCCCTCGGCCCCGGTCCCACCCAGGCGCGTCATCGCCCACACGGCCACAGGGAGTGCGACCACGCCCGCGATCGCCACCAGCTTGAGGGACACGCCGTAGGGCATGGGCACCACGAGCAGCGCCAGGGCGGCCGCGGCCACAGCCGCCCCCGCCCGCCAGCGAGGCCGGGACCGCAGGCCGTACCACGCCCACCACGCGGCGGCGGCGGGCAGGAGCAGACCGGCAAGGGCGCGGTTGATCGCGGCGTCGTCGACGGGCAGCTTGGCAGCCCCGGCTATCGCGGCGGCACCCAACGCGACAGACCAGCACTGGCGGGTGGGCCGGCCCGTCCGCCGGAGCACCACCAACACCACGGCACACACCGACAGGGCCACTGCGATGTAGGCGAAGACGGCCACATGCAGGCCTAGGCCCGCGTCGATGATCACCACCAGCAACGACGGGATCACCATGTAGAACGTGAAAGCGGGAAAGCCCGCGTACCAGTCGTGGGTCCATCCGGTGAGCCTCAGCTCACCAAGCAGCACGTCGCGCAGGTAGGCCGGCGCCCACACGTGGGCTCCTAGATCGCCACCGGTGGGAGTGGTGTCCACGAACCACAGCCAGGGCCTCAGGTTGGCCACGACGAACGCGACCGTCAGCGCCACGATGACACCGACAAGTGCGGACCGCGCCGGCCTACGGGGTGTCACAGCGCCACGTTGTCCTTGGTGCGCGCAAGAGTCGATCTTGCGCGGCGGACCGGGTTCCGCCACCGGGTGGCACCGCGCCTCCGGGCCCGCCGTCTCACAACCACACCAAGGCGATCACGGTGACCGCGTTGAACGCGGCGTGGGACCACAGCGCCGGCCCGAGGCGCCCGGTTCTCAGCACGAGGAACCCGTGCACCGCCCCCACCAGCACCAGCGCCGGGAGCTGCACCCCCTGGACGTGGGTGATGGCGAAAGCCACCGAGGCGAGGACCAGCGCCCAGCCCGGCCCGATCCGGTCGCGCAGCGCGCCCTGCAGCAGGCCCCGGAAGAACACCTCCTCGGTGACTGGCGCCAGAACCACAGTCATCAACACCAGCAGAGACGCGTCGAGCGGAGTGTCGACCAGCTCCGACAGGTCGCGAGCCGGCCCCTCGACATCCAGATCGCCGAAGATCCGGAGTATGGGCCAGTACAGCAACGGCACGGCTACGAGCTGCATCGCCAGCCCGATCCCCACCCCGATCGGGACGTCGGAAGCCCGCATACGCCATCCGATCTGGTGCCTCCAGTCGAGGCCGAATCGGCGGGCCAGCAGCGGCGTGCCGATCAGACCCAGCCACAGCGGCACCTGAAGCAACACGAGACCGCCCATAGACAGGCTCTCCATGATGTCAGCTTCGGGATCCTCCAGACCGCCCAGCGCCACGGCGGCCGCCACCGCCGCCGCGAGGGTGGCGACGAAACCTGCGACCCATCCGACTGCCGCCCAGATCAGCCGCGTCGAAGCTGGCATCAGCGACGGCATGGATCGCCACGGTACCGGACTAGTCTGGGCTCGTGGCCGACAGCACGCCGCCGCCTCCTCCGCCGCCGAGCCCGCGGGACGGCAAGCGGCGCCAGCAGTCGTCGCCGCGGCCGTCGCCGGAGTCGCAGCGCCGTTCGCGCCTGGTGGTCTGGCTGATGATCGGCGCGGTCATCGCCGTCTTCCTGGCCACCACCCTGCTCCCCAGCGAATCCGGCGACGAGATCTCCTATCCGGACTTCCTGGAGCGGGTCACCGAGGGCGGGATCGTCCAGGGCACCTACAACAACAACAGCGGAAGCATCGAGGCGACCGCCGTCGATGGCACTGAGTTTTCCTCCAACGGGCCGCTGCCGCTACCCGACGCTGACACCGCCCTGATCAACGAGCACGTCCCGGAGTTCCGCTACGTCACTCCCCAGACCAACTTCTTCCTGTCGATCCTGCCGCTGCTGCTGCCCATCGGCCTGCTCATCCTGTTCTTCTGGTGGATGCAGCGTCGGGCCCAAGGGCAGATGGGCAGCATCATGTCGATCGGGCGGAGCCGGGCCAAGCCCTACAGCGCCGAGCGGCCCGGAACCACCTTCGACGACGTGGCCGGTTACGAGGGCGTCAAGCAGGAGATCACAGAGATCATCGACTTCCTCAAGATGCCGGAGCGCTTCGCGGAGATCGGGGCCCGGGTGCCGAAGGGCGTGCTGCTGGTGGGCCCGCCCGGAACTGGAAAGACGCTGATCGCCAAGGCGGTGGCGGGCGAAGCCGGCGTGCCGTTCCTGTCGGTTACGGGCTCGGACTTCATGGAGATGTTCGTGGGAGTCGGCGCGAGCCGAGTCCGCGACCTGTTCCAGTCGGCCCGCAAGATGGGCAAGGCCATCATCTTCATCGACGAGGTCGACTCGATCGGTCGCAAGCGCGGCGCGGGCCTCGGAGGCGGACACGACGAGCGGGAGCAGACCCTCAACCAGATGCTGTCGGAGATGGACGGATTCGAGGAGTCCGAGGGCATTGTCATGTTGGCCGCCACCAACCGGCCGGACATTCTCGACCCCGCCCTGCTGCGCCCCGGCCGCTTCGACCGCCAGGTCGTGGTGCCGCTGCCGGAGCTGTCGGACCGGCTCGCCATCCTGAGCGTGCACGTCAAGGGCAAGCGCACCGCGGAGGACTTGGACCTGGGCGTGGTGGCCCGGGGCACACCGGGAATGAGCGGCGCCGACCTGGCCAACCTGATCAACGAGGCCGCTCTGTACGCCGTGCGCGAGGGCGCCGAGGAGATCGGGGCCCGGCATGTGGAACTGGCCCGCGACCGGGTCATCATGGGCCAGAAGCGCGAGTCGATGGCCCTCTCCAACGACGAGAAGGAGGCCATCGCCTATCACGAGGCAGGCCACGCCGTGTGCGCCGCGGTGCTGCCGACCGCCGACCCGCTCCACAAGGTGACGATCATCCCCAGCGGAATGGCGCTGGGCGTCACCATGCAGCTCCCCGAGGAGGATCGCCACATCTACCGCAGCGACTACATCCTCGACCGCCTCGTGGTGATGTTCGGGGGCCGCATCGCCGAGGAGCTCGTATTCGGCATCAGCAGCACCGGCGCGGCCGACGACCTGATGAGAGCCACAGCCCTGGCCCGGTCCATGGTCCGGGAGTGGGGCATGTCCAACGAGATCGGCCCCATGGCCTGGGGGTCGCAGAACCAGGTGTTCTTGGGCGAGGACCTCATGCAGACCCGCGACTACAGCGACGACACGGCCCGGGTGATCGACGAGGAAATCGAGCGCATCCTGCGCGAGCAGCAGGAGCGGTGCCGGGCCACCTTGACCGAGTACCGCCACGGACTCGACCTCGTGGCCCGGTCGCTGCTCGAGCACGAGACCATCAGCGGCGAGGAAGTGGAGCGTCTCATCGCCGTGTCGAGTGGAGGTCCGCAGGCGGGCAACGCCACCGCCAGCCCGCCGAGCCCCGATGCCCTGCCGAGCCCCGACACCCCGCCCAGCGCCGAAGGCAACGGCGCAGGCGCACCCGCCAGCGTCCCGACTCCCGCGGGCTGAAGCCAACACCCGCAACGGGGGCGGCCCAGAGGCCGAGCGAACAAGCGCGAGTCAACAATGGGCGTCGCGAGGTCTGAGCGAGGCCGTGGCCCGAGCGGCCCGTGAGCGCAGCGAACAAGAGCGGGAGTGACAACGCCGCACGGCGAGGCGCTCTCACCTAGTCCCGCTCGCTCCAGCTCAGCGATCCCCGCCGATCGGCACCGGTTCGGAGACGGCCACACCCAACGAAGCCGAGCGCGACGTAAGCCCGACGAGCTCGCGGCCGACAACCACCGGAGCTGACGAGTTCACCTCCACCACGAACCGATCCGAGCCCAGCGATGCCAATGGCAGCCTTCGGCTGCGACCGGGTCCGATTTCCACGGAGCGGATCAGCCTGCCGTCAACACGGAGGTCAACCTCGGCGATGCCAACAGCCGACGGGTTGACGACCACCAGGGCCGAGGAGTCGGCGCCCAGCCCGGCATCGCCGTCGGAGGCGGGCACTTCTGCCGGTACCAGCCAGCGCAGGGCCGCCCCGTCAGCGCCGATCGTCGCCGCTGACCCCGCCACGGTCGCAGCCTCCACGACGCCGGAGTCGGCAGATGGTGAGATGGCGCTGGTGATCGACGCCACCACCGGCACTCCCGCCAGGGAGCGAACCACCACGCTGAAATGGCCGAGTCCGTCGAGGCGACCCTGCCGGGAGAGGTCGACGAGGGCGGTCCGGCCCGGCCGAACCGTAATCTCGATCGGACTCACACCGAGATCCGGCTCTTCTGGGACGATCTCTACGTCGACCTCGGCGATGTCGTCGGCCGACGGGTTGGAAACGGCGACGACATCTCGTCGAGCAGCGCCGACAGCCGCGACGGGAAGGTGCCACAACTCCGCGGCGCCGGGCACAGCCGGCGCCGTCCGAGTGCCGCGGCCGGCAATGGGACCGTCGGCGATCTGGATCCACGACGCCGCCACCCGGCCGGACACGACGTCGATGAAGGCCGCAACGGTGGCCGCGACAGTTACCTCCTCGGTCACATCCACTGCCACCACCCGCTGGGCCGGCACGACCAACCCCTCGATCGAGTCGCGGCCCACATCGGCCACTAGCTCTATGTCAACCACTGCGACATCCGGGAACGGGTTCAGGAGCATCACGATGAAACGCTCTCGCTCCACCGCCGAGCGGGTCGCTCCGTTCGAGACGACCCAGCTGTCGGCGGTCCTCGTCAGACAAGGCGAACGGCCCACTCCGCCCTGAGCGGCGGTGAGGATCTGCTCCACGGCCACGTCGGTGCCGTCGACTTCGACCATGGCTCCAACCCACTCCGCACCGGGGACCTCCCCGGACGGCTGAAGCAGCACGCGGCCCCGGGGCTCTATGGCGATCTCCACCGTCGCCGCCTGCTGCGAGTCGGATCCGCCGGGCAACACCGACACGGTGGCGGTTCGTCGACCATCCGATCCGTTCACCACACCGATGGTCACGTCGGCCACGCCCGCGGTACCGCTGCCGCCGGGACAGAACCAGGTGTTCACGACGCCCGTTGGGGCAGCGAGAGCCGACACGTACTGATCGGAGCGATCGGATCCGGGTCGATCCGGCAGGTCGATGACCACCCCGGCCAGCAACGAGCCGACTATCGCCACGATCGCGAGCACTCGCATCGAGCGCATCAGAACCGGTCCATCCGACGGCGCAGCCACGCCAGGGCGAGCACGATGGGTGCGGCCGCGCCGATCAACTGGCCGGCATGACGCCACCATGGCGCCGAATAGGACAGCTGTGCCTCGCCCCCGGATCCGGGACGATAGGCCCGTGCCCACGAGAGGGCCTCGCGCCGGGGAGCGATATCGCCGTCCACGCTCAGCTCCCACCCCGGCCGCGGCGTATGGGACACGAGGATCTCCGCGTTGCCGGGGACCTCGGCCGTCCACGGGGGCCCGTCGCCGGAGAACAGCGATGCTCCAGTAGTCAGCGGACGGGCTTCCAGGTCTTTGAAGTCCTCGATTCCCGCGTCGAACCCGGGCGGGTAAAGCGCCCGCATCGGCACCCACGAGGTGTTCACGAACATGTCCACCGCGCTGTTGGTCCCCTCCACCAACTCCAGATCGAGTTGGCCGCGCATCGCCTCGGTGAGATCGGCGGGCACTTCTCGGGCCTCATCCTCAGTGACGAACGGTGCCGGCGCGAGCCGGTGCAGCAGCACCACGTAGCGCACGCCCAAGCCGGCCAGGAGCCGCCCACCGCGGGCGGTGCGGCCCTCTTCGATCTCTTCGATCACCGTGGAGAAGAGATCGGCCCGGCCCTGGTCGAGCGGAATCGAGCGATCGAGAATCGTCACCGAATCACCGGCTGTCGTCGCCCAGGCGACGCCGGGAGCCAGGCTGTGCCCCTCGGCGGCCAGGAACTCGGGCGCGCCGATCCACAGGACGCGGTAGGCGCCCGACAGGACCGGTGGTTCGAAGCGCAGCGCCGAATGGTGATCGCCGTCCACCAGGCCCCAGCGGCCGTCCTCCAGTGAGCCGATGCTGCCCATCGCAAGCAGCAGGGAGGCCGCGACGGTCACCGGCACGAGCGCCTGCCGCCAGCCGAAGTGGCTGAAGCGCAGGTCGTGCTCGATGGACAGCACGGCCATGCCGCACAGCCCGGCCACCGCCACGGCCGCCGGGGCGAGCAGCAGGTGCAGATCGGGAAGCCCGAACGGCAGCGCTCCCCGCTGTGCCGCAAGAGCGACGGCCCAGGACAGGACAGCCACCATCCACAGGCGCACGGACTGCTCCAGGCGCCATCCCCTTCCCAGCAGCAGGGGCACGGTCATCGGAACGGCGAACAACCAGACCAGGAAGCCCGGGTCGTCTCCGCCGACGGCGAACCGCAGGATCTCGCCGAAGGAGAATTCGCCGGCCGACCCGTCGCGGCCGTCGGCTACGACCCCCCAATCGGGGCCCGAGGCAACCAGGTCCACGACAGCCGGGAACGCCACGAGCGCGACCGCCGGCACGGCTAGCGCGGTGGCGGCCAGCAGGCGCGGAACACCACCGGGGCGGCCCGCGAGCAGGCTGCCCGCCATTAGGCCGGCCGCCATCAGCACCACGAGTCCGGCAGCGGCGGGAACAAGCAACGCCGCGACGCCCGCGGCAGCCCCCAGCGACACTGCCACCGCGGCCAATCCCGCGAACCCTTGGGGACCATGCCGGAACGGCGCGGCGCGCGACGCTCGCAGCAACTCGCGCAGGATCCACGGCGCGGCCGCGTAGCCGACGAGACCGGCGATGGACCCGCCCGCCACGGACGCCGGCGCCAGCGGCACCAGAAGGTAGGCGACGAGCGCGCTCGCCTGGGCCCGGCGCGAGCCGGTCTCGGCCAGCAGCCGGTAGGCCCCCAGCAGTCCGACAACGATCGGCACGACGACCGACAGCGTGCGAACCAGTTCCATGCTGTCGGACAGGAGCCAGCCGAGCAGGCCGAGGTACACGAGAACGCCCAGGTTCGAGGACGGCGCTCCCCCGTTGCGTTCGCTCCACCCTCCCCACCACGCCTCGAGCAGGTCCGAGGCGGTATCGGGCAGAGCGGCGAAGTCCCCCACCGCCGGAACTCCCCCCGAGAGAAGGCCGCGCGAGCCGAACAGCACGATCGCCAGCACCCCGATCCAGGAGATCCATGCAAGTCGAGTCGTGCCGGTGCGCAGCCCCCCGAACACATCCCGGCGGGCGGTGCTGAGCAACCCGGTCGACTCGCCGCCGAACTGTCGCCTCAAGAAGGACACCAGACGCACACTGCCGAAGTACTGCAACGCGGTCACGTCGGCCTGGCGAACCCTGCGGACCTGCATATTGGCCCGGCGTCGCTGCGCTACTACGTCGAGCCGGGAGATGTTCCAGACCCATGCCGACACCGTGT
The DNA here is from genome assembly GCA_965219165.1 of Candidatus Aldehydirespirator sp. Lineage (GTDB taxonomy): Bacteria > Actinomycetota > Acidimicrobiia > Acidimicrobiales > Aldehydirespiratoraceae > Aldehydirespirator. Next base: position 1,669,907 of record CBDCMW010000002.1, on the reverse strand, counting down.
CGCGCACATGTCCGAAACGGCCAGTGAACACAGCCACGACGATCTCAGTGATCGCCATCAGTACAGCCAGCGGCACCAACACGGTGAGAGAGATACGGCCGTGGTTGACCAGCATGGACCGCAGGGCGTGGCGAGTCTCGGTGAGCCTCGTGTCGTCAACGCCGGTTCGGGACACGAGCCCGTCGCGGTGTCGCGCCAGCGCGCCTCCGACGAACATGACCCGGGCCCCGGCCATCTGGGCCCGCCAGCACAGATCCACGTCCTCGCCTCGGAAGGTCATGCCTCCGTCGAAGCCGCCCAGGCGGGCAAAGAGATCCCTGCGTATGAGCAGGACTGCCGAGGGAAGGGCGAACACATCGCTCACCCCGTCGTGCTGCTCCTGGTCGAGATCCTCGGCGCCGACCCGTTCCGCGGTCATGCCGAAGCGGTCGACGTCGTAGCCGGCGTGCTGGATGATCTCGGGACGATCCCATTCCACGATCTTGGGACCGACTATCCCGGCATTGCTCCTCAGTGCCTCGGCCACGAGCACCGTGACCGCGTCGGGTGCCAGAGCCACGTCGTCGTGGCACACCAGCAGGAAGTCGGCTTCGACACCGGCGGAGAGCACGGCGTTGGCCGCTTCCGAGAAACCGGAGGCTCCGGCGGCGTCGATGACGGCGGCATCCGCTAGGACCTCAGCCACCCGCGCGCCGATCCCCGATCCAGCCGCGTCGACGACGGCCGTGCTCAGGGGCTCGTAATCCTGCAGAGCCAACGACTCGAGGGTCTCGACGAACCAATCGCCCGGTTGATGGGCGACCACCACGGCCAGCACCGTCGGGGCGTCCTGGCGAGTTGGGCCGTTTCCGCCCCCGGCGGGCGCGGCGGTATTGGCGGGCACTTCGATCAGCCGAGGCTAATGGCCGCCCCTTTCCACGGGGGCGACACCGGCGCTTTCACCAACCGGCAGACCAGGCCTCCAGCAGCTGCGCGGAGGTCACCACCGTGGCCACCATGGCCAGGCTGTGCTCGATCACGGAGTCCGCATAGTCCTCGGGAACCCCAGCCACCGCATCGCGTACCAGCACCACCTGGTAGCCGAGATCAACGGCGCTGAGGCACAGGCCCATGATGCCGACGTTCACTGACACGCCAGTAGCAACGACGGTGGTCACGCCCAGGTTCCGCAGGGTCTGGTCGAGAGCCGTGGATGTGAACGGCGTCAGGCCATGCCATCGCACCATGACCAGGTCCCGGGGATCCTCCCCGAGTTCGGGCACGAGCCGCTCCCCGTCGGTGCCGGCCATGGTGGGAGCGATCCCCTGCTCGCGGCGAAGCTTGTCGGCCAGCCCCAGGATCCGGCAGTTGACCGCGCCGCCCGCGCCGTCTCCACGGGTCTGCACGACGCAGTGGACCACGCGCGCCCCCGCAGCCCGGGCCGCGTTGCACACCGCGGCCGCGGCACGGACCGTCCCCGCCGCCGCCACCTGCCGCCGGAGGGACTCCATCATGGCGCCCGGACCGACGACGCCCCGCTGCAGCTCCATGGTCAGCACCGCCGTCGAGGCAGGATCGACCAGCGATGCCAGCGTCTGCGGATCCCCGCCGGATGCCGTCGCCATGGGACCAGTGTGGCATGCCTCTGGCCCGCCCAGGGCCCGAGCGGCCCGTAAGCGCCGCGAAGAGCGGGAAACACACCCGAGCGGCCCGGGAGCGCCGCGAACAAGAGCGGGAAACACGTAGTGTGCGCGGTGATGCTCTGTCCAGGCACCGTCCGGTAGGCACGGGTGCGGGCCCTCGTCACCGGCGCCACGGGATTCGTGGGCCGCCACCTGGTGGCCCACCTCGCCGCGGCCGGCGACGAGGTGGCGATCAGCGAAGCCGAGATAACCGAGCCCGAGGCGCTGGAGGCCGATTTCTCCCAGTGCCGCCCCGACGCCGTGTACCACCTGGCCGCGCAGGCCGACGTTCAGGCGAGCTTCACCGATCCGGCCGCAACCCTGCGGGTCAACGTGGAGGGAACGTTCAACGTCCTTGACGCGGCCCGAGAGACCGGCGCCGCCCGGGTTGTGGTCGTCAGCAGTGCCGACGTCTATGGGCGAGTCGAGCCCGCGGGCCTTCCCGTCGGTGAGGCTGCTGCGATGCGTCCGGTTACGCCCTACGGAGCTAGCAAGGCCGCGGCCGAGATGGTGTGCGTGCAGGCCGGTCTGGGCCACGGGCTCGACGTGATCCGGGCCAGGGCCTTCAACCACCTCGGTCCGGGCCAGAGCGACCGCTTCGTTGCCGCCGCGCTGGCGTCGCGTATCGCGGCCAACGAGCGCACCGGCGAGAAGGTGGTGCGGGTCGGGAACCTGCAGGCGCGGCGCGACTTCACCGACGTGCGCGACGTGGTGCGGGCCTACCGGCTGCTGGCCGAGCGCGGCGCAGAGGGCGAGGCCTACAACGTGTGCAGCGGAACCGCCCGCGGCATCGCCGAGTTGGCGGAGGCCTTGATCGCCAGGGCCAGGCACCCCATGCGCCTCGCGGCCGACGGCCAACTGCTGCGTCCCGTGGACGTAGCCGAGGTCCGGGGCGACCCGTCCAAGCTGCACGACGCCACCGGGTGGCGTCCCGAAGTGCCGCTGGAGCAGACCCTCGACGACCTCCTGGACTACTGGCGGTGCAGGACGGCGGAGTCGGGCGCGCACCATCGGAGTGGCAGGACGGCGGAGTCGGGCGCGCACCCTCAGAGTGGCAGGACGGCGGAGTCGGAACTGCCGAGCCGGGGCGATAACCAGTAGCCATGGCCAGACGCGCCCTGATCACCGGCATCACCGGCCAGGACGGTTCGTACCTCGCCGAGCTGCTCCTCGACAAGGGATACGAGGTCATCGGGATGGTGCGTCGCTCCAGCATCGTCAACTACGAGCGCATAGCGCACATCCAGGACCGCGTCCGCATAGTGACCGGCGACCTGCTCGACCAAGTCTCGATGATCGAGATCCTTCGGACCTACCGGCCAGACGAGGTGTACAACCTCGCGGCGCAGTCCTTCGTGCAGACCTCCTTCAGCCAGCCGGTGCTGACGGGGGAGACAACGGCGTTGGGGGTGACGCGGGTCCTCGACGCCATCCGGCTCGTCGACGGCGACATCCGCTTCTACCAGGCCAGCTCGTCAGAGATGTTCGGGAAGGTGCGGGAGGTTCCCCAGAACGAGGAGACGCCGTTCCACCCCCGCAGCCCCTACGGGGTGGCCAAGGTCTACGGGCACTGGATCACGGTCAACTATCGGGAGTCCTACGGGCTGCACGCCACGTCGGGGATCCTGTTCAATCACGAGAGCCCGCGCCGGGGCATGGAGTTCGTGACCCGCAAGATCACCCACGGCGCGGCCAGCATCAAGCTCGGCCTCGCGGGCGAGCTGCGTCTCGGCAGCCTCGACTCGCAGAGGGACTGGGGCTACGCGGCGGACTACGTCGAAGCAATGTGGCGCATGCTGCAACAGGACGAACCCGACGACTACGTGATCTGCACGGGCAAGACCCATTCAGTGAGCACTCTGTGCGAGCTGGCCTTCGAGTATGTGGGACTGGACTATCGAGACCATGTCGTGGTGGACGAGCGGTTCATGCGCCCGTCGGAGGTCGACCTGCTCGTGGGCGACTCCTCCAAGGCCACCTCAACCTTCGGATGGCACCCCAAGACGTCGTTCGTGGATCTGGTCCGGTTGATGGTCGACGCGGACCTGGCGCTGCTGCAGAGCCGCCCGGGCGCCGTCGGCGGGGCCGTGGGCGACCCGAGCCGATGATCACGGTCCTGGCCGGAGGCGTGGGCGCGGCCCGCTACCTGGCCGGGCAGTTGCTGGTGACGCCCGCTGAGGACGTGATCGCGGTGGTGAACGTCGCCGACGACGTAGAGCTGCACGGCCTGCACGTCAGCCCCGACATCGACACCGTCGTCTACACACTGGCAGGCGCCATAGACCCCGAACGGGGCTGGGGCCTGGCCGACGAGACGTGGAACGCTCTGGACGAGCTGAGGTCGCTGGGGCTCGAGGCGTGGTTCAACCTCGGTGACCGCGACCTAGGAACCCACCTGTTCCGCACCACGCTGCTGCGCGAGGGACTGAGCCTCAGCGAGGTGACCACCCGTCTGGCCGCGGCCCGCGGCTTGCGCTGCCGGGTGCTGCCGGTCAGCGACCAGAGGATCGAGACCCGGGTGACGCTGGCCTCCGGGGGCGAGATCGGCTTCCAGGAGTACTTCGTGCGCCTCGGCCACGACGTTGCCATAGCCGCGGTGCGTTTCGCCGGTGTGGAAGAGGCTCGCTTGGCCCCAGGGGTGCTGGACGCCGTCGCCGACGCGGACGCGGTGGTGATCGCGCCGTCCAACCCGGTGGTGTCGATCGGCCCGATCCTGGCCATTCCCGGTATGGCTGAGGCCCTCGCGGCCCGGCGGGAGCGCAACGTGGCCGTGTCGCCCATAGTCGCGGGCGCAGCCCTCAAGGGTCCCGCCGACCGGATGCTGCGAGAGCTGGGCGAGGAGTCGAGCGTGGTGGGGGTGGCCCGGCGCTACCGGGACGTGGTCAGCGCCCTGGTGATCGATGAGGCCGACGCCGATCTGGCCTCAGCGGTGGCCGACACCGGCGTGCGGGCCGTAGTCGCCCCCACGGTCATGTCGTCGCCGGAGGCGGCGGCGGAGCTGGCCCGGCGAACAATGGCCGCGGTGCCGCCGTGAGCCCGGAACTTTGCTGCGCGGTGGCGGTGCCGTCGTGAGCCTGGAGATCCCGTGAGCCTGGAGATCCCGTGAGCCTGGAGATCCCGTGAGCCTGGAGATCCGTGGTGTCGAGGGGATCGGCGAGGTGCGCCCCGGAGACGACCTGGCCGCGCTGATCGTCGCCGCGGCCGGGCCCGACTTGCTGCGCGACCGCGACTGCGTGGTGGTCACCCAGAAGGTGGTCTCCAAGGCCGAGGGACGGCTCGCGGCCGTCGACCCCGACGACCCGACGAGCCACAAACCGCTGGTGGAGCAGGAGTCGGTGCGGGTTCTGCGCCGCCGGGGCGATCTGGTGATCTCGGAGACCCGGCACGGTTTTGTGTGCGCCAACGCGGGGGTCGATCTCAGCAACGTCGAGCAGGGGTTCGCGGCGCTGCTGCCGGTGGACCCGGACCGTTCAGCTCGACGCATACGCGACCGCATCCGGGCCCTGACCGGCACCGACGTGGCGGTGGTGGTCTCCGACACCTTCGGCCGCCCGTGGCGCAGGGGGGTGACCGATACCGCCATCGGCTGCGCGGGCATCGCAGCCGTGGTGGACCTGCGGGGCAGCCGCGACGCGTTGGGCCGGGAGCTCCACGTGACCGAGGTGGCGGTGGCCGACGAGATCGCAGCAGCCGCCGACCTAGTCATGGGCAAGTCCAAGGGCCTTCCCGTAGCGGTTGTGCGGGGCCTCGAGGGATCTTGGTTCCGCACCGGCTCGGTTGCCGATGAGATAGTCCGCTCCCCCGCCGACGACCTCTTCCGCTAACTGTGATTCCCGCTCTTGTTCGCTGCGCTCACGGGCCGCTCGGGCCCTCGTAGCCGTCGGGGTGGCGGCGGGCGAAGTTCCAGTGGTCCGCCAGCATCTGGTCCAGGCTCCGGCGGGCCTGCCAGCCAAGCTCGTGGCGGGCTCGGGTGCAGTCGGCCCAGGAGGCCTCGAGGTCGCCGGGGCGACGCTCGCCCATCTCGTAGGGAACGGGTGATCCGACCACCTCAGAGGCCGCCGCCACCACCTGCAGCACGGTGGTTCCCGAGCCGGTTCCCAGGTTGTAGACCCGGCTGCGGGCCGGGGCGATGTCGGCGGCGAGCGCAGCCGCATGGCCCTCGGCCAGATCCATCACATGCACGTAGTCGCGCAATGTGGTGCCGTCGGCCGTGGAGTAGTCGCCCCCGAACACACGGAGCCGGTCGATCCGGCCCAACGCGACCTGCATGATCCTCGGCACGAGGTTCGCCGGCTCCCCGACCGGATCCTCCCCGATCAGGCCCGACGGGTGCGCTCCGACCGGGTTGAAGTAGCGCAGCACGACCGCCGTCAGCTCCGACGCCGCCGCGGCGTCGGCCAGGATGCGCTCACACATCAGCTTGGTCGCGCCGTAGGGGCTCTCCGGGACGGTCGGCGAATCCTCAGCGACCGGCAGCGACGGCGGCGTGCCGTAGACGGTCGCAGACGAGCTGAACACCAGCCGTCCGACGCCGTGATCGACGGCCGCGGCAGCCAGCGTGATCGTGGAGGACAGGTTGCTCCGGTAGTAGCCGAGCGGATCGTCGACGGACTCGGCCACGCTCTTGCGGGCCGCGAAGTGCACGACCGAGTCGATCCGACGCCCGCGGAAGGCATCGTCCAGCGCGCCGGGGTCGGCCACGTCGCCCTCGATGACAGGCAGTCCCGGGCCGGTGAGGCTGCGGAGGGCGTCGACTGCTCGGCGCGAGGCGTTGGAGAAGTCGTCAAGGATCACCACGTCGCGGCCTGCGTCGTGCAGCGCGACGGCGGTGTGACTGCCGACGTATCCGGCTCCTCCGGTGACCAGCGTCGCCATCAGGCCGCCTCGGGCGCCCTGGCATCCGACAGGGCCGCTCCGGGTGGGACTTCGAACCCCTCGCCTATCAGAGTACCGTCCGTCACCTGCGCGCCCCGCCCGACCGTCGCGCCCGACCCCACCACCGAGTCGAGCACCGTGGCACCCGCCCCGATGACTGCGCTCGAATGCACGGCTGAGCCCCGCACCACCGAGCCCGCCCCGACGGCCGCTCCGGCCATCACCACGCTGCGCTCGACTGTGGCTTCAGGATCGACCGAAGCGTCTGGCGACACCCCGGCGGCCGCCGGCCCGCGCCGGCCGTCGAGCAGGTCGAGCTGAGCCTGCAGGTACGTCTGAGGAGTACCGGCGTCGACCCAGTAGGTGTTGCGGCGGAGAGCCCACAGTTTCCCGGCTTCGACCATGGCGGGGAATACCTCGCGTTCCACCGAGACCCGGCGCCCGCCCTCTATGCGCCCGACGACCGACGGCTCCATCAGGTAGGTTCCCGCGTTTATCCAACGGCTCTGCGGCGGCTGCTGTTGCGGCTTCTCCAGGAAAGCGCTCACGCGCCCACCGGCGTCGGCCACCACCACTCCATAGCGGGATGGGTCCCCCACCTCCATCAGGTGGATCGTGGCCTCGGCTCCGGCCGAGCGGTGGAGACGCAGCATCTCGCCCACATCGAGGTCGGTGATCACATCGCCGTTGGCCACCAGGAACGTGCCACCGGCCGCGTCCATGCCCGACTCGGTGTACGCGAGGCGGATCGCTCCGGCGGTGTCGAGCGGCTCGGACTCCACGACGCAGCACAACTCGACCCCTGCGCAGCGGCCGCCGGGGTAGGCGGCTCGAAAGGCGTCGTAGTGGTAGCCGAGCGCCAGCACCACCCTGTCCACTCCATGGCGTCTCAGGCCGGACACGACATGCTCGATCATGGGCCGGTGCAGCACCGGGAGCATCTGCTTGGGGGTGGTGAGCGTCAGTGGGCGCAGGCGGGTCCCGAAGCCTCCGACGAGCAGGATCGCCTGCACCCCGGCGCCCCGCTCTATTCCTCGGGCGGAGCGTCTGTCGGGTCGAGGTCGGCTCGCGGCCCGGTGGAGACCAGGTTCCCCGCCGAGGCCTCGAAGGCGAGCTGCAGACGATCCTCGGGCGGCGGCGGGATCTCAGCGCCGGCCGGGACACGGGCGAACGTGAACGCCTCCAGGTCTCCCAGCAGGCGGACGTCGCCGAAGTCGTCGGTGAACTCCTCGGACACTTCGAAAACATCGGTGAGCCTGGTGGCAGGATCGTCGGCGCGTGGGGCGTGAGGATCAGAAGGGTCGATCCGGGTGAAGCGCACGGCCCGGATCACGGTCGATTCGCCGTTGCAGTCCGTGCCCGCCTCCAGCACGCCGATGCCGGGGCCGCTGATCTCGTCGTCGGTGATCCGCGCGCCCATCGCCTCGAAGAACACGTCGAGATCAGCCCGATCTCCTGCCGCGGAGCTGTTCCAGGGGTGAATATGCACCACGCCGTCCTGGTGGGAGTGGATGCCGTCGGGATCGGCGAGGCTAGTGAAGGCGGGCAGGAAGCGGTCGCAGTCGTAGATGGCGTAGGCCGAGTGCCAGTGGTCGTTTCCCACCCTCGGCGACTCCGCTGGCGTCCGGGAGGACCGGGCGAAGACGACCATGGCCACGCCGAGGATCACCACGGCCGCCAACGCCAGAGGAAAGCCCAGTTCCCGGCGCTCGCGGGCGCCCCTGGACGCGGCCGCCGCCCTGGCGGCGCGCTGAATCTTCTTCGACGAACTCGGCTGTGCCACGGGCCGCCACGCTATCGGCTCGCATTCAAAGGCCGCGCGGGTGGGTCACCTCCACGATGGACGGGACGTTCCCGACCCTCGTCGCGGTCAGTCCTCACACGCCGACACCGCTGTAGGTGAAGCCCCGGCGCTCCAGATCGTCGCGGTCCAGCAGGTTGCGAGCGTCGATCACGTGGAGTTCGGCCATCACCCGCGCGACCCGGCCGAAGTCCAGTTGCCGGAACTCGTCCCACTCCGTGGCCACCACCAGCGCGGAGGCGCCGTCGCAGGCCGCGTACACGTCGTCCGTGACGACGATGCCGATCTCTTCGGTCGTCGAATTGGCGCAGATCGCCGGATCGTAGGCCTGCACCACCGCTCCGGCGCGGGCCAGGCGCCGGGCGATCCGCAAGGAGGGCGAGTCGCGCAGATCGTCGGTGCCGGCCTTGAAGGCCAGCCCGAGCAGCGCGATGCGAGCGCCCGACAGCACCACTCGGCACGCGACCTTGTCGACGATCCTGGCGAACTGCGCTTCGTTGGCTTCCACCACGCTGCGCAGCAGCGCGAAGTCGTAGCCGGCCTCCGACGCCGCCGCGATCACAGCACGGGTGTCCTTGGGCAGGCACGAGCCGCCCCAGCCCGGTCCGGGCCTCAGGTAGTCGCGGCCGATGCGCCGGTCGTGGCCCATGCCCACCAGCACGTCGTCAACATCGGCTCCCACCGCCTCGCAGAGCGCGGCTACCGCGTTGGCGAACGACAGCTTCGTGGCCAGGAAGGCGTTGGCCGCGTACTTCACGGTTTCCGCGGAGGCCAGATCGGTTGCCAGCACGGGCGCGTCGATGCCCGCGTACAGTCCGGCCACCCGCTCGGCCACGGCGGTGTCGACCGCGCCCACCACTACCCGGTCCGGGTTGAGGAAGTCATGGACGGCCGAGCCCTGTCTCAGGAACTCCGGATTGGACGCCACCGAGACGTCGGCGCGCGCCAGCGCCCGCTGCAACATCTGTGCGGTGCCCGCGGGAGCCGTGGACTTGTTCACCACCACCGCCCCCGGCCGCAGACTCGGGCCTACCTCCGAGGCGGCCGCCGACAGGTAGCTGAGGTCGGTGCCTCCGTCGGGACCCGACGGGGTGGGCACGCACAGGAAGACGAAGTCGGCGCGGGCCGCGGCCGCCGCTGAGCCGCAGACGAAGGAGAGCCGGGCCGAATCGAGTCCAGCTCTCACCAGCTCGGTCAGCCCGGGCTCACGGATCGGGATCTCGCCGCGCTGCAGTCCGGTGATCCTGGGCTCGTCGACATCGGTGCAGATCACTCGGTGGCCCAGCCGCGCCAGACACGCCGCGGTGGTGAGACCGACGTATCCGGCCCCGACGACGGCTACCACCGCCGGCGCGGCGGGCTGCTCGGCGGGGTCCGCGGGCATCACCGGCTCGTCCGGTGTCAACTGCACGACTCGCCCTCGGGCGGGCGGCCCAGAATGACGACCGGCTCAGGATCCTCTTCGACCGGCTGGGCCGCGACGACGGTGGCGCCCGCACCGGCCGGCGCCCCTGCCAACACCACGTCCGCACCGGCCGGCGCCAGCGCGGCTTCAGTGTCCGTCAACGACACTTCCGAGGGACTCACAGAGTCCGCCACCCCCCGGAAGACGTCGAGCATCGGCTCGTTCGCCCGCTGGTATGCGGCCTCCCCCTTGTAGCGGCCGTCGGGCCACCACAGCGTGTAGACCTCCAGCCGCTCACGCTGCAGGTTCTCAGGATTGAAGTCAGAGAAGGCCTGGGCCACAGAGACCAGTTCACCGAGGGTCAGATCCTGGTCGATAGTCACGAAGGACGCTCCAGCCTCGATCATGTTGGCGATGGTGGGGGGGTTCCTGGCCCCTCGGCTGATGGCCCGGTCGAGGGCGAGTACGAGAAAATCCTGCTGGCGCTCGATGCGGCGGAAGTCGTCCCCACCGGTGACCCGCCAGCGTCCGTCGATCAGCTCGGTGTATGTGCGACTCCGCACGTACTGCAGCGCCTGCTCGCCTTGGAGCACATGGCATCCCGGCTCGTCGATCTCCAGCTTCGACTTGGGGTCGCGGGCCGGGTTGGGGAACCACACCGGCACTCCCCCGAGCGTGTTCACAACCTCCTGGAAGCCCGCGAAGTCCACTTGGACGTAGTGGTTGATCTCAACATCGAGCATCGACGTGACGGTCTCCACAAGCAATGGGGCGCCTCCAATGAAGAAGGCGGAGTTGATCTTGTGGTTCTGCGCGCCTGGGATCTCGGCCCACAGATCCCGGGGGATCGACAGAACCCGAGCCGACTGCGACTCGGGGTCGAGGCGCAGGAGCATGATCACGTCGGCCAGGCTCTTCCCGCTCGTCGCAACTCCGCTCGCCCGCGACGCGGCCGCGCTCCCTTCAGTGTCGGTGCCGCTGTCGGTGCCGACGAGCAGGAAATTGACGGGCTCGCCCGGCTCGGTGTCGGTGCGGAGCAGATCGTGGCCGTACTGGACGGTGTCGACGATTCTCACCCGGTCGACCTGCTCCCAGATCTCGTCGACGCGTTTCACAGTCCGCGCCGAAGCGACTGCTGAGACGATCACCAAGAGGCTCGCGACCACCACTAGGCGCTGCGGCCAGGTGCGCCGCAACACCACTTTGCGTCGGTCGGTCACGAAGGGCAAGCGTACCGCCCGCCGGATTGGCCCCTGCCGCCTAATCGACGGCCGATCGAGCCGGCGACCGGTCCGTTACGAACGGAGGTGGAACACGTCGCCGGCGTCGATCAGGGTCTCGCCGAAGTCGCCCTCCACGATCAGGCGGCCTGCGCCATCGATGTCGACTGCTGTGCCCGTGACGGACGTGCCGTCGACGCGCTGCACCCTGACCGCGCTCCCTATCGTCGCCGAAGCGGTCCTCAGCTCGGCACGGGCCCGGGCGGGGTCGTCCAGGTAGCCGGGCAGCGCGTCGAGCAAGGACGCCAACAGCTCATCGCGGGTGGCAGCACTGCCAGCCTGAGCCAGCGAGGCCGCCCCGGGCTCTCCAGGCGCCTCAGCGACGTTGAGGCCCAGGCCCACCACCACCACCGGGGGGTCGCCGTCGACAATCTCCGACAGCACGCCCGCCAGCTTCCCGGAGACGTCCAGAGACTCGATCAGCAGGTCGTTGGGCCATTTGGCCCGCACTACTGCACCGACATCTGCGAGGGCCGCCGCAGCCGCGGACAGTGCGGCGGCTGAGACCGCGGCGGTCCGGTCGAAGGCTTCATCCGCCGACGCCGCAAGCCGGAAGCTGACCAGAAGCGACGCTTCGCCCCCGTGCGACCCCTCGGCGGCATCGGACCAGCGCCGCCCCAGACGGCCCCTTCCCGCGGTCTGATGATCGGCGACCAGCACCGTCGGCGACCGATCCCCGAGCCGGGCTTGGTGCGCCAGATCGTCGTTCGTGGAGCCGGTCGAGGCGGTGTGGCGCAGCTCCCCGAATCCCGCCCGGGGGGCCGCCGCGGCACTGAGCCGCATCTGCCTCCAGGCCGGCCGCGGCCGCGGCTCCACCGATCCCATGGAGAGTATTCTGTGCGATCCGGGCCGCGATCGGCTATCCAATGATCTCATGTTCTCGAAGGTGCTGGTGGCCAACCGCGGCGAGATCGCAGTCCGAGTCATCCGTGCCTGCCGTGAGATGGGAGTCACTGCAGCGGTCGTCTACTCCGATGAGGACCGCGGCTCAATGCACGTACGGATGGCCGACGAGGCCTACGCACTGGGCGGCGCCGCAGCAGCCGAGAGCTATCTGCGCACCGACGCCATCATGGCCGCAGTCGAGCGCAGCGGCGCCGACGCGGTGCATCCCGGCTACGGGTTCTTCAGCGAGAACGCAGACTTCGCGCGGGCCGTCACTGCCCGAGGCGTCGCCTTCATCGGACCGCCGCCAGAAGCGATCGAGGTGATGGGCGACAAGATCTCGGCGCGCGGCGCGGCCGTCAGGGCCGGAGTGGACCCGGTCCCGGGCACCTCCGAGCCGATAGTCGATCCCTCGCAGGTAGGGGCGTTCGGCGCGGCCCACGGCTGGCCTGTGGCAATCAAAGCCGCCTACGGCGGCGGGGGTCGGGGCATGAAGGTGGTCACCGAGGCCACGGCGGCGGCCGCCGCGATCGAGTCGGCCAGACGGGAGGCACTGGCCTACTTCGGGCGCGAGGAGCTGTACATGGAGCGCTACTTCGACGCGGCCCGCCACGTCGAGGTGCAGGTGCTCGCGGACTCCCACGGCAGCTGCGTTCACCTCGGGACCCGCGACTGCTCGGCCCAACGCCGGTATCAGAAGCTCATCGAGGAGGCACCCGCTCCCCGCATCGATCCCGCACTTCTGGCCGAGATGGGCGAAGCGGCCGTGGCGGTGGCCCGCGGCTGCGGCTATGTCAACGCCGGCACTGTCGAGTTCCTCTACGCCGGCGGCGCGTTCTACTACCTGGAGATGAACACCAGGCTGCAGGTCGAGCATCCCGTCACCGAGATGGTGACCGGCGTGGACCTGGTGGAGCAGCAGCTGCGGATAGCGGCCGGCGAGCCTCTGGCATTCTCGCAGGCCGATGTCGTCATCGACGGCTGTTCCATCGAGGTGCGGGTCAACGCGGAGGATCCGGCCGGGGGCGCGTTCCTTCCCTGCCCCGGCCCCGTAACCAGCCTGCGGCCAGCCCAGGGGTACGCCACCCGTTGGGACGCCGGATACGAGGCCGGCGACGTGATCAGCCCGTACTACGACAACCTCATCGGCAAGCTCGTCGTGTGGGGACGGGACCGCGACACTGCCATAGCGCGTGCGCTGCGGGCCCTGACCGAGACGCGCGTCGCCGGAGTGGCCACCACCGTCCCGGCGGCGCAGGCCATCCTCGCTCACCCCGACTTCGCGGCAGTGGCGCACTCGACGCGCTGGGTCGAGGAGCGGCTCGACTTCGCGACCCTGCCCGAGCCGCCATCCGACGCGAACGGTGCCCCCGAGAGTCGCTCCGGGCCCATGGTCCGCCACGAGATCGAGGCCGAGGTCGACGGCAAGCGCTTCAGCGTGGCGCTGTGGACGCCGCAAACCACCGGCGGCGACAGCGAGCGGCCAAGCGCGGCGCGCCGGCGGGCCCAGGGACCCTCGAGCCTTGGCAGCGGCTCGGCGGAGATCACCGTCCCGATGCAGGGCACGGTCATCAAGCTGCTGGTGCAGGTGGGCGACCAGGTCGAGGCGGGCCAGCCCGTGGCCGTGCTCGAGGCGATGAAGATGGAGAACAACATCGCGGCGCGACGCTCCGGCACGGTCACCGAGATCCGGGTGAAGGTGGGAGACTCGGTGGGAGGCGGAGACACGATCGCAGTGGTCCGCTGAATGCGAGCGGCATGCCCGCTCGGCCTCGTGAATCTGCGGCATGCCCGCTCGGCCTCTTAGGATCGGGCCCGTGACCGTGGACTCGGCTGGCTGTGACGGGCCCGGGCTTGACGTCAGCGTGGTGCTGCCGGTCTACAACGAGGCGGCGCACCTCGGCGCGGAGCTCGACCGCATCACCGTGGCTCTCCAAGCCTCCCGGTACTCGTGGGAGGTGCTGGTAGTCGACGACGGCTCGGAGGACGGCTCCGGTGAACTGGCACTGGGGCGCGATGGCGTGAGGCTGCTGCGCTCGGCGCGCAATCGAGGCTCGGGCACGGCGCGGCGCATGGGCACGCTCGCGGCGCAGGGCCGGGTGGTGGTCTGGACCGACGCCGACATGACCTATCCCAACCACGAGATACCGGCTCTGGTGGAGGGGCTCGGTGACGCCGACCAGGTGGTGGGGGCCCGCACGACCGAGCAGGGAACGCTCAAGGCGGTGCGTGTCCCGGCCAAGTGGGCCATCCGCCGGCTGGCGTCGTACCTCGCGCGGACCCGCATCCCGGACCTGAACTCCGGCTTCCGGGCCATGCGCCGCGATGTGGCCGTGCAGTTCGTGGCCCAGCTCCCCGAGGGCTTCTCCTGCGTCACCACGATCACGATGTCGTTCTTGATGAACGGATACAGAGTGCGCTACACGCCGGTGGAGTACAGGCCCCGGTCGGGTCGCTCGAAGTTCCACTGGTGGGCCGACACCCGTCGCTACTTGCTGCAGGTCGTCAGGATGATGCTCTCGCACGACCCTCTCCGAGTGTTCATGCCCCTGGCCGCGATCCTCGGGGTGACCTTCGCCGCCAAGCTGGGCTACGACCTCGCCGGCAAGGACCTGCGGGTGGCGACCAACACGCTGCTGCTGGGCTTCGCGGCCATCCAGACGCTGGCCATCGGGCTTCTGGCCGACCTGGTCGTGCGAGTCTCACGTCCCGACGGGCTGGTTCCGCCCGCCGACGCAACCGAGATCAGGTCGGGGTCCTCGGCGCAGGAGTAGGGCCGGTCTCAAGTTCGCCCGAAGCTGTCGGGCAGGCGCTAGCCTCGCGCCCTTGCGGGCGCTTGCCAGAAGACGGTGGTTGCTTCATGCCCTCCCATCCCATTCGTTCGCTGCTCAGCCTGGTCACCGCAGCCGCGGTCGTCGTCGCCGCAGTTGCCGCGCCCGCCGCGGCCCACCCCCACGGTTCCGACGATGACGAGTTCACCTTCATCGGCGGGGGCTGGGGGCACGGAACCGGCTTGAGCCAATTCGGTGCCCTGGGGCGGGCCGAAGCGGGTCATACCCACGAGGAGATCCTCGCCTTCTACTACGACGGGGCCGAGTTGAGGACCAACCCCAGCCTCGTGCCCGAAGACGTCGACGTGCGCCTCGCCGTCCACAACTCCACCGTGTTCAGGCCGACCGGGCTATTGACCGTGACCATGGACGGCCGGTTCCTGGACACCACCCTCAACACCCTGACGGTGCGCCGCGACAACGGCGGCTGGCACATCAACTCCAGCAACGTCGACTGGTGCCGCGGCTTCTGCAGCGGGACGGTGCTGACCGTGAGCTTCACCGACGGCGAGGCAGTTCGGGTCTCCAACACCGTCAACGGCGCCGAGCACTACGCGCACGGGCAGTTCCAGCTCACCCCGGCGACCGGGGGCGTCGCCAACTGCGGCAGTCCGAGCGCGCACGAGTACTGCCTCGTGATCGGCGACTTGACCATGCAGCAGTACCTCTACGGCCTCGACGAAGTGCCCCCCAACTGGCCGGCCGAGGCCCTCAAGTCCCAGGCCGTCGCGGCCCGCAGCTACGCCGCGGCCATCATGCGGGAGCGGGCCGGCTGGTCCGCACCGTTCGATCTCTATGCGTCGACGCGCGACCAGGAGTACAGGGCCTGGGACTTCGAACGGGAGCTCGGCCACGACAGGTGGGCGGACCAGGTGGACGCCACCGACGACACCGTGCTCACTTACCAGCGGACCAACGAGGACGAGCGCGAGGTGATCGTCGCCTACTACAGCTCGTCCAACGGTGGCCACACCGCCGCCAACGAGGAGCGCCGGCGAGACACCGTGTCGTACCTGCTGGCCAAGCCCGATCCCTACGACGCCGCTCCTGACGAGGACGGAGAGCCCCAGAACTCCACCCACTCCTGGGAGCGCACCTACACGACGGAGCAGATCAGCAAGTGGCTCGCCGAGTATCCCTTCGCCGACATCGGTGTGGGCGAGATCGTCGAGATCTACATCTCAGGGCCGGGGCCCTCGGGCCGCATCGACGACGCTCGGGTGACCCTGGTGGGGTCCGAGCGCACCCTGGAAGTGCGCAACGAGGACGGAGAGCCCTACGGCTATCGCTTCTACTACGCGCTCGTGCTGGGCTGCCGCAAGACGCCCGGCTGCCGGCCCTTGCTGTCCACGAAGCTCACCCTTCAGGGCGCGCACAACGAGAGCGGCCACACCGTGCACACCCTCCCCTTCACCGATGTGGTCTGGAACGCTCCCTACGCCGAGGCGGTGACGTGGATGCTCAACGCCGAGGTCACCCAGGGTACGAGTCCCACGACGTTCTCTCCTGAGCGGTCGCTGACCCGAGCCCAGTTCGCCACGTTCCTCTGGCGCTTCGCGGGCGAGCCGGAGTCAGTCGACGGTTCGCTGACCTTCGGCGACGTCGAGCCCGACGGCTACTACTCGGAAGCAGTGGGATGGATGGTCGACCAGAACATCACCCTGGGGTGCAGCACCGACCCCGTGCTGTTCTGTCCCGACCAGCCGCTCAGGGCCAGCCAGTTGGCCGCATTCCTTTGGCGCTTCGCGGGGCGCACCTACAGCAACCATCCCGTACCGTTCCGAGACGTCGGGATCAACGCCTACTACCTCGAGGCCGCCCGCTGGATGGTGGAGCATCGCCTCTGGGTGGACGAGGACTTCGAGCCAGCCGATGACGACCCGACGAACTTCAAGCCCAGCCAGAACGTGAACCGGGCCCGGATGGCCGTCTTCGTGTGGCGACTGGCCGCGGCACCGGGCGCGTTCGACACCGACGTGCCATTGCCGCCCCTCATGCGATCCCCGTGAGGACCAGCGACGGCACGAGACGGTCAGCCCCAATCCTGCGAGGGCTGGGATTTCGCTATCTGTACCTGATCGACGCGGCCACGCTGTTCGGGCTAATGGCCGCGATCACGACCGTGCGCTTCGGGCTCGACTGGCCCACCTACCCGTTGTCCCACTACGCGGTGGGCTTCGCCATTGCGACCGGCTTGCACATGGCCGTCTACTACTTCGGCGGCCTGTACGAATACGAGCAGCGGCTCGGCCGGCCGCCCTGGCTGCCGCGGGCCACGATGCTCACCCTTCTGGCCGTGGGCGCGGACGCCACCGTGACTCTGCTGAGCGGCCGATATCTGATGCCCAGAGCCAACCTCGTGATCTTGGCCGCGGCGGCAAGCTTCGCGGTGGCATTCAACCGCTGGACGGCCCGCCGAGCGAGGACTCGCCGCTTCGGACGCCCACGCGTGCTGCTGATGGGAGACTCCCGCGATGTGGAGTTGGCGCGTCGTCACTTGGGCGAGTCGGAGCCCGCAGCCGAGATCGCCGGCGAGTCCGGCACCCCCTCCGACATCGTCGCGGAAGTCGACCGGACCGCCGCCACCGATCTGTTGCTGCTCTCGAGCCAGTCCCTGGACACCATCTACCCCGAGCCGCTTGCCGAGTTGGAGGGACGGCAGGTCGGGGTTTTTGCGCGGATCACACCCGCCGACACCCTGCTGGGACTGCAGAGGACCCGCCAGATCGGCGGCATGCCCTTCGTCGCGCTGCGAGCCCACGCCCTGCCGGCGTGCCGGCTGCGCTTCAAACGCCTCCTCGATCTCGTCTACCTGCTGGCGCTTGCCCCGGTGGCGGTTCCGGTAGCGATCGTCGTCGCGGTGTACGTGCGCCTACGGGCCGGTCGGGGGGTGCTCTACCGTCAGGAGCGGGTGGGCATGGAAGGCCGGACGTTCGTCATGGTGAAGTTCCGGACCATGACTCCGGAAGCGGAGCGAGCCGGGCCGGAGCTGGCCGTGCCCGACGATCCCAGAGTGATCGAGGGCGTGGCCTGGCTCCGCCGCACCCGGCTCGACGAGTTGCCCCAGCTCTGGAACGTCCTCACCGGCGAGATGTCGCTGGTCGGGCCCCGGGCCGAGAGGCCAGAACTGGTGGCCCGGCTCGAGGAGCGGATCGCCGGATACGGCCGGCGCCACGACATCCCGCCGGGCATCACCGGCCTGGCCCAGACGCAGGGCCACTACCAGACCGATCCCGCCTACAAGCTCGGGCACGACCTGCAATACGTCGTGAACTGGTCACCGTTGCTCGATTGGACGATCATGGTCAAGAGCCTCGTCGTGATGGCCCGCCGGTCAGGCCGGTGAGCAGCCCCGAAGCGGCTCCAGGCAGCCTGCCGCACGTTTCGGTGGTGGTGCCGGCCCGGGACTGCGCCGGACTGATGCCGGAGTGCCTCGCGGCCATCGGAGCCCAGACCTATGGCGGGCCCATTGACGTGACCGTGGCGGTGGCGCCCAGTCGCGACCGAACCGAGCAGGTGCTGGCCGACACCCGCATCGGGATTCCCTTGCAGATCGTCGAGAACCCCGCAGGCACGACCGCTTCAGGCCTCAACATCGCGGTAGAGGCATCGAAGGGCCCAATCGTGGCCCGGGTGGACGCTCAGTCACGGGTTCCGCCCGACTACATGGAGCGGGCCGTGTCCACGCTGGCTCGCACCGGGGCTGCCAACGTGGGCGGCGTTCAGCGTCCCGTCGGTGACCGCGGCCTGCCGGGCGCGATCGCGGCCGCGATGGCGTCGCCGTTCGGCAGCGGTCCGGCGGCCTTCCGACGGGGCCAGCGCTCCGGACCCGCCGACACCGTCTATCTGGGAGTGTTCGACCGCGACGCACTGGTCGCGGCCGGCGGCTTCGACGAGACCCTCGAACGCAACCAGGACTACGAACTCAACTGGCGCCTGAGAGAGAAGGGCCACACCGTGTGGCTCGACCCGAGCCTCGTGGTCGACTACATCCCCCGCGCCGACTACGCGGGGCTGGCCAGCCAGTACTTGTCCTACGGCGCCTGGAAACGGACGATGCTGATTCGCCATCCCCGGTCGCTTCGCGCCCGCCAGCTGGCCGCTCCGACGCTAGTGGCCGGCCTAGCCGCCTCCGCGGCCGAACTCGCCCGGGGGCACCGGAGGGGCGCGGCCGTGCCCGCGCTGTATGCGGGAGCCTGTGCCATCGCTGCGGCTCGGCTGCGCGACGCCCTGCCCGACCCGCGAGACCGGATCCGGGCTGCGGTCGCCTTCGCGGTGATGCACGCCGCCTGGGGTGCAGGCTTTCTCGTGGGTCGAGCCGGCAGCAGCAGATCCGCCGATCAGCGCGACGCAGCCGACGACAAGTAGGCGGAAACAACCTCGCTGGGTTCGCCCACCGCCCTCAACACGCCGTCATCGAGCCACGCCACGCGGGAGCAGTGGCGCTCGATCTCCGACATGATGTGGGTAACGAGCACCACTGAACCCGCTGCGGATCTGATCTCGGAGATGCGCTGAGCGCTGCGGCGGCGAAACTCCTCGTCTCCCACCACGAGCGCCTCGTCGATCAGCAGGATGTCGGGGATCCGGGCGGTGGCAACGGCGAAGTGGAGTCGGGCCCGCATCCCCGACGAGTAGGTGCGCATGGGCCGGTCGATGGCGTCGCGTAATCCTGAGAACTCGATGATCTCATCGGCACGGCTCTCGATCTCGCCCTTGGTGAAGCCCAGGGCCAGCCCGCCGATGAGGATGTTGCGCCGGCCCGAAAGCGCCGGCCGCAGAGCGGAGGACACTCCCAGCAGCGACGGCCTGGAGCGGCCGAGGATCGAGCCCGACTCCAATGGCAGCAGTCCGGTCATCGCTGAGAGCAGCGTGGTCTTGCCCGAGCCGTTGGCGCCGATCAGGCCGAGGGTCTCTGACTCGTGCAGGTCCAGGGTCACGCCCCTCAGGGCGCGGATCGTGCGGTGTCGCCGCCGTGTCCGCCCCTGGGAGAAGAGCTGCTTGAATCCCGCGGCCGGGTCCTCGTACACCCGGTAGTAGACGTGGGCGTCGCTGACTCGCACCGTCACTGCCGGGGCCACTGCCATCACCCCCCCAGCCTCTGCTCGGACCGGCGAAAGACCGAGAAACCGAGTGCGGGCATCGCGATGCACCATGCCAGCAGGCCGACCACCACCCACGCGTCGGCCGGCTCACCCACCAGGCACCAGCGAGCGCAGGTGATCACGTCGTAGAGGGGATTCAGAGCGAACGCCCGTCGCCAGGCTTGGTTCGTCACGAACGCGTCGACGCTGAAGATCACGCCCGAGGCGTAGAACAGCAGCCTGAACAGGTGGGGCAGCAGTTGGCGCAGGTCGGGCACCGACGCCCCGATCCGCGCCACCAGCAGAGCAGCGCCAAGATTGAACAGGAACTGCGCAACGAGCACCGCCGGTAGTACCAGCCATCTCATCGATGGGCGCTCACCGGTGGCGACAACGGCCGCCACCGCTAGGACGAGCGCGGGCACGAAGGCGGCCGTCTGGCCGTTCAGGGTCGCGGCGGGCAGGAGGATGCGCGGGAACTGCACGGAGCGGATCAGACCCAGGTTGCGGGTGATGCAGACGGCCGCGTCCTGGACCACGCGCTGGGTGAGATGGAACAGGACGACACCCACGATCAGGAAGCCCAGGAAGTTGTCGACCCCGCGGCTCGTGTCGATCATGACTCCGAATATCAGGAAATACACACCGACGAGCAGCGCCGGGTTGGCGAGATGCCAAAACTGGCCCAGAGCTGTGCCCATGTTCTGGGCTCGGAGGTCCTGGACGGGCACCAGGATGGCGAACTCCCGCCTGCGCCACGCCTCTCGGAGATACGAGGCCGAGGACGGGGGCTGAGTGAGATCTGTCAGGTGCCGGTCCAGGTCGCTCATCGGGAAGATCCTAGGATCTTCCCGGTCCCCCGAAGCGCAGCGCCATAATGCAGGTGTGCGCCGCAGCCTGCCCGACATCGTGCGACGCGCCAGAACCAGAGCGAGGCAACTGACAAGTGGAGCCGGCACCGGCGAGCTGGCGCGACCAGAGGGCGAGCGCACAGAAGAGCCAGATCCCAGTCTCGTCGACGGCCGGCGAGAGGCTGGCGCTCGATACAGCCTGGGAGCCGAGCTAGTGGCCAAGGGACCGCGGGCAGCCAGCGTCTTCGCTGCCTCCAGCCGGGTCGGCAACCGGCTCGACGAGCGAACTTCCGCAGTATTGGCCGACTCCCGGGATCTCGCAGCCGGCCTGCCTTCCGCAATCGCGGCTGTGTGTCTGTCCGATCTTCCGCCCAGCGCTTCAGTGCCGGCATTCGACGCTGAGACGACCAACCCGATCGGCTGGAAGCCCCAGCACGAGGCGGCCGCCGATCTGGCAAGCGGCACGACCGCAGCGGTGGCCCTGAGCGTGTCGACGATGCGCCGGACCCACCACATCGAGGATTGGACGGCCGGTCAGGCCGATTCCGCCATCCGGGCCGGAGCACTCGTTGCCGCCGCCGCCACAGGAGCCGTCGTCAGTGTCTCACGGGGCGACGCAGAACTCGAATCGTGCCTGGGTGGGGAGCTGTACGGCCTAGTGAGCGACTCGACCCGGGTCGCCAACGCCGATGGCCACCAGCGAGAAGCACTCAGCATCGCCATGAGACGGGCCGCCCTGCGGAATCACTCGCTACGAGCCCGTGCCCGGCAGATCCTGTCTGCCGCCGGCCTGCACGGACCGCCCCTGCCGCTGGTGTCGGTGCTCGTTCCCACCCGACGCCCCAACCGGCTGTCCGCGGTCATTGACGCCGTCGCGGCACAGAGCTACCCCCATGTCGAGCTGGTCCTGGCCCTGCACGGCGACGGCTTCGAGCGCGACGACGTCGAGGATCAGTTGGACCGCCTGGCGCACCCGGCGCGGGCCCTGCCGGTCGCAGCGGACCGCTCCCTGGGTGAAGTGCTCAACGAGGCTCTAGCGGCGTCGACGGGCGACATGGTCGCGAAGTTCGACGACGACGACCTCTACGGCCCGCATCATCTTTGGGACCTGGTGCTGGCGGCCGAATACTCCGGCGCCGCGCTCGTAGGGAAGACCTCGGAGTACGTCTACCTCGCGGGCACAGACCGCACGGTGCGCCGCTTCGTGGGCCTCGGAGAGCGCTACATCGATCCCGCGCGGCACGGTGTCGCCGGTCCGACCGCGCTCGTCTCACGCCAGGCTCTCGACGCCATCGGTGGGTGGCGGCCCATGGGGGTCGGAGAAGACAAGGCCCTGGCCCAAGACATCGCGGCGGCCGGAGGCAAGGTGTACCGTACCCACGGCTCGGGATTCTTGCTGGTTCGCCACGGATCCGGGCACACCTGGAGGGCCGACGACTCGTACTTCCTGGAACAGGCGGCGGACTCCCGCGATGGCTGTGACCTCCATTTTGCCGGTCTCTACTGATCTAGCCGAGCGGGCCCGGGCCACCAGAGTGGCCGTCGTCACCGTGGCCTTGCTGATCCTCACCAACGGGCCGGTACTGCTGTTCTCCAGGAGTGTGCTGGACCGCAGCAGCCGATGGGAGGACGTCGCGGTGTGGCCGTTCCTGGCGGCGGCGGCCGTCTGCGGCTCGGCATTGGCCTTGTGCGATCTTCTGGGCGCGCGGAGCCGTCGGTTCGAGACCTCCGAGCGGATCGCCGCGGCTGCGGCCGGCTGGTTCGCTCTTGCCGCCCTCGCCTCCTCGCTGTGGAGCGTGGATGCAACCGCCACTGCATGGCGCTCGTCCATCTACGTCGGCATGGCCCTGCTGGCATGGGCGATCGCCCGGCTCGACGCTCGCGACGCTGCGGCGACGATCGGCCTGCTCGCGGGCACGGCGGTCGGCGCCAGCCTGCTCCTGGTCGTGCTCCGGCCCGATCTCGGTCTCGGGCCGAACGACTACTGGAAGGGCGTGTACACGAATCGCAACTCCCTGGCGCCTCTGGCCGCGATCGGCGTGCTGGCCGGTGTGCGCTTCGTTCTGGCTCCCGGACGCTTGCGGCGGACCGCAGCAGTGGGCCTCACAGCCGGATCGACGGCTGCCCTGGTCGGCGCAGGCAGTCGCACAGCTTGGGCAGCGCTCATGGTCGCGGTAGCGGTGTGCGGACTTCCCTTGGCCTACCACTGGCTTGCAGGACGCGGGAGCAGGCGCCACGCCGCGGCGGTCACCCTCGCAGCGGCTGGGGTCGGAGCGGCAGGCGCAGTCTCTGCCCTCGTCGCGGTCTGGAACGTCCCTACCCTGAACCAACGCCGCACGATGTGGCGCCTGGTGTGGGACCGGATCTTGGAGCGGCCGCTGGGCGGCTACGGATTCTTCACCTTCTGGGACATCGAGGAGCTGACCCAGCATGTGCTGCTACGACGGGGCAGCGCCCACAACAGCCTGGTCGAGGTGGGCCTGGGACTGGGCCTGCTGGGCGCTGTGCCCTTCGTGGTCATTGTGGTTCTGGCCGCGCGCAACGCCGGGTTGGCGCTGTGGCGGCGGCCCGGACCGGACACCTGGATGTGGGCCGCTCTCGTAGCCTTCCTGCTCGTGGAGAACGTCACGGAGAGCTTCGTGCTGTGGTTCTCCTACAGCTGGGTGTTGCTGATGGCCGCGGCGCTCAGGCCAGCCCCGCCTGAAGGCTCGCCCGTCAACTTCGGATCCTCCCTGGCACTGAGGATCCCTCGTATTCGGCGCGCCGCGGCCGGAACGGGCATTGAGTGCGAGTTGGCCGGCGCACCGTCGGCGGCCAGACCGAGCGGCGCAATCGGATGCTTGCGGTCGGGATGGACCGGGGTGGCCCTCATGTCGCTGGCCGTGCTGGCCCTGTGGCTGCCCGATCTGAACCTGCCCCTCGGCAACAGCGACGACGGCCGGATAGTGGCCTTCTCGGGCTTGAAGGCGCGCAACTTCTGGGACCTGGGACCGCTCGAGTCGGACTGGGGCGCGCGCATAGATCCGTTCGTGAGGCCCGAGTTCGATGTGGCACCCCGATCCGAACCGCCGTCCGAGGCGGTCACCTACGCTCACCATCCCCCGCTGAAGGAGTGGATCTCGATCGCGTCCGCGGGTGTGCTGGGCGACAACCTGGTGGCCCTGCGCGTCCCGGCCTTCCTCATGGGGGCGGCCACCCTGGCCTTCATGGCCTCGCTGCTGCGCGCCTGCGATCTTCGCTGGGGCCCCGTGCTGCTGTCGATCGGAGCCATGGCGTGCACCGGGTTCTTCTACGTGTACGGGCGGCTGGGGGTCGGCTTCTCGCTGCTGGTCGCGTCCGCCGCCGCGGTCGCGTGGCTGCGCAAGATCGATCGACCACCCCGCTGGGCTCTGGCCGCCACCGCGGCTCTGGCCGCGCTCGCCGCTATGCAGTCCTGGATCGCCCTGGCCTCACTGGGCCCATTGACAGTGTGGCTCCTCGCTAGCCGCTCGCGACGGGTCGGGCACGCCGGCGTCACAACCGCCGCGAACCCTAGCCTCGGACTCAAGAGTCGGATAGCGTTCAGGAGTCGGCTGGCAGCCGGCTGGTCCGCGTCGTTGACCGCGCTCGTCGTCGGCGCGGTCGTGGGAGCCGCGATCACAGCAGCATGGATGCTGAACGCAACCGGTGTCTCCGAGCTCAGCGACCAGGTTGCCGTTCGGGTCAGCACCGAGGTGGCTGCAGGCAGCCAGGCGGCCGACTTCAGCTTCGGTGAGTTCTTGTCCCGGCAGTGGAGCTTCGCCACTGAGGAGCTGCTGGCGCCGCCGTGGCTGCTGGTCCTGCTGGTGCCGGCCCTGGTCGCGGGGCTGGCAGACCGGCGCACGCGGGTGCCCACGGCGATCACGCTGGCCGCGGCGGCCGCGATGACCTTCGGTCTCCAGCAAGGAGCTTGGATCCACCGGCTATGGAACTTCCCGTGGCTGGCGCCGGTCACAATCGGCCTGGCCGCCCTGATCGACGGCGTGCGCCGGATCGTCCCGGCACGCCTGCGGGCGGCGGCGGGCATCGCGAGTGGCGTTGCCCTCGCGGCCACGCTTCTCGCCGTCGCGGCCGGCGGCACGCGCGACCGCTACATCACGGAACCCGCAGACCTGGGAGAAGCCCTCGAACAGGCGGCCGCCACGCCGGAGGCCCAACGGGCCGAGCTGGCATGGACAGGCCCGGGACTCCCCGCTCCGAGGTGGGCGTCGTACTACCTTGACGTGCCGGTGTGGGACCTTGACGAAAGCCGTCTCGGCGAACTGGCCGGCTCCGACCTCATGATCCTTCGAGCCAGCAGAACGCCCGAGTTCCTGTCCGACGACGCTTTGGAACACCCCTTGGCCGCCGTGGGCGACTTCCGAGTGATCACGGCCGCGTCGCTGTCACCATGAAGGTTCCGCCCCCGGCAGCAGTGCGGGGCAACGACTGGCGCTCACTGGCCGCCGCGCCGACCGAGTTCTTCGAACCGGAGATTCCCGCCACCGTGGTCGTCCCCTACTACGAGGCGCCCGACGCGCTCGCCCTCACCCTCGCCGGCCTTGAGGGCCAGTCGTACCCCCCCGAGCTGTTCGAGGTGATCGTGGTGGACGACGGCTCGGATCCTCCGCTGGAGCTGACGGAGCCCTCACCACTGCGTGTGCGGGTGATCCACCAGCCGGACATGGGCTTCGGGCTGGCCCGGGCCCGCAACAACGGGGCTCGAGCCGCGACCGGCGGCATCCTCGTCTTCCTCGACTGCGACATGGTGCCCGAGGCCGAATGGCTCGCTTCCCATGCCCGATGGCACCACGCCGCGTCCGACTTGCTGTCACTGGGTTTCCGGTGCCATGTGAACGTCTCGGGGGTGGACGCATCCGCCGTTCGGGAACGGCCCGGCTCGCTCGCGGATCTCTTCGCGGGACGCCCTGTCCAGCGGCCCGAGTGGATCGAACGCCGCATGTCACTCACCGACGACCTGGCTTCCGACGCCGATGATGTGTTCCGGGTAGTGACCGGCGGGAACTTCGCGGTATCGGCCGACTTCTTCCGTGCGGTCGGCGGATTCGACGAGTCGTTCACCCAGTGGGGCTCGGAGGACATCGAGTTCGGTTGGCGCGCCTACGCCCTGGGAGCTGTGCTGGTGCCGGAGCGAAGAGCCCTCTGCTGGCACCAAGGCGAGGGAGCAGTCCTCAGCGAGAGCGAGACGGTGAGCCTCGAGCAGCATCGCGACAAGCTCTCCCACCTCATACCAGACCGCAGGCTGCGAACTTCGCCGCCCGGGCGGTCCTACACGGTTCCCCAGTTCGTGGTCACCGTGGAGCCAGGGCACGCCGACGCTGAGGCAGTACTCGCGACCGTCGAGAGAGTGCTGGCAAGCGATGTCCACGACCTCGTCGTGTGGGTCGAGGAGCGCCCCGGGGAACCACTCGACCGGCTGCACAGGCTGCTCGACCCCGACCCGAGGGTGAGTGTGGGAGTCGCAGGCGGTGCCGCGGAGGTCTGGCCCGCGACCGCTTTCCACGTGCGCGTCCCCGCCGGCGCCGACGTCAAGCGCCGCATGATGTACCGGCTGCACAACCAACTCGGGACCGCCGCTGCAGGCGAGTCGGATCTGGCCTCGGGCCATCGCGTGTCGATCACCCGGTCCTGGGCACTGCAGCGAGCCCGACGCTGCGGATACCGGGTCTCCGACGTCGGCACGATCGCCGAGCTCGACGTCGACAGCCTCCAGGTCACCCAGGAGCCGCGGCCCCAGGGCTGGCTCGCCGCCCGGCTGCAACGGCCGGTCAAGTTCCTGCTGAGGGCCTGGGCCAGGACGCGCCGGCACGTTCCGACTCTGTTCGCAATGGTGCTGCGGATCCGCAGCCCCCGAGACCTGTGGCGGCTCATCGCGACGGTGGCCCGCGCCGTGGCGTGGCGCCTCAAGAACGTCGGCTGGACGTTGAGGCGGGTGTGGTTGCGGACGCGGACTCTGGTGCGGACTCTGGTTCGGGCGCAGCGGACCCAGCGGAGGCAGGCGCGCAAGCGGCTGAAGATCTGGCTGGGCCTGCAGGCCAAGAGCAAGAGGTACGTGCAGCGGCTTGCCCGATATCCACTCGGAGCCGAGATCGCCGCAGCCGGGCGCGGCTCCTCGGCCGTGTTCGCGGCCTCGACCCGAGTGGCGTCGCGCCTCGGTGACCAACACGTCGATCTTCTGGTGGTGGACTCGCCCCGCACCGGCGGCGCAGCGATCGACGCCTCCAGCGACGCGCCGCGGCCGGCTGTGGCCGTGCTGTCCGAACTGCATCCGCGGCTCAGCGTCCAGGCGTTCAACCCCGAGGCGGTCAACCCCGTCGGCTGGTCAGCGTCGTGCCAGCCCCAGTCGGCGCCGCTCAAGTCCCTGATGTCCCTGCCTGCGGGCGGGGTCCTGAGCCTCCAGCTCGGCGGGGAGCTGCTGGACGAGCTTCGCTCGCTGCACCACTTGGAGGACAAGGCCGCCTACCACCGGAGCCCCACCCACAGGGCCGCCGCGTTGGCAGCTCTGGGCGCCGCCGGCGTGCTGGTCCACATCGAGGATCCCGATCCCGCGCTCGCCGAGCGCCTCGGATCCGACCTGCACGACCTGATGGCGAGCGGAGCTGTCGTAAGGGCCGGCGACCACGAACGCGAGCAGGTCAGCATCGCGGTGCGCCGGTGCGCCCTGCGCGACCACTCGCTACGCGGCCGCGCTCGCCAGATCCTGGCCACCTCCGGCATTGAGGTGCCGTTTCCCGAAGTGTCGGTGCTGGCCCCGACACGCCGACCCGAGAAGCTCGAGTCCCTGCTGGACACCGTGGGCGGCCAGACCTACCCGCGACTCGAGCTGGTGCTCGGCCTGCACGGAGACGGGTTCGGCTCCGACGCTCAGATCGCGGCCCTCGCCGCGACCTTCGCCCCAGCCTTGAGGGTTGTGAGAGTGGACGGCGCCGAGCCTCTGGGAGCGGTGCTCAACGCGGCCGCGGCCGCGGCGGGGGGCTCGCTGATCACCAAGATGGACGACGACGATCACTACGGCGCGGAGCACGTGTGGGACCTCGTGCTCACCCACGAGTACTCGAGAGCCCAGCTCGTGGGGAAATCCGCTGAGTACGTGTACCTCGAGCGTCTCGACAAGACCGTCCGGGACCGCCAGCGGCAGAAGTTCTCGGAGCGCCACGTTCCCTTCATCGGGGTCTCCGGCGGGGTGCTGATGATCTCCCGCCACGATTTCGAGGAAGCTGGAGGCTGGCGCCGGGTGCCGAGGCGGGTCGACATCGCGCTCGCCCAGGATGTCGCCGCCCTCGGAGGCGGCATCTATTGGACCCACGGTGCCGGATACCTGCGGGTGCGCCACGGCGACGAGCACACGTGGACCGTCAACGACAGCCACTTCCTTGGTCGTGCCAGCGAGGTCAGAGACGGCTGCGACCTCGCCTTCGCAGGGATCGCCACTCCCGAGTGGCTTGATCGCTGACGCCTACCGTGAACCCGCTGCCTAACCGCTCGGCCTCTAGGCGTCGCGGGCGTGGGCTGCGTATTCCAGCCGTAGCAGCCCGCCCGCGACCAGCGAGCCGGCCAGCACCGCCGCCACCAGCGCCAGCTCCACCCGCAGGAACGGCTCGATGTCGAAGCTGACCACGGCCGCGAAGGCGATGACCCCCGCGATCCATCCCGCCACCGCCAGCCGGGTGTAGCCCAGCGCGACCAGGCCCAGCGCCAACGAGAGCATCAGCATCAGGCCTCCGCCGCTGGCGGCCAGCAGCGTCATGTCGCTGCGGCCCAGCTCGTCGCCGAACACGAGGCGCACGATCGGTGGCCCCGCCACCGCCGCGATCGCAGTCGTCGCCACGACCACTGCCGCTACCGCGGCCACGATCTTGAGCTGCATGTTGCGAAACCCGACCAGGTCGCCGCGGCCGGCCAGAGTCGCCAGGCTCGGCAGCAGGCTGGCCTTCACCGCCTGGAAGAAGAACAGCGGGACGCGGGCTATGAGCATGCCGTTGAGGAACACTCCGGGAGCGTCGGCACCCAGTTCGTCGCCGGCCACGATGTCGAGCGCCACCGGACCGACGTTGAGGATGAACGCCTCGCCGATGCTGGCGATGAGCAGGAAGCCCAAGGCGGGGGTGAGCTCCCGGTACGGGGCTGGCGGTCCCGGATGCACGAAGGGCCGGTGCAAACCGGCCGCGGCGACCGCGGCGGCCACGAGGCCGAAGGCGATGGCCAAGCCGTAGGCGCCCACCGCGGCCACTCCTGCCACGGCCAGAACCACGGCCAGCGCCATGCGGGCGCCGCCCTCCACCACGAAGTACCAGGCGTAGCGGTCGAAGAGGTGACGCCCGCCCAGGATGCCCCGCACGAGCTGGGTCACGGCGAAGGCAGCCAGAGCCAGCACGAGGGCCGCCAGCAACTCAGGTCGGCGGTCGAGCAGGCTGTCAAGCCCCAGCGGCCAGGCCGCGAGTACGCCCGCGGTCACCAGCACGAACAGCACGGCGCCGAGCACTCCGGCCCGGCGCAGGACCGGGGCGCTGCCCACTCCCCTGCTGGCCCGATCAGCGGTGGCCCGGGCCACTTCCTGCTCAAGGGGCTGGAACAAACCGTAGCCGCCGATGTTGACGAGGGCCCACAGCACGGCCAAGCCCCCGTACCCGTCGTCGCCGAGGGCGCGCCGGGCCACGACCAGGTATCCGTAGGTGGTGAGGCCGTTGACCACCAGCCCCCAGAACATCCAGGAGGTGCCGAAGGGCAGCAGGGCGCGGAGGCGCCCTCGGAGGTCCGTCAACAAGTGTCCGATGGCGCTGTCCTCCCAGGCAACGGGGCGCCCGGAGTCTAGGAGAGCGCGCCGACGTCTACGAGAGGGTCGGCATGCACAGGCCTTCGAGCTCGCCGATCTCGATGCGGTCCCGGTTGTCGTAGGTGACCTCGTTGGAGGGATCGGGGCGCAGTCTGAACTCGCGGAAGCTCATCTCCAGCGCGTCGAAGGCCACGAGGCGGCCCCGCAGCGAGTCTCCGACTCCCAGGATCAGCTTGATCGCCTCCAGAGCCTGGACGCTGCCCACGATGCCCGGCAGCACGCCCAGCACCCCGGCCTCCGCGCAGCTCGGCGCCATCTCGGGCGGCGGGGGCTCGGGCAGCATGTCGCGGTAGGTGGGCCCGTTGCGGGGGTCGAACACCGTGACTTGGCCCTCGAAGCGGAAGATCGACCCGTGCACCACCGGTATGCCGAGCTTCACGGAAGCGTCGTTGAGCAGGTAGCGGCTGGGAAAGTTGTCGGCGCCGTCCACGACCACGTCGTAGCCGTCGAGGATCTCCATGATGTTGTCGGCACCGAGCCGGGTGTCGTAGGTGACCACGTTCACGTCGGGGTTCAGCGCGGTCAGGGTCTTCTTGGCCGAGTCCACCTTGCGGTCGCCGACCCGGTCGACGTTGTGGAGTATCTGTCGCTGGAGGTTGGACTCGTCCACGACGTCCATGTCGATGATGCCGATGGTGCCCACCCCCGCGGCGGCGAGGTAGAGGGCCGCGGGTGAGCCGAGCCCGCCCGCGCCGAGCAGGAGGACCTTGGCGTCGAGCAGCTTGATCTGCCCCTCCTCGCCCACCTCGGGCACCAGCAGGTGGCGCTGGTAGCGGTTGCGCTGGTCCGGTGACAGGGTGCGGGGCCGCTGCCAGTCGCGTCCCTCGTCCTTCCACTTGTTGAAGCCCCCGTCCATGGACACCACGTCGGTGTAGCCCATCTGCTCGAGGGTGACGGCCGCGAATGCCGAGCGCACTCCGCCCGCGCACATGGCCACCAGCGGTGTGGACCGGTCGGAGACCCGGTTCTCGATGCTCGACTCGAGCTGGCCCCGGGGGATGTGCACAGAGCCGGTGATGGCGCCCTGCTCGTACTCGTCGGGCTCGCGCACGTCGAGCAGGGTCCAGCCATCGGCCAGCAATCGCTCTCCGGCGGCGGTGTCCACCTCGCGGATGTGGGACTTGGCCTGCTGCAGTAGTTCTCGGAAACTCGCCATGGCGAAATCCTACCTGTCTTGTCAGGATTTCGCCACCCAGAGGCCGAGCTTGCGAGGCCCCCGGGCCCGAGCGGCCCGCGAGCGCAGCGAGGGTGAGCGGAAAGCAGGCCCGAGCGGCCCGCGAGCGCAGCGAGGGTGAGCGGAAAGCAGGCCCGAGCGGCCCGCGAGCGCAGCGAGGGTGAGCGGAAAGCAGGCCCGAGCGGCCCGCGAGCGCAGCGAGGGTGAGCGGAAAGCAGGCCCGAGCGGCCCGCGAGCGCAGCGAGGGTGAGCGGAAAGCAGGCCCGAGCGGCCCGCGAGCGCAGCGAGGGTGAGCGGAAAACCGGAGACGGTGTCAGATCTCTTCCATCCCGCAGATGACGGGCAGCACCTCGCTGATCGACCCGTCCACCAGCACGTCGGACAGCGCGTCGAACTCGGTCGGCTCGCCGTTGACGATCACCAGGCGAGCTCCGGACTGCACCGCCAGAGGGGCGGTCATGTTGATGGGCGAGACGGCCAGGGTGGTTCCCACCGCGAGGAACAGGTCGCATTCCAGGGCGGCCCGCTCGGCCCGGGCCAGGTCAGTCGAGTCGAGGCTCTGGCCGAACGACACGGTGGCCGCCTTGAGGAGCCACCCGCAGCGAGGACACTCAGGATCGGCCTCTCCGGCCCTCACCCGCTCGAGCGCCGCCTCGATGTCATCGCGGTAGTCGCACGACAGGCACTGCACCTTGCGGGTGGTGCCATGTATCTCCACCACGAACTCCGGGGTGCTGCCGGCCCGCTGGTGGAGCTCGTCCACGTTCTGAGTGATGAGCAGGTGGAGCTTGCCCCGCCGCTCCAAGTGGACCAGGGCCTCATGGCCGCGGTTGGGCTCGACTTCGGACCACAGGGCGCCCTCAGCTCGAAGCGCCCAGTTGCGCTGGCGGACCTCGGGATCCGAGACGTACACGTTGATGTTCGAGGCTCGCTCCGCCGCGGGATCGCGGGTCCACAGGCCCTTCGGCCCCCGGAAGTCGGGCAGGCCGCTGTCGGTGGAGATCCCAGCACCGGTGAGCACCGTCACGCGCTCGGCGGCGTCGACCATCCGGCGGGCCGCGGCCGCGGCATCCGCGAGCATCCTGCCAGCGTAGCGACCCAGCCGTGGCTCATCCGGCCGTGTACCGGTCGCAGAGAACCATCGGACGCAACAGCCGGGCGCAATCCTGCCTGATCTTGCTGCAATCGGAAGCGTTACCACAGAATCTTTTTGTTTGACAAACTCAATAACCATGAATATCTTGAAACAGCGATCCTTCCCCCCCAGCAATTTGCAATTTAGGCGTTCACGAACGCTCACCTCTTGGAGAAACACCATGACTTCGTCCATCAACCTGCCGCCCACATTCATCCACGCTGATGTGCTCATGCTCATCCCGTGGATCGACCACCGCACCGACGCTTTCGGCCACGATCCGAGATCGGTCTACGTCGAACAGTTCTGGCTGGGGACGCTGGGGCCTTCCACCACCTGGTTCCTGCGCCATTGCGCCACCCTGCTCGACGACACCGACAGCACGGCCATCAATCTGCGGGGAACCGCCAGCGCCCTCGGAATCGGCCATGCGGGCGGTGTTCGCAGCGCTATGGTCAAGACGGTCGCTCGAGCCTGCCGCTTCAGGGCGGCGCGTCCTGTCGGATCGTCCACCCTGGCCGTTCGTCTCCGGCTGCCACAACTCAGTCACCGCCAGCTGCAACGACTGCCCGCGTTCCAGCAGCAGCGCCATGAGGAGTTCACCGTGGTCAACATGGACCCCGACGCTGCCGACCGTCAGCGGCAGCAGGCCCGGCAGCTGTCCATGATCCTGATCGAGTACGGCGACAACTTCAACGAGACGGAGTCGCAGCTGGCCCGATTGAGATTCAATCCAGGCATCGCCTCCGAGGCTGTCCACTGGGCCTGGAGCCAACATCACAGCCGGACGTCTCCAGAGGCTGCCTGACGCGCATCTCTGCTCGCCCTGCCCAGTGGCCGGGACGGCTCCGCGCTACTACCTCAGGATCAAGGTGATGTAGCGTCGGGGCCCCGGCCGGGGGGTGCACATGGAGCCTGCGATACCAAACGGCATCGACGACATAGGCGACGACTGGCTGTCGCAGGCCATGGGCGCCCCCGTGCGAGCTATCAGCATCGACGACATCGGCACCGGGGTCGGGATGATCGGCGCGCTGTACCGGGCCACGCTGGAGGGCGACGGTCCCGGCAGCGTGGTCATCAAGCTCCCCGGTCTCGACGAGACGGCCCGCTTCACTGCACAGATCCTGCGCCTCAACATCCGCGAGGTCGGCTTCTACCGCGAGTTGGCCGCCGAGAGCCCCATCCGTGTGCCAGCCTGCCATTTCGGGGCCGTCGACGCGGAGACCCACCAGTTCGTGCTGGTGCTCGAGGACGTGGGCTCGTGCCGGGCTGTGGACCAGATCGAGGGCATGGGCCCGGCCGACGCCGGGCAGGCCGTTGATGAGCTCGCCCTGTGGCACGCCCACTGGTGGGGCGCGGCCGGCCCGATCGTGGAGCGGGGAATCGCGGTGACCATCGGCGATCCCATCTACCCGATGCTGCTTCCCCCGGTGTTCTCCGACGGCTGGGCAAAGGTCCGCAGCGCGATGAGCGTCCCCCGGTCGGTCGAGATGGTGGCCGACGGCTGGGTCGAGGCTCTCCCCCGCCTGCTGCAGTCGATGGCCACGCCACCGAACACCCTGGCCCACGGCGACTACCGGGCCGACAACATGTTCTTCGACGACGACGGCAAAGTGGTGCTGTTCGACTTCCAGGTCATCGGCGAGTCCACGCCCGCGGGCGATCTGGCCTACTTCGTCACCGGGAGCCTCTCCCCCTCCACCGCATCGGAGATCGAGCAGGCCCTGTACGAGCGCTGGCTGGGCGCTCTGGCGTCGGAGGGCGTGCCCGAGTCGGAGACCGCCGGACTGTGGGACCGCTATCGCAACGCGGTGCTGTTCTGCGTGTGCTACCCGATGATCGCGGGCGCGGGGATGGATCTCTCCGACGAGCGCCAGCGGGGGTTGCTGGCGGCCACCTTCGAGCGCTTCGAGCGGGCCGCCGACGAGCTGAGCCTGCCCGACCTGCTCTAGCGATCAGCGCTGGCAGGTCGTGAGCGTGTCGCTGTGAGGCGTTGCATCTCCCGCTCTTGTTCGCTGCGCTCACGGGCCGCTCGGGCACTGTCTCCCGCTCCACACCAACGACAGCCCACTCGAGTCTCCGCCTATCCGCTCGGCCTCTGAGCGGCCCGATCGGCGTCCGGCTGCTCAGTCGGTCGAGGCGTAGGAGGAGGCCAACTCGACCAGGGTGCGCACGCCGAAACCGGTGCCGCCCTTGGAGATCTCGCCGTCGTCGGAATCGGCCCGGGCGGGCCCGGCGATGTCGAGGTGGGCCCAGGGGATGTCGTCGGCCACGAACTGCTGCAGGATCAGCCCCGCGGTTAGCGCGCCCCCGTGGTTGCCGCCGATGTTCTTCATGTCGGCCACATTGGAGTCGAACTGCTTGGTGTAGTCGGCGGGCAGCGGCAGCGGCCAGACCCGCTCCCCGCTGCGGTCCGCGGCGGCGCGCACCTGGTCGATGAGCGACTCGTCGTTGCCCATCAGCCCGGCGATGGACGGCCCGAGCGCAACCATGCAGGCACCGGTCAGGGTGGCCAGGTCGACGATGGCATCGGGCTTGTCCTCCGACGCCAGCGACAGGGCGTCGGCCAGGATCAGGCGGCCCTCGGCGTCGGTGTTGAGCACTTCGATGGTCTTGCCGTTGCGGATGGTGAGCACGTCGCCGGGCCGGGTGGCGTCGCCGCCGAGCATGTTGTCGGTCATGGGCAGGTATGCCTTGACCCTGGTCGGAGCGGCCACGGCGGGCAGCACCGACATGGCCCCGATGACCGCGGCGGCCCCGCTCATGTCCATCTTCATGGCCATCATTCCCTGCGCGGTCTTGATGGACAGGCCCCCGGCGTCGAAGGTGATTCCCTTGCCCACGTAGGCCAGCGTCGCGGCGGGGGCTCCTTCGGGCTCGTAGGTCAGCTCCACGTAACGTGGGGGATGGGTGCTGCCCCGGTTGACGCCGAGCAGCCCTCCGAGTCGCTGCTTCTTGATCTCCGCCTCGGTCCAGACCTTCGACTTCAGCCCCGCCTTGCGGGCGATGGCAACGGTCTTGCGGGCGAAGGCCGGCGCCGTGAGCGAACCGCCGGGCTCGTTCTCCAGGTCGCGTGCCACACACACCCCGGCGGCGATGGCGGCGGCGCGCTGTAGCCCGTCCTTGGCCGCAGCCGAGGTGCTGCCCACCACGTCGACCCTCGCCAGCTTGGGCTGGCCGCGGTCACCGTCGCTGTCGCCCGCGGCCGACTTGAAGGTGGTGTAGCGGTAGTTGCCGAGTATCACGCCCTCGGCCAGCGCCTGGCGGGCCGGGCCGGGGGCCACATCGGTGCCGTCGGCCAGGCGGACCGCCACCCGCGCGTGACGGGAGCACGAGCGGGCCAGCACCGCGCCAGCTCGCCGGATCGTGGCCGCGGTTACCTTCGCCGCCGGGCCGAGGCCGACCAGCCCGGCGAAGCCGCCATCGGCGGGCTCCAGATGCACCTGATCCGCCTTGCCCTCAAAGCCGGACGTGTCCAATACCCCGGCGTCGAAGCCACTGAGGCCGGCTTCAACATCCTCGGAAGTGACGAAGGCGACACTCGTGGTGGCCGCCTTGGGCACCGAGCGAACTGCATGGACTGTGATTGGCATCCGGCCAGACTAACGGGCCGGTTGCTAGGGCCCGAAGCGAACTGCGGCCTATCCGCTCGGCCTCTAGCCGGACGCTGGGGCGGGCAGCTCCTGTCCGACCGTGAGCGTGGGGGCGAAGAGATCGCCGAGATCTTCGATCCGGTCGACTACGTCGGGAGCGGTGAAGGCGAGCGGCTCGCCGTCGGCGCCGCCGGATACCTCGTCCCAGCTGATTGGCGTCGACACGGTGGGGCGGTCCCGGCCCCGTAGCGAGTAGGGGGCGATGGTGGTCTTGAATCGGGCGTTCTGGCCCCAGTCGATGAACACCTTCCCCGGCCGGAGGCTGCGCTTCATCATCGACACCACCGAGGCGGGCAGGCGCTTCTCGAGCAGCTGGGCCACGGCTAGCGCGAACCCCGCGGCGTGCTCGTGGGAGTGGGGCCGGTTGAGGGGCACGTAGAGCTGCAGACCCTTGCTGCCCGATGTCTTGGCCCAGGCGACCAGGTCCACCGAGTCGAGAACGTCGCGGATCTGCAGGGCCACCTGGCAGCACTCGATGATCGTGGCCGGCGAGCCCGGATCGAGGTCGAACACCACCATGGCGGGAGAGTCGATGTCGCCACAGCGCGCCATCGGAGCGTGGATCTCCAGCGCGGCCAGATTGGCTGCCCATGCCAACGCCGCCACCGAGTCGAGGCGGCAGTACTCGATCGGTCCTCCCCTGTCGCCGGGACCCCGGCAGACCGGAACCCAGTCGGGACGGTGCTTGGGGCAGCGCTTCTCGAAGAACGACTCTGCGGTCACGCCGTCGGGCCAGCGCCGCAGGGTCACGCCCCGGTCGCCGACATGGGGCAGCATCACCGGCGCGACCCGCACGTAGTAGTCGATCACCTGGGCCTTGGTGAAGCCGGTCAGCGGGTACATGACCTTGTCGAGGTTGCTGACCGACAGCCGGCGGCCATCGACGGTCACGGGCACACGCTCGGGTCCGCTCACGCCGACTTGCGGATCTCTCCCGCCGGCTCCTCCTGGTCCGCGTCGGTTTCGACAGCGGGATCGGCTGCATCCGCGGCGGCCTTGCCTGCTGTGGCCGGATGGCGCTTGCGGGCCTCCTTGGCCGCGGCCACCGAAGCCTCCAATGCGGCCATCAGGTCCACCACCGTGTCCGATGCCGGCGCCGGGGAGGCCACGGTGGCGGTGGTGCCGCCCGAGGCCTTGCGCTCGATCAGCTCGAGCACCGCCTCGCGGTAGGAGTCCGTGTAGCGGTCCGGCTCGAAGTCGGCCTCGAGGGCCGCTATGAGATGTCGGGCCATGGCCGTCTCACGCTCGTCCACCGCGATGTCGTCGAGCCGGTCGAAGCCGTCGAGCTCGTCGCGCACCACCAGCTCGTCGGCGTACACCATGGTCGACAGCATCAGCCGCCCGTCAACCGGGCGGATCGCGGCCAAGTGCTGCTTGGAGCGCATGACGAAATGGCAGATCGCCACCTTGTCAGCCTCCTGCATGGCCGCGGCCAGCAGCTTGTAGGGCTTGGCCGTGGCCTCGTCGGGCACCAGGTGGTAGGCGCTGTCGTAGAACACCGGATCGATGTCGGCGAGGTCCACGAAAGCGTCGATGTCGATGGTGCGCACCGCGGCCGGAGCCAGCTCCTCCAGCTCGCGGTCAGTAACGGTGACATAGTCGCCCGACGGAAGCTCATAGCCCTTCACGATCCGCTCGGGCGGCAGCTCCGAGCCGTCGGCCGACGACACCCTCTTGTGGCGCACCCGGGCCCCGGTCTCGGCGTCGAGCTGGTTGAAGCGCACGTTCTTGCGGCTCACCGCGCTGAAGAGCTGCACGGGGATCGTCACCAGTCCGAAGCTGACCGATCCCTTCCAGATCACTCTCGGCACCACTGGCCTCCTCGCTCCGGCACGAGCCCGGCACAGCCAGGACTCGGCACGCAGGCCTCCGCACCGCCTAGGCGAGTCTACCCAGCGGGGGGCGTTCTTCCCGTCGAGCCGCGGCGCCACCGAGGATGATCACCTCGAGTCGCGTTCGGTCGCCGGCTCAGGCTGCTCTGGCGTCGCCGTCGCCGTCTGATGCTCCCTGCCGGGGCGGCGGTGAGATCCTCAAGTGGCCCTCTATCCGAGCCAGCCGCTCACGTGCGTCCGCGAGGCTGCCGCTGAGCTCCGCGTGGCTCGCCCTGAGCAGGTCGCGAGTCTCCTTGTTGGACTGCTCGATCAGGTCGCGGTTCTTCTCGATCAGGCGGCGGTTCTCTCTGATCAGCTCGCGATTCTCCCTGCTGGACGCCTCGATCAGGTCGCGGTTCTCCTTGCTGGACGCCTCGATCAGCTCGCGGTTCTCCTTGCTGGACGCCTCGATCAGGTCGCGAGTCAGGTCACGAGTCTTGGTGCTGTCGAGATGCTGGTACCTCATCGACGCAACCACGAACACCAGCATCGGCCCCAGCACCGCAGCGATGATCGGGGCCAGATCGGACAACGTGACCGCCTCCACGGCTCGACGCTAGGCAGCTATAGCACATGATGCAACTTTATACACAATGAAATTCATCGTATATCGCCGACCCGGCGGGAGCAGAACCGTCACCGCAGGCGGGCGGGGGCCTGGCGTGTATTACGCCTGCGGGCTGTGAAGCCGGCAGTCATGAGGCCAAGAACGAGGCGTCGTACCTCCTGTCCTCGCGCACCCCCAGCACGCGGATCTGCGGCAGGTGAAGCCGGACTGTCATAACATCAGAAGCCATCGAGGCCCCCTCCAGGACCAGTGGATACGACATCACCAGTGTCGGGAAAGTCGCCCGCCGCAGCGGATAGGGCTGTAGGCCGCAAAGGACGCCCCCATGACGACCTCACCTGCCCGACGCGCCATCGTGCTCATCCTCGCAGCCGCGCTGGCGGCAGTCGCTGCTTGCACAGTTGCCGCCCACAACGCCAGCGGCGCCTCCCAGCCTTCGCGGCCATCAACCGAGGTGGGCATCACCGGCTCTTCCGGCGTGCGCGCCGGACCCGGCGCCGCACAGCCCGAAACAGACGAGGTCTCCTTCAGCGACATCACCGAGGACGCTTGGTATGCGCCCTACATCACCCACATCGCCAGACTCGGAATCACTACCGGCTACCCCGACGGCACCTACCGGCCCACCCAGCCCGTCACCAGAGCCCAGATGGCCGTTTTCTTGGTCAGAGCTCTCAACCTCGAGCCGGTCGAGAACCCCGCCGGACGCTTCACCGACGTCCCGCCGAACGCCTGGTACGCGCCCCACGTCGAACTCATCGCCGAATTGCGCATCACCATCGGATGCAACCCGAGCGGCACCAACTACTGCCCCCGGAACCCCGTCACCAGATCCCAGATGGCGCTGTTCCTCGCTCAAGCGTTCCAACTGCCCCCGGCCTACGTCGAAGAACCAACCTTCGAAGACGTTGACGCCGACCACTACGCCTACCAGGCCATCGAGGCCATCAAAACCGCAAGCATCACAGTCGGCTGCAGGACCGATCTGCCGCGGTACTGCGGCACACGACCTGTCACCCGCGCCCACATGGCCGCATTCCTCAGTCGAGCCCTAGAACCCAGCGACCAGTCCGCCCCGTCGAGCCCCGAGGATGCCCCGCCTCCTGGCGACGCCTCAGCCGGTGGTTGCCGCCAGCTGTTCGACGCTACGTTCGTCGACGGGATCGCGTCCGCCCACCCCGGCACCCGGTTCACCGCAGCGGTCAATGACCACCGCACGGGCTGCGAGTACCACCTGAACACCGGCCTGGAGATCACCGCCGCGAGCGTCATCAAGGCCCAAGTCCTGGCCGGGATCCTGCTCGCAGCCCAGGACGCGGGCCGTCAGCTCAGCCCGTCCGAGGCCGCCGATGTCGAGCTGATGATGCACTACAGCCACAACCGGCCGCCCACCTCAAGGCTGTACCTGCAGGTCGGCGGCGCTCGGGGCATGGAGGAACTGGACGAGCGTTTCGGGATCGCCGGCACGAGCCACACCGCGTCGTACGGCGCGACGCTGACCACCGCCAAGGACCGGACGCGGCTCGTCGAGCAGCTCCTCATCGGCGGTGGACCCCTCGTTGAGGCATCGGTGCAGACGGCGTGGGAGTGGATGTCGGGCGTGAGCGCGGCACAGAGCTGGGGAGTGACCGCGGGCCTCCCGCCCGGATACGAAACCGCCCTCAAGAACGGCTTCTACCCGACGTCCGGCGCCGGCTGGAGGCTGGGCACCACCGGAGCGGTGAGCGACCCCGACGGCGGCGCGTACGCCATGACAGTGATGACGGACAACAACCCCGACGAGACCTCGGGAATCTCGCTCGTCGAGAAGATCGCGCGCCACATCAATTCAGCACTCGCCGCCGGCCTGCCCGCCGAGCGTGCCGTGGACCTCGTGGAATGCGTCGAGCCGCCTAGGGGGTCGTCATGGTCCTCGGCCGCACAGATGCTCGGCGGAGTCGATGCCGCCAGGCTGAGGCGCCTCAACGGCGGCGAGGCTGCACCGCTGACCGGTCAGCGAGTCTGCTGGGCGTAGATCAACACAGCGAGACCGGTTGCAGGAGCTGCTCTTGCTGAGAATGGTGACGATGAGCCGTTGGGCCACGGTGCGAGCAGGATCCAGACGACTCTTCATTCCAGTCGCGCTTCCGGGGCACGTATGATCGCGGTCCTGTGAAGTCGCGAGTCGCTCCAACTGCTCACTGCGACCTACGGGATGAGCAGGATGCGGGCCACCAGGTCTTGGCCGAAGGCGGTGACTATGGCTAGATACACCAGGCCCGTCGCGGCCATCACCGCGGAGTACTGGCGCTCGCGCAGCGCGGCCCGGGCCACCAACACGAGCAGGATGGTCATGGCCGTGCTGGCGACCCAGAACCAGCCGAGGAGCCCGTTGTAGCCGTCGTCGATGGTGCCGTTCAGCACCGAGACCATGCCCGTGGGC
This sequence comes from Candidatus Aldehydirespirator sp., assembly GCA_965219165.1. GTDB lineage: Bacteria > Actinomycetota > Acidimicrobiia > Acidimicrobiales > Aldehydirespiratoraceae > Aldehydirespirator. Next base: position 1,629,557 of record CBDCMW010000002.1, on the reverse strand, counting down.
CACAGCATCACCACCGTCTCGGGCAGCCACAGCAGGGCCGCGGCCCGCACCATCTGAAGCAGCGGGCCGCGGGCCAGCCCGGGCTGCACCAGGTACCAGTGGCCCAGCAGCATGGCGCTCAGCACAGCACCGACGAACAGCGCCCCCACCAGGGTCCTGGCCATAGCCAGCCCCGTCGGCCCGTCGGCCGCCAACGCTCCGAACAGAGTGGCGATGAGACCCACTGCGGCCACAAGAAGGTCGAGCACAGGCGGGAACTCGGGGGCGTCGGGATCGAAACGGGTCTCGGTCCTGTCGATCCCGGTCATCGCCGCTACCCGGGCCGACCGGCGCTGGACCTCCGCTCGCCGGCCCGCCACTCCCGCTGACCTGAGACGCACCGACTGGATCAACGTTGCGGCGCCCGCGCCCACAAGGACCATCGCCATCACGTTGCGGGCCATTGCCGCCCAGTCGTCGGACCAGCTCGACGCGCCGATAGCGCCGACCGCCACCGAGCCGGCCGCCAGCGCGAGGAAGACGCCCCTCATCAGCCAGCCGTAGCCGAGTCCCACTTCGCGCCGGCGGGTGGTCACCCACAGGAAAAACCACCCGCCTGCGGCCCAGCCCACCAGCAGGGTGGCGGCATGGAGCTCGATCATGGCGATGGGTCGGGCCGCTCAGGCGGCGACGGTCTCGGCCGTTGCGACATCGACCTCGACCACTCTGCTCGGCCCCGCAAGTCAGGCGACGACGGCCAGGCGGTGGTCGGCGCGGTTGAGGGGGTCGGGCCCAGCCGGCGACGCCGCCACGATGTCCTCCAGGCGAGCCCCCCATCGACCGGGCACGTATATGCCGGGCTCCACCGAGAAGGCGTTGCCCGCGGCCAGCGGCTCGCGATTGCCCTCCACGATGTAGGGATCCTCATGGGCCTCGGTGCCGATCCCGTGGCCGGTGCGGTGCACGAAGAACTCCCCGTAGCCGGCCGCGGCGATGATCGACCGGGCAGCCCGGTCCACGTCCTGGGCCGCCGTGCCCACCGCAGCCACCGACACCGCCGCGGCCTGGGCCTCGAACAGCACGCCGTAGAGCTCGCTGAACTCGGCGGGCGGCTCGCCGGTGTACGCGCAGCGGGTTATGTCCGAGCAGTACCCCACGCCGTCGTCGCCGATCATCGTGCCCCCGAAGTCGCACAGCACCACCTCGCCGGCGCCGAGCAGGCGGCCGCCGGGCTCGTGGTGGGGGCTCGCCGCGTTGGGCCCTGCCGCCACGATGGCGAAGTTCACCCGGTCGTGCCCCTCGGCGAGAATCTGCCGGCCAAGTTCGGCCGACACCTCCGCCTCGGTCCGTCCCACCAGCTCGATCTCGCCCTGCTGCAGCCTCGTTGCGATCCGGTCCACCGCCGCGCCCGCGGCCCGCAGTCTCTCGATCTCGCCGGTGTCCTTCACCGAGCGGATCGGTGCAGTCACCTCCGAAGCTCGCCGCCAGGACACCGATGGCACGGCTTCCATCAGCTCGACCAGGAACCGGGACCACATCTGGTCGCCCACCGCGGCCGTTCCCGCGGCTGCGGCCAGCTCGGCCACGATGGCCACCGGATCCTCGGTCTCGTCCCAGGGCCGTATGCCGAACACGTCGGGCCGCTCGACCACCCGGGGAGCCTCCAGGCGGGGCACGACCAGAGTGGCCGCGGCATCGCGGGGCACGACCAGCATGGTGAGCCGCTCCAGCGGCATGGCCTCGTACCCGCAGAAGTACGGCAGGTCGGCCCCGACCGACAGCATCAGCACGTCCACGCCCCGCTCGGCCATCAAGGCCCGGGCCCGGTCCAGCCGGTCGGCGAACACGGGCGCCAGCCTAAGCCTGGATCCACCGATGGACGGGCCGGTGGGGATGGTTCGCCAGCATCGACGCCACCACCGACAGAACGAACTTCAATCGGTTTGCCACATGTGGGGTGGTTAACTGCTTGATGTTCGTGGCGAACCGCGATCGAGCACCGCTTCCAGCCCGTCGATCCCACCTGGTGTGCTGCTCACAGGAAGTGCCTCCCCGCGTGGCGAACATGTCAGACCAGATCATCGACATACTCCTACGTCGGGAGGCCTTTCTGGTGGACGCGCCAACCCCTGTGCGCTCACCGCTTCGGTGGATCCAGGCTAAGAGGCCGAGTGAACGGTGCCGGCGGCCGCGTCGGCGGCCTCGCGGGCGTGGTAGCTGGATCGGGTCAGAGGCGAGGCCTCCACGTGGCCGATCCCCATCGACTCTCCTATCTCCTTCCATCGGCCGAAAGCATCCGGCGGCCACCAGCGGGCCACGGGCAGGTGCCGGGCGGTGGGGCGCAGATACTGGCCGATGGTCACGATGTCGGTGCCCGCGGCGTGCAGATCGGCCAGGGTCTGCACCATTTCGTCGTGGGTCTCGCCCATACCCGCGATGATCGACGACTTGGTGGTCAGTCCGGCGTCGGCGGCCCGGGCCAGCACCGACAGGCTCCGGGCGTATCCCGCGGAGGGACGCACGGCCCGCTGCAGGCGGGCCACGGTCTCGATGTTGTGGTTCAGCACGTCGGGGCGGGCGTCGAACACCGTCCGCAGGGCGTCGGGATCGCCGCCCAGATCGCTGATCAGCGTCTCGACGCGGGCGTCGGGCAGGCGGCTCCGGACTGCCGCGACGGTCTCGGCCACCGCGGCCGCGCCACCATCGTCCAGGTCGTCCCGGGCCACCATCGTCACTACCACGTGCTGCAGGCCCATGCGGACCGCGGCCTCGGCCACCCGGTCGGGTTCCTCGCGGTCCACAAGCCCCGGCCGGCGGGTGTCCACCAGACAGAATCCGCACGCCCGGGTGCAGCGGTCGCCCAGGATCATGAACGTGGCCGTGCCGTCGTTCCAGCACTCCGAGATGTTGGGGCAGCCGGCCTCCTCGCAGACGGTCACCAGGTCGAGATCCCGCAGGGTCGAGCGGATCTGGCGGAACACCGGACCGGTGCTGAGCGGGACTCGCATCCATTCCGGTTTGCGCGACCGGTAGGGAACCGGCTCGCTGCGGTCGCCGCCGTCGAGGCGGGCCGCCGACAGCCGGCCCAGCAGGCGGGGTGACACGCCCTCAGCTGCGGCGCCGTCCGGAGTGCCGCTCCGGGTCGACTCGGCATCCGACATCGACTCGGCATCCGGCATCGACTCGCCATCCGACATCGACTCGGCATCCGGCATCGCCTCGGCATCCGACATCGACTCGGCATCCGTCGCTCCATTGGCCGCGTCCCGGGTGAATTGGGCCATGTCCGTCGCGGCCACGCGGTGAGCCACATCGGCCCGGTCTACGCGCCCATCCGAGCCCCATGCCTCAGCGGCACGCCGGGCCACGAGGTCCACGACTTCGCGCATCGACGCGCCCACGCCCTCGGCCGCCAGCGACGTGACGCCCAAGCCGGTGATGCCGCAGGGCACGATCCGGTCGAACCAGCCAAGATCGGGATCGATATTGAGCGCGAAACCGTGCATCGAGCGGGCCCGCGACAACCTCACCCCGATGGCCGCGATCTTGCGGGGCCGCGCCCCCTCGGGCTCGACCCACACCCCGGTGTGACGGTCGAGACGCCCGGCGACGAGCCCCAGATCGGCCAGCACGTCGATCAGCAGCTGCTCCACACCCCCCACATAGGCGGCCGTGTCGGCCATCCCGCCGCCGCGCCGGCCGGGCACCGTAAGGATGGGATAGCCCACCAGCTGTCCGGGCCCGTGGTAGGTGACCTCGCCGCCGCGGTCAGTCTCCACCACCGAGCCGCCCAGCGCTTCGACGTCGACCAGCAGATGCTCGCGCCGGCCCCGGCGGCCCAGCGTCACCACGTGGGGGTGCTCGAGCAGCAGCAGATGGTCGCCAGCGGAGTGCGTGTGGAGCCGGCGCTGCAGCGCCAGGGCATCGTCGTAGGCCACACGGCCGAGCCAGCGGATCCGCAGCACGGGCCGATCAGGAGCCTCCGCCGATGCTCTCAGCGGATCTCAGCCTCCCAGTCACGGGTCTCGATGAGTTCCTTGACCCGATGCAAGAACGCGGCCGCGTAGGCGCCGTCGAAAGCGCGGTGATCCCAAGCCATGGCCAGCACCCCGATGGAGTGGATGGCGATGGACTCGTTGCCGTAGGAGTCGGTCACCACCACCGGCTTGCGGGAGACACCGTCGGTGCTCAAGATGGCGACCTGGGGCTGGTTGATGATCGGAAACTGCATCATCGTCCCGTACTGTCCGGCGTTGGTGAGGGTGAACGTCCCCCCGGCCAAGTCGTCGGGCCCGAGTTTGCGGCTCCGGGCCCGGTTGGCCAGATCCACGATGTCGCGGGCGATCTGGCGGAGGCGCTTACCCTCGGCGCCGTGGATCACCGGCGCCAGCAGTCCCTGGAAGTCGATGTCCACCGCGATGGCGAGGTTCACTCCGGAGTGAACCACGAGCTCGTCTCCGCCGAAGCTGGCGTTGAGGTGCGGATGGTCGCGCAATGCGTCGATCACAGCCCGGGCGATGAACGGCAGGTACGTGAGGCTGAAGCCCTCCTCCGCCTTCCACGCCTGCTTCGCCGCTCGACGGACCATCTCCACGCCCTCGTAGTCGACCTCTATGGCTGTGAGGACGTGGGGCGACGTCTGCTTGGACATCACCATGTGCTCGGCGGTGCGCCGGCGGATGTTGTTGAGGGGCACCACGCTGTCGCCGCTGCGGACCACCACCGCGGGCACCGACGACGGCCGGATCGAGGGTGCGGGTCGCGACGCAGGCGGCGGGGGCGCGGCCTCGGCGGAGGGCGTGTCGTCGCCCTCGGATGCAGCCCGGGCCCGTATCGCCTGCTCGACGTCGGCGCGGGTGATACGGCCGCCCAGGCCAGTGCCGGTCAGAGTGGACGGATCGATGGTGTTCTCGCTGATCAGCCGGCGCACGACGGGAGAGAGCACTATCCCCTCAACCGACGGCGCCGCGGCGGCTTGCGGCTCCTCAGGCTGAGGGGTCGGCTCAACTGCGTCAGGGGACGGCTCGGGCTCCTGGGGCGGTGGCTCGGGCGCAGCTGCCGGCTCCGCGACGTCTTGCGCCCGCTCGGCTGGCGGCGGCTCCACTACCGGCGGCTCCGCAGCATCGCCCACTCGGGCCAGCACCTGTCCGACCTCCACGAGGTCGCCCTCGTTGGCAAGGATCTCCGACAGCACTCCCGCCACCGGGGACGGCACCTCGGTGTCAACCTTGTCGGTGGAGATCTCGAAGAGCACCTCGTCGAGGGCGACCTCGTCGCCTACTTGCTTGAACCATCGGGTGATGGTGCCCTCGGTGACCGTCTCTCCGAGTTGGGGCATCGTGACGTCGGCCATCAGCAGTCCTCCCCTCCTGAGATCAGCCGTGCAGCGAGCGGCCCGTGAGCGACAGCGCCACCTCGCCGAACAGCTCGCTCATGGTCGGATGGGGTTGTATCAGCCCGGCCACATCGTCCACGGTCGCTTCCCAGTTCACCGCCAGGTAGGCCTGTCCCAGTTGCTCGGTGACCCATGGTCCGGCCATGTGAACGCCGAGGATGCGGCCGCCGGTGCCGTCGGACTGCTTCTCTGCGACGACCTTCACCAGGCCCTCGGTCTCGCCGAGAATCTGCGCCCGCCCGTTGCCCATGTAACGGTGCGTGGAGGTCACCACATCGAAGCCGGCGTCGACCGCGCTCTGCTCGGTGTGGCCGGCGAACGCCACCTCGGGATGGCAGTAGATGCACCAGGGCGTGCCGTGGTAGTCGAGAGGAGCCGGCTCATCGCCGCATATGTCGCCGATGACGAGCATGCCCTCGGCGAAGGCGGTGTGGGCCAGCTGCGGGCTGTCGACCACGTCGCCCACGGCCCAGACGCCCGGGACGGTCGTGCGACAGCGGCCGTCGACCGCGACGAAGCCGCGATCGTCGAGCTCCACGCCGGCGGCGTCGAGCCCCAAGCCCTCGGTGCGGGGGCGCCGCCCCACTGCCACCACGACCAGGTCGACGTCGACCTGCTTGCCCTCCCCGAAGGAGACGACCGTGCCGGAACGGTCCGGACGAGGCTCGTGCCCGTGAACCGTCACGCCGGTGTGCACCTCGATGCCCCGCTTGCGGAACGACCGCCGCACGACCTTGGCCACCTCCGCGTCGCAGCCGGCCAGGATGTTGGGCAGAGCCTCCAGGACAGTGACGCTGGTGCCCAGGTCGCCCATCATCGACGCGAACTCGCAGCCGATGGCACCGCCCCCGATGACGGCCGCTGAAGCGGGCAGACCGCTGATCGAGAACAGCTCGTCGGAGGTGACCACCAGCTCGCCGTCGGCCTCGAAGCCGCCGATGGTCCGTGGCGTCGAGCCCGAAGCCAGGATGATCGACTGCGCTGACAGCGTCCGGATGGAACCGTCGTCGGCGGCCACTGCCACGGAGCCGGAGGGCCCGAGCGAGCCGACACCGGAGTGGACGGTCACGTTGCGCTGTCCCAGCAGCGAGGACAGCCCGGCGAGCAACTGGTCGATGACCCGCTGCTTGCGGGCCAGCACCGCGGACCAGTCGAGGCTGGGCTCGCCTGCGCCCACTCCGAACTCGCCGGCCCTGGCCACCGTGCGATACACCGAGGCCGCCTCCAGGAGCTCCTTGGCCGGGATGCAGCCCACATGCAGGCAGGTGCCTCCCACCTTGTTCTTCTCCACGACGCCGACATCGAGGCCTGCGCTCGCGCCGTACAGGGCCGCGGCGTAGCCGCCCGGACCGCCTCCGATGACGATCACGTCGTGTGCTGAGTCGCTCACACAGCCCCCCGAGTCACGGCGCGACCCTACCGGGTCATAGCCTTCAGAACCCGCCCATCAGGACCTGCACGGTGAAGGCCAGCAGGATGGCCAGACCGCACAGTAAGGCGGTGAGGATCAGCTTGCGAGTGCTCACGGCGAGCGGCGCCGGTGACGGCGGCGGGTGCGGCGCACGACCCAGCCGAGAACCTCGCTGAGAACCGCTCCCGCTACCGCGGCCGCGATGATCACCGCCCAGAGCGGGCCGTTCAACTCGACGAACAGCCAGGTGACCGGAACTTCATTATCGTTCTGGACGACGAAGACGATCAGGGCGGCCGCGACGAGAACGGCGACGACCACCCCGGGCCTCACCGACCACTTGCGGCCCGCCGGACTCGGATCCCGCTCGCCTCCGGGCTGGGGGTCTGAGGGTGTCAGGTCTTCTTGCACGTCAGCTGCTTCCGCTTGATGGTCCGGCACGGATCCGGCCGAGGATGCCGCCCAAGCATTCGCGCCTGTTTCGGCGGCGGCGATGCTAGACCAACAGCATGAGCGATCGTATGAGAGGCCCATGCGGTGGAGCACCTCGTTTCCCGCTCTTGTTCGCTGCGCTCACGGGCCGCTCGGGCCACGGCCTCGCTGAGGGCCTCGCGAGACCCTCGGGGATTGCCGCCTATCCGCTCGGCCTCTGGCACCAGTGATGCAACTATGCGGGTAGCGGTCACGGGCTCCACCGGGCTTATCGGCAGCGCCGTGGTCAAGCGGCTGGAAGCCGAAGGACATCAGGCAGTGCGTTTGGTGAGGCCGACCGGCTCCAGCAACCCGCCCGGCGAGAACGTCATCGGCTGGGATCCCTCGGCGGGCGAGATAGACGTCGGGGCCCTGGAAGGCCTCGATGCGGTTGTGCACCTGGCCGGAGAGCCCATCGCGGCGCGGCGCTGGTCGGCAGAACAGAAGGGGCGGATTGCAGACAGCCGGGTGCGCGGCACGGTGTTGCTGGCCGGCGCGCTGGCCCGTCTCGACGCACCGCCGTCTGTGCTGGTGTCCGCATCGGCCATCGGCTACTACGGCGACAGGGGCGACGAGCGCCTCGATGAAGCGTCCAGCGGCGGTAGCGGCTTCCTGGCGGAGGTCTGCCGCGACTGGGAGGCGGCTGCGGACCCGGCCCGCGACGCCGGCATCCGGGTCACCCATCCGCGCACCGGCGTGGTACTGAGCCATTCAGGGGGCGCCTTGGCCGAGATGCTGCCCTTCTTCCGGCTGGGGCTCGGGGGCCGCATCGGCAACGGCCGCCAGTGGATGAGCTGGATCACCCTCCACGACGAGGTGGAAGCCCTGCTGTGGCTGCTGACCGCGGATGTGGAGGGACCGGTGAACCTCACTGCGCCCGAGCCGGTCACCAACCGGCAGCTGACCGCGGCGTTGGGCCGGGCGCTGCGCCGGCCGACGCTGCTGCCCACCCCCAAGCCAGCCTTGTGGGCCCGCCTGGGCCGCGAGCTGACAGAGGCCCTGCTCTACAGCAGCGCCCGGGTGGAGCCGGCCGTGCTGCTGCGCCGCGGCTTCCGATTCTCCCACCCCGACATCGCCACCGGCCTCGCCGAAGTGCTCGACCGCTAGCTACGGGTTGACGTCACTGCGCAGCACGCATTCGGGAGGCTGGAGGTGGGACATCCCGGCCGGCTCCCGACGCGAACTGGTCGGCGATCTCGTTCCACTCGTTGCCGGAGTGGCCGAGGCTGCAACTGCCACGTTATTCGACAGTCAATATAGAATCAACCCATTCACCGACATGTGACCACGAATCGAACCGCTCTCATAGCCGCCGTCTGACACCCTCCCACGCAACCAGACCAAGCCGCCGAACATCCTCATCGCTGCCAGCAAGGTGCAGGGTTCGCACCCTCTGCGCCTCGTCGGCTGAAGTCGGCGCGGCAGGGAGCTAGGGGCCGCGGCGGGAGCGCTGGTCGGCCGCGGCTCCCGACGCCAACTGGTCGGCGATCTCGTTCCACTCGTCGCCGGAGTGGCCCTTCACCCACCGGAACGCGATCTCCGCCTCCGGACGGCAGGTACAGCTCGATGAGCGGCTCCCAGAGGTCGCGGTTGGCCACCGGCTTGCGGTGCGAGTTCCGCCAGCCCCGCCTCAGCCAGCCGTCGTACCACCGGTCGCGGAAGCAGTTGACCACGTAGGTCGAGTCCGAGACCACTTCCACCGGCCCGTCCAGCTCCCGCAGCGCCTCCAGCACCGCCCGCAGCTCCATGCGCTGGTTGGTCGTGGCCGGGTCGGCGCCGCAGGCCCAATCGCCGCCGGGCACCGCCCAGGCCCAGCCGCCCGGTCCGGGGTTCCCCAGGCAGGCGCCGTCGGTGTACACGGTGGTGTGATCCGCTGACACGGCTCCGATCTTCGCGTAGGCCCAACTGCGGGTCGCGCATGCCCGCTCGAGCACGAACTCCGGCCGTAGCACCCGGCGCATGTAGTCCCCGCTTCGCGACGGTGCCATCATGGGGGGCAATGGCCGACAACTTCCTGCGACAGCTTCCCGACATCGACCCCGCCGAGACCCAGGAGTGGATCGACTCGCTCGACGCCGTGGTCGGGGCCAGCGGGCGGGAGCGGGCCCGCTACATCGTGGCCAAGCTCCTGGAACGCTCCAACGAGCAGCAGGTGGGGGTGCCGCCCACTACCTCCACGCCCTACATCAACACCATCCCCGCCTCCGAGCAGCCCTTCTTCCCGGGCAACGAGCAGGTCGAGCGCCGCATCCGCCGCTTCATTCGCTGGAACGCGGCGGCCATGGTGATCCGGGCGAACAAGACCGCCGAGGGCATCGGTGGCCACCTGTCGACGTTCGCCTCATCAGCCTCGCTGTACGAAGTGGGCTTCAACCACTTCTTCAAGGGCAAGGACGACGGCCTGGTCGGCGACCACATCTACTTCCAGGGCCACGCCGCCCCCGGCGTGTACGCCCGGGCGTACCTTGAGGGCCGCCTCACCGAGCCCGAGCTCGACAACTTCCGGATGGAGGTGGGCGGCAACGGTCTGTCGGGCTATCCCCACCCCCGGCTCATGCCCGACTTCTGGGAGTACCCCACCGTGTCGATGGGGCTGGGGCCGATCAACTCCATCTACCACGCCCGCTTCAACCGGTACATCCACCACCGCCGCATCGACGACACCTCGGCCAGCACGGTGTGGTGCTTCCTCGGCGACGGCGAGTGCGACGAGCCCGAGACCCTGGGCGCCATCTCCCTCGCCGGCCGCAACGGGCTAGACAACCTCAACTGGGTGGTCAACTGCAACCTGCAGCGCCTCGACGGCCCGGTGCGGGGCAACGGCAAGATCATCCAGGAGCTCGAGGGCGTGTTCCGGGGCGCGGGCTGGAACGTGATCAAGGTGATCTGGGGCTCAAAATGGGACGAGCTGCTGATGCGCGACACCGACGGGGCCCTGCTCAACAAGATGGCGACGACCGTCGACGGCGAGTACCAGCGCTACGCGGTGGAGCCGGGCGCCTACATCCGGGAGCATTTCTTCGGCCCCGACCCCCGCCTGCGCAAGCTCGTCGAACACCTCGGCGACGAGGCGCTGCGGACCCTGCCGCGGGGGGGCCACGACTATCAGAAGGTGTACGCCGCGTTCAAGGCCGCCACCGAGGTCCAGGGCCAACCCACGGTGATCTTGGCCAAGACCATCAAGGGATGGACCCTGGGCGAGGGATTCGAGGGTCGCAACGCCACCCACCAGATCAAGAAGATGACGGCTGCGCAGCTGATGGAGTTGCGGACGCGGCTGCACATGGAGAACGAGATCGACGACGACGACCTCGCCGACGGGATCCCGCCCTACTACCGGCCGCCTCCCGACTCGGTGGAGATGCGCTACATGATGGACCGCCGCCGGGCCCTCGACGGCGCGGTGCCCCGACGGGTGGTACGGGATCGGCGTCCCATCGCGCTCCCCGCCGACGGACCCTTCCTGGACATGCGCAAAGGCTCGAGTGGGCGCGAGGTGTCCACCACGATGGCCTTCACCGTGCTGTTGCGCGACCTGATGAGGGACCAGAGCTTCGGCCGGCGGGTCGTGCCGATCGTGCCCGACGAGGCCCGCACCTTCGGCATGGACTCGCTGTTCCGGGAGTTCCGCATCTACGCGCCCCACGGCCAGCTCTACGAGCCGGTGGACCACGACCTGCTGCTGAGCTACAGCGAGTCGACCGACGGCCAGATCCTCGAGGAGGGCATCACCGAGTGCGGCTCGCTGGCCAGCTGGCTGGCCGCGGCCACCTCTTACGCCAACCTCGGGGTGCCCATGGTGCCCTTCTTCGCCTTCTACTCGATGTTCGGCTTCCAGCGCGTGGGCGACTCGATCTGGGCCGCGGCCGACGCCCGGGCCCGGGGCTTCCTCATCGGCGCCACCGCGGGACGCACGACGCTGCTGGGCGAGGGCCTCCAGCACCAGGACGGCCACAGCCACGTCCTGGCATCGACGGTGCCGGCGTGCGAGTCCTACGACCCGGCCTTCGCCTACGAACTGGGAGCCATCATCGACGACGGCCTGAACCGGATGTGCCCGCCGGAGGCCGCGGATGGCACCGACGTCTTCTACTACATCACCGTCTACAACGAGAACTACGAGCAGCCGCCCCGTCCAGATCACGTGACCGACGACGACATCACCAGCGGCCTGTACAAGTTCGACGACGGCCCCGGTGGCCGCAAGCGCTCCGCCACGATCCTGTTCTCGGGTGCGTCGGTGGGCGCGGCGCTCGAAGCCCAGGCGCTGCTGGCCGAGAACCACGACACCTCCGCCGAACTGTGGAGCGCCACCTCCTACCAGCGGCTGCGGCGCGAGGCCCTCGACGTCGAGCGCCGCAACCGGCTGCACCCCGCCACCGAGCCCGTCGTGCCGCTGGTCACCCGGAAGCTGTCCGACTCCGACGGTCCGATCGTGGCCGTTACCGACTTCATGACGCTCGTCCCCGACCAGATCGCCCGCTTCACGCCCAGGCCCTTGCATGTGCTCGGCACCGACGGATTCGGCCGCTCGGACACACGGGAGGCGCTGCGCCGGTTCTTCGAAGTGGACGCCGCCCACATGGTGGTGGCCGTTCTGTCGGCCCTGCTGGCGTCGGGCGAGGCCTCACCGGATGAGGTGTCCGCGGCCATGGACCGCTACGGCATCGAGGCGGACCGCGACGATCCCGGTCATCCCGACACCGGCGCACGGCTATCCTCCGACCGGTGAAGCAGCAAACGACGGGAACCCTGGCCGTCACCGGGGACGAAGCCGCCGACTGCCTGCTCAACACCGACCCGCTGGCGCTACTCCTGGGAATGCTGCTCGACCAGCAGATCCCCATGGAGTGGGCGTTCATGGGGCCCTACCGCCTGACCGAGCGGCTCGGTGCGGGGCTGGACTCCCACGACATCTCCGAACGCGACCCCGACGCCTTCGCCACGCTGGTGGGGGCCAAGCCGGCCCTGCACCGATTCCCGAGTTCCATGGCCAAGCGGATGCAGGCCCTCTGCCGGCATCTCGCGGAGCACTACGACGGCGACGCCGCCGCAGTGTGGGACGACGCGCAGACCGGAGGGGAGCTCTTCGGGAGGCTGCGAGACCTTCCGGGCTACGGCGACGAGAAGGCCCGCATCCTGACTGCCGTGCTGGCCAAGCGCTTCGGCGTCCGCCCCGACGGCTGGGAGGAGCAGGCCGGAGCGTTCTCCGACGACCAGCCCCGGTCGGTGGCCGACATCGACGGCCCCGAGACGCTGCAGCGGGTCCGGGCCTGGAAGAAAGAGCAGAAGGCTCGCGGCAAGAAGAAGGACCAATGAACATCCGGCTCCTGACATGCGCTGTGATCGTTACCCTCGTGGCGGCAGCCTGCGGGTCGGATGACGCCACGACGATCTCTGAGCCGACCACTACGGACGCCGTCGACGCGGCGGTCCCCGACCCCCTTCAACCGGAGCCTCCCGACGCCTCCGATCACTCGGAGTCCCCCACCGCCCCCGAGCCAGAGCCGGCGCCCGACGCCGAGCCGACGGCCCGCGAGGACACAGCCAGCACCAGCGTCTCGGAGGACGGCACCGTCAGCGACAACGCCGTCAGCGACGGGGCCACCGCGGCCGCGCCCGTAGACCCTGGCGACGTGCCCGACTTCGAGTTGATCGACGTCCATACCGACACTCGGGTCAATCTCCAGTCGGTCGTGGACGGCTCCACGCCCCTCCTGTTCTGGTTCTGGGCGCCCCATTGACCGGTGTGCAGGAGGGAGGGCCCCTTCATTGAGCAGTTCGCTCAAGCCAATCCAGACCTAGTCAAAGTGGTGGGCATCGGCGCTAAGGACGACCTCGCCCGCGCCCAAGACTTCATAACCCGCACGGGAACCACGTTCACCATGCTGTGGAGCGACTCCATCGAGCCCTGGCGCCACTTCGGCATTACCAGCAACTCGAGCATCCTGGTTCTGGACAGCGGCGGCAACGCCGACGACCGGCCCGGCCGGTTCGACGCCGAGGACCTCCGGGAACGATTCTCCCAACTGGCCTGAGCGATGCCGTTGCTACGCCGCCGACACACCGTTGCTCTGGTCGCCATCGCCCTAATCGCGGCAGCCTGCGGAGGCACGTCTGATCCTGACGCGAATCTCTCCGCCGGCCCCGCAACCACTGACACGGAATCCGCCCCGACCACCACCGGTGCCCCATCCGCGACCACGACCGACGCGACCGCGGTTGCTACGGATGCACCGTCCCCCACTACTGCAGCACAGACCACAACCACAGCCGCCGCAGAAGGCCCGACCACAACCACCGCCACCGTAGAGGCACCGACGGCCTCTACAACAACACCCCCCGAAGCCCCGGCTGCAACTGAAGCCGCCACGGCAGACGGCCCGACCACAACCACCTCCACCACAGCCCCACCAACCACCTCCACCACAGCCGCGCCCACCACCTCCACCACAGCCGCGCCAACAACGACGGCCGCGCCCACCACGACTGCAGCGCCCACGACCACCGCCGCGCCGACTACCACCGTGGCGGTTGTGATCGAGACCGACGTACCTGACCATGACATGATCGATGTGCGCACCGGTGCGACGGTCAACCTCCGGGACTTCGTGGACGGCTCGACGCCCCTGCTGCTCTGGTTCTGGGCCCCGCATTGACCATTCTGCCGGCACAATGCATCGCCGGTCGGGCAGTTCGCCCGAGACAACGCCGACCGAGTCACCGTCATGGGCGTGGGCGGTCAGGACAACCTCGCTGAAGCCGAGGACTTCATAGTCGTCTATGGAGGACCTCCGACGATGCTGTGGAGCAAGTCTCTTGACCCCTGGCGCCACTACCGGGCCAGCAACGACAGCGCTGTGCTGCTCGACGGCAATGGCAATCCAGTCGACGGCAACGCCCGTAGCTTCGACCGGCGCCGCATCGAGGACATGCTGGCCGACCTGGCCTAGAGGCCGAGCGGATCGGCAGCGGTAGCGGGCGTATAACGACGTCGACAGCGAGGACGTGGCCCGAGCGGCCCGTGAGCGCAGCGAACAAGTGCGGGAAACACTAGATAATTCACCTTCCGTTCACCGGCATTCACTTGAGGTTCACGGCGTCCGAAGCCTCCTGAAACCTTGCCCAACCTAGGTTGCCGACCGACCCGCGGGAGGCGCGGGCTTGCCATGCGATTTCCCCAAGGGAGGGGACACTCAAGTGCGCAATTCAAGGCGCCGGCTCCTGTGGTTGCCGGTGATTCTCGTGAGTTTGTCGCTCGTGGCCGCAGCGTGCGGCGGCGACGACGACGAGGAAACCTCGACCGGTTCGGTGAATATCTCGGGTTCCTCGACGGTCGAGCCGATCTCGATCCGGGTGGCCGAGCTGTTCGCGGACGTCGCCCCCGACGTGTCGGTCACCGTGGACGGCCCCGGCACCGGCGACGGCTTCAAGCTGTTCTGCGAGGGCGAGACCGACATCTCCGACGCCTCCCGCCAGATCAAGGACACAGAACGGGCCGCCTGCTTCGAGAACGGCATCAACAACATCATCGAGCTCAAAGTGGGCGTGGACGGCATCGCGGTGATGACCAACGCGGCCAACGGCGCGGTCGAGTGCTTGAGCTTCGGCCAGCTCTTCGACCTCATCGGCCCCAACGGCCAGAGCACCGAGACATGGGCCGAGGCCTCGCCTGGACTGCCCGACGCGCCGCTGGACATCTTCGGCCCCGGCGAGGAGTCCGGCACCTTCGACTCCTTCGTCGAGATCGTGCTCGAGGACCTCGCCGAGGAGGCCGGCGTCGAAGCCACCACCCGCATCGACTACCAGCCCTCCGGGGACGACAACGTGATCCTGCAGGGCATCCAGTCCAGCGACACCAGCCTGGGCTGGGTCGGCTTCGCCTTCGCCATTGAAGCCGAAGGCGCCAAGCTGATCCCCGTCGACGGCGGCGACGGTTGCGTGGAGCCCACACCGGACACCATCGCCTCCAACGAGTACCCGATCAGCCGGGACCTGTGGATCTACGTCAATGCGGACAAGGCCGCGGCCAGCGACGCAGTCGTGGCCTATGTGGACTTCTATGTCTCGGAGGCTCTGGCCACCGCCGTCAGCGACGTCGGCTACGTGCCCCTGACCGACGCGGCCCACGCCGGGACAGCCGAGCGCTGGCGCAGCCGGTCCACCATCAGCTGATGGCTGGTGTGAGGCCCTCAAGACCCCCCAGGAAGCGAAGCGGCTTCCGACCATGACCGACGCGAGCGTCGTCCACCCCGTGTCGCTGACCGTTGAGCGCCTGCAGATCGCGCCTTCCCGCAGGCGCCGAGAGGTGATCATCCGGTACAGCCTTCTCGTGGCGGCGCTCGTGTCGGTCCTGGTGAGCACCCTGATCGTGTGGATCTTGACCGCCGAGGCCTGGACCTTCATCACGAAGGTCGACTGGGCCCAGACGTGGGGACAGTTGGGCTGGTTCCCCCGGCGCGGCCTGTATGACATCCCCACCATCGTGATCGCCTCGATCATCGTCACCGCCATCGCCATGGTGGTGGCAGGCCCGCTGGGCCTGGGCGCCGCCGTCTACCTGTCGGAGTACGCCAACCGCAGGGTCAGGGCCTGGATGAAGCCGTCGCTGGAGATCCTGGCCGGCATCCCCTCGGTGGTGTTGGGCTTCTTCGCCCTCACCTGGATAGCCCCCAACCTGGTGGGCCGCATCGGCAGGAACGTGTTCCTCGTGCTCGGCGCGGTGATCCTGGCGGGCTATGCGGTGATGGCGGTGGGAGTGGCCCGCAATCGGCTGAAGCACCACCGGGAGGGGGCCGCCGACCCGTCGGCCCTCATCGTCGCGGTGGCCGCCATTGCCGTGCTGGCCGC
Source organism: Candidatus Aldehydirespirator sp. (assembly GCA_965219165.1). GTDB lineage: Bacteria > Actinomycetota > Acidimicrobiia > Acidimicrobiales > Aldehydirespiratoraceae > Aldehydirespirator. The sequence continues at coordinate 1,613,451 of CBDCMW010000002.1, read as the reverse complement.
CATCTTCGGCCTGACGCTGGCATGGCTGCTCAACGTCTGGCTCGACTTCGCCCCGGCCCGGGCCGGCTCGCTGGCCGCGGCCGGGATCGGCGTGGGCATCCTGACCATCCCGCTCGTCGCCTCCATCTCCGAGGACGCCATGGCCGCGGTGCCCGACTCGCTGCGGGAGGCGTCGGCCGGGCTCGGCGCCCGCAAGATAGCCACGGCCACCACCGTGGTGCTGCCCGCGGCCATCTCCGGCATCGTCGCCGCCTTCATCGTGGCCATTTCCCGGGCCATCGGGGAGACGATGGTGGTGTTCCTCGCCGGAGGGGCCGCCGACGCAGCCCGCTTCGCGGACTCTCCCTTCGAGGGCAGCCTCACGATGACGGCGGCTATAGCGTCGCTCGCGTCAGGCACCGACAGCGTGGTGGGCGAGGGTCTCACGTTCCAGAGCCTGTACTTCGTGGGCCTGCTGCTGTTCTTGATCACGCTCGGCCTCAACATCGTCGCGGCCCGCTTCGTGTCGAAGGTCCGCGAGGCCTACTAGGGAGGTGGCCGACGAGATGATCGGCGCGAGGCCAGCCAGGCATGCGGGGCACACATGATCAGCCGCCTCTCTGATGACAAGTCCCGGGCCGCCGTCGCCGCCTCCATCCAGAAGGGGCGCGTCGACACCAGGGGCCTGCTGTTCCGCACCTTGCTGCAGGCCTGTGTGCTGCTGACCCTGGCGCTGCTGGCTGTGCTGATCATCAGCGTCGTGACCAGCAGCACCGATCAGATCGGCAGCCGCCTTGGCGATTTCATGAGTGGCACCCTCCGCTCGCAGTCCGACGACCCCGCGCTCGGCGTGCACCAGGGCGTGTACGGGTCGCTGTGGATCGCGGTGATCGTGGCCGTGCTCGCCTTCCCCACCGGCATCGGCGCGGCCGTCTACCTCGAGGAGTACGCGCCGAGGAACCGCTTCACCGCTTTCATAGAGGTCAACATCCGCAACCTGGCCGGGGTGCCTTCGGTGGTGTATGGGCTGCTGGGCTTGGCGCTGCTGGTGAACGGCCAGGTGTTCGGCCTCGAGCGCTTAACCGGAGGCAAGACCACCCTGTCGGCAGGAATCACGCTGGCGGTGCTGGTGCTGCCCATCGTGGTGATCACGTCGGGCGAGGCGATCCGGGCCGTGCCCATCGAACTGCGCGAGGGCGCCTACGGCGTGGGCGCCACCAAGTGGGAGATGATCCGCTCGCAGGTGCTCCCTTACGCGGCCCCCGGCATCCTCACCGGGACGCTGCTGTCGATGGCCCGAGCGGTGGGCGAGGCCGCGCCGCTGATCCTGGTGGGGGCGATCACTGGGCGTCTCGGCAGCGACCCCGGTCTGCTCGACGTGAGCGCCCTGACCGACCGGTTCACAGCCCTGCCCATCGTGATCACCAGCTGGACGCAGCAGTCGGGCCGCGACATCGGTTTTACTGCGGCCGCCGCAGGTGCCATTGTCGTGCTGCTCGTGTTCGTGCTGCTGATGAACTCCGCAGCCATCGGGTTGCGGAACCGATTCGAGAAGAAGCGAGGCTGACCCACCGATGCCCGACCACGCCGAGACGCTGATCGATCGCCCCGTCACCGCCGGGAGCGATTCTCAGCCGGTCGCAGCGATGCCGTCGCTGGCGACCGAGCGAGATGTTGTGTTCCGTTCCCGGGACGTCAACGTGTACTACGGCGACTTCCGGGCCGTCCGCGACGTGACTTTCGACGTCCACAAGAACGAGATCATGGCCCTCATCGGCCCCTCGGGCTGCGGCAAGTCCACAGTCCTGCGGTGCTACAACCGCATGAACGACCTCATCCGGGGCGCCCGAGTCACCGGCACCATCACCTACCGCGGGGTGAACCTCTACCACGAGAAGGTAGACGCGGTGGAGGTACGGCGTCGCATCGGCATGGTGTTCCAGAAGCCGAACCCGTTCCCGAAGTCGATCTACGACAACGTCGCCTACGGGCCGAGGGTGGCCGGCCAGAAGAAGGGACTCGACGACATCGTGGAGAACTCCCTGCGCAAGGCGGCCCTGTGGGAGGAGGTGAGCGACCGCATGAAGGACTCCGCGTTCGGGCTTTCGGGCGGCCAGCAACAGCGCCTCTGCATCGCCCGGGCCATCGCCGTAGACCCCGACGTGCTGCTGATGGACGAACCGTGCTCGGCGCTCGACCCCATCGCCACGGCCCGCATCGAGGACCTGATGCAGGAGATCAAGCAGGACTACACGATCATGATCGTGACCCACAACATGCAGCAGGCGGCCAGGGTCAGCGACACCACCGCCTTCTTCACGGCGGACGCCCACTCCCAGAACGACACCCGCACCGGCATCCTCGTAGAGGTGGCCACCACCCAGAAGATCTTCTCCAATCCCTCCGACGAGCGGACCGAGAACTACGTCACCGGACGATTCGGCTGAGGGCACAAGTATGACCGAGCAGACCCGCGAGCTGGGGACCCCCGAATGACCGAGCAGACCCGCGAACTGGAGACCCTGCCGTGACCGAGCAGATCCGCAGGACGTTCCACGCCGAGATCGACGAGATCAGCGACATGATTGTCCAGCTGGCGGCCCGGGCAAGCGACGCCGTGGCGAGGGCCACCGACGCCTTGTTGAAGTACGACCTGGTCGAGGCCCAACAGATCATCGACGACGACGATCACATCGACGTAGCCGCCATAGAGGTCGAGGAGAAGTGCCAGAGCCTGCTGGCGCTGCAACAGCCCATGGCCGGCGACCTCCGCCAGATTCTGGCTGCCATGTGGATCACCGGCGAGCTCGAGCGGACCGGAGGTCTGGCCTGCAACATCTGCAAGGGCGCCCGCCGGATGTTCCCCACCGAGCTGCCCCCCAGGCTGCGCGGCCTCATTGCGGAAATGAACGAGGAGGCGATCCGGCTGATCCGGTTGTCGGTGGACTCCTACTCCGAACACGACGCTGCCTTGGCCGGTGCCCTTGACGACATCGACGACCGGCTCGACAGCCTGCACCGCACCTTCGTCAAGACCCTCCTCGAGTCGAGCCGCACACACGATCTCGACATCCAGCCGTCCGTGCAGCTGGCTCTGATAGCCCGCTACTACGAGCGCATCGGTGACCATGCCGTGAACATCAGCGATCGGGTCCGCTACATGGTTTCGGGCGTGATGCCGTGGCGGGCCGGAATGGCCCGACACCGACTCCGCGAAGAGCCGACGATTCATGAACTGGCAGCCGACCCGGCGGAGATGTCCACCAACGGCGACGACAAGGCCGAATAGAGCCGTCCGATGAAGCGGCCCCTAATCGTCAGAGTCGAGCCCGAGTAGAGTCGCCCTGCGATGACCACGCTCATCATCGGAGTGCTGCTGGTGATGGGCGGTGCAATCGCGGGCATCGCCGTGGACCGGGCCCGGCTTCGTCGGTGGATGAGACAGCATGGCGCGCCGCTCCACGGCCAGGATTCGATCGGCCGGGCGACCCGCGGCCGCCGATTGTCGGTCCGCCGCGCCGTCGAAGACGCTCAGAGGCGCCTGGATCTTGCCGAGGCCGACAAGCTGTCCGCCGAGACGGCAGCGCAACGGCTCGAAGCAAGCCTGGACTCGCTGCGGTCGGGGATCGTCGTGTGCGACCGCAGCGGACACGTGGTGGCCTGCAACACGGCCGCGAGCGTGCTCCTGCAGGCCCGTCACGGCGAGGCTCTCGTGGCCGGGGTGATCAAGGAACTGCTCGAGAGGGCACGCACAGGCGAACGGGTGACGACCAATGTCGACCTGCACGCCGAGCCCCGCCGAAGCTACGAGGTGGAGGCCGGCCCGGTCGAGCGCCAGGGCGAGACGCTCGGAGCGGTCGCGCTGGTGCACGACATCACCGAGCATCACCGCATCGAGTCCGTGCGGCGCGACTTCGTCGCCAACGTGAGCCACGAGCTGAAGACGCCGATCGGCGCGCTGAGCCTGCTGGCGGACTCGCTGGCGGTCGACTCCCAGCCGGAAGTGGCCGCCCGTCTCGCAGGGCGCATGCAGATAGAGATCCAGCGCGTGGCCAACACCATCGACGACCTGCTTACCCTGGCCCTGCTGGAGGACGAGAGCGGCCGCCCAGACGACCAGGTCGACATCGGTGCCGTCGTCGCCGCGGCCGCCGACCGGATCTCCGAGACTGCCGAGCAACGGGACATCAAGGTGATCGTGTCGACCGACACCGACATCGTGCCGGTACGAGGGTCTCGGCTGCATCTCGAGTCGGCCGTGTTCAATCTGCTCGACAACGCCGTGAAGTTCAGCGAGCCCGGTGGCCGGGTCGATGTCGGGGTCGAGGCCGACCAGAGCACTCTGACCGTGTCGGTGACCGACGAGGGGATCGGCATTCCGGCCACGGAACGGTCCCGCATCTTCGAGCGTTTCTACCGCGTCGACCGGGCTCGCAGCCGCAATACGGGGGGCACAGGGTTGGGGCTGTCCATCGTGCGCCATGTGGCTCTGAACCACGGCGGCGACGTGAGCGTGACCTCCCGGGAGGGCTACGGAGCCCAGTTCACCATCACGCTGCCCCTCGACAACGGTCACTGAGCAGGGGCTGCCGCGCTAGGAGTTGCCGTTCGAGCTGTCGTGCCCGTTGCTGTTCGGACTGTCGTTCCCGTTATCCGCTCGGCCTCTAGGAGTCGGCGTTCCCGTTATCCGCTCGGCCTCTAGGAGTCGGCGTTCCCGTTATCCGCTCGGCCTCCAGCCAGCAGCGACTGGCGCTGGCGCTCGAGCCAGCCGAGCAGCACGGCCACGGCCCTGGGATCGTGGCGCAGATGGTGCGCGGCCCCGCTGATGACCCGCAGATCGGCACCGGTATGCGCGTCGGCGAGGACGCGGGCGTCGAACACCGGAACGGTCTCGTCGTCACTGCCGTGGAGCACCAGCAGCGACCGGTCCCCGAGCGACTCGGCCGCCTCGACGGCGCGCACGGCCCGAATCTCCGCAGCCCACCGGTCGAACCGCTGGGGGAATTCTGGATCCCGCACCACGCCGACCTCCCGGGCCCACACCAGCAGCTTGCGAGGGTTGCGGGCCCAGTCCTCGAAATCGGCCGGCGCGGCCACTGCCGCGACGCCCCGTACCCGCTCATCGCGACTGGCCACTACGACGGCCAACGCGCCGCCGGTTCCGAAGCCGATCAGCCAGACGCCGGCACACGGCACCTCCGACGCCAGGAAGTCGACTGCACCGGCCAGGTCGCGTCTCCAGCCGTCGAGCGAGAAGTCTCCCGAGGATCCGGCCACTCCCCTCGACGCGAACGTCAGGACGGCGAAGCCCGTCTCCGCGGCGATCAGGTCGGCGAGGGCGGGCATGGTCAGCGTGGAGTTGATGCCCCCGCCGGGCTCGGTTGGGAAGCCGTGGACGATCACGGCGGCCGGCTGCACCGCCGCCGGCCGGGCCGGGCGGGCGAGGTGAGCCGTAAGGATGTTCGAGTCGACGACGAACCTACTGTCCATCCGGGCCACCGTACCTCGGCCCCGTAGGCGCGCAGTGGGGCGGACCCGGACTTCCGAGCCCGCCCCACTGAATCGATGGTTGCCGGAAATCCCGATCGAGCCTCATGGCACTCAGGGCCGCCGAGACGGCCACTCACACCGAGCCGGATGTGACTAAGTCCGGCGACTCGGGTCCGGGGGTGGAGCTGGCGGGGATTCGCCAGTCGGTCCAGCTTGCCGTAGCTAGCGGCCAGCCACCTCCAAGGTCACAAAGCGTTTAGGACTCAGTTGGACCACCTCCTTTCCCTTGGTGGTACCAGTCAATCACACGCGCCGGGGCCGCGCCACGCTTTCGGCGGCGGACCGCTGCGTCTCTCATATGTTGTCCGCTCTTGTTCGCTGCGCTCACGGGCCGCTCGGCCTCTGCGCAGGCGGCTCGCCCGCGCTGAGAGCGCCGATCTCGGCCAGATAGGACAGCTGAGCCTCGAGGATGCAGACCACGTCCACCGGGTCGGGGCCTCCCTCCTCCAAAGATCGGGCCACCACGGCATCGAACGCCGCGTCGGTGTCGGCCACGGCCATGTCGTCGACAGCCACCGCCGGATCGCCCAGCTCCAAGCCGTGCGAGGTAGCGAGGCCGACCGCGGCGAACCAGTCGAGATGCCAGCCGAGCACCGCCCCGACGTCCTCGTAGCTCACCCTGGCGGTCACTTCGCCGGGCAAGCGATCAGCCACATAGTCGACAGCATCGGACAGCCGGTACACCGACGGGACGGTCTCCTGCTCCAGGCGCCCGACCGCCACCCCCACCGAGACGAAGGCGATCACCACCACGGCGACCGCGCCGACGGCTGCGATCAGCCAGATCACCGCGCCTACCCGCGCGATCTGCCAAGAACGCGCTCGGAGAGGCGGTCAGCGCCTCGCGCCGAGGCATCTTCTTTCCCGCTCTTGTTCGCTGCGCTCACGGGCCGCTCGGGCCACGGCCTCGCACGCTCGGCCTCTAGAGGCCGATGCGCTGGGCCATCAGCTCCCGGTGGTAGGTGGGGTCGCCGAAGAGGAGCTCTGAGCTCTTGGCCCGTTTGAAGTAGAGGTGCGCTGGGTGCTCCCAGGTGAAGCCGATGCCGCCATGGATCTGGATGTTCTCGGCCGCGGCGTGAAAGTAGGCCTCCGAGCAATAGCTCTTGGCCAGCGACGCAACCTGAGGCAGCTCGTCGTTCATCTCGGCCGCGCACCAGCCCGCGTAGTAGGCGGCGGACTTGGCTGACTCGACCTCCAAGAGCATGTCGGCGCACTTGTGCTTGATCGCCTGGAACGAGCCGATGGGCCGGCCGAACTGCACGCGGACCTTGGCGTACTCCACGGACATGTCCAAGCAGCGCTGCGCCCCGCCCACCTGCTCGGCCGCCAGGGCCACCGCGGCCAGGTCGAGCACGGTCTCCAGCACGGGCCAACCCTGCCCCTCGGCGCCGATGAGCGTGGCCTCCACACCCTCGAAGGTGAGCTTGGCCTGCTTGCGGGTCTGATCCATCGTCGACAGCGGGGTGCGGGTGAGACCGGCCGCGTCGGGATCCACCGTGAACAGGGAGACGCCGCCGGCTGTGCGGGCCGCAACGACGATCAGGTTGGCGGTATGCCCGTCGAGCACGTACATCTTGACGCCGTCGAGACGCCATGAGCCGTTGTCCGGTGACGCCACCATCGTGATGCCGGGCTCGTCCCAGCGACCGTTCTGCTCGGTGAAGGCCAGCGTGGCCCGGGTCTCGCCCGATGCGATGCCACCGAGGTTGGCGTGCTTGGCCGACTCGTCGCCGCAGTGCATCAGCGCGTTGGCGGCCAGCACCGCGGAGGAGAAGTACGGCGCGCACAACAGGGCCCGGCCCATCTCCTCGAGCACGACCACCTGCTCCACGCAGGTGAAGCCCTGGCCGCCATAGGCCTCGGGGATCGTCAGGGCGGGTAGGCCCATCTGCGCCGACATCTGGGTCCAGACGTCGGGGTCGAAGCCCTGTTCGGTGTCCATCTGCTCACGCACCGCGGACTCCGGTGACTTCTCCTCAAGGAAGCTGCGGACGAATTCTCTGAGCTGTTCCTGCTCGTCGGTGAATGCGAAGTTCACGTGGGGGACTCTCCTCCGAAGTTGTGCGTGAGGGCCGAGCGATGTGTGAGGGCAAAGCTATCGGGCCGGATACGGCCTTGGACGGCCGTAGTGCCCGCCGCAGTCGGGCCGTAGGATCTCAAGCGTGCCCGCAGCACCGCTCTTCGAGATAGACGGCCTGCACGTGGCGACGGCAGACGGCGGCACCGAGATACTGCGAGGCGTGGACCTGGTGGTCGGTGCCGGGGAGATGCACGCTCTGATGGGGCCCAACGGGTCGGGGAAGTCCACTCTGGCCGCAGCCCTGCTCGGCAGCCCCGACTACGAGGTCACCAGCGGCTCGATCCGCTTCAAGGGCGAGGACATCACCGCCTGGCCCCCGGAGGTGCGGGGCAAGGCCGGCCTCTTCCTTGCCTTCCAGTACCCCCAGGAGATCCCGGGCGTGTCGATGCGCAACTTCCTCACCCAGGCCCTGCAGGCCCGCAAGGGCACCGACGTCAGCTCCATCGAGACCTACATGACCATGGTCGAGTGGATGGAGCGCCTGGCTATCGACTCGTCGCTGATGGACCGCCACCTCAACGAGAAGTTCTCCGGCGGCGAGAAGAAGCGCAACGAGATCCTGCAGATGGCGGTGCTGGAGCCAGAGATGGCCATCCTCGACGAGACCGACACCGGGCTCGACATCGACGCCCTGCGCATCGTCGCCACCGGGCTGCAGGCAGTGAGATCGGAGAGGCCGGAACTGGGCGTGCTCGCCATCACCCACTTCCAGCGCATCCTCACCGCCGGACTAGAGCCCGACCGCGTGCATGTGCTCATGGACGGCCGCATCACCGAGAGCGGCGGCCCGGAGCTGGCCGACCGGCTCGAGCGCGAGGGCTACGAGCGGTACGCGCCGTGAGCGTCGACGGCGGCGACCGGCTCGGAGGACACTCGTCGTGACCGGCGGCGACCGGCTCGGAGTGGGCGCGAGGACGGACTTCCCCCTCCTGGGGCGGGAGGTGCACGGCAGGCCCATCATCTACCTCGACTCGGCCGCGTCCTCGCAGAAGCCCCGGTGCGTCCTCGACGCCATGAACACTTACTACGAGACGATCAACGCCAACGTCCACCGGGGCGCCTACGAGATCGCGGCCCAGGCCACCGAGGCCATGGAGACGGCCCGTGCCACCGTCGCCCGATTCGTGAACGCTCCGTCCGCCGACGAGATCGTGTTCACCAAGAACGTGACCGAGGCGATAAACCTCGTGGCCCGATCGTGGGGCGGGGCCAACCTCGGGCCGGGCGACGCCGTGGTGATCACCGAGATGGAGCACCACGCCAACATCGTTCCCTGGCACATAATGGCGGCCGAGAGGGGCTTCGAGCTGCGCTGGATCGGCGTCGGAGCCGACGGTCAGCTCGATCTCAGCGACCTGGACCGGCTCCTCGACGGGGCCAAGCTCCTGAGCGTGACCGCCATGAGCAACGTGCTGGGCACGCTCAACCCGATTCGCCGCCTAGCCGACGCCGCCCACGACGCCGGGGCGCTGATGCTGGTGGACGCGGCCCAGTACGTCCCGCACCTGCCGACCGACGTCCAGGCTCTCGGAGCCGACTTCCTGGGCTTCACCGGCCACAAGATGTGCGGGCCCACCGGGATCGGGGTCCTGTGGGCCAGAGCTGAGCTGCTGGAGGCGATGCCTCCGTTCCTCGGGGGCGGCGAGATGATCCTGGACGTGCGCAAGGACGGCTTCCTGCCCAACCACATCCCCCACAAGTTCGAGGCCGGAACCCCGCCCATTGCCGAGATCGTGGGCCTCGGCGAGGCGGTGCGGTACCTCGACGGCCTGGGCATGGACCGGGTGCGCGAGCACGAGGTGAGCCTCACCGCCTACGCCCTGCGCACGCTGGAGGAGCGCTACGGCTCGGACCTCGCGGTTCACGGGCCGGCCGAGCCGGCCTGCCGGGGCGGCGTGCTGTCGATGAGCTTCCGCGACATCCATCCCCACGACCTGTCCCAGGTGCTCGACCACCACGGGGTGTGCGTGCGAGCCGGCCATCACTGCGCCAAGCCCCTGATGCGCCACCTCGGGGTGCCGGCCACGGCCCGTGCCTCGCTCTACGTCTACAACGACACCTCCGACGTCGACGCCCTCGCCGACGCGATCGGCGCCGCCGGCGAGTTCTTCTCGGGATAGCGGGAGGCAGCGATGGCCGGGCTGGAAGACCTGTACCGCGAGGTAATCCTCGACCACTATCGGAATCCCCGCAACCGCGGCGAGCTCGAAGTGCCGCCCGCGATCCAGGCGGTGGGCTTCAACCCTCTGTGCGGCGACGAGGTGGTCGTCTACCTGGAGGTGCGCGACGGAGTGATCGTCGAGGTGTCGACGGGCGGCCAGGGGTGCTCGATCAGCCAGTCGTCGGCGTCGATGATGTCCACTGCGGTCAAGGGCCGCACGGTGGCCGAGGTGCGGCGGCTGGTGCGATCCTTCAAGGCGATGATGTCCATCCACGGCAGCGGGATCGGCGGCACCGGCGACGATCTGGACGACGACCCCGGCAGCGGCAACGGCGCCGGCGAAGTGAAGCTCGGGGATCTGGAGGCCCTGCGCGGGGTGGTCAAGTTCCCGGTGCGCATCAAGTGCGCCACGCTGTCGTGGAACACCCTCGTTCAGGCCCTGGACGAGACCTTCGCCTGAGACGGAGACCGGGCAGACAGCAGCCGGTCACCTACGCGCGGGGACTCTGAGCAAGCAGCCCCTCGCGGGCTGTTACGGTGCCGCTCGTGACGGACCTGCCGCCCGACTGGTACACCGATCCTGAGGACCCCGCCCAGTACCGGTACTGGGACGGCTCGCAGTGGACCGACCATCGGGCGCCGCGACACAGTCACGGCTCCGGACACCGCAGCGTCCGTGATCTGCTCTCGGGCACATGGAGGATGGCGACGCAGAATTGGCGGCCGCTGCTGATCATCTACGCGGTGATCGCCGTCGTGTACCTGGCCGCAGAGCAAGCGGTCATAGTGGGAACCAACGACGTGTTCGGCGACACGCTGGGAGCTCTGTTGGACGAAGCGGAATCCGTCGACCCGGCGGCAGAGTCCGACGCCGCACAGGGCGCGCTCGAGGATCGCTGGAACGACGTGACGGACCGCCTGAGAGGCCTGGACCGATCGACTCTGGTCTCCGGCGCGCTCCTGATGGCGGTGGGCGTCATCGTCGCCATCGCCGTCAACATCGTCGAGTTCGCCGCGTTCGGGCGGTTCACGGTGGACCGGCTGGGTGGCCGGCCGGCAGGAGCGGCCCGGGCGTTGCGTGCCGGCCTCGGGCGCCTGCTGCGCATGATCGCAGTGGGTTTGATGCTGCTCGCGATCTGGTGCGCGGCGCTCATGGTGGCCAGCCTCGTGTCCGGAGTGCTGAGCCTGGCGTCTGGCGTGCTGGGTGCCGTGCTCGCGGTGCTGTTGTTCTCGGCCGTGCTAGTCGCGACAGTCGGCGCCGCGCCCCTGGCGCTGCTTGCCGTCATGACGGCCGCGGTGGGCCCGGCCACGCCGTCGCTGCGCTATGCCCGCAATCTTGTGAACCGCGCCTACTGGGCGACCTTCGGCCGCATGGCCTTGCTCTTCGTCCTGTCGATGGCCGCGACCGTCCCGGCGGTGGTCGTCGGCGAAGTGGCCGGACTCTTCAGCGACCCGCTCGCACGCGTGGCCCTTGTCGTGCTGGGCGTGTTGCCCGAGGCGCTGTTCAGCATCGCCTGCTTCACCATGTACCACGACCTCGGCGGCGAGAACGCAGATCCTGTCGCCTCTCCTGGCTCTGAGCTACCCGCCGGCTAGCAGGTCCTTGAGGGCTTCGCCGTAGGCGGCCAGCTTGGCCGGGCCGATGCCAGGCACAGCCAGCAGGGCCTCATCGGTGCTGGGGCGACGGCGGGCCAGCTCGCGAAGGGTGGCGTCGGAGAGGACCACGAAGGCCGGCACCCCGTCGGCCCTGCTCCGCTCCAGGCGCCACTGCCGCAGGCGCTGGAAGGCGGACGCGGCCTCGGGTTCGGCCGCCTCGTCGATGGGCGGGCTCTGGGCCTTGGACGGAGACGAAGCCGGTTTGGCGGGCGCTGGGGGTTGGGACCGGACAGGCCGCTCGGCGGGCAGGCCCGACGGCTCGAGCTTGGAGCGCCAGGACATCTCGCTCACGAAGGGCGACCTCGGACCGTCGACGATGATCAGCACCGACTCCGAGCAGCGGGTGAGAGCTACGTGGAACACGCGACGCTCCTCCTCGACATCGCCGGCCAGGCGGTGCGGCATCAAGCCCTCAGTGGCCGACAGGACGATCACATGGGGCCACTCCAGACCCTTCACGCGGTGCACGGTGGCCAGGCGGACGCCCCGGCCCCAGGAGGGGCGGCCCAGCCGGGGATCGCCCTCGCCGTCGTTGCGACGGCCCGCAGTGAGGCGGCTCCGCAGCCAGTCCTCGAACGCTGACGGTTCCGCGCAGTGCGGTGCCACCGACAGCAGGGCCCGCAGGTCGTCGCCGTGGGCGGAGCGGTCCACCGAGCGGCGGGAGGCGTCGAGGCGCTCGTCGAGGCTGGCCCCGAGCTCGGTGCCGTGCTGGATCGCCTCGAGCAACCGCAGAGTGTCGGCACCGTCGCGGGCCATGTCGCCGAGACGCTCCACATCGTCGGCGAAGTCCGACACCCGCTGCGAGGTGCGCTCGTCGGAGATGCGACCGGCCAGCCGCCGGAGCGCGCCCGCGTTGCGCTGCTCCGCGATCCATTCGACCACCCGCGGCGAGATGCCCCGGGGCGGGCGACGGGCCGCGATGGACAGGGCGCCAGCGGGCAGCTGAACCGAGCCGGCCGTGGCCAGCCTCAACCACGCCAACGCGGCCGCCACCCCGGTGCGCTCCAGGAACCACGGGCCGACCGGGGTCATGCAGTCGATCCCCGCCTCCGACAGCAAGATCTGCGGGGCCAGCAGGGTGCTGTTGACCCTGGTCAGCACCGCAATGTCCTCGGCTTCAGCGCCGCCTCCGACCAGCGCCCTGATCCGCTCCACCACCGCGGCTCCACCATCATCCACCACGTCCACCTCGACAGGCGCCCCGGCGACAGCATCCGCGCCGCCTGGTCCGCCCGGCGCCGCGTCCTCGGCCGCCGGGGCGGAGGGGACGGTCACAGCAGGGCTGGCCCGATCGGGGCAGGGCACGATCTCCTTGGCGATGCGGTGGACGTTGTGAGTCAGCAGGTTGGAAGCAGCCTCCACCACCGAGGGCGGGCATCGGTAGTTCACATGCAACAGATGCCGGGCCGCACCGGGGAACCAGCGCTCGTACTCGATCAGCCAGCGGGGCGACGCTCCCGAATAGCCGTAGATCGTCTGGTCGTCGTCGCCCACTCCGAACACTTCGGCCCTGGGGCCGGCCAGCAGACGGATCATCAGCAGATGGGCGGGCGTCAGGTCCTGGAACTCGTCCACCAGCAGCACACCGCACACTCGACGGGCCGCGGCCCGGGCGGCCGGGTCGGTCAGCAGCACGTCGATGGCCCGCACGATCTGATGGTCGAAGTCGACGGCGCCGCGCTCGTCGAGGGCCTCGGCATAGGCGGGAGCCAACTCGGTGAAGCCCGAAACGTCGGGGGCGTAGTCCCGCTCGACCACGGCAGGATCCTGCAAGCCCAGCCGCGACGCGCTGAGCGCCTCCAGCCACGCCGCCAGCGGGTCGGTCATGGCCCGCCGCCGGCGGCGCGGCGCCCGCTCCCCTACCAGGCCGTGCACCAGGTCCCGCACCGCCCGCTCGTCGATCACCTCCACACGACCGTGGTGTGCGGGCCGCACGAAGCGACCGGTGCCGTTGCACACCGCCAGCGCCAGGCTGTTGAGGGTGCGCACCTCCAAGCCCTCGAGGTCGGCGGTGCGCTCCTGCATCTCGGCGCGGGCCCGCACGTTGTAGGCCACCAGGCACACCGCGGACGGGGCCACGCCCACGTCGCGGACCAGCCATCGGGCCCGTTCGGTGAGCACCCGGGTCTTGCCCGATCCGGCCGGGGCCACGATGCAGGCCCCACCTCCGAGGTGACCCACCGCCCGCCGCTGGTCGGGCGCCAGATCGGCGAAGGGCTCGCAGGGCCGCAAGACTGCGAGGCTGCCCGCGGCAAGGTTGGCTACGGGGATCAGCGCAGAGTCGTGAAGATCGACAGCATCGAAGGAGTCCAAGGGACCGCCGTCGCACCACGCGGGACCGCCGGAGGGCGACACGACGTCTCCGGGTTCCCCATCCCCCGCAGCCTGGGCACCCAGCGCCAGGGCCCGCTCGAGGGGGGCGAAGCTAGGCCGGTCGGGATCTCGCGCGTCCACCGCGTTGGCGGTCAGCAGGTGGTGCCAGACCTCGTCGCCGAGCGTGACGCCGGGGTGGACCTCCCACCACGGTGCCTCGAGGATCGGCTCACCATGGGGCACCGGTCCGTGCACCTCGATGACGAGCCGCTCCCGGTTGCTCCAAGCGGCCCGAAGGCGGCGGCCGGCTCCGGCTTCGGGCTCACTCGTGCGCACCGTCAGCCGCGGCGCCTGCGCCCATGGCGCGGGAGGCGGCTGTCCCGGCGACACCAGCACGCTGCGGCCCAGGCAGTCGGGCCCCGCCAGCCGCCCCACGTCGGGCTGCTCCATAGCCGGCGACGCCGCTTCAGGCCCGCGGGACACCATCAGGCCGGCTGCGACGAGCCGAGGCGTTTCATCGCCTCCAGCACCCGGTCGGGCCGGTGGCAGCGGCCGTAGTCGAACCCGGCCCGGATGCAGATCTCCAGCAGCTCGTCGTGCTGCTCGGTCTGCTTCCAAGGCAGGGGCAGGTACAAGGGCAACCCGAAGGCTCGCAGGGCGTCGAGGTTCTCATAGACGCGCTTCTGGTACCGGTAGCGGTCGGCCCACTCCCAGTCGGACGGGCCGAATCCGGTTCCGGGGTCGAGGATCAGCCGGCTGCGCTCGACGCCCGCCTCCTCCCAGCGGTGCAGCGACCGGCGGAACCAGCCGCAGATCACCTCGACCGGATCGCCTGCAACCGGAACCGAGGCCTTGGGGTCGGCGCCCCACACGAACGGCGCCACCACCGGCACGTACCGCTCGGCCGCGAGCCGCACCATGGCCGGGTTCTGGAGCCCGTCGGCCGCGTTGATCATGGTGGCGCCGCAGTCGAGAGCCCGTCGCATGATCTCGGGCTGCCACGAGTCCACCGAGAGTTGGGCACCGCTTGACTCGCACAGCGCAGCGAGCGCCTGGACCTTGCCGTCGAGGCGCTGCCACTCCGCGTCAACGTCGACCCGGTCGGCGACCTGAGTGGAGCCCGCCCCGCCGAGATCGATGCCGACGCAGCCCCCGTCGAGCAGTTCGGTGGCCCGGGCTACGGCTCCTTCGATCGTCGTCGCCACCGAGAAGTCGGCCAGCGAGTCCGGTGAGGCGTTCACCACGCCGTGCAGCCTCATCGCTGCACCGCGGGCACGACGCCTGCCTGGCTGAAGTCCGCCACGCCCGGCAGTGTCGCAGGACACCGGCGCCATACCACCCCCGAGAACCTCCCGAGACGCCGCTAAAGTCACGGCGGTGAGCGATCTGCCCCCGGCCGACTGGTACACCGACCCTGAGGACGAGTCCCTGTACCGCTACTGGGACGGCTCCTCCTGGACCGAGCACCGCGCCCCCCGTCACACCCATCCGGAAGGCGAATCCGAATCGGACGCGGACCGAATGCGCGGTCCCGGAAAGCTAGTCGGCAGCACTTTCTCGCTCACAGGCCGGCAGTGGCGGGACTGCGCGGTCGCGGCTCTGGTCTCGGTGGCGGCCCAAGTGGTGATGGTGGCGCTGATACTCATCGCAGCGAACGACATCGTCATGGGCGAGCTCGGTGAGATCTGGGACAGGGTCAGCGATCCGGCGGGGTTCGATCCCACGACACCCGAGAACGAGGCCTACTTCGAGTCACTGGAGGTTGACCTGTCGCCGGTCAACTTCGTGCCCATTGCCCTGGCCCTGCTGATCGTGTGGGTCGCCGGCAATCTGGTGAAGGCGACGGTGACGCGCATTGCGCTGTCCGACCTGCGCGGCCGTGTCTTGAGCGTCTCCGGCGCGTTCAAGCAAGCGCTGCCGAGAATCCCCCGCCTGATGGGCCTCGACCTGAAGATCCTCGCAATCTTCGTGGTTGCCATGGTCGTGGCGGTGTTGGCGGGATTCGTGGCACCAGTGCTGTTGATACTGTTGCTTCCGGCCGTTGTGGCTGGTTTCATCCTCGCGATTGCGGTGATCTCATTGGCCTATGTGGTCGCCTCGGTGGGCCCGGCCGAGCCGTCGCTGCGCTACGGGTTGCGCCTGGTTCGGGGACGATTCTGGGCCTCGCTGGGCCGGATGCTGCTCGTGTGGCTGGTGATCTTTGCCATCAGTTTCGCGGTCGGCATCGTGCCCGCACTCTTGGGAGCCGCGGCCGGGCCTTCGTTCCAGTTGGTGTCGCAGGCGGTCCAGACGGTGGTGGGAGCAGCGCTGGGGGTGCTGGGTCTGGTCGCGGCGATGATCCTCTACGACGACCTCGGCGGCGAGTCGGACTGACTGCGCCTAGCCCCCGGCGGAGTCGACGCGCTCGACGAAGTCGCGGTCGCGAGCCGAGAGCCCGCCCACGTCGTGGCTGGTGATGGCCAGCTCCACCTTGTTGTAGACGTTGGACCACTCGGGGTGATGGAACAGCCGCTCGGCGATGAGCGCCACATGGGCCATGAACGCGAAAGCCGCCCGGAAGTCGGCGAACAAGTACGAGCGACGCAGCACGTCCCCATCGCGGCGCCATTCGGGATGCGCGGCCAGCAGGTTGGCGATCTCGGCCTCGGTCAGCAGGTCGTCGTTGCTCATGGGCCTCGATGCTACGTTACGAACGCGCGCGGATAGGTGACGCCGTCTCGCGGTGCGGTGCGGCATTTCCCGCTCTTGTTCGCTGCGCTCACGGGCCGCTCAGGCCACGGCCTCGCTCGGTGCCTCGCCAGGATCCCGCGCGCTGTGGGCCTTTCCGCTCGGCCTCTAGGCAGGTCCGCGCCCAGGCCGCCATGGAGCGGATCTAGCTCGACTCCTCGGACGAGTCGAGGGCGCGGATGAGGAAGCTGGCCATCTGGGCCCGCGTCACCGCGCTGTCAGGACAGAACCGCAGCGGCTCGGAGCGCACCGTCGCCGGCGAGGACGGACGAGATGGTCGGGACACCGATGAGAGGCGTTCCCATGAGCGTGGCCGACCAGTCGCCTGCGGTCCCAGCGTTCACGGCCCGCACCTGGACGTCGTAGGAGACCTCGCCGTCCAGCCCGGTGAGCGTGTAATCCAGTGAGCCCGAGGTCCAGATCCCGGACTCGATGGTCCAGTTGGCATCCACCGTCTCGTCCTCGGCCGTCTCGATGTAGCGCAGGTCGTAGGAGGTGACGGTCGACCCGCTGGGCGCGGTCCAGGCGATGGCGAGCGACCCGTCGCCGGGGTGACCGAGGTGATCGTCGGGGCGCCCGGTGTCTGCGCGCCGGCTTGCCCGCTGACAGCCAGCAGGCACACCAGCGCGGCCGGCACAACCGGCAGCAGCCGCTTCAGCTGTCGTAGTGCAGGCATTGACGCAGGCCGCGACCCCTCACCTGGTGGTGCGCTCTCTCGACCAGTTGGGGCTGGAGAGCTCTACAGCGGCCTGCCCGGCCAGCGCGTTGGCCAGGTCCAGCGAGGCGAAGCCTGGATCGGTTTGCACGAAGAAGCCGTTGGTCACGTGGCTCAGCTCCGACACCCGGTCCAATTCGATGCCGTTGCGAGTGAAAAAGGCGGCCGTCGCGTCGGTGTCCCATTCGGCGTTGAGCGCGACGATCACCCCGCCCGGCAGGGTCATCAACTCACCGGACTCGGAGAGGAACACGGGTTAAGGGCCGCTGGAACTGTCGGACGTCGCGCCGCCGGTGTCATCGGACTTCCCGCCGGAGGCGCTGTCGGATTTGCTCCCGTTGTCGGGGCTGCGCGGGACGCTCTCGGTGTTGCCGGTGTCGGCCGGGATGTCGTCCCTGGTCACGATGGTGCCGTCGTCGAGTACGACGAGGTCCAATTACAGCCGTGCCCCCACGGTCCGGTCGCCGTCCTGCCAGGTGTAGACGTCTCCCTGGGCCGAGGACGCCGCGCCGGAGCCCCCGCCGGACTCGCCCGGTTCCGCCGACGCCACCGGAGACTCCTGGTGCGCCCCTCCCTGCGGCTCGAGGTCCAGCTCAGTCGGCTCGACAATCTCGAGGGCGAACTCGGGCCCGGAGTCCGAAGCGGCGATCTCGACAGGCTTCTCGGCAGGATCGGGATCGGACTGCTGGCCCGACGGGCCGGTCGTGCCGTCGCCCGACGAGGCTGCCGCGTCCTCGACGGTCGAGGCCGAAGAGCCCGTCGGAGCCCCGTCATCGGTGGCGATCAAGGTCTGCGACGACGGGGCATCGTCGGACTCGGCTACCACCGAGGTGCCCGGGCGGGCGCGTTGGACGGCGCAGGTGCCGTCTCGTGCTCCGGAGCCCCGGAATCGGAGCCCAGCAGCAACACGGCGGTGACGGCCGCGGTTGCGACGACTGCTCCGGCTGCGACCAGGACCGCGGATATCTTGACTCGCGTGCCCGCAATCGGACGGCGAGCTTAGTGACGCCCCCTGCCCTCTAGGGGCATGGTTCCGGGACGGCGCGAGACGCGTTTCGTGTTTAGGTCAGCAGGTCGGCGAAGGGGTCCCCGAAGGGGTCGGTGAATGGCGTTGCCGCGGACTCGGGCTGGGGCAGGGACGCGGTCCAGCGCTCGTAGCCCTCGGCCTCCAGGTCGTCGGCCAGCTCCGGGCCGCCGGACTCCTGTATGCGACCGCCGGCGAACACGTGCACGGCGTCGGGCCGCAGGTGGTCGAACACCCGGCTGTAGTGGGTGATGGCCAGCACACCGAGCCCGTCGTGCTCGGTGGCCTCCTCGATGCGGCCCGCCACGAGGCGCAGCGCGTCGACGTCGAGACCGGAGTCCAACTCGTCAATCACCGCGAACGCGGGTTTCAGCACACCGAGTTGCAGGGCCTCGTTGCGCTTGCGCTCACCGCCCGACAGGTCCACGTTCACCGGACGCTTCAGGAACTGCTCGTCGAGGCCGATCCGGTCGGCCTCGGAACGCATCTGCTCGGCGACGGCAGCGCCCTCCGGTGTGCACACCGATTCGGTGAGCATGTCGAGCAGCGAGACGCCGGGGACCTCCGTGGGGTACTGCATGGCCAGGAACAGCCCCGCCTCGGCCCGCCGCCACGCCGGCAGTTCCAACAGCTCCGTGCCGTCGAGGCGCACCGAGCCGTCGAGCACGTCGTAGCCGCGGCGTCCGGCGATCACGTGGGCCAGAGTCGACTTGCCCGACCCGTTGGGTCCCATCACCGCGTGAACCTGGCCCGCGCCGACCTCCAGGTCCACGCCGGTAAGGATCTCGCGGCCCGCCACCGAGGCCCGAAGGCCCTCGATCACCAGGCTGCTCACGGAGCGTCCCCGCCCGAGTCCGGGGCCAGCTTCAGCACGACCATGCCGTCCACCACAGACGCCTCGTAGACGGGCACGGCCCGGGTGGCCGGCAACGACAGCGGCGCACCGGTCTCCAGATCGAACATGGCCCCGTGGGCCACGCACTCGATGGCGCAGTCGTCGGGCTCCACCCAGCCCTCCGACAACGACACCTCGGCGTGGGTGCACGTGTCGCCGATGGCGTAGACATCGTCGCCGATGCGCACCACTGCGATGTCACGACCGGCTACCTCGACACGGCGAGCCGAGTCGGGCTCCAGTTCATCCAGGGGGAACAGCTCGTGGGTCGTCATCGTCGCCTCTCCGATCTCGAAGCCCTGGCTCGAACGCTCACGGCGTCACGCCGCCGGACTCAACATCTGATTGAGCTTCAGGGTCAGGGCCTCGCGGACCGTTCCCTCGACCGCGCGAACGGGCAGCTTGTCGATCACCTCGTCGAAGAACCCGGCCACGATCAGCCGCTCGGCGACGGCGGTCGGGACTCCCCGGCTCTCCAGGTAGAAGACCTGATCGGGATCCACGGGACCCACCGCGGAGGCGTGGCTGCAGCGCACATCGTTGTTCTCGATCTCCAGGTTCGGCACCGACTCGGCCCAGGCGTCGTCGCTGAGCTTGAGGTTGCGGTTGGTCTGGTAGGCGTTGGTTCCGCGGGCATTGGCCCGCACCCGGATCATCCCGGTGTAGACGCTGCGGGCCGAGTCACCCACCGCTCCCTTGTAGAGCAGGTTGGAGGTGGTGTCCGGCGCGGCGTGGTCCTGGTAGGTGCGGAAGTCGAGGATCTGATCGCCCGAGCCGAAGTAGGCCGACAGCAGGTCGCCGCTGGCTCCTCGTCCCACCAGGCGGGTGTCGGCGCGGGTGCGGGCGTAGCCGCCGCCGAGAGCGACCGACGCCGCCACCAGCGCGGCGTCTTGCTCCACCCGGGCAGTGTGGGCCGCGATCTGCCAGGTTCGGTAGTCGTGCTGCTGCAAGTTCAAGTAGCCGAGACGGGCGGCCTGACCGACATCGAGCTCGACCACCGGCACGACCAGCGCCGCACCGGCGGACCGCTGGATGTCGAGCACCTTCGCGGCCGCGCCCCGCCCTATCCGCACCACCAGACGGGGGAAGCTCGCCGCGCCCATGCGGCACGCGTGATGGCGCACGGCGATCACCCCGTCCACCTCCACCCCGTCGGGCACGTCCACCACGATGGGGCAGCCACCGAAGGCGTCGTTCAACACGGTGAAGTAATCGCTGGCTGCGTCGGCCACCGAGCCCAGCAACTCCGCCCCCTCGGCCGACTCTGTGAGCGGGCCGACGAACACTCCCCGCTCCGACAACTCGTCCAGCCCCTTCGAGGCGACAATCCGGCCATCGACGACGTCCACGACCGCGGCCGCGGTGCCGCAGGCCGCGTCGGCATCTCGATGCCTCTCCGGAGAGCCGGCGCCCGCCAGCCGGTAGGAGGGCAGATCAAGCTCGGAGATCGGGCTGTAGCGCCACTCCTCGGCAGAGGGGGACGGCAGGTCCGAAGCGATGAAGGTCTCTGCGGCCGCGGTGCGGCGGTCCATGAGCCATGGGGGGCCGCCGAGGCCGCGGGCTGCGTCGGTTGTGAAGGCGTGCACCGGGTCAGCCACCGTCGCGGTACCGCCTGCGGAACCGCTCCCCTAGCCCGCCGCGGCCAGATTGCCCACGGCCTCGCTTGCCCTTGGACTTCCTGGCACCCTTCGAGGCCCGGCCCCTCGAGGATCCCCGGCGCTTCTGGCGCTCGGCTGCGACCTCGGCGATGACGTCGGGCGCGGCCGAATTGACGATGTCCTCGGCCGCATCGAGCAGAGCCCCGATGCTGTCGTCGGTTCCCAGGCCTTCGGGCTCCGGCGGGGTCTCCGGCGTGACGAGCGAGCCGTAGCTCCAGTTGACGTCGGCCAACCGTCGGGTGAACTTGGGGCAGTCGTCGGGGCACCGCCACGGCGCCTCGGGGGCCAGATCCAAGTCACACTTTCGCACCGTGTCGCCATTGGGGTACGTGCGGGACTCGAAGTACTTGCAGTCCTGGCGCATCGGCATGACTGACAGTCTGGCAGGCCGTCCGTCCTTCGCGTCGCGGCCCGGCGTGCGGATCGGTCAGCCGACGCTGCCCTCCATCTGCAACTCGATGAGGCGGCTCCACTCCACCGCGTACTCCATGGGCAGGGTGCGGGTCACCGGCTCGATGAATCCGTTGACGATCAACCCCATGGCCTGCTCCTCGGTGAGGCCCCGGCTCTTCAGGTAGAAGAGCTGGTCGTCGGCCACCTTCGACACGGTTGCCTCGTGGCCGATCACGGCGTCTCCCGAGCCGACCTCCATGTAGGGGTAGGTGTCGGACACCGAATCCTCATCCAGGATCAGCGCATCGCACTGCACGTGGCTCTTGCACCCGTAGGCATCGTCCTCGACCCGCACCAGCCCCCGGTACGAGGTGCGCCCGCCCCCGGAGGAGATGGACTTGGACACGATCTTGGACGTGGTCTCGGGCGCGGCGTGGGTCATCTTGGCCCCGGTGTCCTGGTGCTGGCCCGGTCCGCCGTAGGCCACCGACAGCACCTCGCCCGACGCCTTGGGCCCCACCATCACCACCGCCGGGTACTTCATGGTGAGCTTCGAGCCGATGTTGCCGTCGATCCACTCCATGTGGCCCTCGGCCTCCACCCGGGCCCGCTTGGTGACCAGGTTGTAGACGTTGTCGGACCAGTTCTGGATGGTGGTGTAGGTCACCCGGGCCGAGCGCCCCACCAAGATCTCCACCACCGCGGAGTGCAGCGAGTCGGTGGAGTAGGTGGGCGCGGAGCAGCCCTCGATGTAGTGGACCTTGGAGCCCTCGTCGGCGATGATGAGGGTGCGCTCGAACTGGCCCATGTTCTCGGCGTTGATGCGGAAGTAGGCCTGCAGCGGCGCCGTCACCTCCACGCCCGGCGGAACGTAGATGAACGACCCGCCCGACCACACCGACGAGTTGAGGGCCGAGAACTTGTTGTCGTTGGGCGGGATGACGGTGCCGAAGTACCGCTTGACGATCTCGGGGTGCTCGCGCAGGGCGGTGTCCATGTCGCAGAACAGGATCCCCTGGGCCTCGAGGTCCTCGCGGTTGCGGTGGTACACGACCTCGCTCTCGTACTGGGCCGTCACCCCCGCCAGGTACTTGCGCTCGGCCTCGGGGATGCCCAGGCGCTCATAGGTGTTCTTGATCGACTCGGGGACCATGTCCCAGTCGTTGACCAGCGTGTCGGTGGGCTTGATGTAGTAGTAGATGTTGTCGAAGTTGATGCCGGTGGTGTCGCCCCCCCAGGTCGGGCGGGGGCGCCGCTCGAAGCGCTGGTGCGACTTGAGCCGGAAGTCGAGCATCCACTGGGGCTCGCCCTTGAGCCACGACATCTCGGAGATGATGTCGGTGTTGAGCCCCTTCTTGGGCTTGAAGACGTAGTCCTCCTCGTCGCTCCAGCCGAGCTGGTAGCGGCTGAGGTCGACACCGATGTCTGCTGTAGTCATGGGCTGACCTCCCGGTGAAACCTGTGCGCCCCACCCTAACCTCTCGGCGGGACAATCCGATAGCCCGAACCGCCCCGAGTCCTTCTGTATGAAGGAACGCCGCTCTGGGCGGCAATATTGCACAGAGAACGCAGGGCCGTCAGTCGATCCGGCGCAGCTCAGACCGGTAGTGGTGGCCGCGCGCGGTGTAGGCCTCGGCATTGCGCAGGTTCTGGCCAGGCTCGAGTGCATTCTCACGGATGCGGGCCGGGGTCCCCAGCGCCATCGCCTGGGGCGGCACCACTGTTCCGCCGGTCACGGTGGCATTGGCGCCGACCAGGGCGTTGGGGCCGATCCGGGCAGCGTGCATAACCACCGAACCCACGCCGATCAACGAGCCGTCCAGCACCGTGCATCCCTCCAGATGGGCCTGGTGGCCGATGGTGCAGTCGTCTCCGACGATGGTGGGATGCTCGGGCGTGCAGTGGATCACGGCCGCGTCCTGCACGTTGCTGCGAGCGCCGATGCGAATGATGCCGTCGTCGCCGCGCAACACGGCGTAGGGCCACACGGAGGCCTCCGGGCCCAGCTCGACATCGCCGATCACCACCGCCAGCGGATGCACGTAGGCGGTGGGATCGATGCGCGGCTCTTGGTCGCCCAGCGCGTAGACGGCCATCTACGGCCCCGCCGCCCGCATCTACAGCCCCTCTACCCGGCCGTAGCCGCCCTTGAAGAACACCAGTGGCCCACTTGCTCCGGCAGCAGGGTCGGCAGCGCCAAGGGCGACGACCCGGCCCACGACTATGTCGTGGTCGCCAGCGGTGTGGATCGCGTGGAGCTCGCAGTCAATCCACGCCAGGCACCCGTCGATCACCGGGGCGCCGGTGGCCTCGACCCTCGTGGTGAGGCCCTCGAACCGGTCCTCGGTCCTGCCGGCGAAGACAGCGGACACGTCGGCCTGACCGTCGGCGAGCACGTTCACGCAGAAGCTGCCGACGTCGCGCATCCGGATCCAGGAGTCGGAGTCGTGGCCGGGGCAGAACGACACGAGGGGCGGATCGAGCGAGACGCTCGTGAAGGATCCGATGGTCATTCCCTCGAGACCGCCGGGGCAGGCCGCGGTCACCACCGTCACGCCGGTCGGGTATTGGCCCAGCACCCGGCGGAACTCGCGGCCGTCTGTGGGGTCGCTGCCGATCTCGCGATCACGGCCGTCTGTGGGGTCGCTGCCAATCTCGCGATCACGGCCGTCTGTGGGGTCGCTGCCGCCGCTGCCGCTCGTCATCGCATCGGGAGGCTAACAGTGGCACAATCGCTTGATGAGCCTCGATCTGTCGGCGCCGCCCCTGCCCGACGGGCTGGTGGCGGTGGTCAAGCGCGACTGCCCGACCTGCGATCTGGTCGCGCCCGTGCTGAGCGACCTGCACGACCGGGCCGGCCTGACCGTGATCACCCAGGACGACCCGAACTTCCCCGCCGACGCCGACTGGGTGCGCCATGACGCTGACCTGGCCCTGTCGTGGCACCACGGCATAGAGACCGTCCCGACGCTCATGCGCGTGTGCGAGGGCGTGGGCGAGCAGCGCACCGAGGGCTGGTCCCGGGGTGAGTGGGAGAAGCTCGCAGGTGTGGGCGGGCTGGGCGCGGGACTTCCGGACTGGCGGCCCGGCTGCGGATCCCTCAGCGTCGACCCCGCTCACGCGGATGATCTGGCGGTGCGCTTCTCAGGCTCGCGCCTGCGCAGCCGCCGGGTGGAGTTGGCCGCGCTGGAGGATGAATGGGAGGCGATGTGGGACCGGGGCTGGTCCGACGGCCTTCCTGTGGTGCCGCCGACCGAGGCGAGGGTGCTGCGGATGCTGGAGGGCACGACCCGCGACCCGGCCGAGGTGGTGGCGGTCGTGCCGCCCAGCCTGGTCGAGTGCACCGTCGAGAAGGTGGCCGTCAACGCAGTGATGGCCGGCTGCGCACCCGAGCACCTGCCCGTGGTGGTGGCGGCGCTGGAGGCTGTCTGCACCGACGAGTTCAACATGCACGGTGTGCTGGCCACCACGATGAGTGTCGGGCCGGTGCTGGTGGTGAACGGACCCGTAGTCGAGCGCATAGGCATGAACAGCGGACTCAACTCGCTGGGCCAGGGCAACCGGGCCAACTCGACCATCGGGCGGGCCCTGCAGCTGGTGGTGCGCAACGTCGGCGGCGGGCATCCCGGAGGAGTGGACCGGGCCACATTCGGCTCGCCGGCCAAAGTGGGCTTCTGCTTCGCCGAAGACGAGGCGAGCTCGCCGTGGACCTCGCTGGCTGAGAGCCGAGGCTGGCGGGCGGACCAGTCCACCGTCACCGTGTTCGCGGGCGAGTCGCCCAGGATCTTCGCCGACGAGCGCTCCCGCAGTCCCGAATCGCTCACACGGCACCTGGCGCTGGCCTTGCAGGCGACGGTGTCGCCCCGGATGATGCTCGGGATGGACGCCATGCTGGTGCTGTCGCCCGAGCACATGGCCCGCTACGCCGACGCGGGCTGGAGCCGGGACCGCTTCGTGGAGGAGCTGTCGGCCGAGCTGCTGTTCGACGGCGACGACCTTCTGGCGGGCGCAGGCGGGATCGCGGCGGGGTTGCCGCCTATGGCCGCCGGCCGGAAGGTCCCCAAGTTCCGTCCCGGCGGGCTTCTGGTCATCCATGCCGGCGGGTCGGCCGGGCTGTTCTCGGCCATCGTCGGCGGTTGGGCCAACGGGCCGAGGGGCAGCGACCCGGTGACCCGCGAGATCACCCCATGAACGCCCGCCGGCCGCTACTTTCACAAGACCAAGGAGGCTGCAACATGACGACCATCCTGGATCCCACCGCGGAGCAGTCTGTGGCGGCGCGACAGCGAACAGTCCGGCCCGAGTCGCTGGCCGGGCTGACCGTCGGCCTGCTCGACATCTCCAAACCCCGAGGCGACGTGTTTCTCGACCGGATCTCGGTGCGCCTCACGGGACTCGGTGCGACGGTCAACCGCTACACCAAGCCCACCTTCACCAAGCCCGCCCCGGTTGACCTGCGCCACGAGATAGCCACCAAGTGCGACGCTGTGATCGAGGCGCTCGCCGATTGAGGCTCGTGCGTGTCGTGCAGTGTGCACGACATCAGCGACATCGAGCGGCGCAGCGTCCCCGGCGTGTTCGTGTCAACGATCCACTTCGCCTCGGCGGTCGCGGCCCAGTCCGCGTCGCTGGGTTTCGACGCGGCCGCGGTGCTCACCCGCCATCCCATTCAGGACCGAACCGACGACGAGATGGCCGCCATGGCCGATTCCGCCTTCGACGAGCTGGTCCAGGCCCTAGCCGGTCCCGTACAACCCTAGAGACACGCTCGTCGCGCTCAATTCGCCAATATGACCGCAAGCGCAACAAAGCTCCGGCGGCGTCGCTTGAATACGCTCAAGAGTTGCGCGGACCTGGTGTCCGCCGGATTAGTCAGGCCCGCCTATGAGCGGAACCTTCTGAGTACTCCCGGTTCTCAGCAATGCTCGGATCGGGGGCCTCGGGCTCCGGCGGCGGCGGCGGCTCGGAACCCCCTGGCGGCTGCTGGTTCACATCCTTAGCCATGAACTATGTCCCCTACTGCAACGATTACGCCCACAATCTCAAGGAGCCTCGCCAACTCCCAGGTGAACGTTCCTTCGTTCGTAGCCTCGCGTTGCGGCGCGTCTGTATCCCGAGCCACAGTGCCTGTGGATCTCGCGGGAGGATCGCGTTCAACGTATGATCCGACGACTTGGCCTGCATCGTGAAGGAAGCGCCCCTCGCTGGGGCGCCAAATCATGACGGTTGTCCGACGCCAGCAAGTCCTGAGGCGGCGATCCCTGCGCCGGCAGCCCGATCAGCCCCAGACGAGACGGCGGATCCACCGTCAGGGCTAGCCCAGCGGCGAACCCCGCCGCGACGATGGCCACTGAGAGCACGGACCCTGCCCGGTCCCGTACTTCGCGCAGAACCGTTGCCTGCGACTCGACGGCACTCATGCCGGTCTCGTAGGCGAGCCTGTATCCGGCTGGATCACCCCTTGTGGTCATCGTGCTCAAGGTAGCGGGACTCACGCTGGTGCAACTAGCAGGCGAGCCCGGGCGCGTCCTCACAGCTAGCCGCGGACCATGGCGTTCTGGTCCTAGGTGTCACACCATCTGCCTAGGTTCGCACGCTGCCCCTGCATCGGTCACCACGCTGCAGGAGAACGAGCATGACCCAGTGCCGTGATTGGGTTGCGTAGGCTGCCCTTGGGACACAGCGAGGGAGGATGCGTGGCGCCCGAAGCAGCCCGTCACAGCGGAACATGGTCGCTGTTCGCGACGCGCTCGACGCTTACGCCCAGTGGCCGACACCTGATGCCATCATCTCCGACGGTGCCTACGGTGTGGGCGGGTTCCCCGGCGACCCCCGCACCGCAGACGGCTTGGCCGAGTGGTACCCTCACATTGAGTCCTGGTCCAAGCACGCGCGCCCGTCGTCCACTCTGTGGTTCTGGAACACCGAACTGGGTTGGGCGACCGTGCATCCGGTGCTGGTCCGCCATGGTTGGGAGTACGTGCAGACCATCGTGTGGGACAAGGGCATCGCGCACATCGCCGGGAATGTGAACGGCGACACGATCAGGCGCTTTCCGGTAGTCACGGAGGTATGCGTCTTCTACCGGCGCCGTCTGGAGTTCCCGACCGCGGACGGCGTGATGCCCGCCAAGCAGTGGCTGCGCTACGAGTGGCAGCGGGCTGGACTGCGGTTGCAGGCAGCCAACGAAGCCTGCGGGGTTGCCAACGCGGCGACCCGCAAGTACTGACACAGGACTGGCTGTGGTACTTCCCGCCTCCGGAGATGATGCAACGGCTGGTCGCCTACTCCAACCAGCACGGCCGACCCGACGGTGACTACGCTAGACGGCAAGGCGCCAGTCACTGCTGAGGAGTGGGCCTCGCTGCGAGGTCTGGAGCCACACCCACGGGATCACCAACGTATGGTCTGCACCGCCCCTGAACGGTGACGAGCGCTATAAGGGCAATGGAGTGCGCTCGGCGCCGCGAGTGCACCGACCGGGCCGCAACGCCGCCGTGCACCTCAACCAGAAGCGTTGGAGTTCATGCGTCGGACATCACGGCTGCCACCCGTCCCGGCGACATCGTGTGGGAGCGGCGGGCTGTGCAGCGCCGTAGTCGCTGCAACGGAGTCGGGCCGCGACGGCTACGCAGCCGAACTCACCGCGGACCTAGCCCTCAACCGACTCCGTTCCGCTGCCGACTCCTCGCTGGCTGAGGGCTCGGCGTGACCGCGGCTCCCCCAGAGCCAGCCGCTCCCACGCCGGATCCCGACGACGCTCGCACCCTGCTGATGAGCCGCGTCAAGGACGCTCATGGCCTTGCCGGGCTACTTCAACTCGACTACAAACATCGTCGACGACCCTGTTCGCGCTCAACACGATGGGAACCACGATTGAGGTGCGTAGTCAACACCCTGAACCGAATACGGGATGTATGGGATCGACGATGAGTGGGCCCTGCACCGCTTCCACCGCCAAGCCGGGACGTCCTTCTGCGAAGGCAGCTCGACTCCGGCGAATTCGACGTGGCCTTGGGCATAGAACGGGTTGGTATGTGCTCGCAGAGCCGGCTTCAGATACACGGTTACGGCCGGTGCACGGACCTGGCAGTCGTCGTGGCTGCAACGTGCTGTCAGGCGTGTCGACTCTCCGGGGATCGTCAGCGAAGCACGCCGCGGAGCATCGCAACTATTGGTGGCAGCACATTCGCGACACGAAGCAGAGCCGGGTGGTCGAATCGCCTGAGGTGGACGCTCCAGGCAGCGCGCAACACTGGACAGGCTCGACGGCGGCGGCAACTTCGGCCCATCATGAACGACTGAAAGACATCCTGAACCGACCGCCGCCGGCATACCGTCCTAGCCTCTTGACGCGTGTAAGCGGGACATCCAAGGCGTCCCTCGGCGACAATCGCGCCAAGTTAGCGCCCGGGGAGATACTCGGCCCGCTAGCTGATGTCCAGCCGTCCCGGTTGGCGCTCAGGACCAGGAGACCCGGAGGACCCTGCGGTCGCGGGCCGCGCTCGGAACATCCCGTTGGCCACCCGCGACCCGGTGGGCACACGGTCGACGAGGCTGCCGGTGACCATGTCGACGACCACCAGGTCGTCCGACGGCGGGCCGCCGTCGGCCGGGACTCGGAAGTCGTTGATGACGAGCTCGCCGGACTCGGGGTACACCACCGGCTGCATCGACGGGCGCACGTCCAGGTGCCAGGCCACGCTGATGTCGCGAGGAGGCGCTGCCTCCGGGACCTCTACCCCTGCGAGGCCGCCGTTGACGGAGTCCCAGGCGATGGCCATGCCGACACCCGGACTCACGCCGGGCACGTGGACCGGCGGCGCGATGATCCCGCCGCCGGGAGTGCCGAAGGGCTCGATCTCGTCGCGGTCGCGGTCGTCGGCCAGGCTGAACCGCAGCAGCCGCTGCGTACGACAGGGGGTGCCAGGCGGCTCGTCGAAGCGGCCGTTGGGCTCGGCGGTGTGGATGGCCCGAACCGACTCGATGTCGCCGCAGTCCATGATCCAGCAGTCGCCGGCGGAGATGCAGCAGTCCCAGGCCAGGCCCTGGTCGCCGTGGGGGGCGCGGTAGCGGGGTCGCCAGCTCGGGTCGATCGCCAGACCGCATCCGCCCGTGCCATCTGACCTGCCCGGCTCGCCCACGACGAGGCGCCACAGATGCTCGGTCCCGGGAACGTAGACCAATTCCGTCGCCGCGCCGTCGATGCCGACGATGTCGGCAGCGATGCGGCCCATCGAGCCCTCGGCCAGCACGAGCGGCTCGCCCACCAGCTCCAGCGACTCTGGCTCGAGGCGAGTGAGGGTGGTGCCTCCCTGGTCCTCGAGCCGCAGGTCCTTGGTGACGATCGTGCCGTCGCGCAGGGCCAGCATCCCGTTGTGGGAGCGGTCCTCGGGCAGCCGCCGCTCGGCCAGCACCGACAGGTCGTCGGGGTCGAGCTTGTGCAGGTACGAGCCGTTGACGCTGTAGACGGCGCCGTTGGCGTGGGCCAGGATCGACCCGCACCACACATGGCCGCCGCACGGCAGCCTCTGCGAGCGGGCCACCGGCTCCAGGGCCTCGGCGTCGGCGCCGCCCGCGCTCAGGTCCAGGCGCTCCACCCAGCCGTAGGGCTCAGGACCGCTGAAGGCGGCCATGGTCCCGCCCAAGTACCACTGGTCCGGCTCGCGCTCCACGAACATCACGTTCCAGCACCCGTTGCGCCGCGTGGCCCCCGACGCCGTGCCCGTCGCCGCATCGAGGCGCCCCATGGCCGCCTTCTGCCGCCGGTTGCCTCCACACTCGGCCGGCCACGCCGACGGCCAGTACCCGTCCCGGGCCCCCGGACGGCTCTCGAACCGGTCAAGTCCCGTCATCAGGCCTCCCTTCGGTGAGAGAGGGCGGTCGGGCCGGTCACCGGACGAAGAGCTCCGGGACGACCGGGCAGTCGGACCCTCGGGCGGCCTCGGCGGGAGTCCGCAGGCCCGACGGGGTTACCACCCGGGTGACGAACCGGTTGAGGTCCAGTACGGACAGGCCCCGCATGGCCGGGTCGTGGGGGCGGTGACGAGCGCTCAACGGGTCCCACATGCGCTCGGGCAGTATCCGTCCCGCTCCGGCAATAAGCCACACCGGCGTGCCCCAGCCGCGGGCCATCTCAGCAACGGACACGGTCTCGGCCACTACCAGGGCCTGCGACGGCCCCACGCAGTCGCTCGTCATCAGAACCAGATCGGCTGTGCCCGCGGCCTCAAGGTCATCCGGATCGAGGGACCGCAGATCTGCACGGTCGTGCAGCGCGGCAACAAAGGCGCCCAGCTCGCCGACAGCCAGAACGCTCGATCCCGCCGGCAACGAGCCCAGACCGTCCTGCAACGCCCGGGGAGTGGGGTCGTGGTCGAGGTCGATCACGACCTTGTTGGCCTCGGTGCGGGGATCCATGGCCGTGAGCATCCTCGCCGCCAGCCACACCAGCGGCCCGCAGTCGCCGCGGCGGTCCAGCAACCGCCGGCACGACGTGAGCAGGCCCTTGGGATCGTCGGCGAACGACGACAGCGCCGCGGCTGACTCCCGGACCAGCGGCTCCACCGGAACCACGCCGGCCCGGGCCACATACCGCAACCGCTCGATCGGATGCATGCCAGAGATGCTACGCACATGCCGCGCTCCCAGGCGGGGTCGACCGACGAGCGCCAGGAGGGCAATGACCCGCGCTAGCTTGGTCTCCGTGACGACCGTCTCGCTCGATGTGGAACTGACCCCCCTTGGAGCCGACCCCCGACCCCTCAAGGAGTGGCTCACCACCTTCCCGCTGGCCCCCGTCATCCTCGATCCGTACACCAACGAGAGCGCCTGGATCCTGCACACCGCCCGGCGCATTCTCGTCACCTACTCCGAAGCGGACTGCAGGACCTGCTGGGTGGTCACCTGCGGCGCCGACGACGCCAGGCGCTTCCTCGGCCCCTACGCCGACGAATTGCTGACCTTCGCCGACCCCGACCGGCGCATCACGGCCGCCCTCGGGATCGACACCCTGCCCGCGTTCATGTTCGTGCACCAGGACGGCTCGGTGGCGGCGGCCGCCCAGGGCTGGTACCCGCCCGAGTGGAGGACCGTGGCCGAAGCCATCTCCGATCTCACCGAATGGAGACGCCCGGTGATCGGCGACGGGCAGGATCCGGCCACCTTCGGTGGCACGCCGGCACGGCCCTGACGGCGCGGGCAACAGGAGCGAGGAGTGCCATGGCCGACTCGGCTGAACTGAGGGCCTTCGCCCACTCGGACTTGCTGCCGCTCGGCGAGGACCACACCGACTACCGGTTGGTGTCGACCGAGGGCGTGTCCACCATCGAGGCCGTGGGCCGGACGTTCCTGAAGGTCGAGCCCGAGGCGCTGACGATGCTCACGTCGGTGGCCCTGCACGACATAAACCACTACCTGCGGGCCGGCCACCTCCAGCAGCTCCGCAACATCCTCGAGGACCCCGAGGCGTCCGACAACGACCGCTTCGTGGCCACCGAGCTGCTGCTGAACGCCAACATCGCGGCCGGCGGCGTGCTGCCCATGTGCCAGGACACCGGCACCGCGGTGATAATGGGCCGCAAAGGCGAGCAGGTGCTCACCTTCGGCGACGACGCCGAGGCCATCTCCCGGGGCGTGTACGACACCTACCACACGTCCAACCTGCGCTACTCGCAGCTCGCCCCGCTCGACATGTTCACCGAGGTCAACACGGGCAACAACCTGCCGGCCCAGATCGAGATCCACTCCAAGCCAGGCGACGCCTACGAGCTGTTCTACATGGCCAAGGGCGGCGGCTCGGCCAACAAGTCGTTCCTCTACCAGAAGACCAAGGCCCTGCTCAACTCCGAGTCGCTGCTCGACTTCTGCGACGAGACTCTGCGGCTGCTCGGCACGGCCGCCTGCCCGCCGTACCACCTCGCGCTGGTAGTGGGAGGCACGTCGGCAGAACACAACCTGAAGGTGGCCAAGCTCGCCTCGGCCAAGTACCTCGACTCCCTGCCGACCTCGGGCGACGCCGCCACCGGCCACGGATTCCGCGACCTCGAGTGGGAGCAGCGGATCCTGGAGATGACGCGCACCTTCGGCATCGGCGCCCAGTTCGGCGGCAAGTACTTCTGCCACGACGTGCGCGTGGTCCGCCTGCCCCGGCACGGCGCCTCCAACCCGGTGGGGATCGCGGTGAGCTGCTCCGCTGACCGCCAGGCCCGGGCCAAGATCACATCCGAGGGTCTCTTCCTGGAGCGCCTCGAGACCAACCCGGCCCGCTTCCTGCCCGAGGCAACCGAAGACGAACTCTCCAGTGACGTGGTGGCGGTGGACCTCGATCGGCCCATGGATGAGATCCTGGCCCGGCTCACCCGCTTCCCGGTCAAGACCCGCCTGGCCCTGACCGGCACTCTGGTGGTGGGCCGCGACATCGCCCACGCCAGGATCAAGGATCGCCTCGACGCCGGCGAGCCGATGCCTCAGTACATGCGGGACCATCCGGTGTACTACGCCGGCCCGGCCAAGACCCCCCAGGGGTACGCCTCGGGATCCTTCGGACCCACCACCGCAGGCCGCATGGACTCCTACGTCGACCAGTTCCAAGCGGCTGGCGGGTCGATGGTGATGCTGGCCAAGGGCAACCGCTCCTCGGAGGTGACCGAGGCCTGCGCCCGCCACGGAGGCTTCTATCTGGGCTCCATCGGAGGACCGGCCGCCCGCCTGGCCCGGGACTCGATCCGGCGGGTGGAGGTGCTCGACTACCCCGAACTGGGCATGGAGGCGGTGTGGCGCATCGAGGTCGAGAACTTCCCCGCCTTCATCGTGATCGATGACAAGGGGAACGACTTCTTCGCCGAGGTGTCCACCCCGGTGAGGCTGCGCAGCCGCTAGAGGCCGAGCGGGTAGGCCGCAATCGACGGGGATTTCGCGGGGCATCGAGCGAGGCCGTGGCCCGAGCGGCCCGTGAGCGCAACGAACAAGAGCGGGAAACACGATGCTTCATCGCGAGCCGGGCTTCCTATCCGCGCTGCCTCTTAGGCAGCTAGCGGCGGCTCGGATCCTCCGACGCCGCCACCGGCACCGCCTCGCCGGCCGCGATCCGCCAGTCGAGCACCGGACAGTCGCCCCACAGCCGCTCGAGCTGGTACAGGGCGCGCCGCTCGGCGTCGAAGACGTGGACCACGAACGGTCCGTAGTCCAGCAGCACCCACTGGCGGTCGTCGGTGCCTTCGACGCGCAACGGCGTCGGCCCGCCCGCCTCCTTCAGCAGCTCCTCCACTCCCTCGGTGATGGAGCGCACCTGGCGGGAATTGTTGCCGTGGGTGATCACGAACAGATCGGTGACCACGAGCACGTCGCCTACATCCATCACCACGGTGTCGACACCCTTGCGATCATCCGCAGCCGCGGCCGCAGCCATGGCCCAGCGCCGCGCGTCGGCTCCGTCGGAGGCGAAGGGCGGACCGGCGGAACGGACCGCGCCGGCCGGACCGGCGACACCGGCTCCCCGGGACCCTGCCGTCACCGCCCCGCCTGGTCGCGTCCGACTGTCACGGTGATGTCGACCACATCTGGGATGCCCTCACCGGGCTCGAGGAGGGCCATGTCTACGCCGAGCCGCAGGGCGATGGAGTTGGTGAAGGGGTCGGTCACGAGATCTTCGCGATAGTAGGCGAAATGGGTGTCTTCCACACCGAAGGTGTCTGCGTTGCCGATCACGGTGATGACACCCCCGGCCGCGACCACGTCGTCAGCGAGGCTGTCCCGGATCGACGGGTCGCCCGTGCCGTCGAGCAACTGGACCCTGGGGCGCAGGAACGACTCTGGCTGCCGCGGCCAGGGCACCAGTTCCAAGGCCTTGGCCTCCAGCCACGACCAGCTCTCGGCGCCGAGCAGGTGGACCGGGGTGGAGCCGGGATCCGGCGTGGAGGACTGGAGGGGAACGACCTCCACTACCGCAGTGCCCGACCCGAGCGCCCGCAGGAACGGCGTGAGGGGGGAGTCAGCGGGTGGTATCACTGCCTCGGAATCCTCGGCCCGACCGATCACGTCCAGCCACGACTCCCACATGGCCCGCTGGCGCTGCACCCGGTTGACGTCGGCCTCGTCGGGGTTGCGGAGGGCGTACACGG
Organism: Candidatus Aldehydirespirator sp.; assembly: GCA_965219165.1. Taxonomy (GTDB): domain Bacteria; phylum Actinomycetota; class Acidimicrobiia; order Acidimicrobiales; family Aldehydirespiratoraceae; genus Aldehydirespirator. Next base: position 1,579,179 of record CBDCMW010000002.1, on the reverse strand, counting down.
CGGCGGCATCGGCCGCGGTCAGCTCGTGGCGTCCGGCCTCGTAGACGACCTGCTGCGCCCCGTCGGGACCTGCCTCGGTGAGATCGTCCAGCAAGAGGTAGGGCAGTGGCGCAGCGGGGCCCATGCTGTGGGCGAGCCACTCGGTGGGCACCTCGACCACCTGGTCGAATCCGATGCCGAACATGGCCTCGGCAACCTGCACGACCGCCTCGGCTCCTCCCCGATCGTAGGTGTCGGACAGCAGTTCGCCCTGCGCCGACACCGCTCCCTGCGGCACGACCAGCAGGTCGGCCGGCAGCAGCACCACACCGCCGCCTACGTTGATGCCGGTCCGGGCCATGAAGGCGACACCGGTCAGACCGCCATTGTGGGTGTGCAGCGAGAGCAGCGTGGGGGTGGCCCCCACGAACTCCAAGTATCCGGGCTCGTCGGGCTCCAGGACGACATTCTCGGAGACCTCGTCCACCGTGGTGTTGAGAACGGCGCGGCCTCCCTCGAGGGCCAGCAGCAAGATCGCGATTGCGGCGGCCAGGACCATGACCGGATAGCCGAACCTCCAGAAGGCGTGAGCTTGGGGAGCGGGCCGGCGGCGACGCCAGCGGAGTCTCAGCGACCGCATCCGTACAGGCCCTCGGACCTCACAAAGTCGGCCACGGCCGGGGGCACGAGCGCCTCGACCGGACGACCGTCAGCAAATCGGGCCCGGATATCGCACGATGAGATGTCCAGCCCGGGCACCTCCACCACCACCGCAGGCCAGCCCTCTCCGGGACGCCCGCCGGACCGTCCCGCCCTGTCCACCACCACTGTGGTGGACAGCTCCCGCAACTCGGCGGGGCGCTTCCAGGTGTCGAGTCCCTGGGCGGTGTCCGAACCCACTACGAGCATCAGTTCGGCGCCGGGATGCTGCGAGCGCAGCTCCTGCAGGGTGTCGGCCATGTAGCTCTCGCCGCCTCGGTCGATTTCGAGGGAGCTCGCCTCCAGCCCGTCGAGGCCGCCGATGGCGGCGCGCACCATCTCCAGACGTATCCGGGCCGGTGTCACCGGTTGCAGGGCGGACTTCTGCCACGGATCGTTGGCCACGACGAACAGCACCACCGAGAGCCTCAGGCGGTGGCGCACTTCCAGCGCAGCCGCGAGGTGTCCGAAATGCGGCGGATCGAAGGTCCCTCCCAGCACGCCGATGCGGGCGGCGTTCCGTCGCTGCACCCCGGAAGTCTATGATCGGGCAGAGCGTTGCACCGAGCACGCGTGACGCATGTCACAGTCCGCGCCACCGCACACCTTGACTTGCCGGGAACAAACGACTACTCTATATTGGTTCGTCTGGGCTGGAGTAGCGCGCTTGGAGGGTGTGCGCCCGGCACCAAAACCTCCCCCACAAAGAAAGCGAGAAGACCGCCCTGCCAACGCGAGCGGGTCCGGTCAGGTGAGTGAGACATGAGCGATTCAGTAGGACAGTACCTCAACGAGATCGGCGCAGTGGCGCTGCTCAACGCCCAAGAGGAGCGCGAGCTGTCACAGGCCATCGAGCGCGGCGTCGAAGCCCGTCTCCGCAAGGAGCAGGGTGAGACAGGCCGTCACATAGACAAGGCGATCCGCGAGGCCGCCGCGGCCAAGGACCGCTTCATCCGGGCCAACCTGCGCCTGGTGGTGAGCGTGGCCCGCCGCTATCCCCTTCCCCCGGGCATGGAACTGCTCGACCTCATCCAGGAGGGGAACCTGGGCCTCGAGCACGCCGTGGACAAGTTCGACTGGCGCAAGGGCTTCAAGTTCTCGACCTACGCGACCTTCTGGATCCGCCAGTCCATCGGGCGGGCCCTCGACCAGAAGGCGAGCCTCGTGCGACTGCCCGGCGACCGGTCGGCCAGCCTGCGCGCCGCGCTGCGACAGGTGTCCGGTGACGGCGACGAGTTGGATGACGACCATGCCCGGCTGCACCGGCTCACCACGCCGACCTCGCTCGACCGCACCATCGGCGACGACGACAGCAACGAGCTGATCGACCTTCTCCCCGACTCCAACCCCGGGCCCGAGCTCGAGGTGATGGCCAAGGCCGAGGAGGAGATGGTGACCGGACTGCTCAACATCCTCGAGCCGCGGGCCAAGTACGCCGTCGAGCAGCGCTTCGGGCTCTCCGACGGCATCAAGCGCTCCTACCGCGAGGTGGGCGAGGAGCTGGGCGTCACCGCTGAGGCGGCCCGGCGCCTGGTGAAGCGCGCCATCAATGCCGTGCGCGAGCACGCCGAGGAGCTGAGCCTGGCCGAGACGGTCGACGCAGCCTAAGGCCAATGACCGCCGGAGATCTGACCCTTTTCGCCGGCGGAAGCACTTGGTCGCCCTCGTCCTGGAGGGCCAAGCCTGCGCTGCACCAGCCGGTTTGGCCCGACCAGGCCGAGCTCGAGCAGGCGACGAAGGCCCTGCGCGACCTGCCTCCGCTGGTGTTCGCGGGCGAGGCCCGCTCGCTGACGGACCACCTCGGACGGGTGGCCAACGGCGAGGCGTTCCTGCTGCAAGCAGGAGACTGCGCGGAGTCCTTCGACTCCTCCGCGGACTCGATTCGCGACAAGCTGCGGGTGATCCTGCAGATGGCCATCGTGCTGACCTACTCGGGGGGCGTGCCCCTGGTGAAGGTCGGCCGGATCGCGGGGCAGTTCGCCAAGCCCCGCTCCAGCCCCACCGAGACCAAGGGCGACGTGCAGCTCCCGTCGTTCCTGGGCCACATGGTCAACGACATCGGATTCAGCGAGTCCGAGCGGCTGCCCGACCCGCGCCGCCTGCTGACCGCGTACCACCGGGCCGCGTCCACCCTCAACCTGCTCAGGGCTTTCACCCGGGGCGGATACGCCGATTTGTCGAGGGTGGCCAGCTGGAACCGCGAGTTCGTGGCCACCTCACCCGCGGGCCGGCGCTACGCGCGCATGGCCACCGACATCGACCGGGCCCTACAGTTCATGACCGCGTGCGGAGTGACCACCGCCAACACGCCGCAACTGCACGAGGTGGAGTTCTACACCAGCCACGAGGCTCTGGTGCTGGACTTCGAGGAGGCGCTCACCCGCGAGGACTCGACCACCGGGCACTGGTACGACTGCTCGGCGCACATGCTGTGGATCGGCGAGCGAACCCGACAGCTGGACGGCGCCCATGTGGAGTTCCTGCGAGGCGTTCGCAATCCACTGGGCTGCAAGATCGGACCCACCGCCACCGCGGATGAGGTAGTCGCCTTGTGCGAGCTGCTGAACCCGCAGCGGACTCCCGGCAGGCTGACCTTCATCACCAGGATGGGAGCCGAGTCAGTGGAGACACTGCTGCCGCCGTTGCTGCGGGCTGTGAGGGACTCGGGTCATCCGGTGGCCTGGGCGTGCGACCCGATGCACGGCAACACCTACACCTCGACGTCGGGGCGCAAGACCCGGCACTTCGATGACGTGCTGGCCGAGATCAGCGGCTTCTTCGCCGCCCACACCTCCTGCGGGACCTGGCCCGGCGGCGTGCATGTGGAGCTCACGGGCGACGCCGTCACCGAGTGCGTGGGCGGCGCCGACGACATCAGCCACGAGGATCTGGAACGGGCCTTCGAGACGCTGTGCGATCCCCGACTCAACGGCCGCCAGTCGGTGGATCTCGCCTTCCGAGTGGCCGAGATGCTCTCCGATCGCAGCTGACCCTCAGGCCAGGCGGCCGACCAGCGGTTCAACACGCAGGCAGTGTCCCAGTAGCTGCGAGACTCGACGGCAGTCGAAACACTGTCGTCGCAGGTCATAAGTTTGCTAGGTGGTGACAAGTCGGGCCGGTGGAGCGAGCGGTACCGGTGGGCTGTTCCGGCGGCCGACCAACTGTACGACACGCATCTCAACGAACTGCGAGACGAGGGGCTCCTCAATGGCAACTGAGGCGGCGCTTCTTTGTGCGGTTCTTGGCCTATGCAGCGGGCTCTCGCGAACAGAACGCCTCGACGTTAGGCCAGACGGTCCACGAAGGCCTCTAGCTGGCGCAGGTTGCGCACCTCGAAAAGATGCTTCGCCTTCACTAGTTTGGCCGCACCGTGGAGCCACTTGCAGGCAGCCGAATTACAGGCATCTACAGATACTTGCATGCTTCACCGCTTGCCCGCCGGCGCGCACAGCGTCGTCGATCAGCTCCAGGATCTGCTCTTTGGTCTCCGCGGGCACCCGAGCCGGCAGCGCACCGCTCAGACCCAGCCGACTTTTCCCCGCAGCACCGCGAGCTCGATGGCCTGGGCCTTGACCGCCTCGGTCAACTGATCGACCTCCCGGCGGGCCCGCTCCAGCTCCCAGTTGCGCTCCTTGGCTGGCCGGCCCGGCCGAGCCGCCAACGCCGCGAGCGCCGCGTCCTTCACCGCGCGGCGAATGCCTATGATCGTGGACACATCGACGAGCCACTCGCGGGCCGCGTCGGCCTGGGTCATCTCCCGCGAGGTCACCTCCAAGAAAATCTCCCACTTCGTCTCCGGCGACAGCACACGCGGCCGCCGACGAGCTCCGTTCTCGCTCACTGGCAACTCCTCTCAGATCGCCCCAAGAGCCTGCCAAAGTTAGTTCATTTCTGGGTCCAATCTCCGCGTCGAACTCAGACACAGAACAGGGCCGCCTCGGAGTTTGCGGGCGGCAGCGCTGCGGCCTGATTGCCAGACCGGGTGTTGTGTCATGGGGCGGAGAGGGTGTAGGCGCGCACCCAGGTGGAGATGTCGCTGATGCCGGCGGCGTTGATGGCTTTGATGCGGTACACGTAGCGCCGGCCGGGCTTGGCGGTGTCGTCGGTGTAGGTGGTGTCGGCGCTGGCGGTGTCGACGGTGATCTCGGCGAAGGTGCCCTGGGGGTGGATCTCTTTGTCGCGGCGCAAGATCACGTAGCCGGTGATGGTGTCGTCGCCGGGGTCGTCCCATCTCAGCGTCACCGAGTCGTGGGACACCTCAGAGACCAGCCCGGTGGGCGGGGCGGGCCTGAGCGTGTAGGCGCGCACCCAGGTGGAGATGTCGCTGATGCCGGCGGCGTTGATGGCTTTGATGCGGTACACGTAGCGCCGGCCGGGCTTGGCGGTGTCGTCGGTGTAGGTGGTGTCGGCGCTGGCGGTGTCGACGGTGATCTCGGCGAAGGTGCCCTGGGGGTGGATCTCTTTGTCGCGGCGCAAGATCACGTAGCCGGTGATGGTGTCGTCGCCGGGGTCGTCCCATCTCAGCGTCACCGAGTCGTGGGACACCTCAGAGACCAGCCCGGTGGGCGGGGCGGGGCGCTGCGCGGGCGGATCGGGCTCGGCTTCGGCTTCGGGCTCGGGCTCGGCATCGGCGTCGGCGTCGACCCACTCCGACGCTGACTCCGCCCCGTGGAGCCGGTCCGCGGCGCCGGTGTCGTTGGTCGCGGGCCGGTCGCTGAATGACGGCGCCAGTCCGGCCGCGGTGCCGACGATGCAACCGTGCGTCGTGCCTGCCGGGTTGGTGTAGCCGACGGTCACCGCGTCCGCCGACGTCACGACATCAGCCAAAGTGAGGGTCACCGATTGGCCCTCTACGGCCACCGTGTCAACCGCGTGAAGTGTCCCCGCCACCTTTACGGCAAAGGCGCCGGCAGGCGGCACGAGGTCTTGGTTGAGAGCCTCATCGTAGGTGAGGGTCAGCGCCGCAGAGTTCACCACCGCTTCGACCAGGTCCGGCACTGTCGATTCCAGAGGATACGGTGCTTGCGGCGTTGCCTCTGCGGAAGCGTTGCCGTCGCCGGCGATGTTGGACGCTATGACTCGCACCCGGTACGACACACAAGGCTGCAAGCCTGCGATTTCGTACCACCATCCTGCGGTTGCTTCCCACCAATCCGTGGGCTCTGGAACGTCTGCCTGCACAAACGCCGGGTCGTCCCAGCTGCCATGGGCTTCAATCCACTCTATTCTGTAGCCGGTGATTCGAGAGCCCCCGTCGTGGATGGGCGGCGACCAATAGACGTCCGCTTCGTCGCGGTCGGGGGACCGGTAGGTAGATTCGAGGTACTGGGGCGAGGTCGGCGGTATGACGTCGTCGGGAGGGGGAGCCACCGGCGCGGTGCGGGCGCTTTTGATGCTCTCCCGGTTGTCGGCGTCGTCGGTGTATTTCACCTTTACCAGGATCCTTTTGCCTTCGTCGTCGGGCCCGACGGTGTACGTGTCGCCTTCGTCATACCCTGCAACTCCCTGAAGCTCGCGGGGATGAGAGTGGGTGTACCAGCGATACTCGAAGGTCGCTTCGGTCATGCCGTTCTGGTCGCTCATTCCCGAGGTGGACACGGTGAGGGTCTGCCCGACCCGCGCCACGCCGTTGATGACGGGACGGCCCCGGGTCGGGTAGTCGGGAGGCGACTGCCGGTTCTGTCGATCCACCGTCAGGGCAGTGTGTTCCGGGAGGTCGTCGAACAGCTCGTCGGGCATTGACGAGATGGCATTGCGGGACAAGTTCAACTCTTCCAGGTTTGTCAGCGCATCGAACACGCCGTCGGGCAGCGAGGTCAGGTAGTTGCGGGACAAGTCCAACTCCTCCAAGCTTGTCAGCGCATCGAACACGCCGTCGGGCAGCGAGGTCAGGTAGTTGCGGGACAAGTCCAACTCCTCCAGGTTCGTCAGCGCATCGAACACGCCGTCGGGCAGCGACGTCAGGCCATGTATCCACTCCAGCTTCTCCAATTTGGCCAGTTCATCCAACGCGCCTTCGGGAAGATCCATCGGTGTCTTGTTTCTAACGACTAGCCATTCAAGTTCGGTGAGCTCATCAAATACGCCTTCGGGCAATTCGGTAGGCCCCGCTTTGAACCTAACCCATAGGTACTTCAGTTTCGTCAGCTCGTCGAACACGCCGCCCGGCAGCGAATCCAGATCCGCGTCGATGCGCATGTGCAGGAACGTCAGATTCTCAAGTTCGTCGAATATGCCATCCGGCAGAGTGTCGGGTCCGTGGAAAAATATCAGTTTCAGGCCGGTTAAGTTGGTCAGACCGTCGAATATGCCATCCGGCAGTGTGCGTGGAGCATCGCCGTACAACATCACCAACGACTCAAGGTTGGCAAGGCCGTCAAAGTCCCCAGCCTGCAGCGCGAACGGCTCCTTCGTCTCTGCAACGGTCATCCTCGTGATGCCGCTCAAATGCGTGTCCGACACCTTCGCACAATCGTTCACTCTGGGGATGTGAGACAGGATCTCTCGTTGCGCCTGCTCGGACCGGTCGCAGATGCCCGCGCTGGCCTGCGCCTGCGCCTGCGCCGGGTCTGCCGGCGGCAGCGCCGCCACCAGGGCCAGGGTCGCGATGGCGGCGAACAGGAAGCGGAATGATCGAAGAGTCCTGCGAGCCATGGTTCCGCCTTTCTTCGTTGTGTTCGGGTTCAAAGAGCCGTCGTTATCTTTCGAGTGTGTTGCAAAACGGCAGCGGCATTGTAGCTCCTGATTCTTCCAGTGCGCCAGCCAAAAATAAGACATAAAACGGCTAGTTCTATAGCAGAGATTCATTCGGTCTTCTAGGGTTTGGCGAGGCTGGCATTCGCCTCATCGGCCCAGAATCAGAGGCGTTGGGAACGGCGCGTCAGAGCAGTGCGTACACGTCTACCGAGCACCAGAAGGCATAATCTTGGCATCCCAATCGTACAATATCGCGGTGTTGATTATCGGTCACATGCGTGCTGTCGAAATGCGAGAATAGGATTGACACCTGCCTGCGGATTCGTGTATGCGGCTGCTGTTGCGTCTCGGTCGCCCGCGCGGCGGTCCTCTACGGCCCGCCCGTCACCGCTGTCAGGGTGTCCCTGCTTCGCAGGACCTCCTCGTTGCCGGTGCCGTCGGTGAAGCTCATCCGCACCCTGATCTTCTTGCCGACGTCGGCGGCGGTCACGGTGTAGATGGCGCCGGTCGCTGCCGGGATCTCGGTGTAGTCGGCCAGCCACTGGTAGTGCAGCGTCGCGTTGCTCATGCCGTCGGGGTCGGAGACGCGCCACATGTCCACCGAGAGCGTCGTGCCCACCTTCTTCTCGGGTGTGCTTGATGCGCACGGTGTCAAGGTCGTTAATGACATGTTTTGGCGAACATGTGAGGAGTGCTTCGAGTCGTCCATGGCAGCCGGGCTCAACCAGTACGTCGCCGAGTCGCTGAACCTCCCCTATGACGAACTCAAGGCACTCGCGGGACGGTAGTCGCAGCTTGATTTGTGGCGCCGCTGGACGTCGACGGCGGCGCGGTGGGCGCGCGAGCCGTCACCGACTGCGAACTTGACCCCCTTGCAGCACCGGCGGCGTCGAAGCCATGAGGGCGACCGGTTCGGGGCCGGGCCGGGCCGCTCATGCCTCAGGCCAGGCGGTCGACGAAGGCCTCTAGCTGGCGCAGGTTGCGCACCTCGAACACCCCGTCGCAGTGGGGCGCGTACTCCCCCACGATCGAGTCGCCGGTGTCCCAGTAGCTTCGGGGCTCGGGGTTGAGCCAGTACACGTGGCGGGCCTTCTGGCGCAGGGCCTTGACTATCCAGCTCTCAGCCGCGTGGTAGTTGTTGCGGGCGTCGCCGAGGATCAGCACCGTGGTGCGGGGACCGACGTCGTCGCCGTAGTTGTCCCAGAACACGCCGAAGGCGTGGCCGTAGTCGGAGTGGCCGTCCACCCACACCACGTCGGCCTCGGTGTTGACCCGGTGCACGGCCTCCGCGATGTCGTCGGTACCCTCGAAGAAGCCGGTCACCTCGTCGAGTCCGTCGATGAACACGAACGACCGGACCTTCGAGAACTGGCTGGAGAGTGCGTACACGAGGTGCAGCGTGAACCGGGCGAAGGCGGCCACTGAGCCCGACACGTCGGCCACCACCATGATGTCGGGCTTGTGGGGCCGCGGGTGGCGGAACTTCGGCTCCACGGGCACGCCCCCGTAAGACAGCGAGTGGCGGACCGTGGAGCGGAAGTCGAGGGGGCCGGACCGGCCGTGGCGGCGCTTGCGGACCAGCCGGGCGGCCAGTTTGCGGGTCAGCGGGTAGATCGCCTTGCGCAGGCTGGCCATCTCCTCGCGCGACGCATGCATGAAGTCGATGTCCGACGGCAGCGGCTTGCGCAGGGTCTTGGCCATGGCTTCCACGCCCCGGTCGGCCACCAGACGGCGCCGGATCTCAGCCTCGATCTGGGCCTTCAGTTCGGCGATGCGCAGCTCGTAGGTGTCCCGCTGCAGGCGCAGGTCGAAGTCGTCGACGCCGCCCTCGATGTGCTGCTCCGCTTCCAGGAGGCGCTCCAGCACGCCGTCGAGGTCGAGGTTGCGAAGGGTGCGGTACAGGTAGTACGTGCCGCCCACGGGACGGCCGGGCTCCATGCCCGCGTAGCGGCGGACCGCCTGGCGCGCCGCGGCCCGCAGCATCTCGCTGTCGCCCCGCAACAGCGCCCTGTAGAGCATCTCGGCCAGTTCCTCACCGCTGAGCATCTCGCCGGCGCCGCCCCGGTTGCCGCCCGCGTCGATCTCGCCCTCGGGCGCATCGACTTCGTCGGGAGCGTCGGCTTCGATCTCGTACTGGGCGCCTCGCAACGAGAAGTACACCTCGAAGACGGTCTCGAAGGCCTTCCAGTGGGCCTGGTTCTTCACCAGAGTGGCGGCCAAGGCGTACTTGAACGTCTCGCGATCGGTGATGGGGACGTGTTTGACCGCCTCCATGGCGTCCAGGTTCTCGGTGAGGCTCGCCGGGATGCCCACGGCCCGCAACTCCGCGATGAAGCCGTTGAGCAGGTCAAGCAACCGATCTCCCGACGCGACGGGCAGATCGACCACGGCACCCCCAGCGGCGACACGGTCAGCGACGGTCACGGCCGATCGTCCCGGATGCCCCGCCGGCCCACCGCTCGGCCTCTAGGGCCCGAGCCCCTCGACGGACGCCAGCTCCTTCTTGGTCTTGGCGATGTCGCTCTGGTACTTCAGCAGGATGTTCACGGTCTCGGCGGCCATGTCGGCGTCGATGTGCTGCACGCCCAGCAGCACCAGGGTGCGGGCCCAGTCGAGGGTCTCCGACACCGACGGCGGCTTCTTGAGCTCGAGCCGGCGGATGGAGCGGACCACCCGGGCCACCTGGTCGGCCAGGTTCTCCGCTATGTCGGGCACCTTGGCCAGCACGATCTGCTTCTCGCGCTCCATCGACGGGTAGTCGATGTGGAGGTACAGGCAGCGCCGCTTGAGAGCCTCGCTCAGCTCGCGGGTGTTGTTGGAGGTGAGGAACACCAGCGGAACCTGCACCGCCTCCATGGTGCCCAGCTCCGGGATCGACACCTGGTACTCGCTGAGGATCTCCAGCAGCAGGGCCTCGGTCTCCACCTCCACCCGATCGACCTCGTCGATCAGCAGCACGATCGGATCGGGAGCCCTTATGGCCTCCAGCAGGGGCCGGGTCAGAAGGAACTCGTCGGAGAAGATGTCGTCGGAGATGTCGTCCCAGCCCACGTCCGCGTCGCGCTCGGTTTGGATGCGCAGCAGCTGCTTCTTGTAGTTCCACTCGTACAGCGCCTTGGCCTCGTCGAGGCCCTCGTAGCACTGGAGGCGGATCAGGCGGCTGCCGGTGATCTCGGCCACGCTCTTGGCCAGCTGGGTCTTGCCGGTGCCGGCCGGGCCCTCGACGAGCACGGGCTTGTCGAGACGGTCGGCCAGGTAGACCACTCCGGCCAGGCCCGAGTCGCACAGGTAATCGACCTTGGAGAGGTCCTCGCGGACCGCGACGACGTCGGTGAAGCGGTTCGACATTGCGATCAGCCTGACTGCCGGATCAGCGGACGTGGCCGTCGCCGCGCACGACGAATTTGAGGGTGGTGAGCTGGTCGAGCCCCATCGGTCCCCGGGCGTGGAGCTTCTGGGTGCTTATGCCGATCTCGGCTCCGAAGCCGAACTCCTCGCCGTCCACGAACCGGGTGGAGGCGTTGACGAGCACGGCGGCGGCGTCGACCTGTTCGGTGAAGCGGTCGGCGGCGGCGAGGTCGGCAGTGATGATGGTCTCGGAGTGGCCCGACCCGTTGTCGTTCACGTGGGCGATGGCCTCGTCGAGGCTGTCCACCACCTTGACCGACATCTTCAGGTCCAAGAACTCCGAGGCGTGGTCGGCGGCAGTGGCCTCCCCCATCGACGGGACGGCTTGCCGGGCCCGCTCGTCGCCGAGCAGCTCCACGGTGGCCAGCGCGGCCGCAGCCCGGGGCAGGAAGTCGGATGCCACCGCGGAGTGGACCACCAGAGACTCCAGGGCATTGCAGACTCCCGGCCGCTGCGTCTTGCCGTTGACGACGATGTCGAGGGCTTTGTCGAGGTCGGCGGAGGCGTCCACATAGGCGTGGCAGTTGCCGGCCCCGTCGATGACGACGGGCACGGTGGCGTGCTCCAGGATGGACGCGATGAGCGACGGCCCGCCCCGGGGGATCAGGCAGTCGACGTAGCCGTTCTGCTGCATGAACTCCACCGCCGCGGCGCGCGACGTGTCCTCCACCAAGGTCAGGGCGTCGGCGGGCAGGCCAGCCGACGCGATGGCGTCACGGATGGCGGCCGCGATGGCCAGGTTGGACCGGATGGCCGACGACGACCCCCGCAGGAAGGCGGCGTTGCCCGACTTGAGGCACAGGCCGGCCGCGTCGGAGGTGACGTTGGGCCGGCTCTCGTAGATGATGGCCACCACGCCGAGGGGCACGCGAACCCGCTCGATGCGCAGACCGTTGGGGCGCACCCAGCCGTCGGCCACTTCACCGATGGGGTCGCGCCGGGCCGCAATCTGGCGAAGGCCCTCGGCCATGGCTTCGATCCGAGCCGTCGACAGGCGGAGACGGTCGATGAGGGCGGCAGGGGTGCCGTCGGAGGCGGCCCGGGCCACATCGGCGGCATTGGCGGTGCAGATCTCGTCGGCCCGCGCCACCAGCAGGTCGGCCGCCGCCTGCAGGGCGGCGTCCTTGGCCGCGGTGGACGCTGCCGCCATCACCCTGGAAGCGGCCTTGGCCCGGGCGGCCAACTCGGCCACCGGCGTGGCCGAAGACCGACCATCGGGTTCGGCAGAGGGCGGAGCGGCGGACTCTACGGGCGCGGCCGACGGAATGGCGGTGGTTGCGGCGCTGCTCATCGGTTCAGGCTATACGGGGGACGCGGCTAGCCTCGCTCCGGACGTGCGATGGGACGCGCGATGGGACGTGCGATGGACTGCCAGCAGTGACTGAACCGAGGCGGCCTCGCAGGGCTTCGGGCTCCATGATGGTGGCACTGGGAATCGCCGCCAGCCGCTTGGCCGGCCTCGGGCGGGAGACGGTCGCCTCCCGGCTGCTGGGCAATACCGCGGCCGGCGACGCCTTCGCGGTGGCCATGCGCATTCCGAACATGCTCCAGAACCTGCTCGGCGAGGGCGTGCTGTCGGCCAGTTTCGTGCCCGTGTACAGCCGCCTGCTCGACGAGGGTCACCGGGGAGGCGACCGTACCGATCCGGGCCGGGTGGCGGGTGCGGTGGCTGCCGCGCTAATGACCATCGTGGGGCTGGCGGTGGCGCTGATCGTCACCCTGGCCCGCCCCATCACTTTCGTGCTGGCGCCCGGCCTCACCGCCGATCGTTTCGATCTGGCTGTCTCGCTGGTGCGCATCACCGCGCTGGGCATGGGATTCGCAGTGCTGTCGGCATGGTGCCTTGGAGTGCTCAACAGCCACCGTCGCTTCTTTGTGGCGTACGCCGCTCCGGTGCTGTGGAACGCGGTGCAGGTCGGGGCGCTCGTGGTGGCCTGGATCCTCGCTTTCGACCTCGACGGGGTTGCCCGTGCCTTGGCCTGGGGCGTGGCCGGCGGCGGCCTGGCCCAGCTGCTGGTGCAGTTGCCGCTCACCGTGCGCCTGGCCCGGGGACTCCGCCTGCGATGGATGACCAGACACGCAGGCCTGCGCGAGATCCGGCGCCGGTTCGGGCCTGCGTTGCTGGGCCGCGGCGTGGTGCAGGTGTCCGCGTACTTCGACTTGATGCTGGCCTCGCTGCTCGCGACGGGCGCGATGGCGGCCCTGTACCGGGCTCAGATGCTCTACATGCTGCCGGTGAGCCTGTTCGCCATGAGCGTGGCCGCCGCGGAGCTGCCGGAGATGTCACGCCTGGCCGACGACCCGATCGCGTTGGCGGCGCGCTCTCGCTCCGCCATGCGCCGGGTGGCTTTCTGGATGCTGCTCGCCACAGCGGTGTACACCGTCGCCGGCGACTTGGTGGTGGGCTTGCTGTTCCAGGGGGGCGTCTTCTCCTCGGACGACACAGTGCTGGTGTGGTTCGTGGTCGGGGCCTACGCGCTCGGACTGCCCGCCACCGGCGTGAGCCGGGTGCTGCAGAACGTCTGCTACGCGCGGGGCGACACCGCCGGCCCGGCCCGGATCGCCACGATCCGGGTGACGGTTGCCGCCGCGGTCGGCGTGGTGGTGATGTTCCCGCTGGACCGAGTGGTCGTGGGCCCCGACGGCCTGCTCGGCGCAGCCGACGCCTTCGGCTTGGCCTGGGCGTTGCCGGCCGCCGAGCGCGCGCTGGAAGATGTCGTGCGGCTGGGCGCGGTAGGGCTGGCTCTGGGATCGGCGGTGGCCGCCTGGACCGAGATCGTCATGCTGTCGCGCCGGCTCGGCGCGGTTGAGGCGGTCCGCTCGGCGCTGGCGGCGCCGGCGAAGGCCGGGGCGGTGTCGTTCGCGGCGACCGCGGCGCTCAAGTTGCTCATCGGCGACTGGCCTCTGCTGCTGTCGGCTCCGCTGGCGGCAGCAACCGCTGTCCTGGTCTACACGGTGGTGGCCTTTCGTGGCGGTGTCGCCGAGGCTCACCTACTGCTCCAGCCGGCCCGAAGGATCATCTGGAATCGCCACGACCGGTTCGGCTGAGCGTCGCAGGACTCCCCTGCCGCCTAGAGGCCGAGCGGATAGACCTCGGCTCACGAGGACTCCGCGGGGCGCTGAGCGAGGCCGTGGCCCGAGCGGCCCGTGAGCGCATCGAACATGAGCGAGAAACAACACGCTTCATCGCGAAGCGGTGACCTGGCCGCGCGGCCCCTTGCATGGAAGTAGAGTCGAGGGCATGTGGAAGCTCCTCAAGCGCCGTTGGACGTACCTGACCGCCCGGCTGGCAGGACGCTGGGAGGAGGCGGCGGATCCGAAGGTGCAGCTCGAGCAGGCCATCGGCGAGGCGCGCGAGCAGCACCGGCGCCTCAAGGACCAGGCCGCCAATGTGATCGCCAACCAGAAGCAGACCGAGATGCGGCTCAACCGGGCCATCTCGGAGCTCGAGCGAGTCAGCGTCAACGCCCGCCGCGCCCTGATGATGGTCCAGGAGGCGATCTCCGCCGGGGACGAGGCCAAGGCCAAGTCCTACAACGGCGCAGCCGAACAGTTGGCGGGCCGCATGATCACGCTCGAACAGGAGATCGAGAGCCTCAAGGACCTCTACTTGCAGACGTCGCAGGCATCGGACGAGGCCAAGGCGGCCGTGACCCAGAACTCGCTGAGCCTGCAGGAGAAGCTGAGGCAGCGCCAGAGGCTGCTCGGACAACTCGACCAGGCTCGCATGCAGGAGCAGATGAACGAGGCAATGACCTCTCTGTCGGAGGCGGTAGGCGAGGAGCTGCCCACCTTCAACGAGATCCGAGACAGGATCGAGGCTCGGTACGCCAAGGCCAAGGGCATGGCCGAGCTGGCCGAGGGCGGACCCGAGGTGAGCATGCTCGAGATCGAGGAGGCGGCCCGCAACCAGGACGCGAAGGCTCGCCTAGACCAGATGCGGCAGAGCCTGGGGCTTCCCGCGCCAGCACCGGACGAGATCGTCGAGGCCACCGTGGTCGAATCGGCCGACACCGAAGCGCCAGCGGCTACAGCGGACTGAGCGCCCGGCGCAAAGCCTCTCTTGACGGGTACTCGGCCGCTGCGCTCAAGCGCCGGGCAGCACCACTAGGTCGTTGGCGTGGATCACTACATTGGGAGCGCCCGGCGGAAGGTCCTCGCGGCGGCGGCCGGCCGCCTCACGCAGGTCGTCGCTGCTGTGGCGGGCCAGGCCCTTCGCGAACACGGCGCCTTCCGCCTCGCGCACTTCTACCGGCGCGCCAGCATCGAAAGCACCGGACACCGACCTGACCCCGATGGCCAGCAGCGACTTCCCCCTCTCGAGCGCAGCCCGGGCTCCCGAGTCCACCGCGACCTCGCCCTGCGAGACCACCGCGAAGCCGATCCACAGCTTGCGGGCGGGCAGCCGCTGCGCCGAGGCCCGCACCAGCGTGCCCACTCCGGCAATGCCAGCACAGGCGTCAGCCAGCACCCCGGGCCGCTTGGCGTCGGCGATCACGGTAGGCACGCCCGACAGCGACGCCACCCGGGCCGCGGTGAGCTTCGACGCCATGCCGCCGCTGCCCCGCTCCGTCCCGGCGCCTCGGGCGCGTCTGGTGAGATGGTGATCGAACTCGATGATCTCCTCGATGAGCGACGCGTTCGAGTTGCGACGAGGATCCTCGGTGAGCACGCCCGCGGTGTCGGTCAGCAGCACGAGCAGCTCGGCTTGGACCAGATTCGCCACCAGCGCAGCCAGGCGGTCGTTGTCGCCCCACCGGATCTCGTCGTCAGCCACCGCATCGTTCTCGTTGACGATGGGCACGACGCCCAGATCCAGGAGCTTGCGCAGAGTGGCCGATGCATGCACGTACTGCGTGCGGATCACGAAGTCGAGGGGCACCAGCAGCACCTGGCCCGCCACCACTCCTAGATCGGCGAACACTTCCCGGTACATGCCCATGAGCGCGCTCTGGCCGACGGTGGCCACCGCCTGCAGCGTCTCCATGCTGGCCGGTCGCCGGTCGCCGCCCATGCCCAACTCGGGCAGCCCCGCCGCGATCGCGCCGCTGGTGACCACGACCACGCTGCAGCCCCGCGACCGCAGGTCAGCCACCTCGGCGCAGAACTTCTCGATGGATGCGCGGTCGATGGCGCCGGCGACGTCGGTGATCGAGGACGTTCCGATCTTGGCGACGATCATGCGGGTCGCCGACGGCGCATCGACGGCGGGCCGCTCGGAGCCCGCACCGGTCACCGGTCGCCTCTGCGCCGGATGCCGCTGCCGCTCACGGCGGCCTCAGCGTCGTTGCTGTAGGTGAAGCTGAAGTCGCCGATGCGAACCTCGTCGCCACTGGCTGCGCCGGCCCGGGCCAGGGCCCGTTCAACCCCGAGACTGCGCAGGCGGTCCTGGGCGTAGGCCAGAGCACCGGGATCGGTGAGATCGCTCAGGGCCACCGCCCGGCCCGCAGCCCGGCCCTCTACCGTCCAGGTGCCGCCGTCGACGCGCCTGACCGTCACCTCCTGGGCGGCGGGCAGGGGTCTGTGCACGACCGGAGCATCGAAGACCGGTTCGCGGCCGCGGGCCTCGGCAACCATTCGGCTCAACTCGCCCAGCACGTCGGACACGCCTTCGCCGGTCACCGACGACAGGCGCCCCTTCCCGTACCCGAAGGACGCGCCGGGCGCGGTGTCGGCCCGGCTGCCCACCACCAGCCGCGGCCTCTCCAGCAGCTCCGGGCGGTACCGGCCGAGCTCCCCCAGCAGCACGACCAACTGATCATCGGGCCCGCAATCGGCCAACTCGCACAAGTCGATCAGCACGAGCAGCACTCGGGCTCGTTCCACATGGCGCAGGAAGCGGTGGCCAAGGCCGCGGCCCTCGCTGGCGCCCTCGATCAAGCCGGGAATGTCGGCCAGGACCATCTCGAAGGTGTCGTCGAGCCGGACCACGCCGAGATTGGGCTCGAGCGTGGTGAAGGGATAGTCGGCGATCTTCGGCTTGGCCGCGGACACGCGGCTGATGAACGTCGACTTGCCGACGTTGGGGAAGCCGACGATGGCCACATCGGCGAGCAGCTTGAGCTCCAGGCGCAGCCAGCGCTGCTCGCCGAACTCACCCTGCTCGGCGAAGGCGGGAGCCCGTCGCCGGTTGGCCAGGAAGCGGCTGTTGCCCCTGCCGCCTGCGCCGGCGCGCACCGCCAGCCAGCGTGCGCCGTGGGCTGACAGGTCCGCGAGCTGCGTTCGGTCGCCGTGGTCCAGCACGACGGTGCCCACAGGGACCGTCACGCCCAGATCGTGGCCGCGTGCCCCATGGCGGTTTCCCCCCGAACCGTGCTTGCCGTTGGAGGCCCGACGATGGGGATGATCGCTAAAAGCCAGCAGGGAGGCAACGTTGCGGTCCGCTACCAGCCAGACCTCTCCCCCGCGGCCACCGTCGCCGCCGGACGGCCCGCCCCGGGCCACGTGAGCCTCCCTGCGGAAGGCGACACACCCAGCGCCGCCGTCACCGGCAGTGACATGAAGGTTGCACTCGTCGACGAACCCGGACACCCGCTCAGGCTAGAGCCGCCACCCCCACCCAGGAACTGGCAGCCACGAACTCCCAAAACGGACCTGCACGCTGCCAATCCCCCACCGGCCCCACACACCGCAGGAACTGGCAGCCACGAACTCCCAAAACGGACCTGCACGCTGCCAATCCCCCACCGGCCCCACACACCGCAGGAACTGGCAGCCACGAACTCCCAAAACGGACCTGCACGCTGCCAATCCCCCCGCGCGGCCTCTGGGGCGGCGTCAGGTGTCGGCGGGGACTACCTCGACCAGCTTGCGGCCGCGGCGGGAGCCGAATCGCACAACGCCGTCGGCTCTGGCGAACAGAGTGTCGTCGCCGCCGCGCCCCACGTTGGTTCCCGGATGGATTCTCGTACCCCTCTGACGAACGATGATGGCGCCGGCCAGCACCCGGCCGCCGTCGTACACCTTCACACCGAGGCGCTGCGCGTTCGAGTCGCGGCCGTTGCGAGTGGACCCTCCACCCTTGGTCTTGGACATGTCTGATCAGCCCTTCCGGATGTCGGTGATCTCAAGAGTCGCCAGGGTCTGGCGATGGCCCCAGCGGCGTCGCTGGTTGCTCTTGGACTTGTACGTGAAGCCCCGGATCTTGGGGCCGCGGTGCTCGTCGACAACGATGGCCGTGACGCTGGTGTCGGCGAGGTCGGCCGGCGTCGCGAGCACCGCTTCGCCATCCACTACGAGTACAGGGCGCAGCGAGATCTCCGAGCCCGGTTCCGCGACGCGCTCCACCTCGATGGTGGAGCCCTGCTCGACGCGGTACTGCTTCCCGCCGGTCACTACCACTGCGTACATAGGCACCAGAGGGTACCGTCGCACGGCTCGCCCTCCACTGCGCCGAGAGGCCCGTCCGGCGCCTCAGTCGGCTGCTATTTCCCGCTCTTGTTCGCTGCGCTCACGGGCCGCTCGGGCCACGGCCTCGCTATCTACCGTCGCTGCGCAACCGCCATCCGCGGCCTGTCCGCTCGGCCTCTGGTTAGTCGATGAGATTGGCCAGCAGCTGATAGCCGCGGCCAGAGCAGTCGCCGCACATGTCCGACAGCGACTCGAGGAGCCCCTCGCCGCTGCGCTTGCGAGTCATCTCCATCAGCCCGAGACCGCTGATGTCCAGTACCTGGGTGCGGGTCTTGTCCCGGGCCAGCGCCTCGCGGAAACGCTTGGCGACCTGGGCCCGGTTGGCTGCCACTTCCATGTCGACGAAGTCCACGACGATGATCCCGCCGATGTCGCGCAGCCGGAGTTGACGGGCCAACTCGTCGGCAGCCTCCAGGTTGTTGGCCAGCACAGTCTCCTCGAGGCTGGACTTGCCGACGTTCTTGCCCGTGTTCACATCCACCACGGTGAGAGCCTCGGTGTGCTCGATTATGAGCGAGCCGCCCGAGGGCAGCCACACCTTGGGTTCGAGCGCCTTCTTGAGCTGCTCGGCGATGTAGTGGCGCTCGAACAGCGGCAGCTTCTCGTTGGCTGCGTCGTAGTACTCCACCCGGTCTGCAAGCGGACGGATGATCGACGAGACGTAGCCGGACACCTCGGAGTAGAGCTGCCGGTCGTCGATGATCACTCCCCGGAAATCGGAGTTGAGCTCCTCACGGATGAGCCGTAGCGGAGCCTCAGGCTCCCGGTACAGCAACGCCGGCGCGGAGGACGACTTGGCCAGCTTGGAGATGTCGTTCCACTGGCCCACGAGACGAACCACGTCGCGCTCGATCTCGGCTGCGGTGACCTTCTCGGCTGCGGTGCGCATGATCAGCCCGTGACCATCGGGCTTGACCTGCTCGAGGATCGATCGCAGGCGCTTGCGCTCCGAGTCGGCCAGCCGCTTCGAGATCCCGAAGCCCGATGAGTTGGGCACCAGCACCACGAACCGTCCCGCCAGCGACACGTCTTGGGTGAGGCGGGCACCCTTCTCGCCGATCGGGTTCTTGGTGACCTGGCACAGAATCGACTGCTTGGGCCGGAGCAGGTCCTCGATTCGGGGCTTGGCCTGGTCGCCCTCGGCCCGGCCCGACTCGATCTCGTCGGGGTCGTACTGGACATCGCCTCGGTACAGCACCGCGTTCTTGGGCGTGCCGATATCGACGAAGGCCGTCTCCATGCCCGGCAGCACGTTCTGAACCCGGCCGAGATAGATGTTTCCGTGGATCTGGCTGACGTCGTCGGCCGGACGAGACACCATGAACTCGATGAGGCGGCGGCCCTCCAGCACCGCGATCTGCGTGGCGTGCTCGGCAACGTGAACGCACATGAGATACCGACCGAGAGCCTGACCCTTGCGGGTACGGCCTCGCCGGCCCTTCAGGCTCTTCTCGTCGAGCTCGACCGGCTCGTCGTACGTGACCGCCTCCACCACCGTCGGGCGAGGCTTCTGGGCGCCGCCCCGGCCGCGCCGCCGCCGCCGTCTCCGCCCGCCGGGGGCGGGCCCGCCCTCGGAACCTTGGCTGCCGGTCGAGCTGTCCGGCAACGGCGGCGCGGGACGGGTGTCACCGATCTTCGGCTTCCGGGCGGGCGGATGGCTCGAACTTGACGGCCTGCCCGCGGATGGCCCAGCCGCCTGAGAGTCCCTCGCGGCCGCCTTGGACGACCGTGCTCTGCCGGAGGCCGTCGCCTTGGACGACCGTGCTCCGCCGGAGGCCGCCGCCTTGGACGACTGTGCTCTGTTGGAGGCCGCCGCCTTGGACGACTGTGCTCTGCCGGAGGCCGCCGCCTTGGACGACTGTGCTCTGTTGGAGGCCGCGGCCTTGGACGACTGTGCTTTGCCGGAGGCCGTTGTTCTAGGGGCCTGTGCTTTCTTGTCGGCGGCGCTCGATGCGCCCGCCGGGTGGCGTTCCTTGGTCATTGTGTTCCTTCGAGTACGTGAGCGGGGCCCTCATGATTCGACTCCCGCTCCTGCGACCGACAGCGCGGCGACCGCTAGCGGTTCGCGGCGCTCTGGTGCGTCGGTTGCGATCCATTGGTGAAGACGGCACGCCCGCAGAAGGCTGAGCGGCGGGTGGAGGCTCGCCAGCAGCTCCGCGGGGCGCGTTGCCCGCGGTTGCGTGCCGAGCTCGGCGATGAGCCTCACGCCGTCTGTGATGTTCCCCTGCACTTCGACTGCTAGGACGGCAGGCCGGATGTTGTCGGTGGCCAGCCGCCCCTTGCGCTCGCGTTGCACGAGCAGCTCGCTGCGGGCCATCGCCCGCGACAGCGCGTCCGACGCCTCTCGGGCGTCGGCGCCGGCTGCGTCGATCCTCCAGGTACAGCTGGTTACCGCGTGCTGCAGCGACGGCCCGCCAGGAGCGAGCTCGGCCGCGGCCAGCGCTGTCATGCCCGCCGGCAGCGACGCGGTCAGCGCGCCGGCGAGGGACTCGTGGTCGATGCCGTCCGCCCACACCAGATCAACCTCGACGTCGAGATACTCGGCGTCGGAGGAGTAGCCGGTGGACAGGGCCAGCCCGAACGAGATCTTTGGCCGGGGGCTGAACCCGGCCGAGTACACCACGGGGACTCCGGCGCGGCGCAGCGACCGCTCCCAGATCCGGGCCACATCCCGATGCGATGTGAAGCGAACCTTGCCGTGCTTCGAGAACCGGATCCTCAGCCGCGACGTCCTCACGTGGCTGCTCCCACGAGACGTCGGTCGAGCAAGCGGACCGGGACCTCCTCGCGGCGCGAGCGGTCGACTCCGGTGCCCTGGCTGCCCCCCGCGGGCGGAACTGCAGAAGCCACCACATGCTCGATTCCGTAGCCGGTGCAGGCCCCGCAGTCGTAGCACGGTGTCCAGCGGCAGTCCTCAAGACCGACCTCGTTGAGAGCGTCGCGCCAGTCCTGCCACAAGAAGTCCTTGTGAAGCCCCGCGGACAGATGGTCCCACGGCAGCACCTCTTCGAACGTGCGATGCCGGTAGACGTAGGAGTCGATGTCGATCCCGCAGGCTTGCGCCGCGTCCTGCCACCGCCCGAGGTCGAAGTGCTCGGACCACTCCTGGAAAGTGCCGCCGTGACGCCACACGTGCTCGATCACCGGACCGAGGCGACGATCACCCCGGCTGGCCAGGCCCTCAGCCAGGCTGGCCGCAGGATCGTGCCACTTGAGCTGAACGCCCTTGGCCCGGCGCAGATCGTCGCGCAGCACACCGATCTTGCGCCGCAGCTCGGTCGTGGTGTTCTGACCGAACCACTGGAAGGGCGTGAACGGCTTGGGCACGAAGCCGCCCAGCGACACCGTGACGGACGGCGAGCGAACGTGGGTCCGGCCCAGCGCCACGCAATTGCGGGCCAGCTCCGCGATGCCAAGCGTGTCGGTGTCGGTCTCGGTGGGCAGGCCGGTAAGGAAATAGAGCTTCATCCGGCGCCACCCCTGCGAGTAGGCCGACTCGACTGCGGAGTAGAGGTCGTCGGGGGTGATGAGCTTGTTGATCACCTGGCGCATCCGCCACGTGCCCGCCTCGGGCGCGAAGGTCAGCCCGGTGCGGCGGGCCCGCTGGATCTGGGCCGCGATACCGACCGTGAAGGCGTCGACACGCAGGCTGGGCAGCGATACCGAGACCCTGCTGCAGCCAGCATCATCGACGGTGTCGGCTACGACCTGCTCGATGCCGCTGAAGTCAGCAGTGCTGAGCGAGGTGAGCGCGACCTCGTCGTAGCCGGTGCGCCGCAGGCCCTCGCTCACCATGGTGCGCACCTGCTCGGCCGGGCGCTCACGCACCGGGCGGGTGATCATCCCGGCCTGACAGAACCGGCAGCCGCGGGTGCAGCCCCGGAACACCTCGACGTTGAGGCGGTCGTGGACCACCTCCGTGAGTGGCACGAGCTGCCGCTTCGGATAGGGCCACTCCGCCAGATCGGCCACCGTGCGCTTCTCGACCACCGCGGGCACATCGGGATGCCGCGGCTCGACGGCCACGAGCCGCCCACCGTCGTACACGGCGTCGTACATGGACGGCACATACACTCCGGGCACGCGGGCGAGGGTCCTCAACACCCCGTGGCGGCCTCCCGGCCGGCCCGCCGTCTTCCAGTGGTGCAGCACGGCGCTGATGTCGCCCACTGCCTCCTCACCGTCGCCGAGGACGGCGAAGTCGAGGAAGTCCGCTAGCGGCTCGGGGTTGTAGGTGCAGTGCCCTCCAGCGCCGATCAACGGGTCCGAGTCGTGCCGCTCAGCAGCCCGGACAGCCACGCCCGCTAGATCGATGCAGTTCAGCACGTTCGTGTAGACGAGCTCGGCCGAGAGGTTGAACGCGATGACGTCGAACAGAGGAGCCGGACGGTGGGTGTCGAGCGAGAACAGTGGCAGCCCCTCGGCCCGCATGAGCGCCTCGAGGTCGACCCATGGCGCGTAGGCGCGCTCGGCGGCGGCGTCGGGACGCTCGTTGAGGATCTCGTAGAGGATCTGCAGCCCCTGGTTGGGCAGTCCTATCTCGTAGGTGTCGGGATAGGTGAGCAGCCACGACACGATGCCGGGCCCGTGGCGGGGGGCCTGCATCCCATCCTCACCGCCGATGTAGCGGGCCGGCTTGGACACTTGGGGCAATAGAGGCTCAAGACGATGCCACAGATTACTCACCGTGCCAGCCTACAACTGCTGGCTGAGCATCCCTTCGATGTCGAGGCGTCGCCGGTAAACGCCGGCGACGAGCCCGAGAGACGCCATGGTGGTGAGCATCGAGGATCCGCCGTAGCTCACCAGGGGAAGGGGAATGCCGGTCACCGGCATCATCCCCATGGTCATGCCGACCGATTGGAACGCCTGGAAGAGCAGCATGGCGAAGACCCCGGTGCACATCAGCCGCTCGAACGGCGTCGCGGCAAGCTGGGCCGTTCGCCAGACGCGGAAGAGCAGGATGGCGAGAAGCCCGAGCAGCAGTGAGGCGCCTCGCAGACCCAACTCCTCCCCCGCCACCGTGAAGATGAAGTCGGTCTGCTGCTGCGGCACGAGATCTGACCGGGTTTGCGTCCCCTGGAACAGACCCTGTCCCCGCAGTCCCCCGTTGCCGATCGCGATCTGAGCCTGCTCGACGTTGAAGGCGTAGCTGGCAGCCTGATCGCTGACCTCGGACGGGAACAAGTACACACGGAGACGGGCCTCCTGGAACTCGGCCAATTCGTCGGAGCGGTAGACACCGACGGTCCCCAGCACCGCGACGAGCGCGAGCAGGAGGATCCAGCGAGCCCGTATCCCGCTCACGATGACCGTTACCACCGCGATCACCAGATACACCAGCATGGTCCCAAGGTCGGGCTGGCGCAGGATCAGGGCGATGGGCGAGGCCGTCAGCACCAGGCCCAGCGCGACTCGCCGCAGGCCGACCTCGCCCTGGCGAGGGGACAGCAGCAGGGCCAGCCCTACGATCACCACCAGCTTGCCGGGCTCCGACGGCTGCATCCTGAACGTGCCGAAGGAGAACCATCCCTTCGTGCCGTTCACCTCCACGCCCACCTGCAGCACCAGCCACAACGCGGCCATCATGGCCGCGAAGGCGAGCGGATAGAGCCTCCTCATGAGCCTGGGGGACACGAAAGCGGCGGAGACTCCCACGGCGACGCCCATGACGATGAACAGCACTTGGCGCTCGAGGAAGTCGGTGTTGGGCTCGGCGAAGTCGCCGACAACGCCCCTAGTCGCCGAGTACACCAGGACAGATCCCATTGCCGCGATGGCGAGCGCCGACAGGATCAGGAAGGGGTCGACCAGCAGCCACCAGGGATCGGGGGCGACCTTGCGACGCGTCGGCGCGGTCGTGGTGGCGGTCATATGAGGGCGTCCAGTCCTCGCCGCTCGACGGCTTCTTCGCCCCCTACCAGCTCAGCGCAGTCCTGTGAGAGCTGGGGCCGCGTCTCGGAGATGGGAACGCCGTCGGTGTCCACCTTGATCTCGCCGGTGCGGACACCCTCCAAGAACGATGCCAGCTGCTTGACCTCCCCGTAGCAGGCATCCACTTCGCTGGCCGTGCGGGCCCGGTCGACCGTGTCGGTCGCGATCGGGAGAAGAACGCGTGCTACGGCCGGCGCGGCCACGTCACCGCCGAAGCCCGCCTCCTCCAGGACCATCGCCACCACGACCTCGGGAGTGTGCCTATAGCCGCGTTCTGGCCAGGAGGCCGGGCCGAAGGCCGCGAACCAGGCATAGTCCGCCTGTCCCTGCTTCTCCGCAGTACCGGTCTTGCCCGCCACCGGCCATGCGTCCAACGGGAAGTTGACGCCCCCCTCTCCGGGAAGGTTGAAGGCCTTATAGGCCGTACCCCGCAGCAGGGCCTCGCCGCCGGAACTGCTCGGAAGGTTGTAGGCCGTGACCCCGTTCATTCCATCGAGCAGGGGCACAGCGATCTCGGCAGTCCAATCCAGCTCGCGCACCAGCCTCGGGCTGAACTCCTCAAGGATATTGCCGTCGCGATCAGTGATCTTGGTGGCGATGTTGGGCTGGTGGACCTTCCCCTCGCTGGCCAGCACCGCGTAGACGTTGGCCACCTGCAGCGGCGTCGCTAACAGGTTTCCCTGGCCGATCGCCAAGTTGATCGTGTCGCCGGCGAACCACTGCGCGCCGCTGCGCAGGAACACGCCCTGCTCGAACTGGTAGTCGTAGTAGTCCTTGTCGGGCACCACCCCCGCCCGCTCGTGGGGAAGCGGAACACCGGTGTGGGAACCCAGTCCGAAGGCGCGGGCCGTGTCCTGTATGCCCTCGTCCAACGGGACGGTCCGGCGGAAGAAGCCCTCGCCGCCGAGCCGGTAGAAATACGTGTCGCTCGACACCGTGATGGCGTCTCGCAGATCGACGCCGCGCTCGCAGCAATACGGGCTGTTGAACACGCACGTGTCGGATTCCTCGACGCAGTACGGGTAACGATAGGTGCCGGTGTCGTTGTAGAACTCGTCCACCTCGGTAAGTGAGGAGACGTCGGCACCTATGACTCCTTGGGTGAGAGCTGCGTAGGCCGTCACGACCTTGAACGTGGATCCGGGCGCGTACAGGCCCTGGATGGCGCGGTTCAGGATCGGCGAGTAGTTCTCCTCGGCCGTGAGATCGTTGAACAGTCGCCGCGAGATGCCGTTCACGAAGTCCCGGGGATCGAAGGTGGGGAACGACGCCATAGCCACAATCGAGCCGTCCCGGGGATCGATCGCCACCGCCGCTCCAGCCGATGCCACGAAGTTGGGAGCGTCGGGATCCTCTGGAGGCTCCTGGTCGCGGGCCTCGTCGAGGCCTCGTCGCAGCTCGCGTTCGACCAGGCTCTGAACATCGAGGTCGATCGTGAGATACACGTCGTTGCCGGGTGTCGGCTGGCGACCCTTGTCGTCGTGGACCTTCACGATCTCGTCGAGCCGGTTCACCTCGAAGACGCGCACGCCGGGGACTCCCCTCAACTCGTTCTCGAAGATCCGCTCCACCCCGGACTTCCCGATCTCGTCACCGGGCTGGTACGTCTTGGCGTTGGGATCGGCCGAGTCGATCTGCGCGCTCTGGGCGCGGTACTCCGACCGGGTGAGCGGACCCACGTAACCGAGCAAGTGCGCGGCCAGTTCGCCATAGGGGTAGCTGCGCACGGTGCGCTCCTCGACCGAGACCCCGGGGAACAGGTCCGGGCGCTCACCCAGATACACCAGCAGGTCTGGGTTGATGTCGATCGCCACGGGAACCTTGTCGAACGGACCGAACTCCAGACTCGCGAGCCGCTCCTCTATGTGGCGCACCTTCGTCAGGCGGCCCGAGCGGCTGACGATCTCGGCCAGCTCCCACAGGATCTCCCGCTGCTCGGATTTGTCGAGCTGGGCCCGGAACTCCAGGCGATCGATGGTCACCACTTGGACCACGCGGTTGTCGACAAGGATCCGCCCCTTGGCGTCGAA
Organism: Candidatus Aldehydirespirator sp.; assembly: GCA_965219165.1. Lineage (GTDB taxonomy): Bacteria > Actinomycetota > Acidimicrobiia > Acidimicrobiales > Aldehydirespiratoraceae > Aldehydirespirator. Next base: position 1,553,023 of record CBDCMW010000002.1, on the reverse strand, counting down.
GATGCGTCCCCGGGGCGCCTCCGTGTACACGACTCGCAGGATGTTCGTGGCCGCGGCAGTCTGCAGTTCCTCGCTCTCGAGCACCTGCAGGTACCAGAGGCGCGCGAACAGTGCGGCCACCAAGCACACCGCCACGATTCCGACTACGTGGAGCCTGAATCCCTGACGCTCGTCGACATCGGCACCATTCGAGGCCATCAGCGGCCTCTCGTGACCGCGACGGGGCGTTCGCGCCGGCGCGTCCGAGCGCGGCCGCTCCCCACAGCCCAGCGCATCGCAGGCGCGGCGACCAACGAGAGCACGGCATTGAAGGTCGATGCGATGAGCACGACCCGCGGCAGGCGGTCATCGATCAGGCCTCGTTGGCCGACCACCTCGCCCAGCACGGCGTAGGCCGTCACCGTCGCCGCTGTGCCGGCGAACACCATCACCAACGTCTGGGTGCGCGTGTCGTGGAACAGATCCTCGGTGATGCCGCCCAGGGTGTAGGCCACGATGGCGAAGGCGGCCGCAGCCAGCCCCAGCGGTGTCGAGAGGTAGACGTCCCACATCAAGCCGGCCCAGAAGGCGATCATCACGCCGCGCCGGGCACCGGCGAACAGGCCGGCCAGAATGGCCACGAGCGCTGGCAATTCGGGCGCGACGCCAGCCACCCTCACCTCCGCGAAGACCGTCAACTGCAACAGCAGCGCAATCAGGAACACGACGATGAGCCGCAGCGCGGTCATGGCCGCGCTGCCATCCCCCAACAGGCGGCGCGGGCGCAGCACTGCGGGAACCAGCCCCGGCGCCGTCATGGCGATTCCTCAGCGAATGGGGAGTCGGCCGTCATGGCGATTCCTCAGCGAATGGGGAGTCGGGGCCTATCGGCGTCTCGTCCCTAGGGACCTCCAGCAGCACGGTCACGTAGCCGAGCCGTTGCACGTCCGCGGCCAGTTCGATCGTCACCAGCTGCGCCAGCCCCGCCTCAGCGGGCTCGACGGACGCCACCCGCCCCACCGGAATGTCGGCGGGGTAGCGACTCCCCGCCGCGGTCACCACCGAGCTCCCGATCGTCGGCAGTTCCGACGGGTCCCCGGTCTCGGGCCAGCGCAGGCCGGCATCCACCACGAACTTGGTCGGGTCGCCAGCCATTCCGTGACCGAGTCCCACGTCGCCGGTGTCGAGCAGGCGCACCCCGATCACCAAGCGGGGATCGCTGATGGAGGTGACCGTGCTCGACGCCGCGTCCACGGTCTCCACGCGCCCCACGAACCCGGCGGAGGTGACCACCGCCATGCCCGGCGCCACCCCATGCCGGTGTCCCACGTCGATGGACATCACATCGTCGTCGAAGTTGCCCACCGAGTCGCGCAGCACTGTCGCGGCCAGCTGTTCCACGCCGTCGACATAGGTCACGCCGGTGGCCGACAGGAGCCTCTCGAAGGCGTCGCGCTGCGCGTCGACGCGTATGTCGGCGCTGCTGAGCCGCTCGACTTCATCCTTGAGCTGCGCGTTCTCGGAGCGGAGGTCGTTGTAGGAGAACATGACGGTCCAGACCTCCGCCACCGGTCCGAGCACTACATCGACCGCGGAGACCACCGGCTCGAGCACGTCTCGCACCCGGCTCTGGGCCGTCGCAAGGGGCCCGAAGCCGCGAAAGTCAAGAGTAAGGAGCGTGACAGCCGTGAGAATCAGCAGCAACAAGCGGTAGCGGGACCGCCCGCTGCGCTGGGCGACCGCCATCGCCCAGCGTTAGAGATTGCCGGTTCTGGTCACTGCTGGTCGAGGTTGTCGAGCACGTGGCCACAGCCCCTCACCACGGCATGCAGCGGATCTTGGGCGACCGTGATCGGCATTCCAGTCTCGTTGGCCATCCGTTGGTCCAGATTCCGCAGGAGCGCGCCTCCGCCGGCGAGCATGATGCCCGATTCCATGATGTCGGCGGCCAACTCCGGCGGCGTGTGGTCGAGCGTGCCTCGCACGGCGTCGCAGATGGCGGAGACCGCCTCCTCCATGCCCTCACGTATGTCCTCTGTGGTGACCGACACCACACGGGGCAGTCCGCTCACGAGGTCGCGGCCCCGGATCTCGGCCCTCGCTTCGCGCGCGAGGGCGTAGGCCGACCCGAGCGCGATCTTGATCTCCTCGGCGGTGCGCTCCCCGATCAGCAGCGAGTGCTCCTTCTTGACGAACTGCACTATGGCGTTGTCGAACTCGTCTCCTCCCACACGGATCGACTGGCTGGACACGATGCCTCCGAGCGAGATGACGGCCACCTCGGTCGTGCCTCCGCCGATATCAACGATCATGTTGCCGGTCGGCTCCCACACCTGCATCCCGGTGCCGATCGCGGCTGCCATCGGCTCCTCGATTATGTGGGTCGGCTTCCGGGCACCGGCTGACTCGGCCGCCTCCTGCACCGCCCGCTGCTCCACACCGGTGATCCCCGACGGCACGGCAATCACCATCCGCGGCTTGGCCCAGCGTCTCTGGTGCACGCGCTCGATGAAGAAGCGCAACATATCCTCGCACATGTCGAAGTCGGCGATCACGCCCTCCTTGAGAGGACGAACGGCCTGTATGTGCGCCGGTGTGCGGCCGATCATGCTCTTCGCTTCCGAGCCGACGGCCAGCACCTTGCGGGTGCGAGTGTTGACCGCCACCACCGACGGCTCGTTGAGCACTATCCCCTCGCCGCGCACATACACGACGGTGTTGGCGGTGCCGAGGTCCAAGGCCATGTCGCGACCCATGACCCACCCCAGCCCCGACAGCATGCTCATTGTGCTCATTGTGGTGTCTCGATCAGGGTGGGGACGCTAACGCCACGCCGGAGGACCCGGTCGACCGCTAACGGAGGATTGTAGACGACGGAGGGCGTCGGTGCACGGTTCGCGTCAACCGATCCGCAAATCAAAATATTCATAGAATCTGTGCAGTTCTAATGTAGGTCAGGAAAAAATATGGCCACTTCACGACGAGCCGAGTAAGCCGAGTCGCTGCCATGAACCAGATTCTCGGTGACCATCGTGCCATAGTCGCCCCGGATTGTGCCACCCGCAGCCTTCATCGGGTCGGTGGCGCCCATCATCCCGCGCACCACGCTCCAAGTGTCTTTCGGCCCTTCCACGACCGCGACCAGCACGGGGCCCCTGCCCATGAAGGCGACAAGATCGTCGTAGAAGTCCTTGTCCACATGCTCCGAGTAATGGCGGGCGAGCAGGTCAGAGTCGAGGGTGCGAAGCTCCGCAGCGACCAGCCGCAAGCCCTTGCGCTCGAAGCGGCCGATGATCTCGCCCACCAGGCCGCGCTCCACAGAGTCGGGCTTGCAGATGACCAGCGTGCGATCCACGGCGGCGATACTACAAGGGCCCGCGCGCCATCCTGCCTGCCGCCGGGACAGGGTCGGGACGCGGCGCGAGGGCCACCTTGGCCGCGCCGATCACGGTGAAGGAGCCGGTCACGGTGACGACATCGTCCGCGTCAGCAAGCTCGAGAGCACGGTCGAGGGCCGCCCCCACATCGTCTACCGCCTCAGTGGCCGCGCCGACAGAGGCGGCCGCAGAGGCCACCTCCGCCGCCGGTATGCCGCGGGCCGTGGGGGCCGTGCAGCACAGGACCAACTCGGCCTGATCGGCTTCGAGACCTCGAAGCACGCCCGCGACATCGCGGCCCGACTGCATCCCCACCACCAGGAAGCGGCGCCCGGACGGCGCGAAGTCCTCACTCAGAGTGGCCGCGGCGGCGCGAGCACCGTCGGGATTGTGAGCCCCGTCCAGCACGACAAGAGGCTCGTGGCCAGCTATCTCGAAGCGGCCGGGGACCTTCACGTGGGCAAGAGCCTCGCTTACAACGCCGTCGGGCAGCCGCTCCTCGAAGAAGGCCTCAGTCGCAGCCACCCCGAGCGAGACGTTGTCCAGTTGGTGCCGGCCGTGAAGAGACACGAGCACGTCGGCATGGCGTCCGTAGGGGGTCTGCAGGTCGGCCAACCAGCCGCCTACGGCCAGGCGCTCCCGGTCCGTTCCGAAGTCGCGGCCGCGCTCGAGCATGGCAGCGTGGGGCTCGGCCCGGAACACGTCGCGCGTGTCGGGGTCGGTCTCGCCGCACACCACCGTCGATCCGGGCTTGATGATGCCCGCCTTCTCGCGAGCCACCGCAAGCCGCCAGTCGCCGACGCCGTCGGTGTGGTCCAGCCCGACGTTGGTGATCGTGGCGACCTGCGCGTCCACAACGTTCGTGGCGTCGAAACGGCCCAGCATCCCGACCTCGACCACGGCCACGTCCACCGCCACATCGGCGAAGTGCTGCAACGCGGCCGCCGTCACTGTCTCGAACCAGGTGGCCCGCATCCGCAGGTGTTCCGTGAACCGAGACACGTCCCCTATCGCCGCGCCGAAGGCCTCGGCGTCGATGGGCTGGGAGTCCACCGAGATCCGCTCCGTCGGCACCACGAGGTGAGGGCTCGTGTAGGCGCCGACTCGCAGACCCATCTCCTGTAGCAGTCGGGCCGTGACACGCACCGTGGAACCCTTGCCGTTGGTGCCGGTGACGTGGATCACCCGGTAGCACCGCTGCGGATCACCCATGGCAGAGGTGAGACGTTGCACCGACTCGAGACTCAGGCCGGCCACGCGGCCTGCCCGCGGCCTGGCCTCGTGGTTGATCAGGGTCTCAAGGTGGTCGAGGGCCGCGCCGTAGTCCACAGACGGGCTCTTCTGGCTGTCAGCTGGCGCGCCGGGAGCGTGTGTCGCCCCCCTCGACGCGAGGCACCAGCGTGGGGTTCACGTTGTGACATACGGCCTCGCGATCGATCACCACCGTGGAGATGTCCTCGCGGCCGGGGAGGTCGTACATGATGTCGAGCAGGACCTCCTCGAGCACGGCTCTCAGCCCCCGAGCTCCCGAGGCGCGCTTGATCGCCTCGTCGGCTATGGCCTCCAATGCCTCCGCTTCGAAGTCCAGTTCGACGTTCTCGAACCGGAACATCTTCTGGTACTGCTTGACCAGCGCATTGCGGGGCTCCACCAGGATGCGCATCAAGGCGTCGCGCTCGAGACTCCCGACGGCCCCCATGACCGGAAGACGACCTATGAACTCGGGGATCAGCCCGTACTTGGTGAGATCCTCCGGGAGCACGTCGGAGAAGATGGCGCCCAGATCCTTGTCCTCGGGCCGGCGGATGTCGGCGCCGAACCCCACTCCCCGGCTGCCGGTGCGGCGCTCGACGATCTTCTCGATGCCGGCGAAGGCGCCGCCGCAGATGAACAGCACGTTGGTCGTGTCGATCTGGATGAACTCCTGGTGAGGGTGCTTGCGCCCCCCCTGTGGGGGCACCGAAGCGGACGTGCCCTCCAAGATCTTGAGCAGAGCTTGCTGGACGCCCTCCCCGGAAACGTCGCGAGTGATCGACGGGTTCTCGCTCTTGCGGGCGATCTTGTCGATCTCGTCTATGTAGATGATGCCGTTCTCAGCCTTCTTGACGTCGTAGTCAGCGGCCTGGATCAGCTTCAGGAGGATGTTCTCCACGTCTTCGCCCACGTAGCCGGCCTCGGTGAGGGCCGTGGCGTCAGCGATGGCGAAGGGCACGTTCAGCATCCGGGCGAGCGTCTGGGCCATCAGCGTCTTGCCGCAGCCGGTGGGGCCGATTAGCAGGATGTTCGACTTCTGGAGCTCTATCTCGGGATCCTGGCTCTCGCCGAGCTGGACCCGCTTGTAGTGGTTGTAGACGGCGACCGACAGGATGCGCTTGGCGCTCTCCTGCCCGACGATGTAGTCCTCGAGAAAGGCGTAGATCTCACTGGGGGCGGGAAGCTCGCCGACGGGATCGTCGGAGGGCCCGGCGAGTTCCTCGTCGATGATCTCGTTGCAGAGGTCTATGCACTCGTCGCAGATGTAGACGCCGGGGCCGGCGATGAGCTTCTTGACTTGCTTCTGGGACTTGCCACAGAACGAGCACTTGAGAAGCTCGCCCCCCTCACCCAGTTTGGCCACGCGGTCGTCTCCCCCTCAAGCGTCAGCTGATCGCCCTTATGGCGCTGCTGTTGTCGACCACATTACGCGCTTCGATCACCTCGTCGATGATCCCGTACTCCTTGGCCTGCTCGGCCGTCATGACTAGGTCTCGGTCGGTGTCGGTGGCGATCCGGTCGATGGGCTGGCCGGTGTGAGCCGACAGCACCTCCTCGAGCGACCGCTTCAGCCGTGCGACCTCTGAGGCGATCCGCTCGATGTCGCTGGCGTCGCCGTGCGCGCCCGCATAGGGCTGGTGGATCAGGATCTTGGCGTGCGGGAGGGCCAGACGCTTGCCCTTGGATCCGGCCGCCAGCAGCACCGCAGCCGCCGACGCGGCCTGGCCGAAGCAGATCGTGGTGATGTCGGGCTTGATGTACTGCATCGTGTCGTAGATCGCGAACAGCGAGTTGATGTCTCCGCCCGGGCTGTTGATGTAGAGGTTGATGTCCTTGTCGGGATCCTCCGACTCGAGGTGCAGCAGCTGCGCGCAGATCAGATTCGCCACGACGTCGTCTATGGGGGTGCCCAAGAAGACAATGTTCTCCTTGAGCAGCCGGCTGTACAGGTCGAAGGCGCGCTCGCCGCGGTTGGTCTGCTCCACCACGGTCGGCACCAGATAGTTGCGGGGGCTGATGAGGCTCATGAGTCGTCCTGTGCGTGATCGGTCACTACATCCTGAGGGTTGGCGACGCCATCGCCAACTTCGGTGGTCAGTCTCAGCAGATCGGGGTCGATGACCGCGCCCTCGGCATCCACCAGTTCGACGCGCTCAGTGATCCACTCCAGCGCGGCGCGCTTGGAGATCTCAGAACGCATGTCCGACAGCCGGCCGGAAGACGCCAGAGCGTCGCGCAGCCGAGCCGCTTCAGCGGCCGCGTCCACCTCGGCTCCGTTGCCTGCGACGAGCACAGCCCGGCGCAGCTCGGCGTCGAGGACGCCTTCGTCCGCCTCGAGCCCCTCGGCCGCGGCCACCGCCCGCAGCGCGAGATCGAACTTGACGCTGCGGTCGGCACTGAGCCGCAGACCAGTCTGGAACTCGTCACGGGACTGGCCGATGCTGGCCAGGTAGTCAGCGAGCTCGTATCCCCGCTGGGAAAGATCCCTCGTCAGGCCCTCGAGCCGGGCGTCGACCTCCGACACGACCATCGCCTCGGGGACTTCGTCGGTGACGAGATCCGCAACGGCCTCCGCGATGGCCTCCCGGCGCACCGACTCGGCGTACATGGCCCTGGCCCTTGCCTGTCCGGCTTCGAGCGCGGCGCGGAACTCCTCGGCGGTGTCGAACTCGGTGTTGGCCACCACGAACTCATCGTCGAGATCGGGCAGAACCGTCTCCTGGACCTCCTTGACCAGCACTCTGAAACTGAGCTTCCGGTCCTCGTCAGGATCGGGATGCGAGGCACCGAACTCCAGAATGTCTCCGGCCGCGGCACCGCGGAGGTTGTCGTCGATCTCGGGCACCACGGCGCCTGTGCCGAGCCGGTAGTCGTAGTCCGATGTCGTGAGACCGTCGATCGTCTCGCCGCCCAGGGTGCCGGTGATGTCGATCGTGAGGTGGTCCCCATCCACCGCGGCCCGGCTCACCGGTGACAGCTCCGCGAACTGCTGACGGAACCTGTCGATCTCGCCGGAGATCTCCGCTTCGTCGACTGCGGGGCTGGGAATCTGCACGCTCAGGTCGTCGTAGCCCGACACCAGAACGGCCGGGCGCACATCGACCACGGCGTCGAAGCAGACCGGCCCCGACTCTGAGCCCTCAGTGACCTCGATGTGGGGCGTGTCGATCACGTCGATGTCGTGCTCGACAATGGCGCGCGCGTAATAGTCGGGCAGCAACGCCCTCAGGGCCTCCACCCGGCCCGCCTGCGGTCCCAGCTGCGCCTCCAGCAGGCGGCGCGGGGCCCGTCCCGGACGAAAGCCCGGGATCCTCACCTCGCGGGCGATGCGCTTGAAGGCCGCTTCGATCTCGGTCTCGAACTCTGCCTCGTCCAGCTCAATGGTCAGCTTGACTCGGTTGTCGGTGAGCGTCTCGACGCTGCTGTACACGGCTGCGAGTGTACCGGTGCGGTTCGGCGGCACTACCGGATGCCGCCGCCTGCGGCGAGTACGGTGGCACGGGCCACGCCGGTGTTGTCGCCCGATACCGTGATGGGCGCGCGGGCGTAGTTCAACGGTCAGAACCTCAGCCTTCCAAGCTGATGATGCCGGTTCGATTCCGGTCGCCCGCTCAAGCGCCCGACTACCAGGAAGCGCGTGCCCATGACCGAGTCTCTGCTCGAACGCTCGCGCGAGTCGTCGCTCATGGCCCGGGGCCTCTACCAGGACGCATCCCGGTCCTCCGAGGCCGTGCGGAAGCCCGAGCAAGCACCAGACTGATCGCCATGCGTACCGAGTTCGACCCCGACCGGCTGCCCCTGACGATCCTGGAGCTGTTCCGGATCAAGCAGGGTGAGATGGTCTCAGCCCTGATGCACCTGGGCACCCGTCTCGGTCTGTGGGAGGCGCTTCGGGACTCGGAGCCATGCACGAGCGCCGAACTGGCCGAAACATCCGGCCTCCAGGAACGATGGGTCCGCGAGTGGCTGCACGGCATGGCGGCCACCGATCACGTGCAGCACGACGACGGCCGTTTCGCGCTGACGCCAGAGGCGAGAGTGGCGCTGACCGACAGCGACCATTGGTGCTATATGCCCGGCGTGTTCGGACCTCCCATGACGCACCGTGAGATCGAGCGCACCGCGGAGGCGTTCCGAACCGGGGTGGGAATGACTTGGGCCGAGCACGGCGACCATGCCTGCCACATGCAGTGCTCCATGTCCGCGGCGCGCCAGGAGAGCTTCCTGGTGCCGGTGGTTCTCGACGCCTTCGACGGAGCGACGGACCGGCTGCGTGCCGGGGGCGCCACGATCGTGGACGTGGGTTGCGGAGCCGGCGTGGCCGCCCGGCTGCTGGCAACGAGCTTCCCTCAGGCCACCGTGGTGGGCATCGACCCTTCGGAGCAGGCGATCGCTGCGGCCCGGGCCGACTCCCGAGCGGCAGGCCTCGACAACCTGGCCTATCAGCAGGGCACCTTCGACGACCTCGACCGTTTCGGTCCCGTAGACCTGCTCGTGACTCTCGACGTGCTCCACGACCTGCCGCGGCCGCAGGATGCGACGGCTGCCGCCAGCCGCAACCTGGCCGACGACGGCTGGTGGCTCGTAGCCGACATCAAGGGGCGCGGGGACTTGGAATCCAACCGGAAGATCCCGGTGCTTCCCTACATGTACGCGATGTCGGTCTTCTACTGCATGTCCTCCGCCCTGTCAGAACCGGGCGGTGAGGGCCTGGGGACTCTGGGGCTTCACCCAGCCCGACTGGAGGAGATGGTGAGGAGCGAAGGGTTCACCCGCTTCACCCGTCACGAAGTCGAGTCGGATCCGACCAACTGGTACTACGAGATCCGGCGCTGACTCGGGCCGCCGCGAGTTCTAGCCGGCGTCGCCGCCAGCCCCGGAATCCGATTCCACAGGACGAGGCGCCACTTCGGGATAGAGGTGGGAGATGGTGCCCGGCTCGATCCGGCATGCCTCGATGTAGGCATTGACATCGTCGCCCTTGACACGGATCACCCGGCCCATCCGATAAGCCGCAATGTACCCCTCATCAATGAACCGGTACAGCGTTCGCGTGGTGATGCCGAGGCGCTTGGCCGCCGCGGTCGTGCCCAGCCATTCGATCTGAGTCTGCTCGGGTTGTTCTTCATCGACCATGGCTATAGTTGCCTTTCGATACTTCTCATGATGATTGCGGTAAGGCGAAGCTCATCGCACGAACAGCATGCCCTGCGACGAGATCAAGGAGAGTCTATGGCAATGACCGGGGCGGATGGTGGATATGCGGCCATCTCGGCTGAACGAGCGATGCACGAACCGGCCGACACGGCCGACGGCCGCCTGCGGGCGGACGGAATCGCGGCGCGTCCGGACGCTTGGCGCGGTCTCCTGTTGTCCGTCGCAGGCGCCAACGGGGCCGGATCGTCGCTGCTGGCCATGTGTCTGGCCGCAGAGTTGGCCGGCGATGCCTCCAACCGTGGACTGGTGCTGCTCGCCGATCTCGCCGTCGGCGCCGACCAGGCCGCGATGCACGGCTGCCGCGGCGTCGCCCCACCGATGCACGAGTTCGCCGAAGCATGCGACGGCGGGCGCCGCGGTACCAACGCGCTGCGCTCGATGGTCCTCGAACCGGCCGGCAGGCGTTACCACCTGCTGTTGGGCCCGCGCCACCAGCGGGACACCACGGCCAATCAGCACCGTCGCAACCAAGCCGTGCTGGACAGCCTCCTGAGCGCCTACCGCTTCGTCGTGGCCGATGTGGATGCCGATGTTGACGGGCTCTCCGACACCGAGTCGGCCCGTGCCGCGGACCACGATGGGCTGGCCCAGGCCACGCTGCTGCGCTCCGATCTGATCGTGGTCGTGGGCACCGGAGACACACAGGGCCTCTACTTGCTGGTGCGAACCACCGACGCGCTGGCCGGACTAAGGGGCGCTAGCCGGATTGTCCCAGTTGTCAACCGGCTCCCCCGCGCCGTCAAGCGCCGGTCAGCCGCCGCGGGGGCCGTCATTCGTCTGTTGAAGACCAGCGCTGCGTTCGAAGCCGGCGACCCGGTGCTCATCGCGGAGCGAAGCATCTCAGGGAGCGCCATCCGCGACGGCTTGGCCCCGCCCCCCTCGCTGGTCCGCCCTCTCGCGGCCGAGATCCGCATGCGGCTGCTGGCCGCCAACGCCTCACGCTCGCGAGACGAGACCGCGTGACTGGCCTGCGTCGCCGTCATCAGCGGCTAGTCTGGCAATGGTGATCGATCAGGTTCTGCTGGCTTCGCCGCGAGGCTTCTGCGCCGGAGTGGACATGGCGATCAAGGCGCTGACCTGGATGATCCAGGCCTTCGGTCCCCCCGTCTACTGCTACCACGAGATCATCCACAACCAGATGGTGGTGAAGCGCTTCGAGGAAGCGGGCGCCGTGTTCGTCGACGACATCGCCGAGGTGCCTCCGGGACGGCCCATCATGCTGTCCGCTCACGGCTCAGCGCCGGAAGTGGTGCGGGCGGCCCGCGATCGGGGCGGCTACATCGTGGACGCGGTGTGCCCGCTGGTCACGAAGGTCCACCACGAGGTCAAGACCCGAGCCGCCAAGGGCTACCAGATCGTGTACGTGGGCCACGAGGGACACGAGGAGGCTGTGGGAACCATGGCCGTCGCCCCCGACGCCATCCATCGAGTGGAGAATGCCCGAGGGGTGGCCGCTCTGCCCGAGTTCGACGGTTCGGTCGCCATCCTGGCCCAGACCACGCTCTCCCACCGCGAGTGGGAGGGTGTGCTGAACTCCACCCGGCGGCGCTTCCCCGATGTATGGGAGCCCAGCATCAGCGATCTGTGCTTCGCGACCACCAACCGGCAGGCGGCGATGATGGAAATCGCGCCCGAGTGCGATGCCGTGCTCGTCATCGGCTCGTCAAACTCGTCCAACACACAATCCCTGGTGGACCTGGCCGCAGAGGCGGGGTGCCGCAGGGTGCTGAGGATCGATGCTGCCGACGACATTCCTGAGGACTTGGAGGGAACGGTGGGGGTGACCGCGGGCGCCTCCGCCCCCGAGGAGCTAGTCCGGGGAGTCATCGACCGCCTCGCGCCGATCCACGGCGTGCGAGAGGTGACCGTCACCGACGAGGACGAGTACTTCCCACTCCCGCGGAACCTCCGCGACCTGCTGGCGGCCGTCGAGGCGGCCGCCGTCGTCAGCCTCGGCTCCCGGACTGACCGAGAGCCCTTGAACGACCGCTCCATCCGCGCGAGCGACCTGCTCGACAGACTCGTCCCCCACCCGGCAGCCTGATTCAGGCTTGAGCCGGCTCCTGGCCTGCGAGCACGCGGGCCTCCACGTAAAGGTCGCTCAACTCAACGAAGAGCCGGTCTGTGACCTCGCGCACGGCCCGGCGCGGCACCCGCCCTTCGACCTTGGCCGGCGGCTGGATCGGGTTGCCGACAACGGCTACCACCCGGCGCGGACGGGGCACGATCGAACCCACGGGAAGGGCACGGACCGTGCCTCCGAGCCCGACGGGGACGATCGGGACCTCGGCGCGGGCTGCCACGAACGCCGGTCCGTCGAGCATGTCGTCGCGCCGGACCCGGTCTCCGGTGCGGCGCGTCCCCTCGGGGAACATCACCAGCGGCTCACCGAGCGCGAGCACGTCGGTCGCAGCGCGCAGCGCAGTGCGATCGGCGCGGCCCCGCTCCACCGGAAAGCCGCCCATCAGCGAGAGGAACGCACCCAGGGGCCTGTTCTCCCACAGGCTCTCCTTGCCCATGAACCGCAGCCGCCGGCTGGTGACCATCCCGGCTATGGGGGTGTCGATGAACGACCGGTGCACGGGCGAGAGGATGAACGGGCCGGGTGGGATGTTCTCGCCTCCCTCCACCCGCAGCCTGAACAGCACCTTGATCAGCGCGAAGATCACACTCCACATGACCCGGTAGGCGAGCCGCCCCCACGCCCGGTGACGGCTGCGGCGCAAGGCGTCGTCGCCCACCGCTCCGGCCTCCGTGCGGCGTCCGTACGCGCTGCGGCTCACATCAGGCTCAGTATCTGCTCGACCGTCTCGTCGAAGGTCATGTCCGTGGTGTCGATAACCACCGCGCCGGGGGCCACCGACAGCGGGTCGGCGAGGCGAGTGGAGTCGATCATGTCGCGCCGAGCCAGATCCGCGGCCACCGTCTCGACCGCTCCGGCCAAGCCCTCCCCGCGGCCGTCGACCGCGGCCCCACCCTCGTCTAGACCGCTCTGTCGAGCTCTGCGCACAGCCCTCACGGCAGGGTCCGCGACCAGGTGGACCTTGACCTGGGCGTCGGGGAACACCACGGTGCCGATGTCGCGCCCCTCCAGCACCCCCCCGCCGCGCCGGCGGGCCCACTCGCGCTGGCGGGTCACCAGCTCGGCGCGCACCGCGGCGTTGGCCGCCACGACGCTCACAGCCCTGTTCACCGACGGCCCCCGGATCTCCACTGTGGCGTCGACCCCGTCCACCAGCACCTGCTCCGCCTCGACGCGCACGTCGATCGTGCGGGCCACAGCCGCAGTGAAGCTGTCGTCGGAAGGGTCGCCGCCGGCCCGCAGCACCGCGAAGGCCACGGCCCGGTACATCGCTCCAGTGTCCAGGTACTCCAGACCGAGCCGGGCGGCCAGCGCCTGAGCCACAGTCGACTTGCCCGAGCCGGCCGGTCCGTCGATGGCTATCACTCTCACCTCCGCACCCCCTTGGTGCTCCGCAAGCTGTCGAGCGCCTCGTAGAAGCCGGGGAACGTCTTGGCCACGCATCCGGGGTTCTCGATCTCCATTCCCGGCGCGACCAGCCCCAGAACCGAGAACGCCATAGCGATCCGATGATCGTCGTAGGTGCGGACTCGGGCGCCCGCAGGAGCTGAGCCGGGCACCACCGCGAACCCGTCGTCCAGCTCCCGAGCCTCCACGCCGCACCGGCGCAGTTCCGAGACCACCGCGGCTATCCGGTCGCTCTCCTTGCCCCGCACGAATCCGATGCCCCGCACCGTGGTGGGCGTGGAGGCCACCGATGCCGCCACGGCCAGCGTGGGCGCGGTGTCGGACATGTCGGCCAGATCAACCTCGACGCCCTGCAACGGACCGCCGGTGACTCGGATGCAGCCCCCGACTTCCTCCACCGACGCGCCCATCGTCTGCAGCAGCGAAGCGAAGCGGGCGTCGCCCTGTATCGAGTCAGCACCGAGACCCTCGACACGAACCGTCCCCCCCGTGATCGCGGCCGCCGCCCAGAAGTAGGCAGCCGACGAAGCGTCCGGCTCCACCACGAAGCACTCGACCGGCCGGTAGCCGCCCCCCGCGACGTGCACCGCGTCCGGTCCGGTCTCGACGGCTGCCCCGAACGACCTCATCACCGCAGCCGTCATCTCCACGTAGGACCGGCTCACGGCGGGGCCGTCGATGCGAAGGGTCAGCCCGCCGGACACCAGCGGCCCGGACAGCATCAGCCCGGAGAGGAACTGGCTGGAACGGTCGGTGGCCACAGCCGCCTCGCGTGAGCGGATCGGCCCACAGATGCGCATCGGCAGGCCTTCGCCACCCGATGGGAACTCCGCCCGCACACCGAGCCTTCGCAGCGAGTCGGCCATGTCGCCGAAGGGCCGGGCCCTCAGTTGCGGATGGCCGTCGATCGTCACCGGATGTTCCGACAGGGCGGCGACCGGCGCCAAGAAACGGCCCGTGGTGCCCGACATGCGAGCGTCGATCACCGTGCCTGCGGGGGTCCCGACTGTGCCCCCGGTGCCCAGGATCCGCATTGTCGACTCTTCGGGAAGGCAGGTGACCTCGGCGCCGAGCGCCCTGACCGCCTCGACCATGGCTTCGGTGTCGTCAGCAAAGAGGACGCCGGTCAGCGTGGTCTCTCCGGAGGCCAGCGCAGCGCAGACGAGAGCCCGATTCGTGATGCTCTTGGAGCCCGGAGGCCTCACTGCGGCATCGGGCGGGGCCTCCAGCGGGGCGATGGCCAAAGCTGGGGGCATCTGCTCGATCATCCGAGCGGGTGGAGCGACGGGCGATACCCGACCTCGGTCAGGGCCCGCACGAAGTGCTCCGCCACATCGCTGTCAACCAGAGCCAGCACCACGCCGCGGGGGCCCTCCGAGGAGTGCGCTATCTCGAGGTCGTAGATGTTCACGTCGTGGTCGGCCGCAAGGGTGGTGATCCGGGCCAACTCCCCCTTCTGGTCGCGTATGGCGATCCGGACCTCGGTCAGCCGCGAGGGCTCGGGGGCTCCGACCGACAGGCTCCGCCGGCTGTCTCGAGCCGCCTCAAGCCGGGCCAGCAGCTCCTTGCGATCCCCCCCGGAGACGATCAGGCGCATCTCGACCAGCTCGTCAAGCAGCTCGTCGAGGACATCGGTGATCGCAGCCCGGTTCTCGACGCAGATCTCGGGCCAGATCGCGGGGTGGCCCGCGGCCACCCGGGTCATGTCCCGGAAGCCGCCGGCCGCGAGCCGCAGCAAGGCGCGATGCTCGGTCGAGCGCCCTTCGGCGATGCGCATCAGGACCGCTGCGGTGAGGTGCGGCACGTGCGACACGACCGCCACCAGCGCGTCATGGCGCTCCGGGGCGAGCGCGATCGGTTGCGCCCCCAGCTGCGAGACGATCCCGCGCACCTCGGCCAGGGCCGCGTCGTCGGTGATCGCCGTGGGCGTCAGCACCCAGACCGCGTCGCGGAACAGGTCGGGTTCGGCTCCAGCCAGGCCGTCCTGCTCGCTTCCGGCCATCGGATGGCCGCCCACGAACCGGGGGTCGTTCACGGCTGCGACCACAGGCGCCTTCACGCTGCCCACGTCGGTGACGGCAGCGGCACCGGCGTCGAGAAGCTCGTGCACGACGGTGGCCAGCGTCGCGGGCGGAGTAGCGGCCACAGCCAGGTCGCACGGCCCAGGCTCGCCGATGCGGTCCGCCGCGCCGGCGGCCACCGCGGCCTCGGCTCGTTCAGTATCGGGCTCGACCCCGGTCACATGCCATCCCGCCCTGCGCAGCGCCATCCCCACCGAGCCCCCGATCAGGCCCATACCGGCAATGATGGCGCTGCGGGTTCCGGCCATGGACGGCGATGCTACCGGTGCGATCCGCCAGCCTCCGATTCCCGCTCTTGTTCGCTGCGCTCACGGGCCGCTCGGGAGTGTCTCCCGCTCTTGTTCGCCGCGCTCACGGGCCGCTCGGGAGTGTCTCCCGCTCTTGTTCGCCGCGCTCACGGGCCGCTCGGGCCCTGGGGCCTCGCTCCCCGCCTTCCGGAGTCCTCGTGAACTACGGCCCATCCGCTCGGCCTCTGGCGCCGTAGAGGCCGAGTCCGCGGCGGCCTTCTCGAGCAGCCTGGTCTCGGCGGGTGTCAGTGACCGCCAGCAACCGGGTGCCAAGCGCCGGTCGGCCAGAGGACCGATCCTGGTCCGCACGAGGCGGCGCACCGGATGCCCCACCGCCTCGCACATCCTGCGAACCAGCCGGTTGCGGCCCTCGTGGACGGTGATGCGCAGCACGTCGGGCGCGACCAGAGCCACCTTGGCGGGAGCGGTCGGACCGTCGTCGAGCACCACTCCTTGGCGCAGGGCCCGGACCGCCGCGGGCCTGAGCGACCCCGACACGTGGGCCAGGTACTCCTTCTCGATGCCGAAGGAAGGGTGGGTGAGCCGGTGGGCGAGATCGCCGTCGTTGGTGAGAATCAACAAGCCTTCGGTCATCAGATCGAGGCGCCCGACCGGAAAGACGCGCGGCTCGGCCGGTACGAGGCCGATGACAGTGGGCCGTCCCTGCGGGTCGTCGGCGGTGGTCACAATGCCGGAGGGCTTGTTGAGGAGGTAGTGGACCAGGTCGGGCCGCACTCCCACGACCACCCCGTCGACCTCCACCACCGCCCGGATCGCATCGATGCGGGCGCCGAGTTGTGCGATGGCGCCGTCGACCCGTACCCGTCCATCCGAGATCAGCGACTCGCAGGCTCGTCGACTCCCGATCCCGCACCGGGCCAGAACCTTCTGAAGGCGCTCGCCTTCGGTGGCCGTCATCAGCGCGTCCCCGACGCAGGCGCGACCGGGGGCCCGCTGGCGTAGAGCCACCGGCTTGCAGGTGTCACTGGTCGCTGCCGGCGGGGCCGTCCGGGTCCGGCCCGTCGGGCGGCACCACCCTCAGTCGGCGCTCCATGGCCTCCACCGCGTCCGGGTCGGGGACGAACTCTGTGAGCGGGGGTAGCTCGTCGAGCGAGTCGAGACCGAGGTGCTCGAGGAACTGGGGCGTAGTTCCGTACAGCACTGCCTGGCCCGGTCCGGGCGCCCGGGCGAACTCGTCTATGTAGCCGCGACGCCTCAGCGTCCGCAATACGCCCTCGACGTTCACCCCTCGAATCTCGGCAACCTGGTGGCGCGACACCGGCTGCTTGTACGCCACGACGGCCAGCGTCTCGAGCGCCGCGGCCGAGAGCCGGGCGCCGTGGCCCTCGCGCACGAACCGCTCCACGTAGACGTCCTGGTCCGGCGCCGTCTGGTAGCGGTAGCCGCCTGCCACGCGGGACAGCACGAACCCTCGGCCCTGCGACTCATACTCGGCGGCGAGCGCATCGCAGACGGCGCGCACCCGATCGGTCGACGTCTGGACCACGGAGGCCAGCACCTGCGGTGGCAGCGGCTCCTCGGCCAGCAGCAGCACGGCTTCGAGTGCCGCCGCAATCGGCGCGTCAGGCACCGATGCGTGGTCCGCGGGGGTGCTCATCGGCGCACAGCCCCTCAGCCGTCGTAGACGTCCGCGCCGGCCATGGCCGCCTCGCGGACGTCGGTATCGTCACCGCCGGTCCACAGGACGACGATGTCTCCGAACGTGGTCGCCTGCTCGACGTCGGCCAGTCCCTGCTTGACCAGTTCGAGCACGGCGAGGAAGCGGACGACCAGTCCGAGACGGTCGCAGATGCCGGCAGTGAGACGCCGGAACGTGACGCGCCTCGCCCTCGTCAGCTCCTCTATCAGCTCGGCCACAGCGTCGCCCACGGTCAACGAGATCGGCGTGATGTGGGTTGTGTCCACCCGCGGCACGACCCGGGGAGCCGCGGCTCGCAGGTAGGCGGCGCGGACCTCGGAAGGCGACACTCCCTCCAGGATGGCCGGAGCGAGGTCGAGCCAGCGCTCCTCGGTGATGCCCAAGCGGCGCGGGCGGCTGCGATCCGCTATCTCGATCAACTGGCGCAGCCTCTGCGACGCGTCCCGGAACGTGCTGCACTCCAGGAGGCGGGCCAACAGCAGGTCCCGCTCCGAGAACGCCTCCAGCTCGTCGTCGAGGTCCACGGCAGCCTCGGTGGGCAACAGGCGCTTGATCTTCATCTCGACCAGGGTCGCTGCTATGAGCAGGAACTCGGTGACCACCTCCAGATCGCACTCGGACATTCGCTCGATCTCGACCAGGAACGCGTCGGTGATGCGGGCGATGGGAATGTCGTAGATCTCCACCTGCTCGCGCAGGATGAGCGGCAGCAGCAGCTCGAACGGACCGCTGTAAGCGGGCGTAGACACCTGGTAGGCCATCGGATGCGACACTACCCGCGTACGCTGGCGGGCCATGACCAGGGTCCTGTCCGGTATCCAGCCCAGCGGCGACCTGCACCTCGGAAACTACCTGGGGGCGATCCGCAACTGGGCCAGGATCCAGCACACCGCCGACGCCTTCCATCCCGTTGTGGACCTGCACGCCGTCACCGTTCCCCAGAAGCCGGGGGAGCTGGGGAGGGCGACGCTTCGGATGTCGCAGATGCTGATGGCCGCGGGACTCGACGCGGAGGTGTGCACGATCTTCGTGCAGAGCCACGTGCGCGAGCACACCGAGTGCGCATGGCTGCTGGAGTGCACGGTGTCTTTCGGGGAGCTGAGCCGGATGACCCAGTTCAAGGACAAGTCGGGCCAGCAGGAGTTCATCTCGGCCGGGCTGTTCACGTACCCCGCGCTCCAGGCGGCCGACATCTTGCTGTACGACGCCGACGAGGTGCCGGTGGGCGCCGATCAGCGCCAGCACATAGAGCTCACCCGCGACATCGCCGAGCGGTTCAACTCCCGCTACGGACCCACCTTCAAGCTGCCCGCCGCGGTGGTCCCGGCGGCCGGAGCCAGGGTCATGGACCTTCAAAGCCCCACCGACAAGATGTCGAAGTCGCTGGAGTCGCCGCGCGGTACCGTCGACCTTCTCGACGACCCGTCGGTCATCGCCCGCAAGATCAAGGCCGCGGTCACCGACAGCGACGCCGAGGTCCGATACGACGTCGAGGCCAAGCCCGGAGTGTCGAACCTGCTGTCGATACTGGGGGCGTCCACCGGCCGCACACCCGAGGAAGTCGCCGAGGCCTACTCGATGTACGGGCCGCTCAAAGCGGACACGGCCGACGCGGTGGTCGAACTGCTGCGTCCGGTCCAGACCCGATTCGCCGAGCTCGAGGCCGACCCGGCGGAGACGGCTCGGCTGCTGCAGATCGGCGCCGACAAGGCCCGGGCCATCGCGGCGGTCACGCTCGATCGGGCCCGTACGAACATCGGACTGCTCCCGCCCTAGCGCCTGGCCCGGGGTGGGAGCACCGAAGGCGCGAGGCTTGACGCGACCCGGTCGGTGATTGCTATCGTTCGGGTCTCCCGCCCGTCTTGAACACTTTGTTATCTGTTCTGTCTTGCACAAGGAGCTCACTCATGCCTGGAGGAGCCAGAAAGACCCTCGGACCTGCGAGCATCGCGCTCCTGGCCCTTGCAATGTTGGTCGCGGTGCCTGCGGTCGCCCATGCGGCCCAGACCGACACCGCCCGGGTCGGGGTCAGCGAAGAGACGCAGTTCATTCTCAACACCTTCGCGTTGTTGGTGTGGGGTGCGCTGGTGATGTGGATGGGCGCGGGGTTCACGATGCTCGAGTCCGGCTCGGTCCGCACCAAGAACGCCTCGATGATCTGCCTCAAGAACGTCGGCCTCTACTCGATCGCGGGCATCGCCTACTTCGTGGTCGGCTACAACCTGATGCACCTCGACGTCGACGGCGGGGCACTCGGAACGTTCCGGCTCTTCCACGGGCCGTCAGACGCGGAGATGGCGATGCTCGACGGATCCGATGCAGCGGTTGCCGCCGTGATCCAGAACGGGCGGTCCAGCATGTCGTTCTGGTTCTACCAGATGGTGTTCGTGGCGACCTGCGCCTCGATAGTCTCCGGCGCCATTGCGGAGAGGGTGAAGCTCTGGGCGTTCTTCGCGTTCACGCTGATACTGACCGGGCTGATCTACCCGGTCGTGGGCGCGTGGGCCTGGGGCGGCGGCTGGCTCGCCAAGATGGGCTTCCAGGACTTCGCGGGCTCCACTGTCGTCCACAGCACAGGAGGCTGGGCCGCTCTGGCCGGCGTGATCATCATCGGCCCTCGCCTCGGCAAGTTCCGCCGCAACGGCACCGTGAAGAGCACTCCTCCCTCGAACGTGATGCTGGTCACCCTGGGGGTGCTGATCCTTTGGTTCGGATGGTTCGGCTTCAACGGCGGCTCGCAGCTGGCCCTGGGGAGCGCCCTCGACGCGACGGCCATGAGCGGCGTCCTTGTCAACACCAACCTGGCCGGGGCCGCGGGCTTGATCGTTGCTGTCATAGTCGCCCGCCCGATCTTCGGCCGTATGGACTTCGGTGCCGTACTCAACGGAGGCCTCGCCGGGCTGGTCTCGATCACGGCCGGCCCCGACATCACCGACCACCGGCTGGCGCTCGCCATCGGGGCGGTCGGCGGCCTGCTCTCCCCTCTGGCGACCTGGCTTCTGGAGAAGGTCAAGATCGACGATGTGGTCGGCGCGGTTCCCGTGCATCTGGTGGGCGGCATCTGGGGGACGCTGGCGGCCAGCATCGCAGCCGGCGCCGATCTCAACACCCAGGCCGTGGGCGTGGTGTCGATCGGAGTCTTCGCGTTCGTCTCGTCGCTCGTCGTGTGGAAGGCCCTGGACCTGATCATGGGCGTGCGAGTGTCGAGGGAGATCGAGGAGGTCGGTCAGGACGTGGGCGAGCTCGGCATCGAGTCGCTCCCCGAGTTCGTGCTGATGCCCGACGACTTCGACGATGTCTAGCGGCGGGGTCGCGACAGGGCCGGGTTAGCCGCCCGCCCACGAGCCCGGAAGGCAGAGCACGCCGCGCTTGTCCTTGGGGCGCATGGTGACCGAGAGCCAACGCTCGACATGCTGCGCGCCCTGCAGGTCGAGCGGAACGTGGCCGAGCTTCGACCGCAGCACGACCTTGCCGTCGATCGCTTCCACACCGACCGGGGGATCGGTCGGGGCGCGCAACGACCCGTCGTAGTCGGGGTTGACGGCCATCGCGAGGTAGCTCCTCAACTCGCCGAGCGTCTTGCTATTGCCGCGTACCAGCGCGGGGCGCTCATACACCGTGTAGGCCATCCAGACTTCCCGGTTGCTGTGCACGAAGCCCGCGCCGCGAACCGGGGGCGGTGTGCCGTCGCCGTGGATGAGCCAGCGGCGCAGCCTCGACACCGCGGAGATGGCTCGCTGCACGTCGTCGCCCCCGCTTCTCGTCAAACCGGCATAGACCTGATGCACACCGGCCACCGTGATGCGGCTGATGTCGCGCCCCCGAGCCTCGTATCCGCCCGCGGACGCGAGGCGCTCCAATTCGGAGTAGGTGATCATGGCTGACCGTGGAGGACGCCGCTCGGGGTGACCCCTGACGCCGCTGTCGCTGGGTTCACCCAACAGTGGGACCACAGGAATCTCCTCCAGACACAAATTGGCTCACGGACGCTCCGACCGCCCCGCTATAACGAGTATTATTACAAATAGTGCAGAATGCAGGTATCTCGGTGTATAGCGTATAGCGGAAGAGCAAGCATAGCGACAGCCAGACCGCGAGCCTCGCGGCGGCGCTCAGGCAGCGGCGCGTGGGTGGGCGGCCCGGTAGACCGCCCTCAGGCGCTCCGTCGACACCCTGGTGTATATCTGGGTGGTGGAGATCGAGGCGTGGCCGAGCATCTCCTGCACTATGCGTATGTCGGCGCCGCCGTCGAGCATGTGGGTGGCGCAGGAGTGGCGCAGCACGTGGGGCGTGAGCAACGACGCAATCCCGGCCGCTTCGCCGCGGCGGCGCACGACCAGCCACAGCCCCTGACGGCTGAGACGCCCGCCCCGCAGGTTCAGGAACACCGCCTCAGCGTCGCCGCGGCGGGCCCAGCGCTCCGGCTCCAGGGCGCCGCGGCCCTCCGGTGCCAACCACCGCTCCAGCGCCTCCGCGGCGCATCGACCCAGCGGGACGATCCGCTCCTTGGCGCCCTTGCCGGTCACGCGAGCCAGGCCGTCGTTGAGGTCCACGTCGGGAAGCGACAGCGACCCAGCCTCCGAGATCCGGCACCCCGTGCCGTAGAGCAGCTCCAGCACGGCCCGGTCGCGCCGGGCCGGCGGATCATCACCGACGACGACATCCATAAGCGAGGCGACCTGAGTGGCCGACAGAGCCTTGGGGAGGCCCCGGGGCACGCTCGGGATCTCCACGTCGGCGGTAGGGTCGTCGGCCCGGTGGCCCTCGGCCACGAGGAACCGGTGCAACCCCCGGACCGACACGAGCATCCGGGTGACCGAGGCCGCGGCCAGGCCGTCGCGCTGCAGGGCGCGGACGAATGCCACCACATCGGTGTCCGCAGCGTCGTCGAGGCTGCGCCCTCTGGCGGCGAGATGGCCCCGGTAGCGCAGCAAGTCCCGCCGGTAGGCCTCCACGGTGCGGGGGGACCGGCCCCGCTCCACGCCGAGCCAGGCCAGGAACTCCTCGGCCCTGACGTCCAGCCCAGCCTCGGCCTCGGTTGACGGCGCCAGCGACGAGGCCGCCGAACTCATCGTCCCAGCCGTCCCAGCGCGAGCGGCACGACACCGGTCACACAATCACCGTCCCAGCCGGCGCAACACAAGTAGCAAACCGATGATGGTCTTCGCGTCTCGGATGTCGCCCCGATCAATCATCGCCGCGGCCTCCCCCAAGCTGACGCGTTCGATCGTCATCCACTCCTCCTCGGCCCCGTCGGGCTGGCGGGGCACAGGTCGCAGGCCGGTAGCCAGGAACAGGTGGGACAGCTCGTCGCAGAAGCCCGGCGAGTTGAAGAACGTCCCCAGCTCCTCCAACGACTCGCAGGCCAGCCCGGCCTCCTCGGCAAGCTCCCGGCGGGCCGTGCCCGCGGGTTCCTCTCCGCCGACGTCCCGCGTGCCGGCCGGGATCTCGAGCAACTCGTCCTCCACCGGGCTGCGGTACTGCCGCAACAGCACGACCTCGTCGCCGTCCACCGCCACCACCGCCACCGCGCCTCGGTGATGCACCACGTCTCGAGTCATGCGCCCGTCGTCGGGGGTGGCGAAGACGCTCTCAGTCAGACGCACGACCCGGCCGGCATGGATCTCGCGCTCGCTGACCTTGCGGAAGCCATCACCGCCTGCAGGAGCCCCGCCCGGTTCGACCTTCCGGAAGCCATCGCCGCCTGCAGGAGCCCCGCCCGGTTCGACCTTTCGGAAGCCATCACCGCCTGCAGGAGCCCCGCCCGGTCGGCGGAAGCTTGTGCGGCGGCCGGCTCCTCGGACACAGACGTCACGCCGGAGCCGAGGGCTCCGCGGCGTAGTCGCTCAGGTCGGGCAGTCGAGGGTTGCGGCCCGCGGCCCGCAACAGCGCTGCGGCCACGAGCCCGCTGAACAGGGGCGCCGGCCGGTTGGGCCGGCTCTTGAACTCCGGATGGGCCTGTGTGCCCACCCAGAAGGGATGGCCGTCCAGCTCTATGAACTCCACCAGCCTCCCGTCGGGCGACTCGCCGCTCAGCACCACGTCGGACGTTTCGAAGCGGCTCCGGTAGCGGGGATTGAACTCGTAGCGGTGGCGGTGCCGCTCCGACACCACCTCCTCGCCATAGGCCCTAGCAACCTGCGAGCCGGGCAGGAGTTGCGCTACGTACGCGCCCCGGCGCATGGTGCCGCCGTAGTCGGTGACGCCGCGCTGGCTGTCCATGAGGTCGATAACCGGGTGCGGCGTCAGCGCATCGAACTCGGTGGAGTTGGCACCGGCGAGCCCCAGGGCGTTGCGGGCGTACTCGATGGTCATCACCTGCATGCCGAGGCACAGGCCGAGGCACGGGATCAGGTTCTCGCGGGCGTAGCCCGCGGCCGCGATCTTGCCCTCGATGCCCCGCTCGCCGAAGCCTCCGGGGATGACGATGCCGTCGAGGTCGCGCAGGCGCCCGGCAACGAGCAGCCCCTCCACCTCCTCGGCCTGCACCCACTCGATGTCGATGTCGGCACCGTGGTGGATGCCGGCGTGGTTGAGAGCCTCGATCACCGACAGGTAGGCGTCGGGCAGGCTCACATACTTGCCGATGAGCCCGATCCGCGCCGGTGCCGAAGCCTCACGGATGCGGCCCACGAGAGCCTCCCACTCGGCCATGTCCACTGCCCGGGCGTCCAGTCCGAGCTGCCGGCACACGACCTCGTCAAGGCCTTCGGTCCGCAGGATCAGAGGAATCTCGTAGAGGCTGAGAGCGTCCGGGCAGGTGATCACCGCCTCCGGCGACACGTCGCACAGATTCGAGATCTTGCGCTCAAGGTCCTTGGAGAGAGGGGTCTCGCACCGGCACACGATCGCGTCGGGCTGCACTCCCCGCGAGCGCAACTCGGTCACAGAATGCTGGGTGGGCTTGGTCTTCTGCTCGCCGGAGGGCCCGATGAACGGCACTAGCGTGACGTGCACGTAGCACACG
This sequence comes from Candidatus Aldehydirespirator sp., assembly GCA_965219165.1. Lineage (GTDB taxonomy): Bacteria > Actinomycetota > Acidimicrobiia > Acidimicrobiales > Aldehydirespiratoraceae > Aldehydirespirator. Next base: position 1,528,711 of record CBDCMW010000002.1, on the reverse strand, counting down.
TTGCCTCGGCCCACGTCGAGGCGGAACTGCCGGATGGCCTCGAGGAAGGGGAGGATCTCGATGTCACCTACTGTGCCGCCGACCTCTGTGATCACGACATCGACGTCGTCGCTGGCCAGACGGGCGATACGGCGCTTGATCTCGTCGGTGACATGGGGGATCACCTGCACGGTGCGACCGAGATAGTCGCCGCGGCGCTCAGCGGCGATCACCTCCGAGTAGATCGATCCGGTCGTGCCGTTGGACTCGCGGGTCAGGCTCTCATCGATGAAGCGCTCGTAGTGGCCCAGGTCGAGGTCGGTCTCGCCGCCGTCGTCGGTGACGAACACCTCGCCGTGCTCGAACGGGTTCATGGTGCCCGGGTCGACGTTCAAGTAGGGGTCGAGCTTGAGCATGGTCACTCGCAGGCCCCGGGCCTTGAGCAAGCGGCCCAGCGATGCCCCGGTCAGTCCCTTTCCCAGGCCGCTGACCACGCCACCGGTGACGAAGACGTGCTTTGTCATCGGGATCTCACCCTACCCCGTGTCGGGCGGTTCCCGACGGACACCTCTGAAAGCGGGTCAGTCGTGGCGGCGCGTCGAAGCCGCCGCCAGCAGCGAACGCGGATCAGCCGTGGCGGCGCGAAGCAGCGGCAGAGAGCAGCTCCTCGGCGTGCTGGCGCGCTGACGCCGACTGCGGCGATCCCGACAGCATCCTCGACAGCTCGACCAGCCGGTCCTGTCCGCCCAGGGCTCTCAGCCTCACCACCGCAGACCCGGCGACCTCGGACTTCTCCAGCACGAGATGATGATCGGCGTGGGCCGCCACCTGCGGGAGATGGGTCACGACGATCACCTGATGGGCGCCGGTCAGCTCGGCCAGACTGCGCCCGACAGCTTGGGCGGCGGTTCCGCCGATGCCCGCGTCGACCTCGTCGAAGACCAGCGTCGGGGGTCCGGCGGTGAGCACCAGCCTCAGCGCGAGCATGGTGCGGGCCAACTCGCCGCCACTGGCCACCCGGTTCAGGGGCAGGGGCTCGTGGCCTGGGTTGGCGGCCAGCCGGAACGAGACCCGCTCGCCGGCATCACCGTCGACGGCGACAGCCAGACGAGCACCGGGCATGGCCAGCTCCGCCAGGTGCAACTCGACCGCGGCGGCCAGCCGGGGCGCGGCCGCGCATCGCTCGATCAGCACGCGAGCCCGTTCCGACGCCAGGCGCTCCGACACCTCGGACCTGCGCCGCTCCAACGAAGCGGCCCGCTCCTCGTGCGCCTCCAACTCTGTGAGACGCTCCGCAGCCTCAGAGCCGAAGTCCAGCACCTCCCCCAGCGTCGAGCCGTACTTGCGCCGCAGGCCGGCCAGGAGCTGACGGCGCTCGCGCAACGCGGCAAGGGCGGCGGGATCATCCTCGATCGCCTCCGAGCGGGCCCGAGCTTCGGCCGCGATGTCTGAGATCTCGGCGGACACATCCGCGATGCGTCCTACAAGCTCGACGAACGGCTCCCTGCCGGCAAGAGCGGCCTGGGCACGGCCCAGCCCCTCCGACACCGCACCGTCGGTACCCAGCAGCACGACCACCTGCGCAGCGGCATCGCGGTGCGCGGCCGCATCGGCCAGTACCGACTCGTGCTGGTCGAGACGCTCGTCCTCGTCGGGATCGGAGATGGCGGCGCCGTCGAGCTCCGCGAGCTGATGGCGCAGCAGGTCCATCTCCCGGAACCGGGCCCGGGCGTCGCCGCCGAGTTCGGTGAGACCGGCATCGACGGCGCGTCGATCGTCGATCAAGCTCTCCAGCCTGCCAGTGTCGATGGATCCGAACTGGTCCAAGGCGGCCCGCTGGACGCCGCGGTGCAGCAGCGACTGGTGGGCGTGCTGGCCATGCAGGTCGATCAGCCCGCGGCCCAGCTCGCCGAGGGCACCGACGGTGGCCAGGTGGCCGTCGATGTAGGCCCGGGACCGGCCGTCGCTGGGAATGACGCGGCGTACCACCACCTCGTCGTCACCCACCACGAAGCGGCCCTCGATCTCGGCCTGGCGCGCGCCGGGCCGCACCAGTGCCGCGCCGGCGCGGCCACCGGTGAGCAGGTCGATGGCACCGACCACGAGCGTCTTGCCCGCCCCGGTCTCGCCGGTGACAACAGTCATGCCGCCGCCGGCGACAAGCGACAGCTCGTCGATCACGCCGAGGTCGCGCACGACCAGCTCAGTCAGCACGGGCACCCCCCAGAGGCCGCGAGCCGCAACTCAGTCAGCACCGGCACCCCCGGGGGCGGCTGGTGTCAGCGGTCATTGAGCCCGAACTTCGTCTTGAGCACCTGATGGAACCTGCGGGTTCCGAAGGTAACCAGACGAGCCGGATGGGACGACGCGGAACACACCACGACATCGTGATGGTGCAGCTCTGCCAGCCGGCGGCCGTCCACCGACAACACGGCACCGCGGTCCGAGAGGACCTCGAGCTGCACCCTGGTGTCGGCCGCCACCACCATGGAGCGGTCGAACAGCATGTGCGGGGAGACCGGTGTCAGCAGCAGGGCCCGATGAGTCGGATCGATCACGGGCCCCCGGGCGGACAAGGCGTAAGCGGTGGAACCCGTAGGGGTGGACACGATGAGCCCGTCGGCCGCGTAGGTGGTGAACTGCTCGCCATTGAACGACACCCCCAGGCGCAGGGCATAGGAGGCCGCGGGCCGCTCCACGACCGCTTCGTTCAAAGCCACGCGCCGTTGCCGGCCCGGTCCGTCACCGCCAGCCGGGGCGTCGAACTCCACTGTGAGCAGCATCCGCTCCTCGACGCCGTGATCGCCGGCCAGCACCCGGTCGATGGCAGAATGGGCGTCAGCGGGCGCAACCTCCGTGAGGTAGCCCATCCGGCCGTAGTTGACCCCGAGGATGGGCACGCCCGACTCGCCGACCAGCTCGACCGCACGCAGGATCGATCCGTCCCCGCCGAGGGTCACCACCGCGTCCAGGCTCTCCGCGAAACGTGCCGGATCGGCCTCCAGGTCGGGGCACGACGCCGCAGCCGCCTCCTCGGGCGGCATGCGGACCTGATGGCCCTCGCCGCAGAGCCACAACGACAGGTCGCGGGCCGCGGCAGCGGCCTCAGGCCTGCCCTGGTGCACGATCAAACCGATGACCGCCATCGATCTCAGACCCCCCCAGCCCGAACCGCCTCGGCCACAGCTCGATCAACGGCGCCGTCCGCGTCGGCCAGGCCGTCGGCGTCACGGCGCACATCGGCATGCAGCAGGAACTCCACATTGCCCTCGGCACCGGTCAGAGGCGAGACCATGACCCCCATGATGGCCGCTCCGGCACCCACAATGGCGCGACACACTCCGATCAGCGCCCGCCGCCACACTTCCGGGTCGCGGATCACGCCGCGGCCACGGTCAGCTTCGACGCGGCCCGCTTCGAACTGAGGCTTCACCAACACGACGACGTCGGCGGTCGCCAGCCGGCGGAGATCGGCCGCGATCAGACGCAGCGAGATGAACGAGACGTCGGCCACGACGAGCGGGGCCGGTCCGCCGATGGCGGCCACCTCGACGCCGCGCACATCGGTGCGTTCGAGCGACGCCACCCGCGGGTCGGCCCGAAGACGTTCGTGAAGCTGGTTGCGGCCCACATCGATGGCGGCCACCCCCACCGCGCCGTGCTGCAACAGGCAGTCGGTGAACCCGCCGGTCGACGCGCCAACGTCGATGGCCCGGCACCCGGCCGCCGCGATGCCGAAGCCCGCCAGCGCGGCTTCGAGCTTGTGCCCGCCCCGCGACACGTAGCGAGGCGGGTCGCCCGCCACGACGACAGCCTCTCCCGGGTCGACCAGGCGCGCCGCCTTGGTCGCCACCGATCCGCCCACCGTCACCCGCCGACTCTCGATGAGCCTGCGGGCCTCGCTGCGGCTCCCGGCCATGCCGCGGCGCACCATCTCCGTGTCGAGCCGGCGGCGCCTGGGCATCACAGCGGCGGGCTCAACCCCGGCACGTCCACGACGGCATCCAGCGGCAAGGCATCCAGCGGCAGGCCATCCAGCGGTAAGGCATCCAGCGGCAAGGCACCCAGCGGCACGGCGGCCAATATAGGCGGCTGTGGTGTTCGAGGGCAGCGGCCACGGGCACTACATTGAGCAGCCGGACGAGTCGCTGGCTGCGATCATCGAGTTCCTGTCCGGGTAGCGCCCCGCAGTGAGTCCCTGAATCCCCACCCTCGGCTAGCCTCGCCGGCCATGGCCGGGCCTGCCGCCGATCGGACGCATCTGGAGATCAACGGCGAGCGCCTGCTCCAGCGGCTGTGGGACCTGGCCGAGATAGGCCCGATCCCCGGAGGGGGCAACAACCGGCTGGCTCTCACCGACGCGGACAAGGAGGGCCGCGATCTGGTGGTCACCTGGATGCGCGACCTCGGCCTCGAAGTGAGCATCGACACCATCGGGAACGTCGTGGCCGTCCAGCCCGACATGGGCGGCGGCCCGCCGGTGATGATGGGGTCCCACATCGACACGGTTGCCACCGGCGGCAAGTACGACGGCAACCTCGGCGTGCTGACCGCGCTGGAGGTGATCGAGACGATGATCGAGCGGGGCGTCGAGCTCGAGCGGCCCCTCGCCGCGGCGTTCTTCACCAACGAGGAAGGCTCTCGCTTCCCGCCCGACATGATGGGCAGCCTCTGCTATACGGGCGGGCTAACGGTCGAGGAGGCCATGTCGGCCACCGACGCCGACGGGGCGACGGTGGGCGACGAGCTGGACCGCATCGGCTACCGGGGACCCATGCCGTGTCCCGGACCGGCTCCCTACGCCTTCGTGGAGCTCCACATCGAGCAGGGACCGGTGCTGGAGAGGGACGGCATGCGCATCGGCGCAGTCACCGGCGTCCAGGGGATCTCCTGGACCGAGGTGAACATCACGGGCCAGTCGAACCACGCGGGCACCACCCCGATGAGCATGCGCCGGGACGCGGGGCTGGCCGCGGGCGAGCTGGTGGTGGCGGTGCGGCGCATCGCCACCGAGATGGGCGGCAGCCAGGTGGGGACGGTGGGTGCCCTGCGGCTGCACCCCGACCTCGTGAACGTGGTGGCCGCGAGAGCGAGGCTCATCGTCGACCTGCGCAACACCGACGACGACGATCTGCAGTCGGCCGAGCGGCGCCTGCTGGCCGAGGTGAAGCGGATCGCCGAATCCGAGGCAGTCGACATCGACACCAAGTGGGTGGCCCGCTTCGAGCCCGTCGTGTTCGATCCCAGGGTCGTTGACTTGGTCGAGTCCACCGCCTCGTCGCTGGGCCTGTCGGTGCGAAGGATGCCGTCGGGAGCGGGCCACGATGCGCAGATCATGGCCGAGGTGTGCCCGGCCGGCATGGTGTTCGTCCCCAGCGTGAAGGGCATCAGCCACAATCCGGCCGAACACACCGAGCCCGACGACCTCGCGGCAGGAGCCAACGTCCTGCTCAACACAGTGGTGGCCCTGGCCACCGAGCGGCGCTGAGGGCGCAAGCCGTGGAGGTGCGGGCGACGTTCACGGGCTGGGGCAAGTGCGTGCCCCCGGTGAAGCTCACCAACGCCGACCTGGAACAACTCGTCGACACCGACGACGACTGGATCGTGGCGCGCACCGGCATCCGCGAGCGCGGCATCTCCCACGTGGAGACCACCGACCTCGCCGAGGTGGCAGCCCGCCAGGCGCTGGCCGCGGCCGGCCTGGAGGCCACCGACATCGACATGCTGATCATGGCCACCGTCACCCCCGAGATCACATGCCCCAGCAATGCGTGCGTGCTGCAGGAGCGTCTGGGGGCGGCCAACGCGGCGGCCTTCGACCTCAACGCGGCGTGCAGCGGCTGGATCTACGGCACGGCCACGGCCTCGTCGATGATCGCGGGGGGCACGGCCGAGCGGGTGCTGCTCGTGGGGGCCGAAAAGCTGCACTGGGTGATGGACTACTGGGACCGGGACACGTGCATCCTGTTCGGAGACGGCGCAGGCGCGGCGGTGCTGGAGCCGTCGGACGCCGGTGACGGGGTGCTGAGCGCCGATCTGGGCGCAGACGGCGCGGCCGGTCACACCATGGTGTTCCCGACGCTGGGGACCCGCGGCCCGTTGAGCCAGTTCCGCGACCCCTTCGCGCACCGCCTGAATTTCGACGGCCAGACCGTGTTCAAGATCGCGGTCCGCGGCATCGAGGGGTCGGTGCGCCGGGCGCTGGACCGCGCCGGGCTCAGCCTCGCGGACGTCGATGCGGTGGTCCCCCATCAGGCCAACGAGCGGATCATCTCCGCCGCGGTCCGCCGCCTTCAGATAGCGCCCGACCGGGTGATGCTCAACATCGCCACCCACGGCAACTCCGCGGCGGCGTCTGTGCCCATGGCGCTTACCGACGCCCTGGAGGCCGGGTTGATCCAACCGGGCTCCATCGTCGTGCAGACTGCCTTCGGAGGAGGCGTCACCTGGGGGTCCACGGTGACGCGCTGGGGCGAGCGGGTGACACCGCTGGGGGTGTCGGATGCCGCGCTTCCTGCCTGCGACAAGACGGTTTTCGACCTGCTGGCCCCCAACCGGGACTTCTACGCGCCTCTGCACCCGCACGCTGCGAAGGATCCCGCCCCCTGAGCAGCCCTCCGGGATGCTGGCGCCCGGTGACCGGCTACCGGCTGTCCCTGCCGGATGCTACGGTCGCTTCAGTTCCGCTTACCCCTCGATTCAAGGGGGCCCCAATGGCTCTTGACCGTAGGCGCGCCCTGAGAGCGGCCGGGATCGCGTTCTTGTCACTTGCGTTCTTACTGGCCCTTCCAACCGTCGCGCTGGCCGAGGAGCACGCACCGGTCGGCGTCAGCGAAGAGACCCAGTTCATCCTCAACACCTTCGCCTTCCTGGTCTGGGGCGCGCTGGTGATGTGGATGTGCGCGGGCTTCACCATGCTGGAGTCCGGCGCGGTGCGAACCAAGAACGCCTCGATGATCTGCCCCGAGTTCGTGCTAATGCCCGAGGAGTTCGACGAGTAGGACTAGCCACCGATGGCTGACTGATCGAGCTTCAGTTGGTCCCGGTCGTTGCCATGGTGTTGTAGCCGGAGAGGGCTTGATTGAGAGAGGCGCGGTATTCGCCCGCACGCCTAACCTTGAGGTCCTCGAAGCCGCGGACCCGATCGGCGAGGCCGGCGATACGGACTGCCTCGTCGAGCGTCTCCGCGGAGAGTCCAGCGAGGATTGCCTCGATGGTCTGGTCGTGCTCTTCGATAAGAGCCCGCTCCAGTCGCCGCACGTGTGCCCGCCCGAATGGATCCAAGGCGGTGCCGCGCAGTCGCCGTGCTGCCGCCAGTGCGCGCAGCAGTGGCCGCGACCAGCGCCCGAAGCGCAGCTTCCGCTTCATGCCGAGTGCTCGTAGGAACGGTGGGTGGAGATGCCAGACGATGCCGCGGGCTGATCCGCCGGCAGCAACCGCCGCTCGTTGCGCTTCTGGTGCCAAGAGCAGTCGGGCCACTTCGTATTCGTCCTTGTATGCCATGAAGCGGTGGAGTCCGTGGGCAACCTCGGCGGAGAGCTGGACCGAGGTGCTGTCGACAGCCTGCTCGGCTCGGGCGACAGTCTCCACACGGTCCAGGAACCGTGCTGCGTAGGCGGCGTCTTGATAGGCGACGAGGTCCGCTGCCCTCACTCGAACGGTGGACTGGAAACCGTCGATCTGCGGGAGGTCGATGATCCGGCCTTCCAGTTCGGCTGGCAGGTCGGGTACGGTGACCTCGGCATCGAGCGACGGTGATCGAGTCGCTGCCTCGGCCTCCACGGCAGCGGCATCAACAGCCCATCGTCGGCCCCACTCGAGGGCAGCGATGTTGTTGCTCACCGCGACCCCGTTGAGTTTGATCGCCTGTTCGATGGCGGTGGCTGCGACCGGGATGACTCCGGCCTGGAGGGCGACCCCGAGCACGAAGACATTGGCCGGAGCGGCGTCGCCGACGAGCCGCAGCGTGAGGTCGTTGGCATCCATCCACAGGTCGTTGGTCCCGGCGCGGGCGTCGAATCGGGCGAGCAGTTCGTCTTGGGTTGGATACGGGACCTCGGGGTTGCCGACCATTGCCCCGGTGGGTGTCTTGTGGATCGATCCGATGACGCGCGTATGCGTGTTCGCCGCGGCGAGCACTCCGTCGCTGGCTCCGACCACCTGATCGAACACGAGGATCGCATCGGCCCTCCCGGCGCCGATCAGGTTCGTGGATCCGGCGCCCGAGCGGGCGAGAACCACGTCGGAGACCACGGGCCCGGCCTTTTGTGACAGTCCAGTCTGGTCGAGTCCTCTGATGTCCCAGCCGTCGAGCATGGCTGCGGTCGACAGGATCTGAGCAACTGTGACCACACCGGTGCCGCCGATGCCGACGACCCGTAGCGACACACGCTCGTTGCTCGGTTCGACGGGCGGGGGATCCGGGAGCGCCGGGTGCCTGTCGGTGTCGGCACCCTGGTCGGATGCGTTGTCGATCGGCACTGTCATGAAGGACGGGCAGTCCCCTTCGAGGCACGACAGGTCGTAGTTGCAGGTGGCTTGATCGATGCGTGTCTTTCGTCCCAGCGCGGTGTCGAAGGGCTGAACCGACAGGCAGTTGCTCACGTCGCCGCAGTCGCCGCAGCCTTCGCAGATCCGATGATTGATCACGACTCGGGTCGTCGGCGCTTCGACCCTTCCTCGCTTGCGGCCTCGGCGCAGCTCCGCGGCGCAGGCTTGATGGTGAATCAGCACCGTCACGCCGGGAACCCCGGCAAGGACCTCTTGCGCCTCGACGATCCGTGTGCGGTCCCACACCTCGACCCACGATGGCAGCCGGGAGCGGTCGTAGGTGTTGGGATCGTCGGTGGTGATCAGCACGCGGGCCGCGCCCTGCGCGTCGAGCACGCGGACGAGTTCCGGTACCCGGATCCGGTGTGCTGGCTCCTGCCCGCCAGTCATCGCGACGGTGTCGTTGTACAGGATCTTGAAGGTCATCGTCGTGCCGGATCCGATGGCGGCCTGGATGGCCAGTTGCCCGGAGTGCAGGTAGGTGCCGTCGCCGAGGTTCTGGACGGCATGGGGCGTGTCGACGAAGGGTGCCATGCCGATCCAGTGCGCCCCTTCGTTGCCCATGGCTGTGATGCCGATCGTCTCGCCCACCCGTTCGGGGTCCATCAGCAGAGACATGCCGTGACATCCGGTGCCGGCACCGACGAGTGTGTCGTCGGGAACCTTCGTACCCCAGTTGTGCGGGCAGCCCGAGCAGAAGAAGGGGGTGCGGTTGACCGACAGGGGGATCAGGCTGCGGAGCACTCGGGGCCGGACCTGCTCAATCGGCGGGAGTCGGTGGGCAAGCCGCGCCGCGAGTCGAGCGCGTAGACCGATCACGATGGCATCCGCATCGAGCCGGCCGTAGCTCGGCATCAGCGTCTCGCCCTGCTCGTCTGTCTTGCCGAGGACGGCGGGACGATCGGCGGCCGAGTACAACGCGTCCTTGACGAGCCATTCCAGCGTCGGGTTCTTCTCCTCGATCACAACCACCTCCCGCAGCCCGCGGGCAAACCGCCGCACGAGCTCGCGGTGGAAGGGCACCGGCATTCGAAGCTGCAGCAGCCGGATCCCCGCTGCGTGAAGGTCGCGCTCACGGTCGAGTCCCAGTCGACGCAGAGCCTCGAGCAACTGCTGATACGTGAAGCCGGTGGCGACGAGTCCGATCCACGCGCCGGCAGGATCGACGGCGATCCGGTTGAGCTTGTTGTCCACCCCGTACTGCCGGGCCAGCACCGACCGCACCTCGCGGAACTCGCGTTCCAGCTCCACCATGCGGGGCCCGAGGAACACCGCATTCGGCTGGCTCGTCCACGGGCGGCCGTCGATCTCCATCTCGGGCATGACCGGTTCCGCGTCGAGTACCGGCAGGTTGACGGTGCCCGACCCGTCGGCGATCGGAGTCACGATCTTCATCGCCGACCAGAGCCCCGACGCCCGGCTCATCGCCACTGCGTGAAGGCCCAGCTCGAGGCACTCCTGGGTCGTTCCCGGGTACAGGATCGGCATGTGCAGGTCAACCAGCGCCGCGTCCGACGACGACGGCATCGTCGACGACTTCGCCATCGGGTCGTCGCCGACCATCACGACTACACCACCAAGGCGTGACGCCCCGGCGAACACCCCGTGGCGCAACGCGTCAGTGGCACGGTCCAGGCCAGGAGCCTTGCCGTACCAGACACCCATCACGCCGTCGTAGCGCGCGTCGGGTCGGCCCGGCGCAAGCTGGGAGCCCATCACGGCGCTGGCGGCAAGCTCCTCGTTCACCGCCGGCTGATGCACGATCGACAGGTCGGAGAAACGGCGGAGGACCCGGCTCATCTCGAGGTCGAAACCGCCCAATGGAGACCCGGGATAACCCGACACCAGAGCAGCCGTGTTGCGGCCGGCGACACGATCGATGCGCATCTGGTCGACCGGCACGCGGACGAGGGCCTGCACACCCGTGAGAAGCACCCGGCCGGTCGTCAGGTCGTATCTATCCTGTAGTCGGTAGTCACGCCGAGCCGTCGACATGCCTCACCCCCGTTGTATTGAGCGGTTCTCGTCCTACTACGTTCCGGCGTGAAGCGCGTCCCGGTGATCAGCCGCCTAGGTAGGCGGTGCGGACCGTCGGGTGGGACCGCATCTCCGCGGGCGATCCGGTCGCGATGACTGAGCCCTGATCGAGGCAGTAGACGCGGTCGCAGAGATTGGTGATGAACGCGAGGTCGTGGTCGATCACGACTACACCGCAGCCCAGGGCGGCGGCGATCCGACGGATCTGGTCCACAATTGCTACCGACTCCAGCTCGGAGAAGCCCGAGGTGGGCTCGTCGAGGAGCAGGAATCGAGGGGCCTGCGCCGCGGCCCGGGCCAGTTCGAGGCGCTTCGAGGCGCCGTAGTCGAGGGCGCGGGCACGAACGTCGGAGATGTGGCAGAGGTCGCACAACGCCAGCAGGCCGGTGGCCACCCGCTCGGCTCGCCAAGTCGAGCGGACGCCGGCGAGTGCAGCCACCTCGACGTTCTCCCGCACGCTCAGCGCGGCGAATAGCCTCAGGTTCTGGAACGTGCGTGCGAGCCCGCGCCTGGCCAGCCGGTGGGGCGCCAGCCCGGCGATGTCGGCGCCGTCGAGACTGAGCCGGACCTGCGTCGCGGCGACGACGCCGGTCACCGCGTTGAGCAGTGTGGTCTTGCCGGCACCGTTCGGTCCTATGAGGCCCACCACACGTCCGCTCTCTGCGAGGAGATGCGCGTTCTCCAGGACGCGCAGGCCGCCGAAGTCCACCGTGACGCCCGCCGCGGCCAGCCGGACTGGGGCCGGAGGCGCCTGCGGGCGTCCAGGAAACCCGAGCCCGTCGGTCGCTTCCCCGGCCGCCGCCCCGTGCGCGCCACGCCACCTCCCTAGCCGGTGTTTGAGCCAGTCGGCGAGTTCCCAGTCGTCCAGCAGTCCCCGCGGGCGCAGGATCATGAAGCCGACCATCGCGGCGCCGAGCACCAGGTCCACCAGGCCCGGACGCAGGATCAAGTCGAACGGACCGGGATTGACGTCGGGACCCGACAGCACCCGGGCGGCCTCGGTCAGGGCGGTGATAACGACCGTGCCGAGGGTGGCTCCGGTGATGCTGTTGCGGCCGCCGACGACCAGCATCGTTATGGTCAGCAGTGTGTAGTCGATGAAGAACCGCTCGGGCGAGATCGTGCCGGTGAGCCAGACGCGAAGCGACGATCCGACGGCTACCACGGCGACCGACAGCAGCAGGGCGATCATCTGGTGAGGGGCCGGGTGGATGCCAAGCGAGCGGGCGGCGACATCGTCCTCCCGGGCGGCTCTGGCCAGCCGTGCCGTTCGCGAGCGGCGGTAGAGGCCCGCCACGCCGAGCGCCAGGGCGAACGCTCCATAGGCGTAGGCTCGCCCCGTCATGGCGGTGCCGGGACGGAAGCTCAGGCCGGCCCGATTCCCGCCGGTCAGATCGGTCCAGTTGACGGCCAGCTCGAACGTGGCGAACAGCAGTGACAACGTGATGACCGTGGGAGCGATCGCTCCCGACGCCGCTCCCGAGCGCACCAACCCGAGCCCGACGACGGCGGCCACGACGGTGCTCACCGCCACCGCAACCCCGATCGCCGCGACCGGATGCACGGTCACCTCTACGAGCCCGAACGGAGCGTCGGGCACCAGGTGGGCCTTCCGCTCGCCGTCTATGGCGAACAGCACGAAGGCGTACCCGGCGACCGCACCGAAGCCAACGTGGCCGAACGACAGGATCCCGGTGTTGCCGATGAAGATCTGCATCCCGACGACGACGGTGGCGTTGATGAGGAGGGCCGTGAACAGTCGCTCGCCGGCCGCGCCGCCCGCCCCGCCGACGTAGAGGAGCCCCACCCCGACGACCGCGGCGAACACCAGGCCGCTTGCGCCGATGTCGGGGAGAAGCCGATCGATCAGCCGTCCGGTGAGCCCGCGTGGATCCCCGCGGCCCGTGCCCCTCACACTCGCTCCCTGGCGCTGGTGCGCAGTATCCCTGCCGGCCGGAAGATGAACAGCAACGCAATCAGGACGAACACGATCCCGTTGACCATCCCGTCGAGTTCGTCGGGGAGCCGCGAGACGAGTTGCACCTCGACGATCCCGAGCGCAATGCCGCCGATGACGGCGCCCTGCAGCCGGCCCAGGCCGCCGATCAGGGCAGCGAGGACACCCTTGAGCATCGGGATGAGCCCGGCGGCGGGCGCCGCTCTCCCAGTCCTCATCAGGAAGAGAACCGCCGCAACCCCGGCCAGCAGTCCGGCCAGCGCGAACGCCGACCGGATCACGAGGTTGCTGCGAACGCCGAGTAGCCGGGCCGTGTCGAAGTCCTCCGCGGCGGCTCGGATCGCCAGGCCGTAGATCGTCTTGCGCAGGATCGCCAGGGTGACCAGCAAGGTGACCACCGTGACGGCTATCACGGCGATGTCGACCACCTCGACACGCACGCCGCCCAAGGACACGGTCCTGGCGATCCAGCCCGGCCTCTCGAATGCCCGCGAGCTGGCCGAGACGTACATGACGAAGCCCGCCTGCACCACGATGTGCACGCCGAACGACATGAGCAGCATGGCGAAGTCGCTGGCACCCCGGACCCACCGGAACGCCACTAGTTCGAGCGCAACCGACGTGGCGATCGACGTCGCCACGATGACCGGGACGAGGACCCACCAGTCCATCCCGACAAGCGTGAGCCCGTACGCCACGTAGGCGCTGACGGTGATGAGCTCGCCGTGGGCGAAGTTGACCATGCGCATGACCCCGAAGGTCAGGCCGATCCCCAGGGCCAGCAGTGCGTACTCGCTGCCGAGTCCCAGACCGTCGATCAGTTGCTGGACGAACTCGACCATGACGAACTCGACCATGACGTGCCGTTGCCCAGGAACGCCTCGAAGAGGTCCTCGCGTGCCGCGAGGGCGGTGGCCGCTCCGCTGGCGACGATGTCACCGCTGCGCATGATGTAGGCGGTGTCCGCCATCTGTAGAAGGCGGCGCGCATCCTGCTCGACAACGAGCAAGGTCGTACCCGCCTCGGCGAGTTCGCCGAGCAGGGCGAACACCTGGCTCCGCAGGCTTGGCGCCAGGCCGAGGGCCGGCTCATCCATCAGCAGCAACTGGGGGCGGCTCATGAGCGCGCGAGCGATGGCGAGTTGCTGCGCCTCACCACCCGAGAGCAGGCCGGCGGGCGTGGCGCGCTTGCGTTCGAGCACCTCGAAGCGCTCCATCAACTCCGCTGCGAGCCGCCGACGGGACCGTGAGCCAATCACGATTCCGGCGACGAGCAGGTTCTCCTCGGTGGTGAGCCCCGTCAGGATGCGGCGATGCTCGGGCACCAGGGCGATACCGGCCCGCAGCAGCCGATGCGGGGACCAGCCGGTCACGTCGGTCCCGCGCCAGCGGATCACGCCTCCGCAGGGAGCGTGCAGCCCGATGACGGCGTTGAGAAGGCTGCTCTTGCCGGCGCCGTTGGGGCCGATGAGCCCGACGAGCTCACCTTCGCCGACCGAGATCGATGCGCCGTGGACCGCCCGGACACCTCCGTAGGCGACCTTGACCCGCTCGAGGGTCAGCACGACGGTTGGCGGGGGTCCGACAGTTCGTGCGCCCGCTCAGCCGTACACCGCGGCGAGGCTCGGCCCGCCATTCACAACCTCGTGCACGTAGACGGGCGTGTTCGGCGTCGCTCCCCCGTTGTAGGCCAGCCTTCCGGTCAGGCCGTCGACACCCGCCCCGGCGATCATGGCCTCACCGACGGTAACCGGGTCGAGCGAGCCGGTGCGGATGACGGCGTCGGCGATGACGAGGATGGCGTCAGCGGCCAGCGCTGAGTACGAGTCGCTCTCGAGCGTGGCGCCCTTGACGGCCTCATAGCTGTCGAGGAAGCGCAGCATCCGACCGCCGGGCTCGGGGAAGGTGTGCGAGGTATGGAAGAATCCCTCCACGCCGTCGACGAAGTAGCCGCCGGTTGCCGAGAAGGCGTCCGCTACGAGCATCTCGGCGTCGACCGTCGCCTCTCCGAGCTGGGCGGCCAGGATGGCGGCTTGGAAGGCCAACAGCGCCGAGTACACGACGTCGGGCTGCGGATCCAGGGCAGCGATCTCGTTGACCTGCGCAGAGAAGTCGGTCGTCTCCCCCGGCACGAACGGGTAGTCGCCGAGCACCTGCCCGCCGAGCGACTCGAACGTATCGGTGAAGACCTCCACGACGTAGCCGAAATAGGGTCCTGGGACGCTGAGAGTGACGGCCGTCGTCCAGCCCTGATCGATCGCGAACTGTGCCGCCGCCTCGGCCTGGGCCGTGTCCGTGAATGAGGCCAGCAGCGACAGCTGCGCAGGGTCCGCCAGCAGCGGCTCGGTGGAGGAGACCGAGATCAGCGGCACCCGCCCTGCGGTGACCTGCAGGATCGCCTGGTTGACGTCGAAGAAAGCCGGGCCGAGGATGGCCGTGACGTTCTCGTCGAGCAGGTCCTGCGCGACACGGCCTGCCGTCTCGGGATCGCCCTCGATGTCGCGGATCACCATCTCGATCGGGCGGCCGTCCACGCCGCCCCAGCAGTTGACGAGTTCGGTGAAGTAGTCCGCGGCCGCCGACGCCGGAATGTCCACGAAGCCGCCGAGTTCGGAGAAGTCCGCGGCGTAGCCGATCCGCAGTGGTTCCCCCTGCGGCGCCGGGGCGCAGTTGGCCAGGTCCGCAGCCAGGATGGCGTCCGCATCGAGATCCATCGGCGCCGACGGGGCCGCAGAGGTCTCGGTGGGCGGTGGCGAGGTCTCCTCAGGCTCAGCCTCCGACAGGGCCGGAGCCGGTTCGGTCGGCGGCGGGGACGTCGGCGTGGTGCCGCTCGTCTCGGTATCGTCGCCTCCGCACGCCGCAGCCAGTAGTGCCAGCGCCAGCATCACGGCCAGGGTCCGGTTGATGGTCTTCCTGGTTGTCATTTCTTCCCCCCTTGTGGGATTCACGGGCTGTCGGTGTAGAGAAAGTCGGCAACGAGTCGGTTGAACCGACCCGGGTTCTCGATGAACATGAAGTGGTTGCCCCCCTCGTCGGGCGCGAAGGACTCGAACGCGGCGCCGGGGGTTTGCTCGGCGGCCCACCGTGTCGCCGACGCCGGGACGAACGACGCCTCGCCGGCGATGTAGAGGGCGGGCCGGTTGATCCGGGGAGGCACGTCGCGCCAGTCCGCCAAGATGTCCGTGAAGAACTCCCTGGCCGCGAGCGGCCCTGGCATGCGTGCGTTCTCTGCCAGCAACCAGGCCATGTCCTCGGTGGAGACGTTCGGCGTAACCATCGAGCCGACCAGTTCCGGCACGATCTGGGCTCCCGCGCCGGCGGTCAGACCGTTGGCGATCCCGAAGAACGCCTCGGCGCTCATAATCGCCCCGTAGTCGGCGATCTCCTGCTCTCCGAACGCGGGGTTGGCGAGGGGATGGGTCATCATGTCGACGAACACGACCCTGTCGATCCCGTCGCCGGCGAACAGGTCGAAGTAGGACCACAGCACGCAACACCCCATCGAGTGACCGAGCACGTGCGCGGGCGGTCCTGCCACCTCGTCGATCACGGTGCGGAGATCCATCGCATAGCGGGCGATGCGGTAGCCGTGGTCGGGACGCTCCGACTCGCCGTGGCCACGCAGGTCGAACGTGATGACCCTGAAGCGATCGCTCAGGCCATTCACCTGCCGTTCGAACAGCGCTGCGGTCTGGTTCCAGCCGTGGACCAGCACGAGCGGTGTCCCGGTCCCTGCCACGTCGTAGTTCAACTCGACACCGTCGTTCGTGATCACTTTCGCCATGCTCGACTCCTTGAAGTCACCGGGATGTCGGGAGCCGACGGCGCGGACTGCGATTCGATCGCAGTTCGCGCCTCGTCGACGCGCCAATGACAACTCTCCGCCACCCTCGGCGCTATCCCCCGAGCGCTGGCTCCTGTCCGGATCCGGATATTTCTTGTCCGTTTTACGCAGCAGACGCTGGACAGGGCCGGTGCGCGGACCGTAATGTCCTGACATGCGGGCTGGCGCCACGTTGCAGCGGTACAGCAGTATCGACGACCAAGCGGAGCAACTGACCGGCTTCGATCAGGCCTACCAACAGTTGGATTCCGGCTCGTACACCGGCGCGTTCCTCGCCTGCGACAGCGAGGAAGTGGGGTTCTTCGTCGAACGTACGAACCGCCGGCTCGGCCAGCAGGGTGCAGGGCCGAGCGGCGTCATCAGCGCGGTCGTGCTGCTCAGCGCCCCCGGCCCCTCGCTCTCGAACGGATCTGCCTTCACCATGGACGACGTGCTACTGGTGGGACCCGGCGGCGCCTACGAGGCTGTCATCGATGCGGGCGTCGAGCCAGCCGTCTTCAGCGTCTCGCTGGCGTCGGCGGCCTCCCTGCCGCTGCGCCGCCTCTCGAATCAGCAGACCGGGCGGGTGCGCCGCGTCGCTGATCCCGAACTCAGCCGGAGGTTCCGAGCCGTGGCGAGCAGCGCCCTGCGATCCTGGGACCCGGCCTCTCAAAGCGTCTCAGTGCCGCGATCGGTCGTGCACGCGCTGATGGTGGAACTGCTCACGGCGCCGAGCGCGGCTCAGGGATCGTCACACGCTTCGATCGTGCTCTACCGGGCAGCCCGCGACATCATGCTCGATGCTCTCACGGAGTCGCTGTCGATGCCCGAGGTCGCCACTCGGGTGGGGACATCGCGCCGCACGCTTGAGCAGGCGTTCGACAAGTGCGTCTCGGTGAGCCCCGCCCGGTTCCACAAGCTGCTGAGGCTCAACAACGCCCGCCGGCTGCTCGAGGGCGGCCGGCACTCCGTGAGCCGCGCAGCAACCAGCAGCGGCCTGCATCACCTCGGCCGGTTCTCGAGCGACTACCACGATCTGTTCGACGAGTTGCCCTCGGAGACCGCCGTGCGCGCCAGAGTGCTCATCGCAGACCCCGCCGTGCGCGCCAGAGTGCTCATCGCAGACCCCGCCCCTGCCGGCGTCTGAGTGGGAGATCCTGATCCGGCGCCGTTCCGGCGCGTTTCGCTCTGCGTTCGAGTCTCAGGTCGTCGCGGCCCGGGACGCGGGCTCGGGGACGGTCCAGTGCTGCGGCATGGCGGAGAAGTCGAAGAACGGCGCGACGTCACGGCCGGCCACCGCGTCGGCGATCTGCACATAGAACCCGTTTCCGGTCTCGGCGGCGAAGGTGATCGCCACCTCGCCGCCAACTCCGACGTCGGGACGTTGCACGTACTCCGGAAACGGCACCTCGTCTGCGTCGCCCGCCTCGTAGCCCCGGGCGAAGAGTTGCTCGAGCACACCGAACCCGTCGTGGCGCACCAACTTGGGGCCGCGCACCGATCCCCCCATGCGCTGGACGTGCGCAGTGAACCCGTCCAGGTCATGGGCCTCGTAGGCGACGTGCTGGCAGGAGTGGTCGCCGTGGCGCTCTACGAACCTCGTCACCTGTGAACGCTCGGCCCGATCGATGCCCTCGATCAGCGCGACTCCGAAGTCGCCGTAGTCGATGCACCAGAGTTTCATGCTCGAGTTGGGATCATCCGGACGCACGTCGTCGATCCGGTTGATGAGCGTTCCTCCCTCCACCTCGATGTGGAACCACGCCCAACGCTCGATGGAGCCCTTCTCGCAGGCGTAGGTGACGTGATCGACCTTCTTGAGGTGTGTCATGGCGCTCGCTCCTCGTGCTTCGGTTGTGATGGAGGTGCAGAATGTAGATAAGCAGACTGATCCATAATTTGCCATATAGATAATCAATACATCTATTATTTCTAAATCTCTTGAGCAGAATGACGGCACAGGAGGAGACGAAGCATGCCCGACGGACGCAGTATGCACATCCCTCTGGACGACATCGATCGCCGGCTCATCGGCGTGCTGCGCCGGCAACCCCGCAGCAGCGTGTCGGAGATGGCCCGGCTGACGGGTCTTGCCCGGGGGACAGTGCACGATCGCATCCGGCGCCTGGAGGCCAGGAAGGTGATCGTGGGTTACGGCCCCGACATCGAACCACGCTCGGCCGGGTTCGGCGTCTGCGCCTTCACGACGCTCACCATCGCCCAGGGAGCGCACGAGGCCGCCGTGCGGGCGCTGTCGAAGATCGACGAGGTTCTCGAGATCCACACGGTCACGGGGCGCGGCGACCTCCTCGTGAGGATCGTGGCGGCCACCAACGACGACCTCCACAAGACCCTCCAGCGGATCGCCGCCATCGACGAGGTGCGCCGAACCGAGACGCTGCTCGCCCTGCACACGGCCCTGGCGCGCAACGTCGCCGACCTCGTCGCCGCGCGCACCCGACCCTGACGGGAGGGGCGAATTTCCCAAAGCATGCAACCCGGCATACCCGCACCGCAGGCCGTCAGCTGACTCCGACCCGCCGACGATAGGTTTTTCTGATATTTGAAGTTTATTCACTGCTGTTTGTCACACCCCCTGCATATGGTTCCTAAGCATGGAATTGATGGTCGATCCGGATCGGGTGACATGCGCTCGAGGCGGGGGATGTGTCGGGGATGCCGATGTGAGCTCGTTGAGCGATGCGGAGCTCACCGAGCGGATGGCGCAGCTCGGGCGGGAGCGGTGCTGGGTGGAGGCGAGGTTGGCCGACACCGCCGCGGAGATGCACCGGCGTATGGGCGGGCGAGGCGCCGCGGCGATCATGCGCGAGAAGCTGCACGTCTCAGCGCGACAAGCGAATGCGGACACTGAACTGGCCGCGTCACTGGACGAATTCCTGGCCACGCGAGAGGCTTGGCGTGCTGGGGAGATCACTGTGGGCCATGCCCGGGTTATCGCCAGGGTGGGAGCGGATCCTGAACATGCCGACGAGCCCGCTCTGCTGGAAATGGCTCGCGGCTACCCGGTGGACATGTTCGCCCGCATGACCCGCCATTACATGAGCACCCAGGACTCCAGCGCCGAGCACAACCGCCAGCGCCAGAACCGGTGGGCGTCGCTGGTGCAGGACCCCGACGGGTCATGGCGGCTGTCGGCGTACTACGACCACTGCACAGGCAAGCGCATCAGCATGGCCTTCGAGCAGATGGTGCGCACCTACCGCAACGGGGCGGACCGCTGCGGGCCACTCACTCCCCAGCAGCGCCGCGCCGACGCGCTGGCCAACTTGATCACCGGCGAGGGAGCTTTCGGCCGCCCCGATACCACTTTGTTGGTGATCGCCGACTACGACACCGTCACACGCGAGCTGCGTGACCTGCGCTATGACGACGGCCTGCCGGTGCCCGCCGATCAGATCGCCCGCATCGCCGCGGAGGCGAAGATCCTGCCCGCGATCTTCAATGCGGAGGGCGACCCGCTGTGGCTAGGAAGAACCGACCGCCACTCCAGCGCAGGCCAGCGCATGGTGCTGGCGGCCCGTGACGGCGGCTGCGTCAACTGCGGCTCCCCAGTCGAGAGATGCGAGCCCCACCACATCACGTGGTGGACCAAGGGCGGACCCACCGATGTCGACAACCTCGCCCTGTTGTGCCAACGCTGCCACCACCTCACCCACGACGACAACTGGCAACTCCACCGCGACAACAACCGCCGGCACACACTTCGACCCCCGACCCAGCCCGAGCCTGTCCCAAGATCCGGCCCCGGCTCGGCTGCCTGCGCAGAACAGAACGCCATCCTGCGAATCTGAATCTACGCCAGCGCCTCCTGCCTGCCAACGGTCGAGCCTCCGTGGATACCGCGCCAGTGGCCGCCATGCCATCTCGGCTTCGGTCGGCGTCCGGCGGTTCTCGGAACGGGACTCGGCGATGCAGTAGGCCCGTGAGCTCGTTCGCGGCGAGTTCACGGATGAGGAGTAGGCCGGTGTAGTCGGCGTGGTGTCTCGTAGTCACCCCTGCCGGTGGGTGGCTTGCGCTGGCCGCCCGCCACGGCGTTGGCTCACGATTTCAGGGCTTCAGGAATGGGCTCGCGACGTTCGAGGAGCGTGTCGAGCAGCCGCCGCCTTGACCCTGGCGGGCGCTGTACCGGGGTGGAGGTGAGGGGATTCGAACCCCTGGCCTCCTCGATGCGACCGAGGCGCTCTAGCCAACTGAGCTACACCCCCGCGGGAGGGGCGAGTTTACCGGCGCGGCCCAGCACACCGGACCACATCCCCGGCGAACGTAGGCTGCCGGCTGTGTCGGGGCGGACCTTGTTGTGACTCGACGGATCGCCGTCGCCGGCTGGTTCGGCTCCGACAACCTCGGCGACGAGCTGATCCTCCAGTGCTTGGTCCAAGCCCTGCGAGACCGCAACACCGAGCCTGTCGCCGTCAGCATCGACTCGGCCCGCACGAGCCGTGAACACGGGATCGGATCGGTCACGCACCGCAACCCGAGCCAGTGGCTGTCCCTCCGGCGGGCCCTGCGCGACTGCGACGGGATGGCGATCGCGGGAGGGTTGATCCAGTCGGAGACCTCGCCGTGGAACATTCCCTTCCACACCTCGCGCCTGTGGGCGGCGGCGCGGCGCTGTCCTATGGCGGCGGTGGGAATGGGGGTCGGGCACGTGCACGGACTGCCGGGACGCAGCCTGGGCGGAAGCTCGCTGCGGCGGCTCCGCCGCATCGTCGTGCGCGACGCCGACTCGGCCCGACGGCTCCGCAGCTGGGGACTGGACGACGTCGCCGTTGGCGCGGACCCGGTGATGGCACTCGAGCCTGAGCCGGTGGAGCCGGCCGACACCATGTGCGTGATCCTTCGGCCCGCCAACCAGCGCGGCCTGCGAACGGCTGCGGCCAAGGCCGAGAGATCGAAGCCGTCTCCCGCCGCGCTCGACCGGATGGCCCGCTCGATCGACGCCGCCGCGGCCGCGACCGGTCTTGCCCCCCGCTTCGTCGCGTTCCAAGCCAGCCGTGACGGCCCGCTGCACACCGAACTCGCCGACCGGCTCACCACGCCTGCCGAGGTGGTGGCGCCGACCCTGCACACCGTCGTCACCGAAGTGGGACGCAGCCGCATGGTGGTCACCATGCGCTACCACGGTGCCATCGCCGCGCTGCTGCACGGCCGTCCGACCGTCCTGCTCGACAGCTCTCCGAAGATGGCCGCCCTGGCCGCTGAAGGGGGCGGATGGGCCCCTCTGCTAGATCTCGGCCAGCTCGAGGCTCCACAACTGGCCACCGCGGTCTCGGACGCGTTGGCGGCTCCCAGCCGGGCGCCTGACGCTCGAGCCGCGCTGATCCGGCGCCTCGCGGCGAACGACTCCGCCCTGGACAGACTGGCCGAGGGCGCCTGGTGAGCCGACGGCTAGCCCGGCGGGATCCGCCCCGATGACCGGACAGGACTCCGCCTCCGGCCGGCGGGCCCGGCTGAGGAGGGCGGCCCGCGCCGCTCGTCGGGTATACCTGGCCGCGCTCGGCGTCGCAATCGTCTGGCTGGCGGCTACGTACTGGGACGAGATTGCCGAACTGTTCGAGGACGTCCGGCCCGTTCCGGTCGCCGCAGCTCTGCTGGCGAGCTTCGGTCTCATCGGGTTGGGAGCGGCTCTCTGGGACTCGAGCTTGCGGATGCTCGGGCATCCCGTGCCTCTGCGCGAGATAGTCCTGGCCACCGCCCGCGCCCTGCCCGCCCGCTACGTGCCGCTCGGAGTGACCTACGCAGCCGGCAGGATGGCCCTGCTTCTGGCCGCAGGCGCCTCCGTCGCCCCGCTCACCGCCACCGCGGGGCTGGAAATGATGGTCAGCGCATCGGTGGCACTGGCCGCGGGTGTCGCCCTCCTCGGCGCCGCGGGGGCATTGCCCGGTGGGGCGGTATGGACCGTCGCGGCCTTGGCCGCGGCCGCAGTGGCCGCCGCGCCGCTCGTCGGAGGCCGAGCCGTCACCCGTCTGCTGGCCCGGCGCGGTGTCCAGCTTGCGATCACTCGGCGGGGATATCTGCGGGTGCTGCTGTCGGCGGCGGCGTATTGGGCCTGGGCGTCGACGACCTTCGTCCTCTATCTGAGGGCCTTCCCTGCCGCTGACGGAGTGGGCTCAGCGGAGGCTGCGGGAGCCTTCATGGTGGCCTGGACCGTGGGTTTCCTCACGCTGGTCGCCCCCCAGGGGCTCGGAGTTGCCGAGCTGGGCCTAGTCGCCCTCCTGGCCTCGGACGACCGCGGCGGCATCGCCCTCGCCACCTTGTTCGCCGGATATCGGATCGTGCAGGTCTTCCGCGACGTCATCTCCGCCGCAGCGGGCGAGGTCATCGCCAGTCGTCGAGTTCGGCGAGGATCTGAGCCGACGGGCTGAACTCCAGCGGGCGGGACGGCCGCCGATGGCGATGAGGGTCGCGTACGAAGTCGCCGATTGCCGCCGGGTCGTAGTGGCTGAGGACCACGTTCTCGCCCAGGCCATCGGGGCGGTCGGTCCGATCTCGCCACACCAGTAGGGGAACCCCGAGCAGGGCGCACTCCTCCTGGATCGACCCTCCGTCGCTGATGACGAACGCAGCGGACGAGAGATTGTCCAGGAACTCCCGGTACGCCATGAGCGGCACCAGTTCCACGCCCGCATCCGAGAGCCTCCTTCGGGCCTCACCTGCCAGGGCCCGCTCGGTGGGCCCGTGCACCACCCAGCGGACCGGCCAGCCGGCGGCCAGGCTCTCCACAAGGTCGACCAGCGCCTCCCGCCGCGATCGCCGGTGGAGGTTCTCGACGCGATGCATGGTCACCACCACCCGCCCCGAGGGGTCGCCTCCAGCATCGGAGTCACACCGACCACCCAGCCGCCCGAGTGCCTCCCAGTCGGCTCCCAGGGCGTCACGCACCGCTTCGAGCACGGTGTTCGCCGGCTGCTCCACCACGCGGCCCCCAACCGCCGCGTCCCTCAGGTTGGACGCGGCCTCCGGCCCCGGGGCGAAGAGAACGTCGGCGATCCGCCCGACTAGCACCCGCACGATCTCCTCGGGGAAGGGATGGAGCCAGCGGAAGGTGCGAAGACCGGCCTCCACATGGGCTACGGCCATGCCGGCTCTCTTGGCCAGCAGCGCGCTCATCAGCGTGCTCGGTGTGTCGCCGTGCACGACGCACACGCCGCCGTGGCCGCCGAACACTCGGTTGCGAAGCCGCGACCGCGATGCGAGGTGCCCAGCCAGTCCCAACGCCCATCCGACGGCCTGAGGCACGGAAATGACGTCTCGGTTCCGGCCCAAGCGGAAGTCAGGCTCCCGCACTCCCAGCTCGGCGCGCAATGCTGCCGTCAGGCCACCGTGCTGGCCCGAGTCGATCAGGCGATAGTCGACCTGCTCGGCATCCATGCACCGCAGCAGCGGCGCCATCTTGATGTACTGGGCCTTCGTGCCGATGAAGACATGGATCACTGCAGACGTGTCAGCCGTTGGCGACGCGCCCTAGAGGCATGGCGACCGCATCGCTCGGCGCGGGGCGGTCGGGATAGAGCACCCGCACACTCGCCAGGCTCACGGCCGGGACCTGCTGGCGGCGGACCGAGCCGAACGCGAACAGGAGCAGGCCTAGGTCAGCCAGCACGTGAACGGTCAGGGAGCCTGCCCCGAACACCGGCACGGCCAGCAAGGACACGATGGCCAGCGTGACGAGCATCGCGGCCACATGCTGGCGTCGGCGCAGGGCCTGCTGCCGAGTCCGAGGCGACTCCAACAGGTCGGTCAAAGGCTTTGCGCCCTCTCCGATGCTCCCGGCCGGAGCAGCCCCGCGGCCCAAGGCATCGAGGGAACGGTTGAAGCTGAGTATGCCGTCGTGGCGCGCCGGCCTAGCCTCGCGCCTCTCACGGAACCACAGGGCGAAATATCCAAGCCAGGCCACGGCAAGCACCGTCAGCACGATCAGAGTCACGGGTCGATTTTCCTCCTCGTACGCACGATTACGATTCGCCGACGCCCCCTGCGAATGCGCCAATAGCGCACCGCACGCCGCTTCGACGACCCGTACATGCAGACGGCGGCCCAAGAAGGATGTCACGCAAGACAAGTCGAGTGGTGGATATCTAGCAGAATGCGCTCAGGAATGCTCGCGGCGATAGGTGCCGGACCGCCCGCCGGACTTCTCCCACAAGGCGATGTCGCTGATCGTCATCGACCGGTCCATCGACTTGCACATGTCGTAGATGGTCAAGGCGGCCACACTGCACGCGGTCAGCGCCTCCATCTCCACGCCGGTGCGGTCGATCGTCTCCACCCGCGCCTCGATCCCCACCGAGTCGTCACCGACCTCGAAGTCCACTGCAACCGAGCTGACGGCCAGTCCGTGGCACAAGGGGACGAGCTCCGAGGTCCGCTTGGCGGCCTGGATTCCGGCCACCCGGGCCACGGCCAGAACGTCGCCCTTGCCGATCTGTCCCTGCCGCAGCGCCAGTGCCACCTCGGGCATCATGCACACCAGGCCCCTGGCGACGGCCCGGCGATGCGTCGGCTCCTTCGACGACACGTCCACCATCCGAGCCCGGCCCTGCGGGTCGAGATGGGTGAAGCCCAATGCTCAGAGGCCGATCTGTGCAGAGCCCACGGCTCGAGACCTCAGCCGCCGATCTGCGACATCGATCGACGGGGCCTGATGAAGTTCACCCTGTTGATCTGGTGCCCGGCCCACTTCGACGCTACCGACCCCTCCAGTGCGGCCGCTATGTCGTCGTCGCCGGCACCGGAGCGCAGCAGTGCACGGACATCCGTCTCGGTCACCGCGAACAGGCAGTTGCGGAACTGCCCGTCGGCCGTGAGGCGCACCCGGTCGCATGTCGAGCAGAACGAGTCGCTGACCGAGGCCACGATGCCCACGGAGCCCACGCCGTCGGCGAAGCGATAGCGGCTGGCCGGTGCCGAAGTGCGCTCGACCGGCTCCACCGGGCTGGCCTCGTTGACGCGGGCCAGGATCTCGTCCACCCCGACCACCAGGTCATTGGTCCAGATCCCGTCGGCGTCGAGGGGCATGAACTCGATGAAGCGGACCTCGGTGCCCTTGCGCCGGCCGAACTCGACGAAGTCTGCTATCTCATCGTCGTTGACGCCCCGCATGACCACGCAGTTGACCTTGACGGGATCGAAGCCCGCATTGAGGGCTGCGTCGATGCCCTCGAGCACCCTGGCGAGGCCGTCGCGCCGGGTGATCTTGGCGAAGCGGTCCCTCCGCAACGAATCGCACGACACGTTCACACGGCGCAGGCCGGCCGCGTGCAGCTCGCCGGCCAGCAGAGGCAGCGACACGCCGTTGGTGGTCATGGCGAGATCGACGTCCAGCTCGGCCAGCATCTGAACCAGTACCGGCAGATTGGCCCGCACGGTGGGTTCGCCGCCGGTGAGGCGGATGCCGTCGAGGCCGTGGCGCTCGACCATTATCCGAGCCACCCGGGCGATCTCCTCGAAGGTCAGCAGGTCGTCGCGGGGCACCCAGTCGAGTCCCTCGGCAGGCATGCAGTAGGTGCAGCGGAAGTTGCACCGGTCCGTGACCGAGATCCTCAGGTCCCGGTGGACTCGCCCGAAGCTGTCCACGAGCTGATTCGCCATTGTCTGTGAGGCTAGCGGCTCCGGCGCCGTCGGCGCCCAGAGCAGCCGGCCGCGCCGCCTCTCAGAGCAGGATCACGTCGACGGGGTCGCCCTCGGCCACCGCCGCGCCGTCCGGCACTGCGGCCAGGGCATCGGCCCGGGTCATGGCCGCCAGCTGATGGGACCCCTGGCCGCCGGAGCGGGTCACGTGCAGCACGCCGCGGTCGTCTCGTGTGGCCGCCACCCTGACGTAGTGGGTCTTGCCGTCGCCACGGTGGCTGAGGTCGTCGTCACTGACCGCCCTCACCATCGGAGGGCCGAGGTCTGACGGCGTGAAGCCCGCCATCGCCCGCAGCGCCGGCTTGGCGAGCAGCTCGAAGCTGACCATCGACGACACCGGATTGCCCGGCAGGCCGAACACCGGAATGCCGTCGACGATCCCGAAGGCGAACGGCTTGGCCGGCTTGATGGCGATCTGCATCCACCGCATGTCGCCGATCCGGTCGAGCACCACCTTCACGTAGTCGAAGTCGCCCATCGACACGCCTCCCGACGACAGAACGGCGTCGCAGTCCGCGGTACCGGCCCGCAACGCCCTGGAGATGTCGTCGGGGTTGTCGGGTGCGATGCCCAGGTCCACCCCGTCGAAGCCGGCCTGCGACACGAGTCCCAGCAGCGTGCGGCGATTGGTGTCGCGGATCTGGCCTCTGCGCAGCGGTCCGGCCCCGTCGGCGAGCTCATCGCCGGTGGAGAGCACCCCCACACGGGGGCGGCCATGGGCGGATACCTCATAGGCGCCCACCGCGGCCAGCAGGCCCACACGGCCCGGCGTCACGACCGTGCGAGCCTCCAGCACCAGCTCACCGGCGGCCACATCCTCACCAGGGTGACGAACGTGGTTGCCGGGCTTGACGGACGCTTCCACCGTCACCCGGTCTTCGGCGCCGCCGGGCCGGCTGGTCAGCTCCACCTTCACCACGGCGTCGGCGCCGCCGGGGATGGGCGCCCCGGTCATGATGCGAGCCGCCTGGCCCGCGCCCACATGCAGGGCGCCGTCGTCGCCGGCTCCGATGGTGCCGACCACCTCGAGCTCCACGGGCGCGCCGCGCGTGTCGTCGGCCCGCAACGCGTACCCGTCCATCGCGGTGTTGGCGAAGGCAGGTATCGGCTCCGCCGAGAAGACCGCCTCGGCCAGCACGAGGCCCAGCGCCTGCTCGAGCGAGACCCGGCGGGCCGGCAGGGCCTCGACCCTCGCCAGCACATGGTCGCGGGCTTCCTGGAGCGGGATCAATTCCTCAGCCTCCTTTCGGTGCCGCGCCACAGCCGAACGATATTGCCGTGGTGGCGCATGGCCATCACTCCCATCACCACCACAGCCACGATCACTTCCGGCCCCGGCCAGCCCAGAACCAAGGCCAGCACCGGGTAAGTGATGGCCACGCTCAAGGAGCCGAGCGCGGCCACCCTGCTCAAGCGCACGACGCTGAAGAACAACACCGTGCAGACCAGGCCGATGATCGGATCGAGCACGATCCCGCCGCCGCCCGCGGTGGCCATTCCCTTGCCGCCTTGGAAGCGTCTCAGGATCGGCCACACATGGCCGGCCACCGCCCCTATCCATGCAGCCATCGCCTCGGGCCGATCCCACAGCAGCAGAGCCGCTCCAGTGGGTGCCGCACCTTTGGCCATGTCGCCCAGGGCCACCACGACCCCGGCGAGGCGTCCGCCGATGCGGTAGATGTTGGTGGCGCCCGGGTTGCCGGATCCCTCGCTGGTGGGATCGTGGCCGATCTTGTGTCCCATCAGCACCGCGGTGGGGAACATCCCCGCCGCGTAGGCGACACCGAAGGCCACCGCCATCCACACCGACACGCTCGAATAGTACGGTGCCGCGGCGCGGCGGGTCCGGTATCCTTCGCCGCCGTGCCGATGTACGACTACCGCTGCGAGCGCTGCTCGGTGCAGTTCGAGGTGCGGCAGTCGTTCAACGACGACACGTTGACGGTGTGCCCGCCCGAGGGCGGACCTACCTCATGCGTCGCGCCGGGTGAGGGCCAAGTCAAGAAGGTGTTCAGCGGAGTGGCCGTCTCCTTCAAGGGGGACGGCTTCTACAAGAACGACCACGGCGCCAACGCCCGGGACCGAAGCAAGGAGAGGGAGACCTCCTCCAAGGACTCCTCGTCGGACTCCTCGTCGGCCAACGGCTCCTCGTCGACCAAGGACGCCTCGTCCAAGGGTTCGTCTTCGGACTCGGGATCGGATTCGAGCTCGGGATCGGGTTCGAACTCGGATGCGGGACGGTCGAAGGCCGACGCCGGCGCCTCGCCGCCCTCCTCGTCCACCTCGTCCGGCTGACGGACTGCTTGTCGCCACAGGCGACCCACTGTCGCAACTGAGGCGACGGCTCGTCGCCACAGGCGACCGACCATCGCCGGGCTAGAGCATCTCGGACTCGAGACCGGCCAACCGTCGCCCGGGCCGCGCCCGCCGCTCGCTAGGAGGCTCTATGTCGCCCGTCAGACCAACCGCACGTGACGGCCGCAGCGCGGTCGGGCGGGTGCAGGCAATGCTGTACCGCCACCGCTGGCTTCGCTGGGTCGCCGCGGGCGGCGCGGCCCTAGCGGCGCTGGTCGCCCTCAGCCGCGACCCTTCCGAACAGCCGCCCGCGCCGGCGGCGATATTGCCACCCGGGCCTGCGAGCCTGCTGCCGCCCGGCACCCGGGGTGTTCCCGTGCCCGTCGACAGCGCGGCGTACGCGACGGGCGACCCGGTGGACGTCCACGCCGTGCTCGACGGCGCCGCGGTCGTGCTAGGGGCACTGGTGGTCGAAGCCGGCGAGGACGAGGTCGTGGTGGCGGTGCCCGCCGAGCATGTCGACGCGACCGTCGACGCGCTCACAACGGGGGGCGTCATCCTGGTGCTCGTCCCCCAGCCACCAAACCGTGTTCGATAGTGGTTCGCCACGAACATCAAGCAGTTGACCACACCACATGTAGCAAACCCATTGAAGTTCGTTCTGTCGCTGGTGGCGTCGATGCTGGTGAACCATCCCCCACCGGCCCGCCCATTGGTGGATCCAGGCTTGGCTCAGCGCCACGCGGTGGCGGCCAGAGCCAGAACGGCGCACCCGGCCAGCACTCGATAGAGGACGAAGGGCCGCAAGCCCACTCGCACCACAATCTGGGTTGTGCCCCAGACAGCCACCCATCCGGTGACCATCGATGACGCCGCGCCCCATGCCATCGCAGGCCACAGCGACGAGGGGACGCTCAGCCCCAACAGCCCGTAGACGCCGGCCCCGGCGATGACGGGCAAGCTCATCAGGAAGGCGAGCCGCACCGCCGCCTCCCGGCCGTAGCCGAGGGCTCGGGCCACGGTCATCGTCACGCCGGAGCGCGACACCCCCGGCTGCAGGGCGAGGGCCTGGCCGGCGCCCATCACCACCGCGTGCACCAAGCCGAAGTCGGACGCGCCCCGCCGCTCGGCCAGCCGATCCGAAGCCCCCAGCAGCAGCCCGAACACGATCAGCGCCACCGCCACCGGCACGATCCGGCCCGAGCCCAGCAAGGCCCCGCCCGCAGCTACCCCCACGACCCCGGCCGGCACCGCGGAGGCCGCCAGCGCCCAGCCGACGCGACCGTCAGGTCCGAGCGGTCCCCGGCCGAAGATCGGCGCCAGAGCCGCCCCGGCGTAAGTCACGACGTCGCGCCGCAGATAGACAGCCGCGCCGACCAGGGTGCCGACATGGACGGCCACATCGAAGGCTGTGGCCGCGTCGCCCGACAACTCGTCCCAGCCGAAGAGCCACCGGACCAGAACCAGATGACCGCTGGACGAGATCGGCAGGAACTCCGAGAGGCCCTGGACGATGCCCAGCACGACGGCGTGGAGGATCGGCACCGCCGTCGAGGCTACGTGCCGGACCCGGATGCGTGCCGGAGGGGGCTCAGGGAGCGAGGCTCAGGTGCCGGACATCGTCACGTCGGCGATGGCGAGAGTGACTCCGGCCGCGCTCATGGGGAGCCACTCCAGATCCGATCCCACCTCGGTCACGTCCATCAGCAGCCGCTGGATCGTGCTGGCGATGGTCACCTCCCTGATGGGCTCCGCCGTCTCGCCGTCGCGTATTCGCAGGCCCTCCGCGCCCACTGAGAAGTCGCCCGACACTGCGTTCACGCCGCTGTGAAGACCGGTGACTCCCTGCACGAGCAGGCCGTCGTCGATGTCGGACACGATCTCGGGCTGGGAGCGGGCCCCGGGCGTCAGGCGCAGGGCGTGGGCACCGACGCCGGGGGTGCCCTTGAACCCGCCTCTCACCGCCGAGCCGGTGGAGCAGACCCCGGCCCGCCGGGCCGTGTAGGTGTCGTACAGGAAGGCCTGCAGCACGCCGTCGCTGATGAGCGGCACGCGGCGGGTGGCCAGGCCCTCGGCATCGATGGCCGAGGCGGTGAAGGCGTCGGAGTCGGTGGCGTCGTCGATCAGGGTGAGCGACGACGCTCCCACCACCTCGTGCATCCGGTCCGCGAACAGCGAGCGGCCCTTGAGCACCGCATCGCCGCTCAGCGTCGCTCCCACGATGCCGAGGAGCCGGGCTGTCACGTACGGGTCGAGGACGACGGTCAGCCTGCGGGTGGGGGCTTTGGCCGCTCCGAGCAGGCGCGTGGCCCGATCGGCCGCGTCGGCCCCGGCCGTCTCCGCCGACAGCTCTCCGGGATGGCGGCCGACCGAGAAGCCGAAACCGGTCTGGGTGTCGCCTCCGTCCGACGCCAGGCTGTAGGCGGCCAGATAGCAGCCGGTCTCGCGGGTCGAGGCCGCGACGCCGCGCGACGTGGCCACCGCCGACTCGTAGACCGAGTCGGCGTAGTCGGCCGACTCCACACCAGTGACCCGAGGGTCCGCGGCCAGGGTGGCCTGCTCGAGCTCGAGCGCCAGCGCCACCTTGTCCTCGGTGGCGAAGTCGGCCAACTCGGAGCGGTACAGGTCCAGGGATGCGGGCTCCACCCCGTCGGGCTCGGCCACGCCCGCGAACTCGTCAGTGCTGCCGAAGCGGGAGTTGTCGAGGGCCTCGTCGAAGGTCTCCCTCACCGTCTCGTCGTCGAGGGCTGCGGCGTAGGAGAAGCCCTGCCGGCCGTCGCGCACGACTCGCACGCCGATCCCCACCGACGACGCCACCGTGAGCGACTCGACCTCGCTCTCATAGGCCCGCACCTCGGTCTCGCGCTCGCGGGCCACGAAGGCCTCCACGTCGACCCCGCCGCTGGCCCAGCCGACGACCCGCTCGGCGATCTCCAGCAGGTTCGTTTCCGCCACGCTCAGCCCCCCACTCCGCTAAGAGCGGGCGCGGATAGGCAGTGAACGCCTCGCGGCGAGGGGTGGTGTTTCCCGCTCTTGTTCGCTTCGCTCACGGGCCGCTCGGGCCACGGCCTCGCTCACCGCCCCGCTGATTCGCACGCCAACTGCGCCCAATCCGCTCGGCCTCTAGGCGCAGGAGCAAGCCTGGGGTCACGCGGCGGTGCCCCCGACGGTGAGGGCCCTCACCCGCAGCGTGGGCGTGCCGTCGCCCACGGGAACACCCTGGCCGTCCTTCCCGCAGGTGCCCGGAGATCCCATGGCGAAGTCGTTGCCGAGGGCGTCTATCCTCCTCAGCACCTCCGGACCGTTGCCGATGAGGTTGCCCTCGCGGATCGGGGCAGTGATCCGGCCGTTCTCGATCAGGTAGGCCTCGGTCATGCCGAACACGAAGTCGCCGGTGGCGGTGTTGACCTGGCCTCCGCCGAGCTGGGCGACGTACACGCCGTGGGACGTGTCCGCCACGATGTCGTCGGGGTCGGCGTCGCCGTTGTCGATGTAGGTGTTGGTCATCCGCACCATGGGAAGGTGCTGGTAGCTCTGCCGGCGCCCGTTGCCCGAGCTGGCCCGGCCCTCCCTGCGGGCCCGGAGCCGATCCCACATGTAGTCGGTCAGCACGCCGCCGGCAATGAGCACGTTGCGGGCCGCGGGCTTGCCCTCGTCATCGATGCCGTAATGACCCCACTCCCCCGCCATGGTGCCGTCGTCGACCAGCGTGACCATCGGCGCGGCCACCGTCTGGCCGATGCGCCCCGCGAACACGGAAGCCGACTTGGCCACCAGATCGGCCTCCAAGCCGTGCCCGCAGGCCTCGTGGAACAGGACCCCGCCGCCTCCGGGGCCGACCACGACGGGCATGGCCCCGCTGGGCGCGGGCTGGGCCGTGAGCTTGGTGAGGGCCCTGCTGGCGGCCCTGCGGGCCATCTCCTCCACGTCGTAGAGGTCGAACAGCTCGAAGCCGACAGTGCGCCCCGCCGACTCGCGGCCGGTCTGCATGCCGGTGTCGCCGGTGGCCACGCACGACACCGAGAACAGCGTGCGCACCTGGTCGTCGCCGGTGAACAGCCCGTCGCTGTCGGCCACGAGGATCCGCCGACGACCGTCGCCGTACCGGGCCGACACCTGGGTGATGGCACCGCCAGTGGAGCGGGCCGCGGCGTCGGCGGCGGTGAGCAGCGCCACCTTGCGGTCCTTGGGCACCTCCTCGGGAGGGATGCGCACCTTGAGGCGCCGGGGCGTCTCCAGGGCCGACACGGCCACGGTCTGGGTGCCACCGCCACCCCGGCGGGCTGCCGCGGCAGCCGCATCCGCAGCGGCGGCCAGACCCGCCGCGCTCAGGTCCGCGGTGTGGGCGAAACCGGTGGTGTCGCCGGCCACGACCCGGATCCCGGCGCCGCGGTCGCGCCCCGAGACGACCTCCTCGACACGGCCGTCGTCGAGGATCGCCGACGCCGAGCGCCGGTCCTCCGCGAAGATCTCGGCGAAGTCCGCGCCGGTGCGCATCGCGACGGCCAGGGTCCGGTTCACAAGGTCGGTGTCAAGCATGAGCGACTATCGTAACGCGATGGCTTCGGAGGTCGCTGATGTCGGCACGGAGCTGGCCGGGGGACCGGACGCGCGCTTGACGCGCCCCTCCCTGCACTGGTGGAGCGAGGTCATCCTCATCGGCGCGTTCTACGGTGTGTACACGCTGGTGCGCAACCAGTTCGGGTCCGAGCTCGGGGCCTCCGTCAAGGAGGCGGCGGAGCAGAACGCCCACGACATGATCGCGCTGGAGAGAGCCCTGCATCTCTTCGGCGAGAAGGGCATACAGGACCTGTTCATCGAGTGGGACCTCTTCATCCAGTTCTGGAACATCTTCTACGGGTTCTGCCACTTCGCGGCGACCATTGCCGTGATGGTCTTCCTGTTCGTGCGCCACCCGGCCCGCTACGGGGTGCAGCGGACGATCCTGGCCGTGACCACAGCGCTGGCGATGGTCGGCTTTGCCTTCTATCCGCTCATGCCGCCCCGGCTGCTCAACGACTGCAGCGGATTCGGCGCCTGCCTCGCCAACTACTCCTACGTCGACACTCTGGTGGACCCGGGCGGGTTCTGGTCGTTCAACTCCAGCGCCATGATGGAGATCTCCAACCAGTACGCGGCCATGCCCAGCCTGCACGTCGCCTGGGCGGCGTGGTGTGTGGCGGCTGCCCTGCCGGTTCTGCGCACGCGATGGGTGCGCCTGGCCCTGCTGGCCTATCCCTGGCTTACACTGTTCGCGGTGATGGTCACCGCCAATCACTACTGGATAGACGCCGTGGGGGGCCTGGCGGCGGTCGTCCTCGCGTACCCGCCGGGAGTCCTGCTCGCCCGCAGGCTCCCGGCGTGGCTCGCGCCCCCACCGGCGAGCCCAGTGCCGGGATAGGAGCAACGACAATGCAGCTCGACTCAATCACAGGACCCGACGACCTGCGCGAACGGTCTTACGAGGAGCTCGAGGATCTCTGCGGGCAGATCCGCGCCCGGATCATCGAGGCGGTCAGCGCCCGGGGCGGGCATCTGGGGTCGAATCTCGGCTCCGTGGAGCTCACGGTGGCGCTGCACCGCGTGTTCCGCTCTCCCCACGATGCGATCCTGTGGGACATCGGCCACCAGGCCTACATCCACAAGATGCTCACCGGACGCGCCGCCGAATTCGACAGCCTGCGGACCTCCGGGGGGCTGTCGGGCTACCCGTCTCGGGCGGAGTCGCCCCACGACTGGATCGAGAACAGCCACGCCTCCACCGTGCTGTCCTACGCGCACGGCGTGGCCACCGCGTTCGAGTCCTCGGACACCCGGCGGCGCGTCATCGCCGTCGTCGGAGACGGCGCCCTGACCGGAGGCATGGCCTTCGAGGGGCTCAACAACATCGGTCACAGCGGCCGCAACGTGATCGTCGTGCTCAACGACAACGGCCGCAGCTACGCCCCCACCGTCTCACGGCTGAGCGAGAGCCTCGTGCGGTTCAGGTCCAACCCCAAGATCATGCGCCGCAAGGACCAACTCGAAGGCATAGCCGAGCGCATCCCCTGGGTGGGCGAGACGCTCCAGCGCGGCATGAAGATGTCGACGGCCGCTCTGCGCGAGCTGTGGGACTCGGCCGGGTTCTTCGAGAACCTCGGAGTCCGCTACCTGGGACCGTTCGACGGCCACGACATTCCCGATCTGGAGGAGGCGCTGTCCAACGCGGCCCAATTCGACGGGCCGGTGGTGGTCCACGTCCTCACCCAGAAGGGGCGGGGCTACGGCCCGGCCGAGGAGGACCAGATCAAGCACATGCACGACGTCGGCAAGGTGAAGCCCGGCACCTACACCGGCATGTTCTCCGACATGATGGTCAAGCTGGGCGGTCTGCACCCCGAGGTCGTGGCCATCACCGCGGCCATGCCCGACTCCACCGGGCTGCTGCCGTTCCGTGAGCACTTCGGCGACCGCTGCATCGACGTGGGCATCGCCGAGCAGCACGCGGTGACCTCGGCCGTGGGCATGGCCATGGGGGGGCTGCGGCCGTTCTTCGCCGTGTACAGCACGTTCCTGAGCCGGGCCTTCGACCAGGTCAACCTCGACTGTGGCATGCACCGGGCGCCGGTGGTGTTCTGCATCGACCGAGCGGGGATCACCGGAGACGACGGGCCGTCGCATCACGGCGTGCTCGACATGGTGCTGCTCACCAAGGTTCCGGGCATGGTGGTGCTGGCGCCGTCATCGCTTCAGGAGCTGGAGCGGATGATGCTCGACGCCATGGACATGACCGGCGGTCCGGTCGCCATCCGCTGGCCCAAGACCGCGGCCCGCAGCGTCGGCCCGAACGAGGTGGGCTCGGGGCTGCGGGCCCGCAAGGCGCGGACCGGCGACGGCCGGCTGTGCCTCATCGGCGTCGGCAAGATGCTGGAGGCCTGCGAGCAGGCCGCCGAGCTCCTCGCGGCCGAAGGGGCGGACGCGACTGTCTGGGATCCCCGGGCTGTGAGCCCGCTGTGCGACGAGATGCTCGCCGACGCGGCCGGGTACGAGACGGTGGTGACCGTCGAGGACGGGCTGCGCGCCGGGGGCGCGGGCGCGGCGATCCGCGACGCCCTGTCGGAGTCTGCCGAGGCCGCGGGGCGAGCAGCCCCCAGGGTGCGGGTGCTCGGGGTGCCGCTCGACTACCTTCCGCACGGCAAGGCCGACGACATCCTGGCCGACTTGGGCCTCGACGCCGCCGGGATCGCGGCAACCGTCAAAGCAGAGTTGTTGTAGAGCCTCGCAGCCGCCGCAATCGCGGCCTCGGTCAAGCAGAGCTGCTGTAGGTCCTCCACAGGGTCCCGCCGCGGCAGTCGGCGACCGGCCAGGGGCTAGCTGTAGTAGGGGTTCTCGCCGGCGGTGTGGTCGGTGACGTCGACCACCTCGGTCACCTCGGGGATGGCCTCGATGATGGCCAGCTTGATCCCGTCGGACAGCGTGGCCTGGCTCATGGCGCAGCCCTGGCAGCCGCCGCCCATGGTCACCACCACCGTGTCGTCGTCCTGCACCGACACCAGGCTGGCGTAGCCCCCGTGCGAGGCCAGCGCAGGGTTGATGCTCACATCGAGCAACTGCTGCACCTTCTCTGCGATCCCACCGGTCAGCTCCAGGCGGCCCATGTCGCCCAGGGGGTTGGGGCGGTTGGGGTTGCGAATGACGAGCCCGCCCTGACCGGGCATCGACGGCACGTCCAGGGTGGAGCCCCGAAGCCGGCTGACGCTGGCGTCGGGCACTATCACCGTCAGTCCGCGGTCAGTGTGAATGTGGTCGTCGGCGGCCGCGTCCGACACGGGGTCGAGGGCCAGGTCGTAGGTGTAGTCGATGCCCGCGGTGCCGGTCACCTCGATCCTCAGTGCCAGAGACTCGGCGTCGTCCTCACGGTCGCGGATGGCCAGCACGGCCGTCCGGGCCACGTCCGTGACGATCATCACCTCCCCGGTGGACGCCGCGGGTGCGTCGGTCGGAACTGCGGCAGTGTCGGTCATGGCTCCGATCCTACCGAGGCGCGCCCCGCGGGCGGTCGGCAGATGGGCGGGCGGGGGAAGCGCTCGCGATACGGTGCGGTCATGACATCGAAGACGGCCTATGAAGTCACTGACGGCATCGCCGTTCTGCGCCTCGACGACGGCAAGGCCAACGCGGTGGGCTACGACACGATCGCGGTCATCGACGCCGCCGTCGAAGACGCCGAGCAGAGCGCCGGAGCGCTGGTGATAACCGGCCGGGAGGGCCGCTTCAGCGCCGGATTCGATCTGAGCGTCATGAGCCAGGGCCCCGAGGCGGCCCGACCCCTCGTGGCCGCGGGGGCCCGCACAGCCATGCGGATCTACGGAGCCGGGGTTCCGGTGGTGGCCGCCTGCACCGGCCACGCCCTCGCGTTCGGCGCGATCATGCTGCTGTCGAGCGACGTGCGCATCGGCGCCGACGTCGACGCCAAGATCGGACTGATCGAGGTGTCCATCGGCATGCCGCTGCCTATCTTCGCGGTGGAGCTGGCCCGGGACCGGCTCAGCCCCCAGCACTTCACCGCTGCGACCGCTCTGGCCACGGCGTACTCGCCGCACGGCGCGGCCGGAGCCGGCTTCCTCGACGAGGTGGTCGCGGCCGACGAGCTGTACGGGGCCGCGATGCGGCGGGCCGGCGCGCTGGCCGCGCATGTGCGCCGGACCGCGTTCGCGCAGACCCGCCGCAGCACCCGGCAGGCGACGATAGACCACATCCTGTCGACACTCGACGAAGACTTGGAGAGCTTCGGCGTGCTGGAGTGAGCACGGCCCTGTGCAGGGGACAGAGCTGTGGATAACTCCTTCAAAGCCTGTGGATTAGATGGGGATGACTGACACTCAATACGACGCCGTGGTGATCGTGTCGTTCGGGGGTCCGGAAGGCCCGTCCGACGTCGAGCCGTTCCTCGCCAACGTCACCGCGGGACGCGAGATCCCCCCGGAGCGCCTCGCCGCGGTGGCGCAGCAGTACCACCGCTTCGGTGGAGTCAGCCCCCTGAACGCCCAGTGCCGCCGGCTGCGCGCCGCGCTGGCCGGCAGGCTCGCGGCCGCGGGCCACGACCTGGCGGTGTACTGGGGCAACCGCAACTGGACTCCGTATCTGGCCGACACCGTGGCCGAGATGGCTGCGGCGGGACATCGCCGGGCGCTCGCCGTCGTCACATCCGCATACTCGTCGCACTCGGGTTGCCGCCAGTACCTCGACGACATCGCGGCAGCCCGGACCGCGGTGGACGGGGCCGCGCCCGCCATCGACAAGGTGCGCGCCTACTACGACCATCCTGGCTTCGTGCTGCCCTTCGTGGACGCGGTCGCCGAGGCGCGCCTGGGCCTGCCCGTCGAGCTCCGCTCGAAGGCCCGGCTGGTGTTCACGGCCCACTCGATCCCCGAGGCCATGGCCGCGGGCTGCAACTATGAGCGCCAACTGCACGAGGCCGCCCGGCTGGTGGCGTCCGGTGCCGGCTTCGACGCCTGGACCATGGCCTGGCAGAGCCGCAGCGGGCCGCCCTCGGTGCGGTGGCTGGAGCCCGACGTGAACGAGTGCCTCGAGGAGCTTTCCAGCAGCCACGGCGTCGAGGCTGTGGTGCTGGCCCCCATCGGCTTCGTCACCGACCACATGGAGGTTGTGTGGGACCTCGATGTGGTGGCGGCCGGCACCGCGGACGCTCTGGGCCTGCGACTGGCCCGGGCCGTGACGCCCGGCACCGAGCCCGACGATCGCTTCGTGGCCATGTGGCAGGAGTTGGTCGAGGAGCGCCTCGACCCCAGCGTTCCTCGCCGCTCGCTCGGCCGTCTCGGCGCCGGCTCCGACGCGTGCCCCGCGGGCTGCTGCCCGATCCGATCCTGACGGGGCTCAACCGCAACCTGAGGGTCCATTGCGCGCAGGGTTCGACCGACCTGAGGGTCCACCACGCGGAGGGTTCCCCCACTGACGTGGGTCCACCACTTGCCCTGTGGATAACACTAATTTTGTGTGTGTCATCTGATCCCCCGGAGATCCGCAGCCTCAGCACCTGATCCATGAATCCCACCCGCATTGCCGCCGAAGCCATCCGGTTCCGCATCTCCACCATCCGCCGACCCCTGGTGAGCAGCGAGACCGTCGACGTGGACGCCATGGCAGCCGCCGCCGTCACGGCAGCATCGCCCGAGGTCGATTCGGCCCTGCGGATTGTGGCCACGGCATGGCAACGGGCGGGATTTGAACCTGAGGCGCTGGTGCAGCCCTGGAGAGGCGAGCAAGCCGAGTACTTCAGGAGCCGGCCCGATCTCATCGATGCGATCGACATGATCGTGCGGGGCGCGAACGGAGCGACCGCCGCGGCCTGACTCTCCGCCTACGCACCGCCGGATCTCCCGTAGGCGCGTCTGACGCTGTTGGTTCGCGCCGCCGGATCGCCACTGGAGGCGTCCAGCGTCCAGTACGTTGCGGCCAGTGCCCGAGCTTCCCGAGGTCGAGACCATCCGAATACAACTCGAACCCCGGCTGTCGGGCCGCTCCATCACCGACGCGGGCTCCCACGCCTCGGCGAAATTCACACCGGCGATCGAGGCAGTCGGCGCTGAGGTCGCGGCGGTGCGCCGCCGCGGCAAGTACCTCATAGTCGTCCTCGACGACTCCAGCGACTCCGGCTATGAGCTGGTCATCCATCTCGGCATGACTGGCAAGCTCTCCATCGGGCACGATGCCGACCTGGCCCACCCGCACCTACGGGCCTGGTGGCGCCTCGACGACGAAGACATGCTCACGCTGCACGACGTTCGCCGGTTCGGCCGCGTGCATGTGGTGCCGGCCGGCCACTACGAGAGCATCGCGACGCTCAATCACCTCGGTCCCGAGCCCTTCAGCGAACAGTTCACCGGCGAGAGCCTCTGGCAGGCCCTGCGGGTCAGCCGACGGTGCGTGAAGACCCAACTGCTGTCTCAGCGGCCGGTGGCCGGGGTGGGCAACATCTACGCCGACGAAGCGCTGTGGCTGGCGGGCGTCAACCCAGCGATCCGCTACGTGTCGAAGCCGCGGGCCGGCCGGCTGGCCGACGCGATCCGCGCCGCGCTCGCCTCGGGACTGCGCCACGGCGGCACCACGCTGCGCGACTACGCCGCGCTGGACGGCGCACGGGGGCGCAACCAGCACCATCTGCGCTGCTACGGGCGGGCCGGCGAGCCCTGCGAGCGCTGCGGCACCGAACTGCGTCGCCGGGTGATCGACGCCCGGGGAACCACTTGGTGCCCGGCCTGCCAGCGGCGCTAGCACCAGCGACGCCAACCCCCGCAGCGCCACACCAGCGGCGCTAACTTGCAATTCATGGAACTCGGACCGGTGCACCACGTGTCGATCAACGTCGACGATGTGGAGGTCGCCGCGCCGTTCTACACCGACGTGCTGGGCATGGCCGTGCTGCCCCGGCCCGACTTCGGCTTCGACGGCCGCTGGCTGCGCACCCCCGGCGGCGGCGAAGTTCACCTGATCGAGGTCGAGGGCTGGGTGCCGCCCGCCGGTCAGCACTGGGCCTTCCGGGTGGACGACATCGATGCCGCGGTGGCGCAACTGCGGGATCGGGGCGTGGAGGTGGCCGACCCCAAGCCGCTGCCGGGAACGCCGGCCCGCCAGACCTTCTTCTTCGATCCGGCCGGCAACATGATCGAACTCAACCAGCCGGCTTGAGCGGCTCGGCAAGAGGCGAGACTCGGAGCACCCCGTACGGGATTTGAACCCGTGCTACCACCTTGAGAGGGTGGCGTCCTAGGCCGCTAGACGAACGGGGCAGGTGCGGGCCGCGGGTGCCGCGGGCGGGCGCAGCATAGCGCCGGGTTCGGGGAGGAGGACTTGAACCCCCAATGGCTGGACCAGAACCAGCTGTGTTACCTATTACACCATCCCCGACAGCGTCGCTCACGATACCCGGCCGGGCCAGCGCCGACACTGCGAGGAGATGGACGCTGCCGTCGCCGTGAGTCCTGGAGGCGGGCGCTGCCGTGAGGCCTGGACGCGGGCGTTGGCGTGAGGCCTAGACCTTCGCCTTGGACTTGAGTTCTGCAAGCTGGTTCATGGTGCCCAGCGCGATGAGCACGTCGCCGGCGGCCAGCACGAAGTGGTCCGGCGGGTTGGTCACGAACGACTCGGCGCGACGCACCGCGAGCACCGTCGCCCCGGTCGACTCGTTGATCTCACACGCCGACAGGGCCATGCCGTCGAACGGTCCGTCGAGGACGATCCGGGTCTCGGCCAGGTGGACGGCCAGTTGCTCGTCGTGCATGACGACATCGAGGAACTCGACCACGTCGGGCTGCAGCACCAGCGCCGCCATCCTCGATCCGCCGATCTCATGGGTATTGACGACGCGGTCCACGCCGGCCTGGCGCAGCTTCGGCTCCGCGGAGGGCTGGTTGGAGCGGGCCACGATGAAAAGGCCCGGGCACATCGAGCGGGCCGTCAGCGCCACGAAGAGGTTGTCCACATCGGAGTCGAGGGCCAGCACCAGCGCGCTGGCCCGCTCAAGGCCGGTCGACACCAGCACGCTGTCGTCGGTGGCTTCGCCCAAAACGTTGAGCGGCAGCCCTTCGTCGTCGAGCTCGCGGCGGTCGACGACCACCACCGTGCGGCCCGCACTGGCCAGCTCCCGGTTGATGGACCGTCCGACCTGGCCGAAGCCGCACAACACGATGTGGCTGGACAGCCGGTCGATCTTCTTCTGCATGCGCCGCCTCCGAATCTGGTCGTCGAGCCGGCCCTCGAACAGCGACTCTATGAGAACACCCAGCGTGTAGAGGGCCGTGCCCGTTCCGAACAGGATGAGCAGGACAGTGAAGACCCGGTAACTGTCGGTCACCGTGCCGACCTCGCCGTAGCCCACAGTGGTGATGGTGATGACGGTCTGGTAGAGGGCCTCCCCCACCGTGAGTCCGAGCCTGTGGTAGCCGAACGTGCCCCCGGCGATCACCAGTGCGAGCACGCCCAGCCCGGCCCGGAAGCGGCCCCAGGGGTCCTGCGCGGCGCCTCTGGCCGGGTGGGGAGGACCGCCTCGGGGCCCGGGACCGAACCGGAGCTTCACCAGGCCAAGACTAGAGGGACCGCGTCCGACTGAACGGACCGCTTGTACGTTGGGTTCTGTGGTTGGGGGCGGCTGTCAGCGGGGAGCGCTGTGAGCGAGCCGGTCGGCGTCGGCCCTCATCCCGAGCCGTGGCCCGAGGGCGATCGCTTCGATCCTGAGCTGCTGCGCGACGGCGACCGGCGCAACGTGGGCGACCGGTACCGCTACTGGAGCGTCGACGCCATCCGGGCCGACCTCGACGCCCGGCGGCACCCGTTCCACGTGGCCATCGAGAACTGGGAGCACGACCGCAACATCGGCACCGTGGTGCGCACGGCCAACGCCTTCGCCGCGGCCGAGGTGCACATCGTGGGCCGGAGGCGCTGGAACCGGCGGGGGGCCATGATGACCGACGTGTACCAGCACGTCCGCCACCACCCCACGGTGGAGGATCTGGCCGCCTGGGCCGGAGCCGAGGGGCTGCCGGTGATCGGCGTGGACAACCTGCCCGGCGCGGTGCCGCTGGAGACGGCGGACCTGCCGCAGCGGTGCGTGCTGCTGTTCGGCCAGGAGGGACCGGGACTGTCGGCCGCCGCGAGGGCGGCAGCCGCGCAGGTCGTGTCGATCGCCCAGTTCGGCTCGACCCGCTCCATCAACGCCGGCGTGGCCGCCGGCATAGCCATGCACGCCTGGATCCGCCGCTGGGCCCCAACGCCGGGCTGACCAACTCGGAACCAGTTGTCGAGATCACGCGAATCCAACCTCCAGCACCACGTCGACGGCACCATGCGCGTCGTCGACCCAGAACTCGACGCCCTACTCAGCCTCGATCCCCAGCTCGAAGCCGCCTGACAGCCATCTCTCGGATGTCGGTTAGACCGCAGCGGCGCTGCGACAGCCAACACCTGCGTTCGCTGTCGAAGCCGTCGAGCTGACCGCGGGCGCAGCCTCGATGTCCTCGGCGTCGATCTTGGCGGCCACAATCCGCACGCCAGGAACAGACTCGGCGTCGGCTTTGGCCGACTTCAGAGCCTCCTCCCAAGTGTCAGCGCG
Organism: Candidatus Aldehydirespirator sp.; assembly: GCA_965219165.1. Lineage (GTDB taxonomy): Bacteria > Actinomycetota > Acidimicrobiia > Acidimicrobiales > Aldehydirespiratoraceae > Aldehydirespirator. The sequence goes on along the minus strand of CBDCMW010000002.1, from coordinate 1,486,313 downwards.
GCGGGCGAAGTCGAGACGGCGATGACCCACGAGCGCGTCGTCGCACCCGGCCTTGTGGAGCGCATCGAACACCGAGTCTTCCAAGAGGTCAAGCGTGCCGTCGGTCTCCAACTCGAAGAAGTGCACGTTGTGTACTGCCATCACGGCCTCCCTGGACGGTCTACCTCTTGGCACTTGCACTTAGCACCGCTCTTCAGCAGCCTACTCGCCTGGTCCTCAGGCACCCGGGGCGACCCGGCAATGCCCGTCGTGCAGGCCGGATTGCGGGCCGGGCAGAGGTCGGCGCCCCACCGGTGCGCGGAACGGCCCGTCGCCACTTCGATGGTCCAACCCGCCTGTTCGAGCTGCCGGATCGCCTTGCGAACCTCCTTATTGGGATGAATGCCCTTTGACACCAAAGGGAGTGTATTATCTTGCCGTTCCATATCAATACGGTGTAGTGGGCAGCTCGATCTGGCCGTTGGAGGCCTGTCCCCACAGCGCCGGATCGACCAAGCCGTCGATGTCATAGAGCTTGTCAGCCATGCCGTCGAGGGCGTCGAAGAACTCCTGATCGGTTGGCAAACGCTCGATGTCGCCCTCCACGGCGGAGAGGACTGCCTTGACGGTGACTTCCAGCTGCGTGTTCGTCACGTCTCAATCCTCCTTGTTCCAGCCGGTGCAGCGCTCGAATGCCGACTGTCGCGACCATGTCGCAGCGTTGTGGCAGGCTTGGCGGGCGCTGCCCAGAGTCGGGTGGTTCGCGAGATGAGAGCTGTCGGGCGCTAGGGAGAGAGCATGGCCAGAGGACGACCCAAGAAGGCTCAGCCCGCGGCAAGCGGCAGCGGGCAGGCGTGCTGTCCAAGGACTACGCCCGCCCCGAGCTCGGCAAAGTGCGCCTGGGCGCGCGGCCGGTAGCTTCCCTTGTCGGCCGCTGACGCCCTGAGCGCAGGAGTCTCGCGGGGGAATGCTGGCTGAGGAGGACGCGATGGTCTCCGAGACGTGGACCGAGGGCGACATACCGGACCAGAGCGGGCGCGTGTGCGTCGTGACCGGCGCCAACTCTGGGCTGGGTCTCGAAACCGCACGTGCTCTCGCCGCTCACAGCGCTTCGGTGGTGCTTGCCGTACGGAGTCTGGACAGGGGAGCCGAGGCTGTCGCCCGCATCCGGGCCGCGACACCGGACGCCGACCTGCACCTACAGCAGCTTGATCTGTCCTCCCTGGACTCGATCCGCTCCGCCGCACGGGAGCTTCGGACAAGCACCGACCGGATCGACCTGCTCATCAACAACGCTGGAGTCATGTACACGTCTCGGCAGAAGACCACGGACGGTTTCGAACTGCAGTTCGGAACCAACCACATCGGCCACTTCGCGTTGACCGGGCTGCTGCTCGACCGGCTCCTGCCCGTCGAGGGGTCGCGCATCGTCACGGTCAGCAGCATCGCCCACCGGATCCTCTCCCGCATCGACTTCGACGATCTGCAGGCCCAGCGCCGCTACAACCGGGTCTCCGCCTACGGCCGATCCAAACTGGCCAACCTCCTGTTCACCTACGAACTGCAGCGGCGTCTGACCGAGGCGGGAGCCCCGACGGTGGCGCTCGCCGCCCATCCCGGCGTCTCGCACACCGATCTCGGACGTCACATTCCAGGAGAACGCCGGCTGCGGCCGCTGGTGCGATGGACGACCCAGCCCGCCGAGGCCGGCGCGCAGCCGACCCTGCGCGCCGCCACCGACCCGAGCGCCGAGGGAGGCCAGTACTACGGCCCGGGCGGTGTCATGGAGATGCGGGGTCGCCCTGTGGTCGTCACCTCGAATCGCCGATCTCGCGACCCCGACACGCAACGGCGACTGTGGGCCGCGTCACAGGAGCTGACCGATGCCTACTTCCCGCTCGCAGGGGCCCATGGCTGAGCTCCACATGCACATCGAGGGCGTGCAGTGTCCCACTGAGTGGTGGGCTTCCGGGGTTGAGCCTCGGTGTCAGCCGCCGGCAGTGTGCTCGGCTGTGGTGCTGGCGCCGGCGCCCTGCAGGGCCCGGTCCGCGGCAGCGCCGAGCCCGGCGTGACGGGTCACCAATCCGCGCAACCCAAGCTTGAAGGGTGGGCGGTAGCGTGGGCGCCCGAATGAGCCGACCCGCCCACGAGCCCCGCCTGGCCACGGTCCCCGACAAGCCCGTCCTCGAAGGCCTCGAAGACAAGTGGGACGCCGACTGGGAGGCGTCGGGCATCTACCGCTTCGACGCCAGCCGGCCCCGGGCCGAGGTGTTCTCCATCGACACGCCCCCGCCCACCGTCAGCGGGTCGCTGCACGTGGGGCACGTGTTCAGCTACACCCACACCGACATCATCGCCCGCCACCGGCGCATGGCCGGCCAGGCCGTGTTCTATCCCATGGGCTGGGACGACAACGGGCTGCCCACCGAGCGCCGGGTGCAGAACTACTACGGGGTGCGCTGCGATCCGTCGCTGCCCTACGACCCCGGCTTCGCTGCGCCGCCCGACGCGGGCCGGCCCTCGGCCGTGGCCAAGCGCCAGATCATCGCCATCAGCCGGCCCAACTTCATCGAGCTGTGCGAGGAGCTCACCGCCTCCGACGAGCGGGCCTTCGAGGACCTGTTCCGGCGCATCGGGCTGTCGGTGGACTGGACCCGCACCTACGCCACCATCGACGCCCACTGCCGCCGGGTGTCGCAGCTCGCCTTCCTGGAGAACCTCCAACGGGGCGAGGCCTACCAGATCGAGGCGCCCTCGCTGTGGGACGTGAGCTTCCAGACCGCGGTGGCCCAGGCCGAGCTCGACGACCGAGAGATCCCCGGCGCCTACCACAAGCTGCGATTCGGCAGCACCGACGGCGCTGACGTGTGGATCGACACCACCCGGCCTGAACTGGTGCCGTCGTGCGTGGCTCTGGTGGCCCACCCCGACGACGGCCGCTACAAGTCGCGGTTCGGCTCGACGGTGCGCACCCCGGTGTTCGGCGTGGAAGTGCCGGTGCTGGCCCACCGGCTCGCCGACCCCGACAAGGGCACCGGCATCGCCATGATCTGCACGTTCGGCGACACCGCCGACGTCACCTGGTGGCGCGAGCTCGACCTGCCGGTGCGCACTGTCATCGGGCGCGACGGGCGCTTCGCAGCCGACCCGCCGGACGCCATCGAGTCGGCAGCCGGCCGGGCCGCCTACGCCCGCCTGGCCGGCAGGACCGCGGCAGCGTCCCGCACCGAGATCGCGGCCATCTTCGCGGAATCCGGCGACATCGACGGCGAGCCCCGCCCCATCACCCATCCGGTCAAGTTCTTCGAGAAGGGCGACAAGCCCCTGGAGATCGTCTCCAGCCGCCAGTGGTACATCCGCAACGGCGGGCGCGACGACGACCTGCGCCAGGCCCTCATCGACCGGGGAGCCCAGATGAACTGGGTGCCGAGCTACATGCAGGCCCGCTACGAGAGCTGGATCGCCGGCCTCAACGGCGACTGGCTCATCAGCCGCCAGCGCTTCTTCGGCGTGCCCATACCGCTTTGGTACCGCCTCGACGCCGACGGCTCGCCCGTCTGGGAGAGCCCGATCCGGCCCGACGAGGCCGCCCTGCCCGTCGACCCGTCGGCCGACTGCCCGCCGGGCTACGGCGAGTCCCAGCGGGGCCGACCCGGCGGGTTCATGGGCGACCCCGACGTGATGGACACGTGGGCCACGTCCTCGCTCTCGCCCCAGATCGCCACCGGCTGGCGCACCGACGAGGCCCTGCACGCGGCCACCTTCCCGATGGACGTGCGCCCCCAGGCCCACGACATCATCCGCACGTGGCTGTTCTCCACCGTGGTGCGGGCCCATTTCGACGCCGGCACGGTCCCGTGGCACAACTGCGCCCTGTCGGGCTGGATCCTCGACCCCGACCGCAAGAAGATGTCCAAGTCCCGGGGCAACGTGCAGGTGCCCACCGACCTGCTGGAGCGCTACGGCGCCGACGCGGTGCGCTACTGGGCCGCGTGCGGGCGCCCGGGAACCGACACCGCCTTCGACGAGCAGCAGTTCCGCATCGGCCGGCGCCTGGCCGTCAAGCTTCTCAACGTCTCCAAGTTCGTGCTTCGCTTCGACGACCCCGGCTCCGCAGAAGTCACCGAGGCGCTGGACCGCTCGATGCTGCACCGCCTGGCCGACCTGGTACAGGACGCCACCGGCGCCCTGGATGCCTTCGACTACGCCCGGGCCCTGGAGCGCACCGAGTCGTTCTTGTGGACGTTCGCCGACGACCATGTCGAGCTGGTGAAAGCCCGCGCCTACGGCGAGTACGGCACGGCCGCGTCCGCCTCGGCCTGCCGGGCGCTGCGAACCGCTCTGCCGGTCCTGCAGCAGCTGTTCGCACCGTTCATGCCCTTCGTCGCCGAGGAGGTCTGGCGCTGGTGGCACGGCGGTTCCGTGCATGCCTCGGCCTGGCCCCGTCCCGAGCCGCTGCGGGCCGAAGCCGGCGACGCAGGCGCGTTGCCGAGCACGGTCGCGGCCGCAGTGCTCAGCGAGGTGCGACGGGCCAAGTCGGAGGCCAAGCGGCCGTTGCGCACCGAGGTGTTGCGGGCCGCCGTCACCGACAACGCCGAGCGACTCGCCGTGCTGGAGACGGTCGCCGACGACGTCCGGGCCGCGGGCCGTATCACCGAGTTGGTGACGTCTGAGGGACCCGAGTTCTCGGTGGCCTGCGACTTGGCGGCTGACGCTCCCCACTAAACCGCCCCACCGGGCTTCGGGCAACTTGTGGGCCGCTAGGGTCCGCTGGTGCGCATTCTCGTCACCAACGACGACGGCATCGACTCCATCGGGCTGCACGTGCTGGCCCGGGCGATGGCCACCATCGGCGACGTCGTGGTGGTGGCGCCCGACAAGGAGTACTCCGGATACGGCGCAGCCTTCGGGCCGCTGCACCTGATCAAGCCCGAAGTGCACCGCTCCCGCATAGACGGTGTGGACGACGTGTGGTCGGTGACGGGCCCGCCGGCGCTGTGCGTCATGTTCGGGCGCCTGGACCTGTTCGGGCACTACGACCTTGTCGTGGCCGGCATCAACCCCGGCGCCAACGTGGGCCGCTCGGTGTACCACTCCGGCACGGTCGGGGCCTGCCTTACCGCCCGCAACGGCGGGGTGAGCGGCGTGGCCGTGAGCCAGACCGTGGAGTCGTTCGGCGTTGAGGGCCAGGGCTGGGAGGAGATGCTCGCCGACCAGCACTGGGACACGGCCGCCGCGGTGGCCGCCGCGGCGGTGGAGGGACTGGCGACCGCGCTGCCCGATGAGCCGGTGGTGCTCAACATCAACGTCCCCGACCGGGAACTGTCGAGCATCAAGGGCTGGCGGCGCACCGAGGTCGGCATCGAGCCGCCCCGCTCGATGGCCACCGCGCAGCTCGAGCCCAGGCCGGGACACACCGATGCGTTCCGGGTGAAGATGGACTGGGGTGACGCCATCGAGCTCCCCGAGCACACCGACGGTGGCGCGGTGATGGCCGGCTGGGTGTCGGTCGGATGGCTGGGCCGCTTGGAGGCGAACGAACCGGGCTTCGCGGGGGCCGACGAGGCCGAGTCCCGGCTCGACAAGCTGTTGAGCTGACCCGCAGGTCGGCGCTACAGCTCGACTCGCACCGCGATCGGCTCGTGGTCCGACAGGGCGACGCCCTCGGCATCGACCGCGCTGAGCACGGCCGGCTGCGAAGCCCGCAGGCCCCGGCTCAGGAACCAGTCGATCTTCATCTCGCCGCGACGAGACGGCCCCGGCTCAGCCAGTCGCTGGGTGGGCTCGCCAATGACGTTGCAGGCGTGCCAGTCGTACCCGCGGCGTGCGGCCAGCGCGAACAGCGGCTCGTGAGGTACGGGATGGCCTAGACGCGCTGGGTCTTCCTCGAAGATCCTCCCCATCAGCTCGGCATCGCCGACGTCGGCCGGGTCCAGGGAGAAGGTGTTCAGGTCGCCTCCCACCAGCACGGGCGCGCCGGGGCTGTAGGACTCGAGCCCGTCCAGCAGCGCTTCGATCTGGGCGGCCCGCTGGTCGGGATGGCTGTGGCTCTCCAGGTGCACGGAAGCGAACACCACGTCGCGCCCACCCATCGGGATGGTCGCCAGCACGGCCATGCGGACCCCGATGCGCCGCTCCCCCCGACGGCCGTCGAACCAGCCGCCGTCGGCCTCCAGGCGCACGAGTGCCGGGCGGATCAGCGGCGCTCGGCTCAAGATGGCGTTGCCGTGGTATCCGACCTCGTTCAGTTGGCCGGCACAGCGTTCACGTTCGTCGTCGTCACCTAGGCCGAGCTCCAGGTACTCGACCGCGTAGCCGTAGCCGCAGCCCAGGCGGTCCGCGAGGACGGCCGCGGTGCGGTGCTGGCCGGAACGGGCCATGCCCCAGTCGAGTTCGGACAGCAACATCACGTCGGCTCCAGCATGCTCCAGCAGCTCGGCCGAGGCGTCCAGGTGCTTGCCCCGCTGGAGGTTCCAGGCCACCGCCAGGGCGCGGGCCCCGAGCGGTTCGGCTCTCGGCGCGGGTCGGACCTCCACCCGGTTCAGGTCGAGCCCGGCCAGCAGCTCGGCATGCTTCTCCGCCGGATGGGCGGCCAGCTCGGCGCGCTGCCGGCGAGACAGGACCGCCAGCATCGAGACGACCGAGGCGTGCAGCCCCTCCAAACGCACGCCGAGAACGTACCCGACCGGGCGCCACGAGCGGATCCCGGCGGGCCAGCCCGAAGCCGGCCGTGGAGATGCGTCAGGGCGAAGCTCCAGGCCGGTCGGGGCGTAGCGTTGGACGGTGACTCTCGCCGCCTCCGGTCTGGCCAAGGGCTACGGCTCCCGCCAGCTTTTTGGGGGCGTGACCCTGCATCTGCCCCCCGGTCGGCGCGTCGCGCTCGTGGGCGGGAACGGCACCGGCAAGACGACCCTGCTCGAGATCCTGGCCGGTCTGAACGAAGCAGACTCCGGCACTGTCACGAAACCCCGCGACGCCCGGATCGGGTACCTGCCGCAGGATCTGCGCGAGGTCACCGAGGGCACCGTCCACGAGCATGTGACAGCCGGTGCCGGCCAGTTGGCCCAGCTCTCCCGGACCCTGAAGGAGCTGGAACGCCAGCTCGCCCAGGCTGCAGACCGCCAGGACGATCTCGTGGCCCGCTACGGCGAGGCCCAGGCCCAGTTCGAGCAGCTCGGCGGTTATGCCCTCGAGGCTGAGGCAGCCAAGGTCCTGGCCGGCCTCGGCTTCTCCCCCGCCGACTCGGACCGGCCCACGCTAGAGCTCTCCGGCGGATGGAGGATGAGGGCGTCGCTGGCCCGGCTGCTGGTGTCGGAGCCCGACATCCTGCTGCTCGACGAGCCCACCAACCACCTCGACGTCGACTCGATGGCCTGGCTGGAACGGCGCTTGGCCGAGTGGCCGGGCGCGTTGCTGTTCGTGAGCCACGACCGCGACTTCATCGACGCGGTGGCGGACCGCGTCGTCGAGCTGGCGTCCGGAGCGGCGATCGCCTACGAGGGAGGCTTCGCAGAGTTCGTCGTGGCCCGCGAGGAGCGCCTGCAGCGCATCGAGGCGGCCGCGGCCCGCCAGGCCCGAGACGTAGCCCGCGTCGAGCGTTTCGTCGAGCGCTTCCGCTACAAGGCCACCAAGGCCCGCCAGGTGCAGAGCAGGGTCAAGACCCTCCAGAAGCTGGAGAGGATTCAAGTCCCCGGCCCCTCCGAGCTGGCCGTCCGCTTCGCCTTCCCGGCGCCGCCTCGCTCCAGCCGGGTGGTGGCCGAACTCGAGGGGGCCACCGTCGGCTATCCCGACGGAGACGGGCCGGTGGTCTCCGACGCGACCCTGGCAGTGGAACGAGGCCAGACGGTGGCCTTGGTGGGACCCAACGGAGCGGGCAAGACCACACTCCTGAAGCTGATACTGGGTGAGCTGTCCCCCACTGCGGGCACTGTCCGCGTCGGCGCCAACGTGAAGGTGGCCGCCTTCCATCAGCATCAGGCCGACGAGCTGGACGGCACCAAGCGAGCGATCGAGGTGTTCTCGGCCGGCATCGATCCGGGACGCCGGAACCTGCGCACGGTGCTCGGCGCGTTCGGCTTGCGCGGAGACGACGCCGACCGGCGGGTGGCGGAGTTGTCCGGCGGCGAGCGCACCCGCCTGGCCCTGGCCCGCCTGATGGTGGAGCCGGTGAACCTGCTAGTGCTCGACGAGCCCACCAACCACCTCGACCTGCCCAGTTGCGACATCCTCGAGGACGCCCTGACGGCCTATCCCGGCACCGTCCTGCTGGTGACCCACGACCGCCATCTGATCCGCTCGGTCGCTGACGCGCTGATCGAGGTGCGCCACGGTCGGGCGGTATGGCATCTCGGAGCGGACGAGTCGGTGCTGTACCCGGACGACTCGGCGGACCCAACGACGCTGTCTCGCCGGGACCCGGAAGAGCCCCGGGCGCCGCGGGCTGCCTCCGGCGCTGATCGAGCCGAACGCCGCCGGGCCGGGGCCAAGGCCCGGGCCGCCACTAGCCGGCTCCGGCGACGGGTGGTCGACCTGGAGCGGGCCTGGGGAGATGCCGACTCCGAGGTGGCCGAGTTGCATCGCCGGCTCAGCGACCTGTCTATCTACGACCGGCCCGAGGAGGTCCGGGCGCTGGCCACGGCCCATGAGGCAGCCGCGGATCGGGCGGCCGCCCTGCTCGCAGAGTGGGAGACGTCGTTGGCCGAGCTCGAGACGCTCGGCTAGAACCGGCCCGGATGCTCCTAGCCGATCTCGTCGCCTGCGCCGACGCCGACACGACCGCCGCGGTCCGCAGCCTCCTTGCGGGCTCGGCTGGATCTATAGGCTCACAGCCATGACCGGCATAGCCAGCATCTCCACCGCCGCCTCGACCGAGACTCCGGCGCCCGGCACTTCCACGGTCACCGAGCCCGACATTCGGCCGGTTACCGATGACGGGGACCATGACCGCTTCGCCCACTACACCCGCCGGGCCGACGCCAACCGGGCCTACGTCGAGGGCACGCCGGTGCGGGCCCTGTGCGGCAAGGTCTGGGTTCCGAGCCGGGATCCGTCGCGATACCCGGTCTGTCCGGAGTGCGCCAAGATCCGGGAGCGACTGCGCAGGCGGGCGTTCAACTGAGCAGCAAGGGCTTGGCGCTAGGGGCGACGATGCGCATCCACCTGCAGGGCACGTTACTGCTGATCGTGCTGCTGCTCGTCTTCTGGTGGACGCTGGACTGGGCCGTTCCGGTCCTGGACAGCGCGCTGTTCGGCGAGGACGGCGCCATCGTGGCCCGGGCGCCTCTGGAGGTGGACGATCCGGCCGGCGCCGACCGCACCTTGGTGCGGGACGAGCCGCTCGACGGCAACGAGGTGGCCGAACTGCAAGGAGCGCTGACCCAACTCGGCTACAACCCCGGCCCGATCGACGGCATCATGGGCGAGTTGACCCGACAGGCCATCGAAGAGGCCAAAGAGGACGTCGGACTGGCGGAGGCGTCGGACCGCAGGCTGCTCGAGACCCTCGAAGCCGCGTTGGAGGCCCTCAGCTCCGCATCGGGCTCGGATGAGCCGGGACCCTGACATGGCACGCCCGGACCGCACCGCGCCGACGGTTCCGAGCACCGTCCCGGACTGCTCGACGGTCTTCCGGCCCCGCTACGACCTCAACCTGAAGGTGACGTTGATGTGGGTGAAGACATCGCAGCGCCGGCGAGGCGTCGGATGGTGGGCCACCGAGACGCCCGAGGGATCGGCCTCTGTGGCCTTCCGGGCCATCGGCGGAGAGGTTGTCGCCGACGCTTGGGGGCCGGGCGCCGGTTGGGCCATCGACCGGGTGCCGGCCCTTCTCGGCAACGACGACGACCCCAGCGGCTTCCGGCCCCGCGACCGGGTGGTGCGCGATCTCGTGTCCCGGCTGGGGATGCCCCGGCTGGGCGCCACCGGGCGCTGGTACGAGGCGATGGCCACGGCAGTCGTCTACCAGCGCGTGGTCAGCGCCGATGCCAGGACCGCGGTGGCCCGAATGGGGCGGCTCTTCGGTGCCGACGTGCCCGGGGACGGGCCGTTGCCGCTGTTCCCCGGCCCCGAGGCAGTGCTGCGGGTGCCCGACCATGGCTTTCACCGCGCCGGCGTGGACAGGGCCCGCGCCAGGGTGATCCGGGTTGCGGCCAAGTACGCGAACCGCTTGGAGGCTCTCGGCGACGGGCCCGCTGCCGAGGCCCGGAGTTGGCTCCAGCGCCTTCCGGGGGTGGGCCCGTGGACGGCGGCGCGCACCACCGGCGCGGCCGTCGGCGACCCAGACGCCGTGCCAGTGGGCGACCTGCACGTTCCGAAGCTGGTGACCTACGCCCTGAGCGGCGCCACCGACGGCGACGACGACTCGATGCTGGAACTGCTCGAGCCCTACGCCGGCCACCGCGGCAGGGTGGTGCGCCTGGTCAAGGCCGCGGGCATTGGCCCGCCGCGCCATCATCCCGCGCCGACCCGCTACGACATCAGCCGCAGCTAGCCGGCAGGGCCGGACCGGCCGCTCAGCGACACCGGCCTCTCGGCAGCCGCCGGCCCTAGACGGCGCGGCGCCTGGAGGTCTTGGTCGCTTGGCGGGTGGCCTTGGCGGCCCGGTGGGCCAGGGTGCGTTCCACGTAGGGCGCCACCTCCGGGGTCTTGCAGCCGGTCTGGCCGTGGTCGACCTTCACCGGGCCGACGCGCCGGGCCGCGGCCAGCACACTGCGGCGCAGGTTGCCATCGCGCAGAGCCATGACGATCAGCGCGCCGTTCATCTCGTGGCGGACACGGTTGGGCCGCTCGCCGATCTCGGCCTCGATCTGGCCCAGCAGGCCCCGCAGTTCCTCGATCGACCAGACCCCGGGATCCTCGGCGGTGCAGGTGACGATGAACCATCCGGTGGATGCCTCCCATTCGCCGGATCGGTCCCTCCAGGCGTCGCTCATCTCCCGGGCGTGCGGCGACTGGGCGCACAGCCCGCCAAGGCCCTCGGCCAGGATGTAGTTGTCCACGTCGCGGAGCCAGCGGCCGGCCAGCGGCCCGTCCAGCACAGCCGGATCCGCCACCCGCAGTGCCAGCACGCGGGCGTCGTGGTTGCCGCTGTCCCACAGCTCGACGGCCAGCGCGTGGTCGGTGCTGAGCGGCTTGGCGATCCGGCCCAACTCGGCGTAGCTCACTCCAAACATGGGCTCGGCCGCGCCGTGACGGGCGTACACCTTGCGGTTCTGGGCGGTCCCCGCCGCCTCCAGCTGGGCCATGACTGCGCTGAAGTTGCTGCCCACGTTGGTTCCTTACGGCGTTCGTCCTACCCGACAGAAGCGCGATTCAACAGTCGGAAGCCCAGATAGTCAACACTGTCAGCAGTGTTCGACAGCACCACAACCCCGACCTGCGATGCGGGATCGAAGCCGATGAAGGAGCTGTATCCGCCGGTCCCGCCGTTGTGCCACACGATCCGGCCCTCTTCGGAATCGTGGACTATCCAACCGAGTCCGATGTCCATGCCCAGCACTTGATCCTCCACCCGCGGGGGGTGAGCGTGTTCCATGGCCTCTCGGAGGGGCGACTCGCGGAGACCGAGGTTCGCTTCCAGGAAGGTCAGCTGGTCGTTGACGGTGGAGACCAGGGCTCCCGCACCGGCGTGGACCGCGAGATCCCAGTTCGCGGCGGGCTTGAGCGAACCATCGTGTCCCGAAGCCAGGCGATCTCGCAGTGGCGGCGTGAGCGTGGCCGCAGTGTCGGACATCCGCAGCGGCTCAAGGACCCGCTCTGTGACGAGAGTCTCGTAATCGCGGCCCTGCCCGCGGGCGAGCGCGTGGCCCAGCAGGCCGTAGCCGAGATTCGAGTACTCGACCGTATCCCCGATGTCTCGGTCCAACTCGTGCGCCGCAAGGAACTCGTAGAGACGCTCGGCGGTGTAGTCGGCGTACGGGTTGGTCTCGTCGGCCGGGTCGAGGTTGTCGGGAAGCCGGGGCAGGCCGGAGCTGTGGGTGGCCAGGTGGCCCAGAGTGATCTCGGCGCCGCCGCGGGTCGGCATCCGCGCCTCGGCGCCGATCAGGCTCTGCACCGGCGTGTCGAGCTCCAACTCCCCCCGCACGACGAGATCGGCCAGAAGGGTGGACGTGAAGATTTTGGTGACCGAGCCGATCTCGAAGACCGTGTCGCCGTCGGGCTGTCTCGGGTCGTCAACCGCGAGGCGTCCATGGCCGACGACGATGCGCTCCTGCTGACGCACTACGCCGGCCACCACGCCCACGCTCTTGTGGCGCTTGTCCACCCAGTGCGCCAGGAGATCGCTCATCTCGGACTCGCTCAAGGGCTCAGGCTCGGCATCTGACACCGAGCCCGTGCTGCCACAGGCCGCGCACACCAGCGCCAGCCCGACCCCGGCCGCGAGAGCCCTCCTCATGGCACTCCTCCCTCAGGTGATTCGCAGCTCGGAGATGCGGTCGCGGACCCGCTCGGTCTCCGCGCCGATGGTGGTGTTGTCGCCGTGGCCGGTGTGCACGACTGTGCCGGTTGGCAGGGTGAGCAGGCGGTCGCGTATACTGCGCAGGATGGTGGGCTCGTCGCTGTAGCTGCGCCCGGTGGCGCCCGGCCCTCCGCAGAACAGCGTGTCGCCCGACAGCACCCGGCCGTCCGCCGCGTCGTGGAAGCAGCAGCAGCCCGGCGAGTGGCCCGGCGTGTGGATCACGCCGAACTCGTGGCCTCCCGCGGCCAGCACCGCGCCGGGTTCCAGGTCGCGGTCAACGGCGTCGTCGGGATGGACCGTGTCCCACAGCATCCGGTCGCCGGGATGCAGCAGCACTGGCGCGTCCACTGCGTCGCGCAACGCCACCGCGGCGTTGATGTGGTCGTTGTGGCCGTGGGTGCACACGATGGCCACAACCCTCCGTCCCCCAACCGCGGCCGCGATGGGCTCGTGGTCGTGGGCGGCATCGAAGATCAGCACCTCGCGGTCGTCGCCCACCAGCCAGATGTTGTTGGTGACCTCCCACTCGCCTCCGTCGAGGGCGAAGATGCCGTCGGTTGTGACCAGCTCAATGGGCACGCCTCGCCCCTCCTGTCTCGTTGCCGCCGGTCTGGCCGGCTTGCCGACTCGCCTCGCTGGCCGCCTACAGGACGACGACGGAGCGCAGCACCTCGCCCCGCTCCATCTTATGGAAGGCCTCCTCCACGTCACCGAGGCCGATCGTCTCCGACACGAAACCGTCAAGGTCTAGTCGACCCTGCAAGTACAGGTCGATCAGCATCGGGAAGTCGCGGCTCGGCAGGCAGTCGCCGTACCAACTGGACTTGAGGGCTCCGCCCCGGCCGAACACCTCGATGAACGGCAACTCGATGGTCATGTCGGGGCGGGGCACGCCCACCAGCACCACGGTGCCGGCCAGATCGCGGGCCTCGAACGCCTGGCGGTAGGTGACGGGCAGGCCCACCGCCTCGATGGCCACGTCCACCCCGTTGCCGCCGGTGAGAGCCTGGATCGCCTCAACCGGATCAGCTTCGGAGGAGTTGACGGTGTGGGTGGCGCCGAAGCGCTTAGCCCACTCGAGCTTGCGGTCGTCGATGTCCACGCCGATGATCGTCGAGGCCCCGGCCAGCTTGGAGCCGGCGATGGCGGCGTCGCCCACTCCCCCGCAGCCGAACACGGCCACGCTGTCTCCCCGTCCGACGCCGCCGGTGTTGATCGCCGCGCCGATGCCGGCCATCACGCCACAGCCGAGCAGTCCGGCCGCGGTCGGCGGCGCCGACGGATCGACCTTGGTGCACTGACCCGCGGCGACCAGGGTCTTGTCCGCGAAGGCGCCGATGCCCAGCGCCGGCGACAGCTCGGTGCCGTCGGTCAGTGTCATCTTCTGGGACGCGTTGTGGGTGTTGAAGCAGATGTTGGGCCGGCCCCGCAGGCACGACCGGCACTCGCCGCACACGGCCCGCCAGTTGAGGATCACGAAGTCGCCCGGTGCCACCTCGGTCACCCCGTCGCCGACGGACTCCACCACCCCGGCGGCCTCATGGCCCAACAGGAAGGGGAACTCGTCGTTGATGCCGCCCTCCCGGTAGTGCAGGTCGGTGTGGCAGACGCCGCACGCCTGGATGGCCACCACCGCCTCGCCCGGGCCGGGGTCGGGTATCACGATCTCTGCGATCTCGACGGACTCGCCCACGGCCATCGACACCACTCCTCGCACGGTCTGGGGCATGGCTCGGTCCTCCTGTCGGTGCTTGCGCGCAGTGCGGGGCACACTACCGCGCTCAGCGAGCCGCTTGGATAGGTGGCCGCCTCCGCGGGGGGTCGGCGGCGACCCGGCTGATCGGCGGCGGGGCAAGGGCGTAGAGTCACGGGCCATGTGCCGCAACATCACCACGCTGCGGGGACTGGCACCGCCTGCCACCGCGGGCGGAACAGCCTGATCCGTCGATGCCCGGCTCGACACGGCAACTCTCGGACCTCGTCGCCCAGGCCCGCAGGCACGGAGTGCGAGACGAGGCCGTGCTGGCGGCCATCGGACGCGTGCCGCGTCAGCGCTTCGTCCCCCGCCGGTTCGCGGCGGCCGCCTTCGACGACGGGCCGTTGCCGATCGGCGAGGGCCAGACCATCAGCCAACCCGCCATGGTGGCGATGATGGCCGAGGCGGCCCAGCTGAGCCCGGACGATCGCGTGCTCGAGGTCGGCGCCGGCTCCGGGTACGGCGCGCTGGTGCTGCGGGCCCTGGCCAGCCGGGTGGTGTCCATCGAGCGGCGGCCGGCTCTGGCCGAAAAGGCGCGGGCCGCACTGGCCGGGCACGGTCTGGGAGACGTGAAGGTCGTGGTGGGCGACGGGACGCTCGGATGGCCCGAGGAGGCACCCTATGACGCCATCGTCGTCACCGCAGCCGGTCCGGCGCCGCCGCCGCCCCTGCTGGAACAGCTCGCGCCCGGCGGGCGCCTGGTGATGCCGGTCGGCTCGCGACACGGCAACCAGCACCTGATGCGCTACACCCGCTACGGCACTGCGGACCCGCAGAGCGACCGGGACGGTGCGTTGAGGGAGGAGTACCGCGAGGAGCGGCTGACGCCCGTTCGATTCGTGCCGCTCATCGGTTCCCACGGCTTCGGACCGGACAAGTGAGCCACCGCGGCGAGGATGAAGAGTCCGTGACACAGAGCCGCACCTGCATCATCGACGCTGACACCCCCGGCATCCCCCACGATCAGGGACGGTTCAACGTGAACGGGCCGTCGGTCCTGGCCGCTCCGGAGTGGATGCCGGATCCGCCGCGCCGGTACCTGATGTACTTCGCGCACCATGTGGGCCAGTCCATCCGCCTCGCGGCCGCCGACGAGCCGACCGGGCCGTGGCGGGTGGTCGAGCCCGACGTGCTCAACGTGGACGACACCCCGTCGGAGCGCCAACCCCACATAGCCTCTCCCGACGTGCGCGCCGACCACTCCGAGCGGCGCTTCGTCATGTACTTCCACGGGATGGTCCCGGAGTCGGTCGGCGGCCACCTGCCGTGCTGGGGGACCTACCCGTCGTTGAACCAGAAGACCATGGTGTCGACCTCCGAGAGCGGCCGGAGCTTCGCGTTGATCGAGCCGGTGGCAGCCGTGGCTCCGAGCTATCTGCGGATGTTCGACGCCGGCGACGTCTGGTACGGGGTGGCCATGCCTTCCCAGTTGGTGCGCTCGGCCGACGGGCTGAGAGGCTTCGATTACGGCCCGATGCTGTTCGACGACGACGAGATCCGCCACTGCTGCGTGTCCTACCGCGCTGAGCGCCAGGAGCTGGAGATGCTGTTCACCCGCTGCTTCGAGGCCCCCGAGCGGATATACCGCTCCGTGATCGATACTTCGGCAGACTGGCGCGAGTGGACGCCGGGACCGGTCAGCGAGGTCATGCGGCCGACCGAGCCGTGGGAGGGCGCCGACGAGCCTCCGAAGCCGGTGCCGAGGGGTTGGGCGCTCACACCGCAGAACGGCCTGCGAGACCCATGCGTGCTCAACGACGACGGCCGGCGCTGGCTGTTCTACGCCGCCTCGGGCGAGCACGCCATCGGCGTCACCGAGCTATGACGCGCTGCGGCCGACCGTAGCCTGGCGTCGTGATCGACCTCCGCTCCGACACCGTCACCCAGCCCACACCGGTCATGCGGGCCGCCATGGCCGCCGCCGTCGTGGGCGACGACGTGTACGGCGAGGACCCCACCGTCAACGAGCTCCAGGAAGCCGTGGCCGGGCTACTCGGCAAGGAGGCGGCGCTGTTCGTGACCAGCGGCACGCAGGGCAACCTCTGCGGGCTGCTCGCCCACTGCGGGCGCGGCGACGAGTACATCGTCGGCAGCCATGCCCACACCTACATGTACGAGGGCGGAGGCGGAGCGGTGCTCGGGTCCATCCAGCCCCAGACCGTGCCAACCGGCGACGACGGCATGATCGACCTTGCCGCGGCCGAGGCCGCTATTAAGTCTCCCGACCATCACTTCGCCCGCACCCAATTGCTGTGCCTGGAGAACACCATCGACGGCAAGGCGCTCACGCTGGACCAGATGGGGACCTCGGCCGAGCTGGCCGCCCGCCACGGCCTTGCGCACCACCTGGACGGGGCACGGCTGTGGAACGCGGCGGTGGCGCTGGGGGTGCCGCCGGCCGCGGTGGCCGCGCCGTTCGACTCGGTGTCGGTGTGCCTGTCGAAGGGACTGGGCACGCCAATGGGGTCCGTGCTGGCCGGACCGGCGGACCTCATCGACGAGGCCCACAAGTGGCGCAAGATGCTCGGCGGCGGCCTGCGCCAGGCCGGGATTGTCGCGGCGGCGGGACTCTATGCGCTGGATCATCACATCGAGCGCCTCGCCGACGACCACGCCAACGCGGCCCGCCTGGCCGACGGGCTGGCCCCCATCGACGGCGTGAAGATCGACTCGTGCGCCACCAACATGGTGTTCATCCGCCTCGACGGCGGTGGGCGCGAAGGCTCGGACCTGGCCGACGACGAGCACCTAGCCGACGGCTCGGACCTGCAGGCAGAGTTGTCCAGCCGTGGCATCGTCACCCGCTGGAGCGGCTCGCAGGCCCGGCTCGTCACCCACCTCGACGTCTCCGCCGACGACATCGAGAAAGTCATCGACGCCTTCGCCGAACTGCTGGGCTGAGGTCCGGGCCGAGGTCCGCGACCAAACCCGCGGCAACTCCGGTTGGTCACCCACGACACCACACCCCCCACAAGGCCACACACCACCCTCTGTGAGCGACCCGGCCCTGCCCGGCGACCATTACCGTGTCGGCATGACGCTGGCCGTGGCCGGAACCCTGATGCAGACGCCGACGCCCGACCGCCTCACGGTGACCGACGCCGTGGTGGAGGTCGACGCCACGGGGTCGGTCACCGCCGTTCACGACCGCTCCACATCCGAGGGCGCGGCCGCGGGCCATCGGGCGCTCGCATCCGCCACCGAGCGCGTGGAGCTGGCATCAGGCACCCGGTTGCTGCCCGGCCTGGTTGACCTTCACATCCATGCGCCGCAATGGCCGCAGCTGGGGACCGGGCTCGACCTGCCCCTCGAGCGCTGGCTGTTCGACTACACCTTCCCGCTGGAAGCCCGTTACGCCGACGCCGAGTTCGCCGCGGCCGTGTGGGGCGACCTGGTGCCGTCGCTGCTGGCTATGGGCACCACCACCGCGGTCTACTTCTCGTCCAACGATCTCGACGCCACCACCGCCCTGGCCCGAGCCTGCGCCCGGCACGGCCAGCGGGCGCTGGTGGGCCGGGTAGCCATGGACCACCCGTCGGGCACCCCCGAGTGGTACCGGGACACCACCGCCGCGGCGGGGGTGGACGCGTCGGCGGCGTCCATAGAGGCGGTGGCGGCCGTGGGCAGCCCGCTCGTGGAGCCGGTCGTCACGCCTCGCTTCACCCCGGCATGTACCGACGCCTTGCTCGAGGGCCTGGGCGAGCTGGCCGAGGCGACCGGCGTGCGGGTGCAGACCCACTGCGCGGAGTCGGACTGGCACTGCGGCTACGCCCTCGAGCGCTTCGGTTCGACCGACACCGCGGCCCTCGAACGCTTCGGGCTGGTGCGGGCCCGCACGGTGCTGGCCCACAGCGACCACCTCACCGTCGACGACATGGTCATGGTGGCGGGGCGCCGGGCGGGCGTGGCCCACTGCCCGCTTTCCAACGCCTACTTCGCCAACGCTGTGTTCGGGGTGCGGCGGGCGCTGGCCGCGGACCTCGGCGTGGGGCTCGGCAGCGACATCGCCGGCGGCGCCCGCCCGGGCCTGCTGGGGGTGTGCCAGGACGCGGTCACCGTCTCTCGAATGCTCGAGGACGGCGTCGACCCCGCTCTCGGAGCGGAGACCCGGGGCGTGCCCGGCTCGCGTATCGACACCGTGACCGCCTTCTGGCTGGCGACCGCCGGAGGAGCCGCGGTTCTCGACCTGCCGGTGGGGCTCATCGAGCCGGGCCGCCGCTTCGACGCCATCGCAGTGCGCACCGAGCGGCCCGGCGGCGCGATCCGGCTGTGGGAAGGCATCGACGACGACGCCCGCGCCTTCGAGAAGGTCGTGCGCCTCGCCACCGCCGACGACATCAGCCACGTCTGGGTGGACGGCGCGGGCGTCAAGCCGTAACCAGGCACGGCATCCGCTTCGCACTGACGGCACTAGCTTCGAGCCATGACCGAGACCCTCACCACACCTGGCGGCACCGCGTTCGTTCGCACCCCCGAGGAGCGCTTCGCCGCCGTCGACGACTACCCGTACGAGCCCCGATACTCGACCGTGGACGGCCTGCGCATGGCCTACGTGACCGCCGGGCCTGGCGACCCGGGCGGCGACCCGGCCACGATCCTGCTGCTGCACGGTGAGCCGACCTGGGGCTATCTGTACCGCAAGATGATCCCGGTGCTGGCCGAGGCCGGCCACCGGGTGATGGTGCCCGACCTCATCGGCTTCGGCCGCTCCGACAAGCCCGTCGAGCGCTCTGCCTACACCTATGCGGGCCACGTCGAATGGATGCGCGGCTTCCTGGAGGCAACCGCAGACGAGCGAGGCTCAGGGCCGCTGCACCTGTTCGGCCAGGACTGGGGCGGCCTCATCGGCCTGCGGCTCGCGGCTGAGAACCCGGGGCTGATCGACCGGCTGATCCTGGCCAACACCGCGCTGCCCGTGGGCGACTCCCCCGGCGCCGGCTTCGACTTCTGGCGCCAGTTCAGTCAGGACGTGCCCTTCCTCGACTGCGGCCGTCTGGTCGACAACGCCACCGCCAACGAGCTCAGCGAGGCCGCGGTGGACGCCTATCGGGCGCCGTTCCCCGGCGAGTTCCATATGGCCGGCGCCCGCCAGTTCCCGCTGCTGGTGCCGGTCAGGCCCGACGACCCGGCCGTGCCCGCCAACCGGGCCGCCTGGACGGTGCTAGAGCAGTGGACCAAGCCCGTGCTCACCCTGTGGGCGCCTGGCGACCCGGTGCTGGGCGGCCTTCAGCCATACATGGTCGAGAGGATCCCGGGCGCGGCCGGCCAGCCCCACGCCGAGTTCGAGCCGGCCAGTCACTTCATCCAGGAGGACCAGGGCCCAGCCCTGGCCGAAGCCATCGTCGCCTGGCTCGCCAGGAGCTGACGGCACCGTGCTGCCGGGCGCACGGCCGGGCCCCGTCGGCCCCGAAGCGGCCCAGCCGGCAGTCGACACGACCAGTGCCGTGCTGCCGGACCGGCGGCTGGGCCGCATCGGCTGCTGATCGAATGCGACGCCTAGGGCGCAGGGTGCGCGGCTGCGCGCCGATACTGACGTGATGCGCCACATCCATTCGCTCGCCGAGTTCGACGCCCACCTGCGCGAGCACGGCACCCTCGCCGATGCGGTCGTGCAGGGGATCGACCTGCGCGGCCGCGCCGACGAGCTCCGGGCCGCGGCCTGCCCGGGCGCGGCCTTCCTCGGCGCGACGATGAGCGACGGGACGCTCCGCCATGTCCTCGCGAGCGGCGCGGTGGTGCTTCCACCCTTGCGCGACCTGCCCTTCAACCCCTACCGGCCTCGGCTCTATTCCCAGGCCGAGCTGACTCCCGAGATCGATCTCGCCATCTACCGGTGGGCGAGCCGCCATCCGCGGGGGTCGCACCTGCCCGTGATGGACGCCTTGGCCCGGCGCCTGCACGACCATGCCATCGACGACGCCCTGCACGGCCATCTCGCGGCTCGCGAGGTGGTGGCGGTGATGGGCGGCCACGCCTTGGAGCGCGGTGACGCCGGTTACCGCTCGGTAGCGGTGCTGGGACGGGAGCTGGCCCGGGCGGATTGGCACGTGACCACCGGTGGCGGGCCCGGAGCCATGGAGGCCGCCAACCTCGGCGCGTGGCTCGCCCCCCACCCCGACGACGCCGCCGACACTGCTATCGCGCTGCTCGCCATCGCTTCGGACTACCGCCGGGGTGAGCCCTACCGGGCCGCGGGGCGGACCGTGCTGGACGCCTTCGGCGACGGCGGCGAGTCGCTGGCCGTGCCCACCTGGTTCTACGGCCACGAGCCGACCAACCAGTTCGCCACCCACATCGCCAAGTATTTCGCCAACTCGATCCGCGAGGACGGTCTGCTGGCCATCGCCACCCGCGGCGTGGTGTTCACACCCGGTTCGGCCGGCACCATGGGCGAGGTGTTCCTGGATGCCACCCAGAACCACTACGAGGTGTTCGGTGCGGTCAGCCCGATGGTCTTCCTCGGCCGTAGGTACTTCACCGAGACGCTGCCCGCCGTGCCGCTGCTGCGCCAACTCGCGGGCGATCGCCGCTACGCGGGCATGATCGGCGTGGTCGACACCGCCGCCGAGGCCCTCGACTTCCTGCGCACCCACCCGCCGGTGACCGTCACCTGAGCGCGCCGAGGGACGGGCGCTGATGGCCATGGAGGATCTCGTGCGATGGCCGGTCGAGCGCATCCCGAGCCGGGCGCTGGCCCCCATGACCTGGCAGTACCACCGGAACGTCACTGCCTACGACGCCTTCTACGTCGCGGCAGCCAATGCGCTCGAAGCCCCCCTGCTCACCGCCGACGGTCGTCTGGCGAGAGCCCCAGGACTCGGAATCACCATCCAGCACATCCGAATGGCCGCGACGGCAACACAGATTCAACCACCCAGAACCTGTCGCGCACCCGCACCAAGTTGCCCTCCTCGGGCGGCTCGGGATCCGCGACCGTCAAATCCGCTTCAGCCATGAGCATTCGGCGGGAGGCTAGCCGTAGTCCCCTCAGCGGGCCAGATGTGACAAGAGATGTGAACACGCACGAAGGCAGGTGCCCAATGACGTGGCCGATCCCCGAAACCGCCCAGGGCGCCGGAGGCGGTTCCCGGCGACGACGGGTCGCAGGTTCTTGGTTGAAAGAATCGTAAATACATGTACATTCATAACAAGCCGTTTCAGTGACTAGCTTTGAGGTGCATGCATGACCACTCGCTCCATTCCTCGCGAGAAGACCATCGATGAGATCACGCTTGCCCTGAGCGAATTCGGGATGACCCTCGACGAGTTCATCGCCGAGGGGCAGGCTGGAACCCTCAAGCAGCCCGAACTTCGCGACCACTGGCTCGTCCACGGGGACAGACTCACTGATGACGGCGTCGTTTCTCAGGGTGATACGTTGCGCCGTAGCACCGGATCTGGCCCCAGGAGGCACCGCGACATGACTGTCCACTACGTCAGCCGTGAGGAGCTCCGGGATCGGGTCGAACAGGACATCTCAAGAGTCGGCATGACCCTTGAACAGTTCATCGCAGAGGGCGAGGCCGACTCCTTGACCGACGGAAACCTCCGGGATCTCTGGCTGATCTACGGAGACTCGATCGCGGAGGAGTGACAGAGAGGCCCCTCGAGCGTTCGGTCGAGGACTTCATCAGCAGGCTCAACTGCGTCATCGACGCTAGCCTCGACACGGACATCAGGTTCTCTGCGGAGTTCGTCCAGGCTGGCGAGCGCGCCATCGTCCAAGCTCCCCATCCTCCCAACCGCCGCTCGCCTGGCTTGCCGCTTGTTCGCCCGAGTGATGACAGCGAGTCGCCAAACCTGTTCCTGCGCGCCCAGTACAGGGTTGAGATGGACGAGACGAACGCCCATCTGCAAGTCATCACCTCGACAGTCGGCCTGTTTGTCGACGTCACCAGCGGCCAAAGGGACCCACGGCCACTTCTGCGAGTCGAGTACGACAGCCGCCGCTCGGCCCCCGGGCGGGCGGCCGCCCACGTTCATCTCCATGCCAACTCGCCTGAGTTGGCTTGGATCTACGGCTCCAGCGGGCAGCCGGCGCCGGATCTCCACGCGCTGCACTTTCCCGTCGGCGGCAAGCGCTTCCGTCCGACGCTAGAGGACTTCCTGCTGTTCCTGGATCGAGAGGGAATCTTTGCGAACTGGAAGCCCGGATGGCGGACCGAGGTCATCGAGTCGCTTGCGGAGTGGGACAGATCGCAGGCGCGAGCGACCGTCCGGCGCTACCCCGAGGAAGCCATCGCCCAACTCGAAGATCTTGGCCACGTCGTCACCCCCGCTGGAGGCATATCCGTTTAGGCGAGCCACACCTGCCGGAGCGCGTCGGTGCGGGCTAGGCTGCCGCAGCGGTCGGGACGAGGGCTGGCACGGTGCCTGAGATAATCGAGGTGGAGGCCTACCGGAGGGCTGTCTCGGCCACGGCGGGGCGCAAGATCGCCAGCGTCCACGCCCCCGACGAGTGGTTCGCCAAGGGCGGGACCTCCACCGACGCTCTGCGCTTGGAGCTGACTGGGGCCCGCGTCGAGGCGGTGCGACGCATCGGCAAGCTGGTCATTGTCGACACCGACGGCCCGCGGCTCGGGCTGCGGTTCGGCATGACAGGCAAGATCGTTGTTGACGGAGCCATGCCGATCGACCACCTGCTGTACGACAGCCCCCGCCACGAACCTGCCTGGGACCGGTTCGGGCTGCGGTTCGAGGGCGGAGGCGCCATGGTGCTGCGCGACCCTCGAAGACTGGGCGGCGTGCAGCTCGACCCCGACGAGGAAGCGCTGGGACCGGACGCGCTGTCCTTGACCCTGGAGCAAGTGCGCGAGGCCCTGGGCCGCTCGACGGTGGCACTGAAGGCCCGGCTGCTGGACCAGCGCCGCCTGGCCGGGCTGGGCAACCTGCTGGCCGACGAGGCGCTGTGGCGAGGCCGCCTATCGCCCCTCCGGGAGGCAGGATCGCTGGAGACGTCGGAGGCATCCCGTCTCCATCGGGCCATCCGGACCACGCTGAGGATCCTCGGCCAGCGGGGCGGGTCCCACACCGGTGACCTCCAGCCCGCTCGGGTGCGGGGAGGCTGCTGTCCCCGGGATGGGGCGGCGCTGCGGCGCGAGCAGGTGGGTGGCCGCACCACCTACTGGTGTCCTGAGCACCAGACGTGACCCGTTCCGACGGGAGGGTCCAGTACAGCCGCCGTCGTAGCCTGATCGGATGGCCGGACCTCTGGCGTTGCACTTCGTGTCGTCGTTTCCCCGCGCGCGGGAGATGCCCTCCACAGTGGCCGAGATCGCTCTGGTGGGGCGGTCCAACGTCGGCAAGTCGTCGCTGCTCAACGCGCTGGCCCAGCGTCGGCAACTGGCCCGCACCTCCAAGACGCCCGGCGCCACCCGGCTGATCAACGCGTTCGAGCTGGGCGCGGAGGGCTCGGGACTCTGGCTGGTGGACCTGCCCGGCTACGGCTACGCCAAAGCGTCCAAGGCCGAACAGGGCCGTTGGAGCTCCATGGCTGAGGGCTACCTCGCCCACCGCGAGCCGCTGCGGGGGGTGCTGCACCTCATCGACGGCGAGATCGGTCCCACCGGCCTCGACCTGCAGACCGTGGACTGGCTCGACGGCCTGGACCTGCCCGTGACTTACGTCGCTACCAAGGCCGACAAGGTGCGCCCCTCCCGCCGCGGCACCCGCCGGGCCGAGGTCGCAGCCAAGCTCGGCGCCGACCGGGGCACCGTCCAGTGGACCAGCGCAGCCAAGGGCACCGGCATCGGTGAGCTTCGGGCGCTCGTGACCGCCCTGCTCAATCCCTAGGGCACCGGCTCGGGCTATATGCCGGAGGTGGCCGCCAGGGAGGCGACCGCGGCGGGCAGGCCATGACCGTGGGGCAGTCCCAGCACCGTCATCGCCGTCTCAAGGCCGCCCAGAGCGCCGAGCAGCATCGGCTCGTTCAGGTCGCCCAGGTGGCCGATGCGGAAGCCCCGGCCCTCCATCTCGGTCATCATTCCCGATCCGACGCTGACGCTGAAACGATCCCGGGCCATAGCGATCAGCGGGTCGGCCGCGATGCCGCCGGTGCGCACGCATGTGATCGCGGCGGTGCGGTGCTTGGGCTCGGCGATGTTGATCTCCCACGGCCCTCCCGACGCCCAGCCGCCGACGGCGGCGTGAACCGCGGCGGCCCAGCGGCGGTGGCGAGCCACCGAGGCGTCTATCCCCCCGGTCTCGGCGATCATGTCGAGCGCGGTCCTCAGGGCGAACATGTGCTGGATGGGAGGGGTACCGCCAAAGCGTTTGTAGATGTGGCCCTCCTCGAAACGCGGCGCCCACGCCAGATGGAACCGGGGCGTGGCCGCTGAGCGGTTGCGCTCCAGCGCTTTCTCGCTCAGCGCGCAGAACGAAAGGCCCGGAGGCATCATCAGTCCCTTCTGGGAGGCCGCCACCACCACGTCGATCCCCCAGTCGCGCATTCTCAGCGGCTCAGTCCCGAGCGAGCACACCCCGTCCACCACAAACAGCGCCGGATGGCCCTCAGCGTCTATGGCGGCGCGCATCGCGGCCAGGTCGGTGACCGCGCCGGTGGAGGTCTCGGTGTGGACAATGCAAACGCTGCGGATGCGATGGGCGGTGTCGGCCGCCAGTATGTCGGCGATCTCGGCCGGGTCGGTCGGATGCCGAAGATGCTGCGCCGTCGACACCACCTCGTAGCCGAGGTCGCGGGCCATCATCGCCCAGCGCCGACCGAACAGTCCGCAGTCGGGGATCAGCACCGTGTCGCCAGGGTCGAGCGTGTTGGTCAACGCCGACTCCCAGGCACCATGCCCCACCGTGGTCAGCAGCACGACCTCGTCGGCTCCGCCGAAGATCTCGGGCAACTCCTCCCAGATGCTGTCGGCCAGCGCGATGAACTCGGGATCGGCGAAGTCGATCGCGGGGCGGCGGAAGGCCTCCAGCACCCGGTCGGGGATGTTTGTCGGCCCGGGATTCTGAACGAAATACCGGCCTAGCACGCTGCGTGGCCCTGCAGTCACAGTCTCACCTCCGGGAGTCGAGCGAACGGCCGCGCTCAGGCCTCCAGCCGGGCGGCGAGGGACTCAACCGAGTCGATGAACTCCTCGATGATCTCGTACACCACCTGCGCGCTGGACTTGGTCTGGTTCATCGTGCCGACGATCTGGCCGACGAAGTAGTTGGCGAGTTTCTCGGCTCCCGATCCCGCGGTGTGCGCGGCCCGCTCGATGCGGCGCTGGGCAGTGCGGGTCAGCACGGGCTGCAGCGGCATGCCCAGGGGGTCCGGCGTGTTGTCGCGGTGCCATTCCTCGGTCCACGCCGACTTGAGCATCCGGGCCGGCTTGCCGGTCAGGGAGCGTGAACGCATCGTGTCCGACGATGCTGCGGCCAGCATCTTGTCCTTCACCACCGGATGGGTCTCAGCCTCGGCGGTGGTCAGCCACACCGACCCGCACCACACGCCCTCAGCACCCAGCGCCATCGCCGCGGCCATCTGCCGGCCCCGGCCGATGCCGCCCGCGCCAAGCACGGGCAGGTCCACGGCGTCGACGATCTCCGGGATCAGCACCATCGAGCCGATCTCACCGGTGTGGCCGCCGGCCTCGTATCCCTGGGCGATGATGATGTCCACCCCCGCGGCAGCGTGGCGCTCGGCGTGCACGGCCCGACCCGCCAGTGCACCGACCAGCTTGCCGGAATCCTTGGCCGCGTCGATCATGTACTGCGGCGGCGGGCCCAGGGCGTTGGCCACGAAGGCGCTGGGATGGGCCAGTGCGATCTCCAACTGAGCGCCGGCGGCGTCGGCCGAGAACGGCGTCGCGTCGCCCAGGCTGCCGAAGGAGGTGAGCGAGTCCGAGCCGCCGTCGTCGGGCAGCGGCGGCACGTCGTAGCGAGCCAGGATGTCGTCCACGAAGTCGACATGGGTGGCGGGGATGAGCTGGCGCACGTCGTCGAGGGTGAATCCGCCGTCGGGGCCGCCTGTCAGGCTGGCAGGGATGATCACATCCACGCCGTAGGGCTTGTCGCCGACCTCGGCCTCTATCCAGTCCAGGTCGATCTCGAGGGTCTCGGGTGAGTGGGCCACTGCGCCGAGCACCCCCATTCCTCCTGCCTTGGACACCGCGGCCACCACGTCTCGACAGTGGCTGAAGGCGATGATCGGGAACTCGATTCCCAGCATGTCGGTGATGCGCGTCTTCATGTGCGCCTCCTTTGCGTTTCGCTCCAGGTGAGGCCAGCCTCCACGTTGGGCTCGCGGGGAAGGCCGAGAACGTGCTCGGCCACGATATTGCGTTGCACGGCGAACGTGCCGCCCCCCAGCGTCAGTGCCGGCGAGAACAGCAGGCCGTAGTGCCAGATGGGGTCGACATCGGGGAACTGGCCTCCGCCGCGGGGGAACTTGACCTCGGTGGCCCCGGTCTGCATGGGCTTGGGGATCTGGCCGGCAGGCCCCGACCCGGTGAGCATTCCGGCCGCGCCCACCGTGGCCGCGGCCAGCTCCAGCACCCTCTGGCCGTGGTCGTCGGACATGATCTTCTGGATCGACGCCTCCGGCCCGGGTGTGCGCCCAGCGAGCCGCGCGCTGAGCGTGCGCAGCTGATTGAGCCGCAGCACCTCGGCCTCGCAGTACGCCGAGGCCAGGTGGTCGCGCAGCACCGGGTCGGACACTCCGCCGTTGCCCTTCACGAGCTCGATCAGCTTCTGCGCGGTCGGGCCGAGGCTCCACAGCACGCCGCCCGACGACAGTCCGATCCGCTCGTTGGCCAGCGTCACCTTGGCCAGGCGCCAGCCGTCGCCCTCGGCGCCCACTCGCAGGCTGGCCGGCAACCGAACATCGTCGAAGAACACCTGGTTGAACGAGTGGGCGGTGGTCATGTCCACGATGGGCTGCATCGACACGCCGGGGGCGTCCATGGGGCAGATGAAGTAGGAGATGCCCCTGTGCTTGGGCACGTCGGCGTCGGTGCGGGCGATGAGGATCCCGAACTTGCTGTGATGGGCGCCGCTCGACCAGATCTTGGAGCCGTTGACCACGTAAGTGTCGCCGTCGCGCATGGCCCGGGTGGACAGCGAGGCCAGGTCCGATCCGGAGTCGGGCTCGCTGAAGAGCTGGCACCAGTACTCCTCGCCGCTGAAGATCGGCCACAGGTAGCGGTCCTTCTGCTCACCGGTGCCGGCGACGAGGATGGTCGGCGCGGCCCAGCCGATGCCGATCAGGTTGTCGGGTCGCTTGACTCCCGCGGCCCCCAGCTCCTCGTCGATGACGAGCTGATGCAGCCCGTCAGCCTCCAACCCCCAGGGCCGCGGCCAGTGGGGAACCACGTAGCCGGCCTCGGCCAGCTGGCGACCGGTGGGTTTCGGATGATCGGCAAGCCACCGCCGCACCGCGACCCGGCGGGGGTCGTCGTCGGGGGGAAGATCGAATTCCATTCGCCATAACTCTCGCCCCACCGGTGCGCACTCGCAACCGCGGGACCGTCGATGCTGTCCACGCGGTTGACGCCAGCGGTTTCACGGCCTGGCGGACGGAGCCGATACCGTGCGGCTGCCCGGCCAGACCCGGCCCGGCAACGCCCGACGACAGCAGGAGGCCGCTATGAAGCTGGGACTGAACACCGGATACTGGTCGGCGGGGCCTCCCGCGGGGGTGACCGAGCAGATCGCGGCCGCCGACCGGCTCGGCTTCGACTCGATCTGGACGGCGGAGGCCTACGGATCCGACTGCTTCACGCCGCTGGCCTGGTGGGGGTCGGCGACAGAGCGCGTACGGCTCGGCACGTCCATCACGCAGATGTCGGCCCGCACCCCGGCCGCCACGGCGATGGCCGCGATGAGCCTCGACCACCTGTCGGGCGGCCGCTTCGTGCTGGGCGTCGGCGCGTCCGGTCCGCAGGTGGTGGAGGGCTGGTACGGGCGGCCCTACTCGCGGCCGCTGGCCCGGACCCGCGAGTACGTGGACATCGTGCGGCAGGTGGTGGACCGGGCCGGGCCCGTCTCCTACGACGGGGAGTTCTACCAGCTCCCCTACACCGGCGAGGGCAGCACCGGGCTGGGCAAGGCCCTCAAGAGCACTGTCCACCCGCTGCGGTCAGACATCCCCATCTTCCTGGGCGCGGAGGGGCCGAAGAACGTGGCCCTCGCGGCCGAGATCTGCGACGGGTGGCTGGCCTGGCTGTTCTCACCCCGCCACGACGCCATGTACCGCGGCTTCCTGGCCGAGGGCTTCGGGCGTCCCGGCGCCCGGCGAGGCCCCGACGACTTCGAGGTGGTGGCGTCCACGATCCTGGTCCCCGGCGATGACGTCGACGCATGCGCGGACTTCGTGCGGCCCGTGATCTCGCTGTACGTGGGGGGCATGGGCGCCAAGGGGGCCAACTTCCACCGCGCCGTGTTCGACCGCATGGGCTACGAGGCCCAGTGCGACACCATCCAGGACCTGTACCTGGCCGGCGACAGGGCCGCGGCGACCGCGGCGGTGACCACAGAGATGTGCGAGGAGATCGCGCTGATCGGCCCATGGTCCAAGATCGCGGATGACCTGGAGGCGTGGCGGTCGTCGGTGGTGACCACGCTGCTGATCAGCGGCGATCCCGCCACCCTGGAGCGCTTCGCCGAACTGGCTGGCTGAGCCCGACCTTCCCCAGCGCCGACGGCTGCCGGCGGCTGCGGGTCCTAGCGGGAGCCCAGCGTGGCGTGGGGGAGGTTCTCGATCAGGCCCTGCGGGGTGACCGCCACGAACTCGGCCAGTTCGCAGAACTCCTCGAGAGTGCGGGCGTTGGTGTAGCTCATGGCGCTGCGCAGGCCCGCCATCAAGTTCAGCACCAGCTTGGAGACCTCGCCCTTGTAGGGGACGGTGCCCTCGACACCCTCGGGGGCTCGATACGACAGGTACTCCTCGTCGAGGTCCTCGCCGGAGCGGTCGGCCCGAGCCATGACCGCCTCGAAGCTGGCCATGCCCCGGATGCGCTTCTGCAGACCCTTCGCTCCCTGCTCCACCTCGCCGGGGCTCTCCTTGGTGCCGGCCAGCATGCTTCCCACCATCACCGTGGAAGCCCCCGCAGCCAGGGCCTTGGCGATGTCGCCGGAATTGCGGATGCCTCCGTCGGCTATGACCGGCACACCGACACCGGCCACGTCGGCTATGGCTGTCAGCTGCGGCACGCCGACACCGGCCACGGTGCGGGTGGTGCACACGCCGCCCGGCCCGACACCTACCTTCACGGCATCAGCGCCCGCGTCCACCAAGTCGGCGGCACCGTCCATCGTGGCCACGTTGCCCGCCACCACGTCGGTGTCGGCGAAATGGTCCTTGAGGATGCGCACACCGTCGATGGCATGGTCCGAGTGGCCGTGGGCGATGTCCAGCACAAGCACGTCGGCGCCGGCCGCCACCAGCGCCTTGGCTCGCTCGACCATGTCACGGTCCGTGCCCACCGCCGCGCCGACGACGAGGGCGGCGCCCGCCTCCTTCACCCGGTCGATCTGGTCGGCCTGGGCCTCGATCGGCATGAAGCGGTGCACGATGCCGATGCCGCCCAGCCGGGCCATGGCGACGGCCATCTCGTGCTCGCACACCGTGTCCATGTTGGCGGCCACGACCGGCAGGTCCAGCTCGACGCGGCGCGACAGCCGTGTCCGCACCGACACGTCCTGGCGGGATCTGATCGACGACCGCCGAGGGACGATCAGAACGTCGTCGAAGGTGAGCCCGGTTCGCAGCTGTTCCAATCCCATAGACGGCGCCAAGCTACAAGACGCGTCAAGGCCGGACTGTGTATCCGCGTCGACGGTTGCGGTGCAGACGGCTCAGTCGACGGATATCTGGGCCATCAGGGTGGCCCGCTGCTCGTCGAAAGCCTCGAGGTCCAACTGTCCGTCGTCGTAACGGCGGTGCAGATCCTCCACCTTGGCCATGATCTCGTCATTGCTGAGGACGGGACCGCGAGACGGCGTCTCGTCTGGGTCGTCCTCGCGGTGGGCGTGCTCCAACTCATAGAGCTCGCCGCGGCCCAGGCGCTTCTGACGCTTGGCCTCAGCGCGGGCTTTCTTGGCCATGTCCCGCTGACGCTTTGCGAAGCTGGATCGTCCGGTTGCCACTGGGATCAGCCTCCGTAGATGGACGTTGGCTCCTTGCTCTACTAAGGGCCAACGAACGAGGGTAGACGAATCGGCGGCCGTTTCCATCCCGGGCTCCACTCCGGCCGGGCCGTTACCATGCCGACGACGACCCAGCGCAGCGGATTTCGCACCGCCAGCGGCAGGAGGCCGCCTATGCCCGACACCGCCGCCGTGGACATCTACTCGCCGGACGTCTATGTGGACGGCCCGCCGCACGAGCTCTTCGCCCGGCTGCGCCGCGAGCGCCCCGTGTGCTGGCAGGACGTGCCGGAACAGGCCGGCTACTGGGCGGTGCTGCGCCACGCCGACATGGTCCATGTGGCCCGCCATCCCGAGGTGTTCTCGGCTTCGGAGGGCGGTGTGATCATCGAGGATCTCGACCCGGCCAGCCTCGAGAGCATGCGCGACATGCTCCTGGCCATGGACCCGCCCCGCCACACCGCCTACCGCAAACCGGTGGCGCCGGAGTTCAAGGCGCGGGTGATCGGACGCATGGAGGACCGGATCCGGGCCATCACCGCCGGGATTCTCGACCCGATCCGCTCCCGCGCCCGAGCGGGAACGGGGGCCTCCGGGACCGAGGCGGAGTTCGTCCACGAGGTGAGCGCGCGACTGCCCAGCGCGGTGGTGGGCGAGCTGATGGGACTCCCGCGTGACGACTGGGCCACGATCCATGCTCTGGCCGAGCGCAACTCCGGCGGCCAGGACCCCGACATTGCCGACTCGTCGGAGCGGGGCTCCTCCAGCGTGGAGATGGCCGTCTACGCCATGGGGTTCGCCGCCCGGCGGCGAGCGATGCCACTCCAGGGGGACCTGACCGACGTTCTGCTCGGGAGCTACTTCGACGGGCGCCTGATGACCGACGTGGACTTCGGCCGCTTCTTCGTCCAGCTGGTCACGGCCGGCAACGACACCACCCGCACGATGCTGTCGAGCGGCCTGCTGGCCCTGCTGCAGCATCCCGATCAGATGGAGGCGGTGCGCCAGCGCCCGGAGGCGATACCGGCGATGGTGGAGGAGGTGCTGCGCTGGTCCAACCCGCTGCACTACTTCCGGCGCACCGCGGTGGTCGACACCGAGATCGCGGGCCAGCCGATCACCGCGGGCGACAAGGTGGCGATGGTCTACACCTCGGCCAACCGCGACGAGGCGGTGTTCGACGATCCGCAGTCCTTCGACATCACCCGGAACCCCAATCCGCACCTGTCGTTCGGAATCGGCACCCACTTCTGCCTGGGCGTGCATCTCGCCCGGCTCGAGGGCCGGGTGTTCTTCGAGGAGCTGCTGGCCCGCTTCGAGCGCATAGAGCCCGCGGGCGAGCCGCGGCGGCAGCGCTCGAACCTCAACAACGCTCTCAAGTCGCTGCCCGTGGTCCTGGCCTGACCCTGACGCCCGGGGTTCATTCGGCGCAGGCGAGGCCGCCGCCGACGGGCACGGTGGCGCCGGTCAGGTACGACCCGGCCCGTGACGCCAGGTACACCGCCGCGCCGGCGAGGTCGTCGGGCTCGCCGATGCGGCCCAGCGGCACCTGGGCCGCCAGCGCGGCTCGGGCCCGGGGGTCGTCGAGGATGAAAGCCATCATCTTGGAGTCGAACGGGCCGGGCGCGATGGCGTTGACCGTGATGTGCTCAGGCGCCAACCGCTTGGCGAGATGGCGGGTGAGATGCATGATCCCCGCCTTGGACGCCGAGTACGAGTAGGTCTCCAGGTCCGGCACCTTCAGTCCGTCCACGGACGCGACGTTGATCACCCGAGCCGGGTCGTTCGGGCGGGCCGCGGCCCGCAGCAGTCCCAGCAGCTTCTGGGTGAGGAAGAACGGGCCGCTCAGGTTGGTGTCGATGACCTTGTTCCAGCCGTGCACCGGGAATTCGTCGAGCTCCGCTCCCCAGCTCGCTCCCGCGTTGTTGACGAGTATGTCTAGCGACTCCCATCTCGCGGCCACCGCCCCGGCCAACGCTTCGCAGCCCTCCGGGGTGGACAGGTCGGCCGGCATCGCCTCACAAGGGCCGCGGGCCCCGAGCTGGTCGGCCGCGGCCGCTACCTGCTCCACCTTGCGGGCCGAGATGATCACCCGGCAGCCCGCGTCGAGCAGCCCTCCCGCAATCATGTAGCCGAGGCCGCGACTGCCGCCGGTGACCACGGCCGTCTTGCCGTCGAGTCCGAACAGTTCGGTCAAGCGATCAACGTTCATCGTCATGGGTCCGAGTCCTCCGGACGTCATTGGCAGCACTCTGCAACCGCAATCCTAGAGGCCGAGCGAATAAGCACGAATCACCAGGCGACCCCGCAAGGCGCTGAGCGCGGCCGTGACCCGAACGGCCCGTGAGTAGCCCTATGTCAAGCTCGCCTCAAATCTGCACGGGTATTGCTCATATGTGACGGGTTTCTCTACTGATTTCGGTCGAGTGGACCCGAGCGGCCCGTGAGCGCAGCGAAGGTGAGGGGGAAAGACAACGCTTCGCTGCGAGGCGCTCGCAACCAGTTCATGCTCGCTCGTAGCAGATACAGGCTTGCGCGCCTACCCAGAATTTCACGCCGGGCTAGGGTTCAAACGAATGCGAGTACTCGATGGCGGAGAGGGTCCTGGCCGGGGGCTACGGACTCCGCGTCGGCGTCTGCTCGGCGCTCTCGTAGCAGTTGCGGGGCTTGCCATGGCAGGCTGTGGCGGCGGCTCGGGCGGTGACGGGGAGCCGCGCCAGGACGTTGCCGTTCCAACCACGAGCTCTAGCGCGCCGGTGACGACCGTGGCGACGGCGTCGACCACCTCGACGACCTCTACCACGACGACCGTCTCCACCACGGCGTCGACCACCTCGACGATCTCCACCACGACATCGTCCACGACGACGACCGTCTCCACCACGACGGCTCCCCCGCCCACGACCACCACCACGATGGCGATAGCCCGACCCGAGGCCTCCACGGTCGAAGAGTTGATCGCGCTCGACCGGCCGCTGGTGATAGCCCATGCGGGAGGCGACCAGGACTACCCGCACTCCACGATCTACGCGTACTCGCGGTCGGCGGCCGCTGGCGCAGACATCCTCGAACTGGATGTGCAACTCACCGCGGACGGGGCCCTGATCGTGCAGCACGACGACACCGTGGACCGCACCACGGAGACCTCGGGTCCGGTTGACGCGCTGACTCTGGCCGAGATCCAGGCTCTCGACAACGCCCACTGGTTTGCGGCGGGCTTCTGGGGAGACCAGACCAGACCCGCGGAGGAGTACGTGTTCCGGGGCGTTCGAACCGGGGCGGTCGAGCCGCCGCCGGGCTTCGAGGACGACGACTTCCGGGTGCCGACATTCCGGGAGGTCGCACAGCGCTTCCCGCACCATGTCCTCGACGTGGAGATCAAGCTCCAACGGGGCCCCGACGGCAAGGAGGACCCCGCTACGGGCATTGCCGCGGCGCAGGTGCTCGCGGCTGAGATTGCCGAGCTCGGCCGGGAGAGGTCGGTGATCGTGGCCTGCTTCAACGATGAGGTGCTGGAGGCCTTCAGCCGGCTCGCCCCCTCAGTGGCGACCACCCCCGGTGAGGCTGCCTTGCTGGGCTGGTTCGCGGCCGGCGGGGCCCTGAATCCGCGCCACGCCGTGTTGCAGGTGCCCTTCACCTACGCGGGAATCGAGGTCGTGACGCCCGACACGGTTGCGAGGGTCCACGACGAGGGCCGGGAAGTGTGGGTGTGGCTGAGCGGCACCGACGTGGTGGAGACCAGCGAGTTCTACGCCGTTCTGTTCGCGCTGGGCGTGGACGGCGTGATCGCAGGACGCCCGGCCGAAGCGGTAGCCGCGCTGGCCGAGGCCGTGGGCTAGCCGGGGCGGCCGCGGGCAATCTCGAAGCAGGCCACCGCGGCCGCGGCCGCCACGTTGAGCGATCCCAGCACGCCGCGCAGGGGGATCGACGCCAGCACGTCGCAGCGCTGGGCGACGAGCCGCGACAGGCCCCTGCCCTCGGAGCCGAGCACCAGGGCCACCGCCTCGCCCGATAGCTCAAGCTCGTGAAGGGGCCGCGTCCCCGCCGCGTCGAGCCCGACCGTCCACACGTCATGGCGGCTGAGTGTGCGCAGCGCGGACGGCATGCCGGGCACGACCGCGAACCTCAGATGCTCCACCGCGCCCGCCGCCGCTTTCGCAACCGTCGGCGTGATCCGGGCAGAGCGGTGGCGGGGCAGCACGACCCCGGTGACGCCGGCGCACTCGGCGGTGCGCAGCACCGCACCAAAGTTGCCCGGATCTGTGATGCCGTCCAGCGCCAGCAGGAACGGGGCGCCCGCTCGCGGCGCCTCCACCAGCTCGGCTAGGTCGGCTTCGGGCAGCGGATCGGCCAGGGCAACAACGCCCTGGGGCGACTCGGTGCGGGCGGTGGCGTCGAGCTCGGAGCGGCTCACCTCGCGGACTGTGGTCCGCTGCTCGCGGGCCAGCTCCACGATGTGGTCGATGATCGGGGCCGGATCGAGACCTCTTGCGAGCATGACCATTCGGGTTCGCCGCCGGCCCGCCAGCAGCAACTCCCGAACCGCTTGGCGGCCCTCTACCTGCTCCCCGCCCAGACCGCTTCGGTCGCGTGCCGGTGACTTTGCGGCCCGCGGCCGGTCGCCGGACGCGCCAGAACGCGAACGCGGCGTCGGCCCCGAGCGCGGACGGCGCGACCGGCTAGAACGGCTCACCGGTACCGGCTCGTTCCCGATCGCCGGACCGCCGGGCCACCAGAGCCACCGCCCAGGCGGCCACTCCCTCGCCGCGGCCCAGGGCGCCCACGCCCTCGCTGCGGCGGCCGGTGACGGTCACGGGTGCGCCCGCCGCGGCACCGAGTCGCTCCTGCATCACCTCACGGTGAGGCGCCAGCCTGGGCGAGTCGAGAACCGCGCTGCACGACACGTTGACAGGATCCCATCCCGCCTCGCGAACCGCTTCTGCGGCGCGGCGCAGCAGATCGAGGCTGTCGGCTCCGGCCCAGGCCGGGTCGGTGTCGCTGAAGAACTGGCCGATGTCTGGAAGACCGGCCGCCGCCAGTAGCGCCTCTATGCAGGCGTGGGCGACGACGTCGGCGTCGGAATGGCCGTCCAGGCCGCGCTCTTGATCGAAGCGCACCCCGCCCAGCACCAGGGTCCGTTCGGGATCGTCGCTGTAGCGGTGCACGTCGAAGCCCTGCCCGACCCGCATCCCAACCTCATCCATGGTCGGTTCCTCCCGTGCCCGATTCCGCGCGGGACGCCAGAAGAGCCTCGGCCACTATCAGGTCATGGGGCGCGGTGATCTTGAGGTTGCGGTGATCGCCGTCCACTGTCACCACCTTCGCCCCGACCGCCTCCACCAGCGTGGCGTCGTCGGTGGCGTCGGCACCGTCGGCGTGGGCGGCCCGCAGCGTGTCAGCCCGGAACGCTTGGGGCGTTTGCACCGCCAAGAGCTTGTGACGATCGGCGGTGCCGCCGCCGCGCCAGCGGATCGTGTCGGTCACCTCGACTGCAGGGACGGCTGCGCCCGCGCCGTCACGCACCGCCCGGATCACCCGCTCGAACACGCCGTCGCCAGCCAGCGGCCGGGCGCCGTCGTGGACCAGCACGATCTCAGCGTCGTCGGGCACCCGGCTCAGCCCGCAGCGCACCGAGTCCGAGCGCAGCACACCGCCCGCCACCACGACGAGCTGTGCAGCACATTGGCTGTCCGGAACCGACGGCCTCCAGGCTTGCTCGCCGACGGCGCGTGCCTCGGGCAGCACCACTACCACTCCCTCACACCAGCGGGCTGCGCCTTGCACGGCCCAGTCGATCACCCATCGGTCCCCCAGGCGGCGGAACTGCTTGGAGCCTCCGAATCGGTGCCCCTCCCCGGCGGCCACCACGATGGCCCACACGCCCCGAACGGAATCGCCGCGTTGCTCGCGATCACTGTTACCCACCGCCACTAGTGTGGGCCGTTGTTATGCCCGACACCACCTCTCTTCCCGACACTGCCTCCGCAGCGGCCGGACCCACTATCGGGACAACCCCGTTGGAGCTTCGGGAGGCACTGCGCGAAACGATCCTCTTCGTCGAGCTCGACGACGAGCAGCTCGACCACATCGCGGCCGCCGGGACGGTGCGCTCGCTGCAGCGCAAC
The DNA here is from genome assembly GCA_965219165.1 of Candidatus Aldehydirespirator sp. GTDB lineage: Bacteria > Actinomycetota > Acidimicrobiia > Acidimicrobiales > Aldehydirespiratoraceae > Aldehydirespirator. The sequence continues at coordinate 1,449,910 of CBDCMW010000002.1, read as the reverse complement.
GTCGTTCTGTTCGAGGAGGGCGCCGAGCCGCATGAGTTCTACCTGGTGATGGCGGGGCGGATCGCGATAGCCCAGGAATCGGAGGACGGGCGGGAGTCGCTGCTGGCCCTGATGGGTCCCGGCGAGCTGTTCGGTGAGCTGGGGTTCCTCGACGGCCAAGACCGTTCGGCGCAAGCCCGAGCCTTGGAGGAGTCCAAGGTGCTGGTAGTGCCCTACGCGGAGCTGCGCCTGCTCTACGAGGACCACCCGACAGCGTTGTGGAGCGCGGTACAGCTTCTGGCCCGGCGGCTGAGGGCGACGGACCGAGCCCTGTCTGACACAGTGTTCCTGGACGTGATGGGCCGCACTGCCAAGCGGTTGCTGGAAATGGCGGGCGGCGAGGACGAGTTCGAGATGCCCCTCACCCAGGAGGAGCTCGCCTCCATGGTCGGCGCCAGCCGCGAGCGGGTCAACAAGGCGATCCATGCCTTCGTCAGGCTGGGCTGGATCACCCACGACCACCGCCACTACAAGATCACAAACCGCAAGAACCTGACCCTCCGCGCCCGCTGACGGTGGGCGGAGCAGTCCGCGTATGGAGCGGCAGCAGTCTCACCTGCACACACTCACGGTGAGCGACGGCGACACGTACGACACCGTCAAGGCCACCCTGTGGCCCTTCCCTCACGAGCCTAAGATCGAACTGAACCCGGAGGCATTCCAATGACGGACTCGAGCCCAGCCTCTCAACAACTGCCTGGCCTCCTCAGCAACGACAGCAGCGAACAATCGGCCCGGACTCACGCCCTAGCGAGCGTTTCGACCGCAAGCCCCGATGCGAGCGCCTACGACGTCGGCAACAACCGAGCGGCGAGAACGCGGGGCTCGATGATGTGGGCGGCGTACGGCGACGCGCTTGGCTTCATCAGCGAACTGGTGGACCGGAAGGGGCTCGACCAGCGAACGCAGGGCGCGCCCCTGGACCACCTGATGAATTGGAAGCGACGGATCGGCGGCAAGTGGGGCGTCGATGTGCTGCTACCCGCCGGGTGCTGGTCCGATGACACTCAACTGCGAATGGCAGTAGTCCGCTCGATAAGCCGTCATGGCTTCGATGTCGAGACCTTCGCCCGGATCGAGCTCCCCGTGTGGCTCTCCTATGCACTCGGTGGTGGCCGAGCCTCAAAGGCGGCGGCCAAGAACCTCGGGAAGCCGCGGACGCTGTGGTACGCGAACACCTTCCCTGGGTGGACGAATGCTGGCGGCAACGGTGCGGCCATGCGCATCCAGCCACACGTCTGGGCCTCGCAGGACCTCAGGGATGACTACATGCTCGGCGTGATCACAGACAGCGTGTGCACCCATGGACACCCTCGCGCCATCGTTGGAGCCTGCTTCCATGCCGCGACGCTCGCTCACTGCCTCAGCACGGGCACTGTTCCGGACTCCGACGCATGCGTGGACATCGCAGCCAGAGTCGGTGACACGCTTCGCTTGATCGAGGAGCACTCCATTCTGGGATCGACTTGGACGGGTCTGTGGGAGCAAGCGAGCGGTGAGAGGTTCAGCAACGTCTGGCGACAGACGGTCGATGAGTTGTTCGCCGCCATACGGGCAGCCACGGATTGCATGGAGGCGGCGGATGGCATCGACACGGCGTACGCGGGAGTCGTTGACCGTCTGGGGCTCAGAGCCGACGAGCAACAGGGCAGCGGGATTCTCACGACCGTTGCCGCCGTAGCGCTAGCGTCCGCAGCCCCGAAGGCCCACGACGGCGTGGTCGCCGCAGCGAACGCCATCGGGACAGACACCGACACGATCGCGACCATGGCTGGAGCCTTGCTGGGCGCCTGCGACGGCACGGCCGACCTGCCCGAAGACCCTCTTGACAGCGCATACCTCCAAAGAGAGGCCGAGCGACTGATCGCTGTCTCAAGGGGAGAGCAGGCCAACAATCACACGTATCCCGACCTTCTCACGTGGTCTGCGCCGCAGACCCACGCAGATGCGTTGGTTAGCGACAACGGCAATCTGGCGGTTGAAGGCCTCGGGCCCGCGACGCCGCTGGAGGCTGGCTCCATATACACAGCCCGCGTGGACGAGACTTCGCCTGGGAGTGGGTCACAACCAACTTCGGCCAAACGCTGCTGATCAAGCGCCGCCCGGAGGTCAGGCCACTAGAAGCAGACAACGACCTGACCCCGCCTCCGGCTCCCGCGAGCAAGTCCCGGTACCGCGGCAGCCGCAATAGACAGTCGCAGAATCGCGATGGCCTACAAGACAGACCCGTCACCCGTGGCGTGAACCTCAGCGACGCGTTGGACTATGTCCGCCAACACCTCGACGACGACAGTGCCCTCGGATACACGCTTAGGCGAGTGGCTAGAGAGGGAAGTCGAGGTGACTTGCTCAACTTCGCCAAAGAAATCCACGGCGATCTGCGTCGCTGAGGCGTCAGCCTGCGCGACAGACCGCATTCGAGCCGCTCACACCGACTCGCCCGCAAGCTCTCCGACGTAGACCCGTTGCTGGTGCCACTCCAAGTAGGCCTTACCGGGTCTGACGCCGTCGGCAGAAAGGATCAGCCTCGATCTGAGCACCGTCCCGAAGTAGTTGTCGGCGCCGGGATCGTTCCTGACGCTTACCTGCAACTTGCGAGCCAGGTGCACCCGTAGGCCACCATTAACGGTGATGAGCCCGGTGTCGAAGGCGGCGTCGTGCACACCGCAGGCGGTCACTCCGTTGCTCACGTCGAGCCTCTCCCGGCTGTCGCACTGTGCCCATGGCTTGATGTGTGAGGCCACCAGCAGCTTGTGGCGAGGCAGCGACTGGGGAGAGAACCCGCAAAACGCTCGGAAAGTGACTGCTATCGGCGGCCATCTCAGCGAAGAACCGCCACTCGTGCTTGCCTGCATTGGCCCTCGAGCCGTCCAAGTTCATCATCTTGTTGGTGATCGATCCCGGTGGTCTCACGAAGAGACGGGCCAGGTCGTGCACGATCTGCGGCGCCCGATGCATCGATCCGCCCCCGTATCGGTGAGGATCGACCACAAAGAACAACCCGTAGCACAAGATCGCCTCCACCGGTGTGAAGGCTTCTTGGCGCTTCCTGGGCTGCCGCCGCAGGATCTGACCCCACTGCGAGCGCGCCTGCTCTGCTGTCAGGTCAAGGTAGTCGCTCAGCGACCTCACGAATTGCCAACGTAGCCGGCCAGGAGTTCCTCGGCCTTGTCAGCAGTGTCAAGCGATGTTGCTATGGACCAGGCAGCAGCTTGTCGACGGCGGCTTCGGGGGTCATCTGGCCCTGCTCGATGGCCTGTTCCAGCTCGGCCCGGCGGTCGGCCAGGCCGGGCTGAGACTCGAACTGCTCCAGCAGGCGGCGCTCCAGCAGCACTTGCATCCAGGCCAGGCGGCCCCGGGCCCGGCGGCGGGCCAGGCCACCCGAGGCCTCGAGCAGGCGGCGGTGCTCGACGATGCTGTCCCACAGCTCGTCCACGCCCGCGCCGGTCGGCCGAGACAACCATCACCGGGGGCGGCCCGTCCCGCTGCTCGGGTGCCAGCAGGGGCAGGGCCCGTCGGATCTCGGCCGCGGCCAGCCGGGCCGCCTGCTCGTTGCGCCGTCGGCCTTGTTCACGGCCAGCACATCGGCCAGCTCCAGCAGGCCCCTCTTGACTGCCTGCAGCTCGTCGCCCGCGCCGGCCAGAGCCAGCACGCACAGGCAGTCGACCGACGCATGCACGGCCGCCTCCGACTGGCCGACGCCCATCGTCTCGACCAGCACCACGTCATAGCCGGCCGCCTCCAGGACGGTGATCACGCGCGGGGTCGTGCTGGTCACGCCACCGAGCGTGCCCGCCGAAGGCGACGGTCGGATGAAGGCGTTGTCGTCGGCAGCCAGCCTGGCCATGCGGGTCTTGTCGCCCAGGATCGATCCGCCCGTGATCATGCTCGAGGGATCGACTGCCAGCACACCGACCCGGTGGCCGGCACCGGTGAGCCGGGTGCCCAGAGAGTCGATCAGCGTCGACTTGCCCGCACCGGGGACGCCGCTGATACCCACCCGGTGGGCTCCTCCCGCGTGGGGCAGCAGCCGCGCGAGCAGCTCTTGGGCGAGACGGCGGTCATCGGGCCGGGTCGACTCCACCAGGGTGATGGCGCGGCCCATGGCTGTGCGGTCCCCAGCCAGCACACCGGCGATCAGGTCATCCATCGGTGTCCCCCACCGAAATTGATGCAGTTGACCACCATACATGGGGCGAACTGCATCAATTTGGCAAGGCCTGCGGGTGGGCCTCGGAACTCATCCCTACAGGTGCTCCAGCAACTCGGCGGCGGCCTCGGAGATCACTGTGCCGGGCGGGTACACCGCGACTCGCGCCCGCCGCCAGCAGTTCGTCCACGTCGGCGGCGGGGACGACCCCGCCCACGACAATGGCGATATCGGCGCGGCCAGGAGCACCAGCTCGTCGCGCAGTTCGGGCACCAGCGTGAGATGGCCCGCCGCCAGCGACGACACCCCGACCACGTGCACATCGGCCTCCACGGCCTGGCGGGCCACCTCGGCCGGGGTGGCGAACAGCGGCCCCACGTCCACGTCGAAGCCGAGATCGGCGAACGCGGTGGCGATCACCTTCTGGCCCCGGTCGTGGCCGTCCTGACCCGACCTTCGCCACCAGGATGCGGGGCCGGCGCCCCCGGCGGTCGGCGAAGTCGTCCACCCGGCCTCGCACATAGTCGATGTCGTCGGCGTCGTCACCCGGGCCGGAGCCCGGCGATCGGGCCTCCTCGCGGTACACGCCCTCCACCGCTCTGATCTCGGCCACATGACGACCGTAGACGGTTTCGAGCGCGTCGCTGATCTCTCCGACGGTGGCGCTGGCCCGGGCCGCGTCTATCGACAGCGCCAGCAGGTTGCCCTCACCGGTGCGGGCCGCTTCGATCAGCGCCTCCAGGGCAGCCCGAAGGGGCGGCTCGTCCCGCTGGCGCCGCAACTCCTCGAGCCGGGTGATCTGGCAGCGACGGACCTCCGCGTTGTCGATGCGGCGGACCTCCACAGATGCATCCGCGCCGTCTTGCACGCGGTGGCGGTTCACGCCGACCACGGCCTGGCGGCCCGAGTCGATGCGAGCCTGCGTCCGGGCCGCAGCCTCCTCGATGCGCAGCTTGGGAAGGCCCGTGGAGATGGCCGCAGCCATCCCACCCAACTCCTCGATCTCGCAGATGTGAGCCCAGGCTCGATCGGCCAGCAGCTTGGTAAGCCGCTCCACGTGGTAGCTGCCGCCCCAGGGGTCCACGGTGCGGGTGATGCCCGACTCGTGCTGGAGGAACAGCTGGGTGTTGCGGGCGATTCGGGCCGAGAAGTCGGTGGGCAGAGCGATGGCCTCATCGAAGGCGTTGGTGTGCAACGACTGGGTGTGACCCTGGGTGGCGGCCATGGCTTCGACGCAGGTCCGGACCACGTTGTTGTACGGATCCTGGGCGGTGAGGCTCCAGCCGCTGGTCTGGCAATGGGCCCGCAGGCACAGCGAGCGGGGATCCTGGGGCTCGAACTGGCTCATGAGCCGGGCCCACAGCAGCCGTGCGGCCCGCAGCTTGGCCACCTCCATGAAGAAGTTCATGCCCACGCACCAGAAGAAGCTGAGCCGGGGCGCGAACTCGTCGATGCCGAGCCCCGCGGCGAGGCCGGCGCGGACGTACTCCACACCGTCGGCGAGGGTGTAGGCCAGCTCGATGTCGAGCGTGGCGCCGGCCTCCTGCATGTGGTAGCCGGAAACCGAGATCGAGTTGAACCGGGGCATCCGCTCGGCGGTCAAGGCGATGATGTCGGCCACGATCCTCATCGATGGTGCCGGCGGGTAGATGAACGTATTGCGGACCATGAACTCCTTGAGAATGTCGTTCTGGATGGTCCCGGCGAGCTGCTCAGGCTGCACGCCCTGCTCCTCCGCGGCCACCACGTAGAGGGCGAGCACCGGCAGCACGGCGCCGTTCATGGTCATCGACACCGTCATCTTGTCGAGCGGGATTCCGTCGAACAGGACCCGCATGTCGAGGATCGAGTCGATGGCCACCCCGGCCATGCCCACGTCGCCCGACACCCTGCCGTTGTCGGAGTCGTAGCCGCGGTGGGTGGGCAGGTCGAAGGCGACCGACAGGCCCCGCTGGCCGGCGGCCAGATTGCGCCGGTAGAACGCGTTGGACTCCTCGGCGGTGGAGAACCCGGCGTACTGGCGGATGGTCCAGGGCCGGGTCACATACATGGTGGGATACGGCCCGCGCACGAACGGCGGCAGACCCGGATAGCTGGCCACGAAGTCGGCGCCCTCAAGGTCGGCAGGGCCTGCCAGCGGCGGCACGGAGATGCCCTCGGGCGTCTCGAACACCGGGACATCGGCGGGCGCCGCGGCCGGGCGGGCTGCAGCGTCGCCGTCGTGCAGCTCCACCTGCGCGAAGTCCGGGATCGCAGTCACGGTCCGGTTGAGTCTAGTTGGCCCTCAGCAGGGCCAGAGCGCGGGGTACCCAGAGGTCGTAGAAGGCTCCGGCCTCGCCGTAGTCGCCGGGTGTCACCCTCACCGACAGGATGTTCATCACGGCCTGCACCCGCCAGCCGGCAACGATCACGGCCCGCAGGTCGTCCTCGTCGATCTCAGCTCCCCGGCTGGCCAGCGAGCGGCGGTAGCCGGCGATCAGGTCGTCGGCGGCGCCGACGTCGTTGAGGCTGCTGCCCAGCACGTACGAGACGTCCCAGCCGGGGTGGGCCACCGACTGGATGGCCCAGTCGACGACAATCGGCGCGCCCCCGCCTGTCGGGAACAACAGGTTGTCGGAGCGAGGATCGCCATGGACGAGCGTGATGGGGCGGTTGATGGCGGCGATGTCGTCAACGATGCGGTCGGCCGCCTCCAGGGCCAGCACCGTGTCGGATGTGCCCCACCAGTCCGACCAGTGGGCGCGGGCCACGTCGATGCTGCGCAGCCTGAGCTCGTTGGCGAAGAGCCTGGGGGTGAGCGTCGAGATGTGCCCCAGCGCCGATCGGAGCGCCGGGTCGCCGACCAGTCCCGGCGCTCCTCCCCAGAAGGCGGCGTGGAGCTCGGCGAGGGTGTCGAGGGCGGTGGCGAGCAACTCCACCGACGGGGGCGTGACCATGTTGTAGACGACAGTGTCGTCGCTGCAGTCCTCCAGCAGCAGGGCATAGCGCCGCTTGGTGGCCCGCATGAGCTTGGTCGGATCGGTAGCGAGCATGATGTGCACCCGGGCCGGGAGCGAGTCGATGATGCGAGCCGCGGCGGGGCTGTCCCTGGAGAGGCCGGGGGTCAGGCCGCTGCCGAGGTGGCGGGGAACCCGCACCGGCATGCGGTCGGCCAGCGTCCGGTAGAAGCGGATCTCGCGGGCGTAGCCGTCGAACTGCTCGATCATCCCCTTCATGGCCCGATCACGGGAGGCGAACTTGGCGATCACCGTCTCCGGACCGGCTCCGGGCGGGTCGTAGCTGAGCGCGATCCGGGCCAGCTCGCCGGTCATCGGCCTGCCGTCGCCGGTGAGCGGTCCCGTCGTCGTAGACACCACCCGCTCGCCGTCACCGAGGGCTCCCACGGCTCGCATCGCCTCGGTCGCCCAATCGGCGGTCAGCTCCTCGGGAGCGCCGGGCGCGTCCCGGTCGAGACGCGCGTAGCGCTGATCGCCGCTCCCGCGCCTCGCAGCGCCGAGTCGCATCCCGCAACGGTACTCGCGCCGCAGCGGCCCGTCCCCGGAGGGTCGCTTCAGCCGAACAGGTCGTTCAGATCGATCACCATGAGGATCGCCAGCAGCACAATGATCCCGCTGTTGAGCAGCGTGATCGGCCACTTGTAGCGATGATCGGCCCGCTGGAAGCGCCGGATGCTGAGCCCGTTGAACACGATGGCCACCGCGCCTATGGCCAAACCCAGGCCCGAGCCCACCCCTGAGGCGATGCCCGCCGCGGGCAGCACCCACGGAAACAACACGTAGGCCAGGAAGCACCGGACTCCTGACACGACCACCGACACGCTGAAGACGCGCTCGGCCGGAGCCTGCGGCGAGGTGTCGGGGCGCGAGGTGTCGGGGCGCGAGGTGTCGGGGCGCGAGGTGTCGGGATCGGTGGCCGCAGTCACCGCCATAGCGTGCCACGCCCCCGCCGGCGCGCCACGCGTCACCGCGCGTCGATTCAGCCGAGCGCGGCCAGGACTGAGTCGGTATCAGCTCAGCGGAGCGCGGCCAGAACTGAGGACGCACCGCCTCGAAGAGGTCCGCGTTCACCTTGAAGCCCGGCGAGCCCGCCCGCGGCAGACCGACCGGCACCGTATGCGCTGCCCTCGGATTCAAGTGGACCGCGGCGGCGCGCAACAGGCGCTAGCGGAGCAACCTGTCCACTCCGATGGGAGTGGCTCCTAAGCGCTAGTCGGCACCGACTGGCAACCTCAATCCTGGTCGATTCAGCTCCTATGTCTCCTATATCCGTCTTGACGGCACTATCGCTTCTGCATCGGCTGCCGCAGCCCGCCCGCGCTGGGCGCTGGCCGCGAGCAACCCACCGTTGGGAGCCACCTAATGAAGTTGGCAACCGTTTGGCTCACGGTTTCGCTGACCCGCTCCTTGTTCGCGCTCGGCGCGCCCGCCGCGCTAGCCGACACCGACCAGCCCGCGCATCTCGGCTCGAACAGCACCAGCGTCGCCGCGCAAGTCTCCATACGGACGGTCTTGGTGGGGTGGCAAGCTCGCGGACGAGAGAAACCGAGGCTGCGCGGAATCGTGGGGAGCGAAGTGGTTGAGGTTCGCTAAGCAGGGCCTCGATAGCACTCGTTGACGCTCTCACTCCACCCTCAAACGCGAAGCACCAGATACGCCTCTATCCCGCCGGAGAGCCGGGATGGTGTGTCTGAGGCCGCTTCGGAGGGCTGTCAGCGTCGTGGTGGGTCCACCTTCAAGCCTGCCATGTCGAACAGAGAGATGTCGGGCAGGAAGTCGACCAGGAAGTCATAGTCGCTGTCGTCGTCCTCGTCCCCGCGGGCAACGGACCCGACGAGAGCTACCGAGACAGCCTTGTTGCGGCGCGCCGCGTCGCGGATCGCTCCCCGGTGCTCGTTGAGGATCAGGTCGCGGCGACTCATGCTCCAAGAGTACCCGCGCCCTACAAGATGAAGGGCTGCGCATCGGCCGATCCGCCCGCTCGCAAGCGTGCCATCAGACGACCTGCAACTTGATGATCTGCCACAGCCTGGCCTGCCCGTCAGCGGCGACGGCGCGGCGGGCGTCACCGGTCACCACCACGCCTTCGGGCAAGGCGTCGAACACGTCGCCCGCGGCGTCGTGGCTCACGAAGACGTTGACATCGATGTCGACGGTTCCTCGGGCCCGCTCGGTGCACCACGCCAGCGCCAGCGCGCCTCCGAAGGCGTGGGGCACGCCGGCCGCGTCCAGCGCGGCATGAAGAGCCACGATGCGCTCGACGACGGTCACTGCCCCGCGGCCCCCGGCGCCCGTCCGAACACAGGGCCCACGAGCTCGGGCCGGTGACGTGCGGGGAACTCCTCCGCCAACAAGAGGACGGCCTCCAACTCGTCGCCGCGGTCGCCGTCGCCATAGATGCGGCGGCACAAGGTGACATCGAGCGCGAATCCGGCGGCGCGCACGATCCGGTCGAGAGTCTCCGTGCTGGGCGACCTGCGCCCATTCTCATAGGCCGAAATAGCAGAGTGGGAAGTGCAGGCGCGCCGCGCCAGCTCCCGCAACGGCATCCCCGACCTCCTCCTGGCCTCCCGGATCAGCGCCGCCGCGTCCACGGAGCCTGATGGTATCTGATCAGATACCATCAGCCACCCACACCGGTTTCTATGCGCGGCTGAGGCGGCTGTGGCTCATGGAGCGGCCCCTGGGCGATCGTGGTAGCGGGCGTCGAGGAACATTGCCACCAGATCGGTGCGTGACCGCGCCGCCCGCCCCTCGGGTGCGGCCGACCCCTAGGACGGTCCTGAGCGCGCTGGATGCAACCGGCCGGTCTTACCCGAGGGTGGCCGCCAGCCAGGCGGAGAGCTCAGGCTGGCGCGACTTCCAGTAGGACGACACCGCCTCTAGGTCGGCATCCGCGGCAGCTTCGGCCAGCCAGGGGTCGTCGGCAACGTCGCTGAAGGAGCCGAGCGCCTTCACGATGTGGGCGACGCTCGGGTGGTCGAGCCCGACACCGTAGCGTTGGGCATACAGGCGCAGACCGGTCTGCGGGCTGATGCCGGCGTCAGTCTGGATGCGCATCAGGTCGTAGTAGTCGCGTAGCTCACCCCGATCACCAACCACCTTGAATTTCGTTGCGGCGATGTCGCGCACCGATCCCACTGGCAATCCGTCGACGAGCAAAGGCGGATCGATCGGTTCCTGGCCGCGCGCGTGCAGGAACTGGACCTTGACGCCGTCGACGCGGCAGTTGAGCGTCCCTGGTGCGATGGACTCGACCGCGACCGTCGCCACGGTCCGCATCTCCTCGAGGACCGCATTCGGGTCGAAGGGCTCATGCACGAACATGTCGAGGTCCCGGCTGCGACGATGTCTCAGGTGCATTGCCAGGGCCGTGCCGCCCATGAGAACACCGGATCGGGGCGAGACCTCGGCGATCTTCGGCCAGCAGGCGCGCGTCTCCCGATCGAGCACCTCGGACCAGCCGTCGATGGACCCGCCGACGGACCCGCCGACGGACCCGCCGATGGCTCCTGTGGGGCCTGCGGTCATGCCGGAACGGTCGAGCGGTGAGCGAGAGCGTTCTCGATGAGGCTGCGAGTTCGGGGCCGAGTCGAACGCAGCTTCAAGCAGTACCTCAGGGCCTCGGGGCGCAGATGAACCGACGCCCACAGGGCCGCATGGGCCGACGGACCGTTGAGCAACCGATTGGCGATGTAGTCGGCGTCGGCCGGAAGAGCCAGCGAGGCAGGGTCGGGATGGTTCCAGAACAGCGACCAGAACTGAGGAGGCAGCGGCCCGTCGTGCACGCGGGGCGGGGGCGCCGGAGGCAGGCTCACATGCTCGGCCTTGGCCCAGAGCCGCTCGAAGCCCGGACACGACACGGCAGGCTCCCACACTCGGCGATCGCGGACGCCGTGGCACCAGTTCTGCGTCCAGGCGCGCTGCCTGATCGCGCCGCGCTCGACCAGCGCGTCCAGCGCGCCCCGCGCCGCCGACCAGGACACACCCGCCGCCCTAGAGACCGCGGCAACGCTGCCCAGGCCAGCGCGGGCAGTCACCGCAGCCAGCACCAGCCTCTCGACTCGGGCCAACCGGTCGTTGGCTGCGGATGACGACACATCGGCGGCTCCGAGCTGCTCCTCCTCCACTGCCGAGCATCTGTCGCCGATCGCCTCACGGACGAACTGAGCGGCCGTCTTGCCCAACGATTCGGCGGCCCGGCGGACGCGGCCCAAGTCCTCGACACTGATTCTCAGCGACAGCTGAGCCGACCGGGACTGCGGGGCCATGATGCCACACTAGCCGCATGTCTCGCGTTTGTATTGCATTTCGCGAGCTGCACGCTCATTCCTGAAATACGCTTCGTCTGGCAGCGCACACGGCCATGCTTGCCGTCGAGAAGCGGCACCTCTGGGGTCGCCAATTCCTCAACCCCTACGCCCTATACGGCTACGGCACCCCGTCCACGCCCCGCTGACGACCGCTATGGCGTGCTCGCGGACAGGATGCTGGCCGTCTCGGCGATGGCGTCGTCGAGCGGGGTGGGCTCGATGTCGCCGAGCAACTCGGCGAGCCCCGCCGGCGACGCGGCGTGGGGGAAGGGCAACGGCTCGGTGCCCGCACCGAGGTCGTCGAAGCCGGTGATGCGGCGGACCCTGTCCACGAAGTCGGACACCGGCGTGACATGGCCCCTTAGGTTCAGCACCGGCGCCGCCGGCTCCAGCAGTGGGCTGCGGGCCGCGGCGATGAACAGCCGGGCCACATCGGGCGCGTACTGGAAGTCGAGCACGCCGCCGTACTCCACCTGGTAGGGCTCGGCTCGCACCGCGCTGTAGATGGCCGCGGTGGGCTGGGAGGTGAGGCCCTGGTCGCGGCCGGGTCCGTACACGGTGTGGGGTCGCAGCCCGACCGAGGCCAGCCCGCCGTCGGCGGCGTAAACCGCCGCAGTCTGCTCGTTGGCCACCTTGTAGGCCCCGTACAGAGTGCTGGGCTTGAGCGGATCGTCGGGGGCGAGGACCGGGCTCGCATAGTCGTCGGCGGTGCCGTACACCGCGATGCTCGAGGCGTACACCACCGGCTCGATGCGGTGCTCGAGCGCCGCCTCGAACACGTTGACCGTGCCCACCACGTTCACCGAGGCGCCACCACTGGGATCGGCACGGCAGAACGGCACCTGCAGGGCAGCCAGATGGATGATCCGGTCGGCGCCGGCCATGGCGTCGACCACCGCGGCGCGGTCGGTGATGTCGCCGACGACTCGCCGGAACTCCAGCGGCGCTCCCCCGGACACGAGATGGTGGCGACGATCGTTGGCGCCGAGGTCGAACACCACCACGTCCGCGCCCTGGTCGAGCAGCAGGCGCACGGTCCACGCACCCAGACAACCGTCCGCACCGGTGACGATGAACCGCTCGGCCATCAGTAGGTCGCCCGTCCGCCGGAGATGTCGTAACACGCTCCAGTACTGAACGAGCACTCATCCGAGCACAGCCAGCCCACCAGCGCAGCGACCTCGCTGGGCTGACCCAGACGGCCCATGGGGATCTTCGAGAGCATGTACTCCAGCACCTCGGGGGCGGTCTCGAGGTTCATGGGGGTGGCGATCACCGCCGGCGCGATCGAGTTGACCATCACACCGGTGGTGGCCAGCTCCTTGGCCACCGACTTGGTGAGGGCGATGACCGCACCCTTGCTGGCCGAGTAGGCACTGAGGTTCGGGTTGCCCTCCTTGCCCGCGATGCTGGCGATGTTGACGACCCGGCCCCAGCCCCGCTCGACCATGCCGCCCAGAGTGGCCTGCATCACGTTGAAGATCCCAGTGACGTTCACGGTGAACGTGCGCTCCCATTCCGCGAGGGGCACCTCCAGCATCGGCATGTTCGGCCCGACAACTCCGGCGGACTGCACCACGATGTCCATCTCGCCGATGCCGTCGATGGCTCTCACGGCGGCAGGGTCGGTCACGTCGACCTCGTGTATGGCCTCCAGTTCATCGGCGCGGGCTTCCATTTCGCCGGCGTGCAGGTCAACGGCCGCCACCCGGCAGCCCTGGGCCAGGAGCTGGTCGACACAGGCCGCGCCGATGCCCGATCCGGCGCCGGTCACGAGAGCCCTGCGCCCCGCGGTCACCGTGTCACGCTCCGGGCCGGAGCCATGCTCGTCGATCACTGGCGTCGATGGGTGTCAGCCATGGCGCCACATCGTAGGTCCACGACGTGCCGTGCCTGCCAGCGGCATCGACCACACCAGGAACCGGCGACTGCCTTGCGCGCACTGCAATTCGATCAAGGGCACGCACACCCAGGAAGAACTGCTGCTGACGCCTACCGTCAACGGATGGACCAAGACGCCGCAAAGCGGCCTGACCCAGAACTTTCTTGAATCGCTGCTCGTCGTGCGCTAGAACTGCGGTCACTGCACCCACAGGTGCGGCGAGACTGAATCCAGGAGGTCGGAACCATGATGAACACATGACGTTCGTGCCAGTGCGCACTGTTCGCAACAACTGCACTGTTAGCGTCAATGCTTGTGACAGGGGCACCTGCGGCGGCCGCGCCGGGCGATTTGCTCGATTCGCCCGACAGTACCGTCACGACCGGCGACGAGTCTGACAGCGACGACAACGACGACGGCGACGATAACGCGGCTGGCGATCTGTTGGCGCCAGCCGATCCCGTCGCGGACACTGGCGCCGCCACCTATGACACTGTGTGGCTGCCAGGCGAACTCGTCCCAGCAGACGTGACAGTCGTGCGAGCCGACGACAACACCGAATTGGTGACGTTTGCGACGGAGTCGTCGCTGATGGCTGTCGTGATCATCGCCAGCGCCGACGCCCCCACCGAGTACCGTTTCGAGAACGCAGTGCCCGCCGGGCACACCGCAACAGTGCACCCCGACGGATCCGTGCGGTTCTTCGACACCGACGGCAACGAGGTCGCCGGCATCCTCGCGCCGTGGGCCATCGACGCGGCCGCCAAGATGGTCCCCACCCACTACACTCTCGACGGCACAACCCTCGTGCAGACCGTCGACCATCAACGTGCCGCGTATCCCGTCGTGGCGGACCCGGTGTTCGTACCCATCGCGGTCGCGATTTGCATAGGTACCCCGAGCTGCGCGTATATCGCCGCGTCCGCGTACTTCCTAGCCCCCGTAGTCGTCGGGACCGCGTGGCGCAACAGGGGCGCGCTCACCAGCGGCAACTCGAACGCTCCGGGCCAGCGGCCGACCAGCACCTGCAACGGCCGCAACCGCAACGGCTGCTGATGCGGCTCGGTGACGTCTTCGCTCGGGCGACCTGGTCCGACGGGCGTCTCGTCCGTTACAGCACTGACCGATTTGCTACGGGTCTGGGAGTGCTGAGCCTGGTGCTGTGGACAACGATGTGGGTACTGGTGTGGGTCGGTCCCTACAGTGCCGTGCTCACCCTGACAGGCGTTTGTCTTCTGATCCGCTATGTGGCGCACTGGCGGCTGCGGCGGGTGGTCGCGCGCCTGGAGGCGACCGCATCCGCCGAGGAGGTCGCCGCGGCGACGGCTGTCCCCCCGCTGATGGGCCGCTACTGCGCGTGGGCGACCGGGTACTACGACCGCAAGGTACAGAAGCTCGCTGGGCGGGCTGAGACGGCCGACGCCGTCGGCGATGAGTTCAAGGCATGGGATCTGCGCAGACGTGCCCAGCACAAGAGGGAACGGGCCAACCAGGCACGCGGCCTCATCGATCACTGGCAATAGCGGTCTAGGCCGCCGGGCGTGAACGCTGACGGCGATCCGCGGTGTGCACATGCTGTTCGCGCTGATGCACCACACCATCGGAGCGCCGAGAAGCCACACCGGGCGTCCTCGAAGGACCAGTCGAAGCGGGTCGCGTCGGCCTGGGCGCGGCCCGAGCGCTGGTACCACTCGAAGGTGTGCTCGAACATCGAGGCCAGGTCGTGCTGCGGCTCCCAGCCGATGTCGGAGCGCAATCGGTCGATGCTGAAGACCGTACTGCGGTTCCACCACCAGATGTTTGGCGCCAGATGGGGCATGAGCTGCGCGACCTGAAACCGCTGCCGCAGCGTTTCTACCTATCCGCTCGGCCTCTGTCAGTAGGTGGCCCGGCCGCCGGTTATGTCGTAGCAGGCGCCGGTGCTGAAGGAGCACTCCTCCGAGCACAGCCAGCCCACCAGCGCGGCAACCTCGGTCGGCTGGCACATCCGACCCATCGGGATCTTGGCCACCATGAAGTCCAGCACTTCCTGCGACGCCGGGCCCAGCAGCGGCGTGTCGGTGACGGTCGGGGCCACCGAGTTGACCAGCACACCGGCTGTGGCGAGCTCCTTGGCCACCGACTTGGTTAGCGCGATGACCGCACCCTTGCTGGCCGAGTACGCCGACTGTGTTGGATTGCCCTCCTTGCCCGCGATGCTGGCGACGTTGACCACGCGGCCCCAGCCGCGCCGCACCATTCCCGGCAACGTGGCCCTCATCACGTTGACCACGCCCGAGACGTTGACAGCCATGACTCGGTCCCAGTCGCCGGGCGACACATCCGTAAGCGGCACGACCGGTCCCGCAATGGCCGCGCACTGCACCACTATGTCGATCTCATCGATGCCGTCGATGGCGTCCACGGCGGCAGCGTCGGCCACGTCGATCTCAACGATGGCGCGCAGCTCTTCGGCTCGTGCCGCCATCCGGCCGGCCCGCAGGTCCACGGCCACCACGTCGTGCCCCTGGGCCAGGATCTGGTCAACGCAGGCTGCGCCGATGCCTGATCCTGCGCCGGTCACGAGCGCCCTCCGCCCCGCCGTCATCGCAGCGTCTCCGCCCTCGGGTTGCGAGCCGAGCGGTCCGAGCCGGCGGAGGGTGAAACACCCCCGCGGGTGGGGCGCTCATTCGGCATGGTCAGCATCGCGGTCGCGCATGTCGGCGAGGTGGTCTTGCAGGCTGGGGACACGGCTGCGCAAGTGCTGCAGCGCATCGTCGCGGCGGCTGCTGTAGAGCGGGTCTTCTGGGAGCGCACCGGGGTTGTCGAGCAGTGCGATCACACGGCTGAGCACCTGAGGCGGGTGTGTGTAGCCGAACCGCCGGCAGTAGTAGCCGAGCCCGGGCTCGAGCCGGCATGCCCCAGACCGGTCGAGCTCCGCGAGGTCGAGATAGTCGCGCAGCTTGGGTCGGTACATGATGACGTCCAGCTTGGTCGCCATCAGGTCCGGGATCGAGCCGACGCGAAGGCCGCTGATCACCGGCCCCCGCTGAATCTGGCGCATCTCGCTCGGTTGCACCTCGTTGGTCGGCAGAGCGCGGAAGACATCAACCTTCACGCCGTTGACGTAGGCATGGAACATTCCGTCCGACGCCTCGATCGTGTCCACGTCGGCGACCTGCTTCGCGTGTCGCTCGAGTGTCCTGCCAGAGAACTTGCGCAGCGTCATCACGTCGAGATCCTCAGAGACGCGGTGTCGAAGATGCAGCGCCACGGCAGTGCCGCCCATCAACACACCGTTCACTCGCTGGGCGAACTGTGCGGCCAGGGGCCAGACTCTGCGCAAGTTGTCGGGCAGGACGTCGGCTAGGCCGTCAACGTCGCTCATCTGCTCTCCGTCTGATCTCCGAGTCGATCAACTCAGCGAGAAGCCCGGTGTCGCATCCACGCAAGGCTCGGCACTGCCTGAGCACATCGGTGGGCAGGTTGGAGATCGCCCATGCCCTCGCACACGGGTCGCGTCCGCCGATCAGCGTCTCGGCGATATACAAGCCGTGTTTCGACACCCGGAGTGCCTCCGCAGAGGCTCCGGACCAGAAGCATCGCCAGAACCTTGGAGGCACCTGCTCGGCCGGATGCTCCCGGCTCTGTGGCGGAACGAAGCGCAAGCAACCGAGGGCATGCATGCATCGCGGCGACCACGACAGGCTCCACAGCCTCACCCGCTTGGACTCGTACCCGCACGGGATCATCGCCGCTTCGGTCCTCGCCCATCCCAGCCGCTCCAAGCGAGCCAGACAGCGCAGCGTCTGGGCGTATGAAACGCCGCTGAGGTTCGCCAGCTTGCGTGCTGTGGCGCCGAAGGGCCGGGCGCGCAGGGCGTTCAAGGTTGCCTTCGTCCCGTCGCTGAGTCCGACGAGCGGGTTGCCCTGCCGCGCCACGGTCGCCGGCAGCGGGTCGACCAGCCAGCGGTCAACGGTCGGCGTCCGAGCAGGACGAGATCGCAGCAGGCGCCGCAGCCGCACGTCGGGGTGCTCACCCCGAATGGGTCTCAGCAGTCCGGCAACCTTGCGAGCAGTGACATGCGACACGCCGATCACGGCCGCGACCGCCGCCGCAGTGGGTTCGTCGATCTCGACGACGGCGATCCACTCGCCGGGTCTGAGCTTCGTGGAATGCAGCGACGTGCCGGTCGTCACCGTGAAGCGCTTGCGGCAATCTCGGCAACGCCACCCGCGCCACTCCGAACGCCCCGCTCCGCCTGGGCCGCAACGGACGCTGCCGCACGCAGGACACGCCGGGTTCCCGTCCCAGCGCGCCTCAGCCATTCGCGTCTCAGCGCTTGATCGGATCACGGCGTCCACCATCTCATCCTACCCGACCCTGGGCATTCTCCTTTCATATGCGAATAACGCTTCGCCCGTTCGTTTGGCGGATCACGCTCCGTCTCCACATCGTAGGTGCTTGCCCGGCTGCGGCCCGCGTAGTGCAGGGCTCGCTGGCGCGGTGCCTGGCTCGCTGCTTCACTGAAGACCCGACAGCTGCCGCCACTGGAGGAAGAATCATGGCGCGTACCATCACCAAAGCAGGCCTCGATCTCGGCATCGTGACCAACAACGGCGACGCGATGCTCGAGTTCTACCGGGACGTCGTCGGCCTCGAGTTCGAGGCCACGATGGCACTGGAGGCGGTGGGGATCGCCCGGATGGACCGACTCCGCTGCAATGACAGCGTGCTGAAGCTGGTGACGATGACAAGCGACATGCCGGCGGGGGTGGGCGGCGGCGTCGAGGCGTGCACCGGCATGCGCTACTTCACGGTCGCCGTGGACGACATCGCGGCCGCGGTGGCCGACTGCGAGGCAGCCGGCACGCCGATCGTGTGGCCTCTGCGAGAGATCCGCCCCGGCGTGACCATCGCCATGGTGGAGGATCCCGACGGCAACTGGGTGGAGTTCATCCAGATGTCGTGATCGATCCGGTGCCGTGGCGCATCAGGAACCTGACTCGTGGCTACGCTTCGGCCATGACCGCCAGGAAGCGGCAGGCCTGGAACTACACGCCCGATCTGCCGCTGCGGTCGGCGCCGTTCCTGCACTGGCCGTTGCGGCCGGCGGCCATCGGTCGCCATCTGGTCAAGACCTGGAGGCCCCTCACGTCGCGGGTGTTCATGCTGGCGGTGGCCTTCGCTCTGTGGGAGTGGGCGAGCCCGTCCCTCGCCGAGGCGGAATCGTTGCGGTTGGGCTGGATGTTGGAGATCTGGGTCCGCAACATCGTCTTGCTGACGGTGGTGGCCGGCGGGCTGCACCTGTTCCTGCAGCGCTACCGGGCCCAGGGAGACGGCCTGCGCTACGACGCGCGGCCGATGACGAAGAACAAGAGCCTGTTCCTCTTCAACGACCAGGTGAAGGACAACATGTTCCTGAGCCTCGTGCCGGCGATGCTGGTGGCCACCGCCTGGGAGTCGCTGGGCTGGTGGGCGCACGCGAACGGCATCGCACCGCACTGGTCCTTCGACGACAACCCGGTGTGGTTCGTGGTGCTGCTGGGCCTGGTCCCCATCTGGTCGGTTCTCTACTTCGGGGCCGGCCACTGGCTGCTGCACCGGGGCCCGGTGTACGCGCATGTCCACTGCTGGCACCACCGCAACCTCAACATCGGTCCGTGGTCGGGACTGTCCATGCATCCGCTGGAGCACATGGTCCTGTACAGCGACATCGTGCTGTTCCTCGTGCTGCCGTCCAGCGGAGTGCACATGCTCTTCGCGATGATGCACCACACCGTCGGCGCACCGATGAGCCACACCGGCTATGACGCGGTCCGGCTCCCCTTGCGCCAGCGGCTCGAGGTGGGCGACTTCCACCACCAGCTCCATCACCGCTTCATCGAATGCAACTACGGCGGACTCGAGTCGCCCCTCGACGAGTTGATCGGGTCGTTCCACGACGGAACGCCCGATGGCGACCAGATGGTGACCGAACGGCTCCGCCGGCTGTCGGCGCCACGACAGGCCAGTCCCTGAGCCCGACGAAGCGGCACCCGTAGAAGTCCACCTGGTTCTGATATTGGCTCTTTGGGGCTTGTGAGGCGGCATCGAACGGTATCGTTGACCCTGCGGGCCGAAGCGCTGCTTATCCTCGTGTCATCCTCTCTCTCGCCTCCTCACGACGGCCGCAGCAGCGGGCCTGAGGCTCACCATGGCTGAACCCCTGCATCCGGCGGCGCGCGCCGACCTGCGCAACGTGGCGATCATCGCCCACGTCGACCACGGCAAGACCACCCTCGTCGACGCCATGCTGTGGCAGTCGGGCGCCTTCCGGTCCAACGAGACGGTCAACGAGCGGGTCATGGACTCGATGGACCTCGAGAGGGAGAAGGGCATCACGATCCTGGCCAAGAACACCGCGGTCCGCTACAGGTGTGACAGCGGCGAGGAGATCAAGGTCAACATCGTGGACACGCCGGGCCACTCCGACTTCGGCGGCGAGGTCGAGCGGGCCCTCACGATGGTCGACGGCGTCCTGCTCCTGGTCGACTCGAGCGAGGGCCCGCTACCGCAGACGCGGTTCGTGCTCCGCAAGGCGCTGGCCCTGAAGCTGCCCGTCGTGCTGGTCGTCAACAAGATCGACCGACCCGACGCCCGCATCTCCGAGGTGGTCGACGAGGTGTACGAGCTGTTCCTCGACCTCGACGCCACCGAGGACCAGATCGACTTCCCGATCGTGTACGCCGACGCCCGCCGGGGCACGGCGACGCTCGACCCCACCGAGCCGGGCACCGACCTGCGCCCCATGTTCGAGACGCTGCTGGAGACCGTCCCCGCGCCCCGCCACGATCCGCAGCGCCCGCTGCAGGCCTGGGTCACCAATCTCGATGCCAGCCCGTATGTGGGCCGCATCGCCATGTGCCGGGTGATGCACGGAACCATCAAGCGAGGCCAGAGCGTGGCATGGTGCCGCACCGACGGCACGACCGCCACAGCCAAGATCACCGAGCTGTACGTCACCGAGAGCCTCGACCGGGTGGACGCCGCCGAGGCCGGCGCGGGCGAGATCATCGCCATCTCCGGCATCGCCGACATCACCATCGGCGAGACGCTGGCGGACCTCGCCGACCCCGTGCCGCTGCCGGGCATCACGGTGGACGAGCCGAGCCTGGCGATCACCATCGGCACCAACTCGTCTCCCATGGCCGGGCTCGAGGGCGACAAGGTGACGGCCCGCCTCATCAAGAACCGTCTCGATGCCGAGCTGGTCGGCAACGTGTCGATCCGGGTGCTGGGCACCGACCGTCCCGACACCTGGGAGGTTCAAGGTCGGGGGGAGCTCCAGCTCGCGGTGCTGGTGGAGATCATGCGCCGCGAGGGCTTCGAGATGACCGTGGGCAAGCCCAGGGTCGTCACCCGCACCATCGACGGCCGGCTCCACGAGCCGACCGAGCGGGTCACCATCGACATCCCCGAGAGCTTCGTGGGAGCGGTGACACAGCTCCTCGGCGAGCGCAAGGCCGACATGGTGGCCATGACGAACCATGGCACCGGCTGGGTGCGGCTCGACTACGTAGTGGCGGCCCGGGGCCTCATCGGCTTCCGCACCGAGTTCCTCACCGAGACCCGGGGCACGGGCCTGGCGTCCAGCGTCTTCGAGGGCTACACGCCGTGGCTGGGCGAGCTCCGCACCCGCCGCTCGGGCTCGATCGTCGCCGACCGCCGGGGCGCGGTGACCGGCTACGCCACAGCCGCCGTGCAGGAGCGGGCCTCCCTGTTCGTGGCCCCCGGCGACGAGGTGTACCAGGGGATGGTCGTGGGCGAGAACCCCCGCCCCGAGGACATGGACGTCAACATCTGCCGGGAGAAGAAGCAGACCAACATCCGGGCCGCGGCCTCCGACGACACCGTCCGCCTGACCCCGCCCCGCGTCCTGTCGCTGGAGCAGGCGCTCGAGTTCATCGCCGACGACGAGTGCGTCGAGGTCACGCCCCAGACCATCCGCCTGCGCAAGGACATCCTCGACGCCGACGTGCGGGGCCGTCACCGCAAGCGCCTCCAACGCAACGGGAGCGCGGTGTAGCAGGTGGCCCGGCCGCCGGTGATGTCGTAGCGGGCAGCGTCGGCCACGTCGATCTGGTGGATGGCGTGAACTCATCGGTTCGTGCGAAGGTCGCTAAGAGTCGATCAGCGCTTTACGGCGGACGCACGGGCCGATAGGTTGCGCTCCACCCCCCTTCGCCTGATCTATATGCCGCCAGGAGGCCCCACGATGACAGTCACGAGCCCGAGGAAGCCGCTCGCCCTAGTAACCGTCATGGCCCTGGTGGCCGCGATGGTCGCATCGCTGTCGCTGCCGGCCGGCGCTCAGCCCACCCCGGAGCCCATCAGCGCCGACACGTTCACGCTGACGATCCTGCACAACAACGACGGCGAGTCGAAACTGCTGCCCGATGCCGACGCCGGCTTCCCCGGCGTGGCCCGCTTCGCGACCCAGGTGAAGCTGATGCAGGCCGCTGCGGCCGCCGCCGGCGCGGGAGTCGTCACCCTCACCTCGGGCGACAACTTCCTGGCCTCGCAGGAACTCGGGATCTCGCTGGCCCGCGACGGTGCCCTCTATGACTCGGTGGCGCTGAGCGGCCTCTACGACGCCATGGCGCTGGGGAACCACGACTTCGACTTCGGCCCCGACGTGACCGCCCGCTTCATCGAGGGGTTCGATCCGCCGGTGACGTTCCTGTCGGCCAACGCCGACTTCTCCAACGAGCCCGTGCTCCAGGCGCTGGTGGACTCCGACAAGCTGGCCGCCAGCACCGTCGTGGACGCCGGCGGTCAGCAGGTCGGCGTGATCGGCGCAGTCACTCCCCTGCTCCCCAACATCTCATCGCCCCGCAACGTGGTGATATCCGACGTGCTGGCCGCGGTGCAGGCCGAGGCCGAGTCACTGGCCGCGCAGGGAGTGAACAAGATCATCCTGGTCAGCCACCTCCAGGGAGTGTCCGAGGAGATCGCCCTGGTGGCCGACTTGGCCGGAGTGGACGTGGTGATCGCCGGCGGCGGCGACGACCTGCTGCGCAACGAGGGCGACACCTGCATGCCCGATGACAAGCCCGCCGGCCCGTACCCGCTGCTGGTCGAGGACTCGACCGGCACCGAGGTCCCCGTGATCACCGCACCCGGCGGCTACCGCTGCATCGGAGCGCTGACGGTCACCTTCGACGGCGACGGCAGCATCGTGAGCCACACCGGCCGCTCGGTCGGCGTCAGCTTCGACGTGGCGCCCGACCCGGCGGTGCAGTCCAGCGTGGTCGAGCCCCTGGCCGCGGCCGTGGCCGAGGTCGACGCCAATGTGATCGGCCAGAGCGAGGTCGACCTGGACGGGCGTCGTGCCAGTGTGCGCACCGGCTCGTCCAACCAGGGCAACCTCCACGCCGACGCTCTGCGGGCCACGGCCACAAACCTGGCGGAGGACTTCGGCACTGGTGTGCCGGACGCGGCGATACAGAACGGCGGCGGAATCCGCAATGACGCCGTGATACCGGCAGGGCCCATCACCGCCGGCGACACATGGGACATCGCCCCGTTCCGCAACTTCGTTGTTGTGGGCGAGGTGTCCCGCGAGACCTTCCATGTGCTGCTCGAGCAGGCCGTCGACCGGATCCCGGGCGCTGGGGGCCAGTTCCCGCAGGTCTCGGGGTTCACGTTCACCTACGATCCGTCGGCTCCGGCCCGCGAGACCGACCGGGCCGGCGACTGCTCGCTGGCCGGAAATCCCGGGTCGAGGATCCGCGACGTGACGCTCGACGACGGCACTGCGATCGTGCGCGGCGGCGCAGTGGTGCCTGGAGATCCGGTGGTGCTGACCACCATCGACTTCCTGGCCAACGGTGGCGACTGCTACCCGCTGGCCGACATCGAATTCACCAAGCTGGGCGTCAGCTACCAGCAGGCCCTGGCCAACTACATCTCGGACGACCTCGGCGGCACGATCACCGCCGCGGACTACCCCGAGGGCGGCGACGACCGGATCGTTGCCCTAGCGCCCGAGGAGGAGCCCGAGCCGGAGGCCACGACGGTGACCGTCCGGCGAGGCGACAGCCTCTGGAGGCTGGCCCGGATCCACCTCGGAGCCGGCGCCCGCTGGGAGGAGATCTTCGACCTCAACCGGGGCAAGGCCCAGGCTGACGGCCGAAGCCTCACCAATCCCGACCTGATCCAGATCGGCTGGGTGCTGGAGCTGCCCGCCAGCTAGGACCGCACCCGGCCTTGCAACCAAGGCCGGGAACCAACGCGCCTCTCCTGACGTCTCACCCCGTGACGCCCTCGAATCTGAGGGATTACGGTGACGAGAGAGGCAGCGTGCTCTATAGGAACCCACCGGCCGCGGTCAGCGGTTTCGACCATCTATCCGATGCAACCAGCGCACCATCGGAAGCGCCCGGCCGATGAGTGGTGCCGTCAAGCGATCCAGGGCTCTGGCGTTGCCGCTGGCCCTCGCGCTGGTGGCCTCGGCCTGCTCGGACGGTCCCCCGCCAGCCGACGCACCGGGCCGAGGCGACGGCTCTGGTGATTCCGGTGTCGGCGTGGACTCCGGTGTCGGCGGTGGATTCCGGCCAGGAGATTGAACCAGTCGTCATCGACATCGGCGGCCGTGAGATCCCCCTCACTGCCCGGCTGGTGCGCTTCGACGAATGCGGCGCTCTGCTGGATCAACTACGGAACTGGGCTGCGGAAAGGGTCGGGCCCTGGGGCCTCGGCGGCCGCCCGTACGACGACATCGACGCCATCGAGGAGATGATGGTCGAGGAGGACGCAGGCGAACCCCGCCTGGACTCGCCTCAATCGAGCGCACCGGCCACCGACTTCCGGCGGCAGCTCCCGGTCGAGGGCGTGGACTACTCGGGCACCAACGTCCAGGAAGCCGGCGTGGACGAGGCCGACATCATCAAGACCGACGGCCGGCGGATCTTCGCCATGTCGGCCGGACAGCTGGTTGTGGTCGACGCGGCCCGCCGGGAAGTCCTCGGATCCGTGCTCCTCCCCATCGGTGAGTCGGCCGAGCTGTTCCTCGACGGCGACAGCCTGCTGGCTGTCCAGCAGACCGGGGGCCGCGGCGCAGACTCGAGGGAGGCGGTGGTCCACCGCATCGACGTGCGAGACGGAGTGCCCGAGATCGTCGAGACCATACGAGTTGAGGGCAGTTATGTGAGCGCCCGCAGCATCGGCGGAGTGGCCAGGGTGATCCTGCGGTCGCAGCCGGCGGACGACTTCCCATTCGTGTACCCGGCCGGTGCCGACAGCGAGGCGATAGCCGAGGAGGCCAACAGGGCCTCAATGCTGGCCAGCACCCTGGAGGACTGGCTGCCCGCCTACTCGCAAACAACCCAGGACGGTGCCACGACCGAGGGCCTGCTGCCGACGTGCGAGCACGTGCACACCCCGACGGTGTTCTCCGGCTTCGGCGTAACCACGGTGCTGAGCGTGCCAGTGGCCGGTGCGATCGACCCGGCCGCCGCGACCTCGGTCCTGGCTCCCGGCGAGACCGTCTACGCGTCCACCCGGTCGATCTACGTGTCCACCGCCACCTGGATCGATCCCGCCGCCGAAGAAGCGAGCAACCTCGACTGGGACCAGTTCCGAGCCGAGTTCCGCACCAACATCCATCGCTTCGACATCTCCGACCCGGCCGAGGCCGTCTACACCGCCTCCGGCAGCGTGCGCGGCGAGATCCACAGCCAGTTCGCTCTGTCGGAGCATGCCGGGCACCTGCGGGTGGTCACCACCAGCAGCGACAGGAGCACCGCCTCCGAGAGCTGGGTGAGGGTCCTGGCCGAGTCCGACGGCCAGCTCGTGGAGGTCGGCTCGGTCGGCGACATCGGCCGGGGCGAGCGGGTGCAGTCGGTGCGCTTCGCCGGCGACATCGGCTACGTGGTCACGTTCCGCCAGGTCGACCCGTTCTACACCGTCGACCTGTCCGACCCCGCCGAGCCCGCGGTAGTCGGAGAACTCAAGATCCCGGGGTTCTCCAGTTACCTTCACCCCATCGGCGACGGGCTGGTGCTCGGGGTGGGATCCGACGCCGACGAGGACGGGCGGGTCACCGGGGCCAAGGTGTCGCTGTTCGACGTGTCCGACCTGGCCGACCCCCGAGAGGTGGCCGTATGGGCCGCACCGAGCGGCTGGAGCGACATCGGATGGGATCACCGGGCCTTCCTGTGGTGGGCGCCAGAGGGTCTGGCCGTGATCCCGGTGACCGTCGACTACGAATGGTCGGGGGCAGTGGTGCTGCACATTGCCGACGGGGCCCTGACGGAGGCCGGCCGGATTGTCCACCTGGGGCCGGGCGCGGGCAAGACCTCATGCCGCCGGTTGAGCGAGGCCGATGTGATCGCTGCCGTGGACGTGACGCAGGCCGACCTCGGAGCGAGGGTCGCCGAGCTGATAGTGCAGACCCCCAGATCGGCGATCATCGTGGCCTGCGAGCCGGGCGAGACGGCTATCGCCGGCTTCCGGTGCGAAGTCGGAGAGTTCACCGCAGCCGAGGAGGAGTCGCTGCGCCAGCGGATCGACTACACCGCCCGCGAGGAGCTGTGGGCCTGCCTGCCGCCCGACGCTTCCGAGTTGCCCCGCAGACAGATCGTGCGCAGCATCGTCATCGGCGACAACCTCTGGACTCTCAGCCACCCCTACAACCGCTACCGCGACGGCAGCGCCGAGGGGCTCCTGCAGGTGAACGGCCTCAAGACACTGGAGTTCTTGGATGCGGTCGATCTCTAGCGCCTCCGGGCGCCACAGGACTTGGGTGGCCACGATCGCTGCAGCCGCGACGGTCGCGGCAGCATTGGGGGCCTCAACTGCTGCGACCGCCGACTCGTTTGCATCAACGGCGGTCCAAGCCGAGTCAGCGGCCAGATTCAAGGCGATCGCAACGGGCGAGAACCTCTCGTGCGCCATACGCACCGACGACTCGGCCACCTGCTGGGGCGACAACAGCTCCGGGCAGGCCGACCCACCGGACGGAAGCTACAAGGCGATCTATGTCTCCGGACCGACCTTCGCCTGCGGAATCCGAACCGACGACACTGCCACCTGCTGGGGCCAGAACCCCTATGGGTCGCTCCATGCGCCGTGGGGGTCGTTCAAGTCGCTCGCAATAAGTTCCGGCCACCTATGCGGACTCCGGCCTGACGACACGGTCGTCTGCTGGGGCAACTACCACCACGGGCAAACGAACGGGCAAGAAGGTACCTTCAGCGCGCTGGCCGCCGGCTTCGGGCACACATGCGGCATACGCGCTACCGGCACTATCCATTGCTGGGGCAACAACGACTACGGCCAGCTCGACGCGCCCGACGGATCGTTCACACACCTAGCCGCCGCCGAGGTAGAGCTGTGTGGCATCCGAACTGATGGGAGCATCGCGTGCTGGGGCGATTACGAGCCGGGCGAGATCGCACCACCTGACGGTGCTTACAAGAACATCTCTGCCGGGCGCGCCCATTTCTGCGCGACGCGAACCGACGACACCGTCGCCTGCTGGGGCAACGGATCTCTCAACACACCCGACGGACGCTTCAAGGCTGTCGACGGCGGCAACGGCTATTCATGTGGACTGCGGTTCGACGGCACTATCGACTGCTGGAAGGACTGGCCGGACGAGTTCAACGCGGCCGAGAAGCCAGGCAGGGTCTACATAGCAGTCTCCGCTGGGAGCCTCCACACATGCGGCCTTCAAGCCGATGAGACCATCGACTGCTGGGGGCATTACGGCACCAGCGAGACCTACCAGTATGCAAGCCAGTATGCGAGGGGACCCTCCCACGGGCAGTTCGCCGCGGTCGCGTCCGGATCGAACCATACCTGCAGCCTGCTGACCGAGGAATACGAGGAGTCCCTAGTGTGCTGGGGACGAGAGAGTGACAGGCAGGGCGGCCCTTCGAGACGAACCGATCCGCCCGCCGGAACTTTCAAGGCGGTCGCGGCCGGCGGCGACCATTCTTGCGCATTGCGAGTCGATGGCACCGCCATCTGCTGGGGCGACAACGAGTACGGGCAGACCGATGTGCCCCACGGCGCGCATGCGCCATCGAGGCTCTCAGTCTGGGACCGGATCCGCCTTGGCCACCTGAGCAACCGGAACGGGACGTTCAAGGCGATCGCAACCGGATGGCGGCATTCCTGCGCGATACGAAGCGATGACGCGGTGCTCTGTTGGGGGTACAACAATCCCGGCACCGGGGAGGCCCAGTCAGAGTTCGGTCAGGCGAGAGCGCCAGGCGGGAAGTTCACGGCGATCAGCGCCGGCGCCTACCACTCGTGCGGGC
Source organism: Candidatus Aldehydirespirator sp. (assembly GCA_965219165.1). Classification (GTDB taxonomy): domain Bacteria; phylum Actinomycetota; class Acidimicrobiia; order Acidimicrobiales; family Aldehydirespiratoraceae; genus Aldehydirespirator. The sequence continues at coordinate 1,422,242 of CBDCMW010000002.1, read as the reverse complement.
TGCGGACCGACGACGCCGTCGTGTGCTGGGGCAGCGAAGCAGGCCTAACAGCCAGACTGGGCATCAAGGACTTGACGACGGTTTCGGCAGGGTCAGGCTTCACCTGCGGAGTGCGCATCGACGGAACCATCAACTGCTGGGCCGGAGAACTCTTCGGCATAGGCCACATTCCCACCGGGACGTTCCAGGCGGTCGCATCAGGCGGCTCCCACGCCTGCGGACTGCGAACCGGCGGCAGGATCATCTGCTGGGGGGACTCGCCCGGTGCGATTGCCACCGGCTGAAGGGCATCGACTGAACTTCCGGAATCTGACCACATCTGGTGTGGGCAACAGCAGGAAGTTCGAATCCGTCGGCGCCCGGCGGTCAGGCGTAGTCCTGGTACTTGTCCAGGTGGCGGATCGGGCGGCTCAGGGCGTCCTTGCGGAACGGGTCGCCGAGCTCCTTGGTGCACATGGCCTCGATGACGGTGGTGCGCCTGCCGTTCATCTGGGCGTCGATGGCCGCGGTCAGCGCCGGGCCGACGTCCTCCAGCTGGTTGACCCGCACCCCGTCGGCGCCCATGGCCCGGGCCACCTCCGACCAGTCCTCGCCGCCCTCTAGCTCGCCGGCCACGAAGCGCTGGTTGTAGAAGTCGACCTGGTTCTTCTTCTCGGCGCCCCACTGGCGGTTGTGGAACACCACCGCGGTGACCGGGATGTGGTGGCGCACCGCGGTCATGGTCTCCACCATGCTCATGGACCAGGCCCCGTCGCCGGCGTAGGCCACCGCGGGGCGGTCGGGTGCGGCCTTCTTGGCCCCGATGATGGTGGGCAGCGCGTAACCGCAGTTGCCCCAACTCATGGCGGCGAGGAACGACCGGGGCTCCTCGAAGCGCAGGTAGCTGTTGGCCACCGAGTTGATGTTGCCTATGTCGGTGGACACCATCACGCGGGGCGGCATCGCCTTCTCGAGCTCGCGCAGGACCTGGCGGGGGTGCATCCAGTCGACGGCCTCGGCCGCGGCCTGCTTGATCATGTCCACGCTGAAGTCGTCGGTCTCCTCGGTCCAGTCATCGAGCTCGGCCTCCCAGTCGGCCTTGTCGGCCGCGATGTCGGCAGCCCTGGAGACCCGGGTTGCGTCGCAGGCCAGCTCCCGCCCGGCCAGGCGGGCCGTCAGTGCGGCCGCGGCCGCTCCCGCGTCGCCGCAGATTCCCACGTCGATGCGCTTGACGAGGCCCAGCATCTTTGAGTCGGCGTCCACTTGGATGACCTTGGCATCGGTCGGCCAGTAGTCGAGGCCGTGCTGGGGCAGCGTGCCGAAGGGGCCGAGGCGGCTGCCGAGGGCCAGCACCACGTCGGCTCGCGATATCAGGCGCATGGCTGCCTTGGAGCCCTGGTAGCCGAGCGGGCCGCACCACAGCGGATGCGAGGCCGGGAACGAGTCGTTGTGCAGGTAGCTGTTCACCACCGGGCAGCCGAGGCGCTCGGCCAGGGCCACCGTCTCGGCCATAGCGTCACCCATCACGACTCCCCCTCCGGAGATCATCACCGGGCAGGCCGCACTGGCCAGCAGCTCGGCAGCCTCGTCGAGGGTCCGGTCGCCGCCGGGGCCGCGGTCGAGGCGCTGGGGCGCTGGGATGTCCACGTCGATGTCGCCGTAGAAGCGGTCGCGGGGGATGTTGAGCTGGGTGGGTCCCATCTCGGACAGGGCCCGGTCGAAGCAGCGGGCGGTGAGCTCGGCCATGCGGTGCTCGTTGTTGACGTGACCCTGGTACTTGGTGAACTCCTGGAACATCGGCAGCTGGTTGGCCTCCTGGAAGCCGCCCAGGCCAATGCCCATGGTCCCGGCCTCGGGCGTGACGACCACCACCGGGCTGTGGGCCCAGTAGGCCGCGGCGACGGCGGTCACGCAGTTGGATATGCCCGGGCCGTTCTGGCCGATGACCACTCCGTGGCGGCCCGACACCCTGGAGAACCCGTCGGCCATGTGGGCCGCGCCCTGCTCGTGCACCACCGGCACGAGTTCGATGCCGGCCGGCTCGAAGATGTCCATGGCGTCCATGAACGCGCTTCCCATGATGCCGAAGATGGTGTCGACGCCGTGGGCGACCATCGTCTCCACGAACGCCTCGCTGGGAGTCATGCGGGTCATGTGTGCGTTCCTCCGTCGGCCACAAGTTCCGATGCCCGGCGTGCCACCGCCCCGGACTGTTAGAGCCTATAACAGATCACATAGACGCCGCTCGGCCGACCGGACACAGCGTCCACGCGGTGGGCGACAGCGCAGGACGAAATTACAGTAGCATGCACGACCGGCTCGAACCAGGTACCTGGTCTCGGCCCGTTGATGCGACAGAGTCGCCACGACTGATTGGTCTATGTTTGATGGCCCGAGAGACAACACTGACGAGAATTGCACGGTGCCGCAGCCACTGCCCTCCGCGCGTCCCTCGCTTCGGGAATACCGCCCGCAGCGCGGTCGCGACGGGCACGCTGCTGCTGTGCGTCATCGCGACGGCGTGCGCCAACGGGACGCAACCGCAACCAAACGATGCCGCTGCGGAGCCGACTTCGAGGATCCTCGACGCCGTGTCCACAAGACCCCGAGACGGGATTGAGGCATCCGGGGGACGACTGCGGAGCGGGCCGGCGTGCCCGGAGCCGGCAAGCGCTCCCGGAGCAGACACGGTGAAAGTCGCCTGGGCCGGCCCGGATCGCGACCGGCTGGACGCCTCCGGATTGGAAACCCTGATACTGGACGAGCCGTCCTTGATCGTGGATGCCTACATCAACGAGGTCAATCGGCAGGGCGGCATAGGCGAGAACTGCTTCGAGCTCGTGAAACTCACCTGGGACCTGTTGAATCCCGACGCGTCGCTCCAGCAGATCTGCATGAGTCTGCCCGAGCACGATCCTCTGCTCCTAGCCACTCTCTTTCTCAACAATGCCACGCTGCGCTGCGCGACTACAGCTGCCCAGATCCCCACGCTGGCAATCTTGACATCCGTTCCCCAGTCGTCGGTGATGGTGGCCGAAGGCAGGCTGTTCTTGGACCACGGCTCGGTGGAGTACCTGATGTCGGCCAGCATCGAGATAGCCGAGGCGACAGGCTTCCTCACAGCCGGCGACCGAGTCGGCCTCCTGGTGTCCGACGGCGCAAGTGCCCAGTCAGAGGCGGAGGCCGCCGCGACGGTCAGTCAGCGGCTGGGACTCGATGTGGCCGCGGTGGTGGCAGTTCCGTCAGAGTTCGGAACGATCGGCGTGACAGTTGCCGAGGGCCGGGTGCATCTCATGGAGACCGGCATCAGCGAAGCCGAGCTCGAGGAGGCGGTCAGCGACTTCGGCGACTTGCGCCCGGAGCAGGTGACCGTTCTGCGAAGATTGGAGCAGTTCTTCATCGACACGGCCTCCGAGCTGCAAAGTTCCGGCGTGACCGCGGTCGTCGTGTCAGCGGACGCGACCGATGTCCGCCGCCTGATGCGGGCCGCCGAACTCACCGACTGGACGCCCCGCTGGATCACCAACGACTCCCAGCCTGCCGTGCTCACGCTGACCAACGCCCCCGCACGGCAGGCTCAGAACCTGGTCCAGGTCAGTTCCAGAAGGGCAGCGGGCGACCCGTTGACGGAGCTGGACCGCGGCTGCGTCAGCCTGCGCAACACGTCCGCCGACGCGCCACTGTTCTCTGGCCGAGTCCATACTGACGCGTGGGGACTGATGACGGCCACCTGCGAATACTTGGACATTCTCTTCGGAGCGATGACACGGGTCGACGGACCGCTCACACGGGAATCGGTGCTGGCCGCTTTGAACATGACGGACTACGAGACCGCTCAGGGATCTCTCATCCGGTTCACGCCCGAGGACCACAACGGCTCTGACCGCTTCCGTGTGCTCAAGGCCGACCCGAGCTGCGTCCTGGACGATTGGGGATGCATGCGAGCCGTCACCGACTGGTTCGCGCCCGCGGCCGACCAGTGACGGTCACCCGCGGCTCTGCGCGGCCAGATGGGCGTCAATGTGGCTCTCGTCATAGAGGGTCGCACTGTTGTCGATCCGGTTTCCGTCCTTGTCGATCAACCAGAAGTCCGAGTTGCGCTGGATGGCGAACTGGCGCCACGACTCGGGCGACTCGCTCCAGAGCATCGTGAAGGTGACGCCGGTCTGGTCCACAAAGTCTCTGGCGAGGTCCAAGTCGTCCTGCGTGCCGATCCCCACAACCCTTAGACGTTCGAGCCTGTCACGAGCGAACTGCTCGATGAGCGGAGCCTCGCTCCGGCACTTCGGTCAATGCGGCGACCAGAACCAGAACAGCAGCGGCTCGGAGCCGTCGGCGAGTGACTGAAGATTGACGGTGGCACCGGTGCTCACATCGATCATGTCGATATCAGGGACCTCATCGTCGGAGGCATTGATCATCGCCATGTCGGTGTTTTGAGCTTCCCCCAAATCGTCGTGGGAATGGTGGGCCTCGTCGTCGATCTGAGTCACCGGCTGCGCGTCCTCCGCGACTGCGGAGAGACGGGCGACGTCTACGGTCCCGGTCTCGATGTCGTCGCCGCACGACGCGGCGATCAACCCGGCGACCGCGGCCGGCAGGAGCATGCACCTGACACGCCGACCGGACGTCATCTGATCCGCGCCCCGCCACGGGTGCGGCCGGGCGCGGATCTCAATTCGACGGCCGTTCAGCCATTGCAGCACAACTATCTGACTCTACCGTACTATCTGACTCTACCGCACCATGGCCTAGCCGAGACCGCTCCCGGGCCGTCCCTCGCCATGAACAGCGCGACCGCGGCGCCCGGATGCGTCCGGCACATCGACGGGCGGGCGCAGCGCGGCCTCGCGTCCGGACGCCCGTCATCGGCGTCCGCCAGCCTGGCCGCCCGGGGCTGGTCAGATGTGGGGATGCCTGGTCCGGAGCGAGCGGAAGCGGCGCAGGCGCAGGCTGTTGGTCACCACGAACAGCGATGACAGTCCCATCGCGGCCGCGGCGGCCATGGGGTTGAGCACTCCGGTGGCGGCCAGCGGGATGGCGGCCACGTTGTAGGCGAAGGCCCAGAACAGGTTGGCCTTGATGGTGGCCAGGGTGCGGCGCGACAGTGCGATGGCGTCGGGCACCGCTCGCAGGTCGCCGCCGACAATGGTGAGATCGGAGGCCTCGACGGCCACGTCGGCGCCGGTGCCCACCGCTATGCCGAGGTCGGCCTGGGCCAGCGCCGGTGCGTCGTTGATGCCGTCACCCACCATGGCCACCCGCTTGCCGTTCTCCTGCAGGCGGGCCACTGCGGCGGCCTTGTCGCCGGGAAGCACCTCGGCGGTCACGTCGTACACCCCGATGGCGTCGCCGACGGAGCGAGCCGTGCGGCGGTTGTCGCCGGTGATCAGCGAGATCTCCAGACCCATGGCCCTCATCTGCTGGACCGCCTGCCGGGAAGTGGGCTTGACCGTGTCGGCCAGCGCGATCATGGCCTCCGCGGCGGTGCCCCGGCCCACCAGCACAGCCGTGTGCCCTCGGGCCTCCGCCTCGGCCGCGGCGGCTTCCACGGCTTCGGGCACCTCGTCGAACAGGCCGCGCCGCCCGACCCGCACCTCGGCGCCGTCCACCCGTCCGACCACCCCGACGCCGGGACGGTTGGCGAAGTCGGTGACCGCGCGGGCCGACGGCCAGCGGCGGGCGATAGCCGCACCCACAGGATGCTCCGAGCGGGACTCCAAGGCCCCCGCCAGCAGGCCCAGAGCCGTGACATCGGCACTGCCTGACCGAATGGCTGCCGCACCGGGCGGGACGTTGCCGCTGGACTGCCCACCATCGTCCTCGGCCGGTACCGGAGCCACCGCGTCCACCACTTCGAGGTGGCCCTCGGTGACGGTGCCGGTCTTGTCGAGCACCACCGCGTCCACCCGACGGGTGTCCTCGAGCACCTCGGCCCCCTTGATGATCACCCCGAGCTGGGCACCCCGGCCGGTGCCCACCATCACGGCCAGGGGGGTGGCCAGCCCGAGGGCGCAGGGGCACGAGATGATCAGCACCGCCACCGCCGCGGTGAAGGCGTCGGACAGGGCGGAGCCGGCAACGAACCAACCGACGAGCGTCACGGCAGCGAGGACGACGACCGCGGGCACGAACACCGATGCCACCCGGTCGGCGAGGCGCTGCACCGCGGCCCGGCCGCCCTGGGCCTCGTCCACCAGGCGAACGATCTGGGCCAGGGCGGTGTCGGCGCCCACGCGGACGGCCTCCACCTCGAGGGTGCCGTCGGCGTTGACGGTGGCCCCGATCACCTCGTCGCCCGCCGCCACCTCCACCGGAACCGGCTCGCCGGTCACCATCGACATGTCCACTGCGGATGCTCCGCTCACAACCGCGCCGTCGGTGGCGATCCGCTCGCCGGGCCGCACTATGAACCGCATTCCCACGGCCAACTCGTCCGCGGGGATCTCGGTGCCGTCGGCCAGGCGAGCGGTGGAGGCGCCCAACCGGGCCAACGCCCGCACGGCCTCGCCCGAGCGCCGGGTGGCCCGAGCCTCCAGCCACTTGCCCAGCAACACGAGAGCAACGATCACCGTGCCGGTCTCGAAGTAGACGTGGCTGTCGTCGACATCGGCCAGAAGCACCACCGCCGACCAGACCCACGCAGCGGTGGTGCCCAGAGACACCAGGGTGTCCATGGTGGCGGCACGGTGGCGAAGGTTGCGCACCGCAGCCCGGTGAAAGCCCCACCCCGAGCCGAATATCACCACCGCGGAAGCCACCAGCGCGGCCCAGCGCCAACCGTCGAAGCGCAACGGCGGCAGCATCGACACGGCCACCACAGGCAGTCCGGCCACGACCGCGACGACCAGACGGCGGCGCAAGCCGCCGATGCGGCGCCGCTCAGCCTCTCCGTCGTCGGTGGCGTCGACCGGCGCCGAGTACCCGGCACGTTCCACCACGCGGCGGAGGTTGACGTCGTCGATGGTGCCGTCATGCAGGACCGTGGCCCTGCTCGAAGCGAAGTTCACGCGGGCGTCGAGCACACCGTCGGCGGCACCCAGCGCCGTCTCAACGCGGGCTGCGCAGGCGCCGCAGGTCATGCCCGCCACCCGGATATCGGTCCGGACCTTCATGGACGACCCGGTGCCCACCCCCACAGGCTACGCCCTCCGCGCTTCGGTGGAGCGCCGATCAGTTGCAGTTGACCGCAGCCTCCAAGGCCATGCACACGCTCCGGTTGCGCTCGGGGCTCAGAGTGCCCAGCCGGTCGGTCAACTCGACAACAGACACGCTGAGAACGCCATCAAGTTGCACGCAGCAGACCTCGCGCACGGGATCTTCCTCCGGCTCCAGCAGGACCTCTGTTGTGAGGCCGCGCACGCGGGTCGAGCACGGGGCCACCATGACCTGCTTCCTCCCGTCGATCGCGTCGTCACGCGACAGCACAACTACCGGCCGGGGCGACAACTGAGGCGTCTCGCACCACCAGACCTCCCCGTTACGAGGCAACCGCTTCAACGCGGACGCCTGGACTCGTAGAACGACTCCATGTCGCCCCAGGCGTCGGGAGCGTTCAGGGGCACTCTCTCGTAGGCCTCCTTGTACGTCCGGGAGAACTCTGCTTCCTGTCGCTCGCGGCGCCGCTGGTACCAGACGCTGACGGGCCACACCCTCACGATCCGCCTTGTCACGCTGCACTTGCTCACGGGCAACCTCCCGCCATTGACCAATTCAGACCGTGGGAATATAATATAATAGCTTATTATTCATTTGCAACCCGCATGATGCTGCCAACCGAAGATCCTCGCGTTGACCGTGTAGGAGGGCAGACTGGCGGCGTGCTCTCCCCCGAATCCCTCACTCCAGCGCCGGGCGGGCGGGTGCGTTCCGCGGTGGACGCCCTACCCGCGTACAAGCCCGGCAAGGCCGCCGAGCAGGCCGAGCGGGAGCACAACATCACCGAGGCCATCAAGCTGGCCTCCAACGAGAACCCATACCCTCCCCCCGCGGCGGTGGTCGAGGCGGTGGCCGCGGCCTGCCGCGGCGGCAACCTGTACTGCGACCACCGGGCCACCGCGGTACGCGAGGCGCTGGCCGACCGTCTGGGCCTGGCTGTGGAGCAGGTGACCGTGGGGGCGGGCTCGGTAGCGCTGCTGTACCAGTTGGCTACCGCCTACGTCGATCCCGGCGATGAGGCGGTGACGCCCTGGATCTCCTTCGAGGCCTACCCCATCTCAGTGCAGACGATGGGCGGGACGCTGGTGAAGGTGCCGCTGACCGCCGGCCACGCCTTCGACCTCGACGCGGTGGCGGCGGCGGTGACCGACCGCACCAAGCTCGTGCTTCTGGCCACCCCCAACAACCCCACGGGGACAGCCGTGTCGACCGCGGCCATCGCCGGGCTGCTGGTGAGCGTCCCCGACGATGTGGTGGTGCTGGTGGACGAGGCCTACCGGGAGTTTGCCGACCCAGCCCTGGGCGACCCGGTGGTCGAGCTGCTGCCCCGCTTCACCAACGTGGCCGTAGCCCGGACGTTCTCCAAGGCCTACGGATTGGCCAGCCTGAGGGTGGGCTACGTGATGGCCCATCCCGAGATCGTGTCGGCCATCGACAAGTGCCTGATCCCGTTCAACGTCAACGGGCTGGCCCAAGCCGCGGCCCTGGCCGCGCTGGGCGCTGACGCCCACGAGGAGGCGCAGGCCAACATCGACTCCATCCGAGCCGAGCGGGGCCGGGTCGCGACAGCCCTGGTCGCCGACGGCTGGGAGATCCCGGACTGCCAGGCCAACTTCGTGTGGATGCACTTGGGCGACCGCACCGACGAGGTGTGCATCGCGCTGGAGCAGCGGGGAGTGGTTGTCCGCCCGTTCTCGGGAGTGGGCGTCCGGGTGACCATCGGCACCCCCGCCCAGAACGACCGCTTCCTGGCGACCCTGGCCGAGGTAGCCGAGCCGGTCTGATCCCGAGCTCTGGGAAGGATCAGCCGCCGCTGGTCTGGGGGATGAAGTAGACCTCGGCCCCGTCGGGCACCGGCTCGTACTCGGGGTAGGCGACGAGCAGCCCGGCGATCACAACCGACACACCCGAGCGGAGCTGTTCGCCGAGGCCGGGATAGCGACTGTCCAGGTCGTCGATGAGAGCACCCACGGTGGCGCCGGCCGCGTCCAGCTCAGCCACTCCCCCGGTGAGTCCTCGCAGGTTGGAACTGAGGTGGACCCTCGCCGCCACGGCCCCTGCCCCCGAGATGCTCTAGCCGTCGCCGTCGGAACTTCCGCTGGAGCCGCCGTTGGCCGTGATGGCCTCCAGCACCCTGATGGGCGACATCGGCAGGTCGCGGAGACGGCAGCCAGTGGCGTTGTGGATGGCGTTGGCCACCGCACCGATGGGGGGCACGATGCCGGTCTCGCCCACGCCGCGCACGCCGTAGGGGTGGGCCGGGTTGGGTACCTCCACGATGATGGCGTCGATCATGGGCAGGTCCGACGCCACCGGCACCCTGTAGTCGAGGAAGCTGGGGTTCTCCATCACGCCGTCGGAGTCGTAGATGTACTCCTCGTTGAGGGCCCAGCCCACGCCCTGGGCGACGCCGCCCTGGATCTGGCCCTCGACATAGCTGGGATGGATGGCGGTGCCCGCGTCCTGGGAGGCGGTGTAGCGCACCACCCGCACCACGCCGGTCTCGGAGTCGACCTCCACATCGCAGACGTGCACCGCGAAGCCGGGGCCGGCGCCGTGGGCCTCCAACGACCCGGTGGCGGTGAGCGGACCCCCTGTCCGCTTGGCCCTCGCAGTGATCGCAGCCAGCGGCAGCGGATCCTTGTCGCCGTCGCTGCCGGTGTAGACGGCCCGGCCGTCGACCCAGTCGACGTCGTCGACGTCGACGCCCATCATCTTGGCCGCCCGGCCCCGCAGCTCGACCACCATCGTGCGGCAGGCCTCCACCACGGCCATGCCGGTGGCGAAAGTGGCCCGGCTGCCCTCGGTGATGTCGGTGAAGCCGACCGACTCGGTGTCGCCCACCACGGGGCGTATGTCGTAGGGGTCGATGCCCAGTTCCTCCGCGGCCATCAGCGCCATCGAGGCCCTGCTGCCGCCGATGTCGGGACTGCCGGTGACCACGGTGGCCGTGCCGTCCTCGTTGAGGTTGACAGTGGCACTGGAGGACTCGCCGATGTTGAACCAGTAGCCCGCGGCCACGCCCCGGCCCTGGTTCGGACCCAGCGGCGCGGAGTAGTTCGGGTGGTCGCGCACCGCCTCGAGGCACTCCACGAAGCCGATGCGGGCCATAGGGAAGCCCATCGTGGACGGGTCGCCCTCGGTGACCGCGTTGCGCAGCCGCAGGTCGATCGGGTCGACGCCGAGCTCGGTGGCGATCTCGTCGAGGACCGTCTCCACCGCATAGGCGGTGAGGGGCGCGGCCGGCGCCCGGTAAGCGGCCGAGCGGGCGGTGTTGACCACCACGTTGAGCGACTCGACGTTGAAGTTGGGGATCTTGTAGGACTCGAACACCGTCATCGCTCCGAGCAGCCCGCCCGGGCCGGCGTAGGCGCCGCCCGAGTAGACCAGGTAGGCATCTCCGGCCACCAGGCTGCCGTCGCGGTCGGCGCCCAGCTTGATCCTGATCTTGGTGCCGGGCGCGGGGCCGGTGGCCCGGAACACCTCGTCGCGGGTCATCACCATCTTCACCGGGCGCCCCGCCTTGGCCGACAGCGCCACGGCCAGCGGCTCGAGGTAGATGGTGGTCTTGCCGCCGAAGCCTCCGCCGATCTCCGCGGGGATCACCTTGATGCGGGTGTTCTCCCAGCCCAGCATGGCCGCGGTGGACGAGCGCACGTTGAAGTGACCCTGCGACGAGCACCAGATCGACGTGCGGCCGTCCTGGCCGGTGTCGGCCACGCAGGCGTGGGGCTCGATGTAGCCCTGATGCACGGGTTTGGTGGTGTACTCCCGCTCGATCACCAGGTCGGCCTCGGCGAAGCCGGCCTCGATGTCGCCGCCGGAGAACCGGGTGATGTCGCTGACGTTGGAAGCCTCTTCGGCCGGCGGGTTGGCGCCCGACGTCATCATGTGGTCGTGCAGCACCGGGGCGTCGGGGGCGAGGGCCTCGTCGATGGTGAGCACCGCGGGCAGCACCTCGTACTCGACCTTCATCGCAGCCGCGGCCGCTCGAGCCTGGTCGCGGGTGGTGGCGGCCACCGCGGCCACCGCGTGGCCCTCGTAGAAGACCTTGTCGCGGGCCATGATGTTGACGAGCATGTCGTAGTTGCGGTCGCCGGGCTCGGTGGCAGGGAAGTCGTCACGGGTGACCACCGCCTTCACGCCGGGCATGGCCAGCGCCTCGGAGACGTCGATGGAGACGATCCGGGCGTGGGCGTGGGGCGAGCGGGCCACGGCACCAATGAGCTGTCCGGGCAGGTTCAAGTCAGCGGCGAAGCGGGCCCGGCCGGTCACCTTCTCGAGCCCGTCGTGGCGGACGGGCCGGGTGCCGATGTACTTGTAGCGGGGCTTGGACTCTGTGACGGTCACTTGGGGCTCCTAGCTCTTGTTGATCTCGTTGCTCGCGTGGATCTCGTTGATCGCGTGGATCTCGTTGCTCCGCAGGGTCAGCTGCCCTGGTTGATCTTGGTGGCTGCGTCGAGCACCGAGCGAACGATCTTGTCGTATCCGGTGCAGCGGCAGAGGTTGCCGGCCAGGCCGTAGCGCACCTCGGTCTCGGTGGGGTCGGGGTTGCGGTCCAGCAGCGCCTTGGCTGCCACCAGGAACCCGGGGGTGCACACTCCGCACTGCAGGGCGGCGCCCTCCAGGAAGCACTGCTGCAGGGGGTGCAGGTCGTCGCCGGTGGCCATCCCCTCCACGGTGGAGATGTTGCGTCCGTCGGCCTCGGGGGCGAGGACCAGGCACGAGCACAGCAGCCGGCCGTCCATCACTATCGAGCAGGCACCGCAGTCGCCGGTGCCGCAGCCCTCCTTGGCCCCGGTCAGGCCGACCTCGTCGCGCAGGGCGTCGAGCAGCGACTGGCCCCCGTCGCAGAGGAACTCGGCCGGATCGCCGTTGATGGTGCAGGTGACATGGACGCGGCTCATGACTGGGCTCCTTGCTGGCGGGCTCGTTCGGCGGCGATGGACACCGCTCGGCGGGCCAGCACGCCCGCCACCTGGCGGCGATAGGCGACTGTGCCCCGCTTGTCGTCTATGGGATTGGTGGCCGCGGCGGCCGCGGCCTCCACCGCGGCGAGCGCCTCACCCGAGGCCTCGCTGCCGACGAGGGCGGCCTCGGCATCGGGCACCCGCACCACCGTGGGGGCCACCGCGCCGAGCGCGATGGCCGCGGCCGCGACGGTGCCGTCCTCGTTGAGGGTGACCCGGGCCGCGGCACCCACCACGGCGATGTCCATCTCGGTGCGGGGGATCAGCCGCAGGTAGGCGTCGGCGGTACGGGCCGGCGGCTCGTCCAGTTCGAACTCCACGATGAGCTCGCCATCGCCGAGCGAAGTGGCACCGGGGCCGGTGGCGACTTCGGCGACCGGCACGGTGCGCTCCCCGCCCGGTCCGGCGATCACCGCCCGGGCCTCGTTGACGATGAGGCTGGGCGGGGTGTCGGCCGCGGGCGAGGCGTTGGCCAGGTTGCCGCCCCAGCTCGACCGGCTCTGGATCTGGTCGGAGCCGATCAGACCGCTGGCTTCCACCAGGCCGGGGAACGCGGCCGCCAGCCCGGCGTGGCCGCAGATGTCTGAGGTCGGCGTGGCCGCGCCGACCGTGAACGACGACCCGTTGATGCTGATAGCGCACAGCCGCTCGATCCGCTTGAGGTCGATGATCGCGCTCGGCTCGGGTCGCCCGGCCCGGATCTGGGGGATCAGGTCGGTGGCACCCGCGAACACGCGGGCTTCGGCGTCCGAGGCCAGCAGCTCCACGGCCTCGGCCACCGTATTCGGGGAGGCATATTTCATGGCGGTGAGCATAGGGGGCAGCCAACCCGGTCGGTCAGCCCGGTTCGGGCCGTGACCCGTGTGCGGCGGCAACTCCGACCGTGATCGCTGAGCCTAGGGAGTCCGCCGACGCCCGTTGACGGAGCGTGTACGATTCACGCCAGTCGGGTCGGGCCAGGCTGGCTCGCTCGGTTGCGGGAGGTCGCACGCCCATGGCGGACATGTCCTCGACCATCGGCAGGGCAGATAGCCCGGTGAGCAACGGCTACGAGCCGGACGTGCCCATCACGGTGTCGCCAATACTGGACTGGCCGCCGCGTCCGGTGGCAACCCTTCGGCACTTGGTCTCCAAGGTGGTATTCCCCCAAGGGGTGGTCTGGATAGCGATGGCCGCGCTGGTGTGGAACTTCTTCACCCCGTCGATGGAGCGCATGGCGACACTGAGCCCGAGATGGGTTCTGGAGATCTATGTCCGCAACGTGGTGATGTTCACGCTGGTCGCGGGAACGCTGCACATGGTGCTGTACGCCCGGCGGGCCCAGCAGCAGCGCTACAAGTACAACCGCCAGTGGCTGAGCACCACCAATCGCGAGTTCCTGTGGAACAACCAGACCCGCGACAACATGTTCTGGTGCCTGGTCAGCGGCTGTGCGGTGTGGACGGCGTACGAGTCGATCACCCTGTGGTTCTACGCCAACGGCTGGATCCCGCAGGTCGAATGGGACTCCGCATGGGTGTACGTGTCGGTTCTCGCGGTGTTCACGTCTCTGTGGTCGGTCACCCACTTCTACTGCATCCACCGGGTGCTTCATCTGCGCTGGGTGTACGACCACGTCCACTACCTCCATCACCGCAACGTGAACACCGGACCGTGGAGCGGCCTGTCCTTTCACCCGGTCGAGCACATGATGTACTTCAGCATGTTCGTGCTGTGGTGGGTCGTGCCCGCGCATCCGTTCATCGTGATCCTCACCCTGCTGTCCAACGGCGTGGCGACCGCGGTGACTCACTCGGGGTTCGAGCGATACGAGTTCGGCAGGCGCGAGGGATCCACCGTGCAGGGCGCCGACTACTTCCACCACCTGCACCACCGCTACTTCGAGTGCAACTACGGCAACCGGCCCGTGCCCCTCGACAAAATGTTCGGCACCTTCCACGACGGCACGCCCGAGGCCCACGCCCGTATGCGTCAACGCATGAAGGCCCGCCGCGGCAGCCAGAGCGGTGCCGGGAGCTGAGAACCTCCGCTCAACGAAACTGCTCCCTCCTTGGCCGGGGCCCGCGGGCTCAGGCGCCGGCAGTAGCGTTCGGGCATGGCCACGCTGCAGCGCTACCGGGCACGTCTGGGCGCCTCGGTGAGCGGCCTGTTCTCCCACGGCGAGATGCCGCTGCAGCGCACCGCCGACTACCCCGGCGACGCCGGACTGTGCGGACCCGGCTCGGTGAGCTGGAAGGCAATAGGGGACGTGAGCGTGTTTGTCGGAGCCATCCGGGCCCTGCTGATCCAGGCCGCGCATCCCGAGACGGTGGCCGGCGTCGACGACCACAGCCGCTACCGCGACGACCCCATGGGGCGCCTCAACCGCACCGCGTACTACGTCACTTCGGCCACGTTCGGAGCCATGCCAGAGATCGATGAGGCCGTGGAGCGGGTCCGGGCCGCCCACCAGGGCGTAGGTGGCACATCGCATCGCGGGCTCGCCTACGACGCGTCGATGCCCGATCTGGCTGCGTGGGTGCACAACACGCTGACCGAGTCGTTCCTGGTGTCGTACCGGGAGTTCGGCCCGGGGCTGACCGAGGCCGAGGCCGACCAGTTCGTGGTCGAGCAGTCCCAGGTGGGAGTCATGCTCGGGGCTGCTCCCCTGCCCCAGACCGCGGCGGAGCTGCATACCTGGGTCTGTACCCATCCGGCGCTGGCTCCCAGCCCCGGCATGCGGTCCGCGGTGGACTTCCTGCGGCAGCCGCCCCTGCCCGCCCGCCAGAGGCTGGGCTATGCCGTGCTCATGCAGGGTGCGATCAGCACGATGCCCCCCGAGCTGACCAGCGTCCTTGGTCTGAGAGCCCACCCGGGAGGCCGACTCGCCGCAGCCACACTTCTGAGGTTCCTGCGCTGGGGCCTGCGCAACAGCCCGTCCTGGCGGGCCGCGCTCGACCGCTGCGGCGCCCCCTACGACCCGTCGAAGTTCCGCGAGATGCCCTCATCGACCCGCTAGTGGCTGACTCGACCGTCCGACGTCCGCCGCGGTCCGGGTGACAGGGCCGCTTCACGGGGCCAGTCAGGCGACCTCTGCAGAGAGGCGGATATCGGTAAGGAACGCCTCGACCTCGGCGAGGTTGATCGTTCGGCGGAACGGCGGCAGGCCTCGGAGCAGGCCTTGGCGATAGCGGGCCGTCGCCAGCCGGGAGTCGAGCACCGCGACGACACCCCGGTCGTCGGCGGAGCGGATGAGCCTTCCGGCTCCCTGAGCCAGCATCGTCGCCGCCCTAGGAACATCGATCTGGTGGAAGGCGCCTGATCCGCACCGCTCGCGGCGGGCGCTGATCAGCGGCTCGTCGGGCCGGGGGAACGGGATGCGGTCAACGACAACGAGCGACAGGGACCGGCCGGGCACGTCCACGCCCTGCCACATGCCCATGGTCGCGAACAGGCAGCTCTCCTCCTCGGTGGAGAAACGGCGGACGAGCTCCTGCTTGGGGAGGTCGAGCTGGGTGTAGATGCACAGGTCGGTCATCTCACGGACGGCTTCGGCGGCCCGGTTCATGGCGTCATAGCTGGTGAACAGGGCCAGAGTGCGCCCGCCGGCCGCAGTGACCATCCGGGCGATCTCGTGGTGGGCGCCCCTGTCCCTGCCGGGCTTGTTCGGGTTGGGGAGGCTCTTGGCGCAGTAGAGCAGGCCGCTGCCGCGGTAGTCGAACGGGCTTCCCACGTCGAGCGCGTCGCACTCGTCTTCGGGGACGCCGAGTGTGTCTACGAGGTTCGCGGGGATCGTCGCGCTGGTGAGCACGGCCGGGGCGTGCGTCCAGAGACGCTCCAGGAGCAGCGCGCTCACATCGATCGGGGCGGTCCGCCAGACGGGGTTGTGCTCGGCTCCCTCCACCCACACCGCGTCCTCGGTCTCCGGGTCCGACGCTCGGGCGAGGTCCTCGGCTAGGGCTGCGAGGGAGCGCCGCGCCATCGCTCGCCGCGTGTCGTCTCCCGACGCCTCGCGGACCTCAGCATTGGCAGCGTCGAGGCGCCCCCGGCAGAGGACGGCGAGGTCCACTAGCTCGTCGGGCACGGGAGATAGCCGCTCGTCGCGGTAGGGACGGAGCGCCGAGCGGAGAGACTTGCCTGCGGCGTCCACGTCATCGGCCGTCCTCGAACTCGGCACTGCGGCCCTCACTACCCGGGCCGCGGCCTCGAACCTTCCGCCGGTGATGGACACCCCGGCGACGCTGGCCGCGATGTCCTCGACAGTGTGGGCCTCGTCGAATACCACGGCGTCGTGAGCGGGCAGGATCTCGGCGTCGGTGAACACGTGGAGGCAGTACAGGTGGGTGTTGACGACCAGCACGTCGACGTCGGCTGCCGCTTCCCTGGCCCGTTCCGTGAAGCACTCGGCCCCCGACGGGCAGTTGCTCGCCCCCGGGCACTCACGTCCGGAGACGCTGACCGCCTCCCAACCCCGGGGTGACGGCTCGAAGTCGAGACCGGCCCGGTCCCCGTCGGGGGTCTCGGCGGCCCAGGTGGCCAGCCGCTTGACCTCTGCACGGACTCGTCCGGCCTCCTCGGCCGACCTGGCGGCGATCAGCTCGCCCTGTTCGCTGCCAGCGGCCGTACCCAGGTCAGCGAGCTTCTTGAGACAGATGTAGTTCGACCGGCCCTTGAGCACGGCGTACCGCAGCGGCTTGCCCAGGGCTTGCGCCAGCTGGGGCAGGTCCTTGTTGACGAGCTGGTCTTGGAGCGCCTTGGTGGCGGTGGCCACGACCGCCTTCTGACCGCTCGCCGCAATCGGGGCGAGGTAGGCCATCGACTTGCCGGTGCCGGTGCCGGCCGCCACCACCAGATGCCGGTCCTCATCGAGGGCGGCCGCGACGGCCTCGCACATCCGTCGCTGCCCGGGGCGCCGCTCGCCGCCGCCCAGCATGGAAGATACGACCGCGTCGAGTGCCTCGACGGCGGCTCCTGCGACGCTCACAGCAATCGACGGTACCGGCACTCATCGACAGGTCAGCCCGGCGCGGCGACTGGCCGTACCGAGAAGGCCCCCGCAGATGCGGACGATGACAGGTCGGGCCTGCCCTGTGAGTGGCCGTACGCTGCGAGGCGTGAGCGAGCCAGGCGAAGGCGCACAACTCGAGGCTGCAGACGCCAGCGGGGGCGAGGGTTGGTCGGATGGCGTGAACCTGAAGGGATCAATGCGAGAGGCGATGCAGGCGCCGCCGACGGTGTTCGAGATGGTGGGCGGCCAGCGATTCTTTGATGAGCTGGTCGACCGGTTCTACGACGCGGTCGAAGACGATCCGCTTCTGCGGCCCATGTACCCGAGGAACATGGGGCCGTCCCGCAAGCGGCTAGCTGGCTTCCTGGCCCAGTACTGGGGCGGGCCTCCGCACTACAGCGAGGAGCGAGGCCACCCCCGCCTGCGGATGCGGCACATGCCCTTCGCCATCGGCTGGGCCGAGCGCGACGCCTGGATGGAGCACATGACGGCCTCGCTCGACGCGGCCACTATCGCCGACGGCACCGGCCACCCGCTGCCCGACGAGATCCGGGCCGCGATGTTCGACCACTTCGACAACGCAGCCACCCACCTCATCAACCAGCCGTCGGACTAGCGCTCCGCACCTGGTCGACGCGGGGGTTCTCATGGCGGCGGTGCGGGAAACGCCGTTCTTGGAGCCCCTTCAACGGGCGCCTGCTACACGAGTGCCTCCACGGTCCACTGTCGGCACAGCCGAGCCCGCCGAGTTGGTCGCCGGCGCTGCCTCGATGTCACCAGCCGCAATCTTGACGGACAGAACACGCACCCCGGGAACCGACTCGGCATCGGCCTTGGCCGACTTGAGTGCCTCTGACAGCGTGTCGGCGCGGCGAGCGAAAGCAAGCCTGTGGTGCCCGACCAGGGCGTCGTCGCACCCAGCCTCGTAGAGAGCATCGAGCGTGGCGTCGTCCATCAGATCCACCCCAGGGTCGGTCTCCAAGTCGAAGAAATGGATGTTGAGAGACGTCATCAGGCCCTCCTGTCACCATCCGCCGGCCGGCACTCGCACGCCACCCGGCTCCGCCGGAGCCTACTCGCCAGGTCCTCGGGTACGCGGGGCGAACCCCAAATCACCACCGAGCATGAAGGGGTCCTAGCCGGGCAGAAGGCTGTGCCCCATCGGTGCGCCGAACGGCCCCTCGCCAGCTCGACAGTCCATCCCGCCTGTTCGAGTTGCCGGATCGCCTTGCGGATCTCCTTGTTGGGGTGGATGCCCTTCGCCACTATCACGATGGTAACTACATATTGTTATATTTCAATATACCAGCAGTTGTCCAACGAATCCCCCAAACGGGGCACTAGCTGTTCCGTGAGCAACTATGCCGCTCCAGTCGGCCTGACTGCGCCCGGAGGGCAGATCAGGGCGCGCCGGGCGCCGTGAGGAGGTGGAGGCCGCCGAACTTACTTGGCGGGTGGATGCGGCCATCGTGCTGCACCAGATCGCCGTGAACCCACACTGCGCCGATTCCGTCGGGCGGGACCAGCGGATCCTCGTAGCTGTTGCGCTCGGTCACACGGTCCCAGTCGAACAGCACCACAGACGCATCGGCGCCCTCGCGCAGGGCCGGGCTCGGGAGCCCCATGAACTCGCAGGGCAGCACCGCCAGCCGGTGGACGATCTCGGCCAGGGGAATGCCGAGCTCGCGAGCCATGCGCAGCGCCTTGGGGAAGGACCCCAGTGAGCGAGGGTGGGGCTTCTGTCCCGGTCCCGGCATCAGACCGTCGGTGCAGAGCGCCATGTTCGAGCGGCGGAAGAACCGCTCCACGGTGGCCTCGTTGCCGTAGTGGCTGATGATGGAGACCTCGCCCCTGTTGTGCAGGAAGAAGTCGCAGACCGCGTCGTGGGCCTCGACCGAGGACATGTCGGTCACCCCCGCGGCCAGCACCACATCGGAGAACCGCTTGCCCAGGAACTCGTCGCCCACGCCCTCGAGCACGCCCGCGATCTGGATGCCCTCCAGCCCGCCGCAGAAGGCCACGAAGTTGTCCCAGCCGGAGCCGTCGCCGTAGATCTTCTCGAACGCGAACCGGCGCACGTCGTCGTCGCTCAGCCGGGCCATGAACTCGGCCCGGGTGCCGGAGCGGACCTCCGGCGGGAACAAGGCGTCCGCGGTGGTGCTGCCCGCGGTGTAGGGGTACATGTTGCCCATCGTGGGCACCGAGCCGGCCGCGTCGTCGAGCTTCGCCGCCACCTCACCGAAGCGGTCCCAGTTGCGGCGCCCTGCGATCTTGGAATGCTCGCTGCAGTAACCGCCTCCGCCTTCGACCGCGGCGGTGATCACCTCTTCGAGGGCTTCGATGATGTCGTCGCTCTCCGACCGCAGATGCGGGTACAGCGCGCCCGGCTTGACCTCGTTGAACGCCCGCACCAGGGCGGTGATCTCGCGCTGGTCCGAGTAGACGGCCGGGTTGTACACGAGGCCGGTGGACAGCCCCAGGCACCAGGGCGCCTCGCGGCGAACGATCTCGGCCATGGCCCGGATCTGGGAGTCGTCGGCAGTGCGGTCGAGGTTGCCCATCACGGTGCGCCGCACAGCGCTGTGGCCCATGTGCATGCCCAAGTCAGTCACCGAGCGGCCCCGATGCCAGCGCAGGAACTCCTCCATTGTCGACCACGGCCAGTCGCGGCCCCCGGCGGGGTCGTCGCCATCGGGGTCGCCCGCCGCGCCCACGGTCCCGTCGAGGGGAGCGAGCTGGGCCGCGTACTCGGCGCGCTGGGCGGGTGCCACCGGCGCCGGCGACAGCCCGTCCACCCCGCAGATTCTCTTGGTGACGCCGCCGCGCACCGCCATCTCGCAGCTGACCGGGATCCCGTGCTCGCCGACGCGAGTACCGGCGAGAGCGCCATGGTTGTGAGTGTCCACGAAGCCGGGGGCCAGCACCCGACCGTCGGCTTCGATGGTGCGATCCGCCCCGGCCGCCGCGCTGGGCGGGACCTCGCCGAGATGGACGATGCGGTCTCCGTCGATCAGCGCGTCGCCGTGGTAAGGCTCGGCAGCCCTGGCGCCGACAACGATCAGCGCGTCCGTTATGAGCTGCCTCACGGTCTCACCGTATCCGGGCCGGCCCCCGCCCGACCCCGCCATGGAAGCCACAAGAGGCGATCACTGCGCCGCAGGAGAGCGGCTCTCGACCGCCGCGCCACCAGGCGAAGACGAGGATGCTGGCGGCCAGCGCGGCACCTCGGCAGTCAGAGGCCTCAGAGCGCGTGTGCGAAGGTGGCGAGGTCGCGGGCTGAGGCTGCGTACACCTCGGGCATGGCGCCGAGCAGCAGCAGGTCGCCCGCGTGGCAAGTGCCGTTGACGGTGCGGCTGTTGACGCTCACACCGGCCCGGGCGAGCTTGCGGTAGTAGTCGAGCCCCTCGTCGCGCAGCGGGTCGAGCTCGTTCACCGAGATCACGTGGGGCGGCATGCCCACCAGGTCGTCGACTTCGGCGTACCAGGGCCACGCCAGTGGATCCTTCAGGTTCGCGGCACCCGGGTCGTAGGCCTCCACGAAGTAACCCATCACGTCGCTGGCCAGGAAGTAACCGTCGTTCTCGTGCAGCGACGGAAGCTCGAGCGGCGGGCTGGCGTAGGCGCCCGAGATGTAGGGACACTGGGCGTACACGCCGTCGATCATTCCGAGACGCCCCTCCTGGCTGGCCTTGAGGGTGGTGGCCAGCGTGAGGTTGCCGCCGCCGGACTCGCCCGACACCACGATCTTCGACACGCCCAGCTCGTCGCGGTGGGCGTGCATCCAGTCGAGCGCGGAGGCGCAGTCGTTGAGGCCCGCCGGGAAGGGATGGGGGCCGAGCGCCCCGGCGGCGTTGCGGAACTCCACTCCCACCACCACCATGCCCAGCGCGGCCATCTCGTTGCGCCAGCGCTGGTAGGAGGCACCCTCCGCGCTGAGGATCACCATGCCGCCGCCGTGGATGTGCAGGATGCCCGGCCGGGGGCCGCCCGCGCCGGACGGGCTGTGGATGTACAGGCTGATTTCGTTGCCGTCAACGCCGGAGATCACCTCGGTGCGCGACTCCACGCCGTCGACGGGCGCCAACTCAGCGAACAGAGCGTCGAAGAGCATCTCGAAGCCCGGCTCGCCCGCGTCTGCCAGCGCGAGGATCTCCTCGATGGACGCGTTCGGGTCCAGTGGCACGGGCGCGGCCCGTCCCACGAGGCCCAGCGGCTCCAGGGTCGCCACCATGCGGGGGTCTGCGCGGGGGTCGGTCCCCAGCGTCAGGTCGGCATCTCCCAACCGTCCGGGAAGTTGAAGGTTCGCTGCCATGGTCGTCTCCCTCCTCGGTGCGCCGCTTCTGGCCGGCGCGGAACGGCCGCACCCTAACCCGCCCGCGGCGACGCGATCAGCACAAGATCTGCGACCCTCGGCCGACCGATGAGGGGTTGTTGGCCGCGCTCGGGGCAGACTCCCGCAGTGAGCGGGCCAGGACATCGAATGGGCAACCGCTCACGATGACCTCTCCGGTCGCCGGCCACCGCACCGGCCACCGCTCACGATGACCATGCCCGGCCACCGCACCGGCCACCGCTCACGATGACCATGCCCGGCCACCGCATGGGTGAGCGGGAGTTCGTGTTGTTCATGGCCCTGCTGAGCGCCATGACGGCCCTGGCCATCGACATGCTGCTGCCCGCCTTCGAGGAGATGCGCCCAGCCTTCGGCTTGGACGACGACTCGCCCCGTCTGGCCCTCACGGTGACCCTGTTCTTGATGGGGGCCGGAATCGGGAACCTGTTCTACGGCCCCATCGCCGACGCCGTGGGGCGCAAGCCGACACTCACGGGAAGCATGGTTCTCTACGGTCTCGCCGCCCTCTCAGCGGCGTTTGCGCCATCGCTGGGCGTGCTCTACATCAGCCGATTCGTTTGGGGGGTCGCGTCGGCCGGATCCCGGACCCTTACCCAGGCAATCGTGAGGGACCGCTTCGCGGGCACGGCCATGGCCCGGGTGATGACGCTTGTACAGACCGCCTTCTTCCTTGCCCCCATCATCGCGCCGGTGCTGGGCAAGGGACTGGTCGAGATCGGTTCGTGGCGCTGGGTGATGGCCTTCGGGGTGGTCACCGCGCTGCTCGTGCTGGGATGGGCACTGCGCCTCGGCGAGACCCTGGACCCCGCGAATCGTCGCCCTCTGAGGCTCGGGCCGGTGCTCGCAGGATTCCGCTCGGTGCTCCGCAACCGCACCGCACTGGGCTACACGCTGACGGTGACCTTCGGATTCGGGGCCTTCCTGTCGTTCCTGGGCAGCACTGAGCTGATCTTCGCCGACGTGTACGCCAGGCCGGGCTGGTTCGTTCCATATTTTTCCGCCGTCGGCGTGCTCGCCGCACTGGTAGCCCTAGGCAGCAACCGGCTCCTGCACACCGTGCGGGCGAGCCAGATGGCGCTGGGAGCGAGCATGGCGTTCTCCACCGCTTGTGCAGCGCTGTTCGCCGCGACCGCGGCGGGCGGCGGCCTTCCTCCATTCATGGTGTGGCTGGTGCTGTTCAGCCTGGCCAATGCCTGCCATGTGGCCGTGTTCCCCACCGCCATGAGCCTGGCCCTCGAGCCGATGGGAGAGATGGCGGGCACCGCCGCGGGCGTACTCGGGTTCAGTGCCTCGCTGGGGGGCTCTCTGTTGGCTTCGTTCACTGACCGCGCCATCGACGACTCGGTCATGCCGATCGGCATCGCTTACTTCGCCTACAGCTCCATAGCGTTGGGCTTCCAGCTCTGGGCCCGCGGCGGAGCGTCCCAGCCGTCGCGGAACTAGAGCGAGGCTGCGGCCGCAAACCGGCGTCGAGGTCGACGATAATGTCGTCGAGGGTCTCGATCCCCACCGACAGGCGCACCATGTTGGGCGCGGTGCCGGTGCTCAGCTGCTCCTCGGGGTTGAGCGGGACTCACTGCTGTTGCTGGCCCTGCGGTTGGCGCCAGCTCGGGGCCGGGGGCGCCGCAAGCGTGGAGCGCGACCGGGCCGGGGGCGCCGCAAGCGTGGAGCGCGACCGACCCGGCGCTGTCTCCGAGTCGACGGGCGCGCCACCGATTTGCCTCCCGATGACCACCTCGGCGTCGACATCTGCGGTCCCCGAGCCCATGAAGGCGCCCCGCACCGGCGGCACGTCGCCGTAGTCGCGCCCGCAGCCGATAACGACGTGGCGCTCTCCTACCACGCCACCGTTGGTCGGGTCGAGCGCCCACCAGCCCGAGCCGGGCACGGCAGCCTCTATCCAGGCGTGGGTCTGCACGCTCACAACGTCGGCTGCCTCGGAGTCCGCTGAGGTCTCGTCCGCCGCGAACAGGTACCCCGAGACGTAGCGGGCAGGAACGCCGACGCTTCGCAGCATGCCGAGGGCCAGGTGAGCGAAGTCCTGGCAGACGCCTGCCCCGCCCTCCAGCAGCTCGGCCAGCGATACGCCGATGTCGGTGGCGCCCGACTCGTAACTCAGTGCCTGTGGCACGTCGGCCACCACGGCCGAGACCATCTCCTGCACCGACACAGCCCCGTCGGTGGCAGATGTGGCTCGGCGGGCCACGGCCTCGTCCCATTCCACGTGGGGCGACGGCACCAGCAGTTCGAAGTGCGCGGTCCGGAAATCGGGCTCCGCCAGCGCCTCGACTGCCGGCGCCTCAATCGGCGCGGGCCGCAGCCCGGTCTCCACAGCCGCCTCGGCCATCAGCTCCAACTCGGTGTGGGGCGTGCGGATGCCGAGTTGCTCTACCGCCGTCCCCCAGTAGTCGACGGTCTCGAGGACCGGAACCGGCGGCTGCGAGGTCAATCGATACGACAGGACCCGCTGGAACTCGTCGTCTCGGGGCCGCACACGGACTTCGTTCTGGGACTCGGTGACGGCCTCCGAGTAACGGAAGTGCAGCCGGTACTGGATGTCGAGCCTCATGCCGGAAACTCACCGCAGCAGCAGCCGGCATCGAGGCTCACGGCCCGGCTGCCTTTCCCAGTTCGCCCGGACGCAGGTATTGGGAGCGGACAGTGGCCACCGCCAGCGGCGGCACGATGCCCGCCTGCACCTCGCTGGCCAGCTCGGTCAGCTCCGCGGCGAACTCCACCAGCGTCGCCACCGAAGCGATTGTCATAGCATCCTCGATCTGGCCGAGATCGAGGCGGGCTCGCAACAGCCCCGCTGTCCGGCGCGGGCGCTCCAGCGCGGCCGCAGTGGATGCGAGACCGGTGAGGCACTCCTCGGCCCTGGCAAGGCACGACAGCACCGAGCGGGGCAGGTCGGACGCGTGCAGCAGGTAGCGCACGACGCTGTCGAAGTCGGGGGCATTGCCGTGCTGGCGGTGGTAGGCCTGCAGCGAGCTGGTGAGCCGCAGCATCCTGGTGGCGTCCATGGTGCCGCTGGAGTCGGTGTGGCTGGCCTCGAGCAAACCCACCGTGAAGATCGACCGCTCCAGCATCCGCCCGACGACTATGAAGTCGTATCCCTCGTCGCGCCTCATGCCCTCGTTCAGCACCCCCGAGATGGCCAGGCAGGCCCTCCTGACCATGAGCAGCACCTCATGGAGCCCACTCGGCGCGGCATTCGAGTGGCCCAGGAAGGCAAATCTGAGGTACAGGCCGTTGGCCTCCTCCCACAGCTCAATCGGTATCCGCTCACGGACCGAGCGCAGGTTCTCGCGGACCGCAGTGATGGACGACACCACCGAGCCGGGGTTGTCGGTGTCCGACAGCAGGAAGGCGACCAGCTGCGGCCGGCTCTCCAACAGTCCGACGGCCTCCAACTCCTGCCGGAGGCCGAGGGTTCTGACGAGCAGCTCCCCTTCGGAGCGGGCCTCGTCGGCGCGCAGGTGCGTGATCGAGTTGGCCGCGTAGTTGAGGCATCTGGACGTGTTCTCGGCCCGCTCGAGATAGCGGCCCACCCACAAGAGCGCCTCGGCGTGACGGGCCAGGATCATGGCGCCCTGCGGGCCAACGCCCGGACCGAGCGAATCATGGCGTGTCGGGTGCCAGCACCCAGGTGTCCTTGGAGCCGCCGCCCCGGGAGGAGTTCACGATGAGCGACCCGCGCCGCATGGCCACCCGCGTCAGCCCGCCGGGGAACACCTGGGTCCGCTCGCCGGTCAGCACGAAGGGCCGCAGGTCCAGGTGGCGGGGCTCGAGGCGGCCATCCGCGAAGGACGGCAGCGTGGACAGCTCCACCAGCTCCTGAACGATCCATTTGCGGGGCTCGGCCTCGATGGTGGCGCGGGCTTCGTGCAGCTCCTGCTCGGTGGCGTGGGGACCGATGAGCACGCCATATCCGCCGGACTCCCCAACTGGCTTGACCACAACCTCGTCCAGCCTGGCCAGCACCTCGGCGCGCTGGTCGGGATCCCACATCATGTAGGTGGTGACATTGTCGATGATCGGCTCGGCGCCCAAGTAGTACCGGATCAACTCGGGCACGTAGGGGTACACGCCCTTGTCGTCGACGACGCCGTTGCCGAGCGCGTTGCACACCGTCACGGTCCCGGCCCGCAGCGCTCCGAGCAGCCCCGGCACGCCCAGCGTCGAGTCGGGCCGGAAGGCCACCGGGTCCAGGAAGGCGTCGTCGATGCGCCGGTAGATCACATCCACCTTGACCAGCCCGTCGATGGTGCGGGAGTACACCGTGTGATCGTCAACCACCAGATCCCTGCCCTCCACCAGCTCCACGCCCATGGACCGGGCCAGGAAGGCGTGCTCGAAGTAGGCAGAGTTGAATATGCCCGGGGTCAGCACCACCACATGGGGAGCGTCCCGCCCGTCGGGAGCCATGGAATTCAGCGTGGAACGCAGCATCCGCCCGTACTGCTCGGTGGGCTGCACTGCATGGTCGTAGAACAGCCAGCTGCAGACCTTGGCCATGGCCGCCCGGTTCTCGACCACATAGGAGATGCCG
Organism: Candidatus Aldehydirespirator sp.; assembly: GCA_965219165.1. Lineage (GTDB taxonomy): Bacteria > Actinomycetota > Acidimicrobiia > Acidimicrobiales > Aldehydirespiratoraceae > Aldehydirespirator. The sequence continues at coordinate 1,396,242 of CBDCMW010000002.1, read as the reverse complement.
CTGGGGCTGCGCAGGTTGTCCTCCAGCACCCGGTAGCGGCCGTCGCCGCCGCGCACCACGTCGATCCCGGCGACGGTGCAGTGCGCGGAGTGGGGGACGCTGATCCCTACGGCGTTGCGCTCGAAACCGTGCGACGACGCCACCAGCCACCGGGGCACCACGCCGTCCGCCACCGCCGCGCCCTCGCCGGTGTACAGATCGGCCAGGAAGCAGTTGAGGGCCGCGACCCTCTGGCTGAGGCCCCGGGCAAGCTCGTCCCACTCCGCCGCAGCAATCAGGCGGGGGAACAGGTCCATAGGCCAGATGCGCTCGGTTCCCTCCTCCTCGCTGTACACGGTGAACGTGATGCCCTGGCGGCGGAACTCCTCGGCCACGAGCTTCTCGAGACGCTGCACCTCGCCGACGTCGAGCTCACGGAAACGCTCGACGATCCTGCTGTACACGCCGCGGACCGTCCCATCGGGCTCGAACGCCTCGTCGTACCACTGGCCCGCTTCATACCGGTCGAGCAGCCCGGCCCCCGGCCCGATCAGCCCATCGCTTGTCACGGCCTCCCATGCTAGAGGCCGAGCGGAGCGAGGCCGTGGCCCGAGCGGCCCGTGAGTAGCCCTATGTCAAGCTGGGTTGGGTCCGAGTTGTTGGTGGGCGCGGTGTCGGGTTGGGTCATAGGGGGTGTGGTCTTGCCAGCAGCGCCAGATGATGTGGGCCCAGCTGCGGGCGAGGATGCGTTCGGCGTGGGGGTGGCGTTTGCCGGCTTTTCGCAGTGTCTGGTAGCGGTGTTGGGCCCAGGCGTTGGCGTGTCGGCTGTCGCCGGCGAAGTCGCAGAGGGCGTCGCGCAGTTTCTTGTTGCAGGCCCATCTGAAGGTGACGCTGCGGTGCCGTCCCGAGGATCGGGTCGAGGGCGCGACGCCGGCTGCGGCTGCGAGGGACTCGGGGTCGGGGAACCGGCCCCGGCAGTCGCCGATCTCCGCGAGCAGCGCGGCGGCGCGGATGGTTCCTGCTCTAGGCAGGGACCGGAAGATCGGGCCGTCGGGGTGCGCGTCGAGCAGCTCGGCGATGCGGCTGTCGAGTTCGCCGATCTGGGCCCGGAGGGTCTTGAGGACCGCGACGTGGGCCAGTGTGACGCTGCTGCGGGCGTCGCCGTCGATGCCGGCGATGCCCTCGGCTGCGGCGGTGAGGCGCCCGTAGAGATGCTGGGGTGTTCTGCGGCCGCTGTAGCTGTTGGCTCGCAGCCACGCGCCGAGGCGTTTCTCAGAGAGCCAGCCGGCTCGGGCCGCGCAGGGGAACCGCTGCAGGAACCGCAGCGAGACCGCGCTGTCGATGTCGCTGAAGAGCCCCACAGCGCCGGGGAACGAGACCCGCAGGTGGGCCCGCAGCTGGTTGGCGGACGCGACCCGGGCCCCGACGAGGTCCTTGCGGGCCCGCACATGGGACCTGAGCGTCACCGTCTGGGGCGAGTCCGGCTCAAGGGGCGGCCAGCGGTGCCCGTCGGTGCGCAAGCAGTCCGCCAGCACATAGGCGTCGGACCGGTCGCACTTGTTGCCCGCGGTGCCATAGCGGACGCGCAGGGCCTTCACCGCCCGGCTCGACACCACCACGACCTCGAGGCCGGCGGCGAGCAGCGCCTCCACCACCGGGCCGTCGGGCCGCTCGATCGCGACCCGCCGCACCGACGCCCCTGTGAGGCGCCTGCGCAGACCGGCCAGCCCCTCTGCGGTGTGCGCGGCGTCGAGCTCGGCGACCACAGCGCCCCGATCGTCCACGACGCACACCGCATGCGAGTCCGTCGCCCAGTCCACACCACCGAACCGTTCGTGAATATGATCCATCTCAGCCTCCTAGCTGCAACTGTTGGGAAGCACCCGATGGTTCCAGGGCGTGTCCGCTGGTTGCTCACTGATCGGCGCTCTGCGGCGCTCAGCCCTATCGCCAGTCGCCACGTCCTGGGCCACCGGGCCTCGCAACACTCACGGAGGCGGTCAAGCCACAAGCACAGCAGGCGATGGCCCAGCAGGCACCAGGGGTGCATCGACAGCCTCACAGCCGCCGACACAACAATGGTGCACCAGTGAGCGCAGCGAACAGGAGCGGGAGACAAGCGGCTTCACCGCGCGGGCCTGACCTACCGGCGCGGCCTCTGTGGCCGACGACCGATAGCTTCCCGTCTATGAACCTGCCTGAAGTCCGCGAGTCGATCCTTGAGACCGTCAGCGACAGCGAGCCGCTGGCTGTGCCACGCGCCCGGCCTGCGGCCGGCGGGCCGAACCCGCTGGTCGTGATGTTCATGGACCGGCCTGGAATCCGCCACGCCTTGCACGCCTTCGCCCGACGTCTGGCGGGACACGGCTACGACGTGATCCTGCCCGACCTGTACCACCGCCACGGTCGGATGATCGGCTACGGCCCCGCGGAGATGGCCGCCGACCCCGGCGCCCCCGAGCGGCTGTCGGTGCTGATGGCGTCGCTCACCGACGAGGGCATCCAGAACGACCTCGACGCGGCCCTCGACGCGGTGGCGGCCGACCGCCCGACCGGATCGATGCAGCCCGCCGGATGCATCGGCTTCTGTCTCGGCGCCCGAGCCGTGTTCCGCACGATGATGCGCCTGCCGGAGCAGTTCGCCGCAGGAGCGATGTGGCACCCGTCGTTCCTGGTGGACGACGCTCCCGACTCCCCCCACCTCACCGCCGGCCAGCTGGCGGGATCGCTCTATGCGGGCTTCGGGGAGGCCGACAAGATGATGAGCGTGGCCAGCATGCAGCCCTTCATCCAGGCGGTCTCGGCGCTGGGCGACCGAGTCACGTTGGATATCCTGCCCGGCGCCAACCACGGCTATACCTGGCCCGACGCGCCGGGCTACAGCCAGTCCGGCGCGGAGCGGGCATGGTCGCAGACGGTGGCGCTGTTCGACGATGTGCTGGACGCCACGCGTGCCTGACCCGTCCGTCAAGTACCAGACTGTCGACGACCTGCGCCGCCGGGCCCGGCGCCGGACCCCTCGTTTCGCTTGGGAGTACCTCGACAGCGGCGAGGGCGACGAGCGGGCCAGTGCCCGCAACACCGAGTACCTGCAGCGGGTGCTGCTGACGCCGCGCTTCCTCAAGGGGAGGCTGGAGCCCGACATCAGCACCGAGCTGTTCGGGGTCCGCTGCTCGCTGCCGGTGGGGATCGCGCCGGTGGGGCTGACGGGACTGATATGGCCCGGTGCCGACGTCGCCCTGGCCGACACCGCGGCCCGCTGCAGAATCCCGTACGTGGCCAGCACGGTCAACACCGCCGACGTTTCCGTGGTGGGGCCACGTGCCGCGGGCATGGGATGGTTCCAGCTCTACCCTCCCAACGACCCGGACGTCCGCGATGACCTGCTGCGCCGGGCCCACGAGGCCGGGTTCGGGGTGCTGGTGGTAACAGCCGACGTTCCGGCCCGGGCCAGGCGGGAGCGCCAGACCCGCGAGCGCGTGTCGATGCCGCCCCGGATCACGCCCCGCCATGTGAGCCAGGCCGCTCTCAGGCCGGCGTGGACCCTGGGGCTGCTGCGCAACGGGCTGCCCAGGTTCCACACCCTGGAGCCCTACGTGGATCGGGCGACGCTGCGGCAACTCGCCGGCTTCGTGGGCGCCAGCCTGGGCGGCACCCTGACGTGGGAGTACTTAGCCGAGACCTGTGAACTCTGGCCGGGGCCGGTGGTCGTAAAGGGGATCCTGCACCCCGACGACGCCGAGCGCTGCGCCGACACCGGCGCGGACGCAGTAGTGGTGTCGAACCACGGAGGGCGCCAGCTCGACGCCGCGCCCGCCGCGATCGAAGCCCTGGGGCCCGTCGTCGAGCGCATCGGCGGGCGGGTGCCGGTCCTCTTCGACGGCGGCGTGCGCAGCGGCCTCGACATCGCCCGGGCGCTGGCCCTCGGCGCGGACTTCACGTTCTCGGCCCGGGCGTTCATGTACGGCCTGTGCGCGCTCGGAGCCCGGGGCGCCGAGTTCGTGGCCTCAATGTTCGAGCAGCAGCTGGTCAGCGTGATGCACCAGCTCGGCTGCGAGCGCCTGGAGGGGCTGCGCGACCGCGACCCCCGCTTCGCGCCCGTCTGAATCTACGTAATCCCCGGTCTGGACGGCCTCCGTCTGGACGGTGTATAATGCGGTGTATGCAGAGGACAAACGTATATCTGACTGAGGGCCAGACCCGGTACTTGGAGGCTCGCGCCGATGCCATAGGCACGACCCGCAGTGCTGTCCTGCGGGACATCATCGACGACGCCGCGGCCCGGCCCGTCATGCTCGACGACGAGGTTAAGCGAGCATTCGCGGCTCTGGCCGACGAGTACGCCGAGGTGTCCGCCCGACTGTTCGCCGACGACCCACACCTCAGCGTCGATCCTCTAGAGGACGACCTGAGGGCACCCCACGGTTGACCGTCCGCAGGTCGTGATCATTGTCGACGACCACCTTGCGGTGTGGGCCCTTGCGGGTCGGGGCAGCGAGCTACGGCCCGGCGAGGTGCCCGCCATTCCGTGGAGCTTCCACTTCCGTTTGCTGCGCGCCTTGCTCGACAGCCGGGCGCGCGGCCGTTTGAGCGAGGGGATCGACGAGCGAATGGTGCGCGCCGCTCTGGCGCCGCCGACCGATGTGCTGACGGTGCTCGACCCCCGCTACCTCACGGTCACGGCTGCACAGATCATGTCGCGGTACCGGCTCAGCGTCGTCACTTCGGAACTCCTCGCCGCGGCCCTCGTCCACAGCGCTCCCGTGCATGTGGCGGAGGCGAATGTGGGCCGCTCATGGCGCGATGCCTTCGCCGAGGAAGGCGTGATGCTTCACGTCCACCCCTCAAGCACGTGAAGCGCCGCGGCATCGAGCAAGACCACCTGCCCTACACGACACGCCACTGATCCCCTCCGCGATGAGGCCGCCATGTCTCAGCTGTGCGGCGGGATCGTGCCCCGGATTCCCGTGGCGTTGCGCCCGAACCCTACAAGCCCCGCTTCGCGGCTGCTTGGCAGGTTCGGGTCCGCCCTTGCCGCTCGCCCGGCTCATCCTGCGCCACTGCGCCTTCGAGTCCGGCCGCGGCGATGTGCGGGCGTCAGGGTTCCTGATGGACATGAACGACCTGTTCCAGGAGTTCCTTACGGCGGCGCTGCGGGAGGCGCTAGACGCTCAGGGGGAGGCCGACACGGCGTCATACATCGTCAAGCATTCCGGCAAGCGACTCGAGGTGGTCGCGCTCGACCTTTCCGGCACACTCGACGAGGTGCTGCGGCGCGTCGACCACGTGGCGGCGAGGGTTCGGGCGTTGCGTGAGCAGGCCAGGCGAGCCCTGATCGCCGCGTAGTGTGATGGGCCGTTCGGGCGATCTGGCAGGCAGCGGTCCTAGTTGTTCCCCGTTCGGGGAACAACTAGGGTTACATGTGAGAGGTACAACGATGGCCAAAACAGAAATGATCCGGGCCCGGGTCGAACCCGAACTCAAGCACCAGGCAGAAGCACTGCTTCGCGAGCTGGGAATGTCGGCCACGGAGGCGATCACTCTCTTCTATAGACAGGTGACGATGCACCGGGGACTGCCCTTCGAGGTGAAGATCCCCAACGCGGAAACCACCGAGGCGCTGTACCAAGCCGAGTCAGGGGCCGGTCTCGCCGAGTACACGACCCTGGAGGAACTCAAGACTGCGCCGCGGTGAACCATGCGCCTGCTGGCGACCAGTCGCTTCGAGAGAGACCTCAAGCGCGCGACCAAGCGCGGCAAGGATCTGGACAAGCTCTGGAGTGTCGTCGAAGCACTCCTGTCGGGTTGCGAGCTTCCCGCGCGCAACAGGCCCCATCGCCTTTCCGGGCAGTGGTCTGCGTACTGGGAATGTCATATAGAGCCGGACTGGCTGCTGATCTGGGGACATCAGGACGAGGCCATGATGTTGGTCAGAACCGGATCACATGCAGACCTGTTCGGCTAGAGCCAGGCTCCGCTTCGCCGCGACCCCCGCTTCGCCGCGGCTGAGGCTGGCGTCACCCCTGCTTTAGTCCGGGCCGTAGGTGCCGGAGCGCCTCGCCCTCGTCCGGTTGAAGGCTTTCCACTGACGTGGCTCAGGTCGGGGATAGACGGGCCGACACGGTGCCGAGGCCGTCGATCTCGGCCAGCAGCTCATCGCCGGGAGCCAACGGCTGCATGGGGCACAGCGAGCCGGTCATGATGGTTTCACCGGCCCGTAGCGGGGTGCCGCGTTGGCACATGGTGTCAGCCAGCCACACCACGGAGTTCAACGGATTGCCGAGGCAGGCCTCGCCGGAACCGGTGGCCGCCTCCTCTCCGTTGACCGCGACCCGCATCTCCACCCGGCGCAGATCCACCGCCGCCAACGGCACCGGACGGGTACCGAGCACGTAGAGGCCGCTGCCGGCGTTGTCGGCGATCATGTCGGCGATGCTGATGTCCCAGCCGGCTATGCGGCTGTCGACGATCTCCAGGGCGGGAAGTACGTAGGCCGTCGCGCTGATCACATCGGCCAAGCTGTGGCTGCCCTCGTCGAGGTCGGCCCCGAGCACGACGGCCACCTCGACCTCCAACCGCGGTGCGATCAGATCGGCGTCGCTGAGGTCGTCGCCGTCGGTGCGGCACTTGTCGGCGTACAGGACGCCCCAGATGGGCTCGTCCATGCCGAGCTGCTCCTGGACGGCGGGGTTGGTCAGGCCGACCTTGTGCCCCCTCCTCCGCCGTCCGGCCCTGACCGAGTGCTCAGTGTTCAGCTGCTGCACCGCGTATCCGGCTTCGGGACCGTCGAACTCGCTGAGCAGGTCGCGTATCGGCTCGCAGGGCACACCGGCAGCCGCGGCGGCCCGCAGGCGCTCAGCCGCAGCCTCGAGCGCGGCAGACTCAGGACGCAACTTCACTACGCCATCACCCAGCCTGGGCCCGACCGTCGCGGCCGCGGCGGCCCGCAGGCGCTCAGCCGCAGCCTTGAGCGCGGCGGACTCAGGACGCAACTTCACAGGCCATCACCCATGCTCAAACGGCGGACCCGTCTCACTCGCCGTGGACGTACTGCCAGCCGAAGCGGCCCTTGATGCAGAGATGCCCGCTGGTCACCGAATGGTCGGCCGGGGAGGTGACCTTGACTATGCGCTCGTCCTGCACGTGCAGATCGAGGTTGCAGCCCACGCCGCAGTAGGAGCACACCGTGCGGGTGACGGACTGGTCCTCGGGGCGCCACTCCTGTACCTGGCGCAGGTCGTACTCGGTCTTGAACTGCAGCGCGCCGGTGGGGCACACGCCCACGCAGTTGCCGCAGTACACGCAGGCCGAGTCGGGCAGCGTCACGTCGAACTCGGTGGAGATATGGGCGTCGAAGCCCCGGCCGGCCACGGCGATGGCGTAGGTGTGCTGGGCGTCGTCGCCGCAGGCCTCAACGCACTTGTAGCACAGCACGCACTTGGAGTAATCCCGGATGTAGAGCTCGTCCTGGATCTTGACCGGCTCGTCGACCCGCTCGACGGGGTGGTCCTCGTCGCTGTAGCGGTCAGGGTCGGCGCCGTAGGCGTGGATCCACTGGTGCAGGTCGTCGGCCTGGCTCAGGTCCACGCCCGAGCCCAGGAACTCGAGCACCATGCGGCGGCTGTGGCGCACCCGGGGGGTGTCGGTCTGGACCACCATCTGATCCTCCGCGGGACGGGAGCACGACGGCACGAGCGCCCGGGACCCCTCCAGCTCCACCACGCAGACCCGGCACACGTTTACCGGGGTCAGGTTCTCGGCCCAGCACAGCGTGGGCGTGTCGATGCCGGCCTGCGCGCAGGCGGCGTGGATGGTGGAGCCCTGCGCCACCTCCACGGCCTGCCCGTCGATGGTGAGCGTCACCGCCGTCCCCGCATCCGGCTTGACTGGCATCGTCGTCTCGGACATCACGAGGGCACCGACGCTATCAGGCCCAGATCGAGGGCGGAGCGGACAGCCGAGGCCGCGGTGTGGCCCAGACCGCAGATGGAGGCATCCACCATTGCCTCCGCCATGTCGTCGATAAGGGCGCGCCGCGACGGCGACAGCACGCCCCGCCGCTGCATCTGCACCAGGGTCTCGTGTTGGCGCACCGCGCCCACCCGGCACGGCACGCACTGGCCGCACGACTCGTTGCGGAAGAACTCGGCGATGCGCACCACCACGTCGGTCATGTCGACCGACGTGTCGAAGGCCATCACCACGCCCGAGCCGAGGGTGGTGCCCGCGGCCCGGGTGTCCTCCAGCGTGAGCGGCAGACCCAGCGAGTCGGGGCCCACGAACGACCCGGCCGCGCCGCCCATCAGCACGGTCTGCAACTCGCCGGTTCCCGTGATTCCGCCGGCAAGTTCCAGCACGTCCCCCAGCGTCGCGCCGAAAGGCACTTCGTACAGACCGGGTCGCCCCACCCGCCCCGAGAGGCACAGCAGCTTGGTGCCCGGCGAGCGCTCGGTCCCCCGGCTGCGGTACGCGTCGGGACCCTCCATGACGACGTCGAGCACGTTCAGCAGGGTCTCGGGGTTGTTGATGGCCGTCGGCTCGCCGAAGAGGCCGTGGGTGGTGGGGAACGGGGGCTTGTTGCGGGGCTCGCCGCGGAATCCCTCCAGGGAGTTGAACAGGGCCGTCTCCTCGCCGCAGATGTAGGCGCCCGCCCCCCGCCATATGGCGATGTCGAAGTTGTGGCCGGTCCCGGCCGCGTCGGTGCCGAGCAGCCCCGCGGCCCGGGTCGCGTCGATGGCGCCCTGCAGGCGGGCGGTGGCCAGCGGATACTCGCCGCGTATGTAGATCCAGCCGTGGTTCGCCCCGGTGGCCAGCCCGGCGATGGTCATGGTCTCGACCACCGCGAACGGATCGTGCTCCATCACGATGCGGTCCTTGAACGTGCCCGGCTCGGACTCGTCGCAGTTGGCCACCACATGCTTGGGCCGTCCGGTCTCGGCGGCCACGGCCCGCCACTTCACGCCGGTCGGAAAGGCCGCTCCACCCCGTCCCGACAGCCCGGAGGCAGCCACCGCCTCGAGGACCGCGTCCGCTCCCATCTGCCCGGACCGCCGCAGCGCCTCGTAGCCGCCGTGGGCGACATACGACTCCAATGACTCGGGGTCGGCGACGTCGATGCGGCGAAGCAGCCGCAGCGACGGATCCCCGGCCTGGGGCAGCACGAACGGCTCGGCGTCGGCGGGCACACGGTCGGGGCGGCCCCCGGCCCCCTGCACGAACAGCGCCGGAGCCCGCTCGCACTGGCCCAGGCACGGTCCCAGATGCACATGGCCGCCTTCGGCCCCGACCGAGGCGACAAGGTCGTCGTAGCCCGCGATCTGGCAGGCCGCGTCGACACACACATGGAACGTGTCGCCGTCGTGGTCGGGCGGCTCGGTGCGGAACAGGTCGTAGAACGTGGCCACGCCGAAGGCCTCGGCCGGGGGCACGTCCAGCACCTCGGCCACGTAGTTGATGCCGCCATGGCTGATCCAGCCGACCGCGTTCTGCAGAGCGTGCAGCGCGGGCAGCAGGTAGTGGCGCCGCTCTCGGCGGCGGGCCGTGCCGGAGGTGTACAGCCGCTCGGTCTCGAGCTGCACGACCGGGTCCACGCCCCAGCCACGCAACACAGCGTCGACCGCGGCCGCCTCGGCCGGGGTCGCACGGTCTGCGCTGAGATAGAGGTCGGCCATGTGCTAGGCGGACACCGCCGCCGGCTCGAGCTTGGAGATGCGGATCGCGGCCGCCTTGAACTCCGCCGTTCCCGAGCGCGGGTCCCACTCGTCGTTGGTCAGCACGTTGGTGTCCACCAGCTCCGGGAAGTGGAACGTCGTGAACGTGAGCCCCGCCGGGATGTCGGGCTGGAGCCGCACGTCCATCTCGACCGAGCCCCGAGGAGAGCTGACCAGCACCCGCTCGCCGTCGTCCACTCCGAGCGCGGCCGCGTCGGCGGGGTTGACGTCCAGGGCGTCGCCGTAGCGGATCGGCGACGCGTAGCCGCCCGACTGCACCCCGGTGTTGTAGGAGTCCAGCGCCCGACCCGTGGTCAGTCGCAGCGGGAACTCGCCGGTGAGCCGCTCCTTGGGCGGCGCGTGATGGGTGATGCTGAACGGCGCGGGGTCCCGGCCCTCGAGGTCGTCGGCCCACAGCCAGCCGTGCAGGAACAGCGAGCCGGGATGGTCCTCGCTACCGCACGGCCACTGGATGCCGCCGGAGGCCTCCAGGCGCTCCCAGGACATGCCGGTGTGCATGGGCGACAGCGACCGCATCTCGTCCCAGAGCTCCTCGGCACTGGGATGGCCCCAGTCGACGCCGAGGCGGCGGGCCAGCTCCCCGATGATGTCGATGTCGTGACGGGCCTGACCAGGCGGCGGCACCGCAGGGCGCACCCGCTGCACGCGGCGCTCGCTGGAAGTGACCGTGCCCTCCGACTCGGCCCACGCCACCGAGGCGGGCAGCACCACGTCGGCCATCTCTGCGGTACGGGTCATGAAGATGTCCTGGACCACGAGGATGTCGAGGCCGGCCAGCAGCTTGCGGGCTTTCTCCACGTCTGCCTCGGAGTCGGCGGGGTTCTCGCCGATCACGTAGCAGGCCCGCAACTCGCCGGCCTCCATCGCCTCGAACATGAGCGTCAGGTGCTTGCCCGGCACGCCGTTGAGCTCGGTGCCGTAAGCGGCCTCGAACTTGGCCCGCAGAGCGTCGTCGGCCACATCCTGGAAACCGGGGAACTTGTTGGGTATGGCGCCCATGTCGCCGCCGCCCTGCACGTTGTTCTGGCCCCGAAGCGGCACCAGGCCCGAGCCCCAGCGGCCGACATGGCCGGTGAGCAGGGCCAGGTTGCACAGCGACACCACGTTGTCGACCGCGTTGTGGTGCTCGGTGATGCCCAGGGTCCACAGGATCTGGGCCTTGCCCGCGGTGGCGTAGGCGTGGGCCATCTCGCGGATGGCCTCGGCCGGCACGCCCGTGGCGTCGGCGGCCCAGTCGAGGGTGTGCGACTCGACGTGGGCCGCGTAGGCGTCGAAGCCGACGGTGGCATGGGCGATGAAGTCGGGGTTGTGCAGCCCGGCGTGGATGATCTCTCGCCCCATCGCGTTGGCCAGCGCGATGTCGGTGCCGACCGACAGGCCGAGCCAGCGGTCGGCGAACTTGGCCGAGGAAGTGCGGCGGGGGTCGATGGCGTACATGCGGGCGCCGTTGTCGAGGCCCTTGAGGACGTGGTGGAAGAAGATCGGGTGGGCGTCACGGGCGTTCGAGCCCCACAGCAGGATCACGTCGGCCTCCTCGACCTCTGCGTAGGACGAGGTGCCGCCGCCCGCTCCGAACACTGTCGCCAGACCGACGACGGAGGGAGCGTGTCAAGTGCGGTTGCAAGAGTCGATGTTGTTCGACCCTATGGCGGTGCGGATGAACTTCTGGGCCGCGTAGTTCATCTCGTTGGTGGCCTTGGAGCAGCTGAACATGCCGAAGCCGTCGGGTCCGTGGCGGTCCAGCACCGCTCGGAAGCCGTCGGCGGCCCGGTCCAGCGCCTCGTCCCAGCCAGCGGGCCGCAGCCGCCCGTCGTCGCGCACCATCGGCGTCGTCAGCCGCGGCAGGCGCTTGTCGCGTGATCGTCTGCCCATTGCCCCTCCCTTGTCGTCAGTCCGTCATGACTTTCGCGGAACCTCAGCCCAGCGACAGGGTCCCACGCGCCTGGTCCGAAGTCTGAACTCTGCCCCCCATGGCTTCCACTACCTCCCGCGCCCGGTTCACCAGGTCAGCGTTCGAGGCGAACACGCCGCGAGCCAGGTAGAGATTGTCCTCCAGGCCCACCCTGATGTGGCCGCCGAGCAGGACCGCCTGGGCAACCCACGGGATCTGGAGGGCCGACAGGGCGAAGGTGGTGAATTCGGCACCAGCAGGCAGCAGGTGGATCTGCGCGGCCAGCAGACCCACGTCTGTGGGCATTCCGTAGGGGATGCCGGTGCAGAGCTGGATCCAAGCCGGATCGTCGATCAGGCCCTCGTCCACCAGCGTGTTGGCCAGCCACAGGTGGCCGGTGTCGAAGATTTCCAGTTCGGGCTTGACGCCCAGCTCCCGCACCCGCTTGGCCATGTCCCGGACCATGTCGGGGGTGCTCACATACACCTGATGGCCCTCGCCGAAGTTGAGCGAGCCGCAGTCGATGCTGCACATGTCGGGCCGCAACGCCTCCACATGGGCAAGGCGCTCCAGGCCACTCACCAGGTCGGTCCCGTCGGGCTGGAAGTCGAAGGGGTCGGGATCACCGATCAGCAGGTCGCCGCCCATACCCGCGGTCGTGTTGATGATCACGTCGGTGTTGGCTGCCCTCACCTGCTCCACTGCCTGGCGGTACAGCTCCACATCGCGCGAGCCCTTGCCGGTAGCCGGGTCGCGCACATGGATGTGCACGATGGCCGCACCCGCCTCGGCCGCCTCCAGTGCAGCAGTGGCGACCTGAGCGGGTGTGATCGGCAGGTCGGGGTGCTTGCCCGCCGTGTCGCCCGCGCCCGTGACTGCGCAGGTGATGATCGGGTTGCGATTCACGGCCGCAACCCTACCGCTTGTGTGCACGCCCAAGCTGCCCGATACACGAACCCCGCGCCGACGCCCGACCACATAGGATTCGCTCAATGGAGGGCCGGGCAATTGCCCGGCCGAACGCGCACCATCCGCACCGGCGGCGGCCGTGTACTCGCCGGACTTCAATGGAGGGCCGGGCAAATGCCCGGCCGAACCAGGGCGCTGGCGGCCGATGCGGTGGCCAAGATCGTCCTTCAATGGAGGGCCGGGCAAATGCCCGGCCGAACCCGCGTACCGCGTACTGCACCAGTACGCACTGCGACAGGCTTCAATGGAGGGCCGGGCAATTGCCCGGCCGAACCAGTTCCGAACACTTCAACGTCGAATTGAAAGCCGATGCTTCAATGGAGGGCCGGGCAATTGCCCGGCCGAACGCGGCCCACCGATGTGGGCACCGCGTTCGTGGCCGTGCTGCTTCAATGGAGGGCCGGGCAATTGCCCGGCCGAACAGCCACATGATGCCAGCCGCCACGCCGATCGTCAGACCGCTTCAATGGAGGGCCGGGCAATTGCCCGGCCGAACCCGCGGGATGGCGGCCGTAGCCCGGCCGACGAGCTGGGGCTTCAATGGAGGGCCGGGCAATTGCCCGGCCGAACCACGTCGTTCTCCACCACTCGCCACGCGGCGGCGTCGCTTCAATGGAGGGCCGGGCAATTGCCCGGCCGAACCCACGTGGGGCGGGTCCACCGTCACGAACACCACGCTGCTTCAATGGAGGGCCGGGCAATTGCCCGGCCGAACCCCTCCGGCATCAGGTCCGCATCGATCCCCGCTCTGTCGCTTCAATGGAGGGCCGGGCAATTGCCCGGCCGAACCGGCTGCCAGCAGGCCACACAGCGGCGCACGACCTCGCTTCAATGGAGGGCCGGGCAATTGCCCGGCCGAACCGGCTGCCAGCAGGCCACACAGCGGCGCACGACCTCGCTTCAATGGAGGGCCGGGCAATTGCCCGGCCGAACATCAACGCCAGCACGGCGAGCGTCAACCCCGTATCGTCGCTTCAATGGAGGGCCGGGCAATTGCCCGGCCGAACCGGTGCAGACCTACGACGGGGAGACCGCCGTCATCGTCGCTTCAATGGAGGGCCGGGCAATTGCCCGGCCGAACCCGCACATCGGCGTCGGTGCCGTCATCCACGACCACCAGGCTTCAATGGAGGGCCGGGCAATTGCCCGGCCGAACAGCGCAGCCCCGAAGACGAAGCCACCACCGCGAAGACGAGCTTCAATGGAGGGCCGGGCAATTGCCCGGCCGAACACCACAGCCGAGTGCTGCGCTTCGACGGGCTCACGGCGCTTCAATGGAGGGCCGGGCAATTGCCCGGCCGAACCCCTACGGGGGTGATCGCCGTGGAGGTCTTCGAGGCCGCTTCAATGGAGGGCCGGGCAATTGCCCGGCCGAACTCCCGACGCTCGACCTGCCCGGCGGCGTGCAGTCCAGGCTTCAATGGAGGGCCGGGCAATTGCCCGGCCGAACCCGATCGTGGTCGGAGGTGTTCGGGCTGTGGGTTCTCGCTTCAATGGAGGGCCGGGCAATTGCCCGGCCGAACTTTCCCGTTCTGAGAGTCACCCGTTCCGTCTAGTAAGGGCTTCAATGGAGGGCCGGGCAATTGCCCGGCCGAACCTGTAACGCTCCGGGTAACGCCGCGCCAGCAGCCACTGGCTTCAATGGAGGGCCGGGCAATTGCCCGGCCGAACTCGTCGCCGGAGAGGCCGAGGTCCATGTAGGTGAGGATGCTTCAATGGAGGGCCGGGCAATTGCCCGGCCGAACAGGACCACCGCCTCGAAGCTACTCTCGCCCATCAGGCTTCAATGGAGGGCCGGGCAATTGCCCGGCCGAACAGCCGACTGCGATGCGTGCCGGGCCGTGTTCCCGAGGATGCTTCAATGGAGGGCCGGGCAATTGCCCGGCCGAACGTCATCACTGAGCCGTTGCGGTGGACTATCCGCTGGTCGCTTCAATGGAGGGCCGGGCAATTGCCCGGCCGAACTAGCCCGCGGCGAACCTGACGAGGGCGTCGTTCGAGTGCTTCAATGGAGGGCCGGGCAATTGCCCGGCCGAACCGGGTGGAGTTGCGACACTGGCCTGCCGGATCCGACAGCTTCAATGGAGGGCCGGGCAATTGCCCGGCCGAACCGGAATCCGGCGACGGTGCAAGTATTGCTCACCACGGCTTCAATGGAGGGCCGGGCAATTGCCCGGCCGAACCATTATTGGAGCGGTTCCCGCTCCGGCCGGAGCAACGGCTTCAATGGAGGGCCGGGCAATTGCCCGGCCGAACCCGAGGACTACATCCTCGACATGCAGGGCCAGGCGTTGCTTCAATGGAGGGCCGGGCAATTGCCCGGCCGAACAGGTGGGGACCATGGTCGGAGGAGTGTCGAGCGTCACGGCTTCAATGGAGGGCCGGGCAATTGCCCGGCCGAACCTGCTGGATAGTGGGCTCCTCGCCCGCTGGCCCGTGCGCTTCAATGGAGGGCCGGGCAATTGCCCGGCCGAACGGTGCTCACGGCAAGCATCTCACCGCCAAGTTCAGCATGCTTCAATGGAGGGCCGGGCAATTGCCCGGCCGAACGCAACTATGACGCTGGTGACCACACTCAGGTGCTCGGGCTTCAATGGAGGGCCGGGCAATTGCCCGGCCGAACTCGTGATGCACAAGCGGCGGTTCATGAAGGTGTCGATGCTTCAATGGAGGGCCGGGCAATTGCCCGGCCGAACCCGTCGCGGTAGTGAGAGTACAACATCTCGTGAACGCTTCAATGGAGGGCCGGGCAATTGCCCGGCCGAACGCGAACGCTGTGCGGGACGGTACGCTTCGTCTGATTGCTTCAATGGAGGGCCGGGCAATTGCCCGGCCGAACGCTACGGCGATCAGACCGGAGTGAACACGCCTTGGTCGCTTCAATGGAGGGCCGGGCAATTGCCCGGCCGAACTCGCAATGCTCGCGCACCTCGCATGACTCACAGACTGGCTTCAATGGAGGGCCGGGCAATTGCCCGGCCGAACCGCTCGCCTGATTTGGTCTATCTGACCTGCCCGTTCGCGGGCGTTTGCGAGCGGTCTTGGAAGCGTGCGCTTCGAAGGTGTCTCAATCGGTTGTCAAGCTGCAACTTACCTATCGTGACCAGGCGACGAGCGGTCCTTGGGACTTGACCGCTCACCGTAGCGCTCGCATCAGATAATCGTTGGCCCAGACGTCGGCAGCGCCGTCCGCATCCCCATGAAGTCGAAGCACTCGCGGCCGCGGCTTGCAGGCGGACCGAGATTCACGAAGGCTACAGAATCTTCCCCGTGGTGAATGATTGCACCAACCTCCTGCTTGAGGGTCAGCATCTCTAAGGCATCTAGATCACATATGAAGACACTGTACTGCATCGGCCAGCCGAAGTCCTTGACCGTCTTGTGCACCCGCCTGAGGCGCTTGGGGTCGCTGATGTCGTAACTCACTAGATAGCGCGACCTGCCGGCGGACATGGGACTACCTCGTCATGAATGGGGTGTATCGGGGAATCTCCCCCAACAGGTAGGCGGCGAGAACGCGGGCTTGAACCTCGAAGACACGCCTATAGGTGATCTTGTAACCGTACGTGGGGTGAGTCACCTGAGTATCGAGTCTTCGCTCATATGCTGACAGCACTGACCGCCTGCCGTCCTGAGTGAGCGACACACCACCGGCACGACTCAAAAAGTCATTGGGTCCGACTTCCCCGTTGTTGATCGCGTTGAGCACAACGGACTCCGCCACCAGTGGACGGAACTCCTCGGCCAGGTCCAGCGCAAGGGCAGGACGCCCGAACCGGGGTCGGTGAAATACTCCGAGGTACGGATCGAATCCGACTCCGATCGTGACCGCTGTCAGATCTTTCGTCAGGAGCGAGTACACGAATGAGAGCAGGCAATTGATGCGGTCCTTGGGTGGCCGCCGATTGCGTCCGTTGAAGTCGAACACCCCCAAGCTCTGATCTCGGATCATCGATTCGAACTTCGAGAAATATAGGCGGGCGCCAGCTCCTTCCATGCCCAACAGACTCTCGATCGAGTCGCTCTCCGCCACCTCGTCGGCAAGCGATTTGAGCTGTAGCAGCACCCGTTGAACATCCGAGCGAGCGTTGCGCCTCAAGAAGGTCCGAGAGTTCCGGAGTTTGCCCTCGATCATCGACTGAGCGATCGGGAGTCCCGCCTGCTCCGCAATCGCGACTTGGCGTCTGCGGAGATCGACATGCTTCGACGGAAGGCCCTCTGCGATGCCTTGGAACCATCCTCCGTACGAGAACCAGCAGACCGGTATCTCCTCTCGGAACGCTGCTCGCATCATTTGGCTGCTGATCTGGACGTTGCCGTACAGGGAGATCTGTGAGACATCGATGAGGCGGATCTGCTGAAGCTCCTCTCGATCCTTGCTGACCACAACCCGACCGGAGCGGATGCCGACACGCGCGCCCTGCTCGGTCACATACAGGGGCCTGGCGGCTGAGTCGCGGGGAGTCAGCCGGCGGGGCGCGGCCGTACTCCGGCCTGCGTGGAGATTCGTCTCATCCGGCAAGCAGATGCCGACCAGGGAGCATCTCGGACACTTCGGGCTGTCGACCAGCGGCGGAGGAGCCTGTGGAGCAGATGCGACGTTGCGAAGCTCCTGGACGAGGTTGAGCGTGTGCGCCACGAGCGTGTCGTCGAGAGGGATCGTGGCCCGCTTACGAGTCTCGGCGAAGTAGATCTGCCCTTCGGAGCATTCGTAGCCGTTGTCGCGCAGCAGCAGCCCGATGGTGCAGAGTTGCACCTTCTCGGGCATCCATGCCGGGCCGTGCTTGGGCGGCCGTCCACGCTTGACCT
This sequence comes from Candidatus Aldehydirespirator sp., assembly GCA_965219165.1. GTDB lineage: Bacteria > Actinomycetota > Acidimicrobiia > Acidimicrobiales > Aldehydirespiratoraceae > Aldehydirespirator. The sequence continues at coordinate 1,378,863 of CBDCMW010000002.1, read as the reverse complement.
CGACCGGTACGACCTCGCCGTCCTTCTGTTCGATGATGTCGGCCTTCGCGATCAGCCCCAGCCGCTTCGAACTCAGTTCGACGGACTTGGCCCGCCTGAACGGCGGATCGTCGGCCTCGCCCATACGGCCCCCACCAGCATCGACCGCCCGGTGAACGTACAGTCCCTCCACGGTGTCCTGATTGTGCTCGAAGCGTGACTGCACCCATTCCAGGTAGAACAGCCGTGGGCAATACTCGAACTCGTTGATCATCCGCGCCGGAACAAGCTCAGGAACGTCGGTCACGTCACAGGGGCCAAACTACGCCCCGAACACCACGCCGCAGGCCTGCGGTTTCAAGCTCGGTGACGTCACTCGCGCTGCCAGACGACCAACGGAGGTGCAAACGTTCGGAAGCCTTGACCCCTGCTTCGGATGTGGGACTCCATCACCCTAGAGATCCCCCAGGCGGGATAGAACATACTGCGGGTCTCAACATCATCTACAGGTGACGTGACGTGACCCAAGAGAGCTTTGATTCCATGGAGACTCGCTGGGCAGCACCACAACGGCCAGACAAGTCTCCTATTTGGACCGGATCCATGGAAACTCTGAGTCATGAGCGCCCCCCGATGACCGAAGCAAGAGAACAGGCTGATTCCAAGTATTGCCAGCAACTCAGCTCCTGCATTCGTGCGCTTTGGATTCATCCTGTGATCGTTAGGATCAGCTGCGCTGTAGGCATGATGTCTATCGGCCAGCAAGTCCCACATCAACGAGTAATTGTCGTCACAGCTGTATCGCCATGGATTACCAATATCGGCTACAACATCCTCAGCGTTGGTAGATTCTAGCCTCGACCGTGCCATAGCGAGAAACTGCTGCCGGGCAGCCGTGAAATAGAAGTCAGTTGGCTTTGATTTGCCGATTGCGTTACCGCTATGGTAATGACTCCCTTCCGCAAGGAGCGAGAAGGCTAGTTTGCCGCAGCGTCCCACGCCACGGTTCTGCTTTAGGTACTCCCTAACATCACATTCGCCTACCTTGAGGGTTTGATCAATCTCTCTTGAGAGCGCCGGGCCGGCTAGCCATTCACGAGCGACTGCCAGGGTGGCCATCGCTATTGCGTCGAGGTCCAGTGAGGGACTCACCACCGGATGCGGAATCGGGCTATCGGTCCAGTGCAGCCGATAGTCCAAGCCTTGATGTTCCAGGGCTACCTGCGCGCCGAGCGCTGCCAGGAAGCCCAGGGGATTGTCGCCGGGCAGGCCTCGGAGCACCGTGCCCTGAAGATCGGTCATCGTTGCTCCTCAGCGCTCTGCTGATGATCCGCCAAGCGGAGGATGGCCTCCAGCCAGGCGAGCCCGTGATGCCCGTAGCGCTCCTGCGACCGCCAGAACCTGTCAGCCATCTCAAGCGCCACCGGCGTCCCGGCGAGATCGGAGGACGCGCTCATGCACACAAGTCCCTCCTTGTCCAGCTGGGCTAGGGATTCCTCCTCCTCCTCCTCGACTTGACAGAGCCGGAAGCGCCCATCCTGAAAGTGGCCGGCTGCCCTTAGCGATTGCGGCCTTCCATCCGACTTGATCTGGGGGAGCGGCCTGCCGAATCCGTGGTGGGTTCCGACGAGATGGAGCACCAAGTCCGGGTCGTGGGCCCGATCGAGAACTGCTGGATTGGCTTGCGCCAGGACGACGCTACCGAACTCGTGCCTCACCGGAGGCCACTGCCCCCTCTGAGTTCTCGCACCAGGACGCGACTTCGCGAGCGGCTCGCCCGACTCGGCGATGCGCACCGGGTCGTGCCCGTGGAGTTGCGCCTGGAATCGAGAGTCGACCTTGCCAAGGTCGTGAAGCTCCGCAGCCAAGCGAAGATCCCGAACGAGCTCCTCGGACAGCCCCAAACGGGAGCCGTAGTCGGCAACTCGGTCTCCAACACCTCCGAGGTGATCGCGGAGCGTGGTCGTGGTACCGGTGAGGGACGGAGCGTCCTCGAAGTCGTCCAGGACCGCTGGATCGACCGATCGCTCGACTAGGACGTAGTAGTCCGGCTCTGGGTGCGACGAGACGAGTTCGACATTGAATCGTCCTGACGGGCTGAAGCGTTCGACGACCGCCGCCATCCAGTCGGGGAGAGCGCCGTCGGGTAGCGATGCCAGGTCAGACAGCCACTGGTCGACCACCTCGCGTGTCATCGCTGATGCGTCTCGTTCCTGCTCGGGGCTCGGCACTGCCGGAATGTCAAGCTGTCGGAACAGGCGTGGATCGAGGCGCAGGGTCGCTCTTCGACGGTATGCGAACTGGGCCGCGTCGCCGAGATCGTCCACGGACCCGGACCGGTCGCCGCCGGTCTCTTCCGGATTGTCGGTCGGGCGGGCCTCGGGATCCCATGTGCCGTACCGGAGACCGCCCAACATCGGATCGGCGATGATCAGATCGCCCGGCTGGATCTGCGCAGGCCGTTCGATCTCTTCGGTGAGGCTGTCCTGGCGGCCAATCCAGCGCCGCACACGCTGCAATTGACGTTGCTCCGACTCCCGGCTGACCACGGCCCGGGTGGGTGCGTCCTCCGACTGCACGAGTGCGATGTCGGCCACCGGCGCCTCTTCGGCGCGCCGCAGCCAGCTCCGTACAGCAGAAATGGGAACAGACAGGAACTCGGCCGGGCGGGGCGGCACCCACGCGAGGGCCTCGTCGGACCGGTCCCAGCGCCAGACAACGGAGACCTCGGGCTCCCGCCCGTTCTCCTTGCCGTGCAGGAACTCGTTGATGGGCGGATCCACAACCGGCTTGGGGCTGGTTTGTGACCATGCGTCGATGTGGGTTGGAAGCAGCAACGGTGCCTCGAGCCGCGGCGCTCGAGCCGCGGCGGGCAGACGTTCGAGGAGGCCGGTTCCCGGACCAACCTCAATCTCGCCATCCTCGGCGCGAGCCACCATCTCCTCCCAGGTGATGCGAGCGGCATCGCCGTACACGGGATCCGGCGACTTCGGCTTCATGGCCGACTCGACGCCGAGTATCCAGCACCTGGCCGGTTCCCCGTGCTGCGCGGCCAGCGTTCCGCGCCGGTCGAGCCGTCCGAGCCGCTGGCGCAGGCTGTCAACTGGAGCGGCCTCGCTGATCAGCGCGTCGAAGCTGAAGTCAGCACCGACCTCTATCGCCTGCGTCGACACAACCACTGTGCGCTCTTCAAGTGGCACAGGCCGCTCCGGGTCGACGCATAGGCTGATCGCCCCCAACACACTCTCCCTGTCGATGGGACGCATCCGGCCTGTCACGAGGTGAGCCGCGATTCCCTTCTCACGGAGGGCCGCGTGGGTCAGGCGAGCGGTGCGGACTCGGTTGACGATCACGCCGACACTCTTCTCACGGTCTCGCAGCTTGCCGATCAGCTCCACAACCTTCTCGGGAACGGTCTCGTGCGCGGGACGCGTGCCGCCCACCTTGACGAGCTCGGCTCGCTTCGATGCCTCCACCAACTGCTTCAGCCGAGGCGACCCTTCGAGGTCGTCGTCGGTCAGCTCGAAGCGCGTCGCGTGCTCGTTCGCAGGCGTGGCCGACATCTCCACTACCGGGAACCGGCGCGGCAAGAGATCGGAGTTAACCGCGCAGATGGAGGGCACTTCCCCGGTCGATGACGCATCTTGCAGCGTGTCGGCGAAGGCTCTGCTCAGATGCACTTCGTCAAGGATCACGAGGCAGTCGTTGCCAGCGAGTCCGGCATGAACGGGCCGCATCCTCTCACTCACTCCGTAGCCCCTGAACAGCAGGCGCGACCCGAACTGGTCGACGGTCGACACGATCACCCAGGGCTGATCTGGACGCCGTGCCCACTCGCCGTCGATCGGGATGCCGCCCCGCAGCGCTGCAACCCCCAGCGGCTTATCGGCATCTGCCAGCCCATCGGGTCCGTTGAGGCGCGTCCTCAGCTCAGCCAGGATGCCATCGCTGGCTTGGCCGATCCTGTCGCGTATGCGGTCGGCGCGCTCATATACCTGGTCAACGACGATGCGCCTGTCGATGACGAAAACGATCCGGCGCGGAAACACTCCGGGGCGGGCCGCGAGCGTGTACAGGGCGGTGTCGAGCACGGCCGTCTTGCCTGCCCCGGTGGGCAGTTCGATGACTTCGGGCCATCTCTCGGACGCCAGCACTTCCTGGGTGAGCCGCATCTGCCAGGGGTAGGGCTCGCAGTCGTGGACAGCTCGGAAGTAGGCATCGAAGCCATCGACGGTCAGCTCAGCCATAGCCGCTCTCCCCGCCGTTCGCGCCGTCGCCGTCGGCGCGGTCAGCAGTCGGGGCGACGGGCCGCATGAGTCCTAGGCCCATGAAGCGCCCGCTGCCCAGCACCAGCGGACCGCTTACCTCGTCGGAGAACCGCACCGAGGCATGGACGAGCCTGCGAACCACTCCCCCGCTCGCGCCGCGGCCCTGCCTGAACACTGGGAAGTCCTGTGCCTGACGCGCCCCGACGAGATACGGCGCCAGCGATACCGTCACGTCCACCGGCTGCGGAAGTCCGACATGCTCGCAGGACTTGGCGACGGCCTCCTCGGCGCGTGCCCAGGCTCTGGCTCGCACCCTGGGGCTTCCCCTGCGGAAATCGCCTGGATGAGTGGGCAACGCTACGGGAGTGGCCGAAGTCCACCACCGCGACGGCCGCTCCCAAACCCAGGAGCGCAGGCTCACGAGAGCGAACGGAGGCTGCTTCCTCTTCATCTCGACAGTGCCGCCGGGTCCCATCCGCAACTGCAGCAGCCGGTCACCGCACCCACGCTCCCACTTGCCGATCCCGCGCAGCGTGGCCTGGCGTGCCGCCGCCTCAAGCCCGGCCGGCAGAGCGATCGCCAAACCCATGATCCGGCCATCGGCGTGTTCGTGGCCGACATTCGGCAGAGCGAGGAAGGCGATGTGAGGCGCGGAAGTCGGGGTTCCGTCGGTGAGGTGGCCGCTCACTCCCTCAGGTGGCGGGTCCGCCACATGGCTCAGGACCGACCCTCGCAGGACTCTGGCGAGTTCCACGGTCCGGGTCATCGGAATACGCCGATGGCGGGGTTCCAGTTCGAACACGATCCAGTCGCCGGCGGTAGCGGGGATCAGCGGATCTGGTCGATCGGCCTTCGAGGGCTCCGCTTCGTGGTATCGGATCCCTCGGAACGGCAGACTGCGGGGCCTGATCGCCTGATGCCGTCCATGCTCCTGTTCGAGCGCTGCGAGCTGGCCGGGCCGAACCCAGCGCATCATCAGTGCGCCCTCTCCGGGTGTGTGGGTGGCCGGCGGCGCTTCGTCGCGCAGCCGGCAGGACACCAGCGAGGACGAATGCCCAAGTCGGGTGACGCGGGTCAACAGAGCGTCCAGCGCCGCCGCCGTCTCCGGCGGGGCCGCCTCGTCCCATGAGTAGGCGACCGGCGGCACGTGCCGGACGTCCAGTAGCGGAGACTTTTCGTCGCAGGCTTGGGACGCTTCCAACGTGACCGACGGAAAGTACCGCTCCTTCTTTCGGCGGCCGTCGGGCAGCATCGCCAGAGCCGACGCAACGTTCGTGCTGCCGACGCTTTCCGCCAGGGAGGCGACGTCGCGCTTCGAGTCGATCTTGTCCCGCAGACGCTCGGCCTTCCGCGTCATCTCGCCGTGCGAGCCCTCCACCTCGTCCTCGAACTGAGCGATGAAGTCCTCCACATCGCGGATCCGACGCTGATATTGGGACGGGGGAATCACGCTCGCGTCGTTGACCGGTACGAAATGGCTCACCACCCGGCGCGGAACGGCCTCTGGGGCGGAGATTCGGGGAGGCGGCTGAGCTTCCAACCATTCGAGCGCGGACCGCTCGCCACCGTCAGGCGATTCTGCGTCCGCCCAGGCCGCGACCATCGCTGAGAACAGCCGAGCACCGTGGGGCGGCCACTCGGCCTGCTCACGGTCGTGATGCGAGGTTGCGCTGTAGCGGCCCGTGAGGAAGCGGACCTCAATAACGGTCATCCGCTAATCCTCGGCAGGCTCGCGGGCGGACACCTCGCGGCTGCGCCGCAACAACGCGATCAGCTTCGGCGCTGGGGTCAGGGCGATCTCGCCATCCTCCCAGCCGATACCCGACCGAGCCGACCGAGCCGAGGCCTCGGAAAGCAGCCCGCTAGCCAACGCACGATCCACATCGACCAGAACTGGCGAATCGCCGCCTCGGCCAACCATCTCAAGCTTCGGGGCATGCTCGGGGATCAGCAGGCACCGAGACCGAAGGTCATGGTCGGCCTCGTAGCCGTAGGCGATGGCGGCCACACCCAGTGCTGCCACCGCCGTCCTTGCCGCAACCTCCGCCTCTCGGCTGTGAGTCGCGAAGCGCAGCCTCCTGAGCGCGGCCAGCGACAGCACCGTGGTCTGCCGCGCCGCCGAGATAGTGACGCCGCCCGACTGCGAATCGATAGAGGGCGCTATGTTGCCGTGATTGATCTCGGAGGGACGACCGTCACCACCGACCGGCTTGGGCTTGCCATTTTCTTGGAGTGCCTCCTCGCGGTCGAGCGTCCACCTCTGCTGGGGATCGCTGTGCTCATAGACGACGGCTGCGCCGCGTTCGATCTGCAAGGGGTCGATACGACTCCCGACCTTGCGCCCGATCTGAGCGTCCAGTCCTACGATCTCGGAAACATAGGCCCGCTGGAACTTCGATCCCAGGCCGCCCTTCGGGCCCGTGGAGTCCCACTGCCCGAACAGCAGAGCCGTCGGCGCATACCGGAACAGATCCGTCGCGTTGCCCGGTCGGGCGTCGGTGATGGCTCGGCCAATGTCGCTGAGCCGGAACAGCGTGCCCTCAAGCAGGCTGTCCCGGAAGATCGCGTCGGCCAGGCGATGAGGCGCCTCCAGCACCGTGATTCGACCGAGATCGTCCAGGTCGGCCTCCCCTCCGAAGTCCACGAAGGGGACCGGGAAGCTCAACTCTCCGGCCTCCCAGCCGTCTAGAAGCGCAAGTTCGGCCCGGTTGGCTTGCGAAGCAACCGAGTCGAGCAGCACCGTCGTGACCACGCGGTCACACACCTGCCGCTCCTCGACGGCGTACTTGTGGTCGCCCGTGGCTGCGTACGTCGGGGGAAAGACCTTCCCGCCCGGCCCGTCGGCGGGCTGCAACTCCATCGTCGAGCGAAGCGCGACGGAACCGCCCGCCACCGCCTCGGTCAGTCGGTCAATCGTCAATTCAGCCATGCAGGCCTCCTATTGCTCGTCGGGACTCCGGCCCAGCGCCAGAGACACTCGGTCGATCATCGCGCGGGGGTATGACAGCGACAGCCGTGACCCCATGCCGGAACGGCCAGGGGCCTCCTCCGGATCGGCTTGCCATCGCCCGTCGCCATCGACCCGGGTCGAACGTGCCTTGAGGCGCTGCTGCTCGTACCGCTCCACCATTGTGGTCTCGACCTTCGCACCATCGGACTGTTGCAGACGCGCCGTTCGAACGCGTTCTGTCCGTCGGGCCTCCGCAATGACCTCTTCTTCGGCAAACCTTGACATGCTTACTTCTTTCTAGCAGCTAGCTGTAGTAAAGTAGATGTCTCACCGCAGGCGACGATACAGTGCCATGCGGCCAGTCGCAACAACCCGTGAACTAGAATCTGGGAGACGACCTCATAGGCAACGAGACCGCATGCCCGATCCCTCGCCGACTACTGCCTCGCGAACGCTCGCGTTCGCCTCCATTGAAGTCTGGCTGCTAGCTGTAGGACAGTCAGCGCCACGTCGGACTCAGGGGACCGGAGGGTCCCCTCCTCATTGCTGGGAGTCGGCCGAGGAACAGGCTTCGCGTTTCCCGCCGCGCGCCCCTCCGACACCACTCCGCAATTCACGCGCCGAGGCTGCGGGCACGGACTCTTGAGGATCAAGAGCGGGCTGCGATAACGTCCGTGTATGTGTCGTGCAGTGCTCCATGAGAGGGCGGCGTGCGCTGCCTGATCACATGAGCTGGCCGATGGCTCTCTCCAAGGCCGAGGAGGCTGTGTGGAGCGACCCCGAGCGCCTGGCGCGGATCGAAGCCGTTCTCGACGATCCCTCGCTGGCCGTCCCGCTCGAAGAACTGGAGTGAGCCTGTCCTGGCCGCCGGTGCTCGGATGTCCACAGAACTTGAGTTGAGGTAGGAGATCGGGAATCGCTATGAGGGCCGCCCGGCACGGCCATCGCATCGCGCTAGACCCTCGACAGTCGCTACGGTGACCGCCTGATGAGATGGTCGAAGCTCTTCGTTCCGACGCTGCGCGACGCGCCCGCCGACGCTGAGGCGGCCAGCCACAAGCTGCTGGTGCGGGGCGGGTTCATCCGCCAGCTCCACGCCGGGCACTACTCGCTGCTGCCCCTGGGGCTGCGGGTGCACGACAAGGTCGAGAACATCGTGCGGCGGGGCATGGAGGACATCGGCGCCCAGGAGTTCCTGCTGCCGGCCATGCACCCGGCTTCGATCTGGCAGCGCTCGGGGCGCTGGGAGTCGGTGGGCCCCGAGATGTTCCGGCTGCAGGACCGCAAGGAGGCCGACCTGGCCCTGGGCATGACCCACGAGGAGGTGTTCTCCGAGATCGCCCGGGAGATCACCTCCTACCGGTTGCTGCCTCAGATCTGGTACCAGATCCAGTGGAAGTTCCGCGACGAGCCCCGGCCCAAGTCGGGTCTGCTGCGGGTGCGGGAGTTCGCAATGAAGGACAGCTACTCCTTCGATCTCGACGACGCCGGCCTGGACCACAGCTTCGACATCCACCGGGAGGCCTACACCCGCATCTTCGAGCGACTGTCTCTGGATGCGATCTCAGTTCAAGCCTCATCGGGCATGATGGGCGGCACCGGGTCGGTGGAGTTCATGGTGCCGTCCCCCGCGGGCGAGGACGACATCGCCCGCTGCTTGGGATGCGGTTACGCGGCCAACGTGGAGCGGGCCACCGCGGCGCTGGCACCGGTCGACGACGGCGAGACCAGCGGCGAGCTCAGCCGGTTCGCGACCCCGGGCGTGCGCACCATCGCCGCGCTCGAGACCGTAGCGGGTGGTGCGCCCGCCAACCGGCAGATCAAGACGATGGTCATGGTTCTGGACAACGCGATGACGCTGGCCCTGGTGCGCGGCGATCACCAGCTCAACCTGCAGAAGCTGGCCGACGGTACCCGGGCAGTCGACATCCGCCCCGCCGAGGCGGCCGAGACGCTGGAGCGTCTGGGCGCCCATCCCGGCTCGCTCGGCGCGGTGGGCGTGAGGGACCTGAAGATCGTGGCTGACCACGCCCTGCGGGGCCGCCGCAACCTCGCCACCGGCGCCAACGAAGACGACTGGCACTTCTCGGGTGTGGACATCGACCGGGACATCGCCGTGGACGAGTGGCTCGACCTGCGGGAGGTGTCGGCCGGCGAGCCGTGCGTGGGCTGCGGCCGCCCCCTGGAGGTGGTCCGCTGCATCGAGACCGGCCACATCTTCAAGCTGGGTCGTCGCTACGCCGAGGCCATGGGCGCCACCGTGCTCGACGCCGACGGGGTGGAGCGCACCATCACCATGGGCTCCTACGGCATCGGCATCGGCCGGGCCATGGCCGCCGTCGCCGAGACCCACCACGACGACCGCGGCCTGATCTGGCCGACGGCGGTGGCCCCCTACGAGACGGTGATCACTGTGGCCAGCATGCGCGACGACGCCGCGGTGGCTGCGGCCGAGCGGCTCTACCGCGAGATGCAGAGCCTGGGCGTCGAAGTGCTGCTGGACGACCGGGACGCCCGGGCCGGGGTGAAGTTCGCCGACGCCGAGCTCGTCGGCATCCCATGGCGCATCACCGCGGGCCGGGCCGTGGCCGACGGCGAGGTCGAGCTCACCGAGCGGTCCACCGGCCACACCCAGAGGATCAGCGTCGATGAGGCCGCCGACAAGGTGGTCAGGCTCGTCGCCGCAGCCCGGCTGTGACAGGCCTCGGAATCACGGTACCCATCGGTGAGTAGCCCGAATCCGTCCCGAGACTGGTCAGAGGCCGAGCGCATAGGCCGCAGTTTCACGGGGATTGCGCGAGGCGTTGAGCGAGGCCGTGGCCCGAGCAGCCCGTGAGCGCAGCGAACAAGAGCGGGAAGCACAACCTCTCACCGCGACGGGCTGATGCCCCATATGCGGGTGCTCTCAGTCGGACAGCTGCAACGAGAGGCGGCGGGCCGCCTCGATCACCGCCATACCGTGGTCGTGGGTGTAGTCGGGGTTGGGGAACCGGTACGCGGGGCCGTGGACGTGCAGAGCCGCCTCCACGCTGCCCCCGCTCTCGAAGACCGGGGCAGCCACGGAGTTGATCCCTTCGGCGAACTCCTCGTACACCCAGGCGTAGCCGATGCTACGCACCTGTTCCAGGCGATCCCTCAGCTCGTCGGGGTCGATCATGGTCCAGGGCGTGCACTGGACCAGCGGGCCGGCCAGGTACTCCTCGATGCGCTTTGAGGGCTGGTGGGCGAGCATGGCCAGCCCCGAGGGAACTGCATGCAACGGGGCATACTCGCCGGTCCAGTCCCTCACCTGGATGTTCGACGAGGACTCGGTCTGGTCGAGGTAGTAGACCTGACCGCCGTCGATGATCGAGAGCCCCGCGACCTCGTCGATGCTCTCGGCCAGCTCCAGCAGGTGAGGACGGGCCGCGGCTACCAGATTTCGGCCCCGCGGGGCCGATCCGGCGAGGTCGATCAGGCCCGGGCCCAGCCTGTACTCGCCGCCCGCCTCGGTCTGCTCGACAGCCTGCTCCGCTTCGAGGGAGGCGAGCAAGCGTGCCACGGTGCTCTTGGGCAGATCGACCCGCTCGGCCAGCTCGGTGACACCCACCGGACCCAGCGCCAACGCCCGCAACAGCGCGAACGACCTCTTGATCGACTGCACTGTCACACCGACAGCCTAGGTGTCGCACCGCCTAGACGAGGGCGGCGAGGCATTCCCGCGTGCGCTCCACCTCCTCCGGCGTGCCGGTGGGTGACACGGCGATGCTCGTCGCGCCGGCTTCGAAGAACGCCGCCATCTTCTCTGCGACCTGGCCCTCGCTGCCGATCACGCACAGGTCCCCCGGGCTGTCGAGTCCCTCGCGATCGAGCATCGCCCGGTACGACGGCATCTTCCCGTACATGCGGAACGCGTTTGCCGCTCGCGGCGAGGGCCGTCAACGCGTCATGGCCCGTTGCATTGGGGATCCAGCATCCGCTGAATCCCTCCCGGCTCGTGCGCCGGATGTTCTCTGCTATCGCCTCGAGCGAGGCATCGAATGCGAGAATTGAGATGTCCATCGACGAGTCCCCCAGTGGCGGAAGATCCGTCAGGGCCTTCGGCCTTCGGGCAAGTTCCGCCCTGCGGGGAGCGGATGCTCGTCGAGCGAAGAGCCGATGGATGCAAGACGGAACGACAGTGCTGCCCACATCGCCGGTCAGTCCAGGAACTCGTGGGCCCCGAGATCGAGGGCGTGGGCGGCGTGGCGACTCGCCATAGTCGCCATCAGCTGGTCGCCCCGATCGGTGCGCTGAACCAGCATGGCGGCCAGGACGGTGATCCCGAGCCCGTGGAAGGATCCCCGCCGGTAAGCCTCCCAGCATTGCGCCCAGTCCAGGTTCTCGACACCGGAGTCGCGCACCGCCTCGTGATAGGCGCGGACGATGCTGTCCTCGACTAGTCGGCGGTGCTCGGACAGCAGGCTGGCCCCCAAGAAGTAGGAGACGTCGGTGAGGGGATGGCCGATGCTGACCGTTTGCCAGTCGACGGCGGCGATCTTCGCCGGCGTCTGACGGCCGTCGATCAGCAGGTTGTCCAGCCTGTAGTCGAGATGCACAACGCTGAAGACCTCCCCCGGCGGAGGCGCTATCGGGAACTCCGACGCCTGGGCGACGGTCTCGTAGAGCCCCCTCTGCGACGTGGACAGCTCGCGGCCGCAGCGGTCCATGAACCCGCCGAGCAGGGACTGATAGAACTGCCGGACAAGGGCTCGAGTCTCTAGCGGATCGCGTGTGGCCAGCCAGCCGGACGCTTCGAGAGACGAGTCGCACCAGGTGGGTCGGTGCAGCCCGACGAGGTTCAACACCGCGGTCCTGGCTGTCTCGGAGTCGCACCCCGCAAGCTGGTCCCCCTGCTCGGCCGGAGCCATGTCCTCCAGGAGGATCACGAACTGTTGGCCTTGGCCGTCGATGGCGGCGTGATACGGGGCAGGGGTGGAGATCTTCAGCCTCCGCTGCAGGTGCCGGTAGAAGCCCACCTCCCGGGCGTAGTTACCGGTGGTGGCACCCGTCATCCGGCTGAGCGGGTCGTCCGAGGGGAACTTCCCAATGATCGTGGCCGGAAGGTCGGTGCAGACCTGCGAGTACTCCAGCGCGAACCGCACGCACTTGCCCATCTGCCCCGTGCCCACCGGGGTGTGACTGAAGCCGACGACCTCAGCATCGGAGTGCCCTGCCGCGAGCAGCCTCTCCGTGAGCCACGCCGCGGTGACCTCTTCGAGGGCGGGCACCGACTCGGAATCGCTCACGCCAGAGGCGTCCATGTTCATGGCGGCGGCTAGGACCGGCGACGGCGTATCTCCGCGCTGATGGCCGGGATGACCTGGTGGAGGTCGCCGATGACAGCCCAATCCGCCTTCACCACCATGTTGGCCTCAGGGTCGGTGTTGACCGCCAAGATGTGCTTGGAGCCCATGGCGCCCACCCAATGCTGGATGGCACCGGAGATGCCAGAGGCGATATAGATCTCCGGAGCAATACGGGTGCCGGTCTGGCCGACCTGATCGGAGTGCGGTCGCCAGCCGTTGTTGGTGACGGCTCGACTACACCCGACCCGGCCGCCGAGAAGCTCAGCCAGCTCCTCCAGCGGGCCGAACCCGTCCGTGGAGCCGACGCCGCGGCCTCCGCCCACAACCACCGGTGCTGTCGGCAGAGTGACGCCCGCCTCCAGAACCACCCGGTCCTTGACAACGGTGCGGGCCAGCTCGGCAGGCAGGTCCACGCTCACCGGCTGCACTTCAGGCGGGGCGGCGGGTGCGGGCGCGACCGTCGACGACGCCACCGTGTGCAGCCCGCAGGTGAGCAATGCCGGATCGGCGCTCAGGGTCGTGTCCTCCAGCAGCGAACCACCCCACTGGATGCGGGTCATCGACCACTGGCCGCCTGCGTTCCCCGGAGGGGTGATGTCGGTGCAGTTGGCCACGAAGGGCGCGTCGAGGCGCACCGCGGCCTGGGCCATCACCTCATTGCCCCGCTCGCTGCCGCAGGCCAGCACCGCGACAGGGCCGAGAAGGCCGGTGATCAGAGCGATCGACTCACCCCAGGCTTCGGGGCCGAAGTCGCTCAGCACCTCGTGGTCCACGGTGTGCACCCGGGTGGCCCCGTGGGTGCCGGCCTCGGTAACGACCGAGTCCGGTCCGGCCGCGCCGGTCCCGATCACCAGCGCGTGCATCTCCGCGCCGATCTTGCTCGCCAGCGTCCGGCCGAATGTGAGCGCCTCCCGGGCGGGCTCCCCCAATGCGCCCCGGTCGTGCTCCAGAACCACCAGCAGCATCACAGCACGCCCAGCCCTTCGAGCACGTCGACCACGGCGGGGGCTGCCTCGGGGCCATGGCCGAGGATCACCGTCTCCGAGACCGTCTCGGTGGGGCGGTGCAGGCGCACCATGGCCTGTCCCCCGGCCTCGGCGTCCATCTCAAGGGTCGTGATCGCCAGCTTCTTGGAGGCCAGACGGCCCCTCATGGTCGGGTAGCGGGGCAGGCTGATGCCCTCCTTGACCCCGAGCGCGGCGGGAAGGGTCAGCTCGTACACCTCGAAGCCGCCGTCGATCTCGCGACGGGCCCGCACGGTCGAGCCGTCGATCTCGATTCCCTTGATGCCGTTTACGATGGGCCGGCCCAGGGCGTACGCCACCCGCACCCCCACCTGGAAGCCGCCCGAGTCGGCCGACTCGTTGCCGAACAGGATCAGATCGAACGCGCCTGCGTCGGCCTCCAGCGACTCGATGGCCGCAGTCATGGCTCGGGCGGTGCGCTGGGGGTCCCAGGCCGCTCCGTCGGTCTGGACGAGCACGCCATGGTGGGCGCCCACCGACGCCGCGTAGCGCAACTGCTCGGCCGCCTCGGCCGGACCCAGCGTGAGCACGGTCACCTCGCCGCCGTGGCGCTCCGCGATCTGCACCGCCTCCTCCACGCCGCACTCCTCGTGCGGGCTGGTGGTGAAGCCCAGGTGGGCGGCGTCCACGGCCAGACCGTCGGCGGTCACGTTGATCTTCGCGCCCGGTGCCGGCACCCGCTTCACGCAGCACAGAATCCGCACGACAGCAGTCCTCTCAGCTTCCTCGGCTGCCTCTGCCCATCAACGCCACGACGCTCTCGTACCCGCCCGCCTCAGCTCTTCATGCGGGAGTCGTCGGGATCGAAGACGGCGCCGGTGCCAGCCACCCGCACCGGGAACAGCTCGTTCATGTACATCACCTGCAGGTCGGTGCCCGGCACGGCCAGCTCCGAGGGCAGGTAGCCCATCAGCAGGTGCTTGCCCACCGACGGGCCGGGACCGGCGGTGGTGACCCTCGACACCCGTCCGTGGGAGTCGACGATGCGGTCGCCGTCGAGGGTGAGGATCGGCTCGTTGCCGCCCTGCATGTAGCGCTTGCGACCCCGGCCGTCATGCAGGTCCTCCACCGTGAGCACGCACATCCGCACCTCGGGGTCGCCCGCCTCCCTGGCAGCCAGGTACGCCTCCTTGCCGATGAAGTCGGCTGCCTTGACCCGGGGGCGGGCCAGGCCGGCCTCCAGCGGGTTGTACTCGCTCTCCAGCTCGGCTCCCATCAGCCGGTAGCCCTTCTCGAGGCGGCCCGAGGTGCCGTACACGCCGCCGCCGGCGGGCCGCAGCCCGAGGTCGGCACCGACCCGCATGAGGACATCCCAGACCGCGGGGCCGTCGTCCCAGGCCAGGTAGATCTCCCAGCCGGTGTCGCCCACATAGGAGATGCGGAACAGCGTGGCAGCCACCGGCCCGCCGGTGCCGCAGTCGAGCTCAACATCCACCAGCGAGCCGGAGGACGAGCCGGCCTGGCTCAGATCGGCGTCGCAGATAGCACCCAGCACGGCGGGGGCGTTGGGCCCCCACAGGCCGAGGGTGGTGATCTGATCGGTGGCGTTGGCGAAGCTCACCGATCCGTCGGTGGGCAGGTGGCGGCGGGCCCAGAACTCGTCGCGCCCGCCGTCGAACACGCCGGTCACGATCCGCACCCGGTTCTCGCCGAGACGCATCATCGTCAGGTCGGAGTGGAAGCCGCCGTCGGGGGTGAGCCACGGCGTGTAGATCGACCGGCCCACCGGCACGTCGATCTTGTTGACCGCGAGCCGGTCGGCGTATGCGACCGCGCCGGGCCCGGTCAGCTCGTAGACCTGGAAGGCGCTCAGATCCACCAGCCCGCAATTCTCTCGGAGGTTCAGGTGCTCGGCGATGGTGATCGGACTCCACCAGCGGGCGTCCCACTCCACGTCGCGATCCTCCAGCCCGTAGCGCTCGACGAGGTCGGCGTTGGACTCGAACCACTGGGGCCGCTCCCAGGTGCGAGCCTGGAAGAAGAAGGCGCCCAGGTCCTCCTGGCGCGAGAAGTACGGGCCCACCCGCAGATTGCGGCGGCTCTCCCACTGCTCGGCCGGGTGGACGATTCCGTAGGTCTTGTTGAAGTGCTCCGCGGAACGGGCCCAGATGTGGTCGTCCGGGCGCTCCTCGGGGTAGAAGCGGGCGATGTCGGCCCCGTGGGCGTCGATCACGCGGGGATAGCCGAACGTCATCCACTCGGCCACCACCTGGGCCATCCCCGGCCCCTCCTTCACCCACACCGCGGCGGCCGACCACAGGTTGCGCACCTCGGGGACCTCGCCCAGGCACGGCATGGCGTCGGGTGTGAGCGACAGCAGGCCGTTGATGGCGTACTTGATCTCGGCGTCGCCCAGCATGTCCATCAGCTCGATGGCCTGCTCCATCTGCAGGTCGAAGTCATCGGGCGTGAACGGCATCTCCGTCGGCGACAGCGCGGCCTCCGTGTTGGACGGGATCTCGTCGGGGTGGTGGAAGATGGGCCGGTGGGCGTAGGAGCCCACCTCCATCGAGCCGGCCGACTGGCGCTCGTAGCAGAACGTGTCCATGTCGCGCACGATCGGATAGCCGATCTCGTTGTTGGTCTCGGCGAGGATGTCCATGGGGCCGACGTCGGCCATCTGGTGCACGGCCGGCACCAGGGGGATCTGGGCGCCGGCCATGTTGGCGAGCCGGTTCGACCACACTCCGCAGGCGATCACCACGTGCTCGGTCTCGATAGTGCCCGCGTCGGTGACCACGGCCTTCACCGTGCGGTCGCCGGGGTTGGGGCCGGGCTCGGTGAGAATGTCGAGCACCTCGGTGTTGGCCAGCACCCGGCAGCCGTTGCCGGTGGCCAGGCGGCGCATGACCGTGCCGGTCTCCAGCGAGTCCACTACCGACACCGTCGGGGAGTAGAAACCGCCGAGAATGACGTCGGTGTTGACGAAGGGGACTAGCTCGCCCACCTCGGCGGGGGTGAGCAGGCGTGCTTCCACGCCCCAAGCGGTGGCCGAGGTCATGCGCCGCTGCAGCTCGTCCATCCGCGCCTCCGTGCGGGCCACCTCGATCCCGCCCGAGTCCACCGACAGCTTCAGGTCCCGGAACTGGTTGGCGCTCTGCACGCCGAGCAGGCACATCTCCTTGTTGTGGTCCACCGGGAAGATGAAGTTCGATGCGTGCCCGGTGGAGCCGCCCGGGTTGGGCAGGGGGCCCTTGTCCACCAGCACCAGATCGCTCCATCCGAGCTTGGTCAGGTGGCCTACCAGGCAGTTGCCGACGATGCCGGCTCCGATCACCACGCACTTGGCGGTGGCGGGGAAATCGCTCACCTTCATTCCTCCTGTGCTGTGTGCCAGCGAGACTGGGATCCTAGAGGCCGAGCGGATAAACCGCAGTTCACGAGGACTTCACCAGACGCGGAGCGAGGCCCCCGGGCCCGAGCGGCCCGTGAGCGCAGCGAGGGTGAGCGGGCAACACATTCGAGCGGCCCGTGAGCGCAGCGAACAAGAGCGGGTATCAGGATGCTTCACCGCGATGCGCTTCACCTACCTGCTCGGCCTCTCATGTAGTGTGCGGCGTCCGCTTCCGGGCAGGTGCCACATTCTGTTCTGTAATGCGGAATCGTTCCGAGATGCGGAACGACAAGCTACCCTCCGGGGCGGTGCCGTGCCAACACCCCGGCCGGTGCCGACAACCGCGCAAGACCGCTGCGAAAGGAAGGGCGACGATGCCGTTTCCGACCGATCTGGAGATCGCCTCCCACGCCAAGCTGAAGCCGCTGGATGAGATTGCCACCGACGCCGGTATTCCTACCGAGATGCTGGAGCCCTACGGCACCGGCTCGGCCAAAGTGAGCCTCGACGCGGTCGAGGCCATGGCCGACGCCGGCCGGCCCCGGGCCCGCTACGTGGTGGTGTCGGCCATCACCCCCACCCCGCTCGGCGAAGGCAAGACCACAACCACTGTCGGGCTGGGCCAGGCCTTCCAGCACATCGGGCGCAGTGCCACGATCGCCATCCGCCAGCCGTCGATGGGCCCCACCTTCGGGATCAAGGGCGGCGCCGCGGGAGGCGGCTACAGCCAGGTGGTGCCGATGGAGCTGTTCAACCTCCACCTGACCGGCGACATGCACGCCGTCACTGCGGCCCACAACCTGTGCTCGGCCATGGTCGACGCCCACCTCTACCACGGCAACGAGCTCGGCCTCGACATCCACAACATCACCTGGCGCCGGGTGCTGGACGTGAACGACCGGGCGCTGCGCAACATCACGCTGGGGCTGGGCGGCCGGCTCGACGGTGTGCCCAGGGAATCCGGCTTCGACATCACCGCGGCCTCCGAGGTCATGGCCGCCCTGGCCCTGTGCACCGGGCTCCACGACCTGAGGGAGCGGCTCGGCCGCATCGTGGTGGGATACACGAAGTCCGGCACGCCAGTGACCGCCGAGGAGATCGGGGTGGCCGGCTCGATGGCCGTGATCCTGCGAGAGGCCATCAAGCCCAACTTGATGCAGACCCTCGAGAACACGCCCGCGCTGGTGCACACCGGGCCGTTCGGCAACATCGCCACCGGCAACTCCTCGATCGTCGCCGACCAGGTCGGCATCCGCACCTCGGACTTCCTGCTGACCGAGGCAGGCTTCGGCGCAGACATGGGCGCCGAGCGGTTCTTCAACATCAAGTGCCGCTACTCGGGGCTTGCGCCGGATGCGGCCGTGCTCGTGGCCACCGTGCGGGGACTGAAGGCCCACTCGGGAAACCACAAGATCGTGGCCGGCCGGCCGCTGCCGGAGGCGCTGCTCGCCGAGAATCCCGACGAGGTCCACGCCGGAGGGGACAACCTTCGCAAACAGCTCGAGAACATGCGCATCCACGGCTGCACGCCGGTGGTGGCCATCAACGTGTTCCCCGGAGACCACGCGGCCGACCTTGCCGTAATCGGCGAGATCGCGGCCGAGTACGACGCCCGCTCGGCGGTGACCACCCACTTCGCCGACGGCGGCCGGGGCGCGACAGAGCTGGCCGAGGCTGTGGCCGAGGCGGCCGAGGAGCCCAGCGACTTCTCGGTGCTGTACCCCGACGATGCGTCGCTGAAGTCCAAGATCGAGACTGTGGCCACCCGGGTGTACGGCGCCGACGGCGTGGAGTACTCCGGCACGGCCGACAAGCAGCTCGCCACCTTCACCGCGGCCGGGTTCGGGAACTTGCCGGTGTGCATCGCCAAGACGCACCTGTCGATCTCGTCGGACCCGACGCTGAAGGGCGCCCCGACCGGTTGGACGCTGCCGGTGCGCGAGGTGCGGGCGTCGGTGGGCGCCGGGTTCGTGTATCCCATCTGCGGTGACATGCGCACCATGCCGGGCCTGGGCCGGATGCCGGCCGCCATGGGGATCGACATCGACGCCGACGGCAACATCGTCGGCCTGAGCTGACCGGCCGCGAAGATGCTGTCAAGGCTTCGGCGCGCCCCCGAGGCAACGGAGACCATCTCGGCGCGGCACTACCGGTTGGGGCTCATTGAGGAGCTGACCTTCGAGCTCATTCCGCTCAAGAGCCTCGATGATGCTCTGGAAGCGCTGCCCGCAGGTTCGCGGGTGTCAGTGACGGCGTCACCGGTGAAGGGCCAGGACGCCACCTGCGAGATCACCGAGCGGGTGGCCGCCATGGGCCATGCTGCGATCCCCCACGTGTCGGCCCGGCTGGTGCCCGACCGGGGCCGCGTGTCCGAGTTGGCCGGGTGGTTGCGCTCGGCCGGGGTGTCGACCATGTTCCTGGTAGGCGGCGATGTGGAGTCGCCCGGCGCCT
The DNA here is from genome assembly GCA_965219165.1 of Candidatus Aldehydirespirator sp. Classification (GTDB taxonomy): domain Bacteria; phylum Actinomycetota; class Acidimicrobiia; order Acidimicrobiales; family Aldehydirespiratoraceae; genus Aldehydirespirator. The sequence goes on along the minus strand of CBDCMW010000002.1, from coordinate 1,359,529 downwards.
ACTCCGACGCGGCGTCGCTGTTGCGGGACCTGCTGGAGTGCGACCACGGACTGACCACGGTGGGCGTGACCGCCTACCCGCACGGCCACCCGCTGATAGACGACGGAGTGCTGCACGAGGCGCTGCACGCCAAGCAGGCGCTGCTCGCCGAGGCCGGTGTGGAGGGCTACTGCAGCACGCAGATGTGCTTCGACCCCGGCCTCATCGAGCGGTGGCTCAGGTCCGAGCGAGCCGCCGGGCTGGCGCTGCCGGTGCATCTGGGGATCTCGGGTGTGGTGGATCGGACCAAGCTGCTCACTATGGGCGCGCGGCTGGGCGTGGGGCCTTCCTTGCGGTATCTCCGCAAGAACCGGGCCGCCATCATCAGGCTGATGACCTCCCCCAACTACGACCCCGACCACATTCTCACTGCGCTGAGCCCGCACCTGGCGGAGCTCGGCGTGACCGGCCTGCACGTGTTCACCTTCAACCAGGTGGCCGCCACCGCCACCTGGCAAGCCTCCCACCGTCAGGCCTCCTGACCCACGGCTCAATCGAATTCCCGGTAGTTGTGGGCGAATATCGACCCTAACGACCGGGATTTCGTGGCGGGGTGGAGTCGAGAGCCGCGGCGACGGTAGAGCAGAGATCTGCTGGGCGGTTGATGTAGTCGTCCCAGGTGAAGGTAAGCACGTTCCAGCCCGCGACCATGAGTCGGTTGCGGCGCCGAGGATCGTTCACGAATGACTCACGGTTCAGGTGGTATCGGGCGCTGTCGAGCTCTATTGCCAACCGTCGGTTGGGGTAAGCGAGGTCGACTTGGGCTATGAGCGATTCGTTGGCTCGGCAGATCCGATACTCAAGCCGGGGCTGGCCGAGTCCCGCATCGCGAAGAAGGTCCTCCACCATTCGGCTCCATTCACTCAGCGGAACGGGGTGGTCGCCTAGGCGGACGTCAAGGGAGGCACGCAGGGCTCCGCAACCGTCCCGCCCCTTGCGCGCGTGCGATGCCAGCACTGCGTAGAGGTCCGATGGCCGGAGCTGCCCGTCTCGTAGAACGGCGTCGATCGTGCGGTCGAGACGTTTCCGGGTCACCACTGCGGCCAGGTCGAGCACCGTCCTCGGAAGCCCGGTGCAGGGAACACCTCGGCGCGCCGTGGGTCGCGCCAGGCTCATCTGATTCGACTCATGGACTGTCACGCCGGCGACGGTCAGGCTTCTCCCCGACGGAACGACGATCTCGACACGACCGAGCGTGTAGCCGTCGACTCTGTGAAGAGCTGCCGCCGACTGATGACTGGCTAGCCCATTGTGCGCCAGACAGACAGCCAGCAGCCTCGACAGCGCAGTCGGCGCGACAGCCGCGTGCCGGTATACGCCGCGTGCTTCGGCCACCCACCTGCCCGTGCCCAGGCGGTACTTGATCTGGCCCTTGGTCATCCCATCAGCGAGCACCTGCTCACGCGAGACGAGTCCATGCTGCCGCTTCATCCGCCTGAGAACCCTCTCCTCGCCCATCTCCACAACCCACCTCCGGCACCTCTTGACGACTCGTGGCGTCGGATCACGAGGCCAATATTACAGTAAATGTCATGTTATTAGAATCTATATGCAACTACCACAGTCGCCACCGGTCTCGTGGGACGTCGGGGCCGCGGGCGACAAGTGATGTGGGGCATCACCCAGTGATGTCACAGGGGTCAAGTACCTTCGCAGCCATGGAACCGACAGCATCAATCGTGGTCGTAGCGGCCTTGGCCATAGTGGGCATCATCCTCGGCAGCGGAGCGGCGCTCCTGCGGCGCAAGCGCCCAGCGGGCGCAGTCAACACGCCCAGCGAGCTGGCTCGACTGTCCGTCCAGCTAGAGGAACGCGAGCGGGAGGTGAACCTAGTCCGGGATGAGCGCGACGAGGCCCGACAGGAACGCGACTCGGCCCGCCTGGAGCTGATCTCGGCCCAGACGGAACTCGCTGCCGTCAAGGCTGACCACAAGGCCCGCACCGAGGAGCTAGCCACCGCATCTCTCCAGCTCGACAACCAATTCAAGGGCCTGGCCGCAGGGGTGCTAAAGGAGAGCACCGAGACCCTGCTCAAGCAGGCTAGAGAACAGTTCAACAGCCAGCGACAACTCAGTGCAGCCGAGCTCGAACAGCGCAAGGACGCCATCAACAACCTCGTAGCGCCGATCCGCCAGAGCTTGGAACGGCTGGGCGAGCACGCCGACGAGATCGAGAAGAAGCGGGTGGGCGCCTATGAGCGGCTGACCTCACAGGTTGCATCCCTACAGAAGGTCGCCGGAAGTCTCAGCGAGGCGTTGAGATCACCGAACATACGGGGCCAGTGGGCCGAGCAGGAGCTGGGCAACATTCTTGAGCTGTCAGGCTTGCATCAGCATGTCGACTACCACCCGCAGCACACGATTCCCGTCCCCGGGGGCCGGGTCCGGCCCGACGCAGTCGTGAACGTACCAGGGGGGCTCAAGGTCGTCATCGACGCCAAGGCACCGTTGGAGAACTACCTCAGGGCCCACGAGGCCACCGACGACAGCCAAGAGCGCGATCTTCTGGCCAACCACGCAGCCGCCATATCGAGACACGCCAAGACCCTGGGTGAACGGGACTATGCGGATGTCGTGGCCGGATCTCCGGATTTCGTGCTGATGTTCGTGCCCGCCGACCCGATTCTCGACTCAGCAATGAAGGTGCAGCCAGCCCTGTGGGAGCAGGCATGGCAGGAGCACAGAGTGCTGATCGCGACACCCGGACTGCTGTTGGCCTTCCTGAGAACGGTGGCCCTGGCCTGGCAGCAGCAGGACATGCAGAAGAACGCGCAACAGATCGCGGCTCTCGGCAAGGAGCTCTATGACCGCTTGCGGGTCTTCGCCGAGCACATGCACGGCGTCGGCAAGGGTCTCGATCAGGCGCTTAGCGCCTATAACAGGGGCGTCGGCTCGCTCGAAGCCAGGGTTCTGCCCCAGGCCCGGCGCTTCGAGGATCTGGGGGCGGTGACAGACACCAATCCCATCCCGGAACTAGCGCCCGTAGAGGATCCCGTTCGTGCAATGAGCATGCAACAAGAGGAAGAAGCAGGAATGGAGGCAGCAAGAATCCGGGGAGCAGAAACACACTCGAGCGGCGTGTTGCCCCAGAAGCTGAGCGCGTAGCCGGCAGAGAGCAGCATCCGTTCGGCGAGGGTGCACCGCACGCAGAGCACCATCCGACAGGAGGTGGCAGAATGCGGGCTGTGACTACTGGCAGCTCGGGACCCGCAGGGTGGTCGGCGGTTGAGCCGGTATTGGCCGATCCTGTCGCGGAACGGGCTCGGCTCCTGGACGACTTGGCTACCTCGTACCGGCTGTTCGCTGCGCTGCGCTGGGGCGAACTCGGCGACGGTCACATCACGTGCCGCGATCCCGAGAAACCCGACCATATGTGGCTGCTTCGCTACCGCGTGGTGTTCGAGCGGGCCCGGCCCGAAGACATGGTCCTGGTCGCACCCGACGGCAGCGCCGTCGACCAGGACGGCAGCCCGGCCCAGATCAACAACACCGCCTACCACATCCACCACCCCATCCACGCGGCCCGGCCGGAGGTAACGGCCGCTGCTCATGTGCACACAACGTGGGGCACGCCGTTCGCGGCCGAGCGACGCATGATCGAGCCGATCAGCCAGGAATCGACCATGTTCTTCGACGACCACGCCCTCTTCGACGATGAGGAGGTGCAGATCCTGTCGTGCGACGGCGGCAAGCGAATCGCGGTGGCGCTGGGCGAGTGCCGGGCCGTGATACTCGCCAACCACGGCCTCCTCACCGTCGGGTCCAGCCCCGCCGACGCCATCGGCTGGTTCGTGCTGATGGAGCGCGTGGCCGAGGTGCAGATGAAGGCCCGCAACGCTGTGCCGATCTCAGCCGAGGCGGCTCGGGCCTCCCGCGCCGACATCGTGGTGGACGACTACGGCTGGGAACTGTTCAACTGGGCCATCCGCCGTCACCTCAGGGCCAACTAGGCCGACAGCGCACCGGCCGGCCAAGACCTCGAGCGCACTGCTGGCGAAGAACCTCAAGCGGGCTAGGCGGGAAAGGCCCCCAGCATCCGAGCCGCAGCCAGGGTGTTCTGCAGCAGGCAGGCGATCGTCATCGGACCAGTGCCGCCCGGCATCGGCGTCACCGCGCCGGCCACAGCCTGCACAGCTTCGAAGTCAACGTCGCCGACGATGCCGTCAGCCGTGCGCGAGATCCCCACGTCGATCACGGCCGCGCCGGGTCGCACATGATCCGCGGTCACCAGCCTGGCCATGCCCGCCGCGGCCACGATGATGTCGGCCTGGAGGCACACCTCGCGCAGTTCCGGAGTTCGGCTGTGGGCCAGGGTGGGCGTGGCGTCCACGCCCTTGCGGCCGAGCAGCAACACCTGCGGCAGCCCCACCAGGGTGGAGCGGCCGATCACGACCGCCCGCTTGCCCGAAGTGGCCACCCCGTAGCGCTCCAGCAGGCGCATCACTCCCAGCGGCGTGCACGGCACATGCCCCGGCTGGCCCCGCACGAGCCGGCCCATCGACCTGGGCGTGAGCCCGTCCACGTCCTTCCGCGGCGGGAGCAGCTCCAGGACTGCGTCGGCATCCAGCCCGTCCGGCAGCGGAAGCTGCACCAAGATGCCGTGTACGCCCCGATCCTCAGCCAGACCCCCGACCGCATCCTCCACCTCGGACTGGCTGGCATCGGCACCAAGCTCGACGTGCCGCGACAACATGGCGGCCTCCGCGGCCTTGCGCTGCTTGTTGCGGACGTAGATGCGGCTGGGCTTGTCTTCGCCCACGAGCACGGTCGCCAGGCACACCTCCGGTCCGCCTGCCGCGGTGACCTCCGTGTGGAGTTCGGCCACGATCTCGTCCCGCAGCCGGTTGCCGTCCATGAGCACCGCGCCGCCCTCGGTGAGCTCGAATCGGTCGGTCATGCGTGCCGCCCGCTAGTCAACTCGAGAAGTCCGGTCATCTCTCCTCCCGCACAAGCGGCAAAACCGTCGGATCTTTCAGTCGACCCCGAGACAGGCTACGCCGCGCTGCCCTACGATTAACGTTCCGACATGCGGAACTGTTCCGATTTCGGTTCCGTTCGCGCACTATCGCCGCTCTTGGGGACCGAGGTGGAAACAGCATGAGGATCCTGTTCGCCGACGGCCTGTCTGACTCCGCCGTAGAGCGGCTGCGCAGCGGCGGCGACACCTGCACGGTGAAGCCCTCCCTCACCGCCGAGAGCCTTCCTGCCCATGTAGCCGGCTTCGACGTGCTGGTAGTGCGCAGCACTCGAGTGACCGCCGAGACCATCAACGCTGGGACAGACCTGGGAATGGTGGTGCGAGCCGGCGCCGGTACCAACACGATTGACTGCGCGCGGGCTGCGGAGCTTGGCGTGTTCGTCTGCAACGTCCCCGGCCGCAACGCCATTGCCGTAGCGGAGTTGACGCTGGGCCTGATGTTCGCCATAGACCGCCACATTGCCTCCGCCGCCGCCGACGTGCGAGCGGGACATTGGAACAAGAAGGCCTACAGCAAGGCCCGCGGCCTGCACGGAACGACCCTGGGCATCATCGGAATGGGCGCCATCGGCCTGGAGGTGGCGCAACGTGCCGCCGCCTGCGGGCTCGAAGTCGTCACCGAGGACAAGTCGCGGCCTCGCCCAGTGACCCAGCGCATGAGCGACATCGGCGTACGGACCCTGCCCGACCGGGCCTCGGTCCTGGCAGCCAGCGACATCGTGTCGCTACACGTCCCGGGCGGCGCGGACACCGCCGGCATGGTCGACGCCGAGTTCCTGGCCGCGATGAAGCCCGACGCCGTGCTGGTCAACACCGCCCGGGGCGAGGTCGTGGACGAGCAGGCCCTGATCGCCGCCCTCGACTCAACCGACATGAGAGCCGGCATCGACGTTTTCTCGGACGAGCCCCAATCGAGCGCTGGAACGGTCGACTCCGCGCTGGCCCGCCATCCCAAGGTCGTCGCAACCCACCACATCGGAGCCTCCACCCGCCAAGCCCAGGAGGCCGTGGCCGAAGGCACCGTCGAGGTGATCGAGGAGTACCGCTCCGGCTCGGTCGTGAACTGCGTGAACCTGGAGCAGGCTCCGCACCGGACGGCCACACTGAGCGTGCGACACTACGACCGGGTCGGCGTGCTGGCCGCAGTCCTGCAGGAATTGCGCCGCGGGCACCTCAACGTGGCCACGATGAGCAACCGGATCTTCGCCGGCTCGGTGGCTGCGGCCGCGACCATCGACGTGGCCGGCACCATCAACGAGGAACTGCTGGATGCAGTCCGTGCCCTTCCCGACGTGATCCAGGTCTCGGTGTTCGACTCATGACGGTTCACGAGCCCACGCTGGAGCCGTTCGCGGGATGGCTGGTGAAGCCGGAATGGGCCGACCGGGTGATCAGCCGCGCCTACGACAATCTCACTGCCGGCCAGCGCCGCTCCATCGTCAAGGAGAATCCCTACAGCTACGTGAACGTGACCCGCAGCAGTGAGGACCTGCTCGACGACGAAGACCTGTCGATCGACAATCTCGTCACCCAGGGCGCGGCCGCCCTCACCCGTCTGCTCGACGCCGAAGTCTTCGCCCCGACCGGACGCCGCTCGCTGTACCTCTACCGATTGACCCACAGCCGCGGCTCCCAGACCGGCTTGATCTGCACAGTGGCGGTGAGCGGCTTCACCGAGGGACGCATCCGCATCCACGAGGGGGTGCGGGAGGACCGCACCGAGCTGCTGACCGCCCACCTGATGGGGGTGGGTGCGACATCGAGTCCTGTGGCTCTGACGGTGAGGGCTTGGGCGGACTCGGAGTACGCGGCTCTGCTGGACGAGGCCGCCGGGGCGGCACCGGCCGAGCTGGAGTTCGGCTCGAACCTGGTCCATCACCAGATCTTGACCGTTCCTGCCGGGATGACCGACCGGCTGCTCTCGACACTGGCCGGCAAGGTCCTGTATGTGACAGACGGGCACCATCGCTCGGCTGCGGCGCAGCAGGCCCTGGCCCGAGACCCGAACAGCGCCGCACTCACCCGCACACTGGCCGCAGTGTTCCCCCACAGCCAGCTGCATGTTGAGGCCTACCACCGGGTCGTGGCCGACGAGCGCCACGACAATCTCGACGACTGCCTATGGGCACTGCGCTCCAGGGCCAGCTACATGGGGGGCGAACTGGAGCGTGTGCCAAGCGCAGAGGACGCGCGGCCCAGACGGCGGGGCGAGGTAGGCGTGTACGCGGCAGGAATCTGGCATCGGCTGACGCTGCCTCCGACGACCTCCGAAGCGGGTGCTCTCGACTCGCTCGACGTGGACCACCTGCGGCACCTGGTGATCGATCCCGTCCTCGGCGCCGACGAGCTGGCGGCACGTGGCACCGTCGACTATGTGCCCGACACGGCCGGGCTGGATGAACTGGTTCGCCGCTGCGACGCCGGGAGCCGAGTCGGCTTCGTGATGTACCCGTTGTCGGTGGACGAGCTCCTAGCGGTGGCCGACGAGGGCAGCAAGATGCCCCCCAAGTCCAGCTTCTTCTATCCCAAGCCCAGAGCCGGAGCCTTCCTGCGGGTTCTCGGGCGGGGCGCCACCGCCCACCTGGCCCCGTCCTGACCGCCTAGCCGCCCCTGCGCCTGCGACATCGCGCACAAGATGCCGGCCAGCTATAAAGGTTCTCATGTTGTTTCAGGTTGTGTGGTGCTGCGTCGGCCGTTATGGTGGCGACGTGAACGGGGCCGACAGAGGAGCGTGATGGTGAGCACGAGCTGGATCCGGCTTCCGTTGGTGGTCGGTGTGCCTACGGTACGGCTCGGCCTGCATCACCCGACATCCGCTTGAACGCGTATCCGAGGACTTCGAATCTCCGATTTGGAGGACTCTATGTTTCGTAATCCGAGGGTCTTGCCGTTCGGATTCAGAGGACTACTACGTTCGTGATCCGAGGGTCTCTACGGTCGGAACCTGCTCGTCAGGAGTCGGCGGCGGCTAGGGCGTCGGTTAGGGCGGCCGCGCCCTCGTCTATCTCGGCGGCCGTGACGTTGAGCATGGGGGTGATGCGGATCACGTTGCCGTAGAGACCGCCCTTGCCGACGAGCAGGCCGCGCTGACGGCACCCCTCCAGCACTCTGCCGGCCCGGGCTGCGTCGGGCTCGATGGAGCCGGGATGAACGAACTCCATGGCCTGCATGAGTCCCCTGCCCCGCAGCTCGGCCACGAAGTCGCTGCGCTCCACGCCCGGGGCGAGGGCATCGACCAGCCGCTGGCCCATGGCCGCCGCGTTGGCCTGCAAGTCGTCCTCCAGCACCCGCCGCAGGGTGGCCCGGCCCGCGGCGGCCGACAGCGGGTTGCCGCCGAAGGTGGAGAACTGCAGAGCGCCGATGGAGTCGGCGATCTCGGCCCGCACCACCACACCGGCCAGGGTGATGCCGTTGCCCACTCCCTTGGCGAAGGTGAGCATGTCGGGCACGATGCCGTGGGCCTCGTAGCCCCAGAAGTGCTCGCCCGTGCGGCCCCAGCCGGTCTGCACCTCGTCGGAGATGAACAGGATGTTGTGAGCATCCAGCACCTTTCCCATGGCCCCGAAGAATCCGTCTGGGGGCACGGTGAATCCGCCGACGCCCTGGATCGGTTCGGCGATCATGGCGGCCACATCGCCGGCGGTGGTCATGTCGATGAGTTGGACGAGGTCGTCGGTGCAGGCGGCGGTGTAGGCGTCGTCGTCGAGGTGGCGGAACGGGCTGCGCAGCCGGTAGCCGCCGTGTACGAAGGTGACGTTGAGGCCGGTGTGGCTGGTGGACGACCAGCCTCGCTGGGCCGTGATGGCCTGGGTGGCGAACGAGCGTCCGTGGTAGCTGTTTCGCATGGCCAGAATCTGGTTGGAGCCGCGGTGGGCGGTAGCCATGAGCAGCGCGGCGTCGTTGGCCTCGCTGCCCGACGGGGTGAGGAACACCCGGGCGTCGTCGATACCCGACACCCGGGCCACGTCCTCGGCGAAGGCGATCATGGGCTCGCTCAGGTACAGGGTGGAGGTGTGCATCACCTTGGCCGCCTGCTCCTGCACGGCGGCCACCACGCTGGGCTCGGCGTGGCCGATCATCGTGGTGAGCACCCCGCCGAAGAAGTCGAGGTAGCGGTGGCCCTCCACGTCCCAGACGTAGCTGCCCTCGCCCCGGTCGATAGAGACCGGCTCATCGTGGAGCAGGTGCAGGAAGCTGGGCAGCACCGAGGCGTACCGCTCGGCCAGTTCAGCGTTAGTGGTCATGGGCCAGATTATGCCTGCTCCATAGGCATCGAGCGCTTTCGCGTTGTCGCGCAACAACGGGCCAGTGTCGTGCGTCGTAGAAGGAGGTGGGAAGAGTCGAGACAGCGGGCAGGCTTTGTGACAACGTTGGGTCGAATATGACGCGAGCGATAGCCGTCCGAGCGGAAGTGACCGGCATCTGGCCCGTGGCTCGGCCATTCTGCGGACGCCGTGCCCTCGTGACCGCACTCGCCGCAGCGTTGCTTGTCTCGGCATGCAGCGTGGACGAGGAGACGGCATCCCAGGACGAGCAGGAACTGGCTGCCGAGGCCGAACAAGTCGCAGGACCTGAGCAATCCCGCAAACCTGAGCCTGAACCCGAGCCAGCACCGCAACCGGAACCAGAACCCGTGCCAGAACCCGGACCTGAACCTGAACCTCAACCCGAACCCGAGCCCGAACCAGAACCCGAAGCAGAATCAGAGCCCCAACCGGAACCCGAGCCCGTGCCAGAACCCGGACCTGAACCAGAACCCGAGCCCGAACCAGAACCCGAACCAGCACCAGAGCCCGAGCCCGTGCCAGAACCCGGACCTGAACCGGGGCCCCAACCGGAACCCGAGCCCGTGCCAGAACCCGGACCTGAACCTAAACCTCAACCCGAACCAGCACCCGTCGAGGCCCTCAACCCCACGCTCGACGGCGGAGGCGTCATCTCCGCCGGTGCGGGCCACACCTGTGCGGTGCGCGTCGACTACACGATCGCGTGCTGGGGAAGCAACAACATGGGCCAGAGCGAGGCACCCGACGGATACTTCCTCTCGGTCGCGGCGGGCTACGGTCACACGTGCGCGGTGCGTGTCGACCACATCGTCACCTGCTGGGGCTACAACGACGACGGCCAAACCGACGCCCCCGACGGGCAGTTCACTTCCGTGATCGCAGGCGCGTACTACAGCTGCGGGCTGCGAACCGACAATGGCGTCACCTGCTGGGGCATCGACTATGACAACTTCACGCCCGATGGAGAATTCGAAGCAATCGCTGCCGAAGACAAACACGCCTGCGGCTTGCGAGTCGATGGCACCGTCTCGTGTTGGCGGGGCAATTGGACTGGCCAGGGCGACGCTCCCGAGGGAGAATTCGCGGCTGTCGCAGCGGGCTATGAGTTCTCATGCGGACTGCTGGCTGACGGCACGATCACGTGCTGGGGATCGAACGACTTCGGTGCGACCGACGTCCCCGAGGGGCAGTTCCTGGCAGTCTCCGCCAGCGGAGACAATGCCTGCGGCCTTGGTGTCGACAACTCGATCGCCTGCTGGGGCAGTGAGTATGGCGATGAGACCGACGTCCCCGAGGGGCAGTTCCTGGCGGTCTCCGTCGGATGGGACTACGCCTGCGGTCTGCGAACCGACAAGGCGGTCGCCTGCTGGAGTCATCCGTTCACGGGCCAAGCCGATGACGCGGACGGCGCTCACGGGCCGGTCCCCGAGGGACAGTTCGGACCCGACCCAACCACCCCGCCGCCCGAGCTCGCAACGGAGCCCGAACAGGAGCCACAACCCGAAACCGGTGAGGACGAGACCCAGACGCCAAGCGCCCTGAATCCGACTCTCGACGGCGGCGGTGTTATCTCCGGGGGCGGTGACTTCACCTGCGGGCTGCGAACCGACAGCACGGTCGAGTGCTGGGGGAGCAAGTCATACGGTCAGACCCTCGTCCCCGCCAGCGAGTTCATCGCCGTCGCAGCCGGCGGCATCCACGCCTGCGGATTGCGCGCCGACGGCACCGTCGCCTGCTGGGGAGGCGGCTACAGCGGTCAAGCCGATCCGCCCGAGGGCCGGTACGCCGCCGTCGCCGCCGGCAGCCGGCACAGCTGCGGTGTGCGTACCGACGGCACCGTCGCCTGCTGGGGCTCGAACGACCACGGCCAAGCCAACCCGCCAAACGGCCAGTTCACCGCCATCACAGCCCGCCGAGACCACAGCTGCGGTGTGCGTACCGACGGCACCGTCGCCTGCTGGGGCTCGAACGACCACGGCCAAGCCAACCCGCCAAACGGCCAGTTCATCGCCGTAGCGGCCGGTTTCCACCACAGCTGCGGTCTAGGAATCGACAACACCATCGAATGCTGGGGCGAGAACATCTACGACCAAGCCGACCCGCCAGACGGAGACTTCGCTGCCATCACAGCCGGCGACTTCCACAACTGCGGGCTGCGAACCGACAGCGCCATCATCTGCTGGGGACGTCTGAGCAACCTCGCCCATCCTTCGCCCGGTGACGGATTCGTAGCAGTGACTGCCGGATCGAGCCACACCTGCGGGCTGCTGGCCGACGGAACATTCAAGTGCTGGGGCTACGACGACTATGGACAAACAGACCCTCCCGACGGGCACTTCGCTGCCATCACAGCCGGCGACTTCTTCAGCTGCGGGCTGCGCCCCGACAACACCGTCTCATGCTGGGGAGCCTCCGCGCAGAAGCACCTCCCGGACGGTCGATTCACCGCCATCTCCAGTGGTTCCGGCCACAGCTGCGGGCTGCGAACCGACAACACCGTCTCATGCTGGGGCCACGACGCACTCGGTGCAGAAGTCCCTCCCGACGGACAGTTCACCGCCGTAGCTGCAGGCCTCTGGCACACGTGCGGGCGCAGAACTGACAACACCATCGAGTGCTGGGGGGGCACCAGCAGCAGCGGCACCCTCGATGCTCCGGACGGGCAGTTCACGGCCATCGCAGCCGGCCGTCTGCACTCTTGTGGGATCAGAGCCGACAGCACCATCGCATGCTGGGGCCGGAACTACGACCGCCAAGCCGACGCGCCTCCAGGACGGTTCACGGCCGTCTTCGCGGGCGGAGACCATTCGTGTGGGCTGAGGACCGACGACACCATCACATGCTGGGGCTGGAACGCCCGCGGCCAAGTCGATGCCCCAGACGGGCAGTTCCGCTCCGTCGCAGCCGGTACCTACCACACCTGCGCACTAAGGACCGACAGGTCCGTCCGATGCTGGGGCCGAGGCAACTTCGGCCAGGCCGACCCGCCAGACGGTCAGTTCACCGCCATCGCAGCCGGTACCTACCACACCTGCGGACTAAGGACCGACAACACCGTCGCATGCTGGGGCATTTCCACGCCCGGTGGGCGCTTCGGACCTCGAACGACCGGACTAGAACCCGACGAGCCCGACAAGCCCGAGCCGGAACCTGAACCCAAGCCGGAACCTGAACCCAAGCCGGAACCTGAACCCGAGCCACCGAGCCCCTTGAACCCGGCGGTAGACGGCGGCGGCGTCATAGCCGGGGGCGGCTCCTTCACCTGTGGGCTGCGAACCGACAGCACGGTCGAGTGCTGGGGGGACAACTCACACGGTCAGACCATCACCCCGGACGGCGAGTTCGCCGCCGTCACCGCCGGCCGCTTCCACGCCTGCGGATTGCGCGACGACGGCACCGCCGAATGCTGGGGCTGGAACTACCACGGTGAAGCTGACCAGCCCGAAGGCCGGTACGCCGCGATTGCTGCCGGAGGCTCTCATACTTGCGGGATAGAGGCCGATGGCGCAATCACGTGCTGGGGCTCGAACGACGACGGCCAGACCAACGCCCCCGACGGGCAATTCGTCGCCGTCGCCGCCGGCAGTTACCACAACTGCGGACTGCGAACCGACAGCACAATCGAATGCTGGGGCTCGAACGACGACGGCCAGACCAACCCACCCGACGGGCAGTTCAGCGCCATCGCCGCCGGCACTAACCACAGTTGCGGGCTCCGAACCGACAGCGCCATCATGTGCTGGGGCAGCAACCACCTCGGCCTCACTGACCCTCCCGACGAGCGCTTCGCGGCCGTCACAGCCGGCGACTTCCACAACTGCGGGCTGCGAACCGACAGCGCCATCATGTGCTGGGGACAGGTGCGCACCCCCGACTCTCCTCCGATCGGCGACGGATTCATCGCCGTGACCGCCGGCGGAAGCCACTATTGCGGGCTGCGAGTCGACGGACCGATCCAATGCTGGAACGACCGCAACTATGGCCAGACCGACCCGCCCGACGCGCGGTTCGTCGCCATCGCAGCCGGTTCCCGCCACAACTGCGGGCTGCGAACCGACAACACCGTCACCTGCTGGGGCACGGGCGAATACTCAGTGAACAGGGCTCCGGCTGGCCAGTTCACCGCCATTTCCGCCGGCCTCTACCACGCGTGCGGGCTCAGAAACGACAACACCATCAAGTGCTGGGGCAGCAACGAATTCGGCGAGGATGCCCCTCCTGACGGACAGTTCACCGCCGTTTCTGCCGGCCCTTACCTCACGTGCGGGCTCAGAATCGACAACACCATCGAATGCTGGGGCATTGACCGAAGCCGCGTGACCGACCCTCCCGACGAGCAGTTCACCGCCATTGCAGCCGGCGGCGTTCACACCTGCGGAGTCAAAACCGACAGCACCATCGCATGCTGGGGCGGCACCGCCTTCGGCCTGACCGACCCGCCCGACGGGCAGTACATGGCTATCGCCGCTGGCTCTTCCCACGCCTGCGGACTGAGAACCGACAACACCGTCGCATGCTGGGGCGACAACGCATTCGGCCAGGACGACCCGCCCGGCGGGCAGTTCGTCGCCATCGCAGCCGGTTCCCGCCACAACTGCGGGCTGAGAACCGACAACACCGTCGCATGCTGGGGCGACAACGCATTCGGCCAGAGCGACCCCCCTGCCGGGCAGTTCGTCGCCATCGCAGCTGGCCTGTACCACTCCTGCGGGCTGAGAACCGACAACACCGTCGCATGCTGGGGCATTTCAACCCCAGGTGGGCGATTCGGACCGGAACGACCGAACCAGAGTCGCAGTGCCGGCTAGAACTCGAGCCAGGCGACGGTCCGGTCAGTCGTTGCGGATCCGGCGGGCCAGGGCTACTGCCGCTCTCGCCTCCCGGTTGGTGTGGTACTCGTAGGCGTCGGCGCCGGCCAGGATCCAACGGCTCCCTCGCACCCCCAGCCAGCGCAGCGGCTCGGGCTCCCAACGCGGATAGCGGACGTTCACCCAGGGCAGATCGACCCGCTCGGAGTCGGTGCCGGTGATCAGGTCGGCCAGCGTGCGACCGGCCAGATTCGACGGCGCCACCCCCTCGCCCACGTAGCCGCCCGCCCCAGCGGTACCCGCGGCCCGATCGAAGTGCACGAAGGGAATCCAGTTGCGGGGCACGGCTAGCACGCCACCCCAGCGGTGGGTCACCTCTGCCTCCGCGAGCGCCGGGAACAGCTCCACGAGCGTGGCGTGGATGCGCTCGTGGGAGCGGTGGTGCTGCTCAATGGCCGGGCTGATCCTGGATCCGTACAGATAGGGCACCCCCCGGCCGCCGAAGGCAATGCGGTCGTCGGCAGTGCGCTGGCCGTAGATCACCATGTAGCGGTCGTCGGCGAACGTGGGGCGGTCGGCCAGGCCGATCTCGTCGAACACCGACTGCGGCAGCGGCTCGGTGCCGATCATCAGCGAGTAGACGGGCAGCAACTGGCGCCTCCGGCCCCGTAGATCCCGGGTATAGGCCTCGGTGGCCCGCACCACCACCTCGGCCCGCACCGTCCCCCGGTCGGTGAGCACCCGGCCCGGCTCGATGGCCACCGCGGCTGTCTGCTCGTAGATCGTGGCGCCGTGGCGCTCGACTGCCTCGGCCAGGCCTCTCACCAGCCGGGCGGGGTCGATCGCCGCGCACGGGGCGTAGAAGATGCCGCCGAGCACTCCGGTGGCCCGCGCATGGGTGCGGGCCTCGTCGGCGCTCAGCAGCCGGATCTCGTCCTCGTTGAGCCCCAGCTCGTGATGGTGGGCCACCTCTGCAGCCTGGCGCTCGGCCTGCGGGGCGTTACGGGCGAAGCGGATGACCCCGCCCTTGTGGTACCCGCAGTCGATCCCCTCGGCTTCGATCACCCGCCCGATCTCGTCGACGCTGTCGAAGACGGCCCGGGCCAGCCGCAACGACGCGGGCAGGTCGGCGAGGGCCGCGTACTTCTCGATGCCCGCGGCCAGCTCCCCTACCGCCCAGCCGCCGTTGCGCCCCGACGCCCCGAAGCCACAAACCTCGCGCTCGATCACCGTCACCCGAAGCGTCGGGTCGAGGCCGAGCAGGTAGTAGGCGGTCCACAGTCCGGTGAACCCGCCCCCGACAATGGCCACGTCGGCGTCGCTGTCGCCGTGCAGCGCCGGGCGAGGATCCAGCGAGCCGGGGTAGGTGTCGAGCCACATCGACCGCGAGCGGTACTCGCTGTCCGAACGCGGACCGGGGGGCATCCCGGCACTGTACGCCCAGGCAGCGGACTCCCTGCCGCCCGCCCCACAACCACCCGCAGCCCGAACTGGCAGCCACAGACTCCCAACAGAGCGTCCAACGCTGCCAATTCCCAGGAAGGACCACCCGCAGCCCGAACTGGCAGCCACAGACTCCCAACAGAGCGTCCAACGCTGCCAATTCCCAGGAAGGACCACCCGCAGCCCGAACTGGCAGCCACAGACTCCCAACAGAGCGTCCAACGCTGCCAATTCCCAGGAAGGACCGGCCCTTGCCGGCGGTTACTCTTGCGGGCATGCGACGGCCACCGATCCGGGTGCTCGACCTCGCTGGCTCGCCCGAGGCCATGGGCGACGCCCACGGGCGGGCCCACGCCGACGAGATCCACCGCTACGCCCGTGATCGGGTGGACCTAGTGGCCGACGGGCTGTGGAGCGGCGGGCCCTTGGAGCGGGGCGCAGTGCTGGAGATGGCCGAGGCCTGTCTGCCCGCCCACGAGGCGTTCTCGCCCCGCCTGCACGCCGAGATGCTGGCCATGGCGGCCGGCGCGGGCATCACCCCGGCCGAGGCGGTGGTGGTGGGCGGTTTCACCGACTTCGTCGACACCGTGCGGGCCGTCACCGCGGGACCGCATCCCATTCTCGGTGACAGAGGACGACTGCACTGCGTTCGTTGTGCCCGACGGGCGAGCCGCCGGGGCGGGAATGCTGGGTCAGACCTGGGACATGCACGACACGGCCACCGACCATGTCGTGCTGGCCCGGCTGCGTCCCGACATTGGCCCCGATGCCCTGGTGTTTACGACCGTCGGATGTCTGGGCCAGATCGGCATGAACTCCGCGGGCGTGTGCGTGGGAATCAACAATCTGACCGGCAATGACGGCCGCTTCGGGGTGACGTGGCCCACAGTCATCCGCGAGATGCTCGCTCAGGCGACCGCAGCCGAGGCACGGGATGTGCTGCTGCGAGCCAACCTCGCCGGCGCCCACAACTACTTGATCCTCGACGCCGAGGGTCGAGGGTTCAACGTCGAGGCCATGCCGTCGGCCCGCCCGGTTCAGACCCTGGTCGCCGACCCGCTGGTGCACACCAACCATGTGACCGACCCCGCAGCCGCGCCCTTCGAGGGCGAGAGGGACCTCGAGCTGATGGCCAACTCGCGCCGGCGCCTGGAGATGGCCGCTTCCATGCTCGCCGACGGGGACAGACCGGTGGACGCCGAGCGGCTGATGGAGGTCACCTGCGAGCCCACAGCCATCTGCCGCTGGCCGGACGACCGGTACCGGGTGGAGTCGAGCGGCGCGGTGATCATGCGACCCCGCACCGGCGACTTCTGGGCCTGCTGGGGCCAGCCCGCCGAGAACGACTACCAGCACTTCTCGCTGGCCCCCGCCGCGGCCGATCATGGCTGATCTGACCTACACGAACATCCGCGCCGAATGGGCCGAGGCGCTGGAGCACATCGAGCACAGCTCCTTCCCCACCGCCGACCGGGAGGACCTCTACGACGCCGAAGAGTTGCGGGCGCTGGCCCGGGAGTTCCCCGAAGGCGGGGTGGTGGTGCTCGACGGCGACACGCCCGTGGCCATGGGCCTGGGCATCCGCCTGAACTTCGACTTCAGCCACACCCAGCACTCGATCCGCGACCTGGTCGGCACCGGCGGCGGCAGCGGCCACGTTCCCGACGGCGCCTGGTACTACGGCACCAGCATCGCCGTGCTGCCCGCCTACCGGCGCCGGGGCATCGGCCGCCGCCTCTACGACATGCGCAAGCAGATCTGCCGCAACCTCAAACTGGCCGGCATCGTGGCCGGCGGTGTCATCCCCGGCTACGCCGACCACAAGCACGAGATGTCGGCGGCCGACTATGTGACCAGGGTCTCGGCCGGCGAGCTGTACGACGCCACCCTCACCATGCAGATCGCCAACGGCTTCGAGGCCCCCGGCGTGATCGCCGACTACATCACCGACCCGGCTGTCGACAGCTGGGCGTCCCTCATCGTCTGGGAGAACCCCGACTACAACCCTGACTCCTGACCCCAACTCGAGATGTCACACTCCCTCGCTATGGTGCGGTATCATGCACAGGAGCCATCAGAAGGTGATCAAATGACCTTGACAGATCTCTCCAGACACGGCATGAAGACTCCGCCTGGAGATGGCAGGCTTGGAGAGGCGATTCTCTATGCCGCGGAACGGCTGGCAGATGATCCGGCGGGACGCGGCGCCGTCAAGCTGAACAAGGTTCTGTGGTGGGCCGACTTCGAGAGCTTCCGCGAGCGAGGCCGCTCCGTCACCGGCGCGGTCTACCAGAAGCTCGCCGAGGGCCCCGCTCCCGTCCGGTTGCTGCCCACGCGCAAGAGGCTTGTGAAGTCGGGCGCGGTTGAGATGACCGAACGGCATTCAGGCGCCCGGAGTCCCGAGAAGGTCCTCCAGGCACTTCGGGAGCCCGAGCCTGTCTTCGACGACGACGATGTCCGCTATCTGGAAAGGGCCTTGAAGAAGTTCCACGGGATGACCGGCAAGGAGTGCAGCGACTTCTCGCACCAAGCCTCCGCAGGCTGGCAAACAGTGAAGCAGGGGCAGGTCATTCCCTATGAGACATCGCTCGTGGACACCAGGCCTCTCACGGAAGCCGACCGGGCCTGGGCTCGCGAGGTAGCAGTCGCCGCTGGATTCATCCCCGAGTGACAACAGACCCAAGCGGTCCCTCTGTCGCGAGGGCAACCGCCTTCGACGAGACGGTGGGGCGCACGTTCGCCCTCGAGCGGTCAGCGGACGGCAAGCGTCCGTCGCGGAGAGACTTTGAAACGCTCTACTGGCCCATACTCAAGACGGCCCTGGCATCGTCGTGGTCCAGCGCTGAGACCGTGGACGATCAGTATCCCCAAGTACGTGAGATCGTGAACTGGCCCGGTCATCCGGCATTCCCGCCCGCCCGAGTTGTTTTTGTCAAGGAACCGGCCCATCTGCCGAACCCTCGGCGGCTGGTTATCATCGGCATCGACTTCGACTGGGGCTACGACTGGTCCGACGATCCGAGCAGTTAACCCATGAAGAAAGCCGCGACCAGAGCCGTCACATCCCAAGATTGGCCGCTCGGGTTTTGAGGATGGCAACCAGGTCGGGGTCGTACTCGCCTAGTGCGGGGACGGCCGCGTTCGGATCGTCGGCGTCACTGAGATTGAACGGAGGCTTGTAGACCTCGGCGGACCCGGTTGGGGTGGTCACCTGCATGAACCGGTCCCGGGCCCGGAGTTGCTCGTGGCGCCACAGAGCCAGCGGGTCGCGCACGAAGCTGTGGGCCACCCGGCCGGCCCGAAAGCGCCGCATCAGCTCCTCAGGGGTCACCGAGGCGAACACGGCCGTGATCAGGGATTCCAGATTCTCGATGTTGGCGATGCGATCGGAGTTGTCGACGAAGCGGGGATCGTCAACCAGGGCCGGATCCTGCAGAACATGCTCGGCGAAGTCGGCCCAGTCCCGGTTGCTCTGCACGCCGATCATCACTAGCTCGCCGTCGCTCATCCGGTACATGCCGTAGGGGGCGATCATGGTGTGACGGTGCCCGGCCCGGGGCGGCACCGAGCCCTTCCCCACGGCCGCGTAGGTCGGAGCGGCCGTCCACTCGGCAATGCTCTCCAGCATCGACACCTCGATCGAGGCACCCTCGCCGGTCGCCTGCCTCCGGTAGAGCGCGGCCAGGATCGCCGAGAAGGCATACATGGCCGCGGCAATGTCGGCGATGGAGAACCCCACCTTGCACGCCTGCTCCGGGGTGCCGGTGAGCGCCACCGCGCCTCCGTCGGCCTGAACGGCCAGGTCGTAGGCTTTGTCGTCGGTGCGGGGGCCTCCCAGCCCGTAACCGGAGATGTCGCAGGCGATCAGGCCGGGAAGGTTCTCCCTCAGCTGGTCGGCGAGGAGCCCGGCCCGGCGGGCCGCAGCCGGTGACAGGTTCTGCACGAAGACATCGGCGCCGGCCACCAGCCGGTCGAATACGGCGCGATCCTGCGTGCGCTTGAGGTCTAGCTCGATGCTCTGCTTGCCTCGGTTGGCCCACACGAAGAACGCGGACGTACCGCCCATCGCCGAGTCGTAGTGGCGAGCGAAGTCTCCCTCGCCGGGGCGCTCCACCTTCAGGACGCGGGCGCCCAGGTCGGCCAGCTGGCGGGTGGCGAACGGCGCGGCCACAGCCGCCTCCAGTGCGACCACGATCACACCCTCCAGCGGCGCGCTCACGTGGCCGACTCTTTGGGCAGGTCGCGGCTCGCGCTCACTTGGACGCGTCCGTGGGCAGGTCGCGGCGCGCTCACGTGGACGACCCTTTGGGCAGGTAGCGGCTCGCGCTCACGTGGCCGACCCTTTGGGCAGGTAGGCGCCCCGGGTCTGGGGCAGCCTCATGTCCAGGATCCGCGACGCCACTACCGTGCGCAGGATCTGGGCGGTGCCGCCTCCGATGGTGAACATCCTCACGTCGCGGTACATGCGCTCCAGCGGATTGTTGCGGCTGTAGCCGGCGGCGCCGTGGGCCTGCAACGCATCGCTCACCACCGAGATGGCCGCCTCGGAGGTGAAGATCTTGGCCTGGGCAGCCAGAGCCGGATCGGGGAACGGGCTGCCGCCGGGCCCCTGCGACGCCGCGGCCCGGTAGGTGAGGCTGCGGGCCGCCTCCAGCTTCACCGACATGTCGGCCAGTATCCATTGCAGGCCCTGGAACTCGGCGATGGGACGCCCGAACTGCTCGCGCTTCTTCACGAACTCCACCGCGAGCTCGTAGGCGCCCGAAGCCAGGCCGAGCGCCACCGTGCCTGCCCCCACCCGCTGGGAGTTGTAGGCGTTCATCAGGTCGGCGAAACCCCGTCCAAGCCCCGACGGGGGCATGAGGGCCATGTCCGCGCCCACCTCCATGTCATTGAAGTTCACGATCGTCTCGGGAATGCCCCGCAGTCCCATCGTCGGCTCGCGAGGCCCGATCTCGAGCCCGGGCGTCTCGTCCCTGAAAGCCAGGAAGGCACCGATTCCCTCCTCGTTGCCGTCCTCGTCGAAGACGCGGGCGAACACCAGATGCATCCTCGACACGCCGCCGCCCGTGATCCAGTGCTTGGTGCCGTTGAGCACGTAGGCGTCGCCGCGGCGGTCGGCTCTGGTGGTCATCTCCGACGCCGCGCTCCCGGCGTCCGGCTCGGTGATGCAGATGGCTGGCTTGTCCCCGGCCAGCACCAGTTCCGCGACCCTGTGGCGCTGAGCGTCGGTGCCGTAGGCCATCACCGCGGAGAGCGCCCCCATGTTGCACTCCACCGCGATGCGGCCAGTCACGCCGCACACCTTGGCCATCTCCTCCACCACCAGCACGGCGTCGAGCAGGGACCGACCAGGGCCACCGAGGGTGGCGGGCACAGTCATGCCGGTGAAGCCGGCCTGCTGCAGCGCGGCCACATTGTCCCACGGGTACTGCTCGCTGCGGTCCACATCGGCAGCCCGCGGCGCGATGACCTCGCGGGCCAAGGCGCGGGCCTCGGCCTGTATCGACAGTTGCTGGCTGGTAAGCGTCCAGCTCACACCAGCACTCCCCCGGCTCGGCGGGTCAGCGTGATCAGATCGCGTTGGGCGATGCTTCCCCCGATGCGGCTGGTGGAGGAGCCCAGCCGGTCGACGAGCCGAGCGAAATGGTCGTAGCGGCCTTCGGCGTAGCTGCGGAAGGCGTCGACTAGAGGCATCACGACCTCGCCGAACGTCGTGTCGTTCTCGCTGACGCCGGCCTCGCGCTCTTCGAGGCCCTGGAACCAGTGCCGTGCCCCGGGATGCTCGGGCCTGCGGGCGAACGCTAGGGCGGCGTGGACGTCCAGGAAGGCGCAGGTGTGACGCTCGGCCACGTTGTCCCAGCGGTCCGCCAGCGCATCCCAGCGGTCACCGGCGTCGCAGCCGGCCAGCTCCAGACGCCACAGCAGCGATGTCTGGTCGCAGAGCTGGAAGGCAGTGCTCGCGTGGGCCTGGCGCTCGTCGAAGACCGCCAGCGCACGAGCCGCATCGCCGGAGGCCAGAAGGCGCAGCGCCAGGTGCCACCAGATGTGGGTGGCAAAGAGATCCTGGTCGCCCCACCGTTCGACGGAGCCCTCCAGCAGTTCGAGCGCAGCCGGAGTGTCGTCAGTGGACTCGTAGACGTGGGCCAACGCATGCCGGGCCCACAGATCGTCAGGATCGAGGCTCAGAGCCAGCTGTCCCAACTCCTCGGCCTCGCCGTAGCGTCCAACCTCCTCCAGGGCGAAAGCATGCTGACCGGCCACGAACCCCCATCCCGACTCGTCACGCCACGCCTCCACCGCATGGGAGCTGGAGGTCAGGCGGCCACCGTCGTCACCGACGTGCAGGTAGACATCATGAGCGAAGCGCACCGCGGCAAAGTCCTGCTCGCTCAGGGCGATCTCGTCCCAGGTCCGGGCCGCTTCAGTGAACTCCCCGGCGACGAGCAGCTCGAGCGCCTTCACATGAGCCCGCTCACGATCATCCGATTCGCTCGCCCGGGCCCGGGCTCGAGCCGTATCCGCGGCCAAGGCCGTCGAGCCGAACGGAGACCCGGCCAGCACTCGATAGACCGCCGCAAACACTGGTCCCATCACGAAGGACTCGTCGCGGGTTCCCGCCTCCGATACCACGGCAACCGGGTCGCCTCGGAAGTGCAGGTATTGCTCCCAGGCCTGCACCCATGCCGCGACGCTGGTCGGCTCTCCCCGCACCGGCCCAAGGTCCGGCAGGCCAGGCGGCGCGGCACCGATCATCGGACCCCGACCTCCAAGTGCTCCAGGCCGTTGACGAAGTTCGAGTCCACGTAGACGGGCTCGCCGACCAACTCCAGCTCGATGCCTCGCGCCAGGATCGCCTCGATGAGTACCGCGAGCTCGAGGCGGGCCAGCGGCGCGCCCAGGCAGAAGTGGGCGCCTCCACCACCGAAGGCGGCGTTGGGAGGCCGCAGCGGCCTCCTCACATCGAAGCGCATCGGCTCGTCGAACACCGTCCCGTCGAAGTTGGCCGCCGCATACCACATCACGACTTTGTCACCAGCGCGAAGCGGAGTGTCCTGCAACACGGTGTCTCGCGTCACGGTGCGGCGGAAGTAAAGGATCGGTGACGAGTAGCGGATCACTTCCTCGGCGGCCTGGGCCATCAGTGACGGATCGGCACGGACAAGGTCGAACTGGTCCGCGAACTCCACGAGATGCAGGGCCAGATGCGCCATCGAGGCCCTGGTGGTCTCGTTGCCCGCGAAGATCATCAGCCGGAAAAAGTTGGTGAACTCGGCATCGGTAAGCCGCTCGCCCTCGCCCTCGACCTCGGCCTCGATCAGCTTGGTCACCAGGTCGTCGGCGGGCTCGGCCCGGCGTCGCTCGCCGAGGGCGCGGGCGTACTCGTTGATGCCGTGGGCGGCCGGGCTGTTGAACGGCAGCAACCTGAGGTCGGTGGTGTTGCCGTAGGCGGTGGGCTCCAGCGGCTTGCTGGAGGTGCCCGCAACAAGGTGGTCCGACAGCTCGATCATGTAGTCGTGGTCCGACTCGGGCACGCCCATGATGTCGCAGATCACTCCGATCGGGATCGGTGCCGCCACCGCTTCCACCCAGTCGCCGCCGCCGGCTCTCACCAGCCCGTCGAGGCAATCGGCGATCCGGGATCGCACCGCGGCCTCATACGACTGCACGTGGCGGGGCGTGAACGCCGAGCTGACAAGGCGCCTCAGGCGGGTGTGCACCGGAGGGTCGAGATCGATCATCGACGCCCGGGTCGACAAGGCGTCCTCGTCGATGTCATAGATCTGGATGTGCCCGACGGCCGAGGAGTACAGGTCGGTGTCGCGCGAGACCTCTGCTACCGGCGCGTGGCGGGTGACCGACCAGAAGCCGTTACGGTCGCCGCCGCTGGGCGGGGTCCAGCTCAGCCCGGGGCGCGAGCGCATCTCGGCGAAGGCGGCCTGGGGGAGGCCCTGCGAGAAGGTCGCGGGATCGGAGAGATCCGCGGGCGCCACCAATCGCTCCGCTACAGCCATCAGCCGACTACGAACGGGTCGCGGGTGGCGCCGGTGAGCTCCACCCAGACGGTCTTGGTCTGCAGGTAGCCGTCGAGGGCCTCGCGGCCGTTGTCCTTGCCGTAGCCCGACTGCTTGAACCCTCCGAAGGGCGCCATGTAGCTCACATTGCGGTAGGTGTTGACCCACACGGTGCCGGCCGCGAGAGCCCGGGCCATCCGGTGGGCCCGGCGCACATCGAGCGTCCACACCCCGGCGGCCAGGCCGAAGTCGGAGTCGTTGGCCAGGGCGACGGCCTCGCTCTCGTCCTCGAAGGCCATCACGGCCAGCACCGGGCCGAACACCTCCTCGCGCACGATGGTCGTGTCGTTGGTGACGCCCGTTATCACGGTCGGGCGCACGAAGCGGCCTCCCAGGACGGGATCGAGCACTCCCCCCGCCGCGACGACAGCCCCCTCTGAGCGGGCCTGCTCGATCATGGCCAGGATCCGGTCGCGCTGCCGGTCCGAAGCGGCCGGGCCCATCTCGGTGGCGGGATCTGCGGGGTCGCCCAGCACCAGCTCCTCGGCTCGTGCCGTGACCCTGGAGACGATGTCGTCGACTATGCCCCGCTGGACGTAGGCGCGCGACCCGGCCACGCAGGTCTGGCCGCTCGCCGCGAAGATCCCGGCCAGAAGGCCGTTGGCGGCCGCTTCGGGGTCGGCGTCGTCGAAGATGATCTGGGGCGACTTGCCGCCGAGCTCCAGCACGGTCGGTACCAGGTTCGCGGCCGCGGCGCGCGCTACGTGGCGGGCGGTGTCGCCGCCGCCGGTGAAGGTGATCTTGTCGATGCCGGAGTGCGAGGTGAGCGTGGCCCCGACGGCGGCGCCGCCAGCGACGACGTTGATGACGCCGGGCGGGAATCCGGCCTCGGCGGCACGCTCAGCCAGCAGTAGAGCGGTGACCGGAGTCAGCTCGGACGGCTTGACCACCGCGGTGCAGCCCGCGGCGAGAAGCGGCGCCAGCTTCCAGGTGAGCAGGGCCAGCGGGGAGTTCCAGGGGATGATTGCCCCCACGACACCGACGGGCACTCTCTCGGTGTAGACGAGGAAGTTGGGCGAGGGGCTGGGTATCTGCTCACCGGCAATCTTGTCGGCCAGGCCGGCGAAGAAGTCGTAGTAGCTCTGCAGGCTCCTGGCCTGTGCGGAGGTCTCACGGATGATCTTGCCGTTGTCGCGTGTCTCTACGACGGCCAGCTCATCGGCATCCCTGGTCAGGATCTCGCCCAGGCGCCGCATGAGGCGGGCTCGCTCCGCAGCCGGCATCGTCGCCCACGGGCCTTGCTTGAAGGTCCGGCGAGCCGCGGTAACCGCGGAGTCGACGGCATCGGGGTCGTCGGCGACGGTGGCCCAGGCCTCCCCGGTGAACGGATTGGCCGTGGTCATGCGACGCCCGCGGGCAGGAGCAACGAAGCCCCCGTCGATCCAGTTGTCGTAGGTCTGCATTCTGACCGCCTCCACTAGCAGTCCGGCTCCGAGGCGTCGGCAGGCTCGACGATCGATATGGCCGCGCCCGGGCAACGGTGCACAACCACTTCAGCCCGCTCGCGCGGCAGCGCTCCGGACCCGATCACGGACGAGACCGCTTCGTCGTCATCCAGCAGGAAGACTTCGGGCTCCAGCATCTCGCACTGGCCTCCGCCGATGCACCGCACCGCGTCCACCGCCACCCCCACGAGGTCATCAGCCGTCATGACCCCTCCAACGGCGCCATCTCAACCGAGAGCACGCCGTGAACGAAGTTCGAGGCCACCCTCACGGGCTCGCTGAGCTGCTCGAGGAACAGCCGTCGAGCTGCCATCTCCTCCAGCAGGACGGAAATCTCGAGACGGGCCAGGAACGCGCCGAGGCACAGGTGCGGCCCGCCCCCTCCGAACGCGAAATGCTCCTTGTCGGCGCGGCCCACGTCGAAGTGGAAGGGACCGTCGAACGCGGCTTCGTCGCGGTTGGCCGAGCCGTACCACATGACCACTTTGTCGCCCGCCGCGATCCGGGTGCCGGCCAGCTCGCAGTCGATCGCGGCAGTTCTGCGCATGTGCAGTACCGGGGTGGCCCAGCGAATGATCTCCTCAGTGGCCGGCTCCACCAATGCGGGATCGTCCAGGATCCGCTGCCACTGATCGGGATGAGCAGCCAGAGCCATGGCCCCATGGCTGATGGCGGTCCGGGTGGTCTCGTTCCCGGCGAAGACCAGCAGATGGAACAGATTGCGGTACTCGCGCCTGGAGATGCGGCCGCCGTCGGATTCGGCCTCTACCAGATGGGTGACGAGATCGTCGCGAGGCTCGGCCCTTCGCCTGGTCCGCATGTCGTCGCCGTACTCGAACAGGGCGTGGCTGGCCGGGCTGTTGAATGGCAGCAGCCGAAGTTCCGTGGTATTGCCGAACGCGTCGGGCGGGATCGACTGGGTGTCGCTGGTGCCCTCCACCAGGTAGTTCGACAGCTCAACCAGGTAGTCGGCGTCGGCGACGGGCACACCGAGCATGGCGAGTATCACTCGGATGGGCAGGGGCGCAGCCACCGACTCGACCCAGTCGCCGCCGCCCCGGGCCACAAAGTCGTCGAGCAGTTCGACAGTGATCTCGCGCACCGCCTCCTCCCAGTGGCGGATGTTCTTGGGGGTGAACGCCCCGGCGACGAGCCGCCTCAAACGGGTGTGGTCAGGGGCGTCGGTGTCGATGAGCGAACGGCGGGCCTCCAGTGCGTCAGCCTCGAGGTCCCACAGATTGGTGTGGCCAATGGCCGATGAGAACACGGTCGGATTGCGGGACACCGCCCTCACATCGGCATGGCGGGTGACCGCCCAGAACCCGCTGTCGCCATAGGGATGCCAAGCCAGCCCCGGGATCGCCCGGATCCGAGCGAACCGATCGTGGGGTATGCCGTCGAGATAGAGCCGGGGATCGGCGATCTCGGGGGCCAGGATCGGTGTGGCTGCCGGTGACGGGCTCATGGGTTGGGCTCCTGGATCAGCAGTGCGCCGCGAACCGGGCTCGTTCCCAGTCGTTGACGTCTTCAGGGTCGGGAGAGTTCTCGGCGACCAGTGCCAGCTCATGCTCGGCGGTGCACAGGTAGTTCGTCGAGAACTGCGTTCCGAGCGTCTCCGCGAGCGCCGAGTCGCGGTAGGCCGCGATGGCGTCGGCCAGCGTCGCGGGCAGAGGAGCGCAGTCGCCGGGGTTGGTGTACATGTCACCTTCGCTCATCGGCGGGGGCTCCAGGCCCCGTTCCAGCCCATCGCAGCCCGCGGCCAGAACACCGGCGATCATCAGGTGGGGGTTGGCGTCGGCACCCGCGGACCGGAACTCCACCCGGTTGGCGGACGAGCCGGCCTCGGTGATGCAGCGGGCCATCACTGTGCGGTTGTCGAGACCCCAGTGCACATGCGTCGGAGCGAAGGTGTAGGGCCTCACCCGCTTGGCCCCGTTGTCGGTGGGCGCTCCGAGCAGGCTCATGCTCTGGGCGTGCTCCAGCAGACCCCCGAGCCATCTCGACATGAGCTCGTTGGGGGCTCCGTCGGAGTCGGCGAAGGCATTGGCCCCGTCGACGTTGAGGCTGGTGTGGACGTGCATACCCGAGCCCGACTGGTCGGCCCACGGCTTGGGCATGAAGGTGGCCCTCAGCCCGTGGCGCACCGCCACCTGCTTG
Source organism: Candidatus Aldehydirespirator sp. (assembly GCA_965219165.1). Lineage (GTDB taxonomy): Bacteria > Actinomycetota > Acidimicrobiia > Acidimicrobiales > Aldehydirespiratoraceae > Aldehydirespirator. Next base: position 1,332,299 of record CBDCMW010000002.1, on the reverse strand, counting down.
ACGATGCTCTTGAAGACCACCGTTGCGTCGGCGGCGGTCATGGCGTCGGCGTAGGAGATGTTGACCTCGATCAGCCCCGGCCCGTACTCGGCGTTGGAAGACTCCACGTCGAGCCCGGCGCCCAGCAGTCCGGCCCGCATGTCCACGATGCAGTCCTCGAGGGCTACCGCGTCGGTGAGCGATGAGTACTTGATGTGGTCCTGGACCGGGCTCCAGTCCGGGTGGCACAGGTAGAACTCGAGTTCGGTGGCCGCTATCGGCTCGAAGCCGAGGCCCCGGCAGCGTTCGATCTGCTGGGCCAGCACGCGTCGCGGCCCCAGCGGGTGAGGTCTGCCGTGCTCGTCGAATACGTCGGTGAAGACGATCGCGTAACCGGGTTGATGGGTGAAGATCCTCCCGGTTGACAGGTCGGGTATCAGCTTGCAGTCGAGATAGCCGGTGTCCATGTTGATGAACGGGTTGTCGGTCAGGTCGTCCTGCGCATCCATGATGAAGATGGCATCCGCGATGGCCACGCCCGCGGTCGCCACGGTGCTGAAGAAACGCTCGACGGGCACACGCTTGCCCCGGAGATGCCCCTGCGTGTCAGGCGTGGCGACCTCAACGGTGTGCACTCCAACCGCGGCGCACTGTTCCTGGAAACTGCCGGCTGCTGCGATGTCGGTCATCGATGCTCTTAGGGGTTGGTTGAGGGTTTGGATCCGGTCTGGTGAGGGTCAGGCAACGGTCAGCACCACCCGTCCCTTGACGTCGCCGGCTCTGAGCCGGTCGTGGGCGGTCTGCGCGTCCTCGAGGGGCAGCCTCTCCACCGGGTTGAGGATGGAAGGCTCTCTCCCGGCCAGATCGAGCAGCTCGCCGAGTTGGGCCCGGCTCCCCCACACGCTGGTCATGAAGCGGGCCTCGTGGGGCACGGCACCGAAGCCGAAGGGGACCCGGCCGCCATAGAGCCCGACGACCGCCACCAGTCCGAGCCGGGCCACCGTGCTCGCGGCGGTCGCCAGCGTGGCCACGCTGCCGATGAAGTCGATCACGAAGTCGAACGGGGGCAGCTCGTCGTCGGGCCCGTACGCGTTGTGGGCGCCGCGCTCGAGCGCGGTGGCGCGCTTGGTCTCGGAGAGGTCGAGCGCCCCGATCTCGGCGTCGGTCAGCAGCCGCAGGTACCGGAGGGCGTACTGGCCGAGGCCGCCCGCTCCGATCACCAGCGCCCGGCGCCGCCGGCCCGGTCGCCGCAGGGTCTCGATTCCCTGCGTCACCGCCCGGTAGGCGGTGAGGCCTCCGCAGGCCAGCGGGGCGCTGACGACCGGATCAAGGTCGCCGATGGGTGCCAGGTAAGCGATGTCGGGGACACGCATCTTCTCCGCGTAGCCGCCGTCGGAGAATATGCCGGCCTCCCTGGCGTCGACGCAGATCATCTCGACGCCGTCGGTGCAGAACTCGCAGGAGCGGCATCCCCACGGCGCGTAGACCATGACCGGACCCAGGCGCGGGTGCACACCGGTCACCTCGTGACCGAGGACGAGCGGCAGTGGGCTGGGAATCGCTCCGTCGACCACGTGCAGGTCGGAGTGGCAGACGCCGCACGCGGTCACGTCGATGACCTCTGCGGCGGGGTCGGGTGCGGGGTGGTCGCCGACGACGCGAAGACCTGTGTTGAACGCCTCGAGAACGACGGCTCTCATCACACAGCCCCCGTTCAGTAGCTCTTGGGCAAGCCCAGGCACTTCTGGGCGATGAAGGCGAGCACAAGGTTGTTGTTGATCGGGGCCACCTGGTACAGGCGGGTCTCGCGCAGCTTGCGCTCGATGTCGTACTCGACCGCGAACCCGAACCCGCCATGAGTATTCAGGGCGGCGTTGCCGGCCTCCCACGACGCCTCCGAGGCCAGCATCTTCGCCATGTTCGCCTCCGCGCCGCACGGCTCGCCCCGATCGAACAAATCGGCGGCCTTCCAGCGCATGAGGTCGGCGGCCTGCAGGTTGGCGTAGGCCTTGGCCAGCGGGAACTGCACCCCCTGGTTGATTCCGATGGGGCGCCCGAACACCTCGCGCTGGCAGGCGTAGTCGCTGGCCCGGTCAAGGAAGAACCGGCCGTCGCCGATGCACTCGGCCGCGATCAGGATCCGCTCGGCGTTCATCCCGTCGAGGATGTGGGAGAACCCCATCCCCTCGGTGCCGACCAAGGCGTCCGCACCGATCACCATGTCGTCGAAGAACACCTCGGTGGTGTTGTGGTTCATCATGGTGGGGATCGGGTTGATGGTCAGCCCCGGGACCAGCTCTCCGTCGTCGCCCCGCAGTTCGAAGATGAACACCGACAGTCCGGACGCGCGGTCGGCGAACTGGCCGGGCGGAGCGGTGCGGGCCAGCAGGATCATCAGATCCGAGTGCAGCGCACGCGACGTCCATATCTTCTGACCGTTGATGCGCCATGTGTCGCCGTCCCGCTCGGCGCGGGTGCGGATGGCCGTGGTCTCCGATCCCGCGGCCGGCTCGGTCACGCCGAACGCCTGGAGGCGCAGCCGGCCCCCAGCGATCTGGGGCAGGTAACGCTGCTTCTGGGCAGCCGACCCATGCCGCAGCAGAGTTCCCATCACGTACATCTGGGCGTGGCAGGCGCTCGGGTTGCCGCCGCTGGCCGAGATCTCCTCCAGAATGACCGACGCGCCGGCCAGGCTGAGCCCGCCGCCCCCGTACTCTTCGGGAATGAGTGCGCCGAGCCATCCCTGAGCGGTCAACTCGGCTACGAACTCCTCGGGATAGAGATCGGGCTCAAGGCCGCGCCAGTAGGCATTGCCGTACTTGTCGCACAGGCGCCGAACCTCGGTGCGGATCATCTCGAAGTCCTCAGCAGTTGCGGCCGCGGGTGGCACCGGCGGCGCAGTGGCGGAGGCGACAGAGGTCACTGCTCCGGCTCCGCGTCCCAGTAGCCGTGGCGCTGCAGGAACTCCGCGGCCGCCATGCCGCTCTGGTGCAGGTGCTCCTCCATGGCTCGGCGGGCGCCATCGGCGTCACGCGCGGTGATCGCTTCGAGGATGACAGCGTGGTGCTGGACGGCTTGCGCGTCCCAGCCTTCGATGAACTCGTAATAACGGGCCGGCACCGAGCGGACCAGGTGTCGCAGCAGCCATCGGGTCCGGCGGGGCGCAGCGGAGTTGATCACCCGGTGGAAGGCGTTGTTCAAAGCCGAGAGATCCTCGCCGCTGTCGTGCTCGAAGCGTTCATGGATGCTGCTGAGCTGGGCGATCTCGTCGTCCTTGAGCGACACCGCGGCCATGGCTGCGGCCCTTCCCGCAACCACCCCGAACAGCTCGTAGTGGTCGACGATGTCGTCGGGAGTCAGGTTCGCCACCGAAGCGCCGCGGCGCGGTGTGACCTCCACGAGGCCCTCGCGGCCGAGGATCACCAGAGCCTCGCGCACGGGACTGCGGCTCACGTCGAGCGCCTCACCGATCGCGTCCTGGTCGATCTTCGTACCCGGCTTGAGGGATCCGGCCAGGATGAGGTCGCGAACGTAGGTCACAACCTCGTCGGCAAGGCTTCCTCGACGGCGGCGGCGCGGATCGACGGGCGGGTATTGAACGTTCATGCCGGGTCCTTGCCCTGCTGGGCGGCCACGCCGAGGTACGCGGCCTGCACCGCGGGGTGTGCCTTCACCTCATCTGGCGTGCCGACGGCGATCACCCGGCCCTGGTCCAAGCAGTAGACACGGTCGCAGATCCCCGTGATGAAGTTGAGGTCGTGGTCGATGACCAGCACCCCCGCGCCCACTGCGGCGGCCATGCGCCGTACGCTCTCGACCATGGCGAGCGACTCGGCGTCGCTCATGCCGCTGGTCGGCTCGTCCAGCAGCAGGAAGGCGGGAGCGGCAGCGGCGGCGCGGGCCAGCTCCAGACGGCGTGAGTTGCCGTAGTCGAGTTCGGCCGCTCTGCGGTCACGGTGATCCCACAGACCCGAACCAGCCACCATCTCGTCCACGCCGGACCTCTCGATCCCGTTGCGATGGACTGCGGCCATCAGCGCAGCAACCTCCACGTTCTCGCGCACCGTGAGCGACGAGAACAGTCTGAGGTTCTGGAATGTCCTGACGAGGCCGGCGCGGGCGATCTCATGGGAAGGCTCCGAGGTCAGGCGGAGATCACCGAGGCGCACCTCACCGTCTGAGGGCTTCACGATGCCGGTCATGACGTTCACCAGCGTCGTCTTGCCTGCACCGTTGGGGCCTATGAGTCCAACCACTTCGTTGTTGGAAACCCGAATGGAGGCGCCATCAAGGGCCCGGAAGCCGCCGAACTCCACCGTCACGCCGCTCGCAGCCAGTTCGAGGGCGTCGGGTGCAGGACTCGTCGCGGGCCCCTCGGGGCGCTTCGCCCTCACGAAGCGGCGCCACATCCAGGCGTCGATCTCCCAGTCGTCGAGCACACCGTCGGGGCGCCAGATCATGAAACCGACCATGGACAGTCCGAGCAGCACCGTCGGTAGCCCCTCGCGGAACACCCAGTCGAGGTGTCCATCGAGCCCGAGCCCGAACAGTTCGTAGCCGTCGGAGCCGAGGCGACGAGCGCTCTCGCGCACCACGGTGATGACGGCTACGCCCAAGAGCGCGCCGGTGATGCCCCGGCGCCCGCCCACGACGAGCATCACCAGCGTGAGCAGCGTGTAGTCGAAGAAGAACAGGCTGGGAAGGATGCTGCCTATCTCGTAGACCCGCAGCGAAGCGGCCACCGAGACCACCGCCACCGAAAGCAGCAACGCCACGGTCTGTTGCACCACCGGGTTGATTCCCATGGCCCTGGCCGCAAGGTTGTCCTCGCGGGCCGCATGGTTCAGCCGGCCGGTGCGGCTACGGGCGAACAGCAAAGCCGCCACGATCGCCGCGAGCAGCACCAGGTAGATCGGAGTGCGGGTCTGGAGCGTGTCTCCGATGCCGAAGGTAAGTCCGGCGCGCTCGCCGCCGGTGAGGTCGGTCCAGCTCTTGGCGACCTCGTGGGTGAAGAATAGGAGCGCAAGGGTTATGACCGTTGCCGCCACCGACCCCGACCGCGCCCCGGAGCGGCCGAGGCCGATCCCGACGACCACGGCCACGCCGACGGTGACGAGCAAGGCGACGACCGTCGCCGTGAGCGGCCCCAAGCTCACGTCGACGAGCCCAAAGGGGGCGTTGGGCACGCGGGTGGCCTTGGCGTCAGGCGCGATGGCGAAGATGGCGAACACGTAGCCGGCGACCGCGCCGAAGCCGATATGGCCGAATGAGAACACACCGGTGTTGCCCACATAGATCTGGATGCCGATCACCATGACCGCGTCGATGAACATCGAGGTGACCAGCTTGTTGGCCGAAGCGCCGTCGACGACGGTCGTGTACAGCAGCCCTCCGCCGACGAACACACCGAAGAGCATCACGGCACCGACGAGCGGGAGGGCAATGTCACGCCGCAACTCGGGGAAAATCCGACGCAGGCCACCGGGGCGGATGCCCGCGGCTGCGGCCGTGGCGGGGCCGCCCCTCGACATCACACCCGCTCCGCGTGGGCCACGTTCACCAGGCCCTGGGGACGGAAGATGAACAGCAGCGCGATCAGCGCGAAGACGACGCCGTCGGTGAGCGCGGCAGCCGTTCCGGGCAGCCAGGTGCGCAGCACCACCTCGGCGAGACCAAGGGCCAGTCCTCCGAGCACCGCTCCCTTCAGACTCCCGAGCCCGCCGATGAGGGCGGCGAGCACGCCGCTGAGCATCGGGTCGATGCCCGCGGTTGGCGAGGTGTGGCCCGCCCTCATGAGCCAGAAGATCCCGGCTATCCCGGCCAGCGCGCCCGAGAGGGCGAAAGCCCCGCGGATCACGCGGTCGGAGTTGACGCCCATCAGCCGGGCGGCATCGAAGTCCGCTGCCGCGGCCCGTAGCGACAGCCCGAACATTGTGCGCTGGAGGATCGCTGCGGTGATGGCCAGGGTCACGACCGTCACGATGATGACCACGGTGTCGAACACTTCCACGTTGAGGGGGCCCACCGAGTAGGTGTCTGCAATCCAGCCCGGCTCCGGGAAGGTCTGCACACGAGCGCCGACGTACATCAAGAAGACTGCAGTCACCAGGAAGTGGATCCCGAACGAGGTCAGAAGTTGCGTGAAGTCCGATGAGCCGCGCACCCGGCTGAAAGCGATCCGCTCGATGAGCAGCGCCGTGGCGATCGACACCAGCACGATCAGCGGGGCCACGGCGTACCAGGACCAGCCGCCGTTGAAGGCCGCGTAGGTGGCGTAGCCGCTCACGGTGATCAGCTCGCCGTGAGCGAAGTTCAGCAGGTGCATCACACCGAAGACGACGGCCACGCCCAGCGCTAGCAGCGCGTAGATGCTGCCTCGGCCCAGCCCGTCGATGATGTTCTGGGTGAATTCGATCACGGCGCGCTCCCCCGCACGAAGGTATCGAACAGGTCGACCCGGGCGAGGACTTCTTCGCCCAAGCCATGGGCGACCACCGCCCCGCTGCGCAGCACATAGGCGCGGTCGGCCACCTCCAGCATCCGGGCTGCGTTCTGCTCCACGACGAGCAGCGTCCGCCCCCGATCGCGCAGCTCCGACACCAGGTCGAAGACTGCATCCACTAGCACAGGCGCCAGCCCGAGGGAGGGTTCGTCCATCATCAGCATCCTCGGCTTGGACATCAGTGCTCGGGCTATGGCCAACTGCTGCGCCTCTCCTCCCGAGAGGTAGCCGGCCAACGTGTCCCACTTGCTCCTGAGGAACGGGAACAACTCGGCAACCTCCTCCAGCATCGCGGCGCGCTCGGCAACAGGCAGGGTCACCCCGCCGATGCGCAGGTTCTCGACCACCGTGAAGTCGGTGAAGATCCGCCGATGCTCGGGGACCAGCGTCAGGCCGGCCCGCAGTGTCGACTCGGGTGGCGCCCCGGTGATGTCAGCACCATGGAAGCTGACCGTGCCCGCGGCCGGCGTGAGTAGACCGGCGACTGTGTTGAGCAGGGTGGTCTTGCCTGCGCCGTTGGGGCCGATGAGACCGACGACCTCACCGGCCCCCACGCACAGGCTCGCATCGCGCAATGCCGCGATCGACCCGTACCGGGTGGTGAGCCCGGACACTTCCAGCAGCATGGGTCGAGTTCCCGTGGACGGTCGCTTTCGCGGCAGCGTGCGGCGGTTCGGCTCTACTTCATCTCGATGAGGACGTCCTCGCCATTGACGATCCGCTTGATCGGAACAGCCTTGGGCGGCGTGCCGGTGGTGCCGACGTAGGTGATCACGCCGCTGAAGCCCTCGAAGCCCTCGATCTGGGAGACCGCGTCGCCGATCTGGGCGGGATCGGTGCAGCCGCAATCGACGATGCCCTGGATGCCCAGCAGCAGCGAGTCGACGTAGAGACCCATGAAGCCCTGGCTCTCCAGCACCTCGCCGTCGTTGGCGTCGGAGTATCCCTGTAGCAGACGGCCGTTGAGCCCGCCCGGCTCGACATTGATGTGGGGCGTGTGGACTACGCCCTCGTTGTTGGCCTCGAAGGCGATGCCGGTGGCGTCCAGCGCGTCGGTCCCGATGTAGGTGATGTTGTCGAACCCAGCACCCTCAAGCTGGCCCTTGAGCGCGGTGACCTGGTAGCCGAGCGCAGCCGAGAAGAAGGCCTCGTTGTTCTCGAGGATCTCCGACAGCTCGGCAACCTGGGCGGAGAAGTCGGTGTCTTCGGCCCACACATAGGTCTGAATGCTGACGATCTCGCCGCCGCCGGCCTCGAAGACCTCCACGAAGACATCAGGGTTATAACCCGTGTACGGGCCGGGCATGGTGAACACGAAGGCCCGCGTGATGCCCTGGTCGAGGGCCCACTCGGCTGCTGCGCTGGACTGGCCGCGGTCGTCGAATGTCACCAGAAACGAGTTGTTCTCCATGTCGGAGAGCGTGGGCTCGGTCGAGGCGGCCACGAACACCGGCACCTGGCCGCCAGTGGCCTGCAGGATCGGCAGGGTGAAATCGGCGAAGGGCGGGCCGATAAGGAAGTGAGCGCCCCAGTCGAGCAGTTGCTCGGCCGCGACACCGGCGGTGGTGGGGTCCCCGCCGACATCCTCGACCCGCACCTCGACGGGCGAGCCGTTGACGCCGCCATTGCAGTTGATCAGGTTGGCGAAGTGCGGCACCAACTTGGAGCCGGGGATGTCGACGAAGCCGACCACGTCGCTGAAGTCCATGGCCATGCCGACCCTGATGGGTTCTCCGGAGGGCGCGGGCGCGCAGTTGCCTAGATCCGCGTTGAGCGCAGCCTCGATGTCGACGGCCTGGCCCATCGGCTCAGCCGTCTCCTCAGGCTCCGAAACCTCCTCTGGCTCGGACTCGGCCATCTCCTCCGGCTCTGGTGCAGCCGTTGTGGCTGGCGCGGCCGTCGTGGCGGGCGCCGCGCCGTCGTCGCCGTCGTCATCGCCACCGCATGCAGCACCAATGAGGGCGAAGACCGCTAGAAGCGCGATCACGGACTTGAACTTCATGGGATTGCCTCCTCCTGAGAGCGTTCGGCGCGGACCGTAGCGCAAGGATCAGAGGAGTGCAAATATTTTATGAAAAACGAAGTATGCAGTTATCCGCCTCAAGCAGGTTCAAGGCGCCGGTGCCGCGGTCAGCAGGCCAAGCAGGTCGTCGTAGGCGGTGCAGCATGGGTACTGCGGATGCTCGGCCCGCACATTGGCCGGGGCCCGGAACAGCACCCCGGCATCGGCCGCGGCCAGCATGGTCATGTCGTTGTAGGAGTCCCCCACCGCCAACACCCGGTAGTTGAGCGAGCGGAAGGCCTCGACGGCCCTCGCCTTCTGGTCGGGCAGGCGCAGCCGGTAGTCAGCGATGCGGTCGCCCTCCACCACCAGCGTGTGGCACAGCAGCAGCGGCCACCCCAGTTGCGCCATCAGCGGGCGGCCGAACTGCTCGAAGGTGTCCGACAGCAGCACCACGGGCATGCGCGACTGGAGTTCCCGCAGGAAATCGAGGGCACCGTCGAGCGGGGCCAGGCCCTCGACCACGTCCATGATCGTGGTCATGGTGATGCCAGCCTTGTCGAGGGCCGCGATCCTGCCCTTCATCAGCACGTCGTAGTCGGGCTCGTCGCGCGTGGTGCGGCGCAGGAAGTCGATGCCGGTGCGCTCGGCCACCGCGATCCACACCTCGGGGGTGAGAACGCCCTCCACGTCGAGCACGGCGAGGGGCTGCGGCGGCGAGGGCACCGTTACTCAGCCTTCGCTCATCATCTCGGCGGCGCGCCGGTCGAGCTCGTCGTCGTCCACGTCCTCGACGTGGCTGGCCACGCCCCAGCGGTGGCCCCACGGATCCTCGAACTGCCCGGACCGGTCGCCGTAGAACTGGTCCTGGACCGGCCGCAGCTCGGTCGCTCCGGCCGCCAGCGCCGCCGCGAAGGTGGCGTCGGCGTCCTCGACGTAGACGTTCATCGACATCGGGGTACCGCCCAGCGTCTTGGGGCCGATCACGCCCATCTCGGGATACTCGTCGGACACCATGACCAGCGAGTCGCCCAGCTCAAGCTCGCAATGGCCGACACGGCCCTCGAAGGTCATGCGGCGCCGCTCGGTGAACCCGAACACGCGCGTGTAGAAGTCGATGGCCTCGGACGCGCCGTCCGCGCAAAGGTAGGTGGAGATTCTCGGATAGTCGTCGGGTATGGGATTCGCCATGAAAGGGATCCTTCCAAGAGGGTTAGGCGGACAGCAGGCGCTCGTGGGCCCATCCGTCCGTTCGGCCACTGCATTATCGCCTCGCCACGGCCGGCTCGTGCACCCCGGCGCCGGCACGCGCCCAGCGGGCCGCGCCGCCACGGCCGTCGGTGGCAGCCACGGCGACCGTGCCGACCAGCGCCACCACGCAGATAGCCGCGGTGCCCAGCACCAGGTACATCACCAGGATCTGGATCACCACGGCATCCACCGGATCCACGCCGGCCAGCAGCAGGCCGGTCATGGCGCCGGGCAGCGCGATCAGGCCCACCACCTTGGTCCGCTCGACCTGGGGGATCAGAGCCGACCGGGCCGCCCGCGGCGCCACGAACCTCACAATCTGGCGTCGGCTGAGACCGAGAGCCAGCGCCGCCTCTATCTCCCCGACCCGGTCGCGGCACAGCCCCACCGCCTGGTCCACGGCCAGCACCGCGGAGGGCACCGCGTTGCCGATGGTGATGCCCGCTACCACCACTACCGACGCGGGCTCATACGGCAGCACCCCCAGGCCGAAGGTCACCGCCAGGCTGACGGCCGCCGAGGCCAGGACTACCGCGCCCGTGACCGGCGTGAGCCAGGCGATGCGATGCCGGGCCCGGCGACGGACGACCCCTGTGGCTACCCCGACCATGACCGCCACCCAGGCCACCGCCAGCCAGCCCGCCGCGGCCGACTCGAAGATCAGCGCCAGCACCGCACCCACCGCGAGCAGCTGCGCCGCGGCCCGCACCACGGCCACGACCACATCGCGGCCGATGCGCAGGCCCAGCGCCCAACCCAGCGCCAGTGCCAGCGCCACCAGCGACAGCGACGCCGCCACCACGGGCCAGCCGACTACGTCCAAGCCGCCCGCACCGTCCACCGCGCCATTGTGCCGCAGCACCGGCCGCACAAGGAGCCGCAGGCGCCGCGGCGCGGGGTCAGGGCCCGCCCAGCCCCCGTCCCCGCCAGTCCCCGACCGCGGCCAACGATGGATCTGCCGCCGTGGTAGACCCATGGAGGTCCGCGACTATCCCGACGCGGGAGCACTCCAATTACTATTCTGAGTAAACATTCTCAGATACGTAATCGCCTGATACGCTGGTCTCATGGCCGAGTACCAGCGCCAGCAGGTGGAGACGCTCGTCGAGCGGTTGTCGGAGCCGCCGCAGCGGCTCATCGCGGTCTTCGGCCCGCGGCAGACGGGCAAGACGACCGCGGTCCACCAAGCGCTCGCGCCCTCAGAGCGGCCCTACCGGCTGGAGGCCGTCGACAGGCCCGGCGAGATCGGATCTGGGCTGGCATCGGGTCCGGCGCCAGCCCGCACTGGCTACTCGACGGTTCCGGGCGCGGTGCGCGACCGCCGATGGTTGGTGGAGACGTGGGAGGCCAGCAGGCAACTGGCGTGGGACTCGGGGCGAGGATTCGTTCTCGTCCTCGATGAGATCCAGAAGATCCGCGGCTGGTCCGAAGCCGTCAAGGGCCTTTGGGATGCCGACCGGGACAGGGACTGCCCTTTGCACGTCGTCATTCTCGGCTCCGCGCCGCTGTTGATGCAGGCCGGTCTGAGCGAGAGCCTCGCGGGGCGCTTCGAGCCGGTGCGGGTCACTCACTGGACCCTTCCAGAGATGTCCGAGGCGTTCGGCATAGACCTGGAGCAGTACATCTACTTCGGCGGCTACCCCGGCGCGGCGCAGTGGATCCACGACTTCGAGCGCTGGCACGCCTATGTCCGCGAGGCGCTGATCGAGCCCAACATCGAGCGTGACGTGCTCTCCATGACACGAGTCGACAAGCCGGCACTGCTCAAGCGCCTGTTCGAGTTGGGGGCTCTGTACTCGGGACAGGAGCTGTCGTACAACAAGATGCTCGGCCAGCTTCAGGACGCTGGGAACACGGTCACACTCAGCCGCTACCTCACGCTGCTCTCGAATGCGGGCCTGCTGACAGGGCTGTTCAAGCACACTGAGCGACCGGTGTTGACGAGGGGCTCGTCCCCCAAGCTGAACGTGCTCAACACGGCGCTGATGGCCGTCGTCTCCGGGTACACCTTCGATGAGGCCCGCGCCGATCGCTCGCAATGGGGTCGCATGGTCGAGAGTGCGATCGGGGCTCATCTCCTCAACACGGCTTCGCCGCGTACCGAGGTGAGGTATTGGCGCGACGGCGACGACGAAGTCGACTTCGTCCTCCACAGGGGGCCGCGAACGGTCGCAATCGAGGTGAAGAGCGGAAGGAGGCGGGCGCGACGCTCGGGCCTAGCCGAGTTCGAGCGGCGCTTCAACCCGCAGGCCACGCTCGTCGTTGGTGAGGACATGGAACTGGGCGAGTTCCTGTCGAGGCCGGCCGACTATTGGATCGAGGCCCCATGAGTACCGTCGTGCCCCGCACCTGCACCGAACTGCGCGACGAGGGAGCCGGTGACGGCGGCGACGTCCGCCCGCTTCTTGGTGAGAGCACGACGCTGACCGAGTTCCGCTCGACACCCGCCTACGTTCTCCTCGGCGATCCCGGAGCGGGCAAGACGACGGAGTTCGACCGCGAGCACAAGGAACTCGGTCACACCGCGCTGATGCGCAGTGCGAGGGACTTCATCACCATGGACCTCGACTCGCATCCGGAGTGGTGCCAGAGGATCCTCTTCATCGACGGCCTCGACGAGATCCGCGCGGGCAAGACGGACTCGAGAGTTCCCCTGGACGAGATCCGCAACCGGCTCGACCGGCTCCGTCCGCCAGGCTTCCGAATCTCCTGCCGCGAGGCAGACTGGCTCGGACACAGTGATCGTCACAGCCTCAAGGCCGTGTCGCCCGATTCGAGGATCACTGTGCTGCGCCTCGACCCGCTCAGCGAGCAGTCGGCCTGCGAGCTCTTGGAGTCGCGGCATTCTGTGCCCGACGGCCGAGCGTTCATGGCCGAAGCGCATCAACTGGGCCTCGGGGCGATGCTGGGCAATCCGCTGACGCTGGAACTGTTGGCTGTTGCGGTCAAGCAGGGCGGTGAGCGGCCCGAGACCCGGCGGGAGGCCTTCGAGATCGCCTGCCGCGAGATGGCTGCTGAAGCAAACCCTGAGCACTTGGCGGGTTCCAGAGTCAGGCCGGCGTCGACAATCTTGGACGCGGCCGGTTACTTGTGTGCGCTGCAGTTGCTCTCGGGTATGGGCGGGTGCTCGCTGCCTTTGAGCGTCGCAGTGCCTTCATTCGTTGCTCTTGCCTCACTCCGTGAGGCTCCTAGCGAATTGTCTCGTGACGACCTAGAGCACGCGCTGGGCACGAAGCTGTTCACCGCTCACAGTGAAGGGCTGAGAGCTCCCATGCACCGCCAGGTCGCGGAGTTCCTTGCTGGCCGGCACCTCGCCAAGCTCATCGGCCTCGGTCTGCCGGTTCGGAGAGTGGTCGCCCTCATGGTCAGCCCGAGCGACGAGCGTGTGGTGACTTCGTTGCGGGGTCTATCTGCCTGGCTCGCCGCGCACAGCCGCGAGGCACGGCCGCGGCTGATCGACGCCGATCCGGTGGGCGTGGGCCTGTACGGCGACATCGGGGACTTGACCACCCACGAGAAGAAGCAGATGTTGGAGTCGCTGTCGACGTTCGCTACCGAGGCGTCTCTGCTCGGCCATCAGCGGCAGGACGGGCGCAGTTTCGGATACCGAGACGACACGGCCTGGGCGTTCCGGACCCTCGCGGCAGCTGACATGGTGCCCACGATGAGGGAGCTGCTCCTCGGCGCGAGCACGAGCGCCACTGACGACCGGCTTGTGACTCTGATCCTGGGAACGCTGTCGCATGCAGACGATCCGCAGTCCGTAGCCGATCTGAGGGGGGACCTCAAGGCCATCCTCTGGAGCGAGGCTGGGTCGACGCAGATCAGGAAGCGGGTCCTGACTGCCTACCTACACATCGTCCCTCCCAGCGACGATCGCACGCGGGCTCTCCGGTCGCTGTTGGAGGCAAGTCAAGACGGCTCGGTTCCTGACCCCGACGACGAAGTCCGCGGTGCCCTGCTGGAGAACCTCTACCCGGACGCGATCGCGCCATCGGAGGTGTGGCGCTACGCCCTTCCTCGAAATCACGATCTCTTCGGCGCTTTCTGGAGGTTCTGGGATCAGACCCTCCTGGCAAGGTCCTCGGATCAACACCTGGCGGAGCTGCTCGACTCCCTGCATGAGGACGCCGCTCGTCTCATCCCGGCCTTGACGCAGTCCCGCCGCGAGGTTCCTCCCGCAGAACTCCTGGCGCGCTGCCTAGAGGCCAACGGCGAAGACCAAGAGCCTGCGCGGCTGTATGGCTGGCTCGCCACGGCCGGGGACCTTCTGGGGCGATCTGATCGCAATGAGGAACCCGCTCGCCGCGTCCGAGCGTGGCTGGAGGCTCGTCCCGAAGTCCAGAAGGAAATCGTTCTCAACTGGCTCCGACAGCGCGATCCCGACGACGCCCTTCGTCCCCTCGGATACTGGTACTGTGCGGCTCTGCACGGCTCCACGCTTCCGCCGGACTTCGGGCTGTGGTGCCTCGACCAGGCGATTCAGATCGGCGAAACGGAGCCGGCGGTGTCGCAGGCGCTGCTCTGTCAGGCGTACAGGTCGCTGCATGAACCATCGACGAGCGGGGGCCTGACGCTGGAGGCCATGCGAGAGCGGACACGCGGCCACCCGGCACTGGCCCAGCGTCTCGACGAGCTTTGCGAGCGCCGCTCGACCAGCAGCGCTGAGGACGATGAGCGGCACCGGGAGCTCGAAGAACTAAGAGAGCAGCGAAGACAGAAGCAGCGTCAGCGCCAGAAGGACTGGGCCAACAACCTCCGTGCGGAGCTCGACGACCTGTGCAACAACAGGTTCTTCGCTCCGGACCTGCACACCTTGGCGCAGGTCTATCTCGGCATGGGCGCGGGAGCAGACCGAGAAGTATCCCCACAGCAACTCATCCGCGACTTCATTGGTGGCGACGACGGAGTCCTCGTTGATGCCGTCATGGGCGCGATCCGAGGGGCGCTCTTCCGAGATGATGTCCCCGAGGCCGATCAGACGGTCGCACTGCACTTGGAGTCGAGGCACTCCTGGCTGGCCTACCCGGTGCTGGCGAGCCTCCATTTGCTCGACGAGGAGGACCCGGCCCGCCTGGACCGAATCGACGCGGAACGCAAGCGCAGGGCCCTAGCCATCCACTACTGCGTTCCGCGCGACGATGAGTCCCCATCCTGGCACGACCGGTGGTTCCAACAGGAGCCCGACCTGGTGCTGGAAGTCCTGTACCGGTGCGCGGTTCCGGCGCTGCGCGCCGGTGCGGAGTTCGTGCCCTGCCTCAACATCCTCGACAGTTTCGGCGGCCGCGACGACTCGATCCCAGTCTTGGCGTTCGACGCGAGCACCGGACTGTTGGAGGCTCGCCCTGCGACGCCGCGCTTCGGCGGCCACGACGACTTGATTCACGACACAAGACTGCGGGTACTCGACTCGATCCCCGCCCGAGGACCGAACAAGCAGATGGGCCTGCTGGACAACTTGCTGGCTCGGGCGATGCAGCATCCCGACAGAGCTTCGCTCCGTGAGCTTGCCGCAAGGAAGCTATTGCTGAAGAGCATGGGCGTCGCTCAGCGAGTTCGCTGGCTCGCCGTTGATGCGCTCCTGTCAGCCGGCCCGAGCTTGCAGCCGGTCAAGGAATATGTCAGCGCCAATGGCAGGGAGGTGAGAGTCCGACACCTAGCAGAGTTCCTCCGCCGCACGTCGCGACGCGACGACATGCGCCGGTCAGTCCTGGCTGATGTGCGCGAACCGGAGGTGCTTCGGGACGCTATCGAGATCCTCGGTCCCTCATTCGGGCCAGTCCAGTGGGGAGAGAGCGGCTGGATCACGCTCGGGATGGAGATTTCGGAACTCCTGGGGGTGCTGATCACACAACTCGGCACCTTGGCGAATGACGACACAGACCGGGTCTTCAGAGAGCTGATCAACAATCCTCGACTGGAGCGCTGGCGAGACCGGCTCACGGAAGCCCGTGAGCGTCACCGCGTCATCAATCGCGACGCTTCATTCCGCCATCCCGGCCTTGATGAGGTCCTGCACACGCTCAGCCGTGGGGCACCCGCAAACGCAGCCGACCTGGCCGCGCTCCTTCAGGACCGCATCGCCGACATCTCTGCCGACCTACGGGGCGGCGACAGCAACCCATGGCGGCAGTACTGGAACGAAGACCGTTACGGCCATCCGAGCGAGGCCAAGCCCGAGAATTCCTGTCGGGATGCGCTCGTTGAGGCGACTGAGGAGTCGCCTGCCCCGCGAGGAAGTGACCTTGGCCCCAGAGGCCCGGTACGCATCGGAGACTCGTGCCGACATCCGGGTCAGCTGCCGCGGACTTCAACGTGCCTGTCGAGATCAAGAAGAACTCGCACCCCGACCTCTGGAGCGCTCTACGCAGACAGCTCATCGCCCAGTACACGACCGATCCGGCGACATCGGGCTACGGCATCTACCTGGTTCTCTGGTTCGGCGCCCACATGACCACGAGGTCGCCAGAGGGCGAGCGTCCGTCCACAACCGAGGAGTTGAGGCAAGCGCTGGAGAACGAGACCTAAATCCACGGCGAATCACGGAAAACAACCCGCAGCGACCAACCCCCAAAGCGGCGACACAAAGACACAACAGTCTCCGTGATTGTCATGGACGTCACCAAGCCGAACGAGCCGTCCCGGTAGATCCTCGCTGGGCGTCGGCCCCGTTCAGCCCTCCACGAGGGCGATCAGCTCTTCGTCGCTGGGGATCTCGACGCCGGGCACGTAGTACGTGTAGAGGCTGGTGATCACCTCGCCCAGGCCGGAGTCGTCGGCGTCGGCCAGCTCGACGGTGATCACCGAGCCGTAGATGTGCAGCGACGACAGCCTCCCCGTGGCCAGCATCCGTCGGGCCAGTTCGTCGGCGGGACGGTCTCCGAGAATCTCCTGGCCGGCCTGGTAGCGCTCGTGGCCCATGCCGGTGAGGGTCCGGTTCAACTCGAAGCGCACGATGCCGGGCCTAGGCGAAGACGTGCGCAGGAAGGTGACAGGCTGACCCATGGCGACTGCAGGCTACAGCCGCCCGCTCGCCGCGGCCGCACTCCGCGAAGGGGCATCGAACAGCCTGGGCTCGGTGTCGTCGGGGGCCGGCACCAGGCGGGGAACGCCGCTCCAGCGCAGATCGTCCATGAACACCCATCGGCGGCGGTGGATGGCGCACGGACCCAACGACGCCAGCGCGGCTTTGTGGCGCGGGCAGGGGTAGCCCTTGTTGGACGCGAACCAGTAGGCCGGATAGCGCTTCGCCGCTGCGACCATGAGACGGTCGCGGGTGACTTTGGCCACTACCGACGCGGCCGCTATCGACAGGCTCGACGCGTCGCCCCGCACGATCGTCGTGACGGCGGGACAGCGGTCGCGCCCCGTCTCGGCACCCTCGACGGAATCCGTGGGTGCGGTCAGGAAGTCCCAGGAGCCGTCCACCAGCACATGGTCCACCTCGAGTCCCAGTCCGTCGACGGCGCGCCGGGCGGCGAGACGCTGAGCATCGGCCATGCCCAGATCGGTGCACTCGGTGACCGTGGCATGGCCGACCGAGACGGCCCGAGCCCACGCTCCGATGCGATCGTGCAGCGCCTCGCGCTCCGCCGCGGTGAGCATCTTGGAGTCGCGCACCTTGTAGATGCGCCTGCCGGGGTCGGCTACCACTGCGGCCACGGTGAGCGGCCCGGCCCACGATCCTCGGCCCACCTCGTCCACCCCCGCCACCACCCGGGCGCCGGACTCCCACAGGGTGCGCTCCGCCCGCAGTCCGGGCGCTCGGCCCCGAAGGGCGCGCCGCAGGGGCGCGGTGCTCGAAGCGGTTGAGGCCATCGGCGCGACCGTAGCCGCGCCGAGGAAGCTCAGAGGGTCCAGGTGGAGAGGACCAGAGCCTTGTCGCGCCAGGCCTGGATGGTGGCGTCGAGGACGTCGAGCGGGTTGAACGGGGTCACGCCCTCCATGACGTCGTCCTCGCGCATGCCGTAGAGCGCGCCCATGGCGAAGCGGCAGCAGTAGACGGTGGCGCCCTCGTTGATGAGGGTCTGGAGCTGGCGGTTGTACCCGAGGTTGCCGGGGAAGCCCTCCTGGCCCACCGCCGGATAGCCGCGGGCAGCGTTGGCCATGAGCACGGCCGGGCCGTACAGCACGAACGTCAGCTTGAAGCCCTTGCGCTGTATGCGGGTGGCCGTGAGCATGTTCACCAGGCCGACCGAGCCCTCGAAGGGCACCGTGTGCATGAACACGTACGCCTGCTCGCCCTCCTCGGCCTTGAAGTCGGGGAAGATCTTCTCCTCGATGTTGTGCATCACGTCGCCCTCTTGGGGCGGAGGGATGGTCACTGTCTTGGGCATTGTCGCCTCCTTGTTGTTGTCGAGGTGGGTTGCTGTCGGGACCGGCTCAGATCGCTGGTCCCCGGGGCCTGCCGGAGCGAACGGGCCAGTCCCTGCGGTGCGAGCCCGGCATGGCGGCGATGACGCGTCTACGCACGGCCCAGGGCAGCAGCCGGTAGAGCGGCGTGAACACGTGCATCCAGAAGCGCTCCCGCATGCCGCGAG
The DNA here is from genome assembly GCA_965219165.1 of Candidatus Aldehydirespirator sp. Lineage (GTDB taxonomy): Bacteria > Actinomycetota > Acidimicrobiia > Acidimicrobiales > Aldehydirespiratoraceae > Aldehydirespirator. The sequence continues at coordinate 1,314,025 of CBDCMW010000002.1, read as the reverse complement.
CCCGCTCCGGTGCTCGCGCACCGTACCGGGCGCCGACACGCCGCTGGGCGTCGATGGCCAGATAGTGCTCCGAGTTGGAGCGGAGCCACTGCGCGAATCCCATAGCGGAGCCGCCAGACGCCTATAGCCCGGCCAACAGGTTCTGCGCGGCCACTGAGATCGGCTCGTTGAGGGCGCCGATGGCGGGTGAGTACACGTTCTCCATCGTGGCCAACTCCTCGACGGTTAGGCCAACCCGGACGGCCATGGCCAGGAAGTCGGCCCGCTCCTTGATCCCTTCGCCGCCGATCATCTGGGCCCCGATGAGCCGGAGCGATCCGGGCTCGGCCAGGAGCTTCACCGTGATGGGCTTCACTCCCGGGTAGTAGCGGGCCCGGGTGATGCCCTGGGCCTTGCCCACGACATGCTGTATGCCCAGCGCAGTGGCCAGCGTCTCGCCGTAGGACACGCCCCCGATCATCCACTCGCCGGCCAGCAGTCCCCACGGAACGAAGACCGCCCGGTAGTGACGGGTGCCGCCCGCCGCGTTGGTGCCCGCGGTCTTGCCCTGCGAATAGGCGTGGGAGCCGGTCAGCCCCTGGATCGGGATGTTGGACACCCCGTGTGGAATCTCGGTGCAGTCCCCCGCCGCGAAAGTGTTGGGGTCGGAGGTCTGCATCCTGGAGTCGACTATTAGCCCTCCGGTGGACCCGAGCTTGAGACCGGAGGCGGCCGCGAGCGGATTGTTGGGCACCTTGTGCGTGCCGATGATGACCACATCGGCCTCGATGTCACCCCTCTCCGTCTCGGCGCCGCTCACGGTCCCGTCGCCCCTGAACGCGGTCACCCGGTTGCCCCACTGCATGTCGACTCCGAGGTCTTCCCAGGTCTGGCGGACCGGTTCGACGATGTCGGGATCGAGCACGTCGGCCATGGGCCAGGGTGCCGGATCGACGACGGTGCAATTGATGCCTCGGTTCACCAGCGCAGTGACCATCTCCATCGCCACGAGGCCCGCATCGACGATCACCGCCGACTTGTAGGAGTCGAGGCGCTTGTCCCATTCCATGGCCTCGTGGAGGTACTTGACCTCGTAGATGCCGTCGAGGTCGGCTCCGGGAACGTCCACTTTGGCGTAGTTCCACCCGGTCGCGATCACCAGCCGGTCATAGGACGCCTCGCCCTCGCCTGCGATGGTGAGAGAGCGCGACTTCGGGTCGATGGCCTCCACCGTCGTCTCGTAGTGGACGTCGATGCCGGTCTTGACGTACTGCTCCTTGGTGGCCAGGTAGAGGCGCTCGAACGAATCGATCTCGCGTCCGTGGACGTAGGGGATGCCGCACGGGCTGTAGGCCACATCGGTGTCCGCGGTGTAGACCACGACGTCAGCGTCCGGATCGACCCCCTTCGCCGCGCCGGCCGCGCCAATGCCTGCGGCGCCGCCGCCGATTACCGCAATCCGCATCGAGACCCTTTCGTCACAGGAGTGTCTCCTGTCGTGCGACTCAGTCACCCGACGTGTCGGATGAGATATCTGCGTATCGGAACATAAACCCGACCCTGGCCAGTGTCAAGCCGCCCGGGCCCGGCGGTGCGAGACCTCAAACTGCCACAACCGACAGCTCCGGAGTGTTGCGAATGGTGTTGCTCACGTAGCACACCCGGGCCGCCGCCTCCAGCAACCTGTCCTTGACTGCGTCCTCGCAGCCCGCGTCGACGCGTATCTCCAGCGCCGAGAACCGGGGCCCGTCGTAGGTGCCGGTCACCTCAACCCTCAAATGGGACAACTCGATTCCGCGTTTGCCGGCCGCGTGAGCCACGGCCAGCGTGAAGCACGACGAAAGCGCGGCCAGCAGCAGTTCGGTTGGCTGCGGACCCTCGTTGGTGCCGCCCACGCTGAAAGGCTCGTCCACCGGGATGGTGAAGTCGCCCGCGGAGACGTCGCAGCGGTATGCGCCCAGCCACCGGGCCGAGACTGTGCGGGTAAGGGAGCTCACGGAGGGATCGTCCTTGGGGCGGTGGCGCGGCCCGTCAACTATACGACACCCTCAGATCACAAGCGAAAAGACCGCCGTCTATGATGCACGCTCGGAGGTAGAGGCATGACTCGCGAGGTCGCGACCGACAGCGGAGACGGAAGCGCGGTCGGGCGTCCGAACCAGGCGCACGGGCAGAACCTGAACGCGGTAGTGAATTCGATCGGGCCCAAGGTCCGCCATCTCCGCAAGCAGTGGAGCCTGTCGCTACAACAGCTCGCCGACCGTTCCAACGTGTCGACCGCCGCCATCCACAAGGTGGAGCAGGGCACGATGGTGCCAACCATCACAACCCTGCTGAAGCTGGCCGCGGCTTTCGAGCAGCCGGTGTCGTACTTCGTGGACGAGGAACGGGAGTCGCCGTCCTACGTGGTCTTCACGCCTGCGTCCGAGCGCCGGTCGATATACACGCCGCACAGGGGCCTGACGCTGGGCGGAATCTCAGGCCCCTACGGGCAGTACTACGTGGCCACCGCAATCGCCGAGGTGGAGCCCGGAGCCGACAGTGGCGAGTCCCCGCTGCGCCACGCGGGCGAAGAACTGATCCACATTCTGGCGGGACGGCTCCACGTCGACGTCGCGGATCACACGTTCCAACTGCGCCGGGGCGACTCGATCCACTTCCGGACCGACTACGAGCATCGCTGGCGCAATCCCACGAAGAACCCGGCTCGCGCAGTCTGGACAGCGCTCAGACCGAGTTGAGCCCCGACGAGCGCAGGCTCTAGGCCTAAGAGGCCGAGCGGATAGGCCGCGAATCGTGGTCGCAAAGACAATGTTGACAGCGAGGCCGTGGCCCGAGCGGCCCGTGAGCGCAGCGAACAAGAGCGGGAAACACAACACCTCACCGCGAGGCGTTCACTGCCTATCCGCGCATGTTCTAAGGTGCCGGCCTCACTCAGGAGAACTCTTCGTAGAGGTCGTAGGACACCGTTTCTTCTGCGAAGTTGAGTACTGCGGCGCGCCAGTCCGATTCACTCGGTGTCCCAGGGGCCTCGCGGTAGGCCGACACTGCGATGACCAGGTGGTCAGGTGCGAACGACGGGGTGTCGCTCTCTCGAAAAACAGTGAGAGTGACGACGTAGCGGCCCCCGGGGTCTTGTGTCTCGGCGAGGATGCTGATTTCGTCGTCCTCATCGGATGGGACGACCCACCAGTCGCGTTCGACTCCGTTGATTTCGCGAGTGGCGAGTATGTAGATCTCGTACCCCTCCGCATCAGCGACCGAGTCCCATCTCAGCGTGAGGGCAATGGGGACGCGGTCTCCGGGGGTGAAGTCATTGAGTGTGTTGATTTGGAATTTCGTGGGCGCGGCGAGTCCGTTGTTGGCGGTGTTGTGGGAGGTGTATCCGATGACGAGGCCGCGGACCCATTCGGGGGTGGGGGGGGAGGGCTGGCACAGCTCCCGCCGCCGCCGGCGCGGCGTGTGAGCAGGCCGCGGAGTCGTGATCTGTGAGAGCTAGCCATGGTTCTTCCCTTGCAGTAGTTCAAGCGACCGATGCGGTCGGGTTGCCAGTGTTCGTTAGGTGTGTCTCAGGGTGAGGTTTGCATGGTGTGTCAATTTCGCGGTGTCGCTGTATGCACTAATGGGTCATGGATTGCAACGCTCCAAGACGATTCTTTTTCCGAGCCAAACCAGACAAGACAAAGAATCGCAAGTTCAAAGACAAAGTATTACTAATTCAATGGAGTGTCGCCGCCCCCCCTGGAGGATCCCAGAAGCGGCGGCCCCCACTGCTTTTTTGGCACCGGCACCTCAGGGATTCCGGCCCGGCCTGCCAGACCTAGACAAAAACATTTATTGTTGATAGACAAATCATATTAGGTGTCGGATCCTGGGGACCCGAGTGCGGGACTCTCACCATCCATCGGTGCATGTTGTTGCGGCAATCCATCGGTGTATATTGTTGCGACAATTCACACTCTTGTGACCAACAATGTCGCGGCCGACAGCGCCGCATGACTGTCGAACCACACGGAGACAGGGAATGAGCACATCGCGAGGGACACACATCATCTCGCCGTCCGGCCGAATGCACCGGCTGCTTGAATCCCGTACAAGGAGGAGTGCTATGGCTCCTACCCATAGACCGCGATCGGCTGGGCCACGATTCCGTTTCCTGCTCGCCGCGGTCGCGGCTATGGCCCTGGCGGCCACGGTGGCGGTGCCTGCGGCCGCGACTGGCGGCAACGCCCCCCCCCCCCCCGGCAGAGCCGGCCGGGCTGGCCACGGTGGTCTCCCATGACCTGGTGACGGTGTCGTGGGACGACCCCGGCGATGACACCATCAGCGGCTATGTGATCCTGCGACGCGACAAAGACATCCACCCCCAGGGCACCTTCGTCACCCTCGCGCCCGACACGCGCTCTGCCGCGACGTCCTATGTCGACGCCAGCGTGGACCCCGGCCGCCGCTACGTGTACCGCATCAAAGCCATCAACGCCGCCGGCACCAGCGACAGATCCACCTGGGTGCGCGCCTACACCCCCGCCGCCCCCCAGCCGTCGCCCTCGCTGCCCGCCAAGCCCACCGGGCTGACCACCGACGCCGCCCACGACACCGTCACCCTCACCTGGGACGACCCCGCCGACGGTACCGTCACCGGCTACGTCATCCTGCGACGCGACAAAGACGTCCACCCCCAAGGCACCTTCCAGACCATCACCGCCCACACCGGCACCGCCGCCACGTCCTACCTCGACGCCACCGCCGAGCCCGAACGGCGCTACGTGTACCGCATCAAAGCGGTCAACACCCACGGCCGCAGCACCATCTCGAACTGGGCACGCGGCTACACACCCGCCGCGCCCCAAGCAGTCTTCATCGATGGCGACAACCAGAACGACCAGAGCGGGGACGACCCCGCCGGCACGCCCGGAAACAGCACACCCCCCGGTCCCGGCGCCCGGGCCAACGTCTCCGAAGGCGGCACCGACCTGCCCGCCGACACCACCACCACCGGCGAAGTCGACGTCGGCGGCACGGTCACCGGCACCATCGGCAGCGCGAGGGACATTGACTGGTTCGCGGTCGAACTCGAGGCGGGCACGCGATACCAGATCGACCTCGAGGGCTCGGATACCGACCGCGGCACCCTGGCAGACCCGCACCTGTCCCTCTACGGCGCTCTTGGAAGCCCCCTTCAGGCCGACGACGACAGCGGCGTGGGCCTCAACGCCCGGATGATCTACACGCCGAGCGCGGACAGCGACTTCTATGCGGTGGTGAACGAAGCCTTGCTCAACGCCGCGGGCACCTACACGCTGTCGGTGATCGTGCTGGGCGCCAACGGCGCCTCGGAAGCCGACACGGACTATCCCGCCACCAGAGCCACCACCGGCCGGGTCGAGGTCGGCGGCTCGGCCACCGGCAACGTCGGTCACGGCACCGACTTCGACACGTTCAAGGTCACGCTGATGGCGGGCCGTCTCTACCAGATCGACCTGGAGGGCGCGCCAACCGGCCGCGGCAGTCAGCCAGACCCGACCTTGGCGCTCGAGAGCGCGGACATCGGGTTCATTGACGGCGACGAGGACGGTGGCATAGGCCTCAACAGCCGGTTGGCCTTCACGCCGACCGCGGACGGTACCTACTACCTGTTAGTGAGCTCTGAGACTTCGCTGCCGGGCACCTACACGCTGTCGGTGCGTCACGTGAACGCTGACTCTGGTGACGACCCGGATGCGAGCGGGGACGGGGGCACCAAGCCGGCCGACCGACCCGAGGAGTCCGCCGACCGCCATACCCAAGCCTTCATCAAGCTCGATCCCGTGTCCCGCTACGGCAGCGCAGTGGAGGAACCGCTGTTCCAGTACAGACCCTTCTACAACGACCAGGGCCAGCAGATCGGCGTCATCCAGGTCGACCCGGTGCTCACGACCTGGGTGCAGGGCCGCTATGAGGGCGAGATCGACTTCCCCGGCGACGTCGACTGGATCAGGTTCGACGCCATTGCCAACTCCGTCTACGAAATCCGCGTGTTCCGCCCACAGACGGCCACCCGCGGCGCCCTCAAACCCCGCTTCGAGGCGAGGAGCTACTTCGGCCAGTCCGACCCTCTTCCAGCGGTCTCGCATCTCTGGTTCGACCAGGACGGCAACGGCAGCCTGGTCGAAGCGACCTGGAGCAGCGGATTCACGGGCTTCTACCCCGCCGAGAACCGCTTCGTCTACAGCCCGTCTCTCGACAGCCGCGCGGCAACAGACACCACTGCCGTCTTCGTCTCCGTCGAAGGCGGCGACGGACACATGTTGGTCTGCCCCTCGCCGAGACCCTGTGACAACCCCTCCGTGCCCAGCTACAACACCCACACCCAGGTCGGCGAATACGTGGTCACAGTGCGCGAGCTCGACCGCCCACACATATCCAACGACGCCAACTGCAGACGGTATCTCGACATCGGCACAGCAGGCGGCTCGATGACTGTCAGTGACGACCTCTCCGCACAACAGAGAGGACGGATCAACTGGCCGGCCGACGTCGATTGCATCCAGATGAGCACTAACCGCCCCCAATTCTTCGGCAAGACGGTGCGTTTGCGGCTGCTCGGCAATTCTCTGCGCCACGGCACGCTGCCCGATCCCGTCATCCTCGGCGTCTACCAGAACGGCGTCGAGGTCGACAACACCTACGACAACGACAGCGGCTATTTCCGGGACAGCGAGGTCACGTTCACGCTGGAGAACACCCAGGAGGTATACCAGATCCTGGTGACGGGACACTGCCCACCCGGAGACCCGGACGATGGCGATGAAGCAGATGAAGCACTGTTCAACATCTGCCGGCGGAATGTCGGCACCTACCGCCTGATGGCCGAAGTCGTCGACTGAGCCCAACCGCGCCACGCAGCGACGCAAGCGGCGCATTGAGCCGCCCCTTACTAGATCAGCGGTGGATTCACGCTAAGCGAGCGCGGATAGGTGGTGAGCGCCTCGCGGTGAAAGGTTGTGTCTCCCGCTCTTGTTCGCTGCGCTCACGGGCCGCTCGGGCCACGGCCTCGCTCAACGCCACGCTGACTCTTGGATGAACTGCGGCCCATCCGCTCGGCCGCTAAGCCAGCCGGCGGTCAAGATCCAATAGGGCCTGCACGAAGCATTCGATGGGGGCGCGGGCGACCCCTGCGCCCACCTGGCCCGATCCGTCGGAGACATGAACGATCCCGGTGTTCACCGCCGGGGTGATCGAGCTCTCAACCACCCGCCGGACGTCGACGCCCAGCGGCGTGCCGGCATTGTCGAGCACGGGCAGGCGGAGCCGGGTGCTGGCACCGGCACAGATGCGGCCCATGGCCGCGGTGACCGCCATGGCGTCGGCCATCCTGCCCCCGAGGAAGCTCGCCACCGCACCAGAGTTGGCCGCGGCGGCCCCGCCGAGCCCCACCAACTCCAGCACGGCACTGTCGCCGATGTCGGGGGCGCTGGTGTGAGGTCCCTGGCCGGGGTAGTACAGGGCGTCCTGGACCGGAGGTGAAGGGGCGATGTGCCACTGCTCGGGGCAGCCCGCCAACCGGATGCCGTAGGTGGTGCCGTTGCGGGCCATGGTGGTGACGATGCTCGAGCCGGGGACCTGACCGGCCCATTCGGTCAGAGCGCGGGCGCCCGCCATGGCGACGTTGAGGAACATCAGGTGGTTGGTGCTCAGAAAGTCGGCCACCTCGCCGATCCGGCTGATCTCCGACCGCACCAGATGCGGGAGCAGGTCTCGCAACAGCAGGTTGGTCGTGGCCTGGACCCGCATGTGAACGTCGTCGCCCATCGCCACGCCCTGAGCGGCCAGAGAGAACACATCCACCGGCCCGGCCCCATCCAGCGCCTGGGCCAGTGCCGGAGCGAGCGCGTCGCGCAGGAACCTGAGACGCTCGATGGCCGCCTCGGAGTCCACTCCGAACCAGGCGACGGCTCCCGAGCCCTGATTGAGGCTGGAATAGGCGGTGACCCCGCCCTGCTCCACGCCGACCACGTACACCGGCGCCGTGGGGCCGATGGCAGTGGCCATGGGCACCACGGTGCGGTGCTCGTTCGCGGACTCGAGTCGGATCTCCCCCGCGGCCAGCAGCCGATCGGCGTCGCTGCGGCTCGGGGCCCAGCCCTCGGCCATCACTGCGGCCCGCACGGAGCGCCGCAACGGGTCGCACATGTCCGCCCAGCCGATCGACGGCCCGCAATGCAGGATCGTCTGATCGTCGAGGCCGCTGATGACGGCGCCGGCCGGCTCAACGCCCAGCAGCATCGGGACACCGGTGTCGAGCCGCCTCACCACCTCGGCGTTGGCCGTGTCGATCCGGTCCGAGGCGGGACCCATCAGCCTGGCCAGCGCGGCCACAGCCTCCGCGTCTCCCCCCGCGGGGATGCGCCAGTCCACCCCGACCGCGGGCGCGCCCTGGTCCCGGACGGCCGTCTCGAACCGCTCGAGACCGATGTTGACGACCTCGACCCGTTCGGGCAGCTGCATAACGCCCATCCGCCTGTGCGGGCCTACGACATCGTGACGAGCAGAGCGCTCGGCTCGTCGCGGGCCGCGGGCAGGCGCAGGCAGGCGTCGTCGGGAATCTTGCTCGCGGCCAGCCTCTGGGCTTCGGAGAGCCGGAATGTCATGGGCTGGTGGGGCAGCCCGTAGTACAGCACGGCCGGGCCGTTGTGCTCCCAGCCGAGCCGCTCGAAGAAGTTGACGTTCTGGAGCTGCACGAAAGCGTCCATCACGTCTCCTCCCGCCGCCGCGGCCGTCGAGACGGCGAACCGTACGAGTCTCATGCCCACGACACCGGCCCGGTGCCCGGGCAGCACCGCCAGCCGGTCGCCCTTCCAGCCCCCGGCCGGGCCGGTCCGGTACAGCCGGACCGTGCCGACCGCCACCGATCCCCGCCCTGCGAGGACGTGGATGGTGTCCGGGTCGCGGTCCCAGTCGTCGACGTCGGTGAAGGGGATGACCCTCTGCTCCTCGACGAAGATGCGGTGACGGATGCGCATGTGCCAGCTCAGCGACCGGGCTGTCACCGCCCGCCAGCACACGATCCGGTCCGATGGGCTCAACTGCGATCAGCCCGCCGCTCGCACCGGTATGAGCCGGTGGTCCCCGTTGGATTGCAGCTCCCGCTCCATCGCCCCCACCGGCGAGCAGGCTTGGCAGCGTGCACAGCCTGCTGCGACCATCTCGGCAGTGAGGCCCCGCTCCACCAGGTAGGGAGCGACTCTGCGGGCGATCCGCTCGACGTAGCCGGACTCCGGCGGCAGCCAGTCGCCCATGAGCGAGCCTGGCACAGGCCGCAGCGGCACGATGAAGGGGTACACGCCGATGTCGGCCGCCCTCCGGCAGCCCTCGACTATCAGGTCCGGGTCCTCGCCCATGCCCAGGATCACATAGGTGGAGACCTGGCCCTCGCCGAAACGCTCCACGGCGTACTCCCAGGTCTCGAAGTACCGCTCGATGCCGGTGCGGTACTTCGGGGGCGCGACCCACCGCAGCACTGCCGGGTCGAACGTCTCCACGTGGATCCCCACGGAGTCGATGCCCCGGTCGGCGACCTGGTCGATCACGCTCAGGTCGTCGGGCGGCTCGAACTGCACCTCCACCGGCAGGCCCGAGGACTCCTTCATGGCCTCCCCGCACTTGGCCACGTACAGGGCGCCCTTGTCACGGCCGTAGGTGGAGCCGGTGGTCAAGGTGATGTCCACGGCACCGTCCAGTTCTCTGGCCGCCACCGCCACCTCGGCCAACTGGGCGGGCCGCTTCACCAGCACGGTGCTGCCTGAGGCCAGGGACACGCCGATCCCGCAGAAGCGGCACTGGTCCTCGTTGCCCCAGTAGGCGCAGGTCTGCAGGACGGTGCTGGCCAGCGAGTCGAGGTGCATGATGGCCAACTGCCAGTAGGGGACACCATCGGCGGTGGTGAGGTCATAGAACCGGGGCCGGGCGGCGGGAGCCGCGCCAGCGAGGCGAACTCCGTCGACGTAGATCCCGAACCCCGCGTCGTCGGGCTCGAGCGAGTAGGGGGAGTCGGCCACGAAGGACGCGTCCACGGGCACCGTCACCGCGGTGCCCTCGATCCAGACCATCCCCGCGTCCGAGGGGCCTGCCCCGCCGGGACGGCGCTCGAAGGGGGCGTTGATCCTCAGACCCTTGAACTGGAGGTCGATGATGAGCTCAGCCAGCCCCACAGGCCATTCCTACCATGATGGCGGCTCCTACCATGAGGCGGCCAACCTGATTTGGTCGCCGAGCCGTCGCCGAGGTTCGGACCCGGAGCGACTCGGCTCTGCCCGCTGCTAGGGGATGTCGTTTCCCGTGGCGAGGATCAGGGCCGGGACCCAGAAGGTGTAGATCGCGGTTCCGGCCAGAACCAGCCCCAGGATCTTCGCTTGGACCTTGCCGTAGGTGGTGAGGGCAATCGCCCCGAAGGCGACCAGCCAGACGATCAGGATCGACCTGAGCATCCACTCACCGGGCAGGGCGTCCCACCAGAAGAGGGGCAGGATGGCCGTCGGCACGGCCAGGTTGCCCACCACGCGCAGGTCCCATCCCTCCATCTCGGCCTTGCCCAGCACCACGAAGAACAGCCCGTAGAACACGATGAGTCCAGCGAGGACCACATCTCCGCCCTCCAGCGGTCGAGCCCACATGATGTACACGGCTTGAACCAGGTTGAGCAGACCGACGACCAGGGAAGCATGGCCGATCCCTACTAGAGGGTTCTTTCCGTCTTGCTCATCGGCACCGACACCGAGGAAGTAGAGGGCATTGAGCCATACGACCAATCCAGTGGCTATGAAGACAATCGTGATAGGAGGCATGACAAGCCTTTCATTCGTCCATCCAGCATTTCGGATGAGACATAGTTATTTCACAACCTAAAGCACGGACAAGACCCACGTCAAGCCTGAGGTTCGAGCCCGCCGAGGTCCGGGGCTAGGCAGGTCCTCCAGCCCGGTCGCCATGGTCGTGATCGTGGCCATGGTGGTCGTGATCGTGGCCGTCGCCGTGGTGGTCGTGGTCATGGCCGGGCGGGCGGTCCCCATAGGCGGCGGCCAGCTCGTCCACCGCGGGTCCGGCGACGATCTCGAGCTCCGACACGATCGACTCGAGCGCCTCCTGCCAGCGCTCGTAGTAGCGGTACTCGCCCACGGGATCCGACTCCCAGCGCTGCACCGCCTCGATGAGATGGTCGCGGAAGTCGTCCCAGCTGAAGTGGCCCCCTTCCACCAGGGCCATCGCCATGGCGAAAGTCCTGCCCTCCCAGGGCGCGTCGAACACCAGCTCACCGTTGAGCCGGGGCGGGGCGGCTGGGCCTTCGATGTCGAGGGTCAGGGCCACAGGCGCCCGTCAGGATCCGCCGACCTTGGCCACTCCCACCATGGCGTCGCGGGTGACGAGCCCCGCCAGCTCCTCCTCGGAGAGGTTCTCGGTGCCTTCGGGACGCTGCGGCAGCACCAGGTACCGGTTCTCGGCACTTGAGTCCCAGACCCTCACTTCCACGCGGTCGTCGAGGCTCAAGCCCATCTCGCTCAGAAGCGTCCGCGGCTCACGCACCATGCGGCTGCGGTAGGCCGGGTCCTTGTACCACTCGGGTGGCAGGCCCAGAACCGGCCACGGGTAGCACGAGCACAGCGTGCAGACCACCACGTTGTGCACGTCGTCGGAGTTCTCGACCACCACGATGTGCTCGCCCTGCGGGCCGGCGAAACCCAGGTCTTTGACGGCTCCGGTGCCGTCGCCCAGCAGGCGCTGGCGATAGTCCTCGTCGACCCACGCCTTGGCCACGACCTTGGCGCCGTTCATGGGGCCGACATCGTTGACGAAGCGATTGATGAAGCCGTCGAGCACCTCGGACTTGACGAGGCCGCGCTCGGTCAGCAGCGATTCCAGAGCCTCGGCCCGCACTGAGGGCGGGGGCCGCTCCTGAGTATGGGAATGCTCAGCCATCTAGGTTGCCTCCAGGTAGCTCTCGAAGAGATCGATTCGAAGCTTGGCCGCCTCCGCGTCGGAGCCCCACAGCTCAGTCGAGTCGAACTCCACGGTGTACACGTGCTGGGGGTTCTCACCCACGAAGTGGGCGTTGGTGTCGGGAAGCAGAGCCGACGGGCGCAGGGCGTGAACCGTGCCGCTGCGCCCGCGCACATATCCGGGCAGGCGAGTGTGCCCGTCGGCGCGCATGTCCTTGGCCCGCACCTGGTCCCCGGGTGAGAAGGCGGGAGGGTCGTCGATCTCGCGCAGCGACCCAGGGCCGCCCCGCTCGAAGACGGGCTTGTTCTCCTCGACGTCGGCCGGCTCGGTGACCGACTCCCCCGCCAGGTTGCGGGCTCTGGCCTCCACCGCTCCGGGAGGGATCACCCCGCTGTCGACCAGCAGCATCTCGGCGCAAGCGAGCCAGCGCCCGTAGTAGCCGTCGGCCAGGTAGTCGTGGGGGTGCTGGCGCTCCAAGCCGTGGCGGAAGGCGTCGAGGTTGGTCCCCGACAGGCCCATCGACATGGCTCCCATGGCGAACGCCCGGCCGTGCCAGGGTTCGCGGAACACCGGCTCGTCGGGGTCGATGGCCACGGTGCCGAACCCCTGCATCCCTCCCATGTCGTGAATGCCGTCCATCGGAGCCTCCCAGTTTCTCTTCGGATTTCTTCAGCCGGCAACTCGGTGCGTCAACTATACGACAGCGGCGCGTAGCAAGAGAAATGCGGGATCGCGAGGACTGCGGCCAAGCCGGCCGGTTCCTGTGTTGGGTTTCATCGCTTCAAGGCCGTTACTCGTAGTAGCGGTCCGCTTCAGGCATCAAACATCGGCTTTATGCCAGACTTTGATACTCTAGGCGGCATGGTTGGATCTGGCGTGTCGCCAAGCGGGCTAGCCGACTGGCTCATCGGCCAGGGCCGCCACTTCATCACGACAGTCGACGCCGCCGGGGTGCTCGGGGTGAGCGCCGCGTCGGTGCCGGCCAGTCTCGAGCGCCCCCGCAAGGCGGGCAAGCTGATCTCGGTGACCAAGCGGGGCTGGGTGCCGGTGCCGCCCGAGTTCCGGAGCGCGGGCGCACCGCCTCCGAGTCACTTCATCCACCCGCTGATGGAGCACCTCGGGCACCCCTACTACGTCGGCTTCCTCTCCGCCGCGGCCATTCTGGGGGCCTCGCATCAAGCGCCGATGGTGTTCCAGGTGGTAACGCCGGCCCGGCTGAGGAGACGCAGGATCGGGCGGGGCCGGATCCAGTTCATCCAGCGTGCCGCCGCGGTCGAGCGCCCTCACTGGCAGCACAGCGTGCCGACCGGCCGGATTTGGGTGTCGACTCCCGAAGTGACCGTCTTCGACTTGGTCGAATCGCCAAAGGATGGAGCAGGGCTCTCGAACGTCGCGACCGTCGTCGGCGGTCTGCTCATGGACGGGAGTCTCGACCCTGCCGCGCTGACATCAGTTGGAGCGAGATATCCGGTCGCCGTAGCCCAGCGATCCGGATACCTCATCGACTTCATGGCCACCGAGGCCGGTGTCCAATTCGACACCGCATCCCTGCATGCCCTCGTCGTCGGCAGTCGCTACCGGCTTCTGTCCTCCGGCGGGCGTGACGGCCACTGCGACCCTCGCTGGCACGTTGTGGTCAATGCTGAGATCGAGCACGACCTGTGATCACCGAGGCCGATATCGCCCACTGGCAGCGACGGGTCCCCTGGCCGACGCTCGAGCAGGTCGAGCAGGATCTGGTTCTCTCCCGGTTGATCGTCGAGATCGCCAGCCATCCCTTGCTCGGGGACGAGCTCGTCTTCCGCGGCGGAACCTGCCTTCACAAGGTGTGGCTCGATCGACCGTGGCGCTACAGCGAGGATCTCGACTATGTCCGACGGACCCCCGGCGGCGTCGGCAAAGTCCTCGACGCGATCCGCGAGGTCGCCGCGATCATGGGCTTCGACCGTGTGCACACCGATGTGCGCCGACACCCCAAGGTCAGACTCGACTCGACCTTCGTTCGCGGTGGACGGATGCGGGTCAAGATCGAGCTGAACACTTCCGAACGCTCATCGGCGCGCCCGACCGTCACCAAGGCGTTTGCGGTAGGCAGCCCCTGGTTCTCGGGCGCCGCCGATGTGGCGACCTATGTGCTGGAAGAGTTGGCCGCCACGAAGATCCGGGCGCTGTTCCAGCGAAAAAAGGGGAGGGATCTCTTCGACCTGTGGCTCGCCGTAGCGCAGGCAGGGGCATCGCCGACCGGGATAGCTGCGTGCTTCGGCCTCTACAGACCTGACGAATGGACAGCCGCGCGAGCGGTCGCCAACCTTGAGGCGAAGCTGGAGGACCAAGAGTTCACAGCCGATGTCGAGCGACTCGTCTCCGACTGGCCAGACGGCTACACAGTGGACGCTGCGGGACAGCTGGCCCGCACGGTCCTAGACGAAATCGATCGTCAAAGCTAGGTGTCTACGCCGCGCTGGTTGCGCAGGTCGACGATTTGGTCCAAGTCGGAGCCGAGTACCCTTCGCAGAAGCTCAAGCCGTTCTCGTGTCTTGCCCGCCGCGACAGCGAGACTGTTCAGGTCCCGATCGACCGCCCGCGGCAGGTACGCGTCTACGGGCCGAGCCGTACCAGTCTTCTTGTGACCCTCAGCGTCGTATGTGTATGACTGGAGGCGAACTGCACAGCCGACTTCGGGCCCGAGCGCCTCCCGATCCTCCAAAGCGAGGTGCTCGAAGGCGTCCCCAGCACCGCATTCTCGACGGCGAGCATGGCCGCGAACATGGAGAAGGTCCTGGTTGTTTGGATCCTCGTGATCGACGGCCTACCCCCTCGGGCCGCTCAGCCGGCGCCGGCCAGCTCGCGGGCCCGGTCGAGCAGCCTCTCCTCGGCGCGGGCATAGCGCTCCTGGGCCTCGACCGCCCGAGCTCGCAATCGGGCGGCATGGTCGGAGAACTGCTCGGCCATCGATTTCACTTCCCCGGGGGACGCCCCGCCCGTCGCTCTTCTGGTGGCCACGATCCGGCGCGGGTCCAGAGCCTCGGCCAGCGCGGCGGCGTCGAGCCCGAGACGCCTCCCGCAGATCGCCTCGGCCGAGTCGTCCAGCATCTCGGGGGTGAGGTCCAGCCCCGTGAGCCCCTGGCGGCTGGCCGCGCGCACGGCCTGCCCCACCACGTGGTACGCGGTTCGGTAGTCCACGCCGGCGACCACCATCACATACTCGGCGAGGTCGGTGGCCTGGGTGAAGCCCCGTTCGAGCTCCGACCACATCCGCTCCGCGTTGACGGTCAGGGTTCTCACCACCCCAGTCGTCAGAGCGCTGACCCTGATCGTGAAATCGAGCGCCCTGGGGATCTCCCCGTAGGCGAAGATCAGGTTGTCGCTGCGGGCCGACGGGCTCTTGACCACAGCCAAGAAGCCGCTCATCCTGCCGATCAGCACGCCGCTGGCCCCCCGGATGATGGACAGGGCATAGGGGTTGCGCTTCTGGGGCATCAGCACCGAAGCCCGGGTGAACGGCCCGGCCAGGTCGACGTAGTCGAACTCCTGGCTGGACCAGATCTCGAGATCCTCGGCCAGTTTGGCCTGGTTGGCGATCATGCTCGCCGAAGTGGCCAGCAGGTCGATGAAGACGTCGGTCTGCCACATTGCGTCGCGGGTGTGGACGATGACGCCGTCGAATCCGAGCGCCCCCGCGATCGCGCCCCTGTCGTCGAGCAAGCGGCTGCCGTTCACGCAGCCCGCGCCGCCGGGGCTGGTGTTGACCTGCTCGAGGGCCGCCGAGAACCGGTCCCCGTCGCGCAGGGCGGGCGGGACGAACGCGAGGAGGTAGTGGCCGAACGTGGACGGCTGGGCCTGCTGCAGGTAGGTCTGGTCGCCCATGAACGTGTCGGCGTGGTCGGCCGCGACCGCGGCGGCCGTCGACGCGAAATCGCTCCCGACCTCGATCAGACGCGCCGTCTGGGACCGCAGCAGCAGCCGCAGCGCGACTCGGGCTGCCTCCCTGCGGGGCCGACCGGCGTGGAGCCAACCGGCCGAGTCGCCGATGCGTTCCACGAAGTGGCGCTCCCGGGAGTTGTAGACCTCCCCGAAGGCAGGGTCGTAGGGGAAGTCGGCAGGGTCGGTGCGATGGGCGTCCAGCAGGACCCTCAGCAGGTCGGCCGCGGCCGGCTCGGGAATGAGCCCCCGGGCCCGAAGGTCCAGCACATGGCCCATGTCCGCGAGGTTCAGGCCGTGATGCAGCAACGGTGCATCCCCGATCTCCCACGCAAAACCAGCGTCGACCAGCTCCTGGGCCGGCGCCTCCGACGACGGCCCCGCGAGCCGCGGGGCAGAGCCGGCCTTGTTCGGATCCCGACTCATCCGCTAAGCCCACTCATCGCTCTCGCCCGCACGGCGCTCGGTCGCCGCGGCGACGACCGCTTCGACCATCGCGCCGGCCGCGCCGGTGGCGGGGCGATCCAGCCCCTCGAGCTCGGCGGGCGTGGCGATGCCCTCCAGGACCTCTGCCAGAGGCACACCGCGCTGGCGGACCTGCCGGTAGGCGTGCTGCAATTCGTCGTTGGCTCGGTGCTTGCCCAACCGGGCCGACAGGCGCCTCAGCAGTTCCTGGGACCCGAAGTCGCCCATGCCGGCCAGGTTGGCCGCCATCGCTTCCGCGTCCACCTCGACGCCCGCAGCGAGGTCGCGGGCCAAGCCGAGCTGAGCCAGCAGGTAGTGGCACATCTCAGGCAGCAGCACCCATTCGGTCTTCCACGTCCTGCCGTCGCGCTCGTGGTCGCCGACCATCGTCTCGGTGAGCACCCCCGCAGCCGAGCGCACCAGCCTCGCCAGCGTCACGATCTGCTCGCTGCGCTCCGGGTTGCGCTTGTGGGGCATCGTGATGCTGCCCATGGTGGTCTCCGACGCCGCTTCGGCCACCTCTCCGATCTCGCGTCGCTGGAGGTTGTACACCTCGTTGGCCATGCGAGCCATCGTGGCCGAGACGACAGCTGCGTTGTTGGCGAACTCGGCTATGCGATCTCGTGCCGTCAGCCAGGAGACGGCCGGCTCGCCCACTCCGAGGCGCTCACAGAAGCGGTGACGCAGTTCAGGGCCGAGTTCGCCGTAGAAGCCCAGAACTCCCACCGCGCCCGCCAGCTGCCCCACCACCACGCGTGGGCGGCATTGACGCCACCTCTCCACGTGTCGGGCCGTCTCGTCGGCCCAGGACGCGACCTTGAAGCCGAAGGTCACGGGAGCCCCGGGCTGGCCGTGCGTGCGGCCCAGCATCGGCGTGTCGCGATGGCGCAGGGCCAGCCCGAGCAGTGAGCCCTCCACGGCGCGCAGGTCGCGCCACACGATCGCCCCGACAGCCCGCATCTCCAGCGCGGCGGCCGTGTCGGAGACATCCTGCACGGTGGCTCCGTAGTAGACGTGCTCACGGGCGTGCTCGGGCAGACGAGCCTGCAGCGCGCGCACCAGTCCGATGGCGGAGTGTGAGGTCCGCCGGGTCTCGGCGCCCAGCGCGGCCGCATCCAGGCTGTCAGCGTCAAGGCCGTCTATCGCCTGCGCCGACGCTTCCGGGATGATCCCCAGTTCGGCCTGTGCAGCCGCGAGAGCCTTGAGCACATGCACCCAGCGCGAGAGCCGGGCCCGTTCGGAGAACAGCGCCACCGACTCCGCAGTGGACCATCCGTGGCCGTAGACGGCCGAGTCGATCAGGTGCGCGTCCACGTGCCGTCCCCGGAACCGGCCAGCGCCCGAAGGGCTTCGTGCACCTCGGTCAGGGTGGCACCCCAGGGCACCATCACCGTGTCCTCCTGCCGGTCCAGGCCCTCTTCGAGCATGCAGCAGCGGCTCAGTGTCAACCCTTCGGCGGATCCGTCGGCGCCGATCAGCCGGCGGGGACACCAGTCGATGGTGCGTGCCGCCTCCACTCCGTAGAACCAGCGATGGATCTGCTGGGAGCGCTCGCAGCCGAGCAGGGTCGAACCAGCGAATGGCGGTCGCTCGTCCAGATGGGAGATGGTCACGCCCTCGATGTCTATGCCCCCTCCGCGGCAGGGAACGATGAGCCCCTCGGGCGGGGGCTCGGTCACCAGCGCGCGGCTGTCGACGATCCGTTCATCCACCGAGATGGGCGGCAGATCCTCGGCGGAGTCCAAGACCCTGGCCACCTGGTCGGCGAGCTTGGACGGCTCGGGCGGCACCACGTCCACCACTGTGACGCGGACCGGTTGGGCGTTGAGGAGGAAGCTGATGTGGCGGTACCGGCCCTCCAGCACGACGCAGCGCCGATCCGGGTGTTTGACCGCGATCCGGGCCAGGTGCGACGCGATGCCAGGATCGGCGCTGTCGTCGCGCTCGTACGCGCATTCGTCGGCGGTGGCCAGCACCCGGGCAGCCAGAGCCGGTGAGAAGAGGTCGTCGCCGCCGTCGCGGGCCAGCTCCACCAGCGCGCAACAATCGGGTTCGCCGTCCAGTCGCGCCACCACGAACCTGGTCCTGAAATACGCCTCGCGTCCGGTGAAGCGGGCCACGAGATCGTCGGGCGACACGCTCGGAACCGAGGCCACCGACACCTGCCGGTACCGCGACGGCATAATGTTCGGCGCGGCGGGGTCTAGGTCGAACATGGGGCGGGAAGGCGGGTCCGCAGGGTGTCGGATCGGAGCCCGCGCCTGAGCGCCTCCACTCCGAGCACCTCGTCAACCGAGATGTTGGCGAGGTTGACGTTCGCCCCCAGGCGGTTGACGAGCCACGCCTGCTGATGGATGCGGGGGGCCTCGTACACCACCGGCGCATCGGTTCCGAGACGCTCAAGGGCGTCTATGAGCTCGGTCCTCACTGCCCCGTCCGCGTCGTAGAGGCCCACGGTCCCGCTCTCGCGGCCTTCGGCCACCAGCCAGCATGCGCCGCTGTCCGTGTCGCGCCGAGCCTCCTCGAGCCACCGGTCGGGCAGGGCCGGCTCGCGGGGATCCTTGCCACCAACCTCTGCGAACACTTCGAAGCCGCGGTGGCGGGCCCGGGCAATGAGGTCGAGCTTGGAAGCGACCGGCAGATCGGTGGCGCCGCGGGACACCTCCACGCAGGCGAATCCGAGGCCGCGGGCCCAGTCGAAGAACTCCTCGCTTCGGCCTTGCCACCACGCCGCCTCCAGCAGCGTTCCACCCGGACAGGCCTTGATCTCGTGCGACCGCAGCAGCTCGATCTTGGATGCGATCGTGCTGTCGACGTAGGCGGTGCCGAAGCCGAACTTCCAGACGTCCACGAACGCACCGTGAGCCGTCAACCGTTCGTCCATGCCCCCCAGGGGCATGCCCTTGTCGATGACGTGCGTGAGCCCGGCGCGGCGGGGCTTGGCCGTTCGGGCGGCAGTCTCAAGGAACCACCGAGACTCGGAGATGGGCATCTTTGTGATCTCCTGACCGGCGTCACACCACGGTGGGCCGCGGCGCCATTCTAGGAGGCAGTTCCGTGGCAGCCAGAGCGGCGCCGGTCACCAGCGCCCGACCCGATGTCGCCCCGATTGCCGCCAGCGACGCGGCGGCCCGCTGCATTCCGGTCTGATCGGCCCATTCTGCCGCGTCCAGCAGTGCGTGCGCGGGTTCGATGCTCTGGCCCGCCGCGGCCCACCTCAGGAAGGCGCGGCTCAGCCGCGTGGTGCGCGCCGTGCGGGCCAGGTCGTCGAGGGCGGCGCGGCGGCGCGGGTCGATGGCGCACACCAGCACGATTCCCGCCAGAACGTCGTCGCCGCTGGGAGTCAGACCCGCTCCTCGACCCTCGAGGCGGCGAAACACCGAAGCCAAGTCGCCGCGGCGAATGTCTTCGGTAACCGGTCCCCAGGCGGTGACCAGTTCGGGTTCGACACCAAGGTCGATGCGGTGCCAGGCGTCCGAGCCGGCGCGCAGCTGCCGGGGCAGTCGCGGGGCCCAGCGCGAGCATCCAGCGATACCTATCCGAAGCCGGCCCACCGCCAACACCGCACCCGACAAGGTCACCCGGTCGTGCAGGGCGGGCAGCACGGCCAGCACCTCGGTGATGAGGTGCAGAGGCCCCGGACAGGCTCGGGGACCGAGCACGGCGAAGATCGTCTGCGAGGGGCCCGAGACGTAGAACCCATCACGGAACACCCCTTCCACCCAACCGGTGAAGCCCTCCGCCGCCGCCTCCATCACCGCCTCGCCGCACCAGACCGCCGAGAGGTGGCCCTCCCCTGCTGTACCGTGCGGCCGTGCCACCGCCGGAGTCGTCATCACTGGAGTCTCCACCGCCGGAGTCGTCATCGCTGGAGTCTTCACCGCCGGAGTCTTCACCGCCGGAGTCTTCACCGCCGGAGTCTTCACCGCTGGAGTCTTCACCGCTGGAGTCTTCACCGCCGGAGTCTTCACCGCCGGAATCGTCATCGCTGGACCGGCTGGTGGACACGGTGCGGTCCCATGCGGGCCTGCGGGCCAAGAGAGCGGTCGAAGCCGTCCGCCGCGTCGTGGAGACCTCCGATCCGCTGACTGGGCCGGGCGACGACGGCGCCGTGGTGGAGATGCCCGGCGGAGGCTCGGTGATCGTGTGCGGCGAGGCGATCCATCCACCGTTCGTGGCATCCGATCCCCGGGCTGCGGGGATGGCGGCAGTGCTCGCGAACGTCAACGACCTCGCGGCCATGGGGGCGGTGCCCAGAGGCATCGTGAACACGGTGGTGGCGTCGGCTTCGGTGGCGGCCGAGGCGCTGCGGGGCATGGCCGACGCGGCGGCCCTCTACGACGTGCCCATCGTGGGCGGACACATCAGCGAGCACCAGGGCGAACCGGCGCTGTCGGCCTTCGCCGTCGGGAACGCCGAGCGGGTCCTCTCGGTGAGCCGAGCCCGTCCCGGCCAGGACCTCGTGTTCGTCTGCTGCCTGGACGGCAGCATGCGGGACGACTTCCCCTTCTTCACCACGCTGGAATCTCAGGGACCCCGCCTGGCCCACGATGTGCGTCTGCTGGCCGAGGTCGCCGGCAAGGGTCTGGCCTTGGCGGCCAAGGACGTCAGCATGGCCGGCTCGATCGGCTCGCTGGCGATGCTTCTCGAGCCCGGGCGGCTCGGCGCCGAGATCGACCTGGATCTGCTGCCGGCACCGGCGGGGGTCAGCCTGGACCGCTGGCTTGTGTGCTTCCCGACCTATGCCTTCTGGCTCACCACGGACCGGCCCAGCCAATGTGTGGATCTGTTCCACTCGGCGGGCCTCGCGGCCGCGGTCCCCGGTTCCGTCACCGGCAGCGGTGTCCTTGAGTTGCGCCGGGGGGCTTCCAACCGCGCCGTGATCGACGTCGCACAGGAGCCCGTCACCGGGCTGTGGCCCTGAGCGTGCCGCCACGTCAGTCTCCGGCCGCCTCGACCCGGCTCCTCATGGCCCGCCTGTACTCCTCGAAGTGCTGAGGGTCGCTCGTCTCGCAGTCATCGAAGGAACTGGCGTCGATGCCGGACGTGTGGCCCGGCTCGTCGCCCATCGCGACCACGGTCACAACGTAGATGGGCTTCATGGTGGACGGGTCGGGCTCGACCATGCTCACCACGGCCAGCCCGGTGGACAGGTGCAGCTCCACGCGCTGGTAGGGGTCGGCGAGGCCCGATCCCAGATCACCCTGCTCGTGGATCAACGCCCACGCCCGGCCTGCCTCGCGCGCCGCCGCGATGCGTTCCCGGCGCCGACGCTCGGATCGTTCGGTCAGCAGCTCGCGGCGGCGCATAGCGAACCCGGCGCCGGCCGTCGCCTCGGAGAGGCCGTACGCGACAGCCGCGCCGGTGGCCCTCACCGCCTCTTCCAAAGTGTCGGACCGATGCTCCCAACGCTGTACCAGTTCATCGAGTTCCGACACCTGGGCCAGAGCGTCGGCCACGGCCCGCACCAGCCTCACGGCCGACTGGTAGGCGTCCGGGTTCGTGGTGGCGGTCGGATAGAGGCGGCGCTCACTCTCGTCCCAATAGGCGGCGAGCACCGCAGTGGGGTCTGCGTCACTCGGACCGTTCGGCATGGTGGTCGCCTCCTTGTTGCCTGCCTGCGGTATCGCCCCGGTGCGGCAGAGGCTCGGCATGGCCCGCCGCCTCTCATCTACTATAAGAAAGTCGGTTCTGCTATCGGCAGACTCGAGGTCCAGCGTGGGCTCCGGCGGGCCCGACGGGATCTGACGAGAGGAAGTGCGCCTTGGCCGAGACCGCCGTCCTCGCTCTCGGAGGCAACGCACTGATCCGTGAGGACCAGCGCGGCACTCTCGAGGAGCAGTACGCCAACGCGCTGGCCATGGCCCGCTCGGTGCGCTCCTTGATCCGGAAGGGCTGGAACGTGGTGATCGTCCACGGCAACGGTCCCCAGGTCGGCAACCTGGCCATCCAGCACGAGGGCTCGACCGACCTGGTTCCCGCACTGCCCCTCTTCACCCTCGGAGCCATGACCCAGGGACAGCTGGGGAGCCTCATCTGCCTGGCGCTCAACGAGGTGTGCAAGCGCGAGATCTCGGGCGCGGTGTCCATCATCACCCACGTCGAGGTCGACCCCCGCGACCCGGCCCTGTCCCGCCCCACCAAGCCGATCGGCCCCTTCTTCGACCGGGACGAGGCGGCTGCGCTGGCAGCCAAGAGGGGCTGGGCCATGGCCGAGGACTCCGGGCGGGGCTATCGGCGGGTCGTCCCGTCACCGAGGCCGATGGCTCCCATCGAGGCCGCCGCCATCTCGGCGCTGGTCGACCTCGGCTACATCGTCGTGGCTGGCGGTGGAGGCGGGATCCCGGTGGCGCGATCGGCCGACGGCGCGTATCGGGGCGTCGACGCCGTCATCGACAAGGACTTCGCCGCAGAGCGCATCGCGGACGCGGTGGGAGCCCAGGCACTGGTGATGGTGACCGGTGTCGCCGCGGTGCGCCTCCACTTCGGCACAGCCCGGGAGGAGATCGTGGCCGAGATGACCGCGTCCGACGCTCGGGGCCATCTGGCGGACGGCCAGTTCCCCCCGGGGAGCATGGGACCCAAGGTCGAGGCCGCCAGCAAGTTCGTGGAGTCTCCCGGGCGGATCTCGGCCATCACCACGCCCGAGCTGGTGTACGCGACCCTCGATGAGCCCGGGGGCGTGATCGCGGGACCTCGCGGCACACGGATCGTGCCGGACCCGGTACCGGCCCTGGTCACTTGAACGGTGACTATGGGGCTCGCAGTGACGCACTGCGACACCTCCTAGAGTCTGGTCCCATGACCGCAAGGGTCGAGGTGGTCGACGACTCCTATATCGACAGCGTGCGGTTGTTGGAGGCTACGCGAGCCATGCGCTCCGCTCTCGGTGCCGATTGGGCCTGGGCGGCCATGGCCACGCCGGCCAACCTCGAAGTCGTCGCTCAAGAGGGCTTCATCGAAGGGCTCGACGGCGCGTCGGCCAACGACCTGATGCTGGTGGTGAGGGCCGCCGGTGAGGATGGGGCCGATGCCGCGTTGCGAGCTGGCCGAGAGGCGCTGTTCGATGCCGCCAGGCCCGGCTCGTCCGCCGACGGGGCCGCCGCCACTCGCCCCGCCAACCTCGACGAGGCCCTAGCCACGGTCCCCGGCGCCAACGTGGCCATCGTTTCCGTGCCCGGACCATACGCGGCGTTGGAGGCTCACAAGGCCCTGACTAGGGACCTCGACGTGCTGCTGTTCAGCGACAACGTGCCCTTGGAGGACGAGATCGCGCTGAAGACGCGAGCCCGCGCCGAGGGCCGGCTAGTCATGGGACCAGGGGCCGGGACGGCCGTGCTGGCCGGCGTGGGACTGGGGTTCTCCAACCGCGTGACGCGGGGCCCGATCGGCGTAGTCGCGGCCGCGGGCACCGGCGCCCAGGAGACGATGACGCTGCTCGACCGTTGGGGATCGGGTGTGTCGCACGTGATCGGAGTGGGAGGCCGCGATCTGTCCGCTGAGGTCGGAGGGCTCATGGCCGAGGCCGCCATGGAGGCCCTCGACCGTAACGCCGGGACCGAGCTGACGCTGCTGGTGTCCAAGCCGCCCGCGCCGGCAGTAGCCGAGCGGCTGCTGGGCGAGCCCAGGAACAAGCCGGTCGTGGCCGCGCTGATCGGGCTGCAGAGGCCCGTGGCCGCGGCGCCCGGCGTGACGGTGTGCAACACGCTCGAGCAGGGCGTAGTGCAGGCGCTGGCTCGACTCGGTCACTCCAGTGGAGACCCGGTCGGCTCCATCGACGCGGACGTCGCCCGTCTCACTACGGCCCTCGGCCCGAGGAGAAGGCGCATGGTGGGGCTGTTCAGCGGGGGGACCCTGGCCTACGAGGCGATGACCATCGTCAGCCGCCACATCGGGCCCGTGTTCTCCAACACGCCGCTCGACCCCTCGTGGGCACTGCCGGCACCCTCCGACGCCCATGTGTGCCTGGACTTGGGCGAGGAGGAGTTCACCCGGGGCCGCCCCCACCCCATGATCGATCCCGAAGCACGACTCGAGCTGCTGCGCGACCAAGCCTCGGATCCGACAGTGGCCGTCGTGCTACTGGACGTAGTCATCGGCGACGGGGCCCATCCCGACCCGGCCGCCATGCTCGCTCCGGCCGCGGCGGAGATCGTGGCATCGGGCGCGGCCGTGGTGGCCTACGTGTTGGGCACCGATCGGGATCCCCAAGACTTCGAGCGGCAACGCAGCGTCATGCGCCAGTCGGGGTGCGTCGTGGCCGAGACCGGGGCTCGGGCGGCTCTGGCCGCAGCCGCGCTCACCAACCGCGACCCCGCGCTCGTCCATCACGATCTGTCGACCAGAGGCCGAGCGGATTGGCCGTGATTCACGAGGATCCTTGTAGGACGCCGAGCGAGGCCCCCGGGTCCGAGCGGCCCGTGAGCGCAGCGAACAAGAGCGGGAGACAACATTCCCGAGCGGCCCGTGAGCGCAGCGAACAAGAGCGGGAAACAGGAGGCCGAGCGGCGTGACACTGCCGGCGCGTATTGCCATCGCCACCTACTCGGTCAGGCCCCGTGGCGGGGCCGTTCACAGCGTGGAGCTGGCCGAGGCCCTGGTCGCCGAGGGTGTCAACGTCACTCTGATCGCCCTGGGTGACCCGGCCGAGGGGTTCTTCCGGCCCACCACAGTGCCGGTTCACATCGTCGAGGCCCCGCCCCGGGCCGGAACCCTGACCGAGCGAGTCTTCTCGCACATCGCGGCCCTGACATCGGGGCTGACCGAGATCTCGGACCGATTCGACATCGTGCACAGCCAGGACTGCATCTCGGCCCGAGCCGCGGCCCGGGTCCGCGACCGCGGCGCCGGGTTCCAGCTGTTCCGTACGGTGCACCACATTGACGACTTCACAACCCCGGCACTGATCGAGTGCCAGGACGCGGCCATCACCGAGCCGGACCGGGTGCTGGTGGTGAGCGAGCCGTGGAGGCGGCGCCTGCTCGACGAATACGGCGTGGAGGCGGCGGTGGTCACCAACGGGGTGAGGGTGGAGCGGTTCGCGGACGCCGTGCTGTCTGCCGGCGAGCGCGACGCCCTCCGGTCCCGGATCTCCGCCGGCGGGCGCCACGTGTACTTGACGGTGGGAGGCATCGAGCCCCGAAAGGGCTCGCGCTTCCTGGTCGAGGCACTGGGACTGCTCAAGGCCGCGCCGGGCCGGGCCCCGATGCTGGCCGTGGTGGGCGGGCACTCCTTCCAGGACTATCGGGCCTACCGCGACGAGGTTCTCGGGTCGCTGGGCGGCCACGGCCTGCGTCTCGGTGACGACGTCGTGCTGGTCGGCACGGTGCCCGATGCGGAGCTGCCCGGCTGGTTCTGCGCCGCCGACAGCTTCGTGTTCCCGTCGATCAGCGAGGGCTGGGGCCTGGTTGTGCTGGAGGCTCTGGCCGCCGGGCTGCCGGTGGTGGCCTCCGACATCGAGGTCTTCCGGGAGTTCCTGACCCACGACTGCGACGCGGTGTTGACGGAGGCGGCCAACCCGGCCTCGCTGGCGGCCGGCATGGCCCGGGTGCGCGACGACCCCGAGCTCGTGCGCCGGCTGCGGTCCCGTGGGACGGTCACCGCCGGCCGCTACTCATGGGCCAGCACCGCCCGACGCCACATGGAGCTGTACTCGGGAGCCTGACTCATCCGAAATCAGTAGAGAAACACGTCACATAGAAGCAAAACCCGTGCAGATTTGGGAATAGCAGGCTAGGTCCGGGCCGGCCGTGACAGCAGGGTGCCGGTGACCAGAGCCAGCGTCGCCCAAGCCGCGGCCAGGCCTCCCAGCGAAGCCAGACGGAACCGCCACACTAGGTCAGCCGGCGCGTCGATGGGGTCAGGGCTGTCAGGCAGGGCCAGGAATATCACCACCAGCCCGGCGCCGTAGAGGGCGGCTGTCGCCCAAGCCCTGGACACCGGTGCGAGGGCGACTCCCCGATGGAACCGCCAAACAGCCCAGGTCAACAGGATGGAGAGACCTAGCACGCTGAAGTACAGCAGGGTGCGCTCGTTGACGGTCTCGGGGTCGCCGACCGCCGGCGGGTTGGCCGGGTATTTCAGGAAGGGCACTAGGACCACGGTCACGAATCCGCAGATCCCGAGCCGCACCGAGGCGGCCAGAGGCGTGGGCGCGGCCAGCCGAGGACCGACGGCGGCAAGCACGACCGAAAAGATGACGCCCAGAGCCAGCCCGAACACGACCAGCCCAACCGCGCCGCCGATCTCCTGCACGCCTCTTCCGAAGAGATCCTCATGATGGGCGCCGCTGGTGGCATGACTGATGCTGTCCTCGAAGGCGATGGCGTCGCGTATGGGTCCCCGGCCCGCCGTGGCCACGAACACCGCCGACGCAATGCCGGCGGCCAGACCGGCCAGGCAGCCGACCCCCAGGATCCGCTTCATTCAGAAGATGGAGCGCTCAGTGGCAGGGGACGCCGGCGAAGTGACGGCCGTCGTGGAAGAACTCGTGGAGGGTCTGCGCGGCATGGCTGAGCACGGCGCCGTTCTCAAGCATGACGAAGTACGAGACCACCGCGGCGAGCACGACCAACACCCAGGCCCACACGGGGACGTCAACCTCTGGAATGGCAGGCGCGGCAACGGGGAGGGCATGCGTTTCCATGAGCGCAGTGTCGCACACGCCGGGCACTGGCACCAATACCGCGGGGGCGACGCAACCGCGGCCGGGCTGTGGCACCGCTCAAGCCGTCGTTGGTCCTGTGCCCAGCAAGGCCTCGCCGGCCAGCGCCGCGGATGCCCAGGACTCATCGAGCCCGCACCGCAGCGTCGGCGCGAGGGCGTCGGCTCGGGGCGGTTGAAGATCCCACAGCAGCGCGGGGCGGGCGCCGTGCCAGCGCACCGAGAACGACAGCGCGCCGTGGCGGGTCACGAGCGAGTTGGCGTCCACTGAGGCTCCCCTCCACGCTTCGGGCGGTGCGGCCAGCATCACGAGATGATCTGCGGCCTCGGCGACCAAGCAATCCAGCAAGACCTCGACTCCGGCGATGCCGTCACCGCCGAATGCGACGCTGCTTCGCACGACTCCGGCGATGCCGTTACCGCCGAATGCGACGCTGCTTCGCAGGGCGGCGGCGAAGCTGGCGGTGTCCGCCGCGGGCCGCGCCATCGAGTCTGGCGTAGTCGTCTTGGCCAACAGACGGCGAGCGTCACGGGCGGCGGCCGGTGCCTCTGTCTCCAAGGCGGCAGCCGCCTGTTCCAGCGTGCGAGGGTCGAGGCAGTCGCCCGCGGCCGCGGCCAGAGGACCGGCCAGTTCTGCCAATCCCGAGACCCGACCGGTTCGCAGTCGGCGCGACGCCAAGGCCCGCAGCGCGGCCGCGGCCGTGGGCGGCGGCAGTCGTGATCGCTCGGCTGCGCCGACCAGTGCCGCCCTGGCCCTGTCGGCCTCGTCGGGCAAGCCCACCCGATCGAGCACAACCGCGGCGCGCGCCGCGTCCTCCAACTCGGTGCCACCCGCAGCCATGATCGACGCCGCGATCCCCCGCCGCCACGCTCGCACCGCGGTGCCATCGGGAAGATCCACCGAAGCGGCCCGCGTCACCACGGCCCGCCAGCCGGCTGCGGCCTCCTCCGGCGAGCCGGCGTTGCCTGCGGATTCGCCTTCGACACTGACAGTGGCCCGCAGCGGCACCCGGGGCGCCAGCGGAACCACC
The DNA here is from genome assembly GCA_965219165.1 of Candidatus Aldehydirespirator sp. Classification (GTDB taxonomy): domain Bacteria; phylum Actinomycetota; class Acidimicrobiia; order Acidimicrobiales; family Aldehydirespiratoraceae; genus Aldehydirespirator. The sequence continues at coordinate 1,285,994 of CBDCMW010000002.1, read as the reverse complement.
GCCGCGGCCGCGGCCAGCCCCGCACGGCTTCGGGCCTCGCAATCCCCGGCGGGCGGCTCGGCCCGAACAGCTCTCCACACCTCGCCGTCGTCGACGGCCACCGCCCCTCCGGGTGTACGCCCCAGATGCACCGCGACCCGGCCATCGACCAGCAGGCACGATCCCTGCACCTGCGCTCTGTTGATCGACCCGGTCACACCCAGAGCCAGGCTCACCGGGACCGGTGTGTCGTTCATGAACTCCAGCACCACCCCCCGACCCGCCGCGTCGCGCCCCGCCGCGGCCCGCAGCACCACATCGCCGCCGGGCACCTTCATGGCCGTCGCGGTGACCGGCATCTCGTCGATCAAGCGCGAGCGCACGGCCGCCTCCTCGGCCGCGATGTGCCAACGGTCCTCGGCGCCCACGGCCCAGCCCACTCGCCACCCGGCGCCGACCGGAGCCACGGTTCCTGAACGGTCCACCGCGGCCACCGGCCCGTCGAGGTCGCCGAGCAGCTCCTCGGCCCAGCCGTCCTGCAAGGCCGTGAGCAAAGAGCCGGACGAGGCCCGCACAGGGTCGGACCTGCGCCGTCTCACCGTTGGGTTTCGCTCGTGGGCGGCCGGTCGAGCAGCGCCCGGTAGGCCGCGGCAGCGGGGCGGCCGTCCTCGATCACGGCCCGCACCTCCTCGGTGATCGGCATGTCCACACCCAGCGAGCGGGCCAGCGACGCCACCACCGGTGTGGACTTCACGCCCTCGGCCACCTGATCCATGGACGCCACGATGTCAGCGATCGCCTCGCCCCGGCCCAGGCGCTCGCCCACATGGCGATTGCGGCTCTGGGCGCTGACGCAGGTGGCGACGATGTCGCCGATCCCGGCCAGGCCCGCGAACGTGAGCGGATCACCGCCGAGAGCCACGCCCAGGCGGGTCACCTCGGCCAGGCCGCGGGTGATGAGGGCGGCCCGGGTGTTGTCCCCGGACCCGAGCCCGTCGGCGATTCCGGCCGCCAGGGCGATCACGTTCTTGGTAGCGCCGGCGATCTCGGCCCCGACCACGTCGGTGTTGGTGTACACCCGGAAGTCGTTGGCGCACAAGGTGTCCCGGAGCCGCTCGGCCAGCGGGGCGTCGGCCGGCGCCATGGCCAGCACCGCGGCGGCAGCCTGACCTGCGAGGATCTCCTTGGCCAGGTTCGGCCCGGTCAGGACCCCGACCGGACATCCGGGCAGCTCGTCCGCCACGATCTCGGTCATTCGCTTGCAGGTGCGGCTCTCGAGCCCTTTGGTGAGCGACACGACCGGCGTGCGGTCGCCGACGTGGGGGCGCAGCAGGCTCAGAGTGTCGCGGAAACCGTGAGAGGGGACGCCCATCACGACCGCGTCGGCGCCGCCGGCCGCCTCGCCGATCTCGGCGGTGGCCCGCAGGTCGGGGTGCAGCACCCGGCCAGGCAGGTAGCGGCGGTTCTCGCGGGTCGAGTTCACCGCGTCGGCGACCGCTGGGTCGCGGGCGTAGAGAACGGTGGGAGCATTGTGAGCGCAGAGATGAGCGACGGTGGTCCCCCACGAGCCTGCACCGATCACCGCTATCCGTATGCTCACGGCCGGCTCCCGACTCTGTGGCGCCGACGGGAGGTCCGTGCATCTGCAACCCGGACGTTCACAGCCGCAACCCTAGACTCTTGCTCATTCCGCCTACGGCACGACCGGAGCCGCCCGTGCCAACCAACAACGCTTCCACAGGAGACCACGCCGATATGTTGTCACCGCCTCGCGGTGAAGCGTCACGTTTCCCGCTCTTGTTCGCTTCGCTCACGGGCCGCTCGGGGTCGTCCTCCGCTCTTGTTCGCTGCGCTCACGGGCCGCTCGGGCCGCGGGGCCTCGCTCATCATCTTGCGGGCTCCCCATGAACTGCGGTCTGTCCGCTCGGCCTCTGACGGCGGTGGTCGTGCCGATCCGCTCCTTCGAGGGCGCCCTGTCGCGACTGGCGGATGCGCTCGGCCGCTCCGGCTGCCGTGATCTGATGCGCCGCATGGCGAGCCGGGTGGTAGCGGCTGCCGACGGGTTGCCGGTCCACGTGGCTACCGACGACACCGAGGTCGCGGCCTGGGCCGCGGAGCTGGGCGCGGCCGTCGTGCGGACTGGCCGGCCCGGCCTCACCAATGCGGTCTCCACGGCCGTGGACCTCCTCGCCGCGACAGGCGTGGAGCGGGCCGTGGTGGCCCACGCCGACTTGGCCCGAGCCCGCACCCTGCGCCCCGCGGTCGGCCCGGGACTGATGATCGTGCCCGACCGGCATAGAGACGGCTCCAACGTTCTGTGTGTGCCCGCCGCGGCCGGCTTCCGCTTCTCCTACGGCCCGGGCTCCTTCGGGCGGCATGTGGCCGAGGCCCGCCGGCTCGGGCTAGCCGTAACAGTGGTGGAGGACGACGCCCTGGCCGCGGACATCGACCACCCTGAAGACCTGTTGGCACTGCCCGCCGAGGACCGCCTCGCCCTAGGGCTCGATGGGCTCGCCGTTAGCCCGTGACCACCGTCGACGTTGCCGCGCCCGGGCGGGCACTGGCGGTGGGCGCGCACCCCGACGACATCGAGTTCGGCTGCGGGGCGACTCTGGCCAAATGGGCCGAGGCCGGCTGCGAGGTGAGCCTGCTGGTGTGTACCGACGGCTCGAAGGGAACCTGGGACGCGACCGCCGACATCGCGGCCCTAGTGGACCGACGCCAGGCGGAGCAGTCCGCGGCTGCCGGCCGGCTCGGTGTCGCCGGCGAAGTGCGCTTCCTAGGAGAGGTGGACGGGGAACTGGAAGTGACCATGGCCTTGCGCAGCCGGATGGCCAAGATCATCCGAGAGCTGCGCCCGGACGTGGTGCTGGGCCATGACCCGTGGAATCGATGGCGCCTGCATCCCGACCACCGGGCGGCCGGATTCCTGTGCATGGACGCGGTCGTCGCCGCCCGCGACCCGCACTTCTTCCCCGAGCACGGCGTCGCCCACCACCGGCCCGTCGAACTGCTGCTGTTCGAATGCGAGGCTCCCGACCACGTCGAACGGGTGGGCACGGCCCACATAGAGGCCAAGGTCCACGCCCTGTTCGCCCACGAGAGCCAGTTCGTGAGCACGCACGGCATCAGCGGAGAAGACGACGAGGCCAACGTGGCCGCGTTCCGGGCGCGCGTCTTCGAGAAGTGCCGGACCGCCGGACGCAGGGCAGGAGTGCCCTACGGCGAGGCCTTCAAGCGCGTCGAGCGGGTCTAGGCCGCGCTGGGCAGCAACTTCTGTCAGTTTCCCACCTCCTGGGTGGCAAAGTCGGGGGAAGTTCGTCGGGGCAATGCGTCGCGGGCCGGTCGCGCAGGGCGGCCGCGTCCAGGCGCTACCGTCGGCACGGCATGAGCGACGCCATCGACAGCGCCCCCGCTGCGCCGCCAGCGCCCCCAGGACTCACCACCGCCGAGGTTGAGCAGCGCCGGCGCGAGGGCCTCACGAACGACGTGCCCGACGCCCCGGTTCGCACAGTGGGCCAGATCGTGCGCAACAACGTGCTCACGCCGGTCAACGCCATCATCGGCTCGATGTTCGTGCTCATCATGGTTGCGGGCTTCCCGGCCGACGCACTATTCGCCGGCGTCGTCGTGTCAAACAGCGTCATCGGCATCGCACAGGAGCTGAAGGCCCGGCGCACGCTGCACAAGCTGGCCGTGCTGTCGGCACCCCTGGCCCGGGTGGTGCGCGACGGCAAGGCGCGGCAGGTGGGCACCAGCGAAGTCGTGGCCGACGACATCCTGGAGTTGCATCCCGGCGACCAGGTGGTGGTCGACGGGGAGGTGGTGGCAGCCCGCGGCCTCCAGCTCGACGAGTCGCTGCTGACCGGCGAGAGCGACCCGGTCGACAAAGCCCCCGGCGACGGCGTGATGTCGGGGTCGTTCGTGAGCGCGGGCGCGGGCTGGTATCGGGCCACTGCCGTCGGCGCCGACTCCTACGCGGCGCGACTGTCGGAGGAGGCTCGCCGTTTCAAGCTGGCGGGCAGCGAGCTCAAGGGCGGCGTCGACGTGATCCTGCGCCGTCTCACATGGATCATCCCGCTGGCGGCGTTGCTGCTGCTGGGGCGACTGCTCGCGACCGAGGACCGCTGGCAGGAGGCGCTGCGGGGCACGGTCGCCGCGGCGGTGGCCATGGTGCCCGACGGGCTGGTGCTGCTGACCAGCCTGGCGTTCATCACCGGCGTGATCGCGCTGGCCCGCCGGCGGGCGCTGGCCCGGGAGCTGGCGTCGGTGGAGATGCTGGCAAGGGTGGACACCCTTTGCCTCGACAAGACGGGGACCATCACCACCGGGGAGATCTCGTTCCAGCGGGTCGAGCCGCTGGGATCGGCCACCGAGGCCGAAGCGTCGGCCGCGCTGGCCGCGCTGGCGTCGGCCGATCCCGCCCCCAACGCCACCCTGGCCGCCATTGCCGCGGCGGTCGGGTCCGGGCCCGACGGATGGCAGCTGCGCCGCAGCGTGCCGTTCTCGTCGGCCCGCAAATGGGCCGCGGCCAGTTTCGAGAACCGGGGCACCTATCACTTGGGCGCGCCGGACGTGCTCCTGCGGGCGGGAGGCGTGAGCGACGAGGCTCAAGACAGAGCGGCCGCGGCCTCCGCCGACGGACACAGGGTGCTGGTGGTGACCCGCGCCGATGCGCCCGACCCGTCGGACTCCGGCCTGCCCGAGGGTCGGGAGCCAGTCTGTCTGGTCCACCTGGGCGACATGATCCGCTCCGACGCCACCGAGATCTTCGCCTTCTTCCGCGATCAGGGCGTGGACTTGAAGGTCATATCCGGGGACCATCCCGCCACGGTCGCCGCCGTCGCCCACCGAGCCGGCATCACCGGCGACCCCAACGGCCGCGCCGAGGGCAGCACCGGTGGCCGGAGCCGGCTGCATGTGCCCGCATTCGACGCCCGCCAGCTGCCCGACGACCCCGAGGCGCTGGCCGACATCCTGGAGTCGACCGCCGTGTTCGGGCGGGTCGACCCGCACCAGAAGCGGGCCATGGTCCACGCCCTGCAGTCCCGGGGACGCACGGTGGCCATGACCGGAGACGGCGTCAACGACGTGCTCGCCCTCAAGGACGCCGACATGGGCATCGCCATGGGCACCGGATCCTCCGCGGCGCGGGCCGTGGCCCAACTCGTGCTGCTCGACAACCGCTTCGCCACGCTGCCCCGCGTGCTGGCCGAGGGCCGTCGAGTGATCAACAATATCGAGCGGGTCGCCAACCTGTTCATCACCAAGGCGGCCTACGCGGTGCTGCTCACCGTGCTGATCGGCGCGGCCGGCTCGCCGTTCCCGTTCCTGCCCCGGCATCTGACCCTGATCGGCACCTTCTCCGTGGGCGTGCCCGGGTTCTTCCTGGCTCTGGCCCCCGACCACCGGCTCGTGAGGCCGGGCTTCCTGCGCCGTGTGCTGCGCTTCTCGCTGCCGGCGGGGACGGTGGCCGCGGCCGCGACCTTCGCCCTGTATGAGGTCGTGCGCCGCCTCGACGGGATCAGCCTCGACGAGGCCCGCACGTCGGCCACCATGACGCTGCTGGGCATCGGCTTGGTCATCCTGCTGCTGATCAGCCGTCCGCTGCGGCCGTGGAAGGTCGGGCTGGCCGCGTCCATGGCCGCCTCCTACGGAGTGGCGATGGCCTGGCCGATGCTTCGGGAGTTCTTCCAGCTCGACGTGCCGTCGCTCGCAGCGTGGCTGTGGGTGGGGGGCGCCACCGTGGTCGGCGGAACCGGGGCGTGGCTGGCCGTCGAGCTGAGGGAGAGGATCGGCGAGGCACGGCGGGCCGGGGCGTGAGCCGCGACGTCCTTGTCGTCGGCGGGGGTGACCCCGCGGCAGCTCTCGCCACCGAGCTCTCCGGGAACGTGCGCCTGATCGCGCCCGCGCCCCGTGAAGTGGACGACGGCTTCGTGGACCGGCTCGCCCGCGCCGACGGCAGCCCGTTCGACGGGCTCGACCTGGTGGTGCATGCCCTGTATCCCGTGCACAGCCGAATCCCGGCACCCATCGACGAGATGACCGACGACGATTGGAGCGCGGCCTGCGACGCCCCGCTGGAAGCCGGCATCCGGGTGGCCCGCGGCGCACACCGTCACCTGGCCGCCCGGCAAGGGACGATCGTGTTCTGCGTGCCGCTCGTCGGCGCGGCCGGCGCGGCGCGCCTCTCGGCTCTGGCCGGGCTGGCCGAGGGGCTGCGGGTCCTGGCCCGCTCATTGGCCCGCGGCTGGGGCGTCGACCAGATCCGCTCCCATGCCCTGACCCTGCACCCATCGATGTTCTTGTCGCGCCAGCACGCAGCTGCGGCCGTCGGGGCGACCGCACTGCACGACCCCGCGCTGGGCCGCCTGCCCTCCGCCGCGGAGATCGCCGCCGTGATCGACAGCCTGGCCGACCCCGCGGCGGCGGGCCTCACCGGAGCATCGCTGGTGATGGACGGCGGCGCCTGGATGGCCGGATGACTGAGGCACCGGCCGGCCGCGTGCTCGAAGGCCAAGTCGCGGTGGTCACTGGCGCCGGACAGGGCGTCGGGGCCGGGATCGCCGCGGCGCTTGCCGGCGCAGGGGCGGCGGTCGTGATCGCCACCCGGCGGGCCGCCACAGGCGAGCCTGCGGCGGAGTCGATCCGGGCCGCCGGGCACGACGCCGTCTTCGTTCGCTGCGACGTGACCGAGGCCGGCGACGTGGAGGCCGCGGTGGCTGAGGCCGTAGAGCGCTGCGGCGGGCTGGACATCATGGTCCACAACGCGGTGTCGCCTCCGGGACCGCCCGGGCCGGTTCAGCACACCGGCAGCGGCACGATCCGTGCCCAGATCGCCACCTCCACCACTGCAACGTTCCGCTGCGCGCGGGCCTCGCTGCCCTACCTCCGCCGACGACCGGGCACCATGATCCTGCTCACGTCGCCCGCCGGCGTGGAGGGATCAGCCAACCTGCCCGTCTACGCGACGGTGAAGGCGGCCCAGCGCGGGATCCTCAAGAGCCTGGCCCGGGAGTGGGGTCCCCTCGGCGTGCGGGTCAACGCCATCGCGCCGGTGGCCCGCACGCCGGCCATGGACGCGGCCGTGGCTGCCAATCCCAGCTTGGAGACGCGCCTCATCGCCCGCACCCCGCTCGGTCGCCTGGGCGACGCCGCCGCCGACATCGGCCCGGTGGCGGTCTTCTTGGCATCCGGCGGCGCCCGCTACATCACCGGCCAGACCATCGTCGCCGACGGCGGAGGCTTCCTGGGCCTGTAGAGACGGGTCCAGCCGCGACCGCCAGCCTCCCGCAGCTGTCGCTGTGTGTGGCGGGGTCGGGGAAGTCGCGCCGGGCGTCTGCTAGACCGGCGCCGTGGCCGAGGTTTGTTTTCTGGTCAGCCCGCGCGGTGGCAGGGGCCGGGCCGCGGCTGCGGCTCCGGTCGTTCGCCGGGTGATCGAGGACGCCGGCCACACCCCGGTGGACATCAGCGGGGCCTCTGCGGAGGAGTCCGCCGACGCGGCCCGGGGCGCGGTGGAGGCGGGCGCGGAGCGGCTGATCGCGGTGGGCGGCGACGGGACCGTGCATCTGGCCGTTCAGGGGGTGGCCGGCACCGACGCGGTCCTGGGAATAGTGCCCGTGGGCACCGGCAACGACTTCGCCCGGGCCTTCGGCCTGTACGGACACAGCGTCGAGGAGGCCGCAGCCAGGGCTCTGGGGCCGTCCCGGCCCGTGGACGCGATCCGCACCGACCGGCAGAGGTGGGTGACGTTCAACGTGACGGGCGGGTTCAGCGTGGATGTCAACGTCCGGGCCGATCGGTTGCGCTTCCCCCGGGGGCCGAGCCGCTACACGGTGGCCACCCTTCTCACCATGCCGGGCCTGCGGCACCGCGAGCTTGCCGTCACCGTCGACGGGCAGCGCTCCGAGTACCGCAGCGCCCTGTTCGCGGTGGCCAACACGCCGACGTTCGGCGGCGGTATGGCGATCTGCCCCGACGCGGACCCATGCGACGGGCTGTTGGACGTCGCGGTGGTCGGCCCCGCAAGCCGGACCACCATGCTGCGCCTGCTCCCGAAAGTGTTCGAGGGCGGCCACGTGGGCCATCGACATGTGCACATGCTGCGAGGACGCACCGTCGTCATCGAAGGCGAGCCCACCGACCTCGTCGGCGACGGCGAAACGATCGGAGCGACGCCGATCAGTCTGGACGCTGTGCCCGGCGCGCTGCAGCTCGCGGCCGACGGCCTCTAGTTTCCCGCTCTTGTTCGCTGCGCTCACGGGCCGCTCGGGCCACGGCCTCGCTCCGCGCCTCGCGAAGTCCCCATCAGACGCGGCCGATCCGCTCGGCCTCTAGCGAGGGCTTCGAGCAGCTCATCCGCGAAGTCGGGTCGGCAGATGACGAGTCCAGGCGTGTGCGGACGCGGGTTGTTGAACCGCAGCGGCGAGCCGTCCGCGCACGAGGCATGCAGGCCCGCAGCCCGTGCCACCGCCGCCGGAGCGCACGTGTCCCATTCGTAGAGCCCGCCCGCGTGGACGTAGGCGTCCATCTCGCCGCGCACCACCGCCATCGCCTTGACCCCCGCTGAGCCCATGGTCAGCACGTCGGCGTCCAGACTCTGAGCCAGCCGGTGGCCATCGATGTGACCCCTCGACCTGGCCACCACCACCCTGCGGCGCCCGACGCGGCACATGGTGGGCTCGGACGGCGGATCGGTCGCGAACGTGGTGCCCCAAGCGGGCACGGCCACCGCGGCCGCCGTCGGGACCCCGCTCTGGCACAGCGCCACGTGTACTGACCATGCCCCGGTCATGCCGAAGTCAATGGAGCCGTCGAGCGGATCGACTATCCAGACCCGTTCGGTCTCCAGCCGTTTCCGGTCGTCGTGGCCCTCCTCGGACAGCACGGCGTCGTCGGGGCGATGTCGGTGAAGCTCTTGCGTGAGGAACTCGTGCGCCTGCCGGTCGCCCGCCGTCTCCAACCGCCAGCTTTGCACCGATGGGTCGTTCAGCAGGTCGAGCAGCCGCTGCCCGCAGTCGTGGGCCAGTCGCGCCGCCAGGACGTGATCGTCCGCGGCTGCCCTCACGCGGCTGCCGGCCGGCGGTGCACCGTCACCGCGTAGCTGCCACCGTCGAACGGCTCGCGGTCCCAGGTGGTCCAGCGGTGCTCCAAGGTGAGGCCGGCGTCGGCTGCGAAGCGGTCGTAGTCTGCGAATGTCAGGGGCGACAACCCCATGCGGAAGCCGGACACGAGCCGCCCGCCCGGGCCCAGGTGTCTGGCCATGTTGGCCACGACCGCCGCCTCGGTGCCGATCTCCACGAAGACCATCACGTTGCCCGCCATCACGACCATGTCGAACTCTCGCCTCGCCGTTCCGGCATCCGCACCGAGGATCTCCACATCCGCGAGATCGCCCATGATCCAGGGAACATGCGGGGCCTTGGCGCGGGCTTCCTCCAGCATGAGCGGGTCCACGTCCACCCCCACGACATCGATGCCGCGGCGATAGAGCTCGATGGCGACCCGGCCCGTCCCGCAACCGGCGTCCAGCACCGATCCGGGCCTGCACCAGCACACCAGATCGGCCTCGCCGTGAACCCACTCGCCTTTGGCCTCCATGCGCCGCCAGCGGTCGTCGTAGACGTCGCCGTGGGCCGCTCCGCCGATCTCCCACCAACGGTCCATCGATCTGACCCTAACCGGGCCGACCGCCGGCTCGGCGCTACGACACACCGACCGCGACTAGCCACCACGACCGCCGGCCAGGCCTTCGTCCGTTAGCCTCGGCCGGGACAGCCGCAACTGCCTGCCAGAGATCCGGGGGAGGGCTAATGGAGTTCGGGATATTCCAGAACGGCTACATCCCCGGCCCGTCGGCACACGTCCCCGAGCACGAGCACCTCATGTTGATGCGCGAGGCGTCGTATCCGATCCACGCCGACAAGCACAACTGGAAGTTCGCCTGGTTCGGGGAGCACCACTGCCTCACCGAGTACAGCCACCTCTCCGCTCCTGAGGTGATGATCGGCTGGATCGCGGCCCAGACCGACTACATCCACCTGGGCACGGCCATCACCAGCCTGCCCACCACCAAGGAGCATCCGGTGCGCATCGCGGAGCGGGCCGCCATGCTCGACCATTTCTGCGAGGGCCGTTTCGAGTTCGGCACCGGGCGGGGCGCGGGCAGCCACGAGGTCGCCGCGTTCAACGGCACGCTCACCTCCGAGACCAAGGCCATGTGGAACGAGGCCGTCACCGAGATTCCTCGCATGTGGGCCCAGCGCGACTACTCGTACGAGGGCGAGCACTTCCGGGTGCCGCCCAACCACAACATCCTCCCCAAACCCTTGAACGGTACCCACCCTCCCCTGTGGGTGGCCTGCGGCAACCTGGCCACGTTCGCCACCGCCGGGCAGATGGGCATCGGCGCGATCGCCTTCAACTTCGACCCTGCCCCCGCTCTCAAGGGCCGCATCGACAGCTACAAGGAGGCCCTCGCGGACTGCACCGAGCCGCACGGTTCGTACATGAACGACAACGTGATGATGACCAACTCCCTGATCTGCCTGGAGGACCGCGACCGGGCCCGGGAGATCGCCCTGATGCACGGCCGGGGCTACCTGTACTCGATGGTGTGCCTCTACCACGACACCATCCCCAAGAGGGAGGGGTCCCCCACCTGGCCCGAGCCGCCGCTGGGCCTGCCCGACGAAGCAACTCTCGACTTCGCCATCGACGCCGGCTACATGCTGTGCGGCACGCCCGAGGAGGTCTGCGAGCAACTCGAGAAGTCCTACGTGGCGGTGGGCACCGACCAGCTGGTGTTCGGGCTCCCGAACGAGGGCTTCGAGTACGAGGAGATCCTCGAGATGATCGAGGTCTTCGGCGACCAGGTGATCCCCGAGTTCGACAAGGACAGGGTGCACTCGACCGAGAAGTACCGGGCCAACGCGGTGCGCAAGTACCCGGAGTGGAACGCGCCCCCGCCCGACATCAAGACCACACCGCCCCCCAGCGCCTCGATGCCCATCCCCTACCGGCACTGACCCCCTGCCGGCCGTATCGGCGCCTGACCCCGCCAACGGCACTCTCGGGTCGCCGGTCCTGGTAGCTTGTGGACTGTTCTTGGCGGGCGGTGACAACACCATGACCGTGAGATCCCCCTGCCGCCATTTCCCTTCGGCCCGCCGACGGCGCGGGCTGGCCGTGCTCGCGCTGCTGCTGACGGTCGCGGCCGCGGCGGGATCGGCCGCCGCGCAGAGCGACGAGGAAATCGTCAGGGACCGCGAGGCCAAACGCCAGGAGGTGCAGGAGGCTGCGGCGACTGCCACCGAGGACCTCGACGCGGCCACCGCCGAGGCCGAGGACCTGATCGACGCGCTGAACAAGGTGCAGGCCGCGGTGGATGCCCAGCAGACGGCCCGGGCGGAGGCCGAGCGGGCCGTGGCCGACGCCAGGGCCACCGTGCAGGAGGCCAAGGAGCGAATCGCCGTACTCGAGGACCAGCTGGTCACCACCCAGGAGGGCCTGCGGGAGGCTGTGATCGAGTCGTACGTGTCGTTCCAAGCCCCGACCGGAACTTTCAGCGTGCTGGGCAACGACCCGTGGCAGAACGCCCACGAGGAGGCCCTGGCCGGATTCGCCACCGGGAGCCGGATCGACGACATCGACGAGCTGCGCCGGCTGGGCGAGGAACTGGAGCGCTGGCGGCTCCTGGCTGCCGACGCCGCGGCCGAGGCCGAGGCCCACCGCGAGGAGGCGAACCTGATCCTTAACGAAGCTGGAAGCGGCCGCTGACCGCGAGGCCGAACTGTCGGTGGCAGCCGAGGAGCGGGTCGAGAGGCGGCTCTACGAGGTCCAGTTGATCAAGCAGATCGACGCGGAGTACGCCGCGGAGATCGAAGCGGCCGAGCGACGGATCGCCGAGGCCCTGGCCCGACAACGGGCCGAGGAGGAGGCCAGGCTCATAGCCGAGGAGGAAGCCCGGCAGCAGGCCCTGGCCGAGTCGCTGACTCCTGCCAACGCGGACTTCACGCTGGTCTCGGTTGGGGGCATCACGGTCAACTCAGTGATCGCATCTGAGACCGAGGGCTTGCTAGCGGCCATGGACGAGGAGGGCTTCGACCTTCACGGCTGGGGATACCGCAACCACCAGGCACAGATATCGCTGCGCCAGTCCCACTGCGGCACGTCTGACTACGCGGTGTGGCAGATGCCGGCCAGCAGGTGCAGGCCCCCGACGGCCCGGCCGGGCCGCAGCAACCACGAGGAGGGCTTGGCCATCGACTTCACCAACTCCGGTCGGCTCATCACCAGCCGCAACAGCGCCGTTTTCCAGGCGCTCAAGCGCATCGCCCCCCAGTACGGCTTCAAGAACCTCCCCAGCGAGCCGTGGCACTGGTCAGTGGACGGACGCTGAGCTCCCCCGGCCGCCGTCGCACGCCCTCGAGGGCTACTCGGTATGGGTCCAGACGGGGCGGCGCTTCTCGGTGAAGGCCTTGGGCCACTCGGCTCCGTCGCCGCGGGCCGCGTTGCGGGCCATGACGTCGATGGCCAGCTCGTAGGCGCCATCGATCCCCATGTCCATCTGGGCGTACAGCGTCTGCTTGCCGATGCCCTTGGCGTAGCGGCTGCCCCGGGTGGCCCGGCCCAGCAGATCGAAGGTGGCCTCGTCGAGCTGGTCGGCAGGCACGACCCGGTTGACCAGGCCCCAGTCCAGCGCGGTGGCCGCGTCGATAGTGTCGCCGGTGAGCGCCATCTCCACGGCCCGCTTGCGGCCCAGGGGCCGGGCCACGGCCACCATCGGAGTGTGGCAGAAGAGCCCTCCCTTGCCGCCGGGAGTGGCGAAGGCGGCCTCGGTGCTGGCCACGATCAGGTCCGCGCTGGCCGCCAGCTGGGCGCCGGCCGCGGTGGCCAGGGCGTGCACCTTCGCCACCACCACCTGGGGGATCTCAGCCATGGCGGTCATGGACGCGGTGCACAGCGTGAACAGCTCCCTCAACCCGTCCTCGGTCATGCCGGCCATCTCGGCCAGGTCGTGCCCGGAGGAGAACACCGGTCCGTTGGCGGCCAGCACGACCCCGGCCACCTCGTTGTCGGCGCCGGTGGCCCGCAGCGCGTCGTCCAGTTCGGCGAGCATCTCCGACGACAGGCAGTTGCGGCGCTCGGGCCGGTTGAGCGTGATCGTCACGTAGCGGTCGTCACGCTTGTACAGCAGGCTGCGATAGTCCATGGGATCCTCCCGTGTCTTGTTCCCCGCTCTTGTTCGCTTCGCTCACGGGCCGCTCGGGCCACGGCCTCGCTCAACGCCTTCGGAAGTCCTCCCAGACTACGGCCTATCCGCTCGGCCTCTAGGAGTCTGCCAGAGCGGGCAGCACTTGTTCAGCAGTCAGCTGGACGCTCGACCAGGCCTCGTCTATGGGCATGCCGCCCACCAGGGGGTGCAATGCCAGCGTGCCAGTACTGCGGGCCAGGTCGACGGCCTCTGCCGGTGTGAGCACCCGGTAGATGCCCTCGTCGCGCAGCTCCTGCACGGTGCTGGCCTTGGAGCACACCGCCGAGGTCTGGCCGGGGGGCTGCCAGCCCTTGTAGGTCATGGCCTCCAGCATGAAGCAGTCGCCATGCTCGGCCCACACCCTGTCGGGGTCCTCAGCCACATGCAGCATGACCACATTGTCGGGCGCGATGCAGAAGCCCTGCGTGCCGTGTCGCTCGCACTCGGCGTAGTAGAGGGCCTCGATCTCACCGAACTGGCCGGGAAGCTGCATGGGCAGCCCCAGTCGAGCCGCCCGGCGGGCGGCCGCGGGTGACGATCCGCCCACGAGCACCATGGGATGGGGCCGTGTGTAGGGCATCGGCAGCACCTGCACCGTCTCGCCGTTGTGTTCGAAGGGCTCGCCCTTCCAGGCAGCCAGCATCACCTCCAGCGCCTCGTCCAGGATCTTCCCCCTGCGCTTCCATTCCTTGCCCATTGCCGCGTACTCCACCGGCCGGTAGCCGAGGCCGGTGACTACCACCAGCCGCCCCCTGCTCACCAGGTCGATGACGGCGACGTCCTCGGCGGCCCGGATCGGGTCGTGCAGGGGCAGCAGCAGCGCAGAGACGGTGACCATGAGGTTGTCGGTGCTCGACAGGATCATGGCCGCGTGCAGCAGCGGCGTGGGGCACCACGCCATCGGGCTGCTGTGGTGCTCCTCCAGGGAGACCGCGTTGAAGCCGTGCTGGTCGCCGTAGCGGGCGATCTCCAGCCCGGCCCGGTAGCGGTCGCTCATCGCCTGAGCATCGGCGGGGTCGGGCGACACGAAGTTGAAGCGGATCAGCGAGAAGGCCATGCCCCAGTCTGCCCGCCGGACCGAGATACCACGTGATCAGCCGAGCACCCCGGCGGCGTGCATGCGATTCACGGTGCCGACCACGGCCCGCAGCGACGCCGACACGATCGACTCGTGCAGGCCCACCCCCCAGGTGGTGTAGCGGTCGCCGGTGTCGACCTCCACATACGCGGCCGCGGTGGCGTCGCTGCCGGTGCCGATGGCGTGCTCGTAGTAGTCGTGGATCTTGCCTGCGAACAGGCCGTTGGCCTGCAGAGCGGTGACGAAGGCGTCGATGGGGCCGTTGCCGGAGCCCGAGACAGTCCGCTCGACCCCGTTGACCAGCAGGCGGGCCTCGAGGTCGGTTCGGGACGCTCCGATGGTGTCGGTGGTGGCCCGATGGCCGACCAGCTCGATCCAGGGCCGCTCCGGCTCCACGTAGGAGGCCACGAACCGGCGGTGGATCTCGTAGGAGGTGATCTCGGTGCCGGTGTCCTCGGTGACGGTCTGGATCTGCTTGGAGAAGTCCACCTGCAGGCCCCGGGGCAGGTCCAGACCGTACTCGTGCAGCAGCACGTAGGACACCCCGCCCTTGCCGGACTGGCTGTTGACCCGCACCACCGCCTCGTAGCTGCGGCCCAGGTGGCGGGGGTCTACCGGGAGGTACGGCACATCCCACACGTCGTAGTTGCCGGTGAGGGGCTCACCCGGGGCCAGGTCGTAGATGGCGGCCATGCCCTTCTTGATGGCGTCCTGATGGCTGCCCGAGAAGGCCGTGTACACGAGGTCGCCCACATACGGGTGACGCTCGGGGACACTCATGCGGTTGGCGTACTCGAACACCCGCCGGGCCTCCTCGATGTCGCTGATGTCGAGCTCGGGGTCCACGCCCTGGGTGAACAGGTTGAGCGCGATGGTGACCACGTCCACGTTGCCGGTGCGCTCGCCGTTGCCGAACAGGGTGCCCTCCACCCGGTCGGCGCCGGCCATGATCCCGAACTCGGCCGCGGCCACCGCGGTGCCCCGGTCGTTGTGGGGATGCAGCGACAGCACGATCGAGTCGCGGTCGCGGATATCGCGGTGGAAGCGCTCGATCATGTCGCCGTAGATGTTGGCCGAGGACATCTCCACAGTGGCGGGCAGGTTCAGGATCAGAGGCCAGTCCGGCGTCGGGCCGAACACGTCCATCACCGCCTCGCACACCTCGGTGGTGAAGTCGGGCTCGGTGCCGGTGTAGCTCTCCGGCGAATACTCGAAGCGGATGCCGTCGTCCTTGCCGGCCTGCCTCAAGGCGTCGAGGTTGCGCATGCACCGCTCGGCGCCAGCCACCGCGATCGTCACGATGCCGGCCCGGTCGGTGCGGAACACCACTCGCCGCTGGGTCACGGAGGTGGAGTTGTAGAGATGCACGATGGCCCGGGGCGCCCCGGCCACGGCCTCGAACGTGCGGTCGATGAGCTCGTCGCGAGACTGGGTGAGCACCTGGATGGTGACGTCGTCGGGGATCAGGTCCTGCTCGATGAGCTTGCGGCAGAAGTCGAAGTCGGGCTGGGAGGCGGCGGGGAAGCCCACCTCGATCTCCTTGAAGCCCATGTCGACGAGGTGTTCGTACATGCGCTGCTTGCGACCGATGTCCATCGGGTCGACGAGGGCCTGGTTGCCGTCGCGCAGGTCGACCGAGCACCAGAGCGGCGCCTTGGTGATCCTCCGGTCCGGCCAGGTGCGGTCGGCAAGATCCACCGCGGGGTAGGGCCGGTACTTGGTGAACGGCATGGCCTTGTGGGTGGGCATCGTCTCTGTCCTTGGTGAAGTGGATAGTCGGGTTCGGTCCGGTCGAGGCGAAGAGGCCTCAACAAGCACAAATCCCCCCGGCCGGCGGCACGAGGGGATTCGGCGAGCACCGATATGTGGCGCTCGCCTACACGAGAAGCAGGAGGTCGGCGAAGGTGGTCACGGCCACTAACGATAGCCGAGTCGGCGCTCGCGTCAAACACTGCAGCCAGGACCGCGGCGCACATCTCGGCGTAGGGGGTGCGCGTGGGGCGCGATTCGCGCCATGCTTGGGGGGTGAGCTATCTGGTTTGGGAGGCGACGCTGCCCGATCTGCGGTCGCCGATCCTGGTGACCGCCTTCCAGGGCTGGTTCGATGTGGGCGGTGCGGCAACGGGCGCCCTCGAGTGGCTCAGCGAGCGCAGCGAGTCGATCCGAGTGGCTCACGTCGATCCCGAGGAGTTCCACAACTTCGCCGAGCAGCGGCCCACCGTGCGGCTGCGAGACGACCGGCGCGACATCGTGTGGCCCTCCGTCGACGTTCACGTGCTGCGCCCGCCCGACGCCCAGCACGATCTGGTGCTCGTCGTGGGCGCGGAGCCGCAGCTGAAGTGGCGAACCTTCGCTGGGGTGATCGTCGAACTCGCGACGCGCAGCGAGTCGGCCGTGCTCGTGACCGTCGGAGCGCACATCGCCGACATACCGCACACCCGGCCCTTCGGCGTGACCGGCTCCACCACCGACGCTGGCCTGGCCGAGGCCTGGGGCCTGGACCGGCCGAGCTACGAGGGCCCTACCGGCATAGTCGGCGTGCTGCATGAGCGGTTCGAGAGGCTCGGGGTACCGGCGGTGTCTCTGCGGGTGGCAGTGCCCCATTACGTGTCGGGCGCTCCGAACCCCAAGGGTGCCCGTGCCCTGCTGGAGCGTTTCGAGCGGGTGACCGGGCTGCCCACCGGATGGGCCGAGCTCGACGAGGCCGCGCAAGAGTGGGAGCAGCGGGTCAACGACGCCATGGACTCCGACGACGACGTGGTTTCCTACGTGCGGCGTCTCGAGGCCCGTGCCGATGCTCGGGCCAAGCGCAGCGTCCCCAGCCCCGACGACCTAGGCGCCGAGTTCGAGCGCTTCCTGCGCCAGCAGGACAAGTCTTGATGAGTGGAGCGAAAGGAGCAACATGACTGCCACCGCCGTCGAGCCCGCCACCGCCATACAGCCCGCCACCGCCGTCGAGCCCGCCACCGCCATACACCGCGGCGAAGAGGAATTGCCGTGGGTGGACGCCGGGGGCGGCATAGAACTCAAGGTGCTGATGGTTCGGGATGACGAGGGCCTGTGGATCGTGCGCAACCGCTTCGCTCCGGGCGTGGTCGTCCAGACTCACCGCCACACCGGCCCGGTGTACGCCCACACTCTGAGCGGCGCCTGGAAGTACGCCGAGTACCCGGAGGTCAACCGGGCCGGGTCGTTCCTGTTCGAGCCGGCCGGCAGCGTCCACACCCTCACTGTGCCCGCCGACAACACCGAGCCGACCGACGTCTGGTTCCAGATACACGGCGTGAACCTCAACCTCGACGCCGACGGCAACGTGGAGTCGATCACCGACGGACCGGGCGTGCTGGCCGGCTACTACGCCCTGTGCGAGGCCCAGGGTCTGCCCCGGCCCGACGTAGTGACCTGACGAACCTGCCGCGGGGCTACAGGCCGAAGGTGCCGTCTAGGCGGGTCTTCCAGCTGCCGGCCGCAACCGTGCCGCCGTCCACGAGGATGGACGCCCCGTTGACGAAGCTGGCCATGTCGGAGGCCAGGAACACGATCACGGCCGCGCACTCGTCGGCGTGGCCGGTACGGCGCAGCGGGGTTGGGTGCAGTCCCTCCATCAGCGAGCTGGACTGCTCCGCGAGGGCGGCGTCGCCGGGGGTGGGCATCATGTCGGGCGCCACGCAGTTGACCCGGATGCCCCGATGCCCGTACTCCACGGCCAGGGTCTTGGTGAACTGCTCCACCGCAGCCTTCATTGCCGCGTACACCGCGAACGCCGGGGCGGCGTGGTAGGCCTCCACCGAGGTGACGTTGATGATGGCGCCGCCGTCCGACATCAGCGGGATGCCGTGGCGCACACAGTTGGTGACCGTGGAGAAGTTCTCGCGGATCAGGGTGTGCTCCCCCTTGGGCGACACGTCATCGAAGCGGGCCCGGAAGGTGCCGCCCGCATTGTTGACGAGCACGTCGATGAGGCCGAGCTCGTCGCGGGCGCGCTGCAGGAAAGCGGCCACATCGTCGTCGTCGCGGGCATCGAGCACGCCCGAGACGCAGCGGCGACCCGCGGCCTCCACCTGCTGGACCACATCGGGCAGCAGGGTGGGATCCTTGTCGAACACAGCCACATCGGCACCGAAGCGGGCCAGGGCCGCCGCGGTGGCCGCACCGATGCCGCGGGCCGCTCCGGTCACCACCGCGACCCGGTCGGCGAGCAGGATGCTCTCAGGGGAAAGGTCCACGGATCTCCTCTCGACGCGGTCTGACGATACTGCCCTACCGCGGCCAGTAGGGTTGCTGGCCCGCGACGGGAGGAGTGAGCCGTGGGTGACTTCGTTCGAGTCGAGACCAGCAGTGGCGTGGCCACCATCCGCATCGACCGGCCCAGGATGAACGCCTTCGATTCCCAGCTGCTCGACGATCTGACCACCGCCGCCAACGCCGTCGGGGCCGATCCCGACGTGAGGGCGGCGGTGGTGTGGGGCGGGCCCAGGATCTTCGCGGCCGGCGCCGACATCGGACGCTTCACCGGCCTCGGCCCGGCCGGGGCCAGGGATCTCTCGCGCCACTTCAACGACGCCTTCCTAGCGGTGGAGAACATGCCCCAGATCACCGTGACGGCCGTGAACGGCTACGCGCTCGGCGGCGGCATGGAACTGGCCATGGCCACCGACTTCAGGGTGGCCGCAGAGGACGCGATGTTCGGCCAGCCCGAGATCAGGCTCGGGATCATCCCCGGCGGCGGGGGCACCCAGCGCCTGCCCCGCCTTGTGGGCGTCACCAGGGCCAAGGAGATCATCTACACCGGACGCAACGTGTATCCGGACGAGGCCCTCGACATCGGCCTCATCTCAGCGGTGCATCCTCCGGACGAGACCTACGACGCGGCCGTCGAGATGGCCGCGGGCTACGCGGCGGGCCCGGCCGCACTGCGCATGGCCAAACAGGCGGTGATGGACGGTCTGGCCCTGTCCCTTGCCGACGCGGTGGCCCGCGAGACCGAGCGCTTCGGAGACTGCTTCGCCACCGACGACACCGCCATCGGTGTGGCCAGCTTCCTGGAGAAAGGTCCCGGCAGAGCAACCTTCACCGGCCGCTAGCCGGTCAGAGAGACGGTCCGGCAAGCCTCTAGGAGAGGCTCTGAGCCTCCAGGAACTCGACCGTCAGGGAAGCACAGGTCTCGGGGGCCTCAAGCTGCAGGAAGTGCGTCATCTCCGGGACGAAGTCGTGGTCCAGCGCGGTGAGAGTGCTCAGGTCGATGCCTGGCAAGAAAGAGAATCGAACAGGACCAGTCCAGCGAAGGACGGTGCCTGCTGCTCGTGCACCAGAGCAGCGATGGTCGATATGGAATGGAACACTCCGACACTCGGTTCCGATCCGAACCGGGAGTCGATGGCATCAAGGACGCACCGGCTGTCATTGCCCAGCGTCGGCATGTTGAGAGTGCGCAGGGGGCTGACGGCATTCCAACCGTGGCTCCGCAGATCGAATACGAAGACGTCGAACCGATCGGCTAGAAGCGACCAGTACGGATAGTAGAGGTCGGCGGACAGGCCGCAGCCGTGGCTCAGCACCAAGCGGGGGCCGCTCGGGTTGCCGTGCCTTCGCAGGATGATCACCGTGCCGTCGTCCATGACGGCATCGACGGTGGCGCGCGGCTCGGGAAGCCTCCAATGGCCCACCACGGCACACTACCCGGTGCCCGACAACGACCATTTCCGGTGCTAGGAAACCTCCTGGCGGTTGAGCCTTACTGCGGCCAGTGCGAGGCCAGCGACCGCCACCGCGGCCAGCACCACCAGCGCGGTGGTGGTCGTGTAGGCGTCGAAGCCGTAGTCGACCCCTCCGACGCGGCTCAGCACCGACCGGGTGTAGCCCCTCAGCGAGAGGCGGGCCGCAAAGTCGCCGAGCTCCACGGCCAGACCCTCCCACAGCAGCACGTAGCCCATGCCCCACATGATCGGCTTGCGGACCAGCAGGCCGACCAGCACGAACAAGGACGAGTAGGCCGCCGTGCCCAGCGCGGCCGCGGCCGCCGCTCCCCAAAGCAGGTCCGCGGACCCGGCGACGCGGTCGGTCGCCAGCCACCCGCCCACCGCGGTCGGGATCACCGTCAGAGGCAACGCAGCGGTGGCCGCCGCGGCCGCAGCCCCCGCCACGATCGGGCCGCGGTCCATGGGACGCAGCCACAGGTACACCAGGGTGCCGTCCTCGCGAGTCTCGCCCAGCACGGACGAGCCGAACACCAAGGACACGATGGGCACGATGATGATCAGCCCGAAGCCGTCGGCATAGCTGGCACCGTCGCGCAGCAGCCCGGCCGCGCCCCGCTCGCCGACGCCTGCGGCCAGGCCGACCAACCAGCCCACCAACATCATCAGCGCGCCCAGCACGCCCAGCGCGGCGAGCTTGCCCGGCGTGACGACCTGGCGGACCAGCACCCGGTAGGTCAGCGCCGCGGCCCGGAGGCGGGGCACATGGCGGTGGATTCGGCCTGCTTGGGACGCGGTCATCGCTTCTCCACCAGGTAGCGGAACACCGACTCGAGGTCCTCGTCGAGGGGGGCGACCCGCCACAGGCGGGCTTCGAGCCGCCGGGCCAGCGGGGCGACCTCGCGGCCGAGGCGGTCGACGTCCCGGGTGTCCACGACGAGGGAGTCCGCACCGACGCTCACCCCCACGGCCGTGCCCGACTCCACCAGAGCCGCCGCGAACTGGCGGGGCCGGTCCACGGCGATGCGGATGCGATGGGGACGGTCGTCCATCAGCTCGCGCAGCTCGCGGTAGTCGCCGGTGGCGGCCAACCGGCCCTGGGCGATCACGAGGATCCGAGATCCGAGGCGGGCAACCTCCTCAAGAACGTGGCTGGACACCAGCACGCAGCGACCCTCGTCGCCCAGCCCGTGGAACAGATCGATCATGCGGCGCCGCTGCACAGGGTCGAGCCCGGTGAGGGGCTCGTCGAGGATCAGCACCTCGGGGTCGTGTACCAGCGCCGCGGCCAGCTTCACCCGCTGGCGCATGCCCTTGGAGAACCCCGACACCGGCCTGGAGTCGTCGGGGTCGAGATCCACCACACCCAGTGCCCGCCGGGCGGCGCGCTCCGGCTCCGCCACGGCCTCGGTGGCCGCAGCCACAGTCACGAACTGCAGGGCGCTGAGCCGGTCGAACAGGCCGTCCTGCTGGGGGGCGAGGCCGATGCGGCCCCGCACGTCGCGGTCGCGGCGGGCATCCGCGCCCAGCACTCGGACGGTGCCCTTGGTGGGCGGGGTCAGCCCGCACATGAGCCTGAACAACGTGGACTTGCCCGCTCCGTTGGGCCCGAGCAGGGCTGTGACCCCGGCCCGCACCGAAAAGCTCACATCGGACACCGCCACCACGTCTCCGAACACCTTCGACACGCCGTCCACATCGACCATGGCCGAGCCGTTGGGCGGCAGCGGCGGCGGGGGCGGGGTGGTGCTCATCGGCTCAGCGCCAGTCGCCGGTAGCGCCACCACACGACGCCTGATCCCAGGGCCACCCAGCCAAGGTTGGCCCCAACCACGAAGAGTGTTGACAGCTCGGAGCGACGGAAGCCCTGTATGAACTCGTTCTCTCCGGGAGCAGATGGCGGCTCGGCACCGTAGATCCTGTTCTTGAGCTCGTCGGAGATACCCCCGAGGTCGAGGGCGTAGACCTGCTCGCTCATGTCAGCGGCCTCCACCAGCGCAGCCGTCACGAAGCCGCTGCCCCACAGCAGCAGGATCACGCCCACCGATGCAAAGGCCCTGCGATCGGTGAGACTGGCCGCGGCCAGGCTGGCCGCAGTGAACGCAGCCGATATGGCGGCCCCGGCCACGAGGATGCGCACGAAGATCTTGAGCCACTCGATCAGCCCGTCAGGCCCGGAGCCCTCGATGGTGTAGGCCACCAGCAGGAACAGCACCGGGCCGACGGTGAGGACGGCCAATGTCAGCGCCACGGCCAGGGCCTTGGAGGTCAAGTAGCTCCAGCTCTCCAGGGGCGTCGACAGGTAGAGCGGCAGCATCCCGTTGCGGCGGTCGGACACCAGGATGTCGGGCACGACGATGCCACAGTAGAAGAACAGGGCGGTGGTGATGAAGCCGTAGTACTCGTGGTAATCGGGCAGGATCTCGTCACTGATCAGGTCGACGTTGAGCACCACCGCAAGCCCCACGAAGACCACCGCGGGGACCAGGGCGATGACGACCGCCAGCCAGGGCAGGATCTTGTGGCGCGCCGGGCGACCCAGGCCCAGCGTGTGGCGCACCGAGTATCGCACCACCGAGCGGATCGCTCCGGGCAGTCCGGTGCGGGGCCCGTCGTAGGACCGGTAGCCCTGATCCATGATCCGGGCGGTGTCGGCGGTGTCGGTTGTGCGGGCAGCACCGGCGTCGCCGGTGTCGCCGGTGGATGCCACCGAGGCTGAGGGATTACTCATCGAGGGCGTCCTCGAAGATGTCCTCAAGGGTGCGGCGCCGAGACTCCAGGCGGCGGATACGGGCCCCGGCCAAGGCCACCGCGTCGCGGGCCCGGTCGCAGAGCTCATTGAAGTCCGCGCCCCGCAGCCTCAGAGTCGTCTGCTGGCGCCACACGTCCAAGCCGCCCAAGCGGAGCGTCGACTCGACCGCCTCGACCGATCCGGCCGGCTCAGCCACATCCACCAGTTCGAGGGTGATCCCGTCGCTCTCGCCGATCAGCTCAGCGATGGGCCCGCAGGCCACCAGCCGGCCGGCATCGAGGGCCACCACGTGGTCGCACACCCGCTCGACCTCTTCCAGCACGTGCGACGACAGCACCACGTTCATGGAGAAGTCGCGGCTGATCTGGCCGATGAGGGTCAGCATCTCGATGCGCTGCACCGGGTCGAGGCCGTCGGTGGGCTCGTCGAGCAGCACCAGCTTGGGATCCGAGGCGATGGCCTGAGCCAGCTTCACCCGCTGGCGCTGGCCGGTGGACATAGTGCCCAGCGTCCGGGTCCGCTCCTCGCCCAATCCCACCAGCCACAGGCTGTCGGAGGCCCGGTTGCGGGCCTCGTTGCGGGGCAGGCCCTGGACCTCGGCGAGGTGGCGGACGAAGTCGACGGCCCGCATCTCGTCGGGCAGCACGTTGCGCTCGGGTGCGAACCCCACCATGGCCCTGAGCTTGTGACCGGCCTTCTGGGGGTCGAAGCCCATCACCGTCACCGATCCCGACGTCGGCACGCGCAGGCCGAGCATGGCACTCAGCAGGGTGGTCTTCCCTGCGCCGTTGGCGCCGACGAGCCCGGTCACGCCAGGCTGCATCTGCATGTCGAGGCCGTCGAGGGCGACGGTTGAGCCGAAGCGCTGCGTCAGCGCCTGCGTCTCGACGATGGTCACCGGCCGAGCATAAGGCCGCCCGGTGGCGTTCTTGCCCGCAGGCTGCGGGCCCGACGCGGCCTCGTCCACCAGTCCACTCTGCCGACCTGCCTGTGTCCACCCACTGGGGGATATCCCTGAACTTCCCCGGAGGATCCTCGGCGCCGTCGGGGTCGGCCCTTGCACGATTGGTCGAGCGGGTGTGGTCAGAGATCCAAGTGGAGTCTGATCGCTTCGTCGAGCCCAGCCATGAGATCGAATGGAACGGCGCCGATTACTGCGCCGATCCGTTCGACGGAGACCGACCGGATCTGCTCAGCCTGCGCTTTGGAATCAAGGTTGAGCCCGGTATCGGCGGCGGCCAGCAGGATCTGAAACGGGTGGATGCGCGCGGTGTTCGAGGTAACGGGAATGACGGTGACCACGCCGCGCCCCAGACGTGCCGCCATCGTGTTGGCACCGTCGTTGCTAACGATCACTGCCGGGCGGGTACGAACAGCCTCAGCACCCACAACGGGGTCGAGGTCGACGACGCGGATCTCGCCCCGCCGCATCAGTCCTGCATCAGCCCGTCCGCGACGACGGCGTCCCAAGCCTTGTCGTCGCCGTCATGAGCCCACTCGGCAAAGGCGTCCGCGTAGTGCGGCGACAACTCAGAGGCTCGCAGGAGCCGTATTGCCCTGTGCAGGGCAGCAGACCGGGATGCGATGCCGTGGCAGCGTGCGTAGTCGTCAAGGAAGGCGACATCGTTCTCAGGAATGCTGACACTGACCTTCATGCCAGTGATACTACTGTAGTAGTAACTCCGTTGCTACCCGTGCCTGGTGACGAATTCAAGAGAATTAGTGGGCTACACCAGCAGGGGGTCGGTGAGGATCTCGACTAGGGCGGGGCCCTGGTGGTCGAGGGCTTCTGACACGGCCTGGTCGAGCTGCTCGGGGGAGGCGACGCGGAAGCCCCGGGCGCCGCAGAGCTCGGCGAAGGCGGCGAAGTCGGGGTTGTGCAGCGAGGTCTGCCACACGTCGAACTCGGCGGCTCGCTGCTCCTTGGAGATCTTGCCCAGCTCGTTGTTGTTCAGCAGCACGTGGGTGATGTCCATGCCGTGCTTGGCCGCGGTTGTCAGCTCCATGGCGTACTGGCCGAACCCGCCGTCGCCAGACACCGACACCACGGCCCGGCCGGCATGCTCGGTTCGGCCGCGGGTGGCGGCCCAGCAGCCCATGGCTGCGGGCAGGGCGAAGCCGATCGATCCGAGGTAGCCCGACATCAGCACGGTCTGGCCCCGGGTCTCGAAGTAGCGGCCGAACGAGTAGGCGTGATTGCCCACGTCCACCGCCATGACGGCGTCGGCGGGCACGAGCCGGCTGAGCGCATCGAACACCACCGCCGCGTTGAGGCCCTCGCCCCGGTCGTCGGCGCGGCGGCGGGCCTTCTCGTCCTGCCAGACAGCCCAGCGCTCGGCCACCTCGGGCCGCAGGTCCTGGCATCGGCGCTCGGCGGGCACGGCCTCAGCGAGGGCCCGGGCCGCCACTCCCACCTCGGCCAGCACCGGCACGTCCACCGAGTGGAATCGGCCCAGTGCCATCGGGTCGAAGTCGACCTGCACGATGGGCTTGTAGTCGGCGATGCCGGTGTGGTTGGCGAACGACACCCCGAAGGTCAACAGCAGGTCGGCCTCGTTCATGAACCAGCTGGCTATGGGGGTGCCCGAGCGGCCCAGCACCCCGCAGGCCAGCGGGTGGCGGTCCCCGATCAGCCCCTTTGCCTTGAACGTGGTCGCCACCGGCGCGCCGAGCTTCTCGGCCAGCGCACCGATGTCGGCCATTGCCGAGCGGGCGCCATGGCCCACGATGATCAGAGGCCGGGTCGCGCCGGCCACCGCGGCGGCCGCGGCGGCCAGCGCCTCGGCGGGCGGTTGGACGGTTCGCAGGCCGGTGCGTCCCTGCGGAGAGCCCGGCGAGCCGGCCGCCCCGTCGGGCGCGGGAAGCTCCTGCACCTCGTCGGGCAGCACCAGGTGGGCCACGTCACGCTCGACGATGGCCGTCTTGCAGGCCAGGGTCATCAGTTCGGCGTAGTTGGAGCCAGCCTGCACCGTCGCCGAGTAGCGGGCCACGTCCGCGAAGGCAGCCGACAGGTCGGTGTCCTGGAACGCGCCCCGGCCCCGCACCTTCGACGGGACCTGGCCCGACAGCGCCAGCACCGGGGCCCGGTCCATCTTGGCGTCGTACAGGCCCGTGAGCAGGTTGGTGGAGCCGGGCCCGGCGATGGCGAAGCAGCCTGCGAGGCCGCCGGTGAGCTTGCCGTAGGCGCAGGCTGCGAAGGAGGCGGCCCCCTCGTGGCGGATCCCGACGAAGGTGAGGTCGCCTCGGGCCTCGGCGGCCCGCAACGCGTCAGCGAACCCGAGGTTGGAGTGGCCGACCATGCCGAACACGTGGGTCACGCCCCAGGCCACCATCGTCTCCACCAGCACGTCGGACACGGTGCGGGTGCGGGGCCGCTCCACCGGCAGCGCCGCGTAAACGCCGTCGGCCCGCACCTCGGTGCGGTATGCGGCCGGCGCGTCGCCGAAGGGCGGAGGGGGCTTGCCGTTCTTGGGCGAGTAGTCGTAGCCGTGCCACGGGCATCGCAGCCACCCGCCCTCTATCGACCCCTCCCCCAGCGGGCCGCCCTGGTGCGGGCAGGCGTTTCCCACACATCCATAGCCGCCGTCGGCAGTGCGGGTCACGCACAGGCTCTCGTGGCCGACGGTCACGGTCATGACCCGGCCCTCGGGCAGCCCGTCGAGATCGACCAGCTTGTGCCAGGCGAACTCGCCGTCGGGCAGTGCCGGCTCCGACACGCTCGGCGCCGGTTGTTCGGTCGGGGCCACTGCTATCACTCCTAGGGCTCGGTGGAAGCGCCAACCTACATTGACCGGTGGACGGCCGTGCTTGCATCGTCGGCGATCTGGCCGGGCTCAGTCCTCCGAGAGCCGGCCCGCTTTCCGGGCGCCCGGGTCAGGCCGGCGGCAGGTCGGCGGCGAGACGGGCCATCACTTCCTGGCTGTAGCCGATGGAGACGCCGTCGTGGCATCCCACCAGCGAGCCGGTGAGCGTGGCACTGGCGTCGCTGACCAGGAAGTGGAACACCGGGGCCATCTCCGACGCCCTCCGGAAGACGCCGTTGGCGGTCATCCGCCGGACCAGCTCGAGGTGCGGCGACGACTCCGGGGCCAACTCGCTCTCGACTATCCCGGGCAGCACGGCGTTGACCCGCACATGGCGCGGCCCTAGCTCCAGAGCCCACACCCTCACGAGATGGTCCAGGGCCGCCTTGGACGAGGCGTAGGCCGCCATGCCGGGCACAGCGATGGATCCGGCCGGGGAACTGGTCACGATTATCGAGCCGTGGTCGCGGACCAGGCCCACCCCGTGGCTCAGCGCCCGAACCACACCCATGGTGTTGACGTCCATGACCCGCTCGAACACCCTCAGGTCGAGCTCTTCGACCTCACCGTGATGCTCGTCGATCCCCGCGTTGAGGATCAACGCGTCGAGCGCGTCGAAACGCTCAGAGACCGCTTCGAAGCCCCGAGCCACCGACGCCTCATCGGTCACGTCCATCTGCACGAAGCCGGCTCCGATGCCCGCCGCGATCTCCGAGCCCTCGGTGCGCCGGCCACAGATCACCACCTGCGCGCCGCTGCCAGCGAGGTGGCTGGCTGCGGCCAGGCCGATCCCGGCGGTGCCCCCGGTGATCTGGGACAACCCGGCGGCCGGAGACGTCGAACACCCCAAGCGGGCCGGGGGTCGAGACGCTTGCATCAGTCATGGGCACATGCTCCTTGTCGAACGAACGGCGCACCCAATCGAGGGGCGACGAAGACTAGCGCAATTCCGTTCCAGGGCTAGAGGTGTCTACGGGATATGAAGCGGTCGTAAGCCCAGATTGCCAAGCCACCGCTCGCAAATGCGCCTACTAGAACCATTGGCGAAGAATAGGGGCTCTCAAGATCAATTGTGTATGAGACAATCCCTCCAACTATATATGCCATGAATACCACACCTCCAATCTGGCGAGCGCGTCTGGTTGCTCCGACGTACAGCCTTCTCACTAGAGGAATCAGATACACTAGACCCATCCCGCTAAGAATGCTAAAGGCAATCCAAGCCTCGATTCGCGGAATGACTAGTAGAATCGCTGTCCTAAGACACATGATCATTCACACGCGAACCCTGCTTCTTCTATGTAGTGTCCTGGAGACAGACCAGGAGTGAGACCTCCCCAACTCCATGTGAATCCATACTTGATCTTCAGGCACTCATCGTCGTCGGCGTACGCAGCCCAGATGCCAATGGTCCCGACGTACCAGGCAACGAGTCCGTTGAAGGGTGGAGGGAGATACGGTACGAGCATTCCCACGACAACGGCAGCGGTACCTGCGACGTCTTGTGTCTCTTGACGGTTGAAGTAGGCGGTTCCGCTGATAGTTCCCCAAGTGAACTGTGGGTCTGCTATGACTGGGTATTCGAGGCTCGGATCAAGATCGATGTTGAGCACGAGCGTGTCTCCTTCGATGGTATACCAAGAGGACACGTCGTTCCCAGCGGAGTCATAGGCCCAAGATGCGGGAAGTATCGAAATTACACTGTTGTTGTCGCCCACGATAGCCACGCTGCCGTCCTGATTGAGTATAGCCTTCTCCGTGCCTGTAGCCTTGAACCCAAAGTTAAGCCGTGTTGGTGCATCGGGACCGTGAAGCATCGCGATCATTCGAACACCCGTGTCCTTCTGGGCTTGGAGAATCAAATCAGTGTCTTTGTGGACCCTCTCAAACACTACTGATCCGTCAGTTGCCACTTTGGCTTCGCCCGGGGAGCCCGGCAATTCGATCAGAAACTCGAAGCTACCAAACCGGCTCATCTTGACAGGATCACCACCGTGCGGCGGTATGGCCAGGCTACTGCCTGTGGATGATTCCATGGCCACGAGGGCCTTTGCGTCCGGGGACATGTCGACGACTAAGTCGGAGGTGTTCGCTGCTGTCTCACTTATGAGAGCCTCGACGTCGGGCACTTGCTGTAACGCCGACTGTAGGGCCTGCTCGACCTCTTGAACTGATTCAGTCTCCGAGTCTGGAGACGAGGCGCCAGCGTTGGTGGTCGAGAGGGTGGCCGCGAAGACAAGAATCACCAACCAAGCGAGCGACGACGAACGCAGCCAATGCTTGCGGCTAGATGGGAATCTTGCCGTTGTCTCGTCCTTCCAAGGATGGCGAAGTCCAGCCTTGATTGCCCGCCGGAAACGATCGAGTCCGAGTTGCTGGCATACCAAGGTCTCACTGTTCTTTCTGATGTTGTTCCGTGTCACTGCGATGCTCCTTCGTGCTGATTGACCCGCTGGTGACGCGGGGCTCGTGCTACTTGCCTGCTGGGGCGTTCGCGTCGCGCGGCGTGTTGGGATTTCTTGTGGGCCGCGCGCGACGGGCCGGGGCTGGGCGGCAAGTAGATGGCAGGTCCGGGGGCTGGCCTCGGGGCTGTGCGTTGGGAGGAGCTTGCTATGAGCAGCGCCAAGATCTACCGGATGGCCGTGACGGCCGCGATCATCGCCGGCGGGCTCGTGCCCGGGGAGCAGGCGGGTGCGTCTACTGAACCGCTGGCGGTAGAGCAGCACTGCGTCATCGAGGTCACCGGCGTGGAGGACGGGGTCTTCGTCACGCAACCTGAGGTCTGCTTCGCCGTGGAGGCCGAGGCTGCCGCGCACGCCGCGTCGATCAGCACCGAGCAGCCACGCTCGGGGCGGGTGACACGATCATCGGGCACCAACACGATCGGCCTCCACTACTCGTCGAGCTCTTACAGCGGGTCCTCTGTGAGGGTGGTGGGCACCACATGCGGCGGCGGGGTGTGGTATCCCACCGGAGCGTGGAACAACAACATCGAGTCGTCGCGCCACTACTGCGGAAGCTCCCCCACCACGTTCTACAACTACTCCAGCTGCACCGGATCGCTAAAGCGCATCTACCGGTCAGAATCCACTCTGGGCTCGATGAACAACCGGGCCTCGTGCGTGCGCTACGGCTAACTCGGTGACACTTCCGCCAGCCGCGGCCGCTGCGAGCCCCGCCCGGTCGAACCCCACCGACCCACGCCTTACACACTCGATGTGCCTGGCAGCAGCGCAGGGACCCGGTGCGAACTCCGCGTACTACAACGTTGATGCGCCTAGCCTCGCCGACGATGACGTCTCCGAGGTCGGGGCCGGCCAGCATCGGCCGCAGCGACGCAGAACTCCTGGCCTCGGCCGGCGCGGACCCCCGGGCCTTCAGGATGTTCTACGCACGCAACGTGAAGGCGCTCCTGACCTTCTTCTGGTCCCGGACCCTCGACCCCGACCTGGCGTCAGACCTGACCGCGGAGACCTTCGCCGCCGCCCTCGCCAACGTGGAGCGATTCGACCCCGCCAAGGGCAGTCCGCAACAGTGGCTGTACGGCATCGCCAACAACCAGCTCAAGAGGATGTGGCGGTGGAACCGGGTCTCATCGGCAGCACGGCGCCGGCTGCAAGTCCAGACGCCGCCCACCGCGGCCGCAGGCTGGGAGGAGATCGAGGCCGCCGACGCCCGCCTCGACGCCGAGCGGCTCGCTCGGGCGCTGGGACGCGTGCCCCCCAAGAGCCGTGAGGCGGTGCGCCTGCGCATCATCGAGCGGCTCGACTACGCCGAGATCGCCCAACAGATGGGCTGCGAGCCCGGATCGGCCCGCAGCCTGGTAATGAGAGGATTGCGCCGCCTCAGAGACGAGTTCGATGCGCCTCCCAGCCAAGGGGACCGGCCATGACGCACGATCTCTCCGACTTCGAGCGCCAGCTCGGCCGCGAGCTCGAAGCCGCCGCTCGCCGTCGTATCCAAGCCCGCGGCTCCCGGCGCAGGAACCGGGTCTTGCTGACGGCAACCGCCGCGATCGCGGTTCTTGCCGTCGCCGCCCTGGTGCTCGCGTCGCTACGAGCGCAGCCGGTCGCCGCCCATCTGTTCAGGATCGTCTATCTTGATGAGGAGATTCACCTGGAGATCGTCGATCTGGTCGAGGACCCGCACGCCGCCGAGCGCCATCTGCAGGACGAACTCGGCATCGACGTGGAACTCGTCGCGCTGCCCGCTCCGCCGGAGCTGGTCGACCAAGTCGTCGGCGCAGCCGGCACCGGAACCACGGCCGCAGTGGTGATCTTCGACGACGCCGGCCGCAGCGAGCGCGTCGTATTGCCGCGGAGAGTGGACGGCACCCTAACCATCCACTACGGCCGCGAGGCCCGGCCCGGCGAGCGCTACCACGTCAACATCACCTCCCCGGCGTGCCGCGAGCTGTGGGCCACCACCCTCCGGCAGGCCGCGGCACGGCTCGCCGAACTCGCGGACCGCATCCGCTACGACACCATCGACCCCGACTACCGCCAGGCGTCCGACGTGGCGCCCACCCAGATCGACCCCGACTACCGCCTCATCGACATCATGTTCCTTGCCGATGACGAGGCCTTGGTCGTGTTCTCCGCCCACCTCGACGCCCTCGGCACCGACCGCCCCAACTGCGGATGGCCCGCCGACCCCGCGGGCTAGGCGACGCCGGCGGCAGAGGCAGACCCCGCCGTAGCGGAAGCCGGTGAGATGGGCCATCTCCCGGTCGTCAGTGCACGATCGACGGCCGAGTGATGAGGTGTCAATGCTCATCGGCGGCTGCCTGAACCAAATCTGCATCGATTCTGTGCATATGTGACGCGAGTCTCTACAGATTTGGTTCGTCGAGCGGTCCGGCTTGGCTGGTGGGGGCGTCGGGCAGGGGCGGGAGGTGAATGTCGCTGTCGCCGGCGTTGATCGACGCGAGCGCGGCGAGAGCATCGGTGATGGCGGACGCCTCGAACACGCGGTTGCGCTTGCCGGCGCTGCGCTGGACGAGTATCCCGGCGGTGACGAGCAGGTCGAGGCTGCGGCGGGCGGTGCGCGCGTCCACGTCCAGCATCGCGGCGGCGCTGTCGGCGTTGAGCACGGGACGCGCCGCGAGAGTCTCGATCAGGCGCATGGCGGCGTTGGAGCGCCGCACGCCCAGGGCGCTCATCTTGTGCAGCCACCCGTGGCGGATGGCGGCCACGTGGTCGATGATGCGCCGGGCGTAGTAGGAGGCCTCGATGGCTGCGGACGACAGCAGCCTCGTCCATTCGGCGGCCGCGGCCGACCTCAGCGGGTCGTTGGGGCTGCACACAGTGCAGTTGCTGTTGAGGGCTCGTATGTAGTCGTCGCGGCGCCGGGCCAGAGAGGAGCTGATGGGCGGGGTGCAGGAGCCGGTGAGCCCGCTGCGACGCAGCATCATGTGGATCAGGGCGCGTCCGGTGCGTCCGTTGCCGTCGGCGAAGGGGTGGATCGCCTCGAACTGGGCGTGCACGACGGCCGCGTGCACCATCGGTCCCGACACTGGCGAGTTGATGCACTCCACCAGGTCCCCCATCAGGGCGGGCACCGCTTCGGGGGGAGGGGGGACGTACTGCGCGTTGAGGGGCGTGGACGTGAAGCCCGAGCCGATCCAGTTCTGGCCGGAGCGGATCTGCCCGGCGATGGGGTCGTCCCCGCCCCTCAGCGTTCGGTGTATGGACAAGATGTCCTCCACCGTCACCGGGCCGGGAGAGGAGCCGATCCCAAGGGCGTGCTCGGTGGCCTCGATGTTGCGGAGGGCCTCCAAGTCCTGCGAGCGAGGCTGCTCCTGCCACAGAGACAGTTGCGCCTCGGCTCTCGCCAGCCGGCGCGCCGAAGGGCGCACTCCCTCGATGGTGCTGGAGGCAGCGCTCTCGGCCCGTCGCAGCAGCCATTCCGCGGGCGCGGCGGAACCCTGCGGGTGGTCGGCTTCCAATGCCCGCACCGCGTTCTGCGCGGCGTCCACCCGGCGCCATGTCTCCTCGTCGAACGTCGGTGCCCATCCCGAGACGGCATGGGGCACGAAGGCGCGGAACACCAGCCGGTGCGGGTCGCCCTCGGCCACGGGGCGCGAGACATGCTGGCGCTCGTCCCAGAACCTCTCGGCCAGAGATCCCACATCGCCTCCCAGCCCGGTCGCCGCCCCGTGCGGATGACCCGAGTCACATTCTAGCGGCACAAGTGTTCGTATGCGTCAATAAACTACTCCTAATGTCCGTACACAAATCTTCCAGACGAAACATGGCAAGAAATCGCCGCTCGGGACCCTCCTGGATAAGGCGATGTGGCGCAGCCTCCCCGTTCGGGAGATACAGCCCCGATGACGCAGTCGCGATGGGCGCCGCGTGCTCCCGTCAGAGTCGGACTCCGCCGTAGCGGATGTCGGTGAGGTGGGCCATGTCGCGGTCGAAGGTGGTGAGGTCGTCGGCGCAGAACTCGCCGAGGTGGGCGTGGCCGCAGGCCCTCGCCAGCACGGCCATCAGCTCCACTGAGGCGCAGAAGAACTTGTGGAGTCGCTCGGCCGCCTCCTCCACGGGCAGGCGGGCCCGCAGCTCGGGGCGCTGGGTGGCGATGCCGACCGGGCAGTTGTTGGTGGAGCAGGCCCTCATGCCCAGACAGCCGATGGCCTGCATGGCCGCGTTGGACACGGCCACCGCGTCGGCGCCCAGCGCCAACGCCTTGGCGAAGTCGGCCGGGGTGCGCAGCCCTCCGGTGACCACCAGCGTCACGTCGCCGCGCCCCCGGGCGTCGAGGTGGCGCCGGGCCCGGGCCAGCGCGGGGATGGTGGGCACCGAGATGTTGTCGCGGAAGATGACCGGCGCCGCGCCGGTGCCGCCGCCGCGGCCGTCGAGGATGATGTAGTCCACCCCGACCCGCAGGGCGGCGTCGATGTCGTCCTCGATGTGCTGGGCCGACATCTTCACCCCGATGGGGATGCCGCCCGACGCCTCCCGCACGTCGTCTCCGAAACGGCGGTAGTCGTCCTCGTTGCACAGGTCCACGAACGTCGACGGCGAGATGGCGGCCGTGCCGGGCTCCAGGCCGCGCACGTCGGCGATCTTGCCCTGCACCTTGATGCCGGGCAGGTGCCCGCCTGTGCCGGTCTTGGCCCCCTGGCCCAGCTTGAAATGGAAGGCCTGGCAGCCGGCGGCCCTGTCCATCGACCAGCCGAACTTGCCGCTGGCCAGCTCGTAGAAGTACCGCGAGCTCTCGGCCCGCTCCTCAGGCAGCATCCCGCCCTCGCCCGAGCAGATACCGGTGCCGGACCGCTCCGCGCCCCGGGACAGGGCCACCTTGGCCTCCTCCGACAGCGCCCCGAAGCTCATGTCGCTCACCAGCAGCGGGATCTCCAGGCGCAGAGGCCGGGCCGCGTTGGGGCCTACGACCACCTCGGTGTCGACAGGCTCGTCGTCAAGACGGGGCCTCCGAGCGAGTTGAGCGGTCATGAACTGGATGTCGTCCCAGCTCGGCAGCTCGGTGCGGGGCACGCCCATCGAGGCGACCGGACCGTGGTGGCCGAGGTATTCGAGGCCCTCGTTGGCGAGGCGGCGGATCAACCCGACGTGGGGCTCGGCCGGCTCGCCGTGGGGGTCCTGATAGGCACCCTGGTAGGCGGCACGGTCGAAGGGCTGGGGGTGCTCCTTCTCCCAGGCCAGGATCTCGTCGAGGTCCACCAGCAGTTCGTCGCCGTCGAGCCACGACGAGAACTTGGCCAGCCGCTCGGCGTTGTCGTAGCTCGAGACTCCGGTGTGGAACACGTAGTCCCAGCCGTGCAGGCCGCACACGATGTTGTCGCCCGAGATGCTCCCGTCGCACATCAGCGCGCCCCGGTGCAGGCAGCGCCCGTAGAGCACCGAGTGGTTGTCGTCGAAGCGCACGACCACCAGGTCGACGTTGCTCACCAACGCTCCCACCGGCTCCCGGTCGGGCACCTCGCTCCAAGTTGCAATCTTGTACGGCTGCATGCGCGGCCACCGTAGCGCCGCATGCTCGTGATGTGCCGCCCGGGCGGGCAGCAGCTGGCCGTCGGACCACGGCACTCGGCTATATCGATTTCGGGGGTGTGCGGCTCGACGGGCACTCCGGGAGCGACGAGGCGGACCCCCCTTGAAACATCGCTGTCCCTCCGGCAAGAAACAGGGGAATCCCCCATGTTGGGGAATGTCGGGCGGCTCGTAGAGTCCCGCGTGAGCCTTCCCTCAGCGTCTAGGAGAACCTGTGACCCCCTCCCCCACGCAGACCCTCACCACAGCCGCCCGTGCCGTGGCCGCCAGCAAGATCTACGGGTCGGGCGACACCGAGGTGCGCGCCCTCGACGCCATCGACGTGACCTTCGAGCAGGGCCGCTTCACCGCCACCATGGGCCCTTCGGGTTCGGGCAAGTCCACCCTGATGCACTGCATGGCCGGGCTCGACACCGTCACCTCCGGCCAGGTGATCATCGGCGACACCGACCTGACCACCCTGTCGGAGCGCGACCTCACACTGCTGCGCCGCGACCACGTCGGCTTCGTGTTCCAGGCCTACAACCTGGTGCCCACCCTCACCGCCATGGAGAACATCACCCTGCCCATGGACCTCGCCGGGGAGAAGGGCGACAAGGCTTGGATCGACGAGGTTGTGGGCGCCACCGGGCTGGCCGACCGGGTGAAGCACCGTCCCAATGAACTCTCGGGCGGCCAGCAGCAGCGGGTGGCGGTGGCCCGGGCGCTGGCCGGCAAGCCCCAGATCATCTTCGCCGATGAGCCCACCGGCAACGTCGACTCCAACACCGCGGGCGAGATCCTCGAATTCGTTCGCAGCGCCGTCGACGAGATGGCCCAGACCGTCGTCATGGTCACCCACGATCCGGTGGCCGCATCCTACGCGGACCGGGTGGTGTTCCTAGTGGACGGCAAGATCGTGGACGAACTCGCCGATCCGACACCCCAGGCCATCCGCGACCACATGACCCGGCTCGGCGCCTAGTCGGCCCGGCCCTCGCGGAACCAACACACCTCGCAAAGACCCCGACATGCTCCGTCTGGCCCTCAAGTCGGTTCTGGCGAACAAGATCCGCTTCGCCTTCACCGCGCTCGCCGTAGTGGTGGGCGTCGCCTTCGTGACGGCCGCCTTCGTGACGGCCGACTCGCTGCGCTCGACCTTCGACGACCTCGCCGCAGACATCAACACCGGCACCGACTTCACGGTGCGGGGCGAGCTGGCCTTCGGCGACATCACCGACGCGGCCGCTCCGTCGGTGCCCGACAGCCTCATCGGCGACATCCGGGCCGTCGACGGGGTGGCCGACGCCGAGGGCGGGTTCTTCGTGGACGGCGTCATTCCCGTGGACGGGTCCGGTGAGACCCCCACCACCCTCGGTGGACCCATAGCGGGCAGCAACTGGACTGCGGACGAGTCGCTCTCGCAGTTCTTCCTCATCACCGGCGAATGGCCCCGGGGGCTGTCGGAGTTCGCCATCGACGTCGGCACATTCGCCGACTACGACTTCGAACTGGGCCGCGAGTACCAGGTGGTCACCCCCACCGGCCCCCGCACCTTCACCCTCACCGGCACCATCCAGTTCGGCTTCCCCGACAATGCCGGAGTCGGCGCGACGTTCTCGGTGTTCGACACGGCCACCGCCCAAGAGGTGCTCGGCTTCCCGGGCGAGGTCAACCAGATCTCGGTGAAGACCGAGCCCGGCGCCGACATCGAGGCGGTGCGGGCCCGCATCGAGACAGTGCTGCCGCCGAAGACCGAGGTCATCACTTCCGAGGAGGCCACCGAGGAGTTCGGCGACGCCTTCGAGAGCTTCATCGGGCCGTTCCAGACGATCCTGCTGTCGTTCGCCTTCGTGGTGCTGTTCGTGAGCACCTTCATCATCTCCAACACCTTCAACATCGTCCTCGGCCAGCGGGTGCGAGAGCTGTCGCTGCTTCGGGCCGTCGGGGCCACGCCCCGGCAGGTGCGGCGGTCGGTGCTGACAGAGTCGGTCATCATCGGCGCGGTGGCCACCGTCGCGGGCCTCGCGCTGGGAATGCTCGGAGCCCTGGGGATCCGGGCGCTGTTCTCGGCGTTCGGCGGATCGCTGCCCGACGGTCCGCTGCCCCTGAGGCTGCGCACGGTGATCTGGGCGGCCGCAGTCGGGATCGGCTTCACCGTCGTCGCTTCGCTGGTCCCGGCCATCAAGGCGTCGCGACTGTCGCCGGTGGCTGGTCTGCGCGACGACTCCGCGGCCGACGCCGGGCACCGTCGCATTTGGCGACCCCTCATGGGCGGCGCCCTCGCCATCGTCGGACTGGTGCTCACCTGGCGGGGGCTGTTCGCCGACTTCGACAGCACCACGGTGCAGCTCCTGTCGCTGGCCGCCGGGGGTGCGGTCGTGTTCGTGGCGGTGGCCGTGCTCAGCCCCCTGATCGCGGGACCGGTGGTGTCCGCTCTCGCCCGTCCGCTGCAGCGGGTGTTCGGCACCCCCGGCCGGCTCGCCCGCGAGAACGCGGCCCGCAGCCCCAGACGCACCGCGGCCACCGCGGTAGCCCTAACGGTGGGCCTGGCGCTGGTGGCGATGGTGTCGGTGGTGGGCCAATCCCTCAAGGACACTTTCGTCGAGAGCCTCAGCAGCGCAGTGGAAGCCGACTACGTGATCAGCGTCGACAGCAACGCGGGCCTGCCCAAGACGCTGGCCGAGGATCTGCGTTCGGCGGGCGCCGGCTCCGTGGTCGGTTTCGACTCCGACCGGGTGGAGATCTACAGCGACGTCGCCCCGGACCGGATCGAGGAGACCGGCATCACGGCCACCGACTTGGCCCGTATCGAGGACGTGGCCAACCTGGGAGTGACGGACGGCTCGCTGAGCGGCTTCGATCCGGCCGCGGGACTGCTCGTGCACGCCGAGACAGCTGAAGACTGGGGCCTGACGGCGGGCGATGAGGTCGAGCTCGCCTTCGTGAGCGGTGACAGGGTCCCCGTCACGGTTGCCGCCGTCTTCTCCCAGATTCAGGAGCCCTTCTGGGGTGCGTGGCTGATCGACCAGTCGCTGCACGACCGGGTGTCCACGTCGGCCGCCGACGACTGGGTCGCGGTCAGAGCGGCGGACGGCGAGCCCGCAGACACCAAGGCGCTGCTCGACGACGTGCTCGCCGCCTACCCTCAGGCCAACCTCGAGAACCGGCAGCAGTTCCAGGAGACCGCTGAGTCGAACCTCGACATTGTGCTGGCGATGGTGAACGTCTTCCTGCTGTTCGCCCTGTTCATCGCCCTGGTCGGCATCGTCAACACGTTGACGCTGTCGGTGTTCGAGCGCACCCGGGAGATCGGGCTGCTGAGGGCCGTGGGCATGACCCGGCGACAGCTGAGGCGCATGATCCGCTGGGAGGCGGTCGCGATCGCCCTGTATGGCGCGCTCGTCGGAGTGGTGCTCGGGCTGGCCTTCGGCGTGGCCACCGCGGTGGCGATCCCCGACGAGATCATCAGCCGGGTGTCGGTGCCAACAGGACAGATAGTGCTGCTCGTGGTGCTGGCCATGGTCTTCGGCCTGCTCGCAGCCGTGTTCCCCTCCTACCGGGCGGGCCGCATGAACGTGCTCGACGCCATCGCGAGCGACTGACGGCAAGCAGGGCGGGGGCACACACATGTTCAAGCTCGCGCTGCGCAGCCTGATCGACAAGAAGCTCCGCTTCGCGCTGACCACGCTGGTGGTGGTCATCGGCGTGATGTTCGTGGTGGGCTCGTTCACTCTCACCGACAGCCTCCGGTCCACGTTCGCCGGGCTCGCCCAAGACATCGCGAAGGGCGCCGACCTCACGGTGCGGGTGGACCAGGAGTTCGGCGGCGACTTCGACCGGGCGACCGTGCCGGAGGCGGTAGCCGAGCAGATAGCCGACGTCGAAGGGGTGGGCCGGGTGCGGCCCGAGGTGGCCGCCATCAACGTGTTCATCGTCGACGGCGAAGGTGAACCCATCAGGCCTCCGGGTCCGCCTGCGCTGGGTTTCAGCTTCAGCCCGACGTTCTTCACAACTGAGGGCAGGCAGCCGGCCGCGCCGGGCGAGTTCGCGGCCGACGCCGCGACCGCGGCCAGCAACGGGCTGCGCATCGGCGAGACCTACGACATCAACGGCCCGCTCTACGTCGAGTCCTTCGTGCTCGTCGGCGTGTTCAACTTCGGGGCGCCCGACTCCCACACCGGTCTGGGCCAGACCATGGCCGCCTTCGAGTTGGGGGAGGCCCAGCGCTTCTTCGGCATGGAGGACGGCTACCAGGCGATCAGTGTGCTGGTCTCGCCCGGCTCCGAGGTGTCCGAGGTGCAGGCCCGCCTGGGAGCCGCTCTGGGCGACGATTACCGCGTCATCACCGCGGCGGTAGACGCCGCCGAGCAGGAGGAGGACTTCAACCAGGTCATCGACATCTTCAGCACGATCCTGCTGGTCTTCGCGTTCATCGCCGTGTTCGTGGCGGCCTTCATCATCAACAACACGTTCCAGATCATCATCGG
Organism: Candidatus Aldehydirespirator sp.; assembly: GCA_965219165.1. Classification (GTDB taxonomy): domain Bacteria; phylum Actinomycetota; class Acidimicrobiia; order Acidimicrobiales; family Aldehydirespiratoraceae; genus Aldehydirespirator. The sequence goes on along the minus strand of CBDCMW010000002.1, from coordinate 1,246,947 downwards.
CCAGCGGGTGCGCGAGATCGGGCTGTGGCGGGCCATCGGAGCCACCCCGAGACAAGTGAGCCGATCGGTGATCACCGAGTCGGCCATCGTGGGCGTGGTCAGCACGATCATCGGGATCGGACTCGGCCTGGTGCTCGCGCTGGTGCTGCGGGCCATTCTGGAACTGATCGGCTTCCCGCTCCCACCGGGCCCGCTGACGCTGCAGCCGCGCACCGTCCTGCTGGCGATGGTCGTGGGCCTGGGCGTGACGATGATCTCGTCGATCGCGCCTGCGGTGAGGGCCCGCCGGATCTCCCCGGTGGCCGCGCTGACCCACGACTTCCGGCTGGGCGCCACCGGCCTGCGCCGCCGCCTGATCGCGGGCGGAGCGGTGTTCGCGGCCGGCGTCGCCGCGCTGGCTGCAGGCATGACCGCCGGGCTGGCCACCACCCCGACGTTCGTGCTGCTGGGAGCCGGGGCCGTATTCGCCTTCGTGGGGATAAACATCGTGAGTCCGGCGTTCGCCCGGCCAGCGGCGTCGCTGCTGGGCCGCCCGGTCAGAGCGCTGTTCGGGGTGCCGGGCCGGCTGGGCCGCGACAACGCATCCCGGAACCCTCGGCGGACAGCCTCGACCGCCGGTGCTCTCCTGATCGGCCTCGCCTTGATGGGGCTGGCCGCGGTGGTAGGCGAGTCGCTGAAGAAGACCTTCGTCAACATCATCGAGAACGCGGCGGAGGCCGACTACTACATCCAGTCGGCCTCCACCGGCTTCGGTCCCCCACCCGGCTTCCCGGCGCGGGTGGCCGACGAGATCGAGGCGCTGGACGAGATCGAGAGCGTGATGCGGGCCCAGTTCGCGTTCAGCGGGCTGAGCGTCGACTCCGAGCCCCGAGACATCGTGGCCGCCGACATGGCCCTGGCCGACAGCCATTTCGACAGCCAGGTGAGCTCGGGCGACATGGCCGCCGGGGATCCGCTCACGTCGCTGGCCCTGCACAGCGACTCGGCCACCTCCCTGGGCGTCGTCGTCGGCGACACCGTCGAGGCCACCTTCCCCGACAACCAGACCGAGACGCTCACCCTGGTGGCGGTGTACGAGGATGCTGCCATCTACGGCAACTGGCTGATCGACGGCGCTCTATGGGACCGCCATTTCAACCGCAACGACCTTGCCTTCGCCAGCGCCCGCATCGCCGGCCTGTCAGACGCGGCCGACGAGGCCCGGCAGGCCGCTCTGCTGGCGAGCAGCCGGGCTGCCATCGACGATGTGATCGACCGCTATCCCACCGTGAAGGTCGAGAACCAGGCCGAGTTCCGCCAGACCCAGGAGACACAGATCACCAGCCTCATCAGGGTGATCCAGGTCCTGATCGGCCTGTCGTTCTTCATCGCACTGATCGGCATCATCAACACCTTGAGCCTGTCGGTGTTCGAGCGCACCCGCGAGATCGGCCTGCTGCGCTCGGTGGGCATGACCCGCCAGCAGCTACGGCGCTCGATCTACTGGGAGGCGCTGATCGTGGCCGTCTTCGGCGGCCTGCTGGGGGTGACGGTCGGCACGGTGTTCGGGGTGGCGACCACGCTGGCTCTGCCCGAGTCCTTCGTGCAGACGCTGGCCGTGCCGTGGCTGGATCTCGTGTTCTTCGTGGTCATCTCGGCGGTCGCGGGGCTGCTGGCCGCCGTCCTCCCCGCCCTGCGGGCCGGCCGCATGAACATCCTCGACGCCATAGCCCACGAGTAGGGCCAGGCTCGTCGGAGCCGGAACTGCCGACTCCACCCGGCGCTAGGAGTAGCGATCGAACAGCGCTTCGAGCTGCTCGCAGATGTAGTCCATGTGTTCGGGCCCGAGGCCGTGGTGGATGGGCAGCGACAGCGAGCTGTCCATCACCCGGTCGCAGTTGGGCAGGCCACCGGCCGGGGCCCGATGCTCGATGGCCGCGAAGCCGGGCTGGCGCAGGATGTTGCCGGTCCACACCATGCGGGTCGACACGCCCCGCGAGGCCAGGAACTCCTGGGCCTGAGCGCGGTCGAAGGCCGCTTCAGGCTCAACGGCGAAGCAGAACCTCATCCAGGTGGTGTCGGTCTCTGGAGTGGTGCGGCCCGGCGCCACGCCCCCGCGGCCGGCGATGAAGTCGTCGAGGCGGCGCCAGTTGGCCCGCCGGCGGGCGTTGAACCCCTCCAGCTTGTCGAGCTGCACCAGCCCGTAGGCCGCGCTGAGCTCGTTGGGCTCGAAGTTGTACCCGATGGAGTCGAACACGAACACCAGATCGTACGGGGTGCCGTCGGCCAGGGCCGAGAGGCGGTCGGTGCGGCCGCGCCGCGACCCGTAAAGGTACGACTCGCTGCGCCGTCCCCAGCGGCGCAGCGACAGGGCCAGGTCGTAGGAGTCGGGGTCGTCGATGCCCACCAGTCCGCCGGTGCCGCCCGCGGTCATGGCGTGGGATCGAGCGAAGCTGGTGACGCCGATGTGGCTGCGCTCGCCGGTGCGCCGTCCCCGCTGGTAGCTGTCGAGCACGTCGCAGGAGTCCTCCACCACGGCCAGACCGTGCGCGTCGGCCACCGCCCGCAGCCGGTCCCAGTCGGGGCAGTTGCCGCACAGGTTGGGCACCAGGATCGCCTTCGTGCGCGGACCGATCATGTCCGCCACCGCCTCGGCGTCGATCTGGTAGGTGTCGGCCGTGACGTCCACGAACACCGGCACCAGCCCGGACTGGACCATGGGCGCGATGTCGGTGGAGAACGTGAGCGGCGAGGTGACGATCTCGTCGCCGGGCCCCAAGCCGAGCAGGTCGATGGCTATGCGCAGGGCGGACGAGCCCGAGTTGACCATCAGCCCGAACCGCTTGGACAGCTTGGCTGCGACCCGCTCCTCCACCGCCAGGGTGGCGTCGCCGATCTCCAGCTTCGGATTGGACCGCATCACCGCCGCGACCGCCTCTATCTCCCGCTCGTCGTGCACGGCTCCCGCGGGCGGCAGTTCCATGGTGCGTCTCCTCCCAGCCCCGTTGCTCTCAGGCGCCCGTCAGGCTAAGAGCAGGGCGGGACTCCTCAATTGCGGTAGAGCATTCCCTTGTAGGCGGAGGTGAAGCCAGCCGCCTCCAAGCGGGCAGCCCAGGGGGTCTCTCTGATGGGAACGCCGTCGACCTTGGCGATCTCGAGTTTGCGTAGACGGCCGTCCTTCACCAGGCCGACGATGGCGTCGATCCACGCGCCGGTGGACTCGGCGCCGGCGAAGGTGGCCAGGGAGCGGCCGCCGCGTTCGAGCATGACCAGCGGCACCCCGTCGGCTAGCACCACATGGGCGCCGGCCGCTCGGGCGGGGCGGCCAGGCGACTCGGGCCAGGCCAGCGCGGCACCGTAGGGCTGGGCCGGGTCGGTGGCGGCCAGCACCACCGGCGCGGCGTCGGACTCCGGGGCGCGGACCGCTCGCAGGCGGTCCACCGCGCCGGGCAGGGCGAACTGGGCCGCGCCCAGGCCGGCCACGAAGTAGCCCCGGCGGGCCTCGCCTCGCTCCTCCAGGGCCTTGAGCACCGGGTAGACACCCGCGAACCCGCCCTCTTGGCCCTCGCCCAGCGCCGTCTCTCGTGTGACCACCCCGTAGCGGTCGAGGAGCTGGTGGGCCCGGGCCAGAGCCGACTCGGTGGCGGCGGGCTGAGGACTCAGCAGGGGCTCGACCAGCGACCAGCGGCCCGCGGCCGACGGCGGTCCGGCCGTGCTGAGCCCGCCCAGCCGCAGGCGGCCCCGGCGGGACCGCCCGGGACGGGTCGGCGGACGGCGGGCACGGCCGCGGGGGTGACCGGCGATACGAGCCCGCAGAGGCACGAGGGAGTCGTTGGTGACCTCGCCGGCCCACACCAGGTCCCACAGCGCGGCCAGCACAGTCTCGCTGTCGAACGGCAGCGACGCCGCCTGCGCCGCGGCCACCAGGTCGGGCCAGAACGACGCTCCCCGATCGCGCAGCCGGTTGCGCAGCGAGTCGTGGAGGGCGCCGTCGCAAGGCTCCACCGCGGGCACGAGCAAGGCAGCTTGGTCGCGGAACACCAGGCGCACCCTGCCGTCGGTCGAGCCGAGCGCACCGGCACCCACCCACACGACCTCGCCGGAGGTGCACAGCTGGTCCAGATCCGCCGGCTTGTAGCCGGTCATCCGGCACGCCAGCACGTCGGCCTCCAGCACTGACGCGGCCATCGGCGCGCCCTGCAGTTGAGCCACCACGTCGGCGAGGGCGTCCACGCCTCGGCGCCTTCCCCCGACCCCCTGCCAGGCGGGCAGGAACCGGGCCAGCGACTCGGATGGAACGGGTTCGACCTCCTGTCGCAGCGCAGCCAGGCAACGGCGGCGGATGCGCCGCAGAACCTCGGCGTCACAGAACTCCCGCTCGATCCCGCCGGGCCGGAACTCGCCCCGCAACAGGCGGCCGTCGGCCACCAGAGACGCCAGCCGGGCCGTCACCGGCTGCTCGCCGACTCCCAGCCAGCGGGCGACGTCGCGGGCAAGGAACGGGCCGTGGGTGCGGGCGTAGCGAACGCACAGATCGCCGAGCGGGTCGTCCACCGGCTCGGTAGCGGACGCCGGAAGCCCCACCGGAAGGGCCGCGCCGACCGCATCGCGCAACCGGGCCGCGTCGGCGGCGTCGGCTACCGCATCACGCCCGGCCAGGCGGACCTCGATAGCCCGGCGCTGCTCCACCAGCGTCCGCACCCAGGCCGCGACCCGTTCGGCATCGGGCGCCGTCGAGCGGGCGGCCAGATCGTCAATTGTCAACGGTCCCAGCACTCTCAGCAGGTCGTGGGCCTCATCGGCGTCGCGGGCCTGGTAGCCGGTAGTCAGCCGCTGCAGCTCCAGCTCGACATCGGCGATGACTCCGGCGTCGAGCAGTTCCCGCAACTCCTCGGCGCCGAGCAGGTCGCGCAGCAGGTCCCGGTCCAGGGCCAGCGCCGCGGCCCGCCGCTCGGCCAGCGGGGCGTCGCCCTCGTACATGTACACCGCAATCCACGAGAACAGCAGCGACTGGGCGAAGGGGGAGGCTTGGGGCGTGTCCACCGCCACCACCCGGATCCGGCGGCTGCGCAGGTCGGCCATGAGCTCGACCAGCGCGGGCAGGTCGAACACGTCGTTGAGACACTCGCGGGTTGTCTCCAGCAGGATCGGGAACGACGGGTACTTGGCCGCCACCGACAGCAGGTCCGCGGCCCGCTGGCGCTGCTGCCACAGCGGCGTGCGCTGGTCGGGCCGGCGGCGGGGCAGCAGCAGCGCCCGGGCCGCGCACTCCCGGAAGCGCGACGCGAACATCGACGTCTCGGGCAGGCGCCCCACCACCAGGTCGCGGATCTCGTCGGGGTCGAACAGCAGGTCGTCGACAGCAAGCTCGTCCACTGCCTCGGGCAGGCGCATGACGATCCCGTCGTCGCCCCACATCAGATCGACGTCGACGCCCCATGCCTCGCGCAGGCGGGCCTGCAGCGCGACCCCCCAGGGGGCGTGGACCCGAGCGCCGAACGGGGTGAGCACGCACACCCGCCAATCCCCGATCTCGTCGCGGAAGCGCTCCACCACCACGGTGCGGTCGTCGGGCACGACGCCGGTGGCGGCGGCCTGGTCGTCGAGGTAGGCGAGGAGATTGGTGACGGCTGTCTCATCGAGGCCGCAGGCGTCCCGCAGCCTTGCCGCGACAGCATCGGTGTCGCCCTCGGAGCGCAGCTCGCGCACCAGCCGCCCCACGGCCCGACCGAGCTCGACGGGGCGGCCGGGCCCGTCACCGTGCCAGAACGGCATCTTGCCGAGCTCGCCGGGCGCGGGCGTCACCACCACCCGGTCGAAGGTGATGTCCACTATGCGCCAGGTGGTCGCGCCCAGCAGGAACGTCTCGCCCACCCGGCTCTCGTAGACCATCTCCTCGTCGAGTTCGCCCACCCGGGTGCCGTCGGGCAGGAACACGCCGAAGAGGCCCCGGTCAGGGATGGTTCCGGCGTTGGTGACGGCCAGCCGCTGCGCCCCGGCCCGGCCCCGCAGCACTCCGGCGGAGCGGTCCCAGGCGATGCGAGGCCTCAGCTCGGAGAACTCCTCGGCCGGGTAGGTGCCCGACAGCAGGTCGAGCACGCTGTGCAGTACCTCGTCGGACAACTCGGCGAAGCCGGCGCAGCGGCGCAGCACGGCCGCGAGCCGGTCCACAGGCCAGTCGTCCATGGCGCACATGGCCACGATCTGCTGGGCGGCAACATCGAGGGGGTTGCGCAGGTAGCGGGTGTGCTCCACCTCCCCGGCGTGCATGCGCTCCACTACCGCGGCCGCTTCGAGCAGGTCGGCTCGGTGCTTGGGGAAGATCCGGCCCCGGCTCGGCTCGCCCACCCGGTGTCCGGCCCGGCCGATGCGCTGCAGCCCGGAGGCCACCGATCCGGGCGAGGCCACCTGGACGACCAGGTCGACGGCGCCCATGTCGATGCCGAGCTCGAGCGTGGACGTGGCTACCAGGCCCCGCAACTCTCCCCGCTTGAGCTCGTCTTCGATGAGCAGACGCCGCTGACGGGACAGCGACCCGTGATGGGCCTTGACAAGCTCGGTGCCGGCGGCCGCGCCGGTGCCCACCTGCTCGTCTCCCACCGACACTGGAGGCGCCACCGGCGACACGTCGGCAGCGGACGGCGCGGCCTCAGCCGTTCCGGCCGGATCGCCCCCATTGCTCGGCGGCTGTTGCGTCACCCGCGCGAACCAGGTCGCTGAGCGCATCGCCCACCCGCACGGGGCCGCCGGACCGGTCGCCCTCACCGAGTCGGGCCTGCTCGTGGTCCTCGTCGGCCTGGGCCTCCAGGTGAAGCTCGTTGAGCCGGGAGGCCAGCCGCTCCGACAGCCGCCGGGCGTTGGCGAAGATGAGGGTGGAGCGGTGGGACTGCACCAACTCCAGGAGCCGGGGATGGATGGCAGGCCAGATGCTGCGCCGCATCGGCGAGACCGCAGCGCCAGCCGATGCCGGAGCCTCGACCGTCTCGCCCAGAGACGCCATGTCGCCGACCGGCACCACCACTTCGACGTCGAGCACCTTGTGGGCCTTGGCGTCCACGATGGTGACGGGCCGGGCCACGGTCGAGCCGTCGTCGTGAGGAGTGAGGCCCCCGAGGAAGCGGGCGATCTCGTCGAGGGGGCGTTGGGTGGCCGACAGGGCGATGCGCTGGGGCGATCGCTCGCACAGCTCCTCGAGCCGTTCGAGCGACACCATCAGGTGAGTGCCCCGCTTGCTTCCCGCCACGGAGTGGATCTCGTCGATGATCACGTGCTCGACGCCGGACAGGGTCTCCCGCGCCCGGCTGGTGAGCATCAGGAACAGCGACTCGGGCGTGGTGATCAGGATGTCGGGCGGACGGCGCACGAGGCGTCGGCGCTCATCGGCGGACGTGTCGCCGGTGCGGACCCCGACAGTGGGCTCGTACACGGAGACGCCCAGCCGTTCCCCCGCCAGCCGGATACCCCGCAGCGGAGCTCGCAGGTTCTTCTCGACGTCAACCGCCAGAGCCCGCAGCGGCGAGATGTACAGCACCCGAGTGCCGGCGGCCGAGCCGTCCGCCGATCCCGCCTGAACGCTCGACCCGGCCGCATCGCCCGACCCCACCGGTGCCCCGGACATGAGCCGGTCGATGGCCCAAAGGAACGCGGCCAGCGTCTTGCCTGTGCCGGTGGGCGCGCACACCAGGGTGTGATCGCCCGCGGCGATGGGCGACCAGCCCTCGGCCTGTGGCGCCGTGGGCGCAGAGAACGTGGATGTGAACCAGGCCCGGGTCGGCTCGGAGAACAATGCAAGCGGGTCGGCCACCACGCCGCCACCGTACCGACCCCCTGCGACACCTACCGCGCCCGTCTACGCGAACGAAGGCCACAAGCAGTTCTCGACGATCAGACTGTAGTCCAGTCTAGTCCCTAACTGTATAATTCAGAGCATATATAGTGTATGGTTAGGGGATGGTCATGGCGAGCGAGGCGACAAGAAACACGTTGACACCGGACGGCTATCGGGCTCGGGTCGTGGACCGCGAGGTCGAGCGTGGGCTGAGGGCTGCCGGGTTCGTGGTGCTGGAGGGGCCCCGCGCCTGCGGCAAGACCTGGACGGGCCTGCGCTTCGCGCGCAGCGCGGTTCGACTCGACACAGACCTCGACGCCCGGACCATCGGAACGGTCGAGCCGTCCACCCTGCTCGACGGCCCGTCACCGCGGCTGCTCGACGAGTGGCAGGTCGTGCCCGCGGTGTGGAACCACGTCCGGCATGCCTGCGACGCGACCGCTGAGCGCGGGTTGTTCATACTCGCAGGCTCTGCCCAGCCCGCCGACGACATCACCCGCCACACCGGTGCGGGCCGGGTGCGGCGCGTCCGGATGCGCCCCATGTCCCTGTTCGAGTCCGCCGACTCCAGCGGCGAAGTGTCTCTTGAAGGGCTCCTCGAGGGTGAGGGTTGCCGCGCCGGCCCGTCAGAGGCGGGACTCCGGGGCGTCGCGGAGCTGCTGTGCCGAGGCGGATGGCCGGGCCAGATCGGCCTGCGGTTGCCGGAGGTGCAGCAGAACCTGCGCGACTACCTCTCCGAGGTTGCCCGGACCGACATCCCGCGCCTGGAGGGAGGTGCGGCACACAACCCAGCCGGGATCGAGAGGCTGCTGCGGTCCCTCGCCCGCAACACGGCATCGGAGGCCCGCAACTCCACTCTGGCCGCCGACGTCGAGCCCGAGCCGCTGCACCGGCACACCGTCCGCAGCTACCTGGCAGCGCTACGACGGCTGTTCGTCGTGGAGGAGCAGCCCGCGTGGTCGGTGCGCCTGCGGTCGCGAGCGCCCCTGCGCAAGTCCCCCAAGTGGCACTTTGCCGACCCCTCGTTGGCCGCCGCGGCGCTGGGTGCCGATCCCCGCCGTCTGATGGCTGACGTGTCCACACTCGGGCTGCTGTTCGAGTCGCTGGTCGTGCGAGACCTCCGCATCCTTGCCCAGCCGCTGGATGGACGCGTCTTCCATCTGCGTGATGCAGCCGGTCTGGAGGCCGACGCCATCGTCGAGTTTCCCGACGGACGCTGGCTCGCCGTGGAGGCCAAGCTCGGCGGCAGCGACGCGATCGACGCCGGAGCGCAGTCGCTGTTGCGCCTGAGTCGCAAGGTGAGCGCCGAGCGGGCAGACCAGCTGGCCGCACTGGTGGTGATAACCGCCGTGGGCTACGGCTACACCCGCCCCGACGGCGTGAGAGTGGCACCCGTCACCGCCCTGGGGCCGTAGGCCACCGGCCCGCCCGGTCCAACGGTGAGTCGCCTCTCGCCTGCTCCCCTGAAGCTGACGTAGTTAGCGACCCCAGAGGGAAACACCTACGTCAGTTTCGGCCCGACCGCCTGGGTCGCTCGTTGTACCCGTCTACCGGCCCTACAGTGACCTCCATGACCCATCCGTTCCGTTTCGGTATTGAACTCAAGGGACCGCTGCCCGGCCTGACGTGGGCACAGACTGCGCAGAGGGTGGAGGAGCTCGGCTTCTCAAACCTCGTGATGCCTGACCACTTCGACGAGCAGCTCGCGGTTGGCCCGGGACTGGCGGCCGCAGCTGCGGCGACGACCACACTGCGCTTCAGCGCCTTCGTGTACGGCAACGACTACCGCCATCCGGTGATGGTGGCCAAGGAGGTTGCCACCCTCGACGTCCTGTCCGGCGGTCGGATGGACTTGGGCCTCGGTGCGGGCTGGAAGCGCGTCGACTACGAAGAGGCCGGAATGGACTACGACCCGCCGGGTGTGCGCATCGACCGGATGGTCGAGTCCCTGCACATCATCCGCGGCCTCTTCGAGGACGGGCCGGTCACCTTCGAGGGCGAGCACTACGCAATCCGCGGCCTCGAGGGCCTGCCCAAGCCGGTTCAGTCGCCGGTGCCGGTGGCCATCGGCGGGGGTGGGCGCCGGATGCTCAGCCTGGCCGCCCGTCACGCCGACATCGTGGGCGTGAACGCCAATCTGCGATCTGGAGAGATAGGCCTCGACGCCATGAACGACGTGCTCGGCGCTGACCGGTTCGACGCCAAGCTCGAATGGGTGCGAGAAGCGGCTGGCGACCGCTTCGACCAGTTGGTGCTCAACGTGCTGATCGCGTCGTGGCAGATCACAGAAGGCGGTCGGGCCACCACTGCGGCCATAGAAGCGACCGCGGAGATGTTCGGCCAGCCCGCCGAGGCAGTGGCCGACATCCCACTGCTGCTGGTCGGCTCGCCAGCCGAGATCGCCGACACTCTTCGCCGACGACGAGAGCGCTGGGGCTTCAGCTACATGGTGCTGGGGGCCGCCGACAACGACATTGAGGCCTTCGCCCCGGTGATCACCGAGCTCGACGGCGAGTAGCTGCGAGCACCCCCGCTCGCGCATATGGTGGTGCCATGACCTCGACCCCGACCGAGACGGTGCCTTACGAGTCGCCCGAATGGCATCCGGCTTTCGAGGAGTACTGCGAGACGATCTTCGAGTTGGCCGAGGACGACCTGGACGTGATCCAGGCCCGCATCGCCGACCGCCTGGAGATCTCCCGCCCCGCGGTGTCCGAGATGATCCGCCGGATGCAGGCCGAGGGCCTCGTCGAAGAGGGCAAGGGCACGATCACGCTCACAGCGAGGGGGCACTCGCTGGCCGAGACAGTGGTGCGCCGCCACCGGCTGGCCGAGTGCTTCCTCACCGACATCCTCGGACTCTCCTGGGCCGAGGCCCACCACGAGGCGGGCAAGTGGGAGCACATCATCTCGCCTTCGGTGGAGAAGGCCATCATCAGGGTGCTCGAAGAGCCCACCACCTGCCCCCACGGCAACCCCATTCCCGGCTCCGGTTACGAGGCGCCCGAGATGGTGGCCCTTGAGACTCTGGACGTGGGCCGGGGGTTCACCGTGCAGCGCATCCCCGAAGAGCTCGAGTTCCAGCCGGGGATGCTCGAGTTCCTGGAGGAGGCCAGGGTGACGCCGGGATCGACGGGCACAGTCACAGCCCGCTCCCCCGACGGCACCTTCACCCTCAACGTCGAGGGTGGCCCCGTGGGCTTGAGCGACTACGCCACGTCGCGCATCCTCGTCACCGCCGCGCCCGTCGACTAACCCCCCTCTGACGGCGGGCGGCCCCGGGCCCGTCTGCAGGCCTCATCGACCGCGCCCCGGGGGGCGCAGCGGCCATGCCATCGCGGCGCCGCGACTTGGGCGCGTGCGTCGGCGGTGTGGTACTTTGATGTGATCAAACTATGAGCCTTCGGCGCGGCACTGGCAGGCGCGGCGGCCGAGGCGAACACCCAGGAGGGTCCACATGGCAACAAATCAATTCTCGCGGCGCAGGTTCCTCGGTCGGACGGCTGCCGGGGCGGGGCTGATCCTCGGCGGCGGGCGCATCTTGACTGCCTGCGGCGACGACGCGACCACCGCGGCACCAACGACGGCGGCGCCCACCACCGCGGCGCCCACCACCGCCGCGCCCACCACCGCCGCGCCCACCACCACCGCCGCGCCCACCACCACGGCGGCTCCGGCGCTCAAGGAAGTGAACTTCCAGCTGAGCTGGTTCGACTCGGTGCAGTTCGGGGGCTCCTACGTCGCCCACGAGCGCGGCTACTACGAGCGCTTCGGCCTTGACGTGTCGCTCATTCCCGGCGGACCGGGCGTGTCGCCCGACGCGGCGGTGGCCGCAGGCCAGGCCATCATGGGCATCTCGGCCGCGAACTTCGCGGGCCAGTCCGTGGCCGACGGGGCCCCGTTCAAGATCGTGGCCGTGGCCATGCAGCGCAACCCATTCGTGATCGCATCGCTGATCGACAACCCGATCAACGAACCCAGGGACCTCGAGGGCACGAAGCTCGGCATGGCCTTCAACAACCAGCTCGACCTCGAGCTGCTGGCCAGCCTCAACGGCGTCGACCTCTCTGCGGTCGACGTCATCACCAGCGACTACGACCCGGCGCCGCTGGTGAACGGCGAGGTCGACTCGCTGCTGTGCTGGCTCACCGATCTGCCCGTGGCCATGACCGTGGCCGGGATCGACAACACGACCATGCTCTTCGCCGACTACGGCTACGCGGTCCACAGCCAGACCTACATTGTCAACGACGAAACGCTGGCCAACGACCGCGACTCGGTGATCGGGCTGCTCAAGGGCGAGATCCTCGGCTGGCAGGACCACAAGAGCGATCCGGCCGGAGCGGCCAAGCTGACCGTCGACCGGTTCCCGGACGCGGGCATGGACTTGGAGACCGAGTCGATCAAGGCCTCGGAGTTCCTCAAGCTCATGTTCAGCGATGTCACCGACGAGCACGGCTTCCTGTGGTGGACCGACGAGTCCGTCCAGGAGAACATCAGGACGCTCGAGGCCCTCGGCGTGACCGTGACCGAGGATCTGTGGGACCGGTCCCTGCTGGAGGAGATCTACGCCGACGGCACCACGATCTCGTGACGGAGCGCCACAGCAGCCGCCATAGCAGCCTCCGCCCTCGCAGGTGATGGTCCGGCGGGGATCGCCGGTAGACGTCGTAGGGGTCGGACGCACCTTCGCCCTCGGCGACGGCGAGGTCACAGCCCTCCGCGGACTCGACATGCACGTGCGCCCGGGCGGCTTCACCGCGCTGATCGGGCCGTCGGGTTGCGGAAAGTCCACCGCGCTGCGCCTCGTGGCCGGGCTGGACAGCCCCGACGAGGGCACCATCGACATGGACGGCTCGTCCCCCGACGAGATGCGACGGGGCCAGCGCATCGGCGTCGCCTTCCAGGATCCGTCCCTGCTGCCGTGGCGCACGGTCTCGACGAACATCCGGCTCGCGCTCGAGCTTGTCGGCCGGCGCCTCGACACTGAGGCGGTCAGCGAACTGATCGAGCTCGTCGGTCTGGAGGGATTCGAGAAGGCTCGGCCCGCGCAGCTTTCCGGGGGTATGCGCCAGCGCGTGGCCATCGCTCGCTCGCTGGTCACCGAGCCCGACCTCCTGCTGCTCGACGAGCCCTTCGGCGCCCTCGACGCCCTCACCCGCCAGCAGCTCAACGACGAGCTCCAGCGGATCTGGACGGCCCGGGGCACGACCACGCTGCTGGTGACCCACTCGATCCCCGAGGCGGTGTACGCGGCCGACGAGGTCCTGGTCATGTCGCCCAGACCGGGGAGGATCGTGGCCCGCCACACCATCGGCTTCGATCGGCCCCGCACCCGTGAACTGCTGCTCACCGACGAGTTCCACGCCGAAGTGGAGGCCGTCTCGGCCAGGCTGCACCGCTCCGAGGGTCAGGTCGTACAGCTCGAGACGGACGACAGTTGACCGATACCGGCACGGCCGCCCGCAGCAGGCCCAGCCGGGCCAGGGCCGGCAGCAGGCTCGACAGGGTGCCGCCGCGGATTCTCAGCGCGCTGGTGGGAATCGGTGTCATCCTGCTCTGGGAGTTGCTGGCCCGCACGGTGTATGCGGGCTCGTACCGGCTGTCACCCCCTACCGCGGTGGTGGTTGAGTTCCTCGAGTTCCGCGGCCTCTACATGCGCAACCTGTGGCACTCGACGAAGACTGCCGCGTGGGGGTTCCTGTGGGGGAACCTGGCCGCCATCGCCCTGGCCGCGGTGGCCTCGCTCGTTCCCCCTCTGCGCCGCAGCATCGGGGCGATCGCGCTCACCATCTTTTGCTTGCCCTTCATCGCGGTGGCCCCGATCCTGCGGTTGATCACCGGTCCGGGCAACGGAACCCCGATCGCGCTGTCGGCGCTGGCCGTGGTCTTCACCACCTACGTGGCCGCCCTGCTCGGCTTCGACCTGGCGCCCGGGAGCGCCCTGGACGTGGTCCGGTCCTACGGGAGGGGCCGTCTGGTCGCTTTCCGCAGCGTCCGCGTGCGCGCCTCGGTGCCGGCCTTGTTCGCCGGCCTGCAGATCGCCGCGCCAGCCGCGTTCCTGGGCGCGGTGGTGGGCGAGTTCACCGGGGCGCACAGGGGTTTGGGCATACTCACAGTCAGAGCTCTGGGCGCCTTGCAGACCGACAGGATCTGGGTCATCGCGCTGATGTCCACGATCGTGGCGACGGGCGGCTACATGGTGATCGGCGCGCTGGGCCGGTACCTGTGCCCGTGGTCGCCCGCACTGGATGTCGGCGCGGTGCCGGCGCCCCGCCAGGAGCCCGGCCTGATGAACCGGCTGGCGTCGCTGTTGGCCCCGATCCTCGTCGTGTTCGTCTTCTGGTACGCGTTCCTGTGGGTGTTCCAGCTCAAGCCCTACTTCGCCAAGACGCCCTTCGATGTGTGGGCGGAGCTGTTCACCAACGCGGACGCGCCCGAGACCCGCTCGATGGTCTTCGGCGCGCTGTGGACCACCCTATGGACCACGTCGCTCGGCTACGTGGCCGGCTTGATCGGCGCGCTGGTGACGGCTGTGGTGTTCATCCTGGTCCCGTGGCTGGAGCGCGCCCTGATGCCGATCGCGGTGGCGCTGCGGTCGATCCCCATCATCGTCACCACGCCGCTGATCATCCTGTTCGTCGGGCGGGGCGTGCTGACCACCACCGCGATCGTGGCGGTCATGTCGTTCTTCCCGACCCTGGTCAACTGCTATACAGCGATGACCCGCACCCCCGAGGGGATTCTCGACGTCTTGAGGTCGTACGACGCCCGCTCGGTGGCCAATGTGCGCAACGCCTACCTGCCGACGGCAGTTCCCGCCCTGCTCGCCTCGGCCCGGATCGCGGTTCCAACGTCGCTGCTCGGCGCCACCGTGGCCGAGTGGCTGGCCACCGGCGACGGCATCGGGGCGGTCATGGTCATCGCCTTCACCCGCAACGACTACAACGTGCTGTGGGTGTCGGTGGCAGTACTAACGATCGTGGCCGTGATCGGCTACTGGCTGGTGGCAGCGTTCGAGCTTCGTACCCTCGAGCGCATGGATCCGGCAATATCGCGATGACCCTCGCGGCTGCGGACGCACCCGGCGTCGGCCCCTCCGGCTCCGCGGCCGCCGATGCTCAGGCCGCGGTTCTGGCCCGCTACGACGAACTGGCCGGGCTGCTCGCCGGGATGGACGCCCGCCCCCGGGCCGATCCGGACCTGTCTGCCGCGGCCGCGGCCGCGCTGCTGCACGAGGCCCGGCTGCTGGACGCCGGCCGCTTCGAGGACTGGCTGGCCGGCTGGACCGATGACGCCGTGCTGTGGGTGCCACTGTCACCGGCCGCCCACCCCGGCGCCGACCAGTCCCTGCTCCTGGACGACCGGCGGCGTCTGGCCGAGCGCGTCGAGTGGCGCCGCGACCCCTCCGCCTGGGGCCAGCAGCCGCCGTCGGTCACGACCCGCGTCGTCGGCGGTGTCGAGGCGTGGGCCGCACCAACAGGCGGCCTCGTGACCCGGTCCACCCTGCTGATCGACGAGTACCGCCACGGACGTCACCAGCAGCTCGCCGGGTGCCAGATCCACGAACTGGTCGGTGACGAACTTCTGCGCCGCACGAAGATCCTCGTTGTGCCCGCGCTCGGCACCGGTGTCCGCAATCCGAGCTTCCTGCTGTAGAGGTGCTGCCGTGACCGCCATCGAATTCGATCCTTCCCCCGCCGATTTCGACCGGCTTGTGCAGCCCCACCGGGTGCATCGACGCATCTACACCGACCCGCAGATCTTCGATCTGGAGATGACCCGGGTGTTCGCCGCGTCGTGGTGCTACGTCGGCCACGAGAGCGAGATCCCCCAGCCCGGCGACTTCCGCACCACCACCCTGGGCCTGCGGCCGGTGCTGCTGACCCGGGGGCGCGACGGTGCGGTGAACGTGCTGCTGAACCGGTGCGCGCACCGCGGGACGGTGCTGGCCGGCGAGGCCAGCGGCTGCGCCAAGCGCTTCGTGTGCCCCTACCACGGCTGGACCTACTCGCCCGACGGCCGGCTGGTGGCCATCCCGTTCCCCGCCGACCACCCGGTGCAGGACTACTCGACGCTCTCGCTCGGCCGGCTCGCGGCAACCAGCTACCGGGGCTTCGTGTTCGCCACGCTCAACGCCGACCCCGAGCCGCTGGAGTGCTGGCTCGGCGAGGCCCGTGAGGCGTTCGACACCATCATCGACCGCCATCCCGGCGGCGAGATGGCGGTGATGGGATCCCCGCAGCTCCTGGAGTTCGCCGGCAACTGGAAGCTGTCGTGGGACAACGCGGCAGACGGCCTGCACGCCACCTTCGCCCACCACTCCTACAACACCCTGGGCGAGATGGTGGACACCGAGACGGTGCTGGCCCGAGACCCGGGATCCACCCCGATGGTGTCCAAGGCGCTGCGCAACGGCCACATGGTGGTGGACCAGCGCCCGGGCATCCCCCAGGGACCGTGGGCCACCATGCGCGACGTGCCGTTCCGGGAGCCGCTGGAGTCGATGCTGGCCGATGCGGGCGCCACCGAGCTGCTCGACCTGGCCACGGGCAGCATGGTGAACCTGTCGCTGTTCCCGAACCTGATCTTCGTCGGCAACCAACTCCTGGTGGTCGAGCCCGTGGCCGTGGACCGGACCAGGCTGCAGCTGTGGCTCACGTCCGCGCCGGGGGCGCCGCCGGAGATCGACCTGCTGCGCCTGCGGGTCGACGAGGACTTCGTCAACTTCGGCACCCCCGACGACCTCGACATGTTCGAGCGGATCCAGCGGGGCCTACAGGTCCCGGAGATGGAGTGGATCGACATGAGCCGGGGCCTCCCCGACAACGCTGCCGACTGCGACGACGGCACGATCTACGGACCGATCACCTCCGAGGCGCCCCAGCGCCGCTATCTCGCCCACTACGCCAAGCTCATGACCACTCCGGCGGTCACCCGTGCCCGCTGAGCGGGGTCTGGAGCCGAGCACCGGGCGCCGGGCCGCTTTCGAGGAGCGGGGCGCGGTGGCGATCCCCGGGTTGCTGGACCGCGGGTGGTGCGAGCGGCTGCAGGAAGCGATCGAGCGCTGCCAGGCCAGCCCCAGCCAGTTCTACGGGGTGCTGTCACCGCCCGGCGAGCTGAAGGTGGACAGCGACCTGTTCCGCTGGTTCGACGACCCCGACATCGCCGAGGCCACCCACTCCTCGAACCTGCCCGCGCTGGGCGCCGAGCTGTGCGGGGCCGACGCCGCAGTGCTGATCGAGGACCAGTGGTTCTGCTCGGAGCCCGGAGCGGTGTCGCGCAGCCCCTGGCACCAGGACCACCCCTACTACAACCTCGACCGGCCCTTCGTCACCATCTGGGTGACCCTCGACGACGTGGCCGCCGACGCCGCTCTGCGGGTGGTGGAGGGCTCCCATGCCACCGGCATCACCTACGCGCCGATCGAGTTCTCGTCATCGACCACCACTATCGGCGGCGCCTCCGAGCTTGAGCCCGTGCCCGACGTGGACGCGGAGCCCGAGAGGTTCCCGGTCACCACCTGGGACCTGCGGGCC
The DNA here is from genome assembly GCA_965219165.1 of Candidatus Aldehydirespirator sp. Classification (GTDB taxonomy): domain Bacteria; phylum Actinomycetota; class Acidimicrobiia; order Acidimicrobiales; family Aldehydirespiratoraceae; genus Aldehydirespirator. The sequence goes on along the minus strand of CBDCMW010000002.1, from coordinate 1,229,601 downwards.
GGCGACGCGGTGGCCATCGACTCGCGGATGCTGCACTCCACCGGAATCCGGGAGGTGGCCGACCGGCCCTTCCGGCGGCTGTCGACCCGGTACGCCCATCCCGACACCCGCTACCTCGACCTGGGCGAGCAGGCCGCAGTGTTCTGGAGGATGCTCCCCCACGGCCTGAGCACCGGCAACCGGGTGGCCGGTGACGTCTTCCCCCTCATCGAGCCCTGACTCGCGCCGCACGGCCGAGCCCAAGCCTCGGGCTAGCCGGGGGCGGAGACGTGCACGAAGCGGGTGGTCTCTGATCCGAGGTGGTGCCAGCGGTGGCGGGTGGCGGTGGAGTAGATCATCGTGTCGCCCGAGGAGAGCCGGTGGGTGACGATGTGGCCGTCGCCGTCGTCGAGGTCCACCGCCAGCATCCCGCAGGTGACGTGGATCATCTCGCGGCCCTCCGAGGCGAAGAACCCGCCCAGCTGCGAGCCGGGCTCGACCACGTACTCGGCCGCGCTGAAGGGCTCGTCGAGGCCGGTGAGCTGGCGGCGGAACGCGGTCTGGGGCGCGTCGGTGATGTCGTAGCGCGGGCCCTCGTCGCAACCGGTTACCACCACATCGGCCGACACCGGGCCGGCCAGCAGCCTCTCGGGGGTGGTCTCCAGCACCCTGGCGATGGCGAACAGCGAGGTCAGGCTGGGGGCGGCGAAGCTGGTCTCCACCTGGCTCAGGAACGGCACCGACAGGCCGGCGCGGTCTGCGACCTGGCTCAATGTCAGGCCGAGTTGGTTGCGGCGGCTGCGCATCGCTTGGCCCAGCTCATCCAGGGCGCGGGTGTCGTGGTCGCGTCGAGGTTGGGGCTGGGGCTGAGCGGTGGCGGCCATCGGAGCGAGACTACTGGCGGAGCACTCTCGTGCTGGCCGGTCAGCCGCCGGACCCCTCCGACGGCCCGGCACCGGCCGCGGTGCGGCCCGATTCGTGCTCGGGGAACAGCTCGGCGTAGGTGTCGCCCTCCCGGTGGGGGTGCGCGGCCAGCTTCTCCTCGTCCACGTCCACGCCCAGGCCGGGGCCGTTCGGCGCGGTGATGTGCCCGCCGCGCAGATCGGTGAGGGCCAGGCCCGGGTTGTGGCCTATGTCGGTGATCATCGGCTGGTGCGGGTCGATGTCGTACTCGCAGAGACGCACCCTGGCCGCGGTGGCCCAGTGCAGGTTGGCGGCCAGCCCCACCACCGTCGGCCCGCCCACATGGGGGATGACCTCGATGGAGGACCGGGCCGCGATGTCGACGATCTCCAGGCAGCTCAGGATCCCGCCGGTCAGGGAGGCGTCGGGCTCGAACACCCGGGCCGCGTCGCGCCGGGCCAGCTCGGCGTACATGCGCGGCGAGTACACCCGCTCCCCCACCGCCACCCGTATTGGCGAGTTGCGCTGGAGCCGTTCGAGGCCCTCGATCTGGTACTGGGGCACCGGCTCCTCGAAGAAGTGGATTCCGTAGGGGGCGATCCGCCGGCACAGCTCGATGGCCGAGTCGGGGTCGTGGAACCAGTAGGAGTCGACGCCCATCAAAATGTCCGGGCCGATGTGCTCCCGCACGGTCGCGACGGCCTCGGTGTCGCCGTCGACGGTCCGGCCAAGCCGCACCTTCACCCCCGCGAATCCCAGGTCCATGCACTGGTCGAAGTAGTGGGCGTGCCACTGGGCGCTCTCCTCGAACATCGTCGTGCCGGTGCCGTACAGGGGTATGGGGTATGCGCCGCCGCCCAGCAGCCGGTGAACCGGCGCGTCGAGGGTCTTGCCGAGGATGTCCCACAGGGCGATCTCCACCGCGCCGATGGTCTGGCTGGTCAGACCCTCCCAGCCCAGGTAGCCGTCCAGCGCCACTCGCAGGTCCGCCACCCGGTCGCGGATGGCCAGCGGATCGCGGCCCTCAAGGTGCCGGGCGCACACGTCGTCCACCGCAGCCCGGAACACCGTCGGATACGAGTGCCCCCAGTTGGTGGACGACTCGCCCCAGCCGACGGTTCCGTCTTCGGTCTCGATGCGCACCAGCGCGAAGCTGCGCTCCATGTCGGGGTCGATCTTGCGGTAGCCGGCGAGCACGGCCCGCACGCTCTCGATTCTCATGTCTGTCGCCCTCTCATATTTGTCGCTCTCATGACTGAGACTCCGTTCCTTGCAGCTCCAGCCACAGGTCGTCGGGCACCGGGGTGCGCAGAGCAGTCAGATTCTCGTCCACCTCCGCGGGCGCGGCCATCCCAACGACCACCGTGGCGACCTTGGGGTTGGTGAGCGGGAAGCTCACCGCCGCGGCTCGCAGCGTCACGCCGTGGCGCTTGCACGCCGCGTCGATGGCGGCCGCCCGCGCGAGCGTCGCGTCCGAGGCGGGGCCGTAGTCGTACCACGATCCGGCCCGGGGTCGGGCCAGCACCCCGCTGTTGAACACCCCCGCGGCCAGGTAGGCGACCCCCCGGTCGGCGCAGGCGTCGATCAGGTCCGCGGCGGAGCGGTCGAGCAGCGTGTAGCGGCCCGCCACCAGCATGCAGTCGAGGTCGGCCCGCTCCAGGAAGGCGGCCGCGGTGCCGACCGAGTTGGTGCCCAGCGACACCGCGCCGATCACGCCCTGGTCCCGTAGCCCTACCAGGGCTGGGTAGGTGCCCTCCAGCGCCTCGTTCACGTAGTCGTCGGGGTCGTGGATGTGCACGATGTCGACCCGGTCCACCCCGAGGCGCTCCAGGCTCGACTCCAACGACCGCAGGGCCGCGTCGTAGCCGAAGTCGAAGTGGGCGTCGACCGACCCGTCGGGTCCCGCAGTCAGCAGGCGGCCGGCCTTGGTGGCGATGACCGGTCGCTCGCCGTTCGGCGCCACAGCCAGGGCCCGCCCGAGCCGGCGCTCGGCCTCGCCCAACCCGTAGAAGGGGGCGGTGTCGAAGAACCGGACGCCGAGTTGGAGGGCCCGGGCCGCGGTCTGCACCGCGGTGCCGGCGTCGTTCCCCCAGAAGATCGAAGCGAACGGAGCCGTCCCCAGCGCCAGGCGTCGGACCCGGAGCCCGCTCCGTGGAAGCGTTACTTCGTCCAAGGGATCTTGCATGAACCGTGTTTGATCCTATCAAAGTCTTGTGATTGTCTTCAGGGCGTGACACGGGCCAAGCCCACCGTCGCCGAGCTCATCGCCGGCAAGGGAAAGCGTCAGCTGACCGACATCTTCGTCCTGTCCATCGAGGAGGTCCGGGCGGTGGAGGAGGCCGGCCTCGACATGATGTGCCTGCCCGACGAGACCATGAGCCGCGAGGTGCGGGAGGCCGCCCCCACCGCGTTCATCATCGCGGCGCTGGCCTACGGGGTGCACGCCACCACCGACGAGTACCTGCGCACGGGCTTCGAGATGTACCGGCTGGGCGCGGACGCCGTGTACTGCGCGGCCGGACTCGACACCGTGGCCCGGCTCGCGGCGGAGGGCCTGCCGGTGGTGGGCCACATCGGGTTCATCCCCACCCACAGGACCTGGTACGGAGGTTTCCGGGCCACAGGCAAGACGGTCGACAGCGCCCTGAGGGTGTGGCGCCAGGCTCGGGCCCTGGAGGACGCGGGGGCTTTCGCAGCCGAGATGGAGCTCGTGCCCGAGGCGGTAGCCGCTGAGATCTCGCAGCGGTCGTCATTGTTCCTGATCTCGATGGGGTCGGGGGCCCGATGCGACGCCCAGTACCTGTTCAGCATGGACATCCTCGGCTCGAACACCGGCCACTACCCGCGGCACTCGAAGAAGTACCGCGACTTCCGGGCCGAGTTCGAGCGACTCCACGCCGAGCGGGTGGCGGCGTACGCGGAGTACCGCGCCGACGTTGCCGACGGCGCCTACCCGGCGCAGGGGCACAAGCTCGGGATCGACGAAACCGAGCTGGCCCGCTTCATCGAGGCGCTCGACGCGGCCGCCGATCCTGCCGGCGGGGATAATGAGACGTCACCGAACAAAGGAGTACCATGGACGGAGATAGCCAAGCCGCAGCAATGAGCTACCAGGCGCCCTCGGATCCGGTGTCGCTGCTGGTCGAGGGAACGGTGGTGACCATGGACGCCGACCGGCGGGTGATCGCCGACGGCGCCGTGGCCGTGGCCGGGGACCGGATCGCCGAGGTGGGAGGCGCGGCGGAGCTGCGGGCCCGCCACCCGGGCGCCCGCCGCATCGGCGGGGCGAGGCGCTACGTGATCCCGGGGCTGATCGACTGCCACAACCACATCGCCCAGGCCCTGTGCCGCGAGAGCACGGTGGAGGACTTCCCCAACATCTACCGCATCTACATCCCCGCCGAAGACATCCAGAGCACCGACGACGTGCGGGTCAGCGCCCGGGTCGCCTTCGCCCAGTTGCTGCGGGCCGGCGTCACCACCATGACCGAGACCACCTGCACCGTCGCCCACGAGGAGCCCATCGCCGAGACGGTCATGGAGACCGGGATCCGCTGCGCGCTGGCCCGGGGCATGTGGGACCGCGAGTCCCGGCTGGCGGGCAACTACGAGCAGATCACCGAGAGGTCCTGGTACCGCGACGACCCGGCCGCTCTCGCCGACGACCTGGCCTACACCGAGGAGTTCTTCGCCAAGTGGTTCGAGCGGGGCCAGGGTCGGCTGCGGCCCTGGGTCCACAACCTGGGCGTGCCGTCCTGCTCGGACGAGCGCTACCTGGCCACCGACGAGCTGGCCCGGCAGTGGGGCACTGGCATCATGACCCACATCAACCGCGACCGCGAGGAGATCGAGCTGAGCGTGTCGCTGTTCGGGCATCGCCCCCTGGAGCACCTGGCCTCCATCGGCGCCCTGACCGAACGGCTGGTGGCCATCCACGCCATGCTCACCACCGACCGCGAGATCGATCTGATGGCTGCGGCCGGGGCCAAGCTGGCCCACGCCCCGGTGGTGTGCACCGACATCATGTCGGCCGTCACCCGGGTGCCGCTGATGCGCTCCAGGGGCATCACCGTCGGGTTGGGGTGCGACACGATCATCAACGACGTGCTGAAGCTGATGCGGATCGCGCACATCATGCACAACCAGGCGGCCATGCCGCTGTTCGACCCGTACGGGTTCTCCTGTGCCGACGCCTTCGAGATGGGCACGATCGACGCGGCCAGGCTGCTGCTGTGGGACGACGAGATCGGGTCGCTGGAGCCGGGCAAGGCCGCCGACATCACCGTTATCGACGCCAACAACGTGCGCCTCACCCCGTCGACGGACCCGGTGGCCACCCTGGTCCGCTACGGGGTGGGCACCGACGCCGAGTCGACGGTGGTGGCGGGACAGCTTGTGATGCACGAGGGCCGGCTGCTGACCATCGACGAGGAGGCGCTGCTCGACGAGGCCGAGGCGCTGGGGGCCCGCATGATCGCGGAGATGGCGCCCCGCCGCTACGTGCAGCTCGGCACCAACGTCAACTACCTGTGATGCGTGAGCCTCGACACCGCCAACTACTTGTGAGGGACCATCAGCCATGAGCGCTCCGGAGCTTCTGGTTAGGGGGGCGACCATCCTCGATTCCGACGGTCCGCTGCGTGCGGCCGACATCAGGACCGAGGGAAGCACGATCATCGAGGTCGGCCCGGGACTGCGCCCCGGCTCGGCCCGCGTGATCGACGCCGATCAAATGGTGGCCATGCCGGGACTGATCAACGCCCACACCCACTCGGGCCAGAACCTGGACCGGGGCGTGGCCCCCAACCTGCCGCTCGACCTGTGGCTCATGTGGGTGGTGTTCGGCAACATCTCCATCACCGCCGACGACCGCTACACCCTGGCCATGGCGGGGGCGCTGGAGATGCTCGAGTCGGGCTGCACCGCGGTGCTCGACCACGGCTGGGTGCCGCCGTGGGACTTCGAGGACCACTCGGAGGCCATCATGAGCGCCTACGCCGATGCCGGGATGCGGGCCGGGCTGGCCCCCATGATCGGGGACCTCGACATCTTCGACACCATGTCGTTCGAGGGGGCGTCTCAGCCGAAGCCCGAGCCGCTGGGCGATCCGTTCGACGCCGAGGGGCTGCTGGAGTCCATGACCGGGTTCTTCGACCGCTGGCAGGGCGCCCACTCGCGCTTGGTGCCGATGGTGGGGCCTTCGGCTCCGCAGCGATGCAGCCACAAGCTGATGGACGGGCTGGCCCGGCTGGCCACCGAGCGCGGCGCGGGGTTCCACACCCATGTGCTGGAGACCAGGACCCAGATCGCCGCCAACCTCGAGCGCTACGGGCGCTCCAGCGTGTCCTATCTAGAGGACCTCGGGCTGCTGTATCCGGGGTCGAGCCTCGCCCACTGCGTGTGGATGGACCCCGACGAGTTCTCGGCGGTCAGGCGCTGCGGCGCGACCATCGTGCACAACCCGGTGTCGAACCTGCGGTGCGGGTCGGGGATCCTGCCCGTGGCCGACCTGCTGGAGGGCGGGGTGAGCGTGGCGCTGGGCGCGGACGGCGCGGCCTCCAACGACAACCAGAACATGTTCGAGGCCATGAAGTTCGCCTCCCTCATCCAGACCCTGCACGGGTCGCACCTGCGCTGGCCGCAGCCGCACGCCATCTGGAGGATGTGCCTGCAGGGCGGGGCCGCCGCGCTGGGCCAGCCGCTGGGATCGCTGAAGCCAACGAGCGCGGCCGACATTGTGCTGCTGAGCACCGAGCGCCATGTGCCGGTCCACGCCGAGGGCCTGGTGGCCAGCCTGGTGCTGGCCGAGCACGGCGAGTCGGTGCACACCGTGATCGTCGATGGCGAGGTGGTTGTGTCAGAGGGGAGATCGGCCCGGGTGGACGACGCCGCCATGGCCGAGCGCTCCCGCGATCTGCAGATGCGCATCCACGAAGGCCTGCCCGAGCGCCAGGCCTTCTACGACCGCTACGCGGACGTGCTCACCGAGGTCCACGACCACGCCATGGACCAGCCGGCCCCGGTGGAGCGGCTGGCCGAGATCACGCCAGCGTTCGGGACGGCCGACAGATGAACTTCCCCCGACTTTGCCACACATGCAGTGGTCAACTCCGGGAAGTTCGAGACTGACGACGCGACGACGAATGAACACCACCAGGATCGAGAACAAGCAGGGGGAGGGACGATGAACAAGCCCTGGATCGACAACGAGCATCCGGCCCTGCGGCGCTGCTGGCACCCCGTGGCCCGCAGCGCGGACATCGGCGACGACCAGCCAGTGGCGGTGGACCTGCTGGGCGAGCGCTGGTGCCTGGTGCGGTTGGGAGGCGAGCTGGCCGCGCTGCGGGATCCCTGCCCGCACCGCTACTCGCCACTCAGTGCGGGAACCATCGTGGGCGACACGCTGCGGTGCGCCTACCACGGCTTGCGGTTCGCCGCCGACGGCACATGCGTGGAGATACCGGCAGTCGACCCGGACCTGCCCATTCCGGCCCGGGCCTGCGCCACCGCGGCGGCGGGGGTGGCGGAGTCGCTGGACCTGGTCTGGCTGGCGCCGGAGGACCCGATCGCGCCGCTACCGGAGGTTCCCGAGCACGACGACCCCGGCTTCGTGAACTGCCCCCTGCCGCCGTCGGACTGGAACGCCGGGGCGGCCCAGATGGCCGACAACTTCCTGGACCTGGGCCATCTGCCGTTCGTGCACCTGGGCACCTTCGGCGACGAGGACGACAAGCTGGTGCGGGACTACGCCCTGGAGCGCGACGGCTGGCGCTTCACCGCCAGCCACCGCCACTTCACCAAGGCCCTGGCCGACTCGATGGACCCCGACTCCGACTACAAGGTGGTGGAGCGGGAGCTGCTGTTCGTCTTCACCGCCCCCCACCACGTGTACCTGCGCATCGGCTACCCCGAGGAGGGCGCGGTGCTGACGATCAGCTTCTGCCACCAGCCCGTGGACGCGGCCACCACCCGGCTCTACTGCACCGACTACCGCAACGACATACCCGACGAGCCGGGCGCCATCGCCGAGGCGGTGGCCTTCCAGGAGGCGGTGGCCGCCGAGGACAGCGAACTCCTTCAGCGCATCCAGACCAAGGCGGTGCCCCTGGCCCCGACACTGGAATACCACTCCAAGGCCGACCGCATCACCCTGGAGATGCGCCGGATGCTGGCCGACCTGGTAACCGAGGTGAGCGGGGAGGTCTCCGGCTAGTAGGCGCGGGAGAAGGCCACAGTGCTGACTCCGCTGTGACAAAGGTCGACGGTGGCGCCGATGCCGAAGCGGGGCGCGCCGGTGGTCCGGCAGCGCAGCACGTCGCCGTCGGCGCCCCGGATGTAGTACAGGGTGTCGTGGCCGAAGAACTCGATGTGGTCGACGGTGCCCGAGGTTCCCCAGGTCAGGGCCAGCTCCTCGGGCCTGACCAGCACGTCCACTGCGCCCACCGCAGGTGACCGCAGCCGCATCGGACCGAGGGCCGTGTGGGCGACGTCGCCCTCGGCCCGGCCGGGCACGGTGTCGGCCTCGCCCACGAAGCCGGCCAGCCAGCGGTCAGCAGGCCGCTCGTAGAGCACTGCGGGCGCAGCCTGCTGGATGACGGCACCGTCGCGCATCACGGCCACCTCGTCGCCGAGCACGAAGGCCTCGTCCTGATCGTGGGTCACGAACACGCAGGTGACCGCCAGGTCCCGCAGCAGCGCGGCCACCTCGGCCCGCACCTCCACCCTCAAGGTGGTGTCGAGACTCGAGAAGGGCTCGTCGAGCAGCAGCATCGACGGCTGCGGCGCCAGCGCCCGGGCCAGGGCCACCCGCTGCTGCTGACCGCCCGACAGCGAGCCGGGCAGCCTGTCGCCCAGCTCTGAAATCCCCACCAAGTCCAAGAGATCGCGCACCCGGGCCGACGCCGGCCGGGGCAGGACCCGGCTGCGGGGCCGCTCCGAGCGGGGCAGGCCGAAGGCCACGTTGGCGGCCACGGTGAGGTGCGGGAACAGCGACCAGTCCTGGAACACCATGCCGACGCCGCGCTTGTCCGCAGCCACGTGAACGCCGGGGCCCGACATCAGCGTGCCGCCGAGCACCACACGGCCGGCGTCCAGCCGCTGCAGCCCCGCCAGAACCCTCAGCAGGGTGGTCTTGCCGCATCCGCTCGGACCGAGAATCGCCAGCGTCCGGCCCGGTTCCGCGGAGATCGAAGCGCTGCGCAGGACCGGCGAACCGCCGAGGGCGACGCCGACCGCATCCACCAGGATCCCTCGGCCTCGGCGAACCGTGGCAGCCACCGGCGCCGCGGAGGCGGAAGCGGGGTTCGCCAAGGCAACCGGCGCTCCAGCGCTATCAAGCATGCCTTATATCTTATCGGTACCTTCCTTCACCTTGTCAAGGCTGGAATCCTCACTACTACAGCTCCGGCTTGCCTTACTCCGGTCGCAACGCAAATTTGAGCAACGAAGCCGCCTCAGTCGGCATATCTGCTCACAGAAACCGGTCGGCTCCAGGCCGCCGCGTACGGCTCGGCCAGCACCTCGGGCAGCGGCTCGGCGTGCACCACGGTCACGCGCCGGGTGGCGCGGGTGAGAGCCACGTACAGCGAGCGCACCCCCTGGCACTCCTCGGCCACTATGCGCGCCGGCTCGACCACGACCGCAGCATCGACCTCCAGTCCCTTCACCAAGCGCACCGGCACCAGCGTCACCTGCTGCTCGAGGCCGGCGCGACCGGGACCGCCGAAGACCACAGAACGGGCCATCAGATCCACCCGGAGCGGCTCGTGGAGCGAGTCGGGAACAATCACGGCCACGTTGCCCTCGCCGACCTCGCCCCGCTCCTGCTCGATCACCTCGGCCAGCGTCTCGCCCAGCGTCGAGAGGTCGCGGCCCGCTCCGGCGCGGCCACTTCTCGCAGCCGCCGTCCCGCACGCCACGATGCGCGGCTCGTCGCCGACGGTCCGCACCGTCTCGGGAGGAAGCGCCCCGGGCGCGGCGTAGGGAAGCACCCGGTTCGCAAGGGCCATGGCGGGGGCCGGGATCCGGTAGCCGAGAGTGAGCTCCACGCGACGGGGCAGGCGCCGGTCGGGCAGGCCCTCCAGCACCGACTCCCAGTCATTGTGGGCCCAGGATCCGGTGGCCTGCGCGATGTCGCCCACCACGGTCATCGAGCCGTTGAGGCTGCGGCGGGCGATCATGCGAAGCTCCATGGGCGACAGGTCCTGGGCCTCGTCCACCACTATGTGGCCGTAAGTCAAGACCGCGTCCTCCTCCCGGTGGCCGGCCCGGTACCCAAGCAGTGCCCGGGCCTCGTCCAGCACCGGCACGTCGTCGGACGACCACGTCACCTCTGAGGCATGCCCCGCCCGGGGCCGGTGCAGCCGCTCTATCTCGTCGTCGCTGAGCCGGCCGGCGGCGGCGGAGCGCAACAACGCCTTCGACCCGTACAGATCGTTCACCAGGTGGGCCGGTGTGAGCACGGGCCACATCCACTCCAGCGCCTCTCGCACCTCGATCCGATCCGAGAGGCTCTCACGGACTTCGGCCGGGTCGGCGTCTTGGCGCGCGCTGCGGGCCAGCGCCCCGTAGAACGCCTCCTCCACCAGCCTGCGTCCGGCGTTGTGCTTGCGGACCCGCCGGGCCGCGTCGGCAACGATCTCGGCCGACTGCTCCACAGTGAGGCGCAGCCGCTGCAGCTCGTAGCCGACAACCAGATCGCTTCGCAACGGACGGCGGCGGTCGCGCACCGCTCGACGCAGCACGCCGGCCATGCGAGGATCGCCCTTGATGCGGCCGACGGCCTCGTCATCGAGGCCCGCGACCCGGACCGCCGGGCTGAGCAGGTCCGCGAGCACGGCCTGCTCCACGCCGGCCTCCCCCAGCGAGGGCAGCACCTGCTCGATGTAGGCGAGGAAGAGCCGGTTCGGGCCGACCACCAGCACTCCCTGGCTCTCGAGGGGGAACCGGTGCGTGTACAGCAGGTAGGCGGCCCGATGGAGTGCCACCACGGTCTTTCCGGTGCCGGGGCCGCCCTGCACCACGAGCACGCCCGGCAGCTCCGAGCGGATGACCCGGTCCTGCTCGCCCTGGATGGTGGCCACGATGTCGCTGAGGCGGCCGGTGCGGGCCGCCTCCAGCGAGGCGATCAGGGCGCCCGAGGCAGATGGGCCGTCGAGGTGTCCGTCGAGGTGTCCGTCATCGGGCGGCCCGGTGCCGCCGTCGAAGTCGCGATCGGCGATGTCGAGGCCGATGGCGGCCTTGACGCCGAAGAACTCGTCCTCGATGCCCAGCAGCGTGCTGCCCCGGGATGCGAAGTGCCGCCGGCGCTCCAGGCTGAGCGGCTCGGGGCCGGTGGCGCGGTAGAAGGGCTCGGCGACCGGTGCCCGCCAGTCCACCAGTATCGGGTCATGGTCGGCGTCCCACAGGCCCGCGCGCCCGATGTAGAAGCGTTCCCCGGTTCCCGCCGGATCGATGCGGCCGAACACCAGCGACCGGTCCCCGATATTGAGCTTGGTCAGTCGGGCGAGAGCGGCTTCGAGCATGACCTCGCGCTCGAATCTGGCCTGGGTGGTGCCGCCCCGGCCCGTGCGGAACACCGACGTGGCCATGGTGGCCCGCTCTCGTGCCGTGTCCAGGCAGGCGTGGGCCAGATCGAAGTAGGCCTGTTCGGCTTCTAGGTCGGGATGGCGACTGGTCAAGACTGAACCGCGAGCGGGGTCTGGCTGCCAGATCCGCGGCGAGACGGCGGGCCGCTCAGGGGCGGATCCGGCATTCGGGGGAACTGTTGATTCTATCGCCCGTATCGTGGGCTGCATGGACTCAAGCGAGCCGACGCAACTCGACGAACTCACCGACGCCGATGTCGTCGAAGAAGCAGACGATCCGGGCCGCGGCCAACACAGCTCCGGCGGTCAGGTCTCGGTGGGGCTGGTCCTGAGCGCGGGGGGCGCGGCCGCCGAGGCTTGGCACGCGGGTGTGGTCCGGGCCCTGCACGAGGTCACAGGCTGGGACGCTCGGAGCGCGGAGCTGATTCTGGGCACCTCGGCCGGAGCCATCACGGGACTCTGCCTGCGGGCCGGGATCCCAGCTGCGGACCTCTACGCCCATCGGCGCGGCGAGCCCGTCAGCGACGAGGGACAAGCCATCATCGACCGGGTGGTCACCCCCTACAGCGAGGGGCACAGCGAACGCGACTGGAGCGAGCAGGGACCACAGTCGCCGACGCTGACTGCCAGGGCTCTGTGGCCCCCTTGGCAGGCCCGGCCCCTGCATGCCGCAGTGGGGCTGCTGCCGCGAGGCACCCGCACCACTGAGGCCCTCCAGCAGCGCATGGCAGAGCTGCATCCCGAGCCGTGGCCCGCGGCCCGCTTCTGGGTCACGGCTGTCCGGCTCTCCGACGGCGACCGGGTGGTGTTCGGACGCGACGACCTGCAGGCCGCCGCGGCGGAGGCGGTGCGGGCCAGCTGCGCGGTGCCGGTGCTGTTCGAGCCGGTCGCCGTGGACGGAAGGCGATACATCGACGGCGGCGTGCACTCCTACACCAACGCCGATCTGATGGGGCCACCCGCCTTCGACTTGGTCATCGTGTCGTCACCGATGAGCGGCGCGGCGGGATGGTCGACGGTCCGCGGCTCCCTGTCGGAGGCCTGGACCAAGACCCGGGTCGGCGTTGGGCTGGGCGAACCGCGGGAGGCGGCACCAGACCGGGCCTGGTGGTCGGAGGCACTGGAGTTGGCGTGGTCTGACGGACGGGCCTTGCGGGCGGCCCGGCGGCAATGGGTTGACGACAAGCTGCGCGAGGAAGTGGACGGCTTGCGCCGCAGAGGCATCGCCGTGCTGGTGGTGGGCCCCGATCCCGACGGGGTGGAGCTGGTGGACACCGGCAACGACGCAGACGTCGACCGCACTGGTCACGCTGGCGAGGACGTCGGCGGCACCGGCCATGCCGGCGAGGACGCCGACCGCAGCGACCTCGGGGCGATCTGGCGGTCCGAGGTGGCCGCGGTGGCGGATCAGACCGTCCGCCGCCTCCTTGCGGACCGCGACGGCCAGCGCTTCGCCAGTCTGCTGCGGCAAGCGGCAGGCTGATCGACCCCTGACCTCCCACCACTGGCTTGACACGATGAGCAGGGGCCGATTCGCCGACAGCGACTTCGTGCGGGCGTGTCGCCGCGAGCCGCATGAGCGGGTGCCGGTTTGGTTCATGCGCCAGGCTGGCCGGTCCCTTCCCGAGTACCGGGCTGTGCGCGGCGAGGGTTCGATACTCGACGCCATCGCCGATCCCGACCGGGCCGCGGAGATCACCCTGCAGCCGGTGCGTCGCTACGGCGTGGATGCGGCCATCCTGTTCAGCGACATCGTGGTGCCCGCCCACGCCGTTGGCTTCGGCGTGGACATCGTGCCGGGCACCGGGCCGGTCGTGGAGCACCCGTTCACGACCCGCCGCGACCTCGACCGCCTGCGCCCGCTCGATGCCAGCCACGACACGCCGTACGTGATCGAGACAGTCCGCCGCGTCGTCGAAGTGCTGGAGGTTCCTCTCATCGGGTTCGCGGGGGCCCCGTTCACGGTGGCGTCGTATCTCGTGGAAGGAGGCCCGTCCCGCCACCATGAGCGGACCAAGGCGTTGATGGTCGGCGACGAGGCACTGTGGCACGAACTCCTGGACCGCCTCGCCGACCTCGCCATCGCGTCGCTGCTGGCCCAGGTGGAGGCGGGGGCGGCCGCGGTGCAGCTGTTCGACAGCTGGGCGGGGGCGCTGTCTCCGGACCAGTACCGGCGCGGCGTCGTCCCGCACTCGACCCGGGTGCTGGAAGAGGTGGGCCAGACCGGAGTGCCGCGGATCCATTTCGGGGTCGGCACCGGCGAGCTGCTCGACCAGATGGGCGACTGCGGCGCGGAGGTGGTGGGCGTAGACTTCCGCGTGCCCATCGACGCGGCCCGGCGCCGGGTGGGGCCGAGCCGGGCACTGCAGGGGAACCTGGATCCCGCCGTGGTGCTGGCCGGCCAATCGGCCGCCTGCGACGCGGCCCGTGCCGTGCTGGCGGCCAACGGCGGGCATCCCGGCTTCATCTTCAACCTCGGTCACGGAGTCCTGCCCGGCAGCGATCCCGATGTGCTGGCCCGCGTAGTGCAGGTGGTGCACGACGAGGGCCATGTGAGGTCCGAGTGACCGGCCCGACGGCGCAGTCGCCGCGGTGGCACCCGCCTAAGGAGGCGCAGCGGTGACCGGGCGATCCGGGTGACCAGCCCGAAGGTGCAGTTGCGAGCCTCGCCGACGGCACAGCCGGGCGCCTCGTCGAACGTGCCGCGGAGAGGTCGGGTGACCGTCATCGGCGCGGGGATCACCGGACTGGCCGCGGCGTACAAGCTTCAGTGCGCGGGGATCGAAGCGGTCGTGCTGGAGGCGAGCGACCGGCCCGGCGGCAAGATCGACAGCTCGCAGATTGGATGCCTGACCGTGGACTCGGGGCCCGACGGTTTCGTGGCCCGCGACCCCGCCGCAGCCGAGCTGTGCCGTCGCATCGGGCTCGGCGCCGATCTGGTCGAGCCCGCCACCAGCGGGGCCTACGTGTGGGTGGACGGCCGACTGCAGCCTCTTCCGGCCCGCGCTGTGCTCGGCGTACCGTGGACGGCCGACGCAGTGGCGGGTACCGGCATCGTCTCCGATCACGGCGCGGACGAGCTTCGTCGCGGCCTGGCCCACGACGCCGCCCCTCTCGTCGGCGATGCTTCGGTGGGCGAGGTGCTGCGCCCCCGCGTCGGCAACGAGGTGTTCGAGAGGCTCGTCGACCCCCTCCTCGGCGGCATCAGCGCCGGGTCGGCCGACCGGATGAGCATCGAGGCTTGTGCCGGGCCCCTGTACGAGGCGGCCCGCCGGGGAGGCCCACTCGGCTCTGTCCTGCAGGAGATGGCCGCCCGGCAGGGCCGCGACCACGAGGGAACCGCTGAGGCGCCGGTGTTCCAGAGCGTGCGCGGCGGCATCAGCCGCATCGTCGCCGCCCTCGTCACGGAGTTGGGCGACGCCGTGAGTCTCTCCACCCCCGCTCAGACGGTGCGGCAGGCGCCGGGCCGCGGTGCCGGCCCCCGATGGACAGTCGCCACCTCCGGCGGCCCCGTCGACGCCGACGGGGTGATCCTGGCCTGCCCAGCCTGGGAATCAGCCCGCCTGCTGGAGCCCCTCGCTGGAGATGCAGCCCAGATCCTCGGCGAGATCGAGTACTCCGACGTCGTGCTGGCCGCATTCGTGGCGCAATACGAACACCTGGCGCGCGCTCTCGACGGCAGCGGCTTCCTGGTGCCCCGCAGCCAGGGGCTGCTGACCACCGCCTGCTCGTGGGCGTCCTCGAAGTGGCGCCACTACCGCCGCGACGGCCTGGCTGTTCTGCGTGTGTCGGCCGGGCGCACCGACGACCGGCGATGGCTGGATCTCGACTCCGCCGAGTTGGTGTCGGTGCTGGCGAGCGAACTCGCCGAGACCGGAGTGGTCTGGAGCAGGGACGCAGCCCGGAACCGTCTTGAGGCCCGGGTCACGCCGTGGCGCCGGTCCCTGCCGCAGTACCGGCCCGGCCACCTTGGGCGCATCGCCGCGGTGGAAGCGTGCCTGGCGAGCGAGACCCCCGGACTGGTGGCCGCCGGCGCCGCCTTCCGGGGCTTGGGTCTGCCAGCCTGCGTCCGGGGCGCGCAGGCCGCGGCAACGACCGTGGCGAGGGCCGTGCTGTGCTAGACGAACCGTTCGTGAACCCGAACCCCGCCCCCCGCGAAGCCGAGCCCGCCGAACCGGCCCGCCGTGAAGCCCTGCCGGCCCGCCGCGCCGAGCCAGTCGCCAGCGCCGACTCGGGACAGTCCGAGCCAGTCGCCAGCGCCGAGGTGGGACAGTCCGAGCCAGTCGCCAGCGCCGAGGTGGGACAGTCCGAGCCGGTGCTGGCCCCGCTCGTCGCCCCCGACACCGGGCCGGCCCGAGAGTGGGCCGAAGCCAGCCCGCCGCTCGTCACTGTCCATCCCGACGAGATGCCCGAGGGAGACAGCCACCTGAGCGTGAGTCGCACGTTCTGCTTCGCCGACCTCTGCGGCTTCACGGCGTACACCCGCTCCCATGGACCCCACGAGGCGGTGGTCATGCTCGGAGACTTCCGCAGGATCACTCGCAGCGTGGCCGCCAAGCGAGGCGTGCGGGTCGCCAAATGGCTGGGCGACGGGGCGATGCTGGTGTCCACCAACGCGGCCGCCGCGCTGTCGCTGGGCGCCCACCTCATCCACCACTTCGCCGGCCGCGGCATACAGGTCCGGGTCGGCGCGGCCACCGGCGAGGCGCTGCTGTTCGAGGGGGACGACTACGTCGGCGAGCCGGTCAACCTGGCCGCCAAGCTGTGCGCGGCCGCCCCTCCCGGCGAGATGTACACCGTCACCACCGAGCTCGACATGCCCGACTGGGTGACATGCATCGGCGACGTGACCGTGCAGATCCGCGGTGTGGGCCCCGTCGCCGGCGTCCACCGGCTCCTGCCCCTCGGGCTCGGCTATGAGCGCGGGATCGAGGTGGGCAAACTCAGCAACGAAATCAACCGGCTCACCGACGAGCTCAACGAACTCAGCGACGAACTCGGCACCGGGCTCAACGAACTAAGCAACGAACTCAACGAGCTCGGGGCCGGAGGCAACGAACCATGAGTGACTGCTGAGTGACCGTTAAGCGACTGCCGGGACTGACGAGGGGTTGAGCACGGTGGCGGCGCAGGCGAAGCAAAGCCGGGCGGCGGGCCGCGACAGCGCGTCGCTGCTGAGGCTGGGCAAGCCCTGGGTCCGCGGCATCGCGGCGGGACTGCTGCTGGCCGCCTCGCTCCCTCCGTGGGGTTTCTGGCCGCTGGGCTTGGTTGGAATGGCTCTGTGGGTCGAGTTGCTGACCGAGGCCGGCCACTGGCGCCGGGCCGGGCTGTCGGCTCTGGTGAGCGTCAGCTGGCTGGGTCCGGCGACGGTCTGGATGGTGGACTTGACGCTGGTCGGCTGGCCCTTGGCGGTGGCCAGTTTCGCGGCCATGCACGCGGCGGCCGGCGCGCTCGTGCCGCCCGACCACCGGCGCCGGGCGGCCTTTCCCGCGGCGTTCGCCCTGGCCGAGTTGCTGAGGTGGACCTGGCCCTTCGGCGGGGTGCCGCTGGCGACGATGGCCATGGCCCAGGTGTCCAGCCCGCTGGGATCGGTGGTCCGGATCGGCGGCCCGCTGCTGCTGACCGCGCTCACTGCCGTGGGCGGGGTGACACTGGCCGCGATCCTGGCCGGACGCATTCGACCGGCGGCGGTAGGCGCAGCCGTGCTGGTGGTGGCGGGACTCGGCGCCATGGTCGCTCCCGGCTCCCAGCCGGTGGACGTCGACGGCACCCGCAACGACGACGCCCTCATCACCGTGGCCGCGGTGCAGGGCGGCGGGCCGCAGAACACCCGAGCCGACGTCTGCGAGCAGCGTGCCGTGTTCGAGCGCCACGTGAACACCACGCGACAGCTGGTGTCGGCTCCCGTGGATCTGGTGGTCTGGCCCGAGGACGTGGTCCATCCCAGCCCGGACACTGCCATCACGCCGGCGCGCTGCGACCAGCCGCTGCTCGCCGACAGCGAGGCCCGAGCCGCACTGTCGGATCTGGCCCGCGAGCTGGACACCGTGCTCGTCGCCGGCTTCTTCGAGCGCACCGCCGACCGCGAGGCCAACCGCAACTACGCCGCGGCCTACGACTCGTCCGGGGTCCCGGTCGACACCTACGACAAGGTCCAGCTCGTGCCCTTCGGAGAGTACGTCCCGCTGCGCTCGAGCGTGGAGCGCTTCAGCGACGAGCTGCCTGCCCGGGACGTGCGGCCCGGACCGTCCGACGAGCCCGCCGTCCTCGACACGCCGCTGGGACCGCTGGGCGTAGCTATCTCCTGGGAGATCTTCTTCGACCATCGGGCCCGCAGCGCGGTGGGCGGCGGCGGCCGGGTGCTGCTGAATCCCACCAACGGCTCCAGCTACTGGCTGACGGTCGTCCAGACCCAACAGATCGCGTCCAGCCGCCTGAGAGCCATCGAGACCGACCGGTGGGTGGTCCAGGCCGCGCCCACCGGCTTCTCCACAGTGATCACCCCAGAAGGCGAGGTGATCGAGCGGACCGGGATCTCCGAGAGCAGCGTGATCCAGACGACCATTGAGCTGCGCCATGGCGATACGCTCGCGGTCCGGTTGGGGGTGTGGCCTGTGGCTCTGGCCGCGGGGCTGACGCTCTCGCTGGCGCTCGGCCTCGGCCGTGTGTTGACCAGATCCAGGCCAAGGAGAAAGTTCTAGCGCCATGCCCGCCGTTGCGGACCACCATGCACCTCTACGCGTGGCCATGCTGGCGTACCGGGGCAAGCCTCACGTCGGTGGGCAGGGCGTGTACGTGAGCCGCCTGTCCGCCGCGCTCACCGACCTGGGCCACAGCGTCACTGTGCTGGGCGGCCCCCCGTATCCCGAGCTCGACGAACGAGTGCCGATCGTGAAGCTCGGCGGTCTCGACATCTGGGCCCCGCCCCATGCCATGCGCAAGCCCAGAGCCTGGGAGCTGAAGGACTGGATCGACCTTGCCGAGCACGTCTCTTTCGTCACCGGCAACTTCAGCGAGCCGATGGCCTTCAGCCTGCGGGCGTGGCGGCATCTGCGCACCAGGAGGGCCTGCTTCGACCTGGTGCACGACAACCAGACCCTGGGCTGGGGAATCTTGGCTCTGCTGCGCCAGGGCTGGCCGCTGCTGGAGACCATCCATCACCCGATCACCGTGGACCGCCGCCTGGAACTCGCCCATTCCCGCACCCTGCGGGAGCAGTTCGGCAAGCGTCGCTGGTATGCGTTCACGAAGATGCAGACCCAGGTGGCCCAGCGGCTGCCGAGGGTTCTGACCGTGTCGGAGTCGTCCAAGCGCGACATAGCCAGCGACCACCGGGTGCCGCCCGAGCGCATACACGTGGTGCCGGTGGGGGTCGACCCCGAGTTGTTCTCGCCCGTTCCGGAGATCGCCCGAGTGACGGGGCGGCTGATCACCACGGCCAGCGCCGACGTCACCATGAAGGGACTCAGCTTCCTGCTGGAGGCGGTGGCCAAGCTGCGCACCGAGCGCCATGTGGAGCTGACGATCATCGGCAAGGCCAAAGCGGACTCCGCCGCCAGCCGAGTTATCTCGGAGCTGGGGCTCGCCGACGCGATCACCTTCGTGTCGGGAGTGTCGGACCGCCGCATCGTGGAGCTGTACGCCGAGGCTGAGCTGGCCGTGGTGCCCTCGCTGTACGAGGGCTTCTCGCTGCCGGCCATCGAGGCCATGTCGTGCGGGGTGCCGCTGGTGGCCACCACGGGCGGAGCGCTGCCCGAGGTGGCCGGCAAGCACGGCGAGACGTGCTTCCTGACCGAGCCCGGCGACGCTGAGGCCCTGGCCTCGGTGCTGCGGGACGCACTCGACGATCCTGAGGCCCGCGCCCGCGTGGGGCAGGCCGGGCGCCGCCGCGTCGTCGACCAGTGGTCATGGCGTCACACCGCGGAGCGGACCGTCGAACAGTACCGAGCGGTGCTGGGGGAGGCTGCCCGATCCGAGGCGTCACTGCCCGCGGCGCCCCACGGCGCGGTCGCGGTCGGAGCCGGGACGGCTGCTGGCTGATGCTCACCGTCGACTACAGCCGTCTCGACCTGAGCGCCGGTGAGCGCCTGCTGGACTTGGGCTGCGGTTTCGGGCGACATTCCTACGAGGCTCTGAAGCGGGGGGCGGAGGTGGTGGCGTGCGACCTGAGCCGCCCCGAGGTGGAGCAGGTCCGCGACCTGGCCCGCCTGCTCGTGGCCGAACAGGAGGTCGATGAGTCGGTGATGGCCGCGCCGGTGCAGGCAGACGCGGTGGGGCTGCCTTTCGACGACGACTCGTTCGACAAGGTGATCGCTTCGGAGGTGCTGGAGCACATCGGTGACGACGAGTCGGCCTTCGCCGAGCTGGCCCGGGTCCTGCGCCCGGGGGGCCGGTTGGCGGTGACCATCCCGGCGTGGCTGTCGGAGACCGTGTGCTGGAAGCTGTCGAGCGACTATCACGCGCCCGCGGTGCCGGGCGGCCATGTGCGCATCTACCGTCTGCCCGACGTGCGGCGCAAGCTCGCGGCTGCGGGGCTGCAACCGGGCCGCTGGCACCGGGCTCACGCCCTTCACACGCCCTACTGGTGGCTGCGGTGCGCGGTGGGGCCGAACCGGGAGATCGGTGAGAACCGGCTGGTCGGCGCCTACCACCGGGTGCTCGAATGGGACATCGTGAAGCGGCCGCTCATCACCGCCGCCACGGAGCGGCTGCTCAACCCGGTGCTGGGAAAGAGCCTTGTCGTGTACGCCGACAAGCCGGAGCGGGTGCTGGCCTCGGCCCCGGCGACCGCACGCATGGAGCCGGCCCGTGCCGCCTGATCCGGCCCGTTCCCCGCACCGGACTCCGATGGTGGACGGGCTGCTGTCGCGGGCCGATGCGGACCGCACCGCGGGGACGATCGCGGCCTGTCAACTGCCGAGCGGCTTGATCCCGCGCTTCGACGGCGGCGTCGCCGATCCCTGGAACCATGTCGAGGCGGCCATGGCTCTGGCAGTGGCCGGACGGCGGTCCGAGGCCGAGGCGGCCTACGAGTGGCTGGCCCGCATCCAGCGGCCCGATGGATCCTGGCACCAGTACTACACCGCGGACGGCGTCGACCAGGACAAGCTCGACGCCAACACGATCGGCTATGTCGCCACCGGCGTGTGGCACCACTGGCTGCGCTTCGGCGACACCGGGTTCCTGGCCGGGATGTGGCCGGTGGTCCAGCGCGCCCTCGACTTCGTGCTGGGCCTGCAGACCCCCCGAGGCGAGATCCTGTGGGCCCGCCACGCCGACGGCACCCCCTGGCCGTTCGCGCTGCTCACCGGATCCTCGTCGATCAGCCACAGCCTGCGCTGCGGCCTGGCCATCGCGCATGCCGCGGGCCAGGAGCGGCCCAGCTGGGAGTTGGCCCTGGCCCGGCTGGTGCACACCATCCGCCACTTCGGCCATGGGGCGTTCGCCCCCAAGGACCGCTGGGCCATGGACTGGTACTACCCGGTGCTTGCCGGGGTGCTGACCGGATCCGGGGCTCGAGCCCGGCTGGCGTTGCGGCGCGAGGTCTTCGTGCATGAGGGCGAGGGTGTGCGCTGCGTGAGCAACCAGGACTGGGTGACCACCGCGGAGACCTGCGAGTGCGCGATGGCCTACCTGGCGGCGGGCGACCGGGCAACCGCCCTCACCCTGTTCGAGTGGGCCCAGCGCCTGCGCGAGCCCGACGGCAGCTACCTGACCGGGCGGGCCTTCCCCGACAACGTGAGCTATCCCGACCGGGAGTGCACCACCTACTCGGCGGCCGCGGTGCTGCTGGCCGCCGACGCACTGGCCGGCGACAGCGCGACCTCGGGCCTCTTCGTCGACCTCGACTCGCTTCCCGCCCCGCTCGATCTCGACCCGGTAGAGGAACCCGCCCGCGACTAGCCGCGGCGCCGTCGCCGCGGGCATGCGAACGGCCCCATGATGCGAGCGGAGGGCACCGTCCGAATCTGAGAGACCGGCTGCTGGCCTAGGGTCGAGGTCGACGTCCGGAGGGACGCGGGAGGATCACCGCCATGTGGCATGAAGAGAGGATGCTCATAGGCGGCGAGCTGGTGGACGCGGCCGGCGGGGCTGTGTTCGGTACGATCAACCCGGCCACCGAGGACGTGCTCGGCGTGGCTGCGGACGCCCAGCCAGTGGACGCCGAGGCTGCGGTGGCCGCGGCTCGGCGGGCCTTCGACTCGACGGACTGGTCCCGGGACCACGCCTTCCGCTCGCACTGCCTGCGCCAGCTCCATGAGGCACTGACCGGCCACTTGGAGGAGATGCGCACGATCACGGTTGCCGAGGCGGGCGCGCCGATCATGCTTACCCGGGGCGGCCCGCAGCTGGAGGCCCCGGTGGAGATGCTGCGCTGGCACGCGGACCTGCTCGACTCGTATGACTGGACCGAGGACCTGGGCGTGGCCGAGTCGGTGTACGGCTCGCACCGGCGCTGGATCGAGCGGGAGGCGGCGGGCGTGGTGGGCGCCATCACCCCTTACAACTTCCCCACCCAGATCAACCTGGCCAAGCTGGCACCGGCGCTGGCCGCGGGCTGCACGGTGGTGCTCAAGGGAGCTCCGGACACGCCGTGGTCGGCGCTGGCGCTGGGACGCTTGGTCGCCGAGCACACCGACATCCCGCCGGGCGTGGTGAACGTCCTGTCGTCGTCGGGCGCCTCGGTGGGCGAGGCGCTGACTGCCCATCCCGATGTGGACATGATCAGCTTCACCGGGTCGACCGCGGTGGGGCGGCGGGTTATGGCCGCGGCGTCGGCCACGGTGAAGCGGGTGTTCCTCGAGTTGGGCGGCAAGAGCGCCTACGTGGTGCTCGACGACGCCGATGTGGCCACGGTGGGGCTGATGGCCGCAGCGATGGTGTGCACCCACGCCGGTCAGGGCTGCGCCATCACCACCCGCCTGGTGGTGCCGGCCGCCATGCACGACACGGTGGTGGACGCGGTGGGCGCGACGCTCGACGGGATGCCCTACGGCGACCCGACCGACGAGTCGCACCTGATGGGACCCCTGATCAGCGAGCGGCAGCGGACCAAGGTGGAGGGCCTGGTGGCCGCCGCGCAGTCGGAGGGGGCGTCGCTGGTGCGCGGCGGGCGCCGGCCCGAGCACCTGCCGAGGGGCTACTTCTACGAGCCGACCGTGCTAGTCGCTGTGGGCGAGGACGACACGATCGCCCAGCAGGAGGTGTTCGGACCGGTGCTGTCGGTGATCGCCTACGACGGCGGCGATGACGAGGCGGTGCGTATCGCCAACAACTCGGTGTTCGGTCTGTCGGGGGCGGTGGCCAGCGCGGATTCCGAGCGGGCCCGGGCCGTGGCAAGGCGCATACGCACCGGCACGGTGAGCGTGAACGGCGGCGTGTACTACGGTCCCGACGCCCCGTTCGGGGGCTACAAGCAGTCGGGCATCGGCCGCGAGATGGGCGTCGCCGGTTTCGAGGAGTTCCTGGAGATCAAGACCCTGGCCGAACCCGAGGGTTGACCGAAATGCTCGTATTGGACGAATCTGCAATACTGGCGGCCATGCCGATCGTCGGTTCAGGGCGTTCCGGGTTGACGGGTGGCGGACCCGGACCGGAGGCTAGATGGCGTTGACCGTATTGCTCGGGCTTGCAGGCGCGGTGGTGGGCGCCCTGGCCGGTGGACTGCCGGGTCTGCTGGCAGGAGGAGCCATCGGCTTGCTGCTGGGCCAGCAAGCCGATCTGCGCAAGCGGCTCAAGAAGGTCGAGGAGACCCAGTCCCAAGTCGCGGAGATGCAGTCCTGGGCCGCCGAGATGAAGGTCTGGGCCCAGCAGACCCACGCCTGGCTCACGAGACTCGGACGCGCCGCGCCGTCGGCTGGGGTGCAGCCGGATGTGGCTGCACAGCCCGACGCGGCGGCAAAGCCGGGCGTAGTTGCGGAGCCCGCAGTGGAGCCCGACGAGGAGCCGGAACCTGCCGTCGGGATTGCGCCGGTTGTGAGGCCCGTCGCCTCCGAACCGGGAGCCGAGGTGCGAGCAGCCGTTCCGAGTCCGGCGAGAGCCACTCCCCCCGATCCCTCGACTCGTGCACCCCAAACCCGCGCCCCTGCAGCCTCCAGCCCCCCGGCACCTGGTCGCACAGCCGGCAGGGAGCAGCCCTCCGATCCGATCTCGTGGCTCGTCAACTGGATCAAGCAATGGGTGACGACCGGGAACGCGCCTGTGAAGGTGGGGGTGCTGGTCTCGCTCGTCGGTGTGGGGCTGCTGCTCAGGGAGGTCCACCGGCGGGGCATCATCGAGTTGACGATCGAGGTGCGCCTGGTGGCGGCGGCCGTGTTCGGCCTTGTGCTGCTGGCCATCGGCTGGCGCCAGCGCCGGATACGTCCGGTCTACGGCCTCAGCCTCCAGGGCGGCGGAATCGCCGTGCTGTACGTCACCACGTATGCCGCCTTCGCCGTGTACGACGTCCTGCCGGCCGTTCCAGCGGCGTCAGCGGTGGTGGTCGTCACCCTCGGCGCGGGAGTGCTGTCTGTGCTTCAGGACTCGCGACCGCTGGCCGTCCTGGGCATCATCGGCGGGTTCCTGGCGCCGGTGCTGACGTACTCGCGGCCCGAGGACCATGTCCTCGTCTTCAGCTTCTTCTTGGTGTTGAACGCGGCGATCTTGGGGGTGGCCTGGTTCAAGGTCTGGCCCGAGCTCAACCTTCTGGGATTCGGCTTCACGTTCGGCCTCACCGCGTTCTGGCTGGCGAACCGTTACGAGCAGGACGAGTGGGTCTCCACGCAGCCCTTCATCGCATTGTTCGTGCTGATGTACGTGGCGATGCCGGCCCTGTTCGCCGTGCGTGAGGCCCCGGTCCTCAAGCGTGCGTTCGATGGGTCGCGGGCACCGGACATCCCGTTCGAGCGCGAGGTCTGGACGGCGCCGCTGGTGTTCGGCACTCCGTTCATCGGACTGGGTCTTCAGCAGTTGGCGATCGGTCACACCGAATACGGCTTGGCCATCACCGCGGCCGGGCTGGCTGCAGTCCAGGGAGCGCTGGCGTTGGCCATGCGCCGGCTGGGCGTCGACCGCCGGCCGCTGGCGGAGTCCTACGCCGCTCTGGCGGTGGCCTTCAGCGCCATCGCGGTTCCGTTCGCGCTGGACAGCTACTTCACGTCGACGGTCTGGGCGGTGCAGGGCCTGATGCTGGTGTGGCTGGGCTGCCGGCGGGGCCGCCTGCTCGCCCTGAGCGGGGGCGCTCTGCTGCAGGTGCTGGCTGCGTTCTCCTTCGCCGGGCACCTGGAGGACTCCCTCCCCTATCCGACGGACACCGCGCCCATCGCCAACCAGCACTTCCTGGGCGCGCTCCTGCTCGCGGTGGCCGGCTTGGTGTCGGGATGGCTGCTCAACCGCAGGCCCCAGCGCGACGAGCTCGATCGGGCCATCGTTTGGCTGGCGCTGGGCTGGGGAACCGCTTGGTGGCTGGCGGGCGGGCTCATGGAGATCATCCAGCACCTGGCCGCCAGCGACGAGTTGCCGGCGTCGCTCGTGTTCGTCGTGGGTTCTCTCGCGGCTGCGTCGCTGGCGTCCCGCCGGCTCAGGTGGCCGCAGCTCGCAGCTGTGGGGCTTCTGATCCTGCCGACTCTGGTGGCGGTGCTGCTGGCGTCACTGCTGAACCAGTCCCATCCCGTCGACCTGGGGGGGTGGGCAGCCTGGCCCGTCGCATTCGTCGCCTACTACCTGTTCCTGCGCCGGCGGGAGGACTCGTTCCCCCGGCTGTCGCTACTGCTGCACGCCGGCGGGTACTGGACCCTGGCGGCGCTGGTCGCGATCGAGGTGTACTGGCAGGTCGACAGAGTAGCCGAGGGCGTGTGGCCGCTGGCTGCGACGACCGCCGCGGTCATGGCGCTGGTGGGCGCGACGATGGCGGGGCGCCGGCTGGCGTGGCCGCTGGGAGCGCACTGGCGGACGTACACGCTGGCCTGCACCGGCCCGATGCTGGTGGTGGTGGCTGTGGTGGTGCTCGTTGCGGCCGTTGTCTCCGATGGCGACCCGCGGCCGTTGCTGTACCTGCCCGTGCTGAACCCCTTGGGCGTCCTCGTCGGGCTGCAGTTGGCCGCCTTGCTCGCCTGGAGGAAGCTCGCCGAGGCGCAGTGGGACCATCCGTTCCAGGCTGTCGTCGAGGCTCGCGGGGCGCCGGCGCTGGCCGCGTTGGGGATGGTCCTGGCCACGACGGAGACGGCCCGGACCGTGAGCCACTGGCTGGACGTGCCGTGGGATCTGGAGTCGCTGTGGGATTCCACCGAGCTGCAGGCGTCGCTTTCGATCCTGTGGGCGGTGATCGCCCTGTCGGGGATGGTGGCCGGCGTGCGCATGGCCCGCCGCGCCGTGTGGGTGGCGGGCGCGTCGTGGATGGCGGTGGTGGTGGCCAAGCTGTTCCTGGTCGATCTCAGCAGCCTGACCGCGCTGGGCCGGGTGGTGTCGTTCATCGTGGTGGGCGTCCTGCTGCTGATCGTCGGCTACCTCGCCCCAGTCCCCCCGGCCGCACCCGAAACCTCGGAGGAGCCCAGCGAGGAGCGGTGACCCCGCTCGAGCCTGGCAGCTCCGCGCCCCGACTCAGACGCGACGGTAGCGTCGGCTCAAGAACCTATCAATATATTCCTGTCGTTGCGCTCGTATATTGGAGCCGCTTCAGAAGTATATTTCTGCCAGAAGAGGTCTCCGGCCTGCTATTCTGACATCCCATCACCCTCCGCCTCAGGACGACCCCGTGCCAGCAGCCGAACAAGCCCCCCGTCGTGCCTCTGATGCCTCAGGTCACGTTTCCGGTGACGGTGCCCTAACGCCGGCCGGATACCGCCCCCGCCTTGTCGATCAGCAGGTCGAGAAGTGCCTGCAGACCTCCCGAGCCGTTCTCATCGAGGGGCCCCGCGCATGTGGGAAGACGTGGACGGGTCGCCGTTTCGCCCGCAGCGAGGTCCTGCTCGACAGTTCCGACGCCACGCGGCTCGCCGTGCAGACCGACCCTGCCGCGCTGCTGGCGGGCGAACCGCCACGGCTGATCGATGAGTGGCAGTTGTCGCCAGACATATGGAACCCGCTGCGCCGGGCTTGTGACGACAGGAACGCCAACGGCCAGTTTATCCTCACCGGCTCGGCGACCCCGGCCGACGACATCATGCGGCACACCGGCGCCGGTCGGGTGCGGCGCGTGCACATGCGTCCGATGACCTCCTGGGAGACCGGCGAGTCCGACGGCAGCGTCTCCCTCGGCGCTCTGCTCGCCGGCCGGTCGCCGCAGGCGACGGGCAGCCCGCTGGAGATCCCCCGAGTGGTGGAGGCAGCGTGCCGGGGCGGCTGGCCATGGCTGGCCGATGCCTCCGCCGACGACGCCCAGGAGCATCTGGTCGACTACATCGGCGAGGTGAGCCGCACCGACCTCCCGCACGAGGGTCTCAGGAGGCGCGACCCGCTAGCCGTGCGCCGCCTGCTGGCGTCTTTGGGCCGCAACGAGTCCACCGCCGCCGCCTACAGGACCCTCGCCGCTGACGTGTCCGGCGGGCGATCCGGCGATGTCAGTCCCAAGACGGTCAAGCGCTACGTGGACGCCCTGATCCGTCTGTTCGTAATCGAACCGCTGCCGGCCTGGTTGCCGCACACGCGGTCCACCACGCAACTCCGATCCACCCCAAAGCGCTACTTCTGCGATCCGTCCCTGGCGGTGGCGTCGCTGGCGGTCACCGCAGACCGGCTGCGATCGGACATCGAGTTCTTCGGGCTGGTGTTCGAGTCGCTGGCCATACGCGACCTGCGGGGCTACGCACAGTCCAATCGGGCCCGCGTGTCCTACTACAACGACAACGCCGGACTGGAGGCCGACGCGATCGTGGAGGGCCGCGACCGCTCCTGGGTGGCGTTCGAGGTCAAGCTGGGCGGAGCCGCGCTTGTCGAGCAGGCCGCGGACTCCCTCAGGCGTCTTAGAGACAAGGTGGACACGAAGCGAATGGGCGCGCCGTCCGCGTTGGTGGTGATCACCGCGGGCCAGTTCGGCTTCAATCTCGGCGGCGGCGTGTCCGTCGTCCCCTTCACCTCCCTCGGCCCCTGAACGGTTCGGGTAGGGTGGCCAGCGGCGACGCAGTGCCCTAGGCGATCACCAGCCGGCTATCACCAGCCAGCGGCCCGGCTCCGCTCACCAGCGAGGGCCTCAGCCCGTTCGGGCCGCGCCGACCAGCGCTCGGGTTGAGGTCGCCGCCTCTCTGCCGTCATCGCATGCCTGGGCCCAGCCGGACGCATCGGAGCCGAAGTTGGCGTCCTCGATGGTGACCGAAGCGCCCCGATTCAGCAGATGCCGGACCATCTCGGGCCGCCCGCGGCAAGCAGTTGCACGCAGAGTTCGGCCAGGTTCCAGCACCCGGCAAGGTTCAGGGCCCGATCCAGATCAGCGCCCGCGCCGGCTCCTGCGCCCCATCCATTGGTCCAATGACTTCTGCATCAAGGTTAGGCGAGGCGGGCCCCCGTTCCGCGCCTCGGTCCAAGCAGAGGGGTAGCGTCGGCTCCGCAATCGGGTTCCACGGCGCGGAGGGTCTGTGGAGTCCTATAGCGCCTGTGTGGATCGGCTAGTGAGAGCATCGGAGACGGCATGAGGGAGGTGTACCTCGACTACAACGCCTCAGCCCCTCTCGACCCGCGGGTGGCCGAGGCGATGGTGCCGATGCTGGCTGGCTCGGTGGGCAACGCCTCGTCGGTGCACCGCTTCGGGCGCCGTCAGGCTGCCGCCGTAGACGACGCCCGCGAGCATGTGGCGGCCCTGGTGGGAGGGCGAGCATCGGGAGTCGTCTTCACATCGGGGGCGACTGAGGCCAACAACCTGGCCCTGCGGGGCGCGCTAGATGGCGCCCCCGAGGGCAGGCGGCGGATGCTCGTGTCCGCCGTGGAGCACGCCTCGGTGAGCCTTGAATCAGACAGGAACCAGTGTCGGCTGCTACGTCGGGGGTGGCTGATCCGCTGAGGCCCCTGCGTTCTCGGACTCCGTCTCGGGGCGGCGTTCGAGGCGTGGCGCCGCTGGTGTGACGGCTCGGAGGTTCTGGAGGACGTCGCCGTAGAAGACCGTCACAGCGTCGAGGATCCCGTCGATGAATCCGGGCTTGCGGGCGGAGCGCCGGCCATGCCCCATCTCGGAGCGTCGCAGCACACGGAACCGGACAGGGTCCTTCCGGGACTCACCGAGCCCGGCCTTCGGGTCTTGGAGCAGCTGTTCCAGCGTCGCGACGACAGGCGCCCTGGCTCCATGGGCATACGTCTCGATGATCAGCGACCCCTCGGTTTCGCGCAACTGCCTGGTGAGCCAGGTGACGCGAGCCCTCGCACCGCGGTCTCGGGGAGCGTCGAACACGGCGCTCGTCGTGACAAGGCGGGCACGCAAGTCGGCGCTGATGGATACGTCGGCGATCGTGTCGGGCACACGGAGCGTCCCCGAGAGGGTGCCGTCGTCGCAGACAGACTCGACGAAGGCCCGGTTGCGCTGTTGCACGTCGTCGCGATGCGCCCTCGGTATGACCTCCTGCACTTCGGAGCCGATCTCGACGCCCAGCTTCAGCGCCGCGTACCTCAGAAGCTGGTCCCAACGCTGACAGACCTCGACAACGGCGCGGTCCCTCCGGTCGAGGGTTCCCTCCCGTGCGCTGTCTCGCACCGCCGTCCAGTTGGCGCCCATGTCGGAGAAGGCCAATGCGCCCGAGTTCGGATGCTCGAGATACCGGATCAACTCGTTGAGGATCCATGCCTGCTCCGGGTCGTCCACACCGCGGTGCGTGTGCTCCTTGACGGCCTCGGCGAGGATCATCGTCCACGACATGTGGTGAACCTGCACCTTGGAGTTCGACCTCAACCGCAATCCGTCGGTCGGATGAACACCGGGCGCGGGTGCGATCTCGTTGGAAATCGTGATCACACAATCATGGTCATTGAGGCGAGCGATCTCGATATACGCGTTGATCTGTTCAGCGTCGAGCTTGGCGTCGCCTGTCTTCACCTCGACCAGGGCCTCGAACCTGCTCGTGCGGCCGAACGACACCCGCACGAGTCCGTCCGGTCGCACCGTGCGCCCGTCCGGGGTGTCGTAAGCGACTTCGGTGAAGGCCTCGACCGTCGCCCTGTCAGCCCGGGTGGCCCCCAACGGCGTGAGCAGCGCCTTCGAGAACGGCCGCACGATCGTCAACACCGCAAGCAGCGCAGACGTGGCCCGAGCCTCAGCCTCCCTATTGCGGGCGATCCCCACCACGGGGATCAGTCGTGCCGGTTGTGCCTCGAATTCCACAGCCCCTCCCCGTGCAGCCCCAAATACCCGAGCCACAATAGCGAGCCAACGCTGACTCTCACCAGATCGACAGCGCCGTCACCGCCATAGGGCGCGTCGGCGCGATTGCTTGATCAGCCAAGGCCGAGTTCGCGGAGTTGTGCGGGCGGCTAGCAGGACTCGGGACGAGGCGACGGGAACGCGAGCCTGACGACGCGCTCGTGCTCTGCCTCGTCGTAGGCCTCAGCCACCCGGTGCAGCTTCTCGCGGTCTTCCTCGGTTGGAACGAATGGCTCAAGAGATCCATTCCACTTGTAGACGAAGCGATTGGAACCCAAGATGTGAATGAACTTCATGACAGTTCCCCCTCATCAGGTGGTCTTGGTGTGAACCTACCATATTCTTCCTCATATTCTGCGACGTGGTCCGACAGCAGCCTCGCCAGGTTCCACGCCACCTGCGGCGGAACCTTCATCCACGCGACGCAAACCGCGTCGGGCATGTCCAGCCCCGAGGGAAGCGAGACGGCGAACTCCACGGTGAACTCCAAGGCGGTGTGCCAGACGTGAACAAGGCTGGCGTACACCCCGCCGAGCGGCACGGAGCCGTCCATCAGCACGCCGGAGGCGGAATGATCTGATGTCATTATTGGATGTTACATTATGTGTCATGTATCCCCAACCTGGCCCGCCTCGGCTGTTGACCCGGCTCTGGGCTGAGCCCGCTGCTCGACAGCGATCAGCCAGCCTGTCGCACCGGTGGGCTACGTTGCTGCCGTGGCCGAAGGGACTGTGAGGGCTGGCCTATGAGGTTGGCGGAGGCGGCGGAGCGCCCGTTCGCGCGGCATGAGACGTTCCATCCCCGCTATAGCTGGTTCCGCAAGGCGTACAGCCATGTCGACGACAACCCTCGGATCTTCAGCCGCCCCGACGCCCCGGTGGAGATCGGGGTGGGCAAGAACATGGTGCGGGCCATCCGCTTCTGGGGGCGCGAACCTGCGGGGACAGGGCCGTTGAGGATGACCCGAACGCTAGGACCTAGCGGTGCCGGCGCGCGTTGGCCACGACCGAACTGGGACCGCCGGTCCTCGTCGTGGACGCTTGACCACCGGCGCGGACAGCGAATTCAGCAGACGGGCTGACGGTGGGGGCCCACAAATAGGTTGCGGTAGTGCCATCTCACGTGTGAGACGGCCGGGGTGTCGTAACCGGGCTGGGGCCGTCGAATCGGTGCGCCCACCAGTTCCTTGACCGGCACGGGAGACTCTTCTTCCCGCAGGATCATGTGCTGGCTCACGAGTATGCGGAGGTCGTCGTCCAATCCGAGGGCGCCGCGGTCGAACAGACGATGGTGCAGCACGCACAGCGCTAGGCCGTTGTCGATGCGGTCCGGCCCCCGGTGCGAGCGCATCTGTACGTGGGCGGCATCGATGCCCACCGGCGTGCCCCGCAGGCTGCCGCTGAAACCGCAGAACGAGCACCGGTTCTCATAGGCGAGCAGCACCGTGCTCTTGAAGTTGGGGTCCCGCTTCGACGGCGCCGGCACCACTAGGTGCCCCAGTCCGACATCGTCGAGAATCTCCGCGTGCAGCGTCTCAGGGAACTCCATGTGCAACAGCGCGTTGACGACCGCCGAGCGCACCTGCGGATCGTGCAGCGCCCGCTCGAAATCGGGGGCGAGGGCGCCGACAGCCTCCTTGCGCAGGAACACCGGGCTCTCCTTCGTCGACTGCGGCATCTTGGCCACGTCGTCGCCGTTGGAGTCCTGCACCCTCCACAACTCGCGGCTCGTGCCCAGGTACACGAACGGGAACCCAACCCGGACGCTGCGGCCCAGGCGGTACCTTTGCATCAGCAGCTTCAGGTCGAGCTCGGCCTCGCTGAACGACACACGGGCAGGCAGCCCCTCGGCCATCCGCCCAATGAGCCACAGCAGCAGCAACGGCTTGTACGGGGCCCGCGTGTCCTTGTCCCTGCTGGTGAAACGCCTGATCGACTGGACCTCGCCGACCCAGTAGTCGGCCTGATCCGGCACGTCGTCATCCGTCCACAATCGATCCATCTGCCCTGCCCGCCGGAGGCTAGGACGCCGATCATACCCACCACCGCCCCACCGCTCCGGCCTTCGCCGCCTTCCACATCGGCTGAGACCCGGTTCTCATTCTCCGAGAGCTTGCGGCGGTCGTGCTGCACGCCGCGGCGCCTGCTGCCGCCAGCCTCAGTCTTGCGAGAGATAGGCCTCAAGGGCGTGGCGGATCACCTGGCTCTCGGTGGTGCCGTCGGAAGGTGTGGGCCGCATGCGACGCCCACGACACACCGCAGGCCTTCCTGGTGGGGTCGGCCAATCTCACCATCGCCGGGCTGCACGAGAACGTGGAATTGATGGCGGAGGCCGGCACCGCCAGTCGAGAGCCGCGCCCGCGGCGTCCACGGGGTGCGGAACCCACATCCTGGCAGTGGCGGCGGGCTGGGCGGTCCTAGGCGTGGTGGTTGGCCGTCAACAACCGAGGGCGTAGGTGACTGCTTGGCACACGGCTTGCATCGTGCGGTCGCCCAACTCGCCAATCCGTCGCGACAGCGACGACCGACGCACAGTGTGCAAGCCGTCGCAGTTCACCACCGACGCCTCGGCCAAGCCCGCCCCAGAGGCCGCTAGCGGAACCTCGACTGCGAGGCCGCGCACCGTGGTGGTGATCTCGGCCACCGTGACCATCTCGCGCGCAGCGATCACCTCCGGCCGAGTGAGGACGAGCACGGGGCGTCTCTTTCGCCCGATCTCCGCCCACCAGACCTCGCCCCGTTTCACCCGTCCCCCCACGCTTCGGCCTCGTCCCAGAAGTCGTCCGGCTGCTCCGGAAAGCGCTCGTAAGCCGCCCTGTCCGCCTCGCCCACGGCACGTCGAACCGCCGCGTCGACCCCCTCGCGGGCCGCGGCGGAGATGTTGATCCCGAGAGCCCGCGCCCTCTCGGCCAGCCCCTCGTCCAAGGTGAATGTGGTGCGAGTCGTTGCTATCATCTTATGCTATCACTATTGCTAGCACAACGTCCTCGGCCCGAGACTGTTCCGCTTCGGGTCGGGTTCGGTGTCCGCGAGTCGGGGTCAGTCCGTGGCGCTTTGCTCGATGGCGTCCAGCAGTTCGTCCTTCTCGGCCCTCGGCAGTTCCAGCATCTCGCCCGATGGGGCGTCCATCGTCGGGTATATGGCCACTCCCACGGCCGCCAAGCGGGTCAGCAGGACATTGGCGAGGTGGTCGAGGGCGTACAGGGCCGCCTGCATCTGACTGGAAGCCGAAGAGGGCAGCCTGTCGGTGTTCTCTGAGAAACTCCCCAGCAGGTCGAACCTGGCGTCATAGACCCTCGCCAGCCGGAGGGTCACCGAGTACTGCTCGCGCCCGTCGTGCCAGCCCCGGTCGACGGCTCGAATGGACTCGATGGCGAAAGAACGGTCAGAGTGGCTGCCGTCCGCAATCACCCGGGCCAAGGCGTCCCTAGCGCCGGCGACCGCCTCCCGTTCCTGCGTGTCCATCGCCTTGTGGTTGGATGCCTTCTGCTTCGAGCGCAACATAGGGGAGCCTCCAGGGGTTCGGCGGCTGACAAAGATCGGAGCCACGGCGCGAGGTTCGCTTCAGGGCAATGGATCTACCTTACCGCAGTATTTTGATTTTTCAAGCTAATTCATGTTAGAGTGCTGATACCGGCATCGTCCGGACCACTGAGACCATCGCAGCGTGGTCGACAGTGAATCGGGAGCAACTTTGGAGGCTCCCCGCTAGTCGAGAGGCCTATCGAGTAGAGGGGACGCCACCATGGCGATGACCGAGACGCAACGCACGACGCTCTACAGCCAGTTGACTGACGCGATCGGACAGGAGGCAGCGAGGACTCTCATGGAGCAGCTACCCCCGAGCGGATGGGACCAAGTCGCCACCAAGGACGACGTCAAGGCCAGCGAGAAACTGCTCCAGCGCGAGCTCAAGGCCAGCGAGCGGCTGCTTCAGCGCGAGCTCAAGGCCAGCGAGAAGATGCTGCTGGGCGAGCTGAAGGAGACCGAGGGGCGGCTCATGCTCCAGATCGCGGACTCCGAGTCAAGGCAAGGCGCCCGGATCGACGAGACCAACCGGGAGCTGTCCGAGCTCAAGGGCGAGGTTCAGACCGGGTTCGCCGGACTTCAGCTCACGCTGGCCAGACACACGCTATGGATGGCGGCTGTGCTCCTCGGGTTCGCGGTGTCGATGGCGGTGCCGCTGACGATCGCCCTCCTCTAACACGCAGCCGCAGCGTGCGGCGCGGGCTCAGGGGGGTATAGGGGTCTGCGCGGTCAGGCCGCCATCTATGGTGAACAGGCTGCCCGACACGAACGACGCCTCGTCGCTGGCCAGCCACAGCACCAGCCCGGCCACATCCTCGGGGCGGCCCAGGCGGCCTACCGGGTGGCGGTCCACCGCCTTGGCGCGGGCCGCGGCCGGGTCGGCGGCCAGCGCGAACGCGGTGTCGGCCATGGGGGTGGCGATCCAGCCGGGCAGCACGGCGTTGCAGCGGATGCCCTCGGCGCCGTGATCGATGGCGATCGAACGGGTCAGGCCGTGCACCGCCGCCTTCGAGGCGTTGTACACCGCCATGCCGTGGTCGGAGACTCGGCCCGAGATCGAGCCGACGTTGACAATCACTCCGCCATCCGCCTGGCTCCGCATCTGGCGCACCGCCGCCCGGCACATGTTGAACACGCCCCTCACGTTCACGCCCATCACATAGTCGAACTCGTCGTCGGTGGTGTCGGCCACCGTCTTCTCCACCTGCACCCCGGCGTTGTTCACCACCACATCGACCCGGCCAAACGCGTCGACCGCCGCGGCGACTAAAGCACCGGCCTGGACCGGGTCGGCCACATCGGTGCAGACCCAGCGGCCCAGCCCCTCCGGTGGCTCCCGCCGGCTGCCGGTCATCATCCCAGCGCCGGCGGCCACGAAGCGCTCCGCGACGGCGAGCCCGATGCCCGAGCTAGCGCCCGTCACCACCACCGCCGCGCCCCTCAGCGAGCCCACCGGATCTCTTCCATCTCTCGACGGGGAAAGCTCATGATCACTCCTTGACGAGGGTTCGTTGCCAGCACCGGCCCCCGCGATACTGACCGGCGAACACGCTGGTCGCCAGCCCCGCTCGCACCAAGCCCCCGGCCCGGACCGTGCAACACACGGCGGCGCTGCCATCATGGGGGCATGGAGATCCATGGAACCTGCAAGCCCGGCTTCGAGGCGGTGCGCGAAGCGTTCGAGGCCAACTTCGCCGACGGGCTGGAACTCGGCGCCGCCGCGGCGGTGACCGTCGACGGCGAGTTCGTCGTCGACATCTGGGCCGGCGACGCCGACAACGACGGCACCCCCTGGCAGCGCGACACCATCGTCAACGTCTACTCCACCACCAAGACCATGGCGGCGACCTGCATGCTGATGCTGGCCGACCGGGGCGAGCTCGACTTCGACGCCCCGGTGGCGCGGTACTGGCCCGAGTTCGCCCAGAACGGCAAGGAAGGCGTGCTGGTGCGCCACGTGATGGCCCACACCGCCGGAGTGCCCGGCTTCGACCCGCCCATCACCGTTGAGCAGCTCTACGACCTCGACGCCGTCGCTGCGAACCTGGCTGCCCAAGCCCCGTGGTGGGAGCCGGGCAGCGCCTCCGGCTACCACGCCATCAGCCAGGGCAACCTCGAGGGCGAGATCCTCTACCGCATCACCGGCCGCCGCATGGCCGACTGGTTCCGCACCGAGGTGGCCGAGCCGCTCGATGCCGACTTCTGGATGAGCCTGCCCGCCTCCGAGGACCACCGGGTGGCCGAGCTGCAGCCGCCGGTGTTCAGCGGCGACAGGCTCACGGTCAACGGCGTGGAGGTCGCTGCCGACTCCATCGCGGTGAGGGCCCTTCTCAGCGCGCCCATGACCGCCACCGAGCCCGCCACCCGCGAGTGGCGGGCCGCGGAGATCCCCGCCGCGGGCGGGTTCGGCAACGCCCGCTCGATCGCCCGCATCCACGCCGCCCTGGCCTGCGGAGGCGCCCTCGACGGGATCCGGCTGATGTCAGAGGCCGGAGTCCGCCGGGCGCTCGAGGAACAGACCGACGGCATCGACCAGGTGCTGATGGTCCGCTTGCGCCACGGGCTCGGTTTCGGGCTCCAGATGGGAGAGATGGACACCGGCCCCGGCCAGATGTTCTGGGGCGGCTGGGGCGGCTCCCTTGCCGCGGTCGACCTGAATGCCCGCGTCAGCATCGCCTACGTGATGAACCGCATGGACGCCGACCTGATGGGCGACCCCCGCGGCCGCCGCATAGTCGACACCGCCCAGGCCTGCCTCTAGTCCTCGCCGGATCAAGCGACACGGGCATATCGCAGGTAGAATCCCCATACCGCCGGCCACCATCTCACCGTGAACAACGAGATGAAACAAGCCGCGACGTTGAGCCTGGGGTGAATGCTTGCTAGGTCGTATCGCAACTCTCTACTACGAGTACGACCTCACTCATCAGCAGATCGCCGATCTGATGGGATGGTCCCGCGTCAAAGTCACCAGAGCGCTGGCCGCGGCGCGCGAGCAGGGCATCGTCAAGGTCACAGTGCTCAGCGACGAGCCGCTGTTCATGGAGGAGGAGCAGAAGCTGCACGAGCGCTTCGGCCTCGAGACCGTGCGGGTCGGGCCTCCGGCTCGAACGTCGGAGGACTACGCCAGCCTGGCGCGGCTGGGCGCGGAATGTGTGAGCGAGAATGTGGCCCCGGGCATGCAGGTAGCCGTCGGCCTCTCGGAGACGCTGGCGGCGATCGCCCGCGTCATTTCGCCTCCCGAGCAGCCCGACACGATCTTCGTGCCGCTCCAGGGAACGAACCCGGGCCTGGTGACGCCGCCGACGCCAAGCAACATCGCCCGAGAGTTCTCGTCGGCGTTCAAGGGCAGCGCCTACGCCCTAGCGGCGCCCGTCATCGCCTCGTCGCCGGAGATGCTCGAGGTCTTGGAGCGCGACGCAGAGGTCGTGAGAGCGTTCGAGACCGCTCGGCAGTCCGACATCGCGCTGGTGGGTGTGGGCGGCACCACCCTGAACAGCTCGATCCTTCTCGGCGGCAACATGAGCGAGTCCGACATCGAAGACCTCAAGTCGGTGGGCGCCGTCGGGGATGTCAACGCCCGCTTCTACGACACCGACGGCAACCCGGTCGAGACGGCCCGGACCGCTCTGGTGCTCGGGCTGACGCTGGAAGAGTTCAAGGACATCCCCCTGCGCATCGCAGCCGCGGCGGGCATGGCCAAAGTCGACGCCATCGCAGGCGCCATGCGCGGCGGGATCATCAACGGCCTGATCACCGACCAGCCGACCGCTCGAGCGCTTCTGCGGTCCTGAACCCGGTCACCGTCGCCACCCCGGCGCGGCCGCCGCGTCGCTCGACGGCCGGGACTCGCCCCGGGACCGACCCTCGACCCCGGCGGCGACCTCCGGTGGCGCGACCAGCCAAGCGACAGACCGCTAGAGCGCCTCGACCTTGGCCGCGCTGTGCACTGCATCGATGCGGGCCGACTGCAAGTCCGACTCGGTGATGCCCAGACTCTCGCCCACCAGCGACTCGACGGCTCGCACCAGAGCCGCCGAGTCGAGCTCGTACTCTCGCATCAGGTAGGGCCGGGAGGCGCCGTGCGCATAGGTGTCGCGCAGTCCGAGCCGCACAAGCCTGCGGCCCACTCCGTTCTCGGCCATGTACTCGGCCACAGCCGAACCCAGACCACCGACGATGGTGTGGTTCTCAAGGGTGATCACTCCGTGGCGGGCAGAGTTCACAGCGTGTTCGATGATCCGGTCGCCGAAGGGCTTGTGCGTGGATACGTGCACATGGGCCACCCCCAACCCGGCCCGCCTCAGAGCGCCCGCGGCCCGCATCGCCTCCTCGGTCGTGATCCCTGCGGTGAGCACGGCCACGTCGTCTCCGTCGCTCAACAGTCTCGACTCTCCGAGCTTCATGGGTTCGTCGGCCGGGAAGAGCCTCGGCACCTCGCCGCGGAGCATCCGGATGTACACCGGGCCCCCCACGTCCTCCACAGCATCGAGCACCGACTCCACCTCGGTCGCGTCGCCGGTCTCGACCACGGTCATGTTGGGTGTCGCCCGCATGATCGCCACGTCCTCGATGGCCTGATGGGTGACACCGCCGGGGGTCACGATCCCAGGCAGGAACCCGACCATGCGCACTTTGAGGTTGGGATACGCCACCGACATCGCAAGCTGGTCGTAGGCCCGGCGGTAGATGAACACCGCGAACGTGTGAATGAAGGGGACCAAGCCCTCCCGGGCCAGCCCGGAAGCCACGCTGAGCATGTTCTGCTCGGCCATGGCCGCGGTGACGAACCGGTCGGGGTAGGCGTCGCGCCACTTGCCGACCTCGCACGAGTTGGTGAGATCGGCCGACAGCACGACCACCTCCGGCCGGCTGGCAGACCAGCGGATGAAGTTCTCCGAATGAGGCCGGGACACCATCTCCATCAGACGGACTCCGCATTCTGTTCCGCACTCTGTTCCGCAATCTGTTCCGGCACCGGCGCGGACATCTGCCCGCACATCTCCTCGTAGGCGGCGCGGAAGCAGGCCCGCTCCTCGTCCGATCCGAAGCGCACGTAGTGCAGCAGAGGCGCCCGGCGGGCCAGCACGGGCAGGCCTCGGGCAGGATCGGTGCGGGCCACCACCACCAGCGGCTTGTCGATCTCGCTCTCCATTTCCGAGACCAGGGCGCCGACGTCGTGGCCGTCGACCTCCACCGCCTCGCAGCCGAACGACCTGATCCGCTCCACGAGCGGCTCGATGCTGCCAACGCTGGCTACGGTGCCGTCGCACTGCTGGCCGTTGGCATCCACCACAGCCCGCAGCCCCGAGAGCCTGTGGAAGGACGCGAAAGCGAGAGCCTCCCAGGTCTGGCCCTCCTGGAACTCTCCGTCGGACATGAACACCCAGGTCCGGCCGGGCTCGCCGCGCATCCTGCGGGCCAGCGCCACGCCGCAGGCCTGACTGAGGGCCTGGGCCAGTGACCCGGTGGTGGTCTCCACTCCCGGCGAGTGCTCAGCACCGATCATCTCCATGGTCGAGCCGTCGACGTTGAACTCATCAAGCGCCGACTCCGCGAGCCGGCCCGCCTCGATGAGGGCTGCGTACAGGACGAGTGCGTAGTGCGCCGGGGAGAACAGGAACCGGTCGAGACCCGGACCCGGCGGACCGTTGAAACGGCCCCCTGTCGGATAGTCCGTTCCGGACGATCCCGGGACTCCGGCGAACAGCCCCGGCAGCAGGCTGCCCTCTACGGGTGCCAGCCTCAGGACTGACCCGTAGAGGGCCGCGAAGATCTCTCCCGCGGAGAGGGCCTGCGACAGGTAGCCGCCATCATGCGCGAGCACGTGCTCGAAGACACGGCGCCGGATCCCGGCGGCAATCTGCTCGATGTGTTCGGTGTCAGCCATCGTCGGCGTCCTCCAAGTGGTCGGTCACATCAACTCCGGCCGGGCGGTTCTGCGGCAACGGTCGGACGCTCATTGGCCGTAGTTGTCCCGGTACCAGGCGAAGCAGCGTTCGATCTCCTCGTCGGGCAGGGCGGTCACGGGGCCCGACTGCTGGGCGAGGCGGATCGTCATGGCCGCCTCCTCGACGTGCAGCGCTACCTCCAAGGCCTCCGACGCCGAGCGCCCCATGGTGAACACGCCGTGCCGGGCGACCACCGCGGCCAGCCCGCTGGGGCCGACCGCCTCGATGATCGCCGCCCCCGTGTCGTCCGCGGCCGGAGTCGCCCAACGGGTGCACGGCACGCCGCCTCCGATCAGGTGCGTCAGAGGCGTCAGCGCGGCCGGTATGTCCTCGCCCCTGACCGCGAAGCTGGTCGCGTAGGGAGAGTGGGTGTGGACCACGCCGCACACATCGGGTCGATGCTGGTAGACGTAGAGGTGGACGCCGAGGTCGACCGACGGCTTCAGGTCACCCTCCATGACCTGCTCGGACGGGTCCACCACGACCATCGATTCCGGGGTCAGCCTGTCGAACTTGACACCGCTGGGCTTGATCACCACGCAGCCCGTCTCACGGTCCCGTCCACTCACGTTGCCGCCACTCCAAACAACGAGTCCGTTGGCGGGCAGCTCGAGGTTCATCGCGCAGACTTCCTCGCGCAGAGCTTCAAACATGGTTCCCTCCCACACCCTCGATCGGAGCGCCCGGAGGGGCAGAGCCCCGCGGGCCGGCCTCGCGTCCGTCGCGGGAACCGGCGCCGGCGGAGACCCGGCCGTTGGGCCTCATCACGATCTTGAGGGAGTCCTCAGCCCTCGTGAGCATCGCGAAGCCCTCCGACAGCCGCGCCAGCGGCAGCTCGTGGGTTATCGCGGCGCGGGGGTCGACCCGGCCCGACTCAAGCAGGCGAATGAACTGGTAGGTGTCCCGGTGGTCGGCGGAGTACTTCGAGTTGATGGTCACCTCGCTGAGGAACGCCTCGGCGCCATCGAGCACGAACTGCGATCCCGGCGGTCCCGGCGCCCCCACATGCAGGGTTCCTCCCGGTTCAACCAGCGCCCTGGCCGACGCGAAGGCCGCCGCGCTCGGCGCGGTCAGCACCACGATGTCGGCCAGCAGGCCCCGGTTGATCGCCCGTATGGCGGCCGCGGCGTCGCAGGCGGCCGGGTTGACGGTGGCGGAAGCGCCAAACTCCTCGGCCATGGCGAGCCGCCACTCCGAGAAGTCCAGCGCAACCACGGCACCGGCCCCGAACAGGGGGGCCATGTGCACAAAACCCAGACCCATGAACCCCGCCCCGATCACGGCCACGGTGTCGCCGGGCTGGATCATGCATTGCTTGAGACCGCCGAGCACGCAGGACCAGGGCTCAATCGTGGTGGCGACGGCGTCTGGTATGGCGTCGTCGAGCACGTGCACGTCGGCGCGCAGGTGCGCGGCACCCACACGGAAGTACTCGGCCATGGAACCTGGGTGGAGGCAGTTGGCCTTGAAGTAGGGATCCTTGGTGTAGCGGCCTCGGACGGCCCAGTGGGAACTCATCCGTCCGACGTGGTGGTTGACGAAGATCCGGTCGCCGAGCTCGAGTCCCTCGACGCGGTCGCCGAGCGCGGCGACACGGCCGACCGGCTCATGGCCGAGCACCTTGCCGCCGGCCCGCTTCGAGTACCACTCCAGCGCCTCGCTGGCGCACAGGCCGCTGGCGAGGGTCTCGACCAGAATCTCGTCGCGGCCGAAGTCGGGAACCGGTCGGCGCTCGATGCGGACGTCGCCAGGCCCGTAGTAGACGCCGACATCCATGGTGTCGGGCAGACCGGCGCTGCGCGGCGATCGGCGGCGGGGCGAGCCGTCAGCCCCTGGGCCCGCGGCCGCGGCCGCAGATCGTGTGCCGCCGGTGCTGGCGGCGCGCTCGGGGCGGTGATGCGCGGCCGCGTCTGTTTCGGTCATGTCGTCTCCGTTCGGGAATCGCTCCAGGCGGCCATCTCGGTCCAGACCGGGCGGAGCCGCCGGCCCAGCTCGACGAAGTGCCGGTACTCAGACTCGTGACTCGCCGCGGGCTCGTGGATCTCGGGACGATCCGGACGAGGACCAGTCCGTCCCGTCACTAGCCGGGCGAGGCCGTCGCAGGAGATGGAGGACCTGCGGTCGGCCACCACGGTCGTGCCGGTGACGTCGGCGACAAGCTGGCACCACGCGGCGTTGGACGCTCCCCCGCCGGCCAGCACCACGGAGTCGATACCATCCGGCAGGGCCTCCTCGAGGCAGTGCCGCAACGAGAAGGTGACTCCCATGGCCACGCTTCGGGCCAGGTCGCGGCGCCCGGTCCCGGGTGTGAGCCCCAGCAGGGCGCCGGTCGCGTCGGGCGCAAGGAACGGAGCCCGCTCGCCCGCGAGGTAGGGCATCAAGTATGCGCCCGGTTCGCCCGAGCGCACGTCGGCCCAGAAGTGCTCGAAGCGGTCCTCGCCCGCATAGCCCAGCGTGTCCACATACCAGTCGAGCGTGGATGTGCCCGAGTTGGTGCCCAGAACCCGGAGATATCGCCCCCGGTCCGGCAGCTTCAAGGTTGCTCCGACGGTCTCGCCCAGTCGGTTCACCGCTCCGACGACCACGAGCGCGGCGGCGGTAGTTCCCAGCACCAGCAGTGCCTGTCCAGGCTCTGCCAGCCCCGCTCCATGAACCATGGCGGCGACGTCGATGCAGCCCATCAGAACCGGAGTTCCCTCCCGCAGCCCGGTACGGCGCGCCGCCTCGTGCGAGACCGTCCCGATCTCGGCACCGGCGGACCGGATAGGCGCGACCCGCTGGACCAGCTCTTCGCAGCCGAGCCGGGCGAACGTTGCGGGACTGTACTCGCCCGTCCCGAGGTCGAGGAACGGAATCGTGGCATCAGTGACGTCGGTGGCCGCGGCGCCGCACAGACGGTTGCTGATCCAGTCCTTGGCACAGAACACCACCGCCGTCCGCCGTGCCTGGTCGGGCCGGCTCTGCGCCAGCCACCTCCATACCGCTGCGCTCGTGCCCGGCCAGAGCACAGTTGCGCTGGCGCGATAGTGCGCGTCGATGGTGCCGTCTGCCTCCCAGTCCCGCACGATGGACGCCGCCATGGTCGTGTTCCACTCGTATGCCGGCCCGGGGGCCTCCCCCGCGGAGTCCAAGCCCCACAGACCGTCGCCCTGGCCTGTGACCGCCACCGCGTCCACCTCCCGGCAACGGTCGATGACGGCCCTCATGGTCTCGGCCACTACCGCCCAGTACCCGTCCGGGTCGACGCCTGCCCCGGTCCGTCGGGGCACCGCGGCCCGCGCTTCCGCGAGGGCGCTTCCGTCCACGCCGATGGCCGCGGCCTTCACCGCCGACGTTCCCGCGTCCACGGCCAGCACGTTCATGGAGCTGTGGTGGCGGTCGCGAGGAGCCTGCGCTGCGTGAACGCCAGCGCGAGCGCTCCGACCAAGATGATGCCTTCAAGGGCGTCGCGGAAGTTGAAGTCCAGGCCCATCAGGTTGAGACCGTTCCCGACTACCCCGAGGAACAGCACGCCGACCAGGGTGCCGGGCACGTTCGGGCGGCGCCGAGGGTGCATCGAAGAGCCGATGAACACCGCCGCGATGGAGTCGAGCAGGTAGGAGAACCCCGACAGAGGGGTGAACTGGCGGAGCCCGGCGGTGAGGATGATGCCGCTGAGCGCCACGGTCGCGGCCGCGAACACAAAAACGAACGCCACGTACCGGTCGACCCGGATCCCGGCCACCGAAGCGGCCGTGGCCTGCAGGCCCACCGCATGGATCCGCTTGCCGTGGACCGACCTCTCCAGCAGCACGTAGTACAGCACGAGCACCGCCGCGGCGATGACGATCTCGGTGGGCACGCCCAGCACGGCGCCGGTGGAGAGGCTCCGGTACGACTCGGACATCTCTCTGAACGGCACCTGACCGCCGCCGCTGGTGTAGATCTGCTGGACGCTGCTGCCGATGAAGAACGTGCCCAGGGTGGCCAGGAATGGGCTGACGCGCAGCCGCACGACGAGCGTCGCGTTGAGGAGCCCCACCGCGGCGCCGGCGATCACGCCGAGCAGCAGCGCCGAGGCCCAGGTGAGGTCGTAGTCCCTCATCCCGACGATGGCGAGCCACCCTCCGAAGTCGATCGCGATGCCGATGGACAGGTCGATGCCGCCCGAAGCGACCACGAGGGTCATGGCCAGAGCCGCAATCAGCAGGACCGAGTTGCCCTCGAGGATGTTGACCAGATTGCTCGGATTCAAGAAGGCGTCGGTGCGCACCGCGAAGAACACCACGAAGGCTGCGAACACGGCCAGGAAGCCGTAGCGGGACGCGAGGCCGGCCAGTCGGGCCGGCCAGGTCGACGGCGGCGCAGCAGCCGTGCCTTGCACATCGGCCGTCTCGGGGGCCCCGTGCGCCTTCACCGCCGCCGCCCGACGTGCAGCGCGGCGCTGGCCACCACGATCAGGATCAGGATTCCCTTGAGCATCCCCACCTTGAAGATGTCGACGTTGAGGAGCTGGAACCCGCTTCCCAGCGCCTTGACCAGCAGGGCTCCGAGCATCGCTCCGGGCACCGTCACCACCCGGCGAGGCGAGAACGCGGCGCCCACGAACGTCGCCAGCACCATGTCCAGCAACAGCCGCTCCTCGATGCCGGGCGACAGTCCCGAGCCCCGGGCCGTCAGCACCACTGCGGCGACCACCGCGGCGAGGCTGGCGATCACGAACGCCCTGGCCAGGTAGTAGTCCGGGTTCAGGCCCGAAATCTGCGCCGCCGCCCGGCTCCCGCCCGATGCTTGGAGCTGCAGGCCGAAGCGGGTGCGGTGGACCCAGAAGCTGAAGACGATCAGCACGCCCAGCGCGAACACCGCCGGAATCGGCATCGCAGCCACCGTGCCGTCGCGCACCTCGTTGATGAACGGATTGTCGACCGTTATGCGGCGGTTGTTGGTCGCCCACTTGGTGATGCCGACCACCGCCACCCACGAGGCCAGCGTCGCCAGCAGAGGCGTCAGCCCCACCTTCACGACGAGCAGGGCGTTGGCCACCCCGACCGCCACGATTGCCGCCGCCGCGAGCAGCATCGCCACCACGGCAGGCCGACCGGCCACGAGCTGGTCCGAGAGGATCCCGACACCGAGGGTCGCGGCCGCCGGGAGGCTGATGTCGATTCCACCGGACACGATGTCGTCGCCGCCCGCGGTTACCACCACCGCCAGACCCGCCGCCAGGATCGCGTCCGGCGCGCTCTGGCGCAGGATGCTGGAGACATTGCGCCATTCCAGGAAGAACTCGCTGCTGACCGACAGGTAGACAAGCAGAAGGGCGAAGACGATCAGCGGAAACCGGGCAACGAGAAGCCGCAGAGCCCGTCGGGCATCCACAGGCTGTGCGCGGACGACGGTGGAGGTCACGCCGCGGCCGCGCTGCCGGTGGTGACGGCCAGCAGCTCCTCGAGCTCCAGATCGGCCGCGGCCAGTTCGGCGACGATGCTGCCCCGGACCATCACCAGGATGCGGTCGCACATGCCGAGAAGCTCGGACAGGTCGTTGGAGCACAGCAGAACCCCTGCACCCGCAGCCGCGAGCTCCGCGACGAGCCCGTATATCTCGGACCGGGCACCCACGTCGACGCCCACGGTGGGATCGTCGAGGACGAATACCTGGGCCCCCGACGCGAGCCAGCGGGCCAGGACCACCTTCTGCTGGTTGCCTCCGCTC
Organism: Candidatus Aldehydirespirator sp.; assembly: GCA_965219165.1. Classification (GTDB taxonomy): domain Bacteria; phylum Actinomycetota; class Acidimicrobiia; order Acidimicrobiales; family Aldehydirespiratoraceae; genus Aldehydirespirator. Next base: position 1,184,645 of record CBDCMW010000002.1, on the reverse strand, counting down.
AAGAACCTCACGACGGAGCTCGCCGCCCGGGGCCTGACGTCGAGACGCTCCGCCTGCTCGTCGCTGCGCGCCGCGGCCGCCTCCCGGTTGAGCCAGCCCAGCGTGCTGACCTCTCCGAGCGTGGCCATGTTGACGTTGTCGGCGACGCTCATGTCGAGCACCAGCCCGTCGTTGCGGCGGTCTCTGGGCACCAGCACCAGGCCGGCCTCGACCGCCCTCGCGGGCGAAGTCACCGACACGGGCGCCCCGCCGAGCCGGATCCGGCCCGACCGGGCCCTGCGGATCCCGTAGAGGGTGTCGACCAGCTCGGCTCGACCCGAGCCGATTATGCCCGCGAGCCCGACGATCTCGCCCGCGCCGACCGACAGTGACACGTCGCTGAACCGGTGGCCGTCGCCGAGCCCGTCGACCTCGAGCAGGTCCGGGCCCCGAGCGCGGCGGCGCTCCGGATAGAAGTCCTCGATCTCCCGGCCGACCATGAGCCGGATGATCTCGACCGTGTCCACCGTCTCGTCGAGCTCCATGACGCCGACATCGGCGCCGTTGCGGAAGACCGTGACCCTGTCGCAGATCTCGCGGATCTCATTGAGATAGTGCGAGACGTAGACCATCGCGATGCCCTCGGCCCTCAGCGCGCCGATCGCCGAGAACAACGTCTCGACCTCGTTGGCGGCGAGAACCGCAGTCGGCTCGTCGAAGACGACCAGCTTCGCCCGGCCGTCGATCAGCGCTCGCGCGATCTGAACGAGCATGCGCTCGGCCATGGTCAGATCCCTGATCAGGGCCCGCCCGTCCATCTCTGCGCCGAAGGTCTCGGCCAGGAACGATTCCGCCCGAGCCCGCATCGACCGCTTGTCGACGCCCAGCGCGCCCGTGGTCTCCTGGCCCATGAAAACCGACTCGGCGACGTTGAAGTGAGGGACCAGGCTGATCTCCTGGTGGATGAACCTCACCCCGAGGCGGTGCACCGACTGGGGGGTGATCGTCTCAACCGGCTCGCCGTCGATTGTCACCGACCCGCCGTCGGCCGTGTAGACCCCGGCGAGAATCTTGATGATCGTCGACTTGCCGGCCCCGTTCTCGCCGACCAGACCGTGGACTTCGCCTCGCCTCACCGCGAGACTCGAGCGGTGGAGCGCTCGGACCCCGGGAAAGGACTTCGAGATGTGTCTCATCTCGAGGGCGTGACCTGGCTGTGCGACCATGAATCCTCGCCTGCGATGCATCCGGCCCGACCGGGAGGGGCAGCTTACAGTGCCGCCTCCCGGTCACCGGAGGACTGGTCTAGTAGCCGAGTTGCTCGAAGACGGCGGCGGCTTGTTGGGGGCCGCTGACCGGCAGCACGTCGACGTAGCTCTGGGGGAGCACCTGCTCGCCGGCGAGGTGGCGGGCCGCGTTCTGCACCGCGATCGTGGCGATCTGGCGGGGCTGCTGGGCCACATTGACCACGAAGGGGCTGTCGGGCTCCATCATCAGCGCCAGAGTGTCGGGACCCGCGTCGATGGCCGAGACCACGATCTCTGTGCGGCCCGACTCCTTGAGAGCCTCGAACACCCCGATGGCGGGCTGGTCCCAGCACGCCACATGGATCGCATGCAGCTCGCCCTGGGGATAGCGCTCCAACAAGTCCAGAGTCTGCTGGCGCGCGTCCTCCGGCGCGTTCGCGAACTCCTCAGCCAGCTCCTCGGCGATCGTCACGCCCGGATACGCGCTCCCCAGCACGTACTTCCACGTCTGGTAGCGGTCATTGCAGAACGACAGCACCTCGCTGAACGCGTTGAACACCACCACGGTGCCCTCGCCGCCGATCGCGTCGGCCATGTTGCGGCCCGCTGACGAGCCCGCATAGAAGTTGTCAGAGCCCGTGTTGTTCACAATGTGCGGAGACGCGTGGTCCACCCCGAACACCGCGATCCCAGCCTCGCTGAGCGCCTGCAGCTTCGGCTCCACCGCCGCGTCGCCCAGAATCGTCACCACCGCGTCCACCTGCTGGGTCAAGAACGTGTCGTGATTCTCGGCATGCACCGTGTTGTCACGGCCGCCGTCGACCGCCACAACCTGCCCGCCGAGCCGCTCGATCTCGTCCTTGGCGCCCTCGAAGGCCTCACGATCCCAGAAATGCTGCGTACCGACCACAGCCACACCAACCGTGAAACCCTCCAACGACAACTCATCCACAGACATAGCCGACCCCGCCTCAGGCGCAACCTCAGGCGCATCGCCGTAGTTCAGCTGCTCGAAGACGGCGGCGGCTTGTTGGGGGCCGCTGACCGGCAGCACGTCGACGTAGCTCTGGGGGAGCACCTGCTCGCCGGCGAGGTGGCGGGCCGCGTTCTGCACCGCGATCGTGGCGATCTGGCGGGGCTGCTGGGCCACATTGACCACGAAGGGGCTGTCGGGCTCCATCATCAGCGCCAGAGTGTCGGGACCCGCGTCGATGGCCGAGACCACGATCTCTGTGCGGCCCGACTCCTTGAGAGCCTCGAACACCCCGATGGCGGGCTGGTCCCAGCACGCCACATGGATCGCATGCAGCTCGCCCTGGGGATAGCGCTCCAACAAGTCCAGAGTCTGCTGGCGCGCGTCCTCCGGCGCGTTCGCGAACTCCTCAGCCAGCTCCTCGGCGATCGTCACGCCCGGATACGCGCTCCCCAGCACGTACTTCCACGTCTGGTAGCGGTCATTGCAGAACGACAGCACCTCGCTGAACGCGTTGAACACCACCACGGTGCCCTCGCCGCCGATCGCGTCGGCCATGTTGCGGCCCGCTGACGAGCCCGCATAGAAGTTGTCAGAGCCCGTGTTGTTCACAATGTGCGGAGACGCGTGGTCCACCCCGAACACCGCGATCCCAGCCTCGCTGAGCGCCTGCAGCTTCGGCTCCACCGCCGCGTCGCCCAGAATCGTCACCACCGCGTCCACCTGCTGGGTCAAGAACGTGTCGTGATTCTCGGCATGCACCGTGTTGTCACGGCCGCCGTCGACCGCCACAACCTGCCCGCCGAGCCGCTCGATCTCGTCCTTGGCGCCCTCGAAGGCCTCACGATCCCAGAAATGCTGCGTACCGACCACAGCCACACCAACCGTGAAACCCTCCAACGACAACTCATCCACAGACATAGCCGACCCCGCCTCAGGCGCATCGGTATCGGGCTGGTCCTCGCCTTCTTGGACATCGGTGCTCGAGTCCGGCTCCGTCTCCGTGCCATCCTCGCTATCGTCGGCAACTTCGGTCTCCGCGGGGCTGTCGGGACTCTCGACAGTGCCATCGTCGTCACTGTCAGTGCAGGCGACCGCCACCAGGCAGAGCACTACGGCTAGGACCATCGGCCTCATCCAGGATCCCATGTCATTCTCCTTCGTACATTTGTACATTGTAATTGAACATTTGTACGTCAGTATATGGTGCAATCCAGACCCCGTCAAGTCACTTCTTCATGGGTGCGCTCCAGAAGGCTTGAAGAAGCGCGCCGACCCACGCGCCCCATGCCTCAGTCTTCGCCGATGTCCTCGTTCCAGAGTTCGGGCTCGGCCGCGATGAAGTCTCGCATCATGGCCACGCAGGTCTCATCGTCCAGCACGGTGACCCTCACGCCCCGCTCGGCCAGCAGGGCCTCCTCGCCCATGAACGTCCGGTTCTCGCCCACGACCACGGCCGGGATGCCGTACAGCAGGATGGCCCCCGTGCACATCGAGCAGGGCGACAGGGTGGTGTACATCACCGAGTTGCGGTAAACGCGGGCCGGGTGGCGGCCGGCGTTCTCCAGCGCGTCGGTCTCGCCGTGGCGGATGGCCGAGCCCATCTGCACCCGCCGGTTGTGGCCCCGGCCGATGATCTCGCCGTCGTGCACCAGCACGGCCCCGATCGGGATGCCGCCCTCGGCCCGGCCCTTCAGCGCCTCGTCGACAGCAGCCTGCATGAACTCATCCATGTCCCCATTCAACACGACGGCACGGGCGTCGACCCGCCCGGACGCTCGAACGCTGCGGATAGCTTGCCCACATCGACGAGCGACTCGAAGCCCTGATCGACCGCTGGCGGGACCAGACCGGCGACGACGAGATTGAGAGCCGCCTGAGGGATCACCTCGCCGACCTCGCCGACACCGGCCTGGAACCCGGCGAGGCGTTCCTGATCGCGGCCAAACGGGTCGGGATGCTCGACGAGGCGCTGGCGGTCCTAGACCGCACCGTCGATTCCGATCCGGACCAGCAGGCGGACGCCACCCCGCAGCCGTCCGGGGGGTTGTGGCGGCGGCTGGGACTGGCCCCGGCAGTCGGCGGCGCCGAAGCCGGCAAAGAGTTCCGTGTGATGGCCGTCCTCGCGTGTGCGACGGCCATCGCGGCCAGGGCCCCCGAGGCCCTCGGCATCGAGCACATCGACGACCCAGGCGCCTTCTACTTCCGCAACATCACGCTGCTGGTGTTCCCGGTGCTGGCCGGCTACTTCGCCTGGAAGCGCAGACTCAAGACCCGGGACCTGACCCTGCTCGCCCTCGCCTTCGCCGCGGCGGCGGTGTTCGCCAACTTCTACCCGTTCGAGGCCGGCGACGCCGCCTCGGGCACGGACCTCGCCGACACGGAGTTGCTCGCGGCGCTGCACCTGCCCATTCTGACCTGGCTGCTCGTGGGCGTGGCCCACGCGGGAGGCGATTGGCGCGACCACGCAAAGCGCATGGACTACGTGCGGTTCACGGGCGAGTGGGTCCTCTACTACGGGCTCATCGCGGTCGCCGGACAGATCTTCTTGGGCACCGCGGGCTTCCTGTTCATCATCCTCGACATCGACGTCTCGACGATCTTCTTCGAGTGGCTGCTGCCGTGCGGTGCGGCCGGCGCGGCCGTGGTGGCGGCCTGGCTCGCGGAAACCCGTGGGGGCGTGCTCGAGCGCATTGCGCCCGTGCTGACCAGTATCCTGTCGCCGCTTCTGGCCCTGGCACTGCTGGGATTCCTCGTCGCGGCGGCGGTAACGAACCGGGCCGCCGACATGGACCGCGACATGCTGATCTTCTTCGACCTGCTGCTGGCACTGGTCCTGGGGCTGGTCATCTACTCGACAGCGGTCCGCGACCCGCGGAGGCCGCCGGGGATTCTTGATTGCGCGCAGCTCGCCCTCGTCACCGCGGCCCTGCTAGCCAACGTGCTGATGCTGGGCGCCATCGTGGGACGGCTGTTTGACTTCGGCCTCACCCCCAACCGGGTCGCCGCCCTCGGCGAGAACCTGGTGCTAATGGTGAACCTGGCCTGGTCGGCCCGGCTGTACTTCGGGTTCTGGGTGGGCCGGCTCCCCTTCGCGTCGGTGGAGCACTGGCAGACCGCCTACGCGCCCGTCTACGCGCTGTGGGCCGCGGCGGTGGTGGTCGCCTTCCCGCCCCTGTTCAGCTTCGCCTGAGCCGTCGGGCCATCACGAGCCGACCCGGGTCGCGCCGGCGCGAAGACGAGGCTCGGCGGCCCAGCCCTCTCCGGGTCGGGCCACCGAGCCCCTTTGCTGGGCCCCTCCAGGGGTGAGTCGCAGGCGATTGGAGGAGCCCTGGTCGCCGCTAGCGGCGGCGGATGCGTCGAGCGATGTCGATCAGGCGGGCCAGCTCGTCGGCGTCGTCGTCGCGGCGCAGGTCGTCGGCCACCCGGTCGGCCTGATAGCTCAGCTCCTCCATGCTGCGGTCCTCCACGAAGGGGCTGGCCCGCAGCACCTCGGCGAACTCGGCCGCCACCATGGCCAGGCGGAAGTGGGCGCTGGCGTCGGTGAACGAGCGCTCCACGTCGTCGGGATGCAGGCTCGCCCAAGTCTCGGTGATGCGCTCGCTGGCCGGCCTGCGATAGCGCAGCGTGGCGGTGGCGATCGGGCCGCGGCTGCGGTCCCAGCCACGGTCAAGCGTCACTTCGTAGAGGGCGGTCGAGCTCTGGCCCGCACCGACCTCGCCGGCGTCGCGGGTGTCGTCGCGGAAGTCCTCGTCGGCGATGGCCCGGTTCTCGAACCCGAGCAACCGGTAGGAGAGCACCTTGTCCCGGTCGAACTCCACCTGGATCTTGGCGTCGCGGGCCACCGACGCCAGCAGGCTGGTGAGGTTCTCCACGAAGATGCGCCTGGCCTCGGCGGGCGTGTCGATGTAGTGGTACGTGCCGTCGGCCTTGTTGGCCAGCTGCTCCATGAGCGCATCGTTGAACGGCCCCAGGCCCACGCCGATAGTGGACAGCCTGATGTCGCCCCGCTCGCCGATCTCCTCGAGGATGTCGTCGGTACGGGTGGCGCCCACGTTGGCGACCCCGTCCGACAGCAGCAGCACCAGCACGGCGCCGTCGTCGGCCTCGCGCAGGGCCATATCGTAGCCCCGCACCAGTCCCGCCTCGGCGTTGGTGGAGCCCGACGGGAAGACCCGGGCGCGGATCTCGTCCATGATCCGGTCGGCGTTGCCCGACACTCTGGTCGGATCGAGGATCGTCGCGGCCCTGTCGTTGTAGGCGACGACGCCGACGCGGGTGCTGCCCGGCAGGCCCGCTAGCAGCAGTTCGACGGCCTCATGGACCAGGCTCATCCTCTCCATGGGCCGGTCGGCGGGCCCTGCGGACTGGCCCATCGACCCGGAGCGGTCCAGCACCAGCACGACGCTGTCGGGTATCACGAGATCCGACAGCACCTCGGGCGCCTGCACACCGATCCGCAGCATCACCCGGTCGGGATCGCTGAATGGGGAGGGGGCCGCCTCCAGCGTGATGTTGAACTCGTCGATCAGCGGCTGGTACCCGCCGTCGAAGTAGTTGACGAACTCCTCGACCCGCACGGCCTCGATCGGCGGGAGAGCGTTGCCCTCCAGGTAGTTGCGGGTCACAACGTAGGACGCGGTGTCCACGTCGAGAGCGAATGTGGACAGGTCGTCCTCATACGGGTCCACGAACGGGTTGACGCCGTAGTCCTCGAACGTGTTGGACCGGCACTCCGGGCATGCCCTGCGCCGCTCCTCGGGACGCTCGCGGTCGGACTCGGCCGCCTCCGACCGGGACACGCCGCTGGTGGCCACGGCACCCGAGTCCGGCGAGGTCGCCGCTGATTCCGGCTCGGCTGCCGCCGCGTCGTAGGCGTAGTCGTAGTCGGCGGCCTCCTCGGACATCGGCTCCTCCTCGACCATCGCCATCTCGTCTTCGGCGGGCGCCTCCCGCGCTTCGTCCGCTCGGCTTCGGGCCGTGGTCGTCGGCGTCGGCGCTAAGTCGACGGTGCCCGAGCTGTCGCGTTCCCCGCTGACGTCAGACGGCTGGCTGGCATCGTCGGCGGAATCCGCCGCGGCAGTCGTGGGTGCGGGCGCAGCCGTCTCGGCCGCGTCTCCGTCGTCGCCGAGCCCGCTGCAGGACACTGCCAGCAGACTCAGCGCCAGCACCGCTCCCAGCCATGTCCTGCGCCGGTTCGGTCTCGTATCAAGCCTTTCGGATCCCGTTGTTGCCATGGTCACCCTCCTCCAGGTGGGGGACGCCCGCTGCGTCCGATCAGTCCCTACGACGACGCGCCGCACCGCCTGGTTCCCGGGCGATCCACAAAGTCCTTCACTCGACCAGGGAGCGGCGGCTAGTGGCGGCGGGCCGAGAGGGCTTGGCCGCGGGCCGCTGCGAGAGTCGCGGGCGGGCTCGGCCGCGGGCCGCTGCGAGAGTCGCGGGCGGGCTCGGCCTCTAAGCCTGGATCCACCGAAGCGGTGAGCGCACAGGGGTTGGCACGTCCACCAGAAAGGCCTCCCGACGTAGGAGTATGTCGATGATCTGGTCTGACATGTTCGCCACGCGGGGGAGGCACTTCCTGTGAACAGCACACCAGGTGGGATCGACGGGCTGGAAACGGTGCTCGATCGCGGTTCGCCACGAACATCAAGCAGTTAACCACCCCACATGTGGCAAACCGATTGAAGTTCGTTCTGTCGGTGGTGGCGTCGATGCCGGCGAACCATCCCCACCGGCCCGTCCATCGGTGGATCCAGGCTAAGAGCGGGAGGCGGTGAGAGCCTGGTCGACCAGCTCCAGGGGATGGCGCACGTCCAGGCCGGCCGCGGCGAGATGCAGCGAGCAGCCGGGGTTGGCGCTGGCCACCACCGATGCACCCGAGCGGGCCACGGCCGCGGTCTTGCGCTCGCGGATCGCGCTGGACAGCTCGGGCTCCATCATCGAGTAGGCGCCGCCCGCCCCGCAGCACAGGCCGTCATCGTCGAGGGCGACCACGTTGGCGACGAACGGCCGCAGCACGGCCGGGACGGCCTCATGCGCCCGCTGCACGTGACGCAGGTGGCACGGATCCTGGACGGCCACCGACACATCCAGCGGAGCGACCGGTCGCCGGGACTGCAGTTCGTCCAAGCGCTCGGCCAGCCATTCATGGACGTCGAGCACCCGGGCCGAGAAAGCCCGGGCCTCGTCGGTGCCCAGCAGCCTGCCGTAGTCCTTGAGAGCGGCGCCGCACCCGGCTGCGTCGACCAGGATGGGCCGGTCGTCGCCGGTCAGGCCGGCCATCACCTGCCGGGCCATGTCCCTCGTCTCGGACTCCAGCCCGGCATGGATGTGCAGCGCCCCGCAGCACGGTGCGGCAGAGCCGGTGGGCTCCACACCCACGCCCGCGGCCTCCAGAACCCGCTGCACGGCCAGGTGCACGTCGCGCTGCCAGGCATCCATCACGCAGCCCGTGAACAGCCACACGTCATCGCCGGAAGTGCGCAGCCGCGGGCGCCGCAACAGCATCGTCGCGGGCAGGCCGAGACGCTTGGTCGGCACCAGTCGCAGCCGTATGGCCAGTGCCAGCAGGGTGGAGCCGGCCAGCAGCAGCCGGCGGTGGCGCAGCATGCGCAGGGCCATGCGCTGCCAGCGGGGAGTGATCCGGCCCGCGCCGGCCAGGGCGGCCCGGGTGCCCTCCATCAGATGGCCGAACGGCACCGCGCTCGGACAGGCGGTCTCGCAGCCCCGGCACTGGACGCACGTCTCCATCGAGCGCAGCACCTCGTCGGTCACGGGCGCGCCCTCGTTCTGCACCGCCCGCATCAGCGCGATCCGCCCCCGGGGCGACTCGGTGTCTCGCCCGGTGATCACGAACGTGGGGCAGTGCGGCAGGCACAGCCCGCAGGCGACGCACGAGACCAGCTCGTCGTCGTCCAACCCGAGATGCACTACCGACTCCCCAACACGCTCGGTCGGACCGAACCGAAATTGTCGACGAAAGCGCCCCTAGAGGCACATAAATCGCACCAATTTCGTGGCGGTGGAGCCGGAGGGAGCATTACGGCTTACGCAGGGGGTCGCGGCCCGGGTTCAGGCGACCGGTCGGGTCGAAGCGCTCCTTGAAGCGACGATTCAGCTCGGCCACGCCCGGCTCGACCGGGCGGGACGGCTGGGGCTCGGAGGCGTGCACCACCCCGACACCGATCTCGGCGACGAAGCGGCCTGCCACGCCCTTCCGGGCGGCGAAGGCAGCTGCCTCCGCCGGGGTGCACGACCAGCGGTGCGGCGGAAGGTCGGGCGGACCGTCCACGTCCTCGCAGGCGCCCAGGGCCGCGAGCCGGGCCAGATCCTCGTCCACATCGACCTCGTAACCGCTCAACAGGGCCCACACGTCGACGCCGTCCCACAGCACCGACGCTGCCGTGTGGCACGACCGCACCCCGCCCGGCTCGGCTCCGGCCAGGCGCACCCAGCGCTCGGTCTCGCCCACGGGAACGGCGCGCAGCAGCACCTCGCCCACCGAGCCCAGCGTGCCCAGCGAGCCGACCAGCAGCCGGCACAGGTCGAAGCCGCTCACGTTCTTGACGGTGCCCGCACCGGCGCTGGCGATCGAGCCGTCGGCGCATACGTAGCGGGCTTGCAACACGGCATCGCGCAGCGGCCCCAGCCTCAAGCGGGCCATGCTCGACTCCCCCGCCATCAGCGCTCCGCCCACCGTGCCGCCCGCACGCTCGGGCAGGGCGGTGCGCTGGCCGGCAACGGCCAGCGCCTCGTGAAGCTCGGCCACCGGCGTGCCGGCCCGCACCCGCACCGTCATCTCGGCCGGCTCGAACGCCACGATGCCCGCCGGGGCCCGCACCTCGCGGGTGCCCGGCTCCGTCTCCCCGCCCAGACTCCAGCGGGTTCCGCCGCCCCGCACGCACACCGGCCCGTCCGAGCCGACCTCGGCCGCGAAACCGGTCAGGGCCTCGTCGAAGTCCGTCACCGACAGCCGATGCGCGGGTAGGTGATGCCGCCTCGCGGTGCGGCGTTGTCCTTCCCGCTCTTGTTCGCTGCGCTCACGGGCCGCTCGGGCCACGGCCTCGCTGAGCGTCTCGTCAGAGTCATCAGGAATCGCCGCCTACCCGCTCGGCCTCTCAGCCCCAGACGCCGGCGGCGTCGGAGGCCCTCAACGCGCCGATGTCTGAGCAGCTGTGGGCGCTGGGCAGCACCTTGCCCGGGTTCATGCGGCAGTGCGGATCGAACGATGCCCGCAGCCGGCTCTGCTGGTCGAGGTCCACCGCGCTGAACATGCGGTCCATGTACTCGCGCTTCTCCACACCGATCCCGTGCTCGCCGGTGAGCGCCCCGCCCATGTCCAGCGACATCTCGATGATCTCGCGGCCCGCGGCGTGCACCCGCTCGTCGGCTCCCGGAACCCGGGAGTCGTAGGCCAGGATGGGGTGGAGGTTGCCGTCGCCGGCGTGGAACACGTTGAGCACGATCAGGTCGTGGCGATCGACGATCTCGTAGATCCGCTCGAGCACCTCCACCAGCCGGGTGCGGGGCACCACCGTGTCGTGCAGGTAGTAATCGGGCATCACGTTGGCCACCGCCCCGAACGCGCTCTTGCGGCCCTTCCAGAGCCGGGCCCGCTCGTCGTCGTCGGCGGCTGTGCGCACGCTGATGGCCTGGTTGCGCCGGGCGATGCCGGCGATCCTCTCGCCGGCGATGGCCACGCCCCCCGCGGGGCCGTCCACATCGACCAGCAGCACCGCCGCGGCGTCGCGGGGATAGCCGGCCTGGGCGAAGTCCTCGATCGCGGTGACGCAGCGCTGGTCCATCATCTCGATGGCGGCCGGCACGATCCCAGACGCGATGATGGCGCTGACCGTGGCCGCGGCATCCGACACGTCGCCGAAGCACAGCAGCATGGTGCGCACCGCGGGCGGGTTGCGGGTGAGGCGCACGGCCACCGCGGTGGCGATGCCGCACATCCCCTCCGAGCCGACGAACGCTCCCCTGAGGTCGTAGCCGGCCGGCTCGGCGGTGAGATCGCCCAGCGTGACGATCGACCCGTCGGACAGAACGATCTCCACCGCCACCACATGGGCGCTGGTCACGCCGTAGGCCAGGCAGTGCGGTCCGCCGGAGTTGTTGGCCACGTTGCCGCCGATGGTGCAGGCCGCCTGGCTGGACGGATCGGGCGCGTAGTGCACCCCGTGTGGGGCGAGCGCCCGGGTGAGGTCCAGGTTCACCATGCCGGGCTCCACCCAGGCCACACCGTTGTCGAGGTCGACCTCGAGCAGCTTGTCCATCCGGGTCATGGACAGCACCACGGGCTGGCCCAGCGGCGCGGCCCCGCCGGCGAGGCCGGTGCCCGCCCCCCTGGGAGACACGGCGCGTCCGTGGCGGATGGCGACCCTCACGCACGCCACCACGTCGGAGGTTGAGCGGGGATAGCACACCGGCCCGGCGTTGCCCTCCCGGTAGATGGAGGCGTCACGGGAGGCCAGGTAGCGGGCCGCGGCGTCGGCTCGCACCCGGTCGGCCCCGATGGCGGCCTCCAAGTCGGCTACCAGTGCAGCGTCACCTGCCCCCGCAGACGGGTCGGCGACCGATGGCCGCGTGCCGCGGCGGCGCGATCCGAGCACCCGGCGAGTGGCTTCAGCGAGCGTCCTAGCCACGGCTCAGACCCTAACGCGGCACGTCGGAAGCCAGATAGCTCGGCTCGAATCGAAATTCCTGCGGTCTTGGGTCATACATGCCCACACCTCCAGGAAGTTCGAAGCAGAGCGATCCGGAGGCGGTCGCCGTCGCCCGGACCACCGCCGTGCGCGAAGATGGGCGATCGGAGCACACCAGAGGGAAGCCATGACCAAGACGACCCAGACCGAGGCGTCCTACCACCGAGTGCCCGACGAGGTGCCGCCGCCGCCCTCGGGCTGCCCCGTCACCGGCTTCACCCCGTTCGCGCCCGACTATCTCGCCGACCCGTACGCGGTGCTCGACGGGCTGCGGGACACGCCGGTGTTCTACTCCAGCGAGCTCGGCTACCTGGTGGTCACTCGCATGGAGGACGTCAGCGAGGTGTTCCTCGACCCCGAGACGTTCGGCTCCCAGAACGTGCAGGACCCGGTGTTTCCCCTCAGCGGTGCCGCCCATGCCGTGCTCGCCGCGCCGGACTTCAACCCCGTGGCGGTCATGTCCAACCGCCAGCCGCCGGACCACGGCCGGATCCGCAACCACACCAAGCAGGGATTCTCCAACCGGCGGATGCGGACCCTGGAGCCCTACATCCGCCGCCGCAGCCACGATCTCGCCGACATCCTGCTGGCCGCCGGCTCGCCAGCGGACTTCGTGCCCGTGTTCGCGCACCCGCTGCCGGGCGAGACGATCTTCCGGTTCATCGGCTTCCCGGAGAGCGACGACGAGAAGCTCAAGGAGTGGTGCTCGGACCGTCTGGCCTTCAGCTGGGGCAAGCCCTCGGAGGCCGAGCAGGCGGAGATCGCCCACAAGATGCTGGCCTACTGGCGCTACTGCCGCGACTTCGTAGCGTCCAAGGTGGACGACCCGGGCGACGACTTCACCTCCGAGCTGCTGGCCGTGTACAGGGCCGACGCGGCCGAACTCACCTACCGCGAGGTGGAGTCGATCGTGTACGGCCTGTCGTTCGCGGGCCATGAGATCGTCAGCCACTTCCTGTCGAACACGCTGATCTGCCTGCTGTCGCGGCCCGCCCAGTGGGACCAGCTCTGCGCGGACCCGTCGCTCATAGGTGCTGCGCTGGAGGAGGTGCTGCGCTTCGAGTCGCCCCAGACGAGCTGGCGGCGGGTGGCCAACACCGACGCGGAGGTGGCCGGAGTGCAGGTGCCCGCGGGAACCAACATCTTCTTGAGCCTGGCCGCGGCCAACCACCAGCCCAACTGCTTCGACGACCCCGGCGACTTCGACATCCACCGGCCCAATGCCCGCAACCACATCTCCTTCGGCAAGGGCATCCACTTCTGCCTGGGCGCCCGGCTGGCCCGCCTGGAAGCCACCGTGGCCCTGGAGGTACTGACCGAGCGGATCCCGTCGCTGCGGCTGGTGGAGGGCCAAAGCCTGGAGCGCTTCGCCAACATCACCTTTCGCGGCCCGAGAAAGCTGTTGGTGGCCTGGGACCGGTGACCACCATCCCGGCTCTGGTCGAGGACGCCGCGGCCCGCTTCGGCGGGGCCGAGGCCCTGGTGGACGGCGACGTGCGAATGTCGTTCGCGGAGTTGCGCGACCGGATCGGCCAGATGGCCGCCGCGCTGCGCGCATGGGGCCTGGCGTCCGGCGACCGGGTGGGCGTGTGGGGACCCAACTGGTGGGAATGGGCGATTGCAGCACTGGGCGTGCACGCCGCGGGCGGGGTGGTGGTGCCGGTCAACACCCGGTTCAAAGGCGACGAGACCGCCTTCGTGCTCGACCGGTCCGGGGCGCGCCTGCTGTTCTGCTCGACGGGGTTTCTGGCCACCGATCACCTAGGCCTGCTGCGGACCGCCGAGGGGGGTGTGCCCTCGTGCGTCGAGCAGGTCGTGGCCTTGCGCCCGCCGGTGCCAGCGGGCGCCATCGGCTTCTCGGACTTCATTGCCCAGGCGCCGCCGGATGCGCCCGCCAACTGCCTGCCCGTCGAGATCTCGGACCGCGACCCGTGCCACCTCATGTTCACCTCCGGCACCACGGGCAGACCCAGAGGGGTGGTGCTCAACCACGGCGTGATCTGCCGCTCCTACCGGAACTGGGCCTCCGTGATCGGGCTGCGCCACGGCGACCGCTATCTGATCGTCAACCCGTTCTTCCACTCTTTCGGCCTCAACGCCGGCATCCTCGCCTGCTTGATGACGGGGGCGACGATGATCCCCCACCCCGTGTTCGACGTGCCGTCGGTGATGGCCCGCATCGGTGCCGAGCGGGTGTCGGTGCTGCCTGGCCCGCCCGCCATCTACCAGACCATCCTCAACCATCCCGACCTCGACACGTTCGACATGTCCACCCTGCGGCTGGCAGTGACCGGCGCCGCTCCCGTGCCTGTGCCGATGATCGAGGCCATGCGCGACCGGCTCGGCTTCGAAGTGGTCGTGACTGGCTACGGGCTCACCGAGGCGTCCGGCATCGCCACCATGTGCCGCCATGACGATCCCCCCTCCACGATCTCGGCCACATCGGGCCGGGCCATCGACGACGTGGAGGTGCGGGTCGTCGGCCCCGACGGCGCCGAGCTGCGGCGGGGCGAGCCGGGCGAGATCGTGGTGCGGGGCTACAACGTGATGGACGGATACTTCGACGATCCCGAGGCCACCGCGGCCGCCATCGACGCCGACGGATGGCTGCACACAGGCGACATCGCCACCATGGACGACGACGGCTATGTGGCCATCACCGACCGGCTCAAGGACATGTTCATCTGCGGCGGCTTCAACGCCTACCCGGCCGAGATCGAGGCGACGATGCTGGCCCACCGGGCGGTGGGCCAAGTGGCAGTGGTCGGCCGGCCCGACGACCGGCTGGGGGAGGTCGGCCACGCCTTCGTGGTGCCCGCGCCGGGCGCGGCGGCCGATGAGGCCTTGCTGACTTCGTGGTGCCGGGAGCGGATGGCCAACTACAAGGCGCCCCGCGGCATCACCTTCGTCGACGAGCTTCCGCTCAACGCGTCAGGCAAGGTGCGCAAGCACGACCTGCGGGCCCGCCTGAGGACACTCGACGACGCCTAGCGGCGAATCCCCGGTGGTTGAGGGCGATGTACGCCCTCTCTCGCCGGGAATTCGTGTGGCGGAGGGGAAGTCGCGGCTTGGTCCCCTTACGCGGCGCGGCCCCGACGGTCGGGAGCGTCCTGGTCGAACTCCCTGCGGATGAACTCGTCGGACGGCCAGGGGCTGAGCTGTTCGGGTACTGGCGTCGCACCGAGCGAGAAGACCGGCCACCGACTAGCCGGGCGACGGGCCTGCGAGCCCGAGGCATCGCCCTGAACCCGCAGCAGGGGCTGGTCCGCGTGGACTAGGCCTTGGGCCGGCCTGAAGTCGCGGGTGTGGCCGGACTCCAGGTCGAGGCGGCCGTGCGCTGCGTTGCGCCGATAGGCGGCGATCCGGGCCGCGGCGGCCACCGCCGGCAGCGCCAGAAAGATCGTGACGACGATTGCATAGGTCATGTCTGTTCTCCCTTTCTCCTTCTTGCGAGATCCCATGTGATGCGTCGAGCCGTCTGCATCCCTTGAACAGGCTCCTTTGTTGAGTAGATGTCCGCCACCGGCCAGAGCATTCGTGATTTTGGTCACATAGCGTTTGCCTCCGTGACCGCCGACCGACCCGGAGGATCGTCGCCGTTCGTGCCGGTGCCGCTCACGCCGGTCTCCTTCCTCGACCGGGCCCGGCTGGTGCACGGTGACCGTCCCGCGATGGTGGACGGACCGCTGCGCCGCACCTATGAGGACTTCGCCGACCGCTGCGAGCGGCTGGCCGGAGCCACCCTCGACTTGGGCCTCGAGCCCGGCGACGCAGTGTCGGTGCTGGCTCCCAACGTGTCGATGGCTCTGGAGGCTGCGTTCGGCTTCCCCATGGCCGGGGTCACCTTCAACGCCCTCAATTCAAGGCTGTCGGCACCAGAGCTGGCCTGGATCGTGGGCCACGCCGAGTCCAAGGTGCTGTTCGCTGACCACGGGCTGGCCGATGTGGCCCGGTCGGTGCAGGAGCAGGTGCCCGGCCTGCGAGTGGTGTTGTCCCGCGACGCCGGCGCCTCCGGCGCTGCCGACTGCGAGTACGAGGCTCTGCTGGCCGCGGCAGAGCCCCACCGAGCCGAGACCGCCGACGAGCACGCCGTTCTCAGCCTGAACTACACGTCGGGAACGACCGGCCATCCCAAAGGCGTGATGTACTCGCACCGGGGCGCCAACCTCAACGCTCTGGCCATGGCCGCGCAGTCCGGACTCGACAGCGACGCGGTGTTCCTGTGGACGCTGCCCATGTTCCACTGCAACGGCTGGTGCTTCCCGTGGGCGGTGACCGCGGTGGGCGGCGTGCACCTGCTGCTGCGCACCCTGGAGCCCGGCACGGTCTGGCGCCACATCCGAGAGGACGGCGTGACCCATTTCAACGCGGCTCCCACCGTGCTGATCGGCCTGGTCAACCATCCCGATGCCGCGCCGGCGCCCCGAACTGTGCAGGTGGCGACCGGAGGCGCTCCCCCGTCACCCACCCTGCTGGCCCAGCTGGCCGACCTCAACATTGGTGTGACGCACCTCTACGGCCTCACCGAGACCTACGGCCCCTCGCTGATCTGCGACTGGCGCAGCGAGTGGGACGGCCTGCCCGCCGCCGAGCAGGCCCGGATCAAGGCCCGCCAGGGGGTGGGAACGCTGGTGACCTCCTCGGTGCGGGTGCTCGACGCCGACGGCGCCGACGTGCCCGCCGACGGCACCACGCAGGGCGAGATCGCCATCCGGGGCAACAACGTGATGCTCGGCTACTACAAGGATCCCGAGGCCACTGCCGCGGCGTGCGTGGACGGGCCGGGAGGCACGTGGTTCCGCACCGGGGACATGGCGGTGATGCACGATCACGGCTATGTGGAGGTGCGGGACCGAGCCAAGGACGTGATCATCTCCGGCGGCGAGAACATCGCCTCCATCGAGGTGGAGCAGGCTCTGGCGTCGCATCCCGACGTGGTGGAGTGCGCGGTGGTGGCCGCCCCCGACGACACCTGGGGCGAGGTGCCGGCCGCGTTCGTGGTTCTGCGGGCGGGCGCGGCGGTGACCGGGGCCGACCTCGTCGAGCACGTCAAGTCCCGGATCGCCCGCTTCAAGGCCCCCAAGTCGGTGACCTTCGGCGATCTGCCCAAGACCGCCACCGGCAAGATCCAGAAGTTCGCCCTGCGCGACCGGCTCTGGGCCGGCCGCGACCGCCGCGTCAACTAGCGCGGCAGTCGGGAGCCGCGGCGATTCCGGCCACCGAGATCAGGGCTCGTTCACCAGGGGGACGACCGACTCGGCGAAGGCGTCGAACTGCTCCAGGTACTCCTCGAGGGTGCGGGCCCGGAACTTGAGATGGAAGGCGTTGGCCCCCGCGGCCCGCGCGGCCCGGATGCTGGCGGCCAGGGGCTCGGCGCCGCACGACATCACCAGAGGCAGGCCCTCGGGGGCGTTGTCGGCCAGCAGATAGCACCACGGCGGCATGAAGCCCACATCGAAGCGGGCACCATCACGCCCCGCAGCGGACGCAGCGGCGTTCATGGTGTCGATGATCTCGCCGTACTGGGCGACGGGGTTGCCCATTGGCACGTAGCCGTCTCCGAGCCGGCCGGCGCGCCGCCAGGCCGGGCGGCCGCTGCCGCCGACCCAGATGGGCAGCTCCCGCGTCGGCGCGGGGCCAATCCCGACGTCGGAGTAGCTGAATGCCTCCCCCGAGTGGTTCACATAGGTGCCGGCGAAGGCTCCCCTCACTGCCTCCAGGGTCTCGTCGAGCAGCCGGCCCCGGGCCTCGAAGTCCACGTTCAGGGCTTGGAACTCGGCCTCCACGTGCCCTGCTCCCACACCGAGGATGGCCCTGCCGCCCGAGAGGTGGTCGAGCGTGGAGAACGACTTCGCGGTCTGCAGCGGGTGGCGGTAGGCGGCGATCCACACCGCTGACGCCAGGTTGACGGTGTCGGTGCAGGCGGCCAGGTACGACAGCGTCGCCACGGTGTCGTACCAGGTGGTGCCCATGTGGGCCGCGTAGTCGTTGTCGGGTATGGCCACGTGGTCGCACACCCCCACGAAGTCGTGACCGGTGCTCTCAGCCTTGCGGGCGATGCGCACCAGGTCGCCGACGGTGGCAGTGTGCTCCCAGGGGTCGGCCAGGGTCGCGGTGAGAGTTTGGATGGGCAGTGCGACGCCGTGGGTCCAGCCGCCCGGCGGTGTGATCGATGCCATCGCCGCACGATGCTACGGCGCGCCGGCACGCCATGGGCGGCCGGGCCGGCCGGCTAGCTGCGGAAACCCCTGAAGCCCGGATCCGGACCGGAACGCCGTGGCGGTGCGAAGAAGTCGTTCTCGTTGTCGGCGAGCTGCTTGCGCTTGCGCAGGATCGCCCTGCGCTCGGCCTCGAGGTACAGGTACCTCTGCACGTCGTCGGGTGTGCTGTCGCTCATGAACATCTCCACGGCCACCGGGTCGCGGCACAGCTCCTCGCGGATGTCATGCTTGGTGATGGACTTGCGGTCGCCGCGGCCCGCGCGTTGGCGCTCCGTCCGGCAGCGATACCACTTGTTCCTCGCGATGGGAACGATCAGCCCCAGGTTGAACATCAACAGTCCGTAGACCGCGAACTCCGCGGTCAACGCGTACGGCACCATGCTGCTGCTCCCGCATGAGCGGACATCTGGCGCCCGGACGACTGGGTCGCGATACTCGTCTACTTTCAATATATGCAGTATCTTCTGCGCTTCCTCCAACACCCACCGCTAGGGCCGACTCCCGTTCCGTGCGGCCGGGCTGGTCGTTAGCATCGGCGGGCCATGAGCTCCCGTATCGCTTTCCTCGACGAGGCGCTCGCCAGCTATGTCGACGCGCACTCCACCGGTCCTGACGACGTGCAGCGCGAGCTGATCGCGGCCACGGCCGCGCTGGGCGACTGGAGCGTGATGCAGGTCGGCACCGCCCAGGGCGCCTTCATGACGATGATCACCACCCTGCTGCAGCCGCGGTTCGCGCTAGAGATCGGCACGTTCACGGGCTACTCGGCCCTGGCCGTGGCCAAAGCGCTGCCGCCGGACGGGCGGCTGCTGTGCTGTGACATCTCCGAGGAGTGGACCGCCATCGCCCGCGAGCACTGGGAGCGAGCCGGTGTGGCCGACCGCATCGAGCTACGCATAGGCCCGGCGCTGGAAACGCTGCGAGCCCTTCCAACCGAGCCGCGGGTGGACATGGCCTTCATCGACGCCGACAAGGAGGCCTACATCGACTACTACACGGAACTCGTGCCGCGGTTGTCGGAGCGAGGGGTGATCCTGGTGGACAACGTCCTATGGAGCGGCCATGTGGCCGACCCGGACCGGACCGACCCCACCACCGAGGCCCTGCGAGCCTTCAACGCCCACGTCGTCGCCGACGATCGGGTGCACATGTCGATGCTGCCCGTGGGCGACGGCCTCTCGATGATCGCCCTGCGTCCCGACTGACCGCTCCGGCAACCGGTCCTCTGGCGGCTGCCATGATCGAGCGGGAAAGACCGGACGAGGCGCCTGGGTCCAGCAGGACGGTGGCGTTGGGGTGGAGTTGGAGCGCCGAGGCGGGCACCTCCTCGGTGACCGGTCCTTCCACGGCTCGGGCCACGGCTTCGGCCTTGTGCTCGCCGCAGGCCACCAGCACCAACTCGGCTGCGGCGAGGATGGTAGCGATGCCCTGGGTGATCGCCCGGGCAGGCACGGATCGGCCCTCCGGGAAGAAGCGAGCATTGTCGGCCCGGGTCTGCTCGCTCAGCGCGACCACCCGGGTGGTGCCCTCCAGCGGCGAGCCGGGCTCGTTGAAGGCGATGTGGCCGTTGGATCCGATGCCCAGCAACTGCAGCCCGATCGACGCCTCCCGCACCTCCCGCTCGTAGCGGGCGCACTCAGCCGCCATGTCGGCCGCGTGGGGGTTCGGACCGTGGACCGCCTCAGGCCCGATGTCGACGTGACGGGCCAGCAGCCAGTGCGCGACGTTGCGATAGGCGCACGGGTCGCGCCGGTCGAGGCCCAAGTACTCGTCAAGCAGGTAGGCACAGACTTCGGCGAAGCTCAATCCCTGCTCGCGGCAACGCAGCGCCAGCTCGGCAAAGACCGCCTGCATCGTCTCACCGGTGGCCAGGCCCAGAGCCGGTGACGGCGAGACGGTGACGAATCGTTCGACCAGGTCGGCGGCTATGTGCGCGGCCGCGACGGGCGACTGGGCAACGACGACCCTCACCGCGCCGCAGCGTCGGCCGAGCCGCGGTCGACGCGGCCAACGGCCACGGCCGCGCCGACGACGCCGGCGTGAACACCGAGATGGGCCACCGAGATCGGCTTCGACAACTCGAGTCTCGACGCGAACCGGTCGAAGTTCTCGCTCAGACCTCCGCCCACCACCCAGCGGGACGGGTTGAGCATGGCTTCCAGCTCGTCGAAGAAGGGCTGGGCTCGCGCGGCCCACTCCACCGGAGTGAGCTCCTCGGTGGAGATCGCCCTTCCCGACGCGATCTCCTCGAAGCGTCCGTTCGTGCCGACGAGGCCACCCAGTTCGGAGTTGGCGATGAGATCGCCGTTGTGAAGGAGGGCGCTGCCGATGCCCGTCCCGAACGTCAACACGATCGTGAGTCCGCCACGGTCGAGCCCGGCGTTGCCGTAGGTCAGCTCGGCCAGCCCCGCGGCGTCGGCGTCGTTGATCAGCACGGCGTTGGCCCCCTCGGATGATCGCAGGCAGGCCAGCGCACCGTCCTGCTCCCATGTGCTGGACAGATTGGGGGCATGGCGCAGCGACGACCCGTCGATCAAGCCCGGCAGGGCCACGCCGACAGGGCCGGACCAGCCCGCCGCAGCGGCGATGCGACCGATCGCGTCCACGACGTCGCCGGGCGTGGCCGTCGGCGGCGTCGGCTCGGTGTGGATGCCCCCGGCCAACTCGCCTGCGCCCAGATCGACTACCGCGCCCTTGATGCTGGTGCCCCCGACATCGATGCCGAGCTGGATCTTGGACTCGTCGCTCATGGATCGGGCTCGCCCCGATGGCGCTGCCTGGTGTGCGAGCTGGATCTTGGACTCGTCGCTCATGGATCGGGCTCGCCGGTTCTGGCGCCGGTGATGTAGGCGACGAGGTCGTCCTTGGTCACGTCGCCCACGTCCACCTCAGCGGTCTTGCGGCCCTGGCGCAGCACCACGGCCCGGTCGCATACCTCGGTGACGCGGTCCATGTTGTGGGTGATGAGCAGCACCGCCACTCCCGCATTGCGCAGGCTGCGGATCAGGTCGAGAACCCGGGCCGCCTGCTCCACACCCAGCGCGGCGGCAGGCTCGTCGAGCAGCACGATCTGCTGACCCCAGGCTGCTGCCCTGCCTATGGCCACCGCCTGGCGCTGGCCGCCCGACAGCGCGCTGATCGGCCGGCGCAGCGACGGGATGCGGATCTCGAGGCGTCCGAGGATCTCGTCGGACTCGGCCCGCATGCGTTTCTTGTCGAGCACCCCCAGCCAGGCTCCGAGCCGGCCGCCGCGAGTGTGCTCGCGGTTGAGGAACAGGTTCTCCACCACATCGAGGGGGTCGATCACGGCCAGTGTCTGATGGACCGTCTCGATGCCCAGCGACCGGGCCACCTCGGACGAGACGATGGTCTGCTCGGCCCCGTCGACCCTGACGACCCCCGCATCGGGCGAGTACACGCCGGAGATGCATTTGACCAGCGTCGACTTGCCCGCGCCGTTGTCGCCGAGCAGGGCGGTGACCCGGCCGTAGTGAAGGCTCAGCGCCACATGGTCGAGCGCCCGCACCGCCCGGAACGACTTGCACAGGCCCTCCACCTCGAGCGCGGCGGGGCCGGCGGCACCCGTCACGTCGAACCCCCCACGGAGACCTCGTCTCCGAAGCCGTTCCATACGCCCGCCACCCGAGGCCGGCCCTGAGACACGCCGGCGAGGCCGACGACGAGCGTCCTGGTGACGAAGGCCTGGACCCGGAACCCGAACACGACGGTCGCGCCCTCGGCCACCGTCCGCCGGTCGGCGGGATGGAGCCGGGCGTAGTAGTCGATGGCGGCGGGGGCGGGCATGTCCACCGGCACCGGCTCCGTCGAGACCTCCGACGGGTCGTGGGCGACGACGGCTCGCACCTGGTAGTCGCCGAACACCGGATCGATATACAGCCCCCCGCCGAAGCAGAGCGGCACACCCTGGTGGATGTGGGCGATTTCGCTGAGGTAGAGCACCGCTGGCTGCTCGGGGAGGTCCTGCACCGCATGCAGCGGGGTGGTGCCGGTGAGCCCGTGGCCGGGTTCCACCTGGGTGGCGCCGGAGTCGGCCAACAACCCGAGCACCTCGGTGGAGGTGGTGCCCGGAGCGTTGATCTCCACCGTCGGCGGGCACGAAGGGTGGCGGCGGGCGATCTCCGCGGCCCGGGCCAGGGTTCTGGCGTTGGGGGTGAGGCGGGCCCCTCCGGCGGCGGAGTCGAACAGCAGGGCCGGGAAGGTGGTCAGTCCGGCGAACTCCGCTCCGTCCAGCCCGGCGATGAGATCGAGCATGTCTGGAAGGTCGTCCAGCGCGACCCCGCCCTCGTGGCCGGGGTAGAAGTCGTCGCCGTCAGCGAACACCCGCACCAGCAGCCGCTGGGACCGTCGGAGGTGGTGGGCCGCGGCCGCGGCCTCCGCGGCCTTGTTCTCGGAGAAGACCGTCCAGTAGTCGGGCTCCAGCCCGGCGGCCTCGCCGGCCTCGGCCCGGGGCACCTGCACCAGATGGCCGAGATGGCCCAGGTTGTGGCCCTGGTGCCCGATCGGCCGGGCGCAGGCCATGTCGACGGCAACGAAGCCGTCCACGCCGCCGGCGACCATGGCTGCCAGTGCCCCCGGCGCCCGGCCGACCTGCTTGGTCATGGCATAGACAGTGAGGCCGCGTCGGTGGGCCTGCCGGCACAGCCCGGCCGTGTTCGCCTCGATCGCGTCGAGGTCGAGAACGCAGCTGTTGGCCGGTATCCGGCCCGCCTGATGAACCTCGACCGCGGCCTGCACGAACCGAGGGTTGCGCTCCAGCAGGGGTCGAAGGAACACGTCAGGCCTCCTTCTGCTCTCGCATGCTCAGCGCCACGGCCACGATGATGATCGCCCCCCGGGCGATCAGCTGGTCGGCCACCCGCAGACCCATCAGGATCAGGCCGTTGTTGAGCATGGCCATCACCACCGACCCGGCGATGGCCCCGGCCACCGAGGCCCGGCCGCCGAAGAGGTTGGTACCGCCGATGACCACCGCCGCTATCACGGTGAGCAGCAGGTTCTCGCCCAGGTCGTGGCGCCCGATGGCCAGCCGGCCCGCGAGGAGCACGCCCGCGAACGAGGCCGCGGCCGCGCTGGTCATCAGAGCGGTGATGCGGATGCGGTCGGTGTTGATGCCGAGCGCCCCTGCCGCCGAGCGGTCGGCGCCCACCGACAGCACATGGCGGCCCCACCGCAGCTGGTGCAATACGAGATGGCCGATCAGGCCGACCACGACGATCCAGATGAGCAGTGACGAGACCGGTCCCACCGATCCCGCTCCGAACACAGCCAGGAAGGTGTCGTTGCGTATCGGCAGCGACTGCAGGTTGTTCATGTTGCGGGCGATGCCGCTGACGATCCCGAGCATCCCCAGGGTGACGAGGAACGACGGGATTCGCACCTTCACGGCGATGACGCCGTTGACGAGCCCGATGCCCGCTCCGACCGCCAATGCTGCGGCCGCGCCGGCCGCGAACCCGTAGCTGCCCACCGCCTCGGCCGCCACCAGCGACGACAGTGCCGTCACCGAGCCCACCGACAGGTCGATCTCCGCCGCGGCCAGCGCGAAGGCCATGCCCACCGCCATCACCGCGATCGGGGCGGCCTGGCGGCCGATGTTGAGAAGGTTGGAGGCGGTGAGGAACCCGTCGTCTCGCAGGATCACCGCGAACATTCCGAAGATGAGCGCCACGGCGGCATACACCACGTAGTGGCGCAACCCGGCGTCCCGGCGGCGGCGCGCCAACCATTCCCGAGCGGCGACAGGCAACAGCCCGACCGCGGCGGAGTCGTCTGTCATGGATTCCTCACTCAGCCTGCCTTCGGCCCCGGCGGCGACTCAAGGGGGCCGCCGCCGGGGCTTCCAGCAAGTCTGCCTCAGCCGATGGCGTCGAGAACCTCCTGCGGAGGATCGGCGGCCAGCGACTGGCGATAGCCCTCGACGATGTTGTCGGCGGTGACGCCGATAGCCGGCACGACCGCGAACGCCGGGGCCGGCTTGCCGAGCAGCCCGTAGGCGCCCTCGATGGCCATCGTGCGGCCGAGGTTGTAGGCCTCGTCGGCGGCTATGCCCACGACGTTTCCGCCCTCCACCAAGTCGAGCGACACGTTGGTGTCGAGATCCATGGTCACCAGGGCCACATCGGAGGCGCCCGCGGCCCGCAGCGCGGCCAGCACGCCGTCGGCCGGGCCCGCCGACCACGGGGCGTAGATGCCGTCGAGGTCGGGATTGCGGGTCAGCATCGCCGACGCGATCTCCTCCGCCGCGGCCGGGTCGGCCAGACCCTGCTCGGCGACGATCTCGATGCCGGGATAGTTGATCTCGATCCACGCCTTGAAGGCCTGGTCGCGCTGGTTGGTGACGTAGTAGGCAGCATCGTGGAAGATGTAGCCGACCTCGCCTTCACCTCCGAGCGCGTCTGCGAGCAGGTCGGCGGCGGTGATGCCCATGGCGGCGAGGTCGTCGGTGACGATTCCCACATAGTCCTGGCCGTGGACGTAGCCCTGGGGCACGTTGGACAGGAACACCAGCTGCACGCCCGCGTCGACGGCCGGACGGAACGCCTCAGCACCGGCGTCGGGCCCGATGGCCAGGCTGATGATGATGTCGGGGCTCTGCGCCATGACCGTCTCCACGTCATTGGCTTGCTGGGCCGCGTCGAACTGGGCGTTGGTCTCGGCGATGACCTCGATCCCTAGCTCCGCGAAGGCATCGCGGGCGCCCTGGCTCACCGCGTCGGTGAACGCGCCCGCGGTGTGCCACAGCAGCGCGGCGGTGTACCCGCCCCCTTGCACCTCGGCGACCTCGTCGTCGCTCAGCGCGATCTCGCTGGACGCCACGGCCTCCTCACCCCCAGGTCCCTGGGTCCTGGGCGGCTCAGGCTCCGGCTCAGGCTCGGGCGCCACCGTGGGCTCCGGCTCCGGCGCGGGCTCCGGCTCCGGCGCGGGCTCGGGCTCCGCGGCCGTGGTCGTTGTCGGCGCCGCGTCGTCGTCATCGTCCGCGCACGCCGCCGCGACGACCGCGAACACGGCAAGCAACGACGCTATCAGCAGCCACTTCGGCCTCTTGCATTTGGTTGTCATGGCCCCTCCCTTGGGTCCGGTTTATGGATCGTGAGCCCCGCACCATCGGGCGATGAAGTAGGCGAGGGTGCGGGTGGCCGTCACCAGCTCGTCGATGGCGAGCCGCTCGAACGGGGTGTGGCAGTTGGAGATGTCGCCGGGGGCGAAGTACACGCCGGGGATCTGCAGGTCCCGCAGGAACGGCTTCTCCGACCAGTACGGCGCTCCCTCGATCCGGGCCGGTTCGCCGGTCACCGACTCGATCGACCGGGCCAGGGCGGCCACCCCTGGATGGTCGGCCGCTATCTCGTCGGGGGTGCCGCCGAACCGGTGGTCCCGGGGTGCGCTGAACTCCACCGCGCACTCGACGCCGTGCTCGACCGCGACCTCATCGGCAATGGCCCGGATGCTCTCGGCTGCGGCGTCGAGACTCTCACCGGGCAGGACCTTGCGGATGAGGGACAGCTCGAAGCGGCCCGGCACCGCGATGTTGCCCCCGGAAGTGACCGATGTGACCAGCAGGAAGGCCTCGCCCAGGAGCTCATGGGCGGGCACCGACGCACGCAGGTCGTCGGAGTGCTCCCACAGCCGGTCGAGCAGCCGGTGTCCGGCCCGCAGGGCGTCGACGCCGAGCTCGGGCCGGCCGAAGTAGGCGGAGACGCCCGCATAGGCGATGTCGGCGATGAGGAAGCCCATCTGCGCGGTGTAGATCGCGGAGGTCGTCGGCTCGGTGTAGATCGCGAAGTCCGCGTCGGGCCGCGGGCCGGCGCGGCCCTCGACGGCGGCCCGCATCCCGGCCGAGACGCCGCTGCCGGGCTGGCCCGACTCCTCGTCGCACACGAACAGCGTGGACACCCTGCCACCCGGCCGCATTCCCGCTCGGCCGAAAGCCCGGACGGCCTCGATGGCAGCGCAGATCCCGGCCTTCTGGTCGGCGACTCCCCGGCCCCATATCTCGCCGTCGATCACGTGGGCGCCGAAGGGATCCTCCCGGTCGGTTCCCCTCCAGTGCTGGGACCAGTCGTCGACCGCCACGGTGTCGAGGTGGCCGGCCAGCAGCAGCGACTTCCCCGGGCCGTCGCCGGCCGTGCCACACACATTGGGCCGGCCCGGCTCGCACTCGAAGAGCTCGGCGGAGTCGAAGGCGCCCGACTCGGCCATCTGGCGCCAGACCCAGCGAGCGAAGACCTCCTCATTTCCGGTGACGCTCGGAATGCGGGCAGCCTCGCGGACGAGCTCGGTGACCGCCTCGCCGTCGACGGCTTCCGCGACCCGCGCGTGGGCGCTCGTCACCGCTGGTCTCCGAGGATCTCGGGCACGAGAGACTCGTGGATGAACCGCAACGACATCGACACCGCCCCCACCAGGGCCGCCTGCCTGCCCAACGTGGACGCGGCCAGCTCCGGCGGCGCAGCGACGAGTCGGGCCAGGTGGCCCCGGACAGCGTCCACGAACACGGGGTTGGCCCCGACTCCCCCGCCGAACACGATCCGGGTCGGGTCCGCGATGAGGCACAGATGCGACACCGCCAGGGCCATGGCGGCCGCGACCTGGTCCAGCACGGCTGCGGCCGCGGCGTCGCCGGAGGCTGCCGCCGCGAAGATCTCCGGGACGTCGGCGCTCGCGTCCAGCCGCGAGCGGTAGCCGTCCTCGATGGCCCGGCCGAACCGCTTGCGGATCGACGGCGCCGACGCCACGTCCTCCAGGGTCAGCGGCGCCCGGCTCGGCTCGGGCAGTGACAGCAGCAGGGATCCCAGCTCGCCGGCTGATCCGGTTCCGCCCCGGTAGAGGTCTCCGCCGACAACCATCCCCAAGCCGATGCCCGTGCCGATGGAGATCGCCGCGAAGTCTCCGTCCGACTGGTCGTCCCCCATTTGGGTCAGCTCGCCGAGGGCGGCCAGGTTGACGTCGTTCTCAACATGGATCCGGGCGTCGAAGCGCTCGGCGAGATAGGCCCGCAGCGCCACGCTGTCGAAGCCCGGCAGGTTCAGGGCCTGCTCGACGCGGTCGCGGTCATGCCGGTAGATCCCGGGCACGCCGACGCACACTGCGTGGCACCCGCCGTCGATGTCTCGCAGCATCTCTGAGGCTGCTTCGGTGAGGTTCTCCAGCGCGGCGCGGGCGTCGGGACCCGTGGTGAGTTCCTGTTCGGCGACGAGGTTGCCGAACAGATCGGACAGGCCGACGAGAATCTTGGTCGCGCCGATGTCGGCCACCATCGAGTGACGGGCCGTGGGGACGAGCTCGTAGAGGGCGGCCGGCCGGCCGATCGATCCCGAGCTGGGTCTCTCGTCGGAGACCCGCACCAGCCCCGCCGACTCCATGTCGGCCATGAGGGCGGACACGGTGGGCTTGGACAGACCGGTGGCGCGGGCGATGCCGGCCCGCGACATCCGGGCCGGGTG
This sequence comes from Candidatus Aldehydirespirator sp., assembly GCA_965219165.1. Lineage (GTDB taxonomy): Bacteria > Actinomycetota > Acidimicrobiia > Acidimicrobiales > Aldehydirespiratoraceae > Aldehydirespirator. The sequence goes on along the minus strand of CBDCMW010000002.1, from coordinate 1,157,051 downwards.
GGCCGAGAACAGGGCGTCGACGATCCGCTGCCCGCTGAGCAGCCTCAGTACACCAGAGCCTGACCCGTCCGCCATATTGTTAGTAACATTACCTTACAAACCTTCGGTGTCAAGCGGAGGCAGCGGTGACAGCGCTCGCCAACCCGGCCTCGAACCCCGAGGCGCTAGTCGTCGACGTCGGGACTGGGACCGTCCTTCTCGTCGTAGAGGGCCCGGAGGGCGGCCTGCTCGGCCTCCGAGAGCTTGGCGTCGGACTGTTCACCCGGGTCGCCGAACCAAACGGTCTGCTGCGGGAACGGGATCTCGATGCCGGCCTCGTCGAAGGCCTCCTTGAGGCGCAGCCGCAGCTCGCGCTCCACGCCCCACTGCACCGACGGCTCGGTCTTGACCGCGATCCGCAGAGCGATGCCCGACGCGCCCAGGGACTGCACTCCCAACACCTGGGGACACTCGCTCAGCTCGTCGCCGCCCCACTCGGGGTCCTCCCAGAATTCGTTGGCCACCTGCTGCATCACGCCCATGGCCAAGCGCAGGTCGGTTTCGTAGGCCACCTCGATCTCGAGCAGCGCCTTCGACCACAGCTGCGAGTAGTTCCCCACCCGGGCGATCTCGCCGTTGGGCACATGCCACACCGTGCCCTTCACGTCCCGAATTGTGGTGGAGCGAAGCGACACCTCCTCGACGGTCCCGATGGCGTAGCCCAGGTCCACGACGTCGCCCACGCCGTAGTGATCCTCGATCAGCATGAACAGACCCGACAGGAAGTCCTTCACGATCGACTGTGCGCCGAAACCCAGCGCCACACCGCCGATGCCCGCGCCCGCGATCAGCGGTCCGAGGTTCACGCCGATCTCGCCCAGCACTATCAGCGCCGCGAACGTCCACACCAGTGCCACCACAATGCTGCGCAGCACGTGTCCGAGCGTCTCGGCTCGCGACTCGGCCCTAGCCCGGGCCACATCGTCGACCAGCACCTTGCCCGGCCCGCGCTCGCGCAGCCTCTGCAGGCGCGAGTCCGTCGACGCCGAGGCGACCTTCTTGGTGAAGCGCACGATGGCCCGTTTGGCGAAGCGGTTGATGGTCCAGGCCACCACCAGGATGAGCGCGATGCGGATGGGCCGGTCGAGCAGCCAGTCGGCCGCGGTGGCCAGGCCGACGTTGTCGGTCCAGTCGTAGACCCGCTCGCAGACGAAACCGCGGTTGGTCTCGCCGCAGGCGTCCGAGAGCCCGAAATCGGTGGAGGATTGCGCGACGATCAGCATCGCCACACCCTAGGGGAACAACGCCACGTGGCGGCCTCGGTAGATTCGGTCGCCTATGAGGGTGGGCAGCGTCACCGGCAGTCGTCGCCGGAGGCAGGCCGTACGGTGGGTGATCGCGACCGCGGCGGCATCGGCTTCGATGCTCGCCGCGGGCTGCGGCGGCTCCGCGGACAGCGCGGCCGGAGAGGGCGATGTGGTGGTGATGGCCGCCTCGTCGCTCACTGAGGTGATCGAGATCGTGTTCGGGGGCCGTGAGAGCGTCACTCCGGTCATCGCGGGAAGCTCGACGCTGGTAGCCCAGCTCGCAGCGGGTGCCGGCGCCGACGTGCTGATCACCGCCAATGCGACCACCATGCAACGAGCCGTCTCGGAAGGGTCGGTCCGGGGGGAGCCCGTCCTGATCGCCACCAACACGCTCGTGCTCGCCACGCCGGCCGGCAATCCGGGCGGCGTCACCGGGCTCACCGACCTGGCCCGCAGCGACCTGCTGATCGGCCTGTGCGCCGTGGAGGTCCCCTGCGGGACATTGGCCCGGACCGCGTTGAAGGAGGCCCGGATCGTGCCCTCCGTCGACACACTGGAGCCCAACGCACGCGCGCTGACCACCAAGCTCTCACTGGGCGAGCTCGACGCTGGCCTCGTGTACAGCACCGACGCCGCAATGGCCGGGCTGCCGACTGTCGACGCCCCCGAACTGCATTTGCATCTGAACCGCTACTACATCGCCTCGGTGTCGGCCGAGCCACCGCCGTCCGTACAGGCAGTCATCGATGCCTTCACGGACGGCGCCAGCGGCACCAGGGCTCTTCTGCACGCGTACGGGTTCGGCCCGCCAGAGTGGTACGACATCGCCCGACGGGGCCGCGGGGCGACCAAGGCCCTGAACACTTACGGGTTCGGAACGCCGTGAGCGCATCAAACGATATCCGGGCCGCGGTCGACCCTGTGCCGCCCGCCGGCCGGCCGCCGGCCGCTTTGACCGTGGTCGGGTTCGTGGCCCTCGGGGTGCTGGTGCTGCCCATCGCCGGTCTGCTTCAGCGGGCGCCGTGGTCGGCGCTTCCGGAGCTGTTGAGCGACAACTCGGTGCTCGACGCGCTGCGAGTGTCGCTGGTCGTGAGCCTGGCCGCCACCGCGGTGTGTGTGGTGCTGGGCCTGCCCCTGGCCTTCGTGCTGGCCCGCAAGCGGCTGCGGTTCCCGCGGCTGGTGCGGGCCGTGGTGATGCTGCCCATGGTGCTGCCGCCGGTGGTGGCGGGCACGGCTCTGCTGTTCGCGCTCGGACGCAGGGGCCTCGTCGGCCAGTGGCTCGACGCCTGGTTCGGTGTCAGCCTGCCGTTCACCACGGCCGGGGCTGTGGTCGCGGCCACTTTCGTGGCCCTCCCCTTCTTCGTGGTCACCGTCGAGGCCGCGCTGCGACAGGCCGGCGACGACCTCGACGAAGCGGGTGCGACCCTTGGCGCGGGCCCTTGGGCCACCCTCGTGCACGTGTCGCTGCCCACTGTCCGCCCCGCGCTGACGGCGGGCACGGCTCTGGCCTGGGCCCGGGCCGTGGGCGAGTTCGGGGCCACCCTCACCTTCGCGGGCAACTTCCCGGGCCGCACCCGGACCCTGCCGCTGGAGACCTACCTGGCCCTGGAGCACAATCCCGAAGCGGCAGTGGCGATCAGCCTGGTGCTGATGGCGGTAGCGCTGACCGTGCTGGTCACACTGCGCGATCGGTGGATGCCGCGATGACGGTCACTGCATCGGCCGCGCCTCCGTCGACACCCGGCGATGCAGCCGAAATTGGTGCCGGATTGCGCCCTCCAGGGGTCATTTCGTCGCCAATTTCGCTAGGGATACCGCGATGACCATTCAATTCGACGGCTGCGTGACCCGCCGGGAGTGGATGCTGCGGGTGGACGGGCTCGAGATCGACGAGGGGGTCACCGCCGTGGTGGGGGCCAACGGCACGGGCAAGACGACGCTGGGACGGGCGGTGGCCGGACTCGACCGCCTGGACCGGGGACGCCTGTCGATCGCCGGCTCCGTGGCCGACGACCCGGCGGCAGGCCTGTTCGTGCCCGCCCACCGGCGCCGCGTGGGCATGGTGTTCCAAGACCATCGGCTCTTCGGCCACCTCAGGGTGATCGACAACGTGGCGTTCGGATTGCGCCGTTCGGGGGCGGACCGGTCAGGCGCCCGCCGGCAAGCGGGGGCCCTGCTCGAACGGGTCGGCGTGGACTCCTCGACATGGCAGAGGCGCCCGGCCGCGCTGTCGGGCGGTCAGCGCCAGCGAGTTGCCATCGCCCGGGCTCTGGCTCCCGAGCCCGAAGTCCTGATCGTCGACGAGCCGCTGGCCTCGGTGGACTCGGCGGGTCGCGCCCAGCTGCGCTCCCTGCTCGGCGAGTCGCCGGCCCGCCACACGCTGCTGATCACCCACGACCCGGTGGACGTGGCCACGCTGGCCCGCCGGATGGTGGTGCTCGACGCCGGTGCCGTGGCCAGCCGGGGCTCAGTGGCGGCGGTGACGGCCTCGCCCGGCTGCCAGTGGGCGGCCACCTTCCTGGGCGCCAACGTGGTCTCTGGCCGGGCTGAGGGCACATCGGTCACCACCGAAGGCGGTCTGGTGCTCACCGTGGCTGAAGAAGCCACCGGATCCGTGTACGTCACGTTCCCCGCCCATGCGGTCACCCTGCACCCTGACCGGCCCGCGGGCAGCGCCCGAAACGCTTGGCAGGCCGAGCTTCAGAGGGTCGATGTCGACGGGGAGCGGGCCCGGGTACACCTGGGAGGCCCGCTCGAGGTCCGGGCCGACGTGACCCGCCGCTCCGCCGACGAACTGGACCTGCGGCCAGGCCTCACCGTCTGGGCTTCCCTCAAGGCCACCGAACTGACTGTCGTTGCCTGATAAACAAGGACCGAGTGCTTGCAAAATGCTGGCGATGCAGGCATAATGCTGGCATGGCTGTGCAGATCACGATCCGGGGCGTGCCCGAGGAAGTCCGCGATGAACTGGCGGCCCGGGCCGCGCTCAAGCGCCAGTCCATGCAGGAGTACTTGCGAGAGGAACTGGAGCGGCTCGCGGCCCTCCCCTCCATCGAGACCGTTCTGAAGGAGGCTCGGCGCCGGGTCGAGGCGTCAGACTCCAAGGTCACTACCGCGCAGATCCTCGAAGCACGCGACGCCGACCGCAGATGAGCGCGGTCGTTGACGCGTCGGTGCTTGTCACCGCGCTGGTCGAAGATCAACCCGACGGCCCTTGGGCCCGGGCCTCCATGTCGCAGGACGCCCTAGCCGCACCCGAGTCAGCCCTCGCCGAAGCCACCAACATCCTGCGCCGGCTGGAGTTGTCCGGCTCGATCTCGCGCCTTGAAGCGACGGCCGCCCACCGCGACCTGCTCCGGCTAAAGATCGAGCGCTACCCGTTTCCGCCCTTCGCTGGGCGGGTGTGGGAGCTCCGGGCCAACCTCACCGTCTACGACGCCTGGTATGTGGCCCTGGCCGAGGTGCTCGACTGGCCGCTGCTCACGCTCGACCGCCGGCTCAGCCGAGCAAGCGGCCCCCGGTGCGAGGTGATCGTTCCGCCGGTCGACGCCTGAGCCCGGTCCCACCGTTCTGTGCGCAAATGTGCCGATCCAGGCGGCATGCCTGCACAGAGAACGGCCAGAATCGTGCCCGTCGGTGCCAGAATGCGGGCATGACCATGGTGGCCACGGTGAGGAAGGTGGTCGTCGTCGGCTCGTACCCGGCGGTCGTGGTGACCACGTTCGGGGTGTTCGGCCTGCTCGTCGCGGTGGGAATGCACGTGACGCCGGCGTCCTACCTTGCCGGGGTGGTGGCCGCGGGCCTGGTGACCTGGCACGAGGCCGTCCTGCCCTACCGGGAGCAGTGGTGGCCGGCCCGCCGGGAGGTGGGCGCGGACCTGCTGTTCATCCTGGTCGTGCAGATGGCGATGCCCTTCCTGCTGTCGCTGGCCGCCACAATCTGGTTGGCCGAATGGCTGAGTTCCAGCGGATGGGCAGTCGACGGGCTGTGGCCGCACGGGCTGCCAGTGGCGGCGCAGGTGGTGATGATGCTGCTGGCCGCCGACTTCGCCCGGTACTGGCTGCACCGGGCCTTCCACCGCTACGGGCCCATGTGGCGCTACCACGCCGTCCATCACTCGCCGCACCGCCTCTACTGGCTGAACGTCGCCCGGTTCCACCCCTTCGAGAAGGCTGTCCAGTACGCGCTCGACGCCCTCCCGTTCGCGCTGGTGGGCGTGTCCGGCGAGGTCCTGGCCGCCTATTTCGTGTTCTACGCCGTCAACGGGTTCTTCCAGCATTCGAACTGCGACGTGCGGCTCGGGCCCCTCAACTACCTCATCAGCGGCCCTGAGCTGCACCGCTGGCACCATTCGGAGCTGCCGGCTGAATCCAACAACAACTACGGCAACAACCTGATCGTGTGGGACGTGCTGTTCGGTACCCGGTTCCTGCCCTCGGGCCGGGAGGTTGGCGATCTCGGTCTCGTCAACCGGAGCTACCCCGGGGGGTTCTGGACCCAGATGCGGACACCGTTCATCGACAACCTGGACCGGGCGGAGACGTGATGCGGACACGAGCCCGTCCGCGGCGGGGCGAGGCGGCCGGCTGATGCCCGGCGGCATCGGCTACCTCGCCCTCAGGGGGGCTCTGGCCGCGACCCAGGAGCCCCGCCTCCGCCGTCTGCTGCGCTCAGCCGAGGCCCCCGAGGAGGCCCAGGCGGCGCTGCTCCGTCGGATCCTGGAGACAAACGCGGGCACCGCCTTCGGTGCCGAGCACCGGTTCGAGGCGATCCGCACCGTCGACGACTACCGCCGGGCCGTGCCGGTGCAGACCTATGAGGATCTGCGCCATCACGTGGAGCGCCAGGAACTGACGGGCGAGACCTGCCTCACCGCCGAGCAGCCGGTGTTCTACAACCGCACCAGCGGCACGGGAGGCACCCCCAAGAACATCCCGGTCACGCCGTCGGGGCTCAAGCGGCTCAAGGCCCACCAGCGTCTGGCCACCCACGTCTGGTCCAAGGGCGCGCCCATCCTCTCGGGCAAGGTCTTCGCGGTCGGCGGCGCAGCCGTGGAGGGCCACATGCCCGGGGGCACGCCCTACGGCTCGGCCTCCGGGAAGCTGCACGAAAACCAGCCGAGGCTGCTGAAGCGGCGCTACACACTGCCGACCTCCCTCACCGCGGTCGCCGACTACGAGGCCCGCTACCTGATCATGGCCGTTCTGGGCCTGGCCGATCCCGAGGTGACCTGCGTCGCGACAGCCAACCCCTCCACCCTCACCCGGCTGCTCGCGGTGATCGACCAGCACGCAGAGACCGTGCTGGCAACCGTCGCCGCCGGCAGGCTGCCCGCCGAGCTGGCCGCATTGCTGGACCCCGACGAGGGAACGGGGCTAGAGCCCCGTCCGGAACGGGCCGAACAGCTCGGGAGGCGACTGGACCGAGCCGGCCGGCTCACCTGCGCCGACATCTGGCCCGACCTCGCCGGCGTCGTGACGTGGACCGGCGGCAGCTGCGCCGTGGCCGTGGCCAACCTCAAGCCATCCCTCCCACAGTCGTGCCTGGTGATCGAGGTCGGCTGGGTGGCCAGCGAGATGCAGGGCACAACCAGTGTCGACGCCGCGTCCAACACGTGCCTGCCGGTGCTGGGCGACACCTTCTTCGAGTTCGCCGAACGCGAGGCATGGGACGCCGGCGACGCTGAGATGCTGTCGCCGAGCGAGCTCGAGACAGGACGCGACTACAACGTGGTGGTGACCACCGGCGACGGGCTCTACCGCTACGACATGAGCGACATCGTCCGGGTCACAGGGTGGGTGGGCGCCACACCGACCCTGGTCTTCGTGCAGAAGGGCAGCGGGATAACCAGCATCACCGGCGAGAAGCTCCACGAGGGGCAGGTGCTGGACGCGGTCTGCGGCGTGCTGGCCGAACGCTCCGTCGCCTCTGGCTTCTTCGTCATGCTGGCCGACGTCGACGCGGCCGCCTACACGCTCTACCTGGAAGAGGATGCCGCACCTGGCCGTCGACTGGACGGGGCCCAGGACCGGCTCGCCCTCGCGACGGAGGTCGATACCCGACTGCGCGCCGCGAACATCGAATACGACGCCAAGCGGGCCAGCGGGAGGCTCGAACCGCTGGCCCTGCGCCGCCTTCGGGCCGGGACCGGCCGCCGAGTACCGCCGGCGACAGGTGGCGGCCGGCCAGCGCGACGTGCAGTTCAAGTACCTGCACGTCCAGTACCGCCACGACGGCGCCTTCGACTTCCAAGCCTTCGCCGAGCCGGACTGAGGAGACTCTCGGCGGATGCGGATCGAGCGCCTCGACGTGTTCACCTTCGGCGTGCCCTTCAAGACCGTGGTCCGCCACGCATCCGCGAGCCGGCGAAGGGCGCGCAACCTGATCGTTGCCGCCCGCGGCCCCGGCGGCGCCACCGGCTGGGGTGAGAGCTGCCCGCGGCCCTACGTCACCGGCGAGACCGTCGACGGCGCGGCCGCGTTCATCTTCGAGCACCAAGAGGCGATCGCGGGCGAGATCGGCGATGTGGCGAGCCTGCAGGCCTGGATCGCCGCCCACCGGGCCGCGATAGACCGCAACCCGGCGGCGTTCTGCGCAGTCGAAGTCGCCGTGCTGGACCTGATGGGCAAGGTCGAAGGACGGGCGGCCGAGGATCTGTTGGACATCGCCAGACCCACCGGCGACTTTCGGTACTCGGCCGTGCTGGGCGACTCGCCCTGGCTCGTCTACCGTCAGCAGTGTCGGCGCTATCTCGCCGACGGGTTCCGCGACTTCAAGGTGAAGGTGTCGGGTGACCTGCGCCGCGATCGGCGCAAGATGCGAGCCCTCGCTGCCCCGGGCTCGAGTTCGACCGATGGCCTGCGAGTGCGGATCGACGCCAACAACCTCTGGCGATCCGCCGACGCGTGCATCGGCCACATCACGGGCTTGGGCCTCGACGTGTTCGCGGTGGAGGAGCCGCTTCAGGCCGATGACCTCGACGGGTTCCGGCGAGTGTCGGACGGGTGCGGAACCCGGATCGTGCTCGACGAGAGCCTGCTGCGCGCCGGCCAACTTGATGCCGTCGCCCACGACCCGGAGAGATGGATCGCCAACGTCCGGGTGTCGAAGATGGGCGGCGTGATCCGCTCACTGGACGTCGTCGGCAGGGCGGCCGAACTCGGAATCGGGGTGATCGTCGGGTGCCAGGTGGGAGAGACCAGCATCCTCGCTCGGGCTGCCCTGGCGGTGATGCAGGCAGCCAAGCCGGGCCTCCTGGCCGCCGAGGGCGCATTCGGCACCCACCTGCTGCATCGCGATCTGGCCTCACCCAGCATCATGTTCGGCCCGGCCGGAGTGCTTGCGGCCACCGAGGCCGTCGACACTGGCCGCGGCGGCTTCGGCCTGGACGTCGACGATCGGTCCGCGCCCGGCCTCAAGCACATGGACGGGCGACCGTGACGCATCGCAGCTTCGCCTGGACCACTGCCGGCCTGAGCCTCGCGTTCCTGGCCCGGGTGCTGAGCCAGGCCGTTCAGAGGTGGGCTCCGGTGTCGTTCCTGCCTCCCTTCGATGACTTCCAGGGCAGCGGCCTGCCGTACTCGGCGCTGCTGTCGGCGCAGATAGTCATCCTCGTGATCGAGGCCGCGGTGGTTGCCCGCATGCACGGCGGCAAGAACCTGATCAACCCGCGCCTGGTCGTGCCCGTGACGGTGGTGGGCGCCGTCTATCTCGCGGTCATGGCCGTCCGGCTGGTGCTCGGGCTGAGCCTGCTGTCGGACTCCGAGTGGTTCAGCACGTGGATACCGACAGCGTTCCACTTGGTGCTCGCCAGCCAGGTGCTCCTGATTGGCGTCTACCAGCGCCGCGCCTGCTGATCGGCCGCAGCACGGCACGCTCCAGGGCTGTCGCCCTGTCAGGCGGCACCGGGGACGGGCGGCACCGGGGTCAGCAAGACCGTGCGGCCTCCCGCCGACCGCGCCAGGGGCGGTGGCGGTGGTGCGCACCTCCTCCCCCCGGTAGTGCGCACCACCGCCCCGCTAGGTGACCGAATGCCCACGCGGCCTCGGTCGAGGAAGGATGCCCCGGATGTGTGTCCATGTTCGCGCACTCTGGGCACGGCGACAACCCGAACGGTTTCGCCGGCCGCGGACGTCAGGATGCGGACAGCTCCTCCAGCGGCACCAGGCGGCATGAGATCTCGGGCAGAGTCGCGGGCTGGACGAAGCGCAGGCCCATCACGCCGTGGTCCCGGTCACCGGGATCGATCCAGTTGTCGGCGCCCGGGTCGGCGGCGGCGGGATCAGCCGCACGGGCCAGGCCCGGGTGCCGGGGGTGCGGCGCTCGACGGCCCGGGCCGAGGCCATCATGATCACGCGGGTCAGGTAGCGGAACCCCTCGACGCGGTCCCGGGGATCGCCGTCGGGGGTCTCGCGCACGACGATGCGGCCCGCGGCCTTGAGCGTGTCGCAGAAGTCGTCCCAGGCCTGCCCATCGAGCAGACGCTCCCGGCGGCGGGCCTCGATTTCCTCCGTGCCAGCGGAGGTCTCTACGAGAGCACCACTGGCTGTCGACTCCGTTTCGGTGGTCTCCATCGTCGCCTCCGAATCGACATGAGCCGACCTCGTCGCTCTTCGCCCGAAACGGTATCAACCGGTCAAGATCGTGGGAGCGCCGCAGCGCATCCGAAGGCGATGAGGACGGGGAGGTGTCAAGGCCCCAGAGAGGTGATCGGCACGACCGATACCCCGTCGTCTCGCTGGTACGCGTAGCCGGTTGCGGTAATCACCAGCTTCTTCACCGGATCGCCGCGCTCCCCGGCATCGATCGCTGCACAGGCTTTGAGCAGAGACCGGGCAGCCTCATCCACCCTCGCCGTGCCCAGCTTGACCTCGACGGCCAGCCAGGTCCCGTTTCGGCGCTCCACGACCGCGTCGATCTCGTCGCCGTAGCTGGTCCGGCAGTGGTAGACCTCGGCCTTGCTCGCGGCCGCGTAGACCCGCAGATCGCGTACGACCAGCGACTCGAACAGCAGGCCCAGCGTCTTGAGGTCGTCGAGCAGGCGGCTCGGCGTGGCACCGAGGACGGCGGCAGCCAACGACGGATCCGCGAAGTGGCGTTTGGGCGACTGCTGCAGGGTCGCACGCGAGCGGAGGCGGGCCGACCAGGCGGGCAGGTCCTCGACGAGGAATACCCGCTCCAACGCGTCCAGATAATTGGCGGTGGCGCTCCAACTCAGCGGAGGATCCCCCGCGACATCGCGCGCCAGCGTGCTCAGAGACGCCGTGCTCGACGTGTTCCTCGCGAGCGAGGCCACCAGGCGCCTGACTCTTCCCGGGTTGTGCCTCGTTCCAGAGGCTGCCGGCAGGTCCACCCGGGCCATCTCGTCCAGGTAGCCCTCCAGCAGCTCCTGGGCGGCGGCCGCGGACCGTCCCAGGTTCCGGGGCCAACCGCCCCGGCACACGATCTCCGCCATGTCCGGAATCGTCGCCTGCGATGCGGGCGCGTCACAGGGCCCTCCGTCCAGCAGGGCGGCCAGCGACACCGCTCCGCTCGACTCGCCGCTCTCGACGAGGGACATGGGCCGCATGCGCACCCGTCGCACTCTTCCCGCTCCCGAATGGCGGGTGATGTCGTCGGGAGGGCGGGCGGAGCCCGTGAGGATGAAGCAGCCGGTATCGCGCCCCTCGTCAACGACGTGTCTGGCCACGTCCCAGATCGACGGGACGAGCTGCCACTCGTCGACGAGGCGAGGCCTCGGGCCCTCCAGCACATGGCGGGGCACGACCGTCGCGCCCTCGCGGGCGGCCGGCGAGTCGGCGAGCAGCACCTGGCTGTGGGCATGGCGGAGCCCCGTCCAAGTCTTGCCGCACCCCTTGACCCCCTCGACCAACACGATCGGGGCCGCTTCGAGGGCTGCCGCCATCTCGACATCGGCCACACGTGGCCGATACCCGGCCGGAGACAGAGGTCCGGGCGCAGTGGACATAACGCCCAGCCTAGCAGATATTAGAACTTTCAGACTTGCAGCATTAGAGGTCTTAGAGAGAAAATGTTAGGGATTCTTGGCTACCTTCTGAACGATGGTGCTGCCCGCGGGACTTGTTGACTGAGGGTGCGTTCGCCGGAAAGAGCGACGCTAGCTTCGTCTGCGTCTGCTCACCGAGTGCCCGAATTGCACGACTGCAGGGCTGGTGCCTATTGCGAGCCTCGACGCGTCGGAGAGTCCTGCTACCCGGAGGACTCCATTCCTAGGGCCTGTTGCAGGAAGCGGAGCTGCAGGAGCAGCAGGTTCTCGGCCACCTCCTCCTGGGGGGTCATGTGGGTGATCCCGCTCAGGGGCAGCACGGTGTGGGGCCGGCCCGCCTCCGTCAACGCCTGGGACAGCCTCAGGGTGTGGGTGGCCACCACGTTGTCGTCGGCGAGGCCGTGGATGAGCATCAGCGGTCGCTGCAGGCCGGATGCGAGGGGGGTCAGGTCGGTTCGCTCGTAGTTGGTGGGCTCGGTGTCGGGATGGCCGAGGTAGCGCTCGGTGTAGTGGGTGTCGTAGAGGCGCCAGTCGGTGACCGGGGCGCCGGCGATGGCCGCCGCGAACACGTCGGGTCTGCGCAGCACGGCCAGCGCGGCCAAGTAGCCGCCGAAGGACCAGCCCCTGATGGCCACTCTGGACAAGTCGAGACGCGGGTTGAGCCGGGCGGCGGCGACCAGAGCCTCGATCTGGTCCTCGAGGACGGGACCGGCCAGGTCACCGCGCACGGCCCGCTCGAAGGCTGGACCCCGTCCCGGCGTGCCCCGGCCGTCGACCACGAGGACCGCGAAGCCCTGGTCCGCGAACCACTGCGAGGTGTGGAACTGCGCCTCGGCCCGCTGCACCCGCTGGGCGTGGGGGCCGCCGTAGGGGTCGAGCAGCACCGGCAGCGGCGCGTTGTCGGCCGAGACACCGGGGGCCGGCATCACGATTGCAGCCACCAGCCTTCGCGGGCCGAGCCCGACGATCTCCACGTTCAGCTCCAGCCCGGCGCTGGCGGCGTGAGAGGCCACGATGTGCTCCGTGCCGCTCCTGCCGTCGTGATCGGCTCGATCGCGGGCACCGGCGTCGAGCCGTCGGCGACGAGGCGAGCTCACGATGCAGCGACGACCGGGGTGTGCGAGCGAGCGGCTGGTGAGCACGGTCGTGCCGCCGCCCGCGGCCACTCCGTGCACCCCCGGTCCGGTTGTGAGCCACTCGACGGCGCCGTCCCAGCCGACACGGGCGGAATGCACCTCGGCGGGATCGACCGAGGCGGTGACGACCACGCCGTCCTCGTCGGCGTGATGCACGGCGCGGACCTGGACCTCGTCGGGGGTGAGGGTCTCGCCGTCCACGCACAGCCTGCGGGCGACGCCACGGTCCTCGACCGTCACCAACCTTCCGCCGATCAGCCTCGGAACGCCGGGCACCAGCTCCACCCAGGCGTCGTCGGCGATGCGGTGCAGGAGCCGGCAGGACCCCGTGTCGGGATCGGCCTCCAGTACGCCGAGGGTTCGCTGGTCCCGAGTCTGGACCGTCAGCAACAGCCCGTCGCCGCTCCACCGGACCGCAGCCAGGTACTCCCAGCCGTCCTCGTTCCAGGCCACGCCCCCGGCCGCCGTCGCCGCGGTGCGAGACCACGCCGTCGCCGCGGTGCGAGACCACGCCCAGGCCGCCGTCGCCGCGGTGCGAGACCACGCCCAGGCCGCCGTCGCCGCGGTGCGAGACCACGTCCACACGGTCGCCATGGTCGCCGTCGATGTCGAAGACAGCCAGGCCAACCTCGGCGTTGGCCGCGCCGGCCGCCGGGTAGCGGACCTCGGCCGGCGCGGCACCGGGCGCGGCGGGATCGGAGATCCACCAGCACGGCACCGGCGCGGTGTCCACCCGGGCCGCGAGCAGCCGCCGGCCGTCTGGCGACCACCAGTGGCCCCGGATGCGGCCCATCTCCTCCGCCGCGACGAACTCGGCCGCGCCCCAGCTGACCGTGTCGTCCGGCTCCTGCACCACCACCCGGTCGGCGCCCTCCTCCGTACTGCTGACACGGGTGACCCGCAGGCCCGATCCGGCCACGTAGGCCACCCGAGTGCCGTCGGGCGACAGCCGCGGGTCGAACGCGCCCGGTTGCGCCGGCAAGGCCTGCGGTGGCGGGCCGCCTTCAACCAGCCCGACTCGCCACAGCCCGCCCCCCAGAGCGAACACAGCTGAGATCAGGGCCTCGTCGGCGTCATAGGTGACGATGCCGGAACCGGTCTCCCGCACCCGTTCGCGCCGGGCCCGCTCCGCTTGCGGGAGGTCCTGCCCTTCACGTCCTGCACTTAGCTCGCGGGGGTCGGCCACCAGGCGCTCCACGCCGGTGGCCACGTCGAGCACCCACAACGCGTTGACCGCATCGACCGGGCCCGACGAGCGCAGGAACGCCACCCGGGCGCCGTCGTCGGACACCCGGATGTCCCGGGGCTCGCCCAGCGTGAAGCGCCGGGTGAGGGCCTGGCGCCTAGGGAACGACTCGGTCCCGTCCACTCGGACCAGCCGGCTCAGCGCTGGTTGTCTCGGTGGGGATGGGCCGCTCAGTCGCCCATCTGAGCCTGCAGGTAGTTCTGGATGCCGATGTCGGCGATGGCGCTCTGCTGGGTCTCGATCCAGTCGAGGTGCTCCTCCTCGCCCACCAGCAGATGCTCGAGCAGCTCGCGGGTGCCCACATCACCCTGTCCCTCAGCGAGGGCCACTCCCCGGCGGTAGCGCTCGATGGCGGCCACCTCCAGCAGGCGGTCGTTCTCGAGCTGCTGCTCGACCGTCTTGCCGGCCCGCACGCCGCTGAGGCTCTCCAGCTTCGGCATCCCCTCGAGGTACAGGATGCGGTCCATCAGCTTCTCGGCGTCGTGCATCTCCTCGATCGACTCCTCGCGCTGCTTGGCGGCCAGGCGGGTCCATCCCCAGTTCTCGCACACCTTGGAATTGACGAAGTACTGGTTTATGGCGGTGACTTCCGCGGCCAGCGCCTCGTTGAGGAAGTCGATGATCTCCGGTGAGCCTTGCATGGCCCCACACTAACCGGCTCCCGACGGTGCGCCCCACGGACCTGTCGGCGGCGGCGACCTCACATCAGGTGATCTCGGCGGATTACCAGGAACCACGTCAGCACGAACGACAGCGCCACCAGAACCACGGCCATGATCCCCGCCTCGGCGATGAAGGCCTCCTCGAAGGAGCCGAAGATCTGGGTAGTCAGCGTGAAGAATCCCAGCGGCGACACGAACAGGCTTATCGGCAGCTCCTTCATCACCGACAGCAGCACCAGGCCGGTTCCGGCAAGCAGGCCGGGACCCATCATCGGCAGGTCCACGGCGAGGAACCGACGAATCCGGCCGGCCCCCAAGATCCGGGCCGAGTCGTGCAGCCTCTCGGGGACGCTGCGCACCGCCACCAGCGTCACGCCCATGGCCAGAGAGCCGAAGCGGATCACATAGGCGAAGATCAGCACCGCCATGGTGTCGTCGAGCAGCTCGAAGGCCAGGTCCGAGCTCAGCGTCCAGAACCGCACCGACAGCGCGATCAGAATCCCGGGAAGGGCGAAAGTGCTGATGACGACGGCGTGGGTGAAGGAGCCCGACCGCGACCGGTAGCGCCCGACCAGCAGAGCGATAGGCAGCACCGCCGCGGTCGACACCAGCGCGGCGATCACGCTCGCGCCGAGCGTGTTGGCCGTGGCCTCCAACACCTTGGACCCGTCGATGGTCAGCGGCCGGCCGCCCGTCGCCGAGCGCAGCGCGCCGCCCGCGGCCCAGTCCATCAGCGCCACCAGGGGCGCGCCCACCCCCGCTGCGGTCGACAGGGCCACGAAGCCCACCGCAGGCGCCCGGCCGCGCCCCAGGGTGTAGAGCATGGGCCGGTTCGACTGGCTGCGGGTTCCGTCGGGGAGGCGGCGCGAGAACCGCTGCTCGGCCAGCACCACCAGCGCAGCCACCCCCAGCAGCAGCAAGCTGAGGGCCAGCGCCACCGGCGGGTTGGCGAGCTGGTTGGTGGCGATGGCCCGGGTGAGGGTGTCGTAGCGCATGAGCTGCACCGCGCCGAAGTCGCTGAGCGTGTAGAGGAACACCAGCAGCGTGCCCGCGCCCATGGCAGTGGCGATCTGGGGAAGGCAGATCCGCCCGAACGCCCTGAGCGCGGTGTCGCCGAGCACGCGGGCGTTCTCCTCGAGCGTGCTGGGAAGCTGCCGCAGGCGGGCCGCCACCGGCAGGTACACGTACGGGTAGGTCATCAGGGTGAGCACCAGCCATGCGCCGTTGAAGCCCCGCAGCTCGGGAGTGCGGCCGAACCCGATGCTGGCGAGCAGGTCGTTGGCCAGCCCGCCCGGGTTGAGGGTGTGGATGAACGCGGCCGCACCGACGAAGGTGGGGAAGACCAGAGGCAGAGGCAGCAACCCCCGCCACAACCGGGCCAGGGGCAGGTCGGTGCGGGTGGTGAACCACGCCAGCGCCGTGCCCAGCACCAGCGCCGCGCCCGACACCGACACCGCGAGCCGCAGCGACCGCCACAGCGGCCCGATGGTGCGGTCGCTGAAGAGCAGCCCGGCCGGGTCGGCGCCCTCCGCGAAGTTGCGGTACACCAGGTACACGCCCGGGAACGCGAACCCGAGCGCCAGCACCAGGCCAGCCACCCGCAGCAGCGGTGGCGCGCCCGACGGGCGGAAGGGTCCCAGCCTCTCGGCCTCGGGCGGGTGGGCGACGCTCACTGGCCGACGACGCAGCCCGCTTCGATGATCGGGACGCTCACTCGTTGAGGATGCCGCTTGCTTCGATGATTGCGATGCTCTCGGTGAAGCCGCCTCCGAGGGCGTCGAAGTCGACGGTGCCGACCTCCAGCGCCTCCAGCGGTGGAAGGACGGCGGCCGGGGCGACGCCGGCGGCCAGGGGATACTCGAGCGTCTCGTCGGTCAGGTAGCGCTGGACCGGTGCGGAGAGCAGGTAGGCGATCAGGTCGTTGGCCGCCTCGGCGTTGGCGCTGGCCGCCATGACGGTGGCCGCGGTGATGATGAGGAGCGACCCGATGTCGTGATCGTCGAAGTTGTGGTTGGCGGCCCGGCGGCTGTCTCCCGCAGCCGCGGCCTCCTGGTACTGGTAGTAGTGGTTGACCAGGCCCATGTCGATCTCGCCGCGGCCGGCAGCCTCGACGATCGAGCGGTTGTTCGGGTAGTAGCGAGCGCCGTTGGCCACCATGTCGTCGAGCCACTGGGTGGCGGTAGCGGTGCCGTGCTGGTCGCGGAACACAGTGAACCAGTCGAGGAAGGAGCCGTTGGTGGCGGGAATGGCGACCCGGTCCCGGTAGCGCTCGTCGGTGAGGTCGAACACCGACTGCGGGAGCTCGGTGGCCAGCACGGAGTCGAGGTTGTGGACCAGGACCCGCTTGCGGCCCGAGAATCCGACCCATGCGCCCGACTTGGAACGGTTCTCGGTGGAGGAGAGCGCAAGCACATCGGCGTCGATGGCGCTGAGCAGGCCCTGGCTCTCCAGGAAACCGACCGGGCCGGGCGAGCGCGACAGGAACACGTCGGCTGCGGTCCGGTCGCCCTCCTCGGCCAGCAGCAGGGCCAGATCGGTGGAGCTCCCCCACCGGGTCTCGACCGCGGTGCCTGTCTCGCAGGCGAAGGCCTCCAGGGGCGGGCCGATCAGATTCTCGGATCGGCCGGCGTAGACAGTGACGCTGCGGCCGTTACTGTCGGCGCACTCGCCTCGATATATCTGCGCGGCGGCCCCTTCGAGGGATCGGGTCCCGTCGCCGGAGCAGGCTCCGGCGACCAGGGCCGCGGCGAGGGCAGGGACCATGAAGCGGTAATGCATAGCCGAGGACTATAGGGTGTCTTGGAGATCTTGTCAAGTCTACCTAACAAATATTGTGAGCACAACTCACCGTAGCTCGATCATGCGCGGATTCTAGGTCCGGTACGGGCGCGGCGGGAGTGCTGTGGTCCCAGGCCAGCCCGCATCAACGGACTGGACATCACCGAGGTCGCACAGCTTCCCGCGAGAGCCGTGAGCGCGCCCTATATCGTGTTCGCATGGTCGGTCTGCTCGGCTGGAGGATTGTGACGCATTTGGGCTGTCGTCGCCGGAAGCGGTGCCTCGAGATGCTCAGCGCTGCGATGCTCGTTGCCGCGCTTGGCCTGATGGCCGTGTTCGGCGCGGGATGCTCGGGCTCTAACCCGGCTTCATCTGCGGATACGTCGACCACTAGCGGGTTGGTTGTTGCCGTGCGACCCAAGAATGCGAGCTTCATAGTCATCAACACTGACGGCACCGTTCACACCTACGGCCCCGAGACACATCCGCTGAGGGGCGGTGTCAGCGGTATAGCGATATCTCCCGTTGGCGATGTGATCGTCGCGATCAGCGAACACGTCTACATAGTGAAGGACGCCGACTTCACCAGAGAACCAATCAAGCTGTCACCGTCAAAGATCTGGCGCACGCCCGGAGCAGCCAACGAGGTTCACGCCTCGGCGACTCTGGACGGCTCAAGCGTCTGGATCGTACAGAACGTTCCCGGCTCAGACGGCACCGGCATCACGGTGGCCGATCTTGTCCGAGTCGATGACGGAGCAGTCGTGATCTCAACGACGATTGATCGCTCGCTCTTCCCGGTGGGAACGACCCACGCCGACCGTCTCGTGCTCAGCGACGCGGATCAGGTCGATTCAGTTGCGCTAGCGGTCGACGGCACGATCGAGTCGCTGGGAAGCGGGACCGTAGCAGCCGTAGGCGCAAGACATGTCGCCATCTTGACCAATGATCGTCGGGATCTCGTGATCCACGAATACGACGGCACGTCACGATCTACTACATGGATAACGCCACCATCAACAAAGGGGCGCTGGAGGCAGCTTGGCATTCCCATGATTCCGCACGTATCAATTCCTTGGCAGACACTAGGACCAGATGGTCAACTGCTGATTACGTTCCGGGATGTTCGCCCTGGTATTCCTCTATATGGTCGAAGTCTCTATTTGATTTCGAAGACAAGAGATCGAAGCTACAGCTCAAGGGTCCTAGCGACCGAATTCAACGTCTCTGAAGCAGGATGGACTGAAGACTACAAGTCGATCTGGCTCATACGGCCCAATCAGATTCACCTAATGAAGCTCGGCCATACGAGGCTCATCGAAAGCACGTTTACGCTCGATGACGGGGACTTCATTATGGCAGTTGGCTGAGAATAGCCCAAACCGCGAACACCACCACCAACGGAAACCCTACTAAGGGAAGACGCGGACTGAGTTGCCTAAGCGTATCATCCCAACGACCGCGATTACGGCGAACCATCCGATCAACAGCGACGAGGCCGCGAGAGAGGCCAAACGCTGAGCCCGCGATTATCCCGGGATAGATCGAGTGAGCAAACAGAACAACCGTAAGGCAAGCAAGATACGGTGCCGACGCAGGTACGAACGTGCGTACACCTGTGCCCAATTCAAAACCGAATACGAAGTCACCGACGGTGCTCTCAACCTGCAATATCAGAATGATCAGCAGTAACAACAGAATCTCTAGCAACTAATGGCCCAGATGCCAAGAGGCTCTCTCGGCACGATCGCGCAAGAGCATTCGACCGGACACAAGGGCCAGCGTTCCGCGGGCCGGTGTTACCAGCCTTCGAAGGCTGGGTCGCGCTTCTCCACGAAGGCCCGCATGGCCTCCTTGGTGTCGCGGGTGGAGAAGTTGACGCCCTGGCCGAGCGCCTCGGCCTCCAGCGCCTGGAACAGCGAGATGTTGGAGGCATTGTTCAGGTAGCGCTTGGTGTTGGCCAGCGCGATCGGAGGACCGGCCGCGACCGTGGCCGCGATCTCGTCCACGGCCGCGTCGAGTTCGGTGGCCGCCACGATTCCGTTGACGATGCCGAGCTCCGCGGCCCGCTGGGCGTCGATGATGTCTCCGGTGAAGGCGAGGCGCTTGGCCTCGTGCAACCCGATCCGTTTGGGCAGCATCCACGACGTGCCGAAGTCGAGGCTCAGGCCCCGCCGGGCGAATATCAGCGAGAACCGGGCCCGCGGCGAGCACCACGCCATGTCGGCCGCCAGGGCCACCCCCAGGCCGGCGCCCACCGCCACCCCGTCGATCTTGGCGATCACCGGCTTGGGGCAGTCGTGTATGGCCATCACCGTGTCGCCGATGTCGCGCATGTGGTCGATCCGGTGCCGGCGCGGCTCGTCGCCGCCGGCCTGCTCGTCGCCGCCGACCACATCGGCACCGGCGCAGAAGTCGCCGCCGGCTCCGGTTATGACCACGGCCCGGGTCTGGGAGGCGGCGATGTCGCGGAACCCCTCCCGCAGCGCGCCCCACATCGACGGGGTGCAGGCGTTCTTTCGGCGGGGCCGGTCCATGGTGACAGTGGTGACAGCGCCGGAGGACTCGATGTGGATGTTCGGATGCGACAACGGTGCTCCCGGGTGTTCGGCGGGTGGTGCCGCGACGCTACGCAGCCAAGCCGGGGAACGCCACCTGCGCAGGATCGGACCCGCCCGGCCGGAGGCTCCGGCGCTACCCGGCCAAGCCGCGGAACGCCACCTGCACCACTTGGACGGTCCCGTCGGCCACGATCAGGCCCCGTCCCGGAACAGGCGCCAGCGTCAAACGGGCGGACACAGCCGCACCGAGCAGGTCTGAATCGAGAGGTCCGGGCCTGAACAGCACCCCGGTGCGGCACGACCGCATCTCGTGGAGCCAGTGGCCGTAGGACGAGCGCAACCGGTCGGCCGTGGTCGAGACCACCAGATGGCCGCGGCCTGCGCTGGAGGCGGCCAGCCCAGCCAGCAGCCCGGAGCGATCGCTGACACGGTCGGCGTCGTCCACCAGCAGCAGGCGGTGGGTCTCCGCTTCAGCGACATCGCCGAGCGAGTCGGCCGGCACGGCCTGCAAGCCCAGCAGGGCGGACAGCTCGCCGGGCCGATCAGCCACGACGACCACCTCCACTCCGGCGCTGCGGGCGGCCGCACCGATGGCGGCCAGGGTGGTAGTGCGGCCCGTGCGGGCTGGTCCCAGCACCAGGGCGTGCTCGCCGTCGTGAAGCATGAGGCCGGCCGGCTCGAGGGTGAGGTCGCTGATGGCGAAACGGACGTCGATGAGCCGATCCTCGATACGCGCGCTGCCGGGCAAGTCGTCCAGGGAGAGTTCCTGGGGCAGCGAGCCGACGCGGGCAGGGCCGCTGGATGCCGGTGCGGAGGCAGCCGTCAGAGCCTTCGCGGCTGCGGCCAGGTCGCCCGCGGCGGGGCGGGCGACATGCACCTCCAGGCTGTCGCCGACTCTGATGGCCCGGCCGGGGACCAGGTGCGCGGTCGGCTGCCTCAGCCCGAAGCGCAGTCCGTCGCCGGCGTCGGAGGTGGCGTGGACGAGCACCACGCCCGCGGACGCGGCGAGGTCGGGCGCGAGGTCGGCGGCGCGACCGATGCTGACGGCAGCCCGAACTCCCACGGCCGGGCCGTCGCTCCAGATGCGGGCGAACCGGTCGTGGGGCTCCGTGTCCCGCACCGGATCGTGAGCCCGGACCAGGCCGGCCAGGTCGTCCACCAGCAGCACCACATCGACCGCGCCGCCCGCACCCGCGGCCCGCCGGGCGGCTACCTCGTCGTCGAGGAGGCGCAGCAGGCGGGTCCGCCGATCCCCGTCAGTCGGCGCGATCACTGCACCGACATGAGGTAGCCCCTCCAGCGCAGACAGCACTCCGGCATCGAGATCGACCGCGTACACATGCACTTGGTCTGGCGTGCGGGTCCGGCAGAGGTCGAGAGCGACCGCGGCCAGGGTGGTGGACGTGCCCGACCCAGGACCTCCGATCACCACCAGATGACCGTCGGCAAGACTCCATCCGCTCGGGAACTGCCGCTGACGGACCGGGTCGTCCACCAGCCAGGCCGCGGGCTGGCCCGGGGTTGCGATCTCGGCGAGGGACTCGGCGGCGACCTTGGAGGGCAGGGGTGCGGGCCACGGCGAGCGGGGCGGACCGCCCCCGAGACGCCGATGGGCCGCTCCTACCGCGCTCACCACAGAGTCGAGGTCGCTGCGCTGGTCGCCGGAGGCCCGGGCCGGCCGCGACCCGGCGGGTCCGGCCCGCAGGACCGTCCTGCATGGCGATGTAGTGCCGGTCACCAGCGCCGACTGGAACGCAACCAGCTCGCCCGGCCCGAATCGGGCCAGCGCCTGTCCGGGCCGCTGCCGGGGGATGCGGGCCGCGGCGGGCGAGTCGATCACGTCATTGGAGTCGTGGCGGTCCGTCACCCTCAGGGCGATCCGGCACGATGTGTTGGCTCTGATGTCGTCGGTCACCACCCCGGCCGGGCGTTGGGTGGCCAGCACCATGTGGACACCGAGGCTGCGGCCCCGCTGGGCGATCCCGACCAGCGAGCGGAGGAACTCGGGCAGCTCGGCGGCCAGCGTGGCGAACTCGTCCACCACGACCACCAGCCGGGGCAGCGGCTCGCGGCCCGCGCCGGCTCGGGCCCGGAAGGCGGCCAGGTCCTCAGCCCCCGCGGCCCGCAACCGCTCCTCACGATGGCGGAGCTCTGCCTCCAGACACACCAGCGCCCTCTCAGCCAGGCGGTCGTCGAGGTCGGTGACCACCCCGGCCACATGGGGCATCTCCGCGCAGCGGTCGAAGGCGGCGCCGCCCTTGTAGTCGATGAGGACGAAGGCCAGATGGTCGGGGTCCGCCGACAGCGCCAGCCCGGCCACCATCGACCGCAGCAGCTCAGACTTGCCCGAACCGGTGGTGCCCCCGATCAGCAGATGGGGGCCGTCGGCCACCAAGTCGAGCACCAAGGGTCCTTCGGTGGTCGCGCCGATCGGCACACGCAGGTCCGCCGTGCCCCGGGTTGCGGCCCAGCGCCTCTCCAGCGACTCGGGGGTCGGCTCGCCGTCCAGCAGGTCCACGAGCGACACCGAGTCGGGAAGGTTGGCACTGCCGGCGCGCAGCTCGGGGTCGTCCAGTCGGGCCAGGCGCGCCGCGGCACTGGTGGCCGTGGAGACGGTGACGCCCCACCCCACCAGCGGCGCCATCACCGCCGATGAGCGGGGATCCACCAGCCGCAGGCCGCCCGCGTCGTGGTCGATGTCCACGATCGTGGTGCAGTTGGAGGGCAGGTCGCAGACATCGGTCGTGACCACGATCCCGGCACACGGCCCGAGGCCGAGCAGCATCCGGCCCGGTGCCGAGCGGCCGGTGAGCATCCCCGCGCCGTCGATGACGGCCAGCAGCGCCCGATGGGAGCTGCCCGCCGCAGCCGCCTCTGCCGCCGCGACCGTGGCGCCGGCCTCGGTGGCCACCAGCGCTCCGGGTCCGCCGCCGACGTCGGTGGTGTGGGGAAGCCAGCGCATCCACGACCACTCCGCGGCCTGGCCGGGCACGAGGCCGGCGATGACCAGATCGGCCGGACCGTGAAGCACCGCGGCTTGAAGGACGAGACCGCGGGCTACGGCCCGGGCTACTGCGGGTGGGCCGACCACGCCGACCACATCGCGGGGCAGCAGGGACACCGCCACCGGTACGTCGTCGAGGGGCTCGATCTGCTGCAGGGCCTTGAGTGCCTCCGGTGCGGCGACGCCTCCATCGTCCACTTCCAGCGGCGGCGCGTAGGGCACGTCGGCGGTGCCGACACCGAGCCGCATGGCCTCGGGATCGCCGCGGCGACGCTCCCAGCAGCGCAGCGACGGCGTCTCGGCGCGGCGGACCAGCTCGGCCAGGTCCGGGACCAGGGCCATCCTCCTGCGCCGCTCGGCGGTGCGCGCCGCCGGCAACGCCGCGACGAAGCTCTCCACCCTTCCGGCCACGTCGGCGCAGGCCCGCTCGTGGGAGCGGGTGGCCCGGCGGCGCCGCTCGAGCCAGGTGCCGACCGTGATCAACGGCCCGAGGGCCGCGAACACGGCCATGAACGGGTTCCACACCAAGGCCAGCACGAGTCCGGCCACGACGGGCAGGAAGATGCCGGCCCACGACAGAGGCTCGGACTCCGGCCGGGCCGGCGGCTCCGCGGGCACCCGCAGCTTGACGGGCGCGGTCGGCGGACGGCGGCGGGGCGGACGGTTGAAAGGGATCCGTCCCGCGGCGGCACCCAGGCCGGCCCGCACCGCCGCGGGGGCGTCGTCCACTGGGACCCGCCACTGCAGGCAGGTGGCGCCCAGGCGGATGGTGGCGCGGATCGGCACGCGGGTCGGGCCGGTCACGGCGCGACCCGCCACGACCGTTCCGTTGCGAGAGCCGAGGTCGCCGATCACGGGACGTCCGCCGGCCCCGTTCACAGCCACGCGGGCGTGGCGCCAAGAGACGGTGGGATCGTCGAGCACCACGTCGCAACCCTCCGAGCGCCCGATCACCCAGGCGTCGGACCGAGGCGGGATGAGGTGCGTGCCGGCTCGCAGGCCGGCGGTCACGACAAGCGTGGCGCCGCGGCTCGGTCGGTCGCGGTGGGCGTCAGGTGACTGGGAGGGGGACTGCTCGCATCCGGGAGCGATTTCGAGCAGCGCCCCCTCCCAGATCGGGACCGACGACAGCGGCGTCTCGGGACCGTGCCAGCACCCGTCGATGCTCAGGCCGGCCCCGGTGCCGTCGCCGGCTTCTTCGATTGCGCCGCTGAGCGCCGCGGCGAGATCCGCCACTGTGAAGTCGTCCAGGCGGGAGTCGATCTCCACGGTCCGCTCCGCGCCGTTGAGACGGTGCCGGACCCGCACCGGCGTCCCGTCCCTCTCTCGCGGAGGCGGGCTCGGCCGCCGTCGCCGCGGCTAGATCGTGTCGAGCGCGCTCACGCCCGCTTGGAGCTCGGCGGTGATGAACGTCGAGTGCTCGCCCAGCGCGTCGCACAGCGCCCGCAGGTTGGGTCGGAACTCCGTCTCCCAGAGCTGCCGGAACCGGTCGGCCCTGGCCCCCTGCCAGGTGGTGCCGTCGACGCCAGCGCTTATCGCGCTGATCACCCCCTCCGCCGTCTCCTTCTGCCGGGCGAAGATCACCGCGAGCTGTTCCATCTGCGACTTTGACATCACCAGCATGTCACCAGCCATTGACACCCTCCTTTGATTGCAACACGAGCTTTCTCGTGCCGTTTCATATGATTGTCATATCATCATGTCAGACTGATGGAGCAATAACAACCCAAAGAGAGGGGAAATACTTGACACATCCTGAAATCTTAATCTCAGATGGCACGCAAGCTCCGGGCTAGAGGCCGGTCGAGGGCCGCTGGGACCGGACGCCGGGACCGGACGCCGAGGCCGGACGCTCAGGTGGGCGGGGTGTCGCCGATGGCCTTCTTGACCGAGCCCAGCAGGTCGGCGATGGCGGCCTGCACCGACTCCTGGTGGGCGGCGAGGGCCTGGAACTCCTGGCCCGAGCGGATCGCGGCCCGCCCTCCGAGCACGTCGAAGGCTCGGTGGACCATGCGCTTGTTGATCTGGGCCAGGTCAGTGGCCACGCCGGCTATGCGCACCGCCACAGCCAGCACCGCATCCTCCAGCTCGTCGGGCGGGTAGGCCCGATTGGCCCATCCCATCCGGGCCGCCTCGGCACCGCTGACGGAGTCGCCGGTGAGCATGGCCTCCATGGCGTGGCGCAATCCCATCAGCGGCGTGTGGTACTGCCAGTCCGGGGGCGACGCCACCCTCACGACGGGATAGCCGATGCGGGCGTCGGCGGCCACGTACAGCAGGTCACAGGCCGCGGCGAGCTCCGTGCCGCCGGCGTAGGCGTACCCATGGACCTGCGCGATGACCGGCTTGGCCAGGTCCCAGATGGAGAACCAGCCGTCGCTGGCCTGGCGGGTCCACTGGCCGTCGCCGGGTGCCGACGGGTAGGGCGGATCGTCCATCAGCCCTCCGGACAGGTCATAGCCCGACGAGAAGCAGGGGCCCGCGCCTCGCACGATGGTGACCCGAGCATCGGGGTCGGTGTCGAAGCGGTGCAGAGCGTCGAAGAGCGCGGTCCGCAGGGGCGTGGAGATGGCGTTGCGCTTGTGGGGGCGGTTGAGCGTGATCCGGCGCACGTGCTCGGCTGGCTCGTCGATGAGGATCAGCTGCTCGTCGGTCATGTGTCCGTCTCTTCGATGTCTCGGGTACCGGCCAGCTCGGCCGCCAGGGCCAGGCCCTCGTCGCGGTCGCACCGGACTATCACACCGGTCAGGCCCGCGGGGACCGCCTCGGACCAGCGAGCCCGGATGCGGCTGGGCGGTCCGAGCAGGGACTGCGACTCGATGTAGTCGTCGGGAACCGCCGCCACCGCCTCGTCCCGGCGCCCGGCCCGCCACAGCTCGATGATCCGCGTCGAGGCCCCAGGCCAGCCCCGGCGGGCCATCGCCTCGGCGTGGAAGTTGTGGGTGTCGCTGCCCATGCCGCCCACGTACATGGCGACCAGCGGCTTGCGGGCGTCCACCGCGGCCCGCACATCGTCGGTGATCTGGACCGACAACGACCCGAACACTTCGACGTCGGCCCGCAGCCCTGCGTCACGGCGGGCCAGGCCCCGGGCCAGCGGCTCGGCGTAGGTTGCGGCTCCGTCGGACCCGTAGCCCATGGGCAGCCAACCATCGGCCACCTCAGCAGCCAGCGCCACGTTGCGGGGTCCCCCGGCCGCGATCCACACCTCGATGCCCGGCGCAGGGCGCAGGATCGACTTCAGCGGCTTGCCCTGGCCCAGCGCGCCAGGACCGTCGTAGGGCAGCCGGATAGCGGCGCCGTCGTGGGCAACGGGCTCTTCGCGGGCCAGGACCTTGCGCATGATGGCCGTGTAGTCGCGCAGCTTGGCCGTGGGCGAGCCCCACGCGGCACCGTGCCAGCCCTCCACCACCTGCGGCCCCGACACGCCCAGGCCCACGATCACCCTGGCGCCGCCGGCGAGGGCATCGATGGTCATGGCGTGCATGGCGGTGGCCGCAGGTGTGCGGGCGTCGATCTGCACCACGCCGGTGGCCAGCTTGATGCGGCGGGTGTGTGCGGCCAGGTACGCAAGCGGGGACAGCGCGTCGGCTCCGTAGGCCTCGGCCGTCCACACGCTGTGGTAGCCGAGCCGCTCCGCGAGCTGCACTGCAGACACCGGCACCTCCAGCGCCGCGCCCCGGTACAGGTCGAGACCGAGCCCCAGCTTCACCATGCGCCGCGGCTCCTCATCGTCGTCAACCCTAATGTCGCTACGATCCGTGCTTGTGAAGGCGCTGCGCTTCTCGCGCAAGGAGGCCCGATACGCGGCCGCGGCCCTGGCGTCGCGGCTGCGGCCCGGCGCGGGGGCGACCTGGGGACCGCTCAAGCTGGTCGACGACGACCCGCCCGAGCTGCCGGGCGAGGGCTGGCAGCGCGTCTACCCGCGGCTCACCGGCATCTGCGGCTCGGACCTGACCATGATCGACGGCCAGTCGTCTCGTTACTTCGAGGACTACGTCTCGTTCCCGTTCGTTCCCGGCCACGAGATCGTGGCCGACACCGCCGACGGGCGCCGGGTGATCGTCGAGCCGGTGCTGGGCCACGCCGCACGGGGCTTCGAGCCGCCCTACCCGGGGGCGGCGCCCGGCGACGGCGACGACTACCGGCACCTGATGAGCGGCCACCTCGAGCCGGGGCTGCAGACCGGCTTCTGCCGGTCCACCGGCGGGGGCTGGTCCACCGAGCTGGTGGCCCACGACTCCCAGCTCCACGACGTCCCCGACTGGATGAGCGACGAGCTGGCCGTGATGATCGAGCCGGTGGCGGGGGGCGTGCATGCCGCGCTGCGGTCCGGCGCGCAGCCCGGAGACACCGTGGCCGTGGTGGGGGCCGGGACCATGGGCCTGGTGGCGGTGGCCGCGCTGCGCGCCCTGACCGAGCCGGCGTCGATACTGGTCGGCGCCCGGTACTCGACCCAGCGGACGCTCGCGCTGGATCTCGGCGCGGACTCGGCGGTCGACCCCGGCGAGCTGAAGCGGGCCGTGCGCCGGGCCACGGGGTCGTTCATGGTCGGCGACCACCTCTCGGGGGGAGCCGACGTGGTCATCGACGCGGTGGGCTCGTCGGCCTCGCTGACCGAGGCGCTGTCGCTGTGCCGGCCCAGGGGCCGGGTACTGATGTTCGGGATGCCGGCCACGGTGACGGCGGAGCTGACCGGCCTGTGGCACCGCGAGGTCGAGCTCGCGGGCTGCTACGCCTACGGGACCGAGATCCGCTCCGACGGCCGGCTCACCACCAGCTTCGATCTGGCGATGGAGCTGGCCGGCAAGGTCGCCTTCGACGGGCTGGTGTCGGCTCTGTACCCGCTCGACCGCTACGTGGACGCGCTGGGCCATGCAGCCGAGGCGGGCCGGCGCGGCGCGGTCAAGATCGCCTTCGACATGCGCAACGAGCGGCATCGTGGCATCTGATCAAGCTGCCGACGGCTTCGACGCGGTGGTGGTCGGCGCGGGCGTGGTCGGCGCGGCCACCGCCTTCGAGCTGGGGCGGCGGGGGCGGCGCACCCTGTGCGTGGACAAGCTGGCCGCGGCGGGCTTCGGCTCCACTGCCAACTCGTGCGCCATCGTGCGCTTCACCTACTCCACCTACACGGGTGTGGCCATGTCCTACGAGGGCCTCAAGTACTGGCAGGACTGGCCCGACTACCTCCAGGCCGGCGACGAACTGGGACTCATCGAGTACAAGCAGTGCGGGATGGCCGCTCTCAAGGATCCCGGCGGCCACTACCTGAAGGTGCTCCCCCACTTCGACGCCATCGGGGTCGCCTACGAGGACTGGTCGACGGCGGAGCTGCGGCGGCGCATGCCCATCCTCGATCCCGGCATCTTCGGGCCCCCGAAGCGACCCGAAGACCCCGGCTTCTGGGCCGACTCCACCGAGGACCTCCCCGGCGCGGTCTTCACCCCCGAAGCGGGCTATGTGAGCGACCCGCAGCTCACCACCCACAATCTGCAGCGGGCCGCGGAGGCCGCCGGAGCCGAGTTCCGCTTCGCCACCGCAGTGACCGCTGTCGGCCGCCGCAACGGACGCGTGGCGGGCGTGACCCTCGACGACGGCACGACCGTGACCGCGCCGGTGGTGGTGAACGTGGCCGGGCCGCATTCGTACCTGATCAACCAGATGGCCGGCGTCTACGACGCGATGAACATCAAGACCCGGGCGCTGCGCCACGAGGTGCACCACGCGCCGGGGCCGGCCGGCTTCGACTACGAGCGCGACGGCTTCAACATCGCCGACGACGACAACGGCATCTACTTCCGGCCCGAGACCGGCAACCACATACTGGTGGGCAGCACCGACCCCCGCTGCGACCCCCAGGACTGGGTGGACCCTGACGACTACGACCAGCGGCTCAGCGCCGAGCAGTGGGAGGCGCAGGTGCTGCGGCTGAGCCGGCGCCTGCCGTCGGTGGGCGTGCCCCACGAGCGCAAGGGCGTGGTGGACCTCTACGACGTGAGCGACGACTGGATCCCGATCTATGACCGCACCGTCCTGGACGGCTTCTACGCAGCCGTCGGCACCAGCGGCAACCAGTTCAAGAACGCCGGTGTGGCCGGGCACTGCATGGCCGAGCTGATCGAGGCGGTCGAGGCCGGCCACGACCACGACGCCGACCCGCTCGTGGTGAAGGGCCGCTACACCGGCCTGCCCATCGACATGGGCACCTTCAGCCGCAACCGCGAGATCAACCCCAACTCCTCAATGTCAGTCCACGGCTGACGAGGAGTCCTCGACTCGCTCTCGGAGCCGCTCTGATGGTGCCTCCGGTGCTCGACACGCACCGGCGTATACGGCTATGGCCACTGTCTATGGCTATAATCCTGGGTGAACGCCTATCGTGGCGACGCTCGACCCGACAGTCTGAGCAGGGTTGGGCGACACTCGCTCGACGGCGCCGCAGCAGGCCGCCTCCAACCCGCCTTCATGCAGAAGCGGCACCCCGAATTCGAATAGGGCGTCAGCCGACGGTTTGGTGATATCAGCGTGATCGCTCGGACCTGGGCCTCTAGCGTGGTGGCGTGCATTCGCGCATCGGTGTGCTGCTGGTCGGACTTGCCTTGCTCGCCGCAGCCTGTTCCGGCGACGACACGGACGCGACGGTTCCGACCCCCACGTCAACGACGGTGGCTGAGGCACCGGTGGCTGACACGTCCGCTCCCGAAGAGCCGTCGGCTGACACGCCGGAGGTTGAAGCGCCAGCTCCTGACACGCCGGAGGTTGAATCCGATCAGAATCCTGGCCAGTTGGACCCGAGGGAGAGAGGGGTCCTGCGGAACTATCTCGGATACGAGTTCCCTGCCGCCCCTGATACGCCAACGGGCCCGCTCGACCAGACCGCGGTCGACAACCTCGAGATCATCTGGGCCGGCCTCGAACTGGGTGGGTTCAGCGGCACCACGGTCGCCAGCCTCGCACAGTCGGAAGACGCAAGACTGGCCTGGATCATCTCCGACCTCCTAAGGTTCTTCTACGTCGGCGACATCCACGACGGGGCGATCTCTGCCTTCGAGAAGTTGACGGGCGCGAGGGTGGCCGACGACCCCGTGGCCGACCTGAGCCGGTGGCAGTCCGTCACCGATCACTTGATCGCATGGGATCTACCCGCCTTCGACCGCTACGCCGAATACAAGGGGCGACTGTTCACGCTGGTCGAGCCGGGCTGGCAGCCGTTCTTCGACGACCCCGGCGCCGACATCGACTGGCGCCTCGTTAGCTGGGGCGGGGTGCGAATCGACGACCGCGAGCTCGGTGACCCGAACGGGTGCCCCCGGGGCTGCATCCCTGCCCTCGATGATCCCGCAGTCACCGACGCTTCGGCGGGCTCGTGGTATTCCGATGATGGCATCGTGTTCGCGGTGGTCATCGGCGACGAGGCCCGGGCCTACCCGCGCCACATCATGGAAATCCATGAGATGATCAACGACACGCTCGGGGGGCGCAGGATCGGCATGCCGTACTGCACGCTGTGTGGCTCCGCCCAGGCCTACTTCACCGACGACGTTCCCGACGGCGTGACCGCACCCGTCCTGCGGACATCGGGTCTGCTGTCGAGATCGAACAAGGTCATGTACGACCTCATCACCAAGTCGGTGTTCGACACGTTCACCGGGGCGGCGGTGTCGGGGCCGCTCCGTGAACAGGGAGTGGTCCTCAATCAGGCGACCGTCGTCACCACCACCTGGGGCGAATGGAAGGCAGCTCATCCCGAGACAACGATGATCGCCGAAGACGGGGGGATCGGCCGCCAGTACGCGCTCGATCCGCTGCGGGGCCGCGATGACGACGGTCCCATCTTCCCGATCGGCGATATGGACGGTCGCCTCGGCGTCCACGACCAGGTCTTCGGGGTGGTCCTCGACGACGGCACCCCCATCGCATTCGGTGTCGACACCGCAGCCGCCGCCCTCCGAGACGGTGCGGTCGTGGACCTTGCTGGTGTGACGCTCCGCCTCGACGGAGGTGGAGTGCGCGCCGCCGACGCCGCCGGCAATGAGATCGACGGTCACCAAGCGTTCTGGTTCGCCTGGAGCCAGTTCATGCCGGACACACTCCTGTGGGAGCCCTAGACCCGCTCCAATTCGACGTAGGCCATAGCGGACGGCCGCAAGCTAGGCCTGAAGCTCGCGTCGTCCTAGTCGGAGCCATTCATCGCCGCCACTATGTGCCTGCCCAGCGCGTACTGTCGGGGCATGCCGCGGCTGTTCATCGCCCTATGGCCACCTGACGATGTGGTCCGCGAACTGGCCAGGATGCCCCGTCCTGTTATGGACGGGCTGCGCTGGACCAAACCGGAGCGACTCCATGTCACGCTGCGGTTCCTGGGCGAGTGCGATGAGGCCGAGGCCGCCGCGGCGCTGAGCCGAGTGAGTTCCCGGCCCGCGCCAGTGACCCTGGGGCCGACCATCCAGCGTCTGGGCCGCAGCGTGGTGATGATCCCAGCCCGCGGCGCGGACGACCTGGCCGCGGCGGTCACCGAGGCAACCCGCCGTCTTGGCCAGCCTCCCCCCAAGCGCCGCTTCACCGGACACATGACGGTCGCCCGCTTCAAGCGCGACCCGTCCCCCGGCCATTGGCCGCCCGAGGGCCTGCCGACGCTGGACGTCTCGTTCACCACGTCGGAGATGGCTTTGGTCCGGGTCGAACCCTCAGGCGCCTACGTGACCGTGGAGCACTTCGCCCCGCGCTGACGACGGCAGCAACTCGGCCCGTCCAAGTCAGGGTCGCACCTCGACGAAACCCGCCGCGGCGAAGTCGTTGTCGAACGCCAGGGCCTCCCGCAGCCGGCGAGCCCGCATCACCTCGAAACTTGCGGCGTCAACAAACGAGTACTTCCGCTCGTCGTGGCGCCGCAGCCAGCGCCACGCCCTCGACTCCTCGTCAGCGGTGACGGCGTGCACAATCAGCTTGCCGGCCGACACGAAGTCCTGCACCTCGTCGAGGAAGCCGACCGCGGTGCGGTGGCCGTCTCTGGAGCGCAGGAAAGTCCATGTCTCGCCCACCACCAGATTCGTCGTGAGAAGCCGCTCGCTATCGCCGACACGCGCCGCCGTGCTCAGCGCGGCGACATGGCGAGCGTCCTGTGGCAACGACCAGGCCACCCACCAACTGGTGTCGACGAACTTCACAAGCCGTAGACGACCTCGTCAATCTCGCCGGGCTCGACGCTGATTCCCTTGCTGCCGAAGCCCGCCCGCTCCACCCACATGTTCTTGCCCGGCTCAGACCTATCAGCGGGCAGGACTGCCGCCAGTCCCCGCCGGATCAGCTCCGACTTGGAGATCCCCAGCCGCCGCGCCTCCGCAGTCGCCTCGGCATCGAGCTCCTCGGGCATGGTGATAGTCACAGCCTTCATACGCGGATCATACATAGTTCCTGTGACGGCAACTACATACTAGCCAAGCTTGACCGCTGATCGGTGCTGCCTGCTGCATCACTTCTCCTCCGTGTCACCTCTCCCAGTGTGGCGTCCAGTCGCCTTCCAGGCGCATCGACATTCTGGTGTCATCGGCAATGCGCCGGGCGACGCACATCTCACCCGCGTCCATGCCGTAGCGCCGCGCGGCGTGCTCGAAAGCGCTTCGGGCCGCCGCGGTTATCGGCAGATCCGCGTCCACGCGCGACTCGAGGTCGGCCAACAGGCCCAGATCCTTGAGGCACAGCGCGAGCGGGAACGACGGGTCGTAGTGGCCGGCGAAGATGCTGGGGGCGTCATGGCGGGCGACGAAGCTGTCGCCGACGCTGTTGAGGACGGCCTCCCACAGCGTCCTCAGGTCCACACCGTTGGCCACGCCCACTGCGAATCCCTCTCCCAACGCGGCCGCAGCCGCGAACCACAACTGGTTGGTGACCAGCTTGACCACATTGCCGGCACCGAGCGGACCGCACTCGATGACGGTCCCGAGGTGCTCCAGCACGGGCCGTGCCACAGCCACGGGCTCCGGCTCGCCCCCCAGAAAGAGGGTGAGCACGCCCCGGCGAGCGCCGTCCACCGCGCCTGTGACCGGGGAGTCGGCCACGGCCACCCCGTCGGGTGCGGCCGACGCCAACTCCAGCACCAGCTCCCGGCTGTTGGTGGTGAGATCCACCCACACTGAGCCCGGCTTCATCACGCTGAGCGCTCCGCCACTTGAGGCCATCACCGCCTCCACCTGTGGAGGACCGGGCAGCGACGTCATGAACAGATCGGCACCGCGGGCGCAGTTGCGCGCCGACGTTGCGGCCACCGCCCCGGCCTCTACCGCCATGGCCAGCGCGTCTGGGTCGAGGTCGAAGGCCGTCACCGCACAACCCGCGGCCGCCAGCCGCCGGCACATCGGCCCGCCCATCGTCCCGAGCCCCAGAAAGCCGATCCTCAGCCCGGCCCCGCACGACCCCTGCCGCCGCGACGAGTCAGTCACAGACCACCAAGCTAGATCAGGTCGAGCGGATACTGGGAGAGGAGCTCGTTGCCTGTCTCGGTGATGAGGATCTGCTGCTCCAGCTTCACTCCCTCGCCGCCGGACTTGGGGCCGACGAAGGCCTCGATACACATGACCGTGCCCGGCTGCAGCTCGGCGTCGTACCCCTCTCTGCCCCAGCGCTCGCGGGTGAACACCGACGGATACTCGTCGCAGAGGCCGGCCCCGTGCGACAGCAGCGTGTAGCAGTTGTACTCGAAGACGGCCCGCATGTCGTCGATCGCAGCCTCGCAGGCATGCACCGCATCGTCCAGATCGACATGTTGGTGGTGTCGGTGGCGTAACGGATGTTCAACGGGTCATACAGCAGCGCGGCGTCGCACCCCGCGGCCCGAAGCTGCGAGCGCACCCGCTCCAGTCGGTAGCGCCGGATGGCGGTGCGATCGGGCAGCCGCAATCCCGCCGCGACCCACTCAGCCTCCAGATCCGCTCCCGGCCCCAGAGCGTGCATGTTGCGATCTCCTTGGTCGAGCAGCCAGTCCGGGGGCTCCGTACGAGCCGCCCCGATCCTTGGACGGTGTCTGGGCGAACTCACGGCGCGATTCTGTCCTGTCGTCAGGGCATCGAGACGGATCCCGGGGACTGCTCGTCGTCAGGCACTCAGTGTGGACCACCGCGACGATGAAGCCACACCGCGGCCGGTCGCCGGTACTAGCTTGGGCCGCGTGGCAGGCACCGACGTCGGGCACCCGACCGTGACCATGGGGGCTTGAACCATGGTCCGACGGGGCCGGCCCCGCGTCACGACCCGGTCGGCCGCGATCGCGCAGCTGCCCTGGCGGTCCGTCCAGAACCCCCACGGAACTCTGGAAGTGCTCGACGATGAGGGACTCGCGACGATCCACATTGCTTCGATGCGCGTCCTCGAGGAGCTCGGCATCGAAGTGTGGTCATCGGAAGCTCGCAAGCTCTTCGCGGATGCGGGAGCGATCATCGAGGGCGAGGTCGTGCGGGTCGGCAGCGACATCGTCGAGGCCGCCGTGGCCAACGCCCCAGCCGAGTTCGCGCTCACGTCCCGCAACCCTGTCAAGCAGCTCCAAATCGGCGGTCGGAGCATGGCCTTCGGCTTGGTGGCCGGTCCGGCCGCCGTGCATGACGAGATCGGTGGCCGGCGCAGCGCCAACATGGCCGACTACGAGAACTTCATCAGGCTCGCCCACTACTTCAACGCCATCCACATAGTCGGCAACCAGGTCGTCGCGCCGATGGAGCTGCCCGCCAACACCCGCCACCTCGACGCCTACCGGGCCAACCTGGTGCTGTCGGACCTCTCGTATCACTGCACCTCGATCGGCCGCGGCAGGGCGCTTGACGGCATTCAGATGATGGCGATCAGCCGGGGGGCCACGCTCGAGGAGATGGCGGCCTCGCCCGGCGTGACGACCATCATCAACGTCAACTCGCCGCGCCGCTTCGACCCCGAGATGGCAAACGGGCTCATGACCATGGCCGAGCACGGTCAGCCCGTGTCGGTCACTCCCTTCACGCTGATGGGAGCCATGGCCCCAGTGACCCTCGCGGCTGCGCTGGTCCAGCAGAACGCCGAGGCCCTGTTCGGGATCGTCCTGACCCAGCTCGTCCGGCCGGGCACTCCTGTGTTGTACGGCGCGTTCACCTCCAATGTCGACATGCGCTCCGGCGCGCCCGCGTTCGGCACGCCGGAGCAGGTCAAGGCGAACGTGGCATCCGGGCAGTTGGCCCGTCACTACGGGCTCCCCTACCGGGCCTCGAACTCGAGCGCGTCGAACGTCGTGGACGCCCAGGCCGCCTACGAGACGCAGATGTCGCTGTGGGGCTGCATCTTGGGAGGGGCCAACCTCGTCTACCACGCCGCGGGATGGATGGAGGGCGGGCTGCAGGCCAGCTACGAGAAGCTGGTGCTCGACGTGGAGATGCTCCAGCAGACGATGGAGTTCCTCACGCCCGTGGCGTGT
This sequence comes from Candidatus Aldehydirespirator sp., assembly GCA_965219165.1. Lineage (GTDB taxonomy): Bacteria > Actinomycetota > Acidimicrobiia > Acidimicrobiales > Aldehydirespiratoraceae > Aldehydirespirator. The sequence goes on along the minus strand of CBDCMW010000002.1, from coordinate 1,121,939 downwards.
ACCAGCCCCGACCTCGCGTTCGAGGCCATGCAGAGGGTGCCCACCGGCGGCCATTTCTTCGGCGACGAGCACACCCTCGAGCGCTACGAGACCGCCTTCTACCCGCCGCTGCTGTCGGACTGGCAGAACCACGGCGCCTGGGCCGAGTCGGGCAGCCTCAACGCCACCCAGCGGGCCACCGCGATCTGGCAGGCCGCGCTGGAGGAGTACGCCGAGCCGCCTTTCGACAGCGCCCGGCGCGAGCAGCTCGACGAGTACGTGGAGCTGCGCAAGCGCGAGATCGGCGACGACGAGCCCTAGAGGCCGAAAGGAGAGGGGCGGGGCCGAAGCCCCGCCCCTTCAATTGTTGGTCGTGTTTGAGGCCTCAGGCCTCGGGTGTGGTTAGCCCGCGGCTAGCGCTGCGGCAATCCACGCGTCGGCCTGGTCGCGGTTGTCAGCGAGCCACTGGGTGGCCAGGTCGGTGGGGCTGTCGCCCTCGCCCATGGCCACGTTCGCCAGCGACACGTCGATCACAGACAGCCTGACCGCGTCGAACAGTGCATTGGCAGCGGGGTTGGCCGCCAGGAAGTCGTTGTTGGCCGTTACCAGAATGTCGGCGGCGACCCAACCGATCTTGCACTTGCCACTGTCTTGGTCGGCGGCCGACGGGCACTGGTCGGGGCCGATGGAGGCGTAGCCGCCGCTGCCGTCGGTACCGCGCTGGTCGTGCTCCTGGCCGCCTTCCTGGTTGGCCGGGTTGGAGTCGTCGAGGATCTCGTCGACGCCCATCCAGTAGACGTTGTCGCCGGGGCGGAGCTGGGTGATGTACGCGGTCGGGGTCCACGTGTACAGCACCATCGGGATGCCCTCACCGACATTGTCGACGGCCTGGGCGAACATCGCGTCGTAGCCGGCCTTCGTCTGCACGAGGTTTTCCCAGCCGCTGAACACGATCTGATTCTCGATGATGTTGTCGCAGGTCCAGTCCTCGGGACAGCCGAAGATGTCGGCGACACCGTTGCCGGGGTTCGAGTCGGTGGCGTCGAACGCGGCGAGCGCGTCGGCGTTGGAGTTGAGCTCGTCCATCGTGTACACGCCGTACTCGTCGGCGAAGGACTTGGTGACCAGGAACCCCTGCAGACCGCCCGCGAGCATCTCCTCGCCGACGATGGTCACATGGTCGCCCACCAGCGAGCCGTCGGGCAGGTCGCCCGCCAGCCACGCCAAGTGGCCCGGGTACCAGCTGTTGGGCCAGAAGTCCATCTCGCCCTGGGCCATGGCGATGTAGCCATTGTTGGGCCCGAGCTCGATCTCGCCGGGATCGGACACGTTGTAGCCCAGTTCCTCCAGTAGCTGCTTGTACAGCTCGGCCTGGAAGTAGCCCGAGGACCAGTTGGCCCGGCCCGCGATGACATCCACGCCTTCGCCGGGAAGCGCGGCCATGGTCTCTTCCTCAACCACGGCCTCTTCCTCAACCACGGCCTCTTCCTCAACCACGGCCTCTTCCTCAACGGCCTCTTCCTCACCACGGCCTCTTCCTCAACCACGGCCTCTTCCTCAACCATGGCCTCTTCCTCGGCCGGCTCGGAAGCGGCCGGCTCGGAAGCGGCCGGCTCGGTGACGGTCTCTTCGGCGTCGTCGTCGCCGCAGGCGGCGGCGATCAAAGCAAAAGCCGCGAGAAGGGCGAGCCAGATACTCGCGTTCCTCTTCTTCATTGGGTTCCCTCCTGGGGTCGGTTGTGCGCCATAAGCCGGACTGCTAGCCCGAGCGCCCGCATTACGATAGCCGGAGTCCGCAAGATACGAAAGCCCCATCTGCTCATGGCCCAAATGAGGGCAGCCCGCGGCGTGTGAAACTACCCGCTAACGGGCGTTCCGACGTCCTCAAGCGTCGTCTGAAGCTTGAACGATGTCGTCGTAGCTCTTGTTGCGCTCGAACTCCGCCAGAGTCCCGCGCGTCGACGCGAAGATCGTGCCGCCGGCCACCAGCACGAAGGCAGCTCCGACGCCCGCAACGAACTTGACGTGCGCGACCCGCACGATGGTTGCGATCCAGCCGAGCGGAACCATCGTGATGGCCAGCCCGACACCGCCCACGAGAGCGCTCCAGCGGTACCGGAGCCACTCGTCGATACCGAACACACCGATGGCCGGGAGCGTCAGGACCAACACCGCGATCCCAGCGATGAGAGTCCAGACAGCCAAGCCGGCTCCAGCCCCGGTGAAGCCGTCATGGACCACGCTGGTGCGCTCGACCCTGGCCCGCGCCTGGGCCCAATCCGCGGCCAGGATTCCCTCGTCCGCCTTGGCCTGAGTCGCGGCCCGACTCAGTTCCTCGGCGCGCTCGGTGTCGCCTGCGGCCTCGGCTTCGTCCGCGGCCGCATCGAGCTCCCGAGCCTCTGCAGCCTTGGCCTGCGCCTCGGCCACGATCGCGTCGAGTGCGACGGTCACCTCCGGTGTGAACACCGACTCAGCCCGGTTGTCGAAACTCCATCCAGAGTATCCGCCCGCGACCAGCAGGAGGAGCGCGAAAGCGCAGCCGAGCATCCTGCCCCAGCCCACGCGAGCTGTCAGCGGGCGGCGCGCCGTCATGGGCGCCTGCCACAGCCACGCGATCGCTCCAGCGACCGCGATCACCCCGCCGACCACCGCGACCCAGACTCCGAGTCCGGTCGAGTGGGCGACGACATCGTCGGGCGGGTTGGCCAGCAGATACGCCAACGCGCTTCCGAGCGCGGCGATCGAGAACACCGCTGCGCCGTGGGCTGAGAACCACCTCGAACCCTGGCCCGGTCGCCACAACGTGTTGACCGCGGCCCAAGCCGCGACCGCCGCGGCCATGGCCATGAAGATCCCGAACCAGGATCCGCCCGAGGCCGACACGCCATTGAAGCTGCCGGAGGCCAGGTCGAGATCGGCGGTGCGGGCGTAGGACGAGATCAGGCCCGAGTCCACGCTCCACGGCAGCAGCAGGGAGACGAGCATGGCCAATGCGCCGGCGCCGGCGACAGTGACGGCTGTGCGCTCGGCGCCGACCGCCGGCAGGAAGGCCTCCTCCGGCGCTATTGGCTCCGCGGCCAGCCTGGAGACCTTCTCGTCGGCCGCGGCCTGGGCCTCCTCCAGCAGTTTCTCGGGAGTACGACGATTGGCCCACGCCTTGCCGATGCGAGAGAACAGGTTGGAGGAGTCGGCGTCCGTCTGGCTGATCCTGTCCAGAACGACGGCCACTAGGAAGAAGGCCAAGCCGCCAGATCCACCCAGGGCTATGTCCTGGTTCTGGATGCCCTGGTAGAGCAGCCGACCCAGGCCGCCCGCGCCCATGATCGCCGCGATGCCGAGCATCGATATGGCGAGCAGCAGCGTCTGGTTGAGCCCGGTCATGATGGCGGGACGGGCCAAAGGAAGCTGCACGTCGAACAGCACCCGCCGCTCCGGTGCGCCATAGGCCCGCGCCGCCTCCACTACATCCTCGGGCACCTGCCTGATGCCGAGGTTGGTCAGCCGTATGAGCGGGGGAAGCGCGAAGGTCATGGTGACCATCGTCGCTGAGACGAAACCGATGCCGAAGAAGAAGATGAACGGGAGCATGTAGACGAAGGAGTGCACCACCTGCATGGCGTCCATGACCGGTCTGACGACCTTCCAGGCACCGTCGACGCGTCCGCACAGCACGCCTATGGGGATGCCGACGATCACGCACAAGAGCACGGCCACGCCGATGAAGCCGATGGTGAGGGCCGTCTCCTTCCAGTAGGCATCACCCAGCAAACCGCAGATGAGCAGGCCGACGAATGAGAGCACGCCGACCTGGAAGTTGCGCACCGCCCATCCCAGGGCAAAGACAGCGATACACACCGTCACCCAGGACAGGCCCAGCAGCCATTCATCGACGATGAGTTCGAGCAACTTTGCGAAGGGCCACTCAATGACCGCGAGCGTGGCCTTCAGGTTGTTGTCCACCCAGAACACCGTCTGCTCGACCCAGTCCCCCACGGGTATCCGCCATTGGTCCAAGACGGTGTTCTGCCGAACCTGCGCGAGCAGCCCGGAACTGCACTCCAGCAGTTCGCCCTCGTCGTCGACGACCGCGTTGAGGCAATCGAACGTCTCGCCGTCCACAGTGAAGGTGGTCTCGCCTGAGGCAATGATCTCCTTCGGACGGGAGCGGTACCACCCCACCGCGAGCAGCCCGACCAGGCCGCCGGCGCCCATCCCGAAGCGGCGGGCTCTCGCCCCTCCCAGGATCATCAGGGCCGGGATCGCGAAGAGGGCTATCACGAGGAGCCACTCGATTCCCAGCTGAAGCCAGTCGACCACCACGTCGCCGGCCTCCGGGCTGGTGACGGTGTCTATGAAGCGGTCGATGAAGTGCCCTTGGTACTCGTCGCCGCTGGCTTGGGCCAGAAACCCGGCTCCGACTGCCGTGTGCGCGCTCACATGAACACCTCCCGCTCGAAGCCGTCTATGAGCTGCTCTACCCGTCCCATCTCCTCCATGATGAGGCGAGGATCGAGGTTGCCGATCAGCTTTCCGTCGTGGTCCACGACCGCTATCGACAGCCCCCGGCCCGCCGCCGCGTACAACTCGTTGAGCGTGGCGTCGGGCTCGCACTTGTCGAAGTCGGTACGCAGCGCGGCCTGCAGATCGTCAGAGCCAAGCGATCGGACTCTCAGACCGTCCGCGGCAGTGAGCAGCGCGGTCGGACTGCCTTGCGCATCGCAGCAGAAGCGCCCCATGACGTCGTCGATTGCCGTCAATGCCTGCGAGAGCGACAAATCGTTCGACACCGGCCTCGGCTCGGACATCACCTCGTGGACCTTGATCACACGTCCCTGGTCGACGTCCTGCACGAACTCGGCCACGTAGCCGGTGGCAGGCTCCGTGAGGATCTCCTCGGGAGTTCCGATCTGCACGACCGCGCCGTCCTTCATGATGCAGACCCGGTCGCCGATGCGAAGCGCCTCGTTGAGGTCGTGGGTAATGAACAGGATCGTCTTGTGGACCCGGTCCTGGATCTCCATCAGCTCGTCCTGCATCTGGCGGCGGATCAGGGGATCGAGAGCCGAGAACGCCTCGTCCATGAGCAGGATGTCGGGGTCGGAGGCGAGGGCCCGGGCCAGGCCGACCCGCTGCTGCATGCCGCCGGAGAGTTGCGCCGGCCTGTGGTCGGCGAACGGCGCCAGACCCACCAGCGACAGAGCCTGGAGGGACGCCTTGTTGCGCTCGTCGCGGCTCACCTTCTGGACCCTCAGGCCGTAGCCGACGTTGTCGATCACATTCCGATGGGGGAACAGCGCAAAATGCTGGAATACCATCCCCATCTTCTCGCGACGGAAGACTTGAAGCGGAGTGCCGTCGAGCTTCTGCACGTCCACACCGTCCACCAGCACCTCGCCATGAGTGACCTCATGGAGCTTGTTGACCATGCGGATGGCGGTGGACTTGCCCGATCCCGACAGGCCCATCACCACGAAGATCTCGCCGCGTTCCACAGCGAAGTTGACGTCGGTTATCCCGACCACGTGCCCAGTCCGCCGCTGCACCTCGTTCTTGGGCACACCCGAGCGGGCCATCTCGAAGGGGCGTCCCCGCGGCTGCGGTCCGAAGATCTTGTACACGTCCTTGAACTCGATGATCGTGTCAGCCATCTCTTCCGCTCCGTTTGCCGCCTGGTGCCGAATGGCTACCCTAGTCTCTCCATGTCCGAGCCTCCAGACAGCACCCGGTCCACAACCAAGCGCGAGGCCAGAGGAAGAGCCAAGACCGGCGGGTCAGGAAGTCGAGGCGCGCGAGCCAAGACTGTGGCGCCCAACCTCGACGAAGAGACCGCGGCGGCCCTGACTCTCTACAACACGTACCTGGTCGCCGACCGCGAGCAGCAGGCCCACGAGCGTGCCCTCAGAAAGGCAGAGAAGGCCAAGGACGATGCGGCCGCGGCTGTGCGCAAGCTGAACGACCGCAAGGCCCCAGCGTCTGAGACGAGCGCGGCCGAAACCAAGTACCGCGAGGCGGTTGCGGCGCTGCAACGCCTGCGCGACGGCGACACCGAGGCTCCAGAAGATCAAGACGACACTGCTGGCGACGACACTGCTGGCGACGACACCGAGGCGACGCTGGACGGTGACGTCACCGCGACCGAAGACACCGATGACGCAGCCGCCAGCGACAAAGACACCGCCACCAAGGACACGCCAACCGACGAACCCCAGACAGCCTCCCAAGCGAGCACCGACGAACCCCAGACAACCTCCCAAGCGAGCACCGACGAACCCCAGACAACCTCCCAAGCGAGCACCGACGAACCCCAGACAGCCTCCCAAGCGAGCACCGACGAACCCCAGACAGCCTCCCAAGCGAGCACCGACGAACCCCAGACAGCCTCCCAAGCGAGCACCGACGAACCCCAGACAGCCTCCGAAGAGAGCACCGACGAATCCCAGACAGCCTCCGAAGAGAGCACCGACGAGACCTCGTCAGTGAGGGTGGAGACCTCCGTCGGCGACGATGACCTGGCCGGTGATGAACCGGCCGGCGTCGCTGGCTAGCAGCAGCGCCGGGCCCACCATCTCGTCGGGATCAGCCAAGCGTCCCAGCAAGGTGCCCGCGCCCATGGACCGGGCCGCGTCGGGCCCCTGATTGCGCACCATGTCGGTGTCCACCGGGCCGGGCGCCAGAGCGTTCACCCTGATACCCCGAGGGGCCAGCTCGCCGGCCGCGGCCCTGGTGTAGGACAGCAGCGCGGCCTTCATGGCGCCGTAGATCGAGAAGCCCCGCGAGAACATGAACGCGCCCACGCTGATCACGTTGACCACCGCGGCGTGCGGGCTCTCCTCCAACTGCGGCAGGCAGGCCTGGGTCAGCAGCACCGGGCCGCGCAGGTTCACCTCGAAGGACTTCTGCCAGGCGGCTGCGGTCTGGGCGCCGATGGGCTGGGCCAAGGCGTTGGCCGCGTTGTTGACCAGCACGTCGATCCCACCGAATCGGTGCACCGCGGCGGCCGCCAGCGCTTCGACCGCATCAAGGTCGCCCATGTGGGTGGGCACCCCCAGCGCCTCGAGGCCCGCCTCGGTCAGTCGCGCCTCCGTCGCAGCGCAGGCCTCAGCCGAGCGGGACGCCACCACCACGGACGCTCCCGCGCAGGCCAGGCCCTCGGCAATGGACCGCCCGATCCCGCGAGTGCCGCCGGTGACAATCGCGGTGCGGCCGCTGAGGTCGAAGAGGTTGCTGTAGGCATACGGATCCATGTCTCGGGCAGCGTAGACGCATCGACTTGCACCGACGCGACCGCCAAGACTAACCGGGGTCGCCGGTAGCCTGATCGGCCATGACTGAAGGCGACGACGGCCCCTACCCTGCCGTCGGCAACCCCGACTTTCCTGCCATCGAGCGCCGGGTGCTGGACCGCTGGAAGACCGAAGGAACCTTCGAGGAATCAGTGCAGGCCCGGCCGGACGACAGCGACTGGGTGTTCTACGACGGGCCGCCGTTCGCCAACGGGCTCCCGCATCACGGCCACCTGCTCACCGGCTACGTCAAAGACGTCGTGCCCCGGTACCAGACCATGCGGGGCAACCGGGTGGACCGCCGCTTCGGCTGGGACTGCCACGGCCTGCCCGCGGAGATGGAGACCGAACGCGAACTGGGCGTGGCGGGCCGGGCAGCCGTCCAGGAGTTCGGCATCGCCGAGTTCAACCAGCACTGCCGCCAGTCGGTTGTCCGCTACACCCGGGAGTGGCAGGACACGGTGACCCGCCAGGCCCGCTGGGTGGACTTCGGCAACGACTACAAGACCATGGACCTGTCCTACATGGAGTCGGTCATGTGGGCCTTCGCCCAGCTCCACCGCAAGGGGCTGGTGTACGAGGCCTACCGGGTGATGCCGTACTCCTGGGGCGCGGAGACGCCCCTGTCCAACTTCGAGATCCGCCTCGACGACGCCACCCGGCCCCGCCAGGACCCGGCCATCACCGCGGCGTTCGACCTGGTGCCCCAGCCCGGCGACCCCGGACCGATGAGGCTTCTCGCCTGGACGACCACGCCGTGGACGCTGCCGTCGAACCTCGCAGTCGCCGTGGGGCCGGACATTCCCTACGCGGTGATGGAGGAGGACGGGGTCCACTACCTGCTGGCCGAGGCCACCGTGGCCGCCTACGACGCCCAACTGTCGCAGGCCCGCCGGGTCGGCACTGTCGGCGGCAATGAGCTCGTGGGGCGGAGGTACAGCCCGCTGTTCGACTTCTTCGCCCACCGCACCGAGGCCTTCCGGGTGCTGGCCGCCGACTTCATCGACACTGCCGAAGGCACCGGCATCGTCCACATGGCCCCCGGCTTCGGCGCCGAGGACCAGGATGTGTGCGAGGCCGACGGGATCGCCATCGCCGACGCGGTGCCCGTGGACGACCGGGGACGGTTCACCGAGCCGGTGTCGGACTGGGCCGGCACGAACGTGTTCGAGGCCAACGCCGGGATCATCCGCCACCTCAAGGCCCAGGGCCGCATCGTTCGCCATGACAGCTACGAGCACAACTACCCGTACTGCTGGCGTACCGACACCCCCATCATCTACAAGGCCATCAACAGCTGGTACGTGCAGGTGACCGCGATCCGGGACCGGCTCCTGGAGCTCAACCAGCAGATCAACTGGGTGCCGGACCACGTGCGCGACGGCCGCTTCGGCATGTGGCTCGAAGGGGCACGGGACTGGTCGATCAGCCGCAACCGGTTCTGGGGATCGCCCATCCCGGTGTGGCGCAGCGACGACGGTGACTACCCGCGCATCGACGTGTACGGCTCGCTCGACGAGATCGAACGCGACTTCGGGGTGCGCCCCGACGACCTGCACCGCCCGTTCATCGACGCCCTCACCCGTCCCAACCCCGACGACCCCACCGGTCGCTCGACGATGCGGAGGGTGCCCGAGGTGCTCGACTGCTGGTTCGAGTCGGGCTCCATGCCGTTCGCGCAGGTGCACTATCCGTTCGAGAACTCCGAGTGGTTCGAGAGCCATTTCCCGGCCGACTTCATCGTGGAGTACATCAACCAGACCCGGGGCTGGTTCTACACGCTGCACGTGCTGGCCGGGGCGCTGTTCGACCGGCCCGCCTTCTCCAACGTGATCTGCCACGGCATCCTGCTGGCCGAGGACGGTGCCAAGCTGTCCAAGAAGCTGCGCAACTACACCGAGCCCACCGACATCTTCGGAAACCAGGGCGCCGACGCCCTGCGCTGGTACCTGATGGCGGCCAACATCGTGAGGGGCGGCGACCTGCGGGTGAGCGACGCCGGGATCGACGAGGTCACCCGCCAGATCCTGCTGCCGGTCTGGAACGCCTATTCGTTCTTCACCATGTACGCCAACGCCGAGGGCTACCCGGCCGAGGCGCGCACCAACAGCGACGACGTGCTGGACCGCTACGTGCTGGCCCGGACCCGCACGCTGGTGCAGCGGGTCACCGAGCGGATGGACGCCTACGACCTGCCCGGCGCCGCGGCCGAGATCGCGTCCTTCATCGACGCGTTGAACAACTGGTACATCCGCCGCTCCCGGGACCGCTTCTGGAACGCGGGCGGCGCCGACACCGACCAGCACGCCTTCGACACGCTGTTTGTGGTGCTAACCACCCTGACCAGGGTGGCCGCTCCGTTCCTGCCCATGATCGCCGAGGAGATCCACGGCGGGCTCACCGGCGGCGCCTCGGTGCATCTGGCCGACTGGCCCGACCCCGATGCCGAGGGGCTGCCCGCCGACGACGCCCTGGTGGCCCGCATGGAGCGCCTGCGGGACGCGGCCTCCGCCGCGCTGCGGGTTCGGGAGGACTCCGGACTACGTGTGCGCCTGCCCCTGGCCCGAGCCACCGTGGCCGGCGAGGGCGCCGAGGATCTGGCCCCCCTCGCTGATCTGCTGGCCGACGAGATCAACGTCAAGTCGGTGGTGCTGACCGACGACCTGTCCGCCCACGCGTCGCTGGTGCTTCGCCCCAACGGCGCAGTGCTGGGCCCCCGCCTGGGCGGGGACGTGCAGGCCGTGTTCAAAGCGGCCCGATCAGGCGACTGGACCCGCAACGACGACGGCACCGTCACCGTCGCCGGACACGTGCTGGAGGCGGGCGACTTCGAGCTGGCGGTGGAGGCATCAGAGGGCGGCGCGGCAGCCGGGCTGCAGTCCGGCGACGCGGTAGTCGTGCTCGACACCGCCGTCACTCCGGAGTTGGAGGCCGAGGGCTGGGCCCGCGACGCGGTGAGGGTGATCCAGGACTGCCGCCGCATCGACGGATACGTGGTGACCGACCGCATCCAGGTAACGCTGGCACTGTCCACGGCCGAGCAGGCTGCGGCGGTGGAGCAGTGGCGCGACTACGTAGCCGAGCAGGTGCTGGCCACCGACCTGCAAGTCGAGGCTGTGGAGAGCGTCCACGGGCGACCCGGCCATTCAGTGGCCATCGACAATCGCCCCGCCCGCTGCCGCCTGCGCCCGACCCCGGCAGCGTTGTAAGACTTGATATAGTTACTGTATGACGATGTTGACGTGCCGGATGGCGGACACCGAAGCCACCCGAGTTCGAGAGACGGCTGAGACGCTCGGGGTGTCTGTGTCGCAGATGATTCGCGAAGCGTTGCGTCGTTACCTCAACTCCGTCGGGGCCGAGCACGATGTGGAGGTCTACGGGAGGTCGCCACTCCGACCAGACGAACTCTCGATCATGTCCATCCAAAGCTGCCTACCGGCCGAGGACTGGTCCGACTGGGCAGATGCGTCGGGGTGAAGTCTGGTTCGCCGCAGTGCCGGGCGGCGACAGGCCGGTGCTGGTGCTCACACGAGATCCCGTGGCAGACCGCGTCGATTCGGTGGTCGTTGCGGCGCTGACACGCACGCGCAGGGGCCTAACCTCCGAACTGCTGCTCACGGCGCGGCAAGACGGCATTCCGTCCGACAGCGTGGTCAACTTCGACACCATCCTGACCGTGCCCCGAAGCGCCTTCCGGCGACGCGTGACACAGCTGAGCGCGGCGCGACTAGAAGAGGCGTGCGAGACGCTGAAGGCTGCGACAGGCTGCTGACAGCCGGCCCGGCGCCAGTGGAGAACCCCGACCCTGTCCCCGGAATGATCCGGCAGGCTCAGCAGTCGCTCAGAGCTGAGAGGGCGTCGCAAATCTCATTGCTGCGGAGCCCGAACGCACCCATTCGACGGGTCAGCCAAGCCTTGCGCACGGGCCGAAGATTGTCGAAGGAGGCGACGCACGGTCTCGGCAGGCCATCATCGCGTCCCAACCGCCGCAAGTTCTTCACAACTGAGCGTCCGCGCGTCGAACGCCACCCGCTCGACTTGCAATGACCCACAGAGCTTGCCCTTATTCGGGTTGGGTTGTCGCCGGAGGACGCCCTTCCGGACCGACATCTGGCCTCGTTTCCGGTTCTTCCGAGGTCTGACGCCAAGGGGCCGGTTCGATGTACCTTGTCACCACATCGGCGAGAGTTGTCTCCAAGTCCGATTTTGTATCCGCCAAGTCGCCCGGAAACCCCTTCCATGCGATCTCGCCGTCCTTGTCGATGATCCCGTACCCGACTGCCGCATAGTCGGGGCCGGGTTCTTCCAGATAGTCGGTGTTGACTAGGAATAGGAGCACTTGATCGTCCTTGACCAAAGCCTGTTCAGTAGTTGGGAACTCCTTCTGGTCTCGGACGCGCGACCGCGAGGTCGCGTCGGACCTCGCTGCGGAGACGTTCGCGGCCGCGCTCGCCGGCATCGAGCTCTACGACCCCGCGAAGGGCAACCCGCGGCAGTGGCTCTACGGAATCGCCAACAACCACCTCAAGCGGCTATGGCGGCGGGATCGAGTCTCGTCGGACGCCCGACGGCGGCTGCAACTCCAGACGCCGCCTGCCGCGGCCGTGGGATGGGAGGAGATCGAGGCGGCCGATGCCCGGCTCGACACCGACCGGCTTGCTGTGGCGCTGGCCCGCGTTCCCCCCAGAAGCCGTGAGGCTGTGCGCCTGCGCGTCGTGGAGCGACTCGGCTACATCGAGATCGCCCACAGGATCGGCTGCGAGCCTGGGGCTGCCCGCGTCCTGGTCTTCAGGGGACTTCGCCGCCTCCGGGACGAATTCGACGCGCCGTCAAACAAAGGGGACAGGCCATGACCTATGACCTCTCCGACTTCGAGCGACAACTCGGCGAAGAGCTTACGGCCGCGGCCCGTCGCCGCATCGAGGCTCGCGACTCCAACCCTCCGACCCGCCGCTGGCGCCAGATCTCGATGGCCGCGGCAGCCGCTCTCGTGGTGCTCACAGCAGCCGTCTTCCTGTTCACAGCGCTTCGGCCCCAACCAGCTGCCGCCCATCCCTTCAGGATCACGCACATCGAGAGTGAGACACACATGGAGATCGTCGACGCTGTGAACGACCCGCGTGCCGCCGAGCGGCAGTTGCGAGACGAGCTCGGCATCGACGTGGAGTTCGTCGCGCTGCCCGCGCCCCCCGAGTTGGTCGGCCAGATCGTCAGCGCCGCAAGCACCGGAACGGCAACCGCCCAGGTCGTCTTCGACAGCGCCGGCCGCGCCGAGCGCATCATCCTGCCCCGAACAGTCGATGGCAGACTCACCGTCCGGTACGGCCGCGAGGCCCAGCCCGGCGAGCACTACGACGCCAACATCACCTCACGGGTGTGCCGCGAACTGTGGGCAAGAACCCCCCAGCAGGCCACCGCCCGCGTGGCCGAGCTCTCAGACAGCATCCGATACGACACGATCGACTCCGACTACCGCTATGCGTCCGACGTGGCGCTCGCCGAGATCGATCCCGACTATCGCCTGATCGACATCGTGTTCCTGGCCGACGACAGGATCCTCGTCACATACGCCGCCCACCTCGACGCCCTCGGCAGCGAGCGCCCCAACTGCGGATGGCCCGCAGCCCCTTCGCGCTGATCCGGCGGGCTCAACAGTCGCTCAGAGCTGCGAGAGCGTCGCAAATCTCATTGCTGCGAAGCCCGAGTGCACCCATTCGACGAGTCAACCACGCCTTGCGCACGGGCCGAAGATTGTCGAAGGAGGCGGCGCACGGTCTCGGCAGGCCCTCAGCGCGTCCCAATGGGATCTCAGTGGGAATGCCTCGCACGGTGCGGGTGACCGGCGCGACGAGGATCGCTCCGAGCACTGGTATCGCCGCGTCGCGCGTCACAACCATGACTGGCCTGCGCACGTCCTCGGACTCGGCCCACCAGATCTCGCCGCGGGCAGGCGTCACCGTGTCCTCCCAGCGCGCCCGGCCGACCATCGTTCGGCGTGGACCCAATTCACCACGGCTCCTCGGCGATCATTGCGGCTGCGGCGCTGTCAGCCCACGCAAGTTCCTCCTCGGTCTGAGGCATGCGCTTGTAGCCCTCGACGATCGCCTCACCTATGCCGCGGCGCCGCTCTGAGTCGATCCAGCGCTCAAGGGCACTCCGAACCGCGTCGGACCGCGAGGACGCCCGGCCGGAGGCGACGAGCTCATCAACATCGGCAGCCAGTTCGTCGCTCACCCGTGTAACCAGTTGCACCATGCAAAAAGCATACCGTCACGGAGATCAGAACGCATTGCAGGATGCGGCCAGTGCTGTGTCGTCCAAATGGTGACCCGTCGAAACGGCTCCTTGCCCCAGTTCGGGAGGCATCTCTGTGGGGCAATCAGAATCACAGACAGACTACTAGCCCGTTTCGACCCGGCGGCCGTCCTCTACCAGGTTGATCTCCCAGATCACCTTGGCCAGGGCGTCGGCCGCGGAGAGCGACGGGTAGCGCAGCGGATTGTCGTCGGTCACGCAGGTCGGCAGCGGCGTCAGGATCGTCCAAGGCGTGGGGTGGGCGAACTGCACCACCGAGTAGCGGTCGCCGGTCTGGCCCTCGGCGGCCACCACCCGGTGGATGCCCGCACCGATGACGCCGTTGGTCAGGTGGTCGAGCATCATGCCGGTGTTGATGATGGCGCTGCCCCCGGGGGGCATGGCATCGACCCAGCCCCGGTCGGTGCGTACCTGCAGGCCCGGGGCCGTCGCCCGCGGCAACATGGTGATGAGGTTGATGTCGCCGTGCTCGGCCGCCCACATGAATCCCTCGCCGGGCGCGGTGCTCATCGACGGGTAGTGGATGGCCCGGGTGAGGGTCGAACCGTGGACCAGCATGGTGTCGAAGAAGTCCTCGTGGATCCCGATCCCGGCCGCGATCACCCTCAGTACCCGCCGCTGGATGTCGAGCACCGAGGCGTGGAACCCAAGTAGCACTTCAGTGACGCCGGGCAGGTCGTCCTCGGGCAGCGCGGGCGGCCCGTAGCGGTGCGGGTAGCGCTGGCGCAGCGGGTGGCCCGGCGGCGCGGGCTCGCCCCAGTTGAGCATCTCCTTGAGGTCTGGGATGTCGGAGATCGCAGCCGTCTCGGTCATCATCGGGGTGTAGCCGGTCTCGCCGTGGGCGCCGGCCACGATGCAGCGGTCCTTTCGCTCCTGGGGCAGGCGAAAGAACGCCTCGAGCTGGCCGTAGGCCTCGTCGATCACCCCCGCGCCGAGGTCGTGGGCCACATACACGAAGCCGGTGACCAGGCTGCGCATCACACCGTCCACCACCGCGGCCCGCCGGTCGCGGTCGCCACGCTCGAAGGCCACCAGGTCCACGTCGAGTATGTCCACCCCGGGCACGCTAGCCGCGAACCGCCTCGGCGGACCCCCTCCGAACCGCCTCGGCGGACCCCCTCTGAACAGGCGCGGAGGTCGCGATTTGACACGCGTGTAGTTACGGTGCTGTAATTCATGTTCCGAAGTGGTGGCCGGCTCGCATCACGGGTTCGGAGTGCGCGACGACCCGATGAGCCGGAGAGAGGAGGCGCACCGACGTGACGATGATCCAGGACCGGCTGACCACCGTCGCCGACGCGGCCCCTGTGACGGCCACGCCGACCACGATGCACGTTCTCAAGCGCAACGGCAGCCTCGAGCCGGTCGACGTCAACAAGATCGTCAACGCGGTGGCCCGGGCCGCCGAGGGCCTGCTCGGCGTCGATCCCCTGACCGTGAGCACCCGCACCATCGCCGCCCTCGCCGACGGAGCCACCACCCGCGAGCTCGACGAGTTGAGCATCCGCACCGCGGCCGGGCTCATCGTGGAGGAGCCCAACTACTCGAAGCTCGCGGCCCGCATGCTCGCCACCTACATCGACAAGGAGGTCCGCAACCAGAACATCCCCTGGTTCTCGGAGGCGATAGACGCCGGACACCGTCTGGGACTGATCAGCGACGACACCGCCGCGTTCGTGCAAGCCAACGCGCCCACCCTCAACGCCGCCACCGACTCCGGCCGCGACCGCAACTTCGAGTTCTTCGGTCTGCGCACCGTGTACGACCGCTACCTGCTGCGCCACCCCGACTCCCGCCTGGTGATCGAGACCCCGCAGTACTTCCTATTGCGGGTGGCCTGCGGGCTGAGCACCGACGCCGACGAGACCGTCCGCTTCTACGACCTGATCTCGTCCCTGGCCTACCTGCCGTCGAGCCCGACGCTGTTCAACTCGGGCACCGTGCACCCGCAGATGTCGAGCTGCTACCTGCTCGACTCGCCCGACGACTCCCTGGAGGGCATCTACCGGCGCTACACCGACATCGCCCGGCTCTCCAAGTACGCGGGCGGCATCGGCGTGGGCTGGCACCGGGTCCGTTCCAAGGGATCGCTGATCCGGGGCACCAACGGGCTGTCCAACGGCATCGTCCCCTGGCTCAAGACGCTCGACTCCTCAGTGGCCGCCGTCAACCAGGGCGGCCGGCGCAAGGGCGCGGCCTGCGTCTATTTGGAGACCTGGCACGCCGACATCGAGCAGTTCCTCGAGCTGCGCGACAACACCGGCGACCACGCCCGCAGAACCCACAACATCAATCTCGCCAACTGGGTGCCCGACCTGTTCATGGAGAGGGTGGAGAAGGACTGGCAGTGGAGCCTGTTCGACCCCAAGACGGTGCCGGAGCTCACTGACACCTACGGCGAGGAGTTCCGGGCCATCTACGAGCAGGCCGAGGCGGACGGGCGCTTCGAGCGCCAGGTTCCGGCCCGCCAGCTCTACACGCGGATGATGCGGACCCTGGCCGAGACCGGCAACGGCTGGATGACGTTCAAGGACGCCTCCAACGCCAAGTGCAACCAGACCGGTCCCGGACCTGTGGGCGACGCCAACGCCCGGGACCGGGTCGTGCACCTGTCCAACCTGTGCACCGAGATCATCGAGGTGACCAGCTCCGACGAGACCGCGGTGTGCAACCTCGGCTCGGTCAATCTCGGCGCGTTCGTTCAGCCGGCGACAGCAGCCGCCAGCGGCAGCACCCCGGCGGGCTTCGAGTTCGAGCGGCTCGGCGAGGTCGTGCGGCTGGTGGTGGGCTTCCTCGACCGCGTCATCGACATCAACTACTACCCGACCGGCGAGTCTGAGGCCTCCAACCGGCGCTGGCGACCGGTGGGCCTCGGTCTCATGGGCCTGCAGGACGTGTTCTTCAAGCTGGGCCTGGCCTTCGACTCCGCCGAGGCCCGCACCCTCAGCCGTCGCATCTCAGAGGAGATCTACTTCAACGCCCTGTGGGCTTCCGCCACCTTGGCCGAAGCCGACGGAGCCCATCGCGGCTTCGCTGAGACCCGGGCCGCGGCCGGTGATCTGCAGTTCGATCTGTGGGGCACCGAGCCGTCCGACCCTGAGCGCTGGGCGCCGTTGCGCGAGCGGATCGCCGAGCACGGCCTGCGCAACTCGCTGCTGATCGCGATCGCCCCTACGGCCACCATCGCCGCCATCGCGGGCTGCTACGAGTGCATCGAGCCCCAGGTGTCGAACCTGTTCAAGCGCGAGACCCTCTCGGGCGAGTTCATGCAGGTGAACCGCTACCTGGTGGCCGAGCTGAAGGACAGAGGCCTGTGGGACGACAAGATGATCGCCGAGGTCAAGAAGGCCGAGGGCTCGATCCAGAGCATCGCGCTCATCCCCGAGGATCTGCGGGCCGTATATCGCACCGCCTGGGAGATCCCGCAGCGCTCCCTCATCAAAATGGCCGCCGACCGGGGCGCCTTCATCGACCAGAGCCAGTCGCTCAACCTGTTCATGGAGGCCCCCACCATCGGGAAGCTGTCGTCGATGTACATGCACGCGTGGAAGCAGGGCCTCAAGACCACCTACTACCTGCGGTCGAGGCCGGCGACGCGGATCAACCAGACCACCACCAACGGCGCGGGCGCCGCCGACGCCGAGACCGCCGCGGCCTGCTCCTTGGAGAACCCTGAGACCTGCGAGGCGTGCGACTGATGGCCATCACCGACATCGATCATCTCGATCTCCCGGGCCGGGACTCCGCCGTCCCCGCCCCTCCCGCAGGCTTCCAGCCTGACTCGGAGGCCGAGCCCCGGCCCGGGCAACCCACGCCAAGCATTACTGCCCGGCACAACATCTTGGAACCGGGCTTCGACCTGACGCTGCGGCCCATGCGCTATCCGCAGTTCTTCGAGATGTACCGCGACGCGATCAAGAACACCTGGACGGTCGACGAGATCGACTTCTCCGACGACCTGGTCGACTTGGACCGCAAGCTCATGCCGGCCGAGAAGCATCTGATACGCCGGCTGGTGGCCTTCTTCGCCACCGGCGACTCGATCGTGGCCAACAACCTGGTACTCAACCTATACGAGCACATCAACGCGCCCGAGGCCCGGATGTACCTGTCGCGCCAGCTCTACGAGGAGGCGCTGCACGTGCAGTTCTACTTGAACCTGCTCGACAACTACATCCCCGACCACGACGAGCGGGCCGAGGCGTTCGCGGCCATCGAGACCATCCCGTCGATACGGGCCAAAGCCGAGTTCTGCTTCAAGTGGATGGACTCCGTCGGCAACGGGCCGCTGCGCACCGCGGCCGACCGGCAGCGGTTCCTGATGAACCTGGTCTGCTTCGCGGCGTGCATCGAGGGCCTGTTCTTCTTCGCCGCCTTCGCGTACGTGTACTTCCTGCGGTCCAAGGGCCTCCTCAACGGGCTGGCCGCCGGCACCAACTGGGTGTTCCGCGACGAGTCGATGCACATGAACTTCGCCTTCGAGGTGATCCGCACGGTGCGACGCGAGGAACCCGATCTGTTCGACGAGGATCTGGGCCGGCGGATCAGCGACATGCTGGCCGAAGCGGTGGACGCTGAGTACCAGTTCGCGGCGGACCTGCTGGGCGAGGGCGTGCCGGGCATGTCGGTGTCCGACACCCGGTCCTACCTCGAGCACGTGGCCGACCAGCGGCTGATGCAGCTCGGGTTGCCCCCGCGCTTCGGCAGCCGCAACCCGTTCTCGTTCATGGAGCTGCAGGACGTGCAGGAGCTGTCCAACTTCTTCGAGCGAACGGTGTCCGCCTACCAGGTGGGAGTGGAGGGCCAGGTCTCCTTCGACGAGGACTTCTGAGACCCGGCTCGTATTGCCGCAGATCGTTCTGTCCGCAATCGCAGTTGATGTGATACACAGAGCACCATGTTGAGATTCGCCGAGGAGATCGTCCTGCTGTTGCTGCGAGACGACGACGGGAAGTTCGTGCCGGTTCCGGCCACGTCGCTGCAGCACGCTCTGGCCGGAGCGGTGCTGATGGACCTGGCCCTGGAGAACCGGATCGACACCGACCCCGAGAACCTGGTCCTGATCGACTCCACCCCGGTCGGCGACAGCCTGCTGGACCCGACGCTGGCCAAGATCGCGGCCGGAGAGCAGCGCGACGCCCGCTACTGGGTGGAGCAGTCGGCCCGGCAGGCCGACGACATCCGCGAGGAGGCGCTGGCCCGCCTCATCGAACGCGGCGTCCTCGAGCAGCACGAGGAACGGTTCCTGTGGGTGTTCCGGTCCCGGCGCTACCCGATGATCGACGGCTCCGCAGAGCGCGAGGTGAAGCTGCGCATCATGGGCGTGCTCCTCAGCGACGAGATCCCCGACCCCCGCGACATCGTGCTCATATGCCTCGCCGACGCCTGCGGCATACTGCGCCAGCTCATGCCGAAGCGACAGCTGGAGGGTGTGCGCGACCGCATCGAGCAGGTCCGCAAGCTTGATCTCATAGGCCAGGCCATGGCGCAGGCGATCCAAGACATCGAACTCTGGCTGGCGACCAGCCGAATAGAGGGCCGCATCTTCTAGCGTCCCGGCCGCGGCCTGGGCCGGGGAGAGGTCTTGACGCCCTCAGTTCGGGCGAGCGCATCGACTCGTCGAAGCATTCGGGGAGCGTCGATCACTCGGCGCTTCGGTGCGCCTAGGCTGCCGCGGCGGTGACGACAGTTGTTGAGGCGGACACGGTCATCGGGACGGAACCCGCAGCTGGTGCCGTGACCCGGATCCAGGTCAGAACGGCGGGGCATCCCGATGAGCAGCGCATCGTCGCCGCCGCCGCGGAGCTCGGCGTTGCCGGCTTGCGCGGATGCCGCCGGTGGGTGGTGTACCACCTCGAGGGGAGCCTCAGCACCGCCGATGCGGCCCGGCTGTGCCGCGAGCTGCTGGTGGACCCCGTCACCGACGAGGCCGTCGTCGGCGCGCCAGCCGACTCGGGCCCGGTGGTGGAGGTGGCGCCGATCGCGGGGGTGACCGACCCCGAGGCGCGCGAGCTCGAACGGGCGGCCGCGACGCTGGGCCTCTCGCCTCTCAGAGCGGCGACGGCGCGCCGCTACGAGCTGAGCGGCGACATCGACGACGCCGACATCGAGGTGCTGACCCGGCGGCTGCTGGCCAACGCGACCATCGAGCAGAGCAGCCGCGGCATCCTCTCGCCGGTGTTCTCGCCCGTGCTCGCCGCGGCCCCCGCAGCCCCGCGCGTGCCGCTGATCGGCCTGGGCGACGAGGAGCTGGCCGATCTGAGCAGGCGGCGGCGGCTGTCGCTGGACGTCCCGGAGATGCGGGTGATCCGCGCCCATTTCGCCTCGCGGGGGCGCGACCCCACCGACGCCGAGCTGGAGACTCTGGCACAGACCTGGTCCGAGCACTGCGCGCACAAGACCTTCAAGGCCCGGATCCGCCTGACCCACACCCGCGCCGACGGGAAGGTCGAGGTCTCCGACCATGACGGCCTGCTCGACGCCCTGCGCCGCGCCACCGACGAACTTGACGCGCCGTGGCTGCGGTCGGTGTTCGTAGACAACGCCGGGATCTTCGCCTTCGACGACCGGCTCGACTTGGCCGTCAAGGTCGAGACCCACAACCACCCCTCGGCGCTGGAGCCCTTCGGCGGGGCCAACACCGGCGTGGGCGGCGTGGTGCGCGACATCCTCGGCGTGTCTGCTCGGCCCATCGCGTGCACCGACGTGCTGTGCTTCGGACCAGCGGACCTCGGCGACGACGAGCTGCCCGCGGGTGTGCTGCACCCGCGCCGCGTCCGCGACGGCGTGGTGGCCGGCATCGGCGACTACGGCAACAAGCTCGGCCTGCCCACCGTCAACGGGGCCGTGCTCTACGATCGGGGCTACATCGCCAATCCGCTGGTGTTCTGCGGCGCGGTGGGACTGATGCCGTCGGGCTCTCACCCCGTTGAGCCGCGCGCCGGGGACCGGATCGTCGTGATCGGGGGCCGCACCGGACGCGACGGCATTCACGGCGCCACGTTCTCGTCCGCCGGGTTGGACGCCTCCGCCGCGGACTGGGCCGGATCGGCCGTGCAGATCGGCGACCCGATCACCGAGAAGGGCTGTATCGAGGTGGTCGAGCGAGCCCGCGACCTCGGCCTGTACAACGCCATCACCGACTGCGGCGCGGGCGGGCTGTCCTCAGCGGTCGGCGAGATGGGCGCCAAGCTAGGCGCCGAGGTCGACTTGGCGGCGGCGCCTCTGAAGTACCCGGGCCTGCAGCCGTGGGAGATCTGGGTGTCCGAGGCCCAGGAGCGCATGGTGCTGGCCGTTCCCGCCGGCAACCTGGCAAGGCTGAGCGAGCTGTGCGAGAGCTGGGGCGTGGAGCTGAGCGACATCGGGTCGTTCACCGCCAGCGGGCGGCTGGTCGTGCGCCACGGCGACTGCGACGCGATCGATCTGCCCATGTCGCTGCTGCACGACGGTCTGCCCCGAAGGAGCCTGACCGCGAGGCACCGCGATCCTGCGGCGTCTCCCGGCGCGCCGCCGGCGTTGGGCGAGACCGATCCGGCGGAGCTGATCCTGGGCCTGCTGGCCCATCCGAACGTCGCCTCCCGCGAGTCGATCGTACGGACCTACGACCACGAAGTGCGCGGCGGCACGGTGGTGCGGCCCTTCGTGGGTCCCGGAGCCGACGGTCCGGCGGACGCGGCGGTGCTCAAGCCGCTGGACACCTGGCGCCACGACATGGCGGTGGCTCTCGCGGTGGGAATCAATCCTCGCATCACCGCTCTCGATCCGTGGGCCATGGCGCTGCACGCCATCGACGAGGCGTTCCGCAATCTGGTGGCGGTGGGCGCCGATCCCGACCGGGTGGCACTGCTCGACAACTTCTGCTGGGGCAACCCCACCCTGCCGGACCGGCTCGGGTCGCTGGTGCGGGCGGTGCAGGGCTGCGTGGAGGGCGCCCGCCGCTATCGGGCGCCGTTCGTGTCCGGCAAGGACAGCCTCTACAACGAGTTCGAGGGCAGCGCCGTTCCCGGGACGCTGCTGATCTCGGCGGTCGGAGTGGTTGCCCATTTGCGCCGGGCCGTCACCAGCGCGCTCACCAGCGCGGGCCACGACCTGTGGCTCGTCGGTCGGGGCTCGGACCGACTGGGCGGGTCGCTGGCCGCCGAGATGCTCGGCATCGGCGACACCCGCGTGCCCGCACCGCTGCGCGATCCGCTCGGTCGCTACCGCGCCGTCCACTCCCTGATGGCGTCGGGCCGGGTGACCGCAGCCCACGACGTGAGCGACGGCGGGGTCGCGGTGGCTCTGGCCGAGATGGCCATCGGCGGCCAGCTCGGGCTGAGGGCGACCATCCCCCGAGACTCGGCCCCCGACGATGCCGGCCGCGCCGACGACGACGCCGGGCTGGTGGCGGCGCTGACCAACGAGGCGCCGGGCCGGCTGCTGCTGGAGGCGCCCGCGGAGGAGCGTGTCGCGGTGAGGGCGGCGCTGGGCCGGCTGGGACGGCGTATCGGCGCGGTGACAGGCACCGACAGCATCGAGATCCGAGCAACCCCCGCCGGCCGCGACGCGGCCAACGGGGACGGCGGCACCGAATCGACCGTGAGCATCGCCGCGGCACGGCGCGCCTTCGGCTGCTTGACGCCGGGGCCATGAGGAAGCCACCGATCCTCATCCTTCGCGCTCCGGGCACCAACCGCGACCAGGAGGCTGCCCTCGCGGTGCAGGCCGCGGGCGGCGACCCCCGGATCGTGTCCGTCGACGAGCTGGTGGCACGCCGCACAGGCATCGCCGCGTTCGGCGCGGTGGTGCTGCCCGGCGGCTTCTCCTACGGCGACGCGCTCGGCGCGGGCGGGCGCCTCGCCCTGGAGCTGCGAGCCTGGCTGGGAGACGAGCTGAGCACCGCGGTGAGGTCGGGACGGCCGATCCTCGGCATCTGCAACGGCTTCCAGGCCCTTGTCAAGTCGGGCCTGCTCAACGCGACCCAGCCCCGCTCGTTCACGCTGGGCGCGAATGCCAGCGGCCGCTTCGAGTGCCGCTGGGTGACCCTCAGAGTCGAGCCGGACTGCCGTTCGGGATGGCTGGAACCGGTGCGAGGATCGCTCATCCGCTGCCCGGTGGCTCACGGCGAGGGCCGCTTCGCGGTGAGCGACCCCGAGGTGGCGACCGGTCTGGAGACCGCGGGGCGAATCGCCTTCCGCTACCTGGCCTCGGGATCGGCGGGCAACCCGGGCGATGAACCCGCGGCGGGGGCATACCCCGCCAACCCCAACGGATCCCACGATGACATCGCCGGGCTTTGCGACCCGACCGGCGCCGTCGTGGGGCTGATGCCGCATCCCGAGGACCACATCGCCGACTGGCAGAGGCCCTCCGGACCCCCAGGCGCCAGAGGATCGGCACTCTTCGAGGCGCTGGTGGTAGCCGCCCGATGACCGCCACGCCCGCCCCCGCCGCCCGATGACCCCCGCCGCCCGATGACCGCCACGGCCCGATGACCCCCGCCGCCCGATGACCCCCGCCGCCCGATGACCGCCATGACGCCGCCCGATGACCCCCGCCGCCCGATGACCGCCACGGCTCCTGCTGGGCGTGTTCGCGGGCCTCTCGGACGCCGCGGCGGCGGAGCTCGGCCCGCTGCTGCGAGGCAAGGTACGCGACATCGTCGACCTGGGCGAGCGGCTCGCGCTGGTGGCCACCGACCGGTTGTCGGCCTTCGACCAAGTTCTAGGGCTGGTTCCGCTGCGGGGCCAGATCCTCAATGAGCTCTCAGGCTGGTGGTTCGAGCGGCTCGGCGACATCGTGCCGTCGCACATCGTGGCGGTTCCGGATCCCAACGTGTCGATCGTGCGGAAGTGCGAGCCCCTGCCCGTAGAGGTCGTGGTGCGGAGCCGACTGACCGGAACCACCGCCACGTCGCTGTGGACCCGGTACGACGCAGGCGAGCGGCGCATCTACGGGATCGACTTCCCTGACGGGATGGCCAAGAACGATCCGCTGCCGAGCCCGGTGATCACTCCGACCACCAAGGCCCGCGCCGGCCATGACGAGCCCCTGACGGAGGCCGAGGTCGTGTCGCGGGGCTTGGTGGACGCCGATCGCTGGGAAGAGGTCCGAAGCGTGGCGCTGGCGTTGTTCGAGCGCGGCCGCGAGACGGCCGCGGCCGCGGGCCTGGCCCTGGTGGACACCAAGTACGAGTTCGGGACGGCCCCCGGTGGCCGGCTCACGCTGATCGACGAGGTGCACACACCGGACTCGTCCCGGTTGTGGCGGCTCGCCACGCTCGCCACGCGGCGGCGCGCCGGCATGGAGCCGGAGAATCTCGACAAGGAGGTCGTGCGTCTGGCCTACGCGGCCCGCGGCTACCGGGGCCAGGATCGGCCCGAGCCGCTCAGCGCCGCCCTCGCCGCGGAGACGGCCGCGGTCTACCGTCAGGCATTCGAGGCGCTGACCGGCGCCCCGCTGGAGCCGGCTGCAGAACCGGCAGAGCCCCGGATCGTGGCCGCCGTGAACCGATGGACCGATCCGCGCGGCGCACCCCACGGTGCGAGATGATGCACCCGACGATGGCCGCCGCGCACCAACCAGGCGCCGAAGCGCACGGGAGCACCCGCCCCCAGATCGATGCCGCGCCAGGCGGCGGCGACCTCGACCCCCGGAGCGAGGACACGAGCGCCCGCCCCAACCCCGATACCGCGCCGGTGCTGGTCGGAGTGGTCATGGGCAGCGACTCCGACTGGGCCACAATGCGCCGCTGCGCAGAGGTGCTCAGCGAGTTCGGAGTGGCACACGAGTGCAGGATCGTGTCCGCTCACCGCACCCCGGACCTACTCGTCGAATATGCACGAGGCGCCGAGGCCCGCGGGCTTCAAGCCATCGTCGCGGGCGCCGGCGGCGCGGCCCATCTCCCCGGAATGCTCGCCGCGAGCACGATCGTGCCCGTGATAGGCGTGCCGGTGGCCGGCCGGACCCTCAACGGAATGGACTCCCTGCTGTCGATCGTCCAGATGCCCGCCGGAGTGCCGGTGGCCACGATGGCAATCGGCGAGGCGGGCGCGGCCAACGCCGGGCTCCTGGTCGTGGCGATGCTGGCCCGCCGCGACCCGGACCTCGCGGCGCGGCTGACCGCCTACAGGGCGACCCGAGCGGCGCGGGTGCGTGCCACCCGGCTCGACGCCTAGGGACGATGACTGTGGCGGGCCACCACTCCGTGCGCCCGACGACCAACGTGGCGGCGGTCCCGTGGGCGTGCTGAGCCCGCCGGCGATGGTCGGGATCGTGGGCGGCGGCCAGTTGGGCCGGATGCTGGCGCATGCCGCCCACCGTCTCGGGTACCGGGCCGCGGTTCTCACCGGGGGCGAGGAGCGCACCCCGGCCGGCGCGGTCGCCGACGTCGAGATAGCCGCGGCCTTCGATGACGACTCGGCGGTGCAGCGCTTCGTGGACTGCGCTGATGTGATCACCTGGGAGTTCGAGAATGTGGACCTGGGCGTGGCCGACGCCGCGGCCCGCGCCGGGGTCCCGGTCCGGCCATGCCGTCGGGCCATCGCGGCCGCGGCCGACCGCGGCGCGGAGAAGAGGGTGCTGGTCTGCGCGGGAGCGCCGGTGACGCCGTATCGGGAAGCGGCAAGCCTGTCCGAGTTGGGCGCTGCGGTGGCGGCGCTGGACGGTCCGGTGATCGTCAAGACCGCCCGCGGCGGCTACGACGGCAAGGGCCAGGTGCGCATCGCCGCCGCCGACTCCCGCACCGGCCGCGGCGCGGGAGTCCCGTCCGGACCTGCACTGGAGGAGACGTTCAAAGACTTGGGCTCGCGCCGGCTGATCGTCGAGCAGGAAGTGCCCTTCGACCGCGAGGTGTCGGTGGTCGTGGCCCGCGGCGCCAACGGCGATCTGGCCGACCACGGAGTGATGGAGAACGTGCATGTGGGCGGGATCCTCGACACGACGGTCACGCCGGCGCGGCTGCCCCGGGTCGTCGCCGCCGAGGCGCGGCGCATCGCGGCCCGCCTGGCCCAGCACCTCGACGTGATCGGCCTGCTGTGCGTCGAGATGTTCGTCGTCGACGCTGAACTCGTCGTCAACGAGTTGGCGCCGCGCCCCCACAACAGCGGCCACTGCACGCTGGAGGCGGCCGGGTCCAGCCAGTTCGAACAGCAGCTCCGCGCCATTTGCGGACTGCCGCTGGGCGACGGGGCCTGCCGGCCCGCGGCCATGGTCCAGCTCCTCGGCGATCTCTGGTCCGAGGGCGAGCCGGCGTTCGCCGAGGCGTTGTCCGACCCTGGGATCAGCTTGCACCTCTACGGCAAGCGCGACGCCCGACCGGGACGCAAGATGGGCCACATCACCTGCGTCGACACCACCGCGGAGCGGGCGCTGGAGCGGGCCTCGGCGGCCCGTGACAGGTTGCGGCGATGACCGCGCCCGGCGGCGACTCGATCAGGGAGGAGTGCGGCGTGGTCGGCGTGTACGCGCCCGGCCGCCACGCCGCCCGGGTCGCGTTCTTCGGCCTGCACACACTGCAGCACCGCGGCCAGGAAGCCGCGGGCATAGTCAGCTGCGACCGGGGGGTGGCGCATCTGCACCGCGGGCCGGGCCTGGTGGGGTCCGTCTTCAACGAGGAGAACCTCTCGACCCTCAAGGGCCCCACCGCCATCGGCCACAACCGCTACAGCACCACCGGCGGGTCCGCGCTGCGCAACATCCAGCCGCAGGTGATAGAGACCGTCCACGGCCCGCTGGCCGTGGCGCACAACGGCAATCTGATCAACTCTCCGCAACTGCGCCGCGGCCTGCTGGAGAGCGGGATCGGCCTGCAGACCTCCTCGGACACCGAGGTGATCCTCCAGCTGCTGGTCACCGCCACCGGCGACTGGCCCAGCCGGATACGGGCGCTGATGCAGCGGGTCGAGGGCGCCTACACGCTCACGATCCTCACCAGCGACGCCCTCTACGGCGTGCGGGACCCGTGGGGGTTCCGGCCGCTGGTGATGGGCCGCATCGACGACGGCTGGCTGCTGGCCTCGGAGAGCTGCGCCCTGTCGGCCACCGGCGCCGAGTTCGTGGGTGAGGTCGCGCCCGGCCAGATCGTCCGGATCGACGGGGACGGGCTGGCGCTGGAGCAGGGAGCGCAGCCCCGCAAGCCGTCCTTCTGCACGTTCGAGCAGATCTACTTCTCGAGGCCCGACAGCCACCACAAGGGCTCACTGGTCCACGCGGTCCGCCAGCGCCTCGGACGCCGCCTCGCCGCAGAGGCCCCCGCGCCGGCCGATCTGGTGGTGCCGGTGCCCGACTCCGGCACCCCCCAGGCCGTCGGCTACGCCCAGGAGTCGGGCCTGCCCTACACGGAGGGCCTGATCAAGAACCGCTACGTCGGAAGGACGTTCATCCAGCCGACGCAGGAACTGCGCGACGCCGGCGTGTTGATGAAGTTCAACTCGTTGGGCGACAACCTGGCCGGCAGGCGGGTGGTGCTGGTCGACGACTCGATCGTGCGGGGCACCACCTCGGGCCCGCTGGTGCGGATGCTGCGCGACGCGGGCGCGGCGGAGGTCCACCTGCGGGTGGCGTGCCCGCCGATCACCGACCCGTGCTTCATGGGAGTCGACATGGGCACCAAGCAGGAGCTGATCGCGTCGGGCCGGTCCGTCGCGGAGATCCGATCCCACATAGGCGCCGAGTCGCTCGCGTTCCTGTCGCTGGCCGGCATGATGGAGGCGCTGGACGCCGGGGACGGCTACTGCAACGCCTGCTTCACCGGCGAATACCCGTTCGAGCACGAGCAGCACGTGCAGCTGCAGCTCGGCGCCAAGGACCGCTTCGCCTCGGTGTGGGGCGAATGACAGTGCAGGGGCGAATGACAGTGCAGGGGCGAATGACAGTGTGGGGCGAATGACAGTGTGGGGCGAATGACCTGCGTCCTGGTCGTGGGCGGCGGAGGGCGCGAGCACGCTCTGGCCTGGGCGCTCAGCCGGTCGCCGCACGTCGAGCGGCTGATCGTGGCGCCGGGCAATCCCGGCGCCGCGGCCTGCGACCGGGCAGAGAACGCGCCGGTCGCGGCCGGCGACGTCGCCGGGCTGGTCGAGCTCTGCCGCCGCGAGTCCGTCGGCCTGGCCGCGGTGGGCCCGGAGGCGCCGCTGGCCGAGGGCCTCGTGGACGCGCTCGAGGCTGCAGGGATCGCCGCCTTCGGTCCCCGCAGGTCGTGCGCCCGGCTCGAGGCCTCCAAGTCCTACTGCAAGCGCTTCCTCGCCGACAACGAGATACCGACCGCCGACGCCGAGGTCTTCCGCGACCCGGACGCGGCTCTGGCCCGCCTGCGGGCCCGGCCCGACGTGCCCGTGGTCAAGGCTTCGGGCCTGGCCGCGGGCAAGGGCGTGATCGTCCCCGACACCAAGCGGGCGGCGGCCGCCGCGGTCGAGGCGATGCTGGTGGCCGGACGGCTCGGACCGGCCGGCGACGAGATCCTGCTCGAGGAGCGGCTCGTCGGCCGCGAGGTGTCGGTGATGGCCTTCTGCGACGGCGAACGGTTCGCGGTGCTGCCGCCCGCCAGGGACTACAAGCGGCTCCGAGACGCCGACCGCGGCCCCAACACCGGCGGGATGGGGGCGGTGGCACCGTCGCCCGACGTGGACGACGCTCTGATCGCCCGGGCCGCAGAGCAGATCATCGAGCCCACCCTGGCCGCGCTGCGCCGAGCAGGCACGCCCTACCGCGGGCTACTGTACGCAGGACTCATGATCACCGAAGACGGGCTGAAGGTGCTCGAGTTCAACTGCCGTTTCGGAGATCCCGAGACGCAGGCGGTGATCAGGCTGCTGCGCAGCGACCTCTTCGAGATCATGGCCGCCTGCGCCTCCGGGTCCCTCGACGGCGTCGACATCGACTGGGCGCCGGAGGCGTCGGTAGCGGTGGTCATGGCCGCGGCCGGCTATCCCGAGGCCCGCGCCGACCCAGTCCCCATCGTCGGTCTCGACGCTGCTGCCGCTGAGGGTTGCGTGGTGTTCCATGCCGCCACCGAGATGATTGGCGGCGTTCTGCATGCGGGTGGGGGTCGGGTCGTAACGGTCACCGCGACAGGGCCCGATCCGGCGGCCGCCGAGGAGCGAGCCCACCGCGGAGTCGCGGCGATCAGCTTCGATGGTGCCCAGCACCGCTGCGACATCGGACGCGCACCGACCGCGCCTCTGCCATGAGCCGCCGTCCGCCTGCTCGCGGCCCGCACCCTGCGGCCTACCGCGCCGCTGGGGTGGACATCGATGAGGGCAACCGGGCGGTGGCTCTGCTGTCGGAGGCGGTGGCATCGACGCGCACCCCTGAGGTGATGTCGGGGCCGGGCGGGTTCGGCGGCATGTACTCGACCGCGGGGCTTGCGCCGGGGTCGGTCCTGGTGGCCTCGACCGACGGGGTGGGCACCAAGACCGCGCTGGCCGCCACCTACGGGCGCTGGTGGGGGATCGGGGTCGATCTCGTCAACCATTGCGTAGGCGACATCGCCGTGCACGGGGCCCGGCCCCTGTTCTTCCTCGACTACATAGCCATGGCCCGGCTCGTGCCCGAGGTCGTCGCAGAGATTGTGGCCGGCATCGCGGACGCCTGCCGGGCCGCGGGCTGCGCTCTGCTCGGCGGGGAGACCGCCGAGATGCCCGGCGTGTACGAGCCGGGCGCGGTGGACGTCGCCGGGACCATCGTCGGAGCAGCTCTCCGCGACCGGCTCTGGCCGCGTCCGGACACGATGCGAGCCGGCGATCTGCTGGTGGGTGTGGCCAGTTCCGGGCCGCACACCAACGGCTTCTCGCTGATCCGCCGCCTGCTCCAGGACCGAGCGCCCGATACCGCCATGATCGACGCCCTGCTGGCGCCTCACCGCAGCTATCTGCCCGTGATCGACGGGTTCTCTGAAGCCGGGATCGAGCCGAAGGCGCTGGCCCACATCACCGGCGGCGGCTTCTTCGACAACCTGCCCCGGGTGTTGCCGGACCGTCTCGGCGCCCGGCTCGACCTCGGTTCCTGGCCCGTGCCCGAGCCGTTCGTCACGCTGGCGGACTGGGGCGGGCTCGACGACGCGGAGGCGCTGCGGGTGTGGAACATGGGCATCGGCCTCGTGGCCGTGGTCGACGACGCCGGCGCCGACGCGCTGAGCAGGCAGGGCCACGCTGTTATCGGCTCCATCATCGACATGGACGACTCCGCGGGCGGCGACAACAGCCGGGTTGCGCTGAACGGGACATGGAGGTGACCGGCCCGCCGGGTCGCGCTGAACAGACCCATGCGGAGACAGGCCAGCCGAATAGCGCTGAACAGACCCATGCGGAGACAGGCCAGCCGAATAGCGCTGAACAGGATCCCGCGGTGACGAGCCGGCTGGTAGTGCTGGCCTCGGGAGCGGGCACCAACCTTGCCGCAATCCTCGACGCCATCCCCGAACGGCGCCTCCACGCCGAGGTGGTGGCCGTGATGACGAACCGCACCGGATCGGGGGCCGCGGCGGTGGCCGAGCGGGCCGGGGTCCCCGTGGAGTACTGGCTCCTGTCGCCCTACCTGCACGGCAGCGAAGCTGTGTCAGAGGGCCGACCCGGCGACGCAGGCCCGGAGTCGTCGCCCGTAGCGAGCCGTCCGGCGAGGGCGGCGGCACGGCGTCGCTACGACGCCGATCTGGCCGAGGCAGTGGCACGGGCCGAGCCGGATCTGGTGGTGCTGGCAGGCTGGATGCACTTGCTGTCGTCGTCTTTCCTGGACCAGTTCCCCGAACGGGTGATCAACCTCCATCCGGCGCTGCCGGGCCAGTTCCCGGGCTGCTCAGCCATCGCGGACGCCTGGGCGGCGTTCGAGGCCGGACGGATCACCGACACCGGCGCGATGGTCCACTACGTGCCCGACGAGGGCGTCGACAACGGGCCGGTGATCGCCACTGTCGAGGTGCCCATCGGTCCCGACGACACGCTCGAGTCCTTGCGCCGGAGGATCCAAGACGCGGAGCACGAGCTGATCGTCGCTGCGACAGCGCAGGCGCTCGCCGCCCGGCAACGACAGCGGAGGCATGCAGCAGAGGGTGGGGCTGGCCCGAGCGCTCGCCACCGACCCCGACATCCTGCTCATGGACGAGGCCTTCAGCGCTCTCGACCCGCTGATCCGCCGCCAAGACGACACCTCCGCTGGCCTGGACTGGCGAACTAGAAGCCGGTTGTGTTGTCGGCGAGGATCAGGGTCTTCAGGTCGCCGTGGAAGTCGAGGGCGTGATCTCCGCCCTCGCGGCCTATGCCGGACAAGCCGCAGCCGCCGAAGGGGGCGGCCAGGTCACGCACCAGGAAGGTGTTGGTCCACACAATCCCGGCCCGCACTGCGGTGCCGACGCGCTCGGCCCGATCCGCGGAGCCCGTGTAGACGATCGCGGACAGGCCGTATTGGGTGGAGTTGGCCAGCTCTATGGCCTCGGCCTCGGTGGTGAACGTCTGAACGGTGAGGACCGGGCCGAAGACCTCGCGCTGGACGACCTCGGAGTCGTTGGAGGCCGGTGCGATCAGGGTGGGCTCGTAGTGCAACGACCCCTTCCGGCGCTGGCCGCCCCACACCACCGTGTCGCCCGCGTCCCTGGCCCGGTCCACGAAGGCCTCGACCCTGGCCAGATGGTCGGGATGGGCCATCGGGCCGATCGTGGTGGCTTCGTCGCGGCTGTCGCCCAGCACTTGAGCCTCGGTGTGAGCACGCAGCGCCTCCAAGAACTGATCGTGAACTGACGCGTCCACCAGCAGTCGGGTGCCGGCCAGGCAGACCTGGCCCGAGTCCTCGTACTGGGCCGCGGCCTGCTGGGCGGCCGCTTCCAGATCGCAGTCCGCGAACACGATGAGCGGGCCCTTGCCGCCCAGCTCCGCCGTGAACGGCACGATGTTGGCCGCCGCGGCCGCACCGATGCTCCGGGCCGTCTCGGGCGAACCGGTGAAGCTGATGCGCCGCACCCGCGGGTCGGCCACCAGCGCCGCTCCCGCCTCTGAGCCCATGCCCTGTACCAGGTTGAACGCGCCGGGCGGCAGGCCCGCCTCCACTGCGAGATCGGCCAAGAGCGAGGCCGACAGCGGCGACCATTCGGCCGGTTTGAGGACCACGCTGTTGCCCGCAGCCAGCGCGGGCGCCACCTTCCAGGTGGCCAGCATGAACGGCGCGTTCCAGGGAGTTATGACCACGGCCGGCCCGGCGGGCATGCGCTGCACCGTGTGCGCGGTGCCCCGCGCCGGCCAGCGGGGCTCGATGTGGGCCTCGGCCATGTCCGCGTAGAAGCGGAAGTTGAGCGCGCCCCGGGCCACCAGCCGCTCGCGCATCGAGCGGTGCAGGAAGCCCATGTCGAGCGTCTCGACCACGGCGATGTCGTCGTTGCGGGCCTCGATCAGATCGGCCAGGCGGCGCAGAGCTCCGGCCCGCTCCCGCAAAGACAGTGCGCTCCACTCCTCGAAGCCATCGACGGCGGCCGCCACCGCCTGTTCGGCCGTTGACGAGTCGCCCCTGGCCACATCAGCGAGCTTGCAGACCCAGTCAAGGGGCGAACGGCACTCGAAGGTGCGCTTCGACGCAACCCGCTCGCCCCCGATCAGATGGTCGACACTTACCTCCACCCCGCCGACGGTGACCCTGGGCGAGGCCATCAGTGGTCCTCTCCGGAAGGCCGGAGCCCTACTGAAACCATCAGTCGGTGTTCTCCTCCACCGCGGACTGGTAGTGGCGGGTGCCGGGGCCGCGCGGGGCGCGCTTGCCTCGGTGCTCCCAGTCGCCGCCCATGGCGGTGGAGACCACCTCCTCGCTATTCGACGGCTGGGCGCCGACGTCGGATCGCACCGGCTCCGGTCCGGCAACGATCATGTTGGTAAGGGCGCCCAGGCCCTCCACCTCCACCGTGACCACATCGCCGGGCACGACCGGGCGCGACCCGGCCGGCGTGCCCGACAGCACCAGGTCGCCCGGCACCAAAGTGATCGTACGGGCCAGGTCGGCCACCAGGTAGTGCATGTCCCATTCCATCTCGGCGGTGCTGCCGTCCTGGCGGACCTCGCCGTTAACCAGGGTTCGGATCCGCTTATGGTGGAAGTCCCAACCGGTCACCAGCGCAGGCCCGACCGGGCACAGCGTGTCGCTGCCCTTGACCCGCAGCATCGAGCCCGCGTCGGTGTCGCGGAAATCGTGCAGTCCGTAGTCGTTGGCCACCGTGTAGCCCGCGATGTAGGCGCCCGCCTCGGCCGGCGACACATTGCGGCAGCTCCGGCCGATGACGATGCCGATCTCGCCCTCGTAGTTCAGCCACCGGCACGGCTCGGGGCGCACCACATCGGCGCGGTGGGCGCTGAGAGCCGTGATCGGCTTGTGGAAATAGGTCGGGGCGGGCGGCAGCCTGGTGATGAACTCGGCCACGCGGCTGGCGTGGTTCAGGTGGACGCAGAGGATCTTGGTCGGCTCACACGGCGGCAGGTGCACGGCGTCGGCCGCAGCCACCCGCCGCCCGCCGCGAGCCACGAGGTCGTCGCCGTCCCGCTGGACGACCACCGGACATCCCTCGAGCAGGATGCGGCGGTACTCGGTCACGTTCAGGCTCCTCCCTGCGGTCCCACCCGGGCCTCAGCCCGCAGCCGCAGGGGCGGCGGTGCCCAGATAGGCGGCCTGCACCACGGCGTCGGCCTGGATCTCAGCGGGGGTGCCGGTCGCGATGACACGGCCCTGGTCGAGGCAGTAGATGCGGTCGCACACGCCGGTGATGAAGGCCAGGTCGTGGTCGATCACCACCACGCCCGCGCCCACCGCGGCGGCGAGGGCACGCACCTCGTCGATCATCGCCACCGACTCAACGTTGCTCATGCCGCTGGTGGGCTCGTCGAGCAGGATGAAGGTGGGCGACAGCGCGGCGGCGCGCACCAGCTCCAGCCGGCGAGCGCTGCCGTAATCGAGCTCGCGGGCCCGCCGGTCGCGCAACTTCCACAACCCGGCATGCACCAGCAGTTGCCCGACGCTAGGGCGGTCGCAACCGGGACGATGCCGAGACGCCACCAGCAAGGCGATGTTGACGTTCTCGCGCACGGTCAAGGCCGGGAACAGGCGCAGGTTCTGGAACGTGCGAGCCAGACCAGCCCTGGCAATCTCGAAGGGTTCAGCACCGGCGACTGGGCAGGTCTCGGGCCCTCGGGAGGTCTGCTCGGTGAGAGCCACCGACCCCTCGGTCGCCTCCACCAGGCCGGTCACCACATTGAGCAGGGTCGTCTTGCCCGCGCCGTTGGGGCCAATGAGACCCACTACCTCCAGATTCGACGCCTCCAGGCCGGCACTCTCCAAGGCCCGGAAGCCCCCGAAGTCGACCGTCACACCTGCCGCG
Source organism: Candidatus Aldehydirespirator sp. (assembly GCA_965219165.1). Classification (GTDB taxonomy): domain Bacteria; phylum Actinomycetota; class Acidimicrobiia; order Acidimicrobiales; family Aldehydirespiratoraceae; genus Aldehydirespirator. The sequence continues at coordinate 1,088,043 of CBDCMW010000002.1, read as the reverse complement.
CTCAGCTCGGCGGGCTCGGGGACCGGGATGGCCCTCAACGGATCCGGCTCGGCCTCGGTGCGTCCGAAACAGCGCCGGAGCCAGTCGTCGATCTCCCAGTCCTCGATCAGGCCTCTGGCCCGGAAGATCATGAAACCCAGCATCGACCCGCCCAGCACGATGTCTGTCAGCCCGGGGCGCAGCACGATGTCGAGAAAGTCCAGGGGACCGCCGTCGATCTCGGTGCCGGCTAGATGACGCGTGGCCTCGTTGACCACGGTCATCAGCGCCACCCCGAGCACCGAGCCGGCGATGCTGTTGCGCCCGCCGACGATCAGCATCACCAGCGTCAGCAGGGTGTAGTCGAAGAAGAACGTGGAAGGGGCCACGGTGCCGAGCTGGAACACCCGCAGCGAGGCGGCCACCGACACCACGGCCACCGAGAGGACCAGTGCGACCATCTGGCCCTGCGTCGGGTTGATGCCCATAGCACGGGCTGCGAGGTCGTCCTCGCGGGCCGCCTGGGCCATGCGCCCGATACGACTGCTCTTGAAGAACCTCGCCGCGAGGATCGCCCCGATCAGAGCCAGATAGATCCAGCCGCGGCCGTCGAGCCCGCGCCCCACGGCAAAGCGGACGCCGTTGCGGCCCCCAGTCAGGTCGGCATAGGCACCGCCCACTTCATGGACCATGAACAGCAGGGCCAGGGTGATCACAGTGGCAGCCACCGCGCCGGACCTCGCCCCGGAGCGGGCCAAGCCCAAGCCGACGACAATCCCCACGACAGCAGTAATCGCTACCGCCGCGGCCGCGGCCACTACGGGATTCCACGAGACGCCGTCGAGTCCGAACGGCACATCCGGAACGATTCTCTCCTTGCTCCTCACTGAGGTGGCCAGCAGAGCGAACGCGTAGCCGCTGATGGCCGCGAACCCCATGTGCCCGAACGACAGCACGCCGGTGTTGCCGATGTAGATCTGCAGCCCGATCACCATGATGGCGTTGATCAGCGTCTGGGTGACCAGAATGTCCCGCGTCGGGGAGCCGCCCGACGCGTAGAGCAGCCCCCCCAGAACCAGCACCGCGAAGAGCGCAGCCGAGCCGACCAACTCCGAGCCGACCCGGCTCGATAGCAGCGCTGGCATCACACCCGCTCCGCGGACGTGACCGACACCAGCCCCTGCGGCCGGAAGATGAAGAACAGCGCGATCAGCGCGAAGACCACGCCGTCGGTGATGCCCGCCAGATCCTCCGGGAGCCACGAGCGCAGCAGAACCTCAGCGATGCCGAGCAGGAGCCCCCCATACACGGCACCGGGCATCCGGCCCAGGCCACCGATGATGGCAGCCAGGATGCCCTTGAGCAGCGGGCTGAGACCGGTGGTGGGACGGGCCTGGCCGGTGCGCATCAAGAAGAAGATCGCCGCGATCCCGGCCAGGGCGCCGGCCAGGATGAAAGCCTGGCGGATCACCTTGTTGCTCCGGACGCCCATCAGCCGAGCCGCGTCGAAGTCCTCGGCAGCCGCGCGCAGCGAGATGCCGAACATCGTGCGCTGCAGCAGGTAGACGGTCACGGCGAGCGTGGCTGCGGTGGATCCGATGACGGCGACGTCGACGACCTGGATGTTGAGGTCGCCCACCGCCCATACCCGGTCAGCCCACTCCGGGCGGGGGAAGCTGCGCACGCTCGCCCCCATGGTCATGACGAATATGGCCTGCACCAGGAAGTGCACGGCGAACGACGTCAGCAGCATCGTGAAGTCCGACGCGCCCCGGACCCAGCGGAAGGCGATGAACTCGATAGCTACGGAGGTGCCTATCGCTCCGAGAAAGATCAGCGGTGCCGCTGCCCACCAGCCCCATCGGGCGCTTACGACCACCCCGAACGCGATGTAGGCGCTGACAGTGATGAGCTCGCCATGGGCGAAGTTCACCATGTGCATCACACCGAAGATCACCGCGATGCCGAGCGCCAGCAGGGCATAGATCGAGCCCCGACCCAGACCATCGATGAGGTTCTGCAGAAGTTCGATCATGTCTGCTGGGAGTCCGACGGCCTCGAGCCGTCAGAGGCCCCCACGAAGGTGTCGAACAGGTCGTCACGGGCAAGCAGGTCCGATGCTGCACCCTCGGCTGCGATCTCGCCAGTGCGCAGCACGTAGGCCCGATCGGCTACCTCCAGCAGCCGGGTGGCGTTCTGTTCGACGACCAGCATGGTGCGCCCCTCGGCCCGAAGACGGTTGATGAGATCGAACACGAAGTCGACCAGCACTGGAGCCAGGCCGAGCGACGGCTCGTCCATCAACACGATCCGGGGACTGCTCATCAGAGCCCGGGCAATGGCGAGCTGCTGGGCCTCACCGCCGGAGAGGTAGCCGGCTGCGGTGCTCCACTTGTCCTTGAGCACCGGGAACAGCTCCACCATCTCGTCGAGGCGCTCGGCGCGCTCGTCGGCGGCGACGGTCACGCCGCCGATGCGGAGGTTCTCGACCACCGTCATCTGGGCGAAGAGCCTCCGTCGTTCGGGTACGAGGGCCAGGCCGGCTCTGAGCATCCGATCAGGGCTGTCGCCGGTCACGGGCTTGCCGTCCAGGTGCACCTCGCCCTCGGCGGGGCGCAGCAGGCCCGCGGCGGTGTTGAGCAGCGTGGTCTTGCCCGCGCCGTTGGGGCCGATGAGACCGACGACTTCATTGGCTCCAACGGTGAGGCTCACCCCGCGAAGCGCCGATATCGCCCCGTAACGGGTGGTCAGCCCGGATACTTCGAGCATCGCGGAACCCTACTCCAGGGCCATGATCCGACCCGGAACAGGAGTGGCTGGCTACATCCTGGCCGCGAGGGTGGTCTCCCCGTTGACGATCTGCAGGATGTACACCGGCGTGTCGGGCGTGCCGTCGGTCCCCGCGTAGCCGATGGTGTCGGTGACCGCCTCCACGCCAGTGAGGTTCGAGATGGCCTCTGCGATGGCGATGGGGTCGGTGGACCCGGCGTCTATGAATCCCTGGATGGCGACGGTGATGGCGTCACCGGCTAGAGCCGCGAAGCCCGGCGCCTCACTGGGCATGCCCTTGGCCGCCAGCCCGGAGTTGAGCCGCTCGTAGCGGTTGCCTCCGGTGCCGAAACCATGGTCGGTCCAGTAGACGCCCTCGTTGTTGTCGATCACGGTGATGCCGCTCACACCGAACGCGTCGGCGCCGAAGTAGACGATGCTGTCGATGCCGCGCTCCTCGATGGCGCCGCGCAGCGCGTCGAGCTGCGGGGCGATCATGGCGGTGTAGAGGATCTCGGTGCCGTCTGCCACCGCGGCCACCTCATTGGCGTGCGACGCGAAGTCGAAGTCCTCGAAGGGCACGTAGCTCTGGTCGAGCACCAGCTCGCCGCCGAGCTCTGTGAACTTGGCCGCGAACGTCTCGGGGTTGTACCCGAAGTACGGACCCTCCGACGAGAACGTGATAGCCCTCGTGATGCCGCTGTCGATGGCGAACTGGGCCGCGGCCTCGGCCTGCTGGGTGTCGCTGAATGTGGTCATGAACGAGTAGATCGACGGGTCCGGCAGCACGGGCTCGGTCGAGGCCACGAAGATCACGGCCCGGCTGGCGTTCACGGTGCGCAGCACCGCGTCGCCGACATCCGCGAAGGGCGGACCGAGGATCACATGCGCTCCGGCCTCGAGCAGGTCTGTGGTGGCCCGCTGGGCCACCTCCGGGTCGCCCTGGACGTCCTCGATCACGAACTCCACGGGATGCCCGCCGACGCCCCCGGCGCAGTTGATCAACGAGACGTAGTACTCGCCCGCCTCCGAGATCGGAATGTCGGCGAAGCCCCCGACCTCGGACAGATCGGCCGCGAAGCCGATGATGAACGGATCGCCACTCGGTGCCGCCGCGCAATTGTCGAGGTCGGCGTCGAGCGCCGCATCCACGTCGAAGCCAGCCATGACCGTCTCCTCTTCGGCCATGTCCTCTTCTTCAGCCATGTCCTCTTCGGCGGCCATGTCCTCCTCTTCAGCCATGTCCTCCTCCACGGCGGGCGCGGCCGTGGAGGAGGCAGCAGGGGACTCTGTGGCGTCATCGTCGTCATCGCCGCAGGCGGCGGCTACCAGAGCCAGCACGGTGAGCAGGGCGATGAGGAGCCTGTTCATTCTCATTTGATCCTCCAGAGATATTGCGGACAGCGCCGCGGATTGGTCCTACGCTGATCTATCATATTATCCGTTTGGTAGCAAACGAAATCGGGGGCAGGGTCGTGCACAACCGAGCCAACCCGCGGTTGCTCGACGCCGAGCGCCGCATCCAGGAGCGCCTCGGCGACCGGCGCCTCGACTTCGACTCGATGCTGGCCGTGTCCAACATCTACCGGGCCGCGACGGCGGTGCGACGGGGGGCCGAGAAGGGCGTTCTGTCGGAGTTCGGCCTCTCGTGGGGCGGCTTCACCACGCTGTGGGTCCTGTGGGTGTGGGGGGAGATGCAGACCGCCGATCTGGCCGACGAGTGTGATCTGTCCAAGGGCACGCTGACCGGCATTGTGAAGACGCTGGAGCGACGCGGGTTCGTGAAGCGCAGACAGGTCGAGTTGGACCGCCGCCGGGTGACGGTCGCGCTCACCGACGCCGGCCTCGACACGATCGAGCGGCTCTTCCCCCGCTTCAACCTCTATGAAGGCGAGATGGTGGGCCAGCTCTCGACAACGGAGAAGCAGGAGCTGGCTGAACTGCTGCGCCGGGTAATCGTCACCGCTATCCAGAAGTGAGCCGGCGCTATGCACATCCGTAGGAGCGATACAGCCGTCACGCCGCATCGTCACCCTCCAGTGACAGACCGGAACGTCCTAGCTCGCCCAGACAAGCCTCCACGCTCCACGGCAGCATTGCTGCGCCGCAGCGGGCGTCGCGGTAGGCCTGCTCCAGGTAGGAGGGGCGCAGCATCGACCTCCCGCCACAGACTCGCAGGGCCAGCGACGCCATTTCCGGGGCGCCCTCCATGGTTGTAACCACGGATGAGCGGGCTCGGCGCAGCCGCTCGGGAGAAGGGTCGGCACCAACCTCGTCCAGCACCCGGTAGGCCAGGGACTGGGCCCGGTCGTAGAGGAGGTTCATCTGAGCCCAGCCCTGCTGTTTGATCGAATGATCGCGACGACCCGAGGAGCGCAGGTATGTTGTGGATCTTGGCAGCGCCCGACAGCGAGGCGAAGATCTTGCGCCCGTTCACGCGGTAACCACCAGTCACCGGAGTGGCTCGTGTGGTGTAACCGGCCGTGGCACCCGCTGCTGTGCCCTCCGAGAAGGGCTGGCTGTGGATGATGCCGTCGCACACGATGCCCTGTCGCAGTTCGGTGCGTCGTTCATGCAGCAGAGCCCGCTCGACAGATAAAGTTGGCGACCGGTAGGGCCAGATCGGAGAAGTTGTGCTGGTTGAACGGGTCGAGGGGAAGTGGATCGAGGCGTTCGCGGAGACGTTCCGGCTCTGCGGGGTGACCGCAGGCCAGACCGCGGCGGTGCTCTCGGAGTCCCAGAGCCGCCAGGTGAACGTGCAACTCGCAGACCTGGCGCTGCAGCGGCTCGGGGCGAGCGTGTTCCACGTGGTCCTGCCCACCCCACGCCAGACGGTGCCGGTGCCGGTGCGCTCCACCGGCGCCTCCGACGCCATCGGCGGGCTCAAGCCGGTGATCTCGGCTCTTGCGACAACCGAGTTCGTGGCGGACTGCACCGTGGAGGGCCTGCTGCACGCACCGGAACTTGGCTCCATCCTCGGCGGTGGTGCCCGCATCCTGATGGTGTCCAACGAGCACCCCGAGATCCTCGAGCGGCTAGTGCCTGACCCCGCGCTCAAGAACCGCGTGGACCAAGGCGCGGCCATGCTGGAGCACGCCTCAATAATGACGATCACCTCCACCGCGGGCACTGACCTGATCATTGACGTGTCTGAGGCGCCGGCGGCTGCCAGTTGGGGCTGCACCAACGGGCCCGGCACCATCGCCCACTGGCCCGGCGGGCTGTGCTTGTGCTTCCCGCCTGCAGGCACCGTCAACGGAACGCTCGTGCTCGATGCCGGAGACGTCAACCTCACCTTCAAGCGCTACCTGGAGACGCCGGTAAGAATGCGAGTGGAGGACGACTACATCATCGACATCTCCGGCGACGGTCTGGATGCCGAGCTAACCCTCAGTTACTTGGAGGCCTGGGACGACCGCGACGCCTACGCCGTGTCGCATGTGGGCTGGGGAATGAACCCGGCGGCCCGCTGGGACGCGCTCACCATGTATGACCGCTCCCAGCTCAACGGCACCGAGCTGCGGGCCTTCGCAGGCAACTTCCTGTACTCCACTGGCGCCAACGAGACGGCCGGGCGCCACACGTTGGGCCACTTCGACCTGCCCATGCGCAACTGCACCATCACCCTCGACGGCACGATCGTGGTCAACAGAGGCAGGCTCGCCATCTAACCGCCGGCCGAAGAGAGAGCGAGAGGAGCTGGCCGAACTGCTGCGCCGGGTAATCGTCACCGCCAGCGAGAAGTGAGCGTCACAGGCCGATTGCAGTCCGTCGCGGCAGCTACACCATGCTGGTGACGGAACCCCCACCAATGGCGACGAGACCGACGGAGTTGACGCCGCCTACCGCGACCAGACCCACCGAGTTGAGGCCGCCGATCGATACGAGACCGATCGAGTTGAGGCCCCCTATCGCGACCAGACCCATGGAGTTCGCGCCGCCGAGCGTGACGATGCCCATCGCATTCAGGAGGCTCAACGCGCCGATTCCCACAGCGTTCAGGCGTCCGGCGGCCGCGACGCCGATCGCGGACCAGCGACTCATGGCAACAATGCCGACCGCGCAATACTCGGACGTCATTTCATCAGACGCTTCTGGCATCTTCGGGCTCTCCTGTTCGTTATCTGCGACGTTCGACTGATCGCTCAAACGTCGAAGCGGGCACAGTAGTCGACCATGCGGCGGCAGATGCCGGCCACCTCGCAGATGTCGTCGGTGTACTGGGACGGCTTCATGCAGAACAGCGTGTAGCCGGCGGCGACCTGTTCATCGATGGCGGCCATGGCGTCATCGACATCGGCGACGGCGTCGGGGGAGGCGAACGTGGCCCGGGTGCCGCCGATCAGCTGTATCTCCGAGATGTCGCGCCCGGCGGCCGCCAAGCCCTCGGCCAGCCGGGCGAGGTCGTCAGCAGTGGGTGCGCCGAAGGGGTGGAACCCGCTGCCGTAGCGGGCCATGCGCCGGATGAGTGCCGGATGCATGCGCTCGCCGCCGAACCACATGCGAGGCCCTTGCGGCCGCCAGGGGCCCGGCTGGCAGCACGCGTCGGAGAAGCTGAAATAGCGGCCGTCGAAGCTGGCGGGCGAGCCGGCCCACAGCCGCGACATGGCCTCGAGATGCTCGTCGAGGATGCTGCCCCGCTGGTTGAATGGCACGCCGTGGGCCTCGTACTCGGCCCGCTGCCACGACACCGTGGGCTGCACCACCAGCCGGCCCTCGGACAGCAGATCGATGGTGGCAAGATCCTTGGCCAGCAGGATCGGGTGCCGCAGCGGCGGGATGATGGCGCCGGCGACGACCCGCACCCTGCTGGTGGCGGTGGCCACGGCGGCCAGGGTAGCCACCGAGCTGGGCCACGGCGTCATCGGATCCTGGTTGCCGATGGCCGCGTACATCCTGGGATTGCTCATGAGGCCACCGCTGGCGGCGTCGGAGCCGAGCATGGTCTGCTCGCTCACCATGACCGCATCGAATCCGCTGTCCTCGGCGATGCGGCCCAACTCAACCAGGCCGCGCATGTCTCGGGGATCGAGCATGGTGTGGTTCTCGGTGAGGATCATCAACATTTGTGGCGCGGCCACCTCAGCGCTCCTTCGCGGCTTCGGAGCGGGCCGGGCCCTGCAGGCTCACCTCAGCGTTCGATCATGTCGAACGGGCCGAGAGCCACTGCGCCGCCGTCGAGGCGGAAGGAGACGCCGGTGGCGAAGCGGCCGGCCGGGGCCACCAGGTAGTGGACGAAGGCCGCGATCTCGTCGGGCTTTCCCGCCCGGCCGACGATGTTCACCGAAACGCCGGCCGCGGTCAGCTCGCGGATCGCGTCCGCGGCCATCGGCGTGTCCACGATGCCCGGATCGACCTGCGTGACCCGGATCCCGTCGGCCCGCCACTCCTTGGCCAGCGCCACCGTGACCGCTCCCAGGCCAGCCTTGGTCGCCCCGTACACGGCGCCGCCCGCCGAGGGTCGCACTGCGTCCACTGAACCGATCATCACCACGGCGGAATCGTCACTCGCAGCCAGGTAGGGATGGGCCAGTTGGCACAGGCGCAACGGGGCCCAAAGGTTGAACCCGACCAGCCCGTCGAAGTAGTCCCGGTCGAGTTCGCTGAGCGGCAGCCAGTCGCCCCGGCCCGCGTTGTTGACCAGGATGTCGAGCCCGCCCAGCTCGGCCACCGCGGCCGGAATCACAGCATCGACATTGTCAGGATCGCTGAGATCTGCTGACAGCGGTCGGATGGCGCCCTCCGATTCGGGCACTCCCCCCGATCGCGACACCGCGACCACATCCGCGCCCGCGCTGGCCAGACGGACCGCGATCGCGGCCCCGATCCCGGCCGACGCACCCGTCACGACCGCCCGCCTGCCCGTCACATCGAAAGCGTCGTCAGACACCTGTGCCACCCTAGTGTCCACCGCTCGACGGAAACGTCGTGCGTCCGTTCAAGTGTGGACGGTCGTGCTAGATCGGCGGGCATCGGCTGCGATCTGGTGTGGTACGGTCCGACGGTGCGATCGCCGCAGGACGTTGCACGTTTCGTCGGTGCGGTGTCTGAAGCTGCCACTTCGACGGTACCGGCCGAGGACCGCATCGAAGCCATCGTCGACGAAATCAGCCAGTTGCTCCCGTTCGTCGGGATGTGCATCAGCTCAGCGCCGGACGCGAACGGGCGGAGTGAGATCGTCTGCAGCCGCGGCTATCCCGACACGATTCTCGCGTGGCTCAGCAGCAGGGACTTCTTCGAGGAGTGGCACGGCCTTCGGCCGTCCCCACGGGGAACTCGCCTCAAGGACACCTGGGACCTGGACCCGCTGCCCGCGACCGTGCAGAACTATGTAGTGCCCCTGGGATTCGGCGGCGGTGTCTCGATACCTCTGTCAACAGCGTCAGACGCGGTATTCGGGGCCATGCACGTCTCGACCGAATCCGCAGACGACATCACTGATCTGGCCCACGACGGCCTGTGCCTGATCGCTCCGACGCTCAAGAACTTGGTCGGAGCCCTGCCTCCGAGGATCGAGACGGCTGCCCTCAGCGCGCGCGAGGTCGAGGTGCTGGAATTGATAGCCCGCGGCAAATCGAACGCCGGCATTGCGGCCGACCTCTTCATCGCCCAGCGGACAGCGGCAACTCATGTGGAGAACATCCTGTTCAAGCTCCGGGCCGCGAACCGTGCTCACGCGGCTGTGCTCGGTATGCAGCTCCATTTGATCGCAGCCAACTAGCCCGTCACTGGGCTTCGTCGGCTTCTGCGCCCATGTAGGCCCGCTGCAGAATCGCTGGGTCTCTTGCCAGGGCGTCCGCTCGCTCGCGCAGAACGACCTCCCCGCGCACCAGCACTGTCACCACATCGGCGACATCCAGAGCGACCGACGTGAACTGCTCGACGAGCAGCACGGCCGTTCCGGCTCCAGCAGCCTCCTTCACCACACCCGTAAGACGTCGCACGACGACGGGAGCAAGGCCCAACGAGATCTCGTCGATCAGCAGACACGACGGTCGGGCAATCAGCGCTCGGGCCAGCACGAGCATCTGCTGCTCCCCTCCCGAGATCTCCCTGGCCCGTGTGCGCGACCTTGCCCGCAGTTCGGGGAAGATCTCGTAGGCGCGGTCGGTGTCGCGGGCAACCACCCGGAGGTTCTCGTCGACCGAGAGCTCGGCAAGAACGGCCCGGCCCTGACGCACATGCGCGAGCCCCTGGCGGTTGCGTCTCCGTCTCGACTTCCTGGTGACATCGAAGCCGTGCAATGCGACGGAGCCCCCCGCGGCCCGCACGACGCCTGAGATTGCCTCCAGCATTGACGTCTTCCCAGAACCGTTGGGGCCGACGACCGCAAGAACTTCAGAGGCATGGACATCGAGACCGACGCCTCGGACAACCGCCACGCCGCCACGCTCGACGATCAAATCCCGCACTTCAAGGATCGGCCGTGTAACGGGGCTCACAGCGTCTCGCCTTCTACACCCAGGTAAGACGCCACGACCCGCGGATCGGCCAGCGTTTGCGCCGTGGGCCCGACGGTCATGACCGCGCCTCGGTCGAGGACGATGACGGACTCGCATACCTGCCGCACGAGACGGAGATCGTGCTCGATGAGCACGACGCCGATACCCCATTCCTTCGCGACAGTCCTCAGGGCCGAGCCGAGACGGCTGGACTCTTCGTCGGTCAGACCGGCCGCGGGCTCGTCGAGCAAGGCAACCGACGGGGCCGAGCACAAGGCGGCAACCAGCTCGAGGCGGCGACGCTGGGCGCTGTCGAGCCGTTCAATGGGCGTCTCCGGTACAGGCAGGTCGAAGAGGGCAAGCAGCCACCCCCGTTGGAGAGCCGATGTCCGACCCCGAGCGGCCACGGAGATGAACTGCCCAACTCGGAGGTTCGTCGGCGTCCTCTCCCTCTGGAACGTGCGCGACAACCCTGCCCTAATCCGGTGATGCACCGGCAGCGGGGGCAACGAGACGCCGCCCAGGCGCGCCGTGCCGCTCTCTATCGGGACGTACCCCGTCACCGCGTCGACGAAAGTCGACTTCCCGGCGCCGTTGGGCCCGATCAATCCCACCACTTCACCCGGCTCCACCTCGGCGGACACTCGATCAACGGCCCGGACCGACCAGTAGTCGACGGTGAGGTCCTCCACTGACAGCCGCTGCCGGCGCACACTCGGAGCCCGGCAATGCTCGATATTGCCCGCGGGCTGGGGTTGCGGGCGACCTCGACGCGAGAACCTCTCGGCCAAGGTGGTCCACTGGCCTGCGATCCCACCTCCGCCCTGACTCAAGACCTGCGCCGCACCGACGGCGAAGACCATCGGCCCAATGTCCTGGGACCAGCTCAACACCCGCAAGAGTTCTGGCATCCACGATGACAGCGCGCCCGCCACAGCAGCCCCCAGCACACTGGCTGACCCGGCCATCACAGCCAGAGCGAACATGACCAACGAGTCGAGCGGCTCGAGCTGGCGTGCTGACAGCCGTCCGATCTGGATTGCCAGGAGCCCTCCCGCGATGCCAGCAACGAAGGCGCTAGCCGCGAACGCGGTGAGCTTGGTTACCACAACGGAGCGCCCCGCGGCCGCGGTAGCTCGCTCTGATTGCCCGACCAGAGCCCAGCCGGTCCCAATGCTGCGGCGTCGAACGAGGCGCAGCCCGAGCTCGAGAAGAGCGGTGACAATCAGTGTGAACCACAGGAAGCGGACTTCGGAGGTCGCGATGCCAGGACGAGGAACGACGAAATTCGAGCGGGTCCCCGGGAACCCCCGGTTGAACACCGCCACTTGAATCGCGGCCGCAAATCCGAGGGTCACCACCGCGAGGTCCACGCCGCGCAGGCGTAACGCGGGAAGGCCCACCACAACCCCCACGGGAACCGCCGCTACACCACCGAACAGCAGAGCCGATTCCACGGGCACACCCGAATTGAGTGTGAGCCATCCGACTGTCCATCCCCCGATCCCAGCGAAGCTCATCTGGCACAGCGACACCATCCGCGTGTCCGCGTAGAGGAATCCGACAGAGCGCGCGATGGTTGCCGCGATGATGGCGCCCGTTGCGAGAAAGATCCGAAAGTCGCTGAGGCACGAGACCGCAACACCGACGGCGATCGAGGCGCCCAAGAAGCGGACGTCAGCGCGCGTCATCCCACACCTCTGCCCGGCGCTGCCACAACAGCAGCACCAGAATGAACACGAACGGGATCGTCCCGCGGTATCGGCTGATGTCGGAGAACCGACCCGAGTACGTCTCGAGGAACGCGATGACGAACCCAGTCGCCAAGGTAGGCCAGACCCGTGAGAATCGGCCTGCCAGCCCAGCAGCGAGGCCCGGCAGCACGAGGAACACCAGCGGTGCGAACGCGGCTGGCCGGCTCGGTCCTACCAGCATGGCGCCCACCGCAGCGATTCCTCCCGAGACACCCCAGACGGCCACCGTCAACGCTGCCACCGGCACACCGTCCAGTTCGGCTGTCACCGAGTCCTCCGCCATTGCCCTGAGACGGATGCCGATCCTGGTCCGCTGCAGAATCAGGCTCGCGGCTGTCGCAACGGCCAAGGCGAGGATGACCGCCATGATCGTGTCGTAGGTGATGCGAACTCCGGCCAGCTCCTCGAAGCGGCCCGGGAGGAACGGGCGGGCCGCTCGCGGCTTGTCACCGAAGATCCTGAATCCTGCGGCCAGCAGCCCCAGCAGGATCGCGATGGTGACGGTGCTCCTCGTCAGCCGGTCGCTATCGCGGAACCACGATGCGAATACCGCTCCCATCACAGCACCCATCGCCATGCCCAACACAACGGCCACGATGGCGGCATGAACGACGGCGGTACCGTGCTCGATCAGCGCGAGCATCGTGAACGCACTGAGCGCGCCGACCCCGGTCATGGCGAAGTTGAGCGTCCCCGCCATGCGGTACACGAGCACGATGCACACACCGAACAGCGCGTAGGCCGCGCCGGAGCCGAGCGATGCCGCCAGCGAGCGGATCATGGCCCGCTGGACTGAGTCCGGCCCCGAGGGCCGCCGTCATGGAACGACGATCCACTCCGGTGTCTTGACCACCCAGGCTCCGTCGACGAGCTCCACAAACTTCGCGGCGCGATTCGATGCATGGGCATCGCCCTCGCCGAAAGCGTAGGGTGTTCCGGTGAGGCCGGTATCGACGGGCTCGAGCCCGAGCAGGGCCGCGCCCACTGAGTCCCGTGTGATCTCGCCTTCGATCCCTTCCAAGACGCTCACGATGATCGTCGCAGCCAAGTAACCGCCCTCGGCGAACGATGTCGGGGCTACGCCTGCCTCGTCCATCAGCGCCCGCCAGTCGCTCAGCGCATTGCTGTCAGTGTCGGTGAACGGTTCGAACTCCGAAGCAACCACGAGACCGTTGCCCGCCGCGCCCAACTGGTCGGCCACCGCGGCCGTGTACCCGGACGTGAGTCCGATGATCTGGACGTCAAGGCCTTGTGCCTCACGGATCTGCATCATCGCCACGTAGTGGAAGTCGTTGGCCTGCACGACGGCCGCGTCGCAGCCGTTGCTATCGAGTTCGAGCATGAACGGTGTCAGGTCTCCGTCGAAGATGAGGGTCGTGTCGGAGTACGTCAGTTCCTTACCGGTAGCCGCGGTCCACTCCGCGATGGCCGCCGCGTATGCAGGCTGGAAGTCGGGGACGTCGAAGGCTCCGAAGCAGACACTGTCTACCCCGAGGTCCTCGCTCGCATAGAACAGAGCCACCGCATCGGAGAAGAACGGGCCGGTGTTGACCGGCGAGATGTTCGAGGTGGCGAAACAGACTGGGTCGATGCCCGTGCCCTGGACGGAGTACAGACCGGCTTCTGCATAGAACTGGGAATTGACGGCGCATTCGAGCAGGCTCGCTGAACCCACCATGGCCACGACGCCTGTCTCGTCGGCGAGCCGCCGCGCGGCCTGAGCCGCGAGCGCGGGATCGAACCCGTCGTCCTCCACGGTGTACTCGATCATGCGCCCGCCGATGCCGCCGGCGGCGTTGACGCGATCGAACACCGCCTGCGCCGCCGAATGGGATTCGGGGAACGAGGCCGGCCCGGTCAGCGTCGAGATCGCGCCGATCCGGATGGGCTCGGAACTGGGCGAGCCAGTGCTCGAGTCACCCTCCTCCGAGGGCGCTTCGGGTGTCGCGGGCGGGTCTTGCCCCGCTGCCGACGATTCCTCCTGCGCGGGCTCTTCCTTCCCGTCTTCAACGGCGGTGCCCTCGGCGACGGAACTGCTCCCGGTGGAGTCTTGGCTCTCCGATTCCTCGCCAGTCGTCGCCGTTGACGCAGCGTCGACCGGCGAGTCGTCGTCGGACACGGCATCGTCGTCGCCGCACCCGGACGCGATCAAGACCAGCACGATCACTGAAAGCACTAGACGCTTGATTGGGCCTGCTTGTTTGAACATTCGAATACCTCCAGTGGCTCTTGTCTGTCATGGATCGGGGAACTTCGCCTATGGGAAATCGCCGAACACCAGCCGTCCGTCCACAACGGTCGCAGCGATCGGGGTCTTGGTGGTCCGTTGCAGATCCGTGTCGAGAATCCGACCATCGAGGACGCAGTAGTCGGCTGCCATCCCAGGGACCAGGCTTCCCTTCCATCCCTCGGCTCGGTCCTGCCAGGCGCCGTTGACCGTGAATGTCCGGATCGCCTCCAAGACCGTTATCCGCTCCTGTGGCCCGTGGACCTCGCCGGTGGCCTTGGACTCGCGAAGGACTGCGGTCTCCACGCCCTGGCGCCAGCTCGGGAATGTGATTGGCGCGTCCGAACTCGACGTGACCCGCACACCGGCGTCGAGCGCCGACCGCATCGGCCATTGATAGTCGGCCCGATCCTTGCCGAGCATCTCCCTCATGAGGTCGGCGATCGTCCATTTGATGGCCGGCTGCATGCTCGCACCGAACCCGTGGATGCCCAGTTGATCCAGCGCTTGCGGGCTGGCAAGGTCGGCGTGGATCACGTAGTGCCTGGGGTCGGGCCGGGGACTGCGGCGCTGGGCTCTCACCAGCGACCGAACCGTTGCATCGATGGCACGATCGCCCGTTACGTGAACGCCGATCTGGTGCCCCGCTCTGTGAGCGAGATCGATCATCGCTTCGAGGTCCGCCAGCCGCTCCTGATCGGTTTCCCCCGCGATCGTCAAGCAGCCGCAGCCTCCCCCGGCGTACTGCTGGCTCACCCAGCCCGTCTTGTTCGGCGGGACGCCGTCAGCGAAGAACTTCACGCCAGCGACGCGGAACCAACCCGGCTTGTCCGAAGGCGGCACGAACGAGTGGAGATGCTGCGTGACGTCACTGAGACTCGACGTCGTGAGCGGACTGAACGCCAGCAGCACCGTGGTCCGCAACGCAAAGTCCTCCCGACTCGCTCTCCCGGCCAGCCGCTCCAGGAGGCGCTCCCCGGCTGCGCCTCCCTCGAATGTGTTGCCGCCGGGACCGAGCGCTGCGTCGGTCACCGAGGTAATGCCCTCGGCGTGCATGATCGTCCGCGCTGTGTCCAAGGCTTGATCGAGCTCTGTTTCGGTCAAGGACGGCAGCAGCCGGTCGATCAGAGCAGCCGCCGATTCCCGCAAGAGGCCTGTCGGTCGCCCGCTGCCATCCCTGACAATCACGCCGTCGAGCGGATCCGGTGTGTCCTCGTTGATGCCTGCCAGCTCCAGCGCCCTGCTGTTGACCCAGAGCTGGTGCCCTGAGAAGTCACGCAGCGCCACAGGAGAGTCGCTACTGGTGAGGTCTAGGTCGTAGCGGTTGGGCAGGCGATCCGCGTGGGCGTCCTCGAGGTACCCGACGTCCCAACCCGTGCCCTTCACCCATCCGTTGACGGGTGTGGCCGACCCGACCGCCGCGACCACGTCCGCTATGGACCTAACCGTCGGGAATCCGATGTCCACGGCGAGCGGCGGACGTACCGCACCGAGGTAGCCGATGTGCACATGGGAGTCGTTGATGCCGGGAACAACGGTGCGTCCGTCGAGGTCAACGATCTCGGTTCGCGGTCCGATCAGAGAGGAGACATCGTCATCGCGGCCTACTGCGCACACGCGGCTGCCGCGCACGGCCATCGCGTCGGCAACCATGTCACCGCACGACGTCACGATCTGCCCGCGCCGCAAGATTAGGTCGGGTGCCTCGTCGTCGAGAGCCACAAGGCGATTGAACCAAACTGCCGGACTGGCGCCCATCGGCAGATCTACCGATTTCTTGATTCGCCGCAGACCCCTGATGCCCGCAAGTTGATCGTTCGGTGCCAAACAAATAGGGTCCGTGCATGGCCGAACTCCAGGGATTCATGTATCCGAGGACGCCGACCGGGGCTGCGGGCATCGTGCCTGCGCCGCCCTGGCACTACTCCGGCGACATGCTGACCGTCGAGTACCGCACCGACCCCGACCGGGTGGCCGAGCTGCTGCCCGACCCGCTGGAGCCCGCCGACGACGACCCCGGCGCCGTGGCCATGATCTGGGCCGAGTGGCAGAGCTGCAGCGACACCTTCGAGGAGCTGCTCGATCCGGTCCGGGCCCAGTACCGGGAGGTGTTCGCCGTCATCCGCTGCAAGTTCAGGGGGACGACCTACAGCCGGGCCGCGTACATCTGGGTGGACAAGGACTTCGCCATGGCCCGGGGCCATGTGCAGGGCTACCCCAAGAAGATGGCCGAGATCGCCATGACCAGGCCCGTGACAGTGGGTCGGGCCGGACCGCGTCTGGAGCCGGGCGGTCGCTTCGGAGCCACCTTGAGCACCTGGGGCCGCCGCATCGCCGGGGCCCGCTTCACCATCACCGGCACCGCCGAGGCGCCCGGCTTCGTCAACTCCCATCCGATGCTGCACAGCCGCCAGATGCCAGCCATCGAAGTCGACGGCACCGACTCCCTCGACGAGCTGGTCACCATGCGGGGCTACGACGCCGACCTCGGTCCGGTGTACGCCGGCGACGCCGAAATCCTGCTGCCCGAGTGCCCCACCGAGGAACTGCACCGCCTGCAGCCCATCGAGATGATCGGCGGCTACTACCGCCAGGTCGGCAACTCCATGGCCGGGGGCACCACCCTGTGGGCCGCCCCCAACCCCAAGGCCGAGCGATGAGCCTGGCCACGGTTACGTACGTCGACGACTACCTCAGCGACCACGGCGACGACGACGCCGACCTGTCATCGCACGACTCGTTCACGTCCGGGGTGCCCCACGCCACCTTCACCCGGCTGCGCCGCGACGACCCGGTGCACTGGACTCCCGAGGCCGACGGCGCCGGCTTCTGGTCGGTCACCCGCTACCACGACGCCCTCGCCGTGAGCCGCGACGTCGAGACGTTCAGCTCCACCAAGGGCATCCGCCTCGAGGAGATGGACGACGACCAGCTCGAGGCCCGCGGCACGATGATGGAGCTCGACCCGCCCGAGCACACCCGGCTGCGCCGCCTAGTCAACCGGGGCTTCACCCGCCGCACCGTCGAGTCCTACGAGGATTCCATCCGGGCCCTGGCCGCCGAGGTGCTCGACGAGGCTCTCGCGGCCGACGCCTTCGACTTCGTGACCGACGTGGCGGCCAAGTTGCCCATGCGCATGCTGGGGCGGCTGCTGGGCACCAGCGACGCCGACGGCCACCAACTGGTGGAGTGGGGCGACGCGTTCCTGGGCAACAGCGACCCGGAGTTCACCACCCATGTGGTCGACACGGCCGACACGGAGGAGTTCCGGCTGATGCCGTTCCGCAGCCCGGCCGCGATCGAGGTGTTCCGCTACGCCGAGCGTCAAGCCGCCGAACGCCGGGCCTGCCCCCGCAACGACGTGATCACCCAGCTCCTGGCTCCGACCCGCGACGGCGAACCGCTCAGCGACCTGGAGTTCAAGAACTTCTTCACCCTGCTCATCGCCGCGGGCAACGACACCACCCGCTACACGATGACCCACGGACTCAACACCATGATGCTCCATCCGAGCCTGTGGCAGGCCTGGCGGGCCGATCCGTCTCTCACCCACACCGCAGTGGAGGAGATTCTGCGCACCAGTGCGGTGACCATGCACTTCCGCCGCACCGCCACCCGGACAACGACCATCGGCGGACAGAAGATCGCAGCCGGCGACAAGGTGGTGATGTGGTTCTGCTCGACCAACCACGACACCGAAGGGTTCCCCCACCCCTGGCGCTTCGACCTGGCCCGTGACCCCAACGACCACATGGCCTTCGGACGCAACGGCCCGCACCTCTGCCTGGGCGCGTGGCTGGCCCGCATGGAGGTCCGGCTGGTGTTCGAAGAGCTGATGAAGCGGGTCGACCGTCTCGAGCCCGACGGGGAGCCCCAGCACCTGCGCTCCAACTTCATAGCCGGCATCAAGCACCTGCCCGTGCGGGTGGTGGCATGATGCCGCGCTACCGCAGGGAGCTCTGAGCATGGGATCGATCGTGGGTGCTGCACTGGTGTCGCATGTGCCGCCGCTGGTGATGCCCGAGCACGAGCGGCGGGCCCTCAACGGCGGGGAGGACACCACGCTGTTCGCGGGCCTGCACGCGCTGAGGGCCGAGCGCCTCGCCCCTGCCGAGGCCGACACCGTGGTCGTGGTGGACACGCACTGGTTCACCACCATCGAGCACGTCGTCTCCGCCCACGAGCGACGCGAGGGCCTGTTCACCTCCGACGAGCTGCCCCGAGGCATGTGCGCCATGCCCTACGACATGCCCGGCGACCCGGAGCTGGCCCACGCCTTCGCGGCCGCGGCAGCCGACCGCGACGACACCTGGGTGACTGCCATCGACGACCCGCACCTGCCGGTGCACTACCCCACGATCAACCTGCTCGGCTTCCTTCAGGGCGACGAGCGCTGGGTGTCGGTGGGCGTGTGCCAGACCGCAGGGGCCGGGGACTTCCTGCTGGCCGGCCAGCTGCTGGCCGAGGCGGTGGCCGGGCTCGACCGGCGGGTGGTGGTCCTGGCCAGCGGCGGGCTGAGCCACCGGTTCTGGCCGCTGCGCCAGTTCCGCGACCACGAGGGCGCCGATCCCGACCTCCACGTCCGCACCCCCGAGGCCGCCGCAGCCGATCGCAAGGTGCTGGCCTGGATGGCCGAAGGCGACCATTCCGCCATCATCGACTTCCTGCCCACGTACGCCCGTCACTCCCCCGAGGGCTATTTCGGCCACTACCTGATCATGGTGGGCGCGCTGGGAGGCGCGGCCTGCACGGCCCGCGGCAAGCAGTTCGGCCAGTACGAATCGGTGTCAGGCACCGGCCAGGCCCACGTATGGTTCGACCTGTGAGCAAGTCACGGCGCGCTCTGGTGCTGGCCCACGAGCCGCAGGGAACGAGCGCGCTGGTGGGCGAACGGCTGGCGCAGCGGGGCTACGACGTGCACGAGCACGTGGTGACCTCCAACCTGGACCGCCCCAACGACGCCGCGCCGTTCCCCGACGCGGCCGAATACGACGTGCTGGTGCCGATGGGCTCGATCCGCTCGCTCACCAACACCGCTGAGATCGACAGCTGGATCTTCGAAGAGATCGACATGATGCGGGCGGCGCGCCAGAGGGGCACGCCCATTCTCGGCGTGTGCTTCGGCGGCCAACTGCTAGCTGCTTGCTTCGGTGGAGCCGTCGAGGAGGCGCCGGTCCATGAGATCGGCTGGTATGAGATCCGCGACCCCGACGACTCGTACAACGGCGCGCGCAACCCGCTGGGATCGGGGCCGTGGTTCCAGTGGCACCACGACCGGTTCACTCCGTCGGCGGACGCCGAGGTGCTGGCCGTAAACGACAACGCGGTGCAGCTGTTCCGGCTGGGCCGCTGCGTGGGCACGCAGTTCCATCCCGAGGTGACCTACGACCAACTCGAGGGGTTCCTGTCGGAGGCAGACGACGAGTACCTGGATGAGCACAGAGTCGACCGGGCGACCCTGCTGGACGAGATGCGCCGCCACGAGTCCCGCAACGCCCGCCAGTGCGCGGCCTTAGTCGACTGGTTCCTCGACGAGGTAGCCCCCTCATAGGCTCGCCGGAGTGACACGCTCCGCGATCGCGCTGGTCTGCGCGTGTGCTCAGCGGCCCTCGCGGCCTCGGCATGCTCGGGGACCGCTCCGCTGAGCTGGGTCAGCGGCACGCCGGAGCCCCGTCGTCGAAGTGGGAGGCTCGGGCCACTATGTGCTCGCACAGGGCTCTGACCTCGGCGGGGTCATCGGTGTGCTGGGACGGCTTCACGCAGAAGGTGGTGAAGCCGGCTTCGATCTGGTCACCGAAATCGGCCATGGCTCGGTCTATGTCGGCCGTGTCGTCGGCTCCCGCGAAGACCGCCCGGGTGCCGCCCACCATCTCGATCGCGGCCGGGTCGCGGCCCGCGGCGGTCAGCCCGGCCCGCAGCTCGGCCAGATCTTCCGCTGACGGCGCGCCGAAGGGATGGAAGCCGTCGCCGTAGCGGACTAGACGCCGCAACAGCCGGGGGTGCATCGACTGGCCGCCGAACCACATGCTGGGGCGGGCCGGGCCGCGACTCCACGGCTTGGGGACGCAGTACACGTCATCGAAGGCGAATCGCGGCCCCGGATGCGAGGCCGGAGTGTGCTCCCACAGCGCCGACATGGCCACCAGCTGCTCGTCGAGGATCTCGCCCCGCTCGGAGAAGGGCACTCCCAGGGCGTCATACTCCTCCCGGTGCCACGACACCGTGGGCTGCACCACCAACCGGCCCTCGCTGAGCCGGTCCAGGGTGGCCAGCTCCTTGGCCAGCAGGACCGGATGGCGCAGCGGGGCGATCACCGCGCCCATCACCAGCCTCACCCGCCGGGTGGCTGCGGCCACCGCGGCCAGCAACACATTGGAACTCGGCCAGCACGTGGCCGGATCCTGGTTGCCTGGAGCCGCGTAGGCCCGGGGATTGAGGGGCCGGCCGAGCGCGCCCGCGGACGGGCCGAGGACAACATGCTCGCTGGCCATGACCGCGTCGAACCCGGCCGCCTCGGCGTCGGTGGCCAGACGCACCAGGCCGACCAGGTCGTCGGGGTCGACCAGCGTGTGGTTCTCGGTGAGGATCAGCAGCAGCCGGGGTGGGGCCATGTCGAATGGGCACTCAGTGGTAGGGCAGGTATTGCTTCAGCTCCCATTCGGATAGGGGCTCGGTGCCTGTGATCGCGTCCCAGTCGGCGACGGCTTCGTCGCCCACCCCAGCCGTGTAGCGCTCCCACTCGGCGCGCTTGTTGAACACGAAGTTGGCGCACAGTTCCGAGCCGACGGCCTCGCACAGGGCCTCGTCGGCTTCCATGTCGTCGAGAGCCGCGCTCAGGCTGTGGGCGCAGCGCACGTCGGTGTTGACCTCCTCGAAGCCGTCCGTGGTCATGGGTTCGGGGCATTCCAGCTCGCCGGCGACGCCGAGGCGGGCCGCCTGCAGCACGGTGACGACCAAGGTGTGGAGGTTGGCCGCGCCGTCGCCTATGCGGCTCTCGATGCGCATGCCTGGACCGGCGCCCCGAGGCACGCGGTTGCCGGCGCAGCGGTGCTCCACGCCCCAATTGGCCCAGTAGCCGTTCAGCTCGCCGTGGCGCAGGCGCCGGTAGGCGTTGACGGTGGGCGCGGCCAGCGCCGTCATCCCGCGATGGTGGTGGACGAGGCCTGCCATGCAACCTCGGGCCAGATCGGACATGCAGTGGGCGGCGCCCGCATCCGAGAAGGCGTTGTTGCCATCGGAGTCGACCATCGAGAAGTTCACGTGCACGCCAGTGCCGGCGATGCCGGGGAAGGGCTTGCCCAGGAAGGTGAGGTCCAGGCCGAGGGGCCGGCCCGACGCGTCGGTGGCAGTCAACACCGTCTCGCGGGCCAGCAGCCGGAACAGGAAAGCGTTGTCGATGGCCTCCATGGCGTCGCCGTATTCGAGGGTCAGCTCGAACTGGCCCTCGTCGTACTCGGCGTTGACCGACTCCATAGCGATGCCCGAGGCCTCCGCCCGGCGCACTACCGATGTGATCACTCCGGCAGGATCCGACGCCACCCCGGTGCCGTAGGCCATCGCGCCCGGCGTCTCGTAGGGCTGGGGACTCTGCAGGCCACCGCTGAACACGTACGCCTCAAGCTCGATGCCGACCTTGGGGGCGTAGCCAAGGGCCTCCCAATCGGCAACAGCCCGGCGCAGCGCCTCACGCGGCGAGACCGGCAGGGACTCGCCGTGCATCGACAGGTCCCCGATGACGACGCCGGTGGCGTCGTCATCCCAGCCCTGGCGTATGTCGTCGGTGTCGAAGCTGATCTGGGTGTCGGGCAGACCATCCAGTAGGTAGGCGCCAGGCGCGGGCACCATGCTGCGGTCATAGCCCAGGGCGAACACGCACACGCAGTGGCTGGTGCCCTTGTGGGCCAGCCGGACCGGCACGTACTTGCCCCGGGCTAACCCGAGGTGGTCGGGCCATAGCACCCGGATGCGGTCCCAGTCGGTCATGGAAGCTCCCCCGGTCGCGGGACGATGAACGTTCGGCCCCGAAAGGTAGCCCGCACCGCGGTCGCGGTCACACCGGCCGAGGGCCCGACCCCGCGGCCGGGCCTGTTAGATCGGCGCTTCGTCCTGTTCAGGGTAGAGCCCGGCGCGACCCAGGCGCTCCAGGCAGACCTCGACGCTCCAGGGGAGCATCGAGGCCCCGCAACGGGCGTCGCGGTAGGCCCGCTCCAGGTAGGACGGGCGCAGCATGCTGCGTCCACCGCACACCTGCAGGGCCAGCGAGGCCACAGCGGGAGCGCCCTCCATGACGGTGACCACCGACGACCAGGCCCGCCGCACCTGATCGGAGCTCGGATCGACGCCGCACTCGGCCAGCACCCGGTAGGTGAGCGACTGAGCCCGGTCGTACAGCAGGTTCATCTGGGCCCATCCCTGCTGCTTGATCGGATGGTCCCGCCGGGCCGGGCCGGAGCTGCCCCGACCCTCACCCCGCAGGTAGGCGCCGGTGGCGTCGAGCACACCCCGCATCAGCCCCAGATACGCGAACGACAGCGTCATGTAGAAATAGGGCCACCGGGCCGCGGCCTGATCGAACGTGCCGGGCGGGAGCCACTCGTTGCCGGTCGGCACAACCGCGTCGTCAAGCACCAGGGTGCGAGAGTCGGTGCCACGCATCCCCAGCGGATCCCACTCCCCATCGATGGTCGCCCCGGGCGCGT
The DNA here is from genome assembly GCA_965219165.1 of Candidatus Aldehydirespirator sp. Lineage (GTDB taxonomy): Bacteria > Actinomycetota > Acidimicrobiia > Acidimicrobiales > Aldehydirespiratoraceae > Aldehydirespirator. The sequence continues at coordinate 1,065,173 of CBDCMW010000002.1, read as the reverse complement.
CGGCGGGCACTCCCATGAAGCGGATCCGCTCGTCTCCGGGCACCAGGCAGACCACGTTGTGGATGTTGGCCGCACCCGACAGGGAGGCGAAGATCTTGCGTCCCGTCACCCGATAGCCGCCGGGGGCGGGCACCGCCCGGGTGGAGTAGCCGGCGGTGGCGCCCGCGGCCGCGCCCTCCGAGAAGGGTTGGCTGTGGATGGTGCCGTTCTCGACGATGCCGCGTCGCAGCTCGGTCCGGCGCTCGGCCAGCAGCGACCGCTCAGCTGGGGTGAGATCCAGGTCATCGGCGATCTGGCCCACCAAGATGGTGGTGGCGGTGTGCATGTTGAACGTCAGGGCGGTGGTGGCGCAGTGCCGTCCCAGCTCCTCGGACACCAGGGCATAGGCCACGAAGTCGCCGCCGAGCCCGCCGTCAGCGGCGGGGATGCACAGCCCGAGTAGGCCGGCGTCGCGCATGTCGGCCCAGTTCTGGGTGGGGAACGTGGCGGCGCGGTCGTGGGCCTCCGCCCGCTCGGCGAAGCGTGGCCCGAGGGCGGCCATGCGCGCTACGAGCTCGGCTCGCTGCGTCGTGAGAATGCCCGCTCTCATCGACGCGGAGGCTACCTGCCATGGAGCACCGGGCCCCGAGCCGCTGCTATTGTCACAGCGTGCCGTTGGTTGGGCTTGCGGGGGACTGCTCTGGACCAAGAAGCGGTTGACGCGGTGCCGTCCAAAGTCCAGATCGAGGACGAGTCGGGCACGGGTCGCCCACACGCACGACCACGCGCACCGCTTCGGTGTCGAGACCGACCGGGGCTGGTTCGAGAGGCTGGAGGCGGCTGCCGCCGGCTTCCTGGTTGCTGAGTCGACTCTCGACCGAGCCGACTAGGGCTGTATCGCCGAAATGGCTGCACGGCTGCAACAGCCGCTGACCTCAGCAGACCGCTATCCGGGCCGAGGCGATCAATTCAGCGACAGACCACGAGCGGTCCGGGCCTCGGCGACCGTTAGGGCGCCTAGTCAGCCGCAAGAAAATGATGCACAAGGCGATTGAAGGTCCCGGGAGCTTCCGAGATGGCCAGGTGCCCTACACCGTCGAGCACAACCAGCTTTGCTTCGGGCAGACCGTCGGCCAGGACTCGGGAGTAGGCGAGGGGGGTCTCCTCGTCCAGCTCACCCGCGATCACGAGCGCGGATGCGGTGATCTCGGCCAAGCGGTCGCGCACGTCGTGAGCGGGCAGGCACTCGACGGCCGCCCGCAGCCCGGCAGCCGGGATGCGGGCGAACCCGGCCACCCGCATGGCGAGCATGTCGGCGCTGAGGCCGGGACCCGCGATGGAGGAGAGGACATCTGCGGCTATGTCGGAGGGGGTCAGACCTGTGTCGAGTGGGCTGAGACGGGCGGCCTGCCAGGCCGCGGGGTCGGTTCCGTCTGCGCCGAAGGCGGGGCTGGTGTTGGCCAGCACGAGGCGGCCGGTGCGGTCGGGCTGGCGCAGCGCGGTGTGGAGCGCGTGCATTCCGCCGAAGGACTCGCCCACCAGATGGGCCCGCTCGACGCCGGCCGCGTCGAGCAGCCGGACCACCGCGTCGGCGATAGCGGCGAAGGTTAGAGGCACGACCGGCGCTGACGCGCCGTAGCCGGGCATGTCCCAGGCGATGCAGCGGAACCGGTCGCTCAAGCCTTCGAGTTGGGGCTCCCACGAGGTGCGGGAGCCGCCGAGTCCGTGCAGGAACACCACGGGTTCACCGCGGCCCTGCTCGCGCCAGGCCAGCGGCCCGTCCACATCCACAGCGTCAGTCGCGGCGTCGGCGGGGGACGGCTCGGGCACGGCTGGAACGTACACTCTCGTCCGTGGCGACCGCACCGCTGATCGGCATCTCGGGACGCACCAGGACCGGCGACCAGATCAACGTAAAGCCCGAGATCCTGCGCGAGCTGGAGGTCGACCTGTACTTCTGCGACTACGCCCGGGGGGTGATCGCGGCCGGCGGCCTGCCCGTGTTCCTGCCCAGCTCGGCCGATCCTTCCGACTACGTGGGCCGCCTCGGCGGGCTGCTGCTCAGCGGTGGCGCCGACATCGACCCGGCCCGCTACGGCCAGACGCCCTGCGCGGAGCTGTTCGCTCCCGAGCCGGCCCGCGACGCCTACGAGCTCGGGCTGCTGGACGGCGCGGCCGAGGCCGGAATACCGGTGCTGGGGATCTGCCGGGGCATTCAAGCGCTAAACGTGCACGGCGGTGGCACGTTGCACCAGCATGTGGCCCCCCACGCTTGCTTCGACCAGCCGCCCAACTCCGTCGCCCACCGGGTGGACTTCATCGAGGGATCGCTGCTCGCCTCCCTCTACGGTCCGTCGGTGCAGGTCAACTCGCTGCACCATCAGACCATCGACGAGATCGCCCCCGGCTACGAAGTGACCGGCCGCAGCAACGACGGCGCGGTCGAGGGGATCGAATCGCGCGAGCGCTCCTGGCTCGGCGTCCAGTGGCACCCGGAGATGATGGACTCCCGCGACCGCGATCCCGTCTTCGACTGGCTAGTGAAGGCGGCCGAAGCCTGAGCGAGGCCCACTGGCGTCAGGGGGCGGAGCGCTCCACGTGGCCGCCGAATCCGACGGTGCCTGAGGCGCCCGCCGCGGAGCCGAGGCGGTGCAGCGGCACGGTGTTGTACGACCGCGACGGGGTGTAGGCCACCGGCAGGCGCTTGACGCCGCCGATGAAGTTGGAGCGCAGGTAGTCGGGCTGGCCGTCGAGGTGGATGTCGGGCATGCGGCGGGCGATCTCCCGAAAGGTGAGGCGGATCTCCATGCGGGCCAGGCTGGCGCCCAGGCAGAAGTGCGGCCCTCCCCCGCCGAAGCCGATGTGGTCGTTGGGGTCGCGCTCGATGTCGAAGCGCCACGGGTCCTCGAAGGCGAGGGGATCGCGGTTGGCGGCCACATGCCACATGACCACCTTGTCGCCCGCGGCGATCCTCACGCCGTCGATCTCGTAGTCGGCCAGCGCCTGGCGGCGGAAGTTCATCACCGGGGTGGCCCAGCGCACGATCTCCTCCACCGCGGTCTCCATGTGGCGGTCGGGGTCGGCCACGAACTTCTCCCACTGGTCGGGGAAGTCGAAGAAGGCCATCATCCCCCGGGTAATGGAGTTGCGGGTGGTCTCATTCCCGGCCACGCACAGGATCAGGAAGAACATGTCGAACTCGAGCTCGGTGAGGGCCTCGCCGTCGATGTCGGCCGACAGCAGCGTGGTGACGATGTCGTCTGAGAGCCTGCTGCGCCGGTCCATCTGGAGTTGGTGGGAGTAGCCGAACAACTCGGCCGCGGCCCGCTCGATGTCGTCATGGCTCTTGACGAACTCAGGGTCCTCGTTGCCGATGAACGTGTTGGTCCAGTCGAACACCCTGGAGCGATCCTCGATGGGGATCCCCATCATCTCGGCGATGGCCTGAAGCGGCAGCTCCGCGGAGATGCTTCGCACGAAGTCGCAGCGGCCCTGCTCCACCACCTGGTCCAGGATGATGTCGGTGCGGTTCTGGAGATAGTCCTCGAGGAGGCCGATCATGCGGGGAGTGAAGCCCCGGTTGACGAGCTTGCGATAGCGGGTGTGGCGGGGCGGGTCCATGTCGATCATCGTGTGGTCACGCGAGAACCTCGACACGGTGTCGCCCCGGTCGGGATCGCGCATCTGGGTGCCGCTGTGGTTGGACGAGAACACGTCGGCCCGGCGGTTGACCTCCTTGAGGTGGGCCTGGCGGGTGATGGCCCAGTAGCCCGGGCCCCGGTCGCCCTCATCTACCCAGTGGATGCCGGGATCGGTGTCGCGCAGCCGGCCCAGCGCCTCGTGGTGCTCCTGGCGCTGGAACATGTCGAAGTCCCACAGGTCGATGTCGCGGGCGGGGCAGCGCCCCGCTCCGTGGTCGACGGGACAGCGGAGCTCTTCGTCGGCAATCGTCATGGTCACACCTCACAGTTGGGCGGATCGACCTAATTTGTCTTCCTAGGAAGATACCTGATCGAGACCGCCAACCGCAAGGCGGTCAGGAACGGATCGGCTCCGGCCCCACGTACCGGGCGCTGGGACGCAGGATCTTGCCCGTCTCCGCTTGTTCGAGCACATGGGCGCTCCATCCGATGGCCCGGCTCACCGCGAAGGTCGGCGTGAACATGGCCCGGGGAAGCCCGGCCAACTCCAGCACCACTGCGGCCCAGTACTCGACGTTGGTGACGATGCGCTGGGCGGGCCGCCACTCGGCCAGAACCCGCAGGATCTCCTCCTCGATCGCGGCCGCCCTCGTGACGAGGTCTCCTCCGAGGGTCTCAGCCGCGGTCCGCAGCACCACTCCCCTGGGATCAGCGGCCCGATAGACCGCATGGCCGAAGCCCATGATCTTGTGGCCTTCGGCCAGGCGGGCCCGCACCCAGGGGGCGGCCCGCTCAGGCGAACCGATCTCCTCGATCATCTCCATGGCCCGGCTCGGCGCCCCGCCGTGGAGCGGGCCGCTGAGCGCACCCACCCCGGCCACCAGCGACCCGGCCATGTCGGCGCCGGTGCTGGCCACAACCCGGCTCGTGAACGTCGACGCATTGAAGCCGTGGTCGAGGGTGGCCACCAGGTACTGCTCCACCGCCCGTGCGGCGCCACGCGCGGGCTCCGATCCGGTAGCCATGCGCAGGTAGTCCTGCGCATGGGGAAGCTCTGCATCGGGTGCGATCGGGTCGAGCCCGTTACGGCGGCGATGGTGACGGGCCAGCACCGTCGGCACGACTGCGGCCAGCCGGAGCGCGTCGTCGCGCCTCTGCGAGCCAGTCCGGTCGAGCAACGGGCCACGCCCTTCTTGAGAGGCAACGGCGAGCAGACCCACCCGCAGAACCCCCATCGGATCATCGAGCCGCGCCGCGGCTGCGTCCACCACCGCGGCGGCCCCCTCCGGCAGGACCCTCAAGGGCCCGGCGTCGATGGCGGCGACTTCGGGCGGCAGCGCGCCGTCGATCTGCAGCGTCCAGACGTCCTCCAGCGAGCGGGTGCGGGCCAGTGCCGACGCGTCGTGCTGCCGGTAGTGGTAGAAGCCCTCCTCGCCCCTGACCGCCCCGAGCACCGTGTCGGCGACGGCGAGTCCCTTCAGCCCCGACGGTGCAATCTGCACGGCTCTTGTCCTCTTCTCTCGCCAGTCCTGCTAACCAGGCTCGACACGGCGGACTGGGCTCAAGACATCGTCCGACCGAAAAACCGGCCATTGTTGCGATTCCGGCAAGAGTGCCGCGGAATTTCGGGTCAACTGATGGGGCTGGTGGGGACGGCCGCATGCACCACCGACGCCTCCACGACCGGGATCTCGTGGCGCTCCAAGGGTTGCATCCACTCCTTGCGGGCCATGGCCTTCTCGATGTAGGGGGCCAACTCGTCGGCCTTGGCCGCCTCGCGCTCGGCGCGGCGGGCGGAGAACTCGCCCAGCACATCCGATCCGAACAGGCGCAGGCTTCCGCAGATGTCCTCGTGGCGGTTCTTGCCGCCCTGCTGCAGGAAGATCACGTGGTCGATGCAGGCGTCCTCGGCCTCCTTGAGCCAGCGGACCGCATCGGCGGGGGTGCCTATGGTGTCGGAGTAGTCGTCGCCGGCGTCGAGGGCGGCGGCCACCGCGCCGTCCAGGGCCGAGCCCCGCTGGGCCTCGTAACGGTCCCAGATGTCGGAGTGGCCCGGAATGGTGTGGTGCACCACCAACTGGCGCAGGGCGTAGGAGAAGAAATGGAACCCGTCGAAGCCGCGGCGGATCGCCTCGGCCCGGTCCTCGTGCAGCGAGAACCCGGTCACGACCGCGATGTTGGCGTTGACGCTGTGGCCGAGGGGCACGCACTCGTCGCTGCGGATGATGTCGTAGTACACGTCGGCCCAGTGGCGGGCCTCGGCCGGGTCGACGAAGGCGAAGGCCAGGGCGCCCAGCCCCCGCCGGGCGGCCAGCTCGATAGTGGTGCGGTTGGTGCAGGCGATCCACATCGGCGGATGGGGCTTCTGCACCGGCTTGGGGATCACGTTGCGGCACGGCATCGAGAAGAACTCGCCCTCGAAGCCGGGATAGGGCGACATGACCATCATGTTGGCGATCTGCTCGCCCGCCTCGAGGCTCATGGCCCGCTTCTGCTTGGCACCGATGCCGAACCCGCCGAGCTCCAGGCGCGTGGCGCCCTCGCCGATGCCGAACTCCACCCGTCCGCCGGAGATCGCATCGAGGGTGGCGATGCACTCGGCGGTGCGGGCCGGGTGGTTGTAGGCGGGCGGCGCCTGGCGGATGCCGTGGCCGAGTCGGATGCGCTCAGTGCGGGCCGCGCAGGCCGACAGGAACACCTCCGGCGCCGAGCAGTGCGAGTACTCCTCCAGGAAGTGGTGCTCGACCGCCCAGGCGACGTCGATGCCGACCTCGTCGGCGATCTCCACCTGCTCCAGCGCCTCGGCCAGCAGCCGCTCCTCGGAGTCGGCTGTCCAGGGCCGGGGCATCTGGAGCTCATAGAACACGCCGAACCGCACGACCGGTCAACCTACCTCCGCGGCCGTGCGCCGCCCGAGCCGGGGAAGTGGGCTCAGAACTCGAAGACGGCCAGGCCGTAGTAGCCGCTGGCCGCGGTCTTGTCGCTGCGGTGCCGGTCCCAGGTCGGGGCGTCGCCGGGTGCCTGCGGGTCGAGGCCGCGAACTTCGGCTCCCAGCGCCCCGGCCACCGGCGTGATGTCAACGTCCAGGCCGGAATCGAGGCCGACCGGCTGAGACAATGCGAGCGTCATGGCGTGCCAGGGTACCGGCGGGGTGGCCTCCGAGCCGACAGGATCGGGCGCTACCGTGGCAACCGCTGGCCAGCCCTGGGCCATGGCATGACGAGGGGGCGTTGCGAGATGTCGGAGCGGAATCCATGACCGTCTCCATGAATGAGCTCTTGACAGCCAAGGGCTACGTGGTGGCCGACGGAGCCATGGGCACCCAGCTCTTCGCGGTGGGCCTCGGCGCGGGCGATCCCCCCGAGGAATGGAACGTGACCCACGCCGATGAGATCCGGGCCATCCATCGGGCCTACCTGCAGGCCGGGGCCGACCTGGTGATGACCAACAGCTTCGGCGGGACCCGCTTCCGTCTGGCCCTCCACGACCTGCAGGACAGGGCGGTGGAGCTCAACGCGGCCGCGGCCCGCAACGCCCGCATGGAAGCTGACGCCGAGGCCGAGCGGACGGGCCGCGTTGTGCTGGTGGCCGGCTCGATGGGTCCGACCGGCGAGCTCCTGCTGCCGATGGGCAACATGTCGGCCGCGGCGTGCGAGGCCGCGTTCGCCGAGCAGGCGGCCGGGCTGGCCGCTGGAGGCGCGGATGTGCTGTGGATCGAGACGATGAGCGACCTCGACGAGGTGGAGGCGGCAGTGCGGGGAGCCCGATCGGCGTGCGATCTCTCCATCGCCGCGACCATGAGCTTCGACACGGCCGGACGCACCATGATGGGCGTCACCGGCGCCGAGTTGGCCGATCGGCTGGGAAAGCTGGGCCTGGCCGCGATGGGCGCCAACTGCGGCAACAACGTCGCCGACACCGAAGCGGCTGTGGTCGCCGTGGCGGCGGCGTCGACCGGCACGCCGGTGATCTCCAAGCCCAACGCGGGCGTGCCGGTGTGGAGCGGCGACGCGCTCGTCTACGACGGCACCCCCGAAGTGCTGGCCGCCCACGCCCACCGGGCCCGAGCTGCGGGGGTGACGGTGATCGGCAGCTGCTGCGGAAGCACCCCGGACCACACCGCCAAGATCGCAGCCGTGCTGCGGGGCGACGAGCCCCCGCCCGATATCGAGTCGGCGCCCCGTGCAGGCCCAGGCACCGAGGACCGCCTAGCCCGCCGCCGAACCCGCCGCCGCGGCTAGCCGTGAAGCTCAATACAGGATGTCGAGGGCGTAGCGCAGGGCCCGGTCTAGTTCAGCCCGCTTGGATTCATCGAGTCGTCCGACGGGACGGCCGTCAAGACTCTGCACAGGAACGGTTACCAGGCTGTCGCAGTTGACTGCGCACTGATCGTTGAGCCCCTGCGCGGATCCGATCTCGACCTCCGACCTGATACCTCGAATCGTGCGTGTAACCGGAGCGCAAACAACGGCCGCGAGGACGCTGGCAGCTGCATCTCTAGTGAGCACACACACTGGGCGCCGCCCTGCGGGCGGGCCTAGATCGGCCCAGTAGATCTCGGCCCGTGCTACCACTCGGGCACAGTGTGAGCGGCGAGGCGAGCGGCGGATTGAACCAGGTCGGCGTCGAGCGGAAGGCGACGGTACGCGGCGACCAGTTCCTCATCTGCAGCGCGGAGGGCGTCGGCCTCGATCACTGCCCTGGCACCGCGCCGGAGCAGATCTGAGCGGCTGGTTCCCAGAGCCTCGGCGATCTGGTCCAGCCGACCGACCAGATCGTCGTCTAGTTGAACCAGAACCTCGCGTCGCGCCATAAACCTATGGTATAGCATATGGTCGGTCTCAGTGGCGGAACTGGCGCTCGCCGGTGAAGAGCATGACTACGTTGCGCTCGTTGGCGGCCGCGATCACTGCGGCGTCGTTGACTGAGCCGCCGGGCTGCACTACGACGTTGGCGCCGGCGTCGGCCGCGGCGTGGATGCCGTCACCGAACGGATAGAAGCCGTCGCTGGCGCAGGCGCCTCCCGCAGCCCGGCCCGCGGCCTTGGTCGCGGCGAGCTGGCCCGCCTCCACCCGGCTCTGCTGGCCGGCGCCGATCCCCCAGGCTGTGCCGTCCCGGGCCAGCACCACTGCGTTGGAGCTGGTGTGGGCGCACACCCGCCAGGCGAAGACAGCGTCGGCCCACTCGGCGTCGGTGGGCTGCCGGGCGGTGACCACCTGCCAGGCAGCAGGGTCGGCCTCCAGCCGGCGCGGCGTCTGCAACAGGAACTCGTCTGCCGAACCGCCGAGGGTGCGGAGCTCCCAGCGCGGCTTGCCGATGTGGCCCATCGGCCCCTCTAGCAGGCGGGTGTTGGCCCGGCGGGCAGCCAGGCGCTCGATCACGCCGTCGGAGTAGCCGGGGGCGATCACCACGTCGGCCTGGGCTGCGGCGACCATGGCTTCAGCCGTGGCCTCGTCGATCACCGCATTGGCGGCCACCACCCCGCCGAAGGCGCTCCGGGGATCACAGTCAAGAGCCCGGGAGTAGGCGGACGCCAAGTCATCGGCAACGGCTGCTCCGCACGGGTTGGCGTGCTTGACGATCACCGCGGCCGGGCGGTCGCCCAGGTCGTGGGCCAGGCGCCAGGCCGCCTCGGCATCCATCAGGTTGAGGTAGCTGAGCGCCAGACCCGAGCGGCGGACCACGCCGTCGAAGAACCCGAGCCTGCCCCGCGGCCGGTAGCGGGCGCCCTGCTGGTGGGGGTTCTCGCCGTACCGCAGCACCTCGACCCGCTCCAGCTCCAGCCGGATCACCTGTGGCAGGACCGACTCGGCTGGCTCTGGCTCGGCCGACTTCGTCCCAGGCTGGCCCGCGGCGGCCGCTGCCTCATCAAGTGAGGGCGACTCAGCGAACGTGTCTGCCGCGGCGTCGAGCCAGCCGGCAATCGCTGACTCGTATGCCGCGCTGTGGGCGAAGGCCTTGCGGGCCAGACGGCGTCGGGTGGCCGCCGACAGGCTCCCGTCCGAGCGGAGTTCGCCCAGGAGCGGCTGGTAGTCCTCCGGGTCCACCACCACGCCGACGTGGGCGTGGTTCTTGGCCGCGGCCCGCAGCATCGTCGGGCCGCCTATGTCGATCGTGTCGATGCCGGGCGACGCCTCGAACGGGTAGAGGTTCACCACCACCAAGTCGATGAGGTCGATGCCGTTTGCCTCCAGATCGGCCCGGTGAGCGGGGTCGTCGCGGTCAGCCAGGATCCCGCCGTGGATGCGGGGATGGAGGGTCACGACCCGGTGCCCCAGCATGGTCGGTGAGCCTGTGTAGTCGGCTACGTCCACCACGGGCATCCCCGCGGCCTCGATCACACGGACCGTTCCAGCGCTGGCGATCAGCTCCCACCCCAGCTCGACCAGCACCGCGGCCAGTTCGACCACGCCCGTCTTGTCGTAGACAGAGATCAGTGCCCTCGGCTTGTCCATCGCCACCGAGGCTAGAAGGTCGATCGCACAGCGGGGAGCCAGTCGCGCCTTGTCTCTGGATGTAGAGGTATGGTTCAGCTCTATTTACTATATTATATCATGATCTATATTGTAATTTATCCCAAAGGGCGCCCTCCGTCTACTCCAGCGTCGCTGGGGCAAGGAGGGAGCGAAGCGCATCACCCTCCGGCTCCAGCAGCTAGCGGCGGCGGTTAGCCTCGACGACATGCGCCAACTCCCCGGCCGGTGCCACGAACTCGCCGGCAGCCGCGCCGGTGAGCTCGCTGTGGACCTCCATCGGAACCATCGCCTCGTCTTTCGCCCAACGGCTGACCCTCCGCCCGCGAAGGACGACGGCGGCCTGGATTGGACTGGGGTCAGAAGCGTGACCGTGACTGAGATCGTGGACTACCACTGAGCCCTATGGAGGCGAGCATGGCTGATTCAACTGCTACCGAGTACCGCTACGAGCCTGATCTCGTCCTTCCCCCCGGAGAAACGCTCGCGGAGGTATTGGACGAGAGGGGCATGACTCAGACCGAACTCGCAGAGCGAACCGGCCTTTCGCTCAAGCACATCAACCGGATCGTGAAGGGCCGAGCGCCGATCACCCCCGATACCGCTCTGCTCCTCGAGCGGGCAACCGGACTGACGGCGCTCGTCTGGAGCAATCTTGAGATCGCCTTCCGCGAGCAGGAGTCTCGCCTTGAGGAAACAGCTCGCATCGGACGGGACCTGGCCGCCGGAGCCGGCTAGCCGATCGCATCCGGACTCGAGGGGCGGCCTCAGAGTCCGGCGACTATCTCCACCATCAATTCGCCGGCCTCGGTGGGGTTCTGGCCCACGCGGACCCCGGCCGCGGCCAGCGCTTCCATCTTGGCCGCGGCCGTGCCCTTGCCGCCCGACACGATGGCGCCGGCGTGGCCCATCTTCTTGCCCGGCGGCGCGGTGACCCCCGCGATGTAGGCGCCCACCGGCTTGGTCATGTGATCGGCGATGAACTCGGCCGCCTCCTCCTCGGCCGATCCGCCGATCTCGCCGATCATCATCACAGCCCGGGTCTCCGGGTCGGCCTCGAACGCGGCCAGGCAGTCGACGAAAGTCGTGCCGGGCACCGGGTCGCCGCCGATGCCGACGCAGGTCGTCACTCCGATGTCGTGCTGCCGCAACTCGTAGAGGGCCTGGTACGTCAGGGTGCCCGAGCGGCTGACAATGCCGACCGGCCCGCCCGGCTTCGCGATGTGCCCGGCGGTGATGCCGATGTTGCACCGGCCCGGACTGATGATGCCCGGGCAGTTCGGGCCCAGCAGCCGCACATCGGGATGGTCGCGCCGCAGCTTGTTGAACAGGAACGCCTCGTCGTGGGCGGGCACCCCCTCGGTGATGACCACCACCAAGTCCATCCCGGCCTCGGCCGCCTCCAGCACCGCTCCGGGCACGCCCGGCGCCGGGATGAACACGCAGCTCGCGTTGGCCCCGGTGGCCGCGGCGGCGTCGGCGACGGTGGCGAAGACCGGTACGCCGTCCACGTCGGTGCCAGCCTTGCGGGGGTTGGTTCCCGCCACGACCTGCGTGCCGTAGCGCCGGTTGAGCAGGCCGTAGTATCGGCCCTGCGAGCCGGTGAGTCCCTGGTACACGACCCGGGTGTGCTCGTCCACGAAGATGCTCATGACCGCGCCTGAGGGTCTCTGGACACGGCGAGCTCCACGGCACGCCGGGCCGCGTCGAGCATGCTGTCCTCGATCATCAGGGTGTCGCTCAGGTGGGGGTGCAGCAGGTCCCAGCCCTGGGCCGCGTTCGTGCCGTCGAGTCGGATCACGATGGGCGAGCCGATGTCAACCCGCTGCATGGCCTCGATGATGCCGTTGGCGATCTCGTCGCCCCGGGTGATGCCCCCGAAGATGTTGATCAGGATGGCCCTCACCGCCGGGTCGTTGTTGATCACCTCCAGCGCGCCCGCCATGACCTCCGCGTTGGCTCCGCCGCCGATGTCGAGGAAGTTGGCCGGCCGGCCCCCCACCTGGTTCACCACGTCCACCGTGCTCATGGCCAGGCCCGCGCCGTTGGCTATCACCCCCACCGAGCCGTCCAGGCCCACGTACTGCAGTCCCTTGGCGTGGGCGGCCTGCTCCCGCTCGTCGCGGGTCTGGGTGGCGTCGTACTCTGCGTAGTCGTCGTGACGGAACGTGCTGTTGGCGTCCAGGGTGACCTTGGAGTCGAGCAGCACCACGTCACCGCCGGACGTCACTATGAGCGGGTTGACCTCGACAAGGTCGGCGTCGGCGTCCACATAGGCGCCATACAGGGTCACCAGCGCATCCGCCACGGCGTCCGCGACGGCTTCACCGATGCGCGCGGCCCGCACCCACTGGCGACACGCCTGCTGCGGCAGCCCGTCCACCGGGTCGATGTGGATGCGGGCGATGGCGCCGGGATCGCGGACGGCCACCGTCTCGATCTCCACGCCGCCCTCGGCCGACAGCATCCCCAGGTGCTTGCGGGCGGAGCGGTCGAGGGTGAAGCTGGCGTAGTACTCCTCGGCGATGTCGGACGCCTTCTCGATCCACAGGCGGCGCACCGTGTGGCCCGAGATGTCGAGGCCCAGGATGTCGGTGGCATGGCGGCGCACGGCATCGGAGTCCGCGGCGAGCTTCACGCCCCCGGCCTTGCCCCGTCCTCCGGTGTGCACCTGGGCCTTCACCACCACCGGGAGCCCGAGCCTTCCGGCCGCGGCCACGGCCTCATCGGCAGAGAACGCCGTCTCGCCCGAGGGCACCGGCAGCCCGTATCGGGCGAACAGTTCCTTGCCCTGATGCTCGAACAGATCCACGGGCGGCGATACTAGGCCGCGATGCCCGTTTCCAGAGGAGCCCGGCCGGACTTGCGCTCCGTCATCATGGTGGGCTTGGCGGGAGTGGTCGTCGCGCTGGGCCTGGTCGGAGCGGTGCTGCTGCTGACCCGCGGCGGCACCGATGTGGAGATCCGTCTCGGCGACCGCGACTTCCGCGACATGGAGACCGGCCGGATCAGCGCCGAGATAGCCGACCGGGGCCCGATCCTGTTCGGCGACGTGGCGGGTGGGGACCGTGACGTCATCCTGCAGCACCTCGGGGACGACCCGGAGACCGGGTGGCTGGCCTTCGAAGCCCGCCGCCCCGGCCAGAGCCGCCAGTGCACATTCGCGTGGCGACCCGAGCACTCAGACTTCGTCAACTCGTGCGACCCTGGCGACATCGTGGACGCGGCGGGCACCGGCCTGCGCCACTTCGAGGTCATGGTGGTGGACGGCGATGTGCGGGTCGACATCAATCCTCAGAGGCCGAGCGAATAGGGGCGCGATCCGCCCGCATTCCGCGAGGCGCTGAGCGAGGCCGTGGCCCGAGCGACCCGTAAGCGAAGCGAACAAGAGCGGGAGACACAACGCCGTGCCGCGAGGCGCTCGCAACCAATTTGCGCCTGCCGTTAGATGATCCGCCACAATGGGAGGATTCCATGACTGCCGTGAGCCCCACCGACCGGATATTCCTGCGAGACGCCCAGTGCCGGGCTTTCGACGCCACCGTCGTGGCGGCCGACGAGGGCAGGGTGGCTCTCGATGCCACCGCCTTCTACGCCACCAGCGGAGGCCAGCCCCACGACACCGGCACGCTGAGCTTCCACGGCGGGTCGGCCGCGGTGACCGACGTGCGGGGCCACGACGTGGTGTGGCACACCCTCGACGGCCCGGCCGCCCCGCCGGCAGGCACGCCGGTGCACGGCGAGCTCGACTGGGAGCGCCGCCACGCCCTCATGCGCACCCACACCGCGCTGCACATCCTGTGCGGGGTGATCTACAACACCTGGGGTGTGTCGGTGACCGGCGGCAACATGGCGCCGCTGTCGGCCCGGATGGACTTCGAGTTCGACCCCTTGCCGGGGGGTTTCGCAGCGCGGGTCACTGAGCTGGTCAATGCCGAGATCGCCGCCGACCGGCCCATCGAGATCTCATTCCTGCCCCGGTCCGAGGCCCTGGCCGACAATGACCTGATCCGCACCAAGGTCAACCTCATACCCGAGTCGGTGCAGGAGATCCGGGTGGTCGACATCGTCGGCCTCGACCGCCAGGCCGACGGCGGAACCCACCTGCCCTCCACCGGCGAGGTGGGTCGCTTCGAGGTGGTCAAGACCGAGTCGAAGGGCAAGGCCAACAAGCGCCTGCGCATCGCGGTCCACGACGCCTAGCGGTTCGTCCCATGCGCGGCAGGGGCCACGAAAGATAATGTAACCCTACAGGTTGGCAGCGCTAGATCGTGAATGTACAATGAGTTTCATGGCTATTGCACTTATCTCCGTTATGGGGGCTGGCTTGCTTGGGTTCCTAGGCATCCTGGTGCAGTATCTGCTGAAGCAGAACGCCCAGCGTCACGACGAACACGTAGTCGCAATGGGTGCCATCCGTGAGCAGGGCCTACACATGCAGAAACTGCACACGGCGACATTGGAGTTGATCCAGCAGAGTGCCCTCGCGGCGCGCCAGCACGCGGACGAACTCCATCGCGAAGCCATGAGGGCGATCACAGCGCAGGGCCTACGCATCCAGGAACTGCACACCAAAGCCATCGACGCCATCACCACGCTGGACCGCGAGCACCGGGAGCACCGGGAGAAGCTGCACACCGAGACGATGGCCGAGATCGCCGCACTGAGCGAGCGGACCGCAGTGCTCGAAACGAAGACCGGAGCCCGCGCGTCCTAGCGCCGCTGACTCAGATCTTCTCCAGCGGCGCCCACGACAGCAGCAGGCGCTTCTCGCCGACGTCGGGGAAGCGCACCGAGGCCTCCGCTTCGTCCCCGGACCTGTCGATGGCGACGATCACGCCCTCGCCCCACTGGGCGTGGCGCACATCGTCGCCCACCCGCAACTGCAGGCGATCAGCGCCCGAAGGGGAGGGTGCCGGGCGGCGGCCCGCGTCGAGGGCCCGCTCGACGATCTCGTCGCGGTTGGCCGACCGCCGGTCGAGGCTGCGCTCGCGCCGGCTGCGGCTGTAGTAGCGGCTGCGCACCACTCTGGAGCCGTCCACCGTCTGCACGAGCTCGTCGGGGATCTCCTTGAGGAAGCGGCTCGGCGGGTTGTACTGCCGGCTGCCGTACAGCAGCCGGCTCCAGGCGTGGGTGACGGTCAGGTGCCGCATGGCCCTAGTGATCCCCACGTAGGCGAGGCGACGCTCCTCCTCCAGCTCGTGAGGCTCGCCCAAGGCCCGGATGTGAGGGAACACGCCGTCCTCCATCCCGATCATGTACACGTCGGGATACTCGAGGCCCTTGGCGGAGTGAAGGGTCATGAGCGTCACCGCGGACTCGTCGGAACCGGCGTCGGCGAGGTCGTCGGTGTCCGCCACCAGCGCGACCGCCTCCAAGAAGTCGTCCATGCTGTCGTGCTCGCCGGCCACGCCCACCAGCTCGGCCAGGTTCTCGAGGCGGCCGTCGGCTTCGACCGACTTCTCGGCGCGCAGCTCATCGA
Organism: Candidatus Aldehydirespirator sp.; assembly: GCA_965219165.1. Classification (GTDB taxonomy): domain Bacteria; phylum Actinomycetota; class Acidimicrobiia; order Acidimicrobiales; family Aldehydirespiratoraceae; genus Aldehydirespirator. The sequence goes on along the minus strand of CBDCMW010000002.1, from coordinate 1,049,598 downwards.
GGTACCCGGAGCGTTCCAGCAGCTCCTGGAGCACCGCGGCCGGCGACGCCTCCAGGCCGGCGGCGCCGTCGACCAGCGTGCAGAACTGCCCGATGCCGACCGCCGAGCGCCCGCTGACCCCGGCCTCGCCGCAGTGCCGCAGGGCCTCATAGAAGGTGAGGCCGGCGTCCGCCGCGTGGGCGTCCATCTTGGCCACCGATGTGGCCCCGACGCCCCGCTTGGGGACGCCCAGCGCCCGCTTCACGCTCACCTCGTCGCCCGGGTTGGCGACGGCCTTGAGGTAGGCCATGGCGTCGCGCACCTCGCGGCGGTCGTAGAAGCGGGTGCCGCCCACCAGCCGGTAGGGCACTTCGGCCTTGACGAGCTGCTCCTCCACCGCCCGCGACTGGGCGTTGGTGCGATAGAAGACCGCCATCTCGTCGAAGCGCATCTGCTCGTCGTCGCGGCGCCGGACCATCTCGCTGGCCACGTAGCGGGCCTCGTCCACCTCGTCGTCGGCGTGGTAGCGGACGATGCCGGGCCCCGAGCCCTGGTCGGTCCACAGGTCCTTGGGCTTGCGGCCGGCGTTGTTGACGATCACCGCGTTGGCTGCGTCGAGGATGTTCTGGGTGCTGCGGTAGTTCTGCTCCAGCACCACGATGCGGACGTCGTCGAACGCCCGCTCGAACTCGAGGATGTTGCGCACGTCGGCGCCCCGGAAGGCGTAGATCGACTGGTCGGCGTCGCCCACCGCGGTCACCTCGCGGCTCTCGGCGGCCAGGCGGATCACCAGCTCGTTCTGCACCGGGTTGGTGTCCTGGTACTCGTCCACCAGCACGTGGGCGAACCGCTGCCGCCACCGGGCCAAGACGTCGGGTTGACTGCGGAACAGCTCCACGGTGCGCTGCAACAGGTCGTCGAAGTCCATGGCCCCGGCCGACTGCAGCCGGCGCTGGTAGTGGGTGAAGACCTCTGCGATGCGCCGCTCGTAGATGTTGGAGGCCCGCCCGGCGTACTGGGCCGCAGAGATGTTGTCGTTCTTGGCTGCGGAGATGGCCGCGTGCACCGAGCGGGGCGGGAACTTCTTGGGGTCGATGTTCAGATCGCGCAGCACGTAGCCGCACAGGCGCACCGCGTCGCCCTGGTCGTAGATGGTGAAGCGACTCGGGTAGTCGATGTGGGCGGCGTCGCGGCGCAGGATGCGCACGCATGCGGCATGGAACGTGGACACCCACATGCTCTCGGCCACGGGTCCGACCAGTCCGCCGACCCGGTGGCGCATCTCGCCCGCAGCCTTGTTGGTGAAGGTGATGGCCAGGACCTCGAACGGCGACAGGCCGTGGTGCTCGATCAGGTGGGCGATGCGGTGGGTGAGCACGCGGGTCTTGCCCGACCCCGCCCCGGCCACCACCAGCAACGGCCCGCCCTCATGGATGACCGCCTCATGCTGGGCCGGGTTCAGGCCCTCGAGAATCGCCGAATCTGCCATCGCGGCTCACCCTACTGCCGCCGCCCGACAGCCCTCGCAGCCCTGCCAGGCCGGAGACCGCTACGCGAGCTCGGGGTCGTCGGCGAGCACGTCGAGGAACGGCGAGTACCGGTAGACACGGTCGCGCCTTCGGCCTGTGACCTCTTCGACGATTCCCCGCAGAATCATCTGATCGAGCACGCGACCGACAGTCGTGGGCGTTGCGCCCAGCCGGGGTGACGCGTACTTGATGGTGATGACCGGCTGCTCGGCCAGCAGGTCGAGCATCGGCCACGCGTACCTGCCCAACTCGCGGCTGGAGGCCGCGCGCCGGTGCTGGTCGGTAAGCGCCGACAACTCGGCCGCGACCCGCAAGGCGTCGTTGGCCGTGACCGCCACGCCAGTCAGGAAGAACCTCAGCCAGCCTTCCCAGTCGCCGTGCGTCCTTATGGCATTGAGCCGGTCGTAGTACTCGCTGCGGTTCTGCTTGAGGAAGAGGCTCAGGTACAGCAGCGGGCGAGCCAAGACCCGGCGCTGCACGAGAAGCAGGGTGATGAGCAGGCGCCCCACGCGGCCGTTGCCGTCGAGGAACGGATGGATCGTCTCGAACTGGGCGTGCGCCAGGCCGGCCAGCACGAGCGGCGGATCGCCGCTGTCGTTCAGGAAGACTTCGAGGTCGCGAATGGTAGCCGGGAGGTCGTCGGGCGCCGGCGGCACGAACGTCGCGGTCTCCAGCGTGCAGCCTGCAGGACCGACCCAGTTCTGGGTCTTGCGGAACTCCCCGGGGCTGCGCTCCTGGCCCCGCACACCCATCATCAACTCCTCGTGGACCCTGCGGATCAGCCGGCCCGACAGCGGCAGCTCACCAAGAAGGCTGAGACCGAGGTGCATGGCCCGCACATGGTTGACCGTCTCGGCGATGTCGGCGGGCACACCGGTCACCCGTGCCTCCACCTCATGGGCCAGAACGTCGTCGAGGCTCGACTGGGTGCCCTCGATCTGGGAGCTGAGCACCGCCTCGCGCCGGACATACGACGCGACAAACAGGTCGGGATTCGGCAGGCTGCCCGCCATCCCGTCCAGCCGGCCCAAGGCCGTCGTGGCGTCCGAGAGCAGGCCGAGCAGCCCGCCGTCCCACCGCAGCGGCGGATCGGGCGGCAGCGGCTTCGGCATGAACGCCTCGTACCCGGTCAACTGTCGAAGCAACCGCCCAGCCCGCTCGCTCGCCATGCCGCTCCTTATTCCAGTCCTTGGAGAATTGGAGGACTCGATTGCCTTGTTGTTCTACTATAGGGAAGAATTCTAGAATAAGATCCGAGACAGGCGGCCCTCTACAGCGACGCTATTCCAGGCCACTGGAATAAGGGCGCCCGCAGTGGAGAGCTTGTTCTACCAAAAGCTGATTGACTGGAATAACTCGCGGCCTTGGCGAGGCAGTTGAACCTGTAGCGTCCCAAGGATGCCTGCCAGCATTGGATCGCGGCCGTGGTGAGCCGTCCGTTCCGCTTCGGATTCAGCCTCGACGGCCTCGACGAGCCCCGGGAGATCGCCAGGCGGGTCCGGCGAGCCGAGGACATCGGGTACTCGTCCGTGGTGATGACCGACCACTTCGACGACCGGCACGGGCCGCTGGTCGCCCTCACGGCCATCGCGTTGGCCACCACGTCGCTGCGGGTGGGCACGCTCGTGCTGGCCAACGACTACCGGCACCCGGCCGTGCTGGCCAAGGAGCTGGCCTCTCTCGACCAGGTATCGGATGGGCGCTTGGAGATCGGCATCGGCGCAGGGTGGATGGCCTCCGACTACGAGCAGGCCGGCATCGGCTTCGACCGTCCCGGAGTGCGCATCGAGCGGCTCGACGAGGCGATCTCCGTGCTCGAGGGATGCTTCAGCGACGGCCCCTTCGACCTCGAGGGCAGCCACTACACGATCCGCGGTCTCGACTCCCGGCCCAAACCCGCCCAGAAGCCCCGACCGCCGCTGCTTGTAGCCGGAGGGGGCCACAGGATGCTGGCTCTGGCCGCGCGCCGGGCCGACATCGTGGGGATCAACCCCAGCCTCCATTCGGGGGCGATCGACGAGCACGCCGGGCCCACAGCCACCGCGGAGGCCACCGACTCCAAGCTGGCCGTCGTGCGGGACGCCGCCGGGGACCGCTTCGACGCCTTGGAGCTCCAGACCCGGGTTCACCTGGCCGTCATAACCGATGACGCCCCCGCCCTGGCCTCGGCCGCGGCGCCAGCCTTCGGAATCACCGCCGAACAGGCCCTGGCCTCGCCCCACGCACTCGTGGGCACCGTCGACGAGTGCGTTGCCGCCATCGAGGGCTGGAGGGCGCGCTGGGGCATCTCCTACATCTCGTTGATGGGCAGCTCCGCCGAGGCGATGGCCCCGGTGGTCGAGCGCCTGGCCGGACGGTAGCGGGGGTCCGGTATCGGGCCGGTAGCCTGCGGGCCGTGGAGGTCGCCGACTCCGTCCTCGACCTCGTAGGGAACACGCCGCTGGTGAGGATGCGGCGGGCCGTCCCCGAGGCTCGCTGCGAGGTGCTGGCCAAGCTCGAGATGCTCAATCCGGGCGGCAGCGTCAAGGACCGTCCAGCCATCGCGATGATCGACGCGGCCGAGCGCGAGGGGCTGCTCGAGCCGGGCGGAACGATCATCGAGCCCACCTCGGGCAACACCGGCGTCGGCTTGGCGATGGTGGCAGCCCAGCGGGGCTACCCGTGCATCTTTGTGATGACCGACAAGGTGAGCGGCGAGAAGGTGCAGTTGCTGCGGGCCTACGGCGCCGAGGTGGTGGTGTGCCCCGTGGCAGTCGCCCCCGACGATCCCGACTCCTACTACTCCACCGCCGAACGGCTCATGTCCGAGACGCCGGGCGCCTACCGTCCCAATCAGTATTCCAACCAGATGAACCCCCTGGCCCACGAGCAGACCACCGGACCCGAACTGTGGCGCCAGACCGGCGGGCGCATCACCCATTTCGTGGCCGGCCCGGGCACCGGCGGCACGATCAGCGGGGTGGGCCGCTACCTCAAGCGGCAGAACCCCTCGGTGCAGATCATCGCCGCCGATCCCGAGGGCTCGGTCTTCAGCGGGGGCTCGGGCCGGCCCTACCTGGTGGAGGGAATCGGCGAGGACTTCTGGCCCGAGACCTACCACGCCGACGTGGTGGACAGGGTGATCGCCGTGTCCGATCAGGCCTCCTTCGACATGGCCCGGCTGGTCTCACACCGCGAGGGTCTGCTCATCGGCGGCTCGGGAGGAACCGCGGTGTGCGCAGCCGCCGAGGTGGCTCGGGACTGCGATCCCGACGACGTGGTGGTGCTGCTGCTGCCCGACTCCGGGCGCGGCTACCTGTCCAAGGTATTCAACGACGACTGGATGGCGTCGCACGGGTTCCTGATCGGAGAGCATCCCTGCGTGAAGGACGTGCTCGACGCCAAGGAGGATGCGCTTCCGCCGCTGGTGTACGTCAATCCCGACGATCCGGTGAGCCTGGCCGTGACCCGCATGCGCGACAACGGTCTGAGCCAGCTGCCGGTGGCCAAGGGCGAGATGCCGCTGGCCGCGGCGGAGGTGATGGGATCGGTCCACGAGTTGCAGCTCATGGCTCTGGCCTTCAACGGCGAGCTGCTGGGCCGGCCGGTGGAGAGCGTTATGAGCAGGCCCCTGGAGCAGATCGGCATCGGTGAGCCGGTGGCCCTGGCCGTGGCCAAGCTGGAACGGTCCCCCGCGCTGCTGGTGCTCGACGGGGGCCGCCCCCGGGCGGTGGTCTCCAGCACCGACGTGCTCAGCTACCTGTCGTCGGTCTCCGGCGACGCCCTCGGCGACAGGTCGAGCCCGTGAGCGGCCACGGGGATGCCTGGGGGTTCGAGACCCGGGCCGTCCATGTCGGCCAGGAGCCCGACGAGACCACCGGGGCCATAACCGTGCCCATACATCTGGCCACCACCTACGTGCAGGCCGCCCCCGGCCGGCACCGAGGCTACGAGTACTCCCGTACCTCCAATCCCACCCGAGCCGCGCTGGAGCGCAGCGTGGCCGGCTTGGAGGGAGCTCGGCACGGTTTCGCCTTCGCCAGCGGCATGGCCGCCGAGGACACGCTGGTGGGTCTGCTGCGCCCCGGCGACCATGTGGTGCTGGGCCTCGACGCCTACGGGGGCACGTTCCGGCTGATCGCCCGCATCTACGGCGAGCGGGGGATCACGTGGTCGGCCGTGGATCTGAGCGATCCCGGCGCGCTGGCCGGCGCCCTGCGGCCCGAGACCCGGCAGGTGTGGGTCGAGACGCCGACCAATCCCATGCTGGCCGTGGTCGACATCGCCGCGGTGGCTGAGACGGCCCACGCCGCAGGAGCCGTCGTGATCGTGGACAACACTTTCGCCACCCCGTACCTGCAGAACCCTCTGGCCCTGGGCGCAGACGTCGTGGTGCATTCCAGCACCAAGTACTTGGGCGGGCACTCCGATGTGGTCGGCGGCGTCATTGCGGTGAACGACGACGAGCTGGCCGAGCAGCTGGCCTTCGTCCAGAACGCGGCCGGGGCGGTTCCCAGCCCGTTCGACTGCTACCTGCTGCTGCGGGGCATCAAGACCCTGGGCGTGCGCATGGACCGCCACTGCGACAACGCGCGGGCGGTGGCCGAGCACCTGGAGGCCCACCCGGCGGTGGCCCGAGTGATGTATCCGGGCTTGCCGGACCATCCGGGCCACGATGTCGCAGCCCGCCAGATGAGCGGCTTCGGGGGGATGGTGTCGTGCATCCTCGGCGGGGGCGAGGCCGCAGCCGTGGCCGCAGTCAGCTCCACCCGGGTCTTTCAACTGGCCGAGTCGCTGGGAGCGGTGGAGTCGCTCATCGAGCAGCCGTCCACCATGACCCACCTGTCGGTGGCCGACTCCCCCCTGGCCGTGGACCCCGGACTGGTCCGCCTGTCCGTCGGCATCGAGACCATCAAGGACCTCCTCACCGACCTCGACCAGGCTCTGAGCTAGACGGATCAAGATCCTTGGACACCGCTCTGTTAGCGGTCAGACAGGTCGAACCTCGGATCTCGCCAGGCAAACAATAAGCCCCGCCATTCCCGGACTGAGCCGGGAAGGCGGGGAAGATTACCAGAAGGCTACCAAATTTCACTGATGACTCGCAACACCCGATTACCGCCACTCCCACTAGACCCTGGAGGGAACCATCGAACCTGTTCTCGCGTACGACATCGCTGACGCCCGCACGGCCCACAGCGACTGCGGCTTGCGTGACATGCCCCGTTGCCGCAGACTGAGCCGCTGCGGCTATGGAAGATCCAGCGACAACGGCGGGCGGCGGCGTGCCGGAGTGTCCCGAATGTGGCCGCGCCATGGTCAAGCGCACGGCCCGTCGCGGGCCCAGCGCCGGGAGAGAGTTCTGGGGCTGCACGAACTACCCCCGGTGCAAGGGCACTAGGCCCGGCTCCCACGGCGACACCGCTCGACACTCCGACCACAACCCGACAAACGCTCGTGACGGCTCGTCGCTGAACTCGGGCCGTTCAGCGCACGGGCAAGGAACTGGCAGCGCGGATGCGGATGCGAAGCGGGCCGAAGTGTTCGATCAACCGTACAACCCGCGTCGGCGCGTGGACTGGAGCGACGCGACTCTGCGACGGAGCGGTTGGCGCGCCCACAACGCCACCGTCGGGGCCTCCTTGCGGTCTCTTCCAGACGAGCACTTCGCCACGCTGGCCAATTGCTGGGTGGCCCGTGAAGAACGTCCCGAGCTTCGACACGAGCGCCGCTCGGAGCATGACGGGGCGAAGCGGTTGGTCGCCGCGACGATGAGGAAGATCCTTGCCCGCGGCTCGGCGCCGCCTCTGCATCCCGACGCCGAACGCGCTCTGCTGGAGGCTGCCGGACTAGGGCATCGGATCGTGGCGATGGACGGCACCGGTGACGTGGGGCCGCGGCTGGCCGCTCCCGCGCCGCTGGACGAGGGCGACTTCGCCGTGCCCGCCGACGATGAGGCGACCTTCGACGTCAGCCTGACCGAGTCGCCCGCGGAGAGCCGCTTCGTCGAGTGGGCGAACCGTCAGGTGCCTGGATGCGTCCGATGGCTCATTCCCCAGCCGTCCCTCGACCTATTGGTGGCAGCGGCGGAAGGCACCGCGCGTCCAGCCCGCGCAAGTCCCATCCGCGACCGGTCCGATGACGGCCGTTGCGATTTTCTCTTCGCGCCACCGGGCGCCGAGCCTGTAGTGATCGAAGTGGACGGCAGCCAGCACACCGAACAGAAGTCGGTGGACCGTCACCGCGACGGCCGGCTCGCCGCCGTGGGCGTCAGAACCGTGAGGGTGACAACCCGCGATCTCGCCGAGGAGGACGGCGCCGGTCTCCGCAAGGTGGCCGCAGTGCTGAGGGCCGCGCCAGCCGCTGCCGGTACGATGCAGCCGCTGGTGTGGGCTCCGATCCAGGTGCACCGGCTGATGTTGGGCCTCTGTGAGGCCATCGAGGGCAGCTACCTGCACGGAGACCGCTGGACTGTAGAAGTCCATGACCCGACTGGGCTGGCCGCCGATCTGGCGGGACCGTACCTGGAACTGCTCGACGCCCTCGATCGGATGTGGGGCGGTGGGAACGTGGCGCCCACCGAAGCAGTGCTCGTCTGCGACGGCCGGGAACGCATCTATCGACGGACGCCCGATGGCGCCTACCGCGCCAGCGCGTCCGAGGCGCTCGGGCAACGGGCCGACACCCGGATCATTCTCGACTGCTGTCGCACGTCGAGTGAGGTGCTTCCAGAGTCCGATGAAGTCCCGACAGTCGTGATCCGCTCGACAGGGCTCCAGGCTCTGATGCGTGACAGCGCTCGTGGACCGGTGAACAGGCCTGAGCCGTTCGTGTCGTGCGACAGCATCGATACCCGTGGCGCGCTGGAGGTCGTCTTACGCGCCGTGTTCGCCAAGGAGCGGCTGCTAGAGGGCCAGCCGGAGGGGATCACGGAGGTCCTGGCGGGCCGCGACTGCGCGGTGCTGCTGCCCACCGGCGCAGGCAAGAGCATGATCTACCAGCTCGCCGGCCTCTGCCTGCCAGGGAGGACCCTAGTGGTCGATCCGCTCGTGGCGTTGATCCACGACCAGATCGAGGGCCTCCGCAAACAAGGCATCGACCGCGCCGTCGGCATATCGAGCAGGACGGCAAGGATGGGCAGGGAGGCCGCTGACGCCTACTTCACCTTCATCACCCCCGAGCGGCTCCAGCGCCAGCAGTTCCGCGACGAACTGACCGAAGCGTCGCAGGTGGCGCCCGTCAACTTGGTGGTTATCGACGAGGCGCATTGCGTGTCGGAGTGGGGCCACGACTTCCGACCTGCCTACCTGAACTTCGGCGGGACGCTGCGATCCGCCTGCCGCGGCGCCCTGGGCGTGCCCCCGCTGCTGGCCCTCACGGGGACTGCGTCTCGGGCTGTACTGACCGACGTCCTGTTCCAGTTGGGGATTGCCAACCAGTGCGAGAACTCGATCGTGCGCCCCACGACGTTCGACCGCCCGGAGCTGTCCTACCGGATGGTGCGGGCCACACCGGTTGACTCGCCAGCAGCCCTGCGGGGAGAACTCCGTGCGATGGCGGCCAGGTTCGAGGCGGTCCCGGCAACGTTCTTCGAGCCCACGGGTCGCTCCGACGACACCTGCTCGGGCATCGTGTTCGTGCCGACGGTCAACGGCTGGCACGGCCTAACCGAGACGACCGATGCGGTGAGCGAGATCATTCCATCTGCCGTGCCCTACTCGTCGGCCGGCAATCCGCCGAGGGACACCGCGCCGGGAGACTGGGAAGAGCGCAGCCATGAGAACTCCACCGCCTTCAAGGAGAACCACGCGGCGGCGATCGTCACTACCAAGGCGTTCGGCATGGGCATCGACAAGCCGAACGTCCGGTGGATCATGCACTATGGACTCCCCGGCTCGATAGAGGCCTTCTACCAGGAGGTGGGCCGCGCCGGTCGGGACCGGAGAAGCGCGTGGAGCGTGCTGATCCTCACCGAGCACGACGCGGGGAGGAACCGCAGGCGTCTCGGTGCCAGTGAGGGCTCGGACACCGTACGCCGCCCCAGGGCGTCGTCGGAACGCGACGACGTGGACACGGCCCTGTACTTCCACCGCAGCTCCTTCCCGGCCAAGGCGAAGGAGCACATGCGGCTTCTGCGAGTCTTCGACGCTCTGGAAACCGGGGATCGGCGCTTGTCCCTCGAACACAACGAGGGCTCCACTGACGCCAACAAGCGAGCACTGCACCGTCTGGCTGTGCTCGGCATCGTCGACGACTATTGCCTGGAGGGGCGCGGTCGGTCGGAGACAGCCGAAGTCCGGTGCAGCGACCGAGAGCCTGGCGACGTAGTCGAACGGCTGCTGAGCTTCGTCGAGCGGAGCCAGCCCGGGCGGCTGAAGGCGATTCAGGACGAGGTGGACGATGTGATCGTCCCGCATGCCACGCTTCGCGACGCCGTCGAACACTGCGGCCAGGTGCTCATCGATTTCGTGTACGACACCATCGAGCGATCGCGCCGGCGGAGCCTGCAAGAGATGTGGCTGCTGGCTGGAGACGCGGTGGCCGATGGAGAGGTCGCGCGCAAGCGAGTGCTGGACTATCTCACAGAGGGCGACATCGCCCCGCTGGTCCAAGAGCTTGCCGAGAGTGGTCGGTTCTCCTACGCCGACTGGACGACGAACTGGGCCGCCATCGCTTCTGAGAACGACGCCCGCGAGTGGCGATCAACAGCCGCCCGGTTGCTGGAGTCGTACCCGGATCATCCCGGACTCCTCGCCAGCCGCGGCCTGGGAGAGGCTCTGCTGCCCGACGGCGACCTGGTCGAATTCCAACGGCATCTCGAACAATCGATGGCGCGGGCGCGGGACCGCTACCAAGCGGGCGAGGATGACGTGGAAGCGATGATCCTCTGGTTCCTCCACTTGCTCGCCGACGACGGCTCCGGCGAATTGAACAGCTCCCTGCGGCCGACACTTCAGCGGGCTCGGACGGCGCCGATCGCGCTCGCTGGCGCCGTCGTGGGGGCCGCTCAGCGAGCCGGGCTCGCGTCTGGACCAGTTGCGGCCTGGCTGCAAAGCAACTGGCGGTCGGATCGTCAACTCGCTGCGCTCAAACTCGCTGACAGCCTCAAGCACGCCAACGATCTGGCATCCAGAGCAGCGACCCGTTACGGGAGGAATAGGAATGGCTGAGCCTGAGAACATGTTCGAGTCGGTTGCACAGCGGTTCGAAGAGTCCATCGAATCCCTCGAGAAGCTCGAGGAGCATCTCGACAGCCTGGCCAGCGCAGAGGAGCATCAAGCGCAGGTCTCGCAATCGATAGCCGGAGCGACAACCCAGATGCACCAGATGGCTCGTTCACTGGGTGCAGCCACCGAGACGGCTCAGTCGGCGCTGGGAGGGCTGCAGTCGACGCTGCTCGCCGCGAACCAGTTCCTCCAGGGCACGGAACTCAAGTCACTAAGAGCCGACGTTGCCGCTCTTCAGGCGGCGCTGGGATCGGGACTGACCACAATGCGACAGGACGTCCGGACAATCCAAGACAAGCTCGCCGACCAACTCGACAAGGCGCAGGAGGAGCGAGACGGAGCGCAAGCGGATCTCGACCAAGCGAGACATCGGATCGAGGAACTCGAGCAGAAGATCGCTCGGATACCCGATCGTCAGCAGCGAAAGTTCGGCTTCAGGTCCTAGCCGTCGTCAGCGCTTCGGAATACACGCCGCCTGCAGCTGTGGCGCCCGAGGTCACTCCCATTCGATGGTGGCGGGGGGCTTGGAGGTGATGTCGTAGACGACCCGGTTCACGCCGGGGACCTCGGCGATTACCCGGCTGCTCATGGCTTCGAGCACATCGTGGGGCAGGCGGGCCCAGTCGGCGGTCATCGCGTCGGAGCTGGTGACGGCCCGGATCACCACGAGACGCCCGTAGGTGCGCTCGTCGCCCATCACCCCCACCGTCCGGATGTCGGGCAGCACCGCGAACGACTGCCAGATCTCGCGCTCCAGGCCCGCAGCCCGCAGCTCGAAGCGCACGATGGCGTCCGCGTGGCGCAGGGTGTCGGCCGCCTCGGGGGTCACCTCCCCGATGATGCGCACGGCCAGGCCCGGGCCGGGGAAGGGCTGACGATGCACTATCTCGTCGGGCAGGCCCAGCTCGGCGCCCACGGCCCGCACCTCGTCCTTGAACAGCGACCGCAGCGGCTCCACCAACTCGAAGTCCAGGTCCTCGGGCAGGCCGCCCACGTTGTGATGGCTCTTGATGGTGGAGGAGTGGGTGGTGGCCCCGGACTCGATCACGTCGGGGTAGAGCGTGCCCTGCACGAGGAACCCGGCGTAGGGGGCGCGGCTGCGGGCTCGCTCGAAGGCCCGGATGAACTGCTCGCCCACCACTCTGCGCTTGGCCTCGGGCTCGATGACACCCGTGAGCGCGCCAAGAACTCCGCGGCCGCGTCGACGCGCACCAAGTCGATCCCGAAGTGCCGGCTGAAGGTGTCCTCCACCTGGTCGGCCTCGCCCTCGCGCAGCAGGCCGGTGTCCACCAGCACGCAGGTGAGCCGGTCGCCGATGGCCCGATGCACCACGGCCGCGGCCACCGCCGAGTCCACGCCCCCTGAGAGTCCGCAGATGGCCCGACCGTCGCCGATCTGGTCCCGGACTGAGCAACACCGCGGCGTCGATGATCGAGCGCATCGACCAGCTCGGACCGGCACCGCATCCCTGTCGCAGGAAGCGTTCCAGCACTTGACGGCCATTGGGAGTGTGCTCCACCTCGGGGTGGAACTGCACCCCGTACAGGCCCCGGCCGGGATCCTCGAAGGCGGCGACCGGCGATGCCGTCGTGGCGGCGGTCACCGCAGCGCCGGGCGGCGGCTCGGCGATCGCGTCGAAGTGGCTCATCCACACCGGCTGGGGCGACGGCAGGCCCGCGAGCAGGACGCCGCCGTCGCTGACCGTGGTCATCTCGGCCCGGCCGTACTCACCCCGCTCGTTGGGGCCGACCGAGCCGCCCAGTTGCTCGGCGATGAGCTGGGCGCCGTAACAGATGCCCAGGATGGGCACGCCGAGTCCGTAGATCGCAGGGTCGAGGCTGGGCGCGCCCTCGACGTGCACCGAGGCCGGGCCGCCGCTGAGGATCACACCCGCGGGCTGGCGAGCCGCGATCTCGGCCACGGTGATCGAGGCGGGCACGATCTCGCTGTACACCTCGCACTCACGCACCCGCCGGGCTATGAGCTGCGCGTACTGGGCGCCGAAGTCGACCACCAGCACGGTGGCGAAGTCGCCGCCCGGGCCCGGCGCGGCCTCGATCACGGCGAGACTATGGCGACGGCGGCCCGCTGGAAGTCCTTGACGTCGGTGTAGCCGCACTTGGCCATCGAGGTGCGCAGCCCGCCCATCATGTTCGTCGTGCCGTCGGGGCCGAGAGCAGGGCCATAGAGGACCTCCGCGAGCGTGCCCCGAGGCTCGACATCCATGATGCGCCCCCGAGGCAGCGTCGGATGGCCTGTCGACAGATCCCAGTGCCGGCCCGGGCACGGCGAGTCCGAGGCGGAGGCCAGCGGAAGGCCGATCACGGCCGCGTCCGCGCCGCACACGATCGCCTTGGCGATGTCGCCCGCGGTGCGCATCGTCCCGTCGGCGATCACATGGCAGTACACGCCGGTCTCGTCGAGGTGGCGCATGCGGGCCGCCCGGGCGTCGGCGATGGCCGTGGCCTGCGGCGCGTCGAGGCCGAGCACATGGCGGGTGGTGCCGACATGCCCCGAGCCCGCACCGACCAGCACGCCGGCCGCGCCGGTGCGCATCAGGTGCAGGGCAGCCTGGTAGCTCACGCATCCCCCGACGATCACCGGCGTCTGCATGCGCCGGATGAAGGTCTTGAGGTTCAGCGGATTGCCCGTCGTCGAGACGTGCTCGGCCGAGATGATCGTCCCGGAGATGACCAGCAGGTTGATCTCGGCATCGATGGCGTGAGGGGCGAGTTCCTCCGCCCGCTGGGGCCTCACCCGACCGGCGGTGCGCACCCCTGCTGCCGCGATCTCGGCGATGCGGGCGGCGACCAGTTCCGGTCGAACGGGCCGGGCGTACAGCTCACGCAGGCGGGCCACAGCCGCGTCGAGCGGCGCCGCTGACAGCTCGGCCAGATCAGCCTCGGGGTCTTCGCAGCGGGTCCAGATGCCCTCCAGGTCGAGCACTCCCACCCCGCCGAGTTCGCCCATGCGGGCAGCTGTTGTCGGGCTGGTCACGCTGTCGGTGGAGGCCGCCAGTACCGGGATATCGAACCGGTAGGCGTCGATCTGCCAGGAGATGTCCACGTCTTCGAGATCGCGGGTTCGCCGGCTCGGGATGATGGCGATCTCGTCGAGCCGGTAGGCGCGTCGACCGGACTTGCCCAGCCCGATGTCGGTCTCAGCCACGGCAGCGCCTGCGGAGTTGTGGCTTCACGGCCGCTCAGAGGCCGAGCGGGTAGGCCGCGGCCAGCGAGGGTTTCGCAGGGCGTGGAGCGAGGCCGTGGCCCGAGCGGCCCGTGAGCGCAGCGAACAAGAGCGGGAAGCAGGAGGTCGCCGCGCAATGAAGCGCCAGCGGGGGGACGCGCCGGGAGCCGGGCACCGGACGATCCTACCCGGCGTCGGCTCCAGCGGTGGCGACCGCCAGTAGCCGGCGCAGCACGGCGGCAGTGGCCCCCCACACGGTGTCGCCGGGGAGTTCGAAGAAGGTCATGGTGCGCTCGCCTCCGAATGCTGGTTCCAGCGACCAGACCTCCTCCCGCCAGGCTTCGGGGTCGGTCAGCTCGGCCAGTGGGACGTGAAGCACCCGCTCGACCTCGGCCGGGTCGGGAACCAGCTCGGGGCGCCTTTCGACGGTGGCCACGAAGGGACACACCAGAGAGCGGGATCCGACTGTCACGAAGCTGTCGAGCCGGCCGACACGGGACACGCTGCCGGGATCGAGCCCCACCTCCTCGCAGGCTTCGCGCCGGGCCGTGGCCCACAGGTCGGCGTCGCCCGGCTCGCGCCGGCCGCCGGGGAACGACACCTCGCCGGCGTGGTGGCGCAAGTGGGAGGCCCGCCGGGTCAGCACCACCCACGGCTCGCCCTGTTCTTCATAGAGCAGCACCAGCACCGCGGACGGGGCCGATCCCGGTGGCACCGTCGCCGGCGGGGGGAGGAGCCGGGGCGAAGTGGCGGCAACCGTATGCAGCACCCGTTCGAGGCTGGGGCGGCGTCGATGCTCCGGAAGTCTGGACCATGGTGCCGGTCCGCCCAACCGGACGCTCGCCGGTCGGGGGATGCGCTGGGACCCGCCCCTGCCCGCAGGGATCGGCGGCGGATCGAACACGGCCGCCATCGATGCAGGTGAGTCGGTCAGGATCCTTCCCCGCCGCTGCCCGCCGGCGCGGCCAGGCTCTGGAGCAGCTCACGCAGTCCGCCGGTCTTGAGGTCGCTCATCACCCGGCCCGGCGGCGTCTCGCCCCGCTCCCACTCCTCCCAGTGATCAAGCAGCTTGCGCGGGTCGGGCGCCGGTCGATCCATCCCGTGAGGCTACCGGCGCCGTTCAGAGTCGAGAGTTGCTCATCCCGCCTGGGCGCTGGTCGTTCTCGCTCGACACGGCATGCGGACCAGCCGGCCGCTGGGCCCCTACCTGCTGGCCGGCACAGCAGCCGCGGTGGGCTGGGCGGCCGCGACCCGCGGGCTCGGCCCGGCCCGCTAGTTGTGCTCCGCGGGGACGTCAGACATCTTGTCCACGGTGTTCAGCCGTTACGGTCAACTCCGCCGCGATCGAACGCCGTTCTGACTCGTCGACGTCTTTGAAGGCCATAACGTCAGCAACCAGAATCCGGCGACGGTTGCCCACACGGCGGAACGGAATCCGACGTTCGTCAAGCAGTTTGACCACGTACGGACGAGACACGTTGAGCAGATCGGCAGCCTGCTGGGTCGTGAGTTCGGCTGCGACGGGCGTGACGGCGACGGCGTTGCCGCTGGCGGCCTGGGCCAGCACGTGTGTGATCAGCGGGAGGAGGTCGGCAGGCATCTCCAGGGCCGCGCTGTGGTCGCCCGCAAGCAGCGACAGCGTCGTCGAACGGACCTCGGAGTGCTGGTCCAAGAAGTGCTCGAGGACTTGGACGGCCTGCGCAGCCTCGTCGGAAGTGGCACCGTCAGGAACGAGGACATGATGCTTCAAGCGTGCTGGGACCACGGGCCTCCCTTCGAGAAATGACAACATCGTTGCCGCCATCGGCGCGACTCCTGTCGTGCACTAACACCCATGACCGCCATGACGCCTCCCTTGTGCCGGTGCCGGCTCGCACTCACGGGAGCCATGCCTTAGCCCAAATGATATTCGTCCAATCACCAAATTGTACTGCGGTGCACTCTTCGGCTCAAACGTCAACCCTTTGCACTATCCACGGGGCGCGCTCTCCCCACGGTGAACAGGCCCGACTCGGCCGCAGTAGAACGCGTCCCGTCCGACGCGATGACCCGCAGCCTCGCCCGCGGTTATCCCTCCAGTTGGCTGCGGGGCAATACCAGCGTCGTGGACTGCCCTGCAAGTGCCCCACCACAGACCCGGATTCCGATGGCCCGTCAGGCAGAACAGTGAAGTCCAGGTCCTCTGAGAACCGGAGGGTCTCGAGATAGCACTTCTTGAGGCAGGTGCCGCCCTTGAAGCAGCCAGAACGCGCAGGAGCCCGGGACTGGGCCCGGGCTCCTGTGATGTTCGCTGAGGCGAACGGCTACATCATGCCGCCCATGCCTCCCATGCCGTCCATGCCGCCGCCGCCGGGCATGGCGGGGGGCTTGTCCTCGGGCTTGTCCGCCACGAGCACCTCGGTGGTGAGCATCAGCCCGGCGATCGACGCCGCGTTCTGCAGTGCGGCCCGGGTCACCTTGACCGGGTCGATCACGCCGGCTCCGATGAGGTCGACGATCTCGCCGGCGACCGCGTCGAAGCCGTGCGAGCCAGAGGCGGATTCGACCTCGCGCACCACGATGGCGCCCTCATGGCCGGCGTTCTCGGCGATCAGCCGGGTTGGCGCCGACAACGCCTCGCTGATGATGCGAGCTCCGGTGGCCTCATCGCCTTCAAGACCGGCCGCGACCTCTGCGACCGCGGCCCGGCAACGCAGCAGGGCCGTTCCGCCTCCGGCGACGATGCCCTCGTCGATGGCGGCCCGGGTGGCCGAGATGGCGTCCTCGATGCGGTGCTTGGTCTCCTTGAGCTCCACCTCAGTGGCCGCGCCCACCTGGACCACGGCCACGCCGCCGGCCAGCTTGGCCAAGCGCTCCTGCAGCTTCTCGCGGTCCCAGTCCGAGTCGGTGTTGTCGATCTCGGTCTTGATCTGGCTGACCCGGCCCTCGACGTCGGCGGTGTCGCCGGCGCCTTCCACGATGGTGGTGTCGTCCTTGGTGATGACCACCTTGCGGGCCGAGCCCATCAGCGACAGGTCCACCGCGTCGAGCTTGAGCCCGACCTCCTCGGCGACGACCTGGCCGCCGGTGAGGATGGCCATGTCCTGCAGCATCGCCTTGCGGCGCTCGCCGAAGCCCGGCGCCTTCACCGCTGCGGAGCTGAACGTGCCGCGGATCTTGTTGACCACCAGAGTGGCCAGAGCCTCGCCCTCCACGTCCTCGGCGATGATCAGCAGCGGCTTGCCCGTCTGCATCACCTTCTCGAGCACCGGCAGCATGTCCGAGACGTTGCTGATCTTGCCCTGGTTCAACAGCACATAGGGCTCATCGAGCACTGCCTCCTGGCGCTCCGGGTCGGTGACGAAGTACGGCGACAGGTAGCCCTTGTCGAACTGCATGCCCTCGACGAAGTCGAGGTCCATGCCGAACGTGTTGCTCTCCTCGACGGTGATCACACCGTCTTTGCCGACCTTGTCGAAGGCTTCCGCCAGCGTCTCTCCCACTGCGGTGTCGGCCGCGGAGATCGAGGCCACGGACTGCACCTTCTCCTTGTCGGTGGACACCGGCACGGCCTGCTCGGCCAGCGAGTCGACCGCCGCGGCCACCGCGGCGTCCATGCCGCGCTTGAGGCTCATGGGGTTGGCGCCGGCGGCCACGTTGCGCAGCCCCTCGTGCACCAGGGCCTGGGCCAGCACGGTGGCGGTGGTGGTGCCGTCGCCGGCGATGTCGTTGGTCTTGGTGGCGACTTCCTTCACGAGCTGGGCGCCCATGTTCTCGAACTTGTCGTCGAGCTCCACCTCGCGGGCGATTGACACGCCGTCGTTGGTGATGGTCGGCGCCCCGAACTTCTTGTCGAGCACCACGTTGCGGCCCTTGGGACCCAACGTGACCTTCACGGCGTCAGCGAGCTTGTTGACGCCCGCCTCGAGGCCGCGTCGGGCCTCGTCGTCGAACTTGAGGATCTTGGGCATCGGCGACCTCAGACGACCTTGGCCAGCACGTCGCGGCCGTTGAGGATCAGCAGGTCCTCGCCGTCGACAGTGATCTCGGTGCCGCCGTACTTGGAATAGACGACGGTGTCGCCCGCGGCGACGTCCATGGGGATGAGCTCACCGCTCTCGTCGGACCGGCGACCGGGGCCGACCGCCAGTACCTCGCCCTGCTGGGGCTTCTCTTTGGCGGTGTCGGGAATGACGAGACCACTGGCTGTGGTCTCCTCGGCGTCGCCGGGCCGCACAACGATGCGATCCTCGAGTGGCTGCAGGTTCATGTGTCCTCCCGGACTCCTGTTATTGGATTGGCTTGTTCCTTGTGGCCGGGGCGGCCTGTCCTTGCCGTCGGCCACGACACGGGCGTTGGCACTCTCCCGTGACGAGTGCCAACGATAGGGTTCATCACGGGCGGCGACAACGCGCGAGCCGGGGCGTTTCAGCCCTGCGGCAAGCCCAGTGACGGATCCGCGCCCACGGTGAGCGGAGACGGCCCGTCGGCCTGCAGGCGCCACCAAGCCACCGCGGCCACCATGGCCGCGTTGTCGGTGCACATGGCCCGGCTCGGCAGGTATGCGGCCAGCCCGTCGGCCGTGCAGGCGTCTAGCGTCATCTCGCGCAGCCGGCTGTTGGCCGCGACACCGCCGGCCAGGCAGAGGCCCCGGGCGTCGTGGGTGGCCGCGGCCCGCCGGGCCTTGGCCACGAGCACGTCCGCCACCGCCTCCTGGAAGGACGCGGCGACATCGGCGGCTTGAGCGTCCGGATGGCGCCGCAGGTGGTTGATCACGGCGGTCTTGAGACCGCTGAAGGAGAAGTTCCAGCCGTCGTGCAGCATGGCTCGAGGGAAGGCGATCGCGTCGGGATCACCCTGCCCGCTCAGCCGATCGATCGCCGGCCCGCCCGGATACCCGAGGCCCGTGTAGCGCGCCACCTTGTCGAAAGCCTCGCCCGCGGCGTCGTCGAGAGTTGTCCCCAGGACGCGGTAGCGCAGGCGGTCCTCCATCAGCACGAGCAGGGTGTGGCCGCCGGACACCAGCACCACCACCACCGGCAGCTCGAGGCTCGGCTCGTCGAGGAAGGCCGCGTGGAGATGCGCCTCGAGGTGGTTGACAGCTACGAACGGCACGTCCCACACCAGCGCAAGCGCTTTGGCCGCCGACACGCCGACCAGCAGCGCCCCCACCAGGCCCGGTCCGGCCGTGGCCGCCACTGCCGCGATGTCGGAGTCCTCCAGCGCCGACTCCACCAGCGCCTGCGACATCACCGGGACGAGCCGCTCGACGTGGGCCCGCCCCGCGACCTCGGGGACGACGCCGCCGTAGCGAGCGTGCAGGTCCACCTGGCTGGACACCACCGACGACAGCACCTGCTGCCCTCCGGCTACGACCGCCGCGGCCGTCTCGTCGCAGGACGTCTCGATCCCCAGGATCGCCTCACCGGGCGCAAGAGCCGGCCCGGCTGTGCCCCGGATCACGTCGCCTGCGGTCACGGTCCGCTCGCAGTCCACTTGGCCTGCGCATCAGGGCGGCGCAGGTAGAGGGGCTTGATCTCGTCGGGTCGCACGAACTCCTCGCGCACTGCTAGGGCGTGAGCCAGCAGCACCAGGGACTCAGCCGAGGGATGGGAGAAACCCGGGTCGGCCAACTCCACGCCGCGCAGCCCCTCGAACATCGAGGCGTAACGCGCCGCTCCGTCCCCCACAACGAGGGTCTCCCCCGTGTGGACCAGCAGGTGTGACACAACACGGTCGGGCGGGGCGACCTCGGGCTCGCTCAGGCGCTGCACCCCTCCGGGCAGGCAGCCGTACCGGGCGTGGAACACCTCACCGCGGCGGGCGTCGATCAACACTTCGATGGTGCGGCCGGTGTGGCGCAGCGGATAGGCGACCAGGTCGAGGCTGCTGACCGCGACCATGGGCACCCGCAGGGCGTGCGCCATGGTGATCGCGGTGGTCACCCCCACCCGCAGACCGGTGTAGAGCCCCGGGCCGACATCGACCGCGACGGCGCCCAAATCCCGCAAGGCGACGCCGGCGTGGACGCACGCCGCCTGAATCTGGGGCGCGAGCAGTTCGGCGTGGCGGCGCTCGCGGGTGGCCTGAACCGAGGCCCTCACGCCTTCGTGGCCTCCGATCGCGCAGCCGACGCGTCCGGTAGCCGACTCGATCCCCAGGATCAGCACGGCGAGGTCCAAGGCTCGAGCGCAGTTCTCAACCGGTCGGCGCGGCGCTGCCAGGCCTCGCCGTGGATCCGCAGCTCGAGGCTGCGGTCGTCGTCGCCCGCGCCGAAGCGGATCGTCACCGACAAGTGCTCGGCCGGAAGAGCCGATGAGATCGTGTCGCCCCACTCCACGAGGGTCACCCCCTCGTCGAGGAGCTCGGGCAGGGCCAGGTCGCTCACTTCGCCGGGACAGTCGAAGCGATAGACGTCGAGGTGATTGACGACCAGGCGCCCCGCGTAGCGGTTGGCCAGAGTGAAAGTGGGACTGGTGACGGTAGCGGTCACGCCCAGGGTGGCCGCGAAGCCCTGGACGAACGCCGTCTTGCCCGCTCCCAGGTCTCCAACCAGCACGACCACGTCGCCGGTGCCCACGATTGCGGCGACGGCCGCGCCGAGCGCCCTCGTCTCGTCGACTCCGGCGGTGCTACACGCGATCATCCGGGCCTGGAGCGGATCCGCCTACGGCTGTTCTCACCCCTCGATCGTACCGACGGCGGACGGCCGAATGCCCGCACCGCAGCGAACCAGACCAGGCACGGTCAGCCGTCAGCCGCACCGACGGCACCGCGCACCGCCTTGGCCACTGCGGCCACGGCCAGCAGCCGCACGTCGTCAGCGTCGGCGGGCACTGCGCCGGTGGCCGCGGCCACCACCGCATCGCCGTCGCTGCGGCTGTGGGCCGGCACGAGCTCGCGGGCCAGGCCGTCGTGGCCGCCCTGGGCCACCCAGAAGCAGTCGAGCTTGGACAACGCGGCGTTGGTGACCACCGCACACAGAGTGGTGTTGGAGAAGGCGTGGGCCCTGGCCTCCCACTGTTCGAAGGTCCCGTCGGCAATCTGTTCGAGCATGCGGCCCCCGTCGGGGCCGGGACTGCCCGCGGCGTTCAGGGCCACAACCGCGGTGACGCACAGGTCGCCCCTGCCGGCTGAGGCCACTCCAAGGCCGCCGGGCTCCGCTCTCTCAGCACCGAGCCACTTGGACACTGTGGCCCCGGTGCCGGCCCCTACCGGGCCGATCTCCGAAACGGTGGTCCGGTTCGTGGCCGCGTGTCGGCCCGCGGCGGCATCGGGACGGACGGCCGAGTCCCCCACCCCGAGGTCGTACAGGGCCATGGCCACCACTATCGGCACCGGACCATGGGCGGTGTCGAAGCCGCGGCCCTCAGCCTCGAGAACCTCCATGACCCCGTCGGCCGCGGCCAGCCCGAAGGCCGAGCCGCCGGCCAGCACGATCGCGTCGACGCAGTCGACGAGCCGCTCCGGCGCCAGCAGAGCGAAGTCGCGGGTGGCCGGGGCGCCGCCCCGCACCTCGCCGGAGGCGGTCGTGCCGGGCGGGAGCACGATCACCGTGCAGCCGGTGCGGGCTACCGGGTCGGTCCAATGGCCGATCTCCACTCCGGGAATCTGCAAGTCGACCGACACGTGCGAACCTACACGACGACCCGGGGCACTCGGGGGGAGATCGACGTCAAGACCTCGTAGGCGATGGTCCCGAGTCGCCCAGCCACCTCGGTCGCGGTGATCTCCTCGGCGCCCTGCCGGCCGATGAGCACCACCTCGTCGCCTACTGTTGCCTCCGGCGCGATGTCAGGGGTGAGGGCGACCATGAGCTGGTCCATTGTCACCATGCCCACGATCGCGCACCGGTGGCCCCGTACCAGCACTTCGACACCGGCCGAGCCGCTGTCGCGCCGGATGCCGTCGGCGTAGCCGATGGCAACGGTGGCCACACGGGTGGGTTCGTCGGCCCACCAATGCCGCCCGTACGACACGCTCTCACCCGGTGCCACCGTCCGCACCGCGGTGATGCGCGACACCAGCTCCAGCGCGGGTTCGAGCGCGACGAAGCCATCGAGCTCTGGCGACGGCGGGACGCCGTAGATGGCGATGCCGGCCCGGACCAGATCGCGCCGAGCGTCGGGATGGGCCAGCAGCCCCGCCGAGTTGGCGGCATGGACAACGCCGGTGGGCAGGCCGCTTCGACGCAGCGCGGCCAGAGCCTGATCGAAGCGGGCTAGCTGCGCGGCGGTGAAGGGATCATGAGGGGCGTCCGCGACCGCGAGATGCGTCCACACTCCCTCGAGCCGCAGTGGGGATGCGGCCGCCCGGAGGGCCTCGGTCACACCCGCCAGTTCCTCGGGCGGGGTGCCCATCCGGTGCATTCCGGTGTCCACCTTGAGATGGACGGCGCGTTCGGGTCCCGCCGCGGCCGCTAGCGCCTCGATACCCGCAACCGACGCCACCGTGAACCGGACCCGGTCCGGGCACTGGGCCGGGGCGGTGGCCGCGAGTCGGGGCGCGACCTCCGACAGGATGATCACCGGCGCATCACTGCCAGCGCTCTCGGCCGCCTCGGCCACCTCCAAGGCTTCGGAAACGGTGGCCACGGCCAGCCAGGACGCGCCACCCGCAAGAGCGCCTCGAGCCACGGTGGCCGCACCGTGGCCGTAGCCGTCGGCTTTGACTACCGCGCACAGGTCCGCACCGCTAGCCCGCTCGGTCAGACGGCGGACGTTGGCCTCGATGGCAGCCGGTCGGACCCTCGCAATCCTCGCCGACAGGCTGGCAGCGCTCACAGCGGGTTGCCGGCGCTCACAGCGGTGCGGCGCTCAGAGTGGGCCGTTCCAGGCTGACGGTCCGTGACGGCGTGACAAGGCCAACGTAGGCCATTCGCGCTCACGGTGTCACCGCGCGCAGGGCGCCGAGAAGGTCGCTGGCCACCAGGCGCGCGCCTCCAACGGAGGATGCGGCCCTTCCGTGAAGGTGCGCGGCCTCGGCCACGCGGTCAACCAGGCGCTCGGGACCGAAGGCAGCCAAGCGGCCCGCGATCATCCCCGTGAGGACGTCGCCGGTGCCGGCCGTGGCCAGACGGGCGTTGCCGCTGGAGACGATCCTGACTCGTCCGTGCGCGTCGGCCACCACGGTGGGGCCCCCCTTGAGCAGCACAACGGCACCGAGCTGGGCCGCGGCGGCTCTGGCCGCGGCGATGCGGTCCGGGCCGGGCCGCACCCCCACCAGTGCCTCCAGCTCAGCGTCATGGGGGGTGAGCACGGCCGGGACCGCATCGCTGCGGCGCTGGTCCATGATCGCCGCTACCGCAGGGTCGCACAGCAGGCGCAGGCCGTCGGCGTCGATCACCGCGGGCAAGCCGAGCGAGAGCGCTTCGGCGAGACGCTCCGCAGCCTGCCGATCGGTGCCAAGCCCCGGACCGGCCGCGCATGCCCTGAATCGGCTGGCATCGGATGCCAGCGGCGGTTCGGATCGCACCACCTCGATGGGCGAAGCCATGCCCGCCTCGGCGGGCGCGCTGAGATGGACCATGCGGGCCCCGCTGCGCAGCGCGGCCTCGCAGGCCAGGGATGCGGCACCGCCCATCCCGGGTGAGCCCGCCACCACCAGTGCGGCCGCAAGCCACTTGTGGGTAGCGCCCGTGCCCGACGGCAGCGCCTCCACGTCACCGTCGGTGAACAGGGCGCAGGCGTCGACATCGTCGCCGCCTATTGCGAGGCCGATGTCGGCCACGGCCGTATCGCCGCAGGCGGCCGGCCCCTCGCCGAACAGCAGGCCCGGCTTGAGCGCCGCGAACGTGACCGTGCGCTGTGCCGTCCACACCGGCGCGCCCAGGACTTCGCCGGTCAGGCCGTCGAGCCCGCTGGGTATGTCGACGGCCAGCACCGGCCGGTCGGTCCGCGCCCGGGCGGGCGGGGTGTAGAACCTCGACAGGCCGGTGCCGAAGGCCGCGTCGATGTAGAGGTCCGCAGATGGCAGGGTCTCGGGAGCATCGGTGGCGGAGAACACACGAGCCCGCACACCTCCTCGCCGCAGCCGGCGGGCCGCGGCCCGCCCGTCGGCACCGTTGTTGCCGGGGCCGGCCAGCACCGCGACCCGGCGGCCGTACCGTCCCCCCATCACCTCCACCGCGGCGTGGGCCACAGCCGCTCCTGCCCGCTCGATCAGCACATCGGTCGGCTCAGGGGCAGCCGCGTCCATCTCGGCCATCCGAGCCGGCGCGACCACCGGAATCATCGAGCTAGCGCGACCACGGTCGCCTGGGCGAGATGGTCGGTGTGGGACAGTGAGACGAGCCAGCGGCCGACACCGTGTCCGGCCGCTCGCGATTCGGCGTCGCCGTGGAGCACAAGCTCCGGGCGGCCGTCATCGGCCCGGACCACCTCGATGTCGGCCATGCGCATCCCTCCGAGGCCGTAGCCGAGGGCCTTGAGGACAGCTTCTTTGGCCGCGAACCTGGCCGCTAGGCGGGCGGCCGGATCAGCGGCCCGCTCGGCGTAGATCCGCTCGTCCGCGGTGAACAGCCGGTCGGCCACCGAGGGTCGGCGCCGGAGCACCGTCCGGAAGCGGTCGACATCGACCAGATCGGTGCCGATCCCGACCACCCCTACATCGGAGAGGTCGCTGACGCCCTCGGTCACCCCCGCAACGATACCCAGCCACCGGGAGCCCATCGCGCCGGCTCATCGCGAGAATCGGCAACAGCGCCAAGAAAGCGCGATGAGAGCCGGCTAGGAGCGCCAGTGGTCGGCCAGCTCGTTGACGGGAGCGGTGAGCAGGTCCACCGGGGAGATCCGACCTAGGGGCTCCTCGTCGAAGGCGGGCTCGGTCTCTGTGACGGCGTCTCGCAGCTCCGAGTAGCGGTTGCGATAACCGTGGAGCACACCTCGGGCCGCGGCGACGGGCAACGATGACGCGAAGCGGACATGCAGCAGGGTGATGCCGATCGTGGTGCCCGCCGCCACCTCGGGAACGAACACGACCGTACGGTCGTCGTGGCGGCCGCGGGCCGCCAGCACCCGGCGCTCGACCGCCACCCGGCGCTTGCTGCCGGTGAGCGCGGGCGCCGCCGCGGTGCGCGACACGATGCCGGCCGCTATTCCGCCCTGGTCCACCACCGCGATGGCGTCCAGCCCGTCCAGCCGGTAGCGGGTATGGCCCAGCACCTCGGCCACCGCAGGGCCGAGATCGGCCAGAGCGCGAAGCGTCGAGTAGGACAGGCGATCCCTGGGCGCGCCCGCGGCTAGCACGGCCTGCGTGAGAGGCGCCTCCAGCAGGGTCTGGTCCGAGCGGGAGATGCCGACCGTCACGGTCTTGGCCTGATGGCGGATCGCGTCGATCGGGCGGGTCAGCTCGTCGATCCCGACGCCTAGCGCGGCCTCAAGGTCGTCGACCACCGCCTCAGGGGTGCCGACCCGGCCCAGCTCCAGCTCGTAGCCGTCGAGCGGCACCAGCCCCACCGCGTAGCGCAGAAGCGTGGTGATGCGCACCGCGGTGGAAGCCTCCAGGTGGCCGTCGTAGTGGCCACGGCGCAGGCCGGCCGAGAACGCAGCCGCGCTGCGCTCCACCGTCGGAAGAGCCAGGCGCAGAACCTCGTCCGCGGTGGTGTCGGAGCGGGCCGCGGCCACTTCGATTGCGGATCGGGCCTCCCGCAGGGGCCGAGCTCCGGCGTCGATGGCCAGGGCTGCCTCGTAGCCGAAGAGGTGGCCCACCATCGTCGCGGGCAGGAAGGCGAGGCGCGGATCGACCGCGGGCACCCCCAGCACGGCGGACGCACCGTCGAAGCGGGCGTCGCCGTCGTCGGCCACCACCACCGCAGCGGCCCGATGGGCGCCGAAGATAGCCACCTCCTTGGCCACATCGTCGGCCACCGATCCCGAGAGTCCCGCTGCGCACACCAGCACCAACGGTTCAGCCGACAGGTCGATGTGCTTCTTGTCCTCGGTGATGTCGCTGGAGATCGACATGTAGCACAGTTCCGACAGCTTGATGCGCACCTCGCGGGCCGCCACCTGGTTGGGCCCATTGCCCACCACCGCCCAGTGGCGCCGGCTCAGGGCCAGACTCCGGGCCGCTTCGCCTATGGCGGCGCGCCGCCCCAAGACCGTCTCCAGCACTGACGGCATGGCCCGAAGCGCCTCGAGGAGGCTGCGCCGCGAGGCTGCCCCCCGATCGCCGGCCACTTCGGCGGTGACGGCCGCGGCCAGCAGGCAACCGGCTGCCACCTGGGAGTAGAAGGCCTTGGTGGAGGCCACGCTCATCTCCACGTCGCGGCCGTCGGAGGTGTAGAGCACGCCGTCGGCCCGGTCGACGAGGTCGCTGTTGCGGCGGTTGACGACGGCCACCACCGACCCGCCTCTGGCCCGCACCAGCTCAACGGTGCGGTTGGTGTCGGTGGTGGTGCCTGACTGTGAGATCGCCACCACCAGCGTGTCGGACATGTCGGCCCGCAAATGGAAGGCCGACAGCTCCGTCGCGTGAAGCGCCGCCACGTCTAGCGCGCCGTCACACCCAGCGTCGGCCAGCAGGGTCCGCACGCACAGCGCGAAGCTCTCCCCCGCAACCTCGGCGGTGCCCTGGCCGATGGCGAGCACCTTGGACACCGACCCATCCCGCAGACGCGATCGGAGGTCATCGGGCAGCGCCTCCGAGCCGATCGCCAGGCCGAGACCGCCGGGAGCATCGATGATCCTGCCCCGCAGCGTCTTGTGGAACGACGCCGGCGCCTCGCTGATCTCCTTGATGAGGTAGTGGCTGTGCTCGCCGCGGTCGATGTCGCGGGTGGTTATGGACGCAACCGCGATCTCCTCAGACGCCACCGGCTGGCTGGTGCCGTCGTAGGAATGCCGGGCCACGCCCTCGATCAGGCCGGCCCGGCCTGCGTCGAGTTCGATGATCTGGCCCCGGCTGGCGCTGGGATTGTCGATATTGCCCACAGACTCGCCGTCCATGCGCAGATAGCGAGACGTCTCCTCCACCACGCCATAGGGCTCGCTGGCCACGATGAACGCGTCGTCTGCCAACCCGACGTACAGGGCCTGGCCACTGCCCCGCAGCGCTAACTGCAGACGGTCAGGCGAGCTTGCCGTGCTGACGGCCACGGCCACCGAGCCCTCGCACTCCGCGACCGTGCGCCGAAACGCTTCGCCGGAGGTCAGACCCTGGGCCATGCCGCGGCCCATCAGGACGGGGACCGTCTTGGAGTCGGTGGTGACCGCGGGCGGCACCCGCGCGCCGGCCGCGTCGAGCAGCTCGGCGTAGTTGTCGACGTCTCCGTTCGTGGCCCCGACCACATACGGGGCGTGCTCGCCGATCAGCTCGCTGTTGAGCGGATGGGCGTTCGCCTCGGAGATGATGCCGACCGAGGCCCAGCGGGTGTGGCCCAACACGAGCACGCGGGCCTCGTCGGAGGCCAGAGCCGCAGCCAGAAGCTCGTCGCAGGCGACGGCGGCTCGGAGTGCTGCGGTGTTGTCGCCCAGCTCGCCTATCTCAGCCGCGGTCTTGTGGACGATGCTGAGCACACCGTCGACGAGACGCACCGAACCCGAGCCGAACGACTCGTCACCGCCCCGGCGCTTGAGGGCGTCGGCGACGGCCCGGTCGCCGAGGTCGAGCCTGTGGCCACTGATCAGCAGGTGCAGCCCGGCCGAGTCACGGCCGCGGACCTCGAGCCGGTCCAGTGCGGAGAGCGCCTGATGGACCGACAGGTACGCCTCGACCGCGGCAGGCGATGCCGATCGGGCACTCAGCCCGACCCCCGCGAGCAGGTCCGAGACGGCCCGTCCGGCCCGCAGCCGATCCCGCCCGACAGCCCACAGGCCGTCGCGCACCCGCACCAGCTGCTCGTTGAGGTGCTCCAGTTCGGCCGGGTCGAGCGATGTGTCGGCGTCGAGCCGAGCCTCGATGGTCGCCACCAACGTCGTAGCGGCCTCGATGAGGCTCTTGAGAGCGTCGACCGTCACCGGTGACTCCAGCATGAGACGGAGCCCGGGCACCCCTCGAAGCAGGCCATTGGCCTCCTGCAGGTGATCGGCGGCGGCCCCCAGCTGCGGGGCCAGGCCCTCCAGATCCCCCGCAGCGGCGTCAGCGAGTGCGGCCGCGGCTGCCTCGACCATGCCGGTTACGTCGACGGCGTCGGGGACCGGCCGCGTCGCGGGGCGACGCACGATGGCGATGATCCCGCACATGTCAGGCCCGCGCCCCGGTAACGAACTTCAGGCGGCTCTTGCACCCATATGGTGGAAAACTGACAGAAGTTCGGCCCGCCAGACCGTTGGACGCTCGCGAGGCAGAAGGACGGCACCCGCTCTCGCCCCGATGGGGGACGGTCGGCACTACCGGCACGACAACGCCTCCGCGACGTTGGCTGAGAGCTGATCGGCCTCGGCTTGGGCCGTCTCGAGGTCAGTGGCCTCCACCATCACGCGGACTAGCGGCTCGGTGCCCGACGGGCGCACAAGCACCCGACCGGAGTCCCCGAGGCGGGCCGCAGCCGCAGCCGCGATCGCACCGAGGGCCGCGTCGAGGTCAACGGGTCGCGCCGAGGCGGGCATGGGCACGCCTACGAGCACCTGCGGCAGCCGGGTCATCGACTCAGCGGCGAGATCGCGCAGGCTGCTTCCGGAGCGCTTCACCGCATCCAGCAGATGCACCGCGGTGAGCAGCCCGTCGCCGGTCGTCGCCAGGTCGCGGTAGATCAGATGGCCCGACTGCTCGCCGCCCAGCACCAGGCCTCGCTCCTCCAGCGCGCCGAGCACGTGGCGGTCGCCCACCGGGGTCTCGACCACACCGATGCCGCGCCCGGCCATAGCCTGGCGAAGACCGAGGTTGGCCATGACGGTGACCACCACCGCGTCCCCAGTGAGCTGCTTTCGCTGAAAGCGGTCGATGGCGCACACGGCGAGGATCTGGTCCCCGTCGACGAGTGTGCCGATGCCATCGACGGCCAGCACCCGGTCGGCGTCTCCGTCGAAGGCGAGGCCAGCGTCAGCGCCGGACGAAACCACCGCGGCCTGCAGGCTCTCAGGATTCAGCGATCCGCAACCATCGTTGATGTTGTAGCCGTCAGGCGCGGCGTGAATCGTCTCCACCCCGGCGCCCAGGCTGCGCAGGCACTCGGGAGCGGAACGGTAGGCAGCTCCATTGGCCGCGTCGACCACAATGCGCAGCCCCGCCAAGTCGCGTCCCTCGAGGCTCGCGGCCACGGCCCGGATGTGGCGGCGGCGGGCCAGGTCCGCCGCGGCGTCGTCTGGTGTACCAACCCGCCCAAGCACCCCCGCGTCGTGTACGGGCCCTGCACCATCGCCGGGCGGGGCGCTTCGGAGCTCGGCCGGGTCGAGGTCTTCTCCGGCGCCCGCCGCAGCCGCGCAATGAAAGCCGTCGAGCAGCTCGCCGAGGCGCCGCTCTATCTCGTGCTGGGCCTCATCGCTCAGCTTGCGGCCTCCGGGCGCGAACAGCTTCACCCCGTTGTCGTGCCAAGGGTTGTGCGACGCCGACACCACCGCCCCCGCGACGTGCTCGTCCTCGCACCAGCGGGCCACTGCTGGTGTGGGGGCCACGCCCAGGTCGACGGGTGCGCCTCCGGCGCGCCGCACGCCCCGGCACAGGGCCTCGACGAGAGCTGGACCCGAGATCCTGGGATCCCGCCCCACCGCCAACCGGTCTGCGCCCAACACCTCGGCGGCGGCCCGTCCCAACGCGGCGACGAACTCTGGAGTCAGCTCGCTGCGGGCATCGCCGCGCACCCCGTCGGTACCGAACGACAAGGTCATGCCGTCACGGGTTGCCGGCCGCGGCCTGCCCGCTCGGCCTCTTAGCGCTTGCTGTACTGGGGTGCCTTGCGAGCCTTCTTGAGGCCGTACTTCTTCGATTCCTTCTTGCGCGGGTCGCGGGTCAGGTATCCGCCCTTCTTGAGCGTGTCCCGCAATTCGGGCTCCACCTCGACAAGTCCTCTGGAGATTCCCAGGCACAGCGCGCCAGCCTGACCGCTGGACCCGCCGCCGTGGATGGTGGCGTCCACGTCGTAGCGGCCCTCGGTGGCGGTGGCCGTCAACGGTTCGAGTATCTGCATCTGGTGGGTCCGCGACGGGAAGTAGTCCGCGACGGTGCGGCCGTTGACAGTGATCGTCCCGGCTCCGGTCCGGAGGCGGACGCGGGCCACGGACCGCTTGCGGCGTCCGGTTGCTTGCACGAGTGGAGGACTCATCGTCAGATCACCTCGATCTTTCCATCACGTAGATGTCCCCATCACCTAATCGGGGCCCGAGCGCGCTCGATGGCGTAGGGCTGGGGCTTCTGGGCGGCGTGGGGATGGGTGGGGCCAGCGTAGACCTTCAGTTTACGGATCTGAGCCCGGCCCAGCCTCGTCTTGGGCAGCATGCCGCGGATCGTGTCGCGCACGGCCTGATCGGGGCGGCGGGCCATCTTGGAGCCATAAGTCTCGCTGCGCAGACCCCCGGGGTATCCGGAGTGTCTGTACACGATCTTCGAGTCGGATTTGCCCGAGGTCAGCACGATCTTGTCGGCGTTGACGATGACCACATGGTCACCGGTGTCGATGTGGGGGGCGAAGGTGGGCTTGTGCTTGCCCCGAAGCAGCGTCGCCACTTCGGTGGCGAGCCGTCCGAGCACCATGCCCTCGGCGTCGACGAGGTGCCAGCTGCGCTCGATCTCAGAGGCTTTGGGGCTGTAGGTCGCCACATTCGTTCCCGTCGGTTCGTCGTTCGGCTGGGGCCCGCGCCATCAGTCCGGGCCCTCGCACAGACCGGCTCCTCAGGCTAGGGCCGAGCCCGGCAAACCACAATCCCGCGCTGCCCCTTAGAGGCCGAGCGGATAGGCAGCAGTTCATGTACGAAATCAGCAGGCGGTGAGCGAGGCCGTGGCCCGAGCGGCCCGTGAGCGCAGCGAACAAGAGCGGGAAACACAACTCATCACCGCGAGCGCTCACCACCTATCCGCGCACGTTCTTAGGAGAACTCGGGCGCCTCTACGGTCCGGTCGTAGAGGGCGGCCCAGAGCACCAGGCCGTGAGGGGGCGCCGGAGAAGGCGCGGCGCTGCGGTCGCCGGCCGCGATGATCGTGCCGACGTCGGAGGGTTTGTGCCGGCCCAGGCCCACCGACACCAGCAGGGCCACCAGAGAGCGCACCATCTGGTGGCAGAACGAGCTGGCCTCGATCTCGAACACGGCGATGTCACCCTCGAGCCACCACACAGCCCGCCGCACGGTACGCACCATCGACTGGTCGGGATGCGAGGCGTTGCGGCGACAGAACGAGCTGAAGTCGTGGTCTCCGAGCAGGCGGTCCGCGGCGGTCCGCATGGCACGGAGGTCCAAGGGATGCTCGACATGCCAGCACAGGCCGGCCGCCAGCGGATTGGGGACTACAGAGTTGAGCACCCGATACCGGTAGACGCGGCCCGTGCACGAATGCCGGGCGTCGAAGTCAGCCGGCGCGACGCTGGCCCTCGACACCGAGATGTGCGGGCCGCACATGCGGTTGAGGGCCCGCACCAGCCGAACCGGATCGGCCCGCTCCATATCAGCGTCGAAGGAGACCACCTGAGCTCGGGCATGCACTCCGCGGTCGGTCCGTCCCGCGCACTCAAGGTCGACGGGATGGCCCAGCACGCTGATCAAGGCGTCGGCCAGCGTCCCTGCCACCGTGGGCACCCCCTCGTTGCGGGCGAATCCGTGGAAATCGGAGCCGTTATACGAGACGGTCATCCGCATTCGGACGACCCCGACCGGACTATGTCCCCCGGACAATCAGACCAGTTCGATGCGCGCCATGGGGGCGTTGTCGCCGTGGCGAGACCCGAGCTTCACGATGCGGGTGTAGCCGCCGGGACGATCGACATAGCGAGGGCCGATCTCGTCGAAGAGCTTCGAGGCCATCTCCCGGTCACCGAGGAACTTCACCACCTGCCGATGGTTGTGCATCCCACCCCGACGGGCCTTGGTGATCATCTTCTCGGCGATGGGGCGCACTGCCTTGGCCTTGGCCTCGGTGGTGGTGATGCCCTCCGCCGCGATCAGCGACGCCACAAGGTTCGCCATCATCAGCTTCTGATGGCGGCTGCTGCCCCCGAAACGACGGCCCTTGCGGGGACGGGCCGGCATATCAGCCCCCACCTCGCAGCGAGAGGCCTCGCTCGTCGAGCTTGGCGACCACCTCGTCGAGGCTCTTCTCGCCGAAGTTCGTGATGGCCAGCAGATCCTCGGGAGTCCGTTCCAGTAGCTCGTTGAGCGTGTTGACCTGGGCCCGCTTGAGGCAGTTGCGGGGACGCTCCGTGAGCTCGAGATCGTCCACCATGAGCTCTGCCTCGGCGTCGGGCTGGGTCGCGGACATGATCTCGCCCAGTTCCAGGCCCTGCGGCTCGTCGCTCATCTCCTCGACGAGCTGGATGAGGCTCCTCAGCGTGGCGCCAGCGGAGGCCAGCGCATCGGTCGGTGTGATCGATCCGTCGGTCTCCACCTCGAGCACCAGCAGGTCGTAGTCGGTGGACTGCTCTACCCGGGTGGTCTCCACGTTGAACGC
This sequence comes from Candidatus Aldehydirespirator sp., assembly GCA_965219165.1. Lineage (GTDB taxonomy): Bacteria > Actinomycetota > Acidimicrobiia > Acidimicrobiales > Aldehydirespiratoraceae > Aldehydirespirator. The sequence goes on along the minus strand of CBDCMW010000002.1, from coordinate 1,017,185 downwards.
GACGCGCCGCACCGGTGAGTAGATCGAATCGACCGGTATCACCCCGATGGCTGCTGTCAGCTCCTTGTTCTCCTCGGCGGACACGTAGCCGCGGCCCCGGGCCACGGTGATGTCGACAGCCAGCCGGCCGGACTGGTTGAGCGTGGCGATCGGAGCCTCCGGGTTGAGGATCTCGACATCGGGATGGCGCTGGATGTCGCCCGCATTGACGTCTGCCGGACCGCGCACGTCGAGCCGCAGCGTCACCGGCTCCTCGCACAGCACCACGAGCACCAAGTCCTTGAGGTTCAAGATTATGTCGGTGACATCCTCGGCCACGCCACCGATGGTGGCGAACTCGTGCAGGGCGCTGTCGAAGCGGACCTGGCTGACGGCCGCTCCGGGGATCGACGACAGCAGCGTGCGCCGCAGCGAGTTCCCGATCGTATGGCCGAAGCCCGGCTCGAGGGGGCCGATGGCAAATTGCTGGTGATTGCCGTCGGTCGACTCGAGGACCTCGACGGTCGGGCGCTGCATTACAAGCATGGGTCTCCTCGACTATCCTGCGTCGGTCAGGGCTCGGGCTACGGCTCGGGCTACTTGGAGTACAGCTCGACGATGAGCTGCTCACGGATCGGCACGTCGATCTGCTCGCGGATGGGCAACTCGCGCACCGAGGCGGTGAAGTTGTCCTCGCCGCGGTCGATCCATGCGGGCGGGTTGCGGTCGAGCACATCCACGTTCCACTGGATCGTGGCCGAGCCGCGGATCTTGGCCCGCAGCTCGATGGCGTCACCCTTGCGCAGCCGGTAGCTGGCGATCGTCACTCGAGAGCCGTTCACGTTGACATGGCCGTGGTTGACCAGCTGGCGGGCCTGGGGACGGGTGGCGCCCCAGCCCATGCGGTAGACGAAGTTGTCGAGGCGCAGCTCCAGGAACCGCAGCATGTTCTCGCCGGTGACGCCCTGACGGCGGCTGGCCTCCGCGAACAGGTTGCGGAACTGGCGCTCGGTCAGCCCGTAGGTGTGGCGAGCCTTCTGCTTCTCCTGCATCTGCACCAGGAACTCGGACGCGGTGCTGCGCCGCCGCGAGCGGCCCCGCTCGCCGGGCGGGTAGGGCCGCCGGTCGAGAGCGATCGCCTCGCCCTTGGTGCCCCAGATGTTGGTGTTGAGCCGGCGCGACACCCGCGCCTTGGGTCCTGTGTAGCGCGACATGTCAGACCCTTCTGCGCTTGGGTTGGCGGCAGCCGTTGTGGGGCACCGGCGTGACGTCGGTGATGCCGGTCACGTCGATGCCGATGTTCTGGAGCGAGCGGATGGCAGTCTCGCGTCCCGAGCCGGGCCCCTTGACCTGCACATCGACCTTGCGCAGGCCGTGCTCCATCGCCTTGCGAGCAGCCTGCTCGGCCGCCATCTGCGCAGCAAAGGGCGTGGACTTGCGGGAGCCCTTGAAGCCGACATTGCCCGCGGAGGCCCACGAGATCACGTTGCCCTGAAGGTCGGTGATGGTGATGACCGTGTTGTTGAACGAACTCTTGATGTGGGCCACGCCGTGCGTCACGTTCTTGCGTTCGCGCTTGCGTGTGCGCTTTCTGTCCGAGGATGGTTTTGCCATGACCGCCAGTCGCCTACTTCTTGGCTGCCATGCTTGTTGGCTGCGCGCCTGCTTCTTGCATGCCTACTTCTTGACCTTCTTCTTGCCGGCCACGGTGCGCTTCGGTCCCTTGCGGGTGCGGGCATTGGTATGGGTCCGCTGACCCCGCACCGGAAGCCCGCGACGGTGGCGAAGGCCCTGGTAGCAGCCGATCTCCATCTTCCGCTTGATGTCCTGGGACACCTCGCGCCGCAGGTCGCCCTCCACTCGCACGTTGGCGTCGATGTAGCCCCGCAGCCTCGCCACCTCCTCGTCGGTGAGGTTGCGAACCCGGGTGTCGGGATGGATCTCAGCCGCCTCGCAGATCAGATGGGCGGTGCTGCGGCCGATCCCGTAGATGTATGTCAGGGAGATCTCCACCCGCTTCTCGCGAGGGATGTCGACGCCGGATATGCGGGCCATCAGCGGTGCCTGTCTGCTGCGGGGACGCGGGCCATCTCAGCCTTGCCTCTGCTTGTGGCGGGCGTTGTCGCAGATCACCATGACGCGCCCGCGCCGACGTATTACTTTGCAGCGGTCGCAGATCTTCTTGACGCTGGGTCGGACCTTCATGGGTGGTTAATGCTCACTTGTAGCGATAGGTGATTCGGCCCCGCTGGAGGTCGTACGGCGTCACCTCGACCTGGACGCGGTCCCCGGGAAGTATCCGGATGTAGTGCATCCGCATCTTGCCCGAGATGTGGGCCAGCACGTAGTGGCCGTTCTCGAGTTCCACGCGGAACATCGCGTTGGGGAGGGACTCCGTGACGGTTCCCTCCAATACGATTGCGTCCTCTTTCGGTTTCGGCAGTGCCTGTCCTCCTGCGAGATGAGCCCCGGTCGGCGCGCGTCGGCACCGGCCCGAGGCCGAAGTGCAACGCTACCTGCGACCGGTCGGTCATCCAACCCCCCAGAGGCCGAGTGGATAGGCCGCAGTTCACGAAGAGTCTCGCACAGCGTTGAGCGAGGCCGTGGCCCGAGCGGCCCGTGAGCGCAGCGAACAAGAGCGGGAAACCAGCCGGGTCGATACAGCCGTGCCGGAGGCGGAGTCAGCCACGGCTGCGTTCCACGGCCGCCGCCACGCGCTCGAACACCTCGTCGGGCGGGCCGACCCCGTCCACGGTGGCAAGGAGCCCGCGGGCCTCGAACCAGTCGCGCAGCGGTGCGGTCTGCTCCTCGTACAGCTCCAGCCGGCGCTGGATCGCCTCGAGGGTGTCGTCGGAGCGGCCTCTGGCCAGCATCCGGGCCGTGACGTCGGATATGGGCACGTCTATGTTCACGGCCACGTCGAGGCGATGGCCCACATCATCGAGGATGGCCTCCAGCGCGTCAGCCTGCTCGCTGGTGCGCGGGTAGCCGTCGAGCAGCACACCGGCCGAGGCAATGTCGTCGCGGGCCAGCCGGTCGTGCACGATCCCGTTCATGATGTCGTCGCCCACCAGCCCGCCCGAGTCCATAACGGCCTTGGCCTGGCGGCCCAGATCGGTGCCTGCGGCCGCCGCGGCCCGCAGCACGTCGCCGGTGGACAGATGCACGCACCCGTACGCCTCGGTGAGGCGCTCCGATTGCGTGCCCTTGCCCGAGCCCTGCCGACCCAGGATCACCATACGCAGAGGGGCCATCTACTTCAGGAAGCCCCTGCGTGGTTGCTGGTCACTTCAAGAAACCTTCGTAATTCCTCATCATCAGCTGGCTGTCGATCTGCTTCATGGTCTCGAGGGCCACGCCAGTGGCGATGAGCAGCGAGATGCCGCCGTAGAGGAGACCGCTGGCGCCGCCGCCCTGGCCCGCACCCAGGTCGCCGCCGAGGAACACCGCGTAGAGGATGGAGGGCACGAGGGCCACGAGGGCGATGAACAGCGACCCTGGCAGGGTGATGCGCGAGAGGATCTTCGCCAGGTAGCGCTCGGTCTGGACCCCGGGGCGGATGCCGGGGATGAACCCGCCCTGCTTGCGGATGGTGTCGGCCTGCTTGACCGGGTCGAAGGTGATGGCCGTGTAGAAGTACGCGAACCCGATGATCATCAGACCGAAGAAGAACAGGTAGACGGGGCTGGTCGGATATGTGAGGTGGTCGTTGACGAAGTCCTGGATGCTCCCGCTGATGCCGCCGTCGGGCATGGCCGCTCCGATCAGCGTGGGCAGGTACAGCACGGAACTGGCGAAGATGATGGGGATCACGCCTGACTGGTTGACCTTGAGCGGTATGTAGGTGCTCTGACCGCCGTACATGCGCCGACCCACCACCCGCTTGGCGAACTGCACCGGGATGCGACGCTGGCCCTGCTCCACGAAGACGATGCACACCAGCAGGATCACCGCCACCGCGATGAAGCCGATCAGGGCGTCGGTCCCGTTGTTGGCGTTGACCGTGGTGAGCTGGGCCGGCAGCGTCGACACCACGCTGGTGAAGATCAGCAGCGACATGCCGTTTCCGATGCCGCGCTGGGTGATCAACTCCCCCATCCACATGAGCAGGGCGGTGCCGGTGGTGAGCGTGAGAACCACCACGAACACGGCCCAGACGCTGAAGTTGGGCAGCAGGTCGATCCCACCCACGAGGGCGCCACTGTGGAACAGGAACGCAAAGCTGGTCGACTGCAGCAGGGCGATTCCGACGGTGAGGTAGCGCGTCCACTGGGTGATCTTGCGCTGGCCCACCGCGCCCTGCTGCTGCCACTGCTCGATGCGGGGGATCACCACCCCCAGGATCTGCATGATGATCGACGCGGTGATGTAGGGCATGATCCCCAGCGCGAATATGGCGAACTGCGTGAGTGCGCCGCCCGAGAAGAGCTGCACGAACCCGAGGATCCCGCCCGACGTGTTGGCCTGGTCCCGCAGCAACTGGACCGCGTCGGTGTCGACGTAGGGCGCGGGTATGAAAGCGCCGAGGCGGTAGACGCCGAGGATGAACAGCGTGAAGAGGATCTTGTTGCGCAGATCCGGGATGCGGAACATGTTGAGCACGCGGGTCAGCACGGTCGCCTCCCGGTGCTCGTCTCCTGGTGTGCGGCCATCCTCACGACTTAGAGGCCCCGCGAATAGGTGTCAACGCCTCGCGGTGAGGCATGTTGATTCCCGCTCTTGTTCGCTGCGCTCACGGGCCGCTCGGGCCACGGCCTCGCTCGGTGCCTCGCGAAGATCCTCATGGTTTGCTCCTATCCGCTCGGCCTCTGAGCGATCAGCGGTTGGTGTGCTGGTTGTAGCTGCCGTGGGGTGGGCGCCGGTCGCCCCACGGCTTCGGGATGATCTCGACGCTGCCGCCGGCCGCGGCGATGGCCTCGGCCGCGGCGGCCGACACCGCGTGGGCCTTCACTCGCACCGCCCGGTGCAACTCGCCCCGGCCCAGCACCTTCACGAGCGCCTTCTTGCCGACCAGGCCCCGCTCCCGCAGGGTCTCCGGCGAGATCTCGTCGAGGCCGGTGGCCTCGATGGTGTCGAGGTTGACGGGCTGGTACTCCACCCGGAACGGGTTGGTGAAGCCTCGCCACTTGGGGACGCGGCGAACCAGCGGCATCTGGCCGCCCTCGAAGCCGACAGGCACCTTGCTGCGGGCCTTCTGGCCCTTCATGCCGCGGCCCGCGGTCTTGCCGCCGCGCCCGGCGATGCCCCGCGCCACCCGCTTGGACCTCTTGCGCGAGCCGGGAGCGGCTCGCAGGTCGTGCAGTTTCGTCTGCTCTGTCATCCGTCCACCTCCTCGACGGAGACCAAGTGGGGAACCCGTTGGATCATGCCGCGAATCTCAGGGCGGTCGGGCAGGGTGTTGCTCCTGCCGATCCGTCCCAAGCCGAGCGCTCGCAGCGTACCGCGCTGCTTGGGCTTCGAGCCGATGGCGGAGCGGACCTGGGTCACCCGAAGAGCCATCACTGGTCCTCCGCCCCGTCAGCGCGCTGGGCCGCGGCGGCCCGGTCCATGCGTGTGGTCTGGTAGGCGTCCCACAGGCCCTTGGGCAGGAAGTCCTCAGGGTTCAGGCCCCGCAGTCGGGCCACCTCGTCGGGACGGCGCAGCGACTGCAGTCCGCTTATGGTGGCCCTCGCGACGTTGATGTGGTTGGCCGAGCCGAGCGACTTGCACAGCACGTCGCCTATGCCCGCCTCCTCGAGGATGGCCCGAGCCGCGCCGCCCGCGATCACGCCCGTACCGGGGGCGGCCGGCTTGAGCAGCACCCGCCCGGCTCCGGTCGTGCCGATCACCGGATGCATGATCGTGCTGCCCGCCATCGCCACCTCGAAGACGTTGCGCCTGGCCTCCTCGGTGCCCTTCTGTATGGCCAGGGGCACCTCCTTGGCCTTCCCGTAGCCGAGGCCGACCCGGCCCGCACCGTCGCCGATCACCACCAGGGCAGTGAAGGAGAAACGGCGTCCGCCCTTGACCACCTTGGCCACCCGGTTGATGTTGATCACGCGCGACTCCCGCAGCGGCGGGCCGCCCGTGCGCTCCTCGGTCATCAGAACTCCAATCCTGGCTGGGGGGCGGCTCGGCCGGTCATCAGAACTCCAATCCTGCCGACCGGGCGGCGTTGGCGAGCTCGGCCACCCTGCCGTGGTACTTGTAACCGCCCCGATCGAACACCGCGGCGGTGATACCCGTGCCCGCAGCCCGTTGCGCGATCAGCGTCCCCACCGTGCGGGCCGCGGCCACGTTGCCTCCCGGAGCGGAACGAAGGTCGGCCTCCAGCGTGGAAGCCGACAACAGCGTGATGCCCTCGATGTCATCGATGAGCTGGGCCGAGATGTGACGACTCGACCGGAACACCGACAGCCGCGGCCGCTGAGCCGTGCCCTGCACCTTCTTGCGGACGCGCCGGTGACGGCGGATGCGTCCCTCCCGGCGCCTTCTGGCCTGATCAACCATGGCTACTTCGCTGCCTTCCCGGCCTTGCGCTTGACCCGCTCGTCGGCGTAGCGGATGCCCTTGCCCTTGTAGGGCTCGGGCGGGCGCCATTTCCTGATGTCGGCCGCCACCTGGCCGACGAGCTGTTTGTCGATGCCCTTGACAAAGATCTGGGTGCGTTGGGGGACCTCGAACTCCACACCCGAGGGCGCATCGATCTTCACGGTGTGGCTGAAGCCCAGGGACAGCTCCAGCGAGGTGGGGGTCGACTCGTTGACCCTGTAGCCCACTCCCTGGATGCGTAGCTCCTTGGTGAACCCCTGGCTCACACCGGTGACCATGTTCTGCACCAGCGTCCGGGTGAGCCCATGCAGCGACCTGTTCTGGGCGGTGTCGTCGGGGCGCTCGACGAGCAGGGTGCCGTCGGCCGCGCGCACGCTGATCTGGCCGGGAAGATCCCGGCGCAGCGTGCCCTTGGCTCCCGTCACCACAACTGTGCGGCCCTCGACGGCCACGTCCACGCCGCTGGGGACGGTGATCGGGGCGCTTCCCACGCGACTCATCGCCGGTTCCTCACTTCCACTGGCAGGTCACTGCCCACTCCAGCCATTGTTGGCCCCTCACCACACGTAGCAGAGGATCTCGCCGCCCATGCGCTTCCTCCTCGCCTCTCGGTCGCTCATCAGGCCCTTGTTGGTGGACACCACGGCCACTCCGAGCCCGCCCTGAACCCGCGGGATCTCGTCTCGCTTCCGGTAGACGCGCAGCCCGGGCTTGGAGATGCGCCGCAGCCCGCGGATGACGCGGTCGCGCTCGGGCGAGTACTTCATCTCGATGGTGAGCATCCTGCCCGGCCGGGACGCGTTGTCCTTCTCGGCGTAGGACGCGATGTAGCCCTCACGCCGCAGCACCTCGGCCAGGGCCAGCTTGCGCTTCGACGACGGCATGGAGACCTCGTCGTGCATGGCCACATTGGCGTTGCGGATGCGGGTCAGCATGTCTGCGATCGGATCTGTCATCGTCATGTCTGTGTCACCTCGCCAGCCGTATCCGTCACCAGCTCGCCTTCTTCACGCCGGGCAGCTCGCCGGCGTGGGCCAGGTCGCGCAGGCAGATGCGGCACAGGCTGAACTTCCTGTACACGGAGCGCGGCCGGCCGCAGACACGGCACCGCGTGTACGCCCGCACCTTGAACTTGGGGGTGCGGCGCTGCTTCTCCCTCAGAGCCTTCTTGGCCATCGCTCATTGCCCCTCTCGCCGGAACGGGAACCCGAACGCCTCAAGAAGCGCCCGGCCCTCGTTGTCCGATTTGGCTGTGGTGACGATCGTGATGTCCATCCCCCGGGTGGCGTCGACCGTGTCGTAGTCGATCTCCGGGAAGATGAGCTGCTCGGTGATGCCGAACGTGTAGTTGCCGCTGCCGTCGAAGGACCGCAGCGGCAGGCCGCGGAAGTCGCGGATGCGAGGGATGGCCAGCGTGATGAGCCGGTCGAAGAACTCGTACATGCGGTCACCTCGCAGCGTGACCTTGCAGCCGATGGCCATGCCGGTGCGCAGCTTGAAAGTGGCCAGGGACCGCTTGGCCCGAGTGATCACCGGCTTCTGACCCGAGATCACAGCCAGGTCGGCCAGCGCGCCCTCCAGCAGCTTCGCCTGGGTTATGGCCTCGCCGACGCCCATGTTGAGCACGATCTTGTCGAGCATCGGCACCATCATCACGTTGGGCAGAGCAAGCTGCTGGCCCAGGGCGGCCTTGATCTCGTCGTCGAACGCGGTGCGCAGGCGGGGCCGATAGCCAGTGGCACCGACCGCGGCGGCGGTCACAGGTCGGCTCCGGTACGACGGCAGATGCGGACCTTGGCGCCCTCGGGCGTGAACCGGTAGCCCACCCGGGTGGGCTTGCCGTCGGTCGGGCTCACCAGCGCGACGTTGGACGCGTCGATGGGCATGGCCTTGTCGATGATGCCGCCCTGCTGCACGTTGCGGGTGGGCGACTGGTGCCGCTTGGCCACGTTCACGCCCTCGACGATCACCTTGCCCACGGCCGGCATGACCCGCTCGACCGCGCCCTCAGCGCCGGTGTCCTTGCCGGACAGCACCACGACCCGATCGCCCTTGACGATCTTCATGGAGCGACGGGGCGGGCGGGAACTCTTGGAGCCTCTGGCCATCTAGAGAACCTCCGGTGCCAGCGACACGATGCGCATGAACTGCTTGTCTCGAAGCTCGCGGCCCACCGGCCCGAAGATGCGAGTGCCCCGGGGCTGGTCCTGATCGTTGATCAAGACTGCGGCGTTCTCGTCGAAGCGAATGTAGCTGCCGTCACCGCGGCGCTTCTCCTTGCGGGTGCGCACGACCACGCAGCGGACGAGGTCGCCCTTGCGGACCTGGGCGCCGGGGATCGCGTCTTTGACGGTGGCCACGAACACATCGCCCACAGAGGCATAGCGCCGCTTGGAGCCGCCGAGCACCTTGATGCACAGCACCTCCTTGGCGCCGGAGTTGTCGGCGACGCGCAGCCGGGATTCCTGCTGGATCATTTGGCACGCTCCACGATCTCCACGAGGCGCCAGCGCTTGGTCTTGGACAGCGGCCGGGTCTCGGCCACCCGCACGAGGTCGCCCACGCCCAATTCGTTGTCGGCGTCGTGGACGGCGAGGCGGGCCGTGCGCTGCACGGTCTTGTCGTAGCGCGGGTGACGCACCCGCTCGGTCGCCTCGACGATGGCCGTCTTGTCCATGCGGTTGGAGACCACGACGCCCTCCCGCACCTTGCGACGGTTGCGGCGAACACCGTCCTCGCTCACCTGTTGGCGGTTGCGGCGCGGCTCTGAGTCCTGGGCCATCGTCATCTCCCCTCGGTTGCGGCCAGCTCCGCCTCGGCGGCCGCGATCGCGCGGGCCCGCAGTTCGGTGAGCATGCGGGCGATGTCGCGGCGCACCTGCGTGAGACGCGCCGGGTTGTCCAGCTGGCCGGTGGCAAATTGGAAGCGCAGGTTGAACAGCTCCTCCTTCGCCTCCGACAAGCGCTCGATCAGGTCGGTGTCGCCGAGATCGGCGAGAGCTTTGGCGCGAGCCATTTAGAACCCCTCGTCCCGGGCAACAAAGCGCGCCTTCATGGGCAGCTTCTGGATGGCCCGGTCGATGGCGCCCCGCGCGATGTGCACATCGTGGTAGGACAGCTCGAACAGGATCCGGCCGGGTCGTACCACCGCCACCCAGTGCTCGGGATTGCCCTTGCCCGAGCCCATCCTGGTCTCGGCTGGCTTCTGGGTGACGGGCTTGTCGGGGAACACGTTGATCCAGACCTTGCCGCCCCGCTTGATGTGGCGGGTCATGGCCACACGGGCTGCCTCGATCTGGCGGGACGTGAGCCAGCCAGGCTCGAGAGCCTGGATGCCGAAGTCGCCGTGGGCGACCTCGGTGCGTCCCTTCGAGACGCCCTTGGTGCGGCCCCGGTGGTGCTTGCGGTGGCGGACCTTGCGCGGCATCAACATGGCGGCTGCCCTCTCAGTGCCTGCTGCATGTGCTGCGCTTGCTTACCCATCACTGCCCTCTCAGTCGTCGCCCGGGCGGAAGTGCGGCGTCTCGTGGTGCTCGCGGGTGGAGGCCTCGATGGCGGCCTCCTCATCGAGCAGCTTCTCGAATTCGGGGTCGGCCTCGCCGATGAGCGGCGCCGGTTCCTCGTCGACCATCTCGTCGGTGAACTCGCGGCGCCGGGCCGCCGACGACGACACGATCTTGCGGGGCCGGGCCCCCGGTCCCGATGTCTCGCCCGCAGCCATGGCCGCCTCTTTCGAGGCCTTGTCCTCCGAGAGCGTCTTGTAGGGCAGGATGTCGCCCTTGTAAAGCCAGACCTTCACACCGATGCGGCCGTAGGTGGTGTGGGCCTCGCGGAAGCCGTAGTCCACGTCGGCCCGGAGGGTGTGAAGCGGCACCCGACCCTCGCGGTACCACTCGGTGCGGGCCATCTCAGAGCCCCCGAGCCGACCCGAGCACTGCACTCGGATCCCGAGCGCGCCGGCTCGCTGGGCGTTCTGCACGGCCCGCTTCATGGCCCGGCGGAAGGCCACGCGGCCGGTGAGCTGGTCGGCGACGCCCTGGGCGATGAGAGCCGCGTCAAGCTCGGGCTGCTTGATCTCCTGGATGTTGAGCTGCACGCGGGGGTTGCCGCTGATCTCAGTGAGGCCGGCTCGCAGCCGGTCGGCCTCCGCTCCGCGCCGGCCGATCACGATGCCTGGCCGGGCCGTGTGCACGTCGACACGCAGGCGGTCGCGGGTGCGCTCCACCTCCACACGGCTGATGGCCGCATGGGGCAACTCGGTCATCAGGAAGTCGCGGATCTTCCAGTCCTCGATGACGTTGTCCGCGTACTCCTTGCGGTCGGCGAACCAGCGGCTCTTCCACTCGGTCGTCACGCCCAAGCGGAACCCGTAGGGGTTGACCTTCTGACCCATCAGCCGCTCCCGTCAGCCTTGTCGGACTCTTCAGCACCGTCTGTGCCGGCGCCGTCAGCCTCCTCGGACTCATCAGCGCCGCCGGCCGCGTCAGCCTCCTCGGACGTGTCGGACGCACCAAGGTCGCTGTCGGCCTCATCCGAGGCCCCGAGGTCTGCCGCGTCGTCGCCGAGCTCGGTGGTCTCGCTGTCGGCCAGAGCAGCCTCGGTGGCCTGCACCACAGCCGCCGCCTGCGCTTCCACGTCCGCTTCCACATCCTCCGGAGCTTCCTCGCCGGCCGCCGCGGCCTCCTCGCGGGCCGCGGCACGCGATCGCGCCACCCGGCGGCGGCGGGCCTCCGCGGTCGCCACGCCGTGCTGTGACTGCCTGGCCCGCACCTTCTCGAGGGTCTCGGGGTCGTAGCGGTTGACGATCACGGTGATGTGGCACGTCCGCTTGCGAATGCGGGTGGCCCGTCCCCGGGCCCGGGGCCGCCAGCGCTTGAGAGTGGGGCCCTCGTCGGCGTAGCAGGCCGACACGTAAAGCTCGTCGGCGTCGAGGCCGTCGTTGTGCTCGGCATTGGCCAGCGCCGAGTCCAGAACCTTGTTGATGGGCTGAGCCACATCGCGCTCGGAGAAGGCCAGGATGTCCTGCGCCTCAGCGCAGCCCTTGCCCCGGATGAGGTCGAGAACCTCGCGGGCCTTGTAAGCCGAGCTGCGCACGTAGGAGGCCCGGGCCCTGGTCCCGGGCCGCTCGTTGGTCTTGGTGCCGGCCATCAGCGACGCGCCCCCCGCTCCTGGCCGGCGTGGTACCGGAACGTGCGGGTGGGAGCGAACTCGCCCAGCTTGTGCCCCACCATCGACTCGGTGATGTACACCGGCACGTGCTTGCGTCCGTCGTGCACGGCGAGGGTGTGGCCGACCATGTCGGGGATGATGGTGGACCGGCGCGACCACGTCTTGACCACCCTCTTCTCGTTGCGCTCGTTGAGCTCGTCGATCTTGCGCAGCAGGTGGTCGTCCACGAAGGGACCCTTCTTGAGGCTTCGGGGCATGGTGCTACCTCCGGGTTCCGCGCCTGCGGCGGCGGCGAACGATCAGCTTGTCGGAGTCCTTGCGGCGGGCCCGGGTCCGTCCCTCGGGCTTGCCCCAGGGCGACACGGGATGGCGGCCGCCCGAGGACTTGCCCTCTCCGCCGCCGAGGGGGTGGTCCACGGGGTTCATGGCCACGCCACGCGTCTGGGGGCGAACCCCCTTCCAGCGGTTGCGGCCCGCCTTCCCGATCTTGGTCAGCTCGTGCTCGGAGTTGCCGACCTCACCGATCGTGGCCCGGCAGTCGATCGGCACTCGCCTCATCTCCGTGCTGGGCAGGCGAAGGGTGGCGAAGCGACCCTCCTTGGCCACAAGCTGCACGCTGGCTCCGGCGCTGCGGCCCAGGCGGCCGCCCCCGCCCGCCTTGAGCTCGACGTTGTGCACCACGGTGCCGACCGGGATGTAGCGCAGCGCCATGGCATTGCCGGGTCGGACCTCCGACCGGGGGCCCGACATGAGCCGGTCGCCGACCTCCAGGCCCTTGGGCGCCAGGATGTAGCGCTTCTCCCCGTCGTGGTAGTGGAGCAGCGCGATGCGGCAGGTGCGGTTCGGGTCGTACTCGATGGCGGACACGGTCGCTGGGACGTTGTCCTTGGTGCGAACGAAGTCGATCTTGCGGTAGCGCTGCTTGTGGCCGCCGCCGCGGTGGCGGGCCGTCTTGCGCCCGAGATTGTTGCGGCCGCCAGTCCCCGACTGCTTGACGAGCAGGCTGCGCTCAGGCCGTGAGCGGGTGATCTCGGAGAAGTCCGACGCGGTCTGGAATCGGCGGCCGGGGCTGGAGGGCTTGCGCTTGCGGATCGCCATGTCAGGCCTCGAAGAGATCGATCGAGTCGCCCGCGGCCAGCGTGATCAGGGCGCGTTTGGTGTCGGACCTGTGGCCCCAGGTGTTGTTGCGGCGGTTGTGCCGTCGCTTTCCCTTGCGGCGCAGCGTGTTGACCCTCACCACCGAGACGTCGAAGATGGCCTCCACTGCGGCCCGGATCTCGGGCTTGGTGGCCTCCGGGGCGACGATGAACGTGTAGACGTTGTCGGCTAGCAGCTTGTAGCTCTTCTCCGACACGACCGGGCGCAGGATCACATCGCGGTGGTCACGCATCGCGGTCACCGTCGCTGCCAGTGCCGTCCGGGGCATCGTCGTCGTGGGTGCCAGTGCCGTCCGGGGCATCGTCGTCGGAGGTGCCGGTGCCGCGGCCGGTGGGCAGGGTGTCGGAGGTGAATACCACTACGTCGCTGTTGAGCACGTCGTAGGTGTTCAGCTCGCGGTAGTGCAGGCAGTGCACCGGCGGAAGGTTGCGGAAGCTCTTCTGGGCGTCGGAATCGTCATCGCCCAAGACCACCAGGACCTTTCCGGTCGCTCCGATGGCGTCGAGGGCGGCTACGGCGTCGCGGGTGCGGGGCCCGTCGAAACGCCACCGGTCCACCACGATCACGCTGTCGGAGCGGGCCCGGTCCGACAGCGCTGAGACGAGCGCCAGCCGCTTCATCTTCTTGGGGGTGCGCTGGCGGTAGTCGCGGGGCTTGGGGCCGTGGGCTGCGCCGCCGCCCCGCCATTGGGGGGACCTGATCGAGCCATGGCGGGCTCGTCCGGTGCCCTTCTGGCGCCACGGCTTGGCGCCGCCGCCAGCCACCTCGGCCCGGCCCTTAGTGCTGTGGGTGCCGGCCCTGCGGGCCGCAAGTTGCGCGGTCACCACCTGGTGCATCACGCCGATGTGGGGCTCCACGCCGAAGATCGAGTCGTCGAGGACGACCTCGCCGACCTTCCTGCCCTTCGGCGTCACCACCCTCACCGGACCCATCGTCTCAGCCGTCCTTCACCGCGGTGCGCACGACGACGGTTCCGCCCTTCGGGCCGGGGACGGCGCCTTTGACCAGCAGTACCTCGGCGTCGGCGTCGGCCTTGACCACCTCGAGGTTGAGCGTCGTGACCCGCTGGGCTCCGGCCCGGCCGGGCAGCTTCTTGCCCTTGAACACCCTCGAGGGGGTGGCGCACTGGCCGATCGCGCCGGGCTTGCGGTGCACTTTGTGGGCGCCGTGACCGGCGGGCTGCCCCTTGAAGCCGTGGCGCTTCATCACGCCCGTGAATCCCTTGCCCTTGGACACGGCGGTCACGTCGACCTTCTCGCCGGAGTCGAGCACGTCGACGCCGATCTGCTGGCCCACGGCGTAGTCGCTCACATCGTCGAGGCGCAGTTCCAGAACGGACCGCCCGGGGTCTACGCCGGCTCGCTGGAAGTGTCCGGCCTCGGGCCGGGTGAGCCGGGACGGATCGACCATGCCGTAAGTGACCTGTATGGCGCTATAGCCGTCGCTCTCGTCGGTCTTGACCTGCACGACACGGCAGGGCGAGACGCGCAGGACTGTGACGCCGACGACGCGGTTGTTCTCGTCCCACACCTGGGTCATGCCGACCTTGGTGCCCACGATCGCCTTTGTGGCCATGGCCTCGTCCTGACATTGCGGCGTGAGTGCCGCTCACGCGAACGCTCCGCTCGGGCTTGCCCGGCGGAGCGGCGACTCGGTTGTGCCGCACGGTTCCCCCACGGTCCCCCCTGGGGATTCCATAAGGGCCTGTGCGGACGTCGATTCATCCTCGCCTCGGACGGCCCGAGGCGAAGCGCGGAGTGTAACGGCGACCGCCCCGACCCCCAACCCTCGGCGACCCCTGGCGATCCCCCTGGCCAAGAGCGCCGGTGGCTAGGGTCGCGGCGATGGACGACGGCAGGGCCATGCCGGCCTGGGTGAGGCGGGCCATCGTGTGGTTCTGGCTCGGCGGTATGGGCGCCTTCTACCTCGTGGGCGTGGCGAGGGATCTCGGCACCTTGCTGGTCGTGCTGCTGGTGTCGATGTTCGTCGCATTCGCGCTGGAGCCGGCCGTCAACCGCATGGAGCGCCGGGGCATCCGCCGAGGCATCGGCACGGCCATCATGTTCACGGTCGTGACTTTGCTGGTCGCCGGGTTCTCAGCGGTGGTGGGCACCGCGCTCGCCTCCCAGGTCAACGACCTCATCGACAAGGCGCCCGGCTACATCGACGACATCGGGGGTTGGCTCGACGACACGTTCGGTGTCGAACTGGAGTTCGACACGCTCAAGGACGAGTTCCTGGAGGGCGGCGGGCTCCAAGACTTGGCCGGCCGCTTCGCCGACGATGTGGTCAACGTCGGAACGACCGCCGTCAGCCTGCTGTTCCACCTGTTCACCGTGGCCCTGTTCACGTTCTACCTGGTGGCTGAGGGCCCCAAGCTGCGCCGGACGGTGTCGTCGCTGCTGGGCCAGCGCCGGGCCGCCATCGTGACCGAGATCTGGGATCTCGCCATGGACAAGACCGGCGGCTACATGTACTCCCGCACGATCCTGGCCGTGCTGTCGGCGCTCGTGCACTGGATCGCGTTCGCGCTGCTCGACGTGCCCTCGCCGGTGGCCCTCGCCATGTGGGTGGGCGTCGTGTCGCAGTTCATCCCCGCGGTCGGCGCGTACATCGCGGGGGTGCTGCCGGTGCTGGTGGCGCTGTTTCACGACCCCAAGACGGGGCTGTGGACCCTGATCGTGATCATCGCCTACCAGCAGGTGGAGAACTACCTGTTCTCACCCCGGATCACGGCCCACACCATGGACATCCATGTCGCGCTGGCCTTCGGCTCGGTGATCGCGGGCACCGCGCTGCTGGGAATCGTCGGGGCATTCCTGGCCCTGCCCGTAGCGGCCACCGCCCAGGCCTTCATCACAAGCTGGATGGCACGGCGCGCCGGGAACGCAGACGACGAACCCGCAGACGACGAGCCCGCAGACGTCCAGCCCGCGACCAACGAGTCCGCGGACAGCGAACCAGCAGGAACCTGACTTCAGGGCGGGCACTCTCAAGCTGTTGACCTGCGACGATCGTCGCTCTAACTTGTCGGCGCGCCGCTGGTAGAGACGACCCGCGGGCACCCTGTGACAGGAGTTACCGGCAGCCGCTGCCGCAGAGGTGTGAACGTGAAGAAGCTGTATGACAGTATGACCAGTGCCATTGCCCGGCCCGGGCCGCTGTCGATCCCGCCCAGCGCGGTGACGCCGCAGGTCGAAACCAGCCTCGTCGCGGTGGGCAGCCAGACCCACTCTCGCTGCCAGACCGCGATCCCGGTCGCGGTGGCCGCGCCGGGTAGCCGAAGGGACCGGGCCGCGAGCTCCTCACGACTACGATGATGTTGTGGCGAGGCGTCAACAGCTCGAGGCCTCGCAGGTGTTGGCGCCTCGGTCCTTCCGGTGGTGGCCCCACGGCCAGCGACGGCGCTGGTGCCTGGCGGCCCTTGCCGTGTTGGTGCTGGTGGCTGGCGGGTGTGCCGACGAGCCCTCGGCGCGGTTGGAGGCCGACGACGGCGCGTCGTCCGATGCGGCGTCAGCGGAGGCGTCTGATGCGATGCCGTCAGAGGCCGAAGCAAGTAACGAAACTCCTTCCTCTGATACGACTCGGTCAGAGGCCGGCGACTCGGTTTTGTCGGATCCGTCTACGACATCTGGAGCGACTGCTACGGAGGTGACGGGGCCTTCGGGCGGCATCGGCTGGGAGGATCTTGAGAGCCTCGCCTTCGAGTCGAGCGGTCAGACCATCCAGCTCTCCGGCGGCCGGGCGACAGTGTCCTATGGTGGCGCGTCGACCGATGTCTTCACGCTGCAGAACCGGGTGGCCGCGGGCGACCTGGATGCTGACGGCGACGACGATCTGGTCGCCCACATCGTGGAGAACTCGGCGGGAACTGGCGTGTTCCATCTGATCGTTCCGGTGATCAACGAAGATGGGGCTGCGGCGGCTCTACTGGCGGTTGGGGTCGGCGACCGCGTCGTGATGGACACCATCGTGGTCAACGAGGGAGAGGTGCGGGTGTCGCTGTTCGATCGGGCCGAAGACGAGTCGTTCGCCGTCATCACCCAACATAAGACGCTGGCCATCGACCTTGCCGGGTCCGAGCCTTCGGTTCGGGTGATCGGGACTGAGCCGCTCGACGAATATCCACTGCCGGGTCCCGAGCTGCACGATGTCGATGTCCGCTTCGATCAGGGGGCGGTGAGCGCCACAATGTCGGGGTCCATCGGTTTTCGCCAGCGTCAGACCTACACGCTGCAGGCCGCGGCCGGGCAGGCGTTCACGGCGACGCTCGGAGCGCCTGTGGGCCTGTGGCTCGACATCCGGCTTGGCGACGAGGTGATCGCGGCGGCGATCGAACGGCACCAGCGGGTGGAGGCCACCCTGCCCGCTTCCGGCCCGTGGCGGGTGACCGTGGTCTCCGCGCACGCGGGGCCGGCTGACTACGAGCTGACCCTGGAGGCGTTGCCGCTCGGGTCAGATTCTTCCCCGCCCCCCACCACGGCCGCCGCGCCCGCTACCACTTCACCGCCCACCACCACCACCGCCGCGCCCACGACGGCCGCGACCGGGGCCGGCGGCGTGGTCTATCTGACCTTCGATGACGGCCCGCACACCACCTACACGCCGCAGGTGCTCGACATCCTGGCCCGCCACGGAGCCCGGGCCACGTTCTTCGTGCTGGGCTCCGTGGCCGAGAGACACCCCGACCTCGTGGCGCGCATCGTCGCCGAGGGCCACACCGTCGCCAACCACAGCTGGAACCACGGGAACCTCGCCGGACTGCCCCATCCGTCGTTCGATGACACCATCGGCCGCACCCAGGCCGTCCTGGCCGAACACGCCACTCCGTGTCTGCGGCCCCCCTACGGCTCCACCGACGCCTTCACCCGCGAATGGGCGTCGGCCCTGGGGCTGGACCTGGTGCTGTGGACCGTCGACACCAACGACTGGCGCAGGCCCGGAGCCCAGGTCATCGCCGACCGCATCATGCGGGGCGCCACCGATGAGGCGATCATCCTGATGCACGACGCCGGCGGCAACCGCACCCAGACAGTCGAAGGTCTCGAAGTCGCTCTGAACCGGCTGTCGGACCGGGGCCTCCGCTACGAGCCGGTCTGCACGTGAAGATCCTCGCAAGGGCGGGGAAACCGGCAAGCCACAGAGGGGGTTCCCGAGAGGAAGACGCTGGCTATCGCAGCCGCGGTGCTGGTGGCATCCGCCGCCTGCAGCGCAGGCGACGACCGCGTAGAGCCGACACCGCCGGACACGACACCAACCACTGTCGGCGAGGGCGACACCGGCGGCGCGACGGCGGACCAAGACGGCGATTCGGTCATCGATATCGGCGAGGACGACGTGGTGCTGACCGCGGGTCTGGTGCGCTTCGGCGGCTGCGGCCCGCTGATCGACTACCTGCACACCGAGTACTTGGCCAGGGTCGAGTCCGAGGCGTTCGACGACGAGGCCGCCTGGGAGGACGCCTGGCGGCAGCGACGCACCAGCCTCCACCGCTTCGACATCTCCGGCGACGAGGCTGACTACGAGTCCTCCGGCGCGGTCCTGGGCGTGATCCACAACCAGTTCTCGCTGTCGGAACACAACGGCCACCTGCGGGTGGTCACCACCATCGGCGACCCTTGGGGCGACGAGTCCGAGAGCCACGTGCGAGTACTGAGCACGGACGGAGACGTACTAGTTGAAGTGGGCAGCGTCGTGATCGGCGACGACCTGTGGACTCTCAGCTACCCGCGGGGCAACACCAGCGGAGACGCCACCGGACGGCTCGAGGTCAACGACCTCGACACGCTCGAGCACCTCGCCGGCGTGGACCTGTAGCGAGGTCGCGCCCAGCGGGCTATTCGCGCGGGCTATTCGCGGCTGCCGATCTCGGTGTTGATCCAGGCGATGAGCTGTTGCTGGTTGCGGGTCTGCACCATGATGTCGCCCGGCCCGGTGAAGTGGAACACCCACCCCTCCCCGGACTTGATCGACTGGATGCTCTTGGCCTCGAGCGCCATCCCGATCGAGTGGGCCATCATGGCCCCCGACTCGACCTTGAGCTGCTCGCCGCCGCTCAACCTGCACCTCGCTACTCCGAAACTGGGCGCGTGTCGTATTTCTATGTCGATGTCCGAGACCATATCGCCGCCTCGGCGCGCAAGCAGTGCCCGGAGGCGCTCGGCGCTGGGACCGGGCCTGCCGGTTAGCATCGGCGCGGTGGTGGCAGTGTCTCCCGAGAGGGCTGAGGACATGGAGGCGGGCGCGTCAACGCCGCTGCGCCCGTCACCCGGCAGTCTCGGCCATGAGTTCAAGAGGGCGCTGCTGGCCGACGGCCTGTCGGTGATCGCCGAGGTCAAGCGGCGCTCGCCCTCAGCGGGAGACTTGCGAGCCGACGCGGACGCGGCCGAACTGGCGTGCCAGTACCGCGACGGCGGCGCTGCGTGCTTGTCGGTGCTGACCGACGGCCCCCGCTTCGGCGGATCGCCCGAAGATCTTCAGAGGGCCCGGGCCGCGGCCGGCATCCCCGTGCTGCGCAAGGACTTCCTCACCACCCTCGAAGACGTTCGCACCTCGAGCGCCATGGGCGCCGACGCCATGTTGGTGATCGTTGACGACGTGGACACCTCATTGCTGCGCCCGATCCACGAGCTGGCCCTCGAATTGGGCTTGGACGTCCTGACCGAGGTCCGCACTGAGTCCGAATTGGAGCTGGCCGTGGCCACCGGGGCCTACATGATCGCGGTGAACCAGCGCAGCCAGCCCAAGGACACCCGCTTCACCGTCGACTACAACAAGGCTGTCGAGATGAGCCGGCTGTTCTCCGGGATGGACTACGGGATCGTCAAGGTGGCCGCGTCCGGTATAGGAGTCGACGGCGGCACCCCGATGGCGGATCTGGTCGCAGCGGGCTACGACGCGGCCCTGATCGGCGAGGCCCTGGTCACCGCCGCCGACCCGGCCGCGAGACTGAGCGCCCTGCTATTGGACGCGGCTCGGACACAGGCCGCTCGTCGCTGATCGGCCAGGGTCTCGGGCCCGCGCTCTCGAAGCTCCTCTGGGCATTCCAGGCGCGGTCCGCGCTAATAACCATTATTGATAGAGGCTGTGAAATACCAGTGTCACACGCCCCATCTAGAGTGGTGCCATGCGACTTGAGGTGCTGTCCGACACGGCCCTGCGGCAGTTGGAGCCGGCGAGGCTCATGGCGCTGATCACCCATGTGCAGCGCTTCATCGACAAGGCCGTCGCATACCAGCGGCGCCTCATCGCGGTCGCAGAGTCTCAGCGGGCGGCCCGGGCGGTGGGCGATGCCTGCGTCGCCGACTCGCTGGTGCGCAACACGGGCATGTCCCGCGGCGCTGCGC
Organism: Candidatus Aldehydirespirator sp.; assembly: GCA_965219165.1. Taxonomy (GTDB): domain Bacteria; phylum Actinomycetota; class Acidimicrobiia; order Acidimicrobiales; family Aldehydirespiratoraceae; genus Aldehydirespirator. Next base: position 997,003 of record CBDCMW010000002.1, on the reverse strand, counting down.
GGCGCGCCTCCCGCCAAGCCAAGATCATCGCCGCACAGCCCGAGGTGGCCAGCGCACTGGCCTGCGGGAACATCAATACCGACCAAGCCGAAGCCATCGCCCGCGCCGACGTCGGGGACCAGACACGTCGCGAGCTGGTCGCAACCGCTGCGAGCGAAGGGACCGACGCCACCCGCGAGCGAGCCGCGGCCGCGGAGATCGCAGCCCGAAACGAGACCCCCGAACAGCGCTTCATGCGCCAGCACGCCAACCGGTTCCTGCGGTTCTACAACAACCGCGAGGGCATGGTGTGCCTTGAGGGGGCACTCGACCCCGACAGCGGGGCCCGGCTCAAGGCCAAGGTCTCCGCCATCGCCAACCGCATGTGGCGCACGGACAAGCAACAGCCCCCGAGCCGGCGCCGCCGTCCCGAACAACGAGACATCGACGCCCTGTGCGCGGCCACATCCCAGCCGCCGCGGCCGAGACCCACCAGCAGAGCCTCCCGCGCCGAGAGATCCCAAGGGCCGGGCTTCCGCACCCCCGACGAACGACAGTCCGACGGTCAGCCTGACCGCTCGGTTGCCGTCACATCGGAACCGGGGGGCCAGCACGCGAGCCGAAGCGCGTCGCGCCCCGAGGGACCGCAGCGCCCGAGCTCCTGCGGCACCGAACCCTCCAACACCAAGCGGGGGCACGCGACGGGAGGAGCGCCTCAAACCGGAGCGGGCGAAGCCTCGGACGGCACGGCTGTGGATGCCGCCAGCGATGAGACGGTCGGCAGGCATCTGGATACCGGGAGCGATGAGAGAGCCAGCACGCACTTGGATACCGAGAACGACGAGACGGGCGGCCGGCACTTGGATACCGAGGATCTGGAGTGCGCGGACCTCGATGACGTCGGGTGGGCCGACTACGACAACGAGGGCAAGCGGGTCGTGCCGGTGCTGCGGGTCAGCACAAGCCTCGACGCCCTACGCGATGGGCTCCAGCGCGCTGGCATCACCGACAGCGGACAGAGCCTCAGCGCGGCCACCGTGAGGCGTCTGGCCTGCGACGCCGAGATCATCCCCACCGTGCTCAATGGCAAGGGTCGTGTCATCGACGTGGGGCGACGCACCCGGCGCGTCAGTGAGGCGTTGCGCTGCGTTCTCATCGCCCGAGACGGCGGCTGCGTATGGCCTGGCTGCGATACCCCTCCCTCGCGCTGTGACGCCCACCATGTGAAGCACTGGGCCGACGGCGGACCCACCAACGCCGACAACCTTGCCCTGCTGTGCCATCGCCACCACATCCTGTTGCACGAAGGTCGCCACCGCCTCAAGCGTGTGGGCGACACATGGGTGGTCCTCAAGCCCGATGGCACCCGACTGCACACTCCCCTGGCCGCATCCGGCTGCGACAACGGCTCCGGACATCTCCGTGTGGACGATTCGACAGCCTCGTGCCGGCCCGACCGTGATACCTCCTCCGACCTCGCAACAGCCGCAAACACCGACAGAGCAGCCGCCACGCCCGGGCCTTCGCGAGAGCCGAGCACCGAACTCGAAACAGCCGGCTGCACCGACGGAACAGCCCCCATCTCGCATGTCGATCCAGCAATGCGATCAACCAACGGCGCGGCACCGACACCCCCGAGCCAGCTGACCCTGGCATGCGGTGGTCGCAACGAGCTGACGGTGCGGCTGACCCCCACCAGCCTCAGGCTCAACCAGGTGCGGGCCGGACCAATCGGCTACCCAGACAGGCGCTCAACCAGGGCTACGGCACGGCCTGACAAATCGACAGTGCCCACACCGGCCCGCCCAACACCGCCCGCCACGCCACCGGACCGCCCAGCATCGCCCGCCACGCCACCGGACCGCCCAGCATCGCGCGGCGCGAGTGGCCCGTCGCTCAACTGGCTGAACTGTCAGGGCTCAGCGGGGCTAGGCCTGCTGGACTTTGAGCTCTATGTCGACGCCGGCGGGGACTTCGAGGCGCTGGAGCGTGTCCACGGTCTTCTTCGACGGCTCCAGGATGTCGAGCAGCCGCTTGTGGATGTGCATCTCGAAGTGCTCGCGCGAGTCCTTGTCCTTGAAGGGTGACCGCACCACCGTGTAGCGGTGCTTCTCGGTGGGCAGGGGCACGGGTCCGCTGAAGTTCGCCTGGGTCCGCTTGACCGTCTCGACGATCTTCTTCGTGGACTGGTCCAAGATCTCGTGGTCGTAGGCCTTGAGCCTGATCCGAACCCTGTGCTTGGCCGCCACCGCTCGATCCCTCCGGCTACTTGATGATCTTGGTGACCGAGCCGGCGCCGACGGTGCGGCCGCCCTCGCGGATGGCGAAGCGCAGGCCCTCGTCCATGGCGATGGGACTGATCAGATCGACGTGCATGACAGTGTTGTCGCCCGGCATGCACATCTCGATCCCCTCCGGCAGGGTGATCGTGCCGGTCACGTCGGTGGTGCGGAAGTAGAACTGGGGCCGGTAGTTCGAGAAGAACGGCTTGTGACGGCCGCCCTCGCCCTTGCTCAGCACGTACACCTGGGCCTCGAACTCGGTGTGGGGGGTGATGCTCTTGGGCGCGGCGAGCACCTGGCCCCGCTGCACCTCATTCTTGTCGATGCCGCGCAGCAGGGCGCCGATGTTGTCGCCGGCCTCGCCGCGGTTCAGGATCTTGCGGAACATCTCCACGCCGGTGCAGGTGGTCTCCTTGGTGTCGCGCAGCCCGACGATCTCGACCTTGTTGCCGGTCTCGACCACGCCCTGCTCGACGCGGCCGGTGACCACGGTGCCGCGCCCGGTGATCGAGAACACGTCCTCGATCGGCATCAGGAACGGCTTGTCGATATCGCGAGCAGGAGTCGGCACGTAGGAGTCCACGTGCGACATCAGCTCGAGGACAGCCTGCGCCGCCTCATCATCGCCGTTCAGCGCCTTCAGGGCGGACACGCCCACTACCGGGGTGTCGTCGCCCGGGAACCCGAACCCGTCGAGCAGCTCGCGCACCTCGAGCTCGACCAGCTCGAGGATCTCCTCGTCGTCGACCATGTCCACCTTGTTGAGGGCCACGACGATGCTGGGCACGCCCACCTGGCGGGCCAGCAGCACGTGCTCGCGGGTCTGGGGCATGGGGCCGTCGGCGGCCGACACCACCAGGATGGCGCCGTCCACCTGGGCGGCCCCGGTGATCATGTTCTTGATGTAGTCGGCGTGTCCGGGCATGTCGACGTGCGCGTAGTGCCGGTTGTCGGTCTCGTACTCCACGTGGGCGACGTTGATGGTGATGCCGCGCTCGCGCTCCTCGGGGGCGTTGTCGATCTTGTCGAACTCGGTGAACTGGGTTCCCTCGACGCGCTCGGACAGCACCTTGGTGATAGCGGCTGTCAGCGTGGTCTTGCCGTGATCGATGTGGCCCATCGTCCCCACGTTGACATGGGGCTTGGTCCGCTGGAACTGCTCCTTGGCCATGGGTGCTTCCTCTTGTGGTCAGTTGGTTGAGGACTTCGGATCATTCGCCGCGTACGCGGGCGACGATCTCCTGTTGGACGCTCGCGGGGGTGGGCTGGTACGAGTCGAACTGCATCGTGTACGTCGCCCGCCCCTGCGTGCGTGACCGAAGGTCGGTACTGTATCCGAACATCTCCGCAAGCGGCACCTGAGCGTTTATCACTTGGTTGCTGGCCCGCCGCTCGGTGCCGCGCACCTGGCCGCGGCGCGAACTGAGGTCGCCGACGACGTCGCCGAGATAGTCGTCGGGAGTGACGATCTCCACCGACATCACCGGCTCGAGCAGCACGGGCCTCGCCTTGGCCGCCACCTCTCGGAACCAGCCGCCGCCCGCGATCTTGAAGGCCATCTCCGAGGAGTCCACGTCGTGGGTGCGGCCGTCGGTCAGCGTGACCTTCACGTCCACCGTGGGGAAGCCGGCCAGCACCCCGTTGCTCATCGCCTCGCGGATGCCGTCGTCGACCGGCTTGATGAACTCGCGGGGGATGGCTCCGGCGCGGATGGTGCTCTCGAAGACGTACTGGCCGCCCGGGTTGGGCTCGACGGTGGCGGTTACCACCGCGAACTGGCCCGATCCGCCGGTCTGCTTCTTGTGCACGTAGGTGTGGCGGGCCACGGCCGCGGCCAGCGTCTCACGGTACGCGACCTGGGGCTTTCCCACGTTGGCCTGCACGTTGAACTCTCGCAGCATGCGGTCCACCAGAACCTCGAGGTGGAGCTCGCCCATGCCGGCGATGATGGTCTGCGCGGTGTCGGCGTCGGTGCGCACCCGGAAGGTGGGGTCCTCCTCGGACAGCGCCGTCAGCGCCTTGGACATCTTGTCCTGATCGGCCTTCGACCTCGGCTCGACGGCCACGTCGATCACCGGGTCCGGGAAGTCGAGGTCCTCCAGCGCGATGGCATGGGCCGGATCGCACAGCGTGTCGCCGGTGCGGCAGTCCTTGAGGCCGATGGCCGCGGCGATGTCGCCCGTGGCTACCGAGTCGAGATCGACGCGGTCGTTGGCGTGCATCTCCAGGATGCGGCCGATCCGCTCGGTGCGGCCGGTGCGGGAGTTGAGCACCTGGGATCCCTTGGCCAGCGAGCCGCTGTAGACGCGGAAGTAGGTGAGCTTGCCGACGTGGGGGTCGGTGGCGATCTTGAAGGCCAGTGCGGCCAACGGCTCGGAATCGCTGGCGGAGCGGGTGGCCTCGGCGCCCGAGCGCAGTTCGACTCCGGCCACCGCGGCGACATCGCTGGGTGACGGCAGGTAGTCGATCACCGCGTCGAGCAGGGCCTGCACCCCCTTGTTCTTGAAAGCCGAGCCGTTGAGGACGGGCACGAGGCCGCCGCTGATGGTGCCGGCCCGGATGGCCGCGGCGATCTCGGAGGGGCTGATCTCGGAGTCCTCGAGGAACTTCTCCAGCAGGCTCTCGTCGTAATCCGACAGCGTCTCCAGCAGATCGTGGCGGTAGAGCTCAGCCTCTTCGGCCATGTCGTCGGGAACGTCGGTCTCGGTCCACGTGACACCGAGATCGGTGCCCGACCAGACGCGAGCCTTCATCCGCACGAGATCGACCACGCCCCGGTAGTCGGACTCGGCGCCGATGGGCAGTTGCACCACCGCTACCTGCTCGGTCAGGCGCTCACGGATCGAGTCGAGCACGAAATGGAAGTCGGCTCCGGTGCGGTCCATCTTGTTGACGAAGCACAGCCGGGGAACGCCGTAGCGATCGGCCTGGCGCCACACGGTTTCGGTCTGGGGCTCCACCCCGGCCACGCCGTCGAACACCGCCACCGCACCGTCGAGCACTCGCAGCGAGCGCTCGACCTCCATGGTGAAGTCGACGTGGCCCGGCGTGTCGATGATGTTGATCCGGTGATCGCGCCAGATGCAGTGGGTGGCCGCGGAGGTGATGGTGATGCCCCGCTCCTGCTCCTGGGCCATCCAGTCCATGGTGGCCGCTCCGTCGTGGACCTCGCCGATCTTGTAGTTGCGCCCCGTGTAGTAGAGGATCCGCTCGGTGGTCGTGGTCTTGCCCGCGTCGATGTGGGCCATGATCCCGATGTTTCGGGTCCTGGACAGGGGGTATCGCTCGTCAGCCATAGCTCGGACTAGAACGGCGCGCCTACCAGCGGTAGTGCGCGAAGGCCTTGTTCGACTCCGCCATCTTCTGCAGGTCCTCGCGGCGCTTCACCGACGCGCCCACACCGTTGCCGGCGTCCAGCAATTCGTTGGCCAGCCGCTCCGCCATGGTGTGCTCCCGGCGGCCGCGGGCGTATGAGACGATCCAGCGAACCGCGAGCGTGGTGGCCCGACGGGGTCTGACCTCCACCGGCACCTGGTAGGTGGCGCCGCCCACCCGCCGGCTGCGCACCTCGAGCTGCGGACGGACGTTGTCGACGGCCCGCTTGAGGGTGGACACCGGTTCGGCGCCCGTCTTGTCCTCCACGATCACTAGCGCGTCGTAGACGATGTGCTCGGCCAGGGTGCGTTTGCCCCGCTGGAGCACCTTGTTGATCACCTGGGTCACGAGCAGCGAGCGGTAGATCGGATCGGGCTGCAGATCGCGCCGCGCCGCCGGTCCTTTGCGGGGCACGTCAGGACTCCTTCTTGACTCCGTAGCGGCTGCGGGCCTTGCGGCGCTCGCGCACCCCGGCGGTGTCGAGGGTTCCCCTCACGACCTTGTAGCGCACGCCGGGCAGGTCTCTCACCCGTCCGCCCCGCACCAGCACGATCGAGTGCTCCTGGAGATTGTGGCCCTCGCCCGGTATGTAGGCGGTTATCTCCACTCCGGTGGTAAGGCGGACGCGGGCCACCTTGCGCAGGGCGGAGTTCGGCTTCTTCGGCGTGGCCGTGTAGACCCTCGTGCACACGCCCCGCCGCTGCGGCGCGCCGTGCAGGGCGGGCGTCGACTCCTTGCGGCGCTTCGTCTGTCGGCCCTTTCGGACCAACTGCTGGATCGTGGGCATTATTGACGCTGTTCCATCGTTATCGAACGGGGCACGAGGATCATGGGCATCCGGGTGATTGTTTCCTTGGTGGTGTGGGTTGCTGTGGCGGCGAGCCGGACGGGGCAGTCTAGGGGCGCGTGCGTCCGGTTCGGCGTCCAGCCGAGATGATCCGGTCGGGCACTCGGGGAGTCACCCTGCCTCGGTGACCGGGCTGGCGGGCTCGCCCACCGGATAGTCGAGCACCTCGGCGCCGGCCATCTCGTGGCTGCGCTGCGCCAGCAGATCGGCGAGGTCGTCCTCTGAGCTGTAGTAGTCCATCGGGGTGTGGTCGGGAGCGTGGGTCTCGTAACCCTCGCGATAGCGAGTCATGCCCGTGCCGGCCGGGATGAGCTTGCCGATGATGATGTTCTCCTTGAGGCCGACCAGCGTGTCGCGCTTGGACTCGATGGCTGCCTCGGTGAGAACACGGGTCGTCTCCTGGAAGGAGGCCGCGGACAGCCACGACTCGGTGGCCAGCGAGGCCTTGGTGATTCCCATCACCTCGCGTCGCCCCGACGCCGGCCTGCCGCTGGCCCGCACGATCTCCCGGTTGGTCTGCTCGAAGGAAGCCTTGTCGACGCGCTCGTCGGGCAGGAAGTGCGTGTCGCCGGGCTCACCGATGGCGACCCTCTTGGTCATCTGCCGCACGATCAGCTCGATGTGCTTGTCGTGTATGGACACGCCCTGGTCTCGGTAGACACTCTGCACCTCGGCCACCAGGTAGCGCTGCGTGGCGTCTATGCCGCGGATCTCCAGCAGCTCCTTGGGGTCGCGGGGCCCCTCCACCAGGGCGTCGCCCGGCTCCACCTCGTCGCCGTCGCGGACCTCGAGGCGGTACTCGCTCCCGATCCTGCAGTCGTGCTCGGTGCCGTCGTTCTCCACGATCACCACCGTGCGGTCGCCGCTGCCGTCGTCGCGGATGCGGACCACGCCGGCCTGGCGGGCCAGGGTCGCCTTGCCCTTGGGCGTGCGGGCCTCGAACAGCTCCACCACCCTGGGCAGGCCGCCCGCGATGTCTTGCGCGCCCGCGACGCCACCGGTGTGGAAGGTCCGCATCGTGAGCTGCGTGCCGGGTTCGCCGATGGACTGGGCCGCGATCACTCCCACCGCCTCGCCCTGCTCGATGAGCTTGCCCGTGGCCAGCGACATACCGTAGGAGGCCGCGGTGATCCCCGACGCGGAGTCGTCGCTGAGCGGTGACAGCACCCGCACCCTGGTCACTGCGGAGTCGTCGCGCAGCGCGCCCAGCTCGGCGTCGCCGACCATGGTGCCGGCCAGGATCACCGAGCCGTCGCTCAGGGTTGCGTCGTCGGCCAGCACCCGCCCGAACAGCCTGGTCTCGAGATAGGTGCGCCGGTGAGGGGAGTCGGGCTGGACGTCCTCCAGCCAGATGCCCTTCACGTGCCCGCTGGCGGCGAAGGGGTCCTCGCTGTTGATGATGACCTCCTGGGCCACGTCCACCAGACGCCGGGTCAGGTAGCCGGAGTCTGCGGTCCGCAGCGCGGTGTCGACGAGGCCCTTGCGGGCACCGGGCGTGGCGATGAAGTACTCGAGCACCTTGAGGCCCTCGCGGAAGTTGCTCTTGATCGGCCGGGGGATCATGTCGCCGCGGGGGTTGGCGACCAGGCCCCGCATGCCGGCGATCTGGCGGATCTGCATCATGTTGCCCCGCGCCCCCGACTGGACCATCATGTTGACCGGGTTGAACTCGTCGGACTCGAGTTCCTCCTTCATCCGGCCCGTGACCTCCTCAGTGGCCTCGGACCAGACCTCCACCTCGAGCTGCCGGCGTTCCCCGTCGGTGATGATCCCCCGCCGGAACTGGCGCTCGATCTTGTCGGCCTGCTTCTCGAACCGGTCGAGGATCTCGGTCTTCTGCTTGGGCGTGCGGACATCGTCGATCGATATGGTCAGACCCGAACGCGAGGCGTACTCGAAGCAGATGTCCTTGATCTCGTCGAGGCTGGTGGCCACCTCCGCGACCTGGAAGCCGCGGGCCAGCCTGTCGACGATTTCGCCCATGTCGCGCTGGCCGACAGTGGCGTTCACGTAGCCAAAACCGACGGGTAGGGCGTCGTTGAAGAACACCCGACCGGCGGTCGTCAGCTCGTAGCGGGCCGCTTCGCCGTTGGCCGGAGCCAGGAGCAGGTCCTTGGTGCCGCGGAACTCGATCGGCGCGTGCAGGGCCAGGTCGCCGTTCTCGTAGGCGAAGCGGACCTCGGCGATCGTGCGGAAGGCGCGGCCCGCTCCGGGCCCGTCCTCGATGATCTTGGTGAGATAGTGCGCGCCGATGATCATGTCCTGGGTGGGCGTCACCAGGGGCCGGCCGTGGGCCGGGCTCAGCACGTTGTTGGCCGACAGCATCAGTACCCGGGCCTCGGCCTGCGCCTCTGCCGACAGCGGCAGGTGCACGGCCATCTGGTCGCCGTCGAAGTCGGCGTTGAACGCCGCGCACACCAGCGGGTGGATCTGGATCGCCTTGCCCTCCACCAGCACCGGCTCGAAGGCCTGAATGCCCAGCCGGTGCAGTGTGGGGGCGCGGTTCAGCAGTACCGGATGCTCCCTGATCACGTCCTCGAGCACGTCCCACACCTGGGGACGGCGCCGTTCGACCATGCGCTTGGCCGACTTGATGTTGGGGGCGAACTCCACGTCCACCAGCTTCTTCATGACGAAGGGCTTGAATAGCTCCAGGGCCATGATCTTGGGCAGACCGCACTGGTGGAACCGCAGCGTCGGGCCGGCCACGATCACGGAGCGGCCCGAGTAGTCCACCCGCTTGCCGAGCAGGTTCTGGCGGAACCGTCCCTGCTTGCCCTTGAGCATGTCCGACAGCGACTTCAGCGCCCGGTTGCCCGGACCGGTCACCGGACGGCCCCGGCGCCCGTTGTCGAACAGGGCGTCCACCGCCTCCTGCAGCATCCGCTTCTCGTTGTTGACGATGATGTCGGGCGCCGCCAGGTCCAGCAGGCGCTTGAGGCGGTTGTTGCGGTTGATCACACGCCGGTAGAGGTCGTTGAGGTCAGAGGTGGCGAAGCGGCCGCCGTCCAACTGCACCATGGGGCGGAGCTCCGGCGGGATGACCGGCACTACGTCGAGGATCATCGCCCGCGGGTCGTTGATGCGCCGGCCGTAGTTGTCGCGCCGGTTGAACGCGGCCAGGATCCGCAGCCGCTTGATGGCCTTCTGCTTGCGCTGGGCCGACAGCGGCCGCTGGCCCTCAGCAGGGTTGATCTGGTCCCGCAGCGTCGCCTCTTCGGCATCGAAGTCGAGCGCGGCGATGAGCCGGGCGATGGCGTCGGCGCCCTGGCCGCCCTCGAAGTAGTCGCCCCAGCGGTCGACCAGCTCGCGCCAGAGCTCCTCGTCCTCGATGATCTGGCGGCTGAACAGGTCCTTGAACACCTCCCAGGCCCGCTCGACCCGCTCACGCTCGGCCTCGAAGCGCTCGGCGATCTCCTCGAGGTCCTTGTCGGCCTGGCGCTGCAGAGCCCGCAGCTCGGACTCCTTGGCCGCGGCCGCCTCGGCCTCGGCCAGTTCCGCCTCCAGCCGCTCGGAGCGTTGGGTGGTCCCAAGGCGCCCGTCGGCCTCTATGGCCTCCAACTCGCGGCGCACCTCCAGCTCGAGCTCACCCTTGTCGACGTGGCGCCGGTCCTCGTGGACGCTGACCACGAGATTGGCCCCGAAGTAGATCACCTTCTCGAGCTGCTTGGCCTTGAGTTCCTCCTTGGGCTGAGTGCCCATCAGCAGGTAGGCCAGCCACGACCTGGTGCCGCGCAGGTACCAGATGTGCACGGCCGGGGCGGCCAACTCGATGTGGCCCATGCGCTCGCGCCGCACCTTGGAGCGGGTGACCTCCACGTTGCAGCGCTCGCAGATGATGCCCTTGAAGCGCACCCGCTTGTACTTGCCGCAGGAGCACTCCCAGTCGCGGGTAGGACCGAAGATCTTCTCGCAGAACAGGCCGTCCTTCTCGGGCTTGAGCGTGCGGTAGTTGATTGTCTCGGGCTTCTTGACCTCTCCGTTCGACCAGGTGCGGATCGAGTCGGCGCTGGCCAGGCCGATCTTCAGATCGCTGAAATCGTTGACGTCGAGCATTCCGTCTCCAGTCGTGCGTCAGTGCGTGAGTTGTGGTGCGTGTTCTTGTGCGTCAGTGCGTGAGTTGTGGTGCGTGTTCTTTGTGCGCCAGTGCGTGAGTTGTGGTGCGTGTTCTTTGTGCGCCAGTTTGAGTCGTGTCGGTTCTGTGTGGTTGCTTGCCGGCTCAGCGGCGGGCGGCGCTGCGGGCCAGGTCGTCCTCGTCGCTGCCGCGCTCGGGGCGCTGCAGGTCGATCCCGAGGGCCTCCACCGTCCGAAGGCTCTCCTCGTCCAGCTCGCGCATCTCTATGTGCTCGCCTTGGGCAGAAAGCACCTCGACGTTGATGCACAGCGACTGCATCTCCTTGATGAGGACCTTGAAGCTCTCCGGGATGCCCGGGTCCGGAATGTTCTCGCCCTTGACGATGGCCTCGTACGCCTTGGCCCGGCCGAGCACGTCGTCGGACTTCACGGTGAGCAGCTCCTGCAGGCAGAACGCCGCGCCGTAGGCCTCCAACGCCCACACCTCCATCTCGCCGAAGCGCTGGCCCCCGAACTGGGCCTTGCCGCCCAGGGGCTGCTGGGTGATCATCGAGTAGGGGCCGGTGGAGCGGGCGTGGATCTTGTCGTCGACGAGGTGGGCCAGCTTCATCATGTACACGTGGCCGGTGGTCACCGGGTTGTCGTAGGGCTCGCCGGTGCGCCCGTTGTAGAGCATCTGCTTGCCGTCGATGTTGATCAGCCTGCGGCCCGCGGACGTCTCGGGATTCAGGTTGCGGAGGATGTCGGTGATGGTCGGCTTGCCCTGGGCCAGTTCGCGCTCGTCCCAGGTGGCGCCGTCGAAGACGGGCGTGGCCACATGGGTCGAGGGCGGGGTCACGGGGCGGGTCTTGCGCTCGGTCCCATGGACGGGATCGTCGCCGACGCGCTCGCCGTCGATCTCCCAGCCGTACCGGGCGCAGTAGCCGAGGTGGGCCTCGAGCACCTGGCCGACGTTCATGCGCGACGGCACGCCCAGGGGGTTCAGGATGATGTCGACCGGCGTGCCGTCCTCGGTGAAGGGCATGTCCTCGATAGGAAGGATCCGCGAGATGACGCCCTTGTTGCCGTGGCGGCCGGCCAGCTTGTCGCCCACGCTGATCTTGCGGTTCTGGGCCACGTACACCCGCACCAGCTGGTTCACTCCGGGCGGGAGCTCACCGGCGTTGGGATCGTCGCGGTCGAACACCTTGACGTCTATCACCTTCCCCGACTCCCCGTGGGGGACCTTGAGCGAGGTGTCGCGCACCTCCCTGGCCTTCTCGCCGAAGATGGCCCGCAGCAGCCGCTCCTCGGGCGTCAGCTCGGTCTCGCCCTTGGGCGTGACCTTGCCCACCAGCACATCGCCCGGCCCGACCTCCGCACCGACGCGGATGATGCCGCGATGATCGAGGTCCGCGAGGATGTCGTCGGAGAGGTTGGGGATGTCCCCGGTGATCTCCTCGGAGCCCAGCTTGGTGTCGCGAGCGTCGATCTCGTGCTCGTGGATGTGGATCGATGTGAGCACGTCGTCGCGCGCCAGCCGGTCCGACAGGATGATGGCGTCCTCGAAGTTGTATCCCTCCCAGGACATGAAGGCCACCAGCAGGTTCTTGCCCAGTGCCAGCTCGCCGTGGTCGGTGGACGGGCCGTCGGCCAGCACGTCGCCCGCCCTGATCTTGTCGCCCTGGCGCACCAGCGGCTTCTGGCTGATGCAGGTGTCCTGGTTGGACCGCTCGAACTTGCGCAACGGGATCTCGGTCGGGCCCGAGTCCGCGTAGTCCACCACGATGCGGTCACCGTCCACGTCGACGACGGTTCCGTTGCCGGAGGCGATCACCATGTCGGCCGCATCCCGCGCGGCCCGTCCCTCCACGCCCGTGCCGATGTAGGGAGCCTCGCTACGGACCAGCGGCACGGCCTGGCGCTGCATGTTGGCGCCCATCAGGGCCCGGTTGGCGTCGTCGTGCTCGAGGAAGGGGATGAGGGCTGTGGCCACGGAGACGATCTGCTTGGGCGAGATGTCCATCATCTGCACCTCGTCGGGCGGAACGAACGAGATCTCGGTGGTGGCGCCGAAGAAGACCTCCTGCTCGAGCTGGAGCCGAAGGTCCTGCAGGGAGGCCGCCTGGGGGGAGCGCCGCACGAGGACCCGCGGGTTGATGAATCGTCCCTCGGAGTCGATCGGGGCATTGGCCTGCGCCACGACGTACTCCTCTTCCTCGTCGGCGGCGAGGTAGACGATCTCGTCGGTCACGCGCCCGCCGGCGACCACCCGGTAGGGCGACTCGATGAAGCCGAACTCGTTGACACGGGCGAAGGAGGCCAGACCACCGATCAGCCCGATGTTGGGACCCTCGGGCGTCTCGATGGGGCACATGCGGCCGTAGTGGGAGAAGTGGACATCGCGCACCTCGAACCCGGCCCGCTCCCGGCTGAGGCCGCCGGGCCCGAGCGCCGAGAGCCGCCGCCGGTGGGTGAGGCCCGACAGCGAATTGACCTGGTCCATGAACTGCGACAGCTGGGACGTGCCGAAGAACTCCTTGATGGCTGCAACCACCGGCCGGATGTTGATCAGGGTTTGGGGGGTGATCGCCTCCACGTCCTGGGTGGTCATGCGCTCGCGCACCTGCCGCTCCATGCGCGACAGACCGATACGCACCTGGTTCTGGATCAGCTCGCCCACGCTGCGGATGCGGCGGTTGGCGAAGTGGTCCTGGTCGTCGAGGCGGTAGCCGGGCTCGCCCTTGGCCAGATTCAGCAGGTAGGTGGCCGCGGCCAGCATCTCGCAGGGCGACAGCAGCGACTGGTCGGGATCGGGCCGCTCGATCTCCAGTCCGAAGGTGTTCTCCAGGGAGTCGAACTCCGGGCCGAGCTTGCGGTTGAGCTTGTGCCGGCCCACCCGGGACAGGTCGTAGCGACGGCCGCTGAAGAAGGAGTTCTCGAAGTAGGAACGAGCCGTCTCCGCGGTAGCCGGGTCGCCAGGGCGCACCCGCTTGTAGATCTCGATCAGGGACTCGTCACGGGTGGGAATCCTCCGCTTGTCCGGATTCCACCCGGACTCCGGACCGTCCTTGGCTGCCCGGGCCTCGTCCTTCGGCTGCTGTCCCTTCGGCGCGAACTTGTCCCACTGCTCGGTGAGGAAGTCGAAGTGCTCCACGAAGCGCTCGAGGAACCCGGGGTGGCCCTCCTCGCCGTAGCCGAGGGCGATCAGCAGGGTGAACAGAGGGAGACGGCGCTTGCGGGCCACGCGCACCCCGGCAGTGATCTCCTTGCGAGGCTTCTGCTCGACGTCGAACTCGATCCATTCGCCCCGGTAGGGGTGGATCGTGCCCGTCACGAGCTGGTACTTGGCCAGGTTCCGCAGGCGGTAGCGCTCGCCGGGCTGGAAGATCACACCGGGTGAGCGGACGAGCTGGGAGACGACCACGCGCTCGGTGCCGTTGATGATGAAGGTGCCCTTGTCGGTCATCATGGGGAAGTCGCCCATGAAGACGATTTGCTCCTTGATCTCGCCCGTGCTGGCGTTCAGGAAGCGGGCCCTGACGAAGATTGGCGCGGAGTAGGTCATGTCCTTCTCCTTGCAGTCATCCACCGTGAACTTCGGAGGCGGATGAAGCTCCTCGTCGTCGGGGTCGAACTCGAGCTCGAGTCGCAGCGTCTCGCTGTAGTCCGAGATGGGCGAGATGTCCCTGAACGTGCGGGCCAAGCCCTCGTTCATCAGCCAGGAGAAGCTCTCCCGCTGGATCGCGATTAGGTCGGGCAGTTCGAGGATCTCCTCGAGATTGCCGAACGAGTAGCGTTCGCGCGAAGCGGCGCGTGCGGTCACGTGATACTCCCGAGGGCCGGCCGATCTGATTTCACGCGGTCGTACGTGCGCGCGTCACCAGAGAGGAATTAGCCACGGGAGCCGCCTCCCAGCGCGCACAGACGACCACGGTAGTCGGAAGGCTAGCCCGTGACAGGCCGGGTCACAACCACCCCGGCGGCACGTTCAGACCCGACCATAGTTGCTGACGCCCCGATGCGTCCACACGGGCCTGGCTCAGGCCTGCAGGCAGGCTCGGGCTGCCGCCAGGCCGGCGTCGTCCAATCCCGCGTCGGCCAGGTAGCCGGCCGCGCCGCCCCAGCGGTCGTGCAGCTGCTCCAAGGTGGCCGACATCACCGCGGGACGGGCTTCCCACAGGGGAGCGAACCGGGCCGGATCGAGGCCCTGGTCCTCCAGTAGGGGGCGCAGCGACTTGGCCTCGGTGTGATCGTGCTGGAGGCTGGGCCGCCGCTGCGACGACAGCGCGTAGTCGGCCACCACATGCTCGGCGGCCACACCGGCCAGGTCCAGCAGCAGCATCGCGGCCACACCGGTGCGGTCCTTGCCCGCGGTGCAGTGGATCACAACCGGCTCGTTGCGGGCCACCTGCCCGACGATGCGGGCGAAAGACGGGCCGAAGTTCTGCAGGATGCGGACGTATCCGGCCACCATCTCGGCTTCGCCGTAGGACTTGATGTGGCCGTCGACTATGCGCTCGTAGATGGTGCGGGCCTGGAACGTCTCGTCGCTGGTCATCGGCAGCCGGACGTAGGCCGCGCCCGCAGGCAGCCGGTCGGGGAAGTCGGTCGCCTCAGTCTCGGAGCGCAGGTCGAACACGTGACGGATGCCGGCGGACTGGAGACGGCGCAGGTCCGCCTCACTGAGCGTGCACAGCCGGTCGGCCCGGTAAACCAGGCCGAACCGCGTCGAGCCGCCGCCGGTGACGGGAAGACCGCCAAGATCGCGAAGGTTGCTGGGACCGTCGAGGTCGACGTGTCGCTGCACTAGAGGCCCCGCGGATGGGTGACGAGGCCTCGCGGCACGGCGTTGTGTCTCCCGCTCTTGTTCGCTGCGCTCACGGGCCGCTCGGGCCTGCTTCCCGCTCTTGTTCGCTGCGCTCACGGGCCGCTCGGGCCCAGGGGCCTCGCAGGCTCGGCCTCAGGCCAGCTCCACCTCGGCTCCGACAGCCTCGAGCGCGGTCTTGGCCTTGTCGGCATCTTCCTTGTTGAGGCCTTCGAGCACGGACTTGGGTGCGTTGTCGACGAGCTCCTTGGCCTCCTTGAGGCCGAGCGAGGTGAGGCTGCGCACCTCCTTGATCACCTGGATCTTCTTGTCGCCCACCGCGGCGAGGACGACGTTGAAGGAGTCCTTGACGTCTTCATCCTCTCCGCCGGCGTCACCGGCCGCCGGAGCCGCGATCACGGCCGCGGCCGGCGCGGCTGCGGTCACGTCGAACCGCTCCTCGAATTCCTTGAGCAGCTTGCTCAGTTCGAGCACGGTCATCTGTGAGATCGAGTCGAGGATCTCTTCTTTGGTTGCCATGGTCAGGCCTCCTCTGTATCGGATGGTTGTGTTTCGGATGGCTGGTCCGAGTCGGATGGCTGGTCCGTGTCAGCCGGCTGGTCCGTGTCAGCCGGCTGGTCCGTGTCGGATGGCTGGTCCGTGTCAGCCGGCTGGTCCGTGTCGGCCGGCTGGTCCGGGTCGGCCGGCTGGTCCGGGTCGGATGGATCGCCTGCAGCGGCTGTTGGCTGGGTCGGGCTGGTTGCGGCTCCGCCGGCGGCACCGCCTGCGTCGATGAGCGCCTTGAGCCCGTAGGCGAAATTGCGCGGCAGGGCCTGGAGCAGCCCGGCGAACTTCACCAGCGGCGCACTGAAGCCGCCGGCCAGCTGCGCCAGCAGCACGTCACGCGAGGGCAGGTCGGCCAAGGAGACCAGGTCTGCGGCGCTGAGCACCTTGTCTCCCAGCACCCCGCCCTTGAGCACGAGGGCCCGGTTGGTGCGCGAGAAGTCCCGCAGGGCCTTGGCCACCGCGGCCGCGTCGCCGGTCTCGCCATCGTCGCCAGCGCCGACGAACGCGATCGCGGTCGGGCCGGTGAGCAGGTCGGCGAGGTCGAGGCCCAGCTCGGCGGTGGCCAAGCGGACCATCGTGTTCTTGTAGATCGTGTACTCCCCGCCGGCGGCGCGCAGCGATCGGCGCAGCGCGGCCATCTCACCGACGTTGAGCCCGCGGTACTCGGTCAGCAGGGCCGCATCGCTGGCCGCCAGGCGGTCACGCACTTCGGCGACGACGGCCACCTTCTCGGGCCTTGGGACTGTCATGGGTGCCTTCCTCGTCCGGCGGGCCTGCTGGCCCATTGGTGCTCCCCGCGGAGCGCACCGGATGTCTCAGGTGAGCGCGGTGTCTGGGTGCGGGAGCCTAACGGCGCTATGGGGCGACTCCGACGCCGGTGTGATCGGGGCCGCTAGTCGACGGCTTCGACGCCCGCTGGATCGATGCGGACGCCGGGACCCATCGCAGAGCTGAGCACCACCTTCTTCACGTACTTTCCCTTGGCCGCGGCCGGCTTGGCCCGCTGGAGTTCGGCCACGACGGCCCGGAGGTTCTTGAGCAGGTCCTCCTCCGCGAACGACGCCCGTCCGATGGGGACGTGCACGTTGGCGAACCGGTCAGTGCGGTACTCCACCTTGCCCCCCTTGAACTCCTCGATGGTGCGGACCACGTCGGTGGTGACAGTGCCGGTCTTGGGGTTGGGCATCAGGCCGCGGGGTCCGAGGATCCGGCCCAGCTTGCCGACCACCGGCATCATGTCGGGCGTGGCGATGGCCACATCGAAGTCGGTCATGCCTGTTGACACCTGCTCGGCCAGGTCGTCGGCTCCCACGAAGTCGGCGCCGGCCTCGCGGGCCGTGGTCGCCGCCTCGCCCTGCGCGAACACCGCGACGCGCACCTCCTTGCCGGTTCCCGACGGCAGCGAGACCGTCCCGCGCAGCATCTGGTCGGCCTTGCGGGGGTCCACTCCGAGCCTCACGACCACATCGACGCTCTCGTCGAAACGCCTCGTGGCCAGGCTCTTCACCAGGCTCACCGCGTCGGTGTCGCTGTGGAGGTTCAGACGGTCGAAACTCTTCGTCGCGTCGGTGTGCTTCTTGCCCTTGGCCATGGTCGCTCCTGAGCCGGTCTCGATCCGCCAGACTCAGGCGACGGTGACGCCCATCGAGCGGGCTGTGCCCTCGATCTGCGCCTTGGCCGCTTCCAGGTCGTTGGCGTTGATGTCGGGCATCTTGGTCTGTGCTATCTCGGCCAGTTGCGCCTCGGTGATGGTGCCCACCGTCTCGCGGCCCGGGGTCTCCGCCGCCTTCTCCAAGCCGGCTGCGGTGCGGATCAGGAACGATGTCGGCGGCGTCTTGGTGATGAACGTGAACGACCGGTCCTCGTAGATCGTTATCTCCGCCGGGATGATCTGGCCCCGCTTGTCCTCGGTGCGGGCGTTGTAGTCCTTGCAGAAGTCCATGATCGCGACGCCGTGAGGACCCAGCGCGGTGCCCACCGGCGGAGCCGGGGTCGCCTGACCGGCGGGGATCTGGATCTTGACTACGGCTGCAACCTGCTTGCGTGCCATCTGGACTCTCTTGGATGTGGGGACGGACGAACGTGGCAGTGTGGCGGCATCGGCGGCGGGCAGCAACCCGCGCCGGCCGTCGAGGACGTCTACAGGCGGGCCACCTGCGCGAACTCGAGCTCTACTGGCGTCTCGCGGCCGAAGATGTTCACAAGCACCTTCACCTTGAGCTGGTCCTCGTTGATCTCGATGATCTCGCCGGAGAAGTCAGCGAAAGGTCCGTCCTTGACTCTGACGGTCTCCCCTACGCCGTACTCGAACATCGGCTTGGCCCGCTTGGACGCCTCCCGGGAGCGGTCGGCCTCCACGCCGAGGAAGGCCTCGACGTCGCGGCGGCGCAGGGGCGACGGGGCTCCGCCCTGGTTCACGAAGCCCGTGACGTTGGGCGTGTCACGTATGACCGGCCAGACCTCGTCGTCCAGGTCGCAGCGCACGAAGACGTAGCCCGGGAACAGCCGCTTGGAGGAGATCACCTTCTTGCCGTTCTTGAACTCGGGCACGTCGCGCAGCGGGATGACCACCTCGTGGATGCGGCCCTCCATGTGCATCGACGCGGTGCGGGCCTCGAGGTTCTGCTTGACCTTCTTCTCGTAGCCGGACTGGGTGTGCACGACGAACCACTTGCCCGGCTTGTCGTAGGGACTGACGGGCGCGTCGGGCTCGGCCTCGGGGTCCGCATCGTCGGCGAACAGGTCGTCCTCGGTGATGACGGCTGCCTCTCGCGGGGAGGTTGTGTCGGACATGGGGAACCTCAGGAGTCGAAGAGATCGAGTACGAACGTGGAGAAGACCCAGTCGAGCCCGTAGATCATGGCGGTGAGCACAATCACCGTGACGAGCACGACAATGGAGTAGTTGACCGTCTCGGCCCGGCTGGGCCAGGACACCTTGCGCAACTCGCCTCTCACCTCGCGCAGGAACTGGATGGGCGAGGTGCGTTCGGTGGGCGGGGTCGAAGCAGGACGGTTGCGAGTGCGGACCGGGGCGCCCTCCTCGTCTATCTCGCCCTGCTTCTGCAGCATCCGTTTCTGCTGACGGTTCATCGCCATTGTGGAGTTCACCTCGCGTGGGTTGTGGCGCCGCAGGTGGCCATCGTCAATTCGCAGGGGCGGAGGGACTCGAACCCCCAACCGCCGGTTTTGGAGACCGGTGCTCTGCCAATTGAGCCACGCCCCTCAGCAGCGCAGGAATGCTACCAGCGCAGCCCCGCGAACGGCTACGGAGGAGCCAGCCGGGTTGCGACGCAAGCCCGAGCTAGGAGGCCAGGCGGGCAGCTCGGCGATGCCGCGCCGTGAGGGCGATCAAGCCCGCGGTGGCTGCAGCTCCGGCGGCCAGTCCGCCGACCGTTGCCGCGACGCGTGATCTCGCGTGTCGGTCCCAGCGGTTCCCGTGAAGATCCAGGTGTCCCAGTATCTGCGACTCCAGACGGGAGTCCCTCTCGGTGGGGACCGTCCGCAGCGAGCGCATGGCCTCCATCAGTCGCCGGTAGCGCGCCTCCTCCACCCGGCACCGCAGGCAGGATCCGAGGTGGTCGAGCTCAGAGGGTCTGAAGGCGCGGTCGCCTCCCGCGACCGCGGCGAGCGCATCGCTGACCGAGCCGCAATCGCTGCGTTGGCGCGTCATGGTCCCGCACTCTGGGGTCGGGCGTTCATCTGTCCGTTCATCCGTCATTGTCGGGTTCCTCTCCGGGCAGGGGGAGCACCTGTTCGCGCAATCGACGGCGAGCCCGGTGCAGGCGCACCTTGGCCGCGGTCACCGAGATGCCCAGCTCTTGAGCGATCGCTTCATGGGGCAGGTCGTACATGTCCCGCAGCACCACCACCGACCGCAGCCGCACCGGAAGATCGCGGATGGCGGCGTCGAGGTTCTTGCGCAGGTCCACGAGGTCGCCCTGAAGGACCGGGTCGTAGTCGGGCCGGGTGTCGATCACATCGTCATGAGCACCGAGGTGGTCGTGCCGGTGGCGCTGGCGTCGGCTGAGTTGGGTGGCGGAACAGTTGGCCACTATGCGATAGAGCCACGTGCTGAAGAGCGCCTCGCCGCGGAAGCGGCCGAGGCTCTTGTAGGCCCTCAGATACGCCTCTTGAACCACGTCTCGAGCATCCTCCGTGTTGCCCGTGAGGCGCAGGGCCAGCGCGTACGCGTCAGAGTGGGTGACCCGCACGAGCCGGTCGAACGCCTCCCGGTCACCGGACTTGGCCCGCTCGACGAGCGCAACCATGTCCGTCGAGGATTGAGACTCGCGATCGGCGCCAACGTTACGCGCTGAATCCTTCACGGGGCGCAGACGGCGTCGCGGCGATGCCGTCACCGCGACTCCGGTTCAGGCCCGCACCGCGTGATCGGTGCCATGCGGTGGACCGGTGCCGGGTGGCGGACCGGTGCCATGCGGCGGACCGGTGCCGGGTGGCGGACCGGTGCCATGCGGTGGACCGGTGCTAGGTGGCGGATCGGTGCCATGTAGCGACGGACAGACTTGAACTGTCGACCTCTCGATTATGAGTCGAGCGCTCTAACCAACTGAGCTACGTCGCCGGGAAGGGCAGGACCGGTGCCTGCGCCGAGCTCCCTGTCAGAATCGAACTGACGACCTTCTCCTTACCATGGAGACGCTCTGCCGGCTGAGCTAAGGGAGCGGGTCGGCGCCGAACGCCGGTCCGACATGATGCCACGGCACCGGGCTGATCCCAACTGCGGGGCTGTGCCGGACGGCGTGTCGGGCAGTGATTCCGTTGATCTTCGTGTTGCGTTGTGATGTACGGGTGCTATCATGTGATCTAGGAGTTGGGGTGGCCCGGTGGTGGCCGAGTCCGGTAACTCTTTCACCGGGCCACCCCGCCCCTACTGTAATCAATCAGCATGTATTTTCCTCAATTTACATGCTAACTTGCACAGACGAGAGCCTTGGTGGACAGGGCTACCCGGCGGCGGGCTGCGGCCAGTTCGTTGCAGTCCAGGCCGTTGGTGAGATAGGCGAAGGAGACCCCGCTGGCCGGGTCGGCCCAGCCGATCTGTCCCTTGGCGCCTCCATGGCCGAACGCTCCGGGTGACGCCCCGCGGCCGTGGCCGCGCATGCCGGCCTTGCCGTCGCTGCCGGCGAGCACGAAGGCGTGGGACCGGTTGGCCGGGGTTCCCGTCCAGTCCGGGTGGTTCTGTCGCACCGCCATGGCGTCTTCGCGGACTGCGGGACGAAGGAAGTCACCGGTGTTGTGCAGCGCCCCCTGGTACCACAGGGCCATGTCTGAGGCCCGGGCGATGCCTCCCCCTCCGGGCACACCAGCGGCCCGCATCCAAGGCCGGTTGAAGGCCATCAGACCCTCATCGCCCACGCCCAGGTCGGGCAGCTCGCCAAGTCCGAGAGCCTCCAATTCAGCCGGTGCCGGTGGAGCGCCCACCGGCACCACGTCGGCCACGTCGGCCTGCTCGTCGACGCCGATGCCCAGCCAGCGGGAACAGCCGGCGGGCTCCATCACCCGCTCGGCGATCACGTCGGTGTAGGGACGGCCGGTCACCTCCGTGACGATGTCGGCCAGCACCCAGTGCGCGGAGAGCGAGTGGTACTCGAACCGGGTGCCGGGCTCCCAGTCGATGCGCCAAGAGGCGTACGCGACCAGACGGGCGGCGCGGTCGATTGCCTCGGCCCGGCCGAGGGGTGCGTAGGGGAACCCGCCCGCGTGCAGCAGCACCTGCGAAACGGTGATGGCGCCCTTGCCGTTGCCTCCGAACGACTCCAGCACGTCGCTCACCGGCGCGGCCAGGTCGAAGAGGCCCTCGGCGGCCAGTTCCATGGCGGTCAGGGCAACCGACGGCTTGACCGCCGAGTACATGTGGAAGCGGGTGTCGGGCGTGCAGTTGCCCAGAGCCTCCGACACCACGATCTCGCCCTCGAAGGCCAACGCGAGCTGGGCCGCGGGCAACAGCCCGGAGTCCACGTCGCGCCGGGCCCGCTCAACGAGCGCCGACACCGCCTTGCCGTCAATTGCTGTCACGGCCCGACCGTATCGGCGGCGGCCTCGGACCCGTCTGCCAGTGCCCCCACCTACGGAACTGGCAGCGTTGTGCACGGTATGCGTGCATTCTGCTGCCAATTCCGGAGACACCAGCGAGCCACCGCCGCCACTGGCAGCGTTGTGCACGGTATGCGTGCATTCTGCTGCCAATTCCGGAGCTAGCTGACGGCCTTGGTCATGCCCTCCCAGTAGGGAGCCCGCAGCTTGAACTTCTGGAGCTTGCCGGTGGCGGTGCGGGCCAGCTCATCGCGCATCTCCACCGAGGTGGGGCACTTGTAGTGAGCGATGCGGTCGCGGCAGTGGGCGATCAGCTCCTCGGGCGTCGCGGTGGCCCCGGGGGCCAGCACCACCAG
Source organism: Candidatus Aldehydirespirator sp. (assembly GCA_965219165.1). Taxonomy (GTDB): domain Bacteria; phylum Actinomycetota; class Acidimicrobiia; order Acidimicrobiales; family Aldehydirespiratoraceae; genus Aldehydirespirator. Next base: position 974,681 of record CBDCMW010000002.1, on the reverse strand, counting down.
GGCCTTGACGGTCTCACCCCACTTGGAGTGGGGCACGCCGATGACGGCCACCTCGGCCACCGCCGGATGCGAGAACAGCGCGTCCTCCACCTCGATGGACGACACGTTCTCACCGCCGGAGATGATCACGTCCTTCTTGCGGTCGGTGATCATGTAGTGGCCGTCGTCGTCCAGGTACCCGCCGTCTCCGGTGTGGAACCAGCCGTCGACAATGGCTGCCGCCGTGGCGTCGGGCTGCTCCCAGTACCCCTCCAGCACGTGGTTGCAGCGGGCCAGGAACTCGCCGGAGCTGCTCACCTGCATGCGCACTCCCAGCGCGGGCACGCCCTGGCGCGACAGCTTGCGGGCCCGGTCCGCGGGCGACAAGTCGTCCCACTCGGCCCGGCTGCGGTTGATGGTCAGCACGGGGGCCGTCTCGGTGAGGCCGTAGAGGTGGATGAACTCCCAGCCCAGATCGGCCTCCACCCGTTCAATGGTGCGGGTGGGCGGGGGCGCGCCGGCCACCACCATGCGGGTCCGCCCCGCGCCCGGGACAGGGCCGTCCCATTGCGCGGCGGCGTCGAGGATGGCGGCCACCACCGCCGGCGCGCCGCACAGCAACGTGACGCCGTGGGTGTCCACGCGGCGCAGGATCTCCGCGCCGTCCACCTTGCGCAGCACCACCTGCTTGGCGCCCATGCCGACCAGCACGTAGGGCATCCCCCAGCCGTTGCAGTGGAACATGGGCAGGGTGTGCAGGTAGCTGTCCCGGTCGGTGACGGAGGTGTGCAGGCCGAACACGGCCGAGTTGATCCACAGGCTTCGGTGGGTCTGCTCGACGCCCTTGGGCCGAGCGGTTGTGCCCGAGGTGTAGTTGATGACCGCGGTCTCATTCTCGTCGGGTGCCCAGGGCTCCGGTGCCTCGCCGAAGCGGAACAGGGCGTCATCGGACTCGGCTCCGAGCACGAACTTGTGGCGGCACGCCACCGGGCCCAGGGTGTCGGCCAGCTCAGGATCGACGAGCAGCACGTCGGCTCCGCAGTGCTCGACTATGTATGTCACCTCTTCGAGGCTGAGGCGGAAGTTGATGGGCACGAATGTGCGGCCGTTGCCGCTGACGCCCCAGAAGCAGGTGAGCAAGCGCCCGGCGTTGTGCGACACCATGGCTACCCGGCCCCCCATGGGCACGCCGAGAGCGTCCAGGCCGGCGCCGGTGGCGTCGACCAGCCCGCTCATGCGCGAGAACGTGACCTCGCCCATCGAGGGCGCGGGCTGGTCGAGCTCATCGACGAAGGCGACCCGGTCGGGGTACACGGCCAGGGCCCGGTCGAGGTGGTCACGGACTGTGAGCGGAACCTTCATGACGCCATGATGGCAGCCTGAGCGACCACGACGCACGCCGAGACGGCCTCCGACTCCTGCCATGGTGCCGTAGGCAGCCTGTCAACGTCCACGAGCGGACCGAGATGTGTGTATATTAGGCGGATGCCGAGAGTGCAGGTCTACCTGCCGGATGAACTCTATGAGGCAGTGAAGGAGCACGAACTTCCTGCTTCGAAGATGCTTCAAGATGCGGTGAGGGCGGACCTGCAGAGACGGGCGGCGCTCGACGAGACGGACCGCTATGTTGCCGCGCTAGTCAAGCATTTCGGCGAGCCGTCAGCCGAGGACTACGCCTGGGCGGAGGATCTCTCCCGCGAAGTGCGGCGCGACGAGTTGGAGCGCGACTTCGAACGCGGGCGGGGCCGGACGCCGGCGTCTCCCTCCGACGGTCTCGCCGCCGGTCTGTGACCCGCCTCGTTCTAGACTCAGGCGGCCTCAGCCACCTGTCACAGCCGCGCCGGCGGACGGCCGCGCTGATCGAAGTCTTCAAGCGCGACGAGATCTGGCCACCGATCGTTCCATCCGTCGTGCTCGTCGAGTCTTTGACGGGCCAGCAGCACACCGATGCTGCCGTGAACTGGTTCCTCAAGACATGCACCGTGATGGAGCAGCTCACATCGGAACTGGCGCGGCGCGCCGGGAGCCTGCGCAGACAGGCGCGCCGCGGATCGGCGGTGGACGCGATCGTGGTCGCCGTAGCCGAACCCGACGGAACGGTGCTCACCGGCGACCTCGACGATCTCCTAGCACTGGCGCAGTTCTCCCGTGGCGTTCGAGTGGTTCGCATCTGACCCGCCTCTGAGTCCTGTCTCCCGGGGCTGCGTTCGCCGCGCGGGACGCGCCGGACTGGTCCTGGGGGTGGTGCTGATCGCCTGGATGCCGCTGGCGGCGGGCTGCAGCGACGGGGCCGATACACCCGCTCGGGGATCGAGGCCCTCGCGGCGCGGGGAGCCGAGACGGCGGTCATCGCCCACGAGGACACCTCGTTCGCGACCGCGGTCGCCGCGGGCGCGGCCCGCCACCTCGAAGCCAGCGGCATCAAGGTGCTAGCCACTGAGACCTACCCGAAGGACATCCAGGACGTCTCGGCCATCATGACCAAGTTCCGTGACCTGGACCCGGACCTGTTCGTCGGCGGAGGCCACTACAACGACGCGGTCCTCTTCGTGAACTCGGCCAAGGAGCTGGGCTTCGAGCCCGAAGGCATGCTGATAACGGTCGGCCCGTCCAACCCGAAGCTGGTGGCCGAGCTCGGCACCGACGTCGACGGCGTGCTCGGACCCACCCAGTGGGAGCCGTCCATGGCCTACGAGGGCCCGTACTTCGGAACCGCCTCCGACTATGCCGCCTACTACGAGAGCCTGTGGGGCGAGCCTCCCGTGTACCAGGCGGCCAGCGCCACCGCCGCCGCCCTGGCCCTGCACCTCGCCATCGAAGCCGCGGGATCCACCGACACCGACTCTGTCAGGAAGGCGCTGCGGGGCCTGTCGGCAGACACCTTCTACGGACCGATCAGTTTCGACGAACGAGGCGTCAACGTGGGCAAGCCGATGGGCACCATCCAGGTGCAGGACGGCGAGATCCTGGTGGTGGCCCCCGACGCCGCCGCAGTAGCAGAACTGCGCTACCCCCTCGATCCCGGTTAGACCCGTTCAGTTTCCCAGGACGGACGCGACCGCGCCGGGGATGGAGCGGACGCCGCTGATGGTCGCGAACCGGGCGCCGGCTGCCGACGCGAACGCCTCGGCGTCGGCAGCGTCGCCCGCGGGGGCTATCACGCACAGTTCGTCGAGGCGGCGGGCCGCGGTCACGGGATCAGCTCCCGCGGTCGCCCGGCAGTCCGACAGCAGCACCGCCACGCGGCGGCGGGCTGTGCCCCGTCCGAGCTGGGCCCGGGCCGCGTCGAGCGCGGCCGCGAGGTCGGTGGTGCCGTAGCCGCGCAGCCGCAGGACGTCGTCGACCACGGCCGGCGCGGGACGGTCGCTGTCGGCGGACTTGATGGCCACGACCTGATCGCCGAAAGCCAGCGCCGACCACTCCTGCGGCGCCCGCAGGGCGCAGGCCGCGGCCGCCACCGCGGCGGCGGCGAGCCTGGGGCCGCCCATCGACCCCGACCGGTCCACGATCAACGAGATCGCCGTCTCGGGGCGCTGCCAGCGCCGTACCCACAGCTCGTCGAGGCGGGGAGCGCGCTGGGCTGCTCGGGCCTCGACCAATGCGTCGAGGCTGCGGTCGATGTCGACATCGCCGAAGCAGCGGTCGGCGCGGCCGGGCTGGAGGCGTCCGACCCCGCCCGCAGACGAGGGCCCGGACCGGGCCAGATCGAGCGCGAGACGGCCCGCCAGCCGGGCCGCCAGCGCGGCGAGCGTGCGGTCGGCGGCCGCGGCCATGTCGGCCAGCAGGGCCAGGGTCTGGTCGGGGTCGGCCACGGCCTGCGCCGCGACCTCAGCAGCATCGAGGGTGCCGGACTCGGGGCTCAGCAGCCTGAAGCCGGGCTGGCCCTCGTAGTGGCTGCGGGGAGTGGTGCGCACCCGCTCGGCGTCGAGCGCCTCTCGGGCCCGTGGCCCTTCGAGGACTACCTCGCTTCGCCGATCGCCCCAGCGGGGGCCGGTGCTTTTCCCGCCGTCGCCGCGGCGGGCGGGTCTTGCTCGGCCTGCTCGGTGGAGAGAAACCCCTCCCACAGCTCGCGCACGACGTCCTCCGGCGTGCGGTCGCCGCCCTCGTGGAGCCGGATCCGCCCGGTGAGAGCCATCAGCGCGGCGTCGAGCCCCACGCCGGGGTCGTCGAGATCCAGGTCGCGGAGGCCGGCCAGGTGCACGGCCACGTCGCACAGGTCCATGGCCCCCCGCACCGACGACCCCATGCGGACATCTCGGTGGGTGCGGGTCGCTCGGGTAACCGCCACGGCCCGCGCCAGGGTGCGCTCGGCCGCCTCGCCGCCCTTGGGAACGCTCTGGGCCCGAAGCTCGACTATGCGGCGCTCGTCGCGCTCGTGTTGATAGCCCATCGCCACCCTGCAGATCCGGTCGTAGACCGCGCTGGACACGCGCGATGTGCCCACGGTGTCGTAGGGGTTCATGGCGGCCACCAGGCGGAACTGCTCGGCGGCGGCGACCCTCCCCACCCTGGGGAGGTGCAGCTCGCCCTCCGACATCACCCCGATGAGCAGGTTGACGGTCTCCTCGGGCACCCGGTTGAGCTCCTCGATGTACAGCAGTGCCCCGGCCTGCATCGCTTCGACGAGCGGACCGGGCACGAAGGCGTCACCGCTGTAGCCCTCAGAGAGCACCCGGGCCGGGTCGAACTGGCCGGCGAGCCGGGCCGGAGTCAGCTCGGCATTGCCCTCCACGACGACCAACGGCACGTCCAGGGCGGCGGCCAGGGCCCGCAGCAGCGTGGTCTTGCCCGTGCCGGGCGGGCCCTCCAGCAGCAGGTGGCGCCCTGCGCCCATCGCGGCGACCACCAACTCGACTTCGCGATGGCGCCCCACGATCGCAGCATCGACGGTGTCGACGAGGTCACCGAGAGCGTCGGGGGAGCCCGAAGCGCCCGTCGGCGCGACCCGCGTCTCGCGAGCGCTGGCCGCGGCTGCTGCGCCGGCCTCGGCCCCGTCCTCAGTCAAAGACGATGACACCTCGGATGTTGCGGCCGTCGCGCAGGTCCCGGTAGCCCTCGTTCACTTGGTCCAGCGAGTAGGTGGCGCTCACGAAGCTGTCGAGGTCGAGCTGTCCCTGGGTGTAGAGCGACAGCAGGTGCGGGATCTGCGAGCGGGGGCTGGCCGAGCCGAACATGGAGCCCTTGAGCTGCTTGTTCAGCATGGCGAACTCGAACAGGTTGAACTTCACGTCCATCTGCTCCAGGGGGGCGACGGCGGCCACTACCACCGTCCCGCCCTTGCGGACGAGGAACTGCGCCGGGGCCAGCATCTCGCCGCTCATGACGCCTGGGGTGAGGACCACGCTGTCGGCCATCACGCCGCCGGTGACGAGCCCGACCGTCTCCATGGCCGTCTCCATGGACTCAGCGGTGTGGGTGGCTCCGAACTTGCCGGCGGCCTCCCGCTTGGACTCGACCGGGTCGACGGCCACGATGTTGGAGGCCCCGGCCAGCTTGGCCGCCTGCAGCGCGGCGCTGCCGAGCCCGCCGCAGCCCACCACCACCACGGTGTCGCCGGGCCGGACGTCGGCCCGGTTGGCCACCGACCCGAAGCCGGTGGTGATCCCGCAGCTCACCAGCGCGGCGATGGCCGCGGGCACGTCGGGATCGACCTTGACCGCGGAGTCGATGCTGACCACCATGTGCTCACTGAAGGTGCCCAGCTTGAGCATGGGCGTCAGGTCGTTGCCTCCGGCGTCGTGATGGCGGAACCCTCCTGCGGGCGGCAACATTCCCGGCGCCATCAGGTGCATGCCGAGGTCGCAGAGGTGCTGCTGGCCGTCGGCGCACCAGCGGCAGCGGCCGCACGACGGCACGAACGAGGCCGAGATGTGGTCGCCGACGGCCAACTCGGCCACGCCCTCGCCCACCTCGACGACCACTCCCGCCCCCTCGTGGCCCCCCACGATGGGAAGCGGCACCGGCATACTGCCGTTGCGGGCGTGCTCGTCGGAATGGCACATCCCCGCTGCGGTGGTCTTCACCAGCACCTCGCGGGAGCCGGGGCCGTCGAGCTCGATCTCTTCGACGCTCCAGTCGGCGTTGGTCTCTCGCAGCACGGCTGCTCTGGTCTTCACAGGGACACCTCCGGGGCTCTGGTCTCGGTGCGGGACCTCCCGCAGCCCGATCCCTCACGCTAGTACAGCAACAGCAACTCCCGGCTCGGCCACGGAGCTAGCCTTCGTGGTCACCTTGGCAGTTCGAGAAGGGTCAGGACAAATGACGAACACCTGCCCGCTGACTGGTCTTCCCACGGATGGAGTGTTCTTTGGTGGTGCTGACTCCACAGCTGGAAACATCCTCAACAGGGTGCTGACCGGAGAGATCACTCTCGAAGAGATGGAAGACGAGCTCGGGTCCGACAGATTCAAAGCCAGCGGAGGCGATCCGCAGCGTTTCCGCGCGGCAGTCGAGAAGGCACGGGAGCAGGGCGTGGAGAGTATCAAGCGTCCGAGGGATTACTTCTAGCCCGGGATACGGGTCATCGACCTGACGCCGACGGCGTCGTCCATCCGGCTCGGTGGCACCCCGCGTGGGGATACCCGCAGCTGACGCGAAGTTGTACCTTAGATATCTGCGGAAATGTACCTTAGATACTCGATTAGTTGTACCCTAGTGATCCGATGGATCATCCCATGAAGCCAGATGACCGCAGCGGCTCCGGCCGGGCCGCCACCATGCCGCCACCAGAGGCCCGCTACCGGCGACGCGTCGTGGACGACGAACTGGACGACCTGCTGGCCGAGCTGCCCGCGGTCAGCGTCGAGGGTCCGAGAGCCGTGGGCAAGACTACCACCGCGCTGGAGCGCGCCGCTGAGTGCTTCAGGCTCGACGACGATGACGTACTGGAAATCGTCGAGGCGGATCCTGTGCGCCTCGTGCAAGGGCGCGGGCCCATCGTGGTGGACGAGTGGCAGCGCATGCCTGCAAGCTGGGATCTGGTCCGTCGCGCCGTAGACGAGGACTCGTCGCCCGGACGGTTCATCCTGACCGGCTCGGCGTCACCGTCGGTGCCTCCGACCCACACCGGTGCCGGACGCATCGTGACGGTGCGGATGCGGCCCCTGGCCCTGGCCGAGCGCTGGGACGCCGCGCCGTTCCTCGCGCCCACCGTGAGCCTCGCCTCCCTTCTGGACGGGGGCCGGCCCGAGATCGGCGGCAAGTCACAGGCCCGCCTCGCGGACTATGTCGCGGAGATTACCAGGAGCGGATTTCCCGGATTCCGCCACCTCTCGCTCAGGGCGCGGCGCGCTGCGCTGGGCGGATACATCGACCGCATCGTCGAGCGGGACTTCCCCGAGTCCGGGCACAGAATCCGCAACCCGGCAGCGCTGCGGCGCTGGATGTCGGCCTACGCGGCCGCGACCTCGACCACCGCGTCCTATGAGAAGATCCGGGACGCCTCGACGAGCGGCCACGCCGACAAGCCGAATCGCAAGGCCACGGCGCCCTACATCGAGACGCTGGAACGCCTCTACATACTCGACCCGATTCCTGCGTGGGCACCGACCGGGAGTCGCCTCTCCCGGCTCGCCGACGGGCCGAAACACTGCCTGGCAGATCCTGCGCTGGCCGCAACCCTGCTCCGAGCCGAGCCGGACACGCTGCTGCGAGGAGCCTCGGGCGCACCAGCGATGGGACGCGACGGCACCCTGCTGGGCGCGTTGTTCGAGTCGCTAGTGACGCTGAGCCTGCGGGTGTACGCCCAATCCTGCGAGGCGTCGGTCGGCCACATGCGCAAGTGGGGAGGCGAACGTGAGATCGATCTCGTCGTCACCGCGCGAGACGGCCGCTTCGTGGCAATCGAGGTGAAGCTCTCCCAGCAAGTCGACGACCACGACATGCGGCACCTGCGCTGGCTCGAACGCGAGATGGGCGACCAGATGCTCGACGCGCTCATCGTCACAACCGGACGGGAGGCCTATCGCAGACGCGACGGCATTGCCGTGGTGCCCGCAGCGCTGCTCGGGCCGTGACCGCGGGGCGGTCGGGGGCGCGGGCTGCCGGGGGTACGGGCGATCGGGCGGACTTGGGGCGGGGGCGCGCCCGGTGCGACTATCGGCGGAGGTCGGACTGGAGGTGGACATGACTTCACAAGGACCGCTGGCGGGTATCCGGGTCATCGACCTCACCCAGGTGCTGGCCGGGCCTACGGCCACGATGCTGCTGGCCGACCTCGGCGCGGACGTGATCAAGGTGGAGCCGCCCGGCGCTGGCGACCTGTCGAGGCTGGCCCGCTTCGCCAAGGGCGGCATCAACAGCACGTTCGTCAACTGCAACCGGGGCAAGCGCTCCATCCAGATCGACTTGTCCACCGATGCCGGCCGCCGGCTCGGGCTGCAGTTGCTGGACGGCTGTGACGTGGCCGTGCAGAACATGCGGCCCGGGGTGATGGACAGCCTCGGCATGGGATACGAGCACGCGGCCGCGGTCAGCCCCGGAATCGTCTACTGCTCGATGTCGGGGTACGGGCCGACCGGCCCCTATGCCGACCGGGCCGCCTACGACCCGATCATCCAGGCCGTGTCGGGCTACGTGGCCCTTCAGGTCAACCCCGAGGTGCCCATCCCCGACCTCGTGCGCAACGGGGTCGTCGACAAGGCCTCAGGCTGGATGGCGGCGCTGGCCATCGTCTCGGCCCTCTTCGCCCGGAGCCAGGGCACCGGCGGGCAGCACATCGACCTGTCCATGCTCGACACCGCGGTGCAGTTCCTGTGGCCCGACGGCGGCATGGCCGACACACTCTTGGACGAGGACGCCCGCGAGGGCCGGCGCCTGTCGACGCTGTACCGGCTCACGCCCTGCGCCGACGGCCACGTCGTCTACTTCGTGATCAGCGACAAGCAGTTCCACGGCCTCTACCGGGCCCTGGGACGTCCCGAATGGGTCGACCACCCCCAGTGGGGCACCCATGAGGGCCGCAGCGGCCTCTCCGAAGAGCTCGGATCCCTGCTCGAGACGGAATTCGCCAAGTGGAAGGTCGCCGAGCTGGCGCCCCGCATGCACGAGAACTCCGTGCCGTGCGGGGAGGTGACCGCGGTGGAGGACCTGCACGACGATCCCCAGATCCGCCACAACGACACCCTCGTGGAATGGGACCACCCGACCGCCGGTCGGATACGCCAGCCCCGGTCGGCGCCGAGATTCTCGGCCACCCAGCCCGACTTCCGGCCCTCCGCTCCCCGGCTCAACGAGCACGCCGACGAGATCCTGGCCGAGCTCGGCCTCGACGCCGAGGAGATCGAGGACCTCCGGCGGGCCGGCGCAGTGTTCTAGACCCTCGCCGGGGTTGCGCAACACCCAGCGCCGTATACGCGCCTGCCGGCCGTGCGCCAGCGCCGTATACGCGCCTGCCGGCCGTGCGCCAGCGCCGTGGCCGGCTCGCCACCTTGGCCCGGCCGAGCTTTGCTGGGAGACTGGGGAGGTTGGCCCCAGCCAGCACCGACGATGCCGATAGGAGGCAACCTGGTGCGAGTTCTGCGCAATGCCCGGCTGGCCGACGGCCGCAGCGTCGATGTGCGAGTCGACCCAGCCGACGGAACGATTGCCGAAGTCACAACCGCGGGCTCGACCGCGATCGACGGCGACACCGGAGTCGAAGACCTCGGAGGCTGGCTGCTGCTGCCGGCCATGGCCGAGCCCCACGCCCACCTCGACAAGGCCCTCACCGCCGACGAGGTGCCCAACCCCAAGGGCGATCTGATGGGCGCCATCCACGCCTGGTTCGAGGCCGCGGAGGACGGTCGGCTGTCGTATGACCGAACGGCGGAGCGGGCCACACAGGCCTTCGAGATGCTGCTCGTGCACGGGGTGACCGCAGTTCGCACCCATATCAACGTCACCGCCGACATCGGCATTGCCAGCGTTCTGGCCGTGCAGGAGGCGGCGCGGGCCATGGAGGGCCTCATCGACTTCCAGATGGTGGCCCTGACCGGCTGGCCGATGACAGGCCCGGACAGCACCGCCAACGTTCGAGCGCTGGAGGAGGCTGTGGAGGCTGGGGTTGATCTCGTGGGGGGTTGTCCGAACCTCCAGGACGACCCTGCGGCCCACATCTCCGATGTGCTGGCGCTTGCGACATCCGCTGGCATCGACATCGACTTGCACACCGACGAGACGCTCGACGCCTCCGTGCTGACGCTGCGAGAGCTGGCCCGCCAAGTGAGCGACAGCGGCTTCAGCGGCTCGGTCGCCGCGAGCCACTGCGTCAGCTTGGGCATGCAGCCGCCTGCGGTTCAGGCCGCAGTCGCCTCAGAAGTCGCCACAGCCGGGATCTCGGTGATCACCCTGCCCCAGACCAACCTGTTCCTGCAGGGCCGGGACGACCCAGTGGCTACACCCCGGGGCCTCACCGCCATCAACGCGCTGCTGGATGCGGGCGCCGTGGTGGCCGCGGGAGCCGACAACGTGCAGGACCCGTTCAACCTGGTGGGGCGCAGCGACCCGCTGGAGACGGCCGCGCTGATGGTGATGGCCGGGCACCGGCTGCCCGCCGACGCCTACGACATGGTCTCGAACGTGTCCCGTCGCGTGATGGGCCTGGACCCGGTGAACTTCGAGCCGGGAGACCCCGCGGACCTCATGGCCATCGACGCGCCGTCGCTGCGGGGCGCGGTGGCCGACGCGCCGATGTCGCGCCGGGTGTACCGGCGGGGGCGGCTGGTGGCCTCGGCCGACCAGCAGACCCGGGTGCTGCGCCCAGAGGCCGAGCGGTAGGCCGCAGTTCGGGCGGACTTCGCGAAGCGCTGAGCGAGGCCGTGGCCGGAGCGGCCCGTGAGCACAGCGAACAAGAGCGGGAAACCAGAGGCCGAGCGGTAGGCCGCAGTTCGGGCGGACTTCGCGAAGCGCTGAGCGAGGCCGTGGCCGGAGCGGCCCGTGAGCGCAGCGAACAAGAGCGGGAAACCAGAGGCCGAGCGGTAGGCCTGCCCTACGGCTCTGCGTACGAGTACTCGGCTGGGAGAGCCGTGTCGTCCGGTCCCACCACGTAGTTGCCGGCTTGCAACGACACCGGTGGCTCGTCGGGATCGAAGCTGACGCCCACCGGGTCGCCGCCGGAGGCCACCACCCGGACCTGCTCAAGGAACTGGCGCCGCACCATCGACACCCCCCGGTCGCTGGAGGAGAGATGCTCGGTGGAGTGCAGGGTGATCGGCCCCTGGCCGACCTGGGTCTCGTAGTCGCCGGGATAGCGCTGATGGCCCTCGTCGTCGAGGTCGAACCAGGTCTTGCCGTCGCCGTAGCTGGGCAGCCCCTGGGCCGGACGGTCCTTGGGCTTGCGCAACATCGACACCACCCTGGTGCGGGTGTCGTCGATGGGCACGGTCCATGACATGTTGTTGGTCTTTCCCAGAACCGTCAGCGTCGGGGTGGGGATCACCCTGACGGTAGGCACGCGCACCTCGGTCACCCGGTGCAGCACCTTGCCGTCGGGCAGATCGCGGTCCTGGCTGGCGGTCACGCCCCACGGGCGCCGCTGCCAGGCGATGCGGGGCCAGATCTCGAGCCTCGGATCGAACTGGTGGCCGCTGATGGCGTTGTGGAGAATGAACACGTGGTACGGGTCCATGGCGTTCTCATGGGTCTGGAACCAGTTGCAGGGCGCCTCGCTGGGACCGCCGAAGGCGAAGTGGTCGTTGATCAAGACCTCCTCGTCGTCGCGCAGGTCCTCGAAGATGTCGTAGCGCGGGAAGACCGGCTGGCGATCCGCCGGCCCCATGTAGGCGAAGACCAGGCCGTTGTACTCCTGGACCGGGTACCAGGGCTGGCGATAGGAGGCCTTGTTGCGTCCCCGGTCGAACTCGCAGGGTTGGTCGAGGCAGGTGCCGTCCACCCCGAACAGCCAACCGTGATAGGGGCAGCGGATCCCGTCGTCCTCGACGCGGCCGTAGTAGAGGGTGGTGCCCCGATGGCAGCAGCGGGGCACCACGAGTCCGGGCCGGCCGCTGCCGTCGCGGAACAGGATCAGGTCCTCGCCGAGGATTCGCACCTGGCGGGGAAGGCTGGTGGCCTCGGAGCTTCGGGCGACGGGGTGCCAGTAGCGTCGCAGCAGCTCGCCCGCCGGGGTGCCTGCGGACGTCTCGACCAGATCGGGAATCCATACTCCCCTCTGGCGCCCGTAGGCGCGGCCGTCTCCTGGATGCTCTGAGGGCTGCACGCCCGTTGGCCCGATGTCCCCGACTCTCGTAGGTTGACGCTCAGCCATGGGGAGATCATCGCACAGCCCGACCCCTGCCGATAAGGCGGAGCCCGCCCTGCTCGCTCCGCCGATCATCGACGTCTCGGCCTGGCAGGGCAACGGCTCCCCCGCCCTCGGCAATCCGGAGATCGCGGCCCAGATCAACTCCGCCTGCACCGAAGTCGGCCTCTTCGTGGTGTCGGGCCACAGCATCGACGGCCAACTCAGCGCCGCTTTCGCAGCGGCCCGGACATTCTTCGCGCTGGCGCCGGGCACCAAGGGCTGGGTGCCGAGGATCAACCGCTACGGGTACGTGCCCGACAGGCTCGAGGCCCGCGATCCCGCCGACGCCGCATACAAGGGCCGCTCCAGCCTGATCGCGGAGTATCTCGACATGGGTCTCGCCGACGAGGTCGACCTCGACGCCATCGAGGCACTGGGGTGCGACGGCTTCGTCCGGGCGGTGCGCGCCTATCAGGCCGCCGCGCTGGCCACAGCCCACGGCGTGCTGGAGGCTCTGGCCACGACACTGGGAGTCCCGGGCTTCTTCGCGACGCGCATGTCCGAGCCGCAGTGCCGGTTGCGCTTCCTGCACTATGCGCCCAGAGCCCGGCCTCTGGACGGCTCCGCGCCCGTCTTCAGCACACCCCACACCGACTACGGGGCGATCACGCTGCTCGCCGTCGACGGGTTGCCCGGCCTCGAAGTGCTCCACGACGGCAGGTGGACGCCCGTGGCTGCGCCCGCGGGGAGCCTGATAGTCCAGCTTGGGGACATGCTGGCGCGCTGGACCAACGACTGCTACCGCTCGACCCCGCACCGGGTGGTCGCATCCGTCGACGCGGATCGCTTCTCGATCCCGTTCTTCGTCAACCCCGACCCCCACACGGTCGTCTCCACAATCGGCAGCTGCGTCACGGACGAGCGCCCTGAGCGCTACGAGCCGGTCACCGCGGGCGAGTTCCTGGTGTCGCGCATCGACAGCCCCACCGAGCCCTATGTCTGAGGGATCCGGGGTCTAGGCGCGCCGAGGGGGCCGGCGCGCTGGGCGCCGGCCCCCTTACGGCAGTGTCTCTAACGAGAGCGCCTAAGGCTAGAAGCCGTAGCTGATGTTCGCGTCGATGAACTCGTTGGTGAAGAGCTGGTCGAAGGTCAGGTCAGGATCGATGCCCTCCATCCCCGCATCCCGCATGTCGTTCAGCGTCTTCTCGAAGCGCGAGCCTTCCATGTTGCCCGCGGTGTTGTCGGGACCATCGCCGACGAGGCCATAGTCGCGCTGGGCCTGCACCGAGAACGCCGCCAGGTCGGCCGAGTAAGTCCACCACGTGTCGTAGGTCGTCACGGCGTCGATGATGATGGCATTGGCCCGATCCGGATTGGCGTCGAAGCTCACCGACGCCTGCTGGATGATCGGAACCAGCCTCTCCAGGCACGGACGCATCTCTTCGATCTGGCCATTCCGAACGCCGATGGTCTGGGAGTAGATCTGGAACCCGGCATCGTGCAGCAGCTCGAACGCCACCGGCTTGCCATAGTCGGTGTGGACGAACTCGTACTGGTAAGGCTCAGCGGAAGCGAAGCCCTGCTGGGCGATGTCCCCGTCCGTGATGAATCGGGCCGGCGAGCCGGTGTAACTCTTGTCCACGTTGTCCTCGTCCCAGATGCCCTGAGCGATGAACACGTCGGGGAACGTGCCGCCCCCGAAGACCTGGACGATGATGCCCCGCTCGCCAATATCCCGGATGCCAGTGACGTCGGGGTAGGTGTCGAGATCCCACATCACCATCTGCGGGTTCTTCTCCAACGGCGCCACCACCGATACCAGCTGCGTCACGTCCCAGTGGTTGACCTGCTGGTCGGTCGAGCCGTATCCCAGGTGGATCGACTCGTCCAGAGCCATGTGCTCCGAAACGGAGGATGCCCCGAGGAACGGGCCACCGGCGCGCACCTCCCACTCGATGCCCAGGTTGGTGCCGTCGAGCACCATCGGGCCTCGGGTGATCCCGTTGTTCTTGTCGACCTCGTAGCCCTCGCCGATCAGCTCGTACAGGGCGCCATGCTCGGACTCCGGGAACCAGTCTGTCTGAACCACCAAGGGAGACGGACACACGTCGGCAAGACCGGCGGCCACCGCCTCGGCCAGCGGCAAGCCTTCCGAGCCGACGCCGGCCGTGCCTGGGGCGTAGGAGAACACGACGTTGTTGAGGCTGGTCTCGGCGTTCTCCTCGCCGCCGATGTTCTGGATCACGGTGATCCGGGCCGCGCCGCAGTCGCCAAAGGCGTCGCAGTTGATGATGCCGATCAGGCCCTGGTAGCCCTGCACGCTGTTCAGGTGGTCGCGGATGCCCTGGCGATCGATCATCAGGGTGCCGTCCTCAACCCAGGACGCGGCCACTATGGCGTCGAGCAGCAGCGTGGTGGCGTCGTAGCCGTGCGCCCAGAATGGCGCGGCCGGGCTCTCGCCGTAGGCCTCCTCATAGGTGGCCAGGAAGTCGACCGCGCTCTTGCCGGTGCTCTCGTTGACGTTCTCGCCGAAGCGCTGATCCGGGCCCGAGAAGTACATGCCCCTGGTCTGGGGCAGCGCCAGATAGTTGGTGTTCAACAAGCCGTCGGCGGCTAGCAGGACGGTCTCCTCGAGGCCCGACACGCCCGGCGCCTGGTCGGCCACGAAGTCGCCGGCAGGCTGGAAGATCGGGAAGAACAAAGCGCCTGGGCTGCCCGCGGCGATCTCGGTGAGGACCGGCACCATGTCGGTGTCGTCCTTGTTGACAGCGGAGAAGCCGGTGACCGTGCCACCCTCGGCCTCGAACGCGTCCGCGAAGGCCTGCGCGAGTCCCTGGGTATAGGGGTCGCCATCATGGATGGCGGCCGCTTCGTTGATTCCCAGTTCGCCGAACACGAACTTGGCCATGGCTGCGCCCTGGTACAGGTCGTTGTGGGCGGTGCGGTAGTAGCCGACGCTGTAGTTGGCCCCCGCGGTGCCAGCCAGATCAGAGGTCAGCGCAGGCGACGTGTTGCCGCCGGAGATAAGCACCATGCCGGCATCGGTGATGAGCGGGGCTGCCGCCACCGCCGCGCCCGAGCACGATGTGCCGACCACGCCGACCACGTCCTCGTCGGCCACGATGGTCTGGGCCGCGGCCTGACCGCCGTCGTTGGAGCACGTGTCGTCGAGGCTCGTGCCCAGGTCGACGTCGAAGCCGTGGATCTGGCCGTAGTCGTCCACTGCGATCTGAGAGGCCCGGTCGATCGGAAGACCGAAGAAGGCCACGTCGCCGGTTATCGCCTCGAGCGAGCGGATCTGGATGGCGTCGCCCGCCTCGACCTCGACGACGCCGAGCGACCCGTCACCGAGATGGTCCATCATCTCGTCGTCGGGCATGTCGCCGTCCGTAGAGGGCGCCTCGCCGTCCGTAGAGGGCGCCTCGCCACTCGGGGCCTGCGTGGTTGCAGGACCGTCTGTGGTTTCCTCGTCGTCGTCGCCGCAGGCCGCGGCCAGCAGGCTCAGCGACAGCAGAACGGCCACAAGGCGGGTCCAAGTTCTCATGTGCATTTGTTCGTCCTCCGGGAGCGTGGATTTGGTCGAGCCGGGATCGGCACCGGGCGAAGCATATAATTACCAGCGGCGAATCAACAAGCTAGCACCCTGTGGAGACACCCGGCGCGCCGACGGATCAGCCGTCGATTGCGCCGGAGTCGTGCCATTTGCCGATAGCCAGCTTCTGGACGATGCCGAATATCCAGAACACGGCCACGCCCAGTGCTGACGACATGATCACCGCGGCCAGCAGCTCCTCGCTCTGGAGATTGTAGGCGTAGGTCTGGAGCCGCTGCCCGATGCCGGCCTCCCCCCGGACGAAGAAGAAGTCTCCGACGATGGCCCCGATCACCGACAGCCCGGCCGAAATGCGAAGGCCGGCGAAGACGGCGGGAAGCGCAGCCGGGAACATCAGTTTGCGCAGCCGGGTGAGGCGGCTGGCATGGTGGAGCGTGAACAGGTCATGCATGTCGCGCTCCGCCGACTGCAGGCCGAAGAGCGTGTTCAGGACGATCGGGAACAGCGAGATGATGATGCACACGATCACCCGCGACGGCTGGCCGTACCCCAACCAGAAACCGATCAGCGGCACGATGGCCAGGATGGGGATGGCTTGCACGGTGACCATGAAAGGGAAGACGGCCCGTTCCACCAGCTTGGTCTGGCTCATCATCGTGGCCAGTAACCCCCCAATGGCGATGGCCAGAGCCAAGCCGATCATGGCCACCTGCATGCTGGACCACAGCGCCCTCAGGATGACCTGGAACCTGTCCCATTCGAGGAAGCCGACCTCAAGAACCTCATGGGGTTGGGGCAGCAGGAACCGGCGTTTCGGGTCGAGCACACCCAGCGCGACGTAGTACCACAGACAGAGGAACAGCCCGCCCAGAAGCACTGGCGGCACCATGATCCGGGCCAAGGCAGCCGCTGGCGACTTGGCGGGGGCTGCCGTCCGCGGCTGCTCTTCGGCCAGCGGATCGACCGCGCCCATTCCGACGCTCCAATCGGCCTCGTCGCGCTCAGTCGGCGAATCTTCCTCGGCTACGGTGGTGTCGGGGACAGTGGTCATGCGTGAGAACCTCTCAGTGCCAGCGAGACCTCGCCGCTGAGGCGGGCGAAGTCGGGGGCGAAGCGCAACTCAGGTTGACGCGGGTGGCCGAACGGAACCTCGAAGCTGGCCACAATCCGGCCGGGACGGGCCGACATCACATACACCTTGGTGCTCATGAACACAGCCTCGCTGATCGAGTGGGTGATGAACAGACCGGCGAACCCCTCGGACTGGAACAGATGCTGCGTCTCCTCGTTGAGGTGCTCGCGGGTGATCTCGTCGACGGCGCCGAAGGGCTCGTCGAACAGGAACACGGGAGGCTTGAGCGTGAGGGTGCGGGCCAGCGAGGTCCGCATCCTCATGCCGCCCGACAGCGACTTCGGGTAGTGGTTCTCGAAACCGGTCAGGCCCACCAGCTCGATCGCGGCCGTGGAGAGCCTCCTTCGCTCGCCCGAGTCGAAGCCGTGGAGCTCGGTGAGCAGCTCCACGTTCTGGCGCACAGTGCGCCAGGGCAGCAGCGTGGCGTCCTGGAACACGTAGCCGAGGCGATCCCGGTCGACCTCCACGGATCCCGCGGTCGGCTCCAGCAGGCCCGACGCGATGCGCAGCAGCGTTGACTTGCCGCATCCGGAGGGGCCCACGACGGTGACGAACTCACCCTTGTCGACCGAGAAGGTGATGTCGCGCAGCGCCTCGGTGCCGTCGGGGAAGATCATCCCGATCCCGTCGAAGGACAGCGCGCCGGTGGTGGTCGGGGCTCTCACCAGTTCCGTCTCCCCCTTTGGCGGTTAAGAATGTGGACGGTTGCCGATCGCGGCGGCGAACATACAGTACCGCCATCTGATTCCGACCAGTCCGGTGACCGATGCGCGTACTGCTGCTCGACGGATACGACCCCTCCGAAGACGACCGCCGGGTCGTGGTCGCAGCGACCGAGGAGCTCAACGCCGGGCACCACGAAGTGGACCTGCTCAGCGTCCACGACTTCAACGCGGTGATGTCGGCAGCCGAGCGCATCGCCTACCACAGCGACGAGCCGGTGATCTCAGATGACGTGCGCGACTCGGCCGAGCGGGTGCAGGCCGCCGAGGCGCTGCTGTTCTGCTATCCGTCCGTCGCCTTCGCGGTGCCCGCCGCCCTCAAGGGCTGGCTTGAGCGAGTGATGGTGCCCGGCGTGGCCTTCGTGTTCGACGACAGGCACCGGGTCCGCCCCGGCATGGAGAACATCCGCCGGATCGGCTCGATCACGACCAGCCCGCACGGCCGCCTGGCCCGACTGCGGGCCCGGGATGCCGGAAAGCGCACCACGGCCAGAACGCTTCGGCTGAGCGCCCACAAGCGCTGCCGTACCACGTTCGTGGCAGTGCCGTCCCCCGCAGACGACCAAGGGATCCTCAAGGTCCGCAAGGCCCTGCGCCGCTGGTAGAGCCTCGCGCCGCCGTAGGACCCTGCGCCGCTGGTAGAGCCTCGCGCCGCCGTAGGACCCTGCGCCGCTGGTAGAGCCTCGCGCCGCCGTAGGACCCTGCGCCGCTGGTAGAGCCTCGCGCCGCCGTAGGACCCTGCGCCGCTGGTAGAGCCTCGCGCCGCCGTAGGACCCTGCGCCGCTGGTGGGCCGCAGGCGTGAGGGCTCAGCCGGGCAGCAGGGGCAGGACTTCTTCGGCGATGCGGTGGAGTTGATCCTCCACCTTCTCGTAGCGGTCGCCGGGCATGGCCGGGAACAGCAGCACGTTCTCCAAGCCGATCTGCTCGTCGTACCAGTTGATCGCCTCGGCCACCTGCTCACCGCTGCCCACCAACATCGTCTTCTGGTCGATGGAGTCCTCCAGGGTGGGGATCAGCCCGGGCTTGGCCGGTCGGCCGTCGGCGCCCATGTAGCCCTTACTCCAACCGTAGGGGCCCAGGAACTTCCAGAACTCGTCGTGGCCGTCGCGCACGGACGCGACCGCCTCCTCGAAGGTGTCCTCGACGCGCACCGACACCACGAGCAGGCGATGCTCGCCCCGCTGGAGCTCGCGGCCGTGGGTGGCCGCGTAGATCTCCGCGAATTGCTCCCAGCGCATCTTGACGAAGGAGTGGTGGTTGTTCCAGAACACCCCGCCCCAACCCCAGCGGGGCACCTGCTCGAGCGTCGGGGGCGAGGTGATGGCCTGCCAGATCTCGTAGGGGTGGAGCGGGCGAGGCACCAGCGAGAGCTCGGTCACGAACCCGCCCCGGTCGGGGATGCCCGCCGGAGGCAGGTCATAGACCTCGCCGTGGAAGCTGAAGGTCTCGTTGTCCAAGGCGGCGCGGATGACCTGCATGGCCTCATCGAACTGCTTGCGGTTGTACTCGTCGGCGGCGGCCTTGTCGGGATTGTCGAAACTGCCGATCATGGTGCCCAGCGTCTCGGCCTCGCGGGGGACGGTGCCCCGGCCGACGCCCAGAATCCCCCGCCCGCCGGAGATGTTGTGCAGCGTGGCGAAGTCCTCGGCCAGCCTCAGGGGGTGCCACTGCGGCACGACGTTGAAGGCCATGCCGATGCGGATCAGTTCGGTGCGCTCCGCGAGGATGGTGCCCACTAGGATCCCGTTGGGGACCACCTCGTAGCCCTCGTGCTGGAAATGGTGCTCGGTCAACCAGAACGAGTCGAACCCGAGCCGGTCGCACACCACCCCCATGTCGATTATCCGTTCGGTGGCCCGCCACGCCTCCTTGTGGCCATAACGGCGATCCGTCGGGCTCGGCGGACCCGCGCCGGCGTCGGGAAACTCGACCCCGCCGAACAGGAACACCCCGGTGCGCATGCCTACTACTGTAAGTCCCGCTCGTAGCCGAGGTCGAAATGGACGACGACGCGCCGACCGGGAGTCTGGGGCGTGGGATGGCGCTAGGGGCGTGGGATGGCGCCAGGGGCGTGCGACACTGCTTGGCGTGGCGGACTTCGGTCAGATCGGTGTTGTGCCCACTCTGCACGATCTCGGTCACCGCAGTGTCGCCGACCTCGAACGCGATTTGCGACTGTGGGCCGCGACACGTCCGGTGGCTCTGATCATCCCCTGCCTCGCCTCTGAGATCGGCTCGGAGGCCCTCACCGAGATGGTTGCCGAACTGGCATCGGCCGACTGGCTGGCGCGCGTCGTGGTGGGCCTCGACCAGGCGAGTGAGACCGACTGCCGCAACGCTCGCCGCCTCGTCGACGCCCTCCCCCAGCGACGCGACGTGCTGTGGATCGACAGCCAAGCGGTCTGTCGCATCGAGGAGCGCCTGCAGGCCCTGGGGCTTGCGCCGCGCAGCCGCGGCAAGGGCCGCAACGTCTGGTACTGCCTGGGAGCGGTGCTCGCCGGAGGAACCGAGCAGGTGATCGCCATGCACGACGCCGACATCGTGGGATACAGCCGGGAGTTGGTTGCCCGGCTGGTGTATCCGGTGGCCCACCCCGGCTTCGGCTACTCCTTCGCCAAGGGCTACTACCACCGTGTCACCGAGGGCCGTTTCGGGGGCCGGGTCACCCGGCTGCTGGTCGCCCCGCTGGTGCGGGCGCTCAGGGCCGAGGCGGGCGAGCACGGCTACCTGCGCTTCCTGGAGGCCTTCCGCTACCCGCTGGCGGGGGAGACGGCCATGGAGTCCGAGGTGGCGGCCAGCCTGCGCATTCCGGGCCACTGGGGCATGGACATCGGCATCCTCTCCGACGTGTACGCCCAATGCGAGCCCTCAGGGATCTGCCAAGTGTCCGTGGCCAACGCATACGACCACAAGCACCAGGACCTCTCCGCTGACGACGCGACCGCCGGGCTGCGCCGCATGAGCGTCGATGTCGCCGCCACCATCCTCCGGCGTGTGGGCTCGGAGTCGCTCGACGGCACCTCCGGCCTCTGCGACGCCTACCTCGCTGCAGCCCGGGATCTGATCCGGCACTATGCCAACGACGCCGAGATCAACGGCTATGTCGTGGACGCAGCGGCTGAGGAGGCCACGGTCGAGGTGTTCGCCCGCAGCGTCGCCGACGCCGTCGAGGCATGCAGGGCCAAACCCTGCGAGGATGAGCTGAATCCGTCGTGGCGGCAGGTGCTGCAGCGCGCCCCTGAAGTGGCTCCGATGCTCCTCGACGTGCTCGACCCCAGCATGCGACCTACCTGATGAAGTCGCGGCCTGCTCGGCAACTCGCCCGCTTGAACAGATGATGCCTGCGCTGCAGCGGGCGACTTCAGGCTATGGCGCAGCCGGAGCGGCGGGCGACTTCAGGCTATGGCGCAGCCGGAGCGGCGGGCGACTTCGGGGTCGGGCGGGCCGCGGCGTAGGGTGAGGGCGTGGCCGAGCCCGTGTGCGACCTGCGCAGCCATATGGCCGCGGCTGAGGCGGCAGGGATGCTCAACCGCATATCGCGTCCGGTGAGCCTCGAGCACGAGCTGGCCGACGTGGCCGCCGCGCTGGAGCGGGCCGACGCCGGTCCGGCGCTGTTCGAGGCGCCCAAGGACTCGCCGTGGCCCATCTTCTCCGGGGCGGTCAGCAGCCGTCGCACCGCCGCGCTGGCCTTGGGCTGCGAGCCCGGCGAGGTGGTGGACCGCATGGGCCATGCGCTGGAACCGGCCAACTCAGTGGCGACGGCACGGGTGGACGACGCGGCCTGGCACGACAACTGTGTGGTTGGCGACGACGTGGACCTGGCTGCCATCCCCATACCGACGCACTCCCGTGGCGATGGCGGAGCCTTCATCACCGGCGCGGTCAGCGTGACCAAGGATCCCGTAAGCGGCCGCGGGAACCTGTCGTACAACCGGATGCTGATGCTGGACCGCAACGTGCTGGGCTTCAACGTCAACGAATGGCGAGACGTGGGCACGTTCATGCGCAGCCGCTCCGATCCGGGGGCGCCCTTCGACGTGGCGCTGGCCATCGGGCTGGACCCGGCGGTGATGATCGCGGCGGGCGTTCGCACCCCGATCGACGAGCTTCTCATCGCCGGAGCACTGAGGGGCCGCCCGGTTGAGGTGTGCCGGGGCCGCACCGTCGACGTGGATGTGCCCGCGCGCGCCGAGGTGGTGATCGAGGGACGCATCCGTCCCAACCAGCGCGCCGACGAGGGCCCGTTGGCCGAGTTCCACGGTTACCACGGCGAGATGTGGCCCAGCCCCACCGTGGAGGTCACCGCGATCTGCTGGCGCAACAGTCCCGTCTACCAGACGATCATCCCGGGATGGTACGAGCACGTGTTCATCGGCAACGTGCTGCCCCGGGAGCCGCTGCTGCGCCGTTTCGTGCGCCACATAGACCCCTGCGCCGATGTGCATATCCCGCCCTACGGCAACGGGTTCCTGGCCGTCATCCAGATCGACCGCGACAACCCGGGCACGCCCAAGAACCTGGCAATGGCGGCCATGGCGGCCCACATCAACATCCGCAACGTGATCGTGGTGGACCGCGACATCGACGTCAGCCAGCCCTCCGAGCTGCACTGGGCTCTCACCAACCGGGTCCACTGGCTCGACGACGTGTTCGTGGCGGGCGACGCCCAGGGCCACGAGATGGACCCCACCGCCGACAACCGGGGCGTGAGCACCAAGGTGGGCATCGACGCCACCTACAAGCGGGAGCGCCGCGAGTACGGCGAGCGGGTGGCCTACGCGCCGGTGGACCTACAGAAGTACCTGTCGTGAGCACAGCGTGGGGGGCTGTCGGCGGTCCGGTGGGGAGGTGCCTGTCGTGAGCGGGCCGCCGCGGGTGGTGGGGAGGTGCCTGTCGTGAGCGGGCCGCCGCGGGTGGTGGGGAGGTGCCTGTCGTGAGCGGGCCGCCGCGGGTGGTGGGGAGGTGCCTGTCGTGAGCGGGCCGCCGCGGGTGGTGGGGAGGTGCCTGTCGTGAGCGGGCCGCCGCGGGTGGTGGGGAGGTGCCTGTCGTGAGCGGGCCGCCGCGGGTGGTGGGGAGGTGCCTGTCGTGAGCGGGCCGCGGCGGGTGGTGGGGAGGTGCCTGTCGTGAGCGGGCCGCGGCGGGTGGTGGTGGCCATCAGCGGGGCGACCGGCGTGGTGTACGGGATCCGGGCGCTGGAGCTGCTGCGAGACCTGGACGACGTGGAGACCCATCTGGTGATGACCGGCCCCGGCCGCCAGACCCTGGCCTACGAGACCGACTTGGCGCCGGCCGATGTGGAGGCGCTGGCCGATGTGGTGCACGGCTCGCGCGATATCGCCGCTCCGATCTCGTCGGGTTCTTACGCCACGGCCGGGATGATCATCGCCCCCTGCTCGATCAAGATGCTCTCCGCGGTGGCCAACTCCTTCGGCTCCGACCTCGTGTCGCGGGCCGCCGACGTGACGCTCAAGGAGCGCAGGCCACTGGTGCTGATGGTGCGGGAGACCCCGCTGCATCTGGGGCATCTGCGCCTGATGGCCCAGGCCGCGGAGATCGGCGCGGTCATGTACCCGCCGGTGCCGGCCTTCTACACCCGTCCGGCCTCGATCGAGGACCTCGTGACCCACTCGGTGGTGCGGGCCCTGGAGCATCTGGGCATCGAGGTGGCCGACATACCCCGCTGGGGCGAGTAGCCGGTCGAGCCTCGAATTTCCGGGAGTTTTGGTCACATATCACCCAAAACCACCGGAAATTCGTTCGGTAACACCGCGGTCCGGTCGGGCGCTCATCCCAGGGCTCGCAGCACCGCGTCGGCGGCGTTGCGGCCCGCAGCCCCCCAGATTCCCGCCCCCGGGTACGTGCCTGCGCCCGACAGGAACAGTCCGGGCACCGGCGCTCGGTGCCGGCTCAGCGCCCGGTGCCGGCCGAACAGCGACGACAGGGGCGAGCCCGCATACGACGGGGTGTAGCCGCGGCCCAGGAACAGCTCGCTCTCGTAGCGGTCCGGGGTCATGGTCCGGTAGCGGTCCACCGACTCCAGGAAGCCCGGCTGCAGCAGACCCGACCACACCTCCAGCCACCGGGCCGGCTCCGCGGATCCCTCCCAGCCCCCTTCTACGTCGTACGGGGTGAACAGCGCCTCCAGGCTCAGCACGTGATGGCCGTCGCGGCTGCGCATCGACGGGTCCAGCACCGACGGCACGTTGGCCATCATCGTGGGGCGCTCCGCCACCCGTCCCAGGCCCCGCAGCCGGTGGGCCTCGGCCAGCTCGGCCGCGGTCGGCGAGATGACGAAGCTGGACTCGTTCGGGTCGCGCCCCTCGAAGAGGTCGAGCAGGGCCGAGCCTTCCAACGCCGGGTAGCAGGGAAGATCGGTGATGACCGCGTCGATCTTGGACTGGTACCCCTCGCCGGGTGCCTGCGAGCGGGCCCGGTCGACGAAGCGGCGCGCCGCTCGGACACCGGACTCGGAGAGCCACTGCGACGCCACCGAGGCCGGATCGCAGGCGGTGACCACCGCCGCCGCGGAGACCTCGGTGCCGTCGGCGAGGCTCACGCCCCGCACCCTCTGGCCGTCGGTGAGCAGTCCGGTCACGGCCGTTCCGCAGCTCAGGCGGCCCCCGGCCTCGGTGAAGGATGCTGCGAGGGCGTCGGTCAGAGCCCCGCTGCCGCCCACCGGGCGGCCCGTCTTGACCATGTGGCGCATGGCATAGAGCGCTCCGGCCAGTCCGGTGCCGGGCCGGTCGGGCGGAGCTCCCCATACGGTTGGTCCGTTGGAGATGCCCGGCATGACCAGGGCCTCATCATCGAAGTACGACCTCAGCACGTCCAGCGCGCTGGCCCGGCTCCACTGCAGCAGCCTGGCCCCGCCCCGGGCCCGGCGGGCCAGCACCCTCGCCAGCATCCGCGGCGTGGAGGCGGGTCCGGTGCCCATCTCCAGGGTGAGCTCGGCCACCGGTCGGGCGTCGGCGAGATAGCGGCGGTAGGCCTCGGCCTGCGAGGGCCGGTGGCGCCCTATGGATTCGATGGTGCGCTCGCTGTCGTTGAAGAACAGCCACGGCGGGCTGCCGTCATAGCCCATGTAGACGGTGGTGGGGTCGGCCTCCAGATACCGCAGGCCGTGGGCGGCCAGGTCGAGGTCGTCCATGAAGGGCATGGCCCGCACCAGGGTGTGGTCGCAGCTGCAGATGTTGAACCGGGCATCCAGGTCGCTCACGGTCGAGGCGCAGCCCCCCACTTCGTCGCGGGCCTCCACCAGCAGCGTGTCCACCCCGGCCCGGGCCAGGTAGGCGGCACAGACCAGACCGTTGTGGCCACCGCCCACCACCACGGCATCGGGGTCGCGGGCGGCCCCGGAGCGGCGGCCGACCTCCGAGGCGACGCCGGTACTGCTCACAGCCGCGAGGTGGTTGCGTCCCCGTCGGAGCGGACCACCACCAGCGAGTCGGTCCGCCGCCGGTCGAGCTCGGCCACCAGCGCCTGCACCTGCGGGTCGTCGGGGTCGGCCCCGGCCACAGCCACCGTGAACCGGGCCGAGCCGGGAACGTTCTTCATCATCCCTATGGGGCTGGTCAGGGCTTCGGCCGCCCGCGCCGGTGTGAGCCGCTCGTACGGCGAGCAGCCCGCCGCCGCGGCCACTCGCAGCGGCCGGTGGACCCGGTCGGCGATCACGTAGCCCAGCGCGTCGGCGCCGATGCAGGCCACCACATGGGTGGAAGCGGCCGGGATGGGCGGCTCCCACGGTGCGGGGGCGGTGAAGGGGCGGCGTCGGGCTCCATCGGCCTCCACAACTATGTGATCGGCGGCCCCTGTAGCAAACCAGCGGTCAACTTCTTCAGGCGTGAACCCGAGCGCCTTGCGCTCGTCGGTGGTCCTCCACACCAGCACCGCGTCGTCGCGGTCGAAGGCGGCGGCCAGGTCGGCGTCGGTGGGGCCGACCAGGCAACCGAAGCCGCCGGTGCGGTCACAGCCCATGCGGGTGGTGGTGGTCAGCAGCGTCCGGGACGGCAGTTGCCGGCCCAGCGCGAAGAGCAACGTCGTCTTGCCGCCGCCGCCTACCAGGGCTACCAGCGACCGGCGCCCGAGCCCCAGAGCCTCAGCAGCACCGGCCAGATCGGTGGCGCGCACGGCTCGGCCGGTGGGTCAGATCTCCCGGATCTTGCGGGCGAGCACGACGACCAGAGCCACCAGCGCGCCCAGAACTATGAGCCGTTTGAAGTTCTTCACGGCCCGAAGCGTAATGGGCCGGCGCATGACCGCGGCCAGCCAGAGCGGTCGGGGGGAGGCACTCCCGTGCCGGTTACCCTGCCGCTCGGAGGTGTCTGAGTGCCTGGTGGGCTCCCCCGCCTTCAAAGCGGGTGGGACGGGTGATCCCCGTCCGGCGGGTTCGATTCCCGTCCACCTCCGCCATTGCCAGTGCCCAAGAGGCCTCTTGAAGGCTAGTGATGGGTTTGGTCCAGACGTCAGTTGCTACTCCTGCTATGGATTAGGTGGAACTCGCGGCCATGTACTGCAACAAGTGACCGAACTGGCGCATCGTAGATAATAGTGGGAGCGCACTCTCGACGGTTCGCGGCCATCGCGGCAATTGCGGCTTTAGCCGCTGCAAGCTGGGCTCCGGCCCGTCCGCCCAGGACGACCAAGACCCCCAGGGTGGCTTCTCTGATGTGAGCGGTGGCGTGCACAAGCCTGGTATCGACGCGCTGGATGCGTTGGGGTTGTTCGATGGCACTGAGTGTGGCGAGGGATTGTTCTGTCCGGGTGAGGAGATGAAGCGTTGGACGATGGCGGTGTGGCTGGTGCGCCCTCGATGACACTGATCCTCCAGCCGTTGAAGAGTCATCGTTTGCTGATGTGGACTCGGGTGAGTGGTGGCTGCCTCTTGTGGAGCGGCTCGCGGCGTTGGAGATCACCAAGGGCTGCAAGACCGAGCCGTTGAGCTACTGCCCCAACAAGCCGGTCACCCGGGCTCAGATGGCCACCTTCCTGGTTCGGGCCTTTGATCTCGAGGCCGCCGAGTCGGCGGGGTTCGTCGATGTGGATGAGGGCAGCGTCCATAGGGCCAACATCGATGCGCTGGCCGCGGCTGGAGTGACGGCGAGCTGCAATGACGAGCCGTTGAGCTACTGCCCCAACAAGCCGGTCACCCGGGCTCAGATGGCCACCTTCCTCGCACGCGCCCTGGGACTCATCGAGGTGCCGACATCCGCCCTCGAAGAAGCAACCTCAACCACGCCGGAGCCCGCCGAGCCGCCGCTGCCTGCCACCGCGTTCCAAGCCGTGAGCGCAGGCTGGTCGCATACCTGCGGACTTCGCGTCAGCGGCGCGATCGTATGTTGGGGCGACAACACTTCGCGGGCGGCCGATGCGCCCGACGACTCCTACAGTGGCGTGGGCGCGGGGGCTTGGCATTCGTGCGGGCTGCGCACCAAAGGCACCGTCACATGCTGGGGCGACAACCGGTACGGCCAGACCGACGAGCCCGGGGGGACTTTCAGTGCCGTGAGCGTGGGGGGTTGGCATTCGTGCGGGCTGCGCACCGACGGCACTGTCACATGCTGGGGATCCAACTACGGTTGGGGGGACGACCAGTACGTAGGTCAGTCCAATGCGCCGCAGGGAACGTTCAGCGCCGTGAGCGCAGGGGCTTTGCATTCGTGCGGCGTGCGCACCGACGGCACCGTCACATGCTGGGGGTTCAACGACTCCGGGCAGATAGACGCGCCCGGTGGGACCTTCAGCTCCGTGAGCTCGGGAGACACCCATTCGTGCGGTGTGCGCACCGACGCCACTGTCGCATGCTGGGGCACCAATGAATGGCAGGGCCACTATGCGGGACAAGCCGACCCGCCCAACGGGACCTTCAAGTCAGTGAGCGCCGCCTGGGGCCATACCTGCGGGCTGCGCACCGACAACACCATCGCATGCTGGGGCAGCAACGAGGACTACTCCGGCATCGACCTCGGGCTCGCAGAGCCGCCCGAGGGGACCTTCACTTCGGTGACCACTCGTTTTAGTCATTCTTGTGGAATACGTACCGGGTTCCGTTGAATGCTGGGGCGACCGAACCGCCGGGCAGACCCTTCATCGCGGTGAGTTCTGGCGACTACCACGCGTGCGGATTGCGGAGGGCGGAGCCGTCGCGTGCTGGGGCCACAACGAACACGGCGAGGCTGACGCGCCCGAGGGCTCTTTCAGCGCGGTGAGCGCCGGCCCGCGCCACACGTGCGGGCTGCGCACCGACGGCGCGGTCACATGCTGGGGCAGCAACAACGACGCCGATGACTACTACTACGCGGGCCAGGCCGACCCGCCAGCCGGGACCTTCGTTGCTGTGACCGCGGGGAACAACCATTCGTGCGGGCTGCGCGACAACGGAACCATCGAGTGCTGGGGCGACAACAACGTCGGTCAGACCAATGTCAGCCGCGGCAAGTACGTTGCCGTCAGCGCAGGAACCTGGCACTCGTGCGGGCTGCGCACCAACGGAGTCATCAGCTGCTGGGGCGACGACGTCTTCGGGGAGACCGACCCACCGTCGTCCACGTTCACTGCAGTCACGGCAGGCCTGTGGCATTCGTGCGGGCTGCGCACCGAGGGAAGGATCCTCTGCTGGGGCACCAACCACGACACCGAGGGCAACTATCTCGGAGCGGCCGACCCGCCCTCCGGCACCTTCATCACTATCGACTCCGGGGTGTCGCATGCTTGCGGTCTGCGTGAGGATGGAACCGCCAGATGCTGGGGCGACAACACAACTGGGAAAGCCCGCCCGCGCGCCGGCACATTCATCGCAATCACCGCGGGCTTAGACCACTCGTGCGGGGTGCGATCCGACGGAACCATCATCTGCTGGGGTCACATCCCGACACGTATCTCCTGACTCAGCCCTCCTGACTCAGCGCACCGCCGGCTGGTCCCCACCCGCAATCCCGAGGCGGCGCTCCGTCATGGCCCAATCGGTTGTACCGTCCGCGAATACACCACCGGCCCGGTGCTGGCCCGCCCGACCGCTCTTAGTCGCCCGAAGGGAGCTAGTTCTGTGCTTGACATCGATCCGGGTGCTGGGGCCAACCCAGCCGTGGCTGAGTGGGAGTCTGCCGGGCTGCGCGCACCGGACTTGCAGGCGGTTCGCTCTTGGCGGCTTCAGCGGCTGCGGAACCAGCTCGAGGCCGAGGACGCGGCCGGCATCGTGCTGTTCGACCCGCTCAACATCCGCTACGCCCTCGACGCCACGAACATGCAGGTGTGGTGCACCCACAACGCCGTACGCTACGCGTTCGTGGCCACCGACGGCCCGGTCATCCTCTTCGATCTCGCCCGGTGCGAGCACCTGACTGAGCATCTGCCGCTCATAGACGACGTCAGGCCCGCACTGACCGGACACAACGCCCCAAGCGCCTGCGGGCCGGGCCGGGCGGGCCCCCTCAGACGTTGAGCAGGTCGCGTGCGCCGGTGTCGCTGGAGGGATGGCGCAGCTTCGACATGGCCCGGGCCTCGATCTGGCGGATGCGCTCCCGGGTGAGGTTGAAGTGCTCGCCGACCTCCTCGAGGGTGCGGGGCTCACCCCGGTCGAGGCCGAAACGCAGCTTGAGGATGTCGCGCTCGCGCTCGTCCAGCGGGGACAGCAAGCGCATGATCTCGTTGGGCAGCATGGTGGTGGCGGCCGTGTCGAAGGGCGAGTCGATTGACCGGTCCTCCACGACGTCTCCCAGCTCGGCGTCGCCGTCCTGACGCAGCGGCTCCGACAGAGACAGCGGCTCGGACTGGAAGCGCAGTGCCTCGGTGACCTTGTCCTCGGGCATCTCCACCTCGGCGGCCAGCTCCGAGAGGGTGGGAGGCCGTCCGTACTTCAACTCCAGGCGGGAACGGGCCTTCTGCAGGCGGGCCAGCGTGTCTCCGGCGTGGACCGGAAGCCGGATGGTGCGGCCCGTGTTGGCGATGCCCCGGGTGATGGCCTGGCGGATCCACCAGGTGGCATAGGTGGAGAACTTGAATCCCTTGCGCCAGTCGAACTTCTCGACGGCGTGCATCAGCCCGAGGTTGCCCTCTTGGATGAGGTCGAGCAGCGGCAGGCCCGACGCCTGGTACTTCTTGGCGATCGAGACCACCAGGCGCAGGTTCGACTGCACGAAGGTGCGCTCGGACTCCAGACCCCGGCGGTCCTTGCGGCGCAAATCCCGGCGGCGGTGGTCGGTGAGGGAGCCGGGGGCGGACTCCTTGAGCTCCTTGCGGGCCGCCATTCCGGCCTCGATCTCCTGGGCCAGCCGGACTTCGTCGTCCTTGGTCAGCAGCGGGTACTGGCCGATGTCGGTGAGATAGAGGCGGACCAGATCCTCCTCGTCTCGCTCAACTCGTTCCTTGACCTTGACCACGTACCCCCCACTCCAGGTCGGAAAAAGCCGGCCCAACGACCGCCGCCCCGCGCCCCATTGCTGCGATGCACGATAACCACGTTTTGTCCATCGCCAACCACGCCCGCCGCGAACCCTGAGACGCCGGCAGACGGAGGCTTGCGGACCCAGCGGTTGTTGCCCGGCTACGACCAGCCGTCGGGCCGCAGCACCGATGGCCCGACGATGCCTCCCGCGGTCGAGAGGAGGCACGCTGCCGCGTCCACCGCCCGCCGCTGAGCGGACTCGGCCGTTGCGGCGCCCCCGTTGCGGTGGTCACGGTCCAGATTGTGGCCAAGAGAGCGGGCCACCGAGGCCAGGGCCGCGTCACAGTGGGACGCGGCGTGCTCGCAGATCTCGCCGTACACGCCCAGGAGCTGCGGCACGATCACCGCCGTGACGACATCGAGCCGCTCCAAGGGTCCCTCCAAAGCCGCGATCTCGTCGAGCGCCCCAGCCAGCGAGGGGTTCGCGGGAGCGGCCTGCCTCCAGGGAGCCATCAGCTCGGAGTCGGGCTGGAGCCCGACGAGCGCTTCGCGGTGCGAGGCGAGCCCGCGGCTCAGCTCCGCCATACGGACCGCGGCATCTGCGTGCTCCGTGCCAGCCGCCGCGGCCTGCCCGGCCCAGGCCTCGAGCATCTCCGACAGCCGGCCGCAGGACCAGCGCAACGCGCACACGAGCCGGGCTGTCTGGGCCACGGAATAGCCGTGGCTCACGAACCGCTCGCCGACCAGTAGCGATTGACAATCGGCATGCGCCTGTCCCGGCCGAACGCCCGACCCGTGAGCCGGGGGCCTATCGGCGTCTGGCGGCGCTTGTACTCGGCGGCGTCCACCATGCGACACACCCGCTCGACCACCTCGGACGGCGCCATCTGCGCCTGTTGTATCTCGGCGACGCTCCGAAGCTCCTCCACGTACAGGCGCAAGATCGGATCGAGCACCTCGTAGGGCGGAAGCGAGTGGTCGTCACGCTGGCCGGGAGCCAGTTCAGCCGAGGGCGCCTTGGCCAGCACCGTCGAGGGGATGAGCTCGCCGCCGGCCTGCTCGTTGCACCAGCGGCACAGCTCGTACACGTCGAGCTTCCACAAGTCCGAGATCACCGCGAAGGCTCCGGCGGTGTCGCCGTACAGGGTCGAGTAGCCCACCGCGAGCTCGCTCTTGTTGCCGGTGGTGAGAACCAGCCAGCCGTGCTCGTTGGCCAGCGCCATCAGGGTCAGACCGCGGATGCGGGCCTGGAGGTTCTGGTCGGTGATCCCGCCGGGGTCGAGTCCGGCACCGAGGCCGGGCTCGAGCATCTCGGCCAGCGCGGCGTGGCCCGGCTCGATGCCGACGATGCGAGCGTCGATGCCGAGGTTGGCGGCCAGTTTCTCTGCATCGGTCACCGAGTGCTCACTGGAGTTGCGAGACGGCATCAGCACGCCGTGAACATGGTCTGCGCCCAAGGCGTCGACCGCGACCGCCGCGGTCAGCGACGAGTCCACCCCGCCGGAGAGGCCCACGCAGACATCGTCGAAGCCGCTCTTGTGCACGTAGTCGCGAGTGGCCAGGACCAGCGCGGCCCAGCGCTGGGCGTTGAGATCCATGGGCGGTGCAACCGGGGCGGCCATGAGCTCGCGGCCCAAGGCTGATGCAGCCTCCGGCGTCACCGGGGTGATCGGGCGCCGGTGCGGTGCGGGATGGGCATGCTGCCGGGGCGGCAGATCCAGATCGAAGGTGTCGACCGACTCGCCGAACGACACGCAGCGGGCCACCAGCGCGCCGTCGGCGGCGACCACGAACGAGCCGCCGTCGAACACGAGCTCGTCCTGACCGCCGACCAGGTTCACGCACACCACCGGCACACCCGCCTCGGCCACCCGCTGGCCGATCACCTTCTCGCGCGCCGCCTGCTTGCCGGCGCGGAACGGCGACCCGTTCACGTTCAGCACCAGCTGCGCGCCGGCCCGGGCCAGGTCGCTCACCGGCCCGTCAGGCACCCAGGCGTCCTCGCACACCGTGACCCCCACCACGGCCCCGCCGATCTCGAACAGCGGCGGCTCCGCAAGGCCGGGCCGGAACTGGCGCAGCTCGTCGAACACGTCGTAGTTGGGCAGATAGCGCTTGCGGTAGACGCCCCGCACCTCACCTCTGGCGCACACCGCCACCGCGTTGTAGGCCTCGCTGAAGCTCTCGACCCCGGCCATGTCGGGCACCCGCCGGCGGGACTCGCCCCCGCCGTCGACGAAGCCGACGACCGCGGCGCACACGCCGGTCTTCGAAGCGAAGCGGTCGAGCGCGGCGCGGCTGGCGGCGACGAAGCCGGGGCGCAGCACCAGGTCCTCCGGCGGATAGCCGGTGATGGCCAACTCGGGCAGCACCGCGATGTCGGCGCCGGCCGCTTCGGCCCGGGCCAGGGCCGCGCCGGCCTCAGCCACGTTCGCTTCGAGGTCGCCGACGGTCGGGTTGACCTGGCAGATCGCCACTCTCAAGCGGTCGGATCCCGCTTTCTCAGCAGCGTCGGCGGCCATTGCGGCCCGGCGGGATCAGTCGAAGCCGACGAGCGCCTCGCAGATGGTGCGCGTCAGCAGGGTGGTCACGTGGTAGGGGTCGGCGTTGGCGTTGGGCCGGCGGTCCTCGATGTAGCCCTTGCCGTCGCGGGCGACCTGCCAGGGGATGCGCACCGAGGCGCCCCGGTCCGACACGCCGTAGGAGTACTGGTCATAGCGCTCGGTCTCGTGCTCGCCGGTCAAGCGGAACTCGATGCCCGCGCCGTAGCCCAAGAGGTGCTCCTCGGGCTTGCCGACCACTCCCAGGGCCTCGCAGGCCGCGACGATCGGCTCGTAGCCCTCGCGCATCGCCTTGGTCGACACGTTGCAGTGCATACCGGCACCGTTCCAGTCGCCCAGCATCGGCTTGGGCTCGATCGTCACCTCGATGCCGTGCTTCTCCGCCAAACGGAACAGCAAGTAGCGCGCCACCCAAACGTGGTCCGCGACCGTCACCGTGTCGAGCGGACCGATCTGGAACTCCCACTGCCCCGGCATCACCTCAGCATTGGTGCCAGCAATAGTCAGGCCGGCCTGGATACAGGCACTGGTGTGCTCCTCGATCAGCTCGCGGCCCGAGATCCGGCCCGCGCCCACCCCGCAATAGTACTGGCCCTGCGGCGGCGGGAACCCAGCCGGCGGGAACCCAGCCGGCCAGCGCGTCACCGCATCGAGCAGCGTGTACTCCTGCTCCATCCCGAACCACGGCATCTGGTCCCTGTACTTCTCATACACCGCCCGGCACTCAGCCCGCCTGTTGGTGGGATGCGGCGACAGATCATGGGTGAGCAACGTCTCACACAACACCAAAATATTGTCGCCGCCACGCACCGGATCACCGCAGGTGAACACCGGCTCGAGGACGACGTCGGAATTGTCGCCGGTCGCCTGGTTCGTGCTCGAACCGTCGAAAGCCCAGATCGGAGGCGCCTCGTCATTGTTCAAGATCTTCGTCTTCGTGCGAATCTCGCCCGCCGGCTGGTTGCCGTCAATCCACAGATACTCGGCTCGAAACGTCACGTCGCCTCCTCGTAGTTGCTGGGGGTTCGAACGCTGAATGAGGCTACAGGTTCAGAGCCGATTCTCAGCCCACCATTCGTCCAGCCGGGCCAGCAATTCGTCGATGGGAAGCACCCCCTCCGAGCGCTTGAGCTCCAGCAGCCAGGCGAGAGCGGAGCCCACGTTCGGCCCGGGAGGCAGACCGAGGTGGACCATGACCGCGTCGCCGTCGATCTGGGCCCGCTCCGCCGCTCTGCCCTCGGCTTCGGCCAGCTCGGCAATGCGTTGCTCGAGGTTGTCGATCTGGCCGTGGAGGTCGGCCTCCCTCTGAAGGTTGCGGGTGGTGCAGTCCGATCGGACCAGCTGGTTGAGGCGACCCAGCAGCGGTCCCGCGTCCCGGGCGTAGCGGCGCACCGCGGCGTCGCTCCACCCGGCCGCATAGCCTTTGAACCGGCCGGACAGCCGCACCAGCTCGCTCACGTCCTCCACCGTGCGATCATCGAAACAGAGCGCGGTCAGGCGCTTGCGGGTCATCCGGGCACCGACCGCCTCGTGGTGGCGGAAGGTCACCTCGCCGTGCTCGTAGCTGCGGGTGCGGGGCTTGCCTATGTCGTGGAACAGCGCCGCCAGTCGGACCACCAGGTCGTCAGGCGTCTTGGCCACCACCGCGACAGTGTGGGCGAGCACGTCCTTGTGCCTGTGAATCGGATCCTGCTCCATTTGCAGATCCGGCAGCTCGGGCACGATCTCGGCCATCCTGCCGCGATCGATGGCCGACCACAGCCGGGACGCTGGATCGTCGCCGCGGAGCAGGTCGCACAGCTCTTCACGGTGCGCTACACGGGGGTCCACGATGATCACCAAGAAAACAGCCTATGATCCATCATCACTGTTCTGTCTCGTGACGCAACGGGGCTGAACCCACGGTGTATGTTGGGCGCCTGGAAAGGAGTTCCTCATGCGATCACTGAGGCTCGCGGCGACGATTCTCGCGCTGGCGCTGATGGCGGCGGCGTGCAGCGACGACAGCGAAGATGACCCAGATGAAGTCGACGAGGCCCCGACCACGACCGCGTCTGTCAACCCCACAACCTCACAGCCCCGGGTGACCACTCCGACAGCGCCCGAGGAGACGACGACGACCACCGTCGTCGTCGGGACGACGACGACCACCACGACAGAGCCTCCGGCCAGCGTGGGTCCGCCTGCCCCGCCGAGCAACGTGAAGTGCCGGGCCGGCACGGCCGAGAACGAGCTCCTGGTGGAGTTCGACCCGCTCCCGGATCCCTCCAACATCTCCAAGATCCGCGTCTACGTATCGGTGGACGACGGGCCGATGATCACCAACGGCGAGTACGACGTCGGCCAGATCGACACAAGCGGCAACCGCTGGGCCGCTCGGGCCCGGAGGCTGCCGGCCAACGTGCCGCTCCGACTCGCCGCCACATCCTTCAACCTGCTCGGCCAGGAGTCGGGCTGGTACATCGTGGGAGGCCTCTACACCGGTGCGGGAGCGCCTTGCGGCTCCCCCGACGACGTGGTTCTGCCTCCCGCCACCTGCACCGCCGGCTGCGACGAGGAAGAGGGCGAGCCCGGGGCCTAGAGGCCGAGCTGCGACGGCCGGGAACCAGACCGACCCGGCCGTCGTCATAGGTGTCGACCGTCCTAACCGGGAGGACACCCATGCATGATGCGAACTGCTCTCGTTCGAGATCTTCTCGCCGTTCCTTGAGGGCTCTGGTGCTCCCAGTGCTGGCGCTGCTCAGTGCGGCACTGGTGTTGCTCAGCGCCTGCGGAGGCGACGACTACGCTGTGTCCTCCACCAGGCTCGATTCCCCCGCGGCTGCCGATGAGGGTGCCTTCGACATGGCCCGCCCGGAAGGATCGGTAGGAGCCGTAGAGACAGAGGCGGCCATAGCCGAGGAAGCCCCGGCCGAGGAGGCGGGCACTGACGGAGCCTCCCTCGCGGTGCCCACCGCGCTCACGCCGGCTGATCTGGGACGCGAGATCGTCTACCGGGCCACGATCAGCGTGCAGGCCGACGACGTGACCACAGCCAGCAACGAGGCAGTGGCCATCGTCGGTGGCCTGGGCGGCATCGTGTTCTCCCAGACGACCCGCACCGAGCCGCAGCCCCGGGCCGAGATCGTCTTCAAGGTGCTGCCCGCCGACTTCTCGGCGGCGCTGGAGCGCCTGGCCGGCGTGGGCAAGCTGGTCGACCAGTCGATCAGCGCCGACGACGTGACCGGGCGCGTCGTCGACCTCGAGAGCCGGATCACCACCGCCGAGATCAGCGTGCTGCGCCTGCGCAAGCTCCTGGAGGAAGCAGTCGAACTCAAGGACGTCGCCCAGATCGAGCGAGAGCTGCTCGACCGGGAGACCACCCTCGAGGTCCTGCGAGGCCAGCTGCGCACCCTGCGCGACCAGGTGGACCTGGCCACCATCACCCTGACCATCATCCAGTCGCCCACCGTGCTGCCCGACACCGGGATGCTGGTGGGAGCCTGGGTGTCCGACGACGCCGACGATCCGTGCCTGGGCACCCAGCACTTCACCGCCGATCCCGACTCCACCCTGTACTTCTGCTTGGAGGTGGAGAACACCGGCGCCTCTGTGCTGACCGATGTGTCGGTCCGCGCCCGCAACGTGCGCCTCGACGTCGACGCCTTCGAGACGCTGCAGGGCGGCTTCGACCGGATCGAGCCCGGCGAGCTGCTGGTGGCCGTGCTGGAGGCGCCCATGGAGGAGGGCCGCCTGGCGGGCCGGGTGGCCACCAGGGGTCTGGAGATCGGCCTGGAGGCCGAGGCCGTGCCCGTGGACGCCCAGGGCGCGGAGCTTCAGGAAGTCTCGGCCAGCACGTCCGTGTGGGTGGATGCACGCACCGACGATTCGCTGCCCGGCTTCCGCGACTCGGTCAGCGACGGCGCCGGCTTCCTGCGCTCCATCGTGGGCGTGGCCCTGGTCGCGGTCGGGGTGCTGGTGCCGTTCCTGCCCTTCGTGGTTGCGATCATCGCCTTGGTGTGGTGGCGTCGCCGCCGACGCGGCCACCTGCCACCCAAACGCAAGAAGGCGAAGCCGCCCGCACCCACACCCACACCCCCACCCACACCCGAGCGTTCCGAGCGTTCCGAGGATTCCTCATAACCTGACTGCGCGGTTGCCGCCGCGAGAGGAGCCGGCGTGGGCGCAGTAGAGGAACGCAACAAGCAGGTCGTGGCCCAGTTCTGGGACGCCCTGTACGCCCACGACTGGGACGCCGTCGCCGGCTTCTTCACGGCTGAGGCCAACTACGTTGACGTGGGCACGGGCGAGTCCGGCGGCGGCGCCCACGGCCCGGCCCAGATCGTGGCCCGCCTGCGGCTGGGGCTGGAGCCGGTGGCGAGCCACACCCACCAGATGGGCCTGATAGTGGCCGAGGGCTCGACCGTGGTGACCGAGCACGCCGAGCAGTGGGCGTTCCACACCGGCGAGGTGATCCTGCACCCGTTCACGTCGGTGATGGAACTCGACGACGACGGGTTGATCGCCCGCTGGTGGGACTACTCGAACCTGTCCAACCTGCTCGACAACGCCCCGCAGTGGTGGCTAGAGCACATCGCCGCGGGCTGGCGCGCCACCCTGGACTCGTAGCGCCGATCCCGGCCGTCAGGCGAAGGGCGCCCACCATAGGACTCCCTGCTGACGGAGCCTGCGGCTCAGGCGTCTGTCGGTTCGCGCTCGCGCCGGCGGCGGAGGACCACACCGGTGATCATGGCAAGACCGACCGCCACTATGGCGCCTCCGAGCACCAGCACCGGGTCGACCTCGGCCCAGAATCGGTCGGTCAGGGCCAGGATGGCGATGGCGATGAACAGCAGGCCGGCCACCGCCGACACCGCGTCTGTGCGGTACGGGCCCTTCCGGTCGGGCTGCGGCTGGCGGCCGTCATTGTCCAGCATCTCGTGAGTCCCCTCGTCGGTCATCGACTGGTCGACCTCTGTGTGGAAGCGGGCACGGTGATGACTTCGGCCTCGCCGACGCCCACGTCGATGTCCAGGTGCAGCTCACCCTCGGGCTCGCCCCACGTCGGCAGCACGATCGTCCGGCTGATGCCGATGCCGTCGTCGCTTTCCTCCCACGGATAGCCGTCGTCCCCCTGCACCTCGTCGAGCAGGCGCGCAAGCGTGTCTCTGAACCGGTTGGCGCCGCCGGCACCGGGTTCTTGGGCGAACAGGCGGGTGAGCACCTGCCGCTGATCGGACCGGAGCCCCACGTGGTAGTGCCGCTCATAGGCATCCAGGTAGTCGTCAAGGTCCCCAGCGTCGCTGTACGGCAGGACCCACAACCCCTCGAGCAGGTCGCGGACACTCTTCAAGTCCTGGGTCCTGCCCGGTGCCGGACCGCCGTACCACACCCTGATGTTCCCGGCTCCCACGCTGAGGTCGGCCGTCGTGAAGATGTTGTCGGGCACGTACACCAGCATCTCGCCGACGCCGAGGCTCAATTCCACGGAGTGATCCGTGCGGTCGGGATCGAGGTGCCGCAGGTCCACGACCATCTGGCCGACGCCGTGGCGGTACTCGTCGGCAAGGTCCTCAGTGTCGGTGACGCTCACTCGGACCTCGCCCACCCCCGTTCCCCACCGCACGTCGGCGCCCGCCAACAGCAGCGCAGGCACGCACAGCAGCACCCCAAGGAAGATCAGGCCTCGGGCGGGCACGGCGAAGGCGGATGCGAGCAGCCCCGTGCCCGTGATGGCCAGCGCGATGGCGAAGAACACGCCGATGTCCATGTCGACCGCGTCGAGACGGTCGAGCATCACCGCTGCGCCCGCGTACACGAACAGGGCCGCGACGGTCAGCGAGCCGAATGGTGAACGGCCGCGGCGTCGCTTCGCCGAGGACGCCGACCCGGCGGCCGGCGGCGGGGGTCCAGGCGGCGAGGCGACCGACCACTCCGGCCCGGCCGCGGTGGGGGGAGGAGGCGCGGCAGTCGCGTACGCCGAGGAGGGAGGCGACGCGGCAGGCGCCGACGGCCGGGCCGGGGTGGGCTTGTGGCGTCCGGCGGGTCCCGGCCACAGGACCAGGGCCACACCGGCCGCGATGAGAATCAGGGCCAGATAGGGGGCGATGCTCCACACGTCGACGAACACGTCGACGAACACGTCGAAGAGCACGCCGCTGAGATTGGCAGTGATGAGCAGGCCGAGGACGATCAGTATCACGGCCGCGAGGCTGCGCAATCGGTGGGGGGAGTCTCCCCTCAGAGCGTTGGAGACGACGCTGGGCGAGTCCTCCCGGGGCAGGCCCAGCCAGCCGATCAGGTACAGGAATGGGCCGGCGCCGCCAAGGAAGGTCAGCACGATGAAGGCGATCCTCACGATCACCGCGTCGATGCCGAAGTAGGCGCCGATGCCCCCCGCAACCCCGGCGATCACCTTGTCTGTGGAGCTGCGGCAAAGGGTGCGTCGCTTCGAGTCGGCCCCCTCGGCGCCCTCGCGGCCGGCTGAGTCGTCGCCGGCCGTGGCGCCGGGAGTCTCGGCGGAGCTCGCGGCGGCTCGGGGCGGCTGGTTCTCGGCCGCGGTGGTGCCGTCTTCGCTGCTCGACTCGGCGCCGGACGGCTGCTCTTCGGCCATGGCGTCCAGTGTGTGCTCTGGCGCCGGGAAGCCCAATGGGGGATGTCCCTGAAGTTTCCCCTAGGGCTGCGGCAGAGGTCGGGGTTGGTCCCCAGTGCCGTCCCGGGATCGTCGTGCCATCATCTCTCCCATGGCACCGACCCGTGCCGGCTGGCCGGTCAGATCCTGCACCGACCGAGTGATCGCGGGCGTGTGCGGCGGCGTCGGGGCGCGGCTCGGCATCGACGCCACCATCGTGAGGATCGCCTTCGTGGCGCTGGCCCTGGCCTGGGTCGGAGTGCCCCTCTACGTGCTGGGGTGGATCCTTCTTCCCCAGTCCGCTGCTCCTACCGCCGCGGCGGAGCCCGCCGATGCCGCGCCCCCGGCCCGCACGGCGGCTAGGAGGGCCGCGGGCATGGCCCTGATCGTGCTCGGAACCGTGCTGCTGGTCCGGCGCTTGGGAATCGCGTTGCCGGACACCGTGATCTGGCCCGCCCTGTGCGTGGCCTTCGGACTCGGAGTAGTGGTCTGGAGGGTGCAGCCCGCCGCCGGTCTCGATCGCGCGGCCGCGGTTCGGATCGCGGCCGGCACGATCCTGCTCGCGCTCGGGATCGGGGTCATCGCCGCGGCAAGCCTCTCGCTCTCCGCCGTGCGAGACGGTCTGCTGTCGGGCGGGCTGGTCGTGGGCGGTCTGGCCCTGATCCTGGGACCCTGGGTGGCGGTGCTGGTCAGAGACCGCAGAGACGAGCGCCAGCGCCGCATCCGAGCCGACGAGCGGGCCGACATGGCCGCCCACCTGCACGACTCGGTGCTGCAGACCCTGGCCCTGGTGCAGCGCTCCGACGATCCGGGCCACATGGCCGCTCTGGCCCGGCGACAGGAAAGGGAACTGCGGGGCTGGCTCTACGGCAGCGGCTCCGAGCCGAACCCGGCCACAGTCAGGGCCGCAGTCGAGCATCTCGCCGGAGTGGTGGAGGACCGCCACGCGGTGATGATGGACGTGGTGGCCGTCGGCGACGCCCCGCTGGATCCTGCCACCGAGTCGCTGGTGGCCGCGGCCGGCGAGGCCATGACCAACGCGGCCCGGTGGTCGGGCTGCTCAACCGTGTCGGTGTACCTGGAGGCGACACCGGTGGGCGTGGACTTGTTCGTACGCGACCGGGGCGCAGGCTTCGATCCCGAGGCCGTCGCCGGTGACTCCCGCGGCATCCGCGACTCGATCCGGGGCCGGCTCGACCGGGTGGGCGGGCGCTGCGAGATCACCAGCTCGGCCGGCCATGGCACCGAGGTGCGTCTCCATCTGGCCCGCAACTGAGCACCTCCTCGAGTGGCTACGGTGACGGCTGTGGCTGCCGCCCCTCCCCGACTGGTGATCGTCGACGACCATCGGCTGTTCCGCAGCGGCGTTCGGGCCGAGATCGGCGACCGGGTGACCGTGGTCGCCGAGGCCGACGACGTGGGCTCGGCAGTAGAGGCCATCGAGCGTTGGAGCCCCGACGTGGTGCTGCTGGACGTGCATCTCCCCTCGGGGTCGGGACGCGAGGTGATCGAGTCGGTCGCCGCGGCCGGGGTCGAGACCCGTTTTCTGGCCCTGTCGGTGTCCGACGCCGCCTCCGACGTGATCGGCGTGGTGCGAGCCGGGGCCAGGGGCTACGTCACCAAGTCGATCTCCGGCGACGACCTGGTGGACGCCATCATCCGGGTGAGAGACGGCGACGCGGTGTTCTCGCCCCGCCTGGCCGGGTTCGTGCTGGACGCCTTCGCTGCCGACGCAGTCGCGGTCGCCGGGCCCGAATCCGACGAGGATCTCGACCGGCTCACCGCAAGGGAGCGAGAGGTGCTGCGCCACCTGGCCCGGGGCTACACGTACAAGGAGATCGCCCGCCAGCTGACGATCTCCGTCAAGACGGTGGAGACCCACGCCTCGGCGGTGCTGCGCAAGCTCCAGCTGTCGAACCGCCACGAGCTGAGCCGCTGGGCGGCCGCCCGCCGCATCTGGTGAGCGAACAGCCCGCCGCTAGGGTCCGCTGAAGATGGCAGACGACGACACCGCCGCTGAGCGCTGGGACCGGGCCATGGCCGAATGGGCCATCCCCGCTGAGATCCTCGACGCCGCGCCCGGCCGGCCCTTCGTGTTCGCGCCGGGGATCTTCGCCGCGCCCGAGCCCGGGACCTTCGAGCTGTCGTTGTCGAACCGTCGTGCCGCCGAGGCCCTGGGCGATGGGGGGTCGGTGCTGGACGTCGGCTGCGGGGGCGGGGCCGCGGCCTTCACCGTGGCGCCGCCGGCCACCGAGGTGATCGGCACCGACCGCCAGCCCGACATGCTGGAGCTGTTCGAAGCCACAGCCCGCAGGCGCGGCATCGCGTCCCGGGTGCATGCCGGGTCGTGGCCCGAGATCGCGGGCGCGGTGCCCGTCGCCGACGTGGTGGTGTGCCACAACGTGCTCTACAACGTGACCGACATCTCGCCGTTCGTGGCCGCGCTTCACGCCCACGCCCGGCGCCGGGTGGTGGTCGAGATCACGCCCAAGCACTCCCAGGACCGTCGCCGCCAGCTGTGGCGCCACTTCTGGAACCTGGAACGTCCCCACGAGCCCACTGCGGCCACCGCGGTGGAGGTCATCGCCGAGGCCGGCCTGCACCCCGTCGTCGAGGAGTCGCTCCTGCCCGAGGACCGCATCGCCGCCAAGCGCAGCGACCTCGAGCCTGCCCAGTGGTGCCGCAACCTGTGCCTGCCGCCCGAGCGCGAGGCCGAGGTGGCCGCGCTGCTAGCCGATGCCCCCTTCCCCCGCGAGCGGGTCACCATCTGGTGGGATACCAGGCGCTAGGACGGGTGCTGCGCGTCAGCAAACTCAGGGCGCGGTTGAGAAGAGGACGATGGCGACCGCTCCCAGAGCCGCGC
Source organism: Candidatus Aldehydirespirator sp. (assembly GCA_965219165.1). GTDB lineage: Bacteria > Actinomycetota > Acidimicrobiia > Acidimicrobiales > Aldehydirespiratoraceae > Aldehydirespirator. The sequence goes on along the minus strand of CBDCMW010000002.1, from coordinate 932,664 downwards.
CGACCCACTGCCAGCGGCGCACGGCCTCGCCGTAGACCCGCCAGGCCAGCGCCATTGCCGTGACCGGCGCGAAGCCCAGCACCGCGGCCACCACTGCGACGTTGCCCCGCTGGAAGGCGATGACGACCGAGATGACGGCGCCGATGTCGATCAGGCCGACGAGCACGCCGAAGCGGCGCACGTCGAGCGTCAATGTCGCCATGGGCTGGACCGGCCTCGCGATCAGCGGGATGAGGGCCACCGCGCCCAACTGCGTCAGGAACGCAGGCATGGCTCCGGCGTCCGGGCTGATCTGAGCGAAGATCAGGCTCTGGCAACCCAGCAGCACGCCCACGATGCACCCCAATGTCAGGGCCGAGCCCGACCAGAGCGTCCTGTCGGTCGGGAGCTGGCCTTCGCTCACGATCAGCAGCACGGCCGGAATGGCGAGCACTACTCCGACCAGTTCGGCACCACCCAGTGCGTCGCCGGTCAGCGGGCCCACCACCGCGGGGAGCGCCAGCGACACCAGGCTGAACACCGGGGCGAACACCGCCATTGGTCCGCGCTCCATACCTAGGTACAGCAGCGGCCGGGTCGTCGACGCGAACACCACGGCCACCAGCGTCCAGTAGAAGTCCGTCCGGCCGAAGTCCAGGGGACGGAACACCAGCACGAAGACCCCTGCCACCGTCGCGCCCACGCACGACGCCACCCAGGCGATCGACACCACCGCGCCGGGACGGTTGACGCGGCGGCCGCCGACGCCCCCGAAGAAGTCGCCGGTTCCGAGCAGGGCCGCGGCCAGTCCTGCGAGAAATACGGGCAAGTGCTCAGGCTACGGCGAGGAGCCGACCCGTCGGTGCCGTCTCGGCTCCGCCGGTCGATGCGGGACCGCACAATACGATGCTGCCATCGACACAGGCTCCACCGATGGGCATACGCAGGCCCGGACGCCTCCGGGCACCGACAGGCGCGCTCCCGCCCGGATCACTCTGGGCACCGACAGGCGCGCTCCCGCCCGGATCACTCTGGGCGTCGACGTGGGCGGGACGTTCACCGACGTCGCCATGTGGGACGGCGGGGCCATGACCGTCGGGAAGGTTTCCTCCACCCCCCACGATCAGAGCGAGGGCGTGATGGCGGGAGCCGGCGCCGCGGTGCGGGCGGATGCCCGCGCCGACCTGCTGCACGGGACCACCGTCGCCACCAACGCGCTGCTGGAGCGGCGCGGGGCCAAGACGCTGCTGGTGACCGACGCCGGGTTCGAGTCGCTCATCGAGATCGCCCGCCAGGACCGCCCATCGTTGTACGACCCGTTCGCTGACCGGGCTCGTCCACTGGCGGACCCCGAGATGCGGCTCGGCGTCGAGATGCCCGCGGCTGGCCAAGACGACGAGTTGGACGCGGTCGCGGCCTCGGTCGCGGCTGCGGCCCGCGACCAGGGCGCGGAAGCGGTGGCGGTGTGTCTGATGTACTCGTATGCAGATCCCGCGGTTGAGCGGGCGCTGGCCGACCGGCTCCGGCAGGTTGTCGGCGTGCCGGTGTCGGCGTCCGCTGAGGTGGTGGCCGAGTTCAGGGAGTACGAGCGGTTCTCGACCGCGGTCCTCAACGCCTTCCTGTCGCCGGAGGTGGCCCGCTACATGGGCAACTTGGCCGACCGGGCCGGACGGGCCGGGTTCGTGGACGAGATCGCGGTCATGCGCTCCTCCGGAGGGCTCGTGTCGCTCGGCCACGCGTCGGCGTTCCCGGCGTCGATCCTGCTGTCGGGACCCGCGGGCGGGGTGGTGGCCGCGGCCGCGCTGGGCGAGCTGATGGGCTGCGACACGGTGATCTCGTTCGACATGGGCGGCACGTCGACCGACGTGTGCCGGGTGCGCCGGGGCCGGCCCGAGGTGACCTACAACCGCGAGATCGCCGGCCACGCCTGCCTGATGCCGTCGGTGGCGGTCCACACCGTCGGCGCCGGAGGCGGGTCGGTGGCCTGGGCCGACCGCGGCGGCGCGCTGCGGGTGGGGCCGCTCTCCGCGGGGGCCGACCCCGGCCCGGCATGCTACGGCCGCGGCGGCACCGAGCCGACCGTCACCGACGCCCATGTGGTGCTGGGCCGCCTGGATCCGAGCGCGAGGCTGGCGGGCACGGTGGCCCTGCAGCCCGACCTGTCCACCGTCGCCTTGGAGCGGCTGGGAGCGGAGCTGTCGCTGGATCCGGTCGAGGCCGCGCTGGGAGTGGTCGCGGTGGTGGAGTCGCACATGACCCACGCGGTGCGGGCCGTTTCGGTGGAGCAGGGCACCGACCCCCGCAACGCGGCGCTCATGGCGTTCGGGGGCGCGGGCGGCCTGCACGCGGGCGCGCTGGCCCGGTCCCTGGAGATGGAGGGCGTGATCGTCCCGCCCTACGCCGGGGTCTTCTCGGCCTTCGGTCTGCTGCTCAGCCCGCCCCGGGCTGATGCCGCCCAGACGATCAACACCACCGGCGACGACCCCGACCGGCTGCCTGCGGCGGCTCGGGAGCTGCTGGCTGCGGCTCGCGGCCAGATCGAGGCCGACAGCGGCCAGCCGGCTCGGACCGCGGCATTGGTCGTCGACATGCGCTATGTGGGCCAGGCCCATGAGACGTCGGTGCCCCACACCGAGGGCGAGCCGTGGGAGACGCTGTGCGAGAGGTTCCACCGCCTGCACGCCCAGCGCAACGGCTTCGCCCGGCCCACCGACCCGGTGGAGGCGGTGACGGTGAGGGCCGAGGCCGTCGGCACGGCCGCGCTGAGCTGGGCGGACCTGCCCGCGTTCGAGCCCGAACCCGGCGACCCGCGGCGCGGGTCCCGCCCGGTGATCGGGGCGTCACAGAGCGCGGAGGCGCAGGTGTGGTGGCGCCCCGCGCTGCCGGTGGGCGCCGAGGTGGTCGGCCCGGCCATCATCGCCGAGGGCGAGTCCACGACGTATCTGGCCGCCGGCGATCGAGCCACCGTCCACGAGACCGGGGCGATGAGGATCGAATGGTGACCCAACAGGAACTGGCAGCAGCCGAAGCCGCTTTGGCGCTCCCCGCTGCCGATTCCCCCACTGCACGCGCCTCCAACAGGAACAGCCCGAAGCCGCTTTGGGCGCTCCCCGCTGCCGATTCCGGGGATGGTGACGCGGTGGGCTTGAACGCGATCGACCTTGAGGTGGCCCGGCACCGGTTCACTGCCGCGGCCGACGAGATGGGCGGGGTGTTGCGCCGCACCGGCTACTCGCCCAACATCAAGGAGCGAGCCGACTTCTCCACCGCGCTGTTCGTCCCGCACGGCGAGCTGCTGGCCCAGGCCGAGCACATCCCGGTGCATCTCGGCTCGATGCCGGCATCGGTTCAGGCGGTGATCGACGCCTTCGGCGACGTGCTCGAGCTCGAGGCCCAGTACGCGGTCAACGACCCCTACCACGGGGGCACCCACCTCAACGACTTGACCATCGTGCGGCCCGTCGCCCATCGGGGAGACCTCGTGGGCTGGGTGGCCAACCGGGCCCACCACTCCGATGTGGGCGGCGACGCGCCCGGATCGATGCCGGCGCATGCCACGCGGCTCGACCAGGAGGGCCATGTCGTGGCGCCGATGCTTGCGGCGCGGGGAGGCCAGTGGGTGCCGCAGTTCCTCGACCCGTTCCTGGCCGCGACCCGCACGCCCGACGAGCGCCTGGGGGATCTGTCCGCCCAGCTCGGCGCCAACGAGGTCGGAGCTAGGAGGCTCGTCGAGCTGTGCGCCGCCTACGGGCCGGCGCATCACACCGCGATCTGCCGCGGCCTGCTCGACTACGGCGAGCGCCGGATGCGGGCCGCCATCGCCGAGCTGCCCGACGGCGACTACTCCTTCGAGGACTGCGTGGAGGGCCCGGACCGGCTGCACAGCATCGCGGTGAGGGTCACCATCGACGGCTCGGAACTGCACGCCGACTTCGCAGGTTCCGCGCCGCAGGTGGAGGCCAACTTCAACTCGGTGGAGGCCGTGGCGGTGTCGTGCCTGTACTTCGCGGTGCGGGTGGCCACCGACCCGTCCATCCCCGCCAACGGCGGCTGCTACCGACCCATCACCATGGCCGCGCCCCGCGGCTCGATCGTGAGCGCCGAGCCGCCCGCGGCGGTGGCCGCCGGCAACGTGGAGACGTCCCAGCGCATCGCGGATGTGCTGCTGGGCGCGCTGGCCGCGGCCGCGCCCGCCGCGGTGCCGGCCGCGTCGCAGGGGACGATGAACAACGTGCTGGCGGGATCGGACGCTTTCGCCTACTACGAGACGGTCGGCGGCGGGCAGGGCGGACGCTGGGGCCGGGCCGGGCAGTCGGGGATCCACACCGGCATGACCAACACGAAGAACACGCCGATCGAGAGCCTCGTCCAGCACTACCCGCTGCGCATCACCGCCTACGGCCTGCGCTCGGGCAGCGGCGGCGAGGGCCGCTACCCCGGCGGCGAGGGCATCGTGCGGGAGATGGAGTTCCTCGAGGACGCCACCGTGACCCTGATGGGCGAGCGCAGGGTGACACAGCCCTGGGGCCTGCAGGGCGGCGGCCCGGGGGCCAAGGGCGAGGACTGGCTGATCCGCCGCACCGGTGCCCGGGAGCTGCTGCCCGGCAAGATCACCCTGGACGTCCAAGCCGGCGACCGCCTGCGGGTCCTGACCCCCGGCGGAGGCGCCTGGGGCGCCACGTAGGACTCGACGTCGAGAGCGCCAACAGGCGCGCACGCAGTTGGACAGACGATTGGACATCCTGTTGGACAAAATAAGGGGTAGTTAGTAGATTCTAGGCATGAGGCGCTACCTGGAGTCCCATCCTTGGATCACATTCGAGGCCACCGACATCAACGACCTCGGACCCAAGACATGGATGCTGCTGGGTGAGGCGTGCTCGAAGTGCAAGCACCTAGCCGGCGCTCCGCTTCAGCCCGATGTGGCCGACCGGCTCTACGAGCTCGCCTTAGTCAAGGGAGCACAGGCGACAACGGCCATAGAGGGCAACACCCTCACCGAGGAGCAGGTAGCGGGGATCCGCGACGGCACGTACAGCGCTCCGCCGTCTCGGGCCTACCAGGAACGGGAAGTCCGTAACGTGCTCGACGCGCTGGACGAGATCGACGGTCAAGTGATGCAGGGCGAGTCACCCAGGATCACTAAGGATCTGATCTGTGAGTTCAACCGTCGACTACTGGACGGGACCAAGCACGGGTCGCACGTGGTGCCCGGCAAGGTGCGGGACTACTCGGTGGTGGTGTCGGCCTATCGGGGCGCGCCAGCTGAGGATTGCGAGTACCTGCTGGAGCGTCTCGCCGGATGGCTCGAGAGTGACGTCTTCAAGTCGAACGACCCTGAGACCGGGTTCGCGCTAGCCGCCGACTGCGCGGCCTACGCCCATCTCTATATTGCGTGGATACACCCCTTCGGCGACGGCAACGGCCGCACCGCAAGACTGCTGGAGTTCCTGATCCTCACCAGAAGCGGCGTGGTTCCTCTGCCAGCTGCCCATCTACTGTCAAATCACTACAACCTGACCCGCGACCAGTACTACCTCGAGCTGGCGCAAGCGAGCCAGTCTGGCAAGACCGTCAGCTTCTTGACCTATGCGACGCAGGGCCTCGTAGACGGGCTTCGGGAGCAGATCGAGGAAGTACGCCAACAGCAATTGGACGTAACGTGGGTCAACTACGTCCATCAAGTAATGAACTGGTTCCCGCCAAGTCCAGCGAGCGACCGGCAACGCACGCTCGTGCTCGCCATGCCACCGGACCGGGACGTGCCAAAGGACGAAGTTCCCAGGCTCACCCCCGAACTGGCTGGGCTATACGCCACGAAGGGCCCCCGTACCCTGAGCCGCGACCTCAACCGGTTGCAGAAGGCCGGGTTGGTGCACAGGCACAACAAGGGGTGGATGGCCAACCACTTCATCATCAAGGCCTTCCTCCCGCCCGTAGCCGAAGGAAGCCCCTAGCGCCTTTTCAAACATCCGGTGCGCGTGGGGATCTTGCAATGGGATCTAGCCTGTGGTGGGCAGGTCGAGGGCTAGGGCCATACCGGCTTCGATCTGGCGCATGGTTGCGGGGTCGACCGTGCCGGCCCAATCGGACAACGCCGACTTGTCGATGGTGACGATCTGCGAGACGTTGACCACGGAGTCGCGGTCCAGTCCCGACTCTTCGGCGCCCAACTCGACGTTGCCGGGCGCGTCGGCAAGACGGAGGTTGGATGTGATCGCCACGGCGAGCACGGTCCCGATCCGGCTGCGGTTGAAGCGGTCGCTGGACACCACCAGAACCGGACGCCTGTGCCCAGGTTCTGATCCCGTCGGCTCGCGCAAGTCAGCCCAGCGGATATCACCGCGGCGGATCACCAGGGTTCGGCCAGCGCCCGAGCCTGGGCGTCCCGCAAGGCCGGATCAAGACCGGAAGGCTCCTCGGCGTACACCGCGTCGAGGCGAGCGGTTACGTCGTCGCCGTCCGCTTCGGCAAGCAGCCGCTCCAATGCCTGGACGTAGAGGCTGGACCGCGAGCACTGACGGCGCGCGGCAAGCTCTTCGGCGGCATTGAACACGGGATCGGGAATGGAGACTGCAACCTTCACGACCCTAAGTATAACCGGGTAATACCGGGCCACCGGCGCGTCGCCTGCGATTACGCTCAGAGTCATGGAGGCCGGTGAGGTCGGGGCAGGCGAGGGGGAAGTGATCGCCGGGCGTGTCACCGAGTTCGTGCGAGTCGGCGACACGGTGCGCCGTCCGGCCACCGCCAACACCGAAGCGATGCGGCAGCTGCTGGTGCACCTGGAGCGGTCCGGATTCGCAGGGGCTCCCCGCGTGGTGGGCGCCGAACCCGATGGCGGAGTCGTGCTGACGTGGATCGACGGATGGGTTCCGACCGACACCGAGGGATGGAAACTCGACGAGGGCGCGCTGGCGTCGGTGGGGCGGCTGCTGAGGGAGTACCACTCCCGCGTCGAGGGATTCGCCCCGCACGCGGGGTTCGAAGAGGGCCCCCAGGCGCTCGCTGAGGGGCGAATCGTATGCCACGGGGACATTGCGCCCCGCAACACGGTCTTCCGTGAAGGGAACGCCGTGGCGTTCATCGACTGGGATGGCATCTGGGTGTCCGAACCGCTGTGGGATCTCGGCCATGCCATCTGGCAGTTCACCCCCATCTGCGATGACGACGATCCGTGGATCGACGAATGGCCCGAGACGCCGGACCGGACGGCCCGCGTCGCCGCGCTGGCCGGCGGCTACCGCCTGGCACCGTCCGACGGCCCGCGCCTAGCGGAGATGGTGGTCGAGGTCATCGCGGGCTGCCGGCGCAGCGTGGCCAACAAGGCGGCCGCCGGTATGCCGGCATTCGTGCGCCTGAGAGACGAAGGCGTGCTGGACGACTTGGAAAGCCAGCGTCAAGCAGCCGAGCAGTACCGCTCGCTCATCGCTGACGCAGCGCTGGCAGGCGTCTCGTAGGCAAGAGGCAGAGAAGCAGCCGGATCACAGCTCGCTGAGCGAGCGGAGCCAGTGCCCTATTTCTTCGACCTCGGGGGGCTCGGAGGCCACCCGCATCACCAAGCGGTATACGCCATCGTTGGGAGCCGAGGCGATGCCCACACCGTTGAGTTCGAGGAACACTGCGGTGGCGAGCCAGCCGAGCCGTTTGTTCCCGTCGATGAGGGGGTGGTTGCCGACGATCGACTGAAGCAGGGCGGCGGCCTTGGTCCAGATGTCTGGATAAGCGTCGGCACCGAAGGCGCTCGCTTGGGGGCGAGCGGCTGCGGCGGCCAGCAGTCCGGCGTCGCGGATCGGCGGTGGATCTCCGAGCAGGAAGCGGGCTAGCTCGACCAGGTCTTCAGACTCTAGGAACTCAGTCGCATTGCTCATTCACCGAGCCGCCGCAACGCTTCTCCATGGCGCCGCATTACCAGAGCGGCCGCAGCGTTGATGCGATCGCGGCGATCACCCGAGACGACGTACTCGCGCACCGCGCGCCGAGCCGCCTCCTGCATTGAGACGCCTTCAAGAGAAGCCCGCGCACGCAGCGCCTCGTGCTCCTCCTCGGTCAATCGCAGCGTCATGGCCATACCTTCATGGTATCAGTCCGATACCAGCCCTTGTGGCTCGCCGAGCCGGTCACAAGGCATACCCGCTGAGCCAAACCACAATTTATATGTAATTGAGCAGCATTACATAGAGCTGGTCGGCGAGCGGGGCCGCACCCAGGCGGTCTGCGGCCTCGCGCTACGCATCGTGGCGAACCGCCACCGCAGTCTCGCAGCCGGCCAGACGGGCCACCGCCAGCGCGGCCTAGCCGATGCTGCCGCCGCCGATCACCGCCACCCGCATGCCGCCGTGCAGCCCCGCCAGCCGGGAAGGCGATCACAGGACGCGCCACCATGGGGCGGCCAGCACGTCGGGCGCGAGCCATTCGGTGGTGTCGCCGCCGTGCAGCAGCAGGCCCGCCCGGACCCTCGGACCGTACTCAGCTCGGAAGGATCGCAGGTGGGCGGCGTCTCGCAGCCTCGGGCGAGGCGACGCCTTGACCTCCATAGGCAGCAGCCGGTCGCCCGCCTCCACCACGAAGTCCACCTCCTCGCCGGCCGCGGTGCGCCAGTGGAGGATCTCCGCCCGCTCCAGCCGGGCGTCTCGCCAGGCCAGAAGGTCTTGAAGCACCAGGTTCTCGAGGCAGGCACCCGAAGGCTCGTCCTGCTGGGCGAGGTGCAGCGCCGCGGCAGTGTCACCCCAGTACAGCTTGGGCGACTTGATGAGTCGCTTGGTTCGGTTCACCGAGTAGGCAGGAACGCGCACCAGCAGATGCGAGATCTCCAGCAAGTTCAGGTAGCGGTGCACCGTCGACTGGGCAGGGCCACGTCGCGGCCGAGCCCCGTCTGGTTGACGGTCTGGCCGATCCGCAGGCACGCCGCCCGCATCAGACGGCGGAAGTCCGGCAGCGCCGCGATGGCCGACAGATCTTGCAGGCCGCGCTCCATGTAGGTGCGCACGTATCCGTCGAACCAGATCGAGCGGTCGCGGGCGGTTCGAAGTTGAAGAGCCGGCGACGGCAGGCCGCCGCGTCGGGCCAGGGTCCGCCAGTCCTCGGGTTCGTCGGGCTGTGCGGCCACCAGTTCGGGCCACTGCTCGTCCGGAGCCTCCAGCAACTCCTCCCAGATGCCGCCCCGCCCGAGGCCCCGCTGCTCCCTCCGGGTCATCGGCCACAGCGTCAGGTAGCTCGCCCGCCCGGCCAGCGACTCCGAGACCTGCCGCATGAGCAGCAGGTTGGCCGAACCGGTGAGCAGGAACCGGCCGGGCTGGCGCTGCCGGTCGATGGCACGCTTCACCGACCAGCAGCAGGTGCGGTTCGCGCTGAACCTCGTCCAGGGTCACCGGCTCGCTGCCGCCCACCAGCACCTCAGGATCGCGGCGGGCCGCGTCCACCACATCGAGGTCGTCGAGGGAGAAGTAGCGCCGCGGCCCGGGCGTCAACTCCCGTACGAGGGTGCTCTTGCCCGTCTGGCGGGCGCCCGTGACCACCACCGCAGGCATCACGCCGAGACGCTCCTCAAGGCTCGGCCCCACGAGCCGGGACAGCACAGTGTTATCCATAGTGTGGATGATATCCATTCAGGCTGTGGATAGATAGCCGCGGTCTGGGAGACGAGGGATTATCATGTTATTGAGTTGTATTACAGATTACCGCTGCTAGCATCGGCCCATGGACGCGGTGACCGTGATCCAGCTGGTCACACCGGTGCTGGCCGTTGTGGGCATTGTCTGGCACCAGCAGCACAGCATCGACAGGTTCCGCGACGACTTCAACACGGCCAATCGGGAGCAGCGAGAGGCCACCGACAAGCTCCGCGACCTTGTCGCGGAGTTCGGGCTGCGCCTGGCCCGCATCGAGGGCCATCTCGGCATCGGCATGCCCCTGAACGTCGAAGCGACCGACACGGACGGCGAGCCGCCCCATCCAGCCCGCTAACGGCCGGGATGCCGGCGGCTAGGGCTCTAATACGACCTTGATGGCACCGGCAGCCCGGTCGGCGGCGGTGGCGAACGCCTCCTCGGCGGCGTCGAGGGGGAAGCGGTGGGTGATCACCGCATCGGCCATCTCGGGCACGGCGGCCAGCACCGCAGCGGCGGCCTCCATGTCGCGGACCGGGCCGGAGCGTCCGTACATCGACGAGGGGATCACCTTGAGCTCCTTCATGAAGACATCGGCGAAGGGCAGCTTCAGGCCCTCCCAGTAGGCGGCCAGCAACAGCATGGTGCCACCGGGCCGGCAGCGGGCCGCGACCTCGGTCAAGGCGGAGGCCGTGCCCGCCGCGTCCACGACGATGTCGTAGGGCTGGTCGGTGAGCGGCACCGCGCCCAGCCGGTCCGCGGCCTCGCGCTGGGCGTCGTGGCGAACCGCCAGCGCAGTCTCGCAGCCAGCCAGACGGGCCACCGCCAGCGCGGCCTGGCCGATGCTGCCGCCGCCGATCACCGCCACCCGCATGCCGCCGTACAGCCCCGCCAGCCGGAATCCGTGAACGGCGACGGCCAGCGGCTCCACCAGGCAGGCGTCGCCGGCCTCCACCCCCGAGGGCAGGGGCACCAGCATCTCCGGCGCCACCAGCACCTCGTCGGCCATGCCGCCGTCGCGAGTGATGCCGCAGATGTTGGAGAGCGTCCCGGTGCAGCGGTTGTAGTCGCCGGCCCGGCACAGCTCACACGTCCCGCAGCCCCGGATCGGCTCCACCGCCACCGCCCGACCGTCGTCGGTGAACCCCGCGAACTCGTGTCCGATCGTGAACGGGTCAAAGAACCCCAGCTCCAGCATGTGCAGGTCCGATCCGCACACGCCGGCCGACACCGTGGAGACCCGGACCCCCTCGCCGGAGGGTGCCTCCACATCCACCACGGTCGCCCGACCGTCGACGCACCGGACCGCCCTCATGGCACCATTCTGCCGATCCGCAGCTGTGGAGTCCTCATCAGCCCCGGGACGGAGCAGGGCCCGCAAACCGCCGGCGGCAGCCGGCCGTCGATCCCGGTAGGTTGCCTGCGATGGCAGCGTTGGCCCGTCGGTGGAGTCAGCTCACTCTCCTCGCCACGTTGGCGACCAGTGCGGTTCTGACCGTGGTGCCGGTCTACTCGACGGCATCGTGTGGGGCGGTGGCGGGTGGCCCTGAGACCTGCACGACCGGCAGCGAGTCGCTGCTCGAGCATGAAGGCGCCAGCGTCCTCATCGTGCTCGCGGTGCCTGTGCTCGTGTCGGCTATGCCGCTGGCCTTCTCGAGGCGGGGAGTCGCGATCGGCGCCGCGGTCCTCCTTAGTGCGCTGGCCTTTCTGGGGGGCTTCTCCATCGGGCTCTACTATTTCCCTGCGGTCCTGCTGGCCTGGCTCGCAGCCGTGACCGTGCGGGGCCAGCCGAACAGTGCTGCCGTCCAGCCCTGACTCGTCCGAGGCAGGGATGCGGCACCGCAGGCAAGGACCATGACCCGGCGAGTCCTGCTAGTGGGTTCCCTCCCGTTCGCCGACACTTCGTCGGGTGGCCCCGTAGAGGCCGAGCGAATAGGCGAGAATCACTAGGCGACGTCGCCAGGCGCTCAGCGAGGCCGTGGCCCGAGCGGCCCGTGAGCGCAGCGAACATGAGCGGGAAACACAACGCCGCACCGCGAGGCGCTCACCACCTATTTGCGCTCGCCCTTAGTCGTCCCCCGGCTCGGAGGATCTGGTGCGACGAGCCCCGGCGACAGATCCCGCCACCGAGCGCATCGGCATGGTGGAGATCTCGAAGACCGCTCCGACGAGCTGCGCGGGGGCGCGGGCGGCCTCGACCAGTCCGTGGCCGAGCACCGCGCCCGCAGTGCGGCCCGACAGCCGGCGCGTCCATCCCAGGGCCACGAACATGCCCAGCGACAACAGCGCCACCAGGGCCATCAGCGCGGTGACCATGATCCAGCCGGCGCGGTTGCTCAGGAGCGGCAGGTCCACGAAGTTCATGCCGAAGAAGCCCGCGATCAGCGACAGCGGCAGCATGATGGCCGCGTACACGGTGAGGACCTTGGTGACCTCGGTCGCCTGGCGGGCCTCGGCGCCCCGGTAGGCGTCGAGGGTCTCGGCCAGGGCGGCCCGGGCGCCGTCGGCACCCTGGCTGGCCCGCGCCGCGGTGTCGAACACGTCGGAGAACCGGCGGCGGCCGGCGTCGGAGACCAGCGGGGATGTGGAGTGCCGCAGGATGTCGAGCGCCTCCCGCTGGGGGTGGACCGCTCGGCGCAGCGCGGCCAGATCGGCGCGGACCGCGGTGACCTCGAGCAGGAAGTCGGCGTCGGCGCGCAGCGCGAGCTGGATCAGCTCCTCGTTGCGGTCGTCGAACACGTCCAGCACGCAGATCAGCCGGCGGGTGGCTACGTCGGCCAGCCGGGCCAGCGCCTCGTCGGGGCCGCCGCTGGCCAGCTCGGGTCGGGTGCGAACACCGTCCCAGAGTGCGTCGATCGGGGCCGAGCGCTGGTCGTGGATGGTGACGAGGCGGCGCTCGGACAGGAAGCAGTCGAGCTCGTAGGTCTCGATCCGCTCCTCGCCGAGGGCGTGCAGGACCACCAGCACGAACGTGCCGAAGTCGTCGACCTTGGGCAGGTCGACGTCCTCGACCGTGTCGCGCACGGACAGCGCGTCGAGCCCGAGTTGCTCGGCGAGGTCGGCGAGGTCGTCTACATCGTCGGGCCCTGCGGTGATGTCGATCCACACCCAGTCCGACTCGGGCAGCCCAAGAGTCGGCTCTACCTCGACGGCGCACTCGCCCGACTCGAACTGCAGGGCCCGGGTGATCATCGCCGACGATGTTCGCACATCGGCCGCAGCAACTGGCTGACCCGCTAGCTCCCAATGCTCGCCGGTGTCTGAGGCTCGGCGGGCAGCTCCTCCGCAGCTCCAATGTAGGTGGCCGGATGAACTCCAGTTGTGACCGCGGGGCTGGTATCGGGGTCGACGGTGGAGAGCCGGGCCGGGGTGTCGCCCTAGATTGGAACTCGTGACTCATCCCGTTCTGGCTGCGGCCCGCGAGCTGGGAGGATCGATCAGCGCCCGCTCAGCGGAGATCGAGGCGCTGGGCACGCTGCCTCTCGACCTGGTCGATACGATCCGGCCGACCGGAGCGTTCCGCCAGTGTGTGCCCGACGACCTGGGCGGGCCGGGGGTGACGGCCACACAGAGCTTGGAGGTCTTCGAGGAGTTCGCCTACCACGACGGCTCAGTCGGCTGGTGCGTGGCCATCGCCTCGACCACATCGCTGTTGGCGTCGCACCTGCCCGACCCTCATGCCCGGGCCCTGTTCGGCGATCCTGGTTCCATCGGCGGGGGGTTCGTCGTTCCCCGGGGCAGGGCCGAACCTGTCGACGGCGGGCTGCGGGTTTCGGGGCGCTGGCAGTGGGGGTCGGGCGCCAAGCACTGCACCACCATCGGGGGCGGCTGCCTGGTGGTCGGCGCGGACGGGCGGCCCGAGCCGCGCCCAGACGGTCTGACCACGCCGTTCGTGTTCATGGATCCCGGCGACGTCGAGCTGATCGATACCTGGGACGTGGCCGGCCTGGCCGGCACCGGCTCGATCGACTTCGAGGCACGGGACGTGTTCGTGCCCGAGGGCCGCTGGGTGCAGATCGGAGCGGACGTGCCGGTGCGGGACAACGCCTGGTCCCGGTTCTCGTTCTACGGGCTGCTGGCCAGCGGGGTGGCGGCCGCGGCGGTGGGAATGGCCCGCCGCTCGATCGACGAGTTGGTGGATCTGGCCGGATCGAAGAAGCCGCAGGGCAGCACCCGGACTCTGGCCGAGCGGGCCGCAACGCAGGCCGAGACCGCGCGGGCGGAGGCGAGGCTCGCTTCGGCATGGTCGCTGATACTCGACGCAGTGGATGAGGCGTTCCAGAGCGCGCTGGCGGGGCGGCCGTCGACCGTCGATCAGAAGCGCCGGATCCGGCTGGCGGCCACGCACGCCACGCAGACCGCAGCCGATGTGGCCGCGTCGATGTTCAGGACGGCGGGCGGGGCCGCGGTGTACCGCACCAGCCCGATCCAGCGCTGCTTCCGAGACACCGCGGTGGCAGCCCAGCACGCCATGGTGGCACCACGGACGATGGAGACAGCAGGCCGCCTGCGCATGGGCCTCGACACCGACACCACCACCTTGTGAGCGGGTAGTGACGTGGTAGCCGTCGGAGTGAGCCTCGCCGTGGGGCCTGTGGGGGCTGCCGCCAGGCGAGCAACGGGCCCTGCTGGGCCGGATCGCGGACGCGGGCATCGACCATGTCTTCACCGCCGACCATGTGAGCTTCCGCGACGGCAGCGGCATGGACGGCCTCGTCACCCTGGCCGCACTCAGCGGACTGGACCCCAGGCTCGGCCTGCATCTGGGCGTGTACTTGCTGGCTCTGAGGCACCCCATGGTGGCGGCCCGCCAGATCGCCACGCTGGCCGAGGCCGTGCCCGGGCGGCTCACAGTCGGGGTCGGCGTGGGAGGCGACGACCGCCACGAGGTCGAAGTCTGCGATGTCGACCCCGCGACCAGAGGCCGGCGCACCGACGTCGCGCTCAAGACGGTGCGGGCCTTGCTGGACGGGCACACCGTCGACGGCGACGGTGAGTTCTTCGAGTTCCGGGGCGGGAAGATCCGGCCTGTGCCCGAGCCGGCGGTGCCTTTCCTGGTGGGAGGGCGCAGCGACGCCGCGCTCCAGCGGGCTGGCCGTCTCAGTGAGGGCTGGCTGGCCGCCTGGTGCTCGCCCCGCCGGTTCGCCGAAGGCGTTGCCAGAGTCGAAGCGGCCGGCGCAGAGCGGGACGTCGAATGGCAGCACGGCCTGCAGTTGTGGCTCGGGGCAGGCGCGTTGCCGGCGGAGGGCCGCCGTCACGTGGCCGCGGCGATGGAGCGCTTCTACCGGATGAGCTTCGAGCCCTTCGAGCGCTACACGCCGTGCGGCACCGCCACCGGCATCGCCGAGTTCCTGCAGCCCTACGTGGACGCCGGGGCTACGACGCTGAACCTCACCCCGTGCGGCATCGACCGAGGCACCGAGATCGACACCGTCGCCACCGTGAAGCAGCTACTCAACCCCTGAGTCCCGCCGTCTGGCTATCTGTCCGCATTTTAGAGACAGTTTCATGCTATTGGATCGCAGACTGTCGGGAGGGGCACTACGGTAGGTGCCATGGAGACGCTCGTGCAGGTTGTGACCGTGGCGCTGGGGGTGCTCGCCATCATCTGGTACCAGCAGCGGACAACCGACAAGCTGCGGGACGGCACCAGCCAGGCCATCGGGAAGCTCGGCGCGGGAGTCGCGGCCAACGGGGAGCGGCTGGCCCGGATCGAGGGCTTCCTGGGCATCGGCATGCCGGAGGCGGCCGCGCCCGAGCAGCGTCCGGGCGAAGCTGAGGAGCCCGGCCCGACCTAACCGCTCGGGACCCTCGCCCTGAGCCAGCGGTGCGGCGAGCCTCGGGCCCTGTCGCGCGCCCGGCCGGATGGTGGCGGAGACCTGCCGGGCCGCGCCGGTCGATCAGCCAAGCGCCAAGCGGGCTGCTGCCAGGTCGGCGGCGGCGAAGCCGGCCGACTTGAACAGGGTGATCTCGTCGGCCGATGTGCGGCCGGGATGCTCGCCCGCGGCGAGGGCGCGCAGGTCGGCGGTGATCGAGGCCTCGGTGATCACTCCGGCGGCTAGCGGCTGGGCCAGGTCGCCGGACTGGGTGGCGCCGGGGGCGGTGTCGACGAAGATGGTGGCCCGGGTTGCGGCGGCGTCGTCGGACTCCCGCATCTCGGGCTGGAAGCTGCCGACCAGGTCGAGATGGGCGCCGGGCGCGAGCAGCTCGCCGCGCACCAGGGGGCTGGTGGCTCCGGTGACGCACGAGACGATGTCGGCTTGTCGGATGCTTGCGTCGAGGTCGGCAGCCGGGCGGGCGGGAAGGCCCTCGGATCGCAGGGTCTCGGCCACGGACTGGGCGGCTTGCGGGTTGCGGCCCCAGATCTCGATGCTTGTGAGCGGGCGGACCGCGGCGTGGGCTCGGGCCATGTTGGGCGACAGCCGGCCCGTTCCGAGCACCAGAAGCCGCTCGGCGTCGGCGCGGGCGAGATGGTCGGCGGCCAGTGCCGAGATCGCCGCGGTGCGGCGGTCGGTCAGCTCGTCGCCGTCGAGCACCGCGCTCAGCTGCCCGGTACGGCCGTCGAGCAGCAGGTACGCGGCGTTGACGGTGGGCACGGCCGTGCCGGCGTTGGACGGGAAGTAGGTGACGGTCTTCACGCCGATCAGCTCGCCGTCCACCCAGGCAGGCATCAGCAGCAGCGCCCCGGTGCCTCCGTCGGGCAGGCCCACCGGATGCACATGGCGTTCGGGGGCGGTAACGGCGCCCTCGGCCAGCGCCGCGGCGATGGCGGTGATCAGCTCGGGCCACGGCGTGGCGGCCCGAACCGCGACGGCGTCGAGGGTGCGGATCAATGGGCTCCGTTCGTTGGCTTGGCCACCGAGTCAGGTGCCCGCCAGTCCGAAGAAGACGACAATGGCCCGGCCTAGACGAGCCATGTCCGCGTCCGTCAAGCGGCCGACACGCTCGCCGATCTTCGACCGGGGAACGGTGGTGATCTTGTCGACCATGAGGGAGCACCGCTCACGCAGTCCGTTCTGCTCGTCGGGATCGACAGCAAGCCGGATGAGGGGCGCCTCGGCAGGATCGGTCGTGAACGCGCAAACCGTCACGGAGTTCGTCGCGTCGAAGCGATCATCCTGGACAATCACTACGGGACGGGGCTTGGCCGCGTAGCCGCTTCCGGCCGACGCAGTCCAGATCTCGCCCCGCTTCATCCGTCGTCGAGGCTGAGAGCGTCGATGAATGCCTGGTCGTTGGTTGCGTGCTCGCTGGCCGCCACCACGGCGGACTGGCGGTGTGCCTCGGCCGCGAACTCTGGACTACGGACGTCGGCCACCCACATCTGGATGGGGCGCATGCCGCGGTCTCGCATTCGCTTGCGGTAGGTACGGACCCTTCCGGTGACGGTCGGCTCGTCCTTTGGGATGGCCATGACACAACGTTACATGCAACGCATCCGATACACACTATGGGCTCGTCACTTGACTGTTGCGACCTGACGGTTGCGAACGGAGCGCTGAGTAATCTCGCCACACTAGAGCGAGCGGCGTTGCGTCCAGGAGTCGATCGACACCGCCGCCAGGATCACCGCGCCCTGGATGACCCGCTGCCATATCGGGTCGACTTGGTGCAGGTTGAACCCGTTGGTCATCAGGGCAATGAAGAACGCCCCCGCGATGGTGCGCCACACCGCACCCTCACCGCCCGCGATGGAGGTGCCCCCGACGACCACCGCGGCGATCACGCCGAACACGAAGCTGAAGTCGTCCGACGGCAGAGCCGATAGCGACCGTGACGACGACACCACGCCGGCCAACCCGGCAGCCGCCCCCGCGAGCGCGAATGTCGTCGTCTTCACCCGGGCCACAGGAACGCCGGCCAGGCGGGCAGCCTCGGCGTTGCCGCCAGCTGCGTAGACGTGGCGTCCGAATCGGCTACGGCTCAGCAGCACCCAGGCCACCGCCACTACTGCGGCCGCGATCCAGGCCCCAGTGGTAATGCCCCACCAGCGAGTGCGGGCGATGGCCGGATAGGCGTCAGTGGAGGCCCTCAGCACGCTGCGATCGCTGATTAGGAATCCCGCGCCAAACACCATGAAAGAGGTGGCCAGGGTGGCGATGAACGAGTTGACCTTCAGAGCGGTGACCACCAGCCCGTTGACCACCCCCACGACGAGTCCGACCGCCACGCCGACCGCCAATGCCAGCCCGGCGTTGCCGGTGGCGTTCTCGACCTGCAAGGCAAACAGAGGAGCGACCACGAACACCGATGAGGCAGAGATGTCGAAGCCGCCCGCAATCATGGTGATGGTGGCGAACGAGGCCGCGATGAGCAGTGCCGACTGCTGGTCGAGGATGTTGCGGAAGTTGGCCTGGCTCAGGAAGCTGTCGGTGGTGGCAGCCAGGAAGACGAACAGCGCGACGGTGACGACCGCGATGCCGTAGCGCCTAGCCGCCGGGAGCAGTCGAGCCGCGGGGAGGGCTGGAGCGTTCATCGCCGTTCGCCTGCCGGAGCGGTGCGGCGGTGGTAGCGGTCCGTCCCGGTGTTATCACCGGTCCCAAAGGCAGCGGCCAGCAGGTTCGCCTCGGTCATGCTGTCGCCGGAGTACTCGGCCACGATCCGGCCCCGGCGCATTACCAGCGCCCGGTGACAGGTGCCGATCACCTCCTCCAGCTCCGATGAGACGAGCAGCACGGCGCAGCCCGATCGGGCCATTCGATTGAGAGCTTCGTAGATGGCCCGCTTGGACCCGACGTCGACGCCCCGTGTGGGTTCATCGGCGATGAGGAGCTTGGGTTCGCCGAGAACGGACCGAGCGAACAACACCTTCTGCTGGTTGCCGCCCGACAGGGTGGCCACCGGCACCAGCATGCTCGGAGCGCGCACGCCGACCTCGTCGCAGGCCCGTCCGGCGGCGATCTGCTGTTGGCCACTACGGATGCCGAGCCGGCCGACGAAGCGCCGCAGGTAAGGCAACGTGGTGTTGTCCCTCACGGACCGCCTCGAGACCAGGCCCTGATCGCGGCGGGACTCGGGAATCATGCCCACCCCGCTGGCCAAGGCGTCGGAGACAGAGCCTGACAGCCGGCGACCGCAGACTTCAACCACGCCGGCGTCGGCGCGGGAGGAGCCATACACGGTGTGGGCCATCTCGCTGCGTCCCGCTCCGACTAAGCCCGCAAGGCCCAGGATCTCACCAGCGCGGACACGCAACGACACCTCGAAGAACTCGCCGCCAGCCGAGCCGAGGCCCTCGACCCGCAACACGACAGGAGCATCACTTGCCGGTACGGGCGGCTTTGGCGGAAACACTTCACCGATATGGCGCCCGGTCATGCCCTCGACGAGCGACGCATGGCTCTCGGCGCTGGCAGGTCCCGAGCGCACTATCTGGCCGTCGCGCATCACCGTGACGGTGTCAGCGACGGACAGCACCTCGTTGAGGAAGTGTGAGACGTAGACCACGGCCACTCCCCGTTCGGCCAGCTTTCGAACGATGGCTCGCAACTCGACGGCCTCGTGGCTGGCCAGCCGGGCGGTGGGCTCGTCGAGCACGACCAGACGCGATTGTCGTCCCAAAGCCCGCAGGATCTCCACCTTCTGCTGGTCGGCCACGGCCAAGGACCCCGCCCTCACATCGAGGGGAACCTCCAGACCGTGCTCGGCGATGAGAGCTTCGACCCGCCGCCGGTTGGCCCGGTCGTTCACGAGCGGACCTCTGTGCTCCTCGGTGCCGAGCACGATGTTGTCCACCACGCTCATGGCGGGTAGAAGCGACAGCTCCTGAGCCACTCCTACGAGCCCGCGGGCGGCTCCGTCAGCGGGACTGTCGAGCCGGATGAGCGAGCCGTCGAGGGCGAGGCTCCCGGAGTCGGGGGTGTGCACTCCGAGCACGATCCCGCACAGGGTGGACTTTCCGGCGCCGTTCTCGCCGACCAGCCCGTGCACCCGGCCCGCTTCGAAGGTGACCGACACGTCTTCGAGGGCATGAGTTGCGCCGAAGCTCTTGCTGACGCTGCGAACGCCGGCAAGCGCTTCGGCGGACTTCATGATCCGCTCCCCGCGCCTGCTGCACGGGAAGGCTCAGATGCAGGCGGCCGGCTCAGCCGTCCCACTGCGGCGTGAACAGGTGCACGTTGTCAGCAGTCACCAGACCATTGTCGGGCAGATCGGCCAACGGATCCACCCCGCCGAAGTCTCCGCCCCCGGTGAGCGCCGAGACCATGGCCTCCATGGCGATGCGTCCCTCGTCTCCGGGAGCGCCGAACACGCCACCGAACCAGCGCCCATCGGCGATGCCTTCAATGGCCGGCACCGAGCCGCCCCACCCGACGAGGCGGACCTGATCGAGTTTGCCCTCGTCTGCGAGCACGATCTCCGCGCCCTGCACCGATTGGTCGGCACCGACCAGCACGTCGAAGTCGGGCGCGATCTGGAGGATGTCCTGGGTGGCGTTGATGCCTCCCTCGGGGCCCAGGTACTGGCCCTCACCCTCGGCGACGATGGTGATGGACGGATCTGCCGCTATGACCTCGTCTAGGCCGGCGCGGGCTGCATCGTCGATCGGCAGGCCCTTGATCCCGTATATGTAGACCACCTCGCACGGATCGAGATCCGCGCAGGCCAGCACGGTGAGCTCGCCGAGACGCTTGCCGTTCACGAACGGCGCGGCCATGACGTTGGCGCTGACCCCGGGCACCTGGGGCTCCGAGGTGGTGTAGTCCTCGCCCACCACCTGATTGAGGATGACCACCTCCATGCCGTCATCGAGCGCGGCCGCGATGTCGGGGGCCGTAGCGATGCCGGCGATCGAAACCAAGATCACGCCGTCGTAGGCTCCAGAGGCGATCACATCCTGGAACTGTGTCGTCTGCAGACCGGGGTCGAACTGGGCATCAAATTCTGTGATCTCCACGTTGTTGGCTTGTGCCACCGCCTCCATCTCAAGGCGCGACGACAGCAGCCACGTATTGGCTGAACTCGCCGACAGATAGGCGACCTCGAACGACTCGTCGGTCTCGGCCGGCTCCGGTTCGTCCATCTCGTCCGGGACAGGCTCGTCCGGCTCGTCGTCGGGCGCGGGCTCCGGTTCGTCCATCTCGTCCGGGACGGGCTCGTCCGGCTCGTCGTCGGGCGGGGGCTCCGGAGCGGCCTCGGCGTCATCGCCGGCGGCTGGGGCCGGAGCCTCCGTCTGCTCGCCGCCGGGCGCTCCATCGTCATCGTCGCCGCCGCACGAGGCCGCGGCCAGAGCGAAGACAGCGACGAGAGCGAGCCACACGAATGAGAGTCGCCTGTGCGGGATTCTCGCCATCTGGCGTCACCTCCTCCTGGTACGTCGCCCGGCCCATGCCGAGCTGACCGCACCATAAGGTGAGCCCTGTCGCGGTTACTTAGGCTGAATGCATAGGTGATTACCTATTCGAGTGCATTCTGCATAATCAGCGGTGGTTCACGGTTGATCCGAAGCATCCGGCAGGCCAGTTGCAGCGACAAACGGGTCTCAGCGTCGTCGAGGGCGACCCCCAATAGACCGGAAATGCGGCGCATCCGATTTGCCACCGTGTTGCGGTGCAGACCCAACATCTGAGCCGCTTCGGTGGTCGAGCAGCTGGCGTCGAGATACACCTCAAGGGTCCGCAGCAGTTCGTGGTCGCTGTCGGCGTCCAGGACAGGCTGCAGAATGAACCGGGCGTAACGGGCGAAGTCCTCTGAGCCGAACCAGCCCATGAGGACTCGCTGCACACCCAGCTGGTCGATGTGAGCCGCCCCGGATCGGCCCCCGAAACGCGCGTTGGCGATGAGCGCGGCCTCGTGGGCCTCCGTCAGCGACAAGCGCAGCCCGCCGAGGTCGAGGTAAGGGCGACCGATGCCGGCGTGGGCCCGCAGCCCCGAGTGCGCGTCGACGAACTCGGCCAGTGCTTCGCCCAGCCGCCGGACCATCGCCGAATAGCTCTCCACAGCAGGCTCGGACGCATCGGTAACCCAGCCGCTCCATCCGTCGTTGCGCTCCACCAGCGGCCCGTCGAGTCCCACGCCGCGCAAGCGCTCCCGCACCTCAGCATGCAGATCGATGATGCGCGAGGTGTCTGCCCCGCGCAGCGTGATGTGCAGCCCAGTGTTCCATCCCGCGGCGCTCCATCCCAGCGCCAACATCTGGTTGCGGATGTCGCGCTCGTGGAGGTCGCTGGTGGCAAGCAGTTCGTTGAGCACTGCGATACGACGCCGGGCGTCGCTCTCGGTGCGGGCCCGCACCGAGGCCAGCAGGGCCGCCAGATACCAGGATCCGATCTGCAGCAGAGACCGGAGCAGCCTCTGCACGCCATCCGACCCACGGCTCTCGGCCACCAGCCAGTAGTCGGCCTCCTCTCCGGGCTCTCCGGGGGTCAGCACTATCGCCGTGCTGTGCAGCGCGGCCTCGGTCGAGTTGTCGACAAGGTAGGCCGGTCCCGACGCCAGCCGACGGTCGCCGATCTCGATCGGTTCGCCCGCTACCAGGCTGCGATCCTGGCCGAGCAGGCAAACGCTCGACGCGCTGAGCTCGGCGACCGCACCGAGCACCCGTTCCACACTGGCGGCGCGGATCTGACTCAGCGAGACAAGCAAAGAGTTGACCGCCGATGCATGCTCCACATCGGCCGCCCAAAGCTGGGCCCTCAGCCGATGGGTGAGCATCATGGCATCGGCCTCGGGCACCACGACCAGCGGCACGTCGAAACGGTTGGCCAGACGACGCACGCCCACACCGAGCTCAAAGCCCGGGTTCGTGACGATCAGCGTGGCGGCACCAGCATCAGCGACGATGCGGATGGCCATGTCGATCTGGTACAGGTGCTCGCCGATGTCGGCGGCGTCGAAGACGACGGCCTCGCCGGGCTGTAAGGGCGAATCGGCTCGCAGCCGCCCATGGAGGACGACCTCTGTCACCGTGGCGTCCAGACCGTCCCCGCCCGCCAGGAGCTCTGCGTCAGTGAGCGCGGGAGACGCCAGAAGCTGCCTTACCGTGATCGGGCGCTCGTTGCCCATGGCCCAAACCTACAGAGGCCGCTCTGCCGGAGCCCGCCCACACCTACCGCAGGCTGGCACGGAAGAAGTCAAGCATGTTTACGCTGGCGAATCGAGCCGCCCGGTCGGCGCCGAACCGTTCGACGAGACGTGCGACCAGGTTCGGATAGTCGGCAGGCGCTCTCAGGTCGTCTATGAACACCAGGTCGGCCGAGTCGACCAGGAGCTGACGCCCGAGGATGGGATCGACGATGCGGACCAGATCGTCGATGAAGTCAGCCCCGATGGCGACCCGATCGTCGCCGGCGACCAGAGCGGCGTGCTCGATGTGATCGACGAGGCCCTCGATGGTGGGCGCTGTGTCCGACACGAAGGGACCGAAGGCGTTGACGGCCACGAAGCCTCCGCAGGCGGCCACCATCTTGATCTGCCCGTCGGTGAGGTTGCGAGGGTGGTCGCTCAGTGCCCGGCAGGAGGAATGGCTAGCCACGAAGGGCCCGGTCGCCACCTCGGCCAAGTGCTCGACTCCGGCGGCTGACAGGTGGCTGACGTCGAGCACCATGCCGAGCCTGTCCATCTCGGCGACGGCCTCCACTCCCAGCGACGAGAGACGGCCGCCGGTGCCGGACTCGGCGATCCCGTCGGCCAGCATCGTGCGCCGGTTCCAAGTGAGCGAGGCCATGCGCACCCCGAGACGGTCCAGGGTCTCGAACAACGCGATCGACGAGCCGACCGGCTCGGCACCCTCGATGGCGATTAGCAGGGCAATGCGGCCGCTGTCGATGATCCGATCGATGTCGTCGGCCTGTTCCACGATGGCAACGTCGGCCCGGTGGACTACAGCGATCTCGCGGGCCAGCGCGACGACTTCGAGAGTGCGGCGCAGGGCCGCCTCGCCGACGAACTGCTCCTCGGTGAAGATCGGCAGCACCTGGAACACGACGCCGCCCGCCTGTAGACCTGGCAGCCAATCGTCGCCGAACGGGTCGGCCGCTCCCCGCTCCCGCCGGTGCATGCAGGCCAGGAGAAGGTCGTTGTGGGAGTCGGCGATCGGCAGCAAGAACTCAGGCGAGGGGGCCAACAGCCTTCACCATGACCCGGCAGCCGCCACCGGGCACGTAGGTCATGGGCACCTCGGTGACCGTGGTTATGCGGATCCGGTCTGGATGGGCGCCGGAGCGCACCGCGGCGTTGGCGGCCAGTTCTTTTGCGTCGTCGAGGCACTCCTCACGGCTGGTGCGGTCGTAGCTGTAGACCCGGTCGACGGTGCCGGAAGCCTCGGCGATGCAGGCGCCGTAGGCGTTGGCCACCGAGTAGCTCTGCGGGCGCAGCACTTCGGAGATGCCGGGCACCTGTTCCGCGATCAGGTGGGCGCCCCCGCCCACGGCCAGCAAGGGAATCTCGGCCCGGCTCGACTTCATGCGATCGCTCATGATCGACACCTGCTCGTCCACCCAACCCAAAGCGTCGCTCACCAGTCCGGCGTCGAGGTGCTCCACCAGCGCCGGATCCCCGAAGCCGTCGAAACGCCCGGACGCCAAGGAGACGTCAGACAACGTCAGGGTGCCGCCGCCGACGCACAGGGCGTCGGTTGCCACCGCGTAGCCCACGGAGTCGGGGCCAATGGCGAGTTCGTAGCCGTTGCCGGCCCCGGCATCCCGCACGATGGTTCCCCCTCCCAGCCCGATGGAGATCAGGTCGGGCATGCGGAAGTTGGTGCGCACCCCCCCAACCTCGACTGCGGCGGTGGACTCGCGGGGGAAGCCGTCCACGAGGATGCCCGCGTCGGCCGATGTTCCACCCACATCAATCACGACGGCGTCGTTGACCCCGGCCAGCGCGCATGCGCCCCTCATCGAGTTGGTGGGGCCCGAACCGAGGGTCAGAACGGGGAATCGCCCGGCTTCGGCCGCGGTCAGGAGCGTGCCGTCGTTCTGGGTGAGGTAGGCGTCTATGGCCAGATCGTGGGCGACCAAGGCGCTCTCGAACCCGTCCACCACGCTGGAGGCCACGCTCAGAAGGGCCGCATTGAGGATCGTGGCGTTCTCGCGCTCAAGCAGGCCCAGCGAGCCCACCTGGTGGCTGAGCGACACGGGGAAGGCGCTGCCGAGCTCGGCCGCGAGGATGTCGCGAGCACGGATCTCGTGCTCGCCGGTGGCCGGGCTGAACGCGGCCGACACCGCGATGGCGCGGCACCCCGCGGCGACGGCGGTGGCCGCGAAACGGCGGATGGCGTTGGTGTCGAGTGGGGCGATCTCGGCGCCGGTGTACTCGTTGCCGCCCTCGATTATGGCCGAGGCGCCAATCACCATGGACCGGATGTCGACGGGCCAGGCCGCGCCGGGACGCACGCCGAGCGACGATGGGGCGGCCAGCCGCAGCACGCCGACGGTGTCGAGACCCCGGCGCTCGATGATGGCGTTGGTGGGGTGGGTGGTGCCCAGCATCGCCTTGGTCACCAGTGCCTTCTCCACGACGGACAGCACCTTGTCGAGCGACTCGCGAATCCCGTCGATCGGCTCGGGAGTAGTGGCTATCTTGACTGCGCTGATCACAGTGCCGGCGGCATCGATTATCACCGCGTCAGTATTGGTTCCGCCGACGTCGATGCCGATGCGCAACTCTGGCCGGTGGCCGTGCTCGCTGGTCATGCCGACAGCTCCACGAAGTCGATGTCGTATCCGAAGGCCCTCGGCCCCACGAGGTCGAGCATCCCCTCCTGATGCCATTCCGGCGCGCAGGGCATGCCGATCACGATCACCCGGTTGCCGTAGGCCAGCACCTCGGTGGTGATGGGGTCGAAGGTCTCGCAGTCGAGCAGGCAGATGAGATTGGGAGTGGTGATGGTGGGCTTGCCATCGAGGAAGGCGATAAGGTTCTCGTTCTGCACCTCGATGCGCATGGTGGCGTCGAGGCCGTCGAGGTCCTCAAGAATCACTGTGGAGCGAGCGAAGCCGTCGGTGGTGCGGCGGTCGAGATCGACCACCTTGCCCGTGAAGAACTGGCGCGACCCGGACTCGGCGAGGAAGCGCTCCCAGGCTCCGTCCTTTCCGTCCTTCACTGCCTGTAGGAGGCGTCCCACCTCAGTGCAGTAGGTGAGCGAACCCCCGATGGCGTGCTCAGCCACCTGGGCCGCGGTGAGCGGATAACAGCTGATGGAATTGGCCAGGCCAAGCTGGATGACTGCGGTCCGGGCCAGCGTTTCGGCCACCTGGTTCGTCGTCGTCTCGAAGACGCACTGGTTGCCCTTCTCGTCGGCGACTGACAGCGGCCCGGCCGGTAACCCGGCCAGGGTGAACACCGTCATCTCGATCTGGGGGAACGCCCGGCGCATCGAGTCGGCGTTGACGATGGGCAGGCCCATCTCGGCTGCGGTGGCGATGGGCAGCAGGGTGTTGCACCCGCCAACCTCTATCGGCATGATCGCGGCTGCCTCCTTGCCCAGATAGGAGGCCAGAGCCCTCACGCCAGCTACGTACTCGGTGCCGGCTGGAATCTTCTCCAGGATCACGGTGGGTGCACCGATCACCGCCGTCGTGAGCACGAGGGCGTCGGGGGGCAGGTCGGCGGCGTCCACGACCTGGACCGGTCCGTAGGTCTCGAGGGCCTGGTGGGCCACCAGTTTGGCGATGTAGGGATCACCGCCCCCGCCGGTGCCGAGCAGGGTGGCGCCAAGGCACAGGGCCTCGATGTCGTCAGCGGTCAGCGTTTCCATGGCGGCTCCATCGAAGGGGCTGGGGTCGGCGGTCAGCCCCGGGGGTCGGCGTCGAGAACCGGCTCCAGCATCGGGATCCATTCGAGCTCGCGAACCGGCACCGAGTCGTATCCACCCACTCGACTGGTCCGCCAGCCGTGGTCGGCCCCGATATTGGCGAGGAACTCCGCGTAGCGCAAGGGGGCCGTGACGGCGTCTATGACCGGCACCCCAATCTTCTCTTGCACCTCACGGTAGAAGCCGAACTCGATCGTGCAGCCCAGCACGACGGCGTCGGCCCTGTCCGCGTGCACGGCAGCCTCGGCCTCGGCCAGTATGCGTTGCTGGGTGGTCTCTGGGTCGGCTTGGAACTCGTCGACGCTCATCTCCAGCACTCGGAACGATGCGAGGTGGTCGCCATAGCCGTACTTGACCACGTTCTCGTGCATCTCGGGGATCCACTTGCGCCGCCCGACGAGGATCGAGACCCGCTCGCCAAGCGTGGCCGCGATGTGCAGGCAGGCCTCGGCGGGCGCGGTGACGGCCATCCGTGAGGCCAGCTCACGAGCGCCGCGCAGGAACGGGTCATAGAAGCAGCCGATGACCGCAGCGTCGTAGCCCCGCTGCTCGGCAGCCCAGCGAAGGACCCCCATGGTGGGGCCGGCTACGACGGCTTCCAGGGCGTTCCATTCGAGATGTTGGGGACCCACACCGGGCAGCGAGCACACGTCCACCCGGGTATTGGGCGCAGCCTCGCGCCGCAGTTCAGCTCCTATTGGCGCGTCATAGGCGTCGGTGCCGACGGGGTTGATCCACAGAATCCGAACCATGAACTGCCTCCCCTGGATGATCCGCGGACGATCTCGCGCACCATATTGGAGGGTTGAACGCCAGGATCATGGGCAGTTGGCATAGCTCAGAGTCCGTCGATGTGCGTACAGCACCGACTCAACGCCTGAATCGGTTGGGGCTTAGCTCAGTTACGAGGTCGGCGGGGAGCCCCTGGGGAGTCTGGCCGCTGATCAGGTCGGCCGTGAGGATGGCGATGGCCGGGGATGTCTGGATGCCGGTGCCGCCCTGTCCGGCGCACCATAAGAACCCGTGCGCCTCGCTATCGAAGCCGACGACCGGCACCCGGTCGGGAGCGAACGTGCGCAGACCAGCCCAGGTGGAGCGAACCGAGCGGACGTCGAGGATCGTGGCCCGGTTGACGGCCTCGATCCCGGCCGCAACGTCGATCTCGCGGGGTTTGACGTCGCAGGGTTCGATGGGCTGCTCATCGGCGGGCGAGGCCAGGATCTGGTCGGCGCCCTCGGGCTTGAAGTAGAAGCTCTCATCGGCCCCGACGACCAGGGGCCACTCCGCCGACTCGAAGCGGCTGGCGAACGTGAACACGGTGCGCCGGCACGGCTGCAGCCCGACGGGGCGCACGCCAGCCATGCGGGCCACCTCGTCGGCCCAGGCACCGGCCGCGTCGATGACGGCGGCGCAGCTGAGGACCCGCTCGCCGACGTCCACTTGCCAGGCGCCGACGCGGCGGGCGAGCGCTCTCACGCCGTGGTCGCGCAGCACCGTCGCTCCTTCGGCGCGGGCGCCGCGCAGGAAGGCCTGATGCAGCTCGGCGACGTCGATATCGAAACCGCCGTACTCGATCACGCCCGCCTCCAGCCACGCCGGGTCAAGGGCGGCGCACAGCCCCACGGCGCCTGCGGCGTCGAGTCGCTCGCAAGGGGTGCCCATGGTCTGGTTGGCCGCGATCCTGGCCGACAGCTGCTGGTCGAAGCCAGCGGGCGCCACCCAGAGCACGTCGCGGGGCACCAGCAACTCGCTGTCGGCGAGGCCGTCGGCGCCGGCTTCCAGGAACAGCCGCGACGCGGCACTGAGGATGCGGTTGGCCGGCCCGCCGTAAGAGGCCAGGAACTGGGCCGCCGAGCGGCCCGTGCTGTGAGCGGTGAGCGACGCCTCGCGTTCGACCACGGCCACGCGGTGACCCCGTCGAGCCAGCGCCCAGGCCGCTGACGCCCCGGCGATGCCGCCGCCCACGACCACGGCATCGAAGGAGCGGGACGAGACATCAGTCATGGCGTCGGGAACTATAGGAAGCCGGCCGTCGCCGGGCGTGGGCACTCGGCTGCGGTTGCGAGGCGGCGACCAGCACTCCGCCCGCTACAGGACGTTGCCGTAGCGGTGGGTGGTGCGGCTGACGGCCTGCTCTCTGAGGTAGTGGAGCAGCTCGATGCGGCCCTCGGCGGTGACGGGGTCGTCGGCGAGGTGGACGCCAGCGTCGTTGGCGGCGACTCGAAGCTCGTCGCGGCAGGTTCCCACCACCCGCATCCGCTGGATGCCGAGCGAGCCGAGCCGGGCTGCAAGCTCGTCGCTGGTCCGGGCGCCGAGGCGCACCAGCAGCCTGTCCACCGGCGACAGGAACGAGGGCAGCTCGGCCTCGCCCACCAGCGATGCCAGCTGGGCCGCCGCGACCGCTGGATCCTCGGGCCGGATCACCCGGTCCACGAACCGCATCGCGAAGGCAGTGCCCGGCCGGTCGCGCCCCATCCTGGCCAGCCGCCGCGTCGGGGCGCGGTGACGCCTCGACACCGACGTGTCGCCGGCCTCCAGCCAGCGTCCGACGCGCTCGACGGCCTCGTCGACCAGCAGCTCGGTGTCGCGGGTGTCGCCGTCCACGCCTCGCTCGCCCCTTCCTGCCGCGAGCCATAGGTGTCCTGGGTTACAGGACATGATCGCACTTGTCCGCGGCATCGCGCAGTGCAAGATGCCGGGGATCGAGATACCCGGAGTGCCGAGTGCCCCGGAGTACCGGGTGCGCGGGTCCACGGCGCGGCGCGAACACGCCGCGCCGCGGCCGGGCTACCAGAGCACCCGGACCGGGAACTCCTCGAAGACCGTGTCGTTGGTGACGAGGGTGAGCGACTCCAGCTCGGCCTGGGCGGCCAGCATCCGGTCGAACGGGTCGCGATGCTTCGTCGGGTAGCTGCCAGCTCGGAGGCCATGGCGATGCGTTACGGGAAGGTGCTGAAGATACGCCGCCACCGCCAGTTCGCTGAACCGCGGGACGACATCCTCCTGGGCAGCCAGGCGTCCCACGCGTGCCTTCGTGGCGATCTCCCAGGCACTGGCCGCGCTCACGAAGACGGTCGTCTCCGAGTCGGCGATCGAGGCCCGTGCGGTGGCTGACAGCGCCGAGTCGCCCGACCACCACCACAGCAGCGCATGGGTGTCGAGCAGGAGCTGCGTCATCTGCCTTCCCAGGCCCTTAGCTCCTCCTCGGGCAGCGGCTCGAAGAACTCGGGCCCCACCACCAAGTCCGGAAGCTGCCCGCCGCGCCGCTCACCTTCAGGTGCGAGCGGCATTAGACGCGCGTAGGGCTTCCCGGCCTTGGCCAGGATGATCTCCTCTCCCGCGTGAGCCCGCTCCAGGAGCTTGGAGAGATGGGTCTTGGCCTCATGGACGTTCACAATTTCCAGATGCTCCACAATCATTCTCCTCTGATGTAACCCTAGGGAGGAGCGACAACTGCACCCCCGCTTCGGCGGGCATCCCACAGCCTGACAGCTAGGACTTAGTCCGATGACTAGCCTAAGAGGCTGACGGTTGGCGACGCTTCGTCACCCGGACCAGAACCGCCCGCTATGGTCCTGTAGGTGGCCGAGGGCTCTGGGAGCGGGACTTGGGCTTCGTCGCCTGCGACGCGCAAATCGATGCAGGGCAACCGGAGCCGCGACACCAAGCCCGAGTTGGCCGTGCGCTCCGCCGTGCACCGGCGGGGTATCCGATTCCGGGTGTCGGCCCGCCCCCAGCCTGAGCTCCCCCGCACCGCCGACCTGGTGCTGCGCAAGAGCAGGATCGCGGTGTTCGTCGACGGCTGCTACTGGCACGGCTGCCCCGACCACCACACCCAGCCCTCCACCAACTCCGAGTATTGGGCCGACAAGATCGCCCGCAACATCGAGCGGGACGGCGAGACCACCGCCTACCTCCAGCAGTCCGGGTGGACAGTACTGCGGTTCTGGGAGCACGAAGACCCCGAGTCGGCGGCCGATCGGGTGCAGGAGTCGGTCCGAGCCGCCCTCACGGACGAAACACACCGAGGAACCGCCAGTGGCTAGCGCCGCGGCCCATCCGGCTCGCCCAGCACCACCAAGCGTGGACCATCCCGGTGTAACACAGCAACCGGAGCCGCTGTCGCCCAAGAACCGGAACCCGTCCGAGAAACTGTCACACACCCACCGGAGCCAACATGTCAATCATGACCCGGGACAGCACAAAGATCCATTAGACGTCTTCAGGGCTGCAGCGCCCACTCGGCATGGATGTCGCACACAGAGAGTTGGATCTGCTTGACGGTGATCTTGGCGTCGGACCTGTCGAGTGAGACCAGCGCGGCTGCGGGGTTCCCGCGGTACGAGCAGTCGATGGTGGGTCCGTCGGCGTCGAACGCGGACAGCGGCGCGTCTGCGAGCGACTCGAAGATGGCGGTGGGGATCTCGATGAGCTGGTAGCGGTGCGGCATCGTGGTCCGGTCGACCCGGAACGCCCGCAGCATCACGATCGCGTCCACCGCGGCGCGGTACTCCTCGAAGAGCTCGAGCGTGTGTTGCCTACGCGTGCGTGCTGATCGGACGTCTTGGATCCAGGCCGCCTCGGTCAGTTTGGAGATGTGCGCTGTCGTCTCGGATAGCCCCTGCGCCGCGGTCGACTTGAGCGACAGCTTGCGTGCTTGATCGGCGGATGCTTCGACGGTTACGTCCACGAAGCGCTGCGTAGCCGAGCCAGGCGGGTCCAGAGTCCAGTCGACAGCCTCGCATGTGCCTCGGAAGGCGCTCTCGAAGCTTGAGAGCCCTAGTGCTTCCACCGTTACGCCGTGGTGAGCCGAGATCATCAGCCCGAAGTACTCAATCCAGTCGGGCTCGTCAGTGATCCAGGTCGGTTCTGATTCCGGGAGCTGAACCCGGGGCGGGTCGGCAAGAGAATCGACCATGCGGGCCACGAACCGCACGCCCATCGGCGACAGCTCGTCGATCCTCCGCTTGAGGGCCTCCCGGTCGCTCACAGCGCTAGGCGATGCTCGATCAGGTCGACGAAGGCGGGGTTCAACTCGATACCCACCCAGCGGCGACCCAGCTCACGAGCAGCAAGCAATGTCGTTCCCGAGCCGGCGTAAGGATCAAGCACCACGTCGCCGGGCTCGCTGGTGATCAACACGCACTGCCGGGCCAGCGTCATGGGCATCACCGCGGGATGGTCGTCGACGCCGCTGTCGGCAGACCTACGCGGCTTGGTGTTGATGTCCCACACGGTGCGTAGCCGCCGGTCGTTGGGACCCCGCACCGCGTCGGCGTCGTAGTAGTAGTCCTGGCTCTTGGACAACAGAAACACCGTCTCATGAGCCTTGGTGGGACGGTCCTTCACCGACTCGGGGTGCGCGTTGGGCTTGTGCCAGATCACTTCCGAGCGCAGCCACCATCCCGCGTCCTGCAGCGCCAGCGCAAGGCGCCAGGGAACCCCGATGAGATCCTTGGGCTTGAGGCCCTCGGGCGTCGGCGGGCGAACCCGCATCGCTCGGGCCCGGTTCTTGCGATCCGGAGCCCGGTACCGGCGGTTGCCGGAGGTGTAGCTGTCGCCCACGTTGAGCCACACCGTGCCGTCGTCGGTGAGCACCCGGCGCACCTTGTCGAAGGTCACCGCAATGCTCTTGACGTAATCGCCCAGCGCGTCATCCCGCCCGATCTGCCCGTCCGCCTCGTAGTCGCGAAGCGACCAATACGGCGGCGACGTCACCACCGTGCGCACGCTGCGATCCGGCAGCATGTCTAGCCCCTCCAACGCTGGCCCACAGATCAGCACTGAACCACCCAGCTGGCCCATTGGCTCAGCGTCACCAGAGGCCACCCGTCGGTACCGCATCGCCGAGCCCAGTTCCTCACGGCGCTTCATCGCCTCCGACGCTAACCTCTCGCGCCTCGCCAAGGGAGGACCTTCGGCACGTATACCGAACAGACGTTCGTCCATGCCGGGCACAGTACGGAAGGACTGTGACACGGCGAGGCAAGCGCTATGACGTTTGCTAGTGGCCTCGGGTTTGCGGCGACAGGCTCAACCTCAGCGGCCCATGGCCCCGGTCGTTCCGTCGACTAGCAACCAAGCCGATCACCTACGGCCAGCAGACGGCAAGGTCTTGGCCGATCACATCGGTTGTGGATCGCATCCCAGTTCGTCTAGTCGCGCAATGACCTCCTCCATGGTGACACCGTGCAAGATCCCCCACTCCTCGATGTGCTGGTGCAACGTGCACCAATAGATCTCAGCGTCGCCGTCGCTGCTGACACCTAGGAACTCTCGCTCATGGTCATAGCAAAACTTGATGCCGCTCACTACGGAACCCCCTTCGGGCGTCTCGGCCTTCTCCCGTGCATGCCTCAGTACAGCATACGAAAGGGAGTGTTCCGCTGACAGGCAATGGTCTCGTACTGGGTGCGGTGCTGACGCTGTCGGTGTTGACGGAGGCTGTCACGGCGTCAACGAGCAGCGGACGACGCGACTCGTAGCGCAACGGCGGTTGCCGGTGCGGGTAGACGGGCGTTGTGCCGTGGGGATGAGTTGGGCACGCGTTACTGGCAGGCCTCGGTCAGTGATTGCTGCAGTGCCGTCCAGGCGTCGCTGCGAAGTAGAGACTCAACGACAACAGCACTAACGACGAAGTACACCAATGTCGCTGGGTCATGCTCCGGCTTTAGTCGCTCGCGATTGACCCGCTGGCCGATCGACCCGGTGTCGCTCACCGGTCACATTCTTGTGCTCTTGCGCAACAACCGCATGCTTCGGGGATAGAGGGCTTGCGGTTCGACCGATGGGATCACGGCCGGGACCAGCGATGAGATACCGCTCACGGCCGGGAAGCCTGGGCGGGCCCGGCTGTTCCCTCAGGACGCTCGCGCCACCAGGCGAACGTCGGCATGCAGGACCTCGGCGATTCGCTGCAACGTCCGAGCCGTCGGGCTGGTCGCCCCTCGCTCGATACGGCTGATGTCTCCCTGATCGATCCCACACCGCTCGGCCAGCTCAGCCTGGGTCAGACCATGCCGCTCACGGAGCTCCGAGATCTGCACAGCAATGTCGTACGCCTGGGCCAGCACCGCAGCTTGCGCGTCGGCGTCGGCGCCGAGGCGGGCCCGACGCTTCTCTGTGGCTTGCTCATACGTGCGCGCCATCTCGGCACCTCCTTCCGCCAGTATGGGGTATTTCCCATATCGTGTCAACAGTCTGGCCAGCTACCGGACCCAGTCGGAACGCTTGCCAAGCCGGCCGACTGGTAGAAAAACCCGGCCCATCAAGGGCCGGGTGGGCTAGGCCGTAACATTACGCGAGAGTGTCAGTGCACGCAACACTTTCTTCGGGTAGGCACTCTGAGCGCTTCGCCGCTCAGGACCCGGGGCCCTTCCTTGCGAGGGCCCCTGTCATCTCCACAGCGCTGGCCAGCTCAGCGTGCGAGATGACCCCGGCACCCGAACCTCGGTGGGGCATCTGCCTGAGGACGCCGTCACGCTGTGAGTCATCCCTGAGAGAGGAGTTGGGCGGTCTTGGGCGCCGACTCCTCCGCTGCGAGCCGGGCTTACAGCCTCGCAGGCCCAAGGCAACTCGGGACAGCGCTCGACGTGGGCAACCAGAGGGCAGCCGCACCGCTGACGACGTCCCTCGCCTAGGTTCTGCTCGGCGGAGTGGTGGCCGTACTCACCCCGCTGCATCGCCTCGATGGACCCGACCTGCTCCTGCATCACGCGCATCCGGCCCGACATCGTCCGCATCTGGTTATCGCTTGACTTCAGTACGTCCAGGATGGACTTCAGGACCTCGGGAGTGTCATTGCTCATGATCAGATCCTCACGCTCGGGATCAAGCAGGGCGCGGACCCTCTACCAGCACCGCTCCCGTTGATCATCTTGTGGTCCGTGAGACCGCTCACAGAGCGCCGTTCGGCTCGGACCTCAAGAGCAGCCGCGGAGGTTCTTCTGACAGATGCCGGTGGTTCGCTGGGAGTGAGGACCGCAATGAGAGTCGTCGACAAGTCCTGCAGCCTCGGCAGTGGTCACACTCAGTGCTAGGCCTCGCGCTTGAGCAGGTCGTCGAGGGAATCGACCCACGTGTCATCGATCCGCTGGATGGCGCCGATCTTCGTGTTGTCCTCGCTCCATGGAGTGAGGTCGCGCGTCCATTTGAACTTGAACGTCCATCGCCCGGTCACCGGGAACATGCATGCGGCGACGATGTCGAAAGCGTTGTAGTCGTACTTGCGTCCGGCACCGGAATCCCGAGTCTTCTGGGTCTCGACTTTGGCGTCACCGTCCTTGTAGGTCTGACCGAGGGCGTTCTTACACTCGATCGTGAGTTCGCGTCCGTCGCCCAGCCAGACCCGGAAGTCTGGCTTACCGTCCTGATCAATCGGCTCGTGACGAGCGATGCACTGGTCGTCCGCGAGGAGCCTGCCCAGGTGGTACTCGGCCACGCTTCCACGCACGGCGACGCCCAGGCGGAAGTTCGACTCGATGATGTCGAGGATGGTGGCCGCGTCGACGCCAAAGAGTTGTTCGAGGTCATGGCGGTCGACTCGTCTGTTCCTGGCGAGGTTCTCGGCAAAGCGATCAGCGAGCTTGAGCCTTAGCCCTGTGTCAAGTCCGAGGCTCGTGGCCAGCGCTTCGAAGCGCGCGTAGTCGAGCAGGCGGTCAGGGCGGAAGCCGACCATCGATTCGAGGCCTTCCCACTCCTCGCCCTGCGGTTCTCGCGGTTTCGTCTTCTCCTTCGCCCAAGACGCCCAGCCCGTTTCCTTCACCGCATCCGCGTTCGAGTCCCGGTAGTAGCCGGAGATTCCCATCGGCAGCTGCGCGTACACGAGGGGATCCAGGCCGACGATGATTCCTGTCTCCGGGTCCACCGCCACAATGAGAGTGACGTCGACTCCTGCGGGATCATGTCCGACGGGGTTCGGTTCTAGGCGTACTCGTTCCGGATCGCCGTACCGGATCTGGAAGCGGTGCTCTGCTGCTGGGCGGTTCTTGGTGGGCCGGTGTGTAGTGGTGAAAGGATAAACGAGGAGGCCGTAGCGATGGTTGTCCCCATCCTCGGCGCCGATGAAGACCGGTGCCAGCTTCCTGTCCGGGAAGGAGCAGGACACGACGCGGCCGCCGCCATCGTTGACACCTCTCAACAGGAGGTCGACCAGGGGTTGCCGCGTGCTGCTGATTTCGTACAGCTTCGGGATGTAGCTGCGGCCCGCGAGATCCGCCACAGCCCTACTCCTCAGCGTGATCGCGTCAGCACGCGGCTGCGATGACCCGGGCCACTTGCTCTGAGAGCAGGGGAGGCACCGAGTTCCCGATCTGAGCCTGCACTGATGCTCGTTTGCCGACGAACGCGAAGTCGTCCGGGAACGTGAAGAGTCTGCGAAGCTCCGGGACGCGCAGGCGGCGGTTGTCCCAGTGGAACGGGCCGACGTTGGGGCCGGGGTGGGCCTGGATCGTCGGTGACGGCTTGCGGGGATCGAGCTTCAACAGAAACGACCAGTAGCGGGACCTCCACTCGAAAATCGGCCCGGGGTGACCGCGCTTCTCCGTGAAGTGCAGGTAGTTGTCGCCAGCCGGGATCTCGGGCAGGAGGTGGCCCCAGCGCCCCCGCACAACCTCCTCGGGCTCGGGTTCGGTGATCAGCCCCGCCAGCGCCTCACCAGCGGTGACGTGGGGCAACGGCCCCCCGGTCGTAGTTCGCCGCTCCCACGGTCCGTGATGGGTCGGCTCCGGCAGTTCAGGCAGCGTGTCTCGCTTGCGGCAGCCCACGACGCACAACCGGGGCCGGGCTTGGGGCACGCCGAAGTCGGCCGCGTTGAGCACTTGCCATCTGAAACGATAACCGGCCGCCGCGATCTCGGCGAGCAGGCGCGTGAATGCCGGCCTGCTCGCCTTGTTGTTGAAGGTCAGCGCGTACACGTTTTCGAGGATGAAGTACCGGGGCCTCGCCTCGGCAAGCACACGTGTGTAGGCCTGCAGCAGACTCGCTGCAGGGTCGATGCCATCGCGCTTCCAGTCGAGCCAGAAGCCTGACTTGGAGAACGCGACACAGGGTGGCCCGCCCACGAGCAGATCGGGCCTCTCCCTGCTCGACAGGCCTGCCGCTCGGAGGATGTCCCGCGTGGTGAGTCCCTCGCCGGTGCCGGTGGCGAGTGGGTACAGGTCGGCGCGAACCACCTCGCGCAGACTCGGAAAGTAGTCCGGAGCGTTCTTCTCCATGGTGTCGCAGGCGTCGTCGTCCCATTCCACCGCGGCCAGGATGGCGAACCCCGCCGACTCGATCCCCAAGTCGAGGCCCCCGGCGCCGGAGAACAGCGAGATCGCGGAGCCGACTGTCACACCCTCAGTCTGCACTCTGTGGATGGCCCGGGCGCGCACCCTCTGACCAACCCGGAGACGCAACTGCAAGCCTCGGGCTTGCCGATCGGTTCGAGGAGGATTCATGTCAAGAAGCACACCGCAGGGGTGTGACACGCGCGGTCCGCGGAAGGCGACGTCAGTCAGCCGCGACCAGCGGTGAAGCCCTCCACGGCCAATTCCTATGAGCGCAACATCCGGCTGCACATCAATCCCAACATCGGGGCCATCCCGCTGCAGAGGCTCCAGCCCGAGGACCTCGACGAGCTGTACGTCAAGCTCCTCACCGACGGTAAGCGCAACGGCGGCGGAGGCGGCCTGTCGGCCAAGTCGGTGCGCAGCGTCCACGCCACCCTGCAGAGCGCGCTGTCCGACGCGGCCCGCAAGGGCACCGTCGCCCGCAACGTGGCCGACACCGCCGATCCGCCCTCGATCAGCCGCAGCGGCCGATCGATCAGCGTGTGGACGAGCGACCAGCTGCGCCGCTTCCTTGACGCGATGGCCGACCACGAGCTGTACCCGCTATACCTGCTCGCCGCGACCACCGGAATGCGCCGAGGCGAACTCGCCGGGTTGCCGTGGAGCAACGTCGACCTCGACGCCGCCCGCCTCACCGTCAACCAGCAGATCGTGTCGGTACAGTACAGCTCATCGAGGGCGACCTCAAGACTCCCACCAGCCGCCGCAGCATCGACCTCGACCCCCGGACCGTCGCCGAACTGCGCCGCCACCGCCGCCGCCAACTCGAAGAGCGCATGGCCACCGGCCAGCGCGGCGACGATGGTTACGTGTTCGCCAAGCCCGACGGCTCGCCCATCCACCCCGACCTGATCAGCCAGACCTTCGAGCGCGCCGTCGCCAAGCTCGACATCCCCCGCATCCGACTACACGACCTGCGCCACACCCACGCCACCATCCTGCTGCAGCAGAATGTGCATCCCAAGGTCGTCAGCGAGCGCCTAGGCCACTCCAGCGTCGCCTTCACCATGACCGTCTACCAGCACGTCATGCCCGGCCTACAAGCCCAAGCCGCCTCCATCTTCGAAACCGCCGTATTCGGAAACCGCTGAGCCTAGAGTTATGTTCATGGCCTCCTAGCAGAGACCGTTCGCACACAATGGGAGTACACAGTGCAGAGTCCTCCGCAGACAGAACTAGTCAGGATCGCATTGGATCGCACTAACGGCACGGAGTTCGAGCAATTCGCGTTGAGCTTCCTGTCGTCAAAGCTCGGCGCTACGTTCGTGCCCCAGGGTGGACTCCATGACGGCGGTGCTGATGGGTTCGTCGATACCAACATCTACATGAACGCCCACCGGCCGTCAGCATTCATGCAAGCTAGCATC
This sequence comes from Candidatus Aldehydirespirator sp., assembly GCA_965219165.1. GTDB lineage: Bacteria > Actinomycetota > Acidimicrobiia > Acidimicrobiales > Aldehydirespiratoraceae > Aldehydirespirator. The sequence continues at coordinate 894,623 of CBDCMW010000002.1, read as the reverse complement.
GACAAAGAGCCAATCGCCAAAATCCGCAGGACGGTTCGGCGATTGTACGATGTTGGACGCGAGCCTAGCGAAATCTTGTATGTAACAAATCAAGTTGTTGGCAAGACTGACCTGGTACAAGAGAAACTTGTGAGAGAGCTTGGCGTAACCGTCCGGATTATGGACGGGCAATACATCACCTTTCAAGTACCAACGGACTCCGGTTCTATCGCTGCATATTATGAGCATCTACACCATCAAACTCAATATCTTCAGGGAATAGGACGCGGGTCCGTACTATCGTCGTCCAAGCATGTATCGGATCCACACGTCTACACCTATCTCGTCGGCCAACTCGACCGGGATCCAACTGGAGGTTCGTTCGTTGACGGAGTTGTGGATGCACTTATTGTATATGCCCTAGAAGAGACAGATCCCAACGAAGGCACGCTTATGAGCGAAACCGACATTCGTGCCAAGATACTTGAAACCCTTCCAGCAGCTGAAACAATCTTGGATGAGCGGCTACGTCGCAGGCTTGAGGCGATATCGAGGAAGGACCATCGAAGAATTCGATGGCACCGCCAGGAGAACTTGTGGGCACTTCCATATGAAGATCGTGTAGAACTGGAGAAGGCATCAATCGAGGACGAGTCGTTGCGAATAGAGGTCCGACAAGAACTCTCGATCCAATTCAGTTCATTGGAACTGCCAACAGACGTTGACGCGAATCAGCTAGCGGACCTGACATTGGATACGATACAGCTAGCCTTTGAGGAAGATGGATTACGCTTCTCAGGTTTCCTTGAGGATGGAACTCCGAGCGATTCCACTCCCTTTGTGAGTGACGCCCTACGATCAGTAATGGCAACGTCGGGGTTGACGGGCGACGCACGGCTAGATGCTGTGGATGTAATCATGTCTGTCCTTCGCGAAGTGTTCTACTCAAGCACCCCCCGACAACGGACGCTGCTTCAACGAATCTCGCGTGCCTATGGCATACTGTTCGCGCTACACGGAGAACCTAGAATACTCCGTTACTTTGACGATGCTATGTCAAACACAAACTTGTATGTCGGAAGTGATGTACTAATCTCAGCCCTTAGCGAGCGATATGTTCAGCCAGAAGATCAGCGGACACGCAATCTACTAAAGTCTGCACATCTTACTGGCGTGAAGCTCATACTTGCAGCTCCAGTCTTGGACGAAGTACTCGGGCATCTGAGAGCTAGTGACAAGGAATATGTTAACTATGTTGAACCCATGGGGAACATTGGATACGGACTCGCCACTCATGAACCAAAGATCCTCGTAAGGGCATTTCTTTATTCGCAACTACTTGCCGCTCATGGAAGACCTAGTTCTTGGGATGAATTCGTTAATCAGTTCTGCAACTACTCCGATCTTTACGAAGAGTATGCTACTCTTCAGTTACAAAGGTATCTCGTTCATCAATTCAGCCTACACTTCGAAGACTGGTCCTCCATTCGCGAGGTATGCGATGGTGCACGTAACGTGTTCTTGACAAACGCACTTCTACCTCTCAAAGGTAGTGACTTCTTGGCGAGCAACGATGCCTACGTCTATCAGCTTGTTACTCATCGTCGCTCGCAAGAGGGAACAGCAGGTCACGCTTCAGAGTTCGGTTACCAAACATGGTGGCTATCAAGTGGCGAAGGAGCTGCAGTTCGCGCCATGGCCCGTGCTGATAATGGAACGACGCGGATTCTTATGCGTCCAGGATTTCTTGAGAAATTCATTTTGCTATCACCGTCAGCTGCGCAGGCACGACAGTCAATGTCAGATTTCCTGCCTAGTCTGCTCGGAATTAGGATCGCCCGTCGAGTGGCAGAGGAGGACTATCACAGAATGATGGATTCTCTACGAGAGGCAGAGTCACTCGAACCCGGAGGGAGAGCTGCCAAGATGGCGGATTTCAATGACCGTCTCAGAGCCGCTCGGCATCATGAACTCGATGAACACTTTTCCCCGGAAACAACCGGTGAATTGTTGCCACTTGATCTGGATGACGGGAGTTGACCCCCCTGAGGTGTAGAATGTCACGCTGGTATGTCCTTGCCTGCCCGTCCTCAGATGGGACCTCGACGGTCGAGCCGTGAGCCAGGTGCAGACCGTGGAGGACTGAGACACCAAGTTCATCTTGCCCGAACCTGCAGCGGCCAACTTGGAGCGACATGTCAGCGGCCGCTGCGCGCCCCCGGTGCGCTTCGGCGATCCCAGCCGCACTCCACGCAAGTCTCGGTCGCGCAATGACCGAAGCATCTACTGCCAGTTGTCGCCAACGTCCCATCTCAGGATCTAACCGGCGTCCGAGGTGACGCCGGTAGCGACCGGTGGTGCCTCGTGGGCTACGCCGTTGCAGAGAATCCTCAAGTTCGTGCTGCCCAAGCTTGAGAACTGCCTCGCTGGCGTGGCGACGACCAAGCAGCACAGGCGGTGCCTCCGGGTCGATGCGTTCACCGCGTCGGGAGCGAACGAACTGTCAAGCGCTACGTGCTCGCGTCTCCCTGACGGGCATCATGGCCCGGGACAAAACACGCTGTCTCCGACCGCATATTAGAAAATCTATTAGAAGATCGGCCCGGACGCGGTGAAGCCCAAGTCAGCGCATGTGCTCTGACCTGGGCTTTTGTTGGTGGCGGGGGTAGGAATTGAACCTACGACCTTCGGGTTATGAGCCCGACGAGCTACCAGACTGCTCCACCCCGCAGTGCGATTCTACCGGGCCGCTAGCCGCCCGCAACGCCTCAGAACCCGGGCCGGGGCGTCACTTCGGGGACAGGCGGATGCCGGCGTCCACCCTTATGGTCTCACCGTTCATGTAGTCGTTGGTGAGGAGCTCCATCACCATCGAGGCCAGCTCGTCGGCGGTGCCCAACCGCTTGGGGAACAGCACGCCGGTGGCCAGGCGGGCCTTGAACTGCTCGGCCTCGGGCCCGGTGCCGTAGATGGGCGTGTTGATCAGCCCGGGCGCGATGGTGTTGACCCGCACCCCCAGCGGCACCAGGTCTCGGGCTATCGGCAGGGTCATGCCCACCACCCCGCCCTTGGAGGCCGAGTAGGCGTTCTGACCGGTCTGGCCGTCGAAGGCCGCCACCGAGGCCATGTTGACGATGGCGCCCCGCTGGCCGTCGGCGTCCACCGGCTCGGTGCGGGCCATCGCGGCCGCGGCCAGACGGATGCAGTTGAACGTGCCGGTCAGGTTGGTGGCCACCACCCGCTCGAAACGCTCCAGCGCCATCGGCTGGCCGTGGCGGTCCACGGTGCGCACCGCGGAGGCGACGCCCGCGCAGTTGACCAGCACCCGCAGTGGTCCCAGCTCGCCGGCGGCCTCCACCGCGGCCTGCACCGGCTCCTCTTCGGCAACGTCGCCCTCCACGAACACCCCGCCGACCTCTGCCGCCGCCTCGGCGCCCTTGCCCGCCTGGATGTCGAGGATCACGCAGTGTGCGCCCAGCCCGACCAGCCGGTGCGCGCAGGTCCGGCCGATGCCCGAGGCACCCCCGGTGACGATGGCCGCAACCCCTGCCAATTCCATGTCGGTCCCCTCTTGACTCGGACCCGGCTCGACCTGACCACGTTACGGCAGCGCGCCATGGCGGATCAGAATTCACCACAGCCGGAACCGCCAGCCCCCGGGGCGGCCCGAGCCCCCGGAGGTCCCTGGCGACTCCTGCGCCGGGTCAGTCAGCCAGGAGCTTGGCCACCTCGTCCAGCGGGGGGAGGCTGTCGGGCGGCCCGAGCACGGTGATCTGGTCGTCGGCCTCCAGCACTAGGTCGGCCTCGGCCCGCAACACCCGGCCCTCGCGGCTGACCGCCTCCAGGTAGAAGCCGCGGTTGATGGTGAGCGTCCCCACCTGCCTCCCGATGAGCGCAGCGGTCGAAAGCTCCGGCAGCAGCGGGTACTGGCCGATCGACAGATCTGGAAGCAGGGCCTCCTTCACCTCGGCCTCGTAGGCGGCCTCGGCCACCGCCTCGGCCCGGTCCGAGTGCAGGTAGGCAGCAAGCTCGCCGGCCAGCCGCAGAGCCCGGCCCGGCGCCGCGGTGCACCCGGCCAGGAAGAACAGCGCCTTCACCTGCTCGTCCCGGCCGCCCCAGGCGGCGGGGATGCGGATGCCGCCCGCGGCCCGCACTATCACCAGGTGATCGTCGTCGGTGTCGAAGAACGCCACCGGCGTGGCCGTGGGATGCAGCTCCGAGGGTTGGATCCACAGCGAGCCCGACTCCAGGAACCGGTCGGTCACCGTGGCCGTGTCCACGTCCGTCCGCGCCGACAGCACCTCCGAGGCCCGCAGCGCGGCCTCGTTGATGTCGGTGCCCTCGGGGATGCTCACCACCGCGGCCCGCGCGATCAGCCCCGGGTACTCGTCGGCGGTCCGCAGGCCGTGGCTCTGCGCCGCGGCGCTCAGCTCGCGGTCCAGACCCCGGTCCACGAGCCGGCCCCAGCGCTCGAACACATGGTAGATGGCGCCGCCGTGCATCGACCGCCTGCGACCGTAGAACACGTACCACCCCACTGCCACGGTCACCGACGCCCCGGTGAGCAGCAGCGCCTGAGGGCCGAGCTCGGCGATGAGGTACACGTTGATGGCGATCGCGGCCAGCTGCAGGTACGGGAACAGCGGAGCGGTGAAGCCGGGGGCGTAGGAGGATATCCGCGACGCCCGCAGCACGATCACCGCCGCGTTCACCAGCGCCAGGGTCAACAGCACGAAGGCGCTGGCCACCTTGGCGATGGCGGCCACGTCGAGCGCCAGCACCACCGCCGCCATTCCCGCGCCGGTCACCATGATCCCCCACACCGGAGTGTTGAACCGGCTCAACCGACCGAACAGCAGGGTCAGCAGGCGGTCGCGGCTCATCGCCAGCGGGTACCGGGCCGCGGCGAGGATGCCGGCATTGGCGGCCGACGAGAACGCGGCCAGCGCGGCCAGCGCCACCAGCGCCGCCCCCAGCTCGGGCATCACGCCCTCGGCCGCGGTGTATACGGGGGCAAGGTCGTCGTGGAGCTGCTGAGCAGGCACCACGGCCACGGCCACCAGCACGCCCAAGGTGTACACCGCCGTGCCCACCAGCAACGACAGTCCCATGCCCAGGGGGATGTTCCGGGACGGGTCCCTGATCTCCTCGGCTGCGCTGGCCACGTTCGTCAACCCGCCGTAGGACACGAACACGAAGCCGATGACGCTCACCAGTCCACCCGTTCCGTGGGTGAAGAACGGGTCCAGCGAGCCGTCGCCGGAGCCGACGTCCGGCAGTCCGGCGACGATGAACCAGCCCATCACCGCCAGCACGAACCCGACCAGCACCAGCTGCAGCCCGGCGCTGGCCTTGGACCCGACGATGTTGACGATGGTGAACGCGGCGATGAGGCCGACGGCCAGCGGCTTGGCCGGCACGTCGAAGGCGATGTTGAGGTAGGCGCTCATACCGACCAGCGCGAAGGCGTCCTTCAACACCAGCGACAGCCAGGTGGCCAGACCCGACACCGTGCCGACGGCCGGCCCGAAGGCCCGCACCAGGAAGTAGTAGGCGCCCCCGGCGCGGGGCATGGCCGTGGACAGCTCGGCCACGCTCAGCATGGCGGGCACGGCGATCACGCCGGCCAGGGCGTAGGCCAGCACCGCACTCGGTCCGGCCTCGGCCGCGGCCAGGCCGGGCAGCAGGAACAGGCCCGAACTCAGCATCGCGCCGGTGCTCAGCACGAAGACGTGGCGAAGCCCCAGCGAGCGGGCCAGCCCGCCGCCGGGCCCGCTCGCGCCGCGGTCGTTCACGTACCGCTCGCTCGCCGGGCCATCCCCAAACCTACCCCGCCCCCCGGCCGGCACTCAACACTGGTTCGCGGCCAGGAGGCCGAGCGAGCAGGCCGCGGTTGACACCGAACCCGCGTTGCCGTCGCCGCGACTAGCGTCTGACCATGAGCTGGTGGCTGTGGGGGGTGGCCGCCGTTGGCGCCGTGCTCGTCGCCACGACCGCGCACGACGTCGTCCAGAAGCGCCACGCGATCCTGCGCAACTTCCCGGTGATCGGCCACCTGCGCTACCTGCTGGAGTCGTTCGGCCCGGAGCTGCGCCAGTACATCGTGAGCGACAACGACGAGGAACGGCCGTTCAACCGCAACCAGCGCCGCTGGGTCTACGCCACCGCCAAGCGGGAGAACCCGTACTTCGGGTTCGGCTCCGACAACCGGCTCGACGCCGACGGCTACGTGTTCTTCCGGCACTCGGCCTTCCCGGTGAGCTCCGACATGCCCCACGGCGAGCTGCGAGCGGCCAAGGTGCTAGGAGCCTGGCGCGGCCGGCCCGGGGCCTTCCGGCCCGCGTCGGTGGTGAATATCTCAGGAATGTCCTACGGCTCGCTGTCGGGACCGGCGGTGGAGGCCCTCAACCGGGGCTCGGCCATGGCCGGATGCCTGCACAACACCGGCGAGGGCGGCGTCAGCGACTTCCACCGCCGGGGTGGCGACCTGGTGTTCCAGCTGGGGACGGGATACTTCGGCGCCCGGGGCGCCGACGGGCGCTTCTGCATGGACACCTTCCTGGCCAGCCTCCACTCAGCCCCCGTCAAGGCGGTGGAGCTGAAGCTGAGTCAGGGCGCCAAGCCAGGCCTGGGTGGGGTGCTGCCCGCCGCGAAGGTCACGAAGGAAATCGCCGAGGCCCGGGGCGTGCCGGTGGGCGTGACCGTGCGCAGCCCCAACCACCACCCCGAGTTCGACGATGTGGCCGGCCTCGTCGACTTCGTGGAGAGGATCGCTGACGCTTCCGGGCTCCCAGTGGGCATCAAGTCGGCCGTCGGCGACCGCCGGTTCTGGGTCGAGCTGGCGTCCCGCATGGCCGAGACACGCCGCGGTCCGGACTTCATCGTGGTCGACGGCGGCGAGGGCGGCACCGGCGCAGGCCCACTGACGTTCACGGACCACGTGTCCCTGCCCTTCCGGGTGGGCTTCGCCGAGGTCTACGAGGCCTTCGCAGAGGCCGACCTGCATGAGGCCATCGTGTTCGGAGGCTCGGGAAAGCTCGGCCTCGCGCCCGACGCCTTGGTGGCCATGGCCATGGGCGTCGACCTGATCAACGTCGGGCGGGAGGCAATGATGGCGGTCGGCTGCATCCAGGCCCAGCGCTGCCACAGCGGGCGCTGCCCCACCGGCGTGGCCACCCAGAACAAGTGGCTCACCCGGGGGCTCGATCCGGCCAGCAAGGCCGTGAGGGTGGCCAACTATGTGGCCGGGCTACGGCACGAGTTGAGGATGCTGGCCGAGGCGATGGGCGAGGAGCATCCGTCGCTGGTGGACCCGGCCGCGGTGGAGATGCGCATCCGCCGGGGGGAGCTGCTGCCCATACTCGACGCCCTCGGCTACTCGGCCGCGGCCAAGGAGGCCCGCATCTCCCTGGGCGGCGTGGCCAGGGAGGCCCGCATCTTCGCGGCCGCGGCGACCGAGGAGTCCAGCGTCTGAGAGGCCCGGGGCGAGCCTGAGCGCAGGCGGCCCAGGATCTAGTTCCAGGGTCTAGTTCTCGAGCTGCTCGATCAGGCGGGCCAGGATGTCGTCCTGACGGCGGCGCAACTCGGCCAACTCGTCGAGCAGCTCCCGGGTCTCAGCGGGGGTGAGCTCGCCGAACTCCGCGCCGGGGGTCTCGGTGACGGAGGGCTCGTCGGGCGGCTCGTCTCGGTCGTCCGCCACGGGGGCGTCGCCCTCGGTCGCCACCGGGGGCAGCGCTACCCCGGTGAAGTCGGCACCCGGATACAGCTCGTCGAGGGCATCGCCCAGCGTCTTGCCCAACGCGGTGCGGTTGCCCACCGAGGCGATCACTCCGGCCAGCAGCGGGATCTGGGTCCCTTGGGCCCGCACGTACATGGGGCGCACGTACAGCAACGAGTCGGCGACGGGCAGCAGCAGCATGTCGCCGAAGTCCACCTGCGAGCCCTGGTCGTTGAGCAGCGTCAGCTCCCGGCTGATGGCGGGGTTGGTGGAAGTGTTGGACGCCACGATGGCCGGGCCCGGCGCCAGCAGGTTCAACATCTCATAGGACACAAGACGCGACGTCCCGTCGGAGCGCGTCTCGCCCACCATGAAAGCGGTCAGCTCCTTGCGGCTGTCGTCGTCGGAGACCGGCACGAACGAGCGCAGGGCGACGTACGACACCTCCTCCTCGCCGGGGAGCTGCATCAGCGAGTAGTAGGCCGGGACCCGCCGCTCCCGCCGGGTCAGCAGGCCCCGGTCCCCGACCACGGCCTCGGCGATGCCCCCGGCCTGCACGCTGCGGCCCGGATCCTGGGCCACCGCCCAGCGCTCGGTGCCGATGATCAGCGCCTCGGGGTCGGACACCTGGTACGACGCCCACATGTTGGTCTGCACGGTGAACAGGTCGATCGGGAAGCGCAGATGGGAGCGCAGGCCCTCGGGCATCTCGGAGAAGTCGGTGAACAGGTCGGGGAAGGCGGACTGCCACGCGGCCACGATCGGGTCCTGCACCGGCATGACGTACAGCGTCACGTCGCCGTCGTAGGAGTCGACGACGACCTTGACCGAGTTGCGTATGTAGTTGGCGCCGGTGTCAGCCAGGTCGGCACCGGAGGCCAGGCCGCTGGTGTCGGCGCCCTGGGAGTACGGGTAGCGGTCGGTGGTGGTGTAGGCGTCGAGCACGTAGTGGACGCGGCCGTCGAAGACCACCGGGTAGACGTCGGAGTCGAACTCCAGGAACGGGGCGACGCTCCTCGCCCGGTCGAGGGTGTCGCGGATGTAGATGATGCCGGTGTCGCTGTCCACGAAGTTGGAGATCAGCGGGTCGAGCTGCCCGAAGCGCAGCGCGAAGGCGGCCTGGCGCAGGAACGACCCCATGCTGACGTCGCCGTCGCCGGTGTAGCGGAAGCTCTCCTCGCGGCCCTGGCCGTCCACGTAGTCGACCTCGTCGCGGGTGGCGCCCACCAGCGCGTAGCCCTCGAGGTTCTCGCCGATGTAGATCTGGGGCTCGTCGAGCTGCACGCCGATGGCCGGGTCCACCTCGACGGGCAGGCCGCCGGCGATGAACACCGGGCTGCCCCGCACGTCGGTGACGTTGGCCCGGGCGATGGCGACCCCGTAGCCGTGGGTGATGGCCACATGCTGGCGCTCCCACGATCCCAGCTCGCTCAAGTTGAGTTCTCGGGCGGCCAGCACCACCTGGGTCAGTTCACCGTCCACCTCGTAGCGGTCGACGTCGAGCACCGGAGAGAAGTGGTAGAAGTCCCGCTCGCCCTGGTCCTTCTCGAAGGTGTCGGTGAGCGTGATCGGGTCGAGGATCCGGGTGTTGCGGACCGTCTGGGCCGCGGCCCGCAGCTGCGCGGGCGTGGGATTCTCCCTGTAGTCGAAAACTACGAGGGCGACGTCGTCGTCGGGCACCAGCGAGTAGGCGGTCCGGGTGGCGGCGATGTTGTCGGACGTGTACACGGACTCCCGGGCGGTGGTGTTGGGGTCAACCTGGAACCGTTGCACGAACGCGGGGTACATGTTGCCCATCACCAAGGCGGTGAAGGCCCACAGGCCCACGGCCAGCACCGGTAGCACCCAGCCCCGCCGGCGCAGATTCACCACCAGCAGCACCACCGCGAACAGCGAGATCAGCATCAGCAGGTTGAGGGCGGGCAGCTTGGCCTTGACGTCGGTGTACAGGGCGCCGTCGACCACGCCCCGGCCCGACACGGTGAGCTCGTAGCGGGCCAGCCAGTAGTCGGCTGCCTTCACCAGGGCCAGCGCGGCCAGGATCGCCGACAGATGCACCTTCACCGACGGCAGCACCCGCTGGACACCCTGGGGGACCTGGCCCCTGATGCCGCCGTTGATGTAGTGGGCGATGGAGATCACCACGAGGAGGATCATGAAGGCAGCGAAGGCCCAGCTCACGAGGAACGACAGGAACGGGAGCCGGAACACGTAGAAGCCGATGTCCGTGTCCAGCAGCGGATCGGCCACGCCGAAGTCCTGGCGGTTGACGAATAGCAGCCACTCCTCCCACTGGCTCGACACGCCCGACGCGGCCAAAAGCGAGAACACCACCGACACGGCCAGGCGCACCAAACGGGTGCGGCCGGACACCATCGCGTGGTAGCGGCTGAGCATCTCCTCTTCGGGGCCGGGCGGCCGGGCTTCGGGCGCCAAGCGGTCGACGATGAGCAGGTTGACCCAGACCAACACGAAGAAAACGACCGCGAAGATGAAGAACAGGGCGATCTTGGCCAACAGCACCCGCCCCCACACGTCGGTGCGGCCGAGCGAGTCGAACCACAGGTAGTCGGTGTAGAAGCGGGCGATCCCGCGTAGCGACAGCAGCAGGACCAGCAGGCCGCCGGCTACCAGGAGGGCTACGAATCGAACTCGTCTAGTGCCGAAGCGGGACCGGCCGCCGGGCGGGATGGGAGAGACAGTGCGCACAGACGGTCACGTTATCGGCTCCGGCCAGCCAGCGGTGAAGGCGGTTTCGGCCGCAGTGTCAGCACGGCGCGATCGGGACTCCCGGTAGATCGAGCGCACGGCGCTGCTGAGCTCGTCCGGATCCTCGGTGTCTTCGACCAGTTCGTCCAGGCGGGCCCGCACCGGCTCGACCATCACCGACACGATGGCGTCACCGGCCGCTTCGAGGTCGATGTCGTCGATGCTCACGTCGATGTCGGACGCGAAGTCCTGCATCGGCACTCGTGCGGCGCGGACGTAGGCGCGGGTGTCGGCGGAAATGGTGCCGCGCAGGGCCCGGGCGCCGTTGCGGCGTATGGCGTCGAGCAGATCGCCCTGCTCGTCGACGACGAGCCGCTTGAGCCTGCGGGCGATCCCGCCTACGGCGACGGCCCGGGCCGCGCTGACGAGATCATCGGGCTCGGACGGCTCGCGGGCGGCCGTGGCGGGCTCAGCGGCGGCAGACTCGACGGCAGGCTCAGCGGCGGCGGGCTCGGGGGCGGCGGGCTCGGGGGCGGCAGACTCGACGGCAGGCTCAGCGGCCGCGGGCTCGGGGGCGGCAGGCTCGTCGGACGGTGCCGCGCCGTTGCCGGCGGCCGGCGGCGCCCCCTGGGGAGGTACCGACCGCTCGCGGACTGGCCGGGTCATGATCGAGCGCAGGCGGGCGAAGATGGCCTCGGCACCCGACGCTGCCGCGGCCTCGACGGCGGGCTCGAGTGCGTCACCGACGGCGGTCGAAGCAGCATCCTCGGGATCGGGCGCCTGCGCTTCTGGCAGGCCCCCACCAGCTTCGAACACGGCGTCGGCCTCGGCCTCGACGTCGTAGAGACCCACCGCGGCTCGGGCCGACGGCGTCGCCGACGGATCGACGGTGTAGCCCACGATCTCGACGTACTCGCTCGGCTCCTCCAGCTCATCGAGGTCTTCCAGCCCGTCCGGCTCGTCGCCGCCGTCGGCGGAGGGGGCCGCGGCGTCCCCGGCAGCCTGCTCGGCCTGCTCCGGCGCGGCGTCGTCGGTGTCGGCAGCGGGGTCGGCGCGGGTGCCGTCGCCGGACTCCGCTTCGTCGGGCCCACGGTCGAGGGGCATCCCTACCAGGCGCGCCGCCTCGATCTCGGCCTCGATCTCGGCGACGGTGGGCTCCGGCACGGCCCCGAGGCGCTGCCCCGCTCGCTCGGCCGCGACCACAGCCTGAGGTTCCGTCTGGGCCAGCTCCTCCATCCAGCCGTCCAGTCCTTGGCGGCAGATACTGAGCGCCTCCGAGAAACGGTCGTGGATCACTCGGAGCTGCTCCACTTCGATCCGGTGCTCATGGCGCTTGCGAGCCAGGTCGGCCAGGATCCGCTCCCGCACGTTGCGGGCCTCGAACACCATCTCCCTGCCCTGCTCGCGGGCCTCCTCGACGATGGCGGCCGCGGTCGCTTGGGCCTTGCCCACAATGTCGTGGTGCTCGGCTTCGGCGCGCTCGATCCTCTCGCGGGCCGCGTCGCTGGCCGACTGCAGCACGCGGGTCGCCTCGTCCCCCAGGGCCTCGGCCACTCGGCGCGACTCGAGCTGGTCCGGCGGGGTGTCCTCCAGTTGGGTCACCCGTGAGGACAGCGAGCCGACCAGAGCGTTCAGGCGACGGATCTCGTCGGCCGCCTCGCGCAGCCTGGTGCGGACAGGCCCCGGCTCGTAGCCGCGGCGCACCGTGGCGAACTCGGTGTCCTCCACCGCTTCTGGGGCCAGCCCGGGTCCGGGGTCGGGTCCGTCGCCGTTTTCCATGGCTCCTCCGAGGCCATCCCCCGCGCGCCGATTCGCAGCCTGGGGCGGTTCCCACGATGGTACGACGCGGGAGAGTCCAACGGGGCCATACCCGCCCCGGACTCAGCCTTGCAGGCGTCCCACCGGGTCACCTCCGGAGACGGCCAGCGCGTGCAGCGCCTCGTCCAGGTCCACCACCCCCACCACCGGGACATCGCCCGCACCCGACCGGGCCTCGTCCACCGACGCCGCGGGCACGATGATCATCTCGGCGCCCGCATCGCGGGCCGCCACCGCCTTCTGGGCGACGCCCCCCACATCGCCGACGGAGCCGTCGAGGCGGATGGCGCCGGTGACCGCAACCCGCTTGCCGCCCGTGAGCTCGCCCGGCGTCAGCACGTCGATAACGATCAGCGTGAAGGCCAGACCGGCCGACGGTCCCCCCACCGAGCCCAAGGAGATGTCGACGTCGAACGGCAGCGGGGACCGATCGACCCGCTCTGTCACCCCGCTCACTCCAATGAACGATCCGCCGCCGTCGGGATGGATGCCGAGCGCTATCTCCACGTCGCGCCGCTCGCGGGTCTCGAAGTTCTCCACCGTGACCACGGCGGTCATGCCGGGCTCCAGGTCCGCCAGCACTGCTCGCAGCGACTCGACGGTGGTCACCGGCGCGCCGTCGATGGACAGGATCACATCGGTGGCTTCCAGCAGGCCCTCGGCCGGGCCGCCCGCGACCGCCTCCACGAACAGCACTCCGGTGAAGTCGGCGGCATGCACTCCGAGGTGTTCGAGGGCCACGATCGTGGCGACGTCCTTGGAGCTCTCCATCAGGTGACGGTTGCGGTCGCGCTGCTCGGTGTCCGACCGGTCGCCATAGACCGACTCCCGGCTGCGCAACTCGACTGCGTCGTCCATCGACGACCTGATCCAGTCGAGCACGGACAAGTCGCTGTCGATCGACACGGTGAGCAGCAGGATCTCCCCGTCGGGCTCGAACACGTCGATGCCGTTGGTCTCGACCCGGCTGGATGTGGCCAGGGCGGTACCGGGCAGGAGGGCCACCGCGTCGTCGTCGACTACGGAGTCTCCCGGCAGCAGCCGACCAGCCCATTGGGCCGGCGCACCAAACAGCGTCGCGGCAGCCGCCACCAGCAGGACCAAGGCACAGACGAGGACCACCCTCAGCCGGCGCCTTCTCCGCCGATAGGGGCGCCGGCGGGGCGGCGGGGGCGGCGGGGGCGGCAGCCCACCCGGCGGAGGCGAGTCCGGCGCCGGGGAAGTCGGCGGTGGGGAAGCTAGCGTGGCGAACCGTCCAGTCGTCTTCGCTCAGGCGCCGTATATTCACGCGGCGTCCGGACACCAAGGTACCGCCATGGCGACAGCCCCGACCACCGGCGACGCCGCTGAGACCAGGTCGAACGCCGACGAGCTGAGAGCCGACGAGCTGCGCGCCGACGACGAACGCGCCGACGAGCTGCGCGCCGACGACGAACGCGCCGACGAGCTGCGCGCCGACGAGCAACGCGCCGACGAGCAACGCGCCGACGAGCAACGCGCCGACGAGGCGGCCGGGGGCAGCCGTCGCAGAGGCTGGCGGGCCTGGCGCCGGCGGCGCGAGGGCACGCACGTCCGGGCTGGCGGACCCGGGATCTGGCGGGGGTGGAGCCTCGGACGCAAAGACACGTCCGCCCGTGCCTGGAGGCCGAGGCCGAGGATAGGGCTGATCGACGTGCTGCGGGTGCTGGGCCTGGCTCGGCGGGCAGTGCCTCGTCCGGTGGTGGGTCCGAGGGCCTACCCGCAATGGTGGCAGCGGATGCTGGCGCTGCTGGTGCTGGCGGCGGTGGTGGTGGGTATCGGCTTCGCGCTCGCAGCCTTGGTGGGCCTCATGGTCGTGGTGGCCGGATTCCTGCTCGAGCAGGCCATCTCCTAGAGGACCCACCCCCGATGGACGCAGAGGCTCCCGCGGCGGACCCGGCACCCGGAGCGACCAGGGCCATCGAGCGACGGCGGGATGCGGCCGCGGCTGGCCATGCGGGCGATGCCGCCGGGGCCCGGCTGCATCTCGGCGACGACGATCCGATGGTTCGCTCCAGTGCGCTGCGGGCCTTGGACAGGGCTGGCGGCCTGGCTGCCGGCGAACTCGAGGCGGCGCTGGAGGACCCCGCGCCCGCGGTCCGCATGACCGCGCTCGAGCTGGCCGCGGGCCGCGGCGACGTGCCCGTGGCTGCCACGGCGGCCCGGCTCGGCGACGACGACCGCCGGGTGGTGGAAGCGGCCGCCTGGGCCTGCGGCGAGCGAGTCTCGGCAACGGATGCAGACGACGGCGCAACGGCCGACCTGTTGGGCGATGCAGACGACGGCGCAACCGCCGACGTGTTGGGCGATGCGGCCGGGTCCGGCACGGCCGACGTCGTGGGCGATGCAGACGACGGCGCAACCGCCGACGTGTTGGGCGATGCGGCCGGGTCCGGCACGGCCGACGTCGTGGGCGATGCAGACGACGGCGCAACCGCCGACGTGTTGGGCGATGCGGCCGGGTCCGGCACGGCCGACGTGTTGGGCGATGCAGCGACGGCGCAACCGCCGACGTGTTGGGCGATGCGGCCGGGTCCGGGACGGCCGACGTGTTGGCCGCGCTGGTCGAGGTGGCCCGTTCCCATGACGATCCACTGTGCCGGGAGTCGGCCATCGCGGCTCTGGGCGCGATCGGCGATCCTGGCGGGCTGGCAGCCATCCTGGCCGGTCTGGACGACAAGCCCGAGGTCCGCCGCCGGGCGGTGATCGCTCTCGCCCCCTTCGACGGACCCGAAGTCGACGCCGCGCTGCTCCGGGCGACCACGGACCGGGACAAGCAGGTGCGGGCCGCGGCCTCGGAGCTGCTCGGCGCGTGATTCCTTGAGGGTCCTGATTTCTGGCGGGTCTTGATTCTTCGTAGTCGAACTACTCGTACTCTTCGCTGAATATCGAGAGGTCCATACCGAGGTTCTCCAGGCATCGGCCCGCACCCCGCACCACCGTCTCCAGCGGGGCGTCGACCCGCCGAACCCGCAGCGACATCTCCCGAGACAGCCGAATGTCCATTCCCCTGAGCAACCCGCCCCCGCCGACGAGGAAGACGCCCCGGGCAATCAGGTCCTGGGCCAGCTCGGGGGGAGACTGCGACAGGCAGCTCAGCACCGAGTCGACCATGGCGCTCACCGGCTCCTCGATCGCTCGGCGGATCTCGTTCGGCGTCACCACCGTGGTCTTCGGCATTCCTGACATCAGCTCCCGGCCGCGGATTTCGGCCGCGGTCTCGTTGCGGGTCGTCGCCGCGGAGCCGACCACGATCTTGGTGTGCTCCGCGGTGGGCTCGCCGATGGCCATGCCGTACTCCCGCCGCATGTGGGCCTGGATGGCGTCATCGATGTCGAACGAGCCCACCCTCACCGCCTCCAGGGCCACGATCCCGCCCAGGCTGAGCAGCGCGGTCTGGGTGGTGCCGCCCCCGATGTCCACCACCATCGACCCGACCGGCTCATCGATCGGGAGCCCGGCGCCGATGGCCGCGGCCAAGGGCTGGTCGATCAGCCGCACCTCGATGGCACCGGCCCGGCGAGCGGCCTCCATCACGGCGCGGCGCTCCACCGGGGTGATCGCCGAGGGCACGCACACCACCACGCGGGCCCGGTTGATCCTGCTCACCCCGACCTGCCTGAGCAGGGTCCGGATCATGTCCTGGGTGATCTCGAAGTCGGTGATGGCGCCCTTGCGCAGCGGCCGCCGGGCCACGATGTAGCCCGGTGTGCGTCCCAGCATCCGGCGGGCCTTGTGGCCCACCGCCAGCAGTTCGTTGGTGTTGGTGTTGATCGCCACCACCGAGGGCTCGTTCAGCACCACGCCCTGGCCACGGGCGTACACCAGAGTATTGGCCGTCCCCAGGTCGATGGCAAGGTCGCGGGGCAGGGTTCAGCGCTCCGGGACGGTGGGCGCGTCCCCCGGCGCGTCCGCAGGCGCTTCGGCGGAGGGATCCGATATCAGCGGGTCGAGCTTGGAGATCCCGCTGGCCGGACCCACCGGTCGCCCAGGAACGCCCGACACCGACTCGAGCTTCTTGAGGAACGGAGTCGGGCGACGCCACGTGATCCTGCGAGCCAGCCACAGCAGCATCGAGCCGACCGCGGCCAGGCCCAACGCGGCAACCACCAACAGCACCGAGCCCCTCATCGCGCCGCCTCGGGAACAGGTGTTTCCGGAACGGCCGGCTCCGGAACGGCCGGCTCCGCGGCTACTTCGATGATGTGCTGGGCCTCGCGGCCCCAGCTCTCGCCACCCTGCCATCGCTCCCGCTTCCAGATCGGGACCGTGGTCTTGAGAGTGTCGATGGCGAAGCGGGCGGCCTCGAAGGCTGCGACCCGATGAGGAGACGACACGGCCACCACCACCGCCGGATCGCCCACCGCGACCGGACCCACACGGTGCAGCAGGGCGACGCGCCCCAGATCGTCCCAGCGCCGCCGCATCTCGGCGACGATGGCGTCCAGGCGGGGCTCGACCTGGTTCTCGTATGCCTCGTACTGCAGGAGGTCCACACCGGGCCGGTCGGTCGAATGGTCGCGGGCCGTGCCGCTGAACTGCACCACCGCACCGCAATCAGGCAGCACCACCCACTCCGCCACCTCGGTTGATGGCAGCGGATCGAATGACAGTCCGAGCCAGGTGTCGCCGGAGTCAGGGGGTGCCAGCACTACAGGACATGGTAGGTCGTGGGAGACACACATCAAGCGCGACGGGAGCGGCGTCGCTTGCGAAGGGCTCTGACCACGAGGCCTGCGGCGACGAGGGTCCCCGCCACCACCACCACCGCCACCGCCAGCAGCAACTCCTGGCGGCGCCGGGCCGGGATCGACTCCAGCGGCCCGGGGTCGTGCGACACCACCCACGCCTCCTCGTTGCTGTATGCGGCCGTCCAGCCCAGCGTCCGCAGCCGGTCGTTGGCCACTACCCACGGGTGGGTCGTGTAGGGCACGACCCCCGGCGGTGTCGGTGCCAGGCCCGAGCGCCAGCGCAGCGCGCTCAGGATCCGCACCAGGTGCGCCGGGGCTCGCAGCCGGGGCCGGGGCCCTTCGAGGTCGGCCAGGGTGTCGGGAGGGATCCAGCCGTCGGGCGCGACGTTGAGGATCCCGTCGTGACGGACGTTCACCACCGTGACCACGGCCGCGGCCAGATCGTCGGCGTGCAGGTACTGCACCGGCGGGTCGCCGTCGGCCGCCACCCCGGAGCGGGCGGCCCGCAACGTGTTGGCGAGCTGGCCCAGACGGTCCTCGGCCACCACGGCCGCAGGCCGCAGGATGGTGACGGACCGGTCCGGTGCGAGCCCCCATTGCTGGGCCAGCCGCTCGAGCCGGTGCCGCTGCAGCGCCCAGTCGAAGTCGGGGTTGGGACGCACCGACGCGTCCTCGGTGATCGGGACCGGGTTGTCCTTCCATGCGCCGTAGACCATCGCGGACGACATCAACACGAGGTGGGGGACTCCGGCGGTGCCGAGGGCGTCCAGCACGCGATGCAGCAGGGCCGCTTCCAGCTCGACTTCGGCGGGATTGAGTGTGCCCGCGGTCACGGTCGAGGCCAGGTGCACCACCGAGTCGGCGCCCGAGAACAGGGCGCCCAGGTCGGCGTCGGCCAAGTCGGCCTGCTTGGTGGTGACCGAGGTGTAGGGGGCGGGGGGAGCCTCCTTGTCGATGGCCACGACGGCCACGGCGGGATCCTGCTGGGCCAGCCGGGCCACGACTCGCCGTCCCACCGAACCGTGGGCGCCTGTCACCACCACCCGCGTCATGTCCCGCGTCATGTCCCGCGTCATGTCCCGCGTCATGTCCCGCGTCATGTCCCGCGTCATGTCGCTCGCGTCATGTCCCGCGTCATGTCCCGCTTCGTGTCCCGCTTCGTGTCCCGCGTCATGTCGTGCCCCATCGCGAGCGGGTCGCGGCGCAGGTGCGGGCGCGCCTCGGACTCCACAATCGGCCTGCATCCCCCCTACGATGCCCTCATGAGCGGCGATCCGCCAACAGAGAGCGGTCCCGACGATCCTTTCGAGGGCCTGGAGGGACTCGGCGGGACGGGCGGGATCGAGGGCCTGGAGGGACTTGGCGAGACGGGCGGGATCGAGGGCCGGGAGGGACTCGGCGGGATCAGCGGCCTGGGCGGATTCGGCGAGACGGGCGGGATCAGCGGCCTGGGGGACATTCCGGTGATCGGGGATCTGATGCGGATGCTCCAGGGGGCGACGCCCGGAACCAGCCAGGCCCGCGAGGTGGGCAGGGCCATCGCCTGCGGTGGGATCTCGGAGCCCAACATCGACCCGGCGGAGCGCATCGCCATGGAGCAGCTCGTGCGGGTGGCCGAGCTGCGGGTAGCCGATGCGACCGGCCTCCAACCGGCCCGGGGCGCGGCGCTGCGGGTGGAGGTCGTGAATCGCGTCGGCTGGTCGGACCGCACCATCAGCGACTACGGCGAGCTGTTCGGCGCGCTCGCACAGTCGATCAGCGCGGGGGCGGGCCCCGACTCGGACGACACGCCCGACGACCCGATGGCAGCCATGCTGACCGGCCTCACCCGGATGATCGGGCCCACGATGCTGGCGCTCACCACCGGCGCCATGGTGGGCCGCCTCGCGCAGTATGCGCTCGGTGGCTACGTGCTGCCCGTGCCCCGCCCGGCCGACAAGCCGATGCTGATCGCTCTGCCCAACGTCGATGAGTTCGGCCGCGAGTGGTCGCTCGACGCCGACGACCTCCGCCTGTGGGTGTGCCTTCACGAGGCCGTCTACTGCGCGGTGTTCGGAGTGGACCATGTGCGCAGCACGGTCGGTGGCCTGCTGCTCCGCCATGCGTCCACATTCGACAACAACCCCCGGCGCATCGAGGAGCTACTGGGCGACTTCGATCCCACCAGTGCCGATCCCGAGGCCTTCGCCGATCTCCAGACGATGCTGGGCAGTCCTGACGCCATCCTGGGAGCGGTGCGCTCGCCGGAACAGGAGGCGCTGCTGCCGAGGATGACCGCGCTGGTCGCGGCCATCACCGGCTACGTCGATCACACCATGGACCAGATCGGGGCGGAGCTGATCGGCTCCTACGACCGCCTGTCGGAGGCCCTGCGACGCCATCGTGTGGAGGCCAGCGAATCCGACCGGTTCGTGGAGCGGCTCCTCGGCCTGGAGCTCGACCAGGCCCAGTACGAGCGCGGGGCTGCCTTCGCCGCAGGGGTGGTGGAGCGGGCCGGGACCGAGGGGCTGCAGCGGCTCTTCAGCCACCCGGACAACCTGCCGACCCCGGCCGAAGTCGATGCGGCCGGGCTGTGGCTGGCGCGGATCGACCTGCCCGGCTGACTGCCGACTGCTCGAGGCTGGCTGGCTGTCCAGGCTGGCGGGTCGCGCTGCGCGGACCGGACGGTGCCGGGCCGGCGGCTAGCTAGCGGGTGGCTGAGCGGCGGCGGCCGACGATGAACGAGACCAGCGCGAAAGCGGCGCCCAGCGCCACGAAGCTGGACCCCAGCCGGGCCGGTATCGGCAGGATCACCGGGATGAAGGCACCGGCCACCCAGGCGATCTGGAAGCGGGCCTCGAAACGGGCGAACGACCGGCCGTGGTTGGCGTCGGGAGCGTCGCGCTGAACCAGCGAGTCGAAGGCGAGCTTGGCCACCGCGGCGGTGATGGCCACCCCGCCCGACAGCAGCATCATGCCCATCAGCCCGCCGGTCATCGCCGCGAGCACGGCCGCGGACAGTGCCACAGCCAGCGCTCCGAGCAGGATCAGCTCCTCCACCACCCGGCGCCGCAGGATCGGAGCGATCTGCACTCCCACGAAGGCGGCCAGACCCGCCGCCGCCGCCACCAGCGCGTAGTGCCAGAACGGCGCGCCCGGGTCACCGACGATGTCGATGCCGCGCTCGGAGGCCACCGACCCGCCCATGGCCGCGCCGGGCGCGCTGACGTCGAGCCCCTCCTCGCCGCCGCGCAGCTCGAAGGCCAGCATGAACGTGACGAACCCCGCCGCGCCGCGCATCACGGCCATGGCCGACGCCGACAGCAGGATCGTGGACGCCCGCAGAGCCGAGCGCTCCGTCGAGGTGGTCCTGGTCGACGCCACCGGGATGCGGGGCAGCTGGAGCGTGATTGCGCTCGCCACCAGGTAGCCGACTGTCGCCGCCCCCGCGGCCACGGCGGGGCTTCCCAGGAAGGCCAGGGCCGCGCCGACGCTCGCTCCCACCAGGCTCATCACCGCGCTGATGAGGGCCAAGCGGCTGTTGGCCTGCATGAAATTGGACTCGGAGGGCACATAGCGGGGCACCACCGCGCTCTTGGCCACCGCATAGGACTTCTGCAGCACCAGCAGCGAGAAGGCCTCGGGGAACAGCCACAGGGTGTCGAGGTGGCGGATCATCAGCAGCGCCACCACCAGCCGGCCCAGGTTGGTGACGAGGATCATGGCCCGGCGCCCGCCCGGCATCCGGTCGATGACCGGTCCGATCAGCGGCGTGACCACCGCGAACGGCGCCATGGTGAGGGCCAGGTACAGGGCGAGTCGGTCGCGGGCTGCGTCCGGGCTGATTGAGAAGAAGATCGACCCGGCCAGCGCCACCGCGATGACCGCGTCGGTGGCGGTGGCCGCGGCATGCACGCGCGCCAGGCGCTGGAACGGGCTGAACGCCGGCACGGGCCGGGGCGGTCGGCCCTGGTCATTCACCCAGTCCTGGGCCACCTTCTCAGGGTAGGACGCGTTCTGGCGTGCGAACTCGGTTGGAGGCCAACTGCTGGAGCCGCACGTGGGTGTCGCTGTCGGCGCCCCGGTCGCAGCGGGTCCAGACACCGTCGGAGTCCAGAGTCCAGGCCAGGCGCTCGTCGGAGAGGCTCACCTCGGCCACCTCCACCACCCGAGCCGCAGCCCGGGGGTCGTCCACCCGCACCAGAGCCTCCACACGCCGGTCGAGGTTTCGGGGGAGCAGGTCCGCGGAGCCGATGTAGGTGGCGGGACGGCCCGGGCCGTCACCGTTGGCGAAGTGGAAGATGCGGGAGTGCTCCAGGAACCGGCCCACTATCGAGCGCACCCGTATGTGCTCCGACAGACCGGGCACGCCGGGCCGCAGACCGCACAGGCCGCGCACGATCAGGTCGATCTCCACGCCGGCCTGCGAAGCCTTGTAGAGCTGGTCGATCATCGGTCCGTCGGCCAGCGCGTTCATCTTCATGATGATGCGGCCGCCGCCGGGAACGTGCATCTCCTGCTCGATCAGCTCGGAGAGGCGGGCACGCAGCTGCTCGGGCGCGGTGATCAGGTGCTTGTGGTCGACGTTGTGCCCGTAGCCGGTGAGCTGGTTGAAGAGGCTGGCGACATCCGCGCCGACCTCCGCATCCGCGGTCAGCAGGCCGAAGTCCTCGTAGAGGCGGGCGGTGCGGTGGTTGTAGTTGCCGGTGCCGATGTGGCAGTAGCGGCGGATGCCGTCGGGCTCGGACCGCACGATCATGGCGATCTTGGCGTGGATCTTGAGGCCGACGAGCCCGTAGGCCACGTGCGCTCCGGCCTGCTCCAGCCGCTTGGCCCAGCTGATGTTGAGCGCCTCGTCGAAGCGGGCCTTCAGCTCCACCAGGACGGCCACCTGCTTGCCTAGCTCCGCGGCCTCCAGTAGGGCGTCGATGATCGGGCTCTGACCGGACGTGCGGTACAGGGTGAGCTTGATGGCCAGCACGGCCGGGTCCCTCGAGGCCTGGTGGATCAGCTCGCCCACCGATCGGCTGAACGACGAGTAGGGGTGGTGCACGAGCAGGTCGCCGGCGCGCAGCACCCGGAAGAAGTCGGGCGGGCCGTCGTCGGCGGTCAGCTCCGGCTCGGTGATGCCGCGCCAGTGGGGCCATCTCAGCTCGGGCCGGGGCAGGTCGGCGATCTCGTTCATACCGCTCAAATCGACGGGGCCCCGGATGCGGACGACCGCGTCGGGAGTCAAGCGGAGCTCGCGCAGCAGCAGGTCGAGCACCGCCTCCGATATCGAGTCGGCCACCTCGAGGCGGACGGCCCACTGGAAGCGGCGGCGGCGCAGCTCCATCTCCACCGCGACCAACAGGTCCTCGGCATCCTCGTCGTTGAGAGTGAGGTCGGCGTTGCGGGTGACGCGGAAGGCGTGGTGCTCCAGCAGCTCCATGCCCGGGAAGAGCATGTCCAGATGGGCCGCGATCACATCCTCGAGAGCCACGAACCGGCTGGAGCCCTCACCGGTCGGAACCCAGCGGTCGAGGGTGTCGGGCACCTTCACCCGGGCGAAACGCAGCTCCGAGTCGACCGGGTCGCGCATGAGAACGGCCAGGTTCAGCGAGAGGTCCGAGATGAACGGGAACGGATGTCCGGGGTCGACTGCCAGAGGGGTGAGCACCGGGAAGACCCGTCGCTCGAAGTGCTCGCGGAGGCGGGCGCACTCGCCCGGGTCGAGACGGTCGGGGGTGAGCAGATGGATGCCCTCGGCTTCGAGTGCCGGCCTGACTTCTTGCGAGAACAGGCGCTGCTGCTCGCGGCAGAGCTCGGAGGTGACCCGCTGGACCTCGTGGAGCTGCTCGGCCGGTGTGTGCCCGTCGAGAGCGCGCTCGGTGAGTTCGGCCTCCACCCGGTCGGCGAGCCCGGACACGCGCACCTGGAAGAACTCGTCGAGGTTGGTAGCGAAGATGCTCAGGTATCTGGCCTGCTCCAGCAGGGGCACGTCGGGGTCGTCGGCGAGGGTGAGGACGCGGGCGTTGAAGGCCAGCCACGAGAGCTCCCGGCTGAAGTAGTCCGTGAGGGGCTGACCCCATCCCCCGACGCGGATCATGGCCCCAAGAGGCCGAGCGAATAGGTGCGAATCACCAGGCGACTTCGCGAGGCGCTGAGCGAGGCCGTGGCCCGAGCGGCCCGTGAGCGCAGCAAACAAGAGCGGGAGACACAACGCCGCGCCGCGAGGCGCTCGCAACCTACGTGCGCTCGCTCTAGGGGCACGGCGACACCGGGCGAGCCGAGATCAGACCCGCTGCCGGGGGGAGTACGCGTCTTCTTCCTCCGGGTAGCCCAGGTCCCAGTCGACGATGATGCGCTCGCGTTCGGCGTCACGGTTGACCCGCTCGCGGTTGCGCCGGAACTGTGGATCGTGGGGCGGCAACAGCAGCAGGCGGGCGTGGACACGGTCCCGGAACGAGGTCATGAAGTCGACGTCGCCGTAGACGGCGCTGATGTCCCAGTGGGGCGCGACCGGACCGAGATAGGTGATGGTGGCCTGGCCCACCGGCGGCTCGTCCACCACCTCGACATCGGCGCCCGCGAGCGTCATGGAGACTTCCGCTTCGCCGAGGGGCCGCTAGGCCGAGCCGTTCTTGCCCGAAGCGCCTTTGCCGGAGTTGTCGCTCCCGGTGGCCTGGCTGCTACCTCCGGAGGCATCACCCTCTTTGGCGGTTTCGGACAGACCGTCCTTGAACTCTTTCTGTGCCTGGCCCAGAGAGCGGGCGAGCTTGGGGAGTTTCGCCCCCCCGAACACCAGCAGGACGAGCACCAGGATGATCAGGAGCTCGGGCGCACCGAGGCTTGGCACCACTGCGAGAATGCTTGGCATCGCCAGAAAGCATACCGCGCTTTGTCCACAGCCGCATATCTGAGATTCGGCTGGGCTGTGAGTCGCGCTTAGGCGCTGACGACGGTGCGGCGCTGCACCGCTCGGGCCCGCCGGATGCGGCGGCGCTCGCGCTCGCTCATGCCACCCCAGATGCCGAACTTCTCGCCGTTGTTGAGCGCGAACTCCAGGCACTGGTCGCGCACCACGCAGCCGCGGCACACCTCCTTGGCCTCCCGCGTGGATGCGCCCCGCTCGGGGAAGAAGAGGTCGGGATGCACTCCCAGACAGTTGGCCTCGCGCTGCCAGGACATGTCCTCGGCCGGAAAGATGCCGTGTAGCTCCATTGGATGCTCCTCCACGATGACCGTCCAGGCCCCAGCCTCGGGACTCGGGCCCGGTCCGCCCGATGCCATCAATGTAATTACACCACTGTTATACGACAATTGCAAATCCGCGGGAAGAAAAATTCTTCTTGCTAGCAGCGGGCCCGGACCAGGCTCCGCTTGTGCTCCACGAAGTCCACCAGCACGTAGTCACCGAGGTTCTCGTTGGTGGTGAAGAAGGCCCTTCCTCCGTTGAGCTCGGTGATGCGCTCCACGAAGTTCGTCAGGTACGACGTGGCGTCCAGCATGAACGTGTTGATGCGGATGCCGTCGCGGGTGCAGTTCGCCACCTCGGCCAGCGTGAGCTCGACGGTCTCGCGGGTGGGCGGGTAGCTGAAGAAGGGCCGGCCCGACGGCGTGATGTGCGCCGTGGGCTCGCCGTCGGTGATCATGATGATCTGCCTGGTGCCGGTCTGGCGGTTGAGCATGCGGCGGGCGAGCATGAAGCCGTGCTGCATGTTGGTGCCGTAGACGTAGTCCCACGACACCTCGGGCAGCTTCTCGGGACGGAACTCCCGGGCCACCTCGCTGAACGACACCAGCCCCAGGTAGTCGCGGGGGTACTGGCTGGAGATCAGCGAGTGCAGGGCCATGGCCACCTTCTTGGCCGGCAGGAAGTTGTTGCGCATCGGCATCGACAGTGACAGGTCCAGCATCAGCACGGTGGCTGAACGGACCTGCTGCTCAGTCCGCTCGACTTCGAAGTCGTCGGGATGGAGCTGCACGGGCACGCCGCCGCCGGTGCGGGTGACGGCGTTGCGGATGGTGTGGCCGATGTGCAGGTTGAACGGGTCGCCGTATTCGTAGGGCTTGGTGTCGGGCTCTCGCTCGTGGCCGTGGCCGGCCCGGTGGACGGCGTGGCGGCCGAGCTTGTCCGCGTCCAGCCGGGCGAACAGGTCGCGCAGGGCACCCTGGCCGATCTTGCGGACGGCCCGGGGGGTGAGGTCGAAGCGGCCCTCGCGGTTCTCTATCAGACCGGCCTCCTCCAGCATGCGGGCCACCTCGGCCATGCGCTCGAGGCTCTCGGCCGCGTCGTCGCCCAGCAGCCTGCGGACGGCCTCGGTGTCGGCCTCGGCCAGGGCGCCGGGGCTGGCCGAGCCCCGCAGCAGGTTCTCGAGCTGGTCGATGTCGCCCAGCTCGGCCAGCATGTCGGTGGCGTGGCTGAAGTCGAGGGGGTCGACGCCGCCGAAGTCGTAGCGCCGGTCCCAGCCCAGGTCTCCGAACTCGTTGCGCAGGTGGCGAGTCAGCTCGTTGACCTGCCAGTTGAGGTCCATGTCGGCTAGCAGCTGGTCGGACAGCTGCTGGAGCTGGTCGCGCTGGCCCGGTGTCATCGAGTTGAGCAGTGCCTGGGCCGCGGCCATGCGGCGGGCCATCACCTCCAGCAGCTCGTCGAGAGTCTTGGGGTTCTCACTGAAGAAGTCGCCGTAGCGCTGCATGAACCCCTCGAAGTCGGGCTCTTCGCCTCGGGCTCGCTGGGCCAGCATGGCGTTGAGCTCGGCCAGCATGTCCTTGAGGCGCCGCATCTCCTCGGACGCCGGGCCGTCGGCGGCGTCGCCGACCGCGCCCGCCACGCGATCCAGGAACTGCTGCATGAGCTGCTCGCGGAGTCGCTCGGCCAACTCGGCGAACTGCTGGCGGGCTTCGTCGCTCTCGAAGTCGTAATTGTCGAGGGCCTTGAACTGGCCGGCGAGGTCGGGGGGCATCATGTCGAGTTGGGTGTTCTTGGTGGCCGCGGTCTGGGCGGAAAGGTCGCCTCGGCGCTCGTCACCCTCGGCTCGCGCTCGGGCTGCGGCCGCGTCGAGGTCGGAGAGCGCCCGGCGCTCGGTGCGGACCACGTCGCGCAGATCCTCCGCGATGTCGTCGTAGACCCCGCCGAGATCGTGGGAGTCCAGCAGCTCGCGGCGCCGCTCCCTGAGGCGTTCGAGCATGTCGCGGAGGCCTTGGATCCTGCGTCCCGTGCGGTCGTGGAAGCCTTCGGCCATGAGGCGGCGCAGGGCGCTGGCGAGGTCGCCGTGGTAGAGCAGATCGTCGGCGAGCTCGTCGAAGATGTGGTCGGCGTCGAGGTCGAAGCCGGTCTGGGTGCCGTCCCAGCGCGAGTAGGCGGAGTGGGCCGGCTCGGGCTGCACCCGCGCACGGTGGCGCCAGCGCTTGCGCAGAGCCATGCCACGACCCTACCCCGGCCGGCACGGGTCAGCCGTTCGGTGTGCGCTGCCTGTCCGTGTTGTCTTGCGTCCAGGGTCCGCCGGTGGCCCGCACCCGATATCCCCCGTTCGGTGTGCGCTGCCTGTCCGTATGGGCAGCCAGGCGCGAACAGAGCACGGCGGGGCCGGCCGGCGGGTTAGCCGTTCGGCTAGGTGCGGGCTATTCCGGGGGCGGGGGTTCGGTCAGGGACAGACCGGCTGCGGCCCAGCCCTCGACGCCGCCCTCCAGATCGGCCGCTCGGGAGAAGCCCAGGCGACGAAGGGACGCGGCGGCGAAGCTCGAGGTGTAACCCTCGTTGCACACCGTCACCACCGGCTGGTCCAGCGACTGCACCGCGGGGTGCGAGTGGCCCGAGATGGGATCGCAACGCCACTCCAGGACCAGCAGCGGGATGCTGATCGAGCCGGGGATCATGCCGGTGCGCTCACGATCGTCGCGGTCCCGGATGTCGATAACCAGCGGAGGACCGTCCTGGCCGGGCTCGGGGCCGGGCGCCATGGCCGCGGCAAGCTCTGCCGGAGTGAACCGCCGAAGACCGCCACGGGCCTCCGCCAGCAGCTGGTCCACAGTGACCGGAGGATCGGCCGAGCCCAGCCCCTCCCCCACCGCGCTGCGGTGGCGCCCGGCGTGCCGGCGCAGCTCCTCCCGCAGGCCCCCGGGGGTCCAGTCCTCGTCGAGAGCCCGGTTCATCAGGTCGGCCTGCGACGGCGGAGCGAGCCCGTCCACCGGCTGGTCCCGGTCGAGGTTGGTGGGGAAGGCGTAGCCCTCGGCGCAGGCGGCCACCACGTTGGCGGCCGCGGCCCGGTCCAGACCGGAGGCCAGCCGGGCCCTCAGCGACGGGTACACGGCATTGACCATGCGAGCCCGGTCCACGGACTCGGTGGCCCGGCCGAAGGCGGAGGAGATCTGCAGCAGGTTGGCGATGCGGTGCACGTCGCGGGTGCGGTTGTGACCGGCGGCGTGGAACATGGCCGGACTGAAGAACACCGCGTCGCCGGAGCGCAGCGGCAGTTGCACCCGGTGCCGGGCGAAGTGCGCGATGAACTCGGGATGGCGCCACGCCAGATAGCCCAACTCGTACTTGTGGGAGTGGGGCAGGTACATGGTGGGGCCGGTCTCGGTGCCCATGTCGCAGTGGGCGATGGCGCCCTGCAGGGTGAGCAGCGGCGACAGCAGGTGGGCGTGGAGGGGGAACTGCTCGGCCTCGTCGTCGGTGAGGAAGCCCATGTGGTAGTCGCGATGGGGTTGCTGGGCCTGCCCGCCGGGGTTGACCACGTTCACCTGCTCGGTCAACTGGTAGCGGGGGCCGAGCCAGGCCTCGCAGGCCACCGCGACCGCGTCGGAGCGGTGGTAGTCGATGAAGGCGTCGGGATCGGCCACGGCCAGCTTCTCCAGCGAGTTCCACACCCGGTCGTTGGCGCCCGGCTTGGCGAAGTGATCGCCGGCGGGGCCGCCCTGGGCGCGCTGGGCCGCGATCATGTCCCAGAACACCTCCGACGCCCGGTCGACAGCCGCGGGGGGCACAGCCCCCTCGAGCAGGACGATGCCGGGGCCGTCGACGAGGGCGGCGCTGAGCTCGGCCCGCAGGGCGGTCCGGTGCCCGGCGTCGCCGGCGGGGCCGTGGGCCAGCGGTGCCGCGTCGTAGGTGGGGACGCCCTGGGTGATCCGCACGGCCAGCGGGTAGTCGGCCGGGTCGGTGGGCTGCTCGACCAGCGCGATGAAGTCCTCGATGTCGCATTCATGGCGCGATGGCGGCCCGGCGGCCCGGCGGTGGGTCATCGGCCTCCATGCTACGCGGCGGGGGCCGGGAGCGGAAAGCCTCGGAGCCGCCGCTCCGGCATGGGATTCCGGCGTGGGCCGCGTCGCGGGGCGTTAGCGTGGGCGGGCTGACGACGAGTGGAGGTGTCATGCCCATCGATCCCGATGCCGTGGGCTCCGTGGGAGAGGAGTCGGAGGTCGACTGGACCTCCAAGGACAGCCTGCTCTACGCACTGGGCGTGGGCGCGGGCGCGTCCGATCCCACCGGTTTCGAGCTGGAGTTCACCACCGAGAACACCCGGGGCGTCCTCCAGCGGGCGCTGCCTACCCAGGTGGTGGTTCTGGGTGCCGGCAACCTGCCCCACTACGGGGACTTCAACCTGGCTGCGCTGCTCCACGGCGATCAGCACATCGAGTTGCACCAGGAGTTGCCGGCCGAGGGGTCGGCGCTGGCCCAGTCCCGGGTGGCCGCCATCTACGACAAGGTCAAGGCTGCGCTGGTGGTGCTGGAAACGAATGTCCGCAGCCACGACGGCGAGCCGATGTGGACCAGCCGGACCGGTCTATTCGTCTCGGGTGAGGGCGGTTGGGGCGGCGACCGCGGGCCATCCAGCGCCTGGCAGCAGCCCGACCGGGAGCCCGACCATGTGACCGGCTACGACACC
This sequence comes from Candidatus Aldehydirespirator sp., assembly GCA_965219165.1. Classification (GTDB taxonomy): domain Bacteria; phylum Actinomycetota; class Acidimicrobiia; order Acidimicrobiales; family Aldehydirespiratoraceae; genus Aldehydirespirator. The sequence goes on along the minus strand of CBDCMW010000002.1, from coordinate 865,845 downwards.
CGCAGCGACCAGGCCCTGCTCTACCGCCTCAACGGCGACCGCAACCCGCTTCACTCCGATCCGTCGTTCTCGGCCATGGCCGGGTTCGACACGCCGATCCTGCACGGCCTGTGCACCTTCGGGGTGACGGGTCGGGCTCTGCTGCACACGCTGTGCGACAGCGATCCGGCCCGGTTCGGGTCGATGGGCGGGCGCTTCAAGGCGCCGGTCATGCCCGGGCAGCGTCTCGACGTGTGTATGTGGGTCGATGGCGACACGACGCTGTTCCAGGCCCGGGTAGGCGACCGGGTCGTGTTCGACGCCGGCGTGTTCACCACCCGTTAAGAGGGTGGCCGAACGAACTTCCGGCGGTTGTGGGGAATAGTTCCCCCTAACTCCCGGAAATCCGCAACCGGAGTGGGGCAATGGCTGGATCGGGCTCTGTCGAAGAGTTCTTGTGGGGGGCGGGAGCGTCGTCGGTGTCGGCCGAGGGGGTGGCGCCTTCGGCTGACTGGTCGGTGTGGGAACGCGACGGTCGGGCGCCTCGCTCGGGCGACGGGGCCGGCTTCGCCCGGGATTTCCGTGATGATGTGGCCCAACTGGCCCGCCTGGGCCTGAACAGCCTGCGCCTCACCGTGGAATGGGCCAGGGTGGAGCCGGTGGCCGGACGGCCCGACAGCGACGCCCTCGACCGCTACCTGGACATCGTCGATGCGGCGACAGACGAGGGGTTGGGGGTGTGGATCACGCTGCAACACACGTCGCTGCCCGGGTGGTACATGGACGACGAGGGCGGCCACACCGACGAGGTCGCCCGTCAACGCTGGTGGGCCCGGCACGTGGACCGCATGGCCGAGGCGTTCGACGGACGGGCCGCGGGCTGGTGCCCGATCGAGGATCCCATCGGTTGGGCCGTGCGGGGCTACGGGCTCGGCACCAGGCCTCCGGGGCTCCGCAGCGCCGAAGCGACGGCGGCGGCAGCCGAGGGGGCGATGCTCGCGCTGCACGAGGCGTGCCGGCTGCTGGAGTCGGGACCGCAGCCGGTGATGGCCGTGTTCGGAGCGCCGACGCTGCACGCCGCGCCGGTCGAGCGCGAGCACGCCCACGCGGCCGCGGTCGAGACCCGCCGCTGGGACGAGCTGCTCTGGAGCACATGGACGAGGGCCTTGCGGGAGGGGGCAGTGGAAGTGCCGGGACGGGCGCCAGTTGCCGCTCCGTGCTTCGAGGTGGGACCGGAGCTGGTGGGCCTGAGCCACGACCATCCGGTGGGGGTGACCGAGGCGGGCCGCCTAGTGAGCTGGCCGGAATCGGCCCGGCGCTCGGCCGCCGGTTTCGCCCCGGAGCCGGCCGAGTTGGGCGAGGCGGTCCACCGGGCTATGGACGCGGTGCCGGGACGCCGCGTGGCGGTGGCGGCCCATGGAGTGGCCACCGATGACGACGACTGGCGGGACACGGTGCTGGATGCGTCGATGGCGGTGGTGGCCGACGCCCGGGCCAGGGGCCTGGGGGGCTATTTCCACGACAGCGCGATGGACGGCTACGAGTGGGCCATGGGCTTCGAGGCGCCGCGAGGCCTGATCGGCCGGAACCGCGTGGTCAAGCCCTCAGCCCAGCGCCTGGCCGCGACCATTACTGGTGCCGGTAGAGGCGAAATCAGTGGCTAGACGTCCGCCGTAATTGGTGCGGATTGTGGGCCTCTGAGGGCGGTTTCGTCGCCAATTTCGTCGGCGGCGGGGCTAGCGGGAACGATATTGGGCGCGGAAGCCTTGGGCGTCTTTGTTGAGGCGCTTGGACAGGTGCAGGCCCTCCAGCACCAGCTCGACCGCGGAGGCGACCATGGCGGGCGACTCGGCCGCGTCGTCGTCGGCGAGCAGAGCCTGCACCGGGGCGGTCAGGGCCGGGACCTCAGCCAGCAGCGCCGCGTAGTCGGTGTCGGCCACGTCGTCGCCCACGTCCACCACCAGGTCGTCGTCGAAGGCGTCCACCACGGAGCGATGGAGATCGGGCGGCACGCAGTCCTTGAAGACCGACAGCACCGCCGAACTGACCAGCCGTTCGAGGATCTCGGTCTCGCGACCCTCTTCCAGGGTCTCGATCTCCACCTTGCCCGAGGTGGAGGACGACAGCGCGTCGAGGTCGGTGACCCGGGGCACCACATGGTCGGAGCCGGCCCGCAGGGAGCGGCGCACGGCGTTGGCCACCATCGTCTCATGGTTGGAGATGCTCAGCCGCACCGATACCCCCGAGCGCTGCGACACATGGGAGCTGGACCGGGCCGCCCTGGTGATCGCGACCACGATGCGGGTCATGAACGACGGCACGGTCACGGCCAGGCCCGTAGGGTCGGATGCACCTCTGCCGGGGGCGGCGTAGGCAGGGGCAGCGTCGGCGGCGTAGGCAGGGGCAGCGTCGGCGGCGTAGGCAGGGGCAGCGTCGGCGGCGTAGGCAGGCAGCGTAGGCAGGGGCAGCGTAGGCAGGGGCAGCGATGGCAGCGGTTCCGCCGCGGGCTAGGGCGGGGTAGGCCTCCTGCTCCACGATGGCGATCTCAGTGTCGGCGTCGAGCGGGTAGTGGGTGCGGACCTGGGCGCCGAAGCGGTCCTTGAGCGGCGTGATGATGCGGCCCCGGTTGGTGTAGTCCTCGGGGTTGGCCGACGCCACCAGCACCACGTCCAGCGGCAGCCGGACCTTGTAGCCCCGGATCTGCACGTCGCGCTCCTCGAGCACGTTGAGCAGGCCCACCTGGATGCGCTCGGCGAGGTCGGGCAGTTCGTTGATGGCGAAGATGCCCCGGTTGGTGCGGGGCACGAGGCCGTAGTGGAGGGTGAGCTCGTCGGAGAGGTAGCGGCCCTCGGCCACCTTGATGGGGTCGACCTCGCCGATGAGGTCGGCGATGGAGGTGTCGGGCGTAGCCAGCTTCTCGCCGTAGCGGTCGTCGCGGTGGATCCAGGCGATAGGAGTGTCGTCGCCGTGCTCGGCCACCAGGGATCGGGCGTGGGCGGAGACAGGGGCGTAGGGATCGTCGTTGATCTCGGAGCCGGACACCACGGGCAGCCATTCGTCGAGCAGGCCGACGAGGCCCCGGATCATGCGGGTCTTGGCCTGGCCCCGCTCCCCCAGCATGATCATGTCGTGGCCGGCCAGCAGGGCGTTCTCCACCTGGGGGATGACCGTGCTGTGGTAGCCGAGCACGTTGTCGAACAGGGGCTGGTCCGAGCGAATGCGGGACACGGTGTTGCGGCGCAGTTCCTGGCGCACCGGCACGGAGGTCCAGCCGGAGGCCCGCAGCTCCCCGAGCGTGGTCGGTCGGGACCCAGACATCGCCGAAACCCTAGCGGCGCCGGATGCGGGTCCTTCGCGGGGCGGGGCCGGCAATGGCCGGGTCTGCGATGGCCGGGGCTTCAGCCCCGTCGCAAGGCCGGGTGGACCGCCGACACCGGGGCTGGTGGTGGGGCGGGCGGTAGCTTGGGGCGGTGGACCTGGGCGGGACGTGGCGGGTCGCGGCGGCCACCGAGCGGCGGCGGCGCACGTTCCACGAGCTTGACTACGACGACTCGCGCTGGGGGACGATGCCTGTGCCGAGCCATTGGGCGCAGGGCGCGCCGGGGGCCGAAGGGGTGGATCTCGCCCGCGAGGAGTCGGTGCTGTACCGCCATCGCTTCGAGGTACCGCTGGAGACGGTCGGGGATGGGTCGGAGCGGGTGTCGGAGCTGGGGTCGGAGGCGGGGTCAGAGCGGGGTCGGAGCTGGGGTCGGAGGCGGGGTCGGAGCTGGGGTCGGAGCTGGTTCAGGAGCTCGGGTCAGATCTCGGGCCGCTGGGGGTGGCGGTCGGCGGTGGTGGCTGCGGATAGAGGGGTTGGCGCAGCAGGGCGACATCTGGTTCGACGGCTCCTACCTCGGCCACACCGACGGGTACTTCGTGCCCCACGAGCTGGAGGTGACCGATCAGCTGGCGGCGCGGTCCGAGCACTTGCTGGCCATCGACGCCACCTGCCGCCGCTTCGGGGACCCCGACAACCGCACCCTGCTCACCGGTGCCCTGCAGGATCCCGAATTGTGCAGGGTCGACGGCCTGATCGTGGGTGGGGTGTGGCGGCCGGTCCGGCTGCGAGCCACCGGACGGATTGCGATCCGCCATGCACGGGCGGTCTGCGCCGGCATCCACACCGGGGACCGGAGCGAGGGCCGGGGCGGGTGGGGTCGTAGTAGCAGGGGCCGGACCCGGGCCCGGCTGGCACTGAGGGCCGTGCTGGACGTGCCCGGCGGTGGTCCGGTCGACCTGCGTACGAGGGTGGCTGGCACCGAGCACGTCCACAGTCACCATGCCGCCGACGGGGAGAACCGGGTGGAGTGGTTCGTCGACGTTGACGAGCCCCCGTTGTGGTGGCCCCACGCGCTGGGCGATCAGCCCTTGTGCGACCTGGTGATCGAAGCCGTCGCCAGCGACGGGCCAGACGGGGGTGAGCCGGGCGGGGGTGAGCCGGGCGGGGGTGAGCCGGGCGGGGGTGAGCCGGGCGGGGGTGAGCCGGGCGGGGGTGAGGTCCATGATCGTCGGCGATTCCGCATCGGGTTCCGGTCAGTGGCGATGCGCCGCTGGCAGCTGTACGTCAACGGCGAGCGGCTGTTCGCCAAGGGCGCCAACCTTCTGCCGACACGCCCGCTGCTGGGCACGGCTACGGCGTCGGAGGTGGCCGACGACATCCGGGCGGCCCGCAACGCCGGCCTCGACCTGGTGAGGCCGGTAGCTCACATCGCCCGACCCGAGTTGTACGACGCTGCCGACGAACTGGGCGTGCTGATATGGCAGGACCTGCCGATCCGCGGCCTGATGAGCCGCAGTGTGGCGCCCGAGGCTCGGCGGCAGGCACGGGAGGCGGTGGACCTGCTGGGCCATCGGCCCTCGGTGGCGGTGTGGTGCGCGCACGACGAGCCGTTCTCTCGGGTCCGCCGGCCCGCTCCGACGCCGGCGGTGGTGAGCCGCCAGGGGCCGTCATGGAACCGCGACGTGCTTGACCGGCGGCTGTGCCGGGTGCTGGACCGCTGCGACGGCTCCCGTCCGGTGGTGCCCCACACTGGGGTGCCGCCCCGCTTCCCTCTCCTGGACGGCACCACCAGCGAGCTGTGGTTCGGCCTGCACGGGGGACGGGCCGCCGATCTCGGTCCGGTGCTGGCGCGGGTGCCGGCGATGGGGCGTTTCGTGTCGGCGTTCGGTACATCGGTCGCAGCCGACCAGCCCGAGGTGGTGAAGACGACGATCGAGACGCTGCGACGGCTGAAGTTCCGGCCCACCGGCGGGTTCCTGCTGCACGCGTTGGCCGACGTGGGCGCCGGCGGCGGCGCTGCGAGGATCGTCGAGTCCGGTGAGGGCTTCGGCGTGCTCGACGGGCTGCGCCGGCCAAAGCCGGGATGGTGGGCGCTGATGGACGCATGCCGTCCGCTGCTCGTAGCGGCGGATCCGCTGCCGGAGACCGTGCGGGGCGGCGACCGTCTCGGTTTGGCCGTCCACGTGGTCAACGACACCAGGGTCGGCGTGGACGAGATGCAGGTGCAGGCCCGGGTTATCGGACCCGCCGGCGGCGTGGTCAGTGAGCAGCGCTGGGCCGGCGCAGTGGGCGCCGACGATTGCGTGCTGGTTGGCCGCATCGACGCGGCGGTGCCCCCCGGCACTCCGCCCGGGCGGCTCACCGTGGAACTGACCCTCACGTCGCGCCGCGGTCCGGGCGACCCGCCCCAGGTCGTGGCCACCAACCGCTACACCACGGCCGTCGTCTAGCCCGGCGCGCCGATCAGCAGGCCGGCGAACACGGTCTCAGCGTGGTCACGGCGGCGCGAACTGTTACCGATCTAGCCCTGAGCAGTCCTCCCGAAATGCCATGGCATGATGCGTCGTTGAAGCCGCTCTGCCAAGACGTTCAAGAAGAACGCCCCGATCGCCAGAGCCAGCAACCCGGCAGCAACTTTGGGGAACTGGATTCTCAGTTGCGCCGCTACGAGATAGTGGCCAAGTCCGTTGAAGGAAATAACCATGTCGGCGACTGTTGAGATGAGGAGGGCGAGGCTGAGGCTGGTTCGCACCCCAGCCGCGATGCTCGGTGCCGCCGCCGGTGCTAGGACTTTGAACACCATCGCCGGTCGCGAATAGCCCAACGACCGGGCACTTCTCTCAAGGCCCGGGTCGATCGCCTCAACCCCTTGCATCGTCATCAATAGCACCGGGAAGCTAGCCCCGACGAATATCACCGCCACCTTGGGTACCGTCCCATAACCGGCGAGTACCGCTGCAAGAGGAAGATAGACGGGCGTCGGTATGGGTCGCAGCAACTCGACAACAGGATTGACATATTGTCCGATTACTCGAAATCGTCCCACGATCGCGCCCAAGGGAACGGTAACGACTATTGCCAAGAGCAGGCCGATGATCGCGCGCTCAATCGTCAAGAACAGATCGATCACGAGATCACCTTCGGATACCTCCTCCACGAGGGTGGAAACGACTCGGCTGGGAGGAGGAAGCGTGATCGGGTTCAAGACACCAACTCTGGTCAGCAACTCCATCAACAGCGCGACGCCGACGACAAACGCAACGCTCGGTGCGAGGTGTCGAACCCGCGAGCGCACCCGGCTGCCCTTAGTTCTTAGCGCTGAATCCATAATACCATCCGTGAACCAAGCGATTGGTCTTGACAAACACGTAATTCGCGGCAACACCCATCAGGGACGCATAACACGCTATAGCGAAGAATTCCGGCATTCGGCCACCAAAGGCGTAGCGCGTAAGTTGGAAACCGAGGCCGGACTGTCCAAACAGCATCTCAGAAACTATGGCGACGATTATCGCGAACGCCAGGCCGACTCTCATCCCCGCGGCAATAGCCGGCCCTGCTGAACGAAGCTTAACTCGTGTCAGCACCGTCCATTTCGACATGCCAATGCTGCGCCCAACACGGATCAGATTGATGCTCGTACTATTGAGAGCTTCGTATGCGGCAATGTAGACCGGCCATGCGACTGAATAGGCAATGGCAAAGGCATACATTCGGGCACCGTAACCCAACTGAATGACCGCGAGAGGGATGATGGCGGTCGATGGCAGCGGTCGGAGGAATTCGATGACAGGACCTATAGTTCGTCGTACCCACATGATCTGACTAGTCAAAGCGGCTGCAGTCAATCCAATGCCGCATCCGATAGCGAACCCAATGAGCGCCCGTTTGCTTGTTTCAAGGACATCCGCGGCCACGACCGATGCCAGGTCCACGACAATGGGTGCGAGTTCCGTGGGCGGCGGGACGAAAGGACGGTAGACCCACCCTTCTCTTGAGGCGACTTCCCAAAGAGCAAGAAGAAGGATCGGTCCTGTCAGGATTCGCTGCGCCTCGCTCGCAAGACCGAACGCCCTGGATCGGAAGGCGCGCCACCTGCTGCGGCTGTGTCGTTCCTGTGTTCTCATCGATTCGCCATGAATGTATTGCCCATGGATGTATTGCCCATGGATGTATTGCCCATGGATGTATCGGCCATGGATGTATCGGCCATGGATGTATTAGCCATGAATGTAGCCGGTTGCGGGCACGAGTTCAGGCGAACGGGTCGGCCTCGCCGTCGGGCACGCCGATCCGAAAAACGCTCATCAGCATCGCAAGCGTGTCGTAATACCCCACGAGCGTCACGAGCTCGACAACTCCGTCGGCACCTAGCTGCTCTTCTGCTTGTTGATACAACTCGTCGTGCGGGGATCCGTGGTCCAAGAGCACGAGTGCCAACTCATGGGTCGCGCGCTCGCCGGGATCAGACCAGAAACTGGCGTCATTCATCCGTACCGCCTGAAGCTCCTGATCTCCCAACCCCAAGTTGCGTGCGATCAATTCGTGGGCGTACCACTCATAGGACGCACGACGATGGCTGGCCACAGTCAGGATCGCAATCTCCCGAAGCCGATCTTCAAGGCTCGACTGGAATCGCATGGCCTCACCCAGCGCGCTCAGCGCTGCGCCGACTCCCGGGGCGATCAGCATGACGCCGAACGGTCCAGTCAGGGAACCATCAGCCTCTCGGAGCTTGAACAGGCTGTCCTTCCGCGGTCCACCAACGATGCGCTCATAGAGCCGGCGTTGCTTGTCGTCCAGGTCGGCGGGCGCGAGAGCCTTGAATCGCAGCTCGGTCATCTGGGGAGCTTGGTCATCCGGGCAGCTCGGTCATCCGGGGAGCTTGGTCATATCGACAATGGCGGCCACAGTCCCGCCACCGGCAGGCCCCTGCTGGAGCGCGGCAACGGAGCAGTACACCGCGGGGTCCCCTGTTGCCAGAGCCGCCACCGCACCGACGGTTGCCTTTATGTGATGTGTGTGATGAATGTCGCTGTCGTTGAGTGCAACGAGGCGGCGACCGCGAAGGCGGCCCGACGGATCCACCTCGCACTTGACGAAGCAATTGACGAGTGCGTCTCCGAGATCGGAAGAGCGCGGCCGCTCGGGCAAGTGCAGCCCGGCAGAGCGGATGGCGTCATAGATCCCGTCAATGTCGAGACTGTCCCTCATGACACCGTGGCCGATGCGGAAATTGCCACCCTGACCTTTCCGGTTGCCGACAACCACGATCTGTCCCTCATCAAGTTCCACGCCTGATGAGCACGAAGCGACCGAGCTGAAGAGATCGAGGTCCTGGGCGATTTGGTCCTGACGTGGCAGCGGAAACTCCCCTATCCCCACGCCGATGCCGAGGGCTGAAGTCGCGTTGGAGACAGCCATCGATTCCATCGTGTCCTCCGTCACGACATCCCGACCACGAGCCCGGGCGGCGGCGATGCGCTCCATTGTCAGGAGGGGGGTCTTGGTTTGCACAAAGTGCACGTCAGCAGGATCTTCGATTTGGGCCACCTTCATGGCGGCTCTGACTCCCTCGGCAACCTTCTCGACCATGGGGATCCGTCCGATTTCCTCTGGCAGGATCGGATCGGACAACGCGACCCCGACCGCCACACGCAGCTCGTCCCCGGAGCCGGCGTCTGACCCCTGACGCATGTCAGCACCTACGTCAGCAAAAACTGTCATGTGCGGGGCAATGACTCCGTCGCACCCGCCGGACCACACGAGTGGAATCTGACCGACCTCCTCGCGGGAACGCGAACCGTGGGACGTGAGCGTGTCACGCAGCACGCGATCAGCGAGGATGCGCGAGAAGTCGTTGACCCCACCGTTGCCTTCGGTCTTCCCGACGACGGCGACAACCTGATCAGCCTGAAATGCTCCGTCTTGGAAGCACTTCACGAGGCCCCCGGTGTCGGCAACTGATTCGAACGGGATCTTCCGAATGACTATGGGCATGTGGCTCTCCTTGTGCCGGGAGTCGCGTGACGCATGAGACGGTACCCCGAGGCCCACCACTTCGTCGGGGCACTCCCCGGTGCGGTACTGTGCGGCTGTGACCATGCTGGGCCGCTCTTTCGGGAAGCGGCTGCCCCGACGAGAACGTAGTAGTCCCGAGAACGTAGTAGTCCCTCGACTTAGGCAAGTCGGGATCGGGCCGTGAGGAGTCCACAATCTTGAGATACGTCGGTAAACGCATCGCCGGGCTCAACAACCGGCAACTCGTAGCAGGCAAAGGCTGCTTCGTCGCCGACGTCGAGCTTCCGGGCATGACTCACTGCGTCGTCGTCCGCAGCCCGTTCGCTCATGCCAGGATCCGTGCAATCGACAAGAGCGAGTCTGAGCGCGTACCGGGGGTCTTGTGCGTCGTCACTGGTGAGGAGATCCTCGCCAACACTGATCCGATCCCAGGATCTTGGGAGCCCAGCGACATGGATGCGAAGGAAGTGCAGTGGTACGCACTAGCGGCTGAGCGGGTTCGTTACGTGGGTGAGGCGGTGGCTGCGGTCGTGGCCGAGACCCTCTTTGCCGCCGAGGAGGCGGCGTCTCTCATCGACATAGATTATGAGGAGTTGCCCGCGGTTATCGACCCGATGCAGGCTCTGAGAGACGACGCTCCTCTCATCGAACCCGACTGGGGCGACAACATTCTGGTCAGCAGAGACTTCGAGGCCGGCGATGTCGACCGGGCCTTCGCCGAAGCAGACGGGATCGTCGAGGGGGAGCTCCAAAGCAACAGAATCACAGGTACACCGATTGAGACCCGTGGATGCGTCGCACATTACGACCCATACCAGCCTCTCCTGACGGTGTGGGACTCAACGCAGGACCCCCATCCGCTTCGAGTCTTTCTCGCCGAGACCCTGCGAATATCGGACAACGAGGTCCGCGTCATCCAACCGCACGTTGGTGGAGGGTTTGGTCTCAAGCAACCCACGTTTCAGGAGGAGCCGCTCGTCGCCTATCTCAGTTTGAAGCTCGGCCGCCCCGTCCGTTGGATCGAGGATCGGACTGAGAACTTCACGTCAGGAGGACACGCTAGGGACACGCGGTTCAATTACCGTGCCTCTTACCGGAACGACGGCACGGTGACGGGTATCGACATCGAGGTACTCGCCGATGTGGGCGCACCGACCGCTCTGTGCGGGTACGGGATGTCCTTCGTGACCTGGTACTGCCTTCCCACGATGTACCGGATCCCCAATACGCGGATGAAACTCCAGTCGGTTGTCACCAACAAGTGCCCATGGAACTCCTATAGGGGCTATGGCAAGGACGCCGCCTCCTTCGTGATGGAGCGGGTGATGGATCAGGTATCCCGGGCAATCGAGACAGACCGCACAGATGTCCGGTACACAAACTTCATCCAACCGGACGAGTTTCCGTGGTCTCAGCCGTCCGGCGCGATGCTCGATAGTGGAAACTACCCGGCACTATTGAAGAAGCTGCTTGAACTCATTGACTACGAAGGTTTCGAGGAATACCAGACCGAGCAGCGCGCCCAAGGTAGGAGGGTAGGCCTCGGTCTCAGCATGGAGCTGACGCCGGAAGGTGCCTCTGTTCCGAACTCGCTCATCATCGGTGGCTTCGATGGGTCAACGGTGAGGATCGGGCCGACTGGACAGGTCACCGTCCTCACCGGAGTGACGTCGCCTGGATGCGGCAACGAGACGGCCATGGCTCAGATTGCGGCTGACAGCCTGAATTGTGACATGAGCCGGGTGAAGGTGATCCAGGGCGACACGCAGAGCTGCCCGTGGGGGTTGGGCAACTACAGCTCTCGAAGCGTCATGCTCGGCGGCTCGGCAGTGCAGAAGGCCGCAACGATCCTCGCTGAACGTATGGCCGTCGTGGCCGCGGAGATGCTTGAAGCACACAACATCGACATCGTCGGCGAGGACGAGAGGTTCTTCGTCAAGGGCAGCCCAGACGAGTACGTGGAGTTCGAGGACGTTGTGGCCCAGTTCTATCGTCATCCGCACGGTCCCTACATGGAGATCTCCGAGCCGGCCCTGGAGGCCACTCACCACTTCCGGATTGGGAACGTCTACCACCAGCCCGAGACGCAGGGACGCCTGAGTACGTATCCGACGTGGCCCTACGCCGCGGCAGCGTGCATTGCCGAGGTCGACGTGGAGACAGGCTTCATCGACATCGAGCGCTACGTCTATGTTCATGACGCGGGCCGCATCATCAACCCGCTGCTGGCGGAGGCCAACCTTCACGGTGGCATCAGCCAAGGCATCGGCGGGGCCATGTACGAGGAGATTCTGTATGACGAGAACGGTCAACCGACAACCACGACGTTCATGGACTACACCATCCCCACGGCGGTCGAGATACCTCACTACGAGATTGACCACTTAGAGACGCTCTCCCCCTTTACTCCCCTCGGCGCCAAGGGGGTGGGCGAGTCGGGGGTCGGTTCCGCCCTGAACGCGCTCTGCAGCGCGATCGAGTCAGCCGTGCCCGAGTTGCCTCTCTGGTTCGACCGCCTGCCTCTCACCCCCGTCAACGTGTGGTCAGAGATCCAACGCGCGTCGCGGCTCGTCGACTCCGCGGTGTCGGAGAACGGCTGAACCATGGCAATAGCAGAGTTTCAGTTTCTGGCTCCGGAGTCGGTCGAAGAAGTCGTCGAGCTTCTGGCAGAGTACGGCGATCGGGCTCGGTTGCTGGCCGGCGGGATGAGCCTGGTGCCGATCATGAATCTTGGTTTGGCCGACCTGGAGTTGCTTGTCTCTTTGAACCACCTGAGCGAGCCCGCCGGCATCACCGAAACCGACGAGCACATTCGCATCGGTGCGATGGTCCGTCACAACGACATCGTGAAGAGCTCCATGATTTCGCGAGATGTTGCCGCCCTCAGCCAGGCAGCGAGCAAGATCGGCGACGTTCAGGTGCGGAATCGGGGAACGATAGGGGGGAGCATCGCCCATGCGGACCCGGCGGCCGATTACACGACCGTTCTTGCGGCCCACGACGCCACGATCATCGTGCGCAGTGTTGCCGGCGAGCGCAGGATCCCGATCCGAGATTTCGCCCTGGGCTTCATGGAGACGCAGTTGTCGCCCGACGAATTGATAACGGCGGTAGAGATCCCCAAGGGTTCCGCCGTTCGACGCTCGTCGTATGTGCGGCTGGCGCGTGTCGAGGGCAGCTTCTCCATCGTCAACGCGGCCGCACTCGTGGGCACCGACGAGGTGATCATCGCGCTGGGCGCCGTGCGATCCACACCTGTCGTGATTTCCAGCCGCGCGCCCGGCTTGATCGATACGGAGGAAGCCCTTACCGGCTGGGTCTCAACGGCAATAGCCGAGGCCCTAGCCGCGCAAGGAAGCCCACCAAGTGAGCTGGCCGCTTACAAGGAAGCAATGGCGGCGACCTGCGGACGGAGGGCGGCGATCACCGCTCTCCGATCGCTCCGATCAGAGACCTGACGGGTCACCGGGAGGCGAGAAAGATGGTGCGCATCAAGACCGCGATCGTAGTGAACGATCGGCAGCACCATGACGAGATCGACACGCGCACGACATTGGTTGACTACCTACGCGAGCATCTGGGCTTGAAGAGTGTGCACATCGGTTGCCGAACCGGAAACTGTGGCGCCTGCACAGTCTCCCTCGATGGTGCCACGGTGAAATCCTGCTGCATCCTCGCGGCCGATGCCGATGGCGCAGAAGTCACGACGGTTGAGGCACTGTCGAGCAGCCCCGAGGACCTACATCCGGTGCAGCAGGCGTTCGTGGAGAAACAGGGGCTCCAATGCGGGTTCTGTACCCCAGGGGTGGTGCTGTCCACTCTCCAACTACTGAGAGAGACCCCCGATCCAACACCACCCGAGGTCCGCACAGCGCTCAGCGGGAACCTATGTCGCTGCACGGGATACCAGTTCATCGTGGATTCAGTTCTTCGAGCAGCGGAACTCTTGGCGAAGAGCGACTGAGGCCCGGAATCTTCGCTAACTGGAGAGGTCTTTGAGCAGAGACAGAATCCTGTGCCGGAGTTCCAAGAAAGCAGGCTCCTCGCGGGTCTCTATCTGAGATCGAGGTCTCGGCAAACTCACGTTCTCCTCCCACACGACCTTTGTCGGCCGCGGCCCTAAGGCCAACACGCGGTCCGCCATGTAAACAGCTTCTTCAATATCGTGTGTCACGAGAACAGCCGTCCTACCGTATTCTTGAAGAATCTCTGTCACAAAGTCCTGCAGTTCTAGGCGCGTGTAGGCGTCTACCGACGCAAACGGTTCATCTAGGCAGACGATGGAAGAACCCGAAGCGACCGCGCGGGCAAGAGCGAGCCGCTGCTGCATGCCTCCCGACAGCTCCCACGGGTAGCGATCAGCGAATGGCCCGATACCAACCCGCTCGAGGAGTTGCTCCGCCAAAGCCTGCTTCTCTTGAGTGGTCAAGTTGGTTCTCCGGCGCATGCCCGCAAGGACATTCTTCCGCGCGCTGAGCCACGGGAAGAGACTGTTCGAATAGTCTTGAAAAACGACAGAAATCTCCGGTGGCGGCTCCGTCACTCTGCGTCCCGCCACCTCCACAAATCCGTCGTCACTCGTCAGCAACCCAGCTAGCACGAGGAGGAGGGTCGTCTTTCCGCATCCACTGGCCCCCACCAGCGACACGAACTCTCCGGAACGGACATCCAAATCCACGCCATCGAGCACCTGGATCTTGGAGGAGCCGTCGCCCAAGTCGACCCGTAGACCACGAGCTCGTAGGAGGACGCTCCGAGGGTCGGCCGGGTCGTCCGGGAGTTGGGCTCCTGCCATCTGCTCAGTGCGGTCGTCGAGTACCACCGCAGTTCCTGCTAGTTGTCAGGCTGGTCAAAGCCGAAGATGCGCATCGCATTCAAGCCAAGGATCTGCTCTTGCTCCTCTGCCGTCAGCCCAGCGCCCTCGATGATGCTCAACGCCCACTCATGAACATCGTAGGGTCGGGAGACATAGCTGGACAGAACGTCCCAATCGGTCCCGAACAGGATCCTGTCTGCGCCGATGGCGTCGACAGCCCGTCGCAGGTGCTCAGAGGTCGTCTGGACCAGGTCGAAGTACACATTGGCGTTGCGAACTGCAACCATGAGAGCGTTCTCGAACAGACCTACGAATCCACGTCCCATCTTGCAGAGCACGATGGGAACGTCAGGATGCCTGCCCGCCACTTCGTCAACCCACAACGGATCTCCGTAGTGCAAGCCACCCTTCCATTGCGACCATGCTGTTGGAAATGAGATGGGAATCCCGACCTCGGAGAGTGTCGACATGATCGGGTCAAAGTCGTCGGCGATGCGCTCAGGATGGACCTCCGTTGTCAGCCCACGAATGAACACCTCACTCACGGCGCAGATGTTGTGTTCATCCACAAAGTGCCTTATTACCTCCGGGGCCCGCTCGCGGATGGAAGCTGGATCCAATACATATCCATTGAGCTCCTGCTCCGAGATGAGACGAATCGCGGGCTTTAGTCGATCGGGATACGCACTCGCCATCTCGACAACAAACGAATCCGACGCTCCAGGGCGAGCCATCACCACGGCCCGGTCAACACCGTACTTGTCCATCGCCGCGATGAGATTGGGCGTGTTGTCATACGGCGTATCGCTGAACTGCCGGTTCCACATTTCCGCATACTTGGTGCGAAATCCGAATAGATCCTCTTTCGTCTCAATGACATCTTGGAGGTTCTCAACCACGGAGAAACTACCTATGTGTACATGCGCATCCACAACTTGAGCGCCGTTTCGCACAATGATCTCCTTCCACCCGATTTCGCCGTTACCGGTTCAGCCCCGAGCACTCCTCCCGAAAATGCCATGGCATGGTACGTCACCTGAAGCCGCCCGGCCAAGGCGCTCACTAGCCCATGAGCGGAGTCGTTCTTGTGCATTGGCGTTGGGGCGTGTTTGAGCGCGGGGGGCTTGCCCGATGCGGTGGGTGGCTCAAGTCTGTTCGACGAGAGCGCGATCACCCGTCAGTTGGCCCAGTGCCCGGCTCGTTGAGAGCCTGGCATCAGGGGAGGATGTCGGCGGCGTCGACGGGTTCCTCCAGCAGGCCCGTGGCCAGCCCGGCATCAAGGAACGGTTGGACATCGCTTGCCACCGGGCCGATGTCCCACAGCGGCAAGGTGATGCGCTGCATGACCTCGAGGGGAACCGTGACGTACTCGGTTGCATCCACCAGGGCCTGGTCGAGGTCCGCGTGTATCGATGCGGTGGCCTCCTCGAGCGCAGCAACGAAACGCGCCGCCGTGTCTGCTCCGTCGCCTTCCAGGGACTCCTCGGTCACGAAGAAGCCCGAGATCAACACCCGGTTCTCGCCGACCACCTCTTGTCCCAACGCTCCCGAACTGATCACAGACGCATGCCCGGTGTCCTGGATCGAGGTGATGAAGGGCTCAACCACAAAGGCTGCGTCGACGCGGCCCTGAGCGAAAGCCGCCTCCATCTCCGGGATGGGGATGTTGATGAAATTGATCTCGTCAGGATCGATGCCCACGCTGTTCAACCTAGCCATGACACCCAGCTCCGATATCGTGCCGAACCCCTCCATGGCAAACGTCTTGCCCTTCAGATCTTCCATCGACTCGATTCCGGGCACAGCCATGATCCCAAACACATAGTTGTCCGGGGCCTTCTCGAAATACGCCGGAGCGATGGTCGTGACGCCCAAACCCGCAGCGAATGAGTTCGCGATAACGCTCATCGCCGCGAAGCCGATATCGAACTCGCCAGCTATCACACCAGCAACGATGGCAGGCCCATTACCCACCGGAACAACCTCCACATTGAGGCCATGCTCCGCGAAAATTCCCTGCTGCGCAGCCACATACACAGGCATAGGCCCAATGATCGGCAACAGCGCAACCTTTATGTCCCGCATCTCAGGCGCAGGAGCCTCCGTCGTCGCAGGAGCCTCTGTGGTCGCAGGAGCCTCCGTCGTCGCAGGAGCCTCCGTCGTCGCAGGAGCCTCCGTCGTCGCAGGAGGCGCCGCCTCATCGTCGTCCCCGCACGCGGCCGCAGCCCCGAACAGCGCCAACACGAATAGAACACCAGCGAAACGCCTCATGACAAGCCCCCATTTGCTCGACCGGCTATATGACGACTGCCACGCCGGCCCAACATGAACCGGACCGTCGCCAACAGTCGACAACCGCAGGCGCTCACCCGCGGCAACAACAACATAACACTTGTCAGACAAGTGCACAAGTCCCACCCTATGAGTGTCTAAGTGCCACCTATTTCGCGCGCTCTTCTCAGCCTGAATTCACCGGCCTGCGGACCCTAGGTGGAGCAGCGAGACTTCCAGAGGCGCCGGCAGGCGATCGAGAAGGCGTCGGTGGGCAGGGCCACCTCCCCGGTTTCGTCCAGCCCGAAGGGCACCTCCCGGGGCCGTAGGGCCTCGCAGATGACCCTGTCCTCCTCGTTGACCGCAGCCTGGAAGTCCCGCCACGACTCGAGCGGGTCGCCACCCTGATTGGTCCGGGCGCTCTGCTGGAACACCAGGCTGGAGTCCGCGGACTCGGGCATTGCGGACAGCTGGATGCACTCGATCTCGCCGTCGGGGTAGGCGATCGTGAGCATTGACGAGAACGGGAACGTGAAGTCGTAGCGGTAAGAGGCTTCGACCTCGTCGACCGAGCCGTCGAGCGTGTTTCGGTACTGCTGGAACACTCCGACGGTCGATGTGAGGCCGGTCTCGGTGACCGTGACCTTCTGGGGGGCTACCGGCCGGTCGCTAGGACCGAAGGTGGCCCCCTCCAGGCCGGCAACCACCAGGATCTGGTCCAGGCCGGAGACCACGTTGAGGGTGCCCAGCGGCACCAGCATCTTGGCTGCGCTGGTGATCGAGAGTTTCGAGCACTCCATGTGTTGCTGGCCGTCGAACAGCCCCGGAACCAGATGCCGGCCCCCCGCATCCACGATCTCGGTGTCGGGGCCGATGTGGGCCGACGCGTCTCCCGCCGCGACGACGGTGTTGCCGTGGACCGCGACGTCGGCGGGATAGATCTCGGCCGACACCACGTTGACGAGCCGGCCGCCGCGGACGACAGCCGTGGCCAGGACTCGGGCCGCCCCGGCCGCCGCCAGTTCGGATGTCGGGGGCTGCATAACCCATCCTGTAGTATTTGTCATTATCAGTATTGATCAATATATTCTATGAATATTGACTCTTGAGGAACGCCATGGACGAGATGCTGATCCATGATGAAGCGCCAGTACGGGCTCGTCACCCGAGAACAGGCTCTGGCCGCGGGCATGAGCGACAAGCAAATCAGATGGCGCATCAGCGCCGGTCAATGGGTGCGGGCCACCCGCGGCGTGTACCGGCACAGGTCGGCGCCCGACACCCGGATAGCGCGACTACTCGCCGCCTGTCTGGCGCACGGCGCGCTGGCCAGCCATCGATCAGCGGCCGCACTGCACGGCATCGATGGTTTCCGCCTCGACTGCATCGAGGTGGTCGTCCCGCGGGGTAGGGCGCGGCCCATCAAGGGCGCCATCCTCCACCAGTCGACCCAATTCGACCTTGCAAAGCCAGTCGAGCGCCAAGGGGTCCCCTGCACCGCGTTGGACCGCACGCTGTTCGATGTGTCCGCGGTCGTTAGCCGAGCGCGACTGGATCAAGCCATCGATGCGGTGCTGCGAGACGGCCGGCTTCGCACGACCGACCTCTACCGGGTGCTGGTGTCGCACGCCCGACGCGGGCGAAACGGTTGTGCCAGCTTCCGGGCCTCGCTTGAGGATCGCGGCGACGATCCGGTGCCGCTCAGCGCCTGGAGCCGCATGGTGGCCGATCTCCTAGTCGAGTCCGGGCTCGACCAACCTGCAATGGAGCACCGCGTTCACACGACCGACGGTGCGTTCGTTGCGCAGGTGGATCTTGCATACCCCGACTGCCGTGTAGCGATTGAGCTCGACAGCAAGCGCTGGCACCTGAACCGCGTGTCGTTCGATTCGGATCCCGAGCGCCGCAACCGGCTGACCGTTGCGGGCTGGACTGTTCTCAACTTCACTTGGAGCCACTACGTGCACGATCCTCGAAAGCTCTGCGCCACCGTCGAGGCCGCTTGCCGCCGAGGCTTCCGCACGAAATTGGCGACGAAATAGCCACTGGAGGCCCAATATCGGCACCAATTTGGTGTCAGCCAGGCCCCGCCGGCGAAATTGGCGACGAAATAGCCACTGGAGGCCCAATATCGGCACCAATTTGCTGTCAGCCAGGCCCCACCGGCGAAATTGGCGACGAAATAGCCACTGGAGGCCCAATATCGGCACCAATTTGGTGTCAGCCGGGGTGGTCGCAGCAGTTCGGCAACGCCACTAGGTTTGTGGCATGGCGCAGACGGTCCTCCCCCCGGGCGCGGGTCCGGACGCAGGCGAGCGGGTGCCGCCGCTCAGGCCGCGCCGCCGGGAGCTTCCCTGGCCGCTGAACATCTACCAGACCGCGGTCGGCAAGAAGTACGTGATGGCCATTACCGGGGCCGGGCTGCTCGCCTTCGTGATCGTGCACATGATCGGCAACCTGCACCTGTACGAGGGCCCGACCCAGGTGAACGAGTACGCCGAGGCGCTGCGGGACCTGGGCGGCCACTTGGTGCCCCGCACCCTGATCCTGTGGGTGATGCGCATCGGCCTGCTGGCCATGTTCGTGCTGCACATCCACAGCGCCTGGTCGCTCAAGGAGATGAGCCGGCGCAGCAGCGACAGGGCCAACTGGGTGAGCGGCAACAAGCGCTACGCCGGCGGGCAGGACTACGTGGCCGTCAACTTCGCCAGCCGCACCATGCGCTGGACCGGCCCGATCATCGGGCTGTACGTGCTGTTCCACCTGGCCGACCTGACCTGGGGCTGGTGGCTGGGCGACAACTACATCCGGGGCGACGTGTACCACAACGTGGTGGAGTCGCTGTCGTCGATCACGGTGGCGATCATCTACATCGTGGCCAACGCGGCGCTATCGGTGCACATCTACCACGGCATCGCCTCGGCGTTCCAGACGCTGGGCGTCAACAACCCCCGGTTCAACCATCTCAGGCGGGGGCTGGCAACGGTGGTGGCCGCGGCGATCCTCGTCGGCAACCTCAGCTTCCCGATCATGGTGCAGGGGGGTGTGATCTCGTGAGCAGGCCGGCGGCCGGGACCAGCACAGCGACCGACACGGCGGCGGCCGGGGCCGGGGCCAGCACGGCGGCCGGGGCCGGGGCCAGCACGGCGGCGGCCGGGGCCGGGGCCAGCACGGCGGCGGCCGGGGCCGGGGCCAGCACGGCGGCGGCCGGGGCCGGGGCCAGCACGGCGGCGGCCGGGGCCGGGGCCAGCACGGCGGCGGCCGGGGCCACTGCGGTCGCGCCGACTGCAGCGATGGCAACCACGGGGACGGCGGCGATGGTGGGGAGGGTCGGCCGATGAGCACTGTGCTGGACGCCAAGGTCCCGGACGGCCCCATCGATCAGATGTGGGACAACCACAAGTTCTCGGTCAAGCTGGTCAACCCGGCCAACAAGCGGCGCTTCAAGATCCTGGTGGTGGGCACGGGGCTGGCCGGTGCGTCGGCCGCGGCGTCGCTGGCCGAGCTGGGCTACAAGGTCGAGGCGTTCACGTTCCACGACTCGCCCCGGCGGGCCCACTCCATCGCCGCACAGGGCGGCATCAACGCGGCCAAGAACTACCGCAACGACGGCGACTCGATCTACCGGCTGTTCTACGACACCGTCAAGGGCGGCGACTACCGGTCCCGGGAGGCCAACGTCTACCGCCTGGCCCAGGTGTCGCTCAACATCATCGACCAGTGCGCGGCCCAGGGAGTGCCCTTCGCCCGGGAGTACGGGGGCCTGCTGGCCAACCGGTCCTTCGGCGGCGCCCAGGTGAGCCGCACCTTCTACGCCCGGGGCCAGACCGGCCAGCAGCTGCTGCTGGGCGCCTACCAGGCCATGGCCGCCCAGATCGCGGCGGGCGGCGTGACGCTGCACAACCGGGCCGACGTGCTCGACATCGTGGTGAAGGACGGCGAGGCGTGCGGGATCGTGGTCCGGGACCTGCTCACCGGCGAGGTGCGGGCCCACAGCGGCCACGCGGTGGTGCTGGCCACCGGCGGCTACGGCAACGTGTACTACCTGTCCACCAACGCCATGAACTGCAACGTCACCGCGGCGTGGAGGGCGCACCGGCGGGGCGCGGCGTTCGCCAACCCGTGCTACACGCAGATCCACCCCACGTGCATCCCGGCCAGCGACGAGTTCCAGTCGAAGCTGACCCTCATGTCGGAGTCGCTGCGCAACGACGGGCGCATCTGGGTGCCCCGCAACATGGACGAGCCCCGGGCCGCGGCGGCCATCGGGGAGGCTGACCGCTACTACTTCCTGGAGGAGAAGTACCCGGCGTTCGGCAACCTCGTGCCCCGCGACGTGGCGTCTCGCAACGCCAAGACGGTGGTGGACCGGGGGCTGGGCGTGGGGCCGCGGCGCAACGGCGTGTACCTGGACTTCGCCGATGTGATCGCCCGCGACGGCGAGCATGTGGTGCGGGAGAAGTACGGGAACCTGTTCGACATGTACGAGCGCATCACCGGCGAGGACCCCTACCGCTCGCCCATGCGCATCTACCCGGCCACCCACTACACCATGGGCGGGCTGTGGGTGGACTACAACCTGATGACCAACGTTGGTGGCCTCTATGCGCTGGGCGAGTGCAACTTCTCGGACCACGGGGCCAACCGGCTGGGGGCCTCCGCGCTGATGCAGGGCCTGGCCGACGGGTACTTCGTGCTGCCGTACACGATCGGCGACCATCTCGCTCCGAAGCTGGGGTCGGCGCCGGTGCCGACCGATGACCCCGCGTTCGCGGCGGCGGTGGCCGAGGTGGACGACCGGACGCAGGGCTGGCTGGCGGTGCGGGGCACCAAGTCGGTGGACTACTACCACCGGGAGCTGGGCAAGATCGTGTGGGAGTACTGCGGCATGGCCCGCAATCGCACCGGCCTGGAGAAGGCGCTGAGCGAGATACCGGCGCTGCGGGAGGAGTTCCGCACCAACGTGAAGGTGCTGGGCTCGGCCGATACCACCAACCAGTCGCTGGAGCAGGTCAACCGGGTGGACGACTTCATGGAGCTGGCCGAGTTGAAGGTGCGCGACGCCCTGCACCGCGAGGAGTCCTGCGGCGGGCATTACCGGGAGGAGCACCAGACTCCCGAGGGCGAGGCCCTGCGCGACGACGAGAACTTCGCCTATGTGGCTGCGTGGGACTGGCAGGGTCCGGACCGGCCGCAGGCGCTGATCAAGGAGCCGCTCGAGTTCGAGAACGTGAAGCTCACCCAGAGGAGCTACAAGTGAGCGCTGGTTCGGGCAATGGCAATGGCGACGGCAATGGCCACAGGGCCACTTTGCGGCTGAGGCTGCGGATCTGGCGCCAGGCGGGGCCGGATGCCCCGGGGGCGTTCCTGGATGTCGACGCCCACGACATCCCGGTGGACGCCTCGTTCCTGGAGATGCTCGACATCGTCAACGAGCGTCTCATCGACGGCGACGTGGAGCCGGTGGTTTTCGCCCACGACTGCCGGGAGGGCATCTGCGGCACGTGCGGTGTGATGATCAACGGCAGGCCGCATGGCCCCGAGAAGGCCACCGCCACCTGCCAGCTGCACATGCGCAAGTTCAACGACGGGGACCAGATCGTGATCGAGCCGTTCCGGGCGGCGTCGTTCCCGGTGGTGAAGGACCTGATGGTGGACCGGCGGGCCTTCGACCGGATCGTCGAGTCGGGCGGCTACATCTCGGCGCCCACCGGCACCGCCCCCGACGCCAACGAGATCCCGGTCCCCAAGGATGTGGCCGAATTCGCCATGGACGCCGCGGCCTGCATCGGGTGCGGGGCGTGCGTGGCGGCCTGTCCCAACTCGGCGGCCCAGCTGTTCACGGCAGCCAAGCTCGGCCATCTCAACGTGCTGCCCCAGGGCCAGCCCGAGCGGTGGCGCCGGGCCGAGGCGATGGTGGAGACGATGGAGTCGTTCTTCGGGTCGTGCACCAACCACGGCGAGTGCACCGAGGCTTGTCCCAAGGAGATCAGCCTCGACTTCATCGCGGTGCTGAACCGGGACTACCTGAAGGCCAAGGTCAAGAACCGCCGCCTCGCCTCCCAGGCCTGACTGAGTGCAGGCGAGCCGGCGGCGAGGGTCGAGAGGGCTCGTGGCCGGTCCGTGGCGGCAAATTCTTGTAGCTGTGGGCGTCATACGTCCTTTACAACAAGAATTTCGGGAATGAGCGGGCGGGAGACGGGCTGAATGAGCAGGCGGGAGACGGGCTGAATGAGCAGGCGGGAGACGGGCTGAATGAGCGGGCGGGAGACGGGCTGAATGAGCGGGCGGGAGACGGGCTGAATGAGCAGGCGGGAGACGGGCTGGATGAACGGGCGGGAGACGGGCTGGGGCTGGGGACGGCGGCTGGTTGTCGGCGTGGCCCGGGGGGTGGCCATGGGCGCGGCCGATGTGGTGCCGGGCGTGTCGGGCGGCACCATCGCGGTGGTGCTCGGAATCTATGAGCGGCTGCTGGGGACCATCCGGGCTGCGGCGGGCGCGGCCGGGACGCTGCTGCGGGGCGACTGGCGCGGTGCCAGGCGGCGTCTGACCGAGGCGGACTGGTGGCTGGTGGTGCCGCTGCTGGCCGGGATCCTGGGCACGATCGCGCTGCTGGCCTCAGTGATCGAGACCCAGCTCGAGGAGCGTCCGGAGACGATGGCGGGCCTGTTCTGCGGGCTGGTGGTCGCCTCGGCGGTGTCGGCGTGCCGGCTGTTCGAGTGGCGGGGCGCGGGCCAGACCGTGGTGATGGCGATGTCGGCGGCGGCCACGTTCGCGCTGCTGGGACTGCAATCCGGTCCGGTGGCCGACCCGTCGCTGCCGGTGCTGGCCGGGGCGGGGGCGGTGGCGGTGTGCGCCATGATCCTGCCCGGCATCAGCGGGGCGTTCCTGCTGTTGATGCTGGGCATGTACGGGGCGGTGATCAGCATCGTCACCGACGTGCGCTATCTGGATGCGGTGGTGTTCGCGGCGGGGGCGGCGGTGGGGCTGGCCCTGTTCTCGTCGGTGTTGGGCCGGCTGCTGGATCTGGCCCGCAACCCGGTGATGGCGGTGCTGGTCGGGCTGATGGCCGGGTCGCTGAGGGTGCTGTGGCCCTGGCCCAACGGTGTGGGCGTGACCAGCCGCCACCAGGACGAGATCGTGTCGGGCACCGGCCTGGCCTGGCCCGGCGCGCAGGAGTGGGCGGCCCCCACCGTCGCGGCCGTAGTGGGCTTCGCGGTCGTGATGCTCCTTACCCGCCTGGCCCGGGACTGAGGAGCACCAACGAGACGGCTAGGCGGCGGGCTCAGGCGGCGGGCTCAGGCGGCGGGCTCCAGGCGGCAGAAGCATGATGCCTCGATGGGCACGTCGGCTCGGGCCACGGCGACATCGAGTCGCTGCTTGATGTGGTTGGCCTCGACGGTCTCGCCGCGGCGGGTCAGGCACTCGTGCAGTCCGTGCAGGCTCCAGACGTTGTCCGGATGCCAGCAGGCCCGCCGCAGCTGGCCGTCCAGACCGAGATCGGCCCGGTAGGCGGCCTCGGCCTCGGCGACGCGGCCCCGCTCCATCAGCAGTGCGCCCAGGGCATGGCGGGTGGGCTGCATCCAGCCCCACGGCTCGTCGTAGGGCAGGTTGTCGTCGAGCTCGACCGCTCGATTGAGATGCTCGAAGGCGGCGTCGAAGTTGCCCCGCCGGTACTCGACCTCGCCCGTCATCATGGCCTCGGCGACGTCCAGGATGTCGAGGCAGGTGTTGTTGAACAGCATCCGGCTCTCGGGGACCCGGTCCCGCGCCGCCATGAACGCCTCGCTCTCCTGCTCGGCGGTGTCGACCTGGCCGGTGGAGGCGTACGCCACCGTCCGGGCGTAGTGCATCATGGCCGTCGTGACGCAGTAGAGCTCCTGGTCGTCGGGGAAGGCCTGGTCGAGGATCTCCTGCCACTTCCCGAAGCGGATCAGCACGTGCTGCTTGACCGGCACGAACCCCTCGAGCCGGTCGGCCATCGGCCGCAAGCCGGTGCGGAGGAGATCGCCGGGCAGGGTTTGGATCATCTCGGTGGCCGCGGCCATGGCCGGGCCGTACTGGCCGAGGAACATCGCCCCGTAGACCTTGAAGTGATAGTTGTGGCAGCGGTAGGTGGTGTAGAAGTTCATCGGGCCCTCCCGCTGCAGGAACCGGCGGTCGGCGACGACGGCGGCGGAGTTGCGGGCCACGACGTTCTGGTAGTGGCCGCAGAGGACGTCGATGTGGGTCGGCATGTGGACCAGGTGCCCGGCGTCGGGGACGAGATCGACGAGCGTGTCGCCGGCCGTCAGCGCCCGCTCCGGATGCGGCGACATCTCCATGAGATGGATGTACATGTGCAGCAGGCCGGGATGGTGGTTGGCGCCCTTGGCGTCGAGCTCGGTGAAGGCGGTCTCGAGGACGTCGATCGCCTCGGTGGTGCTGGCGCCCTCGGCGGGTTCGCCGGTGACTAGGTCCCACAGCTCCCAGGGGGTCCGGTTCATGATGGCCTCGGCGAACAGAGCGCAGACGCCGAGGTCATCGCGGTGGGCCTGGTGGACGGCGCGCATGGCGTCGGCGTAGGCGTCGTTCCAGGGCCCGAAGTCCTCTTCTTCGGGGCTGGAGGGGTAGCGCTTGGCCAGTGCGACGATCAGGGCCTGCTCGACATCGCTGGCACCGGCAGCCGCGGCGTCGGCGGCGGCCGCGGATGCGGTGAGGGCGCGCTCTAGCGAGTGGAGCTTGTCGTCGTCGTCGAAGGCTTCCCAGGGCTTGTTGTAGTTGGGGCCGACGGCGTAGGCGATTCCCCAGTGGGCCATGGCGAGGTCGGGGTCGTGCTCCAGTGCCCGCTCGAAGCAGACGATGGCCTCCTCGTGGTTGTAGCCGTAGCACCACGCCATCCCCCGGTCGAACCACAGTTGGGCGTCGGGATCCTGCGTCGTGACTGGCCAGGTGAAGGACCCGAGGTCGTAGTACGCGGTGTCTGCCTTCAAGGGACATCAGCCTCCGGCGATCTCATGATGTTGACTCGTGATGTTGACTCGTGATGTTGACTCGTGATGTTGACTCGTGATGTTGACTCGTGTGCGGCTCTTGACGCGACTCGTGATGTGGCCTGAACGTACTACCTCGACGGTCGTCCGGCTTGGGCACTCGCTCGGCTCACCGGTCTGCCCGGTCCGCTGGCTCTAGCCACCAGACGAACGACTCGACTTCGTCGAGCATGGCGCCGTGCTCGTCCAGGAAGAGCGCAAGCGAATCGGCCAGCACGCTCGCATGGTTGCCGGCCGAGCGAGGGAACCGGCGAGGACGGTGAAGATCAGCCCCGAGTGCTGGTGCCCTGCGGCAGAGATGCTGCGGTGGAGCGCGGCGAAGTCCTTGACGTTCTCGGTGACGATCGATCGCCCATCGGTGGTTGCGGCCCGCAGCAGAACCTCATCGGTCAGCCCGATCAGGTCGGCGCGCTCCTTGACGGCGATGGCGTCGTGGCCGCGGTAACGCAGCCGGCCAGCGACAGTGGGGGCGTGCATCTCATCGAGGAGGAGCTTCACCCCGACAGCAGTCTGCGCTCGTTCTCCCAGGCGGCCAACTCGCGGTCGGCAATGTCATCGTTGCGCGCGGTCTCAGCGTCGATCTCGTCGGTGAATTCGGCGTAGTACCGGCTCGTCGTGCGGACTTGCGCGTCGGTGAGGCCGAGCTGGGCCGCCGCGACGGCCACTCGTTCCTCAACGCTGCCCCGCAGGCCTCGCAGAAGTCCAACGACCTCCCACACGTCGGGCCCGGCCGCCAGTCCGGCGCGACGACCGCTGGGCCCGCTACGGAACACGATGCCGGGGTGTGCCTTCATACGCAGGCCTTCGTCAATCAGGCCCTCCCCTACCGACGAGATTGAGTCCATGACCCGACCCTAGCTCATCCGCCGGAGCATGACAACTTAAGATTATATGAAAATATATCAGAGTTGTGATGGGAGCTCTGCGAGGGGGACCAGCTCGGCTTGGGGGGTCTCTATCTCGCCTTCGGGGAGCATGAAGCGCCAGTAGACGATGCCGAAGGGCCTGCCCTCGGTGTCGAGCCAGTTGGGGACTCCGGGGTCGGTGTGGGAGATGACCGCGGTGAAGCGGCCGTCGGGGTCGGCGGTGGTCTGGGTGCGGTTGAGCGAGATCGGCCTCGACGCGTAGTCGAGGGACTGCAGGTGGCGGTTCCACAGGCACACGTTGGCGTAGCGGCACTGCGGCCAGCGGGCCCGGATGACCAGAGCCTCGTCGGGGCCGAGCAGGAATGGCGCCATGGCGTAGGCGGCGTCGAAGGCGGCCAGGCCCAGGTCGCCGGGTTTGCCGGGGGGCGGGAACTCGTTCGGCACCCTGGAGATCCACGAGCGGGGCTGGGACTGGCCCGTCGGCGGGCGGTCCACGGTTAGCTCGCGCACCAGGCCTGCGACCCTGCGGATGCCGGCGGCCACGGAGGCGTCCGACGGGCGGGGCGGCGGGGTTGGGGAATCCCCGATGACCTCGATGCGCATGGCCGGGACCCGGGCCGGATCGGCAGCCGCGTGGGTGGCGTCGCCGTCGTGGTCGCCGCCTCCGGGCACCACTTCGATGCGCATGGCCGGGACCCGGGCCGGATCGGCAGCGGCGTGGGTGGCGTCCTCGAAGTAGTGGCGGGTGCTGATCGAACCCGACTCGGACGGCAGGGCCAGCCAGTTGCGGTCCTGGGGCTCGCCGCCGAGGAGGATCTCGAAGCGGCCCTCGGCGTCGATGTCGAACGAGGTGTCGTTGAGCACCCCCACCACCTGGTTGTCCATCGACCCCCAGGCGGCGCCGGACTCCACGGTGATCGACACGTAGGCCGCGCCCTTGGTCTCGCCCGTGACCCGGTAGGTGTGGCCGGTGGAGACGGGGGCGTCGAAGTAGATGGCGTCGGGGTTGTCGCCCAGCAGCTTGCGGTCGGGGTCGACGATGCGATGGAACCGGGGGGCGGCCGGGTTGCGCTCGAACAGCCCGACCAGACCCCATTGCAGGTAGTGCATGAGGGCCCGGTGGGCGCCCACGATGTCGTCGGCGCTGTGGAGGTTCCACTCGGGGGACGCCCAGCGCTCGTCGACCTCGCGCAGTGTTTCGAGCAGCTCGTGCAGGGCCCGGCGGGACTCAGTGTCCATGTACGGCACCTCCGGCGAAATTGGTGGACGAATTAGTCCCTGAGGGACCAAAACTCGCACCCAGAACGGGTGGGAACGGGTCAGCCCTCACAGGCGGGGCCGGTGGGGTGGGAACGAATCAGCCCTCACGGGATACGCCGAAGTGGTCTATGTAGGGGGCCATGGCCTGCCGCAGGGACTCGGCGGTGTAGCCCCAGTCCTCGGGCTGGTAGCGGTGCGCCCCGAACTTGCCTTTGGGGTTGCGGGCCAGGTAGTCGAGCACGGCGGCGGCGTGGTCGTCGGTGAAGTCGCGGCCCATGCGGGCGTAGGCGGCCCGCAGGGTGGCCACCGGGTCGGTCATGAGCTCGGCGAAGTGCACGTCCACGAACCGCTCGGCGGGGACCATGCCGGACTCCCGCATGTGCACCGACCCGTTGAGGCCGGCGGCGAAGACGGCGAGGATGTTCTGGGCTGCACCGCCCACGTCGATGTGGTCGGTGCGCAGCCACTGGATCATGGCGGTGGTGCTGACCGTTGAAGGCATGGTCTTGGCGGGGTCGCGGTGGGTCTGCACCACCCAGGCGTCGTTGAACTCGGCGAACAGCAGGGGCAGCAGCATCAGATGGGCCGGCGTCTTCAGCACCCATCGGGTGGGGCCGGTGCCGTGCTGGAGCACCTGGAGGAACTGCCGCTCGTAGGCGTAGTTGACCGCCGGGTCGGGCATCCAGCTGTCGAAGGAGGAGATCATGTTCCAGTGGAAGCCACAGAAGCTGCCCTGGGTGATGGTGACGCACTCAACGGGCAGGTCGGAGCGGAGTTCGTGGAGGGCCTGGAACTCGGGCTGGACGTCGGCCCAGAACTCCTGCTCGCACTCGCTGAGCACGACCGGCCCGGGTAGGGGGGCGGCGGGGCTGGTAGCGGGCGAGGCAGCGGTAGGCGAGGCAGCGGTGGGCGAGGCAACGGTGGGCGAGGCAACGGTGGGCGAGGCGGTGGGCGAGGCAGCGGTGGGCGCAGCAGCGGTGGGCGCAGCAGCGGTCGACGCGGCAACTCCGGCTGTGGACGCGGCAACTCCGGCTGTGGGCGCGACGGCTCCGGCTGTGGGCGCGGCAACTCCGGCTGTGGGCGCGGCGGCTCCGGCAGCGGCGGGGAGTGGCAGCGGGTGCAGGGCCTCGGCCGCGGTGGGGGCCCGCAGTCCGGGGTCGAGGGCGAGCAGCTCGAAGAGGATGGTGGTGCCCGACCGGGCCGGTCCGGTGATGATCACCGGAGCGGTCACGGGTCGCTGGGTGATCTCGGGGGCGGCGT
This sequence comes from Candidatus Aldehydirespirator sp., assembly GCA_965219165.1. Lineage (GTDB taxonomy): Bacteria > Actinomycetota > Acidimicrobiia > Acidimicrobiales > Aldehydirespiratoraceae > Aldehydirespirator. Next base: position 837,021 of record CBDCMW010000002.1, on the reverse strand, counting down.
CGATGGCGGCGGTGAGCAGCAGCCGGGCCTGCAGTGAGCGCAGCAGCTCCTGCTTGGTCATCAACCGGCCGACGACGTGCATGGGGGCAGCGTCCACGGCGGTGACGAGAGCTTCGAATCGCTCCTGCCAGCGGGGATCGCCGAGGTCGCCGTCGGGCAGGCCGCCGACGGTGGCGACGGCCCGCTCGACGAGGTCGGCCGCATCGATGGGAACGAGGTCCTGGGGCCGTCCACCGACGGAGCCGGCCATGAGATTGATGCGCCGCACCCAGTCGGGCCGGACCAGCCGGTCGGTCATCGGCGCCAGCGCCGTGGGGTTCTGACCCATGCGGGGTGTCAACGTAGCAGGCTCGGGTGTTGGACCAACCAGTGCGCATGGCGCGTCGAGCGACTGACGAACTACGAATCCTTGATGGTTGTCATGAATTTTTGCGTTGCGACATGCTGTCGGGTTTGCTAGGCTCGAACTATGGAGGCGGCCGACACCATGACCTTGGGGATGTTCGTGACGTTGGCTGCTCTGATCGTGGGGTCGATCTGGAATCAGCATCGTGAGAGCAACGCAATGCGCGCCGAGAACACCCGCCAGATCGAGATGCTTGGTGACCAGTTCGGCGATCAACTCGGCAAGTTGGGCGAGGGGTTGACCAGTGTCCGGGAACGACTGAGCCGCATAGAGGGACACTTGAGGGTGGCACCGCCGCCAGCGCCAGACATCCCGGAAGGCAACGACCGGCGCGACTCCGACTAGGCGACGCAATACCATCTGAGCTTGTTGTGGTCCGGGTGGCTCGAGGTGTGCGTTGATCGGCCATGATCCGCTCCGGGCTCGGGGCTCGACGTTCTGGGGGGTGGGGGCGGTCGCTCTGGCGACCTCGCTGATCGGGACCATCGGGACCGCAGCCGAGTTCGGGCCCGACTCGGTGAGCCCGGTGGCTACGGGGGCGTGGCGGGGCGTGATCGGAGCGGCCGGGCTGCTGTTGGTGTCGACGAGCCGGGGGCAGGCGCCGTGGCGGTACCGGCTGCCCGCTCGCTGGGTGGCGCTCGGGGGGTTGGGGGTGGTGGCCAGCCAGCTCTCGTTCTTCGAGGCGACGGCCCGCACCGGTGTGGCTGTCGGGACCCTGGTGGTGATCGGTGTGGGCCCGCTGGTGGCCGGCGTGATCGACTGGATGGCGTACCGGCAGCGTCCCGACCGGCGCTGGCTGGCAGGGGTGGCGGTGGCGCTGGCCGGTGTGGTGCTGCTGTCGGGCGGCGCCGCGGAGGTGGTGTGGAGCGGCGTGGCCTTCGGGGTGCTGGCCGGCTGCGGCATCCCATGCCAGGGGTTCGCGGCCCAGCAGATGATGCGGGACTTGCCGTTGCTGACCACGATGGCCACGATCATGACCACGGGCGCGATCTTGATGCTGCCGGTGGCGCTGGGCTCGCTGGACACCGCGTTCGCCTCGACCGCGTCCGCCTCGACGGTGGTGTATCTGGGGTTGGTGACGGTGACGCTGGCCCATTCGCTGTGGGGGGCCGGCCTGAAGCGTCTCAGCCTGAGCGTGGCGGTTGTGGTGGGGCTGCTGGAGCCGGCGGTGGCGGCCACGCTGGCCATGACGGTGCTGTCGGAGCCGGTCACCGCGGCGTTGGTGGCCGGAATCTGCCTGGTGATGGCGGGCGTGGCCGTCACGTCGCTGAGCCCGGCGGCCGAGCGCAGCGTGTAGCCGCGACTGGGCAATTTCAAAATCCAATCTTGAATTGGCCCAAACCGAGTCCTGCGTCCCAAAGCTAGATGACGGTGCCCTTGCCGCAGCGTTTCACGCCGACGTCAACGAGTTGACCTCGCGAACGAAGCGGCTTCCGGAGACGCTCCCCTCCTGAGCACGCACCCTGCGTATGGATGCAAATAGTGCATACACCTTGCAATTCCGATAGTCCGCGAAGAGCGGATCCTCGGCGAGCGTCTGCAATCCTACTTCGACCTGTGATCTTGCCGCGCGATCCATCGTTCGCTTGATCTCGATGACAATCCATTCGCAGGCTCCGCCCCGCTCCCGGAGCACCAACAGGTCGGGGTGTTCCTCGTTGGGGCCGTAGGCGCGACACTTGTCGCAATCGATGGCAAGCCGAAGGCCTCGAATGCTGAGTCGGCATCCTTGGTGGCTGATCGGGCTCGCTCCATCATCTGATGCATCCAAGCGATCATGAGCGAAGCATCCACATACGCGATGAGCATCGCGGATGCTCTCGGCGTTGATCACGTGAGGCTGTCAATAAGGCGTGACGTGTCATCCGACTGCTCGGTGGCCACGTCAACGTACTCGTCCTCCGGGATGCCCCAGTCGGGCTCGATATCCACCTGCGTGACCTCGACAGGCCCATCAGGGTCCGGCCGGTGGAACCGGTGCACGGCAATGTCGTCCAGGCTCAGACGGTCGCTGACCTCGTAGCCGCCCTTGTCATCCCGGGTGGCGGGGTTCTGCTGCTGGCCGAGTAGCAGGCAGTTCGACAGCTCGTGGATCAGTACGGCACTGTGCGTGGCGCAAACGACGCTCACTCCTTCGCCCACCAGACGGACGAGAACGCGAGCGACAAGCCGGATCGCCTCTGGATGCAGATGCGACTCGGGTTCATCGATGATGAGCAGATCGCCCGGCTCCACGATCCGGTCGATCCACATGGCCAGCGGAGCCAGGTCTGCCACCATGGACGACGCCCGACGAATGGCGATGCGGTGTCCACCCTGCTCATAGCCAAGCGTGGGAACCATGTCGTCGCCTGCTCCCGAGTAGATCTCACCGTCCATGACCTGTCTGAGCAGACTGAGGGAGTCGGGCCCAATGGGATCTCGTCGCGTCCGCGGCCACCAAGCCCAACCGTGCTTGCCAGGGCGGAGGCGGTGGGTCAGGAGTCCGGCAAGTGATGAGATGAAGTCCAACGCGACGCCGTCGAGAGCGGGTTCGCGGAGTCTTGAGAGGCCGTACTGCTCGCGGTCGAGTTCAAGCTTCAGCCTCACGACATCGGTCCATGCGTGCAAGAGGCCCGATCTGCCAGCGGGCAGGTAGTGGGCGCGACCTCGAAGGCCCACGCTGCTCAGATACCCGCGCCAAGTGGCCGACATGAGCGCTCGAGAAACCTGTTGATTCAGCCAGTCGGCCCTCTCACCCCGATCGTCGGACGGATGCATTAGGCGCTCGGTGAGCGAGTCGGGGTCATAGTCGAACGGGTCAAGAGTGACCGTCACATCCAAGTCCACATCCAAGCCAAGATCGGACACTGACGAACCGCTCGTACCGAAGAGCCGGACGCTCTTGCCTTCGTGCTGGACTCCGCGCAACTCGACCAACAGGGAATTCGGCTGATCCCATCTCCGTAGTTCATCTGCGGAGGGGACCGCGAAAGACGCACACAACTGCCCCTCCAGCGATTGGCCTACATCGCTGAGCACCTGACGGACCCATGTCGTGACCTTGGCATGCGCGTCTTGAGGCAATTCCGCTATCTGTAGCTGAACATCTTGCAATGGGCGTCGGAGAAGGTGGGATTCACTCGACGCTCTCTTTAGAAGCAATTCAACTAGATCACGCCGCTCCAGCGTCGTCAGCGGCTCCGGAAGACTGCGGCGAGAATCGTGGATGGCGCGGCGAGCGGCGTAGAGGGCCTGGGCGAGGTAGGTCTTGCCGGTGTTGTTCCGGCCGATCAGCACGGTGAGGGGCTTGAGCGCGACGCTGGCGTGCTCAATCGGTCCCAGATTGTCGACCACGAGCCGGAGATCGGCTCGCTCGACAGGCATTCCCTCAGGGTGCGTCCCTGGACTCATGCTGACAGGCCAACTATGGGCGGGCCCCAGCCCTGCTAGGCCGACGCCAGGGGTGTGCTTGAGGCACTAGGCGGGTTGAGCCGAGTTGATCGATTGGCGGGGCGGGGGCTGGGCGGAGTTGATCGATTGGCGGGGCGGGGGCTGGGCGGAGTTGATCGATTGGCGGGGCGGGGGCAGACCGGTCGAGGCATGCCAGCGGTTGGGGCCTCGTCGCAGGGTGATCTCATTGTCGTGGACCCAGCGGTGGTGGGCGTGGCACAGCAGCACCAGGTTGTCGATGTCGGTGGGCCCGCCGAGCGACCAGAACTTGACGTGGTGGGCCTGGCACAAGCTCGGATTCGCACCGCAGATCACACATCCCCTGTCACGAGCGAGCAGCACCCGCCATTGCTGTGGCGACACGGTTCTGGTCTTGCGGCTGTGGTGTAGCGGTAGTCCGTGCTCGTCGAAGATGATGCCGTAGATCTCTGCGTCGCAGCCCAGGCGCTGCAACTCGTTGCGGGCGATGGCCCCGATGCCGGGGATCTCGCAGCGGCCGCTCTCGCCGTTGGTGGCTAGATACGTCAGGTCCATCACGACGCAGAGCTGGGCCTTGGCACCGAACCCACGCCCACACGTGCATCCCGGACTTGGGCGGGGGCTGAGGTTGGGGCTGCTGCCGGAACTGGGGACGAGGCCCGAGCCGGAGCCGGGGCTGCTACCGGAACTGGGGACGAGGCCCGAGCCGGAGCCGGGGCTGCTACCAGAACCGGGGACGAGGCCCGAGCCGGAGCCGGGACTGCTACCAGAACCGGGGACGAGGCCCGAGCCGGAGCCGGGACTGCTACCAGAGCGGGGGACAGGGCTTGCGCCGGGATGAGGCAGCGGCTCCTGGCGGGAAACGAACAGGCCGGAATCGTGCTTGCCGTTGGGCGCACCGCCGGGGTTGGCAGTGTGGCTGCCGGGGAGCGAGTTTGGGCTGGGGATCGGGCTGGAGGCGGGGACCGGGCCCGGGTTGGGAGTGTGGCTGCCGGAGTCGGCGCCTCGAGGGTGTGGCACGAGCGAGGGCTCGATGCCCACCAGTGTCAGGAGGGCGTCGTGGCGGCACTGGGCTCGGGAGCGGGCGTGAGGATTGTCGCGGCCGTCGTCGGCCCGGTAGAGCCGGTCGGCCAGGGACTCCACCAGGTTCTGGAACTGCGCACCCGACACCCGGTCGAACTTGGCGATCCCGGCGATCATCCCGCCCTCGCCGGCCGCGAACAGCAACGACCGGTTGCGACGCTGCCACTGGTGCAGGCGTTGGAGATCGTCGTCGGTCTGACGGCGCCTCACCCAGTCCCTGGTCTTGCTGGACGCTACGTCGGCGGGCAGGGATTCGGCCTCAGCCAGCAGACCGGCATCACGGTCGACCGCCTCGGGAGAGGTCTCGGCGGCGGCTCGGGCCAAGGCGGAGGCGTGCTCACCAGTGAGGCGCCCCGACGACAGCGCGTCAGCGACATTGGGCATCTTCTCGAGGGTCTCGGCACGACGGGTGCGGTGCTTGGCCTCGCGGGCCGAGCAGCCGGTGCGCCGGCGGAGCGTCTCGGCGGTGCTGGCCTCGCTGGCACCGAGTCGTCGCAGTTCGACCGCGGTCCGAGCCTCCAGACCGTCGAGCACGGCACGGGTGGCACCGATCTCCCCCGCGAGATCGCCGAGGCCGGTCCGGTCCAGAGCGGCCAGATCGATGGCCTGTACGGCGGTCTTGAAGTCGTCCCACATGGTGATCATCCGCATGTGTTCCCTTAGGCGAGCATTTCCTGGCCGAGCTGTCCTCGGCGAGCCGTCCCATGACGATTCGCATGAACGATTCGCATGAACGATTCATCTTGAAACGATGTCAAAGGACACTAATACCCCCCTGTGACATCGCGACAAAAGCAGAGGTCACAGTGCATGGAAGGGTTGCGAATCGTCCGGCTGGGCCCGATCTGGGGCCGGAGTACGCGGGCGAGGGGCGGTGCTGCAGCACCCGGCGAGCAAGCCTGACACTGCGGCCGCAGCCCCCGGTGCCGGATGCGGCGCAAACGAAGCATCCGCCATCCGCCTCGTCGGAGCGATCCTCGCCGACCTCCACGACGAGTGGCAAGCCAGCGACCGCCGAGGGCTTGGCCCCTCGGTGATCAGGCCCCCGAGACGGCCCTCATACCGTGAAGGAGAAGGACTAGAGTGCTCCCGTGCATGCGCGGACCGGTAGGCCGACGGCCCAGGCGTCGAGCATCCGGCTCGAGCCGTTGAGCGACGAGCATGCCGGTTTCCTGGCCGGACTCCGCGACCAAGCAGACAACGCCCTGGTCCTGTCGGCCGATGCGCGGGGTACGGCAATGGCCGAAGCCATGACCGGTGCAGTCCGAGGGTCTGCAGTTTCGTGCCGGCTGAGGCGTCCCGTTCCCTCGATCTGTATCAGCGGGCCGGGTTCACCGCCGAGGGCCGACTGGTCGGCCACTCCTACTGGAACGGCCACCACTCCGATGCCTGCCCCGTAGCCGTGATCCGCAAGGACCTCGACGGACGACCGGCTGCCGCCGGCTCATGACCGCGCTGGCTACCTTACGTCAGACCCTGCGGCTTCTGAGCAGCATCGATCGACGTTTGATGCTGGTGGCGTTCGTCGCCGGTGCGGGATCGGCCGCCATCACCGGCGTGGTCTTCTGGATCGCCAGGGCGGTGCTGCGGAGCTTCGGCGAGGATCAGAGGTTGTCGGTCACGTTCGGCGTCGTCTTGGCCGTGATCTTGCTGGCCCAGATCATCCTCCAGGGCGGTCGGAGCCTGGCCGGCACGCTGCTCCGCCAGAAGGTGGCTTACCGGATCAACACCGAGATCCTCCGACGCCTTCGCTCGGTGCCCTACAAGGACTTCGAGGACAACCGGTTCCAGTCGGAATACGGCCTCCTCGTCAGGGAGGCGGCGCTGCGACCCGGCGAGCTCGTGGAAAACACCATCCGTACCACTCAGAGCGCCTTGACGGTCTTGGTCCTGCTCGCCTCGATGATGTATCTCTCGTGGCCGATCTCCTTCGGATTCCTGCTCCTCATCGGTCCCGTCGTCTGGCTCGAGCGCGGCCTCCGTTGGCGGCTGCTGGATCTGCAGACGTGGGCGTCACCCGATTTGCTCCGGATGCAGTACCTCTCGCAGATGAGCATCGACGCGCAGTGGCAGCGTGACCTCCGTGTCAACGACAGCGACATCATCGAGACCGAGTACGAGCGCCTGGGGAGTCGGTACCTCGACCGGTTGGTCGCAGTCACCCGATCGATCGAGCTCCGTCGGCTGCTGGTTGCCGGTGCCGGGGCCCTCGTCGTCATGGGGGTGATCGTCGCGATCGACCGACTGGTAGCCCGAGACACGCTCTCGGTGGCTGAAGGCGGCACCCTCCTCCTGGGTGCCTACCTGATCTTCACCCAGTCCCAAACCCTGGCGTCCAGCATCGGCAGTGGTCTGCTCAACCTCGACTACGCACGACGGTTGTTTACCTACACCGAGACTTTCGAGGCCCCCGGACCGCCGTCGCCGCCTGACCGCTCCTACGAGGCAGGTCGCATCGAACACATTGCCATCGACGGGCTCTGCTTCACCTACCCCGGCGCCGACGTGCCGGCGCTGCAGGACGTGAGTCTGGAGCTCGGACCCGGTGTGACCGCCGTGATAGGGGCCAACGGGGCGGGCAAGACGACGCTGGTGAAGATCCTCAGCGGGCTGATCCCCCCGTCGTCGGGGCGCGTCGGGCTGAAGTGGGAGGATGGGTCGACGACCGGGCTCGATGCGATCGAGCGCTCGGTGCTGTTCCAGGCGCCGACCCAGTTCCGGCTGACCGTGGCCCAGTGCGTGACCATGAGGTCGACCATCGACGCATCCGACGAGGCCCGCGTCCGGCAGGTACTGTCCGACGTCGGGCTGTCCGAGGTGATCGAGCGTCTTCCCGACGGCCTCGACACGGTCCTGGGCGGGGGCTTCGGGGGCGTCGCCGACCTCTCGGGGGGTCAGTGGCAGCGGTTGGCGTTGGCCCGGTTGCTGTACGGTGACAGCCCGCTGATCATCCTCGACGAGCCTGCGACCCACCTCGATGCGGCCGGCGAGGCGCAGCTGCTCGACCGACTGCTCGGATTGTCCTCCGATCGGATCGTTCTCATCGTCACCCACCGGGGCGAGACGATCCAGACCTGCGACCGGGTCGTCGAGCTCAGCGACGGCCAAGTGGTCGGGGAGGGCGCCGTCCCGGCGGTCGATTGGTTCGCGACCAGGGGCGGGAGAGCGTTCCTCAGCCCGGCCGGTCACTCGGCCTCGGCGCCCCGGGACCGGATAGATGACTCGACCGCTTGACACCGCGTGGAGGCAGGCCCTCGACGCCAGACCCGACCGGCCCTGCTACTGCGATGTCACCGTCACGATCGACGCCCGGCTGACTCCGGCACACGGCACACCGTCGCCTCATACGACTTGTCCGCGACGGGTCTGACTGGTGCTGCATGTCTTCGATGGAAGAGCGGCTGGTTTGGCCGCCGTCGCGCGGCCGGGCGGCAGCCCGCGGGCGGCTGTGGCGTTGTGCTGTGGGGTTGTATGGTGGCGGCGCCATGCTTCGGACGGCATCCAACAGGGGCTGGCTGGCCGGTTCTAGCTTGTCGGCACCCGGTATGAGACCCGCTATGAGGGAGGACTGATCCTGCTATCTCCACTGCGCCAAGAACTCCTCGGGATCCTGCAAGAACTCGGCCATCGCAAGCTCGACGAGCCGATACGGCTTGCGTCGGGGGCGTTGTCGTCGGACTTCATCGACGGCAAGGAGGCCCTGGCCGAGTGGCGACATCTGCGCACGGCGTGCGAGGCCATCGTGGAGACGGTCGGCGGCGCCGGCCACAGCTTCGATGCGGTCGGCGGGCTCACCATGGGCGCCGATGCGCTGGCTGTGGGCATCGCGGCGGTCAGCGACTGCCGCTGGTTCTTCGTGCGCAAGGAGGCCAAGCAGCGAGGCACCAGGCGATGGGTCGAGGGCGCCCAGATCGGGCCCGGCGACACGGTGCTGCTGGTCGACGATGTGGTGACGACGGGCGGGTCGATCTTCAAGGCGCTCGACATCGTCGAGCAGACCGGGGCCGAGACGGTGGCCGCGGTGACGCTGGTGGACCGCAGCGGCATCGCCGGCCCCAAGTTCGAGCAGCGCGGCATCGCCTACTACCCGATGACGACCTACGAGCTTCTCGGAATCGACCCCGTGCGACCCGAGCCCACCGCGGCAACGGCCTAGGCAAGAAGCCTGCTCCCAAGCGTCGGGGCGGGGCGGCCGCCGCAACGGACAAGGCAAGAAGCCTGCGCCGCAACGTCGGGGCGGGGCGGGGCGGTCGCCGCGACGGCCAAGGATCGCCGCCAGCAAGGGGCCGGCACTGGAGTAGCGAACGGCGACTAGCTGGCTCGGCGGTGGTCGGGAGCGGAATCCTCAGGGGGCGGTTCGCCGGCCGCCGGAGGCCGGGGACTTCGCAGTGTGAAACCCTCGGGCGCCATCAGGTGGCCCTCCACCCTGGCAAGCCGCTCCCGGATGTCCGAGATATCGCGGCCCATCGCGTCGAACTTGCCAGTGAACTTGGTGTCAAGGGCTGCAATCTGGCCTGTGAACTTGGTGTCGAGGGCTGCAATCTGGCCTGTGAACTTGGTGTCGAGGGCTGCAATCTGGCCAGTGAACTTGGTGTCGAGGGCTGCAATCTGGCCAGTGAACTTTTCCTCTAGGCCGTCGATCCTGCCATTCATCCTGCCGTCGAGGTGGTTCATCTGCCGGAGCAGCAGGTGGATCGTCGTCAGGGACGATCCGAGGACCGACCCCACGATCGTGATCATCAGGACCACAGTGTCAGCTTCCATCGGGTGTGTGCCTCCGTTCCTGGGGATGCTCTGAGGCGAGCCGGAACCTCGGCTTGCGAAGGCAACCCCGATCATATCCGTTGCTTTCCATGCATGCAATGGATCGTCGGTGTTCCACCGCGCACTCGATCCGAGACACCGCGGACGGCCGGCGCTGCGGCCAATCGGCGTTGGGTAGTGTCGGCATGATGCTGGGTTGATCGCTGAGCGATCGGTCCGGCGGAACGAAGGGAGCGCCATGGCGGGTGCTAGTGCCGGATGGGGTTCGGCTGCTCCTCGTGGTGTTGTTGGACGTCTGGCGGTTGTGGCCGTGGCGGCTGTGGTGGCCCTAGCGGGTCTGGCCCCGGCGGCGGCCGCTCAGGACGCTGACGCCCTGGACGCCGCCTTAGGCGGGTTCTCGGATGTGACCGGGGCCGTGCACAAGCCCGCTATCGACGCGCTCACGGAGACACCCACACCGTCGTGATCGTCAAGACCCGCGACTGACGGCCCGGCCGCGGGGCTGGCTGACTGCGCTTCAGCGATATCGGCCGTTTTCGATGCATGCGATGATGCATTGGTGTTCCACCGGGCAGTCGGCTAGAGTCGATGCTGCCGTCGCAAGCCGCGGTTTCGGTTCGCCTCACGCATCCCCCACCGAACAGAGGCACGAGCACCATGGACACGAGCACGCTGGACTTCAACACTTTGACACTGCTGGTGGCGATTGTGGGCTCGACTATTGGTTCGACGCTCACCATCGTCAGCTTGATGTTCCGGCAGTTCAACCGGCACGAGGAGAGCATCAACGCTCTAAGCACCAACATCGCTGTCTTGGACACCAAGGTGACTGCCTTGGAAAGCAAGGTCGACGTGATGGGCCGTGATGTCTCGGACAGCCGGGAGAGGCTGGCCAGGGTGGAGGGCCACTTGCTGGCGCCTGAGGGTTTCACGCTTCGCCATCCCGGCCAGCGGGACGCGGGCGAGCCGCCCTCCGGCGATCCCGCTCCCGACCACCGAGAGGCCGGCTGACAGCCATGGAGACGCTCACACTGTCACGAGACCCGGGACCTGATCAAGGAGAACCGGGTTCCCATGCAAGTTCCGGGAGCGTGATGATGCCGAGGGTGTCCACTCCGTCGCTGTAGGCCTGGTCGCCGCCCGCGATGGGTGAGCCGGAGGATCTCGGGATCGACCCCGGTTCGGCTGCCTCGGCGAAGACTCCGGGTCAGCCGGCTTGGCGGTGGTCGGGGTTGGGGTTCTCGGTGGAGGGCTGGTCGGGCGCTGGAGGGTGAACGCCGCGCATACGGAAGCCCTCGGGGGCCATCAGGTGGCCCTCGATGCGGGCCAGCCTCTCCCGTGCGTCCGAGACGTCGCGGCCCATGCGATCGAACTTGGCGTCCAGAGCATCGACCTTGCCGTCCAGTGCATCGCCCTTGCCGTTCAGTGCATCGACCTTGGTGTCAAGGGCAGTGACCGTGTTCTCCAAGCCTGCAACCCTGGTGTCCAGGTTTCCGATCTTGGTGTCTAGCTGGTTGAACTGGCGCAACATCAAGCTGACGATCGTGAGCGTCGAGCCCATGATCGCCACAAGCAGGGTCAAGGTGTTGAAGTCCAAAGTGGTCGTGTCCATGGTGTGGGTGCCTCCGTTCCGAAACGGGACGCTTGAGGCGAGCCTTGAACCGCGGCTTGCGACGGTAGCACCAACTATAGCCGACTGTACGGTGACATACCAACAGTCAACAACATTGCATCGCAGCGACCCGACCGCCGCTGGCACGGAGGGGTCGTGGCCTGGTGTTGACACTTCAGCCATTGTTGATATATGCTGGGGCACGACCTTGCCACCGGGTGTCAACGGTGTGCCCTCGGCTCTGCCGTCCGCTCACCCGACCCGAACGAGGTTCTTGTGTCCTCATCCGCTGACTCTGCCACCGCTCAACCACCTGCTCGAATGGTCCCAGCACCCGATTCCCGACCAACGGCACCAGCCGCCGACGAGGCCCTGGCCGCACCGCGCCGCGGCTACGTGGGATTCTCATGGCCCAAGTTCAACGAGACCGCCATTCCGATCCTGCTGGTGGCCCTGATCGCAGGTCTGATGCTGTTCAACTTCAACGAGGCCAGCGACAGGATGACCAGGCTCGAGGACAGGATCACGAGGCTCGAAAAGAACATCGACGCCAGGTTCACCAAGCTCGAAAAGAACATCGACGCCAGGTTCACCAAGCTCGAAACCGACATCGACGCCCGATTCGCGGCCGTCGACGCCAGGTTCACGAAACTCGAAGACGAGATCGACGCCAGGTTCACGGAACTGGAGGAGAACCAGCACGACATCGCCGTGACGCTGGCGAGACTCGTCGCCCTGCTTGAAGCCAGCGACGAGGCACAGACCAACCCATCGGGCTAGCAAAGTAGCGGACTCCGGCTAAGGAGCTCGCCGCCGCGTTGAAGACCTCAGGCCTCTCGTGGGGTTAGGCCGCGGCTCTCGCGGCAGTGATCCACTCGTCGACCAGGTCGCGGTTGTCGGCGATCCACTGGGCGGCCAGATCGGTGGGGCTCTTGCCCCAGCCCATGGCCACGTTGGCCAATGACACGTCGATCACCGACAGCTTGACCGCCTCGAACAGCGCCTCGGCCGCGGGGTTGGCCGCCAGGAAGTCGCTGTTGGCGGTGACCAGGATGTCGGCAGCCACCCAGCCGATCTTGCACTTGCCGCTGGGCTCATCAGCAGCCGACGGGCACAGGTCGGCGCCGATGGACGCGTAGCCGCCAGTGCCGTCCGCGCCGCGCTGGGTGTGCTGGTGGCCGCCTTGCTGGTTGGACGGGTTGGAGCCGTCGAGGATCTCGTCAACGCCCATCCAGTAGACGTTGTCGCCTGGACGCAGCTGGGTGATGTACGCCGTGGGGGTCCAGGTGTACAGGATCATCGGGATGCCCTCGTTGACGTTGTCGAGCGCCTGGGCAAACATCGGGTCGTAGCCAGCCTTGATCTGCGCGATGTTGTCCCAGCCACCGAACGCGATCATGTTCTCGATGATGTTGTCGCAAGTCCAGAACAGGGGGCAGCCGAAGATGTCGGCCACGCCGTTGCCGGGAATGGGGTCCGTCGCGTCGAACGCGGCCAGCGCGGCGGCGTTGCGGTTGAGTTCGTCCATGGTGTACACGCCGTACTGGTCGGCGAAGGACTTGTTGACCAGGAACCCCTGCAGGCCGCCCGCGAGCATCTCCTCGCCGACGATGGTCAGGTGGTCGCCCACCAGCGAACCGTCGGGCAGCGGGCCCGCCAGCCACGCCAGATGACCCGGATACCAGCTGTTGGGCCAGTAGTCGATCTCACCCCGGGCCATGGCGATGTAGCCGTTGTTGGACCCAAGCTCCATCTCGGCGGGATTAGAGACGGTGTAGCCGAGTTCCTCGAGCAGCAGCTTGTACAGCTCGGCCTGGAAGTAACCCGACGACCAATTGGCCCGGCCGGCGATTACATCGACGTCCGTACGACGAACCGTCTCCTCCTCTGCGCCCTCATCTGGGGCTGGCCCCTCGACCGGGACCGGCGTGCGGGCTGGGCCCGCGGCTCTCGCGGTAGCGAGCCACGGGTCGACTAGGGCGCGGTTGTCGGCGATCCACTGGGCGGCCAGGTAGGTGGGGCTCCTGCCCTCACCCATGGCCACGTTGGCCAATGACACGTCGATCACCGACAGCGTGACCGACTCGAACAGCGCCTTGGCCGCAGGGTTGGCCGCCAGGAAGTTGTTGTTGGCGGTGACCAGGATGTCGGCAGCAACCCAACCGATCTTGCATCGGCCGCTCGGCTCGTCGGCAGCCGACGGGCACTGGTCCACGCCGATGGACGCAAAGCCGCCGGAACCGTCCGCGCTGTGCTGACTGTGCAGCTCGCCGCCTTCCTGGTTGGCCGGGTTGGAGTCATCAAGGATCCGCTCAACGCCCATCCAGTAGACGTTGTCGCCGGGACGGAGCTGGGTGATGTACGCGGTCGGGGTCCAGGTGTAAAGCACCATGGGGATGCCCTCGTTGACGTTGTCGAGCGCCTGGGCGAACATCGCGTCGTAGCCGGCCTTGATCTGCGAGATGTTGCCCCAGCCGCTGAACGCGATCTGATTCTCGATGATGTTGTCGCACGTCCAGTTCGTGGGGCAGCCGTAGATGTCGGCCACGCCGTTGCCGGGGATCACGTCCGTGGCGTCGAACGCAGCCAGCGCGGCGGCGTTGCGGTTGAGCTCGTCCATGGTGTACACGCCGTAGGCGTCAGCGAAGGACTTGGTGACCAGGAAGCCCTGGAGGGCGCCCGCGATCAACTCCTCACCCACGATGCTCACATGGTCTTCGACCAGCGAGCCGTCGGGCAGCTCGGCTAGGTGCCACGCAAAGTGGCCCGGATACGAGCTGTTGGGCCAGTAGTCGATCTCACCGCGGGCCATGGCGACATACGCATTGTTGGGGCCAAGCTCCCTAGCGGCAGGATCGGACACGCGGTAGCCCAACTCCTCTAGCAGCAGCTTGTACAGCTCCGCCTGGAAGTAACCCGAAGACCAATTGGCCCGGCCCGCAGTGACACTGACACCCGCACCAGGAAACGCCACCGGTTCCTCCTCGATTGGGGGTGGCAACTCCACCAGCCCTAGGGCACGGGCGAGGAACGTGGCCATCTGCGCCCGGGGCACCGACCGGTCGGGGCAGTAGCGCAGCGGGCCGGTCGCGCAGCCCGCGGTGACCCGGGCCGCGGCCGCAGCATCGATGTTGGCCTCATGGGTGTTGCCCGCAGTATCGGTGAACCCGGCCGGCTCTGCCGTCTCGAGATCGAAGGCTCGCACCAGGAACGTCGCCATCTGCGCCCGGGGCACCGACTGGTCCGGACAGAAACGCAGCGGCCCGGTGGTCCTGCAGCCCTTGGTGACCTCCAGCTCCGCCAGGCGCTCCACATGAGCCAGCCACCACTTCTCAAAATCGACATCCGCGAAGCTCGACTCGCTCACCGCGGCCGGCTCCTCGTCATCGAGGACGCGCACCAGCCACACCCCCATCGTCCAACGCTTCATCTCGCCGTCAGGGCAGAACATCCCCTCCGCGCACTCGGTGCCCTCGAACACCCCCAGGGCAGCCAGCGCGTCGATAGCAGGCTTGTGCACCCCCTCAGTCACATCCGAGAACCCGCCCTCGCCATCCTCCTGGGCAACCACGGGCGCAGCAGCCATCATCGAAGCCACAAGAACCGCGGCCACCACGACCGACAACCGGCCCGCAACCGGGCGCCAAACAACCTCACGCCGCCCAGACTCCACACGCACGACCTTCCCCCTTCGGTTCGCTCGCCGGCCCACTCCCACGACGACCGACTCCGCGACACTACGTCGAAACATCAAGCGTGTCCCCAAGAATCGGTTACCGCTGCTGCGTATCCGTTCATCGCGATGACACTTCAGCCCGTGTTGATGTATGCTGGGGCACGACCTTGCCACCGGGTGTCAACGGTGTGCCCTCGGCTCTGCCGTCCGCTCACCCGACCCGAACGAGGTTCTTGTGTCCTCATCCGCTGACTCTGCCGCCGCTCAACCACCTGCTCAAATGGTCCCAGCACCCGATTCCCGACCAACGGCACCAGCCGCCGACGAGGCCGTGGCCGCGCCGCGCCGGCCGCGGCTTTATGGCAGCCGGATGGGCCAAGTTCAGCGACAACGCCATCCCGAGCTTGGTCGTGACCGTCATCGTAGGCCTGGTGATCTTCAGCTTCAACGAGACCAGCGACAGGATCACCAGACTCGAAGACGACATCGACGCCAGATTCACCGCAGTGGACGCCAGGTTCACCAAGCTCGAAGACGAGATCGACGCCAGGTTCACCAAGCTCGAAGACGAGATCGACGCCAGGTTCACCAAGCTCGAAGACGACATCGACGCCAGATTCACCAAGCTGGATAACGAGATCGACGCCAGGTTCGCCACCGTGGACGCCAGGTTCACCAAGCTGGAGGAGAACCAGCACGACATCGCCCTGACGCTGGCGAGACTCGTTGCCCTCTTCGAAGCTCACGACGAGGCAGAGGCCACTCCATCGGGCTAGCGAAGCAGCCGAGTCCCGCTAGCCAGCTTCACGCCGATCTCACATGGGCCGTGATGTCTCGGACAGCCGGGAGAGGCTGGCCAGGGTGGAGGGCCACCTGCTGGCGCCTGGGGGTTTCACGCTTCGCCATCCCGGCCGGGGGACGCAGATCACTGAGATTCCCCAGTTCTGATCACGGGATTCCCAGCGGCTTGGGGGCACCTGCCCGTTCAGCGGCTTAGGCTTGCGGCATGGCGGCTCGGCAACAGCGGCCTCGTGAGCCGGTCGGTGTGACGGCTGTGGATGATCGTTTCGAACGAGGTCGCCTCGCCACGGAATTCTGCACGCTGCTGATGGCCGGCGAGGGGTCGAGCCTGCACCTTGTCGATGGGGAGTGGGGATCGGGAAAGACGATGTTCCTGCAGATGTGCGCGGCCGAATTGCGCCAGCACGAGCCCCGCCCGCCGCGCCTGCTCGAATTCAATGCGTACACCCAGAGCTACACGAAGAACCCGCTGCTGGACTTGACCTACAACATCACCGAGACGCTCAGCGAGTTGCGGACATACCGGCTGCGGCGCAGTGCCCGGCAAGCGGCGCGCCATTTCGCGTTGACCTTGGACGGGCTGATCGCCAGCAGGACCTATGGCTTGGTCAGCCTGAAGGGACTGCTGGGCCGTCGTCGCAGTCAATGGGAGCAGACTAGAGACCGCCTGGCATCGTTCCAGCGACAGCTCACCGCGCTCACCGACGACCGCCCGCTGGTGCTGCTCGTCGACGAAGTCGACCGCTGCGAGCCGGACTACGCAGTGCGGCTCGTAGAACAAGCTCACTTGATGTTCGATGTTCCGGGGGTGTACGTCGTGCTCGCCGTCAACCGGCAGGCCCTGGAGCACGCCATCCGGCAGGCCCGTGGGAACCACTACGAGGCGACTTCGTACTTGGAGAGCACGGTGAATCAGTCGCTGCAGCTCCCGCACGCCTTGGCCCGGCACGTCATCGGCATGGTCGGCGACGGCCTCGACGCGGCCGGCTGGGCCAAGAGGATCGACCCGGGCGCCTTCAGGCAGATCTGCGAGATTCTGGCGTTGGTCCCATTCTGCACCTACGGCAGCTACCGCAACGTCGCGCGGGCCACAGAGCTCGGGACGCAACTGCTGCGCGTGGCCCGCGAGTCGACGGGCACCACGGGATACTCGGGGCGCTTGGCCGCGGACAAGATCGCAGGGTTCGCGGCGGCGCTGGTCACGGTGAGGCTGATCTCTCCCGACACGTACCGCCAGCTGCTGAAGCACCCGGCCGATGGCGTCGGTGCGTGCGCAGAGCTCCATCGCAGCCTCGACGACCGTTTCGACGCCCGGTACACCGACGCCGACGCCATGAGGTGCCTGCAGACACTGTGCACCCATCTCGCCGCGCTCGGCGGTACGGCGGAGGACAGCCAGGGGCCAGTCATCGAGAACCACGGTCTCGGTTCGTCATTCGCTTCGGCCGCATTGACTGAGATGCGCGCCGCGGTCATGGAACTGCGGATCGCCCACCACGGCGTCGCCGACTACGGTGCGTTGCCGCGTCCCCAGATCGAGCTGCCGCTGAGGAACTGGGGCGCACTGGTCAACACCGTGCTTCCGCTGCGGTAGTTCAGCGCACCGTCCTCGTGTCCGGCACTACACTGCGCTTCACCTGCACCAGCTGCCGCCGAAACATTCGACTACGCTTATGCACTCTTCCGACTCGTTCGTCTTCAAGACTGACCGTCCATGGCCAAATCCGCGCTTGCGGATCGCGGCGATCGTGGGGCACTCCACACCGAACAGCGCCCGCATCTGGCTGAGAACCGGACAGCCGGGCCGCTTCAGCCTGTTCCTGTATGTCGAGGGCCGCACCCTCGACGCCCATGCGGGCGAGGCCTCCCTCATGGCCGCGCTGAGCACTGTGCCCCTGGCCGTGCAAGAAGTCTCTGCGGTGCTGCGTGCGGCGCGCCGCGACGACTTCGAGATCGACGACTACGCCGCCGACACGACCCATGTCGTGGATGTGGACGGACTCGAGCCCGACACGGTCTACGGCTATGCGCTGTACTCGCATGACCGGGAGTGCGTCATGCTCGGCCACAACCGGCTGCGGCGCTTCCGGACTCCGCCTCCCGAGAGCGAGCGGCGACCGTTCCAGTTCGCCCTGTTGTCGTGCCACATGCCCTACGAGATAAACGGTCTGTTCAGGAAGCGCACCGAGACCGCCAACCTCCAGATGTGGCACTTCCTCGACGCCACGCTGCAGCGCCACCGCTCCGAGGTCGACCTGGTCATTGCCGGCGGCGACCAGGCCTACACCGACGGCGTCGACACGCTGGACATCTGGAAGTACCTCAACGCCCGGATACGCAAGCACGACGGGACGCTGCTGCCTGAACGCGATGCCCTGCTCAGCTGGTATCGCGACATCTACCGCGGCTACTGGGGCTTCGACAGCCTGCAACGAGTGTTCGACAGCTTCCCCAGCTACATGATCTGGGACGACCACGAGATTGCCGACGGCTGGGGATCTCACTACTTCGACCCTGAGAACGATCAGGACGGCCTGGCACAGATGCTGCCGGACTACGAGGAGCGGGGCCTCACCTATGGGGAGGGCATGGAACTGGTCAAGCGGATGTTCAGCGTCGCAAAGCAGGTCTACTTCGAGTACCAGCACAGCCACAACCCGCCGACCGCGGGCGACGAGTTCGACTACTCGTTCCGGCGCGGCGGCTGCGCCTTCTATGTCCTCGACGGGCGCGGCCATCGCGACATCGAGCGCGACAGCTACCGCATCCTGGGCCGCGAGCAGTTCGATCGCTTCGCTGGCTGGGCGGCCGGTCTCGATCCCGAGCAGACGCCGTTCCTGTTCGTGGTCTCCGCGGTGCCCGTGTTGCACACACGCGCCGCGGTTGTGCACGCCGACGAGTATGTGGGGGGCCTCGGCGACGATCTGCGGGACTCCTGGGAGCACGAACTCCACGACGTCGAGCGGGCCGCTTTGATGGAAGCGCTGTTCGGGGCGGCCGGGCGCGGCATCAAGGTGGCGGTGCTCAGCGGCGATGTCCACGCATCCGCGGTCTTCTCTCTCGACGATGACGCCGGCAACCGCGTCTATCAGCTCACCTCTAGCGCAGTCACGTACAACCCCTCGCGGCTGGTGTCGTGGGCGCTGCGTCTCGGTGCCGCGGACGACGGCGAGACCGCAGAAGGCCACCGCTTCCGCCGCCTCGCGCTGTACACCGAGGCGTCGTACGCGCTCATCAGCGTCGATCCCCGAGGCGGGGAGGCCTGGTTCAAGCTGTACGGCGAGCAGAAGCTGGACGTCCCGCCGGAGACGTCGGGTGAATCCGTTCCGCTGACTCACTCACTGGCCAAGATCCGACTGTTCTAGCGGCGAGCAGGGGCTCTGCACTTCAGCCCCTGTTGATGTATGCTGGGGCACGACCTTGCCACCGGGTGTCAACGGTGTGCCCTCGGCTCTGCCGTCCGCTCACCCGACCCGAACGAGGTTCTTGTGTCCTCATCCGCTGACTCTGCCGCCGCTCAACCACCTGCTCAAATGGTCCCAGCACCCGATTCCCGACCAACGGCACCAGCCGCCGACGAGGCCGTGGCCGCGCCGCGCCGCGGCTTTATGGCAGCCGGATGGGCCAAGTTCAGCGACAACGTCATCCCGAGCCTGGTCGTGACCGTCATCGTAGGTCTGGTGATCTTCAGCTTCGACGAGACCAGCGACAGGATCACCAGACTCGAAGACGACATCGACGCCAGATTCACCGCCGTGGACGCCAGGTTCACCAAGCTCGAAGACGAGATCGACGCCAGGTTCACCAAGCTCGAAGACGAGATCGACGCCAGGTGGCGAGACGTTGCCCTCTTCGAAGCTCACGACGAGGCAGAGGCCACTCCGAAGCAGCCGAGGTAGCCAGCTTCACGCCGATCTCACATGGGCCGTGATGTCTCGGACAGCCGGGAGAGGCTGGCCAGGGTGGAGGGCCACTCTGACGCCTGGGGGTTTCACGCTTCGCCACCCCGGCCAGCGGGACGTCACCAAGCTCGAAGACGACATCGACGCCAGATTCACCAAGCTGGATAACGAGATCGACGCCAGGTTCGCCACCGTGGACGCCAGGTTCACCAAGCTGGAGGAGAACCAGCACGACATCGCCCTGACGCTGGCGAGACTCGTTGCCCTCTTCGAAGCTCACGACGAGGCAGAGGCCACTCCATCGGGCTAGCGAAGCAGCCGAGTCCCGCTAGCCAGCTTCACGCCGATCTCACATGGGCCGTGATGTCTCGGACAGCCGGGAGAGGCTGGCCAGGGTGGAGGGCCACTTGCTGACGCCTGGGGGTTTCACGCTTCGCCACCCCGGCCAGCGGGACGCAGGCGAGCCGCCCTCCGACGATCCCGCTCCCGACCACCGAGAGGCCGCCAGCAACGTTGATGACAGCGAACCAGCCGAAACGGCGCACTCACTGGGGCGCCAGCTCGCGATTGCTCAAGCTGGCACTTCGGTGAGTGTTGATGTATGCTGGGTAACGACCTCCGACCGCCGCTGGTAAGGAGGAGTCGTGGCCTATTGTTGGCACTTCGGTGAGTGTTGATGTATGCTGGGTAACGACCTCGCCACCGGGTGTTTACGGTGTGCCTCGGCTCTGCCGTCTGCTCACCCGACTGGAACGAGGTTGCTGTGTCCTTATCCGCTGACTCTGCTGCTGCTCAACCATCTGCTCGAATGGCCCCATCACCCGACCCCCGACCAACGGCGCCAGCCTCCGACGATGCCCTGGCCGCACCGCGCCGCGGCTATGTGGGAGCCTCATGGGCCAAGTTCAACGAGACCGCCATTCCGATCCTGCTGGTGGGCCTCATGGCAGGTCTGATGCTGTTCAACTTCAACGAGGCCAGCGACAGGATGACCAGGCTCGAGGACAGGATCACGAGGCTCGATAAGAACATCGACGCCCGATTCACCAAGCTCGAAGACGACATCGACGCCAGGTTCACCAAGCTGGAGGAGAACCAGCAGGAGATCGCCGTGACGCTGGCGAGACTCGTCGCCCTGCTTGAAGCCAGCGACGCGGCACAGACCGCCCCGTCGGGCTAGCCGGCATCGCGATTGGTGCCGGGGGGATCCTCGGTGGCTGGTGATGCCTCCTGCTATGTGATGTGGCGGCCCCAGGCTTCCATGACCTCTCGGCGGGCGTCGAGCAGGTCGGAACGTTGGTAGGCGCGCTCCAACGCTCCGGCCGAGTGCGCGAGCGCGGCCTCGGCGACCTCTCGGGGAACCCCGGTCTCGGCTGCCCACGACCGGAACGAGGCCCGTAGCCCGTGAGGCGTGAACCCTAAGGGCCGGGTGAGCTTCGACATTGCACCGTTGCTAAGCACCCGACCGGCTGGCGAGGTGAACACCGTCCCGGAGCCGCCCGAGTAGCGGTGGGCCACGTCCAGCACGGAAATCGCCACCGTGGACAACGGCACCACATGCTCCCGGCTGGTCTTGGTGCGATGGGCCGGCACCGTCCAGGTTCGGGCGTGGAGGTCGATTTCGGTCCATGTGGCGAACCTGGCCTCGCCGGAGCGGGCAGCGGTGGCCGCGAGGAACCTCAGGCACGCGATCGTGGGCGGCCACGTTCGGGGGGATGCTTCGAGCTCGGCGAGCGCCGCCGCGACCTCTGTGTGGGGCAGGCTGGCAAGGTGCTGCGTCGGGGCGGTATGGCGAGGCAGCGCCGCGGAGACCGCCGGGCCTGCGGGGTCGTCGGAGCGGTAGCCCACGGCGATGCACCAGCGCATCACCATTCCTAGGCGGGTCTTGAGCTTGCGGGCGGTCTCAGGCCTGGTGTGCCAGACGGGCAGGAGCACCTGCACCAGGTCGGCGCTGGTGATCTGATCAACAGGAGTGGCCCCGATGGCGGGATAGGTGTAGCGCTCCAGCGACGACCGCCAGTTCTCCTCGGAGCGGCCGGTCTCTTTCCAGCCTGGACGGTGCACTGCGATGACTTGCTCGACCGCCTCCGCGAAGGTGGGGACCGGGTCGACCCGCTTCAGCGACCTGGGGTCCTTGCCGGCTCTGGCCAGCTTGCGGTACTCGAAGGCGATGTCGCGGGCCTCTGCCAGCGTGGTGTACGCCACGCCTCCCAGCCCGATGTCCTTGCGGTGGCCTCGGAAGGTGCCCCGCCAGACCCACTGCTTGGACCCTCCGGGTGCCACCCGCAGCATCAGGCCGTGCAGGTCGTAGTACCTGCCCGGTTTGTTGACCGCTCGGACGAAGGAAACCGTCAGACTGCCCACCGTTCGGCTCCCGGTGAGTGCGGTGGATGCAGTCGCCTTCGGCGACGGTGTCGGCCGACACGAATTTGGCATACTTGTAGGCTCGGAGAATGGCCGGCTGCGTTCGGATCCGTTCGGCTCGTCCCGCAGGAAAGGCCCGTCCCGCAGGAAATAGGCGGCCCATGTCCCCGACTTGTCCCTCGCTCAAGGGACGGCGCGCCGGGTGAGTGAGGTCGGCCCGGTCGTGGGAGACTGCTGGCGGGTCTTCCAAACGGGGAGCCAGCCCGCCCTTGTGGACGCCCCTCGGCCAAGATTCTCAATTGACTAAGTATTAGATGTAGCGATAATAGCCGTTGTTCGGTCACCATGCACCCAACGCCGCAGATCGAGGTCACGAGCTTCCACAGGTACAAGAATGAGGGCAAGGGTGAGGGCAAGGGTGAGGGCGATTCGCGCCTGAAGAACCGCAAGAAAACACCTTCGACCTAGACATATAACCGCTCATATGGCGCACGGGTTGGGCAGTACTCGCCGTGGGCGCTTTGGTCGCTTCCATTCTCGCTGTCGGGGCCAGCCCGGCGGCGGCAACCACGCACAATCCGGACCTGACTCCGGAATGGTCTGCTTGCGTCGGTGCCGCTGGCTCCCACGACGCGATGTTCAGCGACGTGGACGAGGACAATGTCCATGCCGATGCCATCAACTGCATCGCCTACTACGGGGTCACCGTGGGCAAGGGCGACGGCACGTACGCGCCGGACGAGCACGTGAGCGCCTTCCAGATGGGGCTGTTCGTGCAGCGGGCCGCCGATCTGATGGATGCGGACGGCGAAGCGGCGCTCGACGGCGTCGAGTTGTCCGACACCGTGACACGGCTCGAGATGGCCAAGCTGATGTTCGCCCTGGTCGACGACATCCGCGACGATGTCCGGATAAATCGCGACGGCGACTACCAGGTCCAAGACGACGACGGCGACTGGCAGGACGTGGACGACTTCTTCGCCGACGCCAAGGCCGAGGTTCCGATTGCTGATTCCGACCTGATCGGCGCCACCTACGAGTTGGGCATCACCCGCGGCACCAGCGTCAACGTCAGCACCCCTGACAGCACGTTCGCGCCGTCGGATCCGGTGACCAGGGCCCAGATGGCTTCGTTCCTCACCCGTGCGATGGATCACTCCAATGTGCGTCCCGAGGGCTTGGCCATCCAGCGGAACAACAATGAGGAGACTCAGGTTTCGTACCGCGATGCTGACTTCGCTCCGATCGAGGACGCCCGTATCGACGTCTTCTCGACGCTCTATCCCGACGACGCCTTCGACGAGGACGACGGTGAGTGCGAGTCCCGGTTCGTGAAGGACGAGACGCCGAGCTTCGACGCCTGCGAGATTGACATCGGCGACGGGCTCACCGACGACGATGGCAACGTCACCTTCGAGCTTGACAGTGACGCCGATCCCATCACCGCCGAGTGCGTTGGTGGCGGCGAGTTCGAGTTCGAGACGGCTACTGGCTCCCCCGACGAGCGCACGTTCTGGGCTTGGACCGGCAGCCTCGGCGATGAGCTCGACGAGGACACCGTGCGCGCTGAGCTCGAAGCGGTCGACCGGCCGGTGGGCGCGGATCCCGCGGACCACCTGGACGTCTCGGGTGGCTTGCCCACTTCTGACGAGATCGCCAAGATGGGCGAGACGGTCACCTTCACCGCCCAGCTCCAGACGGACGGCGACGACGCCATCGGGCCTGACCGTTCGAGGAACCCGTACCACGTGAGGATCCAGAAGTTCTTCATCAATGCGGACGCGGGCGCTGATGGGACTAACCCGGCTACCGACTTCACAGTCGGCTACGTCTATCTCGACACCTCAGCGCTAGGTGGCGTAGCGGCTGGTACGCCCTTCCAGACGCCGTTCGACTCGCTGATGTTCCCCAACGCTGATGGTGAGTTCACTGTCAACCTGACCAATCCTGACGGCACCACTGAGCGGGACGATCTGGATGTCGGAGCGCGGGCCACGATTACACCGTTCGATGGCAACGACGACATCGATGGCAACCTGCTGAACGCAGTTGGCGATGTCGATGTTGACGGCGACACCAACCATGGCATTGTCTCTGGTAGGTCGGCGGTCCTCTGGTCCATCTTCTCTGATGACGATCCGAGGATCGCGAGCGTCAGTGGCGAGTCCACCACCACGTACCGGATCGCTCGTGCCGGCTCGACGGCCAACAGCGTCACAGTGTCGGTCACCGACCAGTACGGCGACGGGTTCCGGAATGCCGGCATCACCGTCACCAGTACCTTGGACGCCGCCGACGCGGACGACGACAATGCCCGCTATCCCGAGGAAGTGGACGTCACCGTCCAGGACAACGAGGATGGCGACGACAACGGCACAGACGGTGAGTCTGGCGACGACGTGTCCGGCACGTTCGACACTCGGCGCAACGGCACCTATCGCATCGGCTACAACTACACCGACGATGAGCCCGTGGTCGAGGAGATCACGCCGAGCGTCGCTGCGGTAGCTGCGGTGCTGGGTGACAATCCAGAAACCACCGCCACTGAGGACGACTTCGAACTCGAGGCTGCCCGTGATGCGATTCCTGGATCTGTCCTGCAGGTCTTCTGGGCCAACACAGGCACCTCCGTCGAATCGGACCACGACGACGACAACACCGTCGACCTGCTAGACGTCCTCGTAGCGGACGTGGACAGCAGGGCGATCGTTGTCGACGAGAGCGACCCCAACGGCAACCGCGTCGGTGACGACCTCCAAGCGGACGAACTCACTCCGATGGTGTACTACTACGACGAGGAAGACACCTTCATCGTCGGCGGCATTGGCGCCACGTTCGAGATGTTCGAGGAAGCCCTCGCTGACGGCAATCCGGCTCAGGTCCAGTGGGAGAGCTACGAGTTCGACCGACCCAGGGACCGGGCGGTCTGGGAGCTCACGCTCAACTGCGACGACTAATTGACAGGTCGCTCTAGGGCGACATAGACCACCAACCCCGAGGAGGCCCCGGCGCACAGCCGGGGCCTCCTCACGCTCCGGGCGACCTGATCGGCGAGGTACCATCCCCATAGATCGTGAGCCGCATCCCTGCCGCTTGCTAGCGTGTAGTCATGAAGGCGGAACGATCCGGATCGATTCCCCAGCCGTCACTGGTCGATTAGTCCTGGTGGGCCTGGGGTTCTCGGCTGAAGGGAGCAACCATGTTCGAGCGCCGCAATGACAAGCACGGTAGGGGCCGTCTTCGCACAGCTCTGGCCATCGCCGCGGTGACGGCCGTCGTGGCCTCAATGGCAATCGTCGGCACCGTGGCCGCACAGCCCGGCCAGCGGTTCGGCGACGTGCCGCGGGACCACTATGCCTACGACGCGGTCAACTGGGCCGTAGACAACAGGATCACCCTGGGCTGCGGCGACGGCCGCAACTTCTGTCCCGAGCAGACCTTGAACCGGGCGCACATGGTGACGTTCCTGAAGCGTTACCACGACAAGTTCGTCAGCGGTAGCGATGGATCCGACGACTCCGACGACAACGGTGACCCGGGCGAGTACACGCTGAGTGACTTTGGATCAACCGATGAGTCGATCAGCCTTTCCGCTGGAAGGTACAGGGTCACTTTCACGCTGGAGCACGACGGCAACCTCGGTGAGTTCAACCGCATAACGCTTACAGTAGAGGACTCAGACGGCAGAAAAGAAGCGCTCTGCGTACAGGACACTACGTCTGGCTACGACAACGAGGAGACCTACATATGTCGGGAAAACATCGAGGTCGGAGACAGGCTCGGTGAGTTCGACCCCGGGAGGATCTATTTTGAGGTCAGGATTGTGGACGACGACAGCGACTCGGTCAATCGAGTCCACTTCGCGGAATGGGAGATTCTCATATCTGAGCGGTAGCCGAACCCCACTGTGACGGCTCGACCAGCAGCCTGACCGGCACGCCCCGGACGGGACGAGGGGAAGGGGGGTTGGCGCCACTCGGTGGGAAGGGGCCTTGGGGACCGTGGTAGGTTTGCCGTCAGCCGACACGGGAGCAATTGACAATGAGGCACTCGCCCGCCGGATCGCTAGCTGCTGTGGTTTCTGTCGCTGTGGCGGCGCTCGCGTTGGTGTCGGCCGGAGTAGCGGCCGCGCAGACCGACGGAGCCGCGGAGACGGACGGGTTCGACGATGTTCCCGACGGCGCCTTCTTCTCGGATGCGGTATCGGAACTGGCTGAGGAGGGCGTGTTCGAGGGCACCGAATGCGATGACGACGGGTTCTGCCCCGACGAGACGATCGACCGCAAGACGATGGCAGTGTGGATGGTGCGGGTGCTCGACGGCCGGAATCCGTTCGTGGTGGCCCGGACCAGGTTCAACGACGTGGACGGGTCCAGCTTCTATGCGCGGTACATCGAGCGCATGGCCGAGCTCGGAGTCACCGGGGGATGCGGCGACGGCAGCGGGTTCTGTCCCAACCGCAGCGTGACCCGCGCTCAGATGGCCGCGTTCTTGTCACGTGCCTACCGGCTGCCCGACGGACCTGACCCGGGCTTCGGCGACGTTGCCTCCGACGCGTGGTACGCCGCGGACGTGGCCAGACTGATCGGGTCGGGCATCACCAAGGGATGCGGCGACGGCGCCGATTTCTGCCCCGAACAGGCCACGACGCGAGGCCAGATGGCCGTCTTCCTGCACCGGGCCGAGAACCGCGGCGGGTGGGAGCAGATCGAGGGCGAGTCAGCCGGCGGCCGCTACATCGAGTTCCGTGCTTCGGAGGACCAGACCGAGGTGCCGTGGCGTCCCAGGGGCCTGGCGCTGACAGTGCGCTGCACCGACAATCTGGCCGCCGACGAGTCCGACCTCCAGGTTTCGGCCTTCGGGTATGGGGCCCGCTCCTGGTTCTTCGGTGAGTACGGCGTGATTGACTACCACTTCGGCAACGAAACGAAATCGAATCGGATCTTTGCCGAGGTCTCCGAGGACAACAACATCCTGGTCGTGGATGACGATGACGAGGAGGAGTTCCTCGACGCCCTCGACGATGCCACCAGCGACGTGTTGTTCTTGAGGCTGTTCGACTCGCGGCCCGACAGATCGTTCACCTCCGAGATCGCCGGCGAGCTGTCCATCACCGGATACAGGGAGCACGTCAAACCGCTCGTCGACGCCTGCGACTAGCTGGCCGACTCGCTGGCCGGCCCGCCTGTCGTTGGGTGTGCCGCGGCGACGAGCAGCGTCGGGGATCGGTAGCCCGGGGATCCTGCTGTACCGCTGACGCGACAACGTGGTCTGGGCCTCATCGCCAGCCTTGCTGAAGCAAGTTCTAGCCAATTCAAGGTCAACTCTTTGAATGGTTGACTTCTCGGGTACTCACCGGCTCGCCGAAGCTCGCGCTGCTCCAGTAGCCAGTCGCTGGCCGGGCGCACTGCACTGCTCAACCTGCTGCCTCTGGCTCGTAGCGAGGTCGTGCGATCCGAGATCGCCAAGCACCGGGCCAATCGGGGTTCGGCACACGGCCTGTGGTTCTACCGGGACCGCAATGGAGCCGGGGGCGACCTCCTCGTGGGGAATCGCCCCGCCTGGCCTTGATAGAGGCCAGGCGGGACGGGGCGACGCCGCTTGGGTGCGCGGACACCTCTCAGACTGGGCACCAGCTCCACCACACCGACACCCTCGAGCGCGAGTTCTCCGGGGCGCAGACGCGGGTAGGCCCCGGCGTTGCGCTGGGGGCCTACCTCGGGGTTGGTGGTCTATGCGCTCGCCTGGAGCGACCTGACAATCATTCGACGGGATCTGTCGTGGGTGGTTCCTCGCAGCTGAGCTTGAGCTCCCACATCCTGTGATCGCGTAGAAAAGTCGCGACCTGGTCGACGAGCGGATCGCTGCCACACGAGCCGCGGCAAGGTTCGAGGACGTCGACCTGTGCCAGGACGCGGGGAGGCCCCGGCGTAATGCCGGGGCCTCCTCGGGGTTGGTGGTCTATTCGCTCACCTGGAGCGACCTAACTAATTGCTTCCCACGCATTGCCGTCGGTGTTCACCGAGAGCGTGGTCGGATCCGTGCAGCTCAGGGTGAGCTCCCAGATCGTCCGGTTCACCCTGCCGGGACGGCTGATCACGTAGTTCTGCCAGCTGACGTAGTCCACGTAGATCCCATCGGCCTTGTAGGTGGCGCTGAGGGCCTCTTCGAACATCTCGAAGGTGGCGCCGACGCCAGCCACGATGAACGTGTCGTCTTCGTCATAGAAGTACGCCATCGGGTTGTCGTTGTCGTCGGCCTCTGCGGCCGGCTCGTTCGCCACGATGGTCAGGTTGGGAACGTCGCGCACTAGCACCGGGAGGAAGTCCGAACTACCACCCCGTCCACCAGCGGAGGCGCCGCTGTTACCGGTCTTGGTCCAGTAGACGCTCACGCCGGCGCCCAATTCCTGGTCGCTGGTGACCGTCTCCACCACGTCGTCATTAGTGGCATTGAACACCGCGGACCTGATCTCGAGGCTCTCCGGTGTGATCGTCTCGGTCTGGGCTTCGGTGCCAATGTAGCTGTAACCGATGCGGTAGGAGCCGTTGCGGCGAGTCCTGAACGAGCCCTCGACATCGTCCGGCCCAATTTCTACAGGCATCCGGGTAATCGCCCTCGGATTGATGTCGATTCGGTTGACCGGAATGGGCGGAGTCGCCGTCAGGTCCTGCGCAACGAACGTGGCGTAGTCACTCGGCCTCGATTCCGCGGTGTCCTCGCCAGTTGTGTCGTTTCCGTTGGCGTCCTCGTTGGACTGGACGGTGTAGTCGACCTCCTCGGGGTAGACAACCTGGTCAGGGGCCGTGATGGTCGGTGTGATTACGTCCAGGTCGCTGTAGGTGCTGACGTGGACGTTTCTCATCCCGTCGCCGTACTGGTCGAGCACCGTGACGGTCACGCTGTTGCCGGTGCGGCCGGCAAGGATCCGGTACGCAGACGACTCTCCAGCGGCCGCGTGCGGATCCGAAGCGTCGTCGGAGAAGATCACGGAACCCGTCACCACATCAAAGCCAGGCGCCGGGATGACCGCGGCGCTGTTGGTACCCCTGTTGACGACGATGTCGGTCAGCAGGTTGGCGCTGATGAGGTCGTTCGCCAGGAGGAACGGCGTCAGCGTGAACGTCACGCCCACATCGGTGTTGTTCACCGCGGGGGCGGCGTTCAGATCCAGATGCGTCAACGTGATGGAGTACTCGCCGTCGCCGTTGGGGAACACCACCGTGTCCATCGGAGTCTGGACCGGCCTCGCATCCGCGGTCGCGACTTCAGTGGTCCCATCCAGTGCGACAAAGTCCCAGTCGCCGGGAGCTGCCGCGAACAGACCCGTAGAGGCCGTGCCGGTCTTGACTTCGGTGTCTAGGTCGCCGAAGTCGGAATCCGTGCCGTCGTTTGTTGCGACGAAGTACTTCTCGACCTTCAAGTGGTACGGGTTGGCGGAACGGTCAGGCCCAGCAGTGACATCGTTGACGAGACTGGCACCGTCCCGGTCTCTGACGTCGGAGTACAGCTGCAGTGTGAAGGTGACCGTCTCGCCCATCTGGGCCAGCTCGTCGCCGGTGGGCAGACCGCCGGAGACCCGCGCATAGTCAGGCCCAGCCTTGCCTACCGGACGGGCCACGCCCTCCAACTCGCTGAGGTCGCTGTCCGAAGAGACCTCGTCTCCGAGATCGCCGTTCCAAGCCCAGAACGTGCGGCCCTCGCTGCCGGCAGCCGTCTCGAACTTGAGGACAGCCTCAGCGTCGCTGGGACAGACGGCCGCGATGGGATCGGCGTCGCTCACCAGCGTGAACTCCACGTTGCCCTCGTCGTCGGTGAGCTGATCGCCGACATCGATCGCGCACACATCGTGGCTCGGGGTCTCGTCCTTCACGAACCGGCCCTCGCACTCGCCGTCGTCGGCGTCGAAGGCGTCGTCGGGATAGAGCGCCGAGAACACATCGATGCGGGCGTCCTCGATCGGCCCGAAGTCGGCGTCGCGATACGAAACCATCGTGTTGCTGAGACTGTTGCGCTGGATGGCCAGACCCGCAGGACGCAGATTCGAATGATCCATCGTCCGGGCGATGAACGCGGCCATCTGCGCCCGAGTCACATTCGCAAACGGCTCGAACGTGCTGTTAGGAGTGCTGACCAGGGTGCCGTCGCCGCGGGTGCCCCGGGTGATGCCCAACTCATAGGTGGCGCCGATCAGCTGCGAATCAGCAATCGGCACCTCAGCCTTCGCGTCAGCAAAGAAGTCGTCCACCACAACCCACGCGTTAGCGTCGTCGCTATAGAACTCGATCTGGCCGTCCGCGGGGCTGATCCGGAGGTCGTCGTCGATGTCGTTGACCAGCCCGAACATCAGTTGCGCCATCTCCAGCCTGGTCACGGTGTCGGACAGCTCGACGTCTGCGAGAACCGCTTCGCCGTCGGCGCCCATCAGATCGGCGGCCCGCTGAACGAACAGCCGCATCTGGAACGCAGACACGTTCTCACTGGGTGCGTACGTGCCGTCGCCCTTGCCCACGGTGACCCCGTAGTGGGCGATGCAGTTGATCGCGTCAACGTGGGTGTCGTCCTCGCCCACATCGCTGAACATCGCGTCATGGGAACCAGCCGCGCCCACACACGCAGACCACTCCGCACCGAAATCCGGGTCGTGGTTCGGACTGGCAGCGGTGATGGTGCTGCCGGGCTGAGCCGACAACGAGCCGGCCCCGACAGCGAGAATCGAAGCGACCAAGGCGCCAACGGCGAGCACTGCCCAACCCGAGCGCCGCTTCTTCACTAGCTGGGGCATTGGCCCCTCCTTTGCTTGTGCTTGGGGCACAGGCCCCTTCAAATGGGGCATGTGCCCCTCCTTTCTATACCTGGTTTCCACCTGTGGCAAGTTCGGCCCGGACGGACTCGTACGCCTCGTACGAGCAGACCGACCGGGATGCAACCTGTACCACGCTATCCGCGCTATTCAACGGCTGCACCCCCTTCGATCACTCGTCTGGGACGTTCGGAGAACCCTACCACGATGGTCAGGCCCGTGACGGGCGCAGAGTGTAGCACGCTGGGATGATCAACGCGGTCAATCATCCTCGATCACATCCCAGCCTCGGCAAGCGGCTCACACCGCCGCCTCGGCGCCAAGAAAGCGGCGCCTCGTCGTCGAACACGTTGTGGCATCGTACTAGGAGTAATCGGGCGGGGCAACTACCCTCCACGGGGCACAAAGTTACCCGTGGAGGCATGGCGTGCAGGCCGATCACACCGCCTCACCAGTCCACCAGCGAAGGGGGCTCCACAGGAGGTGGGCACCACACTCCGACGGGCCCGTCGGGCAGGTCGAGCTCGTCGAGCCAGCGGTTGCAGGCCCTCTCGGCATCCAATACGAGCTCGGCCTCGTCCACCAAAGTAGAAGAGCCGTCGGCCACCACCATGCGGCCCCCCACCAGCACATGGCGCACCATCGGCCCATGAGCCTGATGGACCACGGCATGCAACGGGTCGAGCAGCGGGGCCAGCAGCAGCGAGCGGGCCGGAATCAGGACGATGTCGGCCGCGCAGTCCTCCGACAGCTCTCCCAGTTGCACCAGGGCGGCGTCCGCGGCTCGCTCGAACGTGTCGGCGGGAGCGGACGCAGCCGGGAAAGCCGCCGCCGCGCCGCGCCAGGTGGCCATCTGCAGCACGTCGAGGGCCGACAGCACCGCCGGGTCGCCCGAATGCAGCGCCTGCATGTACATCTCGGCGCGCATCTCCGAATGCATGTCGTTCATCATGTCGACGCCCAGGCACACGTTGACCCCGGCCGCGAGCAGGTCGGGCACCCGGGTCACGCCCTTGGCCAGCCTCATGTTGTTGGACGGGCAATGGGCCACATGGCTGCCCCGCTGAGCCAGCAGATCGATCTCGTCGTCGTCGAGGATCACGCAATGGGCCAGCACAGTGCGCTCGGTGAGGAAGCCGGCCCGGTCGAGAGCCACGATCGGCGAGGCCCCCGCCTCCTGCTGCCACACCGCCCGCTCGGCCTCGGTCTCCGAGGCGTGGGTGTAGGTGCCGGCGCCGAGCTCCTCTGCGAGGGCCGCGCTGCGGGCGAACTCCTCGACAGTGGCCTGGCGGATGCTCACCGGGGCCACGAACAGGCGCTCGGGAGTGAGGGCGGTGTGCTCCAGCAGGGCCCGGATGTTGTCGGCGGCCTGCTCGAAGGACTCGCACACCGGCTCGTAGGGGCGGGTCATGATGCCCCGGGCGTAGGCCCAGCGGATCCCGCAGCCCTCGTAGGCGGCGATGCACGCCTCGTCCAGGCCGGGCTCGTGGAACGTGTAGGCGTGGTCGACGACGGCGGTGATGCCGCACTTGAGGCGCTGCACGCAGCCCAGCGCGGCGCCCGCCTCGTACTCGTCGATGCTCATTAGGGCCTGCGTGGCCCACTGGACCCGCAGGAACTCGTCCAGGGGCAGGCCCTCGGCCACGGGCAGGCCGGGAGCCAGCGCCCTGAAGTGATCGTGGACGTCGACCATGCCGGGAACAGCGATCAGGTCCTCGCCGTCGATGGTGATCGGCTCGGTCCCTTCGAGCAGCTCGCTCTGCGGCGGCGGGGCGGCGACCAGCGGGGTGGCGTCCTCCGACACGGGGGAGATGGCGGCGATCACGCCGTCGCGTATGTATATGTGGCAGCGCTGCGGCTCGAGGTCGCGGCCGATCAGCGCGGTGACGTTGGTGATGGCGCCGACCGGCGGGGCCATCACCCGGACGTTCAGCCCCTGCGGGGTGTCGGGAGGTCGGGGGCGAGGACGGAGCCGGCGGGGCGCGTCGGGGTCTTCGGGAGGTTCGGGCGCCTCGGGGGCCTCGGAGAGCGAAGGAGGTTCGGGGGGTTCGGGGGGTGCGGAGAGCGGAGGGGCCTCGGAGAGTCGAGGGGGTTCGGGGGCCTCGGGCGCCTCGGGGGGTTCGGAGGCCTCGGGGTCTTCGGGGTCTTCGGGGCGGTCGTCGCCGGTCACGGGAACACTCCGGTGCGGGCGAAGCCGACCAGGCCGGTCACGTCCAGCCCGTCGAGGCCCAGGGAGGCCAGCGTGCGGCCCTCGGCTCGGAAGTCCCGGCCCAGCATGGCCGACGAGATCGCCACCAGCCCGTCGACCACCGGAGTCGGCACGCCGGTGGCGGCGCCCAGCGACGACGCCAGCACCAGCGCATAGGGCACATCCTCAGTGACATAGCGGGTGTTGAGCCCGCCGTCGTCGCCGGTCGGCGCGTACGACACCACCAGCTTGCTGGCCCGCACCGTGTCGAACAAGGTGCTGTCGGGGCCGAGATCGGGGACGAAGCCCTGAGCCACCAGGAAGTCCCGGTAACGGCGAGGCTCCTTCGAGTTGAGAGCACGGCGCAAGGCCAGCAGCTCCTCGTCAACCTTCTCGATCACATTCACCACCGCAGGCGTGGCCCCCTCGCCCCACAACAACATTCCGCCAGTGCGATTCTGGAGAGTACCCGCATTAGCGATCATTGCAGCTACATGATCTATTGCGTTGTAGTTGGCCAGCACCGTGTTCCACACCGTGTCGGTGGCAGAGACATAGGGCCACACATCGGAGACGAGGTCCATCACCCTGGCGGTGTCGGCGGGCGTGGCCGGCACAGCGGCGATCAGCACCCCGCCGTGCTTGCGGAACGCCGTGACCGAGCCCGGGCCGGTCGGGCGGGCCAGAAAGGGCAGGGTGTTGGCCTCGGCGATCACGGTCGGGGGATCGATCGCCCGGCGGGCCACGATGGCGCCGCTGCCCTCGCCCAGGAACAGCACCGTGTGGTCGGCGGTGACGTGGGGGGCGATGGCGGCCACCCAGCGGTCGTGGGCGAAGCACGGGACGACCACCACGACGAGCTCGGCGCCGTCGAGAGCGTGGGGGATGTCGTCGGCGACCTCCGCGGGATGGGTGGCGGCGCCGTACCAATCGTCGGACACGACCACCCCGCCCCGCTCTTCGACGGGCGCCAGGTTGGCCCGGAAGTCGTCGAAGTCGGCCAGGACCGCGTGACGGCCGTGGCGAGACATGTCAGCAGCCACGGCGAGCGCCCCGCCACCGGAACCTAGAACAGCCACCTTCATGGGTGTCTCCTTGTGTCGTCTCGTCGTCTCTAGCGAAATTGGGGACGAAACCGCCACTGGAGGCCCAATATCGGCACCAATTTCGATTCGTACTTGGCCTAGCGGTCCAGGAAGCTCAGCATCGCCTCGCCCACCGATGCGATCTCGGACTCGTTGATGCCGGGGCCGAAGCTCAAGATGACCTCGCTCACGCCGGCGGCGCGCAGGGCGTCGATCCGGTCGGCGGCCCGCTGAACCGACCCGCAGATCGAGAAGGCGTCCACCATCTCGTCGGTGATCAGCTCGTGGGCGGCAGGATCGCCGCGCCTCACCGCTTCACGGACCGGCATCACCTCGGCGGGGTCGAGCCCGTAGAGCGGGATCATGCTCGGGTCGAACTCGCCGCCCACCATGTACTTGCAGCGGGGACGCAGCACGTTGCGGGCGTGGGCGAGGTCGTCGTGCAGGAAGACCTCAACCCACACCGCTATAGAGCAGTCGCCAGCCCGGCGGGTGGTGGCGGGGTTGCCGGCGTGGCGGTCGTGGGACGCGGCGGCAGGGCTGGCAGCGGACGCGGCGGTACTGGCGGCGGCGCTGGCGGCGGACGCGGCGGAGCTGGCGGCGGACGTGGCGGCGCCGAGCTCGACCCGCTCGACCACGTGCTCGATGAACGGCAGCGACAGGCTGTGGGTAATCAGGCCGTCGGCCAGCTCGCCGGCCAGCGACATCATGCGCGGACCCCGGGCGGCCAGATACAGCGGCACCGGCTGCGGGGGCTTGAAATCGAGCTGGGCGCCGGTCAGCGGGAAGCGGGTGGCGTCGGGCGGGGCCGTGGTGGGCTGGCCGGTTAGCAGATCGGCGAGGACCCTGGCGGCGTGGCGGGTGAGGGTGAGGGGCTTGGGCTCGTTGATGCCGAGATGGGCAGGCAGCTCCCAGCCGCCGGGACCGATGCCGGCGACGACGCGGCCGGGGGCGATCTCGGCCAGCGAGGCGAACAGCGAGGCCAGGACGGCCGGATGACGCAGCAGCGGGCTGGTGACGGCGGTGCCGAGCCTCACCCGCTCGGTGGCCAGGGCGCAGGCGGTGAGGGTGGCGCCGACGTCGCGGTGCATGTAGTGGTCGGGCCACCAGACATCGTCGAAGCCGGTGCGCTCGGCGCAGGCGGCCAGACGGGCCAGGGCGGCCACGTCCCTGTCCGCCCACAGAGTGAGGCCCAAGCGCATCGGATCGACGCTAGTTGCTAGTTGTTGCGCGGGGCCCACCACCGGGCCGCCGCACGGCGCGCGGCGTGGGTGCGCCGACGGGTGCCCTTCAGGACGCCGGACGGTGCACGGCCGCGTCGATGCCGAGTTCGGTGCGGAAGCGGTCGGCCAACTCGCCGACGGCGGGGTCGGAGGCGGGAGACCGGTCCTCGACGGTGATCGCGGCGCGGAGGGCCGAGGGCTTGCGGCCCCGGGCGGCGGAGACCGACAGCAGGTCGGTGCAATGGCGGGGGGTGCCGCACAGCACGGTGGTGCCGTTGCGCTCCATTTGTTCCCAGGCGTCGTCGGGGTGCCAGACCTTGAGCAGGCCGGCGGTGGCGCCCCGCAGCAGGGCGGGGAGGATGCTGGCCTCGAGATGGAAGGGATGGGCCAGCGGCGTCGGGCACAGCGTGGAGTCGGACGGGCCCAGGTCGAGGCTTGCGGCCACGGCGGAAGCGGCCTCGATCAACTCAGTGTGGGTGCGCTGGGTGGGCTCGGGGGTGGCCGAGTCGGACGGGTTGACCGAGTCGGGCGGGTCGGACGGGGTGACCGGGTGGACGGGTTGGCCGAGTCGGACGGGTGGCCGAGGCCGGAATGGTGAGGGCGAGCGAGTCGGCGTCGACGGATGCGGGGGGCTCGGCGAGGGGGACGGCCTCGGCCAAGGCATCCAGCCAGCCGACCGTGCCGGGCTGAGGACCGTCCATGCCTGCGAACACGGTCCGGTCGGGGCCGAGCCGAGAGCGGCCACGGTGGGCCGGACATAGTCGAAGTGGTCGTTCGTGTAGACCACGGCATCGGGCGGGGCGGCGGTCATCAGGTCACCGAAGCGGTCCTTGTCGGCCAGGTCCACCAGCACGGCGGTCGCCCCCAGCCGCCAGGCACCGAGCAGGGCCACCACATAGTCGAGACCGGGATGGGCGAACAGGCCGACCCGACCGCCGGGCGCCACCCCGAACCCCGACAGCACCGCCGCGGCCCGGGCCATGGCGTCGACGGCCTCTGCGTAGGTGAGCGAGCGGTCCCGGTCCACCCAGTGCACGGCAGTGGCACCGGAAGCGCCCGGCCAGGCCTCGGCCGCCGCGCTCGCGGTCAGCAGGTCGGCAGCATTCACGGTGGCGGGGGGAGGTCCATGAGCCCCGGAAACTAGTGGTGGCAAAGAGGGCGAACCGCAAGCCGGGAATGACCGCACCCGTTACGTCACCCGAAGAAACGATGGCCACACACCATTTTGTGCTCGTGACCGAGGGAGCGGACCTCTTGGAGTGGGAGACCCTCGACGCCCTCTTCAAGGCTGGCTGCGGTGATGCCACGGTAGGGCACGACACCCTTGAGTTCGATCGTGCAGCACCGACGCGGGGCGAAGCGCTGTGCTCGGCTTTGCATGACGCCGAGTCGGTGCCGGGCGTGCGGGTCCTGCGCATCGAATTCCGAGCGGTGGACGACAGCCGCGCTGTGCTGTCGGCGCCTGGATAGGGCCAAGCGTGCACCGGGCGGTCCGACATCGTAACGGGGCGGGCCAGGCCTAACCAGCAAGACCGCGCGAGCCCGCTGGCGGCGGGGCGGGACAGGCCCCAAGCCGCAAACCGGCGTCAGCCAGCTGTGGCGCGGCGGGACAGGCCCAGGCGGTCGGCTTTGCCGCTGAAGGTGCGGGGCATGGCGTCCAGCTCGGTCATGGTGGCCGGCAGGAGGGCAGCCGGCACGATGGCACCGGCGTGGGCAACCAGGGCGTCGGGGCTGACCGCGTGGCCCGACCGGGTCTCGTAGAAGCCGGCCAGCTCGCCGTCGCCCCGGTCCACCACCGCCGCATGGAGCACGGCGGGATGGGCATACAGAGCGTCCTCCAGCTCACGCAGGAACCCGCCCCGGGCGGCAGCCGAGGCGGCCTCGCCGGTGCGGCCCAGCACCTTGATGAAGCCGTCGGAGTCGGCCACAGCCAGGTCGCCGGTGTGGAGCACGCCGCCCCGGGTGGTGTCAGCGAACCGGTCGAGCTTGTTGCGGTATGCGGGGAAGAAGCCATGGCCGACCAGCACCTCGCCGACCTCGCCCGCGGGCAGCTCGCCGAAGGGCTCGTCGGGGCTGGCCACGTAGGCGAGGCGGTCGGGCAGGGAGCGGCCCACCCAGCCCTCCAGAGCCCGGTCGCCGTCGGTGGGGCTGCCCATGGCCATGAAGCCGCCCAGCTCGCTCTGCCCATAGCTCTCCAGCAGGGGGATGCCGAGCGTGGCCAGGTAATCGAACTTGATGCGGGGAGCCAGGGGCGAGCCGCCCGACAGAGCCACCCGGAACAGCGGATCGTCGGCCGCGTCGGGGGCGTTCACAATGTCGGCCAGGGTGAGCGGGTAGGCAACGAGCACGGTGGCGTGGTTGGCCCGGGCCACCTGCCACATCTCGGCGACCGGCCGGCCGGCGACCAGCGCCACCGCGGCACCGGCGTGGACGGCGGGCATGAGGGCGGCCACGAGCTGGAAGCTGCTCGGTATGGGCGTGGTGGCCAGCAGCACATCGTTGTGCCGCAGGCCGAGGCGGTCGGCGATGCACGAGGCGGCCCGGGTCACGTCGGCCGAGTGCAGCACCACGCCCTTGGGCGGCCCGGTGGTTCCCGACGTGTAGCTCAGGTACAGCGGTGCGTCCGGGCCGTGGCGGTCGACGGGCTCGCCCTGCGGGGCCGGGCCGGGCCGCGACCGGTCGGCGGGCAGGGCCAGTTCGTCCAGGTCGATCACCGAGTGGGCGCCCGCGGCGAGCAGGGCCAGCTCGTCCAGGTCGATCACCGAGTGAGCGCCCGCGGCGAGCAGCACCTCGTGGCGCTCGGCGGCGGCCGCCA
The DNA here is from genome assembly GCA_965219165.1 of Candidatus Aldehydirespirator sp. Taxonomy (GTDB): domain Bacteria; phylum Actinomycetota; class Acidimicrobiia; order Acidimicrobiales; family Aldehydirespiratoraceae; genus Aldehydirespirator. The sequence continues at coordinate 798,888 of CBDCMW010000002.1, read as the reverse complement.
CAACGGGGGCGTCGACATCGTCCACGAAGTACGGCAGGGCGTCGGCGCTGAGCTGGGCGTCGAGCAGTCCGGGCAACGCTCCGGCCTTCCAGGCGGCGATGATGCCGAGCCACAGCGACACCCGGTCCGGGGCGCAGAACCCCACCGTGTCGCCCGGCGCCACGCCCCGGTCGACGAGCTCGGCCGCGGCGGCGTCGCTGAGCCGGTCGGCTTCGGCGTAGGTGACCGACGACTGGCTGTCAATCAAGAACGGGCGCCCGCCGTGGCGCCGCACGGTCCGGCGGAACACAGAGACAATGTCGGGTCGGTACATAGGACGCGGAACCTACCGCAACCTGCCAGCCGGACGGGCGCTCGGACAGGCGGCCGCGCCGATGGGCCGGTATGGACCCTGGGACGGGCACGTAGCCTCGGGGGATGGACGATGTGGTCGTGCGGCTCGCCACGCTCGACGACGCAGAGGCGATCCAGCGCATCTACAACCACGAGGTCGAGCACACCACCCACACCTTCGACCTCGTGCCCCGCACGCTCGAGGAACAGCAGGCCTGGCTGCAGGACCGCTCCGGCGCCCTCGGCGTGCTCGTCGCCGAGATCGACGGCCAGGTGGTCGGCTTCTCGTCGCTGAGCGAGTACCGGCCCCGGGCCGCCTACCGCACCTCGGTCGAGTCGAGCGTGTACGTGAACGAGACGATGCGAGGCCGCGGCGTCGGCCGGCGGCTGCTGCACGACCTGGTCGACCTGGCCAAGGCCAGCGGCTTCCACACCATGGTCGCCCGCATCGCCGGAGAACACGAAGCGTCCATCAAGCTGCATGAGGCCGTCGGGTTCGCCACCGTCGGCACCGAACGGGAAGTCGGCCGCAAGTTCGGCAACTGGCTCAACGTGGTCGTCATGCAGCGGATGCTCGCCTGAACGACGCCCCGCTGAGAAGGCGAACTGTGGGCCGGGGAGGATTCGAACCTCCGTAGGCTAAGCCGACGGGTTTACAGCCCGTTCCCTTTGGCCGCTCGGGCACCGACCCAGAACGGCGGGCACGATACCATCTAGAGACTCATGCCCACCTTCGACGTAGTCAGCCGGCTCGACATGCAGGAAGTCCGCAACGCCGTGGACCAGACGGGCCGGGAACTGTCCACCCGGTACGACTTCCGCAACACCGGCTCATCGGCCGTGCTCGGCGACGGCGCCATCACGCTCAACTCGTCGACCGAGGACCGGCTGGCCGCCGCCCGCCAAGTGCTCGAAGAGAAGCTGGTGCGGCGCAAAGTGTCACTCAAGGCGCTCGACTACGGCAAGGTGCAGGAAGCCGCCGGGGCCACGGTCCGCCAAGTGGCGGGGCTGCGGGCCGGCATATCGTCGGACCAGTCCCGGGAACTCAACAAGCTCATCAAGGGCCTCGGCATCAAAGGCGTGCAATCGTCCACCCAGGGCGACCAGCTGCGGGTGCAGTCCAAGAAGCGAGACGACCTCCAAGCCGTCATCTCGGCGCTCAAGGAAGCCGACTTCGACCTGCCCCTCCAATACGTCAACTTCCGCGACTAGCTGCGCCCGGTTGTGCCGGGGAGCGTGTCAAAGTAATTTCAGATGGTTACGTTACTGTCCATGACTGTTGAATTGTTGCAAGGCTCTCTGGATGGCTCGGGGACGGCCACCGCCTCCGTCATCGAACACGGCAGGGATAGCGTGACTTCCGTGGGTGAAGCTGAGGCGGACCACGTCATGCCCGACGAGGCCTGGTTCGACGACCCCGACGCCCACTTCGAGGAAGTCGTCGACTACATGAGGCGGCTGCACAGGCGGTGCGGCAGTTCCGATGAGTTCATCGCTGCGCTCAGCAACCTGTTCCCCGACCTCGAGGAGAAGGTCGCCCGAATCACAGCCGGGGAGGAAATCGACTTCGGCAGCTACGACGAGGCCGACGCGGTCGCCGAACTTGGCCCGGGTCGATACGTCTGCTTCCGAAGCGCCGCGGAGTTGACTGCGTTGGACTTGGCGCAGATCGCCGGCCCCGATAGGCGCGGCGCGGGCGACCAGCCCGACGAGGCCTGGTTCGAGGACCCCGACGCCCACTACGACGAAGTCGTCTACTACATAAAGCGGCTGCACGTCCGCTGCGACAGCTCCGACGAGTTCGTCGCCGCGCTCAGCGGCCTGTTCCCGGACCTCGAGGAGAAGTTGGCCAAGTCCAGAGCCCTGGCGGCGGAGGACCTCGGCGATGACGACGTACCCGACCCCGACCCCGACATCGCCGCCGGTCGCGTTGTCACCTTCCTGAGCGGTGCGGAGATGCTCGCCGCAGACTTGGCAATGCTCTCAGACCCGGTGGTATGTGACTAGTCGGCCCGCTGCGGCTCCTGGGGCCGGTCATGCCCACCTACGACCGGGAGAGCCGCTTCCGACGGGACTGGAAGCGCCTTACCGAGAATCAGCGGGTTCTCTTCCTGAGAGCGAGGAACGAGTTCGTAGACGACCTGAGCGACATGGAGGCCGGTCGGCGCGGTTCCTTCCGGTCCGGCCTTCGGGTCAAGGGGGTGAAGGGCGCACCGCGGGTCTTCGAGATGACCTGGGCGCCCGACGGCAGGGCGACCTTCTCGTGGGGTGAGGAAAAACTCCCCGGTCAGCGGCACATCATCTGGCGCCGCTGCGGAGGCCACGAGATCCTCGACCGTCCCTGATTGCTCGTGCGGCCGAGTAGTGGGATCGGGGCTCGAACTCGCCTGACGCCAGTCTTGGGATGCCGCCCCCGGTTCGAGTGACCGGCGGTGGGATTGGGGACTACTGCCAGTCGCGGGACTCGAGGCGGCGGATGCGCTCCGCGGTGGGCGGATGGGTGGAGAACATCCGGCTGAAGCCGCCCCCTCCCCCGCCGCCGCGGGCCTGGGCCTTGAGCGGGTTGATGATGTAGTTCGACGCCTGGCTCGGGTTCACCCCCGACGGGATCCGCCGGGAGTGGACCTCCAGGCGCTCCAGCGCCCGGGCCAGGGGACGGCCGTCGCCGATCAGCTTGGCCGCCGAGGCGTCGGCCTGGAACTCGCGGCTGCGGCTGATGGCGGCCTGGATCATCGCCGCCGCGATCGGGGCCAGGATGGCGAGCGCCAGCTGGCCCAGCGGGTTGCCGTGACGGTCGCCGCGCCCGCCCGCGAACATCGCCCCCCACATAGCCATGTGAGCGACGAACGTCACCGCCATGCCGATGGCGGCGGCCACCGAGCCGATCAGGATGTCGCGGTTGCGTATGTGGGCCAGCTCGTGGGCCAGCACGCCCCGGATCTCGTCCCAGCCCATCGCCTGGGTGAGGCCTGCGGTGATGCACACCGCCGCGTTGTTGGGGTTGCGGCCGGTGGCGAAAGCGTTGGGCTGCGGGTTGGGCGCCATGTACAGCTTCGGCATGGGCATGTCGGCCCGGGCGCACAGGTCGGCCATGGTCCGGTGGTACTCGGGCATCTCGGCCGCCGAGACGGGCTGGGCCCGGGCCGAGGCGATGGCCAGCCTGTCGCTGAACCAGTAGGAGCCGCCGGTCAGCACCAGGGCGAAGAGCAGGCCGAGCACCAAGCCGCCCTGGCCGAAGGACCCGCCGATCACTATGCACAGGCCACCGAGCAGGGCCAGCAGCGTGAACGTCTTAGCCGCGTTGAACATCGTCGGTCACCTCCGCTCGCGTCACGCCCAATCTACCGGCAGCAGGTAAGGGCCCGCCGCGGGTTCAGTGCTCGTAGTAGCCGGAGTGGACGTAGAGGGCGAACACCACCCCCCGCTCCTACAAGGTCCTCGCCGAGGCCTCCCCCTCGTAGTAGCCGGAGTGGACGTAGAGGGCGAACACCACCCCCCGCTCCTACAAGGTCCTCGCCGAGGCCTCCCCCTCGTAGTAGCCGGAGTGGGTGTAAAGGGCGAAGACACCCTCGGAGCGGTACATCTCGATGATCCGCTCATCGTCGTCGATGGCCGCAGTGACCTCGTAGCCGGCCGCACGCAGGCGGCTCAACTCGTGGCGCTTGAAATCCGCCGACGGGCCCCGGGAGCCCCGGCCCCGCTCCGGGCGCAGGATCAGCAAGTCGTGGCGCACGTCATTGGCGGCCAGCCAGCGGCGGGTGTCGTCGGACATGTAATACGGGCGGGCGGTCAGGATGGCCACCGTGTGGTCCTCGTCCACCGAGGCGGCCAGGGCCAGGCCGGTCTCATAGGGCGGGTCACCGGGCGCGGCGGTGAAGAAGCCCGGGAAGTCCTTGAAGGCGCCCCGCAGGAAATGCTGGCGATGCGTTGCGTCGGAGATCACCCCGTCGAGATCCATGATCACCAGCGGCCCGGTGGCGGCGGGCGCGCCGTCGCGGAAGAACCAGTTGTCGGGAGTGCTGGTCACGTCTGACCCGTCCTCAGGAACTCGGGGCCAGAAATGGGCTTCCACGACCCACAAACACCCCAAGAACGGGCTGGCGCCGAGGCGGCCACGAACTTGGTGCGACTAATGGGTCTCCACGACCCACAAACACCCCGAGAACGGGCTGGCGCCGGGACGGCCAGGAACTTGGTGCGACTAATGGGTCTCCAAGGCCCAAAACCGACCCGAGAACCGGTTGGGGGGCGAGTACTGCTCACTCTTCGTCGGCGGCTTCTGCGGCCCGGTCCCGGATCTCGGCCACCACACCCGGATCGGCCAGAGTGGTGGTGTCGCCCAGATCCCGGCCGTCGGCCACATCGCGCAGCAGGCGGCGCATGATCTTGCCCGAACGGGTCTTGGGCAGGTCCGGCACCAGGAACACCGCCTTCGGCCTCGCCGTCGGCCCCAGCTTGACAGCCACATGCCGGCGGACCTCCTCACGCAATTCGTCGGAGGCTGTCGCCGAACCAACCAGGATCACGTAGCCGACGATGGCCTGGCCAGTGATGTCGTCGGCCGCGCCCACCACCGCGGCCTCGGCCACCGCAGGATGGTCCACCAGAGCCGACTCCACCTCGGTGGTGGAGATCCGATGCCCCGACACGTTCATCACGTCGTCCACCCGGCCCAGCAGCCACAGGTAGCCGTCGGCGTCGACCCGGGCGCCGTCGCCCGCGACGTAACGGCCCTCGAACGCCGACCAGTAGGTGTCGTGGTAGCGCTCCGGGTCGCCCCAGATCCCCCGCAGCATCGACGGCCAGGGACGGGTGATCGTCAGATAGCCGCCGCCCTCGGCCACCACCGACCCCGCATCGTCCACCACCTCGGCGAAGACGCCCGGCAACGGCTGGGTGGCCGAACCCGGCTTGGTGGTGGTCACCCCCGGCAGCGGAGTGATCATGTGGCCGCCGGTCTCGGTCTGCCACCACGTGTCCACGATCGGGCAGCGCTCGGTACCGATGTGGCGGTGGTACCACATCCACGCCTCAGGATTGATCGGCTCGCCCACCGTGCCCAGCACCCGCAGGCTGGACAGGTCCCGGCCCGCCGGCCACTGCTCGCCCCACTTCATGAACGTGCGGATGGCGGTGGGGGCGGTGTACAGCTGGGTCACGCCGTAGCGCTCGATGATGTCCCACAGGCGGTCCTTGGCCCACACTGCCCGGTCGCCGGAGCGCTCGGTGGGGCGGGGCGTGTCCGGCGTGCCCTCGTACATCACCGACGTGGCGCCGTTGGCCAGCGGCCCGTAGACGATGTAGCTGTGACCGGTGACCCAGCCGATGTCGGCCGCGCACCAGAACACGTCGGAGTCGGGACGCAGATCGAACACGTAGCGGTGGGTGAACGCCACCTGGGTCAGATACCCGCCGGTGGTGTGCATGATCCCCTTCGGCTTGGCCGTGGTGCCCGACGTGTACAGCAGGTACAGCAGCTGCTCGGAGTCCATCGGCTCGGCCGGGCAGTCCGGGGCGGCCCCGGCCATCATGTCGTGCCACCACAGGTCCCGGCCCTCGGCCATGACCGGATCGGTGCCGCAGCGGTCCACCACCACCACGTGCTCCACCGAGGGGGCGCCGGCTGCCAGAGCCAGGTCGACGTTGGGCTTCAGGGGAGAGGGAGCGCCCCGGCGGTAGCCCGCGTCGGCGGTGACCACCAGGCGGGCCTCGGCGTCGGCGCAGCGGTCGGTGATGGCGTCGGGCGAGAAGCCGCCGAAGATCACCGAATGGGCCACCCCGATGCGGGTGCAGGCCAGCATGGTGACCGCCAGCTCGGGAATCATCGGCATGTACACGGCGATGCGGTCGCCCTTGCGCAGGCCCAGGCGCAGCAGCACGTTGGCGAAACGCTGCACGTCGTCGAGCAGCTCGGAGTAGGTGATGGTGCGGGTGTCGCCCGGCTCGCCCTCCCAATGGAAGGCCACCTTGTCGCCCCGGCCCGCGGCCACATGGCGGTCCAGGCAGTTGTGCGACACGTTGAGCTGCCCGCCCACGAACCACTGGGCGAAGGGCAGGTCCCACTCCAGGGTGGTGTGGAAGTCGGTGTGCCAGTCGAGGAGCTCCCGGGCCTGGCGGGCCCAGAAGGCCTCGAAGTCGGCGGCAGCCTCGTCGTACATCGACCCGTCGGCGACCTGGGCCGCGGCGGCGAAGTCCGGCGACGGCGGGAACGTCCGGTCCTCGGTCTCGTAGATCTCGATCGACCCTTCGGCCATGGTTGCTCTCCTAGCTGCCTAGCTGCTTGCCGCTCCTACCGGGACTGTCTCGGTGTGGCGCCCCGAGCGCAGCACCGTGCCCGGCAGCGCCTCGGTGGCCTCGCCGTCCACCACCGTGGTCACACCGTTCACCATCACCCGCCGCACGCCGGTGGCCTCGGACCACAGGCGCTTGCCGGCGCCGGGCAGGTCGGCCACCAGCACCGGATCGCTAGCGCCGACAGTGTCGGGATCGAACAGAACGATGTCGGCGAAGCAGCCCTCGGCGACCCGGCCCCGGCCCCGCAGCCCGAACAGCCGGGCGGGCGCCTCAGTGAGATGGTGCACCGCGTTCTCGAGAGTGGTGAGGCGCCGGCCTCGCAGGCAATCGGCGATCCACGCCGTGGTGTAGCAGGCGCCGGCCATGCGATCGAGGTGCGCCCCGGCGTCGCTGCCGCCGATCATCACCGCCGGGTGCTCCCAGGCCTCGGCCCGCAGCCGCCAGCTCTCGGGATCGTCGTCGGTGGGGGCGGGCCACAGCACGGTCCGCAGATCGTCGGCCAGGCAGACGTCCACCATGCAGAAGAAGTCCCGCTGGCCCCGCTCCCGGGCGATGTCGCCCACCCGCCGGCCCTTCAGGCCCTCGTTGGCGGCCGAGTAGGTGTCGCCGATGACGTATCCGGACCAGCCGGTGAGGCGGCTGAACACACCCGCCTCCGGGCCGGCCGCCGAGTTCTCGAGGGTTATGAGAGTCTCGGGACGGCGCAGGGCCTCCATGCGCTCAGGGATCGGCAGGCTGAAGATGTCCTTCCAGCCGGGCAGCATGTGCAAGGCGCAGAAGCTGCCCAGATTCATGTTCATCCCCACCAGGATCGGCATGGTCAGCGCCACCACCACCGCGCCGGCGTCGGCGGCCCGCTCGCAGGCGGCGATCTGGTTGCGGTAGTCGTCGGGGCGGGCCGAGTCGACGGTCAGCACGTTCCAGTTGAGCGGGCGTTGGGCCTGCAGCGACATGCGGGTCATCAGGGCGACCTCGTCCTCGCTGAAACCCTTCATGCAGCCGTCGGCGACCCACTCGAGGGTGGTGCCGGGGTGGGTGGCCGTCTCCCGGCACAGCTCCAGCACCTCCTCCTCGCTGGCCCAGCGGCTGGGCACGGGCTGGCCGTCCCAGTCGTTGTGGGTGTAGCTGCGGCCGGTGGAGAAGCCGAACCCGCCCGAGGCCAGCGACTCAGCCAGCAGGGCCCGCATCAGGGCGATCTGGTCGGGGTTGGCCTCATGGCCGACGGCGTCGTCGCGCATGACGGCCCGGCGCAGCGCGCAGTGTCCCACCATGAAGCCGGCGTTCACGCCCACGCCCCGGCTCTCGACGGCCCGCAGGTAGTCGGCGAAGCTCTCCCAGTCCCACGGCACGCCTTGTTCGAGGGCGGCCAGCTCCATGCCCTCCACCTTCACCATCATGCGCTTGAGGTACTCGCCGTCGGATGGGTGGCCGAGGGGGGCGAGCGAGAAGCCGCAGTTGCCGCCGACCACGGTGGTGACGCCGAACAGGTTCGACGGGGTGGCCCTCGGGTCCCAGAAGATCTGGGCGTCGTAGTGGGTGTGGGGGTCGATGAAGCCGGGGCACACGATCAGGCCGTCGGCGTCGACGGTGTCGGCGGCCTGGGTGTCGGCGAGGTCGCCGGGGTCGGCCACGGCCACGATCCGGCCGTCGGTGACACCGATGTCGGCGGGGCGGGCGGGCGCGCCGGTGCCGTCGATCAGCGTGCCGCCGGCGATCAGCGTGTCGAGCATCGGGCTGTGTGCACGGGGATCGTCCGGAGCATCGCCGCAGAGGGTAGCCGTGGCGGGCTGCGGCCGGCCCGCCGCGGCGCGGCAATGCCGCCCCAAATTGATGACGAAACAGCCCTCAGAGGCCCATTAGTCGCACCAATTTCGCCGAGGGCGGCCAGGGCACGGCCCGCAGTGGTCTGTGGGGACGACGGGGCTGGCGAGGACGGCGGAGCCGTGGGGCGCGGCTGAGCTGTGGGGACGACGGGGCTAGCGAGGACGGCGGAACCGTGGGGCGCGGCTGGGCTGTGGGGACGACGGGGCTGGCGAGGACGGCGGAACCGTGGGGCGCGGCTGAGCTGTGGGGACGACGGGGCTAGCGAGGACGGCGGAGCCGTGGGGCGCGGCTGAGCTGTGGGGACGACGGGGCTAGCGAGGACGGCTGTACAGTCGGGACATGCGGTTGCGACGCGACAAGATGCGAATGCCAGCAGAGGCCGAGGGCCTGCCGGGGCGGACCGACCCGATGCCGGTCCAGGACTACGGGCACCTGGTGCTCGGCACCCCGCTGGAGCCGCCGTTCCCCGACGGATGCGAGCGGGCCGTGTTCGGGATGGGGTGCTTCTGGGGCGCCGAGCGGTTCTACTGGCAGCTCGACGGCGTGCACACCACCGCGGCCGGCTACTCCGGGGGCGTCACCCCCAACCCCACCTACCAGGAAGTGTGCTCCGGGCGAACCGGACACAACGAGGTGGTGCTGGTGGTGCACGACCCGTCAGTAGCGCCGTACGAGCAGCTGCTGAAGGTGTTCTGGGAGATGCACGACCCCACCCAGGGCATGCGCCAGGGCAACGACGTCGGCACCCAGTACCGCAGCGGCATCTACACCTACAGCGAGGCCCAGAGGGAGGAGGCGCTGGCGTCCCGGGACCGGTACCAGGCCGCGCTGGCGGCGGACGGCTTCGGGGAGATCACCACCGAGATCGTCGACGCCGGGCCCTTCTACTACGCCGAGGAGTACCACCAGCAGTACCTGGCCCGTAACCCGTACGGCTACTGCAACCACGGCTTCTGCCAAGTCGGTTACGAGCCCGCTGCGGCCGCGGCGAGCTAGCCGTCCCCGGCGTCCACCGGCCCTGAGTTGACGGCCGACCAGGGCGTTCCAGACCCGCGGCCCGGCCGAGCCGGCGCGGTCTCCCAGTCTGGCTCAGGCACCGGGTCCGGCGCAGGCACCGGCTCTGGCGCGGGCACCGAGTCTGGAACAGGCACCGGCTCTGGCGCGGGCACCGAGTCTGGAACAGGCACCGGCTCTGGCGCGGGCACCGAGTCTGGCTCAGGCACCGGCTCTGGCGCGGGCACCGGCTCTGGAACAGGCACCGGCTCTGGCGCGGGCACCGGCTCTGGAACACGCACCGGCTCGGCCGCAAACTCGGACGCGGGCTTGGACACTGGCGGGGCGACAGGGCGGTCCCGGCGGTTGGGTGCGGCCGCGATGATCGTGTCGGGGCTGGGGTTCGGCAGCACTGGGGCCATCTCCCGCAGCATCGACGCCGACGTCTGGCAGATCGCCAGCTGGCGGGGTCTGATCGGTGGAACGGCGGCGCTGGCCTATGTGTGGGCAAGGGGTCGAGTCGGCGGCTCGCAGGCCCGCCTGCGGCTAGGTGCGACCCTCGGCCCTCAGGGCCTGCTGCTGGCCGCGCTGGCATCGCTGTCGATGTTCCTGTACATCGACGCGCTGCAGAGGACCGAGGTGGCCAACGTCACCGTGATCAGCGCCACCATCCCTTTCATGGCCGCCGGGCTGGCGTGGCTGATCCTGCGCGAGCGGCTGCGGCGCTCGACGGTGGTGGCCGCCGTGGCCGCGCTCGCGGGCGTGACCCTCACGGTGGCTGGCAACCTGGGGCCCGGCGACCTCGACGGCAACCTGCGGGCCGTAGTCCTGGCGCTGATCCTGGCCCTGCTGATCGTGCTGATCCGCCGGTTCGAGGGAGCCGACGCGGTGCTGGCGCTGGGCTCGGCCGGGGTGCTGCTGTTCGTGGTGTCGCTGGCGGTGGCCGACCCGCTGGGCGTGGCCGCCGACCAGACGCCGCTGATCGTGTTCTTCGGGCTGGTGTTCGCGGTGTCGCTAGTGCTTTGGGCTGAAGGAGTCCGCCTGATCCCGGCCGCGGAGGCTGGCCTGCTGGCGTCCAGCGAGACGCCGTTCTCGATCCTGCTGGCGTGGATCGTGTTGAGCGAGGCGCCGCCGCTGGTCACTGTGGCCGGCGGCCTGCTGGTGCTGGGCGCAATCTTCGGCCACGCCGGGGCCGACCTGGCCCACGGCCGGGTCAGCCGTCCGTGGCTGCGCCCCCGGACCCGGCCGCGTCTGTAGCGGCCGATGGTGGTGCGGCCACGCCCGAGTCTCCAACGATATTGACGTAGTTATGCCCCTGTATCGAGCACCACTACGTCAACTTCGCGAAGGCTAAGCGTCGGCGTCGGCGGCGGGCTTCGGGGGGCGGAAGAAGAGCAGGAGCTGGGCGGCGCCGGCGCCCACCCCGAGCAGCAGGGCTATCCCCAGGCCGGTCACGCCGTCGAGGCGGTGAGCGATCTCGAGTTCTGCATCGAGGGATATGCCGCCGGGGCCGAGCATGGCGCACACCAGGCTCATGGCCGAGATCAGGGCCACGTACTCCCAGCCCTCGCCGGTGATCATGAAGCCCTTGTCTCGGTGGACCGTCCAGAACGCCACCACCATCAGGCCGATCAGCCCGGCCGCGGCCACCGGGGTGAGCAGGCCGAGGACGAGCAGCACGCCCGCGCCCATCTCAGTGGACGCGGCCAGCGCGGCGTGGACCTTGCCGGGGCGCATACCCATCGACTGGAACCAGCGGCCCGTGCCGGCGATGCGCCCGCCCCGGAACGCCTTGTTGTAGCCGTGGACGAAGATCATCATTCCCAGAGCGGCCCGCAGGATCATCAGGGCGGCATCGAACGTCCTGGGCGAGTCCACCCCGACTATCGCGTGCGTGGACATCATGGTGTGATCGAAAAGGGCGGGCGTGGCGTGCCTGTGGAACAGGTCCTCGTAGAGCACCACGGCCAGCACCATGGCGACCAAGGTCAGCGCGGTCAGCACCCGGATGACGGCGTTGGCCGTGCTCTTGTTCACGATGACCTCCCGGCGGCATGTAGCGGAGTCCAGCAGCCGGTGCGAGTGTAGACACCGGTCGGGCGGGCGTAGAGCAGACATGCAGCCCGCCAATGCAGACCTGGCCACGGCCACAGCCGCAGCAACCCGGACCTGGCCACGGCCACAACGGCAGCAACCCGGACCTGGCCACGGCCACAGCCGCAGCAACCCGGACCTGGCCGCGGCCACAGCCGCAGCAACCCGGACCTAGGGAGTAGACCTTCGGGCGTGAGTACCGACCTGACCGTGACGGCAGTGGCTGTGGCCCGGACGGCGGTGCGGCCGGTGGACGGGGAGCTGGCCGGCTGGAACCCGGTGGCTCTGGCAGGCGTGGTGGGGTGCGAGACGCTGGAGCGGGCCGGGCTCGACGCCGGTGCGCTCGACGAGGTGGTGGTGGGGTGCGCCGACCCAGTCGGGGCCTGCGGGGCCGACGCAGCTCGGGCGATCGTGCTGGCCGCGGGGTGGCCGGTCGAGGTGGGCGGGCAAGTCGTGGATCGGGGCGAGACCAGCGGTGCGGCCGCCGTGCAGGCGGCGGTGGCGACCATCCGGGCTGGGCAGGCCCGGGCCGTGCTGGTGGTCGGGCTCGGCCTGTGCTCGGTGGTGCCACCGGGCGCAGCCGCGCTCAACCGTGCCTACGGGGCACCCTGGGGCGGGGTGGCCGAACGGTTCGCGGACCGGGGCGGGCTGCTGCCCGGGCCTCGGCTGTCGGAGCGAGCCGCTTCGGCGGCAGGCATCGGCCGGATCGAGCTCGACGCCGCGGCCGAGGTGTCCCGGCGACAGCGAGCGGCAGCGGGGTCTAACGCGGCCATCGTGGCGGTGGCGGCCCGACCGGGCGACGCTGCCGGGCGAGGGGTGTACCGGGGCGATCCGGTGGCCGCGGATGCGCTGCGCCAATGGGGAGACACCGCCGAGTTGCCCCCTGCCTTCGACGACGAGGGCCTGCTGACCGCGGCCACGTTCGCTCCCCCAGCAGACGGGGTGGCCGCGGTGCTGCTGCAAACCGGACCTGCGACGCCGCTGGCGACCGTGGCCGGGATGGGGCGGGCCGCGGGCGATCCGTTCGACCCTGTCGGCAATGTGGGTGCGGCCGTGGGCCGGGCGCTGGCCGAGGGCGGCGTCGGACTGGACGCCGTGAACAACATCGCCGTCGTCGAGCACGATGCGGCCACGGTGATGCTCGTGGCCCGGGCCCTGGACATCGACGGGGCCTGCATCAACCGCGCCGGCGGTGCGGTGGCCACCGGAAACGCGGGCGCGGCAGAGGAGCTGCGCCTCATCACCGACGGGCTGGCCGGACCGGCCGTGGCAGGCGGAGGACCGCTGCTCACCATCAGCGCCGGACCCACCGGCTCAGCCGCCATCGTCTGGCACATAGATATTTAAGTGAATTTCGAGTTGTTTGTGTCATACTGAGTTGCTATGGTCATTTCCATGGAACCCGAAGTCCTCGCCATGCTCCTGGGGGTTGCTTTCGCCGCTCTCGTCGCTGCGTGCGGCGCGGGCTTCCGGTGGCTGCGTTCCGACTTCCGCGACCTGCGCAGCCACGTCGACACCCGGTTCGAAGAGCGGACCGAGACCACCAACGCGCAGTTCGCAGCGGTTGATGTGCGTTTCGCAGCGGTCGATGTGCGCTTCGACAAGGTTGATGTGCGCTTCGACAGGCTTGATGTGCGCTTCGACAGGCTTGAGGCGAAGGTGGACGACCTGATCATGGCTCTGGCTCGTTCCGGGTCCCTGATCGATCCTCAGCTTGCGGCGCCTCGCCCACCGCCGCTAGCGCCCGAGTCCGCGCCTGCTGCCCAGCCGCCAGAGTCCGCGCCGGCACCGACCCAGGCACCTGCTGAGGCGCCGCTCCCGTCCGAACCGTCCGCTCAGATTGCTGACCCTCCCCGGGCGCCACCCACAACCGGCGGTCTGCCCACATCGGAGCAGCCGGCGCGGCCACCCCGAACCACGCCGCCTGGACCCACGGCACAACCCGCCTAGCTGGCTGGGGCAAAGAGGGAGGCACCGGGACGGTCGCGTAGCATCGGAGCAGCCGGCGCGGCCACCCCGAGCCACGCCGTCCGGACCCACGGCACAACCCGCCTAGCCGGCTGGGGCAAAGAGGGAGACACCGGGACGGTCGCGTAGCATCGGGGCAGTCGGTGGCAGGAGGCTGTCGTGAAGGTGAAGTCGGACAGGGCTGTCAACATCGGGCTGATCGTGCTGGCGCTGGGCGGCCTGGTGTTGGGTGCCATCCTGGCCGAGATCGTCAAGGTGCTGATCGCGGTGGTGATCGCCTACGCCGTGTTGCGCCTCGGCATGGCCATGCTGCGCAACCTGGCCCGGCCGCTGCCCGAGCCGCCCGAGGCCGGCACGCTGCGCAAGGTGAAGATCGAGTACCGCTGCAGCATCTGCGGCTCCGAGGTTCGCATGACCGTCGCCCCCGACGAGGACCCCGAGCCCCCGCGCCACTGCCAGGACGAGATGGACCTAGTGACGCCCATCGAGTGACCCCAGAGGCCGAGCGAATAGGCGCGACTCACTAGGCGACTTCGCAAGGCGCTGAGCGAGGCCGTGGCCCGAGCGGCCAGTGAGCTCAGCGAACAAGAGCGGGAAACACAACGCCGCGCCGCGAGGCGCCCGCAACCCAGTTGCGCTCGCTTAGTTATCCACAGGCTGTGGACAAATCCGGGGATAATTACACTGTTGTAATCACCCGACTCCGGTTGGTTCCGGCCCGGCCGCCGGCCGCTGGCACGGCCGTCAGCGGTACTGCGTGGCGGTGACGATCCCGGCCAGGATCAGGCCCAGGCCCCCCAGCAGCACCACGTTCGAGGTGTCCCACAGGATGCCCAGATAGTTGACGATGATCGTCAGCACGCCCAGACCCAGCAGGGTGAACAGCAGGATCGGCACCCAGATGGGGCTCGGAGGCTGCCCATCGAACCCGGTGTGGCTGTGCGTGTCGGGCTTGTAGTTGTCGGGTCGGGTGCCCTTGGCCGTCACACGGCCAGCCGGCACTCGGCGCTTCGTGGGTCTCGGCATGGCCCCGAGGATAGACGGCTCCGGCTCCACGCGGGGTCGAGACCAGCCCAGGCGACAGGCGCAACCTCCCCCGCCGACACACACAACCAGCGTGCCGGCGGGGCCGAGGCCAGCCCAGGCGACAGGCGCACAACCAGCGCGCAGCCGCAACCTCCCCCGCCGGGGCTGGGCGTCAGAAGCGGCCCATCAGGAACTTGGCTGCGTCGGTGGCGGCCGGATAGGCACCAGTCAACCCCGCGCTCATGTAGCCGGCGTCGGTGATCAGCGTCACCCCGTTGATCGCAACCGCGGCGTCGCTGCACAGGAACAGCAGCGGATAGGCCTGCTCCATCGGCGTGGAAGCCTCCACACCCGCGTCGGCGCGATAGTCGGCGCCGAACTCCAGCCACAGCTCCTTGTTGGCGATGGCCAGCGGGGTCACGGTCGGGCCGGGACAGATGGCGTTGATGCGGATCCCCCGCCGCAGCATCGCATAGGCCCGGGTGGCCACATAGGCGCACATCGCCTGCTTCGTGTGGAAGTAGTCGGCCTTGCGATGGTCGACGAACCAGGCCGCGGCCTCGTCGAAATCGGAGATGGCCAGCACCTCGGAGAGCTCCTCCAGGTTCGACTCCCAGCCGAGGCCCGCCGCCGAGGAGATGAAGCCGATCGCCGACCCCTCCGGGAGCATCCCGGCGTCCAGCATCCGGTCGATCAGATAGCGGTGGCCGACGAAGTTGATCCGCTCCAGGCCCGGCGTGCCGTCGGCCACCCCCGCGCAAGCCAGCAGGGCATGCACCGGACCGGCGCACTCGTCCACGGCGGCGTCGATCGACGCCTGCTCGGCCAGGTCCAAGCCAATGGCAGTCACCCCGGGAAGCGTCACCTCGGCCCGGTCCATGACCACAACCTCGGCGCCTGCATCGAGGGCCAGCTCAGCCGCGGCCGCGCCCATGCCGGTAGCCCCGCCCACGACCAGCACCCGCCTGCCGTCGAACCCGAACGCATCAAACCGAGACATGTGCAGAACTCCTCACCACTCCCCGTCGACGAACAGCCATCCCCCGCGGCAGACGCCCGGCGCCAGCGCCGTGCCGCCATTGCGAGAACAAGCCTCGCTGCCTAGCGTAACCCTGGCTCCAGATGGGAAGCAGCGACTGGGGGCATGTCCATCACCGAGTCCCACGCCGGCAACGACCCGTACTACGACCCGTTCGACTTCGAGATCGACGCGGACCCGTACCCGACCTGGAAGCGGCTGCGCGAAGAGGCGCCGCTCTACCACAACGAGCGGTACGACTTCTACGCGCTCAGCCGATTCGACGACGTCCTCACGGCCCTCAGGGACTGGCGGACGTACAGCTCGGCCAAGGGCACCGTCCTGGAGATCATGAAGAGCGGGATGGACGTCCCCCCGGGACTGATCATCTTCGAGGACCCGCCCGACCACGACTACCACCGGGGCCTCGTGTCGCGGGTGTTCACCCCCAAGAAGATGAACGCCCTCGAGTCGAAGCTGCGGGAGTTCTGCGCCCGCAGCCTCGACCCGCTCGTCGGCGCCGGCCGCTTCGACTTCATCGCCGACCTCGGCACCCAGATGCCCATGCGGGCCATCGGCATGCTGCTGGGCATCCCCGAGCAGGACCAGCACACCCTGCGTGACATGGTCGACGACAGCATCAAGCTCGACGACGGCACCATGCCCGACTTCTCCTTCGACCGCGACTCGACCGACCTGCTCGGCGAGTACATCGACTGGCGGGCCGACCATCCGACCGGCGACCTGATGACCGAGCTGCTCCAGGCAGAGTTCGAGGACGAGACCGGCGCCCAGCGCCGGCTCACCCGCGGCGAGGTCATGAACTTCGTCACCCTCCTCAACGGGGCCGGCAACGAGACCACCACCCGTCTCATCGGCTGGACCGGCAAGCTGCTGGCCGAACACCCCGACCAGCGCCGCGAGCTGGTCGAGCACCGGGAGCTCATCCCCCAGGCCATCGAGGAGATCCTGCGCTTCGAGTCCCCGTCCCCCGTCCAGGGCCGCTGCACCATCGCGGAGATCGAGCACTACGGGCAGACCGTCCCCGCGGGCAGCGTCGTGCTGCTGCTCAACGGATCCGCCAACCGGGACCACCGCAAGTACGTCGACGGCGACTCCTTCGACATCCACCGAGACATCGACCACCACCTGGCCTTCGGCTACGGCATCCACTTCTGCCTGGGAGCGGCGCTGGCCCGAGTCGAAGGCCGGGTCGCGCTCGACGAAGTGCTAAAGCGCTGGCCCGAATGGGACATCGACTGGGACAACGCCGTGCAGGCCCGCACCTCCACCGTGCGAGGCTGGGAGAGCCTGCCCGTCCTCACCCGCTGACCGGCGGCCGCACCCCAACTCGGGGACTGACCGGGACCTGCCCGTCTTCACCCGCTGACCGGCGGCCGCACCCCAGCTCGGGGACTGACCGGGGCCTGCCCGTCTTCACCCGCTGACCGGCGGCCGCACCCCAGCTCGGGGACTGACCGGGACCTGCCCGCTGGCCGCTACTTGAAGTTCTCCCAGTAGCGGGACGGGACCGGTCCTCGCTGGCCGTGGTACTTCGAGCCCAGCCCACTGGACCCGTACGGGGTGTCGGCCGCAGTAGTCATGCTCTGGAAGCTGATCTGGCCTATCCGCATCCCCGGATACAGCGTGATCGGCAGGTTGGCCACGTTGGACAGCTCCAGGGTCAGCTGCCCGTCGAAGCCGGGATCGACAAAGCCGGCGGTCGAATGGATCAGCAGGCCCAGGCGGCCCAGCGACGACTTGCCCTCCAGGCGGGCGACCAGATCGTCGGGCAACGCCACCCGCTCCAGGGTGGCACCCAGCACGAACTCGCCCGGATGGAGGATGAACGGATCGTCAGCGTCGGCCTCCACCAGGGTGGTGAGCTCCGACAAGTCCTGCTTGACGTCGATGTGGCCCAGCGTGTGGTTGCGGAACACCCGGAAGCTGCGGCCCAGGCGCAAGTCCACCGACGAAGGCTGCACCGCACCCTCGTCCAGCGGGTCGATCACGATGCGCCCAGCGCCGAGCGCCTCCCGGATCGAGCGGTCCGACAGGATCACGACACCACCCGCCCAGCGCTGGTCGCCAGGGGGCGCTCGGCCACCAGGCCCGCCAAAGCATCGATCCGCCGTCCATGCCCGGAGCGTAGGTCAGCGCACGAGCCGATGGGCTCCCGGCTGCGCCAGCCGAGCGTTCAGAGAACCCCCGAGGGGTAACAAATGTCACTTGATCGGCGTCCCCCGCCTGTTAGCTTCGTCCGATGGAGTTCCGCCGCATCAACGGCCTGCCCCCGTACGTCTTCACGATCATCAACGACCTGAAGATCAAGCTCCGCCACCAAGGCGCCGACATCGTCGACCTGGGCTTCGGCAACCCCGACCTGCCGTCGCCGCAGATCGCGGTGGACAAGCTGTGCGAGGCGGCCCGCAACCCCCGCAACCACCGCTACTCGTCGAGCCGGGGGTTGCCCGCCCTGCGGCGGGCCATGGCCGCCCTGTACCAGCGTCGCTTCGGCGTGGAGCTCGACCCCGACACCGAGATCATCAACACCATCGGAGCCAAGGAGGGGTTCAGCCACCTCATGTGGGTGCTGCTGCAGCCCGGAGACACGTGCCTGGTGCCCACCCCCAGCTACCCGATCCACATCTACGGCCCGCTGTTCGCCGGCGCCCAGATCCGCGAGGTGCCCCTGGCCGACGGCGACGAGTTCGTCAACCGCATGCAGCTCGCATGGCGCTACAGCCGGCCCAAGCCCCGAGTGGCAGTGATCTCGTTCCCGCACAACCCCACCACCACCTGCGTCGGTCTGGACTTCATGCAGAAGGTGGTCGACTGGGCCCGGGGGCACGACATGTTGATCGTGCACGACAACGCCTACGCCGACCTGGGATTCGACGGCTACCAGCCGCCGTCGATCCTGCAGGTGGACGGGGCCAAGGACTGCGCGGTGGAGTTCTACTCGTGCACCAAGTCGTTCTCGATGGCGGGATGGCGGATGGCGTTCATGCTGGGCAACGCCGAGGTGGTGTCAGCGCTGGCCAAGCTCAAGAGCTACCTGGACTACGGGTCGTTCCAGCCGATCCAGATCGCGGCGACGGTGACCCTGCGGGAGGAGCCCGACTACCCGACCGAGGCGTGCGCGGTGTACGAGCGGCGGCGCGACGTCCTGTGTGAGGGCCTGAACCGCATCGGCTGGCCGGTGGAGCCGCCCAAGGGGACCATGTTCGTGTGGGCGAGGATTCCGGAGCCGTACCAGCACATGGACTCGATCGAGTTCGCGTCGAAGCTGGTGAGCGAGGCCCATGTGGCGGTGTCGCCCGGCGTGGGGTTCGGGCCCGGCGGCGAGGGGCACGTGCGGTTCGCCCTGATCGAGAACCGGCAACGCATCGGCCAAGGGATCCGCAACCTGCGACGCTGCCTGCCGGAGCTGGACCCGGGGGCTGGAGCGCCGGGGTCGGCGGCGGAGGGGGCGAAGGCGAAGGCGACCGCAGCCTGATCCCGGCCGCCTCGCTCCCAAATTGGTGGACGTTTTGGCCCTCTGAGGCACACAAGTCGCACCAATTTGGGACAAGGCCCGGGCGGGGTGTACTTGGGCAAGTCGTCGGGTCGGGCTTCGACGGGGTGTAGCCGGACGGGTCGGCGGTGTATAACGGCGCGATGCTGATCGTCGTTTCTCCGGCCAAGGCGCTCGACTACAGCTCCGCGCTGCCCACCCGCAAGCACTCCGAGCCCCGGATGCTGGACCAGTCCGAGCCGCTGGTGGACGTGATGCGGCAGAAGTCGCCCGACGAGATCGCCAAGCTGATGGGGATCTCGACGGACCTGGCCGAGCTCAACTTCGAGCGGTTCGCCGACTGGGAGGCGCCATTCACGCCCGCCGACGCCCGGCCCGCGCTGCTGGCCTTCAACGGCGACGTGTACCAGGGCATGGACGCGGCGGCCACCTTCACCGAACGCGACTACACCCACGCCCAGAAGGTGCTGCGCATCCTGTCGGGGCTGTACGGGGTGCTGCGCCCGCTGGACCTGATGCAGCCGTACCGGCTGGAGATGGGGTCCAAGCTCGGAACCGACCGGGGCGGCGACCTTTACACCTACTGGGGCGAGCGCATCACCGACGCCTTGAACGCCGATCTGGCCGCCAGCCCCGGTCCGGCGGTGGTGGTGAACCTGGCGTCGAACGAGTACTTCCGCTCGGTTGACGTTGGGCGGCTGGACGGGCGGCTGGTGACGCCCGCGTTCCTGGACGGCCGGGACGATGCCGAGCCCAAGATGATCTCGTTCTTCGCCAAGCGGGCCCGGGGCGCGATGGCGGGGTGGATCATCCGCAACCGGGTGAAGTCGGTGCGAGGGCTGCGGGACTTCGACGGGCTCGGCTACGGGTTCGACGCCGAGCGGTCCAGCACCGACCGGCCCGTGTTCGTGCGGCACAGCTAGTCGTCGCCGAAGAAGTCGGCCCCGCCGGAGGTCTCTTCGTCGACGGTTCGGGCTGTGCAGAGGTCACCGCGATGGCTACGCTCGGGAGCCTCCGCGGGTGTAGTTCAATGGTAGAACATCAGCTTCCCAAGCTGAGAATGCGAGTTCAATTCTCGTCATCCGCTCCGATCCTTTCACTCGTCTTCGTCTCCACCCACGCGGCAACCCGCAACGAGCCCCTCCACCCACGGCGCCTCGGTGGGGATGAGGGAACCAACCTCGGGGTTGCGTCGTCTTACGTGACATGAGGACGACGGTGGTGCTTGCGGCTGTGGTGCTGCTGGCTGTCGGGTGCGGCGACGGGCAGGGCACCGAGGGCGTGGTGGTGGTCGGGGACGACGGGGTGCCGCCCAAGGAGTCGGCGCCGCCCTTGAGCACAGCTCCCGCGGCCGGTGACGAGCCGCCGCCGACAACGCAGGCGATACCCACCGGTCCCGGCGGGCTGGCCCACTGCGACGACGTCCCGAAGCTGGCGTCAAGCTTCGAGGGCACGCTCAGCGGTCGCCGCAACCCCGACCTGGTCATCAAACGTGCGCTGTCCGCCTACGGGCGGGAGCATCCAGACACCTACGCCGGGCAGTGGATCGACCGGGACAATGGCGGGGTGCTCATGATGGGGTTCACCGACGACCCCGAGCCCCACCGCGCCGCGATCCTGGCGCGCCGCCCCTCGCCCGACGACGATCCCGACGGCGGGGGGCCGCCACTCACCGACGACCGGCCGCTGGGCGAGCGCGGCGTGGCGATCGACGTGGTGCAGGTCCGGTTCAGCCAGGCCGAGGTCGAAGCCATCCGCGACCAGATGAGCCGGTCCATCTTCCCGAGGGACTTCGGTCTGGACGCCACGGGATATGACATCCACCGCCAGCGCGTCACCCTGTACCTGGTCAACCCGCCGGAGGGCGCCCTCGAGGAACTCGGCGAGCTGCTGCCGGACCGGACGGCGGTGTGCATCGAACTCACCATCACCCCCCAACCGCCCCCAGGGCCGCTGAAGGTGATACCGGACCTCGATGTGGAGGATCCCCTCGTGTCGTGTGCGGGCACACCCGCGGTGCGCTACTCGCAGTTCATCGACCCGCCGTCGATCAACGACGTCGAGCATCCGGCGGTGGAAGTGCTGCGGGCCGAGCTGGACACGCCGGGCGGTGAGCCCCTGCCCCGGGGAAGATGGGTCGTGATCAACATCGACGACGACCTCGCGGTGTTCGCGGCCCTGTCGTCGGGCGGCTTCGGCACCGCCGCGGTCGAGCGCCGGGGCGACAGGTGGATATTCGCAGGCGAGGCCTCCGGGCGCCCCTGCGAACCGGTGGTCGCGATGCCCCCCGGACTGGCCCGGGTCGAGGTGCGCCTCGACCCCGACTCACTGCCGGACCCGGCCGACACCGTCATCAACCTGCTGGTAACCGAACAAGGCTGCGCCAACAGTCGCGAGATGGGCGACGCGCTCAAGGGACCACAGGTGATCGAGACCGACGATGCGGTGCTGGTGGCCTTCGCCGTCATCCCCATCGCGGGCATGGCCACGTGCCCGGGCAACCCGTCCACCCCTGTGACCATCGAGCTGTCCGAGCCCCTGGGCCAGCGCACCCTCTACGACGGGGTCTACTACCCGCCCAAGCCCCTCACCGCCGAGTCCGACTGACAACGCTCAACCGCCGACGGAGACCCTCACGCTCACTGCGGCCCTTCGGAAGGGTGAGGACGGTGATCCCGACGCTGATGGCGCTGACGCTGGCCGCTGGGCTGTGGTGGCGAGGGATGCGCCTAGAGGAGTACGCCCGGCGGCATGCCGACGGCTGACCGGGACCGGGCCTCAGTCCAAGCCCTCCTCGATCATCGCCCAACCGGCCTCTCGCTCCGCGGACGTCCCCTGGAGAATGATGGCAACCTCGTCCGCGGATGCAGCGGCGTAGCGGGCAAGCTCGGCCCGGACCTCGACCGCACTCCCGATGGCGAGGAGGTCCATCATGTCGGTTACGTTCTCCCGCTCGGTCGTGGCCTGATACGAGGGCAGCGTCCGGTAGCCGGCCAACTGCTCGCCGATGCGGGCCCTGGCGCCGTCGGGATCATCGGTCACGCACACCCACACGGCGGCCGAGACCAGCGCGTCGCCGACAGCCGGACGCACATGCTCCTCGATCGTGCGGGGCCCGGTCCATGCCAGGATCGTGCCCTCGGTCCGCGCCGCGGCCAGCGCCAGCATCTTCGGCCCCATAGCAGCGAGCACGACCCGGGGAGCGGGACCGGGCACGTTGATGGCTGTCCGGTGCGACACCAGGTCACCGCTGACATCGGTGGCCTGGTCGGCCAGCAGCGGGAGCAGGGCGTCGAGGTACTGGACCATGTGGCTGTAGGGCCGGCTCCACTCGAGCCCGAACGCCGCAGTCACGATCGGCGCGTGGCACACCCCGATGCCGAGCGTGAATCGGCCGCCGCTGATCTGGTTGACGGTGCGGGCCTGCTGGGCGAGGTGCTGGGGCAGCGTCGACTGGATGGCGATCACGCCGGTGGCCAGCTCGATGCGGGGCACCCGGTCGGCCACTACGGCCAGCACGGCGATCGGGTCGGCCCGCTCGACCTGGGCCACGATGTAGCGGTCGAGTCCGGCGACCTCCGCCCGGGCCGCGTTGGCCACCGCGGCGTCCACCCGGGTCGGCAGGTCAAGAAGCGCGTATTTCACGGCCATCCTCCTGACGGGCTAGTCCTTCTCCGAGTGTGCTCCGAAATTGCAGCTGAGCGGGGGATATCGGCGCTGACGACCTGGATCGACAAACTCGGGCCGGACTGGTGTGGACGGTCATCCCGGCTCTCATGGCTGTGACGCTGATGGGCGGTATGGCGTGGCAAGCAGTGCGCCTCGCGGAGGACGACGCACAGCGGACTAAGGGAGCCACTCCAGCGGGCTCCGCTAACGCCGGGCTGGTGACCGGGTAGCTGCCCAAGCCGTAACTCTTATGTCACGCTATGGTGAACCTATGTCCGAACTAACCGGGGCTGAGCGACACATCAAGAACCGCCGAGAGGATCCGGAGTACGACCGCTCCTACATCGCAGCAAGGCGTCACATCGATCAGATCGATGCCATCATTCGCGCACTAGACCAGCGTCGATGCAACCTGAACCTGAGCAAGGCGGAACTTGCCCGTCGGGCAGATCTTCGCCCCGAGGTAATCCGGCGGCTGTTCTCAGCGGAAAGCCCCAATCCGACCCTGTCGACGGTCGTTGCCCTCGCCCGGGCATTGGAACTCGAACTGACAGCCGAGCCATTGGAGGACGTCCGAGCTAGCTGAGGACCCTGCGGTGCCTCTCGAATTCCTCGCGGTACATCTTGATTCGCCTGTAGTCCCTCGGATCTTGCTCAGGGACTCAGCCAATGCCCCGAGGCGCTCCATGAGTTCGCCGATGGATCCAAGACCGCCGCGGGAAGGGCGGACCTGGATCGAAGCTCGAGAACAATCTCACCTCCATCAATCTGCCACGTGGACATGAGAGGGCTAACCGGGGGTCTGGTGCCGGTCTAGGCGGACTATGCGTTGGTCGGTCACGACCGCGGTGATCAGCTCGGCTGGGGTTACGTCGAAGGCGGGGTTGGCGGCGGCGGTGCCGTCGGGGGCGGTGGCCACGCCGGCGAGGGACACCACCTCGTCGGTGCCCCGGTCCTCGATCTCGATGCCGGCGCCGTCGGGGGTGGCGACGTCCACGGTGGACTCGGGCGCGACCACGATGAAGGGCACCCCGGCGTGGCGGGCGCCCAGAGCCAGCGAGAACGTGCCGATCTTGTTGGCGGTGTCGCCGTTGGCGGCGATGCGGTCGGCGCCGGTGAGCACCACATCGGCCTGGCCCCGCGCCAGCATGAACGGTCCCGCCGAGTCGACCAGCAGGCGATGCGGGGCGCCCATGCGGTCGAGCTCCCAGGCGGTCAGGCGGGCGCCCTGCAGCAGGGGCCTGGTTTCCAGCGCCAGGGCCTCGGCCAGCTGGCCCCGCTCGTGGAGCGTCTGGATCACGGCCAGGGCGGTGCCCCGCTCCACCGCGGCCAGACCCCCGGTGTTGCAGATCGTCATGGCCCGCACGCCGGTGTGGCCCACCAGATCGAGCACCAGGTCGGCGCCGAGGCTGCCCATGGCGACCGACGCGGCCAGCTCCTCGTCACGGATGGCGAGAGCCTCGGCCAGCACGACATCGAAACCCTCGGGAGCGCGGGCCGCGGCCCGGTCCACCATGCGGGCCAGGTTCACCGCGGTGGGTCGGGCCTGACGCAGCTGGGCTATCGCATCGTCGAACGCTGGGCCGCTGGTGCCGTGGGCCCGCACGGCCAGCGCCACCCCGAAAGCACCGGCCACGCCGATGGCGGGTGCACCCCGCACCGACAGGCGCTGGATGGCGGCCACCATGTCGGGCACGGTGTCGACGCGCAGCACGGTGTAGGCGCCGGGCAGGGTGGTCTGGTCGACCATCTCGACCGAGCCGTCGGCCCCGCCGACCCAGTCCAGTGTCCGCAGCCCGCTGCCGTCCATGGTCTATCGAGGCTAGTCGGGGCGCTGAAGGCCAACCGCAGCGTGTGACAAGGGGCGTTCGGCGCTTCCCGGGTTCTGTACACGGAAAATGCACCTATATGACGGGTTTCTCTACACAGAACGAGCAGGCGTCGCCCCGGGTCGTTGTGCCTCTCTAGGGTGTGCGTCGATGGACCGGTATCTGTGCGACGTGCTCGTCACCATGGACGGGCCGGTCGGGCGCGTCCCCGCACCGATTCGAGAGGGTGCAGTGGACGTGGGGGACGACGGGCGGATCGTCTGGTGCGGCCCGGCCGCGGACGCTCCCGAACCCCGCCAGCCCGACGCCGCATGATGGCCGCCCGAACCCCGCCAGCCCGACGCCGCTCCCGAACCCCGCCAGCCCGACGCCGCGCCGTCACCCCGCCAGCCCGATGGCGGAGCGGCCG
The DNA here is from genome assembly GCA_965219165.1 of Candidatus Aldehydirespirator sp. GTDB lineage: Bacteria > Actinomycetota > Acidimicrobiia > Acidimicrobiales > Aldehydirespiratoraceae > Aldehydirespirator. The sequence continues at coordinate 773,914 of CBDCMW010000002.1, read as the reverse complement.
GTGTCACAGTGCATCGGATCGGCGGGATCTTGATGCCCAGCCTCATCAACGCCCACTGCCACACTCCGATGGTGCTGCTGCGGGGCGCCGGCGAAGGACTGCCCGTCGACCGGTGGCTGCACGAGGTGATGTGGCCCCGGGAGTCGAAGCTCACCGGTGGCGACGTGCGGGCAGGGATGCGGCTCGGGGCCGCGGAGCTCCTGACCAACGGCATCACCGCATCGGTGGAGATGTACTTCAGCGGCCAGGCCCTCGCCGAGGGCGCCACCGATGCCGGGATGCGCTGCCTGGTGACCCCGGGCGTCATCGAGGATCCGGCCTTCACCGGGGCCGGACCCTGGCCGGAACAGCTCGACGAGATGGTGGCCACCCGCGACCGCTGGGCTAGCAACGACCTGATCGACGTGGGGTTCGGGGCCCACGCGGCGTACTCGGTGTCGCAGGAGTGCCTGAGCACCATCGCCTCCTACGCGGCCGACACCGGCATGGCCGTACACATCCATCTGGCCGAACAGCAATGGGAGGACGCCGCGGTGCGGGAACGGTCCGGCGGGCTGGCGGCACCGGCGTATCTGGAGTCGCTGGGACTGCTCGACGGCGAGGTGATCGCAGCCCACGGCGTGTGGCTGACATCCGACGACATCGAAGTGCTGGGCCGCAACGACACCGCGGTGGTGCACTGCCCGTGCTCCAATGCCAAGCACGCCTCCGGGGTGGCCCCGGTGACCGAACTGCAGGCGGCCGGGCTGCGCCTGGCCATCGGCACCGACGGACCCGCGTCGCACCATCGCCTCGACCTGTTCGAGGAGATGCGCACCGCCATCCGCACAGCCCGGATCCGATCCGGCGACGCCCAGACCCTCGGGCCGGCCGAGGCGCTGCGAATGACCACCGCGGGAGCGGCCGAGGCCATCGGGCGGGGCGCGGACCTGGGACGGCTGGCGCCGGGATGCTGGGCCGACATGGTGGCGCTGTCGGCGGGCGAGCCGGCTCTGCACCCCGTGATCACCGAGGAGGACGACCCGCTGTCGCGGATCGTGTGGTCGGGCTCGCCGGGCGCCATCAGCGCAGTGTGGGTGGCCGGACGCAAAGTGGTGGAACACGGCCGGGTGCTGACCCTCGACATGGCCGAGGCGGTAGCCGAAGCCGAGACCCGAGCCCGAAGGCTGGCCCAATGACCAGCAGCACCCCGCTTGAGCGACCAACAACCAACGGCACCGGGGTGGCGACAGGGACTGACCCGATCCCGGTCAGCGCTCCCGGAGCGGTGCGATGAACGCCGACGAGGTGGCCGCGCTGCTGGGGCTGGAGCAGTTGGAGCCCGAAGGCGGGATGTGGACGCTGACCTGGCGCGACGAGCAGTCGTCAGCCATCTACTACCTGATGAGACCGGGTGACTTCTCGGCCCTCCACCGGCTGGCCGGGCCGGAGCTGTGGCACCACTACGCGGGCGCGCCCGTGGAGATGCTGCTGCTGGAACCGGGCGGTGCGGTCCGCCGGCCCGTGCTGGGCGACGATCTGGTCCGCGGGCAGCGCCCGATAGTGGCCGTGCCGGCAGGAGTATGGATGGCGGCTCGCACCACCGGCGACTGGTCGCTGACCGGCGCCACCCTGGCACCCCCGTACGACGCCGACAGCTTCGAACTGGGCGATGCCGACGAGCTGACCGCGGCCTACCCCCAGGCAGCCGCCGACATCGCCCGCTTCACCCGGAGCACGCCATGAACGGGCTACCGCCACCGGCTGAGCTGATCCGCTTGATCGCAAACACCTCGCAACCGCACCCGCGAGGCCGATTCCGCCACTTCGCGGGGAGACGCTTCGTGAGCGGGCTGCGGCCACCGCACCAGATGATCCGCCTCGACGGGCAGGTGGTCGTGGTCACCGGCGCGGGCGGCGGCATCGGCGGCGGGATCGCACGGCGCCTGATGGCCGCGGGGGCGACAGTGGTGGCCCACACCCGCTCGTCGCCGGTCGAGCACCTGGCAGCCGCCGGCGGCGAACCGGTGGCCACCGTGACCGCCGACCTCACCGACCCCGGCGCGGCCCAGCAGGTGGTGCGGGCCGCGCTCGACGCCTGCGGGCGCATCGACGGACTGGTCAACAACGCCGGCATCGGGTCCGCCGTCCACTTCACCGAGATGAGCGACGACGAGTGGACCGAGATGATCGACACCGACCTCACCGCCGTCCACCGGCTGACCAGGGTGGCGGCCGAGGCGATGCGGGCGCAGGGCACGGGCGGGTCGATCGTCCACATCGCGTCCATCGAGGGACGCCAGCCCACCGACTTCCACGGCCACTACGCCACGGCCAAAGCCGGCCTGCTGATGCACGCCCGGGCCGCGGCCGGCGCCTACGGGCCCCACGGCATCAGGGTCAACAGCGTGTCACCCGGCCTGATCGACCGCCCCGGCCTGGCCGACGACTGGCCCGAGGGCGTCGCCCGATGGCACGCGGCCGCGCCACTGGGCAGGCTCGGCACCCCCGAGGATGTGGGCGACACCTGCGTGTTCCTGTGCTCCGACCTGGCCCGCTGGATCACGGGCGCCGACCTGGTCGTGGACGGCGGGGTCCTGACCCGCCCCACCTGGTGATCCTGAGGGTCGGTCCACCGGTCGATCCAGAACTCTATGGTGAGAGTGGTCACAGCTACCATGGTTGACCCGAGGAACCCGGCCATTCACGACGGAGGAACGTCATCGAGGACTACCGATTCACCCGACGGCTCTACACAGTCTCAGCAGCGGCACGTCTAGTGGGCATGAGCCCATCGACTCTGCGCACTTGGTCGCACGGCTACAAGAGAACCTTCAAGGACCGCCCACCCGTCACACAAGGACCCGTCATTACCTCGCTGAACGGTGTTTCGTCCGATTCGCAGTCGATCCCCTTCGTCGGACTAGTCGAGGCAACTGTCGTCCAGGCATTTCGCAACACGGGTCTGCCGATGCAGCGAATCCGCAAGGCGCTTGAGGTCCTCGCCAGCCAGGGCGAACTCCAACATGCCCTCGCGTCCCGCCAGTTGTACAGCGACGGCGCGAACCTGCTGTATGACTACGCGCAGAAGCACCACGACAGACAACTCAGGCTGCTAACGGTGGTACAGACGGGTCAGCGCGTCTTTCACGAGGTCATCGACGAGTACCTGACCCGCATTACGTTCGGCGACGAATGGGCTACAGAGCTCATTCTTCCGGTCACCGAGCGCCGTCTGTTGCGAGTGGTACCGGGCGTCGCAGGAGGCGATGCCCTGTTCATGGATGGGGGCGCGCCGCTGTCGGCCGTCCAATCCCGTGAGGCTGCGGGCGAGTCCATCGAGTCCATCGCGGCCGACTACGAGACGCCCGCCGAAGACATTAGGGAAGCCCTCCGTGCCATCTGGCCGACGAAGGCCGCGGCCTGACACACCGCCGCCAGTCTTCTTCCTTGACCGAGGACTTGGCCGTCGTCTGGTTGCCGAAGCGATCCGTCCCGGGGCTACGAAGTGCTACCGATGGCGGATGTGTACCCGGACGGCGCCGACCAGCGAATCGCTGATCCCGAGTGGATCAAGAGAGCCGACCAAGAAGGTTGGGTCGTGCTGACAAAGGATCCTTCGATCATCCGCGACCACCATGACGTGCTGGCCGAAACGACACTACGAGTGTTCGCGTTCAACAACGCCAACGTCACAGGCACTGAACTCGTAAGTCGACTCGAATCCAACTTCAACCGAATCCTTCAGCGGTCCGCCAAGCGCGGTCCGTACGTATGGGTCATTGCCCGTGACGGCCTAGACCTTCGCTGGCCAAAGCGCTCAGGTGAGCGGAGGAGGGACGGATGAGCGATCTGCGTGAGCGGCTGCAGCGGACGGCTGGGGTGCTGGCCGAGCGGACCGGATGCGAGCGCCACGACGTGGTTGTGGTGCTGGGGTCGGGACTGGGCGGCTACCCCGACCGGATGGGTGACAAGGTGGCGGTGTCGTACCGGGATCTGCCGGGGTTCCCGATCCCGACCGCGGTGGGGCACGCCGGCACCGCCTACTCGACGCAGATGGGCGACAACCGGGTGCTGCTGCTGTCGGGACGGGCCCACGCCTACGAGGGCCACGACCCCGAGGCCATCACGTTCGCGGTCCGCACCGCGGTCACAGCCGGATGCCGGGTGGTGGTGCTCACCAACGCGGCCGGCTGCCTGCGGCGACGGCATGGCCGCCGGCGACCTGGCGGTGATCACCGACCATGTGAACCTGGCCGGGATCAGCGTCCTGGCCGGCCCCAACGACGAGCGCCTAGGCCCCCGATTCACCGACATGACCGACGTGTACACGCCCGAGCTGCGCCGCAAGGCCCACGCGGCGGCGGCCCGGCTCGGGCAGGAGCTGCGAGAGGGCGTGTACTTCTGGTTCCACGGCCCGATGTTCGAGACCCCCGCCGAGATCCGCATGGCCAAGGCCCTGGGCGGATCGATGGTGGGCATGTCCACCGCGCCCGAGGCCACCGCAGCCCGACACATGGGCGCCCAGGTGCTGGGCATCTCGCTGTGCACCAACCTGGCCGCAGGAATCTCCGACCAACCGCTGTCGCACCAAGAGGTGATCGAGACCGCAGCCGCGGCCTCCGAACGCTTCAGCGCCCTATTCGACGAACTGCTGCCAACCCTGTAGCGCTTGGCAACTTGTTGGGCTGGAGCGCGGTAGTGTAAATACTAATCTAGTACCGATTAGTACTGCTTAGTATTTCATCGGTGTAATCCTCTGCGATCGGTTGGCGTTACAGAACCATCGCTGGCTTGGGACCGGCTCACACGGACGTCAGATAAGTACTAACTTAGTATGATTTAGGACTGTCTAGTACTCGGTGCTTGTGGCGTCACCTGAGAGGCGCCGGATACAACCTTGTGGCGTCACCTGAGAGGCGCCGGATACAACCTTCCAGGCCATCGACTGGCCAGAACTCAAATGTTCGCCCTACTTGCACCTTCCTGAGCAGACCAAGGGCCTCCAGGCCAAGGAGATCCGTGCGGGCGGACTGATAGGCAACCCGGTGTATGCGCTTCTGCCCTGCAAAAGTGAAGTAGGTATCAGGGTCCCGCAAGGCGTTGCTCAGGATTGCGAGTTGACGGTGGTTGAGTCCGGGAACGCCGCGCATGGACCGCTCGACCTGAGCAATCTCGTTGCTCTTTCGAGTCAAGTACCTCCGAAGCCTCGCGATCGCCCTCCTGATGACCTCCAGTTGGTGAACGACGAAGTAAGTGACATCGTTGGAGTCAGTCTCGGCGTATAGGTACGACCGCGCGTACTTGGCAGGAGCCTTGCGCAGGATGGACGAGATGGAGATGTACTCGGCCAGCCAGTACCCGGACCGAAGCATCGACCAGTAGAAGAGGGCTCGGGCTGTGCGCCCGTTGCCGTCGGCGAAGGGATGGTCGTAGCCGATCCAGAAGTGGATCAGCACGGCCTGGACGACGGGGTGCAGGAAGCCCTCACCCGTGTCTCCGTTGGCAAAACTGCACAGTAGCTCCAGACGGGACGGCAACTGCTCTGCCGGCGGAGGGCGGTGTAGAAGTTGCCCGTCGATCCAATAGATGGCAACCCGTTTGTCGCCGGGCTGCTGGAGCCGACCCGCTTCGGACTCGTCGTCGAGCGTTCCGTCGGTGACGATCCCATGCAACTCAAGCACATGATCGGGGGTCAAGGGCTCACCAGAGCCAGCGAGTTCCTCGGCCCTCTGCAATGCAAGGTAGTTGTTGAGAATCATGCGTTCACTGGTGTCGCGCGGCTCGCGACCCGTCCTCAGGAGTTCCTTGCCGACGCGACGAGTGGTAGCCGCTCCCTCCAGCAGGCTGGATGTGATGGCCTCCTCGACCAGCGACGACACCAGATAGCGGTTGCGGGACCCGACGCTCGCGACGATCTCGTCAGTCTGGATGCGACCGCTGGCCTGCTGGTCGATCCGGTGAACCATCTCCTGGACACCGTCGATGTTGGTGAACCGGAATGGATTGCCGTCGGTGCCGGCGAAGGGGAGCACCCGGGCGTTCTTGACCCGGCTCGCGGCGGTTCCGACCCACCACTCATTCAGCGTGAGCCCGTCGGGGGGCGTCCGGTGCCGCATCTGGTCCCAGTGGAGGTAGCGGCCTTTGTCATCGACGGCTCGGCCGCTTGAGAAGACCTTGATCATGCGCTCCGGGCCCTCGTCTGCGTATTGCGCCATCAGCTGAAGCCAGTCCGGCGGTTGCAGAGGCTTCCTCATTTGTCGCCCTCCGACTCTCAGCTGGCTGTTACTAATTCTGCCAGAATTAGTAGCAACTTGCAACCCTGCCGTTGTCAGACGGGGGTGCGGGCTAGTAGGGCGGCTTGCTGGGTTTCGGCCTCGGCTCGGATGGCGGACTCGTCGCCGGTGAGCAGGCGGCCCTCGGCCACCACCAGCCGGCCGTCCACCACGACCGTGTCGACATCGTCGGCCCGGTGGGCGTAGACCAACTCGGAGTACACATCGGCGCCGCCAGCCGGGGTGCTGTGCAGACGGTCGCGCCGGACCACGGCCAGATCGGCCCGCTTGCCCGGCTCGATACTACCAATATCCCGCTCCAGACCCAGAGCCCGGGCGCCGCCCATGGTGGCCATGTCGAAGGCGGTGCGGGCGGGCACGGCCCGAGGCCCGGCGCTCGGCTTGTGGATCAGAGCGGCCAGACGCATCTCCTCGAAGCCGTCGAGACGGTTGTTGCACGGCGCGCCGTCGGCGCCGATGGCCACGTTGAGGCCGTCGGCCAGGTAGCCGGGAACCGGAGCGAACCCCGAGGCCAGCTTGAGGTTGGCCGACGGGCAGTGACACACGTGGGGCCGGTGCCGGCGGGCCAGGTCGCGCTCATGGTCGCTCAGCCACACCGCGTGGGCCATCACCAGCCGCGGCGACAGCGCACCCCACGCGGCGAGGGCCTCCAGGTCTCGACCCTCGGGCGTAGCGCCCAGCAGGTCGGCCTGGGCCTGGTTCTCGTTCACGTGGGTGTGCAGCCGCAGGTCGGCCTCCTCGGCCAACCCCACGCAGCGGCGCCAGGTGTCGGGGGTGGCGTTGCGGGGACCTCGGGGCGACAGGGCCACCCGCAGCCGGCCCCCGGCTGAGCCGTGCCAGGTCTCGAACAGGTCCATCTGGTCGGCCCAGGCCGCGTCGGAGTCGGGCACCTCCATCTCGGTGCCCGGCTCGTACCGGTCCATCAGGGCCTTGCCGATGGTGGCCCGGATCCCGAGCCGCCCGGCCGCCTCGAAGGCGGCACCGGTGTGGCGGTCGGACTCCATCGTCAGCGCCGCGGTGGTGCCGCCGGTGAGCAACTCGGCGATGGCCAGCATCGCCGAGGCGTGCAGCGACCGCTCGTCGTGGGCCTGCTCCAGCGGCCACACCCGGCGGCGCAGCCACTCGATCACCTCCATGTCGTCGGCCAGGCCCCGCAGCAGGGTCTGGCACAGGTGCACATGGGCCTGCACCAGACCGGGGATGACCAGGCAGCCCGAGGCGTCCACCACGTCGGCCCCCGAGACCGGTCCGACCCTCGGGCCGGCGGCGGCGATGCGGCCGCCCTCCACCACCACGTCTCCCACGAAGGGCTCGGCGCCGGCACTCGGGACAACGACCCCGCCCCGCACCACCAGATCGGCCATCAGCATCAGTCCTATCTCGACTGCGTCATAGCTATACCGCAGCGCTCCGCGTCGGCCATCAGGCCGTCCAAACGAAATCTGAAGAGTTTCGCGTCATATAGGAACAGAATCGATGCAGATTTGGAATCGCCAGCCCCACGGCCTACGAGCCCTCACCGCCCGGCGGGCGGGCCAGGTCGGCCGCGGCGGCCAGGGCGAACTCCAGCATCGCCTGCTGGCCGGCGGCGTAGTTGTCGAGGCGGTGGCCCTGGTAGGTGGCCTCGCCGCTGAGCAGGTTGGTGCCCGCGCACAGCACCGAACCGGCCTCACAACCCAGCGCGGCGGCCACGGTGAACAGGCACGACGTCTCCATCTCGAAGGCCAGCACGCCCAGGGCCTTCCAGCGGCTTATGACCTCCACGGTGCGCTCACCCTCATAGAAGCTGTCGGTGGAGCGGGTCAGGCCCACCTCCACCGGGGTGCCGTGACGGGCCGCGGCCGCCACCAGCGCAGCCACCACCCGGTGCGAGGCCACCGGCGGGAAGTTCTCGGGCGCGTAGTAGCGGCTGGTGCCCTCGTCGCTGACCGCGCCGGTGGCAATAGCGACACCGCCCACCGGCATCGCAGGCGACAACGCCGCGCAGCTGCCCACCCGGATGAAGCACGACACCCCGCACGCAGCCAGCTCCTCAACCGCGATGGCCATCGACGGCGACCCAACGCCGCTGGTGGCGACGGTGAGGCGGGCGCCGTCGAGGGTGCCGGTGAACACCGCGTAGCCACGGCGGTCGCCGACCCGCTCGGCCTCATCGAGCAGTCCGGCCATCATCTCCACGCGCTCGGGGCTGCCCGACAACAGGGCGACCTCGGCCACGTCGCCGCCGCCGCGAATGCCCAGATGAGGGAACGACCCGTCGGGCAGGCGCATATAGCGCTCGGTCATCCAGGTCGAAGTGTCCTCAGTCATCCATCGCCTCCGCGGTACTTGTCGAGGACGTGGTCGAGGACCCCTGCCTTGGAGAGCAAGTGACGGGCCTCGCGAGGCACCAGATCGGCTATCTCGGCCAGGTCCAGGGTGATCAGACGCCGGTCGTCGAGCAGGACCTCGCCATCGACGACGGTGTAGCGCACATCGGATCCTGTGCACGACCACACGAGTTGCTCGATCACGTTGCCGCCGTCGCCGTCGCTCAGCACCGGCCAGGCGTGGGGTCGGTCCAGCCCCACCACCGCCAGGTCGGCCCGCTTGCCCGGCTCGATGGAGCCGACCTCGTCGCCCAGTCCCAGCGCCCGGGCCCCGCCGATGGTGGCCAGCTCCAGCAACTCGGCGCAGGGCAGCACGGCCGGATCGCCGGTGCTGAACCGGGCCAGCAGCCCGGCCTGGCGCATCTCCTCAAACGGGTCGAGGTTGTTGTTGGTCATTATCGAGTCGGTGCCCAGACCCACGGTGGCGCCGGCCGCGAGCAGCTCGGGGATGCGGGCGGCCCGGTTGCCGAGCTTCATGTTGGAGGTGGGGCAGTGGGCCACGCCCACACCGGTGGAGGCCACCAGCGCCAGATCGTCGTCGGTCAGCTCTATGCAGTGGGCGGCCACCACGTCTGGGCCGAGACCGATCAGCCGATGCAGCCACGCCGCCGGGGTGAGCCCGCCGGACAGCTCGGCCACCCGGGCGACCTCGCCCACCGTCTCGGCCAGATGCGTGTGGATGCCGACGCCGAGCTGGTCGGCCCGCTCCCGCATGGCGGTGTAGGTGGCCGGATCCACGGTGTAGAGGGAGTGGGGTCCGAACCAGGCCCGCACCCGCTCGTGGCGGCCGTGCCAGGCGTCGATGAAGGCCTCGCTGGACTCGAGGGTCTCGCCCGCGCCAGCCGGGGTGTCGACCGCCTGGGGGCTGATGGTGGCCCGCAAGCCGGAGTCGACCGCCACCGCGGCGGACTCGGCCGGGAACCGGAAGATGTCGATGAAGCTGGTAGTGCCGTTGGCGATCATCTCGGCCTGGCACAGCAGCGACCCGGCCCGCTGGTGGCGGGGCTCGTAGGCCATGTCCTTGGGGAGGGCGAAGTCCTCCAGCCAGGTGAAGAAGTCCATGTCCTCGAAGACGCCCCGCTCCATCAGCTCATGGGTGTGGGCGTTGACGAAACCGGGGATCACCGCACAACCGGCGGCATCTATGACCCTGGCGGCTGAGGTTTCCGGTGCGGGGCGATGGCTGGCGGGGGTCACATCGACGATGCGGCCGTCTCGCACGGCCACATCGCCCACGAAAGCGCGACGCGATCCGTCGCAAGGCACCACCGTGCCGCCCCTTAGCAGCAGATCGAGGTGCTGGCCGTCTCTCATCATCGAACTGGCAGCAGAATGCCCGCCATACGTGCAAAACGCTGCCAATCCTCCGTTGGCAGGAACCCCTGCTCTCGAACTGGCAGCAGAACGCCCGCCATACGTGCAAAACGCTGCCAATTCTTCATTGCACCCATCCCGCCGATCTGGAGAGACAGGACATCAGGTGGGGCGGTCGAAGGCGGGCAGGACATGCTCGCCGAACCACTCCACCTCGGCCGCGCCCTGATCGGGGCGGATGTTGAGGATGGCCATGTCGACCCCCGCGGCGGCGTAGGACGCCAGCACCGAGACCATCTGCTCGGGCGGGCCGGCCACGATCCGGGCACGGACCTCGTCCTCCGTGCCGCCCCGGATGGTCCGGAACGTGTTGACCAGGCCGTCGGTGGTGGCGGGATCGTTGGTCAGCTCCGTGAACACGAAGGCGGTGCGCTTGAGGTCGCCGGGACGGCGCCCGTTGCGGGCCAGCAACTCGTCGAGGCCGTCGTTGACCTCGGGCCACTCCCACGGGGCCCAGAAGCCGTTGTACCAGTCGGCTCGGCGGGCCGCGATGCGTCGCAGCCGCTCGCCGCTGCCGCCCACCAGCACCGGCACCCCGCCCGGCCGCACCGGCTTGGGGTCGAAGCAGGCATTGGAGAGGCGCACGCAGGAACCCTCGTAATCGACCGGGCCGTCGGCGGTGCACAGCAGCGAGAAGGCCTCCAGCGTCTCGTCCAGCAACCTCATGCGGTCGCCCACACCGGGGTAGTCGAAGCCGTACATGGCGTGCTCGGCCTCGTGCCAGGCCGCGCCCAATCCCAGCAGGGCCCGGCCGCCGGTGACGTGGTCGAGGGTCACCGCCATCTTGGCCAGCAGCACCGGATGCCGGTAGGTGACCCCGGTCACGAGCGTGCCCACATCCAGGCGGCGGGTGGCGGCGCCCAGTCCGGCCAGCGTGATCCAGCCCTCGAACTGGGGGCCGTCGGGGATCCCACCCGCCTTCCCGGGCCGGGCGCCGGGGTTGAGCGGCACGAAGTGGTCGAAAGTGAACCCGGCCGCGAAGCCGAGCTCGTCGGCCGTCTGCCAGATGTCGCGCAGCCGGGAGTAGTCGGTGTGCTCCGGCGGTGTCTGAACCGCGATCTCCATGCAGCCCTCCTTTGGGGGTCAGTCCTTGACGTAGGCGCGGCCTATGGCGGCGGGGGCCACCGCCCGGCCGACGAAGACCAGGGTCACCAAGCCAACCACATAGGGCAAGGCCTGGAACAGCTCGACCGGCAGATCCGACTTCGACTGGGCCCGCAACTGGTAGGAGTCGGCCATCCCGAACAGCAGGCACGCCCCCAACACCGGCAGCGGCCGCCACTTGCCGAAGATCATGGCGGCCAGCGCCAGGAACCCCCGGCCGTTGGTGATGCCCCGCTGGAACAGGCCGTTCTGCACCAGCGACAGGTACACGCCCCCCATCGCCGCGAACACCCCGGCCAGCATCACCGCGGCGTAGCGGGTGCGGATCACGTTCACCCCCACCGACGCAGCCGCCTCGGGCGACTCGCCGCAGGCCCGCAGCCGCAGGCCGAACGGGCTGCGCCACAGCACAACCCACACAACCGGGGCCAGGGCCAGCGCCCCGTAGTCGAACCAGCTCAGACGGGAGAACACCGTCCCCACCGCAGGCAAGTCGGCCAGTACCGGCACATCGAACGTGCGGAAGCGCTCCACGCCCGGTGTGTTGGCCCGGCCGCCCTCCCAGATGGCCGGGATCAGCGCCGCGGTCACGCCCAGGGCGAACAGGTTGATGGCGGTGGCCGACACGATCTGGTCGGCCCGCACCGTGATCGAGAACCAAGCGTGGACCCAGCCGATCCCGGCCCCCACCGCCAGCGCGGCGACCAGGCCGAGCAGGTTGGTGCCCGTCCACCACGTGACGGCCACCCCCGCGAACGCACCGAACAGCATCTTGCCCTCCAGGGCGATGTTGATGACGCCGGCCCGCTCGCTCAGCAGCCCGCCCAGCGCGGCGAAGATCAGAGGCACCGAAAGGCGGATGCCCTGGGCCACCCAGTTCATGTCGATGATCTCGATCATGGCGTCAGTCCCCCTGGCCCAGCCGGGCGGCGCGGCGCGACAGCAGCAGGCGGGCGGCCACGCAGGCCACCACCAGACCCGAGATGACGGTGATCATGTCGCGGGTGATCCCGGCCTCCAGTTGCAGCTGGGTCGACCCGGCCCGCAGCAGGCCGAAGAAGAACGACGCCGCAGCCACCCCCACCGGGTGCAGCGCCCCCAGCAGGGCCACCGCGATCGAGTCGAAGCCGTAGCCGGGAGAGAAGGAGTCGAGATAGCGGCGGTGGGTGCCGAGCACCTCGACCGCGCCGGTGAGCCCGCCCAGCGCGCCCGACAGCAGCATCGCCTCGACGATCACCCGGTTGGAGGAGATGCCGTTGAAACGGGCCGCCACCGGGTTGGCGCCCACCAGCCGGAAGCGGTAGCCGCCCGGCGTGCGGTAGATGAAGTACCAGCAGGCGCCGGCGACAATCAGCGCCACGACGATTCCCAGGTGCAGCCGGGTGGGATGCCAGATGCGAGGCAACTCCGCGGTGGACTGAACCGGCTCGGTGCCGGTGGGGATCTCGCCCACCAGCGCCCCGCCCGGCTTGACCAGGAACTGCGAGACGCTGAACGCGACGAAGTTCATCATGATGGTGGTGATCACCTCGTGCACCCCCCGCCACGCCTTGAGGGCCGCCGGCACCAGCGCCCACAGCCCGCCGGCCGCGGCGCCGGCCAGCAGCGCGAGCAGCACATGGATGGGCGCCCAGGTTGACACCTTGATGGCGACCACCCCCGCGGCGAGGCCGCCGGCCACGAGCTGGCCCTCCACGCCGATGTTGAACAGCCCGGCCTGGAAGGCGATGGCCACGGCCAGGCCACCGAAGAGCAGCGGCGTCATCGACACCAGGGTCTCGGCGATGGGGCGCTGCCCACCGAGGCTGCCGTCGTAGAGGGCGCCGTAGGCGGTGAACGGGTCGGAGCCCGCCGCGATGATCAGCGGCGCGGCCAGCACCAAGGCGGCCAGCACGGTTGCCACGAAGATGGCCACAGCCCGACCCACACCTTGGGCCAGGTCGGCAGCCGCCGACCTGGCGACCGTGCTGCCGGCGCTGTCGAGGGTGCGCTGCAGCTCGCTGATCGGGCTGCGGAGGGTCTCGGCTCCGGGCTGCGGCTCGTTCTGGCGCTGCTGGTCGTCGGGCCGGGGGCTGTCGTCGGGCCGGGGGCTGTCGTCGGGCAGGGGGCTGTCGTCGGTGGCGGTCACGTGGCGGCCTCCACCGGGTCGGCCTCACTCGCAGCCGCGGCTCCGCCCGTCATCCAGCGGCCCAGTGTGGTCACGTCCACCTCGCCGGGAGTGGTCTCCCCCGCGATCTGCCCGCCCGACATCACCACGATGCGGTCGGCCAGGGCCAGGATCTCGGTGAGCTCCAGACTCACCAGCAGCACACCTGCGCCCCGGCGGCGCAGCTCGGCCAACTCGGAGTGCACGAACGCGGCCGCAGCCACGTCCAAGCCCCGGGTGGGCTGCGCGGCGACGAACAGCTCCGGTCCCCGGCTCAGCTCCCGGCCCACCACCAGCTTCTGCTGGTTGCCGCCCGACAGGCTTCGCAGCGGGTCGGTCACGGCCACGGCCTGCACCCCGAAACGGTTCACCACGCCCCGGGCCAGGCGCCGCATCTGCACCAGCGACAGCCACAGCCCCCGCCGCGAGAACGGGGGGTGGCCCTGGAAACCGAGCGTCGTGTTGTGGGCCAGGTCCAGCCCGTCGGCCACCCCGGCCCCGTGACGGTCCTCGGCGATGTGGGCCACGCCGGTCGCGAGGCGGCGGCGCACGCTCCATCGGGTCACATCGGTGCCGCCCAGATGCACAGAGCCGGTGCGGCAGCGGCGCACGCCCACCACCATCTCCACCAGCTCGGTCTGGCCGTTGCCCTCCACGCCGGCCACGCCCACGATCTCGCCGGCCAGCACCTCCAAGTCGATCGGTCCGAGCCGGCGCCCGTCGCCCGCGGCTTCGAGCCGCAGCACCGGCTCGTCGGCGCCCGCGGGCCCGCCGGCGCGCTCGGGGGGCTCGGGCAGCTCCCGGCCCACCATCATCTGGGCCAGCTCTGCCGCGAGCGCGTCGTGCCGGGCAGGGTCGTCCCGCTCGGCGGTGCCTATCTCGCGATGGCCCTCCACCCGCCCGCCGCGCAGCACCGTCACCCGGTCGCACAGGTCGATCACCTCGGACAGCTTGTGGCTGATGAACACCACGGTGCGGCCCTGGTCGCGCAGCCGCCGCAGCAGGGCGACCAGCTCGGCCACCTCGTTGGGCGCCAGCGCGGCGGTGGGCTCGTCGAGGATCAGCACGTCCGCGCCGCGGTAGAGAGCCTTGAGGATCTCAACCCGCTGGCGGGCGCCCACGGCCAGGTCTCCGACCCGGCTACGGGGATCGACGCGAAAGCCGTAGCGCTCGGACAGCTCGGCGATGTCGGCCGCGGCCCGGTCGAGGTCGAGCAGGCCGCCCCGGCGCAGCGGTTCGCGCCCCAAGACGAGGTTCTCGGCCACAGTGAAGTCGGCAATGAGGCTGAAGTGCTGCTGCACCATGCCAATACCCAGGTCGAGGGCGTCGCGGGCCGAGTCGACCACCACCCGTTGGCCCGCTATCTCTACGGTGCCCGCGGTGGCGGTGGTAAGCCCGAACAGCACCTTCATCAGGGTGGACTTGCCGGCTCCGTTCTCGCCGAGCAGGCCGTGGATGCTGGCCGCCTCGACCGTGAAGTCGACGGCGTCGTTGGCGACTACGCCCGGATAGCGCTTGGTGATGCCCCGCATGCGCACGGCCGGGGGCGGCCGGGCGCCAAGCGCGGAATCAGCTGCGGGCAGGGGGTTCTCCCCTGACAGTTAGAGGACCCCCTATACGCCGGGATCGACGGCGATCGAGCCCGACTTGATCCCATCAACGGCAGTGTTGACCGCATCCTGGATGTCGGCGGACAGGTCGCCGAAGGTGTCCTGGCACACGCCCACGTAGCCGCCGCTGAGCCCGAGCACGGCCACGCCACCGGCGAAGGTGCCGGCGGCCACCTGCTCGGCGGCCCGGAACACCGCGCCGGCCACGTCCTTGGTGGCCGAGGTGAGGTAGTTGTCGGGGGCGAGCTGGTCCTTGCAGGTGTCGGTGCCGATCACCCAGTGGCCGGCGCCGCGGTCCTTGGACTCCTCGTAGGCACCGAGCCCGGACAGCCCGGCCACCTCGAAGACGATGTCGGCGCCGTCGTCGTAGGCGGCCCCGCTCAGCTCCTTACCGGTGGTTGGATCGTCGAAAGCACCCACCCAGGCCACGGTCACCTCGGCCGCGGAGTTGACCGAGGCCACCCCCTGCCGGAAGCCGCTCAGGAACCGCACCACGGGCGGGATCTCGATGCCGCCCACGAAGCCGATCTTGTTGGCCTCGGTGGTCATGCCCGCGATGATCCCGGTCAGGTAGGCAGCCTCGTGCTCGGCGTACAGGACACTCTGCACGTTGGGCAGCGGATCACCGGGGTCGAAGCCTCGGGCGTTGTCGGCCACCGCGTCGATCAGCACGAAGTTGGCGTCGGGGTTGGCCTCGGCCACTTCCTCGATGGCGTCGGTGATGAGGAAGCCGACGCCCACCGTCAAATTGGCCCCGGCGTCCACCGACTGCTGAAGGTTGGGTACGTACTGGGCCTGCTCGCTGGACTCGATCACATCGCCAGAGCCGCCCAACTCGGTGGCAGCCTGGGTGATCCCGGCGAAGGCGAGGTCGTTGAAGCCTTCGTCGCCAAGACCAGCCTGGTCAGTGACCATCACCCAGCGATAGTCCATCATCTCGGAAGGAGCGGCCGCAGCCATCGGCTCATGTGCGGGCAGGAACTCGTTGGTCCAGAGGTCGGCGCCGTTGACCGCCGTGCTGATGACGCCCGCTTCATACATCCGTCCAGCGACGCCGTCCCACACTGCGCCGTCCATTGCGCCCAGGCCAAGCTGGTCGGTCGTGTCACTGACAACCAGTCCAGCCATGACCTCGTACGCCGCCTCACCGACGCTGATCTCGAAGTCGGGCCAGATCTCGTTGATGTAGGCGATGACCGGACCGGGGTCATCGAGAAACGCCTCGAGGCCAGCCTGCGCCGCCTCGGCGAAGGCGCTGACGACATCGGGGTTCGACGCGGCGTACTCGTCCGAGGTGAACAGCGTCGTGGCGTAGGAGCGGAACCCGAGGCTGGTGCCGGTCAGCATCACAGGGTCGGTACCAGCCAACCGGGCGAAGTGGGGGCCGGTCGTGGCCATCGACTGGACACCCCATCCTTCGTTCTCGCCCCAGGCGGCCAGCGAGCCGTCGAAAGCAATCTCCTCAACGTCGAGGCTGTTCTCCGCCTTGAGCACCTCCCAGAAAACCTGGCCCGGGAAGACCTGCACCTGGGCAAGACCGTCCAGGCCGCTGATGCCCGAGGCGGCGTGGACCATGAAGCCGAGCGGCGACTGCTGATAGGTGGCAAAGAACGTGACGAGCTCGGCTCCCTCGGCCGATGCGAGAACAACGTTCTCCGGGAGTGCCATGCCGAACGTGACGTTGCCGGTCACGATGTCGTTGGCGGCGCGGATGCCAGGTCCGCCGGGACGTATCTCGACATCGAGGTTGCGCTCCTCGAAGAAGCCGAGAAGTTCAGCGGCGTACAGCGCTGCGTGGTCGGTCGAGGGGAACCAGTCGGTCTGTATCGACACCTCAGTCATCCCCGACAAGACAGTCACGTCATCTTCGGCGGGTGCTTCGGGCCCGGACGGAGCCTCCGTGACGTCATCGGGTTCTGGACTCTCCTCAGTAGGCGCGTCAACGGCTTCCTGGGGTGCCGCGTCGTCTTGGGGTGCGTCGTCGTCATCGTCACCGCATGCCGATCCGACAAGTGCGAGCACCGCGACTAGCACTAGGGCGACGCGCGCGGGCTTCCGGAAGAAACGGATGGACATGGGGTGCTCCTCGGTAGGGACGGACAGACGGAAGGAGGTCGTCGCCCGATTCTCTCAGAGTGGAATCATCGATGAGAAGGCGGGCGAGCGATGAACGGCTCTATTTCAGGTGTCGGCGATGCGGGCCGACTCGTGCCAGTGCCTCAGCACACGATTCCCCGCCGCTGAGACGGCAAGGAAGAACGTGATGCCCAGCGCGGATGAGACCGCGATCGCGGCGAAGACAAAATCGGTCTTCAACTGGGTGCTGCCGAACGTCACCCAGTAGCCGAGCCCTGCCTCCTCGCCCCCGCGGCCAACCACGATTTCGCCGACGATCGCTCCGATGACAGCGAGGCCGGCCGAGATCCGCAACCCCGTGAACAGGTACGGAAGCGAACTCGGGATCCGGATCTTCGAGAACGTGAACCATGAGTTCTGCCGCCGGCCGCGGAGCCGGATCAGATCGACGAGGGCGGCATCGGCCGAGCGAAGACCAGCGAGGCTGTTGGCAAGGATCGGGAAGAGCGTGATGGTGAAGGCAACGAGCATCACCGACTGGCGCCCAGGCCCAAACCACAGGACGAAGAGCGGAGCGACGGCGACAGCCGGGACGGTCTGCAGCAGCACCGCCCAGGGGAAGAAGGCGCGCTCAAGCACACGACTCAGGGTGAGGAACAGAGCCGCGCCCACGCCTACCGCGGTAGCGAAGAAGAATCCGACGACCGACGCGTACAGCGTGTTCTTGAATCCCGTCCACAGGCGGTCGGAGTCGGAGATAGTCGTGTTCAGGACGCGACCTGGGGAAGGGAAGATGAATGGCTTCGGGTCCAGGATCCGCACCGCCGCCCACCACACGAAGACCAGAACGACCAGGATGATCAACTGCGGCGCCACGCTGGCCACGATGGATCGCAGCCGGGCGATCATTCGTGCGCCGCCATGAACTCGTGCCCTTCCACCTCGTGCGCCGCCATGAGCTCGTGCCCTTCAATGATCTCGTGGGCCGCCATGATCTCGCTGACATCACGGGCCACGGCGGCGAACTCGACGCTGGTTCTGAGCGCCGCGCCGCGATCATCACCGAACGGCACGTCGACGATTCCAACGACTCGACCCGGCGCGGGACTCATCACCGCGACACGGTCGGCGAGGAAGACGGCCTCGCCAATGGAGTGCGTCACGAACACACCGGTCACGCCCCGATCTCGTTGCAGCCGGATCAAGTCGTTGTTCAAGCGATTGCGGGTGATCTCGTCGACAGCCGCGAACGGCTCGTCGAACAGCATCAGCTGGGGGTCGGTGGCGAAGGTCCGGGCCAGACTGACACGCATCTTCATGCCACCACTGAGTTCCGCCGGATAGCTGCCCTCGAAGTCCGCTAGCCCGACAAGTTGAAGCGCCCCTCGCGCACGGTCGCGGCGCTCCCGCTTCCTGACCCCGTCAACCTCGAGGAAGAGCTCAACATTGCGGATGGCGGTACGCCACGGCAACAGGTGTGCGTCCTGGAACACGTAACCGATCTCCGGACGGCTCCCGCCGAAGTCCACTACGCCAGCCGTTGGCGTCAGAAGACCGGCGATGATCTTGAGGAGCGTGGACTTGCCGCATCCGGACGGGCCGACAACGGCGACCATCTCACCCGCTCCGATCGTGAGATCGACCTCGGTCAGCGCGAGGAACCCAGTCCGGAAGCGCCGGCTCACGCCGTCGATGGCGACCGTCACGCCGACTTGAGGCGTGTCCACGTATGCGGAGTGGTCGTCGACCTCGGACCTCTGCAGGTTCGCTTGGCCCACTACGCGCCCCAGCGACCCCCCGCCCAAGTGGCGTCGGGCCGCAGCGGACCGGCCTCGGCGGCCAGGTCGGCCAGGATCCGGCGGTACTCGAGGGTCATGCGATCGCCCTTGGTGTGGACCTCGGTGGTGACCTCAGCGGGGAACTCCGAGGTCATGCGCTCCAGCAGGGACCGGTCCTCGCACTGCACGGTGCGGTCGACGCCGATTATGCCCTTGGCCTTCTCGTCGTCGGGACGGTCGTTGCGGGCCACGAACTGGCAGAACAGGGTGCGGTGGTCGTCCACGGGAGCGCACGTCTTGTAGAGCACATGGCGCAGGCCGTTGGGGTACTCGAGCACGCCCCGGAAAACCATGGGCTGGACCAGCTCGGCGTGGGTGGTGCGGGTGATGAAGTCGTCGGTGATGCCGGTGTTGCGCTTCTGCTCCTCGGTGACCTTCGACTGGTAGGAGATGGTGAAACTGAGGTTCCAGCCGTCGCGCTCCAGGTCGTAGTCGGACATGCGGGGCGCGTCGGCGTCGCCGATACTGCCGCGGTGCACGAACGACAGGTGACTCACATCGAGGGCGTTGTCCACCACCCGGGGCGCGGAGGCGTCCCAGACCTCCATCATCTCGTGGATCAGGACATAGTCGGGATCGTTGAGCTCGGGGAGGTCGGGGATGGGGGCTCGCGGCTCTTCCGCCACGCAGACCCACACCATCTCGTAGCGCTCGTCGGCGTGGACCGGCTGCAGGCGGGCCCGGCGAGGGATGGGGGTGGAAGGGTCGTTCTGGGGGATGCACACGCAGCGACCGGAGGCGTCGTACTGCCAGCCGTGGTAGCCGCACACGAGCCGGTCGCCGGTCAACCAGCCCTGCGACAGCCGGGCGCCCCGGTGCGGGCACAGGTCGAAGGCGGCGTGCGCCGAGCCGTCGGCGGTGCGCCACACCACGTACTCCTCGCCGAACAGCACCGCCTGGTGGGGCTTGTCGGTCAACTCGGTGGAGTAGACGACCGGATACCAGAACTCCCTAAGGGCAGGAATCTCACTGACGAGCACGACTGCCTCCGCTGGACCTGGGGCTTGCCGTCGGCCGCTACGAGCGGCGTTCGGTCGGTTGGGACGATGCTAGCCGGGCACCGCTGCAGCTCCCCAGTCGGGCACTGCGGGAGACGAGCGTGCCGGCTAGCGGCCGAACAATCCGGCGGGTGCCTCGGCCTGTCCCTCGGTGTTCCGTCCCCAGCATGCGACCGTCCGATCGACCCGCAGCCCGCAGGAGTGGCCGATTCCGGCGATCACGGAGAAGAACCGGCCAGTCGGGGCGTCCAGCTTCCCGACTTCGACGGGTCTGTCGGACTCAAAGTCGTAGTAGTAGCTCGCACCCCAGCATTTGAGGGTCTGGTCGGTGCGGACACCGCACGTATGGCTGTTACCGGCGGACACAGACAGGAACCGGCCGTCTGGGGGATCTATGGCTCCCACGCCCCAGCAGGCGACCGTCTGGTCGACACGCACCCCACACGAATGCCCACTGCCCGCGGATACCGCCAGAAACTGGCCCTCGGGCGCATCGGTCCGTCCCCCTTCACCCCAGCCCCAGCAATCGATGGTCTGGTCGGAATGCAGACCGCACGCGTGGCCACCGCCAGCAGACACCGCCAGGAACTGGCCCTCGGGCGCATCGGTCCGTCCCTCTTCACCCGAGCCCCAGCAATCGATGGTCTGGTCGGTACGCAGACCGCACGCGTGGCCACGGCCGTTAGACACCGCCAGGAACTGGCCCTCCGGCGGATCGGATTCGCCGAAATGGTTCGCTCCCCAGCAGACGACGGTCTGGTCGCTCCGCACACCACATGAGTGCACGCTGCCGGCAGAAACCGAGAGGAACTGCCCCTCCGGCGCATCCAGTTTGCCGTCGAAGGCCCAATCATTGGAGTCATTGTCTTGGTCGTAGTACTGGAACTCGTTGGATCCCCAGCATGTGACGGTTCCGTCGGCCCGAACCCCGCAGGAGTGCCATTCGCCCACCGACACAATCTCGCCGCCCACTGGCGTGGCGGGTCCGGTCACGGAGGATGGCGCCTCGGCAGGCGCGGTCCCAGCAGGCGCCGTTCCAGCAGGCTCCGTCCCAGCAGGCTCCGTCCCAGCAGGCGCGGTCTTTCCCTCTCCGCTGCAAGCGGCCGCGAGCAGCACCAGCGCACACCAGGCCACGCGCATACGGCGGATCGCGGGCTCGGGCCTGCTTGAGAGCCCCGGAATCTGGGCCATGCCAGCGATGACCAAACCCTATGCGAGAGCGGTGGATCGGTAAACCCCCCATCCCGGACCGGGGCCGGCCCAAGCGAGTGCTCAAGCGGATGCGGGAAGCGCGGGGATAGCGTCGGTCGCCGTGAGCGAGGGGGGTCCGCACCAGTGGCGGTGCGGGGAGTACGTGATCTCCGACGATCCGGAGCGCTTCGACGCGGACGCCACGCACGACTTCCTGGAGGTCGAGGGGTACTGGGCGCAGGGGCGCAGCCGGGAGCAGACCCTGGTCGGGGCAGCCAATAGCGTGGTTCTGGGGGTGTACGGGCCCGACGGATCCATGGTGGGCGGAGCCCGGATCGTTACCGACCGAGCCACGTTCGGCTGGCTGACCGACGTGTACGTCCTGGCCGAGCACCGGGGCCGGGGGCTGGGCCGGGCCGTGGTGGCTGCAGCCTGCGAGCACCCGGAGGTGGCCGGGATCAAACGGCTGCTGCTCAGAACCGCCGACGCCCACGAGCTGTACCGGTCTCTGGGGTTCTCCGAGCCGCCCGCGCCGGAGCGCTGGATGGAGCTGCGGTCCGGGCCGGGTGCTCCGTCGGTCGGGACCGAAGCGGCTGACGAGGCCGTCGGTGCGGGCGACGATCCGTCCGCTGGCGGCAACCGGGCGTCGGACCGGGCGTTCGACCCGGCCGCCGGGCCGCGGCCCTACTCGACGTGGCAGGGCGGCGGGCTGCCCGATCCGCGCACCGCCCCGGTGTCGCAGATCGCTTCGTTCCTGCTGGAGATCGTGACCGCGGAGGGTCCGGTGACCGCGGAGCGGGCCTACCGGCTCTACATCCGGGGAGCGGGATCCTCGAAGGTCACCCAGAGGGCACGGGAGCCGATGGTGCAAGCCCTGGGCCGGCTCACGCTGCGGGGCCAGGTGGAGGCGGACGAGCTCGACAACGCCGGTGAGCCCCAGCAGGTGTTGCGCCTGGCCGGCACGGCCGCGGTGGTGGTGCGGGATCTGGGCGAGCGGTCCCTCTACGAGGTGCCCCTCAACGAGATCGCCGAACTCATGGCCCACAAGCGCCAGGAGCTGATGGGCCGCGCCGGCCTTGGGGACCAGCCGGCCCACGCCGTGGCCGACGTGATCAGGCAGGCCGCGCTGCGCCGGGCCAGCCCCGAGCGCATCAAGCGGGCCGTCCTCGACTCCTACGGCCTGATCCGCATGACCCAAGCCGCCGAGCAGTACCTGGCAGTGGCGCTGGCCCTGCTGGAAAAGTAGTCGTCTGACGAAATTGGTGCCAGTAATGGGCCTCCAGGGTCCAATATGTCGCCAATTTGAATTGGGGGTGGATTGCAGGCGCCTGCTCGCCTACTCCGCAGCGCGGGTCGCCTGCTGGAGGAGGGACCAGA
The DNA here is from genome assembly GCA_965219165.1 of Candidatus Aldehydirespirator sp. Taxonomy (GTDB): domain Bacteria; phylum Actinomycetota; class Acidimicrobiia; order Acidimicrobiales; family Aldehydirespiratoraceae; genus Aldehydirespirator. The sequence goes on along the minus strand of CBDCMW010000002.1, from coordinate 751,556 downwards.
CACGGTGAGGGGTTAGGGGCAGCTCGGTGGGCCAGACGCCGACGGCTCGACCGACCGCGGCGGCCACCGCGGCCGGGACCGGGTTGAGGGCGCCCTCGCCGGCGCCCTTGGCGCCGTAGGGACCGGCCCCGTCGCCCCGCTCGGCTAGCACCGACGTGATGCGCCGAGGTGTGTCGCGCAGGCGGGGCACCCGGTACTCGATGAGGTTGGGGTTGGTGAGCTGCTCGCCGTCGTAGACCATCTCCTCCCACAGGGCGATGCCCAGGCCCTGGGTGGCCGCGCCCAGGTCCTGGCCCTTGACCAGGTCCGGGTTCACGGCATGGCCCACGTCGCCCACGGTGACCAGATGCTCGACGGTGACCTCGCCGGTGGCCTCGTCCACGACCACCTCCACACCGACCGCGCCGATCTCCCAGAACGGCGGCAGCATCGCGGTGGCACCGTCGCGGCGGATCACGCCCACGCCCACCACCTCGCCGGCGTCGGCGCCGAACCACTGCCGTATCACGTCTGCGGGCCTCAGGCCCGAGACAGCGCGCAGCGCGGAGCCGGAACCACTCCCGCCGGTGGCCAAGTCGGCACCTGACTCGGAGCCGGAACCACTCCCGCCGGTGGCCAAGTCGGCACCTGACTCGGAGCCGGAACCACTCCCGCCGGTGGCCAAGTCGGCACCTGACTCGGAGCCGGAGTCGCTCTCGCTGGTGGCCGGGAGCCGGACGTGGACCAGGCCGTCGCGTACTTGCACGTCGTCGAGCGCCACGCCGGCGGACTCGGCGGCTTTGGCTCGCAGGGCGTCCCACAGGTCGGCGCAGGCGGCTTGGACGGCGAGGCCGACCACGGTGGTGGTGCGGCTGGCGCCGGTGGTCCACTCGAACGGTGTGAAGCGGGTGTCGCTCTGGCCGACGGCCACAGCCTCGGGGGGTACATGCAACTCCCGGGCCGCGATCTTGGCCAGAGCGGTGCTGCTGCCCTGGCCCATCTCGGTGCTGCTCACCAGCAGGGTGACCGACCCGTCGGCGTGCATACGCACCTGGGCGGTGGATATCGGCGAGGCGCCGGCGTCGCTGGCGGTGACGGCCACCGCCCGGCCGCGGCGGACACCGGCCTCGGACGCGGCTCCGCCGGAGGCGTCACGGTCGGCGGCGTCACTGTCGGCGGCGTCACGGTCGACGGCGTCACGGTCGACGGCATCGCGGTCGGAGGCGCCACGGTCGGCAGCGCCACGGTCGGCGGCGCGGCTGTCGGCGGCCGGACCCGCAGCATCGCGGTCGGCGGCATGACTCTCCAGGGCGCAGACGATGGCGTCTAGGTCGGCGGCCAGGTCGGCGTCGAGGGGGCGCTTGCCCGCGATGAGGGTGTCGCCGGGAGCGAGAAGGTTGCGGCGGCGCAGCTCGACCGGGTCGATCCCGAGCCGGTCGGCGGCCATGTCCATGTTCAGCTCCCCGGCCAGCGCAGCCTGCGGGGCGCCGAAGCCCCGGTACGACGACGCCGGAGAGGTGTTGGTGTACACCGCGACCCCCCGCACTCGCAAGTTGGGCATCCGGTAGGGACCGAAACTGCGGTTGATGCTCTTGGTCAGAACCAGCGGGCTGTTGTCGGCGTAGGCGCCGGTGTCGAAGGTGATGTCGATGTCGCGGGCCGTGATCCGGGCGCCGGCGTCGAAACCGGTGCGCACGGTGACGAGCGCTCCGTCGGCCCGGGTGGTGTACATGGCCGCCTCGACGTCGGTGGTGACCTTGACCGGCCGGCCCGAGGCCCATGACGCAGCCGCGGCCAGCGGCTCCAGCTTGGTGTAGGACTTCGAGCCGTAGCCGCCGCCGATGTAGGGCACCTCGACCCGCACCGCGGCCAGCGGCAGCGAGAACATGCGGGCCAGCTCCTTGCGGACCATCAACGGATGTTGGGCGGTGGACACCACGTGCAGGGAGCCGGGCTGCCAGTCGGCCAGGGCGTTGTAGGTCTCCATGGCGTAGCCGTACACCAGCGGGAACTTGGCGGTTGTCTCGACCATGGTGGCCGCGTCGATGAGGGCGGCTTCGGCGTCGCCCCAGGCCAGCTCGTCGCGGTGGGCGACGTTGCCGGCGGAGGCGGCCGGGGCCACCCCGAGGAACTCCTGGCCCGGCTCGACGTAGGACTGCTCGTGGATGAGCACGTCGGAGGCGAGGGCTCTGGCCGCGTCGGTGAGGGCGGGCAGGTCGTCGTAGTCGACCCACACCAGCGCGGCCGCGTCGGCAGCCTCATGCGGGGTCTCGGCCACCACCACCGCCACCGGCTCGCCGTAGTAGCGGACCTTGCCGGCGGCCAGGATGTAGTGGTCGGGGACTATGTGGCCGAAGCGGCGGCCCAGGTCGCCGAGATCGTCGGCGGTGACCACCGCGATCACGCCAGCGGCGGCCTCAGCGGCGGCCCGTTCGATGCCAGTGATGTACGCGTGGGCCCGCTCCGACCGGACCACCGCAGCGTGGGCCATGTTCGGGAGGACCATGTCGATGGCGAAGCGGGCCCGGCCGGTGACCTTCTCCCAGGCGTCGCGCCGGGGCTCGGACGGAGGCACCGCCGTCACTGGTTGTCCTCCGGCGATCCAGAGCTCATCCGGGAAGCGGCGACCATGACCGCGGTCTCGATGGGCTCGTAGCCGGTGCAGCGGCAGAGGTTGCCGTCCATCCACTCCCGTACCTCGTCCCGGTCCGCGCCGGGACAAGCGTCCAGCAAACCGACGGCCATCATGACGAAGCCGGGCGTGCAGTAGCCGCACTGCAGGGCGTTGGCAGCCATGAACGCCTCCTGCACCGGATGCAGGTCCCGGCCCCGGGCCAGCCCCTCGACGGTGAGCACGTCGGTGCCGTCGAGGTCGCAGGCCAGGGTGGCGCAGGAGCTGACCGGGTTGCCGTCCACCAGCACTGTGCACGCCCCGCACACCTGCATCTCGCAGCTCACCTTGGTGCCGGTCAGGCCCAGCCGGTCCCGCAACAATTCGGCCACGGTGAGCCGCACCGGCACCAGCATCTCGACGTCCCGGCCGTTGACCCGCGCCCGGATCACGACCGATGTCGGCGCCTGCGAACCGGTCATCGGGCCGCCAATCCCTCGCCGGGTGTCGCACCCGGCAGCGCCTCGGGGCCGTGAGCCGGCGCGATCATCAGCCCACCTCCCATGCGACTCACGTCCCGTGCAGCCTGATGGCAACTGCGGTGCGCGAGTTCTTGCAGCCGAGCCAGGATCACGACGCTTCCGTTTCCATGCCGGCCAGTCATCGGGCTGCCCCGAGAGTCCGTTCAAGGTGGACTCGCAGCACGGCCCTCTTGTATTCGGGAGGGCCGGTCATGTCGTCGCTGAGCTCCAGCCCGTCGACGAAAGCGGCCAGCCCGGCAGTGTCGCCCGCGGCGAGCACGGTGCGGGTGGGCCGCTCGGTGGCCGCGCCCACGGTGATCTCCCACCGGGAGTCGGTGACCACCAGGGCCACGCCCAGGGTGGGCCGCTCGTAGCTCTGCAGCTTCCAGTACGACATGCCCGGCGGCTCGAACGGGACCCTCACTGTGGTGAGGATCTCGTCCTCGGCGAGTGACGTCTCGAACGCGCCCACGATCAGCTCGTCGATCCCGAGGGTTCGGGCGCCGGTGACCGAGCGGGCCTCAGCCACAGCCCCCAGGGCCACCAGCACGCAGCCCAGGTCGGAACGGGGCTCGGCGAAGCAGAGGTTGCCGCCGACGGTGCCGGTCGAGCGGACTCGGGCATTGCCCACCCGGGACGCGGCCGCGGCCAGCGTGGGCAGATGCTCCCGGACGGCCGGGTGGTCCGAGAGCCGCCGGTGGGTCACCGCGGCCCCGATCGTCACGGTGCCAGCGTCGGCGTCGACCCCGATCCCCCTCAGTGCCTCGACCCGCTTCAGGTCGACGATGACCGCCGGGCGGCGCAGGCCCAGGCCCATGGCCGGCACCAGCTCGGTGCCCCCGGCGTAGGGCGCATGGTCGTAGTCGACCGCGGCCAGCACCTCGTCCAGGTCGTCCGAGCGGACCAGCCCCAACTCCGGCAGCACCGGCATCAGCCCGGAAACTCCACGGCACTATGAGTCATGGCCCCGTATCGTGTCAACGTGACACTGGGCATTCATCATCGGCCGAGCGGTGGACTCGGCAAACGCTAGGGCAATCGTCCGCGTCCGGGCCGACGCGGCACTTGCTCTCGCCCGAGACATCTTCATTGCCCACGGCGCCTGCGAGCAGAACGCTGCCGCCGTGGCCGAACACCTCGTTGGCAACGACTGCCTCGGGATCTCCTCCCATGGACTGCACCGGGTCGTGCAATACACCGACGACATCCGGAGCGGCCTGCTGCGCCCGGCTGCCGTGCCCACGGTGCGAACCATCGCACCGACCCGGCGACAGGTAGAGGGAGGAGGCACCTTCGGAGTGGTGGGCGCCATGGCGGGGGTCGACGCCGCGGCCGACATGGCCGCGGCCTCCGGCATCGCGTTCGTGACGGTCCGGGACATCCATCACACGGGGCGGCTGGGGGCCTACACCGAGCCGTTGACTCGTGCGGGAAACCTGGCTGTGGTCTTCAGCAGCGGGCCGCCGCGCAAGCACCTGGTACCCCCGTTCGGCGGCCTCGAGGGGCGCCTGTCCACCAACCCGATGGCTTGGGCGGTGCCGACAACAGAGCAACCGCTCGGGGCGGACCTCTCGACAACCTCGATGTCGGAGGGCACCATCCGGCTCCGGCTCGACGCAGAGCTGGAGATTCCTCCTGATGTTCTTTGCGACGCGGAGGGTCGCATGTCGTCGAATCCGGAGGACCTCTACACCGATCCGCCCGGCTTCCTGCTCCCGCTCGGCGGGGAGCACCACGGCCACAAGGGTTTCGCCCTGGGGCTGCTTGCCGATGTGGCCGCGACGCTCATGTCCGGCGACGACTGCGACGACACGAACGGACGGGGCTACAACCTGTCGATCCTGGCTGTTCGGGGCGACCCTCTGCTGGCCGAGCGCGCCGATGGGTTGGTCCGGTACCTGCGCTCGTCTGCTCCTCGCGACCCCCGCCACCCCGTTCGCGTTCCGGGGGACAGCAAGCCGGACTCCGTCGGCTACGAGGCCGAGGTCGAGCTAGGGGCGGCCACATGGCAGCGCGTGGCTGCAGTGGCCGAGAGCTGCGCGGTCGCGCTGCCCGCTGTCACGGAGACGTGCGCTTGAGACGTTCGCTGCGCTCGCGGGCCGCTCGGCCTCTACGGGCTGCGCTCACGGCCTCTAGGTTTCCCGCTCTTGTTCGCTGCGCTCACGGGCCGCTCGGGCCACGGCCTCGCTGTCGACTTCGTTACTGCGACGACGAGTCGCGGCCTATCCGCTCGGCCTCTAGGGCTGCACACGGCCGGAGGGCGGTACTGACGCCGCGGCCCGGCGGGGCGGTGCTATCCATCCGGCGAAGCGAAGCGCCGCGGCCGCGCCGACCAGCAGCATGCACACGATGAACCAGGCCCACACGTAGGATCCGACGGCGTCCAGGAAGGCGCCGAACGCCACCGGGCCGACCAGAGCGCCCAGGAAGTAGCCGACAAAGGTCAGAGCGGTGGCGCGGGCCACGGCCTTGGGTGCCCGGTCAGCGACGGCGGCAGTCAGGGCACCGGCACAGGCGGTCTGCACGATCATGCCCCCGACGACGCCGACCAAGGCGACGCCCACACCGAATACCACTCCGGCCAGGATTAGGGCGCCGAATGCGGCCCGGACCAGGCAGAGAGTCATGACCAGGCGGATCCTGTACCGCACGAAACCGAATATCCCCCACATGATCCGCCGATTGGTGGAGAGAGCCGCTACCAGACGGATCCGGGTGTGCGGATCCATCCGGTCGGCCAGCAGGCTGGCAGCGATCAGGGTCGTGAAGGTGATCGCGGCGGCCGTCCCCACCAGGACCCCCGACAGCGTGGGTGTGGCGCCGAGAGACTCGATGTATGACACCGACCAGGTGAGAGTCGGCGCGAAGCCGGAGAGCATCAGGAAGGCGGCCACCGGGAACCATCCGAAGTGTTTCGGGAGTCGACGCTCGACATCCTCCTGGTGTTCGGGGCGATCGTCGCCCAGCACGCGCAGCGCCAGCAGCGCCGACGCGGCGGCCCCCACCCCCAGGGCGCCCATCACCCATTCCCAGTGCCAGCGGTCTGCGGCCCAGGGTCCGAAGAACGCGGTCAGGGCGATGATCGCGGGAAGACCGGCATTGGTGCCGACCATCGCCGCCGTGCGCCAGCGCGCGCTGACCGCGTGCACGACAGCCACGCTGGTTCCCACACCCGAGAGCGCGTATCCGAAGCCGCTGAGCACCGCCGCTGCCAGCAGGGCCGGATAGCTGCCCAGAGCGGCGGCCAGGCCGGTGCCAAGCGTTCCGAGCACCAGGTTGGACGTCACCGCGAAACGCGCTCCCCAACGGTCGGTGATGCGTCCGGCGGGAACCGACGCCAGACCGGAGCAGCCGAAGTGCAGGCTCACCAGCAACCCAACCTGCCAGTAGTGGATGCCGAGATCGGCACGCAGAGCGGAGGCAAGGAGCCCCGGCAGGAGACCCACGCCCACGCTGAAGGCGGTGGACAATGAACTGATCGCTACCACAGCCAGCGGCCGTGCCCTGCTTGCCGTTGCCATGTGCTGCCAGTCAGCCCACTCCGGCGGGTGCCGAAATCCTTGTGGTCGTCGGAATGCCCCCTCCACGCCAGACCGCCCGCTGCCGGGGAGCCGCCAGGCGAAACCGCGAGGATAACCGGCGCCTCGACCCTCGCAGGCGGGAAGCTCGTCCCGGCATACAACGAAGACTCATCGCGTCGCGGGCTCGCGGCTGGCACCAGCGCGAGGATGGTGCCCGTTAGCCTGCTCACGGACTCGGCGAATGGTCGGGCGATCACAAGCGCAGAGACACGGCAGGGGGATCATGGCGAGAGCGGGCGCAGTCTCAGCAGACTCAACGGACGGCACAAATGTCGCCATGATGGACCTGCCCCACCGGACAGTGGCCCGAGGCCTGGCGTTCCCGGAGGGACCCGTGGCGCTGTCGGACGGGTCGGTGCTGCTCGTTGAGATGCGGGGGCCGCGCGTCACCAGAGTCATGCCCGACGGGACCTGCGAAACGGTCGCGAACTGGGACAATCCCGCCACAGCCGGACCGAACGGCCTGGCCGTCGGTCCGGACGGCGCGGTCTACATCTGCAACAGCGGCGGTTTCGCCTGGCACGAGTACCACGGCGTCTGGCTGCCCGCGCTTCCGGGCACGGGCATCGGGCAGAGCGCCGATTACATCACGGGCAGCATCGAGCGCCTCGACTTGGACACCGGCGAGGTGACGGTCCTCCACACCGCCTGCGGGGGGCATCGCCTGTGCGGTCCGAACGACCTGGTGTTCGACGCCGACGGTGGCCTGTGGTTCACCGACCGCGGGAAGTCGCGTGCCGACGAGGTCGACCGGGTGGGAGTGTTCTATGCCCGGATCGACGGCTCGTTCTCGGAGCGGGTGATATTCCCGCTCATCGGGCCCAACGGCATCGGCCTGTCACCGGACGGGGGAACCCTGTACGTGGCGGACACGCCCACCGGACGGCTCTGGGCCTGGGACGTGACCGGTCCCGGCGAAGTCGACCATCGCAGCCGCCGCTGCGTGGCCAACACGCTGGGGCACTTCGACTCTCTGGCGGTGGAGGCCGACGGCACGGTGGTCGTGGCGGCCCTGAACGACGGGTTGTGCGTGGTGCGGCCCGATGGCGACATCAGCTACGTGAGGGTGCCGGGGCCGACGCCCGTCGACGGAGGCGGGGTCGGCTACCTCCGGATGCCAAGCTCGCTGGCCACGAACATCTGCTGGGGAGGCGAGGACATGACCACCGCCTACGTCACCGATGCGGGCGAGAGCAGGCTCATGGCCTACGAGTGGCCCCGGCCAGGTCTGCGGCTGGCCTTCAACCTCTAGACGGCTCGGCACCCTGCCTGTAGGGCAGGCCCCCGGCGGTCCGCACAGCCGCGCGGGTGCTCATCGGAAAGATCGGCCACGAGGCCGGGCGGTCGTCCGCAATCACGCAATGCCCGCGAGGCCGGCGGCGGCGTTGGTGCAGAAGGTGTCTATGAGCTTGTTGGCCTTGGAGCGGATCACCCCCGCGCCGAGGGTGGCCACCCGGCCGGTGATCTCGTAGGCGCCACTCAGGCGGACCCGGGTGCGGTCCGGGCCAGCGTCTGTGAGATGGGCCGCTGCGTCGATCATGATGCGGGAGTGGATCTGGCGGTCCTCGCCCCGGGCCCGGATCGACACCTCCTCAGACTCGCGCACCCCGGCCACTTCGATGCGGAGGTCGGCTCGCAGCGAGAACGGACCGACTTTGTCCTCGAAGGCGGCCTGGAAGCTGGAGCCGTCGATGCCGGAGCGGCCCGACGACACCTCGGTGACCGAGTGCATGATCGGCAACCACGACGCCACCGCCTCCACATCCAGCAGCCGGGGCCACACGTCGGCCCTGTCAGCCTCGACCATGAACTCCCGGCTTATCGACTCCCTCACATCAAGCCCTTGCTAGCCCAAGCTCATCCCGTCCAAGAGTCTGCCTTCGAGCGCGGCGTCGACCGCCTCCGTCGCGTTGAGATGGGTGATCAAGGCGGTCAGCTTCCGATCGGTCTCAACGATATGGGCTCCCTGCGCCGCGAACCCTGCGTCCACTTTGGCCTCGAGGCGGTCGATGCGATCGTTGAGATTCACCTCGACGCGGTCGATGCGCTCCCCGAGACTCACCTCGACGCGGTCGATGCGCTCCCCGAGACTCACCTCGACGCGGTCGATGCGCTCCCCGAGACTCACCTCGACGCGGTCGATGCGCTCCCCGAGACTGTCGAGGCCGTCGATGCGCTCCCCGAGACTGTCGAGGCCGTCGTTGATGTCGTTCAAGGTGAACATGAGCAGAGCCACCGCCAGGGTGCTGAGGAAAGTCAGCACGGCCAGCGTGAGCCCGAGAAAGAGGCTCAGTAGGGGGTTCTCGGCGATCTGGTCTCGCAGTCGGGGCTTGGTGGGCCCGGCTTCGAGAGCCGACGTGGCAGCATCGGCCTGCGGGGTCGCGACGGGATCGGGGGTGTGAGTCATCTGCGGTGCTGCCCGGTGGGCGGGGGCGACTGATGTCATGGGGCTTCTCCTGGGCCCACGGCACGGGTGAGAGCGGGTGCTGTGCGTAATGAAGGATAGTGGCGCACCGCTTGATGGCCCGGTGGCGAAGCTTGTAGATCAGAATATCTTCAGATGCACCGTAGTGCAACCCGAGTGTCGAGCTATGTCATGAATTTTCAATGCAGGATGAGACGAGATCGATCAAGCTCGCAGGGTGGGCAGGACCTCTCGGCCCAGCAGTTCCACCGACGCGAACCAGCGGTCGAAGTTCATGCGCAGGTCGAACACCAGATGCTCCACCCCCACGTCAGCGAAGCGGTGCACCTGCTCGACCACCTCGTCGGGGGTGCCTGCGATGAGCGAGCCCTCGATGTCGGTGGCCGTGGCGAAGCGGCCCGACGGGGGCTTGGCCCACCACTTGCCCCGCTTGTTGGCCCAGGCCAGCAATCCGTCGAGGTTCACTCCCGACACCGCCAGGTCGTGGGTGGCCGCGATCGACGTCGGCGGGATCACCGCGATCGTCGGCATGGGCCGGCCGTTGGCCGCGGTGAGCTCCTGCATGGTGGCCGCCCGCTCGGCGATGGTGAGCAGGGTGGTGCGCCCCGGCATCCAGCCGTCGCAGTACTCGGCGGCCAGGCGGGCCGAGCGCGGGGTGGCCCCGCAGTACCAGAACGGCACCGGGGCGCCCGGCTTGGGCTCGATGGAGATGTTGTCGAACGAGTACACGTCGTCGCGGTAGGTGACCCCGTCCTCGCTCAAGAGACGGCGCAGGATCTCCGCGTTGGAGCGCACCAGCGCCACCCTGTCGATGCCGGCCATGTCGACAACGTCGAACTCGTGGTCGAAGGTGCCGGCCCCGAAGCCCAGCACCACCCGGTCGCCGACCAGGGCGCACAGGGTGCCCACGCTGATGGCGGTGTGCACCGGATGGCGGAACGGGATCAGCGAGCCGGTGCCCAGCGTGATGTTCTCGGTGACCGCGCCGATGGCGGTGAGGGTGGTGAGCGCCTCGTAGAAGGTGATGTCGGCCGCCTCCATCTCGGAGTGGGGCTCGAACACCAGGTGGTCGCGCACCCACAGCGAGTCGAAGCCGAAGCTCTCGGCCAGCACCGCCCCGTCGAGCACAGCCCGGCGGCTGGCGTGGCCGCCGAAGTGGGGCATCAGCAACCCGAACTCCATGTTCGATGTGTCGGTCATCGCGTCCTCCAAGTCCTAGTCACAGCTCGCAAGCCCTCATCACAGAACTGGCAGCCTTGCGCACCCCATAGGGGGCTAAATGCTGCCAATTCCCGTCTCACAGCACGGGCGCGCCCGAACTGGCAGCGTTGCGCACCCCATAGGGGGCACAATGCTGCCAATTCGCGTTCACCGCGTCCCTTCTCACAGCGTGGGACGGGCGTGGCGGCCCCAGCCGGGCTCACCCACCACCCGGCGGTCGACGTACACGTCGCGTCCCCGCACGATGGTGCGATGGATGCGGCCCTTGGTGACCCGGCCGTCGTAGGGGGTCCAGCCGCACTTCGACAGCACAGTGTCGGCCGAGTGGCGGGTCTGGTCGGCGGGGTCGAAGATCACGATGTCGGCGTCGTAGCCCGGCCGCAGGAAGCCCTTGGACGCCAGCTTGAACTCGCGGGCCGGCTCCTCGGCCACCACCTCGGCCACCCGGGTGAGCGGGATCAGCCCGTCCATCGAGCAGTCCAGCAGCATCGGATACTGCTCCTGGATGCCGGGGGTGCCGGTGTGGCAGGCCCAGCAGTCCTGGAAGCCGACCTCCTTCTCGGCCCGGGTGTGGGGGGCGTGGTCCGACGAGAGCATGTCGATGGTGCCGTCGTTGAGCGCTCCCCACACCGCCTCGCGGTGGTGGTCGGGCACCCAGTAGGACAGCGCGTAGGGGCCCAGGCGCTCGATGTCGGCCCAGCGCGACAGGAACAGCGCCCAGTGGTTGACCTCGCAGCTCACCGGCACGCCCCGCTCCTTGGCCCGGCGCACCAGCTCCACCGACCCCTCGGTCTGCATGTGAACGATGTGGAGCTTGGTGCCGGTGGCCTCGGCCATCTGCAGGATCACCGCGATGGCGGCGTCCCAGATCAGGCCGTTGTGGGTGGCCAGGGTCTGGGCGTAAGCGGCGGGGCTGCGGTCGCCCCGATCCCAGTGGGTCTGCTCGGTGACATCCATGATGGCCTGGTCGTGGGGGTGGATCATGAACGGCAGCCCGGTGGGGCCGATGGCCTCGAACATGCGCAGCAGGTGACCGTGGTCGTGGATGCCGGTGCCCGAGGGATGGGGGTAGTCGCGGCCGGTGTCGACCACCATGTAGATCTTGAAGGCGGCCACCCCGGCGTCGGCCATGGGCTGCACCTCGTCGAGCACGCTGGGCACCGGATTGTGGTTCCAGTCGACGATGCTCTTGGCGTCGTAGAGGTCGAACAGCTCCTCGAGCAGCCGACGGGTCCTGGTGACCGGGTTCAGGTTGGGCATCCCGAACACCGTGGTCACTCCCCCGGCCGCGGCCGCGGCGGTGCAGGTACTGATGTCCTCCTTGTGGACATAGCCGGGCTCGCGCAGATGCACGTGCACGTCGACCATGCCGGGCAGCACCCATTTGCCAGCAGCGTCGATGCGCTCGACGGACTCGGGCAGGGCGATGGCGCCGGGCGCGGCGATAGCCGCGATCTGCTCGCCCGCGATCAGCACGTCGGCGGGCTCGGCGCCCGCTCCGGAAACCACGGTCCCGCCGGCCACGACCCGGTCGACGGGGGGAGAGCCAGCGGGCATCAGCGAGGCGGGGGCGGACTAGCCGGCGACGTCGTCGGGGGCCCGCACCAGCAGCTCGGGCGGCTCGGCGGGAGCGCTGGTGTGGACTTCCACCGCGCCGCCGGTCAAGTGGGTGCGGTACCAGTCGACCATCTGCGGGATCACCTCATCCCCGTACTGCTCGTAGGCCGCGTAGTGGGTGGTGTGGCGCTGCATGATGAGCTTCTTGGGGGCGGTGGCACGCTCGTAGAGCCGCTCGGCGTGGTCGGTGGGGGTGACGGCGTCGTCGGCCACAGCGATGATCATCAGCGCGGCCGGAGCCACCTCGTGCACCACGTCGATGGGTCGGTAGTCCATGATCGCCTCGGCGCAGCGCAACGGCACCGACGACGGGATCCGGTCGTCGACGTCGGCCTTCACCTTCGAGGCCCGACGTTCGGGGGTGGGGACCATGATCTCCTCCCGGGGATGGACCATCTCGCCCTCCCCGGTGAGCACCCGGCGGCGGCGGTCGGCGTCGAGACGGTCGAGGAACTCGTACCACTCGTGCTCCCGGCGCATCCGGCGCAGCCAGTCCTCCCCGTCGGCCACCGGCACCTGCGACACCGCGGCCCGCACCCGGCGGTCGGCCGCGGCCAGCAGCACGGCGTTGCCCCCACCGGTGCCGCCACTGCCGAACACGCCGATGTTGTCGGCGTCCACATCGTCGCGGGTGCACAGGTAGGTGACCGCGTTGATCAGATCCTCGAGCTGGTACTGGGGCAGCAGCATTCCCCGGTCGCCGCCGGAGTCGCCGAAGCCGCGGTAGTCGAAGATCAAGACATGGAAACCCGCCGCGGCGAGGGCCTCGTGGTAGGGCACGTACAGCTTGGCGTCCTTGAGCCCGAGCCAGCCCGGTCCCTGCACGATGGCCGGGGCCGGTTCCGAGACCTCCGCCGGCGAGCGCAGCAGCCCGCTCAGCCTGGCACCCTCGCTGAAGAAGACAACCTCGGTCTCGTGCACGGCCGTCTCCCTCTGGACCGTCCGCCGAACCGGCCCGACTTGAGCCCGATCAGTACTCCCGCTATTGTATACAATGACGGGCGCCGGGGATTCCGACCTCTCCCCGGCGCCCTTTCACTACCAAGAATGAAGGGCACCGGCAATTCCAAGATTGAAGGGCACCGGGGGGCTCCTACCAATCCCCGGTGCCCTTCAATCGCAAAGGCAGAGTTATCAGAAACAATCAATACAGCAGTATAGCCCAGCACAGCAGGAGCAGTCAATGGCCGACATGATGTCACCGAGCGAGTTCAGGGTGGCCCTCGAACAGGCGTTCTCGGGCACCATGGCCAAGGACGCCTCCTTCAGCCGGGCCTGGGCCACAGGCAAGCTCCACAAGCAGCACTTCGTGCACTGGGCCACCAACCACTACCACTACATCGGCCCGTTCGGCGACTACCTCGGCCTGATGTACGCCAACACGCCCGACCACGCCCGCGACGCCAAAGACTTCCTGCTGCAGAACATGTACGAGGAGGAGCTCAGCGACGACCGCCACACTGACCTGCTGATCCGCTTCGCCGAGGCGTGCGGTAGCACCCGCGCCTACGTGCAGGACCGCAACAACGCCATGCCCTTCGCCAAGGGCATGCAGGGCTGGATGTACTACGTGTCGGGCCGGGAGAACTTCGTGGTGTCCTCGGCGGCGCTGATCGTGGGCCTGGAGTCTCAGGTGCCGTCGATCTACCGCACCCAGTACCCCACGCTGATCAAGGAGTACGGGTTCTCGGAGTGGGAGGTCGAGTTCTTCGACCTGCACATCACCTCCGACGAGATCCACGGCGAGCGCGGCTACCAGATCGTGCTCAAGTACGCCGACACGCCGGAGCTGCAGCAGCGCTGCCTGCACTTCGTGCGCGAGGCGGCCGATATGCGCTTCGCCTACACCAAGGCGCTGTACGAGACCTACGTCGAGCCCGACCTCGGTGCCTGGGTGGAAGAAGACGAGCGCGAGCCCGCGCTCGTCGGCTGACCTAGCACAGCGAGCGGCGGCGGGACGGCCGAGGCTCTGATCCGCGTGCCGCGCATCTACTTCAAGACCGTCGACCAGTACGTGGAGTTCGCCGAGGGTGAAGAGGTCAACGTGCTGCGCATGGCGATCCGGGCCGACTGCGACGTGCCGTGGCAGTGCGCCAGCGGCAACTGCGGCACCGACCGACTGCTGGTCGAGGAGGGCGCCGAGAACCTCGACCCGCCCCGGCGGCGGGAACGGGCCCGGCTGGGCGAGCTGCTGGACGCGGGCTACCGGCTGGCGTGCCAGACCTACACCGGGGGCGACGTGACCGTGAGCTGGGATCCCGACCAGGTGGGACTCGACGACGAGCCCGGCGACCGCGGACCGCGGTCGGGCTGGGTCGGCTCCGGCGGCAGCTGAGCGACGCGGGGGCGGGCTGGGCCGTGGCGGCACCCGGGGGATGGTTCGAGATCGAGGCCACAGCCGACCGGCTGGCCGCGGCGGGCAAGCTCGTGGTGCAGTTGCACCGCCACGAGATCCTGCTGCTGTGGAACGGCGGCGAGCCGGTCGCCCTGTCCAACGTATGCATCCACCGGGGCCGCAAGCTCAACGAGGGCGTGATGCTGGGCACCCGGCTGGTGTGCGCCGGCCACCAGTGGGCCTACGAGGTGGCCACCGGCTACTGCAAGGTCCGGGAGCGCTACCAGCCCCGCTACTCGCTGGAAGTGCGCGACGGTCAGATCTTCATCGAGCTCCCCGCCAAGCGAGGCCCCTAGAGGCGAGCTCGGCCGGCGCATCGAATCCGAACGGTCAGCGGTGGAGCGGGCCGGCGCACGGCGCAGGGCCGCCAAGCGGCGCGCCGAGCGACGGACCGATCCTGAAGTACGGTTCGGGCCGTGGACGGCGAGCCCGAGCAGCGCATAGAGCTGACGCTCCGACTCTGGCGGGCCGGGTCGAGGCGCCAGTTCGAGAAATACGTGCGACGGCTGCTGAAGCTGGTGCACGAGCACCGGGGGAGGGCCGAGCGCCGAGCCAGAGAGGTGGCGAGCGGCCGTAGCAGCCCCGACACCGTGCTGGTGCTCTCCTTCCCCAGCGGCGACGCGGTCGAGGCCTACCTCACCGATCCCCGGCGCGACGAGCTGGAGGAGCTTGCAGCCCGCGCCGTGGCCCGGTCGCTCATCACCAGCGGCCGCCATCACGACGTGCAGGACCATGATCCCGCCGAAGTCACCCAGTTGCCGCCAAGAGGCCGAGCGGAGAGCGACTAGCTGACGCGGCCTTTCAGGGCAGGACCCGGAACCGGGCCGGATCCAAGGCATCCACCGCCCCATCGGGCACCGGCGGCGGCTGTCCCAGGATCAGCGCCGCAGCCAGGCGCCCCAGAGCCGGGGCGGTCTTGATGCCGTAGCCGCCCTGGCCGGCCAGCCAGAAGAAGCCCGGATGGTCCGGGTCGAAGCCGGCCGCGGGCACCCGGTCGGCGGCGAAGGTGCGCAGGCCAGCCCAGGTGCGGCGCACGCCCCGCACCTGCAGGGTGGTGGCCGCCTCCAACTCCTCGACGCCCCGGGCGATGTCCTCGGTCAGGGGCCGGGCGTCGCAGGGCTCGCTGGGGGTCTCGTCAGCGGGCGAGGCGAGCAGCATCGGACCCTCAGGCTCGAAGTAGAACCGGTCGCCCACGTCCCACACCATCGGCCAAGCCGCGGCGTCGACCCCGGCCGGCGGCGGGAACACGAACACCGAGCGGCGCAGGGGCCGCAGGCCCAGGGGCGCCACCCCGGCCAGCTCGGCCACCGAGTCGCACCAGGCGCCGGCCGCGTTCACCACCACGTCGCAGTCCCAATGCCTTCCGCCGGTCTGCACCCGCCAGCCGCCGGCGCGCTTGACGATGGCGGCCGCCCCGGCGACCAAGTGCAGCTCGGCCCCCCGCCGGCGGGCACCCCGCAGGAAGCCCTGCAGCAGGGCGTCCACGTCGATGGTCATGGCGCCGGGCTCGTAGACGCCCGCGGCCGCGGCTCCGGGGCGCAGCACGCCGACCAGCTCGCAGCATCGCCGCGAGTCGAGGCGGTGCACCTCCACGCCCGCCGTTTCGGCCTCGGCCTCCTTGTGCTCCAACCGGTGGCGCTCGCCGTGGCGGGCGATCCACAGCAGGCCCCTGGGCGACAGCAGTGGATAGTCGGCGAACCCCGGCGGCGGCTCGGCCAGGAACGGACGGCTGGCGGCAGCCAGCGCGCTCACCACCGGGGCGCCCGAAGTCTCGGTGTGAAGGGCAGCCGAGCGGCCGGTGGCGTGGGCGCCGGGGTGGGCCTCCCGCTCGACCATCACCACCGAGGCGTGCCCGGCCAGATGCCAGGCCGCAGTCGCGCCCGCGATCCCGGCACCGATCACGACCACCCGCATCGGATCAGCCTGCCACGCCAGGGCCCGATGCGGCCCGTGAGCGCAGCGAACAAGAGCGGGACACCAGGGCCCGATGCAGGCTCACATTCCAAACGGTATACAATCGGCCGCTGCGATTGAGCCGGGCATCCATGCCGACGCTCTCGATCGTAGCAATCAGGAGGAAGCGCGTGCGCGACGGACTGACCATCATCGACACCGACACCCACGTCTGGCCCTCAGTTGAAGTCCTCAAGCGCTACGCCGATCAGAAGCTGCTCGACCGTTGGGACGACGAGCTAGCCCACTACGAGCGCCGGGTGGAACTGCCCCTCACATACGGTGACCCCGACGGCCCCTGGACCAACCTCAGCATCGAGCCCCGGGGCTACCTCCGCGAGATCGGCGAGAAGTCCCAACTCGAGGAGAAGCTGGGCGCAGGCGGCCGGGCCGCGCTGGAAGGCAAGATCCGGGGCCTGGTAGTGACCGACGACTCCCCCACCTACGGCGTCGGGCACGACAACGCCGAGGGCCGCATCGCCGACATGGACCGCGAGGGCGTCGACATGCACCTGCTGATCCCCGGAACGTGGCCCCAGTCGGTGACGGTGTGCCCCACCGACGTGGCCACCGGACTGTATGAGGCCTACCACCGCTACATGGCCGACTTCTGCTCCATCGACACCAGCCGGCTCAAGAGCCTGCTACTGCTCACGGGCGAGGACGTCGAGTGGTCGGTGCGCCACATCGAGCAGTGCGGCGACGGACCGTCGGTGACCGCGGCCATGCTGGCTCTGGCCGAGGGCTTCCCCATCGACGACCCCGACCTCGAGCCGATCTGGGCCGCGCTGGCCGCCGCGGACCTGCCCCTGCTGCACCACTCGTTCTTCTACGAGCCGCCCTACTTCCCCGGCTACCGCGACGTATGGGACAACATCGTGGTGGCCCGCACCGCGGCCCATCCCTGGGGGGCCCAGCTGCGGCTGGCGTACCTGCTGCTGTCGGGCGTGTTCGACCGCCACCCCAACTTCCGGGTGGGGTTCTCCGAGACCGGCTGCGGCTGGCTGCCCGAATGGCTGCTGCGCCTCGACAGCCAGTCCGGGCACCTCAAGAGCAAGGGGCCGAAGCTGTCGATGCTGCCGTCGGAGTACGTCCGGGCCGGCCACGTCTACTGCGGGATCGAGCTCTACGAGGGGCGCAAGATCTACGACTACGTCGTGAGCGTGCTCGGCGACGGCGTGCTCATGTACCAGTCCGACTTCCCCCACGCCCAGTGCCGCTTCCCCGACTCGCCCGGAGTAGCCCTCCAGTGGGGCGTGCCCGAAGGCGTCCAGCGTGAGAAGCTGTTCTCGGGCAACGCCGCCCGGTTCCTGCGCATGGCCGCCTGAGAGCGAGGACATCCGATGGTCGAACGAGAGCAGACGAGGCTGCGCGAGCGTGACCGCAGCGAGGAGGACCGGCACCCCTACGAGGTGTTCTTCTCCACTTTCTCCGACCGGCGCAACCTGGCCGACAGCGGCCAGGTGGTGATCAAGGGCAAGGACCTGCCCTGGCAGCAGTCCCGACAGGGCCGCAGCAAGTACTACCTGCACATGAGGGCCGAGAACCGGGCCGTGCAGGACTGGATGGTGTTCCGCAAGGACATCCAGACCGAGTCCGGGGCCCACACCCACCAGGGCGGGCTGGTGATCTACGTCACCCGAGGCGCGGGCTACAGCGTGTTCGACGGGGTGGAGTACCACTGGAAGCCCGGCGACCTGCTGATCCTGCCGGTCAAGCCCGGCGGGGTAGAGCATCAGCACTTCAACTACGACGACTCACAGAGCTCGCAGTGGATCGCGTTCATCTTCATCCCGTTCCTGTTCCAGACCGGGTCGATGCTGGCCCAGGTCAAGGAGCAGTCGAACTGGCGGGAGGTGGCGGCCAAGGACACCGGCGACGACGCGGGCCGCGATGACGGCGGCGCCGAGGAGGACCCGATCGTGACCGTCACCCGCATCATCGGCGAGAGGGCCGGCGATGTCTGAGGGATCGACCCTCTACGAC
The DNA here is from genome assembly GCA_965219165.1 of Candidatus Aldehydirespirator sp. Taxonomy (GTDB): domain Bacteria; phylum Actinomycetota; class Acidimicrobiia; order Acidimicrobiales; family Aldehydirespiratoraceae; genus Aldehydirespirator. The sequence goes on along the minus strand of CBDCMW010000002.1, from coordinate 733,267 downwards.
ATCACCTTCGCGGAGTCGCGAGCCGAGCGCGACCGCAGGGCCCGGGCCAGGAACCTGATCGGGCGCGAGGACTGCGAGCCCGAACTCAACCGCATGGGGACCATGCGGTGGTACCTGCATCCCCACCTGGAGACGCCCAGCACGAGGGCTCTGTACTTCCATGAGCTCGAGATCCCCCAGAGCTCCAACAGCGGCAAGCTCTACTGCCAGGGCGGGATCATCCACTTCGTGATGACGGGCAGCGGCCACACCGTGCTCGACGACCGGGCCCACGAATGGGAGGAGGGCGACGTCATCGCCGTTCCGATCAGGGAGTCGGGCGTGACCTACCAGCACTTCAACACCGGCGTGGGACCGACCCGGATGCTGGTGTGCTGGGCCAACCTCGACTCGGCCATAAGCCCCGAGGGCGGCGTGGCCATGGAGGTGCTGGAGCCGTGCCCGGAGTGGCAGGCCGAGCACGGCTGAGCGAGCCCGCGCCCACGGCGCGCCGGGCGGCGACAGGGCCGTGAGCCGCGACGCGGCCGGTGGGCTGACCCGTCTGGCGGCCCGGCCCGCGCCGGGATCGAGACTGGGGCCGTCAGAGGCCAGCCTGTCGACGGCCGGTCTGGAACAGCTGGGCCTGGCCGAGGGCGGCACGGCGGCGCTCTGCAACGGCGACCACGCGGCCTGGGCGGTGGTTCGCGCCCACGACCACGACAACCGGCTGGTGCGACTGGGGCGCATGCTGTGGCCCCAGCTGGCGGTGCGCCCCGGCGAGCCGGTTGAGGCAGCCGCGGTCGGCGAACTGCCCACCGCGGCCAGCGCGCGCATCACCCCGCCCTACAACCTGACGTTCAACCTGCACCAGCGGCTCCTGGAGCGCCTGCGCGACGATGGCACGCCGCTGTACCCCGGCAACCGGGTGCTGGCCGAGATCTACCCCGGCGGCGCGGGGATGCTGGTGCGCATCGACCTGGCGTCGCCGTCTCCGTCGCGGATGGGCGACGGCACCGAGGTGGAGCTGCACCGGGCCGACGTGAGCGTGTCGGAGAGGCTGATCACGCTGGCCGACGTGGGCGGGTGCGACCCGATCATCCGCCGTCTGCGCGAGCTGGTGGAGCTGCCGCTGCTGCGCCCCGCGTTCTACCGCCGCCTGGGGGTGCGCCCGCCCAAGGGGGTGCTGCTGCACGGCCCGCCCGGCACCGGCAAGACGCTCATCTGCAAGGCCCTGGCCAACGAGCTCGGCGTCACCGCCTATCGCATGTCGGCCACCGAGCTGGTCGGGAGCGTGCAGGGCGAGACCGAGGCCAACCTGCGGCTGCTGTTCTCGCGGGCGCTGGCCCACGCCCCGTCGCTGGTGATGATCGACGAGTTCGACGTGATCGCGACCAACCGGGAGCGCCTGGCGTCTCAGAGCGACGTGCGGGCGGCCAGCCAGCTGCTGACCCTCATGGACGGGTTGGAGGAGGTGGACGGCCTGATCCTGATGGCCACCACCAACCGTATCCAGGCCATCGACCCGGCCTTCCGCCGGCCCGGACGCTTCGAGGAGGAGATCTTCGTGGGTCCGCCCGACGCGGCGGCGCGCGCCGAGATCCTGTCCATCCACACCCGGGAGATGCCCCTCACCGCCGAGGCGCAGGACTCCATCGCCGCGGTGGCGGGCGAGACCGGCGGCTTCACCGGGGCCGATCTCATGCACCTGGCCCGCTCGGCCGGCCTGGAGGCCGCCGACCGGCTGGCCGAGGGCAGCGAGGGCTTCGAGCTGGCCGACTCGCTGGAGGGGACGGACCTGGCCGTAGAGCCGGGCGACCTCGAGGCCGCGCTGAAGACGGTGAGGCCCAGCGTGCTGCGCGACGTGGTGACCCGCACCGAGCGAATCATCTGGGACCGCATCGTGGGCCTCGGCGAGCTGAAGGCGCGTCTGCGGGAGCTGGGCCGGCGGGCGGTGGAGCCCGACCAGGCCGCGCCCCGCACAGGCGCTGCGGAGGGCGAGCCGGCAGGCGCCGGCGTGGCAGGCGCCGGCGTGGCAGGCATCGGCGCGGCAGGCGCCGGCGTGGGGCAGGGGGTGTTGCTGCACGGCCCGGCCGGGTCGGGCAAGAGCGCGCTGGTGCACGCCCTGGCCTCCGACCTGGGCGTGAACTTCGTGGCCATCGAGGGCAGCAAGGTGTACAACCAGTGGCTGGGCGAGTCCGAGGAGGCGGTGAGGGCGCTGTTCCGGCGAGCGGCCGAGGCCCGGCCGTCGCTGGTGATGCTCGACCACCTCGACGCTCTGGCGCCGGTGCGCGCCGGCGGGAGCGGGGAGCGCACCGACGAGCGGGTGGTGTCGGCCCTGCTGGCGTCGCTCGACGACGTGCTGGCCGAGGGCCAGGTGTTCGTGGTGGGGGTCTCGAACCGGCCCGAGCTGATCGACCCGGCCGTGCTGCGCTCGGGACGGCTCGGGGTGCATCTCGAGGTCGCCAACCCCGGCAAGGCCCGGAGGGGTGCGCTGATCGGGGCGCTGGCCGCCACACACGGGCTGGAGCTGGACGAGGACTTGGCCGCGGAGCTCGCCGAGAGCACCGGCGGCTGGAGCGCGGCCGACATCGTGATGCTGGTAGCCGAAGCGGCCAGCCGGGCCGCCCTGGAGGACCGCCCGATGCGCTTCGACGACCTGGTGGAGGCCATGCCCGCCATCACCAGGCTGTAGGGACTCGCCACCAAATCAGGGCGAGAATTGTGCCTGTGGGGGATTTCGAGCAGGGCGCGATGACGGCATCGGTCGCCGGGTCGGCGGGGGTCGCCAGCGGGCACAGGCTGGCCACCGAGGCCGGGATCGAGGCGCTGCGATCCGGCGGCACCGCGGTCGATGCGGCTCTGGCCGCGGCGTTCACCCAGTGGGTGGTGAACGCCCCGCAATCCGGTCCCGGCGGCGAGATGCTGGCGCTGGTAGCCGCACCGGGCGACCGCGCCCGCACCGGCGTAGACGTCCAGGTGTACGGCGGATGGTCGCGGGTCCCGCTCGGGCCGGCCGGCGGCGACGGCGCGGCCCCCGCGGCTGGCGACGACGCGGCCCGACAGGGCTGGCCACCCACCAGCGGTCCCCGCAACGCGGTGGTGCCCGGCTCGCTGCGGGGCGCGGAGGCGGCGTGGCGGACCCACGGAAGGCTCGACTGGGCCAGCCTCTTCTCCGGCGCCCTGGCCGCGGCAGCCGGTCACGTCGTGACGCCGCGCATGGCGGAGGTGTACGAGCGGGTGGAGAGCCGGGGCCACATCGACGCCCTGCGACGGATGCTGGGAAGCGAGAGCGCGCCGCGGGCGGGCGCGACGATCCGGATGCCGGACCTGGCGGCCACCCTCGAGGCGGTCGCATGGCGGGGGGCCGACGCCTTCTACCAGGGAGAACTGGCCGACCGGCTGGTAGCCGCAGCCGAGCACGAAGGGGCCGCCCTGAGCCACGACGATCTCGACGCAATGGAGGCAGCCGTCGAGCCAGCCCTGCGCTTCGTTCTCGACGACGTCACGGTCTGGGTGCCGCCCGCCCCGAGCCAGGCCGCAATCACCCCGGCGCTGCTGGCCGCGGCGTCGCCCGACACCGACCCGGCCTCGCGAGACTTCGCCGAGGCGCTGGCCCCGCTCACCGAGCAGCAGCTCACGCAGTTCTGCACCCGCGGCCCGGCTCGCCCGGCGGGCACCGCGGTGGCCACCGCACTGGACCAGCACGGTATGTCCGCGACCGTGGTGCACAGCCTGGCCGGGGTGCAGTTCGGCACCGGCTGGGTGGCAGCCGGCACCGGAGTGGCGTTCAGCAACCGGGTGGGCACCGCGCTGTCGGAACGCCCGGACCTGCCCGCATGCAATCTGAAGCCCGGCGCGGTGCTGCCCCACACGCTCAGCGCGGCCCACGTGCGTCGCCGGCACGGTCCGGGCTGGATGACGGTGGCCACCCCCGGAGGCGACCGGCAGGTGCAGTGGCTGGCCCAAGCCATCCAACGCTTCCGGCGGGGGGCGGACACGGCCCACATCGTGGCCGGGGCCCGCTGGTTCGTGTGCCCCACCGGCGACCGCTTCGGCGTGCCCGCGGGCATCGGCCAGCAGTGGTACGCCTTCGCCGAGCCCGGCATCGCCTGGCACGGCGACGACCGCCTAGCCGGCTACGAAGTGAGGACAACCCGCAACGTGGGCGGCGGGCTGCAGGCGGTGGTCGGCGGCGACGACGCGGGGCACGGCCCGCACCGCGCCGCGGAGCTGGCCAGCGATCCCCGCTCGGGGGGCGCAGCCCTGGCTGTCGCGTGACACGCGCCGTGTGACATTCGGCGTGTGACAGACATGTTTCTGTTGTGTGACAAATGACACGCCCTGACAGGTTTACAGCCGAGTGACGAGCGGGGACAATAGAGGCACGAAACGCACACGCCTCTCTCGATGTTGCTTCCAAGAGCCAGGCGGACACCGCGGCCCGAATATGTCGACTCCGGGCTCGCGGGATCCCTACACCGGACTTCGACAGGGTGCGCCGGACTGCCGGCGCGCCGCTGCAAATGGGGGGAGAAAGGAAGAGGAGAAAATGGACACGAAATGTTTGATGGGCGTCAAATCGGCCTACAGCCGAAATCGAAATGAGGACTGGTTCACCAGGCTCTATCACGACAGCTACCGGATGCTGGTGGCCTACGCCAGGAGGCGCGTGGATGAACAGACAGCCGACGAAGTGGCGGCGGACACATTCCTGGTCGCCTGGCGCAGACGGGACGAGATTCCCGAGGGCTTCGAGCGACCCTGGCTGTTCGGAGTGGCCCGCAACACGATCCTCACCGCCAACCGGTCCGCTCGCCGTCGCAACGCGCTCAACGGCAAGCTCTGCAACGCCACTCGTCCCCCGGCCTGGACCGACGACTGCGGCGAGGCGTCAGACCGTGCCGACGCGATGGTGCCGGCGTTGCGCAGCCTGCGCGAAGAAGATTGCGAGATCCTGATGCTGGTGGCATGGGAGGAGCTGTCGCACGCCGAGATCGGCCAGACCATGGGCATCTCCCCCAACGCGGTGGCGATCAGGGTGCACCGAGCCCGCAAGCGCCTCGCAGACCGAATCGACCACATCACCGCCGGCTACGAGGCATGACAATTGCACTAGCCAGCGGGCACTAACCAGGGGGGAACATGGACTGCTACAACGATAGGCACAAGCTATGACCGGTGACGGATCGGTGCTGGGGGACGACCACGACGGCGATCTCGTCGATGATCTCGTCGAGGAGCTGCGCCGTCTCAATCCCGTGGACGTCGAGACGCTGCCGTCCTCCCGCAGCCCCGAAGCCACGAGAACGCTCGAAGGGATCCTCGACGGGAGCGGCGGGGCCGAGCCTGAACTCGAAGCCGAAGCCGAAGACGAAGACGAACTCGAACTCGAAGACGAAGCCGAACTCGAAGCCGATGAATCCTCCCCCTCACCCGCCGCGGGCGACCGCGGTGGGCGAGAAGAGCCGCCGCCGCGTCCCACGCCGCGGTGATCGTTGGAGTGCTCGCAATCGACGCCCGCAATTGAGCACCCCAGCGGCACCGAGCAGCGGACGTGGCGGCGGCCACCGCCTGAGACTGTAGGGCACAGCACGGCCTAGAGGCCGAGCGGATAGGGCCCAGTCCACGAGTATCAAATAGGCGCTGAGCGAGGCCGTGGCCCGAGCGGCCCGTGAGCGCAGCGAACAAGAGCGGGAAACCAGAGGCCGAGCGGATAGGGCCCAGTCCACCGCGATGCGTTTCACCTATCCACTCGGCCCCCTTCGTGCTCTGGCCGGGGTTTGGTATACAACATGAGCTGAACGCGTCCCGGGACGAGCCATGTACGTGAACCTGACTTTCAACGACCCGGACTGGCCCCAGTCCACGATCGCAGCCATGGCCGACTTCGCGGCCGATCACCGCGACGAGCTGCGGTCGTGCCAACGCGCCGGCCGCTTCCCGGCCGACATCTACGCCGCCATGGGCAGCCGGGGCTGGGTCGGCCCATTCACACCCCAAGAAGAGGGCGGCAGCGGGCTGGGCGTAGCCGAGTACTGCCTGATCGAGGAGGAGGTGGGCCGGCTGGGGCTGGTGTCCCCGCAGATCTCGATCCAGGGCCAGCGGTGGCTGATCGACTGGGCCACCCCCGAACAGCGGGAGCGATACCTGCCCGGCATCGCCCGGGGCACGCTGATCTTCTCGGAATCGATCTCCGAGCCGGGCGTGGGCTCGTCCATGAAGCTGATGCGCACCACCGCCGAGCGCGACGGCGACGACTGGATCATCAACGGGGCCAAGACCCACGTCAACCTGGGACGCGAGAGCCAGGTCACGCTGGTGTACGCCATCGCTCCCGAGGGGATCACCGCCTTCCTGGTGGACACCGACCTGCCCGGCGTGTCGACCCGTCGCACCGACCCGATCGGGCTGCGCCTGATCCCCACCGCCGACGTGACGCTGGAGGACGTGCGGGTGCCGGCCACGGCGGTGCTGGGCGAGGCCGGCCGGGGCATGGACACGTTCTTCTCCACGTTCAACATGAGCCGGCTGGGCAACGCCTCGGAGCTGATCGGGTTCGGACGGCGGGCGCTGGCCGACGCCATCGCCTACGGATCGGGCCGGGAGGTGGGCGACTCGGTGGTGACCGACTTCCAGGGCATCCAATGGACCGTGGCCGACTGCTACAGCGACCTCTACGGGGCGTCGCTGGCCCGTGACCACGCGGCCAACCTGCACGACGCCGGCGCGGACGTGGCCCTGGCCACCACACTGGCCAAGAAGATGGCCATCAGAGCGTCGGAGCACGCCGTCAACGAGGCGTTCGCGCTGACCGGCGGCCACGGCCTCTACACCGACACCGACTACGGCCAGCTGCTGCTCGACATGAAGGTGCTGCGGGTGGCGGGAGGCTCGCTGGAGGTGCTGCGCAACTACGTGGCCCGCCGGGTGCTGAGAGCCGACGATTACGAGGGCCTGATTTGAGCCCTCAGACCACGAGGCCATGACGGAGGACCAACGGTGAAGAACCTCGCCGAGCTGGTCTGCGATCGGGCGCGGCGCCGGCCCGACGCCCGCTTCGGCATGGCCGGCGAGGCCACACCGACTCTGGAGGGGGCCGTGGGACTGGCGTTGGGCGCGGTCGACGCGCTGGAGGAGGCCGGCGCCGGCCTGGGCCGCCGGGTCGCGCTGATCGGGGCCACGTCGGACTCCTACCTCATGGCATGGCTGGCACTGGTGCTGGCGGGGGCCGAGGTCGCGCTGGTGAATCCCGCCTATCCCGACGAGCTGCTGGCCGAGATGCTCGAGCAGCTCTCGCCCGACGCGGTGGTCTGGTCGGGTCGGGCGACTGCGTCGTCGGTGGCGCCCGGCTCGGCGCACCTCGAAGCGAGCGGCCTCGACCAGGGAGTGCTGGCGGTGGCCGGCGGCGGACCGACGCTCACAGCCCGGACCCAAGCCGCTGGATCGGCCGGCGCAGGGCTGGCCGGGCTGACCGACGCGCCCGGACTGGCCCGGGGACGCTTCGATGTGGCCGGCTGGATGCACACGTCGGGCACCACCGGCGTGCCCAAGTTCTGCGAGCAGACCCACGAGTACTTCCTGCGCCTGGGCCGGTTCATCGCGGACTCGATGTGCCTCTCCGAGGCCGACACGGTGCTGGCGCCGCTGCCGATGTTCCACATCAACCCGCTCGGCTACGGCGTGGTCGGCGGGCTGACCGGGGGCGCAGAGGTGCTCGGCCTCCGGCGCTTCTCAGCGAGCGCCTTCTGGCCGCTGGTGCGCGACACCTCCACGACGGTGCTGATCCTGCACGAGCCTCCGGTGGAGATCCTCAAGCGGACCACCAGCGCCGCCGACGCGGCCGGCCACCGGGTGAGCCGGGTGTTCTTCGCGGATCCCGACTTCCTGGAGACGTTCGACGTCCCGCTGGGCTTCTCGGCCTACGGCTCCACCGAGGCGGGCGGCCTGTGCCACATCTGGGCCTGGCGGCGGGGCGAGCGGCCCGGCCTCGCCGAGGGCATGTCCCGCTACGGGGGCCGGGCCCGCCACGAGGTGCAGTGGCGGGTCAACGGCACGGCTGCCGCCGGCGGCAGCGGCACGGCTGGCACGGCCGCAGGCGAGATCGAGGTTCGGGCCGAAGGCCAGGATGGCGCAGCCGCAGGCGAGATCGAGGTTCGGGCCGACCGTCCGGGTGTGCTGTTCTCCGGCTACCGGCTCCACGACGGGCTGGCGCAACCGTTCGACGACGCCGGCTGGTTCGCCACCGGGGACCTGGGCCGGGTCGACGATGCCGGCAACCTGGTGTTCATCGAGCGGGCCAGCGAGTCGATCCGGGTCAAGGGCGAGTTCGTGCCCATCGGCCACGTGGAGCAACGCTTCTCGTCCGTGGACGGCATCGACGACGTGGCCGTATGGCGCCGCAGCAGCGATCTGGTGGACGACGAGATCGTGCTCTATGTCACCGGCAGCGCCATCCCGACCGAGGGGATCCGAGCGGTGAGCGAAGGGCTGCCCGCGTTCATGCGTCCCGCGGCCGCGGCCCGGGTGGCCGAGATCCCCCGCGACTCCGGCGCGGGCAAGGTGCGGCGGAGGCTGCTCGCCGACGCAACCGTGCTCGAGTGGACAGACCTGGCGAGTCCCTGAACATGCTCGTGCTCGAATGGACAGACCTGGAAGCGGAGCGGTCGTGATCGACGGGATCGTCGACTTCCATGTGCACTCGGCCCCGAGCCTGGCCCCGCGCCACAGCTGCGATCCCGACACCCTGGAGGAGGCCCGGGCCGCGGGGGTGTCCAAGTTCGTGCTGAAGGCCCACGAGGGATCCTCAGCCGAGCGGGCCGAACTGCTCGGCAACGAAACCGTGGGGGGCGTGGTGCTCAACTCGCCGGTGGGCGGGGCCAACCCCGACGCAGTGGCGGTGGCCGCGGCCCTCGGAGCCAGGGTGGTGTGGCTGCCGACCATCTCGTCTCAGGCCCACATCGCGGCCAGCCGCAACCCGGAGCTCTCCGCCCACCGGGGCATCTCGTTCCGCGAGGTGCCGGTGGTGGAGGACGGCGCGGTGCGCTCGGAGTGGCTGGAGGTGTTCGACGAGATCGCCCGAGCCGGCATGGTGCTGGCCTCGGGCCACCTCACCATGGACGAGGCCGTCGTCGCACTGGACACGGCCCGGCGCCGGGGAGTCCACAGGCTGCTGGTCAACCATCCGGGCCTGGCCTTCCTCGGCTGGCGCGACGAGCACCGGGAGCAGTTCCGGGCCCTCGGCGCGCACCTCGAGATCGGCGTGCTGGCCGATCTTCTGGCTGGCGAGGCCGGGCCCACGACCGAGGACCTGGTGGCGTCGTACCCGCACGAGCTGCTGGTGTTCGGCAGCGACCTCGGGCACCGGGACTACCCGCCCATCGCCGAAGGTATCCGGGCATGGATCGAGCGGCTCGACCCGGTGCTCGGCGACGCGGGCCTGGAGCGCGTGGCCCGAACCACCGCCGAGGCGATGCTGGCATGAGCGCGACCGGCGCGGGCAGGACACAGCGGATGCTGGCATGAGCGCGACCGGCGCGGGCAGGACACAGCGGATGCTGGCATGAGCGCGACCGGCGCGGGCAGGACACGGCGGATGCTGGCATGAGCGCGACCGGCGCGGGCAGGACACGGCGCGTCGCGGTGCTGCCCGGCGACGGGGTGGGCGCCGAGGTGGTGGCCGGGCCGGCCAAGCTCCTGGAGGCCATCGCCGACGCGGGTCGCATCGAGCTGACCGGTCCCTGGCCGGTGGGGGCGTCCGCCTTCGGGGAGCTGGGCACCGGCCTGCCCGAGTCCACGCTGGCCGCCTGCGACTCCTGCGACGCCATGTTCTTCGGCGCGGCCGGCGAGCATCCGGGCGTGTCGCTGGACGACTACCGGCCCGAGCACTCCATCGTCGGCCTGCGCCAGCGCTACGACCTGCGGGTCAGCATCCGCAGCATCGTCCGCATCGACACCGGGGCGGGCGGTGGCGACCGCGCGGCCATCCGGCCGCTGATCGTGGTGCGCAACCTGCTGGGCGGGGCCTACGGCGCCGCATCCACCCGCACCGAGAGCGACGGGTCGGACCCCGCCTCCGACAAGGTGGTGCTCACCCCCGAACAGATCGCCGAACTGGCCGAGATGGCATGCGACATGGTCGAGCGGGGCCTGGCCTCGGGCATCGTGTCGGTGGACAAGGCCAACCTGATGGCCACCAGCCGGCTATGGCGGTCGACCACGCAGCGGGTGGCCGACGCCCGGGGCGTGCCGGTGCGCCACACCTACGTGGACCGCATGGCCTTCGCACTGGCCCACGATGACGTCGTGGCCGACACCGTGGTGCTCACCGAGGGCATCTTCGGCGACATCCTCAGCGACCTGGCCGCGGGCCGGGCCGGATCGATCGCCCTGTGCGGCTCGGCCAGCGTGAACCCGGGGCCGCCGACTCAGGGCCGGTGCGTGGGCCTGTTCGAGCCGGTGCACGGCTCCGCGCCCCGCCACTTCGGCCACAGCCGGGTCAACCCGGCGGGCGCGTACCTGGCGCTGGCCGCGCTGCTCGAGTGGTTCGCGGAGACCGCCGATCTGGGGCCACCGATCACTGCGGCGCTGGCCGAGGCGCTGCAGGCCGGACCGCTCACCTACGATCTGGCATCCGCGGGCACCGAGCCGGCCAGCACCGAGTCCTTCGCCGCGGCCGTGAACGCCCAAGCCCTCCCCCGCCTGGAGAGACTGCTATGAGCGCAGTCAGTGTGACCATCGTCATTGCGCGTCAGTGCAGGTTTTGGTACGCATTCCAGTGCGAGTCGCGTTAGTGTGATTTGCGTGAGTTACCAACGCGAGATGTTCGCGAATGCTCCTCTGGCCTATGTCGCATGCGAAGTGAGGTTCCCCCTCGCTCCAAGCTTGACCGGAGAAGAATCGCTCAAGTCGTTCGCCACGGCTTTCGCGGACACGCTTCCAATTCCCGAAATCGCCACCTTCCTCCCATCGCCAGAGATGGACGCCGGAGACGGACCGGAGCGACAGCTCCGATTCCTAGACAAGGCCAGAACGGCGTCCGTGGCCGTAACACGGCGCTCAGTCTCCGTTGAGGCCACTCACTACGACGGCTGGGACCACTTCAAGCCAAGCGTGCTCCGAGCAATCGCAGCCACGACGGAAATTGCGCGCATCGTCGGCGTCGAGAGGATTGGACTCCGCTACATCAACGAGATCAGGGTGCCTGACCAGGTGGTAGATGCGTCGGGGTGGAGGGGATGGATCGACGACGGCATCGTCAGCCACCTGGAACCTATTCCTGGCTACACAGCTGAGTCATCTCAGACAATAATCGATCTGCGAGGAGAGGGCGGACGGATGGTGGCGCGATACGCGGCCCTTGTCGGCAGCGGCGTGGTTTCGGATCAACCACTCAGACCTAGAGCACCCGCCACTGTTGGCCCGTTCTTCGTGATCGACACCGACTCGTATCGGGAAGCGCCCGGTGAGGAGATGCTCGACTTCACGACGGATGCGCTGGATCCCGTGCTCGACGAGCTGCACGAACCGGTAGGGGAACTGTTTCAACGAACCATCACAGAAAGATCGCGGGAGCTGTTTAGAGGAGGAACATGACACACACACAGGTCCAAACGTCGGCGGGGTCGAGCCAACTCGACCTCGACGCATACCAGCGCGACTCGACGGCGAGAGCTGCTTCAGCAATCGCGTCTCTAACCTCCGCCTACGGAGGGCTCACTGGGAAGGTGCGCCTTCTATCCGCAGATCTGGAAGACGGCAGGCGCGAGGTTAGGTCGATCGACCTCGACCTTCGCATTTCAGCGAAAGCGGCCTCGGGCGCCGAGTTATTGCTTGAGGAACTATCCACGGATCGCGGACTCGGATGGTCTGAGATCGCACAACTATGCGAGGTCTCCGTCTCGGCAGTGCGCAAGTGGCGAGCCGGAGAAGCCATCTCGCCAGAACGCCGACGCGCGCTAGCGCGGCTGGCAGCATTCTTGGACCTACTCGAGGAAATCGGCCCAGTGAACGAACCCGCCAGCTGGCTGAACATGCGTATGTTGGATCAGCTAGCCGTTACAGCTGCAGACCTCTACCTTGACGGACGGGCCGACGATCTGTTGGAACACGCACAGGGGCACCTCGGGCTGGACGTGCTGCTCGACCGATGGAAGCCGAATTGGCGAACCGATGCGCGCTCCGAATGGAGAATCGTCAACCGACCCGACGGCGAGCGAGTCTTGACGCGACGGTAGGAATGGAGCCGGCTTGATCGAACTCGCTACGCCTGACGATCCCGAGGACCTGTGGCTCGCCGCCGATCCTGTCGACGTGCCGCAACATCGCATGCTCATGCAAGGCGATGTGATAGTGGTCGAGTCTGGACCGGTTTGCATTGTGTCGCACGCCTGTTCGATGCGCCGAGGGGCTTCCTTCCACAACACTCAAATCGTGGCGCCCATGCAAGATCACTATGTGCATGACTGGAAGGGCAACTACGACTGGATGCCGCTACCGGGTGCGCAAGTTCCCGGCCTAGAGAATCCGGCCGCCTGTCTGCGCGAGCTCCGCAGCGAGGCCACGACCAGCCTGCAAGCTGGCAAGCGAATCGCGATAATGGCCGACAGAGGCGTTCACCTGCTGCAACAGCGAATGGCCTGCCACTTGATCCGCGTAGTCATCGACGTGTCCGAGCTCGCCGAGCACTCGGCCCCTGTACTCGCCGAAGCAGAACTCCACGAGCAGTGGGTTAGCGACCTCGGTCCGGACCACGAGACACAGTTCCATCAGTTTCTTGACGAGGACGGCCGCAAGCTGAGGCTATGGCTCAACGAGGTCCATACCCGACCACAGGCGATGCGGGCCGTGCGGGAAGAGATAGCCCGCCTCAAGGAGCTGCTATGAGCGCAGTGCCCCACTTCGCCGAGGAGCGGATCGCGGAGCTGTGCGATCTGGAGACCGTCACCGACTGGCTGGAGCGTGCCTGGTGCGACCTCGGCGCGGGCGAGGCGGCCACCACGCTGAGAGTGCGGGCCGCGGCCGGCGACCTGATGGGCAGCGCCATGGCCGCCTCCTGGCCCCGGCATCGGGTGGTGGGCGGCAAGCTGTACCTCACGCACCCCGACGGGTTCGCCTTCCTGGTGGGGCTGTTCAGCCCCGACATCGGTCTAGTCGCCACCTTCGACGGGCTGGGCCTTACCGCCATCCGCACCGCGGCGGCCTCCGCGCTGGCCGTGCGGCACCTAGCCCCGCCCGACGCCTCGACCGCCGCAGTGTTCGGCACCGGCATCCAGAGCCGGCCCCATCTGCAGGCGCTGGCCCAGGAGCTGCCGCTGCGGGACCTGCGGGTGTGGGGACGCAATCCCGACAGGGCCGAGGACGTCGCGGCCTGGGGCCGTGCCCGAGGCATTCCGGCCCGGGCCATGGCCGACGCGGACACCGCGGTGGCCGATGCCCGGGTGGTGGCCACGGTGACCTCCAGCTACACCCCGGTGTTCGACGGGACGCTCCTGGATCCGGCTGCGCTGGTGTGCGCTGTGGGGTCCACCAAGGCCGACCGTCGCGAGGTGGACGGCGCCACCGTGCAGCGGGCCGGCTTCGTGGTGAGCGACAGCGCCGAGGGGGCCCGCACCGAGGCCGGCGACCTCATCCACGCGGCGGCCGACGGCATCTTTGACTGGGACGACATCGCGGATCTGGCCGACGTGATCGCGGGCACGGTCACACCGCCGCGGCCCGGCAGCGGGATCGTGCTGTTCGAGTCCCAAGGCGTGGCATTGCAGGACGTGGTGATAGCCACCCTGGCCCACCAGCGCTCCGAGCGCCGGTACGATCTCACCGCATGAGCGTTTGCACCGTTGAGTTCGACGTCGCCGCCGACCGGGAGCGGACGTTCGCCTATTTGGCCGATGCCGCCAACCAGCCCCAGTGGCGCCACGACGTTGCCACCTGCGAGTTGACCGGGGGCGCCGCCGGCTCCGTGGGAGCCGTCTACCGCCAGACAAATCGCGGCCAGGAAGTCGAGTTCCGCATCACCGCCGTGGAGGCCGATTCGTCGATCACCTGGGTGTGCGCCGAGGACACATCGTGGCCCGTAGCGGGCACCTATCGGCTCAGCGACACCGCCGACGACGGCACGCGCATCACCATGGATCTGGAGATGACCCCGTCGGGGCCGTGGATCCTCATGCGGCCGTTCGTGCCGCTGCTGGTCAAGGCGGCGCGCAAGAAGTACGCCGCCGGCCTGCAAGCCGCTCTGACCTGAGGGCTAGAGGGAGCCGAAGGACTGCTGGGGTACGCCCCGCATCAGCGAGAAGTGTCCCTGCACGCCCCGCCACGGGCCGTCGAGCGAGTCCCTGGCCAGCACGAACGAGCAGCGGCCGGGGCGGTCGAAGGGCGTGCCGTCCTGCGCGTAGCCGGTCGACGTCCAGGTGACCATCACCGCGGCCATGAGCCGGTCGGGCGACAGGTGGCAGCGCATCTTGTCGGTCAGCAGGACGAAGTCGGTCATGGTCGGCCAGACGTTGCGCCACTGCCCGTCGACGAAGTGCTCCACCCCCACAACCACGTCGGTCCACGTGCTGAAGCTGTTCACGTCCGGATCCATCATGGCGGCGGCGTCGTCGTAGCGGAGGTTGGCCACGTGGCCGGAGAAGCGGTCGACCCACTCCTTGAGCGACAGTTCGTCGGTGGTCACGGGATCTGCGGCGGTTGGGGCGTTCATGGCGGGCCTCCTGTCCGCTCGGCCTCAAGCGATCGGCCCGAGGACCCTATCGGTGTAGCTGTTGGCGAACGTCCCGGCCGGGTCGAGCTCTGAGCGGACGCGCTGGAACCGGTCCCACTCGGGATACAGCGGAGCCAGCGACCGGTGGTCGTGGAAGTGGAGCTTGCCCCAGTGGGGTCGACCGCCGTAATCGGCCGCGATGGCCTCCACCCCCTGGAAGTAGGCCAGGTACGGGGTGCCGGCGTATACGTGGCAGGCGAGCCAGCCGGTGTCACGGCCGTAGGCGGTGGACAGTGCGATGTCGTCGGCGGCGGACACGCGGACCTCGATCGGGAACGAGACCGGCGACGGCAGGCTGCGGGCCAGAGTCCCGACCCTGCGGACGGCCTCGGGCAGGGCGGCCCGGGGAACCGCGAACTCCATCTCGTAGAAGCGCACCAGGCGCCTCGACACGAAGACCCGGTGGCTGGCATCGACGAAGTCCCGCCGGGTCACGGCCTTGCTGGTGAGCTTGGCCACTCTCGGGGTGAGAGAGGGGAAGCGCCGGGTGGTGCGGTTGGCCAGTCCGAACAGCACGTTCTCGTAGAGGATCTTGTCGCGAGCCTGGGCCAGCGGATGCTGGGGACGGCGAGGCTCGTCGGTGCGGTTGTTGCGCTTGACATGGGCATGGCGGGATCGGGGCACCCAATAGAACTCCATGTGGTCGTGGCCTGCCATGTGATGCTCGAAGCCGTCGAGCAGCTCGTCCAACGTCTCGACCGTCTCGGTGGCGTGCAGATCGAAAGCGGGAACGCATTGCAAGGTCATGCGGGTGACGATGCCGAGCGCCCCGACCCCCACCCGGGCCACCCTCAGCAGGTCGGGCCGCTCGTGCTCGTCGCAGTGGATCAGCTCGCCCCGACCGTCGACGATGTCCATGCCGACGATGGTGGTGGACAGGTTGCCGAGACCCCCACCGGTGCCGTGGGTGGCGGTGGCGGTGGCTCCGGCCAGCGACTGGCGGTCGATATCGCCCAGGTTGGGCAGGGCCAGCCCGGCCGCGTCGAGCCGGCGGTTGAGGGCGTCGAGGCGGATGCCGGCCTGCACGGTGACCCGGCCGCGGGCCGCATCGACGGACTCGACCGCGGCCAGGCGGTCGAGCGACACCAGAATCCCCTGGGTGCAGGCCGCGTCGGTGAAGGAGTGTCCGGCGCCGACGGCCTTGACGGCCAGCCCGGTGTCGGCGGCCCGCCTCACGATGGCGGCCACCTCCTCGGGCGAGCCCGGCTTCAGGATCTGGTGCGGGACACACACCTGGTTGCCGGCCCAGTTGCGGAACGCAGCGATGCGGCGGGGAGTTGCCGATGCCATTGCGGTCACCAGTGGCGCAGATCGATGGGCCAGCAGTCCACCACGGCATCTCCGCCCACCACCCAGTACCGCTCGTGGCGGGCCACGGTCGGATCGAGGTGACCGGGCAGCAGACGCACCCGGCCGCCGACGGCCAGCGTGCGGTGGGGATCACGCAGGGTGGTGTGCTCGTCGGAGCAGAACGCGACCTCGCCGTCGGGCCACGACGGCGGCCCGTGGTCCATGCCGAAGGCCTTCAGACCGGCGTCGGCCACCGCCCACCCCCTGGAACTCACCGAGACCACGGTGGCCAGCACCGACACCGCAACACGGAAGGGGCTGTCGAGTCGGGCGTAGTCGGTGTCGAGCAGGCAGTAAGAGCCGGCCTGGAGCTCCGTCACCCACCTGTTGACGTCGAAGGTGCCGGTGCCGCCGCCCGACACCACATCGCCCCCCACCGCGGCGTGGGCCTCGGCGAGCAGCTCCATCGAGGCCTGCACCGCAGCCGCCTTGACGTCGGAGTCGGCCATCATCAGGTGCCCCTCGTAGCCCATCACACCCCGAACGTCCAACCCCGCAGCCCGAGCCGCGTCGGCGAGGCGTCCGGCGTCGGCCGGATCGCACCCGCAGCGCATCAGTCCGACGTTCACGTCGACGAGCACCTCGGTGACTCCCCCGGCAGCCGCGGCGGCGACGGTGGCACCGGAGTCGACGGCCACGGTGACCCGATGCCCGGCATCGACGAGCCGCCCCAGCCGGGACACGTCGAGGGCCTCGTTGGCCAGCAGCAGGTCGCGTCCGAGCCCGGCCGCGGCCAGGCCCTCGACCTCCCGGACGGTGGCGGCGCAGAAGTTCTCGTGGCCGGCACCGGCGAGGACCCGGGCGATCGCCGTGGACTTGAACGCCTTCACATGGGGCCTCAACGACGGGCCCGGCCAGGCCGCCGACATGGCGGCCACATTGGCTTCGAACAGGCTGCGGTCCACGACCAGGCTCGGCGTGGGGAGCTGGTCGAGGGTCTGCGGCTCGGTCCTCATGGGCCGGATCCGTACAAGCGTCGATCGAGATGCGGTATACAGGCATCATGACGCTTACTCGGTTCGGGTTCAACATCCCCAGCTTCACCTACCCCGGTGTGGACGACTCCGACATGTTCAGCGCGGTGTGCGCGGCCGCGGCCACCGCCGAGAACAGCGGGTTCGACTCGCTGTGGGTGATGGACCACTTCCACCAGATCCCGCCCATGGGCCCGGCCCACGAGCCCATACTGGAGCCCTACACCCTGCTGGCCGCCCTGGCCCCCTGGACCCGCACGGCTCGGCTGGGCGCGCTGGTGACCGGCGTGACCTACCGCAACCCGGCCCTGCTGGCCAAGTCCATCACCACCCTCGACATCGTGTCGGGCGGGCGGGCGGTGCTCGGCATCGGCGCGGCGTGGTTCGAGGCCGAGCACGTCGCCTACGGCTACGAGTTCCCGCCGGTGGGCGAGCGCATGCACCGGCTGGAGGACGCGGTGCAGATCTGCCGGGCCATGTTCGGTGGCGGACCGGCCACCGTTTCGGGCAAGCGCCACCGCATCCACGAGGCTCTGAACCGGCCCCGGCCCATCACGCCGGGCGGGCCGCCGATACTGGTGGGCGGAGGCGGCGAGCAGCGCACCCTGGCCATCGCGGCCCGTTACGCCGACGCCTGCAACATCTTCGGTGACCCGGCCGGAGTGCGTCACAAGCTCGACGTGCTCGAAGCCCACTGCGAGCGGGCCGATCGCGACCCGGCCGAGATCTCCAAGACCCGGCTGGGCGCGCTGGTGATGGCCGACACCGCCGCCGACGCGGCCCGTCTCGGCGCCGAGATGCGGTCCAGGCGCAACATGAGCATGGACAAGTACCGCGGCTACGCCATCGAGGGGGACCGCGACGGGGTGTGCGAGCAGGTGGCGGCATTGTTCGACGCCGGGCTCGACGGGCTGATCTTCAACATGCACGACTCCACCGACCTCGGTGCCATCGCCGAGGCGGGAATGGTGCTACGCGACAACTTCGGCGACGGCGCCTCGCAGTGAGCGTCGCCCACCGCGGCGGACCCGGCAGCTAGCGGACGCGAGCATCTCCGTGATCCAGACAGCCGGCGACGAGTTCCGCAGCGAGCCGGCGCGGCCGGCCATCTCGCTGGTCTCTTCGGTGTCATCGCAGACGGCGGCGATGTTCCCGGCGTTCGGGCTGGGCGCGCTGGCCCTGCAGATGGGCGACGACCTCGGCTTCGCCGAAGCCGGGCTGGGCTCGGCGGTGGCCTTCTTCTTCCTGCTGGCCGCGGTGACCTCCCCCCACGCCGGAACCCTCACCGACCGGCTCGGGCCCCAGCGATCCCTGAGAGTGGCCAACATCCTCAGCGGCCTGGCCCTGCTGGGAGTGGCCACCGTCGTGCGCTCGTACTGGCTGCTGCTGGCCGCGCTGGCCGTCGGGGCGATCGGGCTGACCATCGCCGGTCCCGGCACCAAGACCATGGTGGCCAGGGGCGTGGAGGTGCGCCGCCATGGTCTGGCCTTCGGCATCCAGGCCGCGGCCGTGCCGCTGTCGGTGTTGCTCGCCGGTCTGGCCGTGCCCGCCGTCGGGCACACGCTGGGATGGCGCTGGGCGTTCGGGTTCGCGGTGGTCGTGCCGCTGGCGGGGCTGGTGCTGGCACCGCCCTACCGGGCCCAGCCAGGTCACAAAGTCAGGACCGGGGGCGCGGCCCGCGGCCTGAGCAAGATCGACTACGGGCCGCTGAACCTGATCGGGCTGGCTGCGGCGCTGGGCTCGGCCGCAGCCACCACCATGGCTGCGTTCTTCGTGTCGGCGGCCACCGAGGCCGGCCTGGCCGAGGGCCTGGCCGGAGGCCTGCTGGCCGTGGCCAGCGGCCTGCCCATAGCCACCAGGATCGCGGCGGGATATGCGGCCGACCGCTTGGAGTCCGGCCACCTGCGGATCGTGTCGCTGCTGCTCGGGACGAGCACGCTGGGCTATCTGGCCGCGGCCACCGGCTCGAAGGTCCTAGTCCCGGTGGGAGCGATGTTCGCGCTAGGAGTCGGATGGGCCTGGAGCGGCCTGATGGTCCACGCCGTGATCCGGGCCTACCGGGACTCGCCCGGCGCGGCCACCGGCATGACCTCCGGCGGTCTCAACGTGGGCGGGGTGGTGGGACCGTTCGCCTTCGGCCTGCTGGCGGACCGGGTCTCCTACACATCGGGGTTCCTGATGATCGCGGCCTGCGCCCTGCTGGCCGCCCTGGCCGCCGACGCCGGCCGCCGACGCCTGGTCCGCATGGGCGCCAACCCCTGATCAAGACCCCTCGAAGTGCTCCTTGATGCGTGCGAGTTCGTCGTCCAAGTCCTGCTGCAGCCAGTTGCGGGCGTAGCGCTCGATCAGCGGGCCGACGGGTTGTTTGAACCGGAAGCGGTAGCTGTGGGTGACAAGAGAGCCACCCTCGACCGGCTCGGCCACGAACCCGCCCTGCATCCACACGAGCCGGTCCGCCAGCCACGGACCGGCGCTCTCGAAGGTGACGGAGCGCCACCGGTCCAGCTTGACCGACTGTCGCTGCTTGGGACTGCGGATACCCCGTATCGACGCCCGGAACACCACGAACCCGTTCCCGTCGGCGTCGATCGGCGGGTTCTCGTAAACCCTCACGATCTTGTGGTCCAGCGCCATATAGGCCCGCAGGTCGCAGACATGCTCAAGCGCCGCGCGAGGCGACGCATCCACACGCACCGACCCCTCCGCGAACAGCATCGCCGACCAACCTAACCCGCCCCGTCGGCACAGACCGGCGGGGTCAGTCGTCTTGGTCGGTGGAGCCGTTGTGGCTGGACGGCTCCGAGCCGGCCGCGGCGCCGACGGGGACAGCCACGGCCTCGACCAGACGGCCGCTGATGCCGCTGATCGTGGGCAGAGGCGGCAGCTTCATCCCGCCCCTGCGCCGCAGCTCCAGCACGGCGGCGTGGTAGTCCTCGAGGGCCCCGACCGCTTCGGGCGTGTAGTAGCCCCGGCCGTCCAGGAAGGGACCCACCGCCCGGTCGACTATGGCGCTCACGTCCTCGCCGGTGATGGTCTTGTGGGTCTCCAGCGCATGAGCCACGGCCAGCACCTCCATGCGGTTCGCCTCCATCAGGGCCCGCACCGCGTCGTAGCGGTCGGCCAGGCGCTGCTCGATCTGGTCGCCCAGCCCAGTGTGCAGCAGCTCGCGCTCGGGATCGTCGTCGTCGCCCTTGCGCTGCCCGCCGCCGATCCCGAACTGCCGCTGCACCGCATGGCTGGCGAAGGTCTCGCCCATCCCCCAGTAGCCGGACATCATCGCGGCCAGATGGGTGGCGTTGCGCAGGTCGCCGCCGACGCCCGAGGAGTTGTCGTCGCCGAAGAGCAGCCGCTCCCCGGCCAGCGACGCCAGCGACACCTCCAAGTCGGCCTCGTACTCCGAGCGCCAGTGGGTGAAGCGGTCCTCGGGCGGGATGTGCGACACGAATCCGCCCACGTTGCCCCGGCGCTCGATGGTGGCCAGATCGATCATGCGGTGCCGGCTCACCCGGTGCAGGGCCACCGCGTGGCAGGCCTCGTGGATGGCCAGGGCGTGGCGCTCGTGCTCCACATAGTCGAAGTCGTCGGCCAGGCCGTGCTCCTTGAGCTGCTTGGCCTTGATGATGTCGGCCCAGGTGATCACCCGCCGGCCGTCGCGGATGGCGGTGATCAGAGCCTCGTTGACCATGTCCTTGATGGAGGCCCCGGTGGCGTAGGGGGTGATGGTGGCCAGCTTCTCGATGTCGTCGTCGGCGAGGACGTGCTCGACCTTGTCCAGATAGCCCTCGTAGGTGCGCTTGCGGCCCTCCTGGGTGGGATAGCCCACCTTGTAGATCCGGTCGATGCGGCCGGGCCGAAGCATGGCCGGATCGAGGGCCTCGGGCAGGTTGGAGGCCATCATCACCAGGATCCGGTACTTCGGGGGCGGCTTGGGCCGCATCCCCAGCATCTTGCGCACGATCCGGTTGAAGAACCCCCGGGGCTTCTTGAGGCCCGACAGCTCGCCCAGCAGGGCCTGCAGGGTGCCCATGCCGCCGCCGCCGCCGCCCATCATCATGATCGACTCCCGTCGGGGACCGGCCCAGCGCTCGTCCCAGTCGCCGCCCCCGTAGGCGCCCAGGAAGCCGGCCCGGTCGTAGCCGCCCAGCGCGGCCTCGTGCAGCGCCCGCTGCGCCCCCGGCGACAGGTACGGGTACGACGAGCCGGCCTCGCTGGCGTCGCGCAGGAAGGCTGCGAACCTCTCGGAGCCGAAGCCGCCGCCCTCGCCCACGCCCGCGCCCCGGTTGCCCAGAGCGTCGGCCTCGTCGAAGAAGGCCACCACGCCCCCGTAGCGCAACGCCAGCTTGCGCAGCTTTCGGAACAGGCCCTTCACCTTGAGGATGCCCACCCCCATGAACATGTTCATGAACGCGCCGGGCTCCACGAACACGAACGGCTTGCCGGTCTCGCCCGCGGCGGCCTCGGCCAGCAGCGTCTTGCCCGTGCCGGGCGGGCCGTAGAGCAGGATGCCGCCGGGGGCGTAGCCGCCGACCTCCTCGATGGCCTCGGGGTTCTCCAGGAAGATCAGGTTCTCGCGCACCCGCTCCCTGACCGGGTCCTGGCCCCACACGTCGTCGAAGCGGGTGTCGATGTCGTCGGGGAAGTAAGTCTCCACCCCACCCCGGGACAGGAACCAGAACAGCAGCACGAACTGGCTGATCAGCAGCAGCGGATAGACGATCAGCCGGGCCGCCATCGGCAGCCAGGTGTTGAGCCGGCCGGGCAGGCCGATGAGAGCCGCCGCGGGGTTCTGATCGGTGAACTGGCCGACGATCACCCCGAACAGCAGCAGCCAGAACAGGATCCGCAGCACCCGGCCGATGCGGAACCGGATCCACGGATCGATGCGGGACTGGCGGCTCTCGAAGCGCCCGAACACCTTGAACTTCCAGAACCGGTAGTAGCCCGACCAGTGCTCCGCGACCAGGAAGTGGAGCTGGCGGAGAACCTCGAGCGCCAGCAGGACCCAGACCCAGGCCTGCCTCTCGACGGTCTCCCAGAAACCGTCGGACACCGACTTGATCGGGTTGGTATTGAGCTTCTGCCACCAGAAGAAGGCGAACAGCACCGATCCAAGGATCAGATACTTGGAGCGGTCCCAGGGGTCGAGGGAGCGGCGGGTCCTGCGCTCGGCGTCGCGGGGCCGCGAAGCGTTGGCGCCGAGACTCAGCACCGCCTCCGCCGACGGCGTCGACCCGGTGCGCTTGCGGCGCAGCCTCATGGCCTCAGTCCTCCACCGTGAAGGTGCGCATGACCTCGTCGATGTGGGCGGCGTTGGCGTCGTAACAGCCGGCCGTGCACACGAAGTGAATGCTGTACACCACGCTGCTGAGGCTGTCGACCAACACCAGCCGGTCGGACACGAAAGCGTCTCCGTCCGCGGTGATCTGCTTCCAGGCCATGCGATGCCCCGAGACGTCGCCGGCAGTCACGAGGTCGTGACGTACCGTCTCCACCAGATCGGGGTTGTTGGAAATTTCTGGGAAGAACAGATCTGCTCTAACGCTGGACTGCATCCGACGGTCGACAGGCTGTATCTCCACATAGCCCTGCACGTAGTCGAAAGAGCCGGCTCGGCTGGCCGGGGCGGCATCGAACTCGGCCCGCCAGGGCAGGACGAACTCGCCGAGGATCGGCTGGATTTCGTCGTCGGACGCGGGCGTGATGGTCCAGTTCACGGTCCCCTCCGACACAACGTTCCAGTCCTCGGGGACCTTGATGAAGACGGTGTCGTCGGCGTTCTCGACGTACTGGTATCCCGACCCACCGCACGCCGCGAGCAGGACTGCCGCCGCCATCAGCACCAGCCGAGCGGCGCGTGCCCACACCGGGAGCCTCACGCTCCTATTCAACCGTATTCGCGGCGCGAATACGAGAGCGAGCCCGGCGCGGGGTCAGGCCAGGGCGGTGCCGGCCAGGAGGTCCACCTGGGAGAGGTCGGCCATCGTGGGCACGAAGACGTACTCGTCCACGCCGATTCTGACCCTCATGCCAGCCCCCTTCTGCCAGTCGCGCCGCGGTTCATGCCACGACCTCGGCCGGTTCAGCCAGCTCGTGGGCGCGCAGACGGTCGGCGATGCGGCGGTCTCGCAGTTCGGCTGTCAGTTCCGGGACGGCGGTCTGCCACTCGCCGACCAATCCGACATCGACCTGGTCGAAGATCTCGGCGCCGGGATCGGAGTTGACGGCCAGGACCGTGGCGGCGTTGCGGATGCCGACGGTGTGGTTGAAGCGGCCGCTGGAGCCGACCGCCACCAGCAGCCGGGGCGCCACCGCGTGGCCGGTGACGCCGATCTGGCGGCTGCGGGGCACCCAGCCCCGGTCGGTGACCCTGCGGGTGGCGCCCAGCGCAGCGTCCCCGAGAGCGGCCCGCAGCTCGTCGATCACCGGATAGCCGTCGGGGTCGACGCCCACACCGACAGCCACCACCGTCCGGGCCCGGCGCAGCTCGCCGGAGTCGAAGTCGTCGCGCACCGCCGACACGGTTCGGATCAGGGAGGGCCGAGGGGCCGAAAGCAGCTCGGCCTCGGGATCGGGGGCGTCGACGCGGGGCGGCCGCAGCGCCAACACTCCGGGTCGGATCGTGGCCATCTGCACCGGCGACCTCGAAACGATCGGGACCTGGAGGCGGCCGCCGAACGCCGGCTTCCACGCCACCAGGCGACCGTCGGGGCTGACTTCCAGCCCGACGGCGTCGCCGGTGAGTCCCCAGCCGCAGCGAGCAGCCACGGTGGAGGCCACCACCCGGCCCGAGCGGGTGCCCTCCACCAGCAGGGCCCAGGGAAGGCGCCGAGCCGCGGCGGCGGCCAGCGCGTCGGCCTGCTCGGAGGGCTCCGATGCCGATCCGATCACCAGCAGCCGGTCGGCACCCGCGGCTCCCAGCCCGGCTCGGTCGGCGGCGTCGGCGATGGTGGTGACGGCGGTGACGGTGCCCGAGATCCAGGCGGCCAGCTCGGCCCCCTCCCCCAGCAGCTCGGCCCCCACCTCCGGGTCAGTGAAGAAGCACCACACGGAGCGCTCACCCGCGGCGGCCTGCGCCCCGTCGGTGCTGGCGTCCAACAGGGCCGCACTACCCGGCGAAGCGTCGCCGCCGGCGTCGTCTGATTCGGGGGCGTCGGAGAAGGCGCCGAACTCCTCCAGCAGGTCCACCGCTTGGGCCGCCGACGCGGCCCGCAGCCTGCGCCGGGTGGCGGTCAGCACCCGCACCGGGCCGACAGAGGTGGGAGAGCCCCTAGCCCCGAGCGTCCCGGCGGGCACGTCCAGGTCGGCCGCGGACAGCCGCACGATGCGGTCATCGGCCACCTCGGCGCAGGCCTCGGGCGTCGCCTTGGACGGGGCGCACAGCCGCTCCGCGGTGGACAGCGCCGCGGGCAGCTCCCCCTCGACGGTGCGGTGGCCGTCGTCGGTCTCCAGCCGGGCCGTGAAGGAGCCGCCGACCACCTCCAGGTCCCGCACCCCGGCCGCGAAGGGCAGGCCCAGCAGCTCGGCCATCTCGGCGGGCACCTGGCCGGTGTCGGAGTCGAGCGAGTTGAGCCCGGCCAGCACCAGATCGAAAGGACCCTCGCGCCTGATGGCCGCGCCCAGCGCCACTGCGGTGGCCAGAGTGTCGCTTCCGGCGAAGGCCGGATCGCAGAGGTGAACGCCCCGATCGGCCCCGCAGGCGATCATCTCCCGCAGGGCGTCGGCGGCCGCGGGCGGTCCCATGGTGAACACCACGGCTTCGCCGTCGGGACCGGCGAGCTCCACGGCCTTGGCGTTGGCCCGCCGGCAGTAGGCGTTGACCTCCAGCGGCACGCCGTCGCGCACCAGGCGCCCGTCCTGCATCCTGAACTCGACCGGAGCAGGGATCTGCTTGACCAGAACCGCGATCCTCACGGCGCCCTGTATACCGTCCCGGCGATCCAATCCGGGTACCGCATGCCCTCTCAGTAGCCGATGACGGCGCCCCCGTCGACCCGTACGACCGAGCCGGTGACGAAGCTGGCCCGGGCGCTGCACAGGAACGCCACCACGTCGGCCAACTCGGAGGCCCGGCCGAACCGGCCCACCGGTATCGACGCCTGATGGCGGGCCCGCACCGCCTCGGCAGCAATGCCCTCGGCCGTAGCCCGGACCGCTTGGGAGCGAGCCAACGCTCCGGTGTCGAACTGGCCGGGAACGACCACGTTGACCAGCACCTCCGGGGCGAGTTCCACCGCCAGCGAGCGGGCCGCGGCGACCACCCCGCTGCGGAACACCCCCGACAGGGCCAGCTCGGGCGAGGCCTCCACCACCGACCGGGCCGTGATGTACACCAGGCGGCCGTCGCCGCCGGCGCGCAGATAGGGAATCGCGGCCCGCGACAAGGCCAGCGCGGGCCGCAGCATCCGCTCATAGGCAGCCACCTCGTCGGCCGCGGACACCTCGGTCATGCCTCCCGGCGGGCCTCCGCCGGTGTTGACCACACAGATGTCGAGGCCGCCGAGACGGGCCGCGGCCTCGTCCACCATGCGGGCAGGCTCGCCGTCGACGGTCAAGTCCCCGGTGACGGCCACCGCGCCCGGCAGCGACGTTGCGATCTCGGCGGCAAGCTCGGCCCGCCGACCCGAAACGACCACCAGCGCGCCCTCGACGGCAAGCGTCTCGGCTATGGCCCTCCCCAGCCCCGCAGTGGAGCCGAACACGATCGCCCGCCGCCCGTGCAAACCCAGATCCACGGGATCGAAGCTAGTGGCCCTGCCTCGGGCGCCGAGAATCGGAGACGGGACGAGGTTCCACGTCGGCGCGATGGATCAGCTACCGGCCTATTCGCTCGGCCTCTGGGCGCTGTAAGGTCGGTATACAAGAATCGGCCGGGCGGTCACGGGAGGGTTCGACATGTCCTACGAGCAGGCGGCCAGAGACGCCGGCGTCGACCTCGACATGCCCCTGCTGAGGGCGGGCAACTTCGACCTCGTGGCCCAGGTCCACGACGTGCTGTTCGTGTCGGGCTCCATCGCGCTGGCCTCCGGAGGCGGCGGGATCGCGCACGTGGGCCGCCTCGGCGGCAACATGGACATCGAGGCCGGCCGGGCCAGCGCCCGGGGCGCGGCCGGGGCAATCCTGGCGTCGGTGCACCAGCACCTCGGCAGCCTCGACGAGGTGCTGCGGGTGGTGCGCCTCACCGGGTACGTGGCCAGCGACCCCGGCTTCAACGCCCAGCCCAAGGTGATCAACGGCGCCAGCGACCTGATGATCGAGGTGTTCGGCGAGCCCGGGCGGCACGCCCGCTCCGCCATCGGCGTGGCCGAGCTTCCCCTCGGCGCCTCCGTGGAGGTCGAGGCAATATTCCAAGTCAAGCACTGACCAGCAGCCATACCGAAGTCGGAGCCACCTTCCGGATCGAGCAATGACCAACAAGATCGAGCATTGCCCAACCCCCGACCAACCCAGGAGCAATCCATGAACACCATGAACGTCGAGACCCTCACCCTCGACGGGGCCAAGCTCGCCGCCGACGCGGCCCTGGCCACAGCCACCGACGAAGGCCTGGCCGTGTGCGTGGCCGTGGTCAACGCCACCGGCAACCTCGTGCTGGTGCACCGCATGGACGGCGTGGTGGAGATAGCTCTCGAGAACGCCATCGCCAAGGCCCTGGCCGCGCTGACATTCAAGCGCGACACAGGTGCGCTATCGGACTACTTCCAGACGGACAAGTCGCTCGGCCCGCCCATGACCGCCCGCCACCACATCCTGGCCGTGGAGGGCGGCGAGCCCCTTGCGACATCGGGCGGCACCATCGTGGGCGCGCTGGGCATCTCCGGCGCCAAGCACGCCGAGGACGTGGTGTGCTCGCAGGCGGCAGCCACGGCCTTCACCGCCGCAACCTGAAAGGCACTCCGATGGCAGACGACCACCACGACCACGACCACGGCGACCACGTCAACCCGATCCTGAAGGACTTGCCCGAGGGGTCGTTCGCCTTCCACTACACGCTGCAGGCCAAGCCGGGCCGGGCCCAGGACTTCATCGACGCCTTCGAGGCCTGGGACCACAGCGGCGACAACATCGTCCACACCACGCCGGGCATCGTGCACGAGGGCCTGCTGTACCAGAGCGAGGACGACCCGGAGCGGTTCTACCTGATCGGCACCTGGAACCACCGGCAGAACCACATCGGCGTGGTGGCCCGCCTCCTCGAGATGCGCCCCGCATGGATGGACCTGCTCACCGCCGACATCGTGCCCGAGTACTGCCAGATCATCGGCTGAGCCGCCCGCCCGTAGGCTGGCCTGCGTCGACAAGGAGGATCCCAGTTGCTGGAGGACTTCGATCTCGATCAGAAGTTCACACTGGAACGGGGGCGAGTGCTGCTGACCGGGATCCAGGCGCTGGTGCGCCTGCCCGTCGACCAGCACCGAGCCGACGCGGCCCGGGGCCTGCGCACGGCCACGTTCATCTCGGGGTACCAGGGCTCGCCCCTGGGCACCGTGGATCTCACCATCGAGCGCAACATGGCCCTGCTGTCGGCCCACGACGTGGTGTGGGTGCCGGGCGTCAACGAGGAGCTGGCCGCGACCGCGGTGTGGGGCAGCCAGGAGCCGCTGCTCGGGCCGCTGGCCCGACACGACGGCGTGGTGGGCATGTGGTACGGCAAGGGTCCGGGCGTGGACCGCTGCGGCGACGTGTTCAAGCACGCCAACTTCAAGGGCACCGCCCCCAACGGCGGGGTGCTGGTGCTGGCCGGCGACGACCCGCTGGCCAAGTCGTCCACTCTGCCCACCCAGGTGGAGCCCACCTTCTACGACGCCCAGATCCCGGTGCTGTACCCCGGCACGATGCAGGAGATCATCGACCTCGGGCTCCACGGCATCGCGCTGTCGCGCTACAGCGGCCTATGGACCGCGTTCAAGATCGTGACCACTGTCGCCGACGGGTTCGGCGTCGCCGAGGTGGCCCCCGAGCGGGTCGTCCCCGTCGATCCCGGCCTGGAGATCGACGGCAGGCCCTGGCGCCACGAGCAGCGGCCCGGCCTGGTGACGCCGATGAGCCTCCAGCAGGAGAAGGACATCGCCTACGGGCGCCTGGAGGCGGCGGTGGCCTACGCCGCGGCCAACGGCCTCAACGAGATCAGCGGAGCCACCGGAGCGGCCCGGCTCGGGATCGTGGCCGCGGGCCGGACGTTCCAGGAACTGCGCCAGGCCCTCAGCGACCTCGGCCTCGATGATGACGCCCTCCAGCGCTTCGGGATCCGCCTGCTGCGGCTACAGATGGTGTGGCCTCTCGAACCGCAGATCGTGCGCCGCTTCGCCGGGGGTCTCGACGAGATCCTGGTGCTGGACGAGAAGCGGGCCTTCATCGAGCTGTTCGTGCGCGACATTCTCTACGGCCGGGCCGGTGCTCCCCGGGTGGTGGGCAAGACCGACGAGCAGGGCCGCCGGCTGGTGCCGGCCGACGGCGAGCTGAGCGCCGACCGCATCGCGGCCGTCGTTGCGGACCGGCTCCGCTCTGGAGTGCTCGGAGGCGAGATCGGAGCCCTGCCGGTGGCGGTGGAGGCCCGCCTGGCCCTCATCGAGGCGGCCGCAGCCGCGGGCTCCGCGGAGGTGGCCCGCCTGCCGTACTGGTGCAGCGGCTGCCCCCACAACCGCTCGACCGCAGTGCCCGAGGGCTCGTTCGCGGGCGCCGGCGTGGGCTGCCACGCCATGGCCCTGTGGATCGATGATCGGGCCCAGACCGTGCATCAGATGGGCGGCGAGGGAGCAACCTGGATCGGCCGGGCGCCGTTCACCGACCGGACCCACATGTTCCAGAACGTCGGCGACGGCACGTTCTTCCACTCGGCCAGCCTGGCGGTGCGGGCCGCGGTGGCCGCGAGGATCGACATCACCTACAAGATCCTCTACAACGGCGCGGTCGCCATGACCGGGGGCCAGGACGTGGCCGGCGCCATCGGCGTGCCCGAGCTGACCCAGTCGCTGGCCGCCGAGGGCGTGAGCCGCATAATCGTGTGCAGCGACAACCCGGACCGCCACCAGCACGGCGTACCGATGGCGCAGGGCGCCGAGGTCTGGAACCGGGACAGGCTCGAGGAGGCGCAGCTCATCCTGCGGGACACACCCGGGGTGACCGTGCTCGTCTACGACCAGGAGTGCGCGGCCGAGAAGCGCCGAGAGCGCAAGCGGGGCCTGCGGCCCACGCCGACCAAGCGCATCTTCATCAACGAGGCGGTGTGCGAGGGATGCGGCGACTGCGGAGCCAAGAGCCACTGCCTGTCGGTGCAGCCGGTGGACACCGAGCTGGGAACCAAGACCCGCATACATCAGTCGTCGTGCAACTTCGACTACACCTGCATCGAGGGCGACTGCCCGTCGTTCATACAAGTCAAGACCCGGCCGGCCAAGACCAAGGCCAACGCGGCGGCCGCGACCGGCGCAGGGCGCGCCCCACCGAACGCGCCGCCGGCCGACATCGCCGAGCCGGACCGGCCCGCGCCCGGACCGGATGGCTTCGCAGTGTTCATGGCCGGTGTGGGCGGCACCGGGGTGGTGACGGTCAGCCAAGTGCTGGCCACCGCGGCCCTGCTCGACGGCCTCGGCATCATGGGCCTCGACCAGACCGGGCTCAGCCAGAAGGGCGGCCCCGTGGTGTCGCACCTGCGCTTCTTCGACGGCGAGCCGCGGGGCGCCAACCTGATCGGCGCGGGCGGCGCTGACTGCTACCTGGGCTTGGATCTGCTCGTGGCCGCCGACCCCAAGAACCTGACCAGGGCCGATCCCGGCCGCACGCTGGCGGTGGTGTCGACCAGCAAGCTCCCCACCGGCGACATGGTGGCCCACGTGGAGGAGACCTACCCCGAAGTCGACGGGATGCTCTGGACGATCGACGGCGCCACCCGCAGAGGCGACAACGTCCGCCTCGACGCCGACCGGATGGCCGACGCCCTGCTCGGCACGGCCATGCCCGCCAACGTGCTCGCCCTCGGGGCCGCGTACCAGGCCGGCGGGATCCCGGTGTCGGCCTCTTCCATCGAGCGGGCCATCGAGCTCAACGGGGTGGCGGTGGCCGCCAACATCGCCGCCTTCCGATGGGGGCGGGTGTATGTGCGCGAGGGCGCCGACGGCCTGGTCAGCCTGGCCGGTGTGGCGCCCAGTGCGACGTCGCCGGAGACGACCGCAGCCGCGCCCGGCCTGGGCCTGGACTCGGTCCCGGCCAGAGCCAAGGCCGCAGCCCGGTCGCTGATGCAGGAGTCGGGGCTGGCGAACGTTGGAGGCGCCGCGGCGGAGGCCCTCGCCGAGACCGTGGAACGGCGGGCCGCCGACTTGGTGGACTACCAGTCGGAGGCGCTGGCCTCGGCGTACGTGGACTTCGTGGATGCCGCGTCGGCCCGCGAGCGCGAGGTGATGGGCGACCGGACCGAGCTGGCCGAAACGGTGGCCCGCTACCTGTACAAGCTGACCGCCTACAAGGACGAGTATGAGGTGGCCCGGCTGCACCTTCGTCCCGGCGTCGGTGAAGCAGTGCGCGACGCGGTCGGCGACTTCGCCGGCTACCGCATCCTTCTCCACCCGCCCGTGCTGCGCGCCATGGGCATGAAGCGCAAGATCGGGCTCGGGCCGTTCCAGCGGCCGGCGCTCGGCGTGTTGAAGGCCATGCGCCGGCTGCGGGGCACGCCCCTCGACCTGTTCGGTCTCACCTCGATGCGCCGTCTGGAGCGGGAGCTGATCGCGGAGTACCGGGACCTGATTGAAGCCGAGCTCGACGGCCTGACGCCCGACACCTACGAGCGGGCAGTGAAGCTGGCCGGCCTTCCCGATGTGATCCGGGGCTACGAGGACGTGAAGCTGGCCGGCGTCGAGCGCTTCCGCGAGCAGGTGCGGGCTATCCGCAGCCCCGACGCCCGACCGGTGGCGCTCACGAGCAAGCCGGCCGACTAGCGCGGCCACGGTGGCCGACGCCGCGCCCGCCGCGCTGTCACACAATCCCGACGCGGTCCCGGTCCGGCCCATGGCCGCGTCGATCGCCTGCCTCACCGCGAGCGTCATGCCGGGATTCCTGACCGGCGCGCTGGGCAGTGACATCAAGGAGGAGTTCGGTTTCGGCGACACCGGTCTCGGGCTGGCGCTGGCGGTGACCTATGCGCTGTCGGGGGTTGCGTCCGTCCATGCCGGCGAGCTGGCCGATCGGATCGGCGCCCGCCGGAGCCTGCTGCTGTCGATGTGGGTCACGCTGGCCGGGTATCTGGCCGTCGCCGTCGCAGCCCGGTCGACAGCCACCCTCCTGGCCGCTCTGGCCGTGGCGGGTGCCGGTCTGACCCTGGCCGGGCCGGCGGCCAAGGTGCTGGTGGCCCAGCACGTGGCGTCCGAGCGCCACGGCGTCGCCTTCGCGGTGCACATGTCGGCAATACCGCTGGCCCCGCTGCTGGCCGGGCTGACGGTGCCCATCGTCGGGGGGACGTCGGGATGGCGCTGGGCGTTCGTGGGCGGGGCTGTGCTGGCCGCGGTCGGGATGCTGATGCTCCCCGCCGAGAAGCGACCCGACCCCGGCAGGCCCGCAGCCGAGGCATCCGAAGCCGGGCGCTTCGCCCACGTCAGGCTGGCACCGCTGTTCGTCCTGGGTGCCTCGGCCACGCTGGCATCGGCGGCGGTGATAGGCGCGGCGGCGTTCTTCGTGGTCAACAGCACCGACGCCGGGATCACCGAGAGCACGGCGGGCCTTCTGCTGTCGGCGGCCAGCGCGGGGGTGATCACGGTGCGCATCCTGCTGGGCGTGCTCGCCGACAGGGGCCGCACCGGCGACATCGGCACCGTGGCGGCCCTGCTGGTCGCCAGCGCGGCCGGTTACGCGCTGATGGCGGCGGACACGCCCTGGCTGTACGCGCTGGGCGGGCAGGTCGCCATCATCCTGGGCTGGTCATGGCCGGCGCTGATGGTGGTGGCCCTGGTACGCATGAACCCCCACGCGCCCGGCCTGGCCACCTCGTTCGCCATCGGAGGCCTCAACCTCGGCGCGGTGCTTGGACCGGGTGCCTTCGGAGCGATCAGCGACGTGTCGTCGTCGGCCGCGCTGGCGACGGCCGCGGTCTGGGCCTTCGCGGCCGCCGGGCTCTGCCTCCTGGGTCGCCTGATCCAAGCCCGATCAACGGTCTGAGAGCTGAAGAGGCCCACCTCAAGGCCAATAGACAGAGCCGACAGTCCATCAGGGACAGCGCCGGCATCTGGGCATGCTGCAACGACCAGACCGGCAACAACGACGAGCCCTGCGAGGATTTTGCTTATCTATCGGCCCGCACGTCCTCTGCCGGTGCTCATGGTCCGGCTCCCTCCGTCGCGCCGGCGAACCTAGTTGCTCAGAAAATGTGGCGGCGGACGAACTCGTCGAACATCGGAACAGTGAACGCGATCACGTCGTGGCGGGGCGAGTAGCACAGGCCGCGCTGGATCAGGGAGTGGCGGACCGGCCCTACCTGGGTCGTCTTCTTGCCCAGCGCCTCGGCGACATCACCGGAGCGATGTGGGCCGGGCCCCATCGCGGCCATCGCCGACAGGTACGACCGCTGGGCGTCGGTCGCACGGTCCATGCGGACGCGGAAGAACCCGGCGTCGAGCTCGGCCTGCGCCAGCGGAGCCGCGTCGAGCACGTCCTGTCGGCTTATCCGGTTGGGACCTTCGGCCATGCGCCAGGCCTGCCTGCCGAACTCCTGTAGGAAGTACGGGTAGCCCTTGGTGAGCGACAGCGCTTCTTCAAGCGCGCCGTCATCCCACGACACGCCCTCGGCTGCGGCGGGCTCGGCCAACGCCCGGGCGGCGGCGGCGTCGTCGAGGCTGTTGATGTTGACAAAGCTGAAGAGTCGTTCCGCATAGGTGCGGGCCTCGCCCAATAGTCCCAGTATCGACGGAAGCCCGGCACCGACCACCAGAAGGGGCAGGTCCGCCTGGCTGATCTCGTGCAGCCCGACAATCAGAGGCCTCAGGTGCTGCTTCGACAGATACTGGATCTCGTCGATCGTGACCACTACGCCCTTGTTGCGGTCCTTGGCATGTTGGGCCACCTCCCGCAGTAGATCCGTCAGGTCCCTCTGCAGGATGCGCGAATCGGCCTGGCCGTCCACTGGATCGACGCCGAGGGTGAGCGTCCCCGCGTCGGGGATGTCCCAAGACAGCTGGAACGACCTGAGCACCCCAAGCACACGCGAAGCAATCTGAGACAGCCGGCGACCCGGTGTCAGATCGAGGAGAGCGCCCTGGGCGACGGCCGCGATCTGGCGTACGAAAGGGCTGTCGTCGCTGGCTTCGAGGCTCTGGCTGACCCAGCCGTGCCCGGCAGCGATATCGCGATACTCGCGCAGTAGCACCGTCTTGCCCACGCCGCGCAGGCCCGTAAGCATCTGGCTCCGGTCCGACCGACCGACGGCAAGCCGCCGCACGGCGACATCGAACGCCGCGATCTGGTCGTCACGGCCAGCAAGCGCCGGTGGACGCTTCCCGGCACCAGGACTATAGGGATTCGAGATCGGATCCATGAGGAACCTCCAATCGATCCAGCATCTTATAGAAGTCTGCGGGACTTTTAGCAATCCACTTTATAAACTCCACAGACTGTTATACAGCTAGCCACGTGCTGCTGGCCACCACCGGATTCCTCGTGCGGCACCAACGAGTTGCGGGGCTTAGCGGGTCGACTGATTCGGAGCGGCCAAGAAAGTCGGGCTACGGTATACAGAGCGGCCCGGCACCCGGGCCAATCGTGGCCCGACGGGAGGAAGCGCGTTGCTCCGGTGGCTCGCTAGACGCATCATCGCCGCCGCGCTGGTGGTGTTCATCGTCACCTCCCTGGTGTTCGTCGTCACCCACGTATTCACCGACCCGGCCACGGTGTCGCTGCCGCTGGAGGCCACGGAGGAGCACCGGGCCCAGCGCCGGGCCGCGCTCGGCATCGACCGGCCCCTGTCCGTGCAGTACTGGGACTTCTTGTCCGGTCTCGTCGTCGGCGACCTCGGCGAGTCGTTCTGGCAGG
Source organism: Candidatus Aldehydirespirator sp. (assembly GCA_965219165.1). Taxonomy (GTDB): domain Bacteria; phylum Actinomycetota; class Acidimicrobiia; order Acidimicrobiales; family Aldehydirespiratoraceae; genus Aldehydirespirator. Next base: position 699,196 of record CBDCMW010000002.1, on the reverse strand, counting down.
GTCGTCCCGCCTCCAAACTCGTGCTGGAGCGCCTGCCGGCCACCCTCAAGCTCGTTGCCGGAGCCACCACGGTCACGGTCCTGCTGGCTGCACCCATGGGAATGCTCGCCGCCTGGTGGGAGCGTCGCTTCGCCGACCATGCCGTGCTGAGCTTCTCGATGGCGTCCATCAGCGCCCCGCCGTTCTGGATCGGCTACCTCCTCATCATCGTCTTCGCGGTGCAGCTGGGCTGGGTGCCGACATTCGGCTCGCGAGGGTTCGTCTCGCTGATCCTCCCGTCGTTCGCGATCGGCTTGGCCAGCGCGGGCCGCCTGGCGCAGATGACCCGCCGCGGGATCGTGGAGGAGCTGCGCAAGCCCTACGCGGTGACCGCGTTGTCGAGGGGGTTCTCCAGGTCCTACACAATCGTGCACCACACGTTCCGCAACGTCGCCTCGGGCTTCGTGACCATGACGGGCTGGGAGCTGACCCGCATGTTCACCGGCTACACGGTGGTGATCGAGGTGGTGTTCGCCTGGCCCGGCGTGGGGCGCCTGGCCATCCATGCCATCGACAACCGGGACCTGGTGCTGGTGCAGGCCGCGGTGGTGGTGCTGGCCACGCTCGTGGTGGCGACCAACCTGCTCGTGGACATCGCCCGACGGCTCATCGACCCCAGAGTGGACATGGCGTGACCGTGGTCGAGGACGCCATGGGCCCGGGCCCGGACGCAGGTGCTCCGGATGCGGTGCTGCCGGAGGGTGTCAGCCTGCTAGCGGACCTGAAGTCCCACCTGCGCAAGTCCAAGGCGGGCATCGCCGGGATCATCATCACCTCAACGTTCGCCCTCGTAGCGATCGTGGGCCCGTGGCTGCCGTTCCTTCACGACCCCACCCAGCAGAGCTTGCCGGACAAGCTCACGCCCCCGGTGGGCTGGGGAGGGACCTGGTCCCATCCGCTCGGCACCGACCAGCTCGGCCGCGACATCCTGGCCCGGCTGATCGACGGCGCCCGCATCTCGCTGATCGTCGCGCTGGTCGCGGTGTTCCTGGCCGCGGTGCTCGGCACGACGCTAGGGCTGATCGCGGGCTATGTCGGAGGCAGGATCGACACCCTCATCATCTCCGCGGCCGACGTGCAGATGGCCTTCCCCGGGGTGCTGGCCGGACTGATCCTCGTGGCCGCGTTCGGGCCGAGCGTGTGGCTGGTGATCCTCGTCATCGGCATGTCGAGCTGGATGGTGTTCACCAGGGTCGGCCGCAGCCTGGTGCTCACCCTCAAGACGTCGCTGTTCGTGGAGGCGTCGGAGCTGGCCGGCTCGCCGGCGGGGCGGATCATGTGGCGACACCTGCTTCCCAACCTGGTCAGCTCGCTCATCACCCTGTGCGTGCTGGAGCTGGCTGCGGCCATCCTGTCGGAGTCGGCGTTCGCCTTCCTCGGCTTCGGGGTCCAGCCGCCCCGCTCGTCGTGGGGGCTGATGATCCAGCAGGGCAGGAACTACATCACCGACGGATGGTGGATCGTCACGTTCGCGGGCATGGCCATCGCAATCGTCGTGCTCGGCGTGAACCTCCTGTCGCTGTGGCTGCAATCCTTCAACGACGTGGCCGAGCGCGAGCAGATCATCCTCGAGAGGCCGGGCGCGTGAACCCGGCAACCGGGACGGGCCCGGGCCGCCAGGAGCGGCTGCTGGAGATAGAGGACCTCACCGTGGGGTTCCCCACTCGCGACGGAACCGTGCTGGGGGTGGACGGCCTGACCCTGAACGTCGGCTCGCACGAGCGTCTCGGTGTGGTGGGCGAGTCGGGCTCGGGCAAGAGCGTGATGGGGCTGGCCATCCTGGGCATGGTGCTGCCGCCGGGCCGCATCATGGGGGGATCCGTGCGGTGGCGGGGCGAGGACGTGCTCGAGGAGTCCGTGGCCAACCGGGTGAGGGGCCGGGAGATCGCCATGATCTTCCAGGACCCGATGGTGTCGCTCAACCCGCTCAAGACGGTGGGCGCGCAGCTGCGCGAGCTGCTGAGGCACCGGGCCGGCCTGGAGGGCTCCGCCATCAGGCAGCGCTCGCTGGAGCTGCTCGACATGGTGGGGATCGCCAACCCGCAGGACCGGCTCAAGTCGTACGCGTACGAGCTGTCGGGCGGGATGCGCCAGCGGGTGATGATCGCCACCGCCCTGGCCTGCGAGCCGACGCTGCTGATCGCGGACGAGCCCACCACCGGGCTCGACGTGACCATCCAGGACCAGATCCTCACCCTGCTGCACGACCTGTCCACCCAGCTCGGGGTGTCGGTGCTCATGATCACCCACGACCTCGGCGTGGTGGCCCAGTTCTGCGACCGGGTGCAGGTGATGTACGCGGGCCGCATCGTGGAGCGGGCCCCCATCGCCGAGATGTTCGCCGACCCCCAGCACCCCTACTCGCTGGGCCTGCTCCGGTCGGTGCCGAGGGTGGACCGGTCCGAGACCGCCCTGGTCGGCATTCCCGGAGAGCCGCTCGACCGGGCCCAGACCCCGCCAGGCTGTGCCTTCGAGCCCCGATGCTCGGAGGCGCGCGACGTCTGCCGGGGGGCGCCCCCGCCGCTGATGAAGTTCGCCGACCGGCGCTGGGTGGCCTGCTACAACCGCGCCGGCCAGGACGCCGGGGCGCAGGCGCCGGTCGATGACTCGGTGCCGGGCGTGATCGAGGGGGCCCTATGAGCGAACAACCGACCGCCCTGGTCGAGAGCCGGGATCTCAGCGTCCGCTACACCCGCTGGGTGGGCAGCCGCCGCTCCGGGGAGGGTTCGACGTGAACGAGCAGGTCACGCCCCTGGTCGAGAGCCGGGATCTCAGCGTCCACTACACCCGCTGGGTGGGCAGCCGTAGGCGCACGGTCTACGCGCTGGACGACTTCAGCATCGCCGTGGCGCCGGGCGAGACCGTCGGCCTGGTGGGCGAGTCGGGCTGCGGGAAGTCGACCGCGGGGCGGGCGCTGCTGGGAGCGGTCAAGCCCGCCGCGGGCCAGGTGTTCTTCGACGGCGCCGACGTCACCAACCTGAGCCGGCGCAACTGGCGGGCCATGCGCAAGCAGGTCCAGATGATCTTCCAGGACCCCTACTCGGCGCTGAACCCCAAGCTCAAGGTGGGCGAGAGCATCGCCGAGCCGTTCCTGGTGCACACCCGCAAGCGGGGTGCCGAGTTGAACGACGCCGTGGCCGAACTGCTGGAGATGGTGGGGATGACCACGGGCGCGGCCGACAAGTACCCGCACGCCTTCTCCGGCGGCCAGCGCCAGCGCATCGTCATCGCCAGGGCGCTGGCGCTGCGGCCGGGGTTCGTGGTGGCCGACGAGGCCACCGCCGCGCTCGACGTGTCGATCCAGGCCCAGATCGTGAACCTGCTGGTGGAGCTGAAGGACAGCGTGGGCCTGTCGTACCTGTTCATCTCCCACAACCTGGCCGTGGTGCGCCACATCTCCGACCGGGTGGCGATCATGTACCTCGGACACCTGATGGAGATCGGCAGCCACCACGACATCTACGAGAACCCGACCCATCCCTACTCCCAGGCCCTGCTCTCCGCGGTGCCCGTGCCCGACCCGACAGCCCGCCGCAGCCACGAGCCCCTCATAGGCGACCTGCCCAGCCCCATGGACCCGCCCGAGGGCTGCCGGTTCAACACCCGCTGCCCGCTGGCAGTGCAGCAGTGCTTCGAGGAGCGGCCGCCGCTGGAGGAGCGCTCCGAAGGCCACTTCGTGGCCTGCTGGGTGAATTGAACGAACCCGGCGACGACGCTGCGAGGGGCGCAGGCGGCAGTGAGGGCCGCCTGACGGCTCGCTGGGCGACATTCGGATACCTGTTCACGCTCTACTTCATCCTCGGCGGCGCCGAGACCATGATCTCTCCGCTGTTCCCGCTGGTGCGCCGGGACCTGGACATCACCGAGAGCCACCAGGCCGCCATCCTGGCCGCGGTGGCCGCCGGCATCGCCTCGTTCAACGTGATCGGAGGGGCCTCCAGCCGCTGGCTCGGCGACCGGGCAATGGTGCGGGCCACCGCGGTGAGCCTGGCCGCGGGGATGGTGCTGTCGGCCACCGCCCAGTCGTTCTGGGTGCTGCTGGTGGGCCAGGCCATGCTGGGGGTGGCGTTCGGGATCTTCTTCCCGCCCGCGCTGGCCAGCGTGGCCCGGCTGTACCCCGACGCGCCGGGCAAGGCCATCGCGGTGTGGGGGCAGGCCTACTCGTTCGGGCTGGCCGCGGCAGCCCTGAGCGGCTTCGCGGGAGGAGGCTGGCGCTGGGTGTTCGTCGGCTGCGCGGCGCCCGCGGTGCTGGCCATCGCCTATGTGCCCCGCTGGGTGGAGCCGGACGGCGGCCTGTCACCGGCGCCCCTGCTGGCCCAGCTCGCCCAGTACGCCCGCAAGCAGTCCTACCGGCTGGCCGGCTATGCCAGCTTCGGAGGGGTGTCGATGCACTTCGTGGTGATCGGCTTCTCGCCGGTGTTCTTCGTAGACCGGGGGGTGGACCTGCGCCTGGTGGCCGTGCTGCTGGCCGCGGGGCGGGCGCTGTCGGCCGCGGTCAAGCTGGTGGGAGGCGCCCTCTACGATCGCCACGGCGGACCGTGGACAGCCCGCCTGATGACGCTGACGACCTTGGCCCTGGGCCTGCCGCTGCTGCTGCTCCCGGCCGGGATCGGCGTGTGGCTGCTGGTGCCGTTCGTGGGCATGGCCGTGTCGGTGCTGCCGGTGGCCAACGCCATGCTGGTTGCCGCGCTGCCGCCCCAGTCAGGCTGGGGGATCGGCACCTTCCGGGCCGCGCTGCTGGGCTCGGCCGCGCTGCTGTCGGCGGTGGTCAGCGGGCTCCTGAGCTTGGACGTGCCGCTGGATACGCTGATGCTGGCCGCGCTGGGGCTGCCCGCAATGGTGGCCGCAGCCATGCATCGAGCCGTCGGATCCGGCGGTGCCGTGATGGGGCGCTGACGGCAACGTGGTCCGTCGAAGTTGCCCGGTTGTCGTAGTCGTGTCAGGGTCGGCCGACTCCACCAGTAGCAGCGCGAGCTCGAAGGTGGTCAGGATGTGACTGTGTTCTACAGGACCGACGACCGAGGGCCCGGTCGTTGCCGCGGCTGGGCTGTGATCGCGGTGGCGGTGCTGGCGGTGGCGGTGCTGGCCGTGTCGGCGCCTGCCCTCGCGCAAGGCTCCCCCGGTGCCGGTGAGTCCGCGCCGGACCTCTCAGACGTCACCGGAGGCAGCCACAAACCCGGCATCGACGCGCTCAACCAGTCGGGACTGTTCACGGACACCCTGTGCGGCGAGGAGCGATTCTGCCCGCGAGAGGACATGAAGCGCTGGGTGATGGCCGTGTGGCTCGTGCGCGCCCTCGACGGCCAAGAACCACCCGCAGTCGAGGACCCCCGATTCGACGACGTGGACTCCGACGCGTGGTGGCTGCCCCATGCCGAACGCCTCGCCGAACTGGGGATCACAGCCGGCTGCAAGACCGAACCGCTGCGCTACTGCCCCGACGAGCCCGTAACCCGAGCCCAGATGGACACCTTCCTCGTACGCGCCTTCAACGTCGACCCCGCCCAACCCGCCGGCTTCGAAGACACCCAAGACAACACCCACGCCGACACCATCGACGCCCTCGCCGCCGCCGGCATCACCGCCGGCTGCACCACCGACCCGCTCAACTACTGCCCCCGCAAACCCGTGACCCGAGCCCAGATGGCCACCTTCCTCGCCAGAGCCCTCGGCCTCATCGATGCGCCCACACTCACCTCACCGGGCGGGTTCAGGACGGTCAGCGCAGGCGGCGCCCACACGTGCGCGATCCGCACCGACGGCACCATCACCTGCTGGGGAGACAACTCCCACGGGCAGGCCGACCCCCCGCCGGGTACTTACGAGTCTGTCAGCGCAGGCAAGCACCACACTTGTGCCATACGGACCGACAGCACAATCGAATGCTGGGGACTCAACTCAGATGGGCAGTCCAACCATCCCGAGGGCGTCCACAGAGCCGTCACAGCCGGCGCTATCCAGACCTGCGCGATCCGAACCGACGGCACTATCGGATGCTGGGGGCACAGCCGCGCGAGGCCGCCCGACCGAGCCGACGGCGAATACGCTGCCGTCGCGGTGGGCTTTCTCCACGCTTGTGCCATAGGCGTTGACGGCACCATCACCTGCTGGGGAGACAGTGCACACGGTGCAGCCGACGCTCCGGGCGGGACGTACCGGGCCATCGCGGCCGGCGAGTCGCACACCTGCGCGATCCGCAGCGACGACACCGTCGTCTGCTGGGGATGGGACGAGCACGGGCAGACGGATACCCCGGAGGGTGCCCACCGGGCTGTCACCGCGAACGTGTTCCACGCCTGCGCGATCCGAGCCGACGACATGCTCGCGTGCTGGGGCAGGTCCTGGGACGGGCAATTGGCTGTGCCGCGGGGGCACTTCATAGAGGTCACTGCCGGGTTTTCGCACTCGTGTGGGCTTCACCGCGACGGCTCCATCACCTGCTGGGGCAGCAACGCCAGCGGTCAGTCGGACGTCCCCGACTTGCCGATCGCCAACCCGCTCTGGGCCCGGGTGACCTCCGGGTCGGCGCCGGTGATCGGCGTCGACAGCTCCTTCGACGTGACGGTGGAGTTCGCGCGTTGGGTGCGCGACTTCGACACGGACGACATTGGGGTCGTCAATGGCACGGTGACGAGTCTCGCCGGTTCGGGTTCCCAGTATCGGGCGACCGTGCAGCCAGCCGCGCCGGGCACGGTGGTGGTGCGAGTACGCCAAGGTGCGGCCCGAGACCGCCGCGGTGCCCGCAACGACGCTTCGCCGCCGATGACGACAACCGCCACAACGGGAGGATCCGCGCCGACAGCGGGGATCGACACGTGGGACCGCGACGCCGTGCTCGCGGCCTACGAAGCGGAGTTCGGCCGTGTCGAACCCGATGCCGGCTTCACCGGCGATGTCGACGACTGCGCAGCCGGCACGACGGGCCAACCCTTCCGCGACAGCATCCTGCAGCGCGTGAACTGGTACCGGAAGATGGCCGGGATCGCGGCCGTGACCGAGGACCCTGCACTGACCGCCACGGCTCAGCGCAAGGCGCTGATCATGCTCGCCCAGGGAGCGTTGTCGCACACACCCTCCGCCGAGTGGGCCTGTTACACCGAGATCGACCATCCGGGCGAGAACCTCGGCCTGGGAACAGCCGGAGTCCGCGGCGTGGACCAGTACATGCAGGACAGCGGGGACAATAATCTGGCGGTCGGACACCGCCAGCAGATCCTGTCCCCCCTCGTCACCCAGATCGGCACGGGCAATGTGTTCGACAACGACCGTCTATATCGAGCCGCCAATGCGATGCACTTGTCCTACGACGGGTCCCTGGCTGCGCACGTTCGAGAAGTGCGCGGATTCTTGGCGTGGCCCCCTCCAGGATATGTGCCGCCTGAGACAGTGTGGGGCCGATGGTCCTTCGCAAGGCAGCGGATCGCGACAGAAGTGACCCGCTCGGGAAACACCATCTACACCAGATTGTTTCTATCGGGACCCGACTTCTCCGAAGCCGCCGTAGCCATGTCCGACGACTACGGCCCGGTACCGACTCGAATCATCAACCTCGACGGTGCGCTTGTGTGGGCCGTCGGCGGCGACACGGACTCGGCCCGGCTGGCGGAACCCCGCAACGGCGACCACTGCTACACGGTGGCGATCCGGGGCGTGCGGATCAACCGCACCGTCCAGGCCCCCTACCAATACGCGGTCTGCGTGCTCGACACTGACGACTGAGGCGCCAGCTGCCGGAGACGGACGACAGGCGATGGTGATCGCGAGTCTACTTCGCTGTGGTGGACGCAGCGGGAGGAGCGCGCCCGGGTACGGCTGGCGCTAGAGGGCCACGCGGACAGGCGCCACCGCCTCGTGGCGCAGCGTTGTGTTTCCCGCTCTTGTTCGCTGCGCTCACGGGCCGCTCGGGCCACGGCCTCGCTCAACGACCCGCTGACTCGTAGGTGAATCGCGGCCTATCCGCTCGGCCTCTGAGCGGGGATCGGGCAAGCGGAGAGGCGGTAGGTGTTGAGGCGCTTGCGCAGGGTGTAGACGAGCAGCGACACGGCGAGCAGACCCAGGAAGGGCTGGACCGGGGCCCACCACGACAGGGCGCCGGAAACGCCGACCAGCGCGACGACGGCCTGGTTGCACACCGGGCAGCCGACGGCCAGGAACGACACGAACCCGCCCCAGATGGTGCGGGTGCCCTGGCGCTCGGCGGCCTCGGCCAGCTCGGCCGAGTCGCCGCGCTCGGGGCGGATGGCGAAGATCAGCCCGATCAGCGCGGAGGTGACGGCCAGGATCACGTAGTCGATCCAGCGCACGGCCACGGGCCGGCCGAAGATCGGCGTGTCGATGATGTCGGAGGGCACGGCGACCACCACGGCGGCCACGCCGGCGAACAGCACAGCCCGAGGCCACGTCCCCCGAGGCAGGGCCACCAGATCCTTGACCATGGCCACAGCTCTCAGGTGACCTTGTCGATGACCCGGAAGGCGTAGTCGCGCTGCTCGTCGCCGAGGGTGGCCCGCACCCGGTAGCCGCCGGGCTTGGGGAACTGGACGATGCCGGTCACCACCAGCGGCGAGCGGCTGTCGGTGCCAGGAACCTTGCCGGGCGGGCGGCCGACCTCGATCTTGGCGGTGGCCTCCATCAGCTTGCTGAGACCGTCCTCGTCCTCGACTCGGATCACCACCTGGTGGGGCTGGTTGGTCTCCATCCACGGGACCCGAACCGACAGCGCAATGGCGAAGTGCTGCGGCCGGGGCTTCTTGCCCTCCTTGTACGCCCGGGTCACGGTGTCCCAGCCCGCGCCGCTCAGATACAGCAGCCCGTTCTGCACCTCGGCATGGTTCGCCAGCGTCAACAGCTCGATCTGGGCCACACGCGGCAGTCTACGGAGTCGCGCCGATGGGTGACGGCGTCGCGGTGCAAGCCGGACAAGTCCTTCAGCTCCATGGCCTCTGCTCCTTCAGGTCCACGGCCCCTGCCCCTTCAGCTCCATGGCCCCTGCCCCTTCAGGTCCACGGCCCCTGCCCCTTCAGCTCCATGGCCTCTGCTCCTTGCCGATTCGCAGTCGGCGGAATCTAAGGGTCGGCGGTGAGGCCCAGGCGCTCGGCCAGGCCGACGCGCTGGAGCTTGCCGGTGGGGCCCTTGGGCAGCTCGTCGAGCACCAGCACCCGGCGAGGGACCTTGAACGCGGCCAGCGACTGCGACAGGAAGCGGCGCAGCTCCCGCTCGTCGACCCCCGTCCCGTCGGCGGCCACCACCGCGGCCGCGACCTCCTCGCCGAGCTTGGAGTGCGGCATGGCGAACGTCACCGCCTGGGCCACCGACGGATGGCGCAGCAGCGCCTCGTCCACCTCCAGCGGGGAGACCTTCTCGCCGCCCCGGTTGATCTGCTCCTTGAGGCGGCCGGTGAGGAACAGGTAGCCGCCTTCGTCGAGGTAGCCCTCGTCGCCGGTGCGGAACCAGCCGTCGGTGAACGCGGCTGCATTCGCATCGGGGTTGCTCTCGTAGCCGTCGATCACGGTCGGCCCCTTGATCGACACCTCGCCCCGCTCCCCCGGCGGCAACAGGCGGTTCCGGCTGTCGAGCACGGCCAGCTCAATACCGGTGGGAACCCCCACCGACCGGGGCTTGGCCTCGGCGGGAGGCAGCGGGTTGGCGCACATCTGGTGGGTGGCCTCGGTCATGCCGTAGGCCTCGACCACAGGCGCACCGAACAACTCACCCAGCTCGTGCAGCACCGGCTCGGGCAGCGAGGCCGACGAAGACCGCACGAAGCGAAGACCGGCTCCGCGGGCCGCCCCACGATGGCGGTCCGAGCGGGAGATCACCATCTGGTGCATGGTCGGCACCGCGGTGTAGTAGGTGGGCTCCAGCGTTCCGAGCTGGGAGAAGAACCGGAAGGCGTCGAACCCCTCGGTGCAGGCGACCGAGCCGCCCGCCGACAGCGGCGCCAGCAGTCCGGCCAGCAGACCATGGATGTGGAACAGCGGCATCACCTGCAGCGACCGGTCATCGGCAGTCAGGGTCAACGACTCAGCGATGCCCGCAGCCGAGCGGGCCAGGTGCCGCTGGCGCAGGGGCACGATCTTGGGCCGGGACGTGGTGCCGGAGGTGTGCAGCACCAGCGCAACATCCTCGGTAGAAGGGGCGAGAGACGGCGGCGGTGCCGTCGACGGCGACTCAGATGCCACGTCGAGTGCGCCCAGTCCGCCACTGACCGAGCCCGCGATCGTCACCGGCAGCACGCTGGTGCTGGCCTCGCGAGCCGCGGCGCGGGCCGCGGCGCCGGAGTCGCCGGGAAGGGTGATCAGCGCCTTGGCGCCCAGATCGTCGAGGTAGAAGCGCAGTTCGTCGGTGCGGTACTTGGGATTCAGCGGCGCGGCGCCTCCGGTGCAGGCCGCGGCCAGGAAGGCGAGGGCCATCTGGGGGCCGTTGGGCAGCACGATGGCGATGCGGTCGGCTGCGCCGATGCCGAGGGCCCTGAGCCGGCCGGCGAGACGGTCCACCTCGGCCCGCAGCTCGGCGTGGGTCAGCACCGAACCGCCTGGCGCGACAATCGCGGCGTCGCGGTCGGCCCCAGCATCGAGCAGGCCTCGCAGCGTTCCGCCCGACGTCATCGGCCCGTGTGACGCGTCATGGGCCTGACACCAGACGTTCGTTGAGCAGGGAGGCCAGGCCGTAGACGGTGCTGATGGCCGGGGTGGGCACGCCGGTGAGCTCACCGAGCTCGACGAACACGCCGACTAGGGGGTCGAGCTCCAGCGGGCGGCCGGCCTCGGCGTCCTGGAGCATCGACGTCTTGTGCTCCCCCACAGCCTCCGCCCCCGCGATGCGCTGCTCGACGCTGATCCGAATGCGCACCCCCAGGGCTTCGGCAATCCGGCCGGCCTCGGCCATCATCCGCGCGGCCAGCTCGCGGGTGGCCGGTGTGCGGCAGATCTCGCCCAGAGTGGCTCCGGTGAGGGCGCTGACGGGGTTGAAGGCGAGATTGCCCCAGGCCTTGACCCAGAGATGCGAGCGGATGTCGGTGAGCACCCTCGACTTGAACCCGGCCGAAGTCAGGGTCTCGGCCAGGGCCCTGGCCCGCTCGGACTTGGTGCCGTCGGGCTCCCCCACCGGGAACCGGTCGCCCTCGACATGGGTGATCACGCCGGGCGCGGTCTTCTGCGCGGCCGGGTAGGCGATGCAGGCCACGACCCGCTCCGATCCAATGGCTCCGGCGATGGTGCCGTCGGGGTCCAGAGCCTTGAGCCGGCGCCCGTCGTGAGGCCCGCCGTGGCGCTCGAAGTACCACCAGCCGATGCCGTTCTGCACCGGCACGACCATGGTCTCGTCATGGCACAGCCGTCCGAGCTCGTGAGCCACGGCCGTGATCTGATGGGCCTTGAGGGCGAGGATCACGGTGTCGTGGGGGCCCAGCGCCGCGAAGTCGTCGGAAGCGTGCAGATTGGAGGCCACGGTCTCGGTGCCGTCGACCTCCACCAGCCGCAGCCCGTCCCGCCTGATCGCGTCAAGGTGCTCACCGCGGGCGACGACGCTCACGGCGTGACCCGCGGCCGCGAGGCGGGCCGCCATCATGCCCCCGATCGCGCCGGCGCCAACCACGCAAATTCTCACGGTCTTTCCGATGTGTCGGAGCTGGCAGCCACGGCGTCTGACTGTATACAATTACCGCGAGTGGCAGCGCATCAGCCGGCCGGTCCCGCAGCATCGACAGCCGGTGGCGGCTCGGGCTCAGCGGCAGTGGCTGCAGGACACCCGCTGGCCACCGAGACTGCGGTCGCGATGCTCCGAGCCGGGGGGTCCGCGGTGGACGCGGCTGTCGCCGCCGACGCGGTCATGGGGGTGGTGGAGCCGACGGCCACGGGGGTCGGCGGGGACGTGATGGCGGTGGTGGCGACGGCCACGGGTGTCGCCGTGCTGAACGGCAGTGGCCGTTCCGCGCGCCGAACCGATCCCGCGTCGGTGCCCGACAACGGCCACGGGTTCGTGCCGTCGGTCGGAGGTTGCGCGGTGACCGTCCCCGGCGCAGTGGCCGGCTGGGAGGCCCTGCACCGGCGCTTCGGCCGGCTCAGCTGGCCCAGCCTGTTCGAAGCTGCCATCTCCGCCGCGACCAACGGGGCGGAAGTCGGCGCCACCGGCAGCCGTCTGTGGCATGGTGCCCGCGGCCGGCTCGACGCCGCGGGCGAGGCGCTCTACTTTCCGGCCGGTGCGGCCCCTTCCGCCGGCGACCGCTGGCGCAATCCCGCTCTGGCCGCGACGCTGGAGCGGATCGCCACCGAGGGGCCCGATGCGATTTACAGGGGCCCTCTGGCCAGCGCGGCTGCGGGGGCAGCCGTGGCCGCGGGCGGATGGCTGCACATCGACGACCTGGCGTCCCACCGCAGCCAGTGGGTGGAGCCCCTGCGGGCGCGGCTGGACGGCCACGAGCTGATCACCGCACCGCCGCCCTGCCAGGGAGCGGTGGTGGCTCTAGCGGCCGAGTCAGTCCATGAGCGGGACCTGCTTGGCGCGACCTCAGGGGACGCCGGCGTTGCGGCTGCAGGTGCGATGGCCAAGGCGCTCGACCGAGCCTTCGCGGTGGCGCTCGAATGCGTGGCCGACCCCGCCGAGGCGGCGGTCCCGGACTATGGCGAGTTGCGCGCCCGGCTGGCCGGCGCTCGACGGCGCGGTCCCATGCCCCTCGGGCCGGGCACGGTGTTCACGGTGGTGATGACGGCCGATCAGACGGTGGTGCTGACGTCGAGCGTGTGCGACCGATTCGGCTCGGGAGTGGCTGTGCCCGAGGGCGGGTTCGTGCTGCAGAGCCGGGGGCGAGGCTTCTCGACCGACCCGAGCCACCGCAACGCAGTGGCGCCCGCCAAGCGCCCTTACCACACGATCGTGCCCACGCTCGTGCTCAACGCAGGGCGGCCGATGCTCGCCATGGGAGTGGTGGGCGGCATCATGCAACCCCAGGGCCAGCTGCAGATCCTGCACCGGGTGCTCGGCGGCGCGGATCTCGCCGCGGCCGTGGACGCCGGCCGCTTCCGCCTGCTGGGCGACGGTCAGGTGACCACCGAGGCGAGTCTGGAGCCCACATGGCGGGGCGCTGTCAGTGACGCCGGCTACGAAATAGTAGACGCGGCCGACGCGATCGGCGGATTCGGCAGCGCCCAAGTGGCCATGGACGCCGGCGGAGAGCTATCCGCGGCCAGTGACCCCCGCCGAGACGGCACTGCCGCCGTCATCACCTGGCCGAACTGACGCGAGCACCCGGCGCGGCCACCGCTGTTGGGGCTGAACTACTTCGAGAGGCCGTTGAGCCATTCGATTACGTGGTCGAGAGGGGCTACGTCCACATACTTCATGTGCATGTCGAGCAGATTGACCTTGTGGGAGATCTGGCTGCGGTCGGCCACGCACTCGAAGGGGATCACCACGTCGAAGTTGTACTGGAACGCGTCCACCGCAGTGGCTCGCACGCAGCCGCTGGTGGTCAGACCGGTGATCACCACGGTGTCGACCCTGTCGTAGACCAGCAGCGGGGCCAGCTCGGTGCCGAAGAACCCGCTCGGCTTGTGGTGCTTGCACACGACCATCTCGCCGGGCTTGGGGGCGAGCTCGTCCACGATCACGTCGCCGGGCGGCAGCGACGGATCGGGCAGGCGCCGGCCCACCGTCTTCCAGCGCCCCTTCTGGCCCGGCTCGGGCACGTGGCCCGGGTCCTCGTACATCTTGGTGAAGTAGACGGGGAAGCCGAGGCCGCGAACCTGGGACAGCAGCCGGGCACTGGCCGCGACCGCGGGCCAGCCCGTGTCGGGGCAGCCGGTGGGCCAGCGGCCGTCCACGAACGCCAGCGTCATGTCCACCACGATCAGCGCGGGGGAGGTTCCGGCGCTGATGGCGCGGCACTCGCCGCCGCTGAACGTGTCGCCGTAGCCGGCCGCCTGGTAGCGGGCCAGGTCGTCGGCCCCGATGGCGTCGTTCCAGGGGTACACGGCGGGGTCAGGCCCTCGTCGAGATCGGTCCGACAGCAGGGCGACAGATCCTCCGAGAAGCCCACGAGGGAGCACGACCTGTTCTCATAGGGCCGTGCTCCCTCGCAGGTGGAGGGGAACCGTCAAGTCTTGGAGGTCAGCCCAGCGTCATGTCCTCCACGCGGGCCGTGTCGTCGTAGCGGGGCGCCCAGGTGAGGTTCTCGGCGCCGCCGTTGACGCTCAGGTAGGTGAGGATCGGCAGGATGCCCACGTTCTCGCAGTTGTACTTCATTATCTCGTGGTACATGGCTTCGCGCCTGTCCGGATCCAGCTCGCTGGCGGCCGCATCCAGCATGCCGACCAGAACGTCATCGACGTAGGAGGACGTGATGCTCTCGCTGCCGATATAGGAGCCGAGCCGCGCCCCGTCCTGCAGCTCGTTGGAGGACGACGACAGGAAGATGTCGCCTCCCACCTCGCCGGGCGGCAGCAGGAACTCGTCGAAGAGCCACACCTCCCAGGCCAGCAGCTGGAAGTCCACGTTCAGGCCGACGGCCTCCATGTCGGCGGTGATCGCCTCGGACAGCTCGTCGAACTTGGTCCAGCGGGTGCCGTTGGCCAGGAACGAGATGGACTCGCCCTGGTAGCCGGAGTCGGCGATGATCTGGCGGGCCAGATCCGGGTCGTGGGCCCGATCGGTGATGATGGGATTGTGGCCGAACACGCCCGAGCCGAAGATGTGGCAGTTGGCCCGGCTGGCCTGGCCCTCGTAGATGAACTCTATGTAGTCGTCCACGTTCATGGCGTGGGCGATGGCCACCCGCAGCTCGGGATAGTCGCCCAGCGGGCCCTCGTAGTTCTTCAGACGCAGGTACGGGTACTCGATGCCCTCGTCGCGCACGAACAGCTTGGGTACCTGGCCGGCCGAGTCTGCCGAGAGGCCCACCGCGAGGTCCACGTCGCCGGCCTGCACGGCCGACACCCGGGACTGCTCGTCGGGCAGGAACACGAACGTCACGTCGTCGATCTGCGGCTGGGGACCCCAGTAGTCGGTGTTGCGGGTCAGCGTGAGCGAGTCGCCCGGCACCCATTCCACGAACATGTACGGGCCGGTGCCCACTGCCTCATCCTCGAGGCCGTCGGCAGCCGCACCAGGCTCCACCATCTGCACCATGTAGAGCCGGGCCGGCAGCACCGGATCGGGGCCGGCGGTGGTGATCCGGATGGTGTAGTCGTCCACTACCTCCACGTCCGAGATCGTCTCGATCTGCTCCTTGAGGTCGGAGTCGACACCCTCGCTCAACACCCGCTCGATCGAGAACTTGGCCGCGGCGGCGTTGAACGGAGCGCCGTTGTGGAAGCTGACCCCCTCGCGCAGCTTGAGCTCCCAGGTGGTGTCGTCGATCAGCTCGGGCAACGAAACGGCCAGGCGGGGCAGGAAGACCGACGGATCGCCGAGGTCCCGCTCGATGAGCCGCTCGTACACGTTCTCCATGGTGCGGCGCATCTCGCCGTCCTGGTAGTGAGGGTCGATCCTGCCCGGTCCCTCGAGTATCGCGATCGTTATTGAGACGCCTTCCACGGCTGCGGAGTCGTCGGATTCCTCGCTGCTGCCACTGCACGCAGCCGCTATGACAGTGAGGACTAGTAGAGCTGCCGTGAGCGGCCGCACAAGGGTGAACTTCTTCGACATCGGGTGATCTCCCCCCAAATGGATCCGTGGTCGAGAACGGCTGCGGCATGGGTAGTCCACAGCCGAACACGAACGGTATACCGCATCGGGCCAGCCCGCAAATTGTTGTATACAGAGGTGGAGCAAGCCGAGAACGCGGCAGCCGGAGTGCGGCCTCGGCGACCCGCCGGCCCCACTAGGCCAACCCGGCGGCCCGCTCGTGGACTCCCATCGCAACTCGCATCAAATTGGTGCGAAGGGCTAATGGGCCTGTGAGGGCCAAAATGTCACCAAGATCTGTTCGGTACGACGCGAAGGGAGATCAGGCGGCGGCCCGGGCGCCCGCGGCGGGATACCACTGGCGGCCCTCCACGTACTGCAGCCACAGGCCGTCCATGTAGAACCAGCGCTTCATGGCGGCCTGGCGCACCTGGTCGATCACCATCCGCTGCTCGCGCTCGTCGGTGGAATGGTTGATGATGATCTCGAAGCCGGCGTCGCCGTGCTCCACGTCGGCCACGACATGCAGCGTGAAGAAGTCGATGTCGTCGTCGGAGAACCCGTAGACGTTGCGCAGCGGGTCGATCAGCGGTGCGTACAGCTCCGGAACCTGCGACTCCAGCCCGACGGTCAGGGTGGCAATGCCCTCCAGCACGCTCCTCATCATCAGCGTGTTGATGATGAAGTCCTTGAGTGCTGCGGTGGTGGGCAGGTCCGGGGCGGAGCGACCCTCCTCGAAAGTCATGCCCAGCGCCATGCCGAACCGCGAGAGCTTGTCGACGTGGCGCTCCTCGGGGTCCTCCTCCTCGTTGAGGTTCTCCAGCAGCAGGACCCGGGCGTCGTGCCAGTCGCACAGCCCGTACATGATCCCCGAGTAGCGCGAGGCGTTGCTCACGAAGTTGTAGTGCTGCTGGCAGTAGGCCCTCATGGCCGCCTTGGACAGCTCGCCCGCGGCCCAGGTCTTGAAGAACGGGTGGTTCTTGGAGTGCCACTCGTCGCGGGCGGCCTCCAAGGCTTCGCGATATTCGACAGGTCCGAGCATTGGACGCCTCTCTTCTGTTGTGGGTTGAGTCGAGTCGGCTAGGAGCGCAGGTAGACGGTCTTGGTTCGGGTGAAGAAGTCGAGCGACGACTCCCCGCCCTCGGCCCAGCCCGCGCCCGAGTGCCCGTAGCCCTCGAAGGGCACATGGAAGGGGACGCCGGTGAGCGGAGAGTTGACCTTGACGGTGCCGGCGTGGGACCCCTGCCAGAAGCGCCGAGCCACCGCCACGTCGTTGGTGACGATGCCGGAGGTGAGCCCGTAGGCAGTGGCGTTGGCCTTGGCCACGGCCTCGTCGATGTCGCTCACCGGCTCGAAAGTGACCACCGGCCCGAAGATCTCCTCGGTGGTGAGCGGGCCCGTGCCAGGGTCCACCAGCAGGGCGGGCGCCACCCTTCCGTCGCGCCAGCCGCCGGACTCGGGACGCACCACATCGCGGGCCTCGTGATCGGCCAGTGACACGTACTCCTCCACGCGTCCGGCCTCGCCGTCGGTGACCAGGATCCCGATCTCGTCGTCTCCGGCTGTGTCGGTCATGGCCATCAACCGCGCCGAGAGCAGCGAGAGCAGCTCGTCGTGGACGCCGGTGTGCACGAGCAGCCGGCCGGCAGCAGTGCAGATCTGGCCGTTGTTGCGGAAGCTGGAGGCCACGATGATGTCTGCAGCCTTGTCGAGATCGGCGTCGGCCCAGACCACGATGGTGTTCTTGCCGCCCAGCTCGGCCTGGAACGGCACCTCCATGCGCAGTCGGCTACGGATCGCCACCGCGGCCTCGTAGGAGCCCGTCAAGCTCACGCCGTCGAGCTCGGGCGCGCAGAGCAGGGCCTCCCCGATGACCGAGCTGCGGCCGATGGTGGCGTGGAGCAGGCCCTGAGGCAGGCCAGCGTCGAGCAGGGTGGCCGCGATCATCAGGCCGGTGATGCCCGCGTTGGTGGACGGCTTGAAGATGACGGCGTTGCCCGCAGCCAGCGCGGCCGACAGCTTGCGGATCGGGATCGTGAACGGGAAGTTCCACGGTGTGATGAGCGCGACCACGCCGAGCGGCTCGATGAGGGTGAAGATGTCCTCGTCGAAGTCCGTTCTGAACGTGGTTCCCAGGCGCCGGTAGCCGAGCTCGGCGTAGTAGTCGAGCACGGCGGCTCCCTTGGCCACCTCGACCCGGGCCTCGGAGGCGGGCTTGCCCATGTCGGCGGAGATGAGCGGCGCCATCTCATCGGCCCGCTCCCGGAACAGTGCCGCGGCGCGGTGCAGCACCTCGGCGCGGGCCGCGGGGCCCCTGCCGGCCCACTCCGGCGCTGACCGGGCGGCCACCTCGTAAGCCGTGCGCACATCTTCGGGGCCGGCGGTGCGCATGACGGCCAGGACCCGGCCGTCGCTGCGGCTGACCAGCTTCTGCTCGGGGCCGGAGCCTCGCCTGATCGCACCGTCGATGAGGATCCCGACCTCGTCGGCGGAACCGCTGCCGTCGATCGTGATACGAGCTGGTATCAGCGTCATGGGCTGCCTCTCCGGGAGCGTGCGCGTCACCCGCGAGGCGGGCGCGCCGCGCACGACCGCACTTTGTATACAGGTCGCTGTATACCCTAGGCCGACCGGTTTGAGACTTGCCAACGAGAGGAAAGCGTCAGGTGCACGACGGTTTCGGATCGGGCCGAGTGGCGGCTGCTGGCACCGGAGGATCCTCGGACCGGGCAAGCCTGCTGGGGCGATCCAGGCACACCGCCGGATTCTCCGCTCTGGTGACGGCCTCGCTGCTGGTGACCGCGGCCGCCAACCTGGCCCCGACGCTGGTCAGCGCTCTGGCGGTGCAGATCCAGGACGACCTCAACATCGGGGAAGCCGAGATCGGGATGACAGTCAGCGCCTTCTTCTTCGTGGGTGCATTGACGTCGACGCTGGCCGGGCGGATGGTGGAGCGCATCGGGCCGGCCGCGGCGCTGCGCCTCGCCGCCGCGGCAGCCGGTGCAGTCCTGGTCGCCACCGGAGCACTGGGACGATCCTGGCTGGCGCTGATCGCCCTCGTGGGCGTGGCCGGCCTGGCCAACTCGTGGGCCCAACCGGCCGCCAACCTGTACGTGGCCCGGGGTGTCTCGAACCGGCGCCAGGGACTTGCCCTCGGCATCCAGAAGTCGGGAATCCCGACCGCGTCGCTCCTGGCCGGGCTGGCCATCCCGACGGTCGGGTTGACGATCGGCTGGAGCTGGGCCTTCGTGTTCGGAGGGCTGTTCGCGTTCGGGGTGTCGCTGGGCGTGCCGGCCGTCGGCGAGACGCCGGCCCCGTCCCGCGACGAACACGATGCAGTGACGGCAGGCCCGACAGTCCGGCCCCGTCCCGACGTTGCCATGCGGCTGCTGGTGGCAGTGGCCTGCTCCACCTGCCTGGCCGCCATGGGCTCTATGGCGCTCAGCTCGTTCTTCGTGCTCTCGAGCGTGGACATCGGCATCGACGAGACCGTCGCCGGGATCCTGCTGATGGCCGGAAGCGTGGTCGGGATCGCTTCGAGGCTCGTCATGGGAGCCAGCGCGGACCGGGCGTCTCTCAGCCCGTGGCACATGCTCACCGCCATGTTCGCGGTGGCTTCGCTGGCCTTCATCGGGCTGTCGACAGGGTCCAAGGCAATGCTGTTCACAGCCATGCCGTTCGCCTTCGCGACCTCGTTCGCGTGGCCGGGCCTGTTCCATCTGGCCATGGTGCGCTCCAACCCGTCGGCACCGGGCGCGGCCACCGGCATCACCATGACGGGCAGCTTCACCGGAGCAGTCTGCGGGCCGCTGCTGTTCGGCCTGCTAGTGGAAGCGACCACCTACCGCTGGGCCTGGGGCTTCGCCGCAATCACCTCGGGCGCGGCGGCCGCGGTAATGGCGGTGGTGGGCCGCCTGATCGCAAACCGCCCCGCCGGTTAGAGCCGAACCGCCCGCTGCATCGCTCATCCCCTTTCGGCGCCCGACAACCGGCCGGGCCGCCGCACCGCTCGCGGCGGGGACCGTCGTCCACCGGCTGGTCGGCGGACGGTCGGACGCGCCCGACTGTCTATATGGCCCGATTGCTCAGCTTCCTATCGGGACCGGTGAACCTGTAACATCTGCCAGCGGCCACGGAGGACTTGATCTTGAACGACAACGACAGCGAGCGGCCTTTGCGAGAGGTGGTCGCCGGCCAACTTCGCTCGATGATCATCGACGGGGAGCTGAAGCCGGGCCAGCGGCTGGTCGAGGGCCAGCTCGCGCAGCGGCTGGGGGTGAGCCGCAACCCAGTGCGGGAAGCCATGCGCTCGCTGGAGGCGACCGGTCTCATCGAGGTTGTTCCCAGGCGGGGCGCCCACGTGTGCGCCGTCGACAAGTGCGAGGTGCACCACATCCAGCAGATCAGGATCCTCGTTGAGGGATACGCAGTGGAACAGGCGGCCATGCGCCAGGATCCCGAGAGCATCGAGCGGATCCGCCAATGCATGGACGAGGGTCGCCGAGCGACCGAACGGGGTGACCCGGTCACAGCCTCGGTCTGTCACCGGGAGTTCCACATCGCGGTGGAGAAAGCGGCCGGCATCCCCTTCCTCCAGCAAGTGCTCGACCCGCTCCGCCAGCAGACCGAGCTGGTCTTCTCGGTGGTGACCGACAGTCGCGGCGACATCACCTGGGAAGAGCACGAAGACATCTACAACGCCATCGCATCCGGCGACGCCCAGCGGGCCAGGGACATGAGCCGCAGGCACATCATGAACGCGCTGGAGTCGTTCCAGATGGCCATCGAGTCGACGTCGGTGCTGCCGTAGTTGGCACCACAGCCGCCCACAGCCGGGCCCAGCCCGGTGCGGCGAGGTGAAGCCGACGTGCGAGGTGAAGCCGACGTGCGAGGTGAAGCCGACGTGCGAGGTGAAGCCGACGTGCGAGGTGAAGCCGACGTGCGAGGTGAAGCCGACGTGCGAGGTGAAGCCGAGCGGTGGCTGGGCGCCGACCCGGACCCCGGCACGCGGTCGGAGCTGCAAGCCCTGCTGACCGGCGACCCGCCCGAGCTGCGGCGTCGCTTCACCGAACGGCTCACCTTCGGGACGGCCGGCATCCGGGGGCCGATGGGTGCGGGGCCGGCCCGCATGAACCGGGTGCTGGTACGCATCGTGGCCGCGGCGCTGGCCGAACGGCTGCTGCAGGACGCCAGCGGGGACACGACCGTGGTCGTGGGGTACGACGCCCGTCACCGAAGCACAGACTTCGCCACCGACACAGCCAGGGTGCTGGCCGGGCGGGGGATCGCAGTGACGATGCTGCCGATGCCGACGCCCACACCGGTGCTGGCCTTCGCGGTGAAGCATCTCGCAGCGTCGGCCGGGGTGATGGTCACCGCCAGTCACAACCCGCGCTCCG
This sequence comes from Candidatus Aldehydirespirator sp., assembly GCA_965219165.1. GTDB lineage: Bacteria > Actinomycetota > Acidimicrobiia > Acidimicrobiales > Aldehydirespiratoraceae > Aldehydirespirator. The sequence goes on along the minus strand of CBDCMW010000002.1, from coordinate 678,137 downwards.
ACAACGGCTACAAGGTCTACTGGCGAGGCGGCAACCAACTAGCCGCACCGATCGACGAAGAGATCAGCCAGATCATCGACCGCACCGCCCCGCTGGCCGGGTCCGACCTGGCCCCCGACGACGACCCCCGCATAGCGACCGCCGGCGACGACCTCGTCGAGGCCTACCTGGACGCGGTGGTGGGACTGCTGGCACCGGACGGGCCGCGCTCGGTGCGCATGGCCTACACGCCGCTCCACGGCGTGGGGGCGGCGACGTTCCTGCGCGCCGTGTCCAGAGCCGGATTCGACCCGCCCGCAGTGGTGGCCGACCAAGCCGAACCCGATCCCGGGTTCCCGACCGCCCCGTTCCCGAACCCCGAGGAGACCGGCGTGCTCGACCGGCTGCTGGGGTTGGCCGCCGACACGGGCGCGGACGTGGCCCTGGCCCACGATCCCGACGCCGACCGGCTGGCGGTGGCGGTGCCCGAGGGCCGGCGGTGGCGGCTGCTGACCGGCGACGAGACGGGCTGCCTGCTGGCCGAGCACCTGCTCAGAGGCCGAGCGGATGGGCCCGTAATCGGCAGAGATTCTGGTGAGGCGCTGAGCGAGGCCCCTGGGCCCGAGCGGCCCGTGAGCGCAGCGAACAAGAGCGGCACGCAGGCCCGAGCGGCCCGTGAGCGAAGCGAACAAGAGCGGGAAATGCCACGCCGCATCGCGAAACGGCGGAGACTGGTGATCAACACGGTGGTGTCGTCGCGCCTGCTGCCCCGCATCGCCGCCGACCACGGCGCCGACTGGGCCGAGACGCTCACCGGCTTCAAGTGGATCATGCAGGCCCACTCGCAGCGGGCAGCCCGCCACGACCTGGTGCTGGGCTATGAGGACGCGCTCGGCTACGCGGTGGGCGAGGTGGTCAGCGACAAGGACGGCATCGGCGCGGCGCTGGTGATGGCCGAGCTCGTCGCCGACCTCAAGCGCGAGGGACGCGCCCTGGGCGACCTCCTCGACGACCTCCACCGCCGCCACGGTGTGCACGCCACCGGGCAGCGCTCGATCCGCTTCGAGTCAGCCGCCGGCAACGAGCAGATGAAGAGGGCCATGGCTGCGCTGCGCGAGGCCCCGCCCACCGAGCTGGCCGGAGCCGCGGTGACCGCGGTGCATGATGTCGCAGACGGTTCCTCGCACCTGCCGCCCGCGGATGTTGTGGTGCTCGAGCTCTCTGGGATCGAGGCCAGGGTGATCGTCAGACCGAGCGGGACCGAGCCGAAGATGAAGGTCTACGCCGAGGCAGTCGTCACCCCGGGCGACCGCGACGACGGGGGCATGCAGCTGCGCTCGGCTCGGACCGAGGCCCGGACGAGGATCACGCAGGTGCTGGACGCGGCCGTCCGGCATGTGGCCGACCCCGAGCGGCACGAGCACGACCGCGCCCCGGCCGCGACAGGCGGCTCCCACACAGGCGCGACCGCGGCCCGGCCCGCGGACCTCTTCGACGCGACCCGAGCCGACGACCTGCGGCTGGTGGTGCGCTGCACCGACCTGACCACCCTGGAGGGCGACGACACACCGGGGCGGATCCGGGCGCTGTGCTCCCAGGCGGTGCGCCCCGACCCGGCCGATCCCACCGTGGGGCCGGTGGCCGCGGTGTGCGTCTATCCCGCGCTGGCGGGTCTGGCCGCCGAGCTGCTGGCAGGCACACCGGTGGCGGTGGCCAGCGTGGCCGGGGCCTTCCCGAGCGGGCTGTCGCCCCTGGATGTGCGGGTGGCCGAGGTGAGGGCCGCGGTGGCCGCCGGGGCGCAGGAGATCGACACCGTGCTCAACCGCTCCGCCTTCCTGTCCGGCCGCAGCGATGAGGCCGCGGCCGAGCTGCGGGCGCTGCGGGAAGCGGCGGGCGAGGCCCACTTCAAGGTGATCCTGGAGGTGTGCGAGCTCGGCTCGGCCGAAGCGATCGCCGAAGCGACACGGCTGGCCATCGACGCGGGCGCCGACATGGTCAAGACGTCCACGGGCAAGGGTTCGTCGGGCGCTTCGCCTCAAGCGGTATTGACGATGGCGACCACGGTGGCCGACCACTGCGCCGCAGGCGGGCGCCCGGTCGGGATCAAGGTGGCGGGCGGGGTGCGCACCGCCGCCGACGCCGTCGGATACCTCGACATCGTGCGCTCGGTGCTGGGCGAGGACTGGCTGGTGCCCGACCGTCTCCGCTTCGGCGCCTCCAGCCTGCTGACCGACGTGATCGCCGCACTCGCCTCAACCTAGGAACCCGCGCGGGTAGGTGTCCGGCTACGCGGTGAAGCACCGTGTTTCCCGCTCTTGTTCGCTTCGCTCACGGGCCGCTCGGGCCACGGCCTCGCTAGCGCCTTGCAAGTCATCGTGAAATTGCTGCCTATCCGCTCGGCCTCATGGGCGGGCACGGTAGGGCATAATGCGCCCGCCGGGAGGGCCTGCATGACCGAACCTGTCGCGGCCGTCGAGATCGACGGCGTCACCAAGCGCTTCGACGAGGTCGTCGCCGTCGACCGCCTCGACCTCGCCATCGGCGACGGGGAGTTCTTCGCCCTGCTGGGCCCGTCCGGCTGTGGCAAGACCACCACCCTGCGAATGATCGCCGGCCTCGACTTCCCCTCCGAGGGCCGCCTGCGCATCTTCGGCGAGAATGTGGGCACGCTGCCGCCCAACAAGCGCCCGGTCAACACCGTGTTCCAGAACTACGCGCTGTTCCCCCACATGTCCATCGCCGACAACGTGGGCTTCGGCCTGCGCATGCAGAGGGTGGACCGCGGCGACATCAGAACCCGCGTGGCCGAGGCCCTCGAGCTCGTGCAGCTCGGCGATATGGGACAGCGTCGCCCCGACCAGCTCTCCGGCGGCCAGCAACAGCGCGTGGCGCTGGCCCGGGCGCTGGTGAACCGCCCCAAGGTGCTGCTGCTCGACGAGCCCCTCGGCGCACTCGACCTGAAGCTGCGCCAGGGCATGCAGGTGGAGCTGAAGAGCCTGCAGCGCGAGGTGGGCATCACGTTCGTGTTCGTCACCCACGACCAGGAGGAGGCGCTCACCATGAGCGACCGGGTGGCGATCCTGGATCACGGCCGGCTGCTGCAGGTGGGCACGCCCGAGGAGGTTTACGAGCGCCCCGCCAACCGATTCGTGGCCGACTTCATCGGCCGGGCCAACCTGCTGGAGGCCACCGTCAAGTCGCCGCAGGAGATCTGCCTGGCCAACGGGTCGATGGTGGCCTGCGAGACGGACCACCCGGCGGGCACGAAGGTGGCTCTGAGCCTGCGGCCTGAACGGGCCGACCTCAAGCCCAGGGACCCTGGCACGCCGGGTCCAGAAGCGGTTCCGCACATCGACGGCATAGTCGCCAGGGTCACCTACGCGGGCAACGCCGTGAGTTACGGGGTGGGTGTGGACTGGATGATGATCGACGTGCGAATGGAGAACCGGCCCGGACAGGACCGCTTCGACGTGGGCGACGACGTGACCATCACCTGGCATCCCGACGCGGTGGCCGTGGTCATCGAGTAGGGAACGGGCTGCCGATGGCGAGCACTGCCACTGCCACGCGGGAAGAGCCCGCAGAGGCCCGCACCGTCGAGGAGTCGGCGCGGCGGGCCGAGGCCCGGCGAGGCTTCATGCTGGCCCTGCCGGCGTACGCCTACCTCGTATTGCTGTTCGCGGTGCCGCTGGTGATCGTGGTGGTGTACTCGTTCGCCACCCGCAACCGCTTCGGCGGCACCGACCTGGCCGGATGGAACCTCGACTCCTATCGCAAGCTGGCCGAGCCCGTAGTGCGCGACATCGTGTTCCGGTCGGTGTGGCTGGCCGTGCTCACCACCGTGATCTGTCTGGTGCTGGCCTACCCGTTCGCCTACTTCCTGTCCACCTGCCGGCCCACGATCCGCAATCTGATGCTGGTGTTCGTGATGATCCCGTTCTGGTCGAACTTCCTCGTGCGCAACTACGCCTGGCGGGTGCTGCTGGGCACCGACGGCCTGGTGTCGGACATCTTCGAGTTCTTCGGGTTCGGGCCGACGGTGCTGCTGTTCACCAACTCGGCGGTGGTGCTGGGGCTGGTCTACGGCTTCCTGCCGTTCATGATCCTCCCCCTCTACGCGTCGATCGAGCGAATCGACCCTGCGCTGTTCGAAGCCGGCCGTGACCTGTACGCCTCCGGATACCAGAGCTTCCGCCGCATACTGCTGCCGCTGTCGATGCCCGGGGTGATCGCCGGGTCGATCCTGGTGTTCGTGCCCAGTCTGGGCGCCTACGTCACCCCCGAGGTGCTGGGCGGGGCCAAGACCACCCTGCTCGGCTCCTATGTGGTGGTCCAGTTCCTCACCGCTCGCAACTGGCCCTTCGGGGCGTCGCTGTCGTTCGTGCTGATGGCGGTGATGCTGGTGGCGACGCTGGTCTACTTCCGCACCGGAGGCCGGAACCTGTGAGGCGCGGCAGCACCCGCACGCGGGCCGCGGTGGCCACCCGCACGGCCCTGTCGGCGCAGGCCGTGGCGGTCTACGTGTTCTTCTACGCCCCGATCATCCTGCTGTTCGTCTTCTCGTTCAGCGACAGTCGCAACCCGGGCGTGTGGGGCGGATTCACCCTCGACTGGTACGCCGAGTTCGTCGAGCACACAACGCTCCAGAAATCACTGTGGGTGTCTGTTCGGGTGGCGGTGCTTTCCACGGTCGTGTCGGTGGTGCTGGGCACGCTGGCCGCGCTGGCCCTGGAGCGGTTCAAGTTCCGGGGGCGGCGGGTGTTCGACGCCCTGCTCTACCTGCCGATCATCGTGCCCGACGTGACCATGGCCGTGATGATCCTGCTGTTCTTCTCGCAGTTCTTCGACGTGGTCGACGCGCTGTTCGGGATAGGCCTGCAGAAGGGCCTGAGCACGATCGCGCTGAGCCACATCGCCTTCAACATCAGCTTCGTGTCGGTGGTGGTTCGGGCCCGGCTGGCCAACATGGACAACGTCTTGGAGGAGGCCGCGCTCGACCTCTACGCCAGCCGTTGGCGGACCTTTCGTCATGTGACGCTGCCGCAGCTCGCGCCGGGCATCGCCGGCGGCGCGCTGCTGGCGCTCACGCTGTCGCTGGACGACGTGGTGATCACGCAGTTCGCCTCCGGCCCCGGCGCGACTACGCTGCCGGTGTTCGTGTTCGGACTCATCAGGAGGGGAGTCACGCCGCTGATCAACGCGGTGTCGGTCGTGATGCTGGCCGCGTCGATCGTGCTCGTGCTGTTGTCGCTGCTGGTCGCTCGGGCCCGCAGCGACGGAAAGGAATCAATACCGATATGAGGACACTCACCAAGACAATCGCCGCGCTGGCGGTGCTCACGCTGCTGGCCGCCGCTTGCTCGGGGGGCGACGACGAGAGCGCAGCCGTCGACTGCGAGCTGGACCAGGTCGACGGCGAACTCAACATGTACAACTGGTCGGAGTACATCGACGAGGAACTCCTGGAGCAGTTCGGGCAGGAGTACGGCGTCAAATGGACGCTGGACACCTACGACTCCAACGAGGCCATGCAGCCGATCATCGCTGCGGGCAACAGCGGATACGACCTGATCGTGCCGTCGGACTACATGGTGAAGATCCTCATCGCCGCGGGCAACATCGCGAAGCTCGACTTCGACGCCATCCCCAACCGAGCCAACATCTCCTCGGACTTCGACAACCTGTCGTACGACCCGACCGGCGAGTTCTCAGTGCCCTACCAGTGGGGAACCACCGGCATCGGCGTCAACACCGCGGTGGTCGGCACCGACTTCGACCGGAGCTGGGGCCTGATCTTCGACCCGGCCATGGCCGATCAGTTCGCGGGCAAGATCAGCCTGCTGAACGACCCCCGTGAGACGATGGGCGCGGCCCTCAAGTACCTGGGCTACTCGCTCAACACCACCGACGAGGCAGAGCTCGACGCAGCCAAGCAGCTCATCGTCGACGCCCGCGAGCGGCTGGCCGCGTTCGACACCGACTCGGCCGACGAGCTATTGACCGGCGGCGAGACCGTGATCGGCCACGGCTACTCGGGCGACATGTTCACGCAGTTCCTCGAGACCGACAATCCCGACGACTACGTGTACTTCGTGCCCCGCGAGGGCGGCACCCGCTGGATCGACAACATGGCGGTCGTGTTCGACGCGCAGAGTCCCTGCACGGCCCACACGTTCATCAACTTCATGCTGCGGCCCGACGTAGGTGCGGCGCTGTCGAACTACAACTACTACTCCACGCCGAACCAGGCCGCCTTCGACGGGCTCGACGAGGACCTGCTCAACTTCGTGAACGATCCCGACGTGATCCCCGGCGGTGTGGGGTCGCTGGAGGAGATCCAGGACACCGGCGACTTCGAGGTCAACTACTCCGACGCCTTCATCGAGGCGAAGAGCTAAGTCTCAGTGGCAGTCTGGCGGCCCACCGGCCAGGGAGTCCGTCGCGGCGCCCCGGCCGTCGGGTCCAATCGCCTGCCTTGACATACGTGAGAGATCGGAACCGCCGAGACCGTCCACTGCGTCGCGCACGCCAGCCAGCTGGCCGCGTCGAGGTCTCAGGAATCAGGGTCGCACTTCGATGAAGCCGGCGGCGCTGAAGTCGCCGTCGAATGCGAGAGCCTCGGTGATGCGTTCGCGGCGCATGATCTCGAAGCTGGTGGCATCGACATAGGAGTACTGCCGCTCGTCATGGCGAGCCAACCATTCCCATGCCCGCTCGTCGACAGTTGAGTCGACGAGCACGACCGACACCCGAGGCGAGCTGCGGAGCATGGTCACGAAGCCGAGCGCGTGCGAATGGCCGGCACGACGCCGAAGCCACGTCCAAGTCTCTCCGGCGACCAGATTCGAGGTCCGAAGCGGCCCGCGGCCACCGCGCCACAGTTGGACGGCACCGGAGTGGCGGCGGTCTGCGGGAACGAGCAAACCGACCCAGAAGGACGTGTCTACGAACCTCACTCCTCGATCCCGTAGATGACCGCGTCCAGGTCGTCATCGGGCGTGACGTCCACGCTGCCCACCAGTTGGTCCAGCGGATCAGCAAGCGCACCGGGCTCGGCGCCGAGGGCCGACCGCACGGCATCCCGCACGAGCGCTGAGCGTGACACCCCACGTCGGGCGGCCGCTGCCGATAGGGCGTCGTCGATGTCGTTGTCGATATATAGCTGTATACGCCGCATATCTTAAGTATACACCACTCATCGGGCTTGCCAGGTTGGGGGGCGGCGGTCCTGCCAAGCGGCCAGGCCCTCGGCCGCGTCGGAGGTGTCGGCCACCACGCGGCGCATGGTCTCGCCCATGCGGACGGCCTCGGTCCATCCCAGGGTGCGGCCCCGGCGGGCCATCTCATTGGTGGCGCGGACGGCCAGGGGTGCACCGGCGCACAGGCGGTCAGCGAGGCTGCGGGCCTCGGTCATCAGTTCGTCGTGGGGTGTGACCCGCCAGGCCAGGTTGATCTCCTTGGCCTTGGCCGCGTCGATGGTCTCGCCCGTGAGCAGCAGCTCCAGAGCATCGGGCCAGGCGACGCGGTCCGGAAGGCGCAGCGCGCCCACGATGGTGGGCACGCCTATGCGGACCTCGGGGTAGGCGAACGTGGCCCGCTCGCTGGCCAGCACGAAGTCGCAGGCCACAACGGCGGTGAGGCCGTAGCCGATGCACGGTCCGTTGACGGCGGCGATGGTGGGCTTCCAGATCTCCATGCCCGACTCGAAGGTGGTGATGGTGGGCCACTCCCAGAACGAGCCGGGCCAGTCGCCCGTCGAGCCCTCGCGGTCCTTCAGGTCGGCGCCCGCGCAGAAGGCTCGGCCCGCGCCGGTGACGATGGCCACCCAGGCTTCGGTGTCTTCCCTGAAGGCGGTCCAGGCCGCATCGAGGGCCCGGCGCATGGCCCCGTTGACGGCGTTGAGGGCCTCGGGCCGGTTGTAGGTGATGGTGGCGACGTGCCCGTCGCGCTCGTAGGTGGCCGCGGGAGAGGTCATGGGCTGCAGTATCGCAAACCGCGGAACTGACGGCGAGACGCCCCCTATAGGCCACATCCTGGGCCCGAGGACTACATCTTCTCAGCGATCACCGTCTCGGTTGACTCAGCCGTCGATTTCACCCCCGCCGAGGAGGGCGCCGACGTCGGCACCCTGGTGCTGCCCTTGGAGGCGAAGTACGTCATCAACGACGGCCAGCACCGCGTTGCTGGTATCGAAGAAGCGCTGAAGCACGGCCCCGAGCTAGCCCAGGACACGATCTCGGTCGTCGTGCTGCCCGACGGCGGGCTTGAGCGCAGCCAGCAAATCTTCTCGGACCTCAACCGCACGGTGCACAAAACCTCCAAGTCCCTCGACATCCTCTTTGACCACAGGCTGCCGATCAACGGAATCACGATGGACTGCCTCCAGGAGGTGCCGCTGTTTGAGGAGCGCATCGACAAGGAACGCGTGTCGCTGTCGGTGCGCTCAACGAAGTTCGCCACCCTCTCAGGGCTACAGCAGGCCAACGTCCAACTCCTGGGCAACCCCTCCGACAAGCTCCCCCAAGCGGAAGTGGACGACATGAAGGTCCTCGCGGTGGACTACTGGACCCGTCTCACGAGCCTGGTGGCGCCCTGGCAAGCCATCCTCGACGGCGACACCAAGCCCCCGGAGGCCCGACAGCTGTACGTGTCGTCCTACGCGTTGTCGCTGTGGGCTCTCGGTTTCGCAGGAGGCGCCGCCATAGCCGCCCACAACGGCGCAGCCGGGCACTGGACCGACGACCTCGACGGCCTGCGTGACATCGACTGGAAGAAGACCAACCCCGACTGGCAAGGCATCTGCATGGCAGGAAACGAAGTCGTCACCCGCGTGCCCACCCGCCGAGCAACCGCCAACTACATCAAGTGGAAGCTCGGCCTCGAAACGGAGCGGCCAGAACCGGTCATCACCAACTAGCCAAGCGGACGACAAGAAGCCCGCCCAAAGAGTCGAAACCCCTCAACCTCCCCCCGAACCCCGCCCCGACGGCCGCGACGAATGCTCCCGACCGTCGGGGCGGCGCGTCACGCGGCTGGCTCGCCGCTGCTGACGAAGCTGTCCTCTAATGCCGGCAGGTCACACAGGTCGCACTGCTCAACCACGGCCGGCCCACTGGGTCACATCGGAAGCCCAGCCGCCGAGCGAGCTAGCCAGCCGCTCCACTGGCCCGCCACCGGTTCGAGCAGCACTGGATCACCGCCCGCGGCGAGAGCCCGGCCGGAGCGCTGTCCGGCCAGAGGCCCTGAGCGGACAGCAACAGCCCCAAACGCTCCGGCCGGGCGGCCAGACGATCAAGGAACCTGGACATCGCTGCCTGGCGCCTGCGCTGCCGTCGTTGCGGGTCGTCACCGTGGCCACCCTTTCCGTCGGCGTCAGCGGGCAACTGCACGTTCTCCCTCGATCACCCGCACCAGCCGGACCCGAAGCGTCTCGTCGGGCCCCGCAGCCCGGCCACAAGGGGTCGAGTTCCGCTTTCTTCACACTCTCAAAGAATCCCCAGCCCCATCAACTAGACCTCACCCGAAGCCCCCTCCACGATCCGGAACCGTAGTTAGTCCAGAAATCCAAGAATCGTGTGATACGCGTATGCGGCTCCCCCCAGGTCACAAAGGAACCGACCAATGCACACAACCGCGATCACCCCGAGAGGCACCCGAATGCTGTACCTCGACGACTCGGGCGCCATCTCACTCAACCACTCCTCCGGAGCGGTAGTCATCGGAGGGTTCTCCATCGCATCAACGAAGGTCCCCAAGCTGACCCGCCAAGTCTCCGGCGCCAAGGCCCACCACTTCCCGCGAAGCGGCAGCCCCCACCGGTGGGAGATGAAATCCACCGACCTGCTCACACCCAAGGGCTGGAGAAACCGAAAGAACCAGGCTCTCGTGCTGGAGGTGATCCGAATCCTCGGAGGCCTCGACTGCACCACCTACACCGCGAGCATCGACAAGGCCAGGATGCATCACTCGATGGCGACGAAGACCTCGCTGCCGATGCAGATGCAAAGGCTCGTCGAGCACTTCGCGGTCGAGTGCGCGCACCGCAGCGAGATCGGCCTCGTCGTCATGGATCGCTCCGAGAACCGTCTCGACGCCCACACCAGCCACTGCGTCGCGAGCTACGTGACCTCCAAGAACCTGCCGCTGCACCCCGTAGTCCACTACGTCGACTCCATGACCTCAGAGCCGACCCAGATCGCGGACCTCATCTCAGCGATCCGGCGCCGCACCATCGGGAGCACCCCCGGCATGCACGTCCTCAACAACCAGCTGGCGGGTTTGCGAGCCCAAGGCCTCACAGCAAAGCACACACACACCAACCGCCCCTGGACCAACCAGATCGTCGTCATCTGAACGAACAGCTTGCAACCGCGGTGACAAGCTGCCTATCATTGAATCGGCCTGACGGCTCCGGTTAGTAGGCTCCGGCTGAACATGACCGTACGCCCCAGGTGTCTGGGACCCCGGAACGCACGGGGTCCCTTTTCTTTGCCCCTGTGGAAAACCCAGCGCTCAAGACGCTGCCAGTTCGACTGACAGGCGCCGTCTCCGCAGCCTTAACCTGACGCCATGACTACTATCACCGCCGATATCAAAGTCCAGCCCGGCGCCGAGTTCTCCGTGGAGCTGAGGGCCGGATCCCATGTGTGGCATGCCGACGAGCCCTCCGACGTCGGCGGGGCCGACACCGGACCCAACCCCTACGAGCTGCTGCTGTCATCGGTAGCGGCGTGCACCTGCATCACCGTCTCGCTGTACTGCCGGCGCAAGGGCTGGAGCCTGCACTCGGTCTCGGCCCGCTACACCCACGACCGGGTCCACGCCAACGACTGCGGCGACTGTGAGTCCGACGCCTCCGGCTACATCGACCGGGTCCGCAGCCAGATCTTCATCGAGGGCGACTTCGACGCCGACCAGCGGACCCGCCTCGCCGACATCGCCCGCCGCTGTCCCGTGCACAAGACCCTCGAACGGGGCATCACCTTCACGACCGAAGCCGTCTTCGCGGGCTGAACACGGTCAGCCGGCGCGGCCGGTGTCGATGATGGCCGTGCGCAGGTCGGTCATGTCGAGGATCGTGTACTTGCCGCCGATGCGGCCCCAGCCGGTGCCGGTGCGCGACGCGGCGCCGCGCCCCGTCCCGGCCGGCGACGTCCCCCTAGACGTCGCGATTGTCACCCCCAGAATGTCGCCTCCCGGCTGGCGGGTCCTGCCCGCGCGTATGCTGGAGTCGTGGCCGGAGCGGTGGTGATGGTGATCGTGCTGGTGGTGTTGTTCCCGGTGGCGGTGCTGGTGGGCAGTGGGATCCTGGCCGCGGCGCTGGGCAGCTTCCTGAAAGCCGATTCCGACGCGGCCAACCGCACCGACGAAGGTCCCAACGAGTACCTGGAGCTGGCCCGCAAGGAAGCCGAGACCGGCTACCCGCGACCCGCCTGATCCGCTCGGCCTCTGGGCCTCAGCGGCCAGTGGGCCAGGTAGCGGGGGTGCCGCGGTCGATCCACACTGCGGTGGCCACCGCGGCGAACACGGCATCGCTGCCGTTGACAGGCTCGGAGCCGTCGTCGACGATCTCGACCAGCACGCGGGGCATCTTGGCTGCGCTGACGATCCCGAAGGACCGGACGGTGAGATCGTGGACGGTGCCGTCGGGATCGACGCCGAGGGACTCGCTGGTCACCCACGAGTAGGCCATGTGGGCTGCGCCCGTGCAATAGGAGCGCAGAACGGTCTCATCGAGGGTTCGACCCGCCCTCACCCGCACGGTGATCGAGCCGTCGGACTGGACTGCGGCGACAGCCGATCCGCCGCCGGGACCCGTGACCCAGCCCGTCTCGCCGCGGGCCGCGGCCAGCAGCACCGCGGCCTCCGCCCAGCCCGCGCCTCGCACCTGCGACGAGGTGGGCGGCCCGGGCAGGTCGACCTCGGTGACCATCAGCCCCGGCACGTGAGCCTGGATCGCCTCGCAGATGCCCGGAGTGCGGGCCACGACCATCTCTCCGGTGCCGTCGGACCGAACGCCCGCGGCGATCGGCGGCCGCTTGGGCCCGAGCGCGGCCGCGTCGGGGCGCGACCACAGCACTCGCACCGGCCGGCCGTACCGGTCGGCAAGAAGGCGGGCGGCCTGCGCCACCGGCGAGTGCAGCTTCCCCCCGAACGCACCGCCGTTGCCGAGCGGGGAGGCGGGCTCGCCGCCCGGCTCGCACCAGGCCGCGTCGGTCTCCAGGTAGCCGGGATCGGTCCAGCTGGTGCGAAGGGTGACGGCCCAGTCGCCCGGCGGGACCTCCAGCGGCGGGTCCCAGCTCGCGGTGGTGCGCCGGCCCGGCACGCGGCCGGCCAGCCGCCGAGCCTCGGCCGGGGTCTCGGCCACCACCCAGCCGTGCTCGTCAGCGGATTCGCAGTCCTCGCCGGCTCGCACCGCCACCAGAGCACCGGCTGGCGCGGTGTCATCAGCGAAGCCGCCAGCCCCGAGAGCCACATGAGGACCGGTGGACTGCGGCGACCGCCCCTCGATGCTGGCCCGCAAGTCGGCGTCGGTCCGTCGGTCCGGGTGGGAGAGCCGGTCAGTGGCGGCAGGCCCTGCCCCCGTGCTGGGGTAGGCCTGCCAGGCGTCGAGGATGGGCTGCCAGCCGGTGCAGCGGCACAGATGAGCGGCCAGAGCGCGGGCCGCGACATCACGGTCGCCGTGGTCGGCACCCTTGGCGTGCAGACCGGCGAAGCGACAGATGATCCCGGGGGTGCAGAACCCGCACTGGCTGCCCCCAGTGGCCGCGAAGGCTCGAGCCCAGCCGTCGCGCACCTCGGCATCGAGGCCCTCGAGGGTGGTGATGGTGCGGCCCTTCACCCGCCGGGCCGGGGTGACGCAGGCCACTCTGGGCTGCCCGTCAACCAGCACCGTGCAACAGCCGCACTGGCCCTGCGGGCTGCACCCATCCTTCACCGAGCGCACCCCCAGCTGCTCGCGCAGCACATCCAGCAGGGTCAGCCCATCATCAGCCACCGCCACCGCCGCGCCGTCCACCACGATCTCGAAGCCCTCCCGACGAGCTTCGTGGGAGCCTTGAGCCTCAGAGGGCGGAAGCGTCATCGATTTCGGATCCGGGCCGCGCGGCCCGGCCGGCCCGACGAGATGGGCCCGCGGGGGCTAGCTGAAGCTCTGGCCGCAGCCGCAGCTGCTCTGGGCGTTGGGGTTGTCGATCGAGAACCCGGCCTGCTGCAGCCCGTCGGAGTAGTCCAGCGTGGCGCCGTCGAGCAGCATGGCCGACGACGGGTCCACCACCACCTGGACATCGCCGAACGACGCCTTGGTATCGCCCTCGATCACATCCGTGTCGAAGTACATCTCGTAGGAGAAGCCCGAGCATCCGCCGGGGCGCACCGCCACGCGCAGGGCGAGGTCGTCCTCTCCCTCAGCCTCGATGAGCGCCAATACCTTGGCCGATGCCTTCTCGGTGAGTGTGATCATGGTGGCTCCCCGTGCGCTGGTAGGTGCGGGCAAGTGAATTGGGTCCAACCTAGCGACCGGTGACCGGCGCTGCTACTGATGGCGCCGGATCGGCCCGGCAGGCACCACGGTAGCATCGGGTCGTGACCACGACCGCGCCCACGGCCGAGGCCGTGATGGAGTTGATGCGGGGCGTGGTCGATCCCGAGCTGGGCAGCAACCTGGTGGAGCTGGGCATGGCCCGCGGCGCGCACGTGTCCGACGACGGGCTGGTGCGGGTCGAGATCGCCCTCACCACCTCGGGCTGCCCGCTGCGGGCCCAGATCCAGCGGGACGTCAAGGCCCGGCTGGAATCGCTGCCCGGCGTGACCAGGGTGCGCATCGTGTGGGCCGAGCTGACCGCGGACGAGAAGGCCTCAGCCATGGCCAAGGCCCGCTTGAACGTGTCGCAGCGTGCTCCCGACACGGCCATCCCGCCCACCACCAAGGTGCTGATGGTGGCCAGCGGCAAGGGCGGCGTGGGCAAGTCCACAGTCACCACCAACCTGGCCGCGGCCCTGGCCGCGGAAGGGTTCAACGTGGGAGTGATGGACGCCGACATCTGGGGCTACTCGGTTCCCCGGATGCTGGGCGTGGACGGCGAGCTCCACTCCCTCGACGGCAAGATCGTGCCGATCACACGGGCGATCGGTGAGGGCCGCGTCGATGTGGTGTCGATGGGATTCCTGGTGGACCGGGAGGACTCGGCGCTGATGTGGCGGGGGCTGATGCTCAACCGGGCGGTGCAGCACTTCTGCGAGGACGTCCGCTGGAGCGACGACCTCGACTACCTGCTTATCGACATGCCGCCGGGCACCGGTGACGTGCAGATGGGCCTGGCCAGGATGCTGCCGAGAGCCGAGATGATCGTCGTCACCACCCCGGCGACGGCCGCCCAGAAGGTGGCGGCCAGGGTGGTGGACATGGGCCGCAAGAACTATCTGCGCATCGTGGGCGTGATCGAGAATATGAGTTATCTGGCCACGCCCGACGGCGAGCATCATGCCGTGTTCGGCGCGGGAGGAGGCGAGGCCCTCGCCGCCGAAGTCGGGGTGCCGCTGCTGGGGTGCATTCCCCTCGAGGCTGCGGTGGCCAACGGCTTCGACACGGGCGAGCCCGCAGTGCTGAGCGGCGGCGCGGCGGCCGAGGCCTTCAAGTCTGTGGCCCGGGCTCTGTCGGAGGAGCACGTACCACCGGTGGAGATGGCCGGTTGCAGCGCCCGGATGCTCGACGCCGCCGTGGCCGCGCTGGACGCCCTGGACACCGCGGACGCCCTAAACACCGCCGACGCCGTGGACGCCCTGGACACCGCCGACGCCCTGGACACCGTGGACGCCGACGAGGGCTGACCCGAGGCCAGCTACCTGCCGGCGCCTCCAGGCTTGCCTGACGGCTTCATGTCGCGTGGTCCCGCGGATCGTCGAGGACTACCACCAATCCGGGGCCCAGCTCGTCGTCGACGCGGCGCTGCAGTATGGGCACCAGCATCGATGAGGGCATGACGCACTCGGCGCATGCCTCGTCGGGGATGTGGAGCCTGAAGGTGATCCGGCTGCCCGACCGCACCGCGGAGAGGTCGGCGCGGTCGGCGCGCAGCCCTTCGGCGAGGGCCTCCACAACATCGTCAAGACTCGACGACGCGACCGCGGTGCCGATCGCGGCCGCGCCCGATCCGACGGGGCCCGCCCCGCCGACGAGAAGCCGCTCGACCGCGGGAGTGACCGCGTCGGCCAGCGCCGTCACCTGCTCGGCCGAGAGGCTGGCCACCGGGTGCGGGACGGTGGCGAACGGGTAGCGGGCGAACCCCTGGAGCTCGGCCATCACCAGTCCGGTTGTTCGGAACGGCTCGGTCAGGATCGCGGCCGCGGGCAGGCCGAGCTCCTCGAATCGAACGGCGTCGAGCACACTGCCCGACGAGCAGCTGCCTCAATCGCCGATCGCCGCGATGATGGCCGTGGCGTCGGCGGCCAGCATCTCGACGTCCGCCGGAGTGGCAGGGAAGCTGGAGTCGGGTTTGGTGACCAGGATGGTGCCACCGATGCGGTGTCTGGCCGTGAGGTTCTCCGCCACCCGCTGAAGGATCTCGCGGCCGCGGGCCTTGCCGTTGTTGACCAATCCGAGCACGGCCCCGTCGAGGTTGGCGGGCCGGGCCGCGAGCATCCGGTCGCTGTCACCGGACGGGCCGAGGGTCGGATCGATGAGCGTGACTGTCATGTGCTAGTCAACCTCCGAAGTTTCGTGGCGTGACCCTCGTGACTGTCATGTGCTAGTCAACCTCCGAAGTTTCGTGGCGTGACCCTCGTGACCGTCATGGGGAAGTTATCTCCTGAGTGACCAGCGGGACGCTGCGGCCCCGGCTCCATGTCGGGAAGAAGGCCGAGTGCCCGCCGGCGTCGCCGCCGCCCACCATGAGCGCGATGTCGTCCGGGCAGGTCCCCCGCCGCACCAGGATGTCCTCGTCGCCGGGATGGACCGTCGGGTCCGACGCCATCCACCACACCGGATCGAATCCCTCGACGAAGCCGGCCGGCTCGACCTTGCCGCCCCGCTTGACGTCGGCGAAGGAGCGGGCCGAGTGCTCGAACAGGTACTCCTGGACCTGGGACCGGCTCCATCCCGAGGCCGCGATCTTGCGGGCATGCTCGGGTGCGAACACGATCAGCGAGCGGCCCGAGCTCAGCGAGCCGAAAGCCGCCATCGCATCGACGAACGTTCCCAGCAGCTCGGCGACCTCGGAGGAGGCGTGGTTGAGGACGTTGTGGCCGGACTCTGCGGCCATGATCGTGACCGTGCTCTGAGACGCCCGGTAGCCCCGGGAGACGTGGAACGGCTCCCAAGGGCAGGACGCCTCGTCCTCGGCGAAGCAAACGGCGTACTTGCCGGGCCACCCCTGCGTGCTCTTGTCCAGCGCTCCGGGGATGGCTACGAGGCAGTTGCGCAGCACCAGCCGGACGGTGCGGCCGATGGTGGCGTTGGCCCGGAACCCGGGGCCGAAGAGGTTCTCCTTGCAATGGATCCCGATCTCGTCGCGGATGGGTCCGTTGACGGCGATCAGCACTGCGGCTCCGCCGGTGCTGGCCGCAACCGCGTGCAGCCCGAACTCGGGCGCGCTCATGGCCTGAAGCGCCGCGCCCACTACCGGGAAGTACTCGGGCCGGCAGCCCGCCATCACCGCGTTGACCGCGGCCTTGCGGGCAGTGACGGCCAGTCCCCGCCACGGATCGTCGAGCAGAACCCCGTCCGCGGCCCATACCCCGCCGGCCAGCATCGCCTCGACCAGTGGCTCGGTCGGCGGCACCACAGGCAGGCCGTCGGTCCAGCCTGCCTCGTAGCAGGCCTCGATGGCCCCCCACGGGTCGTCCACGCGCCGATCACCGTGAGCAGGAATCATCGAATCCCCCTAGCCGGACGCCGACCTCTGCTGTCACCTCTAGTTGCAGAGGCCTTCTTCGCTGACGCCTCGATGGCTGTCGCAAATCGGGGTGGCGCTGACGGATCGGAGTGTGAACGGCCCCGGGTCGTCCTGCATCCAGTCGTCCGCGCCTGCGTCGGCCGTGACGTTGATCCGGTAGCCCCGGACGGAGTCGTCGGGCAGGCCGAGCACGTCGAGCGTGACGTCCCCCACAGCCTCGAACACGCCCGGCTGGGATGACACCGCTATTCGCGACTGCACCTCGCCACTGGATGCGAACACTTCGGAGACCTTCAGTCCGAGGTCGCGCAGAGTGTCGGCTGTCGGGGTCCCGCCCAGCGCCTCCACTACTTCAGCCGTGGCGTCACGGCTCGATCCCAGCGGCGCGAGATAGGCGCTGCTCGCCCAGCCCACGATGTCCCCAACCCGCAGCTCGTGCCAGATAGTCGTCGGCAGCTTGCGGGTGTTGCCGGTGGCGACGACCCCCTGGTTCAGGTCGAGCCTGGCGACGATCTCATCGGAGTCCGCTCCGCGCACGAGGAGGACAGGATCGCGCACCCCGTCCATCAGGTTGTCCAGCCGGGCGATGATCTCGCCGTTGGGGACGTCGCGGACATTCAGCCCGCTGTCGAACGAGACGCCGACCACTGCGAGCCCGGCGCCCGACGACGGGCCGAACTCGTAGGGGTCGCCGGGAAGGGGAACGGTCGCGTCCACCGGCGCCTGCTCGGGCCCATCTCCAGGCGCATCATCGGCTCCATCCACCGACGCCGCCTCGGGCTCGTCGCCGGTTGCGTCGGTGTCCTCGGTAGCTGTCCCGGTGGCAGAGGCCTCCTCGGTGGTGGCCCCATCAGCCTCAGTCTGAGCCGCAGCTGCTGCCTGGGCAGCGGACGCGTCGGCCGTAACCGCAGCCTCGTAGGCCATGGCGGCAGCCTCCTCGGCCCTGACGGCGGAAGCGCCAGCCATGACGGCAGCCTCTTGGGCCATAGCGGCAGCCTCCTCGGCCCTCGCAACGGACGCGCCGGCAATGGCGGCAGCCTCCTCGGCCTCAGCCCGAGCCGCGGCCGCGTCGGCCGGCGCCTGTTCGGAGGCAGTGCTGGAAGCCGGATCACTGCCGGCGCCGTCCAAGAACGCAACCACCACCGCCACGATGGCGGCCAGCAGCGCCACGATGGCGATCACCAGCGCCCGCCGGGCCACCGCCAACGCGAGCGGCATCGTCATCGCCGTCCTCGGACCTTGGTCACTCGCCATCTCGCACCGGGTCCCAGTATGTCAGGGCATCGATCCGCGGCCGGGCACCCTCCAGCACTTGCTACCGCGGCGGGCCGAAGTCCTCAGCCCTAGCGGACCAGGTCGAGGGCTCGGCCCAGGGTGTCGAGGCGGTCGGTGACGGTGTCGCCCGCCGGGTACAGGCGCACGGTGTCGACCCCGGCGGCGGCCCATGCGGCCAAGCGGTCGCGCACCATCTCGACGGTGCCGACGAGGGTGGTGGCTAGCACCATCTCGTCGGGGATCGCCGCCGCGGCAGCCCTGCGATCTCCGGCCAGCCACAAGCTCTGCGACTCGGCCGCCACCTCGGCAAAGCCCTGGCGGGAGTAGGCCGAGTTGTAGAAGTTCGAGCCGGCCGAGCCCATCCCGCCCAGGCTGAAGGCCAGCCCGCCCCGGCGGGCGTCGATCATGTCAGCCAGCTCGGCCTCGTCGTCAGCGAAGGCAACCTCGGCGCCCTGGCACACGTCGATGTCGGCCAGCGTCCGTCCAGCGCGGGCTGCACCCGCTCGTAGATGCCGGAAGTAGGCGTCGGGGGCGCCCTCGGGAACGAAGCTGGTGCCGAGCCAGCCGTCGGCCCGCTCGCCGGTCAGTGCCAGCATCCTCGGCAGCATCGAGGCCAGATAGACAGGCGGGGCCGTCTCGGCACGGATCGACAGGCGCAACGACTTCCCGTCCCCGCCGGGCAGGGGAAGCTGCAGATGACGGCCCTCGTAGGCGATGCGCTCACCGGCGAAGGCCTGCGCTATCACGTCGAGCGTCTCCGCCATGCGGCCCACCGGATCGGCGAAGCCGACCCCGTGCAGGCCCTCGATCACCTGCGGGCCCGACACACCCAGGCCCAGCACGAACCGCCCCTGCGACAGCTCGTTGAGCGTCAGCGCGGTCTGGGCCGTCATTACCGCGGAGCGGGTCCCCACCTGGAACACGGACGCACCCAGCGTCACCCGATCCGTTCGAGCCGCGAGGTAGCCCAGCGGCGACGCCGCGTCGGACCCCCATGCCTCGGCCACCCACACCGCGTCCACGCCCAGGGCCTCCGCCCCGACCACGAAGTCGACCAACTCGGGCCACGAAGCGGCGTCGGCGGTGATCTGGACCGAAGTCCTCATGGGCTGTTCACACCCGGTCGCTCTGAGGGTGGAGCACGGTCAGGATCCCGCGGGCGCCTGCTCGAGGTGCTCCTTGATCCCCTCCACCACCCGCTGCATGTTGGCCCGGTGCTCGTCGATGCGGCGAGCAATGATGCGGGGCTCCAGATCGGGGCGGGCTGTGATGATGGCGTCAAGTCCCGACGGCCCCGGCCCCATGACAGCCCGGAAGCGCAGGCGGGTGCCGCCCACGATGGGCTCGAACTCGAAGCGCCAGCGAGCGCCGGGGTTGTCGATGTCACTGGTGCACCAACCGAACGCGGACTGCTCCTCGAAGACGTCCACGAAGCACGAGACCTCCCAGTCCCCCCGGCCCGGATGGGTGTTCCGGCCCACGAAGCAGGCGCCCAGAGCCGGCCCGTCATGGCCGTCCTGCCATTCGGCGCCCACGAACTCCTCGGAGAACTCGGCCGGCAGGTTGATGTCGGTGACCCGTGCCCACACCACGGCCGGATCGGCCCCTATATCCGCTTCGGCGACAGTGCCGGGACCGTCAGCCATGCACACCGGATCGCTGGGTCCCCGCTCGTAGGTGCGGGCGTAGCCGTTGAAGTAGGCGATCTCGCGGGCCGGGTGCCGCCGTGCGGGCTTGAAGTCGGTGCCTACGGTCCAGGCCACTGGGAACATGGCGATCTCGGTCACGTCGTCGGGGATGCCGAGCAGTTCTTTGATCTCGGGGGCCTTGGCCAGTCCCGCGGTGGTCCAGGCCGTGCCCAGGCCCCTGGCCCGCAGAGCCAGACAGAAGCTCCAGCCGCTCTGGATCACCGAGTCGAACAGTCCGGGGCGGCCGCTGCCGTCGTGGCGCCCCAGTATCACCGGGATGACGATGGCCGGCACCTCGCCCAGATGCTCGGCCAGATGGGCCGAGGAGGCCATCGCCCGCTCCCGTGGATCCCCGGTGCCGGCCAGACGGTCGCGCGCCTCGATCAGGCGGTCGCCGATCACACCGCGATACAGCTGGGCCAGGCCCTGCTTGAGCTCGGGATCGCGCACGATGAGCCAGCGCCGACTGCCCTGGTTGCCTCCGGTGGGCGCCTGCTCGGCGATGTCGATGCACTCCAGGATGATCTCGTCGTTCACGTCGCGCTCGAGGTCGAGGCGCCGTCGTACCGCGCGGGTGGTGGTGAGCACCTCGTCGATGGCGGCCGTCACGCCGGGGTCAATCTCCATCTGGGTCCTCCCTGCCCTGTTGGCCGTCGCGAACCTCGCGCACCTCGTTCACATCGCGTACATCCGGTCCGCCAGAGTCGGACCCGCCCGGCCCGCGGGGCCAGGTGTAACCGCCACCCGAGCCGTAGCCGAAACCGCCCCGTCCGCCGGGTCCCGCCGACCATCCCCCGACGGTGATCTTCTTGGTGAAGTGGCGCATCAGCAGCGACCGCACCACCAGCCGGGTGGGCGGGAACAGCAGCAGCAGCCCCACCGCGTCGGTGAGGAAACCGGGCGTGAGCATCAACGCGCCCGCGACGAGGATCAGCATCCCGTCCACCAGTTCCCCGGCCGGCAGCTCGCCGCGGGACAGGCGGGCGCGGATCTGGTTGAGCACGCCCAGCCCGGACCGGCGCACCATCCAAGCCCCCACCACCGACACGGCTATCAACAGCAGGATGGTCTGGCCGGTCCCCACCCCGTCGGCCACCTGGATGATCACATACAGCTCCAGCAGCGGCACGCACAGCAGCGCTAGGAGCAGCACGATGAACACGGCACCAGCGTATGGGCGTTCGAGCCCAGCCCTCTGGTTTCCCGCTCTTGTTCGCTGCGCTCACGGGCCGCTCGGGCCACGGCCTCGCTCAGCGCCCAGCAAGACCCTTGCCAAGTGCGGCCCATCCGCTCGGCCTCTGGGGCAAGGCGTAGCCTGACTGAGACGTGCCGCCCCAGGATCGACCGCCCTCAGTCGACCGGCTAGCCCGCTCGCTGGCCGGCATCGACCTGCCCCATCCCCTGCGGGTGGACGCAGCCCGCGCCGCGGTCGCGGCCGGCGATCCTGACTCGGCCGCGGAGCGGGCTCACCGCATCCGCAGACGGATGCTGACGCCGGTGATCAACGGGACGGGCGTGCTGCTGCACACCAACCTGGGCCGGGCGCCGCTGGCCTGGAGCCAGAGCGCCGACTATTCGAACCTGGAACTGGATCTCGACACCGGCGAGCGCGGCGAGCGCCAGACCGGCGCGCCGGCGCTGCTGGCCCGGGCCTGCGGGGCTGAGGCGGCGATGGCCGTGAACAACTGTGCTGCCGCGGTCATGCTGGTGCTGGCCGCGCTGGCCGAGGGCCGCGACGTGGTCGTATCGAGAGGTGAGCTGGTGGAGATCGGCGGCGGCTTCAGGGTTCCCGACGTGATGGCCTGGTCGGGTGCAAGGCTGGTCGAGGTCGGGACGACCAATCGCACCCGCCGGGCCGACTTCGCCACGGCCGTGGCCGATCCCACCAACGACGTGGCGGCTGTGGTGCAGGTGCACCAGTCCAACTTCCGCGTCGTGGGTTACACGGAGGCGCCGCGGCCCGCCGAGTTGGCCGACCTCGGCCCGCCGCTCGTGGCCGACATTGGCTCGGGGCTGCTCGACAGCCGATGCCCGTGGCTGGACAGCGGGCCACCGCCGTGGCTGGACCGGGAGCCAGCCGCCCGCCAGACGCTCGAGGCGGGCGCGGCGCTGGTGACGTTCTCCGGCGACAAGCTCCTGGGCGGGCCCCAGGCCGGCATCATCGCCGGGCGGGCTGATCTGGTCGAGGCCTGCCGCCGCCATCGGCTGGCCCGGGCTCTGCGGCCCGGCTCGCTGGTACTGGCCGCGCTCCAGCAAACCGCCGTGGCCTATCTGCGCCACGACGGCGATGCCATCGACTTCTGGCGCATGGCCGCGATCGGGCCCGCACAGCTCAGTGAGCGCCTCGGCGGCTACGACGGCCTGGATGCGGTAGCCACCGCGGCCACACCCGGAGGCGGCACCCTGCCCGGCGTCGAGATCGAGTCGGTGGGCATAGCCGTGGCCGGTGACCACGCGAGCGAGTTGAGGTCGCGCCCGCGGCCGATCATCGCCCGGGTCATCGACGGCGCCACCGTCGTGGATCTGCGCACCGTGCATCCCGACGACGACGCCGAGGTGGCTGCGGCCCTGCGCCAGGTCGCAAGCAAGTCGTGAAGCAGGTATGCCTGCTCGCCGCGACCCGCCGATGCACGTAGTCGCCACCGCCGGCCACGTCGACCACGGCAAGAGCACGCTGGTGCGGGCCCTCACCGGCACCGACCCCGACCGCCTGGCCGAGGAGAAGGAGCGCGGCCTCACCATCGACTTGGGTTTCGCGTCGATGCCGCTGCCATCGGGAAGGCAGATCGCCTTCATCGACGTGCCCGGCCACGTCCGCTTCCTCAAGAACATGCTGGCCGGTGTGAGCGGCGTGGACGCCTGCGTGTTCGTGGTGGACGTCAGCGAGGGATGGAAGCCGCAGTCCGAGGAGCACCTGCGCATCCTGCAACTGCTCGGCCTGCGCCACGGCCTGGTGACGCTCACCAAGGCGGACGAGGCCGACGACGACCTGGTGGAGCTGGCCCGCCTCGACGTGGCCGAGCACGTCGCGGGCACTTTCCTGGCCGACGCGCCGATCGTGGCCACCGACGCGGTGACCGGGACCGGCATCGACGCGCTCATCGGGGCGCTGGACCGCCTGCTGGCCGTCACCCCCACCGCGGCCGACCGGGCCCGGCCCCGGCTGTGGGTGGACCGAGCCTTCGCCATCAGGGGCTCGGGCACCGTGGTTACCGGCACCCTCACCGGCGGGAGGCTCGCGGCCGACGACACCGTGGCCGTGCTGCCCGCCGGCCGCAGCGTGAGGGTTCGAGCCCTGCAGAGCCTGCACCGGCAGTGCGACCGGATCGGGCCGGGCAACCGGGTGGCGGTCAACATCGTCGGGGCGGGCCACCGCGACGTGGCCCGGGGAGACGCGGTGGTGCGGGCCGAGCAGTGGCACGCCGCCGACAGGATCGACGCGGAGCTGTCCGTGCTGGCCTCGCTCGACCATCCGGTCACCCGGCGGGGCGCCTACGTGGCCTACATCGGCTCGGGCGAGCACCCGGTGCGGTTGCGGGTGCTGGGGCCGGCGGCCATCGAGCCGGGGCGGACGGGGCTCGTCCGGCTGCACCTGCCCCTGCGGTTGCCGCTGTGCATGGGGGACCGCTTCATCCTGCGCGAGTCGGGGCGCATGGAGACGGTGGGAGGCGGCGAGGTGCTCGACGTCGAGCCGGTGCTGCCCGCGGCCAGGGCCCGGCCCGACCGCTCGGTGGAACGGGTCGTCGCCGAGCGGGGCCGCATAGACGCAGAGCGCCTGGAGAGGCTGACCGGCACCGCCCGCCCTCCTGATCTGGGCCGGTGGGCGGTGGCGCCAGAGCACTTGGAGCGGACCACGCGACGGCTGGCCGAGGCCGTGGCCGCGGCCGGACCGCTCGGACTCGATCTGGCCGGGCTGGACGACTTCGAGCGGGCCGTGATCGACACCGTCGACGGCATCGCCACCAGCGAGGGGCGGGCCGGTCCAGCCGGCGGCGGAGACCCGCTGGCCGACCATCCGTTCGTGAAGGCAGCCGAGTCCGCTCCGTTCACGCCGCCCGCTCCCAGCGACGTCCCCAACGACGAGCTGCGCCTGCTGGTCAGACAGGGGCGACTGGTCGAGAGCAGCGGCATCCACTTCGCGGCAACCGCGATCGCCGAAGCGGCGCGGGTGGTGGCCCGGCTGCTGGCCGATCAACCAGAAGGGGTCACGGTGGCCGAGGCCCGTGACGCGTGGGGCACCACCCGCAAGTACGCCCTAGCGCTGCTGGCCCGGCTCGACAGCACCGGCGTCACGCGCCGGCGCGACGATCTGCGCATCGCCGGACCCCGGCTACCCGAGCTGTAGGTCAGGCCCGGGCTGTTCGCAACAGGAGGTCGCGCCGCTCGATCTCGTTGAGCCCGCCCCAGATGCCGTGCTGCTCACCGATGTCGAGCGCGTACTGCAGGCAGTCAGGCTGCACCGAGCAGGAGGCGCAGATGTCCTTGGCCCGAAGCTCGCGCTGGCGCTTCTCGTCGCGCTTCTCCAAGTAGGGAGGCGGGAAGAACATAGACGCATGGGGTCCTCTGCAAGCGGCTCGCAACTGCCACTCAACCTCATTGCGTGAAGCGAACCTCATAGGCGACACGCCTCCTCCCAGTGACGAACTACCACATGAACAGCCCGACAGACAAACCGCTCAAAGCTTTTCTTGACAACACACAAGAGACTAAGGCTGGCTGGCGTCCGGCGCGTCGTGGTCGCCCGTCGCGTCAGCGGGCCCCACCGTGAGGATCAGGCCCTCCAGCGCCATCACACGGACCGGGTCGCCCGTAGCTATGGGTGTGGCCCGGTGGGTCCGGGCCCTCCAGGGAGCGCCGTCGATGACCACCACGCCCTCGGGGTCCACGGCGTCTCGGGCGACACCGAGAGCGCCGATCATCCAGTCGCGTCCGATCCTCGGCGTGCCGAAGCGGGTGCGCACCATCGCAGGCATGCCGGCGACCATTCCGGCGACGACCCCCACGATCCCCGCCAGCAGGGTGATCCATGACAGCGATTCCCCTTGGAACAGGGTCAGAGACCCAGCCACCAGGCACACCGTCGCGATCACCGTCCAGGCTCTGGGCGCGCCGATCTGGACGTCCACGGCATAGCCGAACATGGCCACTAGCAGCAGAGCCACAGCCCAGCCCCGCGCCGGCAGCGCCGCCAACCCGTAGCAACCGAGCAGGAAGGTGACCGCGCCGATAACCCCGGCGATGCCCACGCCTGCGGTGTAGAGCTCGAAGACGAGCAGTCCGGCGCCCACGAGGAACAGCAGGTAGGCCACCGCGGGACTGGCCGCGACGTGCATGAACTGGTCGAGCAGTGCGAGTTTGGCGAAACGGACCCGGGTCACCGGGATCCGCGACGGCTCGTCGCCGGCCGTGTCGATCTCGGTCTCGAAGCCGGGCAGGTCGAGCACGAAGAACGGCAGGGTCGGGGCCTCCCGAGCCAGACCAAGCTCTATGGCCTCCGCCGAGGAGACCGTCTGGGAGCGCAGGCGGGGATAGGACTGTGCGAAGGGCTCGGTCAAGTCCTCGGGCAGCAGGATCAGCGGGCCGAGCTCGCCCAGCTCGGAGCCGGGGGCCAAGGCCAGGTCGCTCACCAGGCCGGCGAGCTGGCCCACGCCTCCGGTGGCCACTGCGCCCGACGGGCCGACCCACACAGTGACGGGCACGTCGGAGTCCCGGATGCGAGCGGCCAGCTCGCGGAGCCGTTCGTCGCCGACGGTTGCTCGGGAGCTGTTGACCTGCAGCACCAGGCCGAGCGAGCCGTCGGCGAGGGCCTTGTCGATGGACCGCTCGATGAAGTCGGCCATGATCGGATCGAGATAGCCCGACACTTCCACCACGTCGAACACGCCCGGCCCTGCCTCGGCGGCGAGGCTCCCGGTGCCGGAGGCTGCGGCCGAGGCCGGCAGGCTCAACGCCAGCACGGCACCAAGCACCAGCGCAACGCAGCCCGCGACCCGCCTAGTGAGCCTCATCGAACAGTGCAGTAAGAATGGGAGCCGTCGCCGCCTCTAGGCGCCGGGATCCCGGTCGAGTGCGCTGACAGCACCTTCGAGGGTCTCTTCCACGGGCACGATGCGGTTGAAGCCGGTGGTGTGCAGCAGGCGGATCAGCGTGGCGCCGTTGCAGTACACCACGACCCGGCCCTCGTTCTCGCGGACGCGGCGGATCCCGCCGATGAGCGCACCGAGACCGGCAGAGTCGATGAAGGGCACGCCGCAGAGATCCACCACGAGGCGCCCCGAGGTGGCGTGCTCGGCCAGCGCCTCGCGGAAGTGGGCCACGGTGTAGGCATCGAGTTCGCCGGTGGGACGAAGCAGGTGGTATGACTCTGCGTTGCCGTCTGCATCG
Organism: Candidatus Aldehydirespirator sp.; assembly: GCA_965219165.1. Taxonomy (GTDB): domain Bacteria; phylum Actinomycetota; class Acidimicrobiia; order Acidimicrobiales; family Aldehydirespiratoraceae; genus Aldehydirespirator. The sequence goes on along the minus strand of CBDCMW010000002.1, from coordinate 651,919 downwards.
CGGCGGAATGAATCGATGTCCAGCATGGGCGGGAGGATACCCGGCCCCCGTGACACAGCGCGGCCGGGAGGGCCGGAACGGGCTGCGGTCGGGACGGTCCGGGACGGCCCACCGCAGGAACAACCGGCAGCTCGGGGCGCCAGGCGGGGGGTTCGGACCGGCCGCGACGCGGTACCATCCCCGCCGTGCCCGAGGTGTTGCTGGTGACCGACGCCGACTGGGTCGCGGAGCAGTGCGAGGCGGCGCTGGGCGGCGACCACCGGCTGCACAGGGTGAGGCGAGGAGCGGACACGCTCGCTGCGATCGAGCTGGTCGAGCCTCATCTGGTGCTGCTCGACCTGCAGGTCGGCAACATGGGAGGGATGGCGGCATGCCTGGCCATCCGTCAGGAGGAGGACATGGGCCGGCTCGAGCGCCGGCCGGTGATCATGCTGCTCGACCGCGACGCCGACGAGTTCCTGGCCCGTAGCAGCACCGCCGACGGGTGGCTGGTCAAGCCCATCGACCCGATGCGCCTGGCCCGCCTGGTGGCATCCACCCTGGCCGACGCCGCCGCGCCTGCCTGAAGGCGTGGCCGGCGCCGACCCCGGCTAGCATCTCGGGCGCTGCACACGGGCAGTGGCGCAGCTTGGTAGCGCGCCTCGTTCGGGACGAGGAGGTCGTGGGTTCAAATCCCGCCTGCCCGACAGTGGAGACATCCTGAGTAAGCGCCGCTTGGGCACGTGCCGTGTCGCAGCGCTCGCGAGGCTGCCCACTAAGATGATCGCCGTCCTCAGAACTTCATAGTCAGCACTGACATTCATTTTATTGTGATATATTCGGATATAGTTGATGTTGTAGTAGACCTGTGACCAGAAGGCCGACTGCATGTCAACAGACCCCCGGACAGATGTTCGCGTAGACATCGAGCATCCAGATCTGGCCGTCGTCACCGGCGCTTTCAGCTACACGGGTGGATACATCGCACGACGTCTGATCGACCAGGGTGTCGGCGTCAGAACACTGACCCGCCACCCCGATATCCGCAACGACTTTGGCGGCAAGGTGGCCGCGTCCCCTCTGGACTTCTCAGAGCCGGACAGCCTGTGCAACTCGATGCGCGGCGCCGGCGTGCTCTACAACACCTACTGGATCCGGTTCCCGCGTGGGCCGATCACCTTCGACCACGCCGTCGAGAACAGCAGGATCCTGTTCCAAGCTGCACAGAAGGCAGGCATCAAGCGGATCGTTCACCTCTCGGTGTCGAACGCGTCGTTGGAGGCAAACCTGCCTTACATCAGGGCCAAAGCGCAGGTGGAAGAGATACTGGCGGGCCTCGGAGTCCCCCACGCCATCATCAGGCCCACCCTTATATTCGGCGCCGGCGACCTACTGCTCAACAACATGGCCTGGGCGCTGCGGCGCTTCCCGATCTATCCCGTGTTCGGAAAGGGCGACTACCCGGTCCGACCCGTCTACGCCGGAGACGTTGCGGCCCAGGCTGTGGCAGCTGCTTCCCAACACGAGGACTCCATTGCCGACGCGGCGGGGCCAGAGATCTTCTCCTACGAGACGCTGATCCAGACCATCGCCGCCGCCGTGGGCGCGCGCAGCCGATTGGTGCACCTGCCCCCGCCGGTCGGCCTCGCCATGACGGGACTGGTGGGCCTGATGGTGCGCGACGTTGTGCTCACCCGCGACGAGGTGGACGAGTTGATGGCTGGCCAGTTCACATCCGACGCGCCTCCGGCAGGCACGACCAAGCTGAGCCACTGGCTCACGGATCACCACGATGGACTCGGTCGAAGATACGTCGCTGAACTAGGGCGCAACTTCCGGCATCAGAAGCCGACCTAGTGCCTCGCTCCAGCGCTCGGCCAGGCAAGACAGGCGTGATGTGGCCAACCGCTGACTGGTGGCTAGTTGGTGTAACCCGAGCCGTCTGCTGGACCAAGCGATTTGGTCGCTATCAGGATCAGATCGATCAGCCACCAAATCCCCAGACCGCCGAGAGTAACCAGCTTCAGAACTCCCAGGCCGGTGAGCCCAAGTAGAACCTGTCTACTCCCAGACCGCCGACGAAGACCGCCAGCAACAAGGCTGTCAGATGGTTGCAGTTGCCGGGTAGTCCTGTAGCCAGACAGTCCAGCGGCTTGCGGACGGCTGGGGCCGGCGCGGGCGGCGCTCGGCCGTTACGGTCCGGTGTGTGGGAGCGGACTCGGGGAACGAGTCATGGGCTTCGTCGCCTTCGACCCGCAAGTCGATGCAGGGCAACCGCAGCCGCGACACCAAGCCCGAGATGGCGGTGCGCTCCGCCGTGCATCGACGAGGCATCAGGTTCCGGGTGTCGGCGCGGCCCCAGCCGGAACTGGCCCGCACCGCCGACCTAGTCCTGCGCAAGACCCACATCGCCGTGTTCGTCGACGGCTGCTATTGGCACGGATGCCCCGACCACCACACCCAGCCAGCCACAAACTCCCAGTACTGGGCGGACAAGATCGCGCGCAACATCGAGCGCGACAACGAGACCACCGCATACCTCCAGCAGGCCGGGTGGACGGTGCTGCGCTTCTGGGAGCACGAGGATCCCGAGGCCGTTGCCGACCAAGTCCAGGAAGCCGTGCAGTCAGCCCTCGCAGGTCGGCGAGGCGGGTGCCAACGGACCGACGTTTCCCTTCAGCTTGAGAACCTTGCCGGCCGTGGACCGTGGCGGTGGATTCCCAAGGGGTGGCGGCTTGGGCGCGTGGTAGTCGTGCTTCGCGCCAGCGAAGTTAGTGCCGGTGAGGACCGTCCTAGAGAGGTCGGCCCCGGTGAGGTCGGCGCCGGCGAGATCCGCCCCATAGAGGTCGGCGCCGGAGAGGTCGGCGCCGGTGAGGTTCGCCCCGGTAAGGCGCGCGCCAGACAGGTCGGCACCAGCGAGATTCGCCCCGGCAAGATTCGCTTCGGCTAGGTCGGCGTCGGCGAGGTCGGTATCGGTGAGGGTGGCGCCGGAAAGGTGCGAGCCGGAGAGGTCAGCGCTGGTCAGGACCGCCTCGGTGAAGTTCGCCTCATCAAGGCTTGCCCTGACGAGTTTCGCCCCGAAGAGGTCCGCCTTGGTGAGATTCGCCCTGCGGAGGTCCACGTCGGTGAAGTCCATGCGGGTGAGGTCAGCGCCGACGAGGTCCGCACCGACGAGGGCCCTGGCACCTGAGCGAAGGCGCTGCAAGTCGGTGGCATCTATGTCAGTCGCGCTGATGAGGCGAGCATAGTTCGCCAGGCACACGCCGTCTGACCGCCTTGGTCGGTCAGGGCGACGGCGCTGCTTGGCCCACTCGATGACGAAGCCCGGTCCGCTTCGCCGTGCATCGCCGCTCGAGATTCCCTGCGGGCCGACCCCGACGGGGGCCACCACATGGCACGGTCTCGCGCCTACAGTCGAGCCGGCGGGGAGGCACCCGCAAGACACGGAGAAGCTAATCTCGCGCCGTGCGATCGCTGAGCGATCTTGTCGACCTCACGGAAGCGCAGGCGCGGTCGCAGTGGAGCAGGGTCTTGCTACGACAACCGAGGCCTCGTCAGGAGCCGTTCACGCCTGTGGAGGTCATCTTGTGCTACGGGCTCTTCCGGCTGGTTGATCCGCACCGCTACCGCGGAGGGTCAACCGACCAGGCGCCACCGATCGTGCACACGTTGTCCAGCCTGTTCAAGCGGTCGCCGGGGTCCATCACCAGCAAGATGAAGAACCTCGACGGTTCGCTGTCCCACTCGGGCGCGCATGAGTGGCGATTCTTCGCGGAGATGTCCGTCGACACCCGTCAGTTTCCCAGGCTGTACGACCGCGTGCTGCACGCAGCGCGAGACATGGGGATTGGACCGGAGCGCCTGCCGGACTTCCTCGCGTTGGAGGGTTCGGGCGACTTCGACCTTCTTGGCCAAGAGGAACTGGCCCGACACACCTTGGATGAAGTTGTCGCGATCCGGGCCGCGAGACACCGTGCTCGGCTATTGGCTGACGACGCTTCCACCACGCGGTTGGCAGAACATCAGGTGCGTCTAGGACAGCATCGATTCGCGAGGAACGTACTGGCGAACTACGGCAACAGCTGCGCATTCTGCGGGTTCGCCCCCCGATCACTTCCCAGACACAAACTGCTGGTGGCCTCTCACATCAAGCCGTGGGCCGTCTGCAACGACAAAGAGCGCTTGGACGAGCGCAACGGCGTAGCGGCATGCGGGGTGCACGACGCGGCTTTCGACACCGGGCTCATCACGGTGAACGGCGGCCTACGCGTCCACCGTGCACAGCGTCTGGAGATCAGCGCGCGTGACGACCCCGGCGTGGATCGCTACTTCGGGCAGGTCCTCAGCACCAAGCTGGTGCTGCCGAGCGGCGCGATCGCGCCGGACAGCGCCTACCTGGAGTGGCACCGCGAGAACGTCTACGTTGGTGGTGGCTCCGCCAAAGCAACCGCGTAGTCCGGAAGGCCCGCTGGCTAGATGTCCGCGCCCGTGGCCGCGGTCATGAAGTTGCGGTAGAGCTGTTCGGCGTCGGACATGAAGCCGTCCATGTGGCGGTCGGTGTCGGCCGCGAGGGTGTCGATGGAACCGGGGCCCAGGGTCGACTCCAAGGCCTGGCGGTAGGCGTCGATCGCGCCCCAGTTGCGCACCGTGTCGTCCTCCACCTCCACGTGATACTGCATCGACCAGGCGCAGGACCCCACCCGCATGGCCTGCACCCGGCACACCGGGGAGCCGGCCAGCACCACCGCGTCGTCCGGCGGCTGGGCCACGCACACCGAGTGCCACTGCAGCGCGTGCTGGCGGTCGGCCATCTGCTCGAAGATCGGGTCGGCGCGGCCCTCCGCAGTCAGCTCCACCGGCAGCACCCCGATCTCAGGCGGACGTTGCGGCCCGCACGTGCCGCCCAGGGCGTCGGCCAGCAACTGATGGCCCAGGCACACCCCAAGGAACGGGCGCTGCAGCTCCCGCACCCAGTGGCGGATGGCCTGCTTCTCCGGCACGAGCCACGGGTGCTCCTCCACGTCCCAAACATCCATCGGACCGCCCATGACCCACATGGCGTCGTAGTCCTCCAGCGGAGGGATCGGCTCGCCCTCGTCGAGCTCCACCGCAGTCCATTCGACCCCGTCATCCTTCAGGAAGTCGCGCAGACGGCCGGGATGCTCGCAGTCGATGTGCTGCAGCACGAGCAGACGCACGCAACGAAGCTACCCCAGGCGCGGATCGACACTCGGATCGGGCCCAGTAGCCTTCACACCCAACACTCGACGCCGACGGGAGACGGCTGCGTGAGGGAGCTGCTACTCGAAGGCCGTGTGTCCTGGCACTCCGAGAGATCGGGGCGAGACAGAACACTGACGGTGAATCCGAAGAGGGTCACCGGACTCATGCGGCTTGTGGCCGCACTCGGCTTCGCGGCCGCTGCGGCCGTCCTGGCGACGCTCGTCGGCCTAGCCGCCGGAGTCCTGGCCGCGAGCTTCGGCGCCCGCTGGGCCGCCAAGCGCAGGGAGCAGGGACTGGACGATCCCATTGCGATCGTGCAGCAGCGGGCCCGCCAGGCCAAGGAGTGGCTCGACTCCCGCCGATCGCCAGCCGACGACGCCTGACTACAACGCCCACCAGACTCCACCAGCTGCAGCTCGCCGGCAACCAGATCGCGGACTACTCGCCGCTGTGCGGCCTGCTGGTCGAGCAGCCCACATGGGGGTGCGAATAGGAACTCCGACGGAGCGTCGACGATCTCAATCGGCCAGCTGCGGGACGGGCTCCACCCGATAGCTCAACTCGACCGGGGGCAAACCGGGGCAGGCCAGTTCAGCCCCAAAGCTGGCGCTGGGTCCGATATCGCCGATCACGGGCACTGTGCCGGTGAAGGCCACGAAGCAGCGGGGTGCCTGGCCGGCCCATGGGATGGCCGCCACCAGTTCCATAGGGGGCAGGTTCGCCGCGGCCGATCCGTCCTGATACACCACGCCGCCGTCGATGCGGCTGCGCAGCGCCAGATCATCCCAGCGACCCTCCAGCGCTGACGCGGCCCAGCCCGCAGTGGCCAGAGGCTTGGGACACACCCCCTTGGAGGCGACGATGTCGAAGGCTTCCAGGGCCCGGTCCGTGTGGTCGGACCCGACCGTCACGAAGGCCTCGTCGCCGTCGACCACCACCACGATCTCGGCCTCGCCGGAGGTCTGCGAACCAGCCACCGCGATCGACGGCGCCTGGACGATCAGCCAAGGCGGGAAGACCATGAACAGTGGGATGCTCGCCGGCCGGGGAACGCCCAACTCGGCAAGCTCGTCGATGTGGGCCTCGACCGCGGCCCGGTCCCGCCCCGCGTAGCCGATCACGACCAGAGCCTCGGGCTCGAACACCCGATCGACGCCGTCGATCGACAGCCTCACCGCCTGCAAGCTCCCGGCCGACACTCTCTGCGCTCGGCTACGGCTGGTAGCCGCCGGTGCGGAACTCCACCATGAGCACGCCGGTCTGGCTTCGCCACGGCCCGTGGGGCATGCCCGGAGGACGGCAGGCGTACATGCCCGCGGTGAACGTCTGGTCTAAGCGCAAGTCCGTGAGATCGCCCTCCACGATGTACACCTCCTCCCAGAAGTGGTGGGTGAGCACGCCGTTGGGTGACGAGTCCGTGCCCGGCGCGAACCGCATCAGCCGGGTGTAGGCCCCATCGGGCCGGCCGTCGGTGGACAGGATCATCTCGTCGATGCCCCCCACCGGGCCGCCCGCCGGGCGCCACTGCCCGTCGGGAATGTGGAACTCCAACTCAGGTTTGCTCGCCATGGAAGATCACCCCAGTTCGTAGAGCTTGGGCTCTAGGCGGTGGTTGATGTTGCGGGCGCCGTCTTCGGTGATCACGTAGGTGTCGCCCATGAACACGCCCTTGAGGATGTCGGTGGTGCAGGGATGGATCTCGACGCACAGCGCCATGTTGGGCTCCAGCACCACGTTCTTGTCGGGCCGGTGCGACGTGCCCACGAACGGCCCCGCGTCGATGGGGTTGAACACGCCGTGCACCAGCGGCGCCACGATGGTGTAGCCCCGCTCGCTGACGATGCTGCCCGCGGCGCGCAGCTCCTTGGCGGTGCAGCCCGGCTTGAGCTCGGCCACCACCCGGTGGTAGGCCTCGAACATCACCTCCAGCAGGTCGGCATAGTCGGGCGGGGGCTTCGAGAACACCATCGGCTTGCCCGTCTGGGCCTCGTACCCGTGCCCGTCGCGGGCGCCGACCTCCATGAGCAGCACGTCGTCGGAGGTGATGGTGCGCCCGATGGGCCGGGGTCGCTGGAAGCCGCTGGTGGGATTGCTCATCGACTCGCTGCCGGCCAGCACCATGCAGGGGATCTCGCCCCGCTCCTGGGCGATAGTGCTGTAGATGATCCGGAACAGGTCGTGCTCGGTCATGCCCGGGCGCAGCTGCTCCATCACCGCCACCTGGGTGGCGTCGCCGATGCGGGCCGCCTCCTCCAGGCAGGCGACCTCCTCGTCGGACAGCACCAGCCGCATCTTCCAGAACTCGTCGGAGTACTCCTCGAACTCCAGGTCACCGAAGTTCTCGGTGAGGGCGGCCCAGTGGTCCCGCGACACCGACAGGTACGGCGTCGGGTTGATGATCCCCACCCTGCCCCGGCTCAGGCCCAGCTCGTTGAGCCGGTCCACGAGGATGGTCCGGGTGTTGAGGGCGCCGCGCACGTCGGGGAATATCGAGCGGGTGACCCGGTCGGGCAGGCGGGCGTTGAGGCCGAGGATGGCCAGGGTCGGCTCACCCTCCGCGGGGAAGATCACGAAGCTGTCGAGCTCCATGGTCCCCATGTAGTTGCTGATCCAGCGGACGTTGGCCCAGCCCCGGTCCCACAGGTGGGCGGCGCTGGCCACCAGCAGGCAGTCGAGGTCGTGCTCGGCCATGAAGCCCCGCACCAGCCCGTGGCGCCGGGCGAACTCCTCGTCGGAGAATGTCGGCCAGTCGTACCAGTCGTGATGGATCGGATGGGGGTAGGTGATCGCCCTCGGCCCGAAGCGGGGGGCGGACATCTGATCGGTCATGGAGTCTTCTCCTCGATGGTCTCGTAGGTCATGAGTGCTCCTGGTCACGGTGAGAGAGCCGGTCGCGGGGATGGTCGACCCGGACCAGGGCCGCACCCCTCCTGTGGTCGGCCGCACCGAACACCTCGGCAGGCTGGTCGGACACCCCGGCGATGGTGCAGCTCCCGAACAGGTCGACCTCGGCAGGCACGCCGTCGGCCGCCACATCGTGGCCGCGCCGCGCCAGTTCGGCGTTCAAGCCGGTCGGGAATCCCGGCTCGAGGAACAGCAGATCGTCGGCGTCGGGCAGCCGGGGCGTTCCCGACAGCCAGCGGGGACCGTCGACGGCGGCCTGGGGGCAGGCGCCGTCGTCGATGATGGACCGGAGAACCTGGAAGTTGGTCTGGACCTGGCCGCGCCCGCCCGGAGTGGCTCCGACCAGCCGGCGCCCCTCTTGCTCGACGCAGTAGCCGACGAGGGTGTGCAGGGGTCGCCGGGACCTTGGCGGCCCACCGGAGCGGCCGACCCGGGCAGGCTGCTTGGCCAGCCGGTCGTTCAGCACGATCCCGGTGCCGGGAACCACTACCCGCGAGCCGAACTCGTTGAAGAGGCTGTGAACGAAGGTCACCATCAGGCCCCGGCTGTCCGCCACCGACAGGCAGGTCGTGTCGGTTCCGCCCGTCGCGGCGGGAGCGGCCGGGGCCCCAACCGGGGCCAGCGCCGATGTCCTCTGCCCGGCGATGCGCTCGCACCAGCGGTCGAGCGAGTCGCCGCCCAGGACCGACACCACGTCGGCCGCCTCCTGCCATCTGGGCAACGCGGCGAGGTCGGAGAAAGCGGCGTGCTTGCAGCGCACCATCAGATCGATGCGGTCGGCCTCGTCTCCGATGAGCCCGCCGTCGAGCCTGTCGTAGAGGAGCAGCAGCTGCAGCAGCACCCAGCCCATCGACACCGGCGGCGTGACCGACACCTCCGCCGTGCCGTAGCGGACACTCACGGGCGGCTCGAACCCGGCGGAGTGCTCCGACAGGTCGGCCGCGGCGAGCAGCCCGCCGAGGCGGTCCACGGTGGCGACGATCTCCCGTGCGATGCGGCCCTCGTAGAACGCCGACGGTCCGCCGGCCGCGATCTCGCGCAGGGTGCGGGCCAGCGAGGCCAGCCGGAATCCCTCGCCCTCCGCCGACCCGTTGCCCTCGCAGAACTCCGAGACGAACGGGTCGTCACGGCCCACGCCGGCCCGGACCCCGTCCAAAGCGCTCGCAAAGACGTGATCGAGGGCAAAGCCGTCGTCGGCGAGAACGGCAGCCGGCTCGATGAGGGTTGCAAAGGGAACCGTGCCGTAGCGCTTCCAGAGCCGCCACCAGGCGTCGACCAGGCCCGGAGTGGAGATCGACAGCGGCCCGAAACGGGGCAGCGTGCCGCCCGGAATCGATGCTGTGGCCAAGGCTCGAGGCACGGCACCGGCTCCGTTCAAGGCCTCGATCCGGCCGTCGGCGCTCGACACCAGAGCGAAGCCGTCGCCGCCGAGGCCGCACCACGGCAGCTCGCGCACGCACTGCACCGCGGACGCGGCGATGGCCGCGTCCACGGCGTTGCCTCCGTAGGACAGCACCGCCGCGCCCGCCTCGGCCGCCTCCCGGCAGCCCGCGCTCACCACGGCATCGTGGGCGGATCCGGCGGCGATGCCGCCGCCCGTGTCCGGTGCCGGGTCGTAGGAGCCGGAGGCCCGCCGGTCAGACAATGGCTACCGCCTCAACCTCGATGAGCATCTCAGGATTCTTCAGCCGGGCGACGAACACCGACGACCGGGCGGGCAGCGGTTCACCGAAGTGCTCGGTCCACTGCTCGTTGAGGGGGCCGGTCGGGGTGCCCTCCTTCAGGTAGACGGTGGTCTTGACCACGTCGGCCATGGACGCGCCGGCCGCGGCCAGGATGTTGCTGATGTTGCGCAAGGCCCAGTCGGCCTGCTCGCCGATGTCGCCCATCTGGCCGGTGTCGCGGTTGCGCCCGGCCTGGCCGGCGGTGAACACGAGGTTCCCTGCCCGGATGGCCTGGTTGAAGGGCCCGGTGGGGGTGGGGGCGCCGTCGGTTCTGATTGCGATTCGCTCGGTCATGTTGCTCGCTCCTGGTTGGTAGCGGTCTCTTGGGTTCGGGTCCGGCCAGCGGGCGCGATGCTCCTCCAGTGGTGGCACCGGATCGAATGGAGCGTGTCCGCCCGACCGACCGGCTCCGGCAGGGGCTCCGCCTCGGCGCACTCCTGGGTGGCGTAGGGGCAGCGGGTGCGGTAACGGCATCCCGACGGCGGATCGAGGAGGCTCGGCAACTCGCCCCGCACCAGGCGGCGGGCAGTCTGAAGCCGGGCCGCGCTGTCGGCATCGGCCCGGGGCACAGCCGAGATCAGGGCCTGCGTGTAGGGATGGGACGGCAAGGAGAACACTTCGGCCGAGGTGCCGGTCTCCACGATCTTGCCGAGGTACATCACGGCCACCCGGTCACTCAGGTGCCGCACCACCGAGAGATCGTGGGCGATGAAGAGGATGGCGAGTTGCAGTTCGTCGCGCAGTTCGTCGAGCACGTTGATGATCTGAGCCTGGATCGACACGTCCAGCGCCGACACCGGCTCGTCGCAGACCAGCACCGCCGGATCGGTGACTATGGCTCGGGCGATGCCGACCCGCTGCTGCTGCCCGCCGCTCAGCTCGCTGGGCAGGCGCTCGGCCACCGAGGAGGGCAGCCCCACCAGGTCCATGGCCTCGGCCACGGCCCGGGTCCGGTCGGCGCGGTCGCCCATGTTGTGCACTCTCAGCGGCTCGCCGATGAGGGTGGCCACGCTCATGCGGGGATCGAGCGAGCCCCGGGGATCCTGGAACACCATCTGGATGCGGTGACGCCGGCGGCGCAGCTCCCGGCGCGACAGGCTGGCCAGGTCGGTGCCTTCCAGATGCACCGAGCCCCGCACCGTCGGCACCAGTTGCATCACGGCCCGGGCCAGAGTGGACTTGCCACAGCCGCTCTCGCCCACCAAACCCAGCGTCTCGCCCTCGGCCAGACGCAGCGACACCCCGTCCACGGCGGTGATGCGACCCCCGTCGACGTCGAACTCGACCACCACATCGTCGACGTCTAGAACCAGCGCGGCATCAGCGCGGTCCGACCCGGCCGCGGTTGGCGGGCCGACGACCGCGGCAGTCCCGCCCTCGTTCATTGGGCCCGCCTCCAGGGACGGCCCGGATCGGTGGCCTCCCTGGCCCGCTCGGCCGCCAGCCAGCAGGCGCTGGTGTGGTGGGGCCCCACCGCCACCTCCGGGGGCACCTCCTGGTGGCAGCGGTCGAAGGCGTGGGCGCAGCGCGGCGCGAAGGCGCACGACGAGCCGCCCCCGCCGGTGATGGGCGGCTGGCCGGGAATCGGATGCAGCCGTCCGGTGTGGGCTTCCTCGAAGCGGGGCACCAGTCGCAGCAGGCCCTCGGTGTAGGGGTGGTTGGCCCGGTCGAACAGGTGGGCCATGGAGGCCTTCTCCACCAGCTTGCCCGCATACATCACCTGCACGTCGTCGCAGGTGGCGGCAACCACGCCGAAGTCGTGGGTGATGAGCATCAGGGCCATCTGCTCGGAGCGGCGCAGCTCGTCGAGCAGCATCAGGATCTCGGCCTGCACCGTCACATCGAGAGCCGTGGTGGGCTCGTCGGCGATGAGCAGGCGGGGACGGCAGGCGATGGCCAGCGAGATCATCACCCGCTGGCGCATGCCCCCGCTGAAGCTGTGAGGCAGCTCCTGTGCCCGCCTCTCGGGGTCGCTGATCCCCACCCGTCCCAGCAGCTCGACGACCTCGGAGGCGGCCTCGGCCCGGCCCATGCCGCGGTGCAGGCGCAGGGATTCGGCGATCTGCTCACCGACCGCCATCAGCGGGTTGAGCGATGTGAGCGGGTCCTGGAAGATCATGCCGATCTGGCCGCCGCGGACACGGCGCAGCCTGCGCTCGTCGATGCGCAACAGGTCTTCGCCGTCGAAGCGGACCGAGCCCGAGATCTCCACGTCGTCGGTGATGGCGAAGAGGCGCAGGATGGACCGGGCGGTCACGCTCTTGCCGCTGCCGCTCTCGCCGACCACGCCGAGAGACGCTCCCGGCGCCACCGTGAAGCTGACGCCGTCCACGGCGTGCACTGGCCCCGAGGCCGTGTTGAACGTGACGTGCAGGTCCTCCACCTCCAGCAGCGCAGAGACGCTCATGGCGCCGCCCCCCGCGTGCCGGGCCGCCCGCTCGAACACACCGCACCCGACCGACCGCTCATGCCGCCGCCCCCGAGCGGGCCTCCCAATAGCGGCCCAGCAGGTTGAGCACCAGCACGGAGACGCCGAGCAGCACGCCGGGCAGGATCGTGAGCCACCAGGCCACCGCCAGCAGGGGCCGGCCCTCGGAGATCAGGAGTCCCCAAGTGGTATCCGGGGGCTGCACGCCCACCCCCAGGAAGCTGAGCCCGGCCTCCGAGAGCATCACGTGGCCGATCTCGATAACGCACAAGACCAGGATGCGAGGCGCGACGTTGGGCAGCAGGTGCCGCCCGAGAATGGTCGTGGTTGAACAGCCGGTGGCCACCGAGGCCTCGATGAAGGTCGCCTCCCGCAGCCGGAGCGCCTCAGCCCGCACCACGCGGGCGAAGATGGGCCACACCAGGCACGGCAGCACGATGATCAGGATGGTCACGCTCGGTCCGAGCAGGCTTAACAGCAGGATGGCCACCAGGAACATGGGCATGGCCGTCTGTGCCTCGCCCAAACGCATCAGCAGACGGTCGGTCCGCCCACCGAAGTATCCGCCCAGCAGCCCGAACAGCACGCCCACCGCCGCGCCGATCAGGGTGGCGGTGACCGCGATGAACAGCGTAAGACGGGTGCCGACCACAATCCGGGAGAAGAGGTCCCGGCCCAGGCTGTCGGTTCCCAGCAGGTGCTGGCCCTCCGGCGAGGAGTCCCCGGGCCCCAGCAGGCGAGACCGCAGGTTATGTTGCGCAGGATCATGCGGTGCGAACACGTCGGGCACGATCGAGGCCGCCACCAGCAGCAGCAGGAAGAGCACCAGCAGGATCCAGCCCCGGCTGCCCATCATGTTGACAAGACGGCCCCAGACGCGGTGCTCCGAGGTGCGGGCCGGGCCTTCGCCGGCGTGCTTGGTGACCGCGATGCCCATCAGCTGGCCGTGATCCTGCGGTCTATGAACTGGTAGCCCATATCGATCAGAAGGTTGCTGAAGATCACGAAGGCACCAGCCACGATGACCGCGGCCTGAAGGACGAAGAAGTCCTGGCGGTGGGCCGCGTTGATCGTCAGGAGGCCCACCCCGGGCCAGGCGAAGACGTACTCGATGGCGAAGACCGCGCCCCCCCACATGCGCACGTATTCCCAGCCGACGATGGTGGCGGTGGTGACCCCGGTGTTGCGCACCACGTGCCGGCCCAAGATGCTCCACTCCGACAGGCCCTTGCTTCGGGCCACGGTGACGTACGGCTTGGACATCTCCTCGAATGTCGCCGACCGCACGAGCTGGTAGATGCGGCCGCCGTGGACGATGCCCAGCGTGGCCGCGGGCATCACGATGCTCCACGTCTCGAAGCGCCCCGACGTGGGCAGCCAGCCGAGCTGCACCCCGAAGAGCAGGATCAGCAGCAGCCCCAGCCAGAAGTTCGGCACCGACAGAGCGGTCACTGACAGGAGGTTCGAGGCCTTGTCGAAGGGCTTGCGAGCCCGGGCGCCGGCCACGACCCCCGGTATCACCCCCAATACCGCAGCCGCCCCGAGGCCGACAACCGTGAGGATGATTGTGGCGGGCAGCGCCTCCTTGACCGCTTCGATGGCGGGCCGCTGCTGCCAGGTGGACTCCCCGAAGTCGAGGCGCGCCAGCCCGGTGAGGTACTCCCAGTAGCGCTCGGTGACCGGTCGGTCCAGCCCGAACTGGCGGTGGATCTCGGCGATCTGCTCGTCGGTGGCGTCCACCGGAGCGAAGACCAGCGCCGGATTCCCGACGACGTGGGCCAAAAAGAAGATGATGGTCACCACCAGCAGCAGCACGACGACGCCGTCCCGCAGCCGTCGCAGCAGGAGGCCGCGCAACCGCGGTGGCGACGCCGTCGTCGTCTGCATTACTTGTGGGTGCTCAGCTTCTTATGGGCGCTCAGCCCGCCCGGCCCGAACCCAGCCGTAGCTGGGTTCGGGCCGGGATGAGGCCAATTCCAGCCATCCAGCCGTTAGCGGAAACTCATCTCAGCCACCGGATACTCGTCATCGAGCCGGGGCTCGTAGACGAGGCGCTCGGAGGCGCCATAGATCAGGTCCTGCTGCAGCAGGTAGATGGCATGCGGGTTCTCGTGCAACAGCGCCCAGCCTTGCTGGTAGAGGCTGTCGCGCTGAGCCTGGTCGGTCGTGGCAATGGCCGCCAGGAACCGGGCCGTCACCTCCTCGTCGCAGAGCTTGCTGGACGTGCCGCCTTGATCGGGGCAGATGACGTGGCTGCGGGTGCGGGCTCCGTCGAACCACTCGTTGGAGTTCCAGCCGTAGCGCAGGTCATAGGCGCCGGGCTGGTCGCCCTTGATGCGGCTGCCGGCGCGGAACGTGGTCCACTCCGCCAGCTGCACCCGGGCGTCGAAGCCGACATCGTTCAGGCTCTTAGCCACCACCTGGGCCGTCTCCACGCCGCGCAGGTAGCGGCCGATCGGTGCGTAGATGTCCACCCGGAGAGGGTTGTCCTCGTCGTAGCCCGCGGCTGTCATTATCTCGATGGCCTGATCGGGGTCGTACGGGAACGGACCGATGTCGGGGTTGAATCCGAGGTTCCCCGGCGCCAGATGCTGGGCGTTGTTGGGCGTGGCGTAGCCCTCGTACAGCGTTTCGGCGATCTCGTCCTTGTCGACTGCCAGGTTCATGGCGATGCGGATATCGGGCGAACTCAGCTCCGGTCGGAGAGCGTTGATGGTCATGTAGCTGAACTCCGGCGCAGCCACGCTCAGTGCCTGGGGCACCAGCGCCACCTGCTCGGGCAGGATGTCGAGCACCAGGTCCACCTCACCGGCTTGCAAAGCGGCCAGCGACGTCTGCTTGTCGGGGATGATCCGGACGCTGAAAGCATCGATCGGCGGCGCCTCGCCCCAGTAGTCCGGGTTGCGCACCGCGGTGATCTGCTGGCCCCGGTCCCAGGACTCGAGCATGTATGGGCCGGTTCCCACCGGGTCCTCGCCCACCGTGTCGCCGGTGCCGGGAGCGATGACCGGCAGCTGGGCGATCTGCAGCGGCAGGATCGCGTTGACCCCGTCGGTGTGGATATCGACGGTGTAGGTGTCGACCACCTCGGCCGACAGGATCCCGTCGATGTACGAGTCTCGCTGGGTCGAGTAGTCGGGGTGCAGCATGCGGTTGAGGCTGTCGGCCACGGCCTGGGCGTCGAGGGCCTGGCCGTCATGGAAGGTCACGCCCTCGCGCACCTGGAAGCGCCAGGTGTCGTCGTCCACAATCTCGGGCAAGTCGGTGGCCAGCACCGGCACCAGCGCGGTGTCCGAGGCCCGACCGAGCAGCGACTCGAACAGGTTGAAGGTGACCACCCGCGAGCTGCGGTCGTTCACGGCCTGCGGGTCGAGCGTGGACGGCTCGGTGGTGACGGCGATGGTGATACGTCCCGGATCCCCCGCGGGAGCAGGGGCGGCCTCTTCCTCCATTGCCGTCTCCTCGGCCTCAGCCGCCGCCGCGGCAGCCGCGTCGGCCCTCGCCTCGGCCTCAGCCGCCGCCGTTTGTGCGTCCTGCAGTTGCTGCTCGAGATCGGACACGACCGCCGGGTCCACACCTTCGGCAGACTCGGCGTCGGCCATCGCCTCCGCCAGGGCATCTGCCTTGGCGACAGCCGCGTCGGCCTCAGCCCGGGCGGTGTCAGCTTCGGCCTGCGCCGCCTCGAGGGCAGCGGTGTCAGTCGAGTCGACGGCGTCGTCCGCGTCGTCGCCGCAGCCCGCAGCCACCAGCGCGACCACGAAGAGTGCCGCGAGCGGCACCCCCAGTCTTTGCCATACATGTCTCATGTTGTTTCCTCCTTTGGGTCTGTGAATCAGGTTCATCAGATCTCACTCCCCCCCGGTCCCTCGGACCGGTGGAACTGTTCCGCCGCGGCCTCGGCGATCTCGTGGTCGATCTGGGGCGAGCCCCCACCCACACCGATGGCGCCCACGCAGACACCGTCGTCGAACAGCGGCACGCCGCCCGGGTTGACGGTGACTCCTCCAGGGATGATCTCCACCAGGCTGGCCGGGAACATGGGCCGGTCGGCCCACATCGCCACCAAGTCCTTGGTGGGCTTGGCGAAGGCGGCTGCCAGGCGGGCCTTGCCCATAGCCATGTAGGGCCCGTGCCAGCGCTTGCCCCGCACCACCACCAGGGGATGCCCGGCGTCGTCGTGCACGGCCACGGTGGCGTTGATGCCGCGCTCGGCCGCGATGGCGCGGGCCTGCTGCACCAGATCGAGAGCGCGCTCAACGTCCATTGCCGCGGTGTCCGTTGCTGCTCTGTGCGTCGTCGTCCCATGGATCCGACAGCAGCCGCAGGTAGCGGGCGGCGTTGTCGGCCATCAGCTTGCGCAGGGCCTCCTCGCCGATCACCGGCCCCCACGAGATCACGTTGTCGGTGCTGTTGGGGTAGTAGCACTCCGGGTGCGGGAAGTCCGATTCGTACATCAGCACGCCGTCACCCAGGATGTCGATCACCGCTTTGGTCATCTCGGCGCCCTCGTGCTGCTCGATGGCGCAGAACACCCGGCCCATCTGCACGTACTCCAGCGGCGTGTGCTTAAGGTCCGCGGGCACGGCGCCCTTCACGTAATCGATCTGGCTGGTGAGGCGGATGATCCAATGGGGCAGCCAGCCGTGGCCGGTCTCCACGGTGGCCACCCGCAGGTTGGGGTACCGGTCGAGCATTCCCGACACCAGCACGTAGGCCATGAGCCTCTGGGCGCCCCACACATGGGCGGCTGTGCGGGCCACGGCGACGTTGCCCCAGATGTCGCGGTAGCCGGGGAAGTAGGGGGCCTCGTAGAAGAAGCTGTGGTGCATGATGGGCAGGTCGGCGTCGTTCATCGCCTGCCAGATCGGTTCGAGGTCCGGGTCGTCCACCGGCAGCCCCTCGGGCAGCACCGGCCAGACCGCGGCCAGCCACTCGTCGTCGGCGTGCTGGCGGATGGCGGCCGCGGCCCACTCCGGGTCGGCGCCCGGGGCCAGCAGCAGCCCCTTCAGTCGGCGGGGGTCGGCCGAGCAGTAGTCGGCCATGTAGCGGTGATAGGAGCGGTACATGGCCTTGGCCAGGCTGAGGTCCAGGGCGGTGCTGCCCGGCGCCCAGGTGCCGGGGATGATGAAGTTGATGTCCACCCCCTCGACGTCCATGTTGGCCAGGCGTCCCTCGGAGTTGGTGTGCTGGATGCCGTCGGCGATGGGCTTGACCGCCAGATTCTGCACCCGGCCTTCGAGCGCTCCCTTGGCGCCGGCGCCCCGGGTGTCCACCGAGGCGTCCTGCTTGTGACCGGCCACACGGTTGTAGGGATGGGGGTTGACCCGCACCACGCCGTAGGGATGGGGCGGATGGCCCCGGCCCGCCGTCGGCTTGGTGACCCGCACATACGGCGTGAGCTCGTCGGCTCGGTCCTTGAGTTCGCGGTCGCCGTAGTCGACGAGCACCTCGACGGAGGGGGTGACGTGGGTGTCGGCGTCGATCACCCGGTATCCCTGTCTCATGGCTTCCTCTCTGTCTCCTCTGAGGGGGACGGCGTGAGGGACGATGCGGGCGGTGAGGGCTCCTCGACGGAACCGGGGGTCTCGTGCATCACGTCGAGCGTGTCGTGCGCCACATCGAGGGTCTCGTGCATCACGGCCAGCAGGCTCCGCTGCACCTGCTGCAGATGGCGGCTCATCTGCTCGACCGCGAGCACCTCGTCCTGTCGCACGATGGCGTCGTGGATCTGCAGGTGGCCCTCGTATCCCGAGCCCACCCGGTAGCGCTGCTCCGGGGAGCGGGTGAACACCCTCCAGAAGGCGGGTTTGCGGAAGAAGAGACCGAGGCCCGCCTCGTAGAGCTCGGCCAGGACGGCGTTCTGGGAGGCCCGCACCACCGCGCAGTGGAAGCTCCGGTCGGCGGTGTGGTACTGGGTCTCGTCCTGGGTGTCCATGCGCCTGAGGCACTCGGCCAGTTCGGTGAGATCGTCGGCCGTGCGGTGAGCGGCGGCCAGGCCCGCGGCGTGGATCTCCAGCAGCTTGCGCACGTCGAAGACCTGCTGGACCGAGGCGTCGGAGGCCCGTGCCGCGAGATCCAGCATCAGGGGGCTGATGTCGCTGGGGTGGCGCACGATCAGCCGGCCCGCGTCGCGGGTCAAGAAACCGGAGGAGACCAGCCCCTGGAGGGCCTCGCGCACCGTGGTGCGTCCCACGCCGAAGACCTCTCTCAGCTCACGCTCGGAGGGCATGGCCGCTCCCGGTGCCAGCCTGCCCGACAGCATCTGGCGCTTGAGCTGCTCCTGGAGCCGGTCGGCGAGCGTCTCGCGGCTGAGCTTCATGTTTGCGGGCCCAGCCAGCCGAGCACGGTTGGCCCTGCGTAGGCGGCGTCAAGCTCGTCACCGCTGCCGGAGGGCGCCCCGAACGAGATGCGCTCGAAGTCGGCGCGGCGCTCGTAGGGCACCGAGGCGTCCAGGATGGCCTTGGTGCCCACGCCGGCGTGCGATGTGCGCACGTACTCGTGGCCCCGCATTCCCGGCATGACCACAAGATCGGACGCGGCATCGAAGCGGGTGGCCAGCGCGTAGGCCACATCGTCAGGATCGTGCAAGTCGATGTCGTCGTCCACCAGCACGATCATGTTGAGGTCCTTGAGCGCCCCGAAGGTGGCCAGCGCGGCGTTGCGCCCCATGCCGTTGTCGCGTTCTGACCGCTTCGACAGGGCCATCACCAGATGGAACCGGTGCAGTCCGCCCGCGGGCATGCACACGTCGGCCACGATCGGCGTGACCGGCCTCACCGCCTCGAGGGCGGCCACCTCCAGCACATGCTTGCGCAGCACGATCGTCTCGCGCCCCGCGCCGTTGATGGCGTGGTAGACGGGCTCGTCGCGGGACGTGACCGCGGTGACGAGCATCGTGGGCGCCAGTCCGGCGGGCGAGGCGTAGCCGACGAACTCCCCGAAGGGGCCCTCATTGACGGTCTCGCCCGCGGTGATGACGCCCTCCAGGACGATCTCGGTGTCGGCGGGGACGTCCACGTCCTGCGAAACGCCCGGGGCCACGGGCAGGGGCGCCCCCCGGCAGCCGCCCGCAGCGCACAGTTCGTCGCGGCTCTCGGGCATCAACGCCCCCATCGTGGAGGCGGCGTAGATCAGCGCGACGTCGGTGCCGATGCAGACCGCCACCGGCAGGTCCTGGCCCATCTCGGCGGCGTGGTCGAGGGCCCGACCGAGGTGACGGCTGTGATCGATCTTCACCGCGACCCGGTCGGGCCCGGTCAGCTGCAGCCGGTGGAACGACGCGTTGCGCACGCCGGTGATCGGGTCGCGCACGATCAGCACCCCGGCCGTGACGAAGCGCCCGCCGTCGCCGGGCGCGTGCTTGAGCACGGGAAGCTGCGCGCCCAGGTCGATGTCGCCCGAACGCAAGACCCGCTGCTGCGCGGGCGAATCGCTCACGGCAACCGGCGCGATGTCGGTGCGGATGCCTCTGGCCAGTGCGGCCCGCAGCCGGGCGCGGTCCAGTCCCATCGCCGCCTCCGATGACTCCGGGGTGGCGAAGACATTGCCGATCACCGGAATGTCGTGGTTCTTGACGCTCTCGAACAGCAGCGCGGCGCCGGCGTCGTGGTGCTTCATCATGGCGGCGGCCTCAAGTTCGGGGTCGACGGTGCGCGACACCCGGGCCAGCAGGCCGGCCCGGTCGAGGCGCCGCAGGGCGGTGCGGAACCCGGTGTCGAGCACACCCAGAGACTCGGGGCCAGTGGCGCGATCCGGCGGCGTCACGGACCGTCCTGCGGGTCGTCTCGATGCGGGCCCGGGGTTTTGGCCAGGCAGCGCAGCACCATGGAACGGGCCCGCTCCCAGTCGTAGTTGCGGTACAGGCGGCCCTGGACCACCGAAGCCGAGCCGGCGTAGAACATCTCGTACTGGAAGTGCCGGCCGGCGAACTCCGATCCGATGGCGTCCCACACCAGCTTCAGCAGCGCCACCCGATGCTGGGCGTCCACCTCCGGCCAGCGCACGAAGCGCTCGAAGTCGGCCCGGGTGACCTCGTCGTCCCAGGCGCTCATCGACGACGGCACCTGGATGGTGGTTCCCCCGGTCATCTCCCGCAGCGCGAAGGTGATGTCGCGGTACAGCGCTGGCTGCAGCGTCATGGCCGAGTACAGCATCTCCGGGTCGGGCCGGGCCACGCCGTTGCCGTCGATCTGGGCGTTGTACTCCCCGGCCAGCACCATCCCGTAGGGGACCGACGCCTGCGCTGCGACCCGTCCCAGACCGAGCTGGAAGTTCCGATCCGCGGACTGGCCCGACCACTCGGCGAGCTGGGACGCCAGCCCGGCCAGGAACCTGAGCTTCACCGCGTAGCGGATCTGGGCCTGGGTGTTGCCCAGGACGTGGGCCGGGGTGCGGGTGAACTGGGCGAGGGTGATCTCGGGGTCGCGGTCCACGAACACGTGCTCGGCGGGCACGTCCACATCGTCGAAGACCACCAGCGCGTCGGTCTCGTCATACATTGCCGACAGCGGATAGTCGCCCGCCGCGGTGACGTCTCGGCCGTAGGGGCGGCGCGGGTAGATGCGCAGCCGGGGATGGTTCACCGGTATCGCCACCGACAGCCCATAGTCCTCGGCGCCCGGCGGCAGCGGCTGGATGGAGCTGACGAACAGGTAGTCGCAGAGCACGGTGCCCGTGCCGAGCATCTGCGCGCCCCTCACGACCACCCCGTCGTCGCCGGAGCGGGCGATGGAGGCGTACAGGTGGGGCTCGTACTGCTCGTGGGGTCCCTTGGCTCGGTCGATCTGGGGGTGGATGATGGTGTACGTGACGTAGAGGTCCTCGTCCCGGGCCCGCTCGTAGAAGCGCTGCACGTTGTCGGCGTAGCGGTCGCCGGCCTTGGCGAAGGTGTCGAGCGAGCCGGAGAAACCGGCGAAGAAGGAGGCCACATGGTCGGGGGATCGGCCCAGGTACCCGTAGCTGAGCTCCGACCATGCCTCGATGGCCAGCCTGCGCCGGCGCAGGTCGTCCACCGAGCGCGGCACCAGCCAGCTCAGGTTCACGGGGCGGCCGTCGGCGGGCGACTCGTAGGTCATGAGTTGCCGGTTGGCCGGGTCGGCCGCGAAGTCGTAGAGCCGGGCCACGGTCCGCACGCCGGCGGCGAAGGCGGGATGGGAGGTGACGTCGTCGACCGGCGCGCCGTCGAGGATCACGTTGCGCCCGTCCCTCAGCGACTCGACGTAGCTGTCCCCTGTGCGCATCCGCCCTCCGTCGGAATCCGAGGCGCGCCGGGCACCGGCCTGGCCCACCGGGCAGATTGTCTGACAACCTGCTCGCCCTGTCAAACTGGGTCCGTGAAGACCGGATCCGTGAGGATGGCGTGAGGCTCGCTCTGGGCCGGCTGGCCGACACGCTGGGCAACCCCAACTTCCGCCGATACGCGGGCGCCCAGTTCCTGCACGCCGCCGGGATGTGGGCGCACCGCGCCGCGGAGCTGTGGCTGGTGTATGTGATCACCGGCAGCGCTCTGTGGGTGGGAATCACCACCGCGGTCCGGTCGGGTCTGGCCGTTGTTCTCGCTCCGCTGGCGGGAACGCTGGCCGACCGGGTGGACCGGCGCCGGCTGCTGGCCTCCACGCAGTTCTCGAAGGCCGTCGTGGCCAGCGGGCTGGCTGCGGCCACGATCGCGAAGGGCGAAGACGTTCCGCTGGGGCTGTTGTTCGGGGCCATCGCGGTGCTGGGGGTGATCGGCGCCATCGACACCCCATTGCGGCGCGCCTTCGTGCGCGACGTGGTCACCGTCGAGGGAATCAACCGCGCAGCCCGGCTCCACACGTCGGTTATGTCGACCGGCCGGTTCCTCGGAGGCGGCTTGGCTGCGCTCTTCCTGTACCTGGCCTCACCATGGGCCTGCTTCGCCGTCAACGGCGCGGTCTCCCTGGTCGCGTCGATGCTGGTGCTGCAGGTGGTGCCCACCACCGAGACCGTGTCGGCCGAGGCACGGGCCGCGGGGGGGCGAGTGCTCGATTACTTGCGGCGCACCCCGGCGGTGACAATCCCGCTGGTCCTGCTCAGCTCATTCACCCTGTTCGGCTGGAACCTGGAGGTGCTGCTCCCGGTGCTCGTCGACAAGCAGCTGAACGGCGGAGGGGCCACGTTCGGGATCCTTGTGCTGGCGATGAGCATCGGCAGCCTGATCGGCTCGGTGATCATGGCGGCTTCGAAGCGGGAGGGGTTGGGCAGCCTCGCGATCCTGCTGGCCGTGTTCGGAGTAACCGTGGTTCCACTGGCCGCAGTCCACCAACTCGCCGTCGGGATGGCCGTCATCTTCGTGGTCGGCGTCATCGGCGGCGGGTTCCTGAGCCTGTCCAACGCCTCGGTGCAGACCGCGGCCGATCCCCGGCTCCAGGGCCGGGTGTCCGCGATGTACGGAGTCGTCTTCGTGGGGGCCCGCGCTGTCGGCGGTCCGATCCTGGGCTGGATGGTGGACGCCTTCGGCAGTCGGACCGCCCTCGTCGCGGTGGGTATCGGAACCACGGCCTGCGCCCTGCTCGGCAGCATCGCCATCGGCCGGAGCCGCCGAGGGAGCGCGGCGTCCCCGGTGACACCCGGCAGCGGCGCTTGACGCCTGCCAAGGGGAAGCAGCGACTCGTCGGAAGCGCCGTAGCATTCATCTCCCCCGGCGGGAGACCACTCCCCAGCGGGCCCATCCCAGCCGCAAGACAGAAGGGACCGTCCCCATGCTCACCCAGGGACTCGATCACGTGGCCGTGATCACCAACGACTCCGACCGGCTCCAGAGCTTCTATATCGAGGTATTCGGCGCAACCGTGGAGAGCGACGGCGAGGAGTTCCCCGGCGGACCTCGCATGACAGTCATCAACATCGGTCCGGCGACCGAGTTGAACGTCTTCGAGATCGACGGCAACGAGCAGGCCGGCCACCAGACGCCCATGTTCGGGCGGGGCCGGCTCGACCACATCGGCCTGCACGCGGCCAGCCTCGAGGACTTCGACGAGATCCGCTCCCGGCTCATGGCGGCCGGGGCCACCGACGGGACCGTCACCGACTTCGGCCGCAAGCTCAGCCTGTTCTTCCGCGACCCCGACCGGATGGAGTGCGAAGTGCTGGTATCCAACCCCGACCCGGGCAGAGTCTCCATAGGCAGCGCATCCCATCTCTACTCCTAGGCCCGGCACGGTCACGGCAGCTCCAAGCGGAGGCCAAGGATCTCGGCCGCAGGGGGATCCAGGAGAGCATTGGTGGCTTCGAGCTGGCCCTCTACGGCGGCTCGATCGGCCCATGGCATGGCCGCAGTCCACCGCCAGGCGTGGGCCATGACCCGGACGAGCCCGTCGACGTCCCCATCGCCCAACGAAGCCCGCCGCAGGCCGGAGACGTACTCGCTTCGGTACACGCTCGGGATGACGATGCGCGATGCGTCCGCGGCCGACAGCTCCGCGTTCATCATGACGCGCGCGACGCGTCCGTTGCCGTCAGCGAAGGGATGCACCTCCGACACGACGAACATCACGTACAGAGCCCGAACGATGCCGGGCGGGAGCGCCTCAAGGAGTCCGAGTCCCTTACGGAGAGTGCCCTCCACCAGTGCCGGCTCGACGAAGTCGTACGCGCCGACGCGGTTCGCTGTGGCCTTCCAGCATCCAGGACGGCTCTCGGGGCGACCAGCGAGAATCGTCCGGTGGCGATCCGCCAGGTAGCCGATCAGGTCGTCGGGATCTTCGGAGGTAGTGCTCCGACCCACGGGATCCGAGACACAGCGGTGGGTGCCGAGGATGTCGTGCCCGTCAGCGGGTCGGGCCGCTGGCGGCTCCTGTGTCTCGACGATGCGCCGGGCCTCGTCGATGGTGAACTCGGTGCCCTCGATGTAGTTGGAGAAGTAGCTCTCGTAGAACGGCAACTCGCCCGGCGATGCCGGCGGAGGCAGCCAGTCCGGTACTCCAGTGGAGGTGAGACGGCCCATATCACGAGCGGCGCGGTCGAACATGGCCATCCGGCGCTCGTCCCAGGCCCGGCCCTCGGTCAGGGCCAACAGCAGCTGTCCAGCCCCGGGCCTGGGCTGTGCCCGTCCCGACACCTGGTCGAACAGTCGCTCGACCGCATGGAGCCGGTCCTCCACGCCCATTGCCTCAGCCAGTGAGATGGCGTCGAGGCGCAGCCTTTCGAGGCGGTTAGCGCCCCAGGCGAGAGCCTTGCGGGCCAGCCAGTCCTCGAGCTCCGCCAGGTTGAGGGTGCGGGCCGCGTTCCCGCCACGGCTCCGCGACTCGACGAGGTTGTCGAGCAGAGTCCGCGCCGGACTCGACATTCTCAGCCCGTCGGGCCACGGCAGATCGGGCACAGGAGCTTCGACGGGCTTGCCCGGCCGCACCCGTATCTCTAGTCCAGGCAGTCGGATCGACTTGCGGGACAGGTCCGAGACTACGAAGAGCCGGTCCGAGACGACGCGGCCGTCCTCTGCCGCGGACCGGTCCGCTATGACTGCCCCAGGCAGAACCCTGGCGAGGACTCGCCAACGATTCTCGCCGATGATCTCCTCAGGAGGGCTTGCTAGGTCGGCGGTGTAGACCCGCGGGGCCAGCCGGCGAATCCGGCCGTCCTTGATAGCCCGGGCGAGCACTGGACGCGAGGCGACATCGTCGAAGAACGCCGACCTAGCTCCGGTCGGCCACGGCGTGGTTGGGGCGCGCCGCGTTCGGTCCATGCCTTTACATTATCGGCTTGTAAGAGAGACCACTTTACATTTTTGAGACTTACTGGCTCGAATGTCACAACAGATGTGCAGTTAGCTCGTGATTGTTTACATTCTTGAGTAATACAGCATGATGACGGCGCGCCGCAAGCGGGCGAGGCCGGGCAAGCCGCGACGGATTCGCCTGTGGCCGGCAGCATCCGGGGCAGCCGTCCAGCGGGCCGTGGCCGGCAGCATCCGGGGCAGCCGTCCAGCGGGCCGTGGCCCGGTCAGTGGCGCTTGACGCCTCCGTACTTCATGCGGGTGTCGCTCATGGACGCGGAGCGGGCCTCATCGGTGTGGATGACGCCGTCGACGAGCTCGCCCACGAACAGGGTGTGGGTGCCCAGGTCGAAGGCGTGGCGCACCTCGCAGTCCATCCAGGCGATGGCCTCCTCGAACACGGGCGCGCCCGTGGCCGCCTCGTGGACGGCCCGGCCGTTGAGGGTTCCGTCCGCGTAGGCGGCAGGCTTGGAGAACTTGACGAACACCCGGGTGTCCTCCGCGTTCCAGAGGTTGACGGTGAACGATCCCCCCTGCGAGATGAGCCGATGCGTGACCGCCGTATTTTCTACGCCGACCCCTATGAGGACCGGCTCCATCGACAGCTGCGTGATCCAACTCGCAGTCATGGCGTTGCGCTCGTCGCCTGAGCGCGAGCCGATGAGGGCCAGCGCATTGGGGATCTTCCAGGTGAGCCGGTTCACAAGCTGGTCGTCGAGGGCCATGGCGACACCCTATCGGGGGGCCTGATGCGCGGTCGAACGTCTCCGCCGGAGGCGCTGTTCATGGCCGGCGCGGTGTCGCAGTACCTGGGCGCGGCGGTGGCGGCGACGCTGTTCGACGAGCTGGCCCCGGGCGGGGTGGCGCTGTTGAGGGTGCTGGGTGCGGCTGCGATGATCGTGGCGCTGCGACGATCCTGGCGGCGACGCTGGCAGGCCCGCGACCTGGCCCGGGCCGCGGCCTTCGGCGTGTCGCTGGCCGCGATGAACCTCTGCTTCTACCTGGCCATGGACAGGCTGCCGCTCGGCAACGCGGTGGCCATCGAGTTCATAGGCCCGGTCGTGGTGGCCGCGGCCGGGGCCCGCACCCTGCGGTCGGCGGGAGCGCTAGTGCTGGCCGTGTCGGGAGTGGTCGTTCTGGCCGGGGTGGAATCCGAGGGGACCGCCCGAGGGGTGGCGTTCGCGCTGCTGGCCGGGGCGTTCTGGGCCGGCTACATCCTGCTGGGCCATCGGGTGGCCCGCAGCCCGGCCTCGGTGGACGGTCTGGGCCTGGGGATGCTGGTCGGCGCGGTAGCCATCAGCCCCTTCGGCGCGGCTGCGGTCGGCGGAGCGCTGGACTCCCCGCTGGTGCTCGTCCTCGGGCTGGCCACGGGCCTGCTGTCCAACGTGATCCCCTACCGGATCGACCAGGCGGTCATGCGTCGAGTCGACCCGCACCGCTTCGCTGTGCTGCAGGCGCTGCTGCCCGTCACCGCCACCGTCGTGGGGCTGGCCGCCCTGACCCAAGTGCCGAGCGGTCAGGAGCTGCTCGGCATCGGCCTGGTGATCGCGGCCATCGCCGGAAGCCGGCCCGGTACTGAGTCGAGCTAGCTCGTCCCGTTGCTGCCGCAACGGTGTGCGCCTATGAGGTCAACAACGCGCGGGCAGCGTCGATCCGGCTGTCGGAAATTGCCTGGCCCACGAACCAGGCGATGGTGCCCGACGCGAGGAGCGCGAGCGCCCAGATGGTGCCGGCCCGCCGGTGCTGCCATCTGCCGCGGGATAGCAGCCCGAAGCCTCCGGCGGTTAGCGGCAGCCAGACCCCGCCTGCCAGCGCCGCCCACCCCACATCCCACGGGGACGCCTCGAACAGGCGGCCGAATTCCTCCGGGGGGATGCCCTCGCCGGCGGGTGCGAGCAGGAGCAGCAGGCCTGCGCAGACCGGCACAACGCATGTCAGCGTGAACCAGGCGATCCCCTCGATGTTGCTGCGGTCGCGCCCGCGAAGCGTTGCGATCAGTTCGTCGCTCAGGGGATCCTCGTTGCGGCGGTACGCCAATGACACGGCCGACCAGATGACCGACACGGCCGCAGCGACCCCATACGAGGTCTCCGCCAGAGCCAGCAGTTGCTCCACCCCCGTACCCAGCTCGACGCTGAGGACGCTGTCGTCGCGAGACAGGACCCAGTACCCGATCGACGCCAAGGCGACAAGGCTCATAGCCTCGGCTTGGCGGCGAGAGATGGTGGAGAAGTGCGCTTGACTCAAGAGCGCCAGGGTCAGCATCACCAGGGGGACTTGCCCCCGCAGAAGCAGGGCACCGGGCGGCAGGCCGCCATCGAATTGAGCCGCAGCTGCCCATTCCAGCGCCGGGCCGCCAAGCAGCGCTAGTGCCGCCAGCCACGCCAACAGCCGTAGCAGACTTCGATACAGCTTCTCCCGGCGCCTCTCCTTGGCGGCGTTCTTGGCCTTTCGAGCGGCCTGCTGATCTCGGCGCTGGATGCGCTGAGCCTCCCCCGCCAGGAGCACCGCCGCGATCGCGTCGACGGGGTCGTCGCCCTCGACGAGTTCCTCATGCCACTCGGGCACGAACTCGCCCTCCAGGCGTGAGCCACCACGCTGTTGCGTCCAGTCCTCGATCAACTCCTCCCGGGCGCTGATCGCCAGTAGGGGCACGGCCCAGTCATCCGTTTCCGGCGCTCGGGCTCCCTTGCTGCCGACCTCGGTGCTGATCTCCTCAGCCCTTTGCATGGTCTCACGCCACCGGTCGGCGATGTCGGCGAGATCGCTGTAGCGGGGACTCCGGCCCCATGCGGCCAGGATGTTGCGATTGTGCAGTTCCAGCACGAAGCCGCCATCTTCGTCGGAACCGCTGATGGCTGCCGCTGCGATGAGGTCGCGGGTGAGTCGGCGGCCCCGGAACTGTGCTTCCTGAGACGGGTCGAGCATCAGCACGAGCTCGACGATGGCGGCGTCAATCTGGTCGCGCGCCGGAGGCGCGACGACCCACTGGTCGGCGAGTCGGGCGAGGGACTCCGAGCCCATAGCCAGGATCAGCTCATCCATGAACGGGGCTCTGCGACTCTCGACCGCGATCGTCTGCGCCGTCAGCGACCAGCATCTCACCATCTCGTCGGTGAGATCGGCCTCGTCTGAGAACACCCCCTGGTTGAACTGCACGACCCGCTTGGCCGCCACCAACTCGGATGTGCTCTCGGGAGCTATGTCGGGATCGGCGCCGTTCAGCCAACCGTCGATCTCGTGGCTCGTCCAGCGTGTACCGGGGTTGTAGCGAGTCAGCCCGCGGCAGAGCTGCTTGACGCGCCCCTCCGGCATGGACTCGATGATGGGCGGCGGGACCCGATTGTGATGCTGATCCAGTATCCCGTGGTCATTGATGCTGGCATAGGGCACTTCTCCGGTCGCCAGTATGGCGATCGTCAGTCCCAGCGCCCAATAATCCCGAGGCTCACCCCCGACCTGGCGCATCGTCTCGGGAGCCTGGTACGCGATGGTCGCGTTCCGGTTGGTGGCGTAGTAGGTCCTGTTCCCGGCGACGACTGCGAGTCCAAAATCGCTGAGCACCAGATCCAGAGGATCGACGGCCCGCACGAGGACGTTCTCCGGCTTGATGTCGTGATGCGCCAGCCCGGCTTCGTGGAACGCGGCAATCGCGCCTGAGAGCTCGGCGACCACGTCACGAAGCTGGTCGGGGGCCAACGAACCTCCCATCCGGCCGCGGTATGCCACTAGGTCGCCGCCATCGATGCGTTCCTGGACCTCGTACCAGCGTCCGTCGGCCAGCTGACCGAACTCGATCAGCTCCACTGTGTGGGCGGCGTCAACGGCCTGGATGCGCCGCAGCGCCTCGGCCCGCAGGCTGACGTGGCCGTGATACAGCTTGAGCACGCGGGCCGTTCCCGTGTTGACCTCGGCGACATCGAACAGCGTTCCTTCCGCGCCAACCTGCGCGCTCTGACGGACGAAGCGATACCGGTCCTGGAGCTCGTCAGGCAACTGGAGCGACCCGGGCGGCGCGTGCCGGACCGCCTCTTCCCGCACGGTGGCCGATCCGCCGGACGTGCCGTCCTCACGATGCGTAGGCGCACTACCGCCAGCATCCTCACGATGCGTAGGCGCACTACCGCCAGCATCCTCACGATGCGTAGGCGCACTACCGCCAGCATCCTCATGCGATTGGGAGTCCTGAGGCTCATGGGTCTCGCTCATGGGTCGTCACTGGCGAGTTCGAGCAGCGCTATCGATACGTTGTCATTACCTCCCCCATCGAACGCTGACCTCAAGAGCGCGTTGGTGGCGGCGGCGAAGGGCTGGCTCATCGCGGATGCCAAGTCCTCATGGTGGCCGCGGGCAAAGAGTCCGTCGCTCGCCACGAGGATCCTCCCGCCCTGGCGCGGCTCGCGGCTGAGATGCACGTCCACAGCCGTGTGGGATGGACGTCCCCCCAGCGATTGAGTAATTGCCCCGGGAGCCGCACCGGGGCGGCAGTCATCGATGCTGGCCTGGATCAAATACCCGCTGGCCTGCAGGTACACGCGGGCGTCACCCACGTTGAAAATGACGAGCTCATCTGGGATGGCAGCCACCCCCGCGATCGTCGCACCCATGCCGGCAAGCCCCGGAACCCGGCCCATCATGGCGTAGATCTCGTCGTTGGCCTCCAGCACGAGTGCCCTCACGTCGGAGGCCGAGTCGAGTCGGCGGTGGCCCGACGCCACGACGTCGGCAGCAATGGCCGCGGCGACTCCCCCAGCCGGATGGCCGCCCATTCCGTCTATGACGGCCACCAACACGTTCGGACCGACACCGAACTCGACCGGCTCGGAACTGCCGCTGGCCAGCACCACGCCGTTGATCACGACCCTGTCCTCGTTTGCGGCTCGATGGCGCCCGGGATGGGTGAGAGCCGCCACTCTCACGGCTCGCCGCCGGTCTCCAGCACGGTGAAGCTCAGCCTGGACGAGAAGCCCACCGTGTCGCCACGGCGCAACTCGACAGGGACGTTGGGCTCGATCCGGGTCTCGTTCTTGAAAGTGCCGTTGGCCGATCCATGGTCGATCACATGGAGGCGACCCGAACTGGTCACGCGCAGGGAGGCATGGCGCCGGGAGACGGTCATGTGACCCTTGAGATCGGGCGCGAAAGGCCCGACGTCCCGCCCCACCTCAGTCTGCGCCGATTCGAGCACATGTTCACCCCAGGGCATCACGAGCCGGAACTTCGGCGATGCGTGCCGTCCCGACGACCCAGCAGCCGCGATCGGGTCGCCGCATGTCGGGCAGGTCAAGGCTCCGCGTGGGCTATCGCGGTGGTCGCACATGCCGGCAGGGGACCCCGACTCCGGAATATCGGCCGGAGTCGACCCGGAAGGCGTACGCGGTACGTCGGCCCGCCCCGGATCGTCGGGATCGCCCCCCTGCGCCCGAGCGGAGGCGAGCAGCGACGACCGGGGCCTGGGGCTCCCGCAACTCGGGCACAGCAGATCCGCCGGCCCCAACTCCAGGCCGCAACCCGCGCCGAGGCAGGTCACGGTCGCCACGAGACACCCCCGAGCCTTACACCTGAGCCAGCAAGGCGGGACTCGACCTCCGCCAGAGTGCGCCTTGGCGGGATGCCAATGATGAACACCCGGCCGTCCTCTACAGAGACCTGCACCTCGGCCCGGGCACTTCGCAGCGCGGTCTCGTATCTGTGGGCGATCCGTTCGTCGCGCACGATCAGGCGTTGATTCCCCGATCCCCACCAGTGAGTTCCCGGCTCAGACACCCTGAACGGACCAGCGATCACCGCGTCTGCCCGGGCGAACGCACCCGGGCCGCGCCTGCGAGCCGCGGCCTCGTCGTAGCCGGTGTACACGAGCAGATCGGCTGAGGCCGCGCCCGTGGAGTCGAGCCAGTCCCTCAGCGCCAGCAGCAGATCCTCAAGTGCCTCGGCCTGCTCGAAGGGCTCGCCACCGGTCACGGTCACGCCATCGACCGAACCGCCGGCACCATCGCCCGTAAGCGCGTCGATGCGACCAACGAGATCGCCGACGGAGGTGTAGTCGCCGGAACCCGGCTCAGCCCACGTGTCGCGGGAGACACATCCGGGGCATTCGATGGAACAACCCTGGAACCAGATCCCCACCCGCCGCCCCGGGCCGAGGACCGTCACGGGCCAGTGAAGGCGGTTGATGGCCACCAGGGTCATCGCAAGACCACCTCGGGCACGCCGTCGGGGGCTACTCGAGCGACTTCGACGGTGCTTCCCGCCGGGGCCTGGTACTCGAAGAGGGCCCGCGCCAGGGGGTTGACAAAGCGAGACTCCAAGACGTTGCCGATGCCCCGGCCCCCGAAGGAGAGGTCGGCCGTGGCGAGCTCGTGCAACTGAGCGTGGGCCTCGGCGGACAGTTCGACGGAGATCGCCGCCGAGTCCTCGACGCGGGCCGCGATGTTGCTGAGCATCAGATCGGCGATGTCAGCCGCAACGGTCGGCCTGATGTAGTCGAAGACGACCAGGTTGTCGCCCACACGATTCAGGAACTCGGGGCGGTTGATCTCCTCGGTGAAGTGGCGGCGTATCTCTTCGGTGACGCGGGCCTCGATCACGTCGTAGGAGTCCTCGGGGGTCACCGTCGCGGCTCTTGCTCCCCGTCCATCCCGAGCGGGCCGCGTCATCCCCAGATTGGAGGTGAACACGACGAGCGTGTCGGAGAAGTGGACCGTCGTTCCCCGGCCGTCGGTCAGTCGTCCGTCGTCGAGAAGCTGCAGGAACTTGTCCAGTATGCGGGGGTGGGCCTTCTCGATCTCATCGAACAACAACAGCGCGTAAGGCTTGCCGCGGACGGCATTGGTGAGCTCCCCTCCGCCCTCGAATCCGACATAACCCGGCGGTGCGCCCACGAGCCGGTCACCGGCGTGCTCCGATGTGAACTCGCTCATGTCGAACCGCACATAGGCGTCCTCACTGCCAAACACGAGTTCTGTCAGGGCCTTCGCCAGCTCGGTCTTGCCCACACCGCTGGGCCCGGCGAAGAAGAGCACGCCCCGGGGGCGGCTCGAGCCTGCTCCTGCCTGAGCCCCGGACAGGCCCAGCACCGCCCTGCGCAAGATGTCGGCCGCCTTGGTCACGGCGGCGGGCTGACCGAGCACCCTCGCCGACAGGGCCGCTTCGATGTCATGGGTCCGCAGCCGCTCCGCCAGCGCGCCGCGCCTCCAGGGGCTCTCGGCCGCGCCGAGGGTGTAGACGCGCACGGCGTCCTCGGCGTCGGCATACGGGATCTGCTGATCGGCTAAGAGCGCGGCTATGTCGAACAAACTGGCGGTGGCCATCCCTTCGGTACGGGCTGCGATGTGCTCCGCAGCATGCTGACGGTCCTCGCTCGTTCCCGCGCCGGTGAGCAGGGCCGCTGTGTCCTCCCGGTCGGACAATTCCGGCCATGGAACGGGGATGGACCGGATTCCCCGGTTCCCCGCGGTGAGCCAGGCAGGGAGATCGTGCTCCCGCTCCACCACCCAGAACACAGGGTTGTACAGCGCCCGCCGATCCGCGTCGGGGTCGATGTGGGGCGCGGCCTCATGGGACATCTTCAGGCAGGACGCGAAGAAGGCGTGCTCGCGTGGTCCCAGTTCGTTCACGCTGCTGGCTATCTGGCTCGCATAGTCGAGAACCAGTGCCATGCGCCTGCCGCCCGCCGCGAACTGGCGCACCACGTCTGCCAGAGTGCCTAGGTCATCGGCTCGCTCCGAACGCAGATTCGTGCCGGCCAGCTCGCGGACACCGGCCCAAGCCGCCTCCGGGTCATCTGACACGACGCGGTATCCGTCAACCACATCGTGTACGAGCAGAGCGTCGAATCCCGCAGGACGCAGAGCCGCCGCCAGCGCGTCGATGATGGTGTCGACCAGAGGCAATTCATCCAAGGGAAGGCGATAGCGGTCGCGCACATTGCCCGACAACACGAACTGGGGATGGACGGCGAGCAGCGAGTCGATCTCTCGAAGCCAGGAGGGCCACGACGCGTCGAGCGATGAGCCGCTCACCGGAGGCGGGCCCTCGCACTGGCCTCGGAGCGGCGACGCCGGTGGGTCGCGAGCGCCTGGCGCGCCTGAGGCACGACATCGACCGCCACTGCGCCGGGACGCTGATGGCTGACCAGCTCGAGCCCCACCCCCTGGTCGTGCAGGTGCGCGCTGAACCGCCCGAAGTCCTTGCAGAACTCCACTTCGGCGTCGGCGTCGAGCTGGACATCGGGGGCGCCCTCGGCCCTGACCAGCCTCAAATCGACGAGCCCGTCGCGCACGCGGACCCCTACAGCGTGCTCGTCGGAGGCGCGCGCGGGCAGGTACGCCTCCTCACCGCTGAGGACTTCGGTGGCGAACCCGGCACCGACATCGAGCCCGGACTCGCGGAAGGCAGCCTCGATCCGGGACGCAACAAAGCGCCGCTCGTAGTCGGCCTCCGCCGCGGTCCGGGCCTGGACCACCGCCGCCGCGTCGGTGCTCAGCAGGGGCGTCTCGCCGGCTATCGCCCGGTGCAGCAGGGAACGGCAGGCGTCGACTTCGTCGCCGTCGAGACCATGCAGCGATGCGAGCAGCTCCCGCGCTCGCCGGCGCGATTCAGATCGCTCCGCGGCAGAGCGCTCGATCCGCTGCATCTCCGCCTTGGCGGCCACCAGGCACGAGCCGAACTCGGCTTGTGACGCCCCGGCCAGGCCGAGTATCTGCTGTTCCAGGCAGTCGCGCTCCTGAGTCGATATGCCTGCGGGCACAGCCTCGATCAGCGCGGCGACGACTGATTCCCGGTCGGCTTCCGCGCCCACCCGCTCCGCAGCCCGCTCTGCGGGGGTCCGCCGGGCAGTGCGGCCACGCACCGCTTCGGCCTCGGCGCGGCGCAGGATTGCCTGCGCCGTGTCGCTCGAGGCCACCGAGGCGATCTTGGCTCGGATGTCCTGCTGACGCTCGCTCTGCTCGGCTCGAGCCAGGCTCTTCTCGGCGCTGGCCACAGCCTCTGACGCCAGGTTGTTCCAGGCTTCGACATCCTCGGTGGCATCGCTGGCCGGGCTCTTGGCGATCTCAAGGTGGAACACCTCGCTCAAACCCTTCTGGCGCCTGGCTTCGCCGACCAGTTGCAGCTCTTCGAGCCGAGCTACCAAGCTCTCCCGCTCTGCTCTGGCAGCGGCCCGCCGCCGGGCCTCTGCCACCATCGCTGGGTCGGTCCAGTAGGAGGCGCACTTCGGTCCGCTCATCCCCCCGCTCCCCAACTCCCTGGCCACAGCGCTGACAGTCCCGCTCACAATACCTGACGGCGCCGCGCCGCGCCGTCGACAATCGCTTCAGAGCGACGCGCTAACTCGGCGGACTCGCGCCGTGTCGGATGGGGCTAGGCGGCGAGCAGCAGGCCGCGGTCGACCATGGCCTCCGCGATCTGGATGGCGTTGAGCGCGGCCCCCTTGCGGAGGTTGTCGCCCGACACGAACAGCGACAGGCCGTTGGGGCGGGTGGGGTCGCGGCGAATGCGGCCCACATAGGACGGATCCGCGCCCGCGGCCTGCAACGGGGTCGGGACGTCGGTCACGACCACGCCGGGCGCGCCGGTCAGCACCTCGACGGCCCGCTCGGGGCTGATGGGGCGCTCGAACGACGCGCTGATCGACAGGGAATGCCCGCAGTACACCGGCACCCGCACGCAGGTGGCCGCCACCTCCAGGTCGGGCAGCTCGAGGATCTTGCGGCTCTCGTGAGTGAGCTTCTGCTCCTCGTCGGTCTCGTCGGTGCCGTCGTCCACCACGGAACCGGCGAGGGGGATCACGTTGAAGGCGATCGGCGCAGGGAACTTGTCGCCCGCCTGCAGGCCGAGCGCGCCCCCGTCGTAGGTGAGCGACGGAGCGACGTCGCCGGCCTTCTGCACCTGCTCGTGCAGCTCCTCCACCCCGGCGAGGCCGGCGCCCGAGACCGCCTGGTAGGTCGAGACCACCATGGCAACCAGGCCCGCCTCGGCGTCCAGCCGCTTCAGCGGGGGCATGGCCACCATCGTCGTGCAGTTGGGGTTGGCGACGATGCCCTTGGGGATCGAGTCCAGCGCATGCGGGTTGACCTCCGACACGACCAGCGGCACGTCGGGGTCGCGCCGCCAGGCCGAGGAGTTGTCGATCACGACCGCTCCGGCCGCGGCGACTCGCTCGGCCAGGGCCCGGCTGGCGGTGGCCCCGGCGGAGAACAGGCACACGTCGAGGCCGGCGTAATCGGCGGCAGCCGCGTCCTCCACCACGATGGTGCGGTCGCGCCAATCCAGGATCCGTCCCGCCGAGCGGGCCGAGGCGAAGAAGCGCAGCTGGTCCGCGGGGAGGGCGCGCTCGTCCAGCAGGGCGCGCATCACCCCGCCCACCTGACCGGTTGCGCCTACTACGCCGACATCCATAAGGCCGCAGACTATCGGCGCCCGCCAGCCGCGACCGCACGCTCGATGCAAGAACTGGCAGCCACAGACCCCCGAAACGGCACCGACCGCTGCCAATTCCCCAGGCCACACCCCTCCAACCACAACTGGCAGCCACAGACCCCCGAAACGGCACCGACCGCTGCCAATTCCCGAGCGCGGGGCGCCGATCAGTAGACGCTGGCGCGCTCCGCGGGGTCCTTGTCGAGCTCGAACGACTTGTGCAGGGCGCCGACGGCCCGCTCGATGTCGCCAGCCCGGATCACGCAGGAGATGCGGATCGCGGACGTGGAGATCATCTCGATGTTGATGCCGGCCGCGGCCAGCGTCTCGAACATCCGGGCAGCCACGCCCGGGTTGGTCTGCATGCCCGCCCCGATCAGGCTGACCCGGGCAATGCCGTCGTCGGTGGACACATCGTCGGCTCCGAGCTCGCCGACCAGGCCCTGCGCGACGGCGCGGGCCGCGTCGAGCTGCGATCGGGGAACGGTGAAGCTGATGTCGGTGACGCCCTGGCGGGACACGTTCTGCACGATCATGTCCACATTGACGTCAGTGTCGGCCAGCGTCCGGAAGAGCCGACCGGCCACGCCAGGCTTGTCGGCGACCCCCGAGACGGTCATCTTCGCTTCGCTGGCGTCGTGGGTGACGGCCGAGATGATGGCGTGTTCCATGGCTTCCTCTCCGGTAACTGTCGTGCCCGGCATCCAACTGAAGGCGGACCGCACATGCAGCTCGACGCCATAGGTCTTGGCGAGCTCCACCGCCCGCATCGCCGGCTTCGGGCAGCCGCTGGCAGTCATCTCCAGCAGCTCGTCGAACGAGACCACATCCATGCGCCGTGCCTCGGGCACGAGGCGGGGGTCGGCGCTGAACACCCCGGGCACATCGGTGTAGATCTCGCAGTAGTCGGCGCCGAGGACATGGGCCAGCGCCACAGCGGTTGTGTCGGAGCCTCCCCGGCCGAAGAACGTCACATCGCCGTCGCCCGACACTCCCTGGGAGCCGCCCACCACCGGAACCAGGCCATGGGTCAGCGCTTCGGTGATGCGACCCGGCGTGATCCGGGTGATCTTGGCGTCGGTGTGGCACGAGTCGGTGCGGAATCCGGCCTGGCTCCCGGTGAACGACGCGGCGGGCACGCCCAGGTCGCTGAGCGCCATGGCCATGAGGGCGCAGGCCTTGCGCTCTCCGCCGGTGATGAGCATGTCGACCTCGCGACCGGGCGGATCCGCGGCCACATAGGAGGCCATCCGCAGCAGCTGGTCGGTCTCGCTGCCCATGGCCGAAACAACCAGCACAACCTCGTCTCCGTGGCTGCGACGGCGCGCCACATGGTCGGCCACGACCCGAATGCGGTCGGGGTCGGCCACAGAGGTGCCACCGAACTTCTCTACGACGAACGCCACGGCTGATCAGGCTACCGGCGGGCTGAGTCCGGCCCAGCCAGGCAATCCGCGCCGCACAAGCCGCGGGAACGTCAGCAATCCGTGGCAATCTTGACGTGTGAGCGAAGCGCTCGCAATGGATGAGATCGTCCTCAAGGTGCCCGCGTCGGCCGTTTACGCGCGCGTCGTGCGGGTCGGCGCGGCTGCGGTGGCGCTGCGCCACGGAATGTCCTTCACCGAGATCGACGAGCTCCGAGCGGCCATAGACGAAGCCATCGAGTTGCTGCTCGAGCAGCCAGCCGATGATGACGCGGCGATCGAGTGCGTGTTCCGGGCCCACCGAGGATGCCTGGAGGTGGAAGCGCGGCGCACCGACGAGGCCAGCGT
Source organism: Candidatus Aldehydirespirator sp. (assembly GCA_965219165.1). Classification (GTDB taxonomy): domain Bacteria; phylum Actinomycetota; class Acidimicrobiia; order Acidimicrobiales; family Aldehydirespiratoraceae; genus Aldehydirespirator. Next base: position 614,740 of record CBDCMW010000002.1, on the reverse strand, counting down.
TGCGGCCACGGCCGCGGCCCGCTTCAAGAAGGCGGTCGGTGCCTCGAACGTCACCGTCACGGTGGAGTCCGACCGGGGCTGGTTGCTGATGCGCAAGCCGGTCGGCCGCCCCGGCAGCCGTCCCGCGGCCTGACCGCCCAACCGGCCAGGTAGCTCAGCCCCGCGGCCTGACCGCTCAACCAGCCAGGTAGCTCAGCCCCGCGGCCTGACCGCTCAACCAGCCCGGTAGCCATCGGAGCCGCCGCAACACGGGTACCGCGGGACTGATGGTTCGGCCGAAGATCGAGGACAGCGCACAACCGTGAGGCTCGTCTGCTTCGCGCTGAACGGCGTGCGAGCCGATCCCGCCTGACATCGGCGGTTATCGGTCCCGGGGTGTCGGGGCACGGTAAGGGCTTCGCTCTGGTATGCGTATACTAGTACGCATTTGAGGGTGCGTCACTCTGTACGCAGGATGTGGAAGGATGTGGAGGTGGGGCGCCGCGTCGACATAGACGAGCTTGTAGGCGCAGCCGAGATCGCTGCACGGATTGGCGTCAAGCGTCTTCAGGTGGTGCATGACTGGCGTCGGCGCCATGCCGAGTTCCCGCGGCCGGTGGCGACAGTCTCCCGGACGCTCATCTGGTACTGGCCGGATGTGCGTCATTGGGCTGTCCAGACCGGGCGCCTGGACAGCGACGGGCAGGCGAGTGTCACACAGTCCGGCGACGATGAGAGACGTCGCGTGGATGGCGCCTCCAAGAGCACCTGAAGGGAAGTGTCGATGAAGACGACGAGTGCTGCGCCGGTGCAGCTGGCCAAGGAACTTGATGGCCTTCACCAGCTTCTCTATACGCGCGGAGGGATCCGTCCCTCCAACGCCGCGGTCGAGGAGCTCACGAAGCTGCTCTTGTTGAGGATTGCGGCCGAGCGCGAGCCAGACGCCGTCGTAGCGGGCTTTGGAAGCCTCGGGAGCGTTCTGGACCGCGTTCGGCTCAGCGAGGGCAACAACGTCCGGCTGGCAAAGTCGGCGTTCCGGGTAGCGAACAGACTGCCATCGCTGAGTGCACTGTTGCCCAGCGGCGAAGTTCAGCCGGTCTGGCCTCTGGACGAACCCCTTCGGATCACGAGAGACGACGTGCTCTCGGAGGCTGTGCGCATCCTGGCCAGCATCGAACTAGGAGCTATTGGAGCGTACGACCCTGTGGGGACGGCTTTCGATGTCTTCCTGCGCGGCCGATACGAGCACGCGGGAGGCCTAGGGACTTACCTCACCCCCGAGGGTGTCGTCGATCTCATGGTGACGGTCGGTTTCGAGCTTCTTGCGACTGCTGGACTCGAGGACGACAGCTCAGCCCCAATGGGTGACCCGTGCTGTGGCAGCGGCCGCTTTCTCGTCGGCCTGCTACACGAGGCTCGACGGCGAGGGCTTGACGAGCGCTGGCTCAAGAGCGGCAGCCCTCTGTTCGGTGCGGACCAGTCTGCATCGTCAGTGGCGATGGCGCGCGTGAACCTCATGGCAGCAGGGATCCGCACGCCCGAGGTATTCGTCGTGGGCGACTCGATCACGGATCGGCGGGTATCGCAGCGAGGCGGCAGGTTCTCCTTGATCTTGACCAACCCCCCGTTCGGGGACAAGAAGTACGACTCCGCTGAAGGAATCGAGCGGGCGGCCTTCTACCTTCCAACCCTGGCGGGGTCCCCTCGGGTGGACCCGGCGCTCGCGTTTGTAGCTCGCTGTATCGAGCTTCTCGCGCCGGGTGGCGTAGCGGGGATCATTCTGCCCGACGGCATCGGCGACGGTCGAGCGATGCGGGAGCTTCTGCTCGGCAGGTCGCGACTTGACCTGCCGCTGGGTGTGGAAGGGGTGATCAGCCTACCGTCAGCCACCTTTGCCCCTGCCGGGACCACTGCGAAGACCAGCGTGACCTTTCTCCGAAAGGCCGCCGCCGAGCCGAACAAGCACGTGTTTCTTGCACGAGCCGATCACGTTGGGTTTGTGATGAGGAAGGGTTCGCCGGCTTGCGATCCGGGCGGCGACGACCTTCCCGGGATCACTTCCGAGATCCGGCGATTCATTGCCAACCCAACTTCTTGGCAACCGTCGAAGCATGTAGCCAGGAGACGGTTCGCCGAGTTGAGCAGCCTTGACGCCTCGACCCTGGACGAGGATGCGGAGGCGGCTCGTGCCTCGCTCAAAGATGCGGGGGGATTCGAAGCGCGGACGGTTCTTCACTTCAACGGCAAGCGTCGTTCGCGCATCGCTGGAGGCCTGCCGTTCGTGTCAATCCTCCATGTGGACGAACTCGGCGCAGTTGACTGGGACCTCGCGTGGACACATCGGCCAGTGACCCCAGGCCAACTGGCAGAGCCCGGAGAGTTGCTCGTGTCGCTGCTCAACCCGAGCAAGTTCAGGGCAGCCGTCGTACCAGCCGGCGTTGGACAAGTCCAGTGCTCTGCAGAGTTTGGGGTATTTCGGCCGGTCATTGATCCCTACTCAGCGCTGGTGCTGCTCCAGCACCCGCTTGTTCGCCGGCAGATCGCCCCTCTGGGCCGAGGCACATCGAGCTCACGCCGCCGAATCGATGCCGAGGATGTGCTGTCGCTCATACTTCCGCCATTCGACGACCTATGGACTTCGCGAGCAGGAGCGGCCGCGCGAGGCCACTTCGAACACATTGCGAACGCCAGAAGCGGCCTGCGTGACCTCTATGTCGATCTGCTGGAGTTGGACCTAGCTACGAGCGTGTCTGTCCGCTACGGCTCCGAGCAGTTGCCTGGTTTCGGATCCCAATGCTCAACCTCGAGATAGTCGACGCCCTCGATGTCCAGCTGGATCGCGCGGAACGCGAGAGGAAGTGCGACGTTGCCACTCTGGTTCGTGGCGACATCGGAGTCGGACCAGCACGGCGGATGTAGTTGGAAGTTCCCGGAAGTTTGCTTGTTCGCCCATGTCCTGACTACGTTGCGGAAGGCCTTGTCTGTCCGAGGCTCGACAATCCACACGCGAACTCGCACTGGGAAGTCTTCGCCCTTGTCCAAGGTGTCGAACAGTCCGAAGTAGATCGCAGGGTTCTGGAGGTAGGTAGTAACTGCCGCCGGAGTGTTCAGCTTGTTGTTCCAGCGCGGCTTGTCCACCCCGCCCAGCGTGCTTGCGATCTTGACCTCGGAACCATCGTGTAGGTCTGCCCCTTTGCCTCGGCTGCCCCGGCCCCGGCCCCGTTTGCCTGCGACCAGGCTCACGAGGTGCTGGCCGAGATAACCGGAGTCGATCTGGGCTGACTGGCCGGTGATGTGCTGCCAGCGCACCAACTGACGGTACTGGCCAATCACGGCGTCCTCGATGAAGGACTTCGCCAGTCCGCGACGGACTTGCTCGTCCAACTCTTCTACCGAAGGCTCAAGATCCACATGGCGAATCTAGGCCACCCACGCACCGCTGATACCCGGTGCCGTAGGTTCAGGCTGATCAGCGGCCGGTCGAGCCGAAGCCCTGGTCGCCGCGCGTCGATGTGTCGAGGCTGTCCACCTCAACCAGACGCACCTGCTCCACCGCCATCACCACCAGTTGCGCGATGCGCTCGCCCCTGGTGACGGTGAACGGCTCGGACGGGTCCGTGTTCACCAGCACCACCTGGAGCTCGCCCCGGTAGCCGGAATCGATCAGGCCGGGCGTGTTCAAGCAGGTCACGCCATGGTTGAAGGCGAGCCCGCTGCGGGGCAGCACGAAGCCGGCGCAGCCCTCCGGCAAGGACACGGCCACGCCAGTGGGCACCAGCGATCGGCCCCCGCCAGGCGCCAGCACCACAGAGGTGCGGGCCAGGAGGTCGATACCGGCGTCCCCGGGGCGGGCATAGCCCGGAAGGGGAAGGTCGGGATCAAGACGGACTATGGGAACGTCGAGCACCGGGCGAGAGTAGCGGAGCGCTCGCGGCACAGGTCGCCCAGCGGTGCCGGGTCGCCCAGCGGCACGGAGCCCACCTGTGGTGCCGGGTCGCCCAGCGGCACGGAGCCGACCTGTGGTGCCGGGTCGTTATCCTGCCGCGGTGCTCGCCTGGATGGATTTGGAGATGACCGGTCTCGATCCCGAGCTCCACTCCATCGTCGAGATCGCCGCCCTCATCACCGACGACGACCTGCACATCGTGGCCACCGGCCCCGACCTCGTCATCCACCAGCCCGACGAGGCCCTGGACCGCATGGACGACGTCGTGCGGGCCATGCACACCGACAGCGGCCTGCTGGAGAGGGTGCGATCCTCCACCGTGAGCCTGGCCGGCGCCGGCGCGGCGGTGCTGGCGTTCCTGCGGGAGCACATCGACGAGCCGCGCACCGTGCCGCTGTGCGGCAACTCCATCGGCACGGACCGCCGGTTCCTGGCCCGGCACCTCCCGGAGATCGAGAACTTCCTGCACTACCGGTCGATCGACGTGTCGACCGTGAAAGAGCTGGCCAGACGCTGGCAGCCTTCGGTGTACGAGGGCGCACCGGCCAAGGCCGGGTGCCACCGGGCCCTCGACGACATTACCGAGAGCCTCGAGGAGCTGCGCTGGTACCGCCGGTCCGGGTTCATCGGCACCGGGCCCCGCTAACTGCGATGACCCTCAGGACGTACTCCAAGCAGGAGCAGGAGCCGGCATCGTCAGACGTGACCGAGGTGGCGCCCGGAGTGCTGCGGCTTCAGCTGCCGGTGAGCATGCCGGGCCTCGGCCATGTCAATTGCTACGCGCTCGTCGACGGCAACGGAGCTGTGCTCGTGGATCCCGGCCTTCCCGGGCAGGAGTCCTGGTCGGCCCTCATCGACCGGCTGCGGCAGGCGGACATCCCGCTCAACAGGGTGCACACGACGGTGGTGACCCACTCCCATCCCGACCACTACGGCGGGAGCCACCAGCTCCGGGAGGAGGCCGGCGCCGATCTGCTTGCCCACTCCGACTTCGTCGTCAGTCCGGCCGCCGACGACGCCAACGCCGACATCGACCTCGAGCTGCTGGAACTCGACACTGAATCCCTGATCGAACTATGGAAGTCCAAGCTGGCGCAGCTGGGCAGCACTCCATGGGGAACCGGGCGGGAGCCACCCCCCGACGAGGCCATCAGGCTGTGGATACAGATGGACGGCGCAGGCGGTGCTCCCCGATTCCGGGCGCCCGAGCCCACCATCCGGGTCAGCGACGGGGCCGCGGTCAGAATGGCGGGCCGGGAGTGGTTCGCGGTTCACACGCCCGGCCACACGACGGACCACCTGTGTTTGTGGGATCCCGCCGAGGGCGTGCTGCTGTCGGGCGATCACGTACTGCCCACCATCACGCCCCATATCGCCGGCTCGACCGAGATCGGCGACCCGCTGGCCGCGTTCTTCGCGTCGCTGGCCCGGGTGGGAGCGTTCGAGGGAGTGACCACATGCCTGCCCGCCCACGGCCATCCCTTCGCCAACCTGAAGGAACGCACCGAGGCGATCCACCGCCATCACACCGAGCGGCTCGATGTGCTGCGGGCGGCCGCGGCCGAGCTGGTCGACGCCCCGGTCGAGGCGTTCATGAGAGAGCTCTTCTCGGAGCGTGCTTGGGGCGGTATGGCCGCAAGCGAGACGTTCGCCCACCTCGAACACCTGCGCCTCATCGGGGAGGCGTCCTGTGACCGCGACGGTGACGGCCTGCTGCGCTACCGGCTGGAAGGCCGAGCGGATCGGGACGGTGCCACCCCTCCGGCAGGATCGGCGGGGACACGCTGACCGTCCCGTACCGAGCACCGCTACCGTCGACTCGGCCATGAGGATCGCGCCGGCTCTGCGAACCGCTGTCCGGATCGGCCTCGCTGCCGGAGCCACCGTGGGGCTAGCTGTGGGGGCGAGCGCGTGCGGGGGAGCGGCCACGTCGAATGGCGAGGAGGAGATCCCGAAGATCGTTCTGAGCCGGGACGGCCCAGGCTTCGCCGCGGACGCCGACATCTCGCCCGAGGTGTCCGACGGCACTGACCTGTCCCTCCTCACCTTCGACCTCTTCGAGGGCGGCACCGGCACCGTCGCCGACTACGAGGGAACGCCACTGGTGGTCAACTTCTTCGCGTCGTGGTGCCCGCCGTGCGTGAGGGAGATGCCGGAGTTCCAGGACGTCTTCGAGCGACTCGAAGGGCGGGTGGCGTTCCTCGGGCTGTCGCAGGACCAATCGCCCCAGGACGCTCTCAACCTGGTGGAGACCACCGGCGTCACCTACGACGTGGGATGGGATCTCGACCAGGAGGTTTACCGCGCAACCGGCAGCATCGCCATGCCCACCACCGCCTTCGTGTCGGCCTCAGGCCAGCTCATGGACACGTTCGCCGGAGCGCTCGACACCGATTCGCTGGCCGAGCTCATCGAGAACGCTCTAGGCGTAGCGGCTAGACCGTAGAACCATGGACCTCCACTCGGCGGACAGACCGTAGAACCATGGACCTCCACTCGGCGGACAGACCGTAGAACCATGGACCTCCACTCGGCGGCTAGACCGTAGAGCCATGGACCTGGCTGCTCTCGCCTATCCCTTCTCACTGGGGCTGGTCGCCGCGTTCAACCCGTGCGGCTTCGCCCTGCTGCCCGCCTACCTGTCCTACTTCATAGGCGTGGAGCAGTCCGGGGACTCACAGCCGTCGTCGGGCACACAGACGCTGGGCGCGATGTTGCGAGCCATCGTCGTGGCGCTCATGCTCACCGCCGGATTCGTAGCCGTGTTCGGCGCTTTCGGCGTGCTGTTCGAGACGGTGCTGAGCCAGGGCACCGTGCTCGACCACATCGGCTACGTGACCATCGTGATCGGTGTGGGCATGGCGCTGCTGGGCGTGTGGTTGCTGACCGGGCGCGCCGTCAACCTGCGGCTGCCGAAGATGAACCGGGGCACCGGCAGCCGGGGATTGGGGTCGGTGTTCATGTTCGGCGTCAGCTACGCGGTGGTGTCGCTGTCGTGCACGATCGGTCTTTTCATCGCGGCCGTCGCGGCCAGCTTCTCCAGCGACGGCATAGCCGACGGCACGGCCAACTTCGTGGCCTACGGGATCGGGATGGGCGCCGTCATGACGTTCCTGACCCTGGCGCTGGCGCTGGCCCGCACCAGCGTGGTGGGGGCGATGCGCAGGATGTTCCGCTGGATCAACCCGATCTCGGGACTGGTGCTGATCGCGTCCGGGGTCTACGTCGCCAACTACGGCTGGTGGGAACTGCAGGTGATCGACAATCCCCGGGCCAGCAACGTGCTGGTCGAGAAGTTCACCGAGTTCCAGGCGGCGGTCAGCAACTGGATCGACCACGCCACCGCTGAGCGTCTCGGCGTCCTGTGTGCTCTGGGTGTGCTGGGCGCCCTGGTCCTGGGCTGGCGCCAGGGCGAGACCAGCGTGTTCCTGCGCCGCACGGTGACCGCGGCCTACGCGGTGCTCTACGGAGTGGTGGAGTTCTACTTCAACCGGGGCGACTTCGTGCTGCTGCCGGTCCTTCGATTCGTGGCGGGATGGCCGCTGCGGGTCGGTCACTGGTTCACCGACCCGCTTCGCTTCGGCGTGCCGTTGGAGATCCTGTTCACCGCCCTGATCGTCTGGATCGTCTGGCGCGTCCTGAGACGGATCTGGCCGCGACTGCGTTGACTGTGGGAGCGTTTCCTGCGCTGATTGCCCATCCCGGCGTGGACGAGGTGTGCGAGCTGCGGGGCCGGTTCGGGCTGATGGCGTTCCACGGCGGCAACCTGGAGCGAGCCACCGACGTGATCGCCCAAGAGGTCGCCCAGCGCAGCGAGGCCTCGCTGTACGCGGTCATCCAGCACGCGCCGCTGCGGGAGCACGTCCCCTCCATCACCATCCGGCCCGAGCACTCCGAGAAGCTCCAAGAGTTCCTCGACCACGTCCACACGGTGATAGCGGTGCACGGCTACGGCCGGGAGACCCAGTTCTGGAACGTGCTGCTGGGCGGACACAACCGGGTGCTGGCGGCCCACCTGGCCGAGCACCTGCGCGCCGCCCTGCCGGAGGCGTTCGGGGTGGTGGACGACCTCGAAGAGATCCCGCGGGGGTTGCGGGGCCTGCACGACGCCAACCCGGTGAACCTTCCCCGCGACGGTGGGGTGCAACTGGAGCTGCCTCCGACCATCCGCTGGAACAAGCAGGCCCGCAACTGGTCCGACCACGACGGCACACCCCGGGCACCCCAGGTCAGCACCCTCATCGACGCCCTCGTCGACGCCGTCAACGCTTGGAACGACCCGCCGGACGGCGAACTCGACGCGAACTAGGGCGCGAGGCGCTCGATCACCCAGCCCGGCTGCGGGCCGCCGACATCGGGCGGAGGATCCGCCCGTCGGTAGCGCAGCCGGTCGTGGAGGCGGCTGCGGCGGCCCTGCCAGAACTCCACCGTGTGGGGCCGCACCAGATAGCCGCCCCAGTGCGGCGGGCGGGACACCTCGGAACTGGCCTCGAAACGGGTCTCGGCTTCGGCGGTGAGCCGCTCCAGCTCTGCCCTGTCGGCGATCACCTGTGACTGGGGAGACGCGCACGCGGCGATCTGGGCCCCCCGGGGCCGTGACGCGAAGTAGGCGTCGCTCTCGTCGTCGGGCAGGTGCTCCACTGTGCCCACTACCCGCACTTGGCGCTCGACCGGGTGCCACAGGAAGCACAGCGCAGCCCGGCCCGAGGCGTCCAGGTCCAGCGCCTTGGGGGAGAGGCGGTCGGTGTGGAACACGAAGCCCCGGTCATCGAGCCCCTTGAGCAGCACCGCCCGGGCCGAGGGCCAGCCTTCGGCGTCGGTGGTGGCCACTATCACCGCATTGACGTCGTAGGGCTTCGTCTCCAGCCACTCGTCGAACCAGCGCTTGAACTGCACGATGGGGTCGTCGGCCACATCGTCCTCGCTGAGTCCAACCTCGGAATACTGCTCGCGCATCCGGGAAAGGTCCATCCCCCGACTCTACGACCGCACATGCGCGGCATACGAGCAGCGGCTCCACGAACTTCTGGCAGTTTTCCACCATATGGGTGGGAAACTCGCGGGTAGTTCGCCGCGAGGGCTACAAGCGCGCGAGGCCCGGTGAGGGTTCCTGCTCAGTTAGGTTGCCGCAGTGCGCGCCACCCCCGCCCTGGTCGTGTCATGCGGGGGAGCAGCCGGCGCGGCAGCCCGCTGGGGCATCTCCGAGACCCTCGGCGGCAAGGCTGCCAGCTTCGACTGGACCCTCTTGGCCGTGAACACGCTCGGATCGTTCCTTCTGGGACTTGTGGTGTTGGCGGCCAGCGACCGCGGGCGCGAAATGCTGCGACTGGGACTGGGAGTCGGCTTCTGCGGCAGCTTCACGACATTCTCGTCGTTCGCGGTTGTCGCAGCCGAATTCGGCCGGGACGGGAACTGGGCAACTGCTGCCGCGTTCGTTGGGCTATCAGTGACCGCCGCGGTGGTCGCCCTCGCGGCAGGAGGCGCAACGGCGCGTCTCGCGGTCCGGAGCCGTCCGACGTGACCGTGGTGCTGTTCGGCCTAGCCGCGGGAGCCGGAGCACTGCTTCGGTGGCAGGCAGGGCGGCTCATGCCGCGGCCGCTGGCCACGCTGGCGGTCAACGTGGCCGGGGCCTTCGCCCTGGGGCTGCTCAGCGGTGCCGCCGACACCATGTCGATGGTCGTCGGTGCCGGGGCGCTGGGCGCGCTCACCACGTTCTCGACCCTGGCCGACGACGTGCGCTCTCTGTGGACCAACAGTGCAGCAAGGGCCACGGCCTACCTCGCCGGCATGCTGATCCTAGGGCTCGGCGCCGCGGCCGCGGGACTGGCCCTCGCCTCCTAGTGGTGTGTCGCCAAGACGCTGGGGCAGCGCGGTGGGCCCAAGCCCTACCTTGGAGCACTAAGAGCGGCCCCAAACAATCCTGCGACGGACCACTACTAGCCGCGGCGGGCGACCAGCCAGAGGCCCGTTCCGGCGTAGCTGCCCGTGGCGGTCCAGTGGCCCGGAAGGAGATCCATCACTTCCTCGGGCGGCAGGTAGATGGGCGTTTCGTCGCCCATGGTGCTGATCCACACGAACTCGCCGCCGGTCGCCAGCACCCGGTCGTACTCGGCCGCGAACATGAACATGTTCACCAGCACCATGACATCGACCGACCCGGTCGCCAGTGGCAGCGCGGCGGCGTCGGCCCTTAAGAACGGTGCCACCGTCGGATCGGCAAGGGCCAACATGGCCGGCGACAGGTCCAGAGCCGCCGACACCAACCGGCGCGCCGCGATGCGCTCGGTGGCGGCGCCGGTGCCGCAGCCGATCTCCACCAGCCGGCCCGGACCGACATCGCCGCGCCGCAGCGCGTCCTCTAGCGACGCCAGCCGCACGTCGCTGCCGTGATCCGCGTGCCAGCCCTCGCTGAGCTGGTCGAACACTCCAGCCACGAAGGCGGCCCGATCAGGCGACCAGCCGTCACCGGCGCCCACCTGGCGAGTGACGACCCGCATCGGATGGTCGGAGCCGAACCGGGCCGGCTTCACCACGGGACGCGCGGGCTCGACCCAGGTGATCGGTCCCGCCATCTCAGCGCGGGCCGATGACCGTGATCCCGCCCATGTAGGGGTGCAGGGCCTCCGGGACCGCCACCGAACCGTCCGGCCGGCGGTAGGTCTCCACGAGCGCGGCCCACACCCGGGGCACGGCCAGCCCCGACCCGTTGAGACTGTGGACCATCTGCGTGCGCCCGCCCGCAGCCGGGCGGTAGCGGACGTTCGCCCGCCGGGTCTGGTAATCGCGGCACCACGACACGCTCGACACCTCCAGCCAGCGGTCCGCCCCCGGGGCGTAGGCCTCGATGTCGAAGGTGCGGGCCGAGGCCCCACCGAGGTCGGCGGCGCACAGGTCGAGCACCCGATGGGCCAGGCCCAGATCGACTATGGCCCGCTCGGCCCGGTCGAGGATCTCGGCGTGGATGTCGGCGGCCTGTTCGGGCGTGCAGAATCCGTACAGCTCCACCTTGTCAAACTCGTGGACCCGCAGCAGCCCGCGGGTGTCGCGGCCGGCGGCGCCAGCCTCGCGGCGGAAGCACGAGGTATGGCCCATCAGCCTCATCGGCAGGTCGGTCTCCTCGACGATCTCGTCGTGCAGCATTGCCGTGAGAGGGACCTCGGCCGTCGGTATCGCCCAGAGGTCGTCGCGCTCGAGGTGGTAGGCGTCGTCAGCGAACTTGGGGAGGTATCCCCCGCTAGTCATGGTCTCGGTGCGCACCAGCGTGGGCGGCCGGATCTCCTCGTAGAGGTCGCGATTGCGGTCCAGCCCATAGTCGATGAGGGCCCGCACCAGCCGGGCCCCCAGCCCGCGGTACATCGCGAACATCGCACCGGACATGCGCACCGCCCGGTCGATGTCAAGGATGCCGAGCGCAGTGCCGATATCCCAGTGCGGCACCCGCTGGTGCTCCTTGTAGGAGTCAGGGTCATAGCCGGTCATGCGCACCACGACGTTGTCATCGGGGCCCGACCCGCTGGGACAGTCCTCGGCGGGCATATTGGGCACGAACAGCAGGATCCGCCGGATCCACTCCGAGAGCTGGTCAGCCTCTGCGGCCAGCTCGTCGATGCGGGCGCCCAGCTCCCGGCTCCGGGTCCGCAGATCCTCGGCCTCGTCCGCCCGGCCGTCGCGGTGCAGGGCACCGACCTCAGCCGAGATCCGCTTGACCTCCGCCCTCAGCTCGTCGGCCTCGCTGACCACGGCCCGGCGGCGCTCGTCGTGGACGAGGACCTGATCGAGAGGCGCGGTGGGCTCGCCCCGGCGGGCGACGGCGGCCTTCACGGTGTCGGGTTCGGCCCTCAGCTGGCGCAGGTCGAGCACGCCGGAGACGGTACCGGCTGAACCCGCCGAGGCGTGCGCCTCCATTTCCCCACCCCAGACTGCGGTTTTGCACACCTGTGGAATACCTGCCATGATTGTGAACCCCTGTATCGGCGCCAGTGACGGCACCGACGATTCCGGCAGGCACGGCCCCGGAGCCGGCCAGCACGGCGGACGGCCCCCCTCGGCGCCAGCGACAGGGAATCCGAGAACAGACATGACACGCACAGACCAGACCAAGATCCGCAGAGCAAAATATGAACCCACCAGCCGGGAGCGGCGAGTCCTAGACCGAGTCGACAACCCGCGCTACGACCGGCAGATCGTCAACGGCTTGGACCCGTTCATCAATCAGGGCGCGCCCACCGACATGCGCGGCTTCTACACCGCAGCCGAACTGTCCGAGCTGCAAGAACTCCGGGAGACCGACCGGGACGTCGAGACCCGCATGCCGGTCAAGATCACCCGCCACTACTTCGAGATGGCCAAGGCCAGCCCGGCCCTGCAAAGACTCGTCAAGGCCTCGGCCGACGAGACCACGAATCTCGAAGGCGAGGAGGACCCGGCCAACCAACTCGACTACAGCCCCGTCGAGGGACTCCTCCACAAGTACGAGATGGCCCTCCTGTACGTCATCTCGACCTGCTCGGCCCATTGCCGGTTCTGCTACCGGGAGGATCTCATCGCCCGCAAGGACATCGCGCGCGCCGATGGCACGGTCAAGAAGAAGGGCCTCGCCCAGATCAGGGAGGTGACGGACTACATCCGGGCCCACAACGCCGCGGTCGACGCCAACGGCGGCCGGCATCCGGACACCGGACGGCCGAGACTGCGCGAGGCGCTGCTGTCGGGCGGCGATCCGATGGTGCTGCCCAACAGCAAGATTGCGGCATGGTTCACGGCTCTGGCCGAAGCCGGCGTGACGGCGATCCGGCTCGGGACCAAGGAACTGGCCTTCCATCCCGACCGCTTCGACGACGCCTTCCTGTCCATGCTCGACCGCTTCGGTGAGGTCTACCCCAACGTGGTCCTGAGGCTGATGGTGCACTTCAACCATCCCGACGAGCTGCTGGTCAAGGATCCTGCCGGGGAGTACGTCATCGACGACAACGACTCGTACCGGTGGCATCCCAGCACCAGACGGGCCGTCGACGCGCTTGTGTCGAGGGGCTGGATATCCGTGGAGAACCAGTCGCCGATAATCGCCGGCATCAATGACGACGCCGATGTGCTGCGGACGCTGCAACGAACGCTCAAGTCGTCCGGCATCGAGAACCACTACTTCTTCTGCGGGCGCAACATCGTCGCCTACAAGGCCTTCAACGTGCCCATCGAGACCGCGTGGCAGATCGTCAACGAGTCACAGCGGGGACTGTCGGGCGTGGAGACCCACGCCCGGTTGACCATCGTCCACTACAAGGGCAAGACCGAGGTCGCGGCGGTCACCGAAGGCCCCATAGCGGGCCTGCCCGGCACTGAGGACGGCGTAGTGATCTTCAAGGTGCTCCGCAGCCCCGCCGATGCCGGCAACCGGGGCAGGGTCACCATGGTCGGGCGCAATCCTGAGGCGCTGTGGTTCAACGACTACGAGGACAGGGTCATCGTCGACGAGGCCGGCCTCTTCAACTACCGGCGTCCCGCCGGTGTGAGTATCTCCGGAGCCCGGGAAGGATCGGCCCCCGCGGGGCCCCCTCGCCGCACTCCAGCCGAGCGGCGCCGCGACGAGGACATCCACAAGCACCGCACCACCGTCCAGCCCAAGAACTAGCCGCCAACACTGTTACGGGCCGGGCTCGGAGGGCGGGGGTCCGAGGCGCTGGAACTCGGCCTCGACATCGGCAGTGGTGAGAGTGTCGGCCACGAAGCGCTTGCGGCGCGCGTCGGCGTCGGCGTGACGCTGCGCGGCCGAGTAGCGGAAGAACTTGATGGCGATCAGCGTCCACAGGTAGAAGCCGCCCAGCACCTTCATCACCGCGCCGGCGGCCTGCTGATCGGCCGTGACCGAGATGCCCCAGAGTCTCCGAGCGTGGTCGTAGATCGGATAGACCGAGCCTTCAGCGAACGTGAGCCAGGCGGCCGGGACGGTGGGAACGATCGACATGGCGAACAGGTAGACCATCTTGCCGGGCTCGGACAGGTGCAGCTCCCTCAGCGGCCCGACCACCGGCGTCCACATAGCCAGAGCGCTGGCGAACATGAGGAGGTGCATGGCGTAGTGGAAGGGGCCGCTGCGCACCGACAGCTCCACCAGCGTGTTCCAGTGCATCAGTCCCTGCAGCGCGTTGAACACGACCGCGGCCACCAGCGGGTGCACCAGCCGGCGGATCACCTTGGCCGAGCGCGAGCCGTCGACCACGATGAGCCGGGCCAGCCACTCGGGCACGGCCAGCAGCAGCAACGGCGGCACCACGAAGCTGATGAGCAGGTGCTGCACCATGTGAACCGAGTAGAGGTACTCCTCGGCGATGTCGTGCATGGGCCAGTCCGCCGAGACCCACAGCAGGGCCGTGCCCGCGAAGAAGCACAGCCGCTGACGGCGCGTGACGGCGACTGTGCCTGCACCAACGGCCACGGGGGCCACCACTCGCACCACGTAGAACCCGAGGCCGACCACCGCGGCGACCGTCAGCCACACCTCAGGATGGAACTGGAAGCGCCAAGCGTCGGTCGCGGCTAGCGCGCCCATGACCTAGAACCAGAATTCGAAGGCGGCCAGGGTGACCACGTACACGCCGACGGCCAGGGTCAGCCCGGCCGTGAACATCCGCGCGAACAGGCGGCTGTCGAAGCGCAGGTGCATGAACCAGGTAGCTACCAAATAGAACTTGACGACCATCATGAAGATGAGCGACGGCACCAGGAAGGCGCCCCAGTCGAGCACGGTGCGGAAGTAGGTGAACACCTCCAGCCCGGTGATCAGTGCCAACACGACGGCGATCTTGACGTAGGCCCAGTCCGAGGGATGGGCGTGGCCCTCGTCGTCGTGGTGCTCGGCGGCTGTGTCGGCTTCGAGCTCGTGGTGCTCGGCGGCTGTGTCGGCTTCGGGCTCGTGGTGCTCGGCGGCTGTGTCGGCTTCGGGCTCGGAGTGCTCGGAGGTGGCGGTGTCGCTCATCGGGCCCTCAATTGGCCGGGATCAGGTAGATGACGGTGAAGATGAAGATCCACACCACGTCCACGAAGTGCCAGTAGAGGCCGACGATCTCCACGGTCTCGGCGTTGCGCTGGGTGAGCTTGCCCTTCAGCGACGCCACGAACAGCGACATCAGCATGACGATGCCGACGCTGACATGCACTCCGTGGAAGCCGGTGAGTGTGAAGAAGGCGCTGCTGGCCGGGTTGGTGGTGAAGGCCACGCCCTCGCGGACGAAGCTGGTGAACTCGTACACCTGCCCACCGATGAACACGCCGCCGAGCAGGGCGGTGGCCAGCAGCCAGGTTCGGCCCGCCTCGTCCTCGCCACGGGACACCGCGGACAGGGCCAGCACCATCGTGAGCGAGCTCATCAACAGTACGAACGAGCTGACCGAGGTGAACGGGATGTCGAACACGTCGGTGGGCAGCGTGCGTCCGTTGCCTCGGGTCTTGTACAGCAGGTAGGTGGAGATCAGCCCGCCGAACAGCAGGCATTCCGACCCCAGGAACACCCACATGGCCAACTTGGTGTGCGACAAGCCGGTGGTGGTGGCGTGAGGGTCGTGCCCTTCGTCAGCGGCAGGCTCGTGCTCAGCGACCAGGGGTTCCGCGCTCATTGGTCAGCTCCGTGGGCTGCGGCGCCGGCGCCGTCATGATCGGCGTCGGCGCCATCGTGACCTTCGTCGTCATGGTCGTCGTCGTGGTGGTCGTGGGCCGCGTCGGGGTCGTCCACGGGCTCCAGCGCCCATGAGTAGAGGGAGCCGATCATCAGGAGGGCACCGATCAGCGCGAGCCAGAGGTTGAAGATGAGGCCGTAGCCGATCAGGGGAAACCCGAGCGCCACCGCCAGGGGCCAGAACGACGGCGACGGCAGGTGCACGCCGGTCGCCTCGCCGGTCTGCGCGGCCTCCTCCGCGGTGGCGACCCGCACCACCTTGCCCTCATCGTTCTCGGCGTACTTGGTGTGCCACCACTCGTCGCGGCCGTGAACCTGCGGAACCGTGTCGAAGTTGTGCGCAGGCACCGGCGACGGGATCGACCATTCGAGGCTGCGGGCGTCCCAGGGGTCCGGACCCGGCGGGGGCAGGTGCGGGGCGTCGCGCTTGGACTTCACCACGTTCACGATGAACAGCAGCACGCTCACCGCGATCAGCAGCGACCCGATGGTGGCCGCCATGTTCCAGAACTCGAAGCCGTAGCCGGCCGCATAGGTGTCGATGCGGCGCGACATCCCCTGCAGACCCAGGATGTGCATCGGGCCGAAGGTGAGGTTGAACCCCACCAGCATGATCCAGAAGTTCCAGTTGCCCAGGCGCTCGTTGAGGAAGTGGCCCCACACCTTGGGCCACCAGAAGTAGAGCCCGGCGAACAGGCCGAGCACGGCGCCTCCGAAGATCACGTAGTGGAAGTGGGCCACGATGTAGTAAGTGTCGGTCTGCTGGGTGTCGGCCGGCGCCACCGCGTGGGTCACGCCGGACAGGCCGCCTATGGTGAACATGGCCACCGTTGCCACCGCGAACTTCATGGCCACCGTGAAACGCAGCTTCCCGCCCCACATCGTGGCAAGCCAGTTGAGGACTTTCACCCCCGTGGGCACCGCGATGAACATCGTCGACAACGAGAAGGCGGCCACCGAGATGGGGCCGATTCCTGACACGAACATGTGGTGGGCCCACACGCCCCAGCCCATGAACCCGATGGCGATGCCCGAGAACACCATGAACTCGTAGCCGAACAGGGGCTTGCGGCTGAAGGTGGGGATGACTTCCGAGACAATGCCGAATGCGGGCAGGATGAGGATGTACACCTCGGGATGGCCGAAGATCCAGAACAGGTGCTGCCACAGCAGCGGGTCGGCGCCGGCGTCCGGATTGAAGAACTGGGCGCCGAAGAGCCGGTCGAACATCAGCAGGAACAGCGCCACGGTGATCACCGGCAACGCGAACAGCAGCAGGAACTGCGTGATGAGCAGCATCCAGGTGAGCACCGGCATCCGCATCAGAGTCATGCCCGGCGCCCGCAGGTTGAGACAAGTGACGATCAGGTTCACCGCCGACACCAGGGAGGCGATGCCCAGGATCTGCAGGCCTATCGCGTAGAAGTCGACGCCGTGGCTGGGTGAGAAGGCGACGCCGCTGTTGGGCGAGTAGCAGAACCAGCCGCAGTCGGCGCCCCCGCCGCCCACCATCCACGAGCTGTTCAAGAAGATCGCGCCCGACAGCCAGATCCAGTACGACAGCGCGTTCAGCCGGGGGAAGGCCACGTCGCGTGCGCCAATCTGCAGGGGGATGAAGTAGTTCGCGAAGGCGGCGGCCAGCGGCATGATGAACAGGAACACCATGGTGACGCCGTGCATGGTGTACACCTGGTTGTAGATGTCGGCGCTGAGCACCGAGCCTTCCGGCGCGGCGAGCTGCAGGCGGATCAGCAGCGCCTCGATACCGCCGACCACAAAGAAGAACATCGCCGAGGCGCCGTACAGGATCCCGATGCGCTTGTGGTCGACCGTGCTGAGCCAGTCGCGCCAGCCCCTGCCCTGCTGGGGGCGGGTGAACACGCCGAGGGGCCGCTCGGCGTAGCGGACGGTGTCGCCGGGGCCGAGCTCGAGCGGCGGCTTCTCAGTTATCGCCATGATGCTCCGAGACCTCCTCAGTCATCGCCGTGTACGTCCACCT
Source organism: Candidatus Aldehydirespirator sp. (assembly GCA_965219165.1). Lineage (GTDB taxonomy): Bacteria > Actinomycetota > Acidimicrobiia > Acidimicrobiales > Aldehydirespiratoraceae > Aldehydirespirator. Next base: position 597,148 of record CBDCMW010000002.1, on the reverse strand, counting down.
GGGTCGCCGCGATGATCCAGTCGGCGGGCTTGGCTCCCAGGCCTGAAAGGTAGGCCACCAGGTTGTCGATCTGCTGCTCGCTCAGATCTAGGTCGGGCATGCCCCGGTACTGCTCGCCGGGCACCGTGTAGTTGGCCTTGAGAGCACCGGGGTCGCGCAGCCACGCCTCCAAGTCCGTGCGGTTGAGCGAACCGTCGGCGTTGTAGGTGTTGAGGGTCCCGCCGGCGAAGGTGCTGCGGCTGGCCAAGTGGGTGAGGTTCGGCGCCGCCCCGGAGGCCTGGTCGGCCGACTCGTACACGTCGTCGTTGAGCCCCTCGACTAGATGGCAGGACGTGCAGATGCCCGAGAATACCTCCAAGCCAACCAGCGCCTCCTCCTCGACGGGCTCGACCGCATCGGCGGTGGTGCGGTCCACCCATGCCTGGAAGTCGGCTGGGCTCAGCGCCACCGCCTGCATCCTCATGCGGGAGTGCGACAGGCCGCAGAACTCGGTGCACTGCCCGAAGTAGAACCCGGGGTCGGAGGCCTCGATCTTCCACGGCGAGAACTTGTTGGGCACAGCGTCGCGCTTGCCGTTGAGCGCGGGGATCCAGAAGGAGTGGATCACGTCGCGGGAGGTGACGATCAGCTCGATCTCCTGACCGATGGGGATCACCATCTGGCCCGAGGTGACGATGTCCGCGGGCGGCAGCGTCTTGGCGTCGCCGTGCACCCTCAGATCGGCCAGGTCCACCTGGTCGGAGAAGTAGTAGCGGAACTCCCACCACCACTGGTTGCCCACCACGACCACGGTCGGCTCCCATTCGACGCTGTGGCCGTCGACGGCGACCGGCATGGCGTTGGCCTCGGTGGCGTCCACGATGGGAAGGGACAGCAGCATGATGACGGCCACCCCGGTCATGGTCGCGAAGAATCCCGCGGTCCAGCCGATCTCCAGCGGCACGTGGCCGTGGATCTGCGACGGCCAGTCGTCGTCGCCCTCGTAGGTCCTGACCCGGTTCCGCCAGATCAGCCAGATCATGGCGATCGTGATTCCCACGAACACCACCGCCGCGATCCAGAACACCGGCAGCACCGCCTTGGAGTGCAGCTCCTCGGCGATCGGTCCCTGCGGCGCGAAAGTGTCGAGCTCCGCATCGGAGGCGCAGCCGGTGGCTACCGCCGCGCCGAGGAGCGTCAACGTCGCGGCCAACACGCCGCGAACTCTGGAGTGGGTGTGAACCCGGGCCCTATTCACCGTGCTCACCGCCCGTCGACTCGCCGGACTCCTCTTGGGTCTCGACCTCGTGATGGCCGAAGTCGCGCTCGCCGGCGACCGCGGACAGCACCCCGCCCACCAGGAGCAGCAAGGCGGCCACCACGCCCAGGCCGCGGACAAGACGGCGGCCGAGGCCGGGATGGTTGGCGTACACCACAGCGCCAGCCAGGATCAGGGCAGCCACGACGGCGGCGACGGCCACCGCCTCCAGCTGGGACACGGTCAGCAGGATCCGCGAGGCCGCCAGCACGATCACGCCGACCGCCAGCGCGCCCACGACCGGGATCTCGATGGGAGCCATGATCCGGTTGCGCAGCTCCCGGTTGGCGGCGGGATCGCCGGTGGCCCGGTCGGCCCAGGCGTCCATCGTCCATTCGACCATCGACAGGGTGATCACGGCCAAGCCCAGCACGAAGACCATGGGATGCAGCACCAGCCCCACCGCGGCCGCGCCCACGCCGAAGGAGGCGACCACTGGCCAGAAGCCTCCTGTGACGGTGTGGTCGGTGAGCACCTCGGCCAGGTCTTGAAGGCGGGCCTGGGCTGTGGCGTCGGCATCGCGGAACGAGACCAGCACCAGGCTGACGGCCAGCGAGACGATGGCCAGCGCCACCAGCACGCCGTAGCCGATGTGGTCGCCGACGGCGCCCTTCCATCCCAGCGAGAGAGGGCCGACGTGGTTGCCGCCGGTCGTGTAGCCGTAGACGAGCGCGGCCGCGGTGAACGCTGAGAACAGTCCGAAGAAGAACTTGAATCCGGTGGTGAACACGCTCGCCCTACTTGGTGATGAAAACGACGTACCAGATCAGGAAGTAGCACAGCACACACATATGCCAGTAGACCGCCGAGGCCTGCACCCCGTGCGCCAGCTCGCGCCCGAAGGGGCCCATCAGCGAGCGGATGGTGGTCACGGCCAGCATCGCCATCGCCCCGATGAGCATGGCGATGAACGAGCCGGTCACCGCGTAGAACAGCAACTCGGCCCGCCCGCCGTCGATGGCGAAAGTGGTGTCCTGGTACACGAACCAGAACTGGTTGATCACCGCGGCGCCGAACATCAACGTGACCCCGAGCGCGATGAACCCGTGGGGCCGGTCCTCGGCCCGGGCGGCCTGCACCGCCCATTGCACCGTCACCGCCGACAGCACCAGCGTCATCATCATCATCCCGGCCGGGCCGAGCTCGATGCTGTCGGCCGGGAACCACTCCTGACCCGCGGCCCGGGCCTGCTGGCGCTGCTGGACGTAGGTGGCGGCCAGTGCGGCGAAAGCCATGAAGGCCGCTCCCGTGGCCAGCAGGACGCCGACGACGACAGTGCGAGGTCGGGTCGCATCCGCCGCGGGCAGTGCGATCGTTCTCATGCTGGTTCGCTCCCGGCGGCCGCGTTGGGCCTGAGGGCGGAGACCGCTCCAGCCAAGGCCACGGTCAGCCCGACCGCAACGAGGACGGATCCCGCGAGAGCCAACGTGTTGAGCACCGCGCTGCCGTCGAGCGCGAGGGCCATGAGGTCCGGGGCGTCGACGATGAACCCAGAGATCAGATCGGACACCACCAGCAGCCCGCCGCCGCCCATCAGCAGCACGACCGAGCCCCGGCCGAAGACCTCGGAGATCGGACAGAACAACAACTCGTCCGCCCAGTTCCGCAGGGCAGCCACGCCGGCGATGAGGCCCGCGACGACAACGCCGTGGAACACGGCCCAGGTGGCGGTGGTCTCGAGCAGCCCGAGGGGCTCGATGACTCGCAGAGCGCCCACGAACGCCGCGGCACCCAGGAGCTTCAGCGCCGCGCCCGCGCCCAGCATCCTGGTCCCGAGGAGCCGGTCAGGCGTCTTGGTGCCCCGCAGCACCAGCTCGGCCGCGCCACCGGCCATCGCCACCACCGGCAACACTGCGGCGAGGCCGAAGGCCACGTAAACCAGTCCGTCGCGGAGGTCCTGGGGGGCGGTGAAGTAGTCCTGCGACCAGCCGCCTACTGCCAGCAGTCCGAACAGCCCCACGATGATGGTGATGGCCTCCGGGCGGCTGGAGCGAACCCCGACCGAGGCGCCGACTGCTTCGATGGCTATGCCGAGCACCGGCACGGCCATGACGTAGACGGCGGGCTGCTCGACCAACCAGTCGAGCTGGAGCCATATGTCGGGGCTCTCAGTCCGACCGAAGGCGATGGCCGGCCGGCCCCGCAAGTCCGCATAGATCAGCACGATATTGGCGATGGCGACGGGCAGGGTGAACAGCCAGACTGCCGAGGCCACCAGCATCGACCACGAGAAGGGCGGCACGTCCAGCAGGCTCATGCCGGTCTGGCGCAGCGAGATCACGGTGGTGGCCACGGTGACCGCGCCTAGGAGCAGCGCCACGATCACCATGCCGGTGCCGAGCAGCGTGAGCGCCATGGCGTCGTTCTCGTTGCCGGTCACACCGTCGATGGCGCCCCAGCCCCCGCCGGCGAACACCGACGAGACGATGATCACCGCACCAATCAGCCACGACCAGAACGACGCCAGCGCAGCCCGGGGGAAGGCGAGGTTGCCTGCACCGACCTGGGACGGCACCACGGCCATGGCCACGCCGAGCAGCAGGGGCAGCACCACCAGCAACATGAAGGACACCCGGTACAGGGTCCACATGCGGAAATAGGCGTTGTAGCCACCGAACAGGTCCCAGGGAGCGACGGCCTCGGTCCGCCCGAGCGACAGCAGCACCCCGATGACGGCGGTGCCCAAGGCCAGCAGCAACGACGTGACGACGAAGAGCCGGCCGACCTCGGCCGCGTCGCTGGTCGTGAAGGGCTGGGCCAGCACCGGAGGCGCCGAGGGCGCTTCTGCGAGAGATCCCGGCGCGGCTTCGCCGTCGGTGCCGGGGGCAGCCTCCGAGTCCGCGATGGCCGGTTCGGTCAGCGTCATCGGGAGGCGATGCTACACAGTGGCGATAGGGCCACCGACAATCGACGTCTGCGAAATTGGTGCAAGTTGTGGCCCTGTGAGGTCGGAATCGTCACCAATATCAATCTCCGTCGTCTCTACAGGCCGTTGCGGATCAGCACGTCCGCGGCGATTGCTCCAAAGAGCAGCACGATGTAGGCGTTGGACCAGCCGAATAGCCGCATCGACCGGGCCGGGTCGGGGCGGCGCAGCACATCGACGGCCAACCCGAGGAAGCCGGCGCCGAGGACGAGGGCGGCCACCACGTAGACGACGCCCATCTGTGACACCGGCACCAGCACCAGCGTGAGCGCCCACAGCACGACCGTGTAGGCGACGATGCGGCGAGCGGTGGCCCGCAGCCCGGCCACCGCGGGAAGCATGGGAACGCCAGCGGCCTGGTAGTCGCTGCGATAGCGGATCGCCAGGGCCCAGAAATGAGGCGGCGTCCAGTAGAAGATCACCGCGAACAGCACCACCGGGGGCCAGTCCAGCGATCCGGTGACCGCGGTCCAGCCCACCAGGGTCGGCACGGCCCCGGCCGCGCCGCCGATCACGATGTTGCGGATGGACGTGCGCTTTAGCCACAGCGAGTAGACGAACACGTAGAACGCGGCCGCGGCTGCGGCCAGCGCGGCCGACAGCAGGTTCACGAAGGCCCACAGCCACACGAACGAGCCGACGGTGAGGGCCAGCGCGAATACCACCGTCTCTGTTGGGCGGACTGCGCCGGTCACCAGTGGCCGGTTGCGGGTTCTGTGCATGAGCCGGTCGATGTCGCGGTCGACGTACATGTTCAGCGCGTTGGCGCCGCCCGCAGCCAGCGCCCCTCCCACGACAGTGGACGCGATCAGCCACAGCGAGGGCAGGCCCCGCTCGGCCAGGATCATCGACGGGACCGTGGTGACCAGCAACAACTCGACGATGCGGGGCTTGGTCAGAGCCACGAAGGCCGCAGCGCGGGCTCGGCGGGGCGCGCGCAGGTTTCCGGTCAGGGTTCCGGGCACCTCCGCAGGTTAGGACCATATGGCGGCCATACGACAGCCCAACAGGGGAATCCGGCGCCATGGATTTGGCCGTACCATCGACATGTGGCACCGACCGCCTACGCCCGGCTCACGCGGTTCGCCCTGTGGGCGCTCGCGGCCATAGTCGTGACCGGTGCGGCGGTACGTCTCACCGGGTCGGGCCTGGGATGCGATGACTGGCCCACCTGCTCCGAGGACCGCTTCGTGGCCGACCTCGAGTATCACGCCTTGGTGGAGTTCGTGAACCGGCTGTTCACCGGGGTCGTGGCGATCGCGGTGATCGCGGCCGTGCTGGGCTCCTGGAAGCGGCGACCCCGGCGATCCGACCTGACCGCGTTGTCGCTGGGCCTGGTGGCGGGAGTGCTGGCCCAGGTCGTGCTGGGAGCCCTTCTGGTGAAGACCGAACTCGACCCCCGCTTCACCATGGGGCACTTCCTGCTGTCGATGGTGCTGCTCCAGAACGCGGCCGTGCTCGACGCCAGGGCCCGGGGCGACGCGGGCCCCGCGGTCACAGAGCGACGGCCCGGCGACTCGACGCTCGACGAACGGCGGCCTGACGGCTTGACCCGGTTGATGCTGTGGGCGGTGCTGGCGGTGGGCGCAGTGCTATTGGTGACCGGCACGCTCGTCACCGGGGCGGGACCCCATGCCGGCGACACCCGAGCCGAACGGCTCCCGCTGCTGGTGCGGGAGGTCGCAAGAGTTCACAGCATCGTCGCGCTGGCCCTGCTAGGGATGGTGGTGTGGACGTGGTGGCGGCTGCGGACGGCGGGATCGAAGGGCCGCTGGAGGATGGGCCGGGTGGCCGTGCTGCTGGCCGTGCAGGGAGCGGTCGGCTACACGCAGTACTTCGCGGGCGTTCCGGCGTTGCTCGTCGGAGTCCATGTGGCGCTGGCGTCGGTCGTTTGGATCGAGATCGTCAAGGCCGCCCACACGCCCGCGGCGGCGAGGCCGATGAGGCGCCCTCGCGCCGGCGGCACGGCAATGGCCGCAGCGAAGCCATGACCTCGCCTTCCGCAATGGCTTGGCCGAAGCCATGACCTCGCCGGTGACCTCGCCGGTGAAGGACCCGGTTGATGAGACCGACCGGAGACCCGATCGGCCCTGGAAGGTGATCGTGCTCGATGATCCGGTCAACCTGATGTCGTATGTCACCTACGTGTTCCGCAAGCTGTTCGGCTACTCGCAACAGAAGGCGCACCGCCTGATGATCCAGGTTCACACCGAGGGCAAGGCAGTGGTGGCGTCGGGACAGAGGGAGAAGGCGGAGTTCGACGTGTACCGGCTCCACGAGCACGGCCTGTGGGCCATCCTCGAGCAGGACTGATGGTCTCGTCGGCAGCACGTGGGATCGAGCACCACGACACCCTTCACAGCGAACTTCCCCTGGCCGGCCAGCTCGCGTCGGCGCGAAGGCAGGACTGATGGCACGCTCCAGGTTCCGACGCGGTCCCGACGGCATCACGGTGACACTGCGAGATGAGGAACGAGCGGGTCTGGCCGCGGTGCTCGAACAGTTCCGGCAGCTGCTCATCGGGGGCGCGGACACCTCGATGCTGCGCTTTCAACCGCCGGTGCACATCCACGACCGCAAGGCCTCCGAGGAGTTCTGGGACATGGCCGCGGATCCACTGCTGCAGCACCGCCTGGAGGCCATCGACACCGTCGAGGCCGGGCTGGCCGGCGCCGCGCTGGACGATGAAGCGGTGGCAGCCTGGATGCAGACCCTCAACAGCCTGCGCCTCTACCTGGGCAACACGCTCGAAGTCGGAGCTGCGACCTTCGATCCTCCGCAAGCAGGCGACAAGCCGCAGGAAGCGGCCCGGTACATGCTCTACGAATGGCTGGGCGGCCTGCTCGAGCAACTCGTGACGGCCGCAGCCGGAACCCTGCCGCCCGGCACCGACGACTAGCACCCGACAGATAGGCTGGGCGGGTCGGCGACGTCCGGCGGGCCCCCATCGTCCAGCGGCCTAGGACGCCGGCCTTTCACGCCGGTAACACGGGTTCGAATCCCGTTGGGGGTGCGACGCGGTGCCGCTGCCGGCCAAGCTCCGCGGCGCGGGTGCAAGCGGCGGTCCAGCTCGCTAGCGTTTCACACTCGCACGCCCGTCGTGCGCCGGGTCCTGTAGATCAGTCTGGAGTGATCGCCACCCTGTCAAGGTGGAGGCCGCGGGTTCAAATCCCGTCAGGACCGCGTTGCCGCCCTCCGGGGACCGGCGACGACCCGGTCGGGTAGCTCAGTTGGCAGAGCGTCCGCCTGAAAAGCGGAAGGTCCGCGGATCGACGCCGCGCCCGACCACTACTACAGTGATGACGGCATAGTGCACGGCGCCGCGCAGAGTCCACGTTCAGGGGAACAAGTTGCCGACCCGCATCTCAATTTCATGACCGTCGTCACGCCCGATCCTTCCACCACGCCCGGATCCGCCATCAAGCCGGAGCCTGCCACCAAGGCCGACCCTCACAACCCGATCCACAACACCTTCTGGAGACGGCACCGCAGCGAGGTGGAGGAGGACTTGGCCCGGCTGCGCTCCCAGCCGCTCACGTTCTTCCCCGGGTTCCAGTTCCTGGACGAGCTGGCGGGCCTCCGAACACCGGGCGCCTGGGTCGTCACCCGGCACGCGCCCATCCTGGAGGTGTCGAGAAACACCCAGGTCTACTCGTCGGCCAACGGCGTCACGATCAACGACTTCCCGCCCGAGTTCAACGAGTACTTCAACTCGATCATCTCCATGGACGACCCCCGCCACGCGAGGCTGCGGCGGCTGGTGTCGGCCGGCTTCACGCCCCGGATGCTGGCCCGGCTCGAGGACGCCGTGCAGGATCAGGCATCGATGATCGTGGACGAGGTCTGCGAGCGGGGCGAGTGCGACTTCGTCACCGACGTGGCGGCCCGGCTGCCGCTGCGCATCGTGTGCGACCTGATGGGGATCCCCGCCTCCCAGCACGACTTCGTTTTCGACCAGTCGAACATCATCCTGGGCGCCGCCGACGAGGAGTACGTGCCTGAGTTCGACGATCTCCTCACCGCGATCCTCAATGCGGGCGAAGCCCTGTCGCAGCTGATGGACGATGTGGCGGAGACCAAGGTGGGCGTCGACTCCGGCGACCTCACGAGCGTCCTCGTCAACGCCGAGGTGGACGGCGAGCGCCTCACACAGGCCGAGCTCGCCAGCTTCTTCATCCTGCTGGTGGTGGCCGGCAACGAGACCACCCGCAATGCCATCAGCTGGGGCCTGGTGCACCTCACCGACAACCCCGACCAGCACCGCATCTGGACCGACGACTTCGAGGGAGTGGCCAACGGCGCGGTGGAGGAGATCGTCCGCCTGGCCAGCCCCGTCACCTACATGCGCCGCACCGCGCTGTGCGACACCGAACTGGAGGGCCAGAGAATCGACGGGGGCGACATGGTGGTGATGAACTACCTGTGCGCCAACCGGGACGAGTCGGTGTTCGACGACCCGCTCGCCTTCGACGTGCGGCGCGACCCCAACCCCCACGTCGGCTACGGCGGGCCCGGGCCGCACTACTGCCTCGGCGCCCACCTGGCCCGCCGGGAGATCAAGGTGATGTTCCGCGAGCTGTTCAACCGGATCGGCGACATCCACGCCACCGGAGAGCCCGAGTTGCTGGCATCGGCCTTCATCCACGGCATCAAGCACCTTCCCGCCGAGTTCACTCCCACAGGACCTCTCCGCGCCTCGGCCTGAGCCCACCGACGCCAGAGATTCGGAGCCGCTCGCCGCTGGGCGACAATCAATCTCGTCAATCTCGATGCGAGCGCAGCGACGCTCCGGACTCAGGGTCGAAGAAGTGCATCATTCTGAGGTCGAGCCCGATGCCGACCTTGGCTCCTTGATCTGGCGAATCGGCGGGATCGACGGTCGCGACGAAGGGCCGGCCCTCGCTGGCAGTCACCGTGCCGTCCACATCCAAGTGGACCTGCGCCTCCTTGCCGAGGTGCTCGACCAACACAACCCGACCGGTGATGACGGCCTCGCGGCCGGAGGACGGAACTATCCGTACGTGTTCGGGTCGAGCCCCGAGCAATACCTTGCCGTCATCGCACTGTACGTTCCGCCTGCCCTCCTCTGTCACCGGCCGGTCCGCGACGTACAGGACGCCGTTCCTCCAAGTGCCGTGGAGCAGGTTCATCATCGGCGCCCCGATGAACCGGGCCACGAACACGTTGGCCGGGCTCTGGTACAGCTCGGCCGGCCCTGCGACCTGCTGCACCACGCCCTGGTCGAGCACCACCACACGGTCCCCCATCGTCATCGCCTCTGTCTGGTCATGGGTGACATAGATCGTGGTTGCGGCCAGGGCTCTCTGGAGCCGGGAGATCTCGGCCCGCATCTCTACTCGGAGCTTCGCGTCAAGATTCGACAGCGGCTCGTCCATCAAGAACACCGCAGGGTTGCGCACGATGGCCCGGCCCATCGCGACCCGCTGCCGCTGCCCGCCGGACAACTCGCCGGGACGGCGATCCAGAAACTCCTCGAGTCCCAGCAGTCGAGCCGCCTCAGCCACCCTCGGGCGCCTCTCGGCCTTCGAGGCGCCCCGGATGCGCAGCCCGAAGCCGATGTTCTCGGCCACGGTCAGATGCGGGAAGAGCGCGTAGTTCTGGAACACCATGGCGATGTTGCGGTCCCCGGGCCGGACGCCGGAGATGTCGGCGCCGTCGAGCAGGACGCGGCCCTCGCTGGCCGACTCGAGTCCGGCCACGATCCGCAGCAGGGTGGTCTTGCCGCAGCCGCTCGGACCGACAAGAACGATGAACTCTCCGTCGTCGATGTTCAGGCTCACCGTCGACAGCGCCTCGGGGCTGTCATCGGCAAAGCGCTTCGTTATTCCTTCCAGAGTTACCGACGCCATGGCACCGTCCCAGTCTTACCTCGTCGTCCTACTTCGTGGCTCCAACCGTCAGACCCTCGATGATCCGGCGCGACATCCAGGCGTACAGCACCATCAGCGGCACCAGCATTATGACGACCGCCGCGAACAGCCCGACCCAGTTCGAGGTGTACCTCATGGCGCCGTATGTATTGAGAAGCCCCACCCCAAGCGTTCGCTTTTCCTCGTCGAAGGTGAGCGTCAAGGCGAGCAGGAACTCGTTCCACAGGCCGATTGCGACGATGATGGACGTCGCGACCATGCCCGGTCTGGCCAGCGGAAGCATCACCGACAGGAAGATCCGAACCGGCCCGGCGCCCTCCATGGCCGCGGCCTCCTCAAGCTCGGTCGGCAGTGACCTGAAGAAGCCGGTCATCAGGAAGACCGCGAACGGTACCGAGACTCCCACATAGGCCAGGGTCAGACCGAGCAGGCTGTTGGACAGCCCCGTCTTCGAGAGGCCGATGAATAGCGGAATGATGATCGAATGCATCGGAATGCTTATCCCGAGCGCGAAGAACGCGGTGAGGGCGCTCGCCCCTCGGAAGTGGATGCGGCTGAGCGCGTAGGCGGCCGGGGCGGCCAAGGCCATCGTCACGAATGTCCCGACTCCGACCGTCAGCAGCGTGTTCAACGATGTGCGGGTGAGATTGAGCAGTCCCCAGGCGTCGCCGAAGTTCCTGAGGTTGAGGCTCCTCGGCGGGGCGAACAGCTCCCGGAACACAGTGTCGTTGCGCTTGAAGGCCGCGACGACGAGCCACATGAGCATGGCGAAGCTGAAGATCACCCACCACCACACGAAGACGTTCCCCGCGCCGCGCACCAGCCCGCGGCGGACCTTCAGCAACGGAGTGACCGCGAACTGCTCCGTTGCCTCGCCCATGGTCAGAACTCCACGACCGCTCGTCGCATGATGCGGCGCGTCAGCACGATCAGCACTCCTACGAGGGCCACCATTATGACGGCGATGGCGCTGCCCTGGCCCAGCGCGTAGATCGGGCTGCGATTCCCGAGAGCCACCACATAAAGGTGGACGGGAAGCGTCCACGAGGCCACCGACGGATCCGTGCCCGCGCCGCCGAACGCGTAGATGAACTCGAAGGTCTTGATGGCGACTATCACCCACAGCACGGCGGCCACGCTCAGCACGTCCCATGTCAGCGGAATGGTGACGCGGGTCAACTTCTGCCGCGGCGAGGCGCCCTCGAGATCGGCCGCCTCGTAGTAGTACGCCGGAATGCGATCCACCCCGGCCATCAGGATGGTGGTGAACAGCCCGGTGTAGATCCACACCAGGCCCGCGACAATCGACTTGAACATGAAGTCGGGCGCCAGCCACGTCCTAGTGGCCGCCGACAGGCCGACGGCCTCGAGGGACCCGTTCAGGAGCCCGTTCCGAGGAGCCAGCAGCACGCCCCAGGCGATGGCGAGCGCCACGGGCGGAACCACGTTCGGGAAGAAGATCACGGCACGAATGAACCTCTTCGCCCGCATCTCTCGAAGCAGCATGGTGAATACGAACCCGCAGACGAAGACGGCGATGCCGCCGATCACGAGGACTATCAGCGTTCGCTGGAAGGAACCGCGGAAGACGTCGTTGCGCCACAACTGCTCGTAGTTGTCGGTCCCCACATACTTGGCCTCATCGCCGATCCCCTTCCACTTGTTGAAGCTGATCCAGATCGTTCCGATCGCGGGCGCGACGATGATCAGAAGGTAGATGGTCAAGGCCGGAGCAATGAAGGCGCCGACGAGGCGACCCGACTTGCCGCGCAGCACACTACGCGCCGAGTCGGGCCTGCCGCGCCTGAGAGCAGTCTTGCTTCCGGCCTTGACCATCGTTGTCACGGACGAGTCGCTCTGGCCGCGATGGTGGATTGCTGGACTACTGGTTGGCCCAGAACTCGGCGGTGTCCGCCGCGATCCGGTCGATGAACTCCTCGCCGCTGATCTGCCCGAAGAAGAGCTGATCGTCGAGCGGCAGGAACACCGTCGACCAGTACTCGGGATAGTCGCCTGGCACTCCGTCGTAGGGGCGATGCACCTCCGGATTGGCCGCGAAGATGTCGGCCGCATCCTGGATGTCGGGCGGAACGCCGATGTCGCTGCGGGGAGTGAGGTTCTTGGCGACCAACGCGATGCCGGCCAAGCGGTCCCGCTGGAGCGCGTATGCGATGAACTGCTTCACCACCTCCGGCTCCTCGCTCGCGGTCGGAACGGCCCAACCGATCTGGTAGAGCTCGGCAGACTCGTGGCCGCCGTCGACGGTCGGGAACGACAGCATCCGGTAGTCGAACTCCTGCGGCGTGTAGCTCGACGTCTCGTCCGCCAGCCAGGTTCCGTTGATGTTGAACGTCCCGTCGCCTGCGGCCCATGCCTGCTGCGAGAGCGGCCAGTTGCTTCCATCGTAGCCCTCGGCCAGGGCCCCCGACTCGACCAGCTCCACCAGGTCGGCAACGGCCCGCTGGATCGGCTCGGACCGCCAGCCTTCGCCCGTCTGATCCGACGCGGCGGCGTGGAACGCGCCGGGCCCGCCGTGGCGCACGATAAGCCAGTACAGCCAGTAAGCGTTGTAGAAGTTGACGAGCCCGTCGTGCTGGACGGCGTTGCCGCCGCTGGCAAGGCTGGCCGCGATGAAGTCGTCCCATGTGGTGGGAGGATCGATTCCGAGCTCGGCCAGTTGGCGACCGTCGTAGTGGATGCCTGAGGAAATCACCTCGTAGGGAATCATGTGCGGCTCGCCGTCGATGGCGTAGATGTCGAGGAACTCCGACGGGATCACGTCTGCGACGGTGGCGTCCTCGCCCGGGATCGTCATATCAAGCACATCGGCGAGCGAAACCGTCTCGCCGGTCTTGACGAGCGCTCCGATCCCCGCCTCGCCGTCCAGATCGACAAGGTCGACGGAGTCTCCGGCCGACACCGCGGCTCGAACGGTGGTGAGGACGTCACGGCCGGCCCACTGCACATCCACGGTGTGGCCGGTGGCCGCTTCGAAGGAATCGATCATTCCCTGCAGGACCAGCTGCTGGGACTCGCCCTCCCTCCACATCGAAAAATACCGGATCGTGGAAGGCTCAGCCGGCGCCTCAGGCTCAGCCGGCGCCTCAGGCTCATCCGGCGCCGCAGCCGGTGCATCGCGATCGTCTGGCTGATCAACGGCCGGTGATTCATCGTCGCCGCAGGCTCCGGCAATCATTGCCACAGTCAACAACAGAGCCAGGAATCGCCAGAGCGACCGGCCTCTGTGTCTGACTCTCATTCTCTCTTTCATTGTAGGTTTCCTCCCTCTTGGGTCACGCAAGGGCAGGGTGCCCAATACGACTGTGGCCGAACTAGCCGAGAATCACCGATCTGTTCAGGTGTCTGGGACTGTCGGGATCGTGGTCGCCCCGAGCCGCCAGGAGCAGACCCAGACGCTGGACCTCCACCAGCGAGGCCAGTGGATCGGAGTCGGGCCAGTGCACGGTCGCGCCAGTCGAGACGACGGTTCCGATCAGCGACTCGTCCCTCGTTCCAAACCCCCAGACGAGCGTCTCAGCGCGAGCCACGGAGATCGGCCCGTGGCGGTACTCCATGGCCGGATACGACTCAGCCCAGCAATGGGCCATCTCCCGCAACTTCAGCGCCGCTTCGTTCGCGATTCCGTACGTCCATCCCGCCCCGACGAACACGAAGTGCGATCGTCCGTCCGACGCCGACGCGGGCAGGGCGGCAGCTCTGCTCGATCCGTCGGCCAGAGCCCGGTCGATCGGGTAGTCGACGCTGGCCAGCAGCGCGATGAGCGCCGTCGTAGCGAAGCGGGTCTGCACGACGGACCGCTCGTCTGCGAAGGGAGCGGCCAAGGTCAGGTCGACCTCGGACGAGATTGGGCTGTGCTCTGACGCCGTCAGCGCAATGGTCTTGCCCGCAGTGGATGCGCGAAGGGCTGCGAGCACTTCGGTCGTGGCCCCGGACCGCGACAGTGCTATCAGGAAGTCCCAATCGCGCGCCGGGGCCAGCGACGCGGCAAACGCGTCGGTCAGCCCGTGGCCCGACGCTTCTCGATAGGCCGCGTAGGACTGTGCCACATACAATGAGGTTCCACAGCCGATGACTCCGACCCGAGCTCCGCTCCCGGGCAGCTCGCCCGCAATCTGCAGGACGCGGGGGTCGGACCAGACTGACGGCTGGGTTCCAATCTCTGCACGAGTCACATTCATTCGAGCATTATAATTCACTATCTAAGCATAGTCAAGCAGATCCGATCAGACTGCCGCTTGCCGGGCCGCTTCGAGCGTGTCGGAGGATCGATGAACAGCGCCGGGCCCGCCTTCTCGGCCTCGGAGTCGATGCGTCCTGCCGTCCGCGCCCGCTATTGGGCCTCTTGCGCCGAACTCGCCGTGCCATACTGGAAACTCTCCAACGCCGGATCGAGTCAACCGCGGAGCCGTTAATGAAGGGTGCGCGTCAAGAAGCGCTACAAGACCTCCTGCGGGAGCACGGGCAGATGACCGTCAGGCGGCTGGCCGAGCAACTCGGGGTCAGCGAAGCCACCATACGGCGCGACCTGCAGGAGCTGAGCGGTGCATCGGGGCTCAAGCGGATGCACGGGGGCGTGACCTTCAGCGAGGACACCGAGCCGCCGGTGATTTCACGCCGACGTGAGAACGCGGCCGCCAAGGTGGCCCTCGCAAGGCGTGCCGCCGAAGAGATCTACGAGGGCGCCACGATCTTCATCGGCAGCGGGTCCACCATGGCCTGCGTGGCCGAGTGCCTCCTCGACAGACGCGAGCTGACCGTTATCACCAACGCGCACAACGTCGCGTCCGAACTCGCCCCCGCCCGCGGCGTCAATATCGTGATGACGGGTGGCGCCTTCCGCAAGGGTGAGATGTCCCTCATCGGCCCCATCACGGAGACCACCCTACGGCAGGTGCCCTTCGAGGTGGCGCTCATGAGCGTGCAAGGCGTCTCCGCGGCCTCTGGCCTGTCCAACGCGTTCGCTCCCGAAGCCAGCACCGACCGTGTCGTGGTGGAGGTGGCCCCTCGGCTCGTCGTGGTCGCGGAAGCTCACAAGCTTGGCCGCACTGCCCCCATATCCATCGGGCCGGCCACCGCGATCGACCTGTTGATCACCGACGCCGAATCCGAAGATGAGGAGCTGGGCCGTCTAGGCGCCCTAGGAGTCGCGGTCGCAAGACCGTGAGCAGGACCGCGGGGCTGCGACCACTGCGCCCCGCCTAGCCCTCGACATCAATCGGGAGCGGTCCCGGCGAGCCGTCACCGCCCTGGGTCCGGGACCTCGGCGGCCAGGCTCGCCACCGTCGCCGCGGCAGCGGCCGGAGTCCACGAGCCGGCGTTGACCGCTCCGGCCATCACGCCCGCCCGCAGCCGATCGGCCACCGCGCCCAGCAACGCTTGGCCCGCGCAGAGGTATCCGGCCATGAAGGCGTCGCCGCTGCCCGCCGGATTCCTGGCCTCGACAACCGGCGCATCCTGCCATCGCAGGCCCGACGCCGACGCCTCGGCGGCGCCAGCGCGGCCCGCGGTGACCACCACGTCGCGCCGACCGCCGCTCAGGGTTCGCGCCGCGGACAAGGCCCGGTCGCGGGCGGATGACCGGTGGCCGGCCCCAGCTTCGCCCACGAGCGCTCCGGCTTCGGCCAGATTGATCTTCAGCCCGGCCGCCGGGAAGGCCTCTGCCGTCGCCACGAGGGCGTCGCCCGACGTGTCGACCCACAGCGGCGCGGCCGTATCGACCGCCGAAAGCAACGACCGGACCGGGTCAAGGCCAGCGACCCGCGGGAAGCTCCCCGAGACGCACACGGCGTCGGCGGCGGCGGCCTCGCGCCCAGCGCGATCGACGAAGTTCGCCCAAGTGGCAGAGTCGACCGCCGAGATGGGATCGCTCGCAACCAGGACGGAACCGTCGGCCGCCGAGACCAGCACGGGGCACACGCGAACCGGCAGCCCGGGCGCCACGGCCGCAGCGACGAGATCCAGGCCGTCCCTCCTCGCGAGGGCGTGCATGAACTCGGCGCCCAACTCTCCAAGCCAAGTGACCGCCGTCGCTCGCGCTCCGAAGCCGCGGGCGAATCGAGCGACATTGAGGCCCTTGCCGCCCGCGGTCGTCAAGCTCTCGACGGCACGGACGGTCTCATCACCATCCAGACGGGGCACGACCATCGTGTGGTCGATGGCCGGGTTGGGGCACACGCACACCAGCCGCACGACTCTCCTGACGCCGACACTATTATATCCTCAGAAATGAGCATAAGCGATCAAACTCATGCGGCATACCCGCCCTGCTACATGGTGGCCTTCGACCATCGCGACAGCCTCGAACGCGCTCTGGCCCGGCTCGGTATCGAGGCCACGGACCAGCAGACAGCCGGAATCAAGCTCATGATCTGGCAGGGCATCGAGGTGGCTCTGTCCAGCCTCCCCGAGCACGCGGACGCCGCGATCCTGATCGATCGCGGCCACCATCGCATCACGGCTGAGGCCTCCGCCGCCGGTGTCGCGGTGGCAATTGCTCTCGAAGCCTCGGGCCGGCGAACGCTCCAGCCCGAGTCGGCTCCGGGCCAGCTAGTCGAGGAACTCAGCGAGCTGTCCGGAGGCTTCGGCAAGGTGCTGCTTCGCTGGCACCCCGCCGACCATGCCTCCAAGAAGCGCCAACAGCTAGTTGTCCTGCACGAGCTAGACGAGCTCGTTCGCCGCGCCGGCGCCCGGCTGCTCCTCGAACTCCTGATCCCGCCGACCCCCACCGAGGCATCGAGCACTGCGCCGGGCGGGCTCTGGGAAGAGGCGCGGCTGCCCCGCCACCAGCACCATGCCGCCGAGGAGATCCTGGGCTCGGGCATCGCTCCGGCGCTGTGGAAGATCGAGGGCCACCCGAACACCGCCGCGGCGCGCTCGCTGGCGGGGCTCGTGGGATCTCAAGAGCCCGGGGCCCGCATCGTTGTTCTGGGTGGAGGTGCGGACATAGCCGACCTCGGGCGGGTGTTCCGGTGCAGCGCCGGCGCCGAGCGCTTCAGCGGGTTCGCCGTCGGGCGCTCGATCTGGTGGAACCCGGTCGCGGATTACTGGCGGGGACGCATCCCGGCGGCGGAGGCCCGGCGCGCCATCGGTCGCAACTTCCTCGCCGTAGTCGACACCTACGAGGCCGCAGCCCGCACACCGGCGCCGACTGCGCCAAGCTGAAGCAGATGCGAGTAGTCGCCATGCTGCCGAACGGCAGGGGCGGGCTCTACCGAGGCTGCCTCCTCATCGCCTCCGGGTGCATCGCCGAGGTGGCGCCGCATCGCCCCGACCGAGTCCTAGCCGAAGAGGACTTGGACTTCACGCCCCACGTGGCGCTGCCCGGGTTCATCGATCTACAGCTCAACGGCGCCTTCGGCCACGACATCACCACCGATCCGTCGGCCATGTGGACCATCGGCGAGCGGCTGCCGAGCCACGGCGTGACCGCATTCTTGCCGACGGTGATCACCTCTCCCTACCAGCAGCGCCGCGCCGCGTACTCCGCCATCAGGGTCCGGCCCGCCAGCTACACGGGTGCACAGCCCCTGGGCCTCCATGTTGAGGGCCCTGCACTTGCCCCGGGCCGGGCCGGGACCCACCCGCTCACGGAGTTGCTCGGCGATGCCGACCGCCTTGCAGACGAACTCGGCGCCGAGGCCGACGCCGTCGCCATGGTGACCCTCGCTCCCGAGGTCCGGAACGCCGCCCGCTCGATAGCGCGGCTCGTCCGGGCGGGAGTCTCGGTCTCGCTCGGGCACACGAGCGCGACCGCCGCCCAAACATTGGAGGCCCTCGACGCCGGCGCGTCAGCGTTCACCCATCTCTTCAACGGGATGGGCCCGCTGCGCCACCGAGAGATCGGCGCAGCCGGAGTGGCGCTCCTGCACCACGAGGCCTACGTGTCGCTCATCGCCGACGGTCACCACTTGGCCGATGACGCGATCCGGCTCGCCTGGCGCCTGGCAGGGCCTGGGCGCATCTGCCTGGTCACCGACGCCATGGCCGGGATGGGCGCGCCGGCAGGCGCCTATCCCATCGGCGGCGTGAGGGTCCAGTGCGGCGAGACGGCCCGCAACGAACACGGCCGCCTCGCTGGATCGCTCGTCACCATGCCCGACGCCGTGCGACGAACCCGGGACGTCACCGGCGCCACCTGGGACGAACTGGCCGCGATCACCTCTACGAACCCGGCCGACCTGCTCGGTGACGCCGACCGCGGGCGGCTCTCACCCGGCCGGCGGGCCGACATCGCGATAGTCGACACGCAGCTTCGACCGGTAGTCACCATCATCGAGGGCAAGATCGCATTTCGCCGAGTCGAGAACATCAACATCACCCAGCCCGCATCGCCCGACACCGGGCTGGCATCCGCAGCGTCAGCTCCGGTCGCCATCGGAGTCGACATCGGCGGCACCGCGTTCAAGGCCGCTGTCTTCGACGGCGTCAGCCTCGGCCCAGTTCGACAGGGCGAAACCGGCCGGGACCGGCCAGCCGCGGAGGTGCTCGCAGAGGTCCGTGACACGATCGAGGCTCTCCTGTGCACCGCCGGCGCCGATATCGGCGGTGTGGGGATCGGCTGCGCCGGCATCGTTGACGGTCCAGCCGGCGTCGTGATCGAAGCAACGAACCTCGGGTGGTACAACATCGACGTAGCCGCCGCAGTGGGCCGGGACCTTGACCTGCCGGTCGCGGTGGAGCACGACGTCTACCTTGCGGCCCTGGCCGAGTGGGAGACCGGCAGTGGCGTCGGAACCGAGTCGATGCTCTACGTGTCCGTGGGCACAGGCGTGGCTGCCCGCTTGTTCACCCGGGCCAGCACTAATCGAGGCGACTCACGGCTGGCAGGCGAGATGGGGTTCATTCCGATCGGGTACGAGGGTCGGCCCCTCGAGTCGGTGGCATCCGCACGAGCAATGAGCGACGCCTACCGTCGCGAGACCGGGGTGACCGTCACGGCCGAGCAGATCGTCGCCGCGTCCCGTGACGATCCCGTCGCGGCGCGGGTCTGGTCCGAGGCCACAAGCGCTCTGGCCCAAGGCCTCGCCGCCGCCGTGTGCTTGGATGATCCAGAGATCATTGTGCTCGGAGGGGGCGTCTCGAACGCGGGATGTGCCCTGCTGGAGGCCCTTGAGTTGCGGCTCACAGCTCTGCTGGCGCCTCTGCGAGATCCGCCGTCCATGGTCCTGGCCGCGCACGGCGACCACAGTGGGATCGTCGGAGCGGCACTGCACAGCGTCCTGCAGACCTCGCACCGCCGCTAGCGGTGACAACCGGGGACGTTGTCCCTGGGCAGAGGGGATTGCGGTCGGAACCTCTGGCGGTGAAAGGAGCGGATCGGCGCTCTTGCTGGCTCGCTGGGGGCGCCTCGAGGGCGCGTCCGTTCCTCACTTCAGGCTGTACCACTCGCGCGCGGTGCCCGCGAACAGCCGGCCTCGCTCGTGGTCGCTGAGGCTCTCTGTCATTGTGTCGGCGGCATCTGTGACTTCACGGTACGTGGCTGCGAGCAGGCACACGGGCCAGTCTGATCCGAACATGGTCCTGTCAGGGCCGAACGACTCCAGGACGATGTCGGCAACGGGCGTGAGGTCCGCAGGGGTCCATGTTGTCCAGTCGGCCTCTGTGACCAGCCCCGACAGTTTGCAGGCGACGTGGTCGAAGCCAGCCAGTCTGTGGATGGATCGGGCCCAGTCCGCGAGGTCTGAGCCGATGGGCGGTTTGGCGCAATGGTCCAGCACCAACCGGGTCGTGTGCTGAGTGGCCCGGGCCAGGTCGATGGCGGAGGCGAGCTGGTGGGGCTTGACGAGCAGGTCGTAGGCGAGACCGCGGCGACCGAGAGAGCGCACGGACGCCGCGACAGCATCGGCGCTCAGCCACTCCGGGTCAGGCTCGGACTCGGCCTGGTGCCGCGCGCCGATGAGGAACTCGTCCGCATGAGAGGCTCCTAGCTGGTCGAGTTGGCGGCTCACGTCATCGTGGAGATCGAGCCAGCCCACGACCCCGACCATCAGCGGGTCGGCGGCGGCAAGGTCGAGCATCTCGGCGGTTTCCTCGATGCTCGGCTCCGTCTGCACCACGACGGTGGCTTCGACGGGAGTGTTCTTGATCGCGACGCGCAGGTCTTCGGCGTCGAAGGCGCGGTTGATGGGCCAGCTCGGGTCCATCCAGGTCTGGGGCCTCACTGACGGGTCCCAGACATGGTGGTGGGCGTCAATCCACATCGTCGGCCTCGTTGATGATCCCATCGAGGGCGAGCCACAGGTCGTCGGGCAGGCTGCTGTGGGCATGGGACCAGTTCTCGGCGGCCTCGACGGAGCTGCGAGCGCCCAACAGCACCGTGTCGACCCCTCGGTGACGGCTGACGAACTGGACCGCGGCCACCGGCAGCGGCACGCCGAAACCGTCGCACACCGCCTGCAGCCTCCGGACTCGCGACACGATCTCCGGCGGGGCCGCGGCGTAGTCGTAGTGGGGGTCTTCCTCGCTGCCGGTGAGGATCCCGGAGTTGTAGACGCCTGCAGCCACTACGTGGACTCCTCGGGCCGCGGCCGCTCCGAAGAGCTTCTGTTCGGCGGTTTGGTCCAGCAGCGTGTAGCGGCCTGCGATGAGCACTGCGTCGATGTCGGTCTCGGTCACGAACCGGGTTGGGAGATTGGGTTCGTTCATTCCCACCCCGACCGCGCCCAGCACACCCTCGGCCCTCAGGCGCTCCAGTGCCGGGTAGGCCTCGTCCAGGGCCTGACGAGCATGGTTGTCGGGGTCGTGTATGTACACGACATCGATGTAGGAGCGGCCCAGCCGCTGCAGGCTCGCCTCCAGCGACCGGCACACCCCGTCGGCAGAGAAATCCCAATACGCCGCGCCGGCTGCGCCGGCGAACATGTCTCCCGCGGGCCTGGGCGCGTCCTCGTCGATGATTCGCCCGACCTTGGTCGACACCGCGACGTCAGTGTCGCAAGCCTCCAAGCCGCGGCCGAGAGCGCGTTCTGCCGCGCCGTGTCCGTACAGGGGCGCGGTGTCGAAGTACCGGTAGCCCGTTTCCACGGCGGCCGCCACCGCCGCGGCGGCATCTTCGGGAGCCACCCCTCTGTAGAGCCCTCCCAATGGTGCGGTTCCTAGACCGACAGCAGGCAACAGAGTGGACCCGACCATAGGAACCTCGAACCTACAGCCGTCGAGTTGCCTATAGGTTCGGATGCGATGGCGTCGATCACAGCTGCCACGGTGACCGACCTTCGGTTCCCCACCAGCCGGACCCTCGACGGCTCCGACGCGATGAACCCCGACCCCGACTACTCGGCGGCCTACCTCGAGCTGTCCACATCGGAGCCGCGGCTCACCGGCTGCAGCTTCGTGTTCACCATCGGACGGGGCAATGACGTACAGGCCGCCGCGGTAGCTACGGCCGCTGACCGCCTCGTGGGCCGCGGCCTCGACGGCCTGCTGGAGGACCCCGGCGCCATCAACCGAGAACTCAGCTGGGATAGCCAACTGCGCTGGCTGGGACCCGACAAAGGCGTCATGCACATGGCCGTGGGCGCGGTCATGAATGCAGTCTGGGACCTTCGCTCCAAACGGGAAGGACGACCCCTGTGGTCCGCCCTGGTGAACCTGGAGCCTGCAGAGTTAGTGGCGCTCGTCGACTGGACGTACTTGTCGGACTTCCTTGATCCAGCCTTGGCCCGCGAGATCCTGGAGGAGCGCCGCGGTGAGCGCGACAGCCGCATCGCCGAGCTTCGCCGTGACGGTCTGGCCGCGTACACCACGTCGCCCGGCTGGTTGGGCTACAGCGACGACAAGCTCGACCGGCTGTGCCGCGAAGCCGTAGCGGAGGGCTTCACGACGATCAAGCTCAAAGTCGGCGCCGACCTCGACGACGACCGGCGGCGGCTCAAGATCGCCCGCAGCGCATCAGGGTCGGACACTGCGTTGGCCACGCCGGAGTCGACATCATCCCCCACGCTGGCGGCGTCGGCCTGTGCGAGGCCGTCCAGCACTTCGCCTTCTTCAACGCCATGAGCGTCGCCGCCGACCCCCGACAGCTCGCCCTCGAGTACGTCCACCACCTCCACGAACACATGGCCCAACCCGTCAAGGTCACCGCAGGCCGCTACCGGCTGCCCACCCAACCAGGCGCGGGAACCGCCTTCCGGCCCGGGACCGCAGCCGCCTTCGCCTACCCGACTGGCAGCGTCTGGCGCTCCGGAACAGCAGAACCGCAAGATTCGTGGGCAACGGCTCGGTAGTGTAGGTCCATGCCGCAGCTCCGATCGCACACCACCACCCAGGGCCGGAACATGGCTGGCGCCCGCGCTCTGTGGCGGGCCACCGGCATGACCGACGACGACTTCGACAAGCCGATCGTCGCCGTGGCCAACTCCTTCACCCAGTTCGTGCCGGGCCACGTCCATCTCAAGGATCTCGGCCAACTGGTGGCCCGCGAGATCGAGGCCGTCGGCGGGGTGGCCAAGGAGTTCAACACGATCGCCGTGGACGACGGCATCGCCATGGGCCACCACGGGATGCTCTACAGCCTCCCGAGCCGCGACCTGATCGCCGACTCGGTGGAGTACATGGTCAACGCCCACTGCGCCGACGCGTTGGTGTGCATCTCCAACTGCGACAAGATCACCCCCGGAATGCTCATAGCCGCCATGCGGCTCAACGTGCCGACGGTCTTCGTGTCGGGCGGACCGATGGAGGCGGGCAAGACGAAGCTGGCCGGAGTGAACGTGAAGCTCGACCTGATCAACCCCATGATCTCCGCGGGCGACACTTCCGTCAGCGACGAGGACCTGCTGGAGATGGAGCGCTCGGCCTGCCCGACGTGCGGGTCGTGCTCGGGCATGTTCACGGCCAACTCGATGAACTGCCTGACCGAGGCGCTGGGGCTGTCACTGCCCGGCAACGGCACGACGCTGGCGACCCACGCGGACCGGCGCGAGCTGTTCTGTGAGGCGGGTCGGCGGGTCGTGGACCTAGCGCGCCGCTGCTACGAGAAGGACGACGAGTCGGTGCTGCCCCGCTCGATCGCCACCAAGACCGCCTTCGAGAACGCCATGCGCCTGGACATCGCCATGGGCGGCTCCACCAACACCGTCCTGCACATCCTGGCCGCCGCCCGCGAGGGCGAGATCGACTTCACCATGGCCGACATCGACCGGCTGAGCCGCAGCACCCCCAACATCTGCAAGGTGGCACCCTCCACGCAGGAGTTCCATGTCGAGGACGTGCACCGCGCCGGGGGCATCATGGGCATCCTGGGCGAGCTCGACCGGGGCGGGCTGCTCGACACGTCGCTTCCGACCGTGCACTCGGCCACGCTGGCCGACGCCCTGGAGGTGTGGGACGTGATGCGCTCGCCGTCAAGCGACGTGGCGGAGTTCTTCCGGGCGGGCCCGGGCGGCATCCCCACCCAGCAGGCATTCAGCCAGGCCGAGAGGTGGCCCACGCTCGACCTGGACAGGAGACACGGCTGTATCCGAACCGTCGCCGAGCCCTACAGCGCCGACGGCGGGCTCGCCGTGCTGTACGGGAACATCGCCATCGACGGCTGCATCGTGAAGACAGCCGGCGTCGACGAGTCGATCTTCAAGTTCTCCGGACCGGCCCGGGTGTTCGAGAGCCAGGATGAGGCCTGCGACGGCATCCTCGACTCCGAGAGCGGGATACAGGCCGGCGACGTCGTGATCGTGCGATACGAGGGTCCCCGCGGCGGGCCCGGCATGCAGGAGATGCTCTACCCGACGTCGTACATCAAGTCCCGCGGCCTCGGCGAGCAGTGCGCTCTGTTCACCGACGGCCGGTTCTCGGGCGGAACGTCGGGCCTGTCCGTCGGCCACGCCTCGCCCGAGGCAGCCGAGGGCGGAGCGATCGGGCTGATCCGCGACGGTGACATGATCGACATCGACATTCCGAACCGCACGGTCAACCTCAGAGTGGACGATGCCGAACTGGAGCGGCGCCGGGCCGCGGAGGACGCACGCGAGGGCGGCTGGAGGCCCCGGACCCGCCAGCGCCAAGTCTCAGCGGCGCTGCGGGCCTACGCCGCGATGGCCACATCCGCCGACAAGGGCGCAGTGCGCGACGTTGACCGTCTCGGCGTCTAGCGGATCTGGCGAGTCAGAGCCGGTCTGAAGGAACCGGCGGGGCGGGAGGGCGCACGCAGCCCTCGGCGACAGCGCAGACCGCCACTTCGGTCGCCACCCGTGTGGCGACTCTCCGGTCGAAGACCGACGGCACGATGTAGTTCCGGTCAAGGTCCTCTTCGTCGATCACTTCAGCGATGGCTTTGGCTGCGGCTGCCTTCATTTGTTCAGTTATGCATGTCGCACCGGCGTCGAGAGCGCCGCGGAACACGCCGGGAAAGGCAAGAACGTTGTTTATCTGATTGGGAAAGTCGGACCGGCCAGTGGCCATCACCGCCGCCAGACCATCGACCTCCTCGGGGCGTATCTCTGGATCGGGATTCGCCATTGCAAAGATGATGGGATTGTGTGCCATGGAGCGCACGTCATCTGCACTGAGGAGGTCAGGCGCCGACAGACCCACGAACACATCCGCACCGCGGATGACCTCTGAGAGCAGGCCGGTCTTGCTTTCTGGATTGGTGTTGTGCACGAACCACTGCTTCGCGTCGTTCAGTCCGCTGCGGCCCGGGTGGATCGCGCCGGCGCGATCGACGCCCACAATCTCGCCAACTCCCGCATCATGGAGCATCCTTGCAACAGCCAACCCGGCCGCGCCGGTGCCCGAGACCACTACCGACACATCACCAGCCTGCTTACCGACAAGCTTGAGAGCGTTCCGGAGCGCGGCTGTCGTCACGATGGCTGTGCCGTGCTGGTCGTCGTGAAACACGGGAATATCGAGCGCCTCGATGAGCCGCTCTTCGATCTCGAAGGCCGCGGGCGCGGCTATGTCCTCCAAGTTGATCCCACCAAACGAGGGGGCCATGCGGATGACCGTCTCAACAAGCTCGTCGGGTGTGGCCACATCGAGGCACACCGGAAAGGCGTCCACTCCGCCGAACTCCTTGAACAGCAGGGCCTTGCCTTCCATCACTGGCAGGGCCGCGGCGGGACCGATGTCGCCCAGCCCGAGGACGGCCGTTCCGTCGGTCACAATGGCAACGATGTTCTTGACCATCGTGTGGGTGTGGCGCAGCATCGGCTCCCGCTGGATCGCATTGCACACCCGGGCCACCCCCGGCGTGTACGCCATAGCCAGGTCGTGGGCGTCGCCCACGGGGCATAGGGCGTTGACCTCTATCTTTCCGCCCTCGTGAAGACGGAACGTTCGGTCCCACCAGTCGAGCACGGTGACACCGTCGAGGTCGCTGACGGCAGAGACTATGTGACGGGCGTGGTCGGGCGACTTGGCGAGCACGTCGATCTCCCGCATCACGACCGGTCCTTTGGCCTCGAAGCCCGGAATGGCAGCGATGTTGCCGCCCGCGCCGCCGATGGCGGTCGCGAAGCGGCCCAGCGTCCCCGGGCGGTTGCCCAGCGACACCTTGATGGTTATCGAGTAGGCCGGCGTGGGCGTGTCCAACTCAAATTCCTCCGTACTCGAGTTCAGTAAGGGTGATGGCTGTCGGTGCTGCTGGTCCGAATGCCGGATGCTTCACGTCGGCATATCGTGAACTGCGACGGCCAGTCTTGAGCTTGAGATCTCCAGTTGTCACGGAATACTGCAATAGTTGCAAGATACGAAAATCCAAATCAGCATGGATCATGACCGGCAACCCTATCGAGCCATCGCACGAACAAGTCTGGCTAGTTGTAGTTGTAGTCGTTTCAGTCCTTGACTATTATGCTTCGTCTGCAATGTTGTTCTCATTGAAGGAGAGAATACGTGGTACGACACATGTCAGATGAACACAAGGCTGCCAATGCCAAGGCGCGTGCCGAGAATAGGGCCGTGAGCACATATCTCGAAGCTCTGGAATCGAACCGACCCCGACCAGGCCGTAGACGCACTGCGGAGTCCATGCAAAAGCGGATCGAGGCAATCGGCGAAGCCCTCGAGTCGGCAACACCGATACGACGGGTCCAGCTAGTCCAAGAGCGCATAGACCTTGAGCGAACCTTGAGCGCACCTTCGGAGGCAATCGACATCAGCGGGCTCGAAGACGAATTTGCGGCAGCTGCCGTCTCCTACAGCGGCCGAAAGGGAATCACCTACTCCGCATGGCGCGAGGTAGGCGTTCCGGCCGCGGTTCTGAAGCGAGCCGGAATCTCCCGCGGCGGCACCTGACAACGGTCGTTCCTGTCGCCCGTCACGGCGACAGGAACGTCATAATCGAACTTCGGCTGGCTGGGCTGCGGCCTGCGGGTGGCGGGCCGCAACACGGCGGGCCGCCTCAACCACGCGCGCGGTCTGTTCTGGCGCCGTTCCCGCGAACTGGTCCCGGTCGGCGACGAGCTGGGCCAGGTCGCCGCGGCCCAGCGGCACCCGGTCGTCGGCCGCGATCTGATCGAGCAGGCCGTCCAAATCGACCCGACCGTGCCCGCTTGCCTGTTGCGCGGCGCGCCGGGTCGGCTCTGCCAGCACCTCATGGGCGGCCTCCCGGCCCATCCCGGCCCGAACCAGGGCGGTCAGCAGTCGCGTTGTCGCGAGCAGCGGCAAGAAGCGCTCAAGTTCGGCCATCAGGGCGGCTTCGTCGATCTGTAGTTCCTCCAGCACTCCCAGCGCCGTGTGGAGCAGGCCGTCGGCGGCGCAGAAGGCGTCGGGAAGCATGACACGTCGAACCGCCGAGCAGCTCACGTCGCCCTCATTCCACTGGCGCCCGGCCATCGAGGCAGCCATGGCGAGATGGCCGTCGAGCACGGCCGTGAGGGCGCCGATGCGCTCCGAGGAGCGGGCGTTCGCCTTGTGGGGCATGGCAGAGGAGGCGACCTGGCCGGCCCGGAACCCCTCCGACGCCAAGCCGTGCCCGGCCATGAGCCGCACCGTCGTCGCCAGGGACGCGGGCCCGGCCACGGCCTGCACCAGAGCCGCCACCACGTCGAGGTCCAGCGAACGCGGGTACACCTGGCCTGACGCGTCGAGCACCCGGGCGAAGCCGAGATGTTCGGCCACGAGGCTCTCCAATTCGTCCACCGCTTCCGCCGAGCCGAGCAGGTCGAGCTGGTCGAGGCGGGTGCCGACGGGCCCCTTGATGCCCCGCAGCGGGTAGCGGTCCAACAGCTCGGTGACCCTGGTGTATCCGAGCATCGTCTCGGTGGCGGCGTCCGCGAAGCGCTTGCCCAGGGTTGTGGCCTGCGCGGCCACGTTGTGGGTGCGGGCCACCATCATCGTCGAGGCGTGGGACTCGGCGAGGTCGCCCAGCCGGGCGATCACCGCGACGAGGTCGTCTCGGATCACGTTCAGCGAATCGAGGACCAGCAGCTGCTCGGTGTTCTCGGTGACGTCGCGCGAGGTCATGCCCAGATGGATGTGCTCGTGGCCCGCAAGGGCGCAGAACTCGTCGATGCGGGCCTTCACGTCGTGGCGTGTGATCGCTTCGCGGGCGGCTATCGACTCAAGGTCGACGACCTCCACCACCGCCTCGTACGCGTCGACGACGGCCTGGCCGACGTCGAGCCCAAGCTTGCGCTGAGCCTGGAGCACCGACAGCCATAGCCGGCGCTCCAGCACGACGCGGCGCTCGGGCGACCACAGGGCCCGCATCCGCTCGCTGGCGTAGCGTCCTGCCAACACGTTGGGAACCCCGGTCTCCACTAGGCCGCTTCCTGCCAGTGGAGGTACTGGCTCCGGCCCGGACCGACTCCCACAAGCCGGATCGGCACACCGATGCCGTCCTCGAGGAAAGCGATGTAGTCGGCGGCAGCCGCCGGCAGCTCGGAGGACCGCGTTACGCCGCTCAGATCGGTGCTCCAACCCTCGAGCTCCTCATACACGGGCACCGCCTTGTGGATCACCGACTGGTGGTAGGGCATGTGCTCGAAGCGCTCGCCGTCGAGTTCGTAGGCCACACAGACCTCGAGGCTGTCGAGGCCGTCAAGCACGTCGAGCTTGGTGAGCGCAACCTCGGTGAGCGAGTTGAGCCGCACCGCCTGGCGCATCATCACCAAGTCGAACCACCCGGTCCTGCGGCGCCGGCCCGTGTTGGTGCCGTACTCGCCCCCGACATCGACGAGATGATCGCCCACCTCGTCGAACAACTCCGTCACGAACGGGCCCGAGCCGACCCGGGTCACGTAGGCCTTGGCGATGCCGATCACGCGGTCGATGTGGCGGGGACCGATACCGGCGCCGATGCAAGCGCCGCCGGCCACTGGATTTGACGACGTCACGAAGGGGTAGGTGCCGTTGTCCAGGTCCAGGAAGGTTCCTTGTGCCCCTTCGAGCAGCACTTGCTGGCCCGACTCGAGGGCCTCGTGCAGCAGGGCCACGGTGTCGGCGATGTGGGGCGCGAGCCGGGCCGCGCACTCGTCGAGGTACTCGCGGGCGATGCCGTCGCCGCTCATCGGCAGACGGTTGAAGACTCTGGCCAGCACCTTGTTGGTGTGGGCGAGGGCGACGTCGAGCTTGGCCCGGAAGATCTTCAGGTCGAGCAGGTCCTGCACCCGCAGCCCGATGCGCATCGACTTGTCGGCGTACGCGGGGCCGATGCCTCGCTTGGTGGTGCCCAGCATCGCCCCGCCGAGATGGCGCTCGTGCAGGGCGTCCAGCTCGGTGTGGTAGGGCATGATCAGTTGGGCGTTGCCCGACAGCCTCATAGAGCTGCAGTCCACGCCTCTGGCCTCGAGCGCGTCCATCTCCGCGATGAGAACCCTCGGATCGACCACTACTCCGTTGCCGATCACCGGAGTGATGTGCTCGTAGAGCACTCCGCTGGGCATCAGCTGAAGTGCGAAAGTCTCGCCGTTCACTACGAGTGTGTGTCCGGCGTTGTGGCCGCCCTGGTAGCGGACGACCATGTCCATCTCAGCGGCGACGAGGTCGGTGAACTTACCCTTCCCCTCGTCGCCCCACTGGGTACCGACGACGACGGTCGCAGGCACGGCGCTCTCCTTCTGGGGCGGGCGTTACCCGACAATTGTACTGGCCCAGCCGCACCATCGGCGCGGGACCGGCGCCGAGCGCGATCTCCCGCTCTTGTTCGCTGCGCTCACGGGCCGCTCGGGCCACGGCCTCGCACGCTCGGCCTCAGCGCAGGACTACCGACGCGTCGGTCTCGCCGGGGCGATCCACATCCACAGTCACCACATCGTCGGCGCCGTAGCGGCCCTCCAGCATGGCCACGGCCAGCGGATCTCCGATGGCGCGCTGTATGAGGCGCCGCAGGGGCCGGGCCCCGAATGCCGGCTCGTATCCGGCCCGGGCCAGGTGCGCCTTGGCCTCGCCGGTGACTTCCAGTCCCAAGCGCCGCGCTTGCAGGCGCTCGCCGAGCTGTTCGAGCTGTATGTCGACAATGGACACGAGGTCGTCCGGCTGCAGGGGTTGGAACCGCACGATGTCGTCGATGCGGTTCACGAACTCGGGTCGGAAGAAGTTGCCCGGCTCGCCCTTGAGGTTGGACGTCATTATCAGCACGGCGTTGGTGAAGTTCACGGTGCGGCCCTGACCGTCGGTGAGGCGGCCGTCGTCGAGGAGCTGCAACAGCACACCGAACACCTCGGAGTGGGCCTTCTCCACCTCGTCGAGCAGCACAACCGCATAGGGGCGGCGCCGGACCGCCTCGGTGAGTTGGCCGCCGGAGTCGTAGCCCACGTACCCGGGGGGCGCTCCGATCAGACGGGACACGGAGTGCTTCTCCAGGTACTCCGACATGTCGATGCGCACCATGGCCTGCTCCGAGTCGAACAGGAACGCCGCCAGGGACCGGGCCAGCTCGGTCTTGCCCACTCCGGTGGGGCCGAGGAACAGGAAGCTCCCGATGGGGCGATGGGGGTCGCTGAGGCCGACCCGGCTGCGACGGATGGCGTTGGCCACCACGCTGACCGCCTCGTCCTGGCCAACGACCCGCTGGTGGAGGTGGTCCTCGAGCCGGATCAGCTTGGCTGCCTCGCCCTCCATCAGGCGCGACACGGGCACGCCGGTGGAGCGACTGACCACCTCCGCTATGTGGTCCGCGTCGACCTCCTCGGTGAGCATCGACGAGTCTCGCTGCAGTGTCGCCAGGCTGTCGGTGGCCTCGTCGATGCGGCGCTCGGTGTCGGGGATGACGCCGTAACGGATCTCGGCGGCGCGCTCCAGGTCGGGCTCGCGTTCCAGGTCGGACCGGCGGTTCTCCAGCTCCTCCTTGAGTGACCTGATGACCGCGATGGCCTCCCTCTCCGCCTGCCAGCGGGCGCTCAGCGCCGAGTGCTCCTCGGCCAGATCGGCGATCTCGCCCTCAAGGTCGTCGAGGCGCTCGCGGGAGGTGCGGTCGCTCTCGGCGGCCAGGGCGACCCGCTCCATCTCCAGCTGCCGGAGGCGGCGCTCCACCACATCGATCTCGGTCGGCACCGAGTCGATCTCGATGCGCAGGGAGCTGGCCGCCTCGTCAATCAGGTCGATGGCCTTGTCGGGCAGGAACCGCCCGGTGAGGTAGCGGTCCGACAGCTCGGCCGCGGCGATCAGGGCGGAGTCCTTGATGCGCACCCCGTGATGGACCTCGTAGCGCTCGCGCAGACCCCGCAGGATTGCGACGGTCGCCTCGACGGACGGCGGCTCCACCAGCACCGGCTGGAAGCGGCGCTCCAGGGCCGCGTCGGTCTCCAGGTGCTTGCGGTACTCGTCGAGCGTGGTGGCGCCCACCATCCTCAGCGCGCCGCGGGCCAGCATGGGCTTGAGCATGTTCCCGGCGTCCATCGCCCCCTGCGCGCCGCCGGCGCCCACCACGGTGTGCAGCTCGTCGATGAAGGTGACGACCTCGCCCCCGGCCTCCTCGATCTCGGTCAGTACCGCCTGCAGCCGCTCCTCGAACTCGCCCCGGTACTTGGCGCCAGCCACCATCGCGGCCAGGTCCAGCACCACGAGGCGCTTGCCGGCCAGGCTGTCGGGGATATCGCCGTCGACGATTCGCTGGGCCAGGCCCTCCACGATGGCGGTCTTGCCCACCCCGGGCTCGCCTATCAGCACCGGGTTGTTCTTGCGGCGGCGGGCCAGGACCCTGATCACCCGACGGATCTCCTCGTCGCGGCCGATCACCGGGTCGAGGCCGCCGGACCGTGCCTCCGCGGTGAGGTCGCGGCCGTAGCGTTCCAGGGCCTGGTACTGGTCCTCGGGCGCCTTGGTCGTCACCCGGTGGCTGCCCCGCACATCGTGAAGCACCTTCAACAGCAGCTCGCGGTCGAGGTCCAGGCGATCGCCGAGAGCCAGGACCAGATGCTCGGTGGACAGGTAGTCGTCGGCCAGGTCGGCGCGCACCTTGTCGGCGTCGGCAAGCACGTCGCGCAGCTCGCGGGAGATCCCGACGTCGGACCCGTAGGCGCGCGGCAGCATGGCCACCGACTGCTGGGCCGTGTCCAGCACGGCGGAGTGGTCGACGCCCGCGGAGTGCAGCATCGGCAGCACCAAGCCCTCGGTCTGGACCAGCAGGGCGATCAGCAGGTGGTCGGGCGTGACCTCGGCGTGCGAGGCCCCCCGGGCCGCCTCGGTGGCAGCCGAGAAAGCCTCGGTCGTCTTGAGCGTCCAGCGGTTGGGGTCCAAAGCCATGGCCGTGCCCGTCCTAGCGGCGGTGAGGGGCGTCGGCCCCCGGGGCCGGGTCGCGCCGGGCCCGGTACAGGGTCACCGCCCTGCTCTGGGGAACAGCCGGGACCAGCCCGCCGGGGTTGAAACCTCGCGCCGCCAGCTCGGCCAGCTGGCTCTCGTAGGCCTGGCAGGCCTCGTCGAGCTGGACCTGCAACTCGGCGACGGTGCGCTCGAGCTCCAGGACCCGCTGCACCCCGGCGAGGTTGAGACCGGAGTCCGTGAGCTGCGCGATGCGCTCCAGCAGGGCGAGGTCGGCGTCGCTGTAGCGGCGGCTGCCGCCCGCGGTCCGGGCCGGCGCCAGCAGGCCCTTGCGCTCATAGATCCGCAACGTCTGCGGATGCACTCCCGCCAGCTCGGCGGCCACCGATATCACGTACACGGCTCGATGGAAGCGATCATCAGTCATGGTCATTCTCCGTGGTTTGCGGTCATGTCGCTTGTTCGGGTCTCTGCGTGGGTTGCGGTCATGTCTTCAAGTAGGCCCGCGGATCATCGCCCGAGGCGGCCGCGAAGGCCTCGACTGCGGCCCGCTGCTCATCGGAAAGGTGCTCGGGCACCACCACCTCCACCTCGACGATCAGGTCGGCGCCGCCGGTGGAGGCACTGGCCGGGATGCGCAGGCGCCGTCCCGTCCTCGTGCCCGGCGGTATGCGGATGGTGACGGTCGACTCGTCGAGGGTGGGCACCTGGACATGAGCGCCCAGCGCGGCCTCAGAGAACGTGACAGGCACGCTCAGCGTGAGGTTCTTGCCGTCCCGTCCGAACAATCGATGCGGCTTCACATGGACCCGGACATACAGGTCGCCGGGCTCGCTCCCCGCCCCGTGGCCCGGCGCGCCGCGGCCGGAGAGCTTGATGCGCTGCCCGTCGGCCATTCCGGCCGGGATGCGAGCCTTGACCTCGCGGCGCCGGTGCTCGACACCGCGGCCGCCGCACGCGGAGCACGGATCGTCGATGAGGCTGCCCCGGCCCGCGCACGCAGTGCAGGGCCGGCTGAAGGAGAACAGTCCCTGGTTCTCGTCGTTGACCCCGGTGCCCGCGCAGGTCGGGCAGGGACGGGGCTTGGCCGGCGGCTCGACGCCCATGCCGCCGCAGGTCCGGCAGCGCGCCTCGCCGACGACGGGCACCGTCGCCGTGGTCCCGGACACGGCGTCGGCAAAATCCAGGTACACGTCGGTCTCTAGGTCGGCGCCTCGCGGGGCCGGGCCGCCCCGGCGGCGTCGCCGCCCGAAGAGATCGCCGAACAGATTCCCGAGATCGCCCGTCTGCTCGAAGTTGACGTTGAACCCGCCGGCCGGGCCCGGACCACCGGGGCCGAACGCCCCGGCCATGGGTCCGAGCCGGCGCACTTCGTCGTAGGCCTTGCGCTTGGAGGCATCGCCGAGCACGTCGTAGGCCGAGGCCACCTCCTTGAACCGGTCCTCAACCGCCGCGTCGCCAGGGTTGGCGTCGGGATGCAGTCTCTTGGCCAGCTTGCGGTAGGCCTTGGTGATGCCGGGGGCCGAGACGTCCTCGGCCACGCCGAGGATCTTGTAGTAGTCCTTCTCGAACCACTCCCGCTGGGGCTCCACACTCACCTCCTTCTCAGCCGCGCACCTTCACCATGGCCGGCCTCAGCACTCGGCCGTTCCATGCGTACCCGGTGCGCAGCACCTCGGCCACGACCGGAGCGGCTTGGCCGTCGTCGCCGGACTCCTCGCTCATCACCGCCTCATGGAAGCCGGGGTCGAAGGGCTCGTCGACCGTGCCGAGCACCACTAGACCCTCGGTGGACAGCACTCCCAGCAGCTGCGACTGCAAGGCTTCGATGCCTTCCACGCCCTGGCTTACCGCCGCCTCGCACGCGTCGAGGACGGGAAGCAGCTCCTTGGCCAGCCTCGAAGCGGCCTGCGCGACGAGCTCGGTGTTGCGCTTGATGGTCTGGCGGCGGAAGTTGGTGAACTCCGCGGTGACTCGCTGCGAGTCCTCGAGGTAGGCGTCGCGCTCCGCGATGACCGCGGCCACATCGAGCGGCGCGTCATCCGAGGCGGGCCGGGGTCCGCCGGACTCCGACTCGGCGGACTCGGCCTCGACGCCCTCGACGGACTCGACGGACTCGACGGCTGCGGAATCGAGCTCGCTGATGTCGGAGGATGGTGCGCTCACGCCGTCTCGCGGTCGTCGTCGACGATCTCGGCCTCCACCACGTCGTCATCGTCGGACGCGGCGCTGGCCTCACCCTGCTGACGCTCCTTCGCGGCGACCGACTCGTACAGCCTCTGGCCGAACTCCTGGCTGGCCGTCATGAGCGCCTCGGTGGCCGACTTGACCGCCTCGATGTCGTCTCCGTCCAGAGCGGTGCGCAGATCGGCGAGCTTGGAGTTGATGGTCTCCTTCTCGTCGTCGGACACTTCGTCGGCATGATCCTTCAACACTTTCTCGGTCTGGTACACGAGCGTGTCGGCCGTGTTGCGGACCTCGGCCTCCTCGCGCCGCTGGCGGTCCTCTTCGGCGTGGGCCTCAGCGTCGGTGACCATCTGGTCGATCACGTCGGAGTTCAGCGACGACTGTCCCGTGATCGTCATCGACTGCTCCTTGCCGGTGGCCTTGTCCTGCGCGCTCACATGGACGATGCCGTTGGCGTCGATGTCGAAGGTCACCTCGATCTGCGGCATTCCCCGGGGGGCGGGGGGCAGGTCGACGAGCTGGAACTTGCCCAGGGTCTTGTTGTAGGCGGCCATCTGCCGCTCGCCCTGAAGCACGTGGATCTCCACCGACGGCTGGCCGTCCTCGGCGGTGGTGAAGATCTCGCTCTTGCGGGTGGGGATAGTGGTGTTGCGCTCGATGAGGGTGGTCATCACGCCGCCCTTGGTCTCGATGCCCAGCGACAGCGGGGTCACATCGAGCAGCAGCACGTCCTTGACCTCGCCCTTGAGCACGCCGGCCTGGATGGCAGCCCCGATGGCCACCACCTCGTCGGGGTTGACCGTCTTGTTGGGCTCGCGGCCGGTCATCTCCTGCACCAGATCGGCCACCGCCGGCATCCGGGTCGATCCGCCCACGAGGACCACGTGGTGGATGTCGCCCTTGGAGATCCCGGCGTCGGAGATGGCCCGCTCGAACGGGCCGCGGCAGCGGTCGAGCAAGTCGGCGGTGAGCTCCTGGAACTTGGCCCGGCTGAGCGTGTAGTCGAGATGCAGGGGGCCCTTGTCGGTGGCGGTCACGAAGGGCAGGTTGATCTGCGATGACGGGGTCTGGGACAGCTCGATCTTGGCCTTCTCGGCGGCCTCCTTGAGACGCTGCATGGCCATCGCGTCCGATGACAGGTCCACTCCGTGGTCGCCTTTGAAGGACGCCACGAGCCAGCCGATCACGGCCTCGTCCCAGTCGTCGCCGCCGAGCTTGGTGTCGCCGGAGGTGGACTTCACCTCGAACACGCCGTCACCGAGCTCCAGCACCGACACGTCGAAGGTCCCGCCGCCGAGGTCGAACACCAGGATGGTCTGGTCGGAGGACTCCTTGTCGAGCCCGTAGGCCAGGGCGGCGGCGGTGGGCTCGTTGATGATGCGCAGCACCTCGAGCCCGGCGACCTTGCCGGCCTCGTTGGTGGCGGTGCGCTGGGCGTCGTCGAAGTAGGCGGGCACGGTGACCACCGCTTGCGTGACGGTGTCGCCGAGGTACTCCTCGGCGTCGCGCTTGAGCTTCATCAGCACCCGGGCCGAGATCTCCTGGGCGGCGTAGTTCCTGTCGTCGATCTTGAACTTCTTGGTCGTGCCCATGTGCCGCTTCACGGAGCGGATGGTGCGGTCGGGGTTGGTGATGGCCTGGCGCTTGGCGACCTCGCCCACCAGCACCTCACCGTCGCTGCTGAACGCCACGACGGACGGAGTCGTGCGCGATCCCTCGGCGTTGGGGATGACGACGGGATCGCCGCCCTCGAGGACGCTGACGACAGAGTTCGTGGTACCGAGATCGATACCGACGGCCTTCGGCATGGTGAGGCTTCCTTTCGCTTGCGTGTGCCTAACCTTGAACGCACACGGTAACGAAGCTCATTCCCGACTACAACAAAAACTTGAGTCTTTCTATATCAACTTTCTCGGGACGCGGTCGGGTACCTTGGCGGCCATGGCCCACGACTTGATCCTTCTGCGCCACGGCCGCAGCGAGTGGAACGACAAGAACCTGTTCACCGGCTGGTACGACTGCGGACTGAACGACGCCGGCAGGACCGAGGCCCGACGGGCGGCCGAGCTGCTGGCCGAGGCCGGCCTGCTACCCACCGCGGTGCACACGTCCGTGCTTCGCCGGGCCACCGAGACGACCCGGATCGTGCTCGACGCCCTGGGCCTTGACTCGCTGGAGGTGCACCGGAGCTGGCGGCTCAACGAGCGCCACTACGGCGACCTGACCGGCCTCGACAAGGCCGCCACCCGCGTCGCCCACGGCGACGAGCAGCTCCAGCGATGGCGCCGCAGCTTCGACACCCCGCCACCGCCCATCCGTGCCGACAACGAGTTCAACCCCAACACCTCGCCGGTCTACGCCGACGTGTCGCCGGGGCTGGTGCCGCTCACGGAGAGCCTCGCCGATGTGCTGGCCAGGCTGCTGCCCTACTGGCAGGACGCCATAGTCAGCGACTTGCGCCAGGGCCACATCGTGCTGGTCTCGGCCCACGGCAACAGCCTGCGGGCCCTGGCCAAGCACCTGGACCGGATCTCCGACGAAGACATCGGCGTCCTCAACATCCCCACCGGAATGCCCCTGCACTACGTGCTCGGCGACGACATGCTGCCGACCGAGCCCAAGCACCCCCTCGAGCGGGCCCTCGACCCCGCAGCGGCCGCCGCAGCCGCCGCCGAGGTAGCCGCCCAAGCCTCCCGCCCTCTATAACTTGATTGATGTTCAGTCAATGGTGTCACAGCAAGAGTTGACACGACATTGATTGTCAGTTAGCTTCAAGGGTCAGCCTCGCGGCCGGGGCTCCGACGGCAGCCATTCAATGCACCAAGTCGAACGCCGCCAAACAGCGCCGCCGAACCCAAGCGAGGCTCCATGACCGCCCCAGTCCACAGCACCGCCGCGGAGGCCCCAATCCAAGTGCCCAGTTCCGCCGACCCCCAACGAGCAGCGGCCACCGCAGGGCAGACCGTGGCCCAAGCGGGCGCCGGGGTCGGACGCCGGGCCCTCAAGCAGCTGGGCGACAACCCCCTCGGGGCCCTGTTCGGCGCCGCCATCGTCGCGCTGCTCATCTTCACCCTCAACAGTACCAACGACAGGATCACCCGCCTCGAAGGCCGCATGGACGCCCGATTGGTGGCGCTACAGGATGACGTCGCCGAACTCAACGAGAACATGGCCGAACTCGACCGCAAGCTCACCGCGATCATCGCCGCCCTCAACATGACCGACGAGGTCACCGCGGCACTTGACGGACGACTCATCGACCGCACCCCGACATCCGACCCCGCCAACACCGCACCCGGCTAGAAGCCGGAACTTGTGGCTGCCACATGAGCCGCCGCCCGCATCACCCGCCTGACGCAACTCCCAGCGCAGCACACCGTCGGCGGGCACGGCCGCTGGCCGTCATCGCCCGACTCCTCGCTCATCACCGCCTCATGGAAGCCGGGCGCTCAGACGCCAGACAGCCGGGTCGACACAGTACCTAGCGGACCCATCTCGACGGACAGCGCTGCGCCCGGTGCGATGGGGATCATCGGACCCAACGAGCCGGTCATGAGGCACTCCCCCGCCCGCAGCGGCGTACCCCGGTCACACATCACATCGGCCAGCCACACCGCCGCGTTCAGCGGGTTGCCCAAGCACGCGGCGCCGGTCCCGGTGGCCGCGGGCTCGCCGTCGATGGTCATCCGCATCTGGATCTCGCGCAGGTCGACGGCGTCGAGGCTCACCGGGCGGGTGCCCACCACATAGAGACCGCAACTGGCGTTGTCCGCGATCGTGTCAACGATGGTGATGTCCCATCCCGCGATGCGGCTGTCGACGATCTCCAGCGCAGGCAGCACATAGGCCGTCGCGTCGATTATGTCCACCACGCAGTGCTCGCCCTTGTCGAGGTCGCGGTCTATGACCACGGCCACCTCGGCCTCGACCCGGGGCTGTAGCAGCCGGCCCGGATCGATCTCCGCGCCGTCAGCCAGGCACATGTCGGCGTACAGCACGCCGTAGTCGGGCTGGTCCACACCCAACTGCTTCTGCACCACCCTGGCGGTGAGGCCCACCTTGTGGCCGCTGACGCGCCGCCCGGCCGCCACCGCCAACTCGGCATTGCGCTGCTGCACTGCATAGGCGGCATCCACGTCGGTCGACGTGGCCAACACATCGCGCACCGGGCCGCAGGGCACACGCGTCTCGGCCGCGATGCGCAGCTGCTCGGCCGCGGCCTCAACCAACCCTGAACTCATCCATCCGCCACTCCGGTACCGGCTGCGTCACCCAGTGACCCTAAATGCCGCGAACGACGGCTTGATAAACCGGACCGACATCGCCCTGGGTATCCCCCCGACGATAGCCCGCTCGCATCAATCGGTCCCTCTGACTGACGCGCCGCGACTAGGCCTCGACTGTTCTTCCACAGCTGAGAGCAGCACCGATGCGAAGGCTGTCGCGGTCGCTTCCAGGGGCACCTTGCCGTCTTCGATGCACTCGACCCGCGCCGCGTTGAACCGCTGTCGCAGGATCTGAGTGTGCGGACGGGCGAACGGGTCTTCTGAGTGCTCTACGAGGGTCACCGGACATCGGACACGCTCGACCGCTTGTTCCATCCTGTACCGGCTCACGGCCCGATGGCCCGAGACTGGATCGTCCGCTCGCAGGGCGTCTCGAACGAAGCGAGTCAGTTGGTCGGTGCTGCCGTTGCAGAAGGGCGCTCGCTGGTTCCAGAGTGCGAGAAGGTGCGACCCGTCCGGGTGAGGTTCGACGGTGTCGACCGGCTGCTTGCCAGCCCGGCGCGCTCGCTCCTTTGCGTCGATCCAGGGCGTAGACGACAGGATCAGTCGCTCGACCAGATGTGGATGGCTGGCCGCCAGTTCTATGGCCACTACCCCACCGGTGTGGTGGCCGCAGACCGCCATCGGGCCGCGACCCGACTGTTCGATGGCGGCGGCGGCTGCCGAGGCGTAGTTCTCAATGGATGGCCCACCCGGATGTTGGTCGGAGGCCCCCATCCCCGGAAGATCAACCGCAACCATGTGGAGCAGGTCTTGGAGCGCAGCCATAACCTCGCGGAACTCGTCCCAACTCCGCGGGGTCTGGTGTAAGAGAAGGACGCTTGGTCCCCGGCCTGTCTCCGCGATGTGGATCTGGCCTGAGGGCCCGTTGATGTAGCGCCTGACGATGCCCATCGGTCACCGATTCGACGAGATGAAGTCGATACTGAGGCGGTTGTACTCCTCGGCGTGCTCGTGCTGGGGCCAGTGCCCGCAGTTGTTGAAGATCCTCAGCTCCGAGCCCGCGACATGCTCCTGCATCCTGCGGGCTTCGGGCACTTCGCCGAAGGGATTCTGGCTGCCCCACACGATCAGCGTGGGCGCGGTGATGCGGCGCAGGCGCTCGGGGCGCATGAGGTTGCGTCGCCTGATGTCCATTTCTTGCAGGCACAGCAGGTTGTGGAGGTTCTTCTGGAACTCGGGCTGGTGGTAGATGCGGTAGCGGATCTGGACCAGTTCGCCAGAGACGTCTCGGTCGCCGTCGTGCATGAGCAAGTGCAGCCGGTCGCGGGTCAGCGAGATGTCATCGTCGAGCGCCGCTCTAGTCGTGGTGGCCTTGATGCGTTCCATCACGTCGGGGTTGGCTTTGGTTCCTCCGGCCGCCACCAGCTGCAGGGTCCTGACTCGCTCCGGCTGTTCACTGGCCAGCCAGCCCGCCGTCCATCCGCCGAGCGACTCGCCTACCAGATGGGCCTGATGGATGCCCATCGCGTCCAAGTAGCCGACTAGGTGCTCGACGTAGCGGGGGATCTCGTAGGGATAGTCGGGCTTGGCGGTGTAGCCGTGGCCCAGGGCGTCGATAGCGTGGCAGCGCAGGCTGGCGGAGACATGGGGCACGAAGTTGCGTGAAAAGGCTTCGAGGTGGCCGCTGGTGCCGTGAAGGAAGACCACATCGGGGCCATCGCCCGCGATGAGGGCGCGCGTCGGTACGCCGGCGGCTTGGACCGTTCTCACCTCGAAGTCGATGCCGGTCAGGTCGGTCCATACGGTCACAGCTGTCCTCCTGTTGGTCTCACGGGTCGGGTGGGCGGCCGCTCGGGCTCGAACCAAGCGATCGATGCCCGCGAGAGGCGGACTCGGCCGGCGTGAAGGTGGCCACGGCCATGCCGGTGAGCCACTCCGGCATGGGCGAGTAGCAGAGGACCTCGCTTTCGACCGAGCCGACCGCGGCGCACATCGACAGCCACGCCCTGATCTCGTTGCTCCCGTTGCCGGCCGCGGCGACGAGCTGACGGTTGTCGAGCCGTCCGGCGAAGGCTTCGTGCTCGCCGGCTGCGACATTGGCGAGGAACGACTCGTCGAAGGCGGTGTTGATGACGGGGGACGAGTCGAGGATGATCCGGCGCCGGCGCGGCTCGTTCTTCGACCAGTCGGCGCGCCCGTGCCGCCACGACTCGACCAGGAACCTGTCGTCGTCAGACTCGGGTGCCGGCCAGTCGGGGAAGGGTAGGGCATGGCTCAGTCCCCCGGTGCCAATCACGATCACTCGCCTGGCGCCCGGCAGCGCTCGGACGGCCGCCCCGAGCGCGGATCCGAACTGGCAGGTCCGGACCAGCGTCGGCAGGGGCGGCGCGAAGGCGTTGATCACGACGGCCACGACAGCAACGTCCTCGGGGACCAGGTACTGGATGGCGTGGCTGACGCCGTGGTCGACCAGCAGCTCAGTCGAGAACGCCATATCGAGTCCGTCTTCGATCACGTGCTCGCACAGCTGCAGCGCGGCGGCCGGGTCGGTGAGCTGGGGGCCCTCGGGGGTGCCGTGCTCACCGGCGGAGATCAAGTCCCCCACGCCGATGGTGAAGGCAGGCATGAGGTCGAGGCCCATTCCCCTGAAGTGGTTCGAGCCGATCACCACGGCGAGGTCCGGGGACTGCTGTTCAAGTCGGCTGCGAGCCTCGCTCAGGGCGCCGCGGAACCGCCGGGCCCGGTCCAGGTGGGCCACTTCGTGCCATCGGGTATTCATGAGCGTGGTGTGTGAGGCGCCCACACCGAGCACCACGCGGCTCATGCGCCGCGGGCCAGGTAGCCGAAGGCGATGCGGATCAGTTGGCGCGACAGAGCGACCTGATCCTGCGGTGCGACCGCATTCATGCCGTATTGGAAGTCGACCTCAACGCCGGGCGCGGCGACCTTGGGCAGGCCGACCCTCGCGGTCGGTACGCCGCTGGCCCGCAGGATGTTGGCGTCGGTGGCGCCGGATAGGCCCCGTATGGGCCGGTGCGGTTGACCGGTCTCGGCCTCCCAGGCCTCGAGGGCGGTCCGCACGATCGGCTCAGACGGATCGGTGCGCGTGCCGGGGATCGCGACCGTCCGGGTCACAGCCGCAATGGCCTCGATGGCCGCCGCTCGCTGGGCGATGCGTTCTGACAGGGCGCGCTGAGCACAGTCGGCATCGACGCCAGGAGGGATGCGGAGATCGACCGTGAACTCACAGGTGCAGCCGGTGAACGCAGCCGCTGCGGCGTCTCCCCCACCGACCGCGGCGACGATGCCCTGAGGCCGGTTGAACTCATCGGATCGAGCCTCGGCCCATTCTTCGATCCAGGCCTCCACGTCGAGGATCAGGTCAGCGGCGTCCGCGATGGCGTTGCGGTAGGCGAGCAGATGACGGCTGCCGACGTAGGTGTGCACCCCGGACACCCGCACGGTGAACCAGGCCAGGCCGACCTCGCTCCACGACACCGCCCAGCCGGACTTGGCGATCACGGCGGCGTCGGGCCGGACC
The DNA here is from genome assembly GCA_965219165.1 of Candidatus Aldehydirespirator sp. Taxonomy (GTDB): domain Bacteria; phylum Actinomycetota; class Acidimicrobiia; order Acidimicrobiales; family Aldehydirespiratoraceae; genus Aldehydirespirator. The sequence continues at coordinate 555,414 of CBDCMW010000002.1, read as the reverse complement.
GCTTCTATCAGCGCGGCGCAGCCCGCACCGTGGCCGTCCAGCAGGTGCGGCGCCCGCCGATTCATCGGCATTCCCAGGCAGCCGAAGCCGGCGACGACCCGTCCCGGCAGGTCGGCACCGGCTGCCGCGAGCGCTTCGGCGGCCATCAGCACGCACGCCGCGTGGCCCTTGGGGTTGTGGGCTCCAAGCCCCACGAGCCAGCCGTGCTCTTGGCGCGGCTCGGGTTCCATGTCGGGCCGGGGTCGCTCACTGGCCCACGGTCGGCCCAGTGCCGGGTCGCCTGCAGTGAGCGTGTCGATCGGCGAGTACAGCAGCAGCGATGGGCCTCGGTCAGCCGATCCCAGGGTGCCCCAGGCGTTGGCCGCGTTGGCGTCGAGCCACTGTGTGCGGCACTGCATGCCGGCCGTGTCGAGTGCGCCGGTGATCTGCGAGGCCAAGGCGCCCTCCTCTCCCGTGGGTGAGGCCGTGGCCACGAGCATCCCGGTGAGCTCGCGCAGGCGGCGCGCCGACACCAGGGCAAGCGCTTGGTCGAGCGCGGTCATGGCCGCGGGGGCGGTCGCACCGAGCCGATCCAGGTGCCGGTGGCTCTGGTGAGAAGGCGTACGAGGAGGCGTTTCATCCAGGAGACGGCCCTCATGGCGCATTGGTGACGCCGGGCCGCTCGGCCTGGTTCAAGAATCCGGCCACCACCGAGTGGAAGTGCTGGGGGCGTTCCTCCTGGAGGTGGTGGGATGCCTTGTCCATGACGTAGAGCTGGCCGTGCTCGATCATGCTGGCGAGCATGAGGGGGTAGTCGGGGGTGAGGAAGTCGTCGTGCATGCCCCAGGCGAACAGGACCGGGCAGCGGATGTCGCCGAGCTCGGTCGTGAGGTCCTGCCACTCGCCCCTGGGGCTGTCGCTGCGAGCGGCGAGGCTCATCTCTTCGGGGTCGATCGACTGCTCATAGCGGCGCTCGACGGTCTGGTCGGGGATGGCGTCGGGGTCGTACCACTCCAGTTCCGCCATCAGGGCCCGCATCTTCGCCTCGGTGGGGCCCTCACCGCCGAAGTAGGCGTCACGGGCTCGGCGGCCCCGCCGGCCGCCCTCGGGCAGGGGGGCAAGCGGGCCCCTGAACACCGGCATGGAGCCGGTCACCACCAGCGAGCGGACGTTGTGCGGGTGCTTGGCGGCCAGGTTCAAAGCGATCGATCCGCCCCAGGAGTTGCATACGAAGTCCGCCCGGGGTGTCTGCAATGCACCGAGCAGGTCTGAGATCGTGCCGGCGTGGAAGTCCCACATGGGGCCGCGGATGGTGCACTTCTCGGACTTGCCGTACTGCAGCAGGTCCACCAGGTGGCAGACCCGGTCGGCCGCGAACAGCGGGGCCACCGCGCCGAAGTCGGTCCAGGCGGTGCAGCCCGGTCCGCCGCCGTGCAGGAACACCGTCGGCGGCCCGGTGTCGCCCAGCGTGATCACGTGGAACGCGACGCCTCCGGCGTCGACCATCCGCCCGGTCGGCTCAGGACCGATCACGGCCGGCCGCCTCCTCTACCAGTCGGCGCCATTCGATCAGCGATATGTCGGGCCGGTACAGCCGCTCGGGCGGTGCGTCGGTCTCGGCCACCATCCAGTGGTCCTGGGCCGAGAACTGCCCGTGGAACAGCCACCTGATCCCGGCCAGATACTTCAAGTAGAACAGCGCTCTGGCCAGGCCGGTCTTGAACTGGACCATGACGCCCACGTACTTGGTGCGGCCGGCCTCGATCGGGACATAGAACTCGTAGTGGATGAACTGCGGGTAGACGATCCGAAGCATCCCGGGAACGGTCAGGGAGGCGAAGCCGGGGAACTCCTGGGCCAGGATGTATGGATCGTTGCGTCTGGATCCTCCGGTGTTGCCGAGCGTGGAGCCCTGGCGCTGCTTGGGTTTGATCTTCCACCAACGGGCGTTGGACCACGTGCCGAGGCCCGGGAAGTCGGCCTCCCAGTGACGCTCGTCCTCCACTCGGTACAGCCACCTGCCGTGGCGCTCGATATGGATCTTGTTCCAGGTGGGCATGACCTTGAAGGTCCTCCACCACGACGTGCGGTGCAGGTACTTGGCGTGGCCCTCGTCGAATCCGTTCTCGCTGAATATGCGCCAGTCGCCGTAGCGGTCCTCGATTCGCCCACCTACCGCGTACGGCGGAGGGTCGGCCAGCTCCTCGGGCAGCTGCTCGGTGAGCGGATGGGGCTCGGCGTCGCCCACGAACACCCAAATGAGCCCCATGGCTTCCGCGGTCGGGTAGGTGCGCACCGCGGCCTTGCCGCACATGGGTGAATCGGGGCCGTCGGTGATCACCGCGACCAGCTCGCCGTCGCTGAGCCGGTAGGTCCAACCGTGGTAGGGGCACGACACGGTCCCACCGAAGTGCTGGGTTCCCTGGCTGAGCCTGACGCCTCGATGCAGGCAGCGGTCGTGCAGCGCGTGGGCCGTCCCGTCGGGGCCGCGCTGCAGCATGATGCTGTGCCCGCACACGCGCCTGGCCACCGGTGAGTCAGTCACCTCGTTGGACCACAGCACCGGATACCAGTAGTTCTCGAGGCCACCAGCGGCGGCGTCGTAGGCCGGCCAGGTCGACCAGTCGGCGCGCCCGGTGGACCGCTTCGCCTCCTCAGGACTCCTCCGGGGCGCGGCCGTCATTGCGTGGGGTGAGCGCCCCTACAAGGGGGGGCCTGGGCATGGTGGTCGGTTCGTCGCTGGAAGGCCTCGCCCACCGCGGCGAGGGTGCGCTCGGTGAAGGGCCTTCCGATGATCTGGAAGCCGATGGGCAGCCCGTCGGCGGCGAAACCACCGGGCAGGGCGATCGCAGGCAGGCCCGCGCCGTTCACCGGGAAGGTGAACTGGGTGGTTGCCGGGATCAGGGGAACCCCGCCGAGTTCGACCGCGCCGTGATCGAGCACCTGGTTGGGGTTGACCGGCGCGACGATCAGATCGACGCCCTGATCGTCGAAGACGTCGAGATAGGCGCGCTCGAAAGACACCCTCCGGGCTTGGGCGGCGGCCAAGGCGGTGCCCGGTATGGCGGCTCCGGACTCCATGATCGCACGGGGTTCCTCGCCGATCAGTTCGTTGCTCGAAGCCCGCAGCTCCTCCAGGAGGGCAGCCGACTCGGCGAACACGATCGCGGCGCCCGCGTCGAAGTGCTCCGCGGTGTTGGGCACCCGCACGGTGCGCACCTCGGCGACGACGGATCCGAGGTCGTCGGCGGCCTCGTCCATCACCGCTCGGACTTCGGGGTCGGTGTCGAAGCCCTCGAAGAAGCCTTCGTCGGGAACGCCCAGCACGAGCACGGCGGGCGCTTCGGCGGGCGTGAGCGGCGTCTTGGTCGAGTACGGATCCAGCCTGGAGAATCCAGCGATGACGTCGAGCAGCAGCCCGCAGTCCGCCGCGGTGCGGGCCATCGGGCCGACGGTGTCATAGGTCCAGGAGATCAGGTGGACGCCGTCTCGGGGCACTGTGCCCCGCGTGGTTTTGATGCCCGTCATTCCGCAGCAGTTGGACGGGATCCGCACCGACCCGCCGGTGTCGGTTCCCAGCGCTCCGAACACTTGCCGTGCGGCCAGGCTGGCAGCGCTGCCCCCCGAGGAACCGCCGGTCATCCTGTCGAGGTTCCATGGATTGCGCGACGCCGGGCACGACACGCCATAGGCCAACTCGTGGGTGTTGGTCTTGCCGACGATCACCGCGCCCGCCTCGCGTAGTCGGCTCACAACCGTGGCGTCGCGATCTGGTGTGAATCCCTTGAGGGCGGCGCAGTTCGCTTCCGTGGGGACGCCCTGAGTGAAGAACAGGTCTTTGAGCGCGACCGGCACGCCGTGCAAGGGGCCGAGCACCTCGCTCTTGTCCAGCCGGGCAGCCTCGGCGCGGGCCGCGTTTGGTTGCACTGACGCGAACGCCCCGATCGATACGTCGGTCAGCTCGATACGCGCCAGACACGCCTCTAGCAGATCGGAAGCGGTCACTGTCTTGGCCCTCACAGCTTCAGCGGCCTCGGTGAGGCTCAACTGGTTCAGCTCGGTCATAGGTTTCCTGCCTTTCTTCTCAGATCGCCAGACGGCGGGCGACTCGGGCGGCGAGGCCGGGATCGACCGCGGATCCGCCGTCTACGACCTCGCCCTTCTCGAGGACGATGAAGCGGTCCGCGAGCCGCTTGGCCAGCTCCAGGTGCTGCTCGATGAGCAGCACCCCCCGGCCGGCTTGCTTCGCCGACTCGATGTGGTCGCCCAGTAGGGAGACGTTGGAGGGCTGCAAGCCCTCGGAGGGCTCGTCCATCACCAGCAATAGAGCGGTCGTGGCCAGCGCGATCGACGCGGCGAGCATCTTCTGCTCACCGCCCGACAGCGTCCCGGCCCGTTGGGATCCTCGTCCCGACAGCGCGGGGCCGAACATGGAGAGCACGCGATCGTGGCTCTCGGAACTGAAGCCGTTGAGGCGGAGGTTGTCGTTGACCGACAGGTCCCCGAACAGGGCGCGCTCCTGGAAGGTGGCACGAAGACCGGCCCTAGCCCGCCTCGACGGCGGCAGTCGGGTGATGTCGACGCCGTCTAGGAGCAGGTGGCCTCCGCTGGCCCGCAGCACCCCCAGAAGGGTCTTCACCAGGGTTGTCTTGCCCGCTCCGTTGCGGCCGACCACCGCAACGATCTCACCGCTTGACACCGCGAGGCTCACACCGTGCAGCACCGGCACTGTGCCGTACCCGGAACGCAGGTCTGCTGCTTCGAGGCGGGTCACTGGCCGACTCCTCCGTACACGGCCATCACTTCGGGCGCGTTCTCGACTTCGGCCACGGTGCCGTCGGCCACGACAGCGCCCCGAGCGAGCACTGTCACCCGATCCGCTACGGCACGAATGAAGGCCATGTCGTGCTCGACGATCAGGATCGGCAGGCGATAGTCGCGGTGAAGCTCACGCAGGAGTTCGGCGGCGGCAAGGCTCTCCGAGACGGTCATGCCGGCTGTCGGCTCGTCGAGCAGCAGGACGCGGCATCGTCCCGCCATCGCCATGGCGATCTCCAACCACTGCTTGTCGCCGTGGGAGAGACCGCCCGCGGGGGAATCGAGGAGATCGTCGAGACCGGTGCGCTCGAGGATCCGCAGCGACACCTGCGGAACACTTGCCTCCCAGGCACGGCGCGTGAGCCTCCATGGTGAGGGCGCCACTCCCCAGGCCGCCACCGCGATGTTCTCGGCTACGGACAGCGAACCGATGACCTGGGGAGACTGAAACTTGCGGCTCACGCCGTGGCGAGCGAACTCCCAGGCCCGCAGTCCCTTGCAGTCTCGGCCAAGCATGGCGATGGAGCCGTCTTGGCAGCCCTGCTGGCCGCAGAGAATGTCCAGCAGGGTGGACTTGCCCGCGCCGTTGGGGCCGATCAGGCAGCGCAGTTCGGGTTCGTCCATGGCGAGCGTGACGCCGTCGAGAACTCGGAAGAAGCCGAAGCTCTTGGCCACGCCGGCGGCCTCGAAGATCGCATGGCCGTTGCTAGTGGCCTCGTCGGAGACGGCTGCCACGAGTTCGGGGCGCCGGCTGTGCCGGGCGGGGCGGCCCGCCATGCGCAGCACGCTGGGGACGAGCCCTTCGGGAACGAGTGCCACCGCCGCGACGAAGATCACCCCGGTGGCGAGGGTCCAGTACTGCAACCAGACATCGGCGAGAGTGGCCGAGGCGAAGTTGATCGCCAGTGAGCCGATGACGGGCCCGATGATTGTTCCACGCCCGCCTACCAGCGTCCACAGCACCACGTTGGTGGCGAGCGCGAAGCCGAAGATCTGCGGGGACACGAAGCCGGTGCGGTGCACGTAGAGCGCGCCCGCGAGGCCGGCGATTGCGCCGCCGATGGTGAAGACCCAGACCTTGACGGCGACGGTGTCGTAGCCGAGCGCCTCGGTGCGGCGCTCGTTGTCCCGCACTGCGATGAGTACGGCGCCCACGGGACGTCTCACCAGCAGCCCGACCACAGTGATGATGGCTACGGCCACCACTGAGATGGACAGGTCCTGGGCGCGGTCGGAGAACTCCGACCCGAATACGGTGATGCGGGGGACGTCGGTCAGGCCGTTGAACCCGCCGGTCACGTCGCGCCATTGCTCCGCGATCTGCTCAAGTGTGAGCGACAGGACCAGGGTCAGCAGTCCGACAACAACCGGCGTGGGGCGCCGCCGGAACGCCGCCACGCCTACTCCGTATGCGACGGCCGCGCCCACCGCTGCCGCCAACAATAGCCCGGGGAGGCTGAGCGACGGCGCCGCGGTGGCGACCCTTGCGGTGGTGTACGCCGCGACCCCGAAGGGCAGCAACTGGCCGAGTGAGAGGATCCCGGAGTAGCCCCAGACCAGGTCGAGGCTCACGGCAAGCACGGCCAGGGTCAGGAACAGCGACAGTTGGCCCGCCCGGAATTCACCCAGCATCAGGCTGGCCGCAGCGACGGCAGCCGCAGCAGCCGCGCCGAGGCCGAACGGCCGTCTCACGCGATCGCTCCGGCCGGGGTGGGCCGGCGGAACTGCAGAACCAGCACAGCCAGTGCCAGCGATGCGATTTGGGCCCACACCGCGTCGTAGAAGTGGATGACGCCCGTCTGGACCGCGGCCACGGTGAGAGCTCCCGCCGCCACGCCCCACAGCCGGTTGTAGCCGCCGACAATCACCACCAGGAAGGCGCCGGGAAGATAGGCGAGGCCGGCCTGTGGCTCCACGGCCCCGAGCGGGGCTACCAGGGCCCCGGCCATACCTGCGGTGGCCGCACCGACGCCGAAGGCGCAGAGGTTGGCGATCCCGGTGCGGATGCCGGCTGATTCGGCAAGGTCTCGATCAGCAACAATGGCTCGCACCGTCAGGCCGAAGCGCGACTTGGTGAACGCGAGGAGGGTCGCCACCACGACCACGACCGCGATCCCGATCAGCAGGTAGCGGTACGTGGGGAACAGGACGCCGAAGGCCTCGGTCGCGCCCGGCACCGGATTCGGGACGCTGCGGAAGTCCTTGCTGAACACCAACTCCGCGATCTGACGGAGGCAGATCGACAACCCGAATGTGGCCAGGATCGTCAGCTCGGGCTGCCGATGGATGCGCCGGATCAGGCCTACCTCGACGATTGCGCCCAGCACGAACAGCACGGCCGCGGCCAACGGCACCGCCAGCCAGTGGTTCAGCCCGTTGGCGTGCACGACGTAAGCCACGTAGGCGCCGATCATCACGAACTCGCCGTGGGCGAGGTTGATGACTCCCATGAGTCCGAAGACGATTCCGAGCCCGAGCGCGACGATCGCCAGAATGGCGAACAGGCTGATGCCGTTGAGCAGTTCGAGTGTCAGCGCGTCCAAGGGCTCTCGCTCCGGTCAGTTCAGCGCTCAGGGTCTGAGCCGGTGCGGGCGGCGAAGTGTCGTTCCGCCCGCACCGGCTCGCCACAAGCGGCTGCGCGGTGCGCCTGATGGGGCCTAGGCCGGGCTGCAGGTCTCGTCGGGCTCCACCGAGGAGAACGTCTGCACGATCACCTGAGAGCCGTCGGACTGGATCTCGGCGACGTAGATGGGCTGTGCCAGGTGGCGGCTGCCGGTGATCGAGATGTCGCCGGTTGGGGTCGCGAGCGACAGCCCCTCCATGGCGGCTGCGACCGCCGCGGTATCAGTCGTTCCGGCTGCATTGGCCGCCGCCGCGTACAGCAGCGCTGCGTCGTAGATGTGGGAGCTGAACGTGGCGTGGGGCGGCGCGTCGGCACCGAAGCGCTCGTAGTAGCGCCTCACGAAGTCGGTGTTGAGGGCGTTGTCGACTTCCTTGAAGTAGCCCATGGTGACTCGCATGCCCGCGGTCACCGCCGGCCCCATGGCCCCCAAGACGTTCTCCTCGTAGATGTTGGCGAGGCGCGGGATGGCGTCCTGTCCAATGCCGAAGTCCACGGCCTGGGTCTCGAAGGCGATGGCGTCGCCGCCAACGAGCGCGGGGAAGATCAGGTCTGCGCCCGAGCCCGCGATCGTCTGGGCCACCGACGAGAAGTCCTGGGTGCCCAGCGGGACGTACTCCTCGCCGACCACTTCGCCGCCAGCGCCCTCGATGTACTGGCGGGCCAGCTCGAAGCTGCGCCGGGGCCACACGTAGTCGTTGCCGAGCAGGAACCAGGTCTGTCCGCCGGTCTGCTCCATCATCCATGGGATGACCGGGGCCAGCTGCTGGCTCGGCACCTCGCCGGTGTTGAACATCACCGACGAGCACTCGCCGCCCTCATAGAGGGCCGCGTAGATGTACAGCACGTCAGCGTCCTCCGCGAGCGGCTTCGCGGCTTGGCGTGTGGCGCTGGAGTGGGTGCCGAGGACCACGTCGACGTTGTCGGAGTCGATCAGCTGCTCCATGGCCTGGCGCCCCACTGCGGGGTCGGTGGCGTCGTCGGCGAGGAACGTCTCCACGGGACGGCCGTTGATCCCTCCGGCCGCGTTGATGTCCTCTTCGATCATCTCAGCGATGTTCGCGGTGGGGGGCCCGAAGATCCCGGCCGGGCCGCTGTTGGAGAACAGGATCCCGATCCGCACCGGCTCACCCGACGGCGCGGCCGGCTCTTGCGGCAAGTCGGTCTCGACGGGCTCCGGCTCGTCGGGCGCCTCGGTCTCTTGAGGTGCCGGAGCCTCGGTGGTCTCCGGCTCATCGGGCCCCTCGGTGGTCTCCGGCTCGGGCGCCTCCTCCGAGTCGTCCGGTTCGGCGGTGCCAGAGTCGGTCGCGGCCGGCTCCGAGGGAGCGTCCGGGGTCTCCGCGTCGTCATCGCCGTCCCCGCAGGCCGCGGCGACCAGCGCAAGCAACGCGACCAGCGAGGCTGCGAGCCACAAGCGAGACCGCGAGCGGGAGTCCGATACTGTTCTCATGACAAGCCCTCCTATATGTGAGCAGTTATTGACATATTGTCGCATAGGGGGGGCGCGGTCAAGTCCCGGAGGAGATGTCACTACAGAAGCCGGTGGCCAGTGTCTTGTAGCACGGTCGTGCTACAATCTTGGACTGTGAGCGCTACGACCACGGTCCGCCTCAGCGAGGAAGAACGCGAGCTTCTGTCCGAGCTTGCCGATGAGTACGGCAGTCAAACGGGAGCCATCCGGCGCGGCCTCCTGCTGTTGGCACGCGAGAGCGGCCAACGCAAGGCGCTGCGCGAGTTCCTGCGCGAATGGGCCGAGGAGGCAGGCCCGCCGGATCCCGAAGACGTGGCTGCCATGCGCCGCCGCTACTTCACTCCGTGATCCTCGATGCCGGAGTGCTCGTAGCAGTCGACCGAGGTGAGCGAGCAGCCCAGTCCTTTCTGACCGCTTCACTTGAGGAGGGCGCGGTGTTGCGCACATCGGCCCCTGTCGTCGCGCAGGTGTGGCGCGACGACAGCCAGCAGGCCAGATTGGCTCGGTTCCTCGAGACGGTCGAGGTGCACGATTTCACCCTCGTCGATGCCCGCGTGGTTGGCGGGATACTGCTTAGGTCCGAGACCTCTGACGTTGTCGACGCGCACATCGTGGCGCTCGCCGTACGCCTCCAAGACAGCATCGTCACCGCGGATGCGCTCGACTTCCTGTCACTCACATCTCATCTCGGCGCCAGGGCGCCGCGAGTGCACCACTGGTAGCACCCGCCCTCGGCGATCCGCTTGGGCGGATCGGGCGGACGCCCCGACCCTTGGGGGCAGAGCGGCAGCAGCTAGGAGGCTTGGTTGGCGGCGGGTAGCTCGTCGAGCACCCGCACGCCGGAGCGTGTCGCCTCGCCGAGGAGCAGGGACTTCAGTGAGCCGCCTCGCGTGCAGCGCCGGGGGCCCTTGAACCGGGATCTGCGCAAGCCGCTCAACATCGCGGTCGGCTCCACACCCCCGCCGGCCCGGCAGGCGCGGGACCAGGTGTGGATCGCTTCGTACACGCCTTCAGCGGCGGCCGAGACGGGTGGGGAGCAGGAGCCGAAGCGGTCCGAGTAGCGGTGGAGGAACTCGCGGTTCTCTGAAGTGTCGAGCGCGACGAAATAGCCGAGCGCGTTCCAGGTGCCCTCGCCGGACTCACCGAGATGCTCCACGACGGCGTCGTCCATGAGCGGGGCGAACGTTCGGATGTTCTCTCGCAGGCCGTATGCGGCAAAGTCGCGCTGGAAGCCGACATGGTCCTGACCCACGAAGCTCGACACCACATGGTCGACTCCGCTCCGCTGGATCGCGGTGAGCACGGGCTCGAAGCTCTGCGATCCCAGCGGCAGGTAGCCCTCGCCGGCGACGTGGCCGCCCATGCGCTCGATAACAGCCCTCGCCGTTGCGCCTATCGCTCGGGGCCACGAGTAGTCGTTGCCAGCCAGGAACCAGCGGGATCCTCCGGTTTGCGCGGCCATTCGGGGCAGGGCCCGGTGGAGCTGGTCCAGGGGCGTCTCGCCGAAACGCACCAGCAACCGATGCGCCGCCGTCGGCTCGCTGGTGGGCGTGTACAGGTACGGGATGCCCTCCGCCACCGCCATGGGGGCGGTGACCGCGTACGTGGCCGAGGAGTGCATGCCGACCACGGCGGCGAGGCCGGGGGTGCGGCACAGGCGGCGCATGGCGATCGCTCCGATGCCTGGGTCGGTGGAGTCGTCGCCCACGACGAGTCTGACGGTGCGGCCCATCACTCCGCCGTCTGCGTTGATCTCCTCGACGGCGAGCTGTGCGCAGTTGACCGTCGAGCGACCGAGGATCCCGGCGGGTCCCGACAGGGAGATGAGCAGCCCCAGCGGCACCTCCCGCACTCCCGCCTCGTAGCCGTCGAGCAGCCCCAGCTCGGCGCCCAGCCGAGCCACTTCACCGTCGTCGATCATTACGCGGACTCGAATCCGCGTGCCTCCGCCGTCAACAGGGTCGAAGCGGCACACGACCCGGCCCGCCCACGGTGTCTCGTGCACCAGATCGATGCGACGGTTCGGCTGGAACGACAGGACCCTGGCAGTTCCGGGCGAGCGGGCCAGACCGCCGAGGGGAAGCACCAGCCGGACCAGCGAGCCGGGCCTTAGCAGGGGCGCCTCGGACCCGAACAGCCAGCCCAGCGAAGGATCGCCCCGGCCGAAGAGCGCGAACAGCTCACTGGGGCAGGCCTCCAGCCGCATCTCGTTGTTCAGGACGAGCTCACCCACGGCGCTGAAGTCAGGCGCTGCGCTCGTCGGCCCGGTCGGAGGGGACGTCCCCCGCCGCGGAGACACCCTGCACGGCCGACGCGAGCTGTTCTAGGGAGTTCTGGTACACAGAAGTCAGGAAGGCCACCACCGCGTCGGCCGGAGTCGAGGTGACCGAGTAGTGCCGGAACCGGCCGTCGCGGCGCTCCTTCACCAACCCGGCGAGGCGGAGTATGCGCAGGTGCGACGACACCGCGGTGCGTCCCAGAGAGTCGAAGTGGGCGGCGATCTCGCCCGCGGTGAGCTCCTCGTGCTCGCCGATGAGACTGAGGATGGCGCGACGGGTGGGATCTGCAAGAGCTGAGAAGATGGCGTCACTGTCGGAGGGGGCCATCGCGCCTCCTGTGTCTGTCTGTCAATACTTGCGCACACATGATGCCACATCGGTGCTCAGCATGGGCCGTGTCACTTCGCCGGAACGGTGGGGAGCATGGGCCGTGTCACCTCGCCGGAACGGCGCTCAGCATGGGCCGTGTCACCTTGCCGGAACGGTGGGGAGCATGGGCCGTGTCACCTTGCCGGAACGGTGGGGAGCATGTGCTTTCTCACCTTGCCCAGCGACGTGCGGGGCAGATCGTCGACGAAGATCCACTCGCGGGGCCGCTTGTAGCGGGCGAGCCGGTGCGCGCACCACTGCTCGAGGGACTCGGTCTCAAGCGGTTCTCCGGGCTGGGGCACCACGAACGCCACGGGCACTTCCCCCCAGCGGGCGTCAGGGCGGCCGGTGACGGCTGCCTGTGCCACTGCGGGATGCTCGCTGAGCACCCTCTCGACCTCTGCTGGATAGATGTTCTCGCCGCCGGAGATGATGAGCTCGCGTATGCGTCCGGTGATGTACACGAATCCGTGCTCGTCGGCGCGGCCGAGGTCGCCGGTCCGGTACCACCCGTCGGTGAAGGCGCGCTCCGTCTCGTCGGGATGGTTCCAGTAGTGGGTGAACAGGTTGGGACCCCGGAGCCAGAGCTCCCCGGTGTCTCCCGGCGCGACGTCCGCTCCGGCGGGATCGACGATCCGAAGGTCGCAATGTCGTGCCGGCTTTCCGCAGGAACCGACCTGGTCGGCGTCCTCGTAGTCGAGCACGACGGCCGTAGGGCCGGTCTCGGTCGCCCCGTAGACCTGTACGACCCGCACACCGAGGGCGTTGAAGCGCCGGATGAGTTCCTCCGGTACGACCGAGGACCCGCAGTTGAGAGCACCCAGCGAGCTGAGGTCTGCCGGAGTCAACGACGCGCCGTCGAGCAGCGCCTCCATCGCGGCCGGCACCAGCAGCAGGTGCGTTGGACGGTGACGGCGCATGATCGCGACGAGGCCGTCAGGATCGAACCTGTCGGCGAGTACGACCGTGCCCCCCGCGAACAGGCAGGGGACGGTCTGGATGTTGAGGCCGCCCACATGGAACAGGGGAAGGACCGATGCGACGATCGAGCCGGTGCCGAACCCCTCGTGAGCAACACCGTTGAGGACGGTGTAGTGAAACGACCGTTGCGACAGCACCGCCCCCTTGGGCGTCCCGGTCGTGCCCGACGTGTACACCAGCAACAGCGAGTCCTCAGCACTGCCTCGCTCGCCGAGGCCTGGATCGGCGTCCCTGGTCCGGTTGGCGCGGGCATGAGAAGCGAACTCGTCGAGATCCTCCGGTTCGCGGCCGGCACTACGGACCATGTCCTTGAGTGTGTGATCGGCGAGCATTGTCGAGGGCTGGCAATCCTCAAGCTGCCAGCGGACCTCGGAGGCTGTCAGTCGATTGTTGACGGGGACCAGGATCGCTCCGAGATGACCGCAGGCGAAGAGCAGTTCCAGCACCTCGATGCGATTGAAGGCACAGACCGCGACTCGGTCGCCCACGTCCACCCCGCGGCTGTCTAGGAGGGCCGTCATGCCACGGACCCGGTTGGCGAGCTCTGCGTATGACACTTCCTCGCCGTCGGAGACAACGGCGGTCCGCTGCGGTGTCCAGCGTGCCCAGTGATCGATCCAGTGGGAGATGCTCACACTCATGGTTGGGCCGCGCCTCATACGACCGTCACCGGTGCTCCGAGATGCAGTTGGTTTCGCTGCGAGCGCACGGACGGGAGGCGCATCGCCGCTCTTCAGGCCATTCGGGAACGGGACACTGACACGACCGCGTCGATGATCTTGCTGTAGCCGGTGCAGCGGCAGAGATTCCCGGCGAGACCCTCACGGATGGCGGCCTGGTCCGGCTCTACGCCGTCGCGCAGCAACTGCTCGGCAGCCACCACCATGCCCGGTGTGCAGAACCCGCACTGTGCGGCGCCGTGGGCGACGAAGGCCGACTGCAGGTCGTTCATCACCTGCCCGCGTCCTGCGATGCCCTCGATGGTGGTGATGTCGGCTCCGTCGATCTGCCCGACGGTCTGCAGGCACGACACCACTGATCTGCCGTCGACGATCACGGTGCATGCGCCGCAGTCCCCGGTGAGGCACCCCCATTTGGTGCCCGTGAGATGAAGCTGCTCGCGCAGCAGCGACAACAGGGTGTCGCATGGGTCGACCTGCTGGACCACGGGATCGCCGTTGACGGTGATGCTCATCCTCATGCCAGGGCTCCGGAAGGAGTCGCTGCCGGCGCTTCGACCCTGGGCCACCGTGGCGGCTGCGGCCACGGAGCGCCAGCCGAGACTTGCCCGTTGACGGGTGCGAGCCCGCCTCGCCAGAGCCCGGTGGCGCGGGCGTAGGCGATCGACAGGGCCCGGGCGGCCAGCACTCCGGCGACGTGGCGGCGATGCCGGGCCGTTCCCCGGGTGTCGCTGATCGGTTCGCAGGCTTCCGACGCCGCGGCGCTCACCGCGCCGAGCCGCCCCGCCGTCAGCGGTTGGCCAGCGAGCAGCAAATCAAGTCCGGGCACCAACACTGCGGTGGGCGCTACTGCGCCGAGTGCCAGGCGTGCCTCCTTGACCGCCGCCTCGGCACCCTCACCGTCGGTCAGGACCCAGGCAGCGACCCCTACTCCGGCGAGGTCCATCGCCCAGCGGACCGTCTGGCGCACATAGCACGAGCCGCTGTGGGGAGGGACCCTCAGGCGCACGCTCGTCAGAATCTCAGCAGCAGCCAGGCTCGTGGTCCGGGGCCCGGTAGCAAGGGTGGCCACAGGCTGGCGGCGTGTTCCGTCGGGGCCGTGAACCGTGGCGACAGCGTCGTGGGCCATCAGCGTCGGGGCCATCTCTGCGGCGGGTGAGGCGTTGCAGAGGTTGCCGCCCAGCGTGGCCATGTTGCGGATCTGCACTGAGCCGAGGACCCTGGCCGCCTCCGCGAGGGCAGGAGCGCGGGCTATGGCCGTCGGATCGCATTCGACTTGTCTGATGGTGGCGGCTGAGCCGATAGCGAGTTCGTCGCCGTCCCATCGCAGACCCCGGAGCTCGTCTAGCCCGGTCACGTCCACCAGCGGCGCCTGCGGGTCGGCGCGGCCGAGCCGGCGATCGATCACCAGGTCCGTGCCGCCCGCAATGATCGTCGCATCCGGGGTGTCGGCCAGGATCGCCACGGCCTCGCTCACCGACCCTGGCTGGTAGTAGTCGCTCACAGCGTGTTCTCGGCGAGCTCGATTTGCGGGCTCTTCTCAATGTGGGAGCCCTCGCCGTCGTCGATCCATCGGCGGAGTTTCCACGGCCGGATGGGGTAGGAGCGGGGTCGCACGCCCACCGCGTCGGCCACTGCATTGGCGATCGCGGCGGGCGGCAGGATGATGCCGCCCTCGCCGATCCCCTTAGCGCCGAAGGGTCCGAGCTCGTCGGCGGTCTCGATGAGGGTCACGTCGATCGGTGGGGCGTCCACCGCGGTGGGCATGCCGTAGTCGTGCAGGTTGGGCGCTGGGAACCGGCCGTCCTCGACGGGGAGTTCCTCGCTCAAGGCGAGGCCGATGCCCATGACCGCGCCGCCCTCGATCTGGCCCTCGCAGCTCATGGGGTTGATGGCCCGCCCCACGTCGTGGGCGGCCCACAGCCCGAGGATCCGCACCATTCCGGTGTCGGGGTCGACCTCGACCTCGGCCACGTGGGCTCCGAACCCGTAGCTGGCCGAGATGTTGCCGATGTAGTTCTCGTCCTGGCGCTGCGTGGGCGGGTCGTAGAAGGCCGAGGTCATGATGATCGAGCTGCCCTCGCGCAAGAGCCGCCTGCGTACGGCCTTCTCGTAGCGCAGGGTCACCTCGGGCTCGTCGGGCACTGAGATGATCCCGTCTCGGATGGTGAGCGACTCGGCCGGACGGTCGAGCCCTTCGGCTGCCCCTTCCAGGAGCTCGTCGCGGGCCCTGGCCGCGGCCATGCGGGCGGCGTTGCCGGCTACGAAGGTGGTGCGGCTGGCGTGGACGCCCACGTCCCACGGCTTGACGGCGGTGTCGTCGTGGCTGACGCTGATCGCTTCGAGGGGAACACCGAGCGTCTCGGCCACGATCATGGCGAGCGCGGTCTCCGATCCCTGCCCGAGCTCTGAGGATCCCGAGATGAGGGCCACCCGTCCCGAGTCGTCGATCTTGATCATGGCCCCGCAGCCGTCCGACCCGTAGATGCGGGCGCCGCCGCCGACATGGATGTACGCCGCTGCGCCGAGTCCCCGGTGCTGGCTGCGCATCTTGCCCCGGCGCTGGTCCCAGCCGGACTTGCGCCGCACAGCCTCCAGGCATTCGCTGAGCCCGCAGGAAGTGATCTTCAAGCCCTGGGGGGTGACGTCGCCGGAGCGGTTGGCGTTCCTGAGCCGCAGGTCCATGGGGTCCATGCCCAAGGCGTCGGCCAGCTCCTCCATCTGTTGCTCGACGGCGAAGGTGGCTTGGGGGTTGCCGAAGCCTCTAACGGAACCGCCGTAGTTCTTGTTGGTGTAGACGACCTTGGCCCTCAGCAGCGACGTGTCGACGCGGTACATGGATGTGACGGTGTTCATCGCCACCATCAGAGCGTGCGAGCCCCATGCGTTGTACGCGCCGTTGTCTGACACGACCTCGGCGTGGCGGAACTGCAGAGTGCCGTCGGCGGAGGCTCCGGTGCGCAGCTTGAAGTGGATCGGCTGGCGGGTGCGGGTGCCGATGAACTCCTCCTCGCGGCTCATGGCCAGCTTGACCGGGCGCCGGGCGGCCTGAGCGAGCATCACCGCGATGAAGTCGTGGGCGTCGATGTCGATCTTGCCGCCGAAGCTGCCGCCCACGGGGGGCTGTCTCACGGTGATACGCCGCCAGTCGAGGCCGAGGCAGTCGGCCAACTCCTTGCGGTACATGAACACCATGTGCACCGGGCTGATGACCTCCAGGCCGCCCTCGGCGTCGAAGTCGGCGATGACCACGTGCGTCTCGATGGGCGCCGGGGCGGCCTGCGGGCTCGAGTAGGAGCCGCTAACGATCACCGCCGAACGCCGCTCGGCCTCGGCCAGGTCGCCAGTCTGGAAGTTCCACTCCATCGAAACGTTGCCCTCGATGTCGCGCTCGTCGTGGATCAGAGGCGCGCCGGGTAGCAGTGCCTCGAAGGGGTCGTCCACGGCGGGAAGCAGCTCGTACTCCACATGGATCAGATCAAGGGCGCGCTGCGCAGTCGCTGCGTCCACGGCTGCGACCGCGGCCACCTCGTCACCGATGCAGCGGACCACCCGGCCCTTGAGCGGGATGTTGTCGTGCCCGAACCCGAAGCGGCGCTGGGTGACGTTGCCCGCGTGGATCACCGCGTATACGCCCGGCAGGGCTTCGGCCGCGGAGGTGTCGATTCCCAGGATCCGGGCATGGGGATGTGGGCTGCGCTTGATCGCGCCGGTCAGCAGACCGCTCAGCTTCAGGTCGTCGGCGTAGGTGGTGCGCCCCGTGACCTTGTCGGGGGCGTCGAGCTTGGGGATTCGCTTGCCAACGACCGCGTAGTCGGGTCGCGCTTCGGCTGTCGACTCGGTCTGCTCCAGCGTGGCGCTCATGCTCAGTTCCTGGTAGGCGGGCCGACCTTCTCGCATGGACCGGCGAGTATGTTTCAATATGTTATGACATGTCAAACTTATTGCAGACGGGCCGCCCGGGTGTCGCGCGGTGAGCCGTGACTGAGATCCCCCATCTTCAGCCGCTCTTCCTACCCCGGTCGGTGGCGGTGTACGGAGCCTCCACCCGCGACCCGTCCAGGCTCGGGAACCGCCTACTGCGCAATGCCATGGGCTCGGCATTGGACGACGTGAGGGCGATCAGCCCCACCCCAGGCACCGCGGAGGGTCTGTGCACAACCCGTGCGCTGGCTGGTCCCGTCGACCTCGCGCTGATCTCAGTGCCGGCTGCATCTGTGGAAGCCGCCATGGCCGACGCCGCAGCCGGGGGTGCTCGGGCTGCGATCGTTCTCACATCCGGATTCGGCGAGACCGGCGAGGAGGGCCAGGCCGTGCAGGACCGTCTCCGAGCCATCGCCACACGAGCGGACATGCGATTCCTGGGCCCCAACTGCATGGGAGTGATCAGCCGCCTGAACGACGGCGGGTGGATGAACGGCTCCTACTTCTGGGACGTGGATCTGGTGCCGGGCGGGGTGACCATGCTCAGCCAGTCGGGGGCGTTCGGCGGCATGTTCCTCGCGGAGATGAGCCGGCGGGGACTGGGGGTGCGCCGGTTCGCCAGCCTCGGCAACGCCGCCGACCTCGACGAGACGCAGATCCTGCGGTGGCTCGCCCAGGATGACGAGACCCAGGTCATCGGCCTGTTCGCTGAGGCACTGTCCGGAGGCCACGACTTCGTGACAACCGTGCGTTCGCTCTCAGCTGAGCGACCCGTAGTGGTGCTGAAAGCAGGCAAGACAGCCACCGGCGCCCGGGCCGCAATCAGCCACACCGGATCCATAGCCGGCACCCATGGAGCTGTTTCGGCTGCGCTGAGGCGAGCGGGCGCGATGGAGGCACGAACAACCGACGAGTTCTTCGACCTGCTGGCAGTGGCCGCCTCGCCCATGCGGCCCCCCGCCGGCTCGCGATTGGCTGTTCTGACGGTCTCGGGCGGACCGTCGGTGCTAGCCGCCGACGAGGCTGAACGGTTGGGCCTCGTCCTGCCCCGACTGGCCGATTCGACCCTTGAAGTCCTCCTGGCGGTCGTTCCCTCGTTCGCAGCCACCCGCAACCCCGTCGATCTCACCCCGCAATGCCCACCCGAGGCGTACGCGCCCGCGGTGGACGCCGTCTACAACGACCGCAATATCGACGGCGTCGTGGTGATCGACTGCGGACTCGACATCCCCGAACTCGCGGATGCCGTGACCGCAGCCCACAAGAGCACCCGTAAGGCGACGGTGGCATTCGTAACCGACACGCCCACCGTGGCGCGCAGGCTCACAGCAGCCGGCGTGCCCCTGCTGTCCTCGCCCGAGCGCGCCGTAAGGGCCTACGCGTCGCTGACGTGGCGATCGCCGAGACAGCTCTCGACGAGCGCTCCGGGCCCATCGCAGACCGGGACAGGTCCACGTGAGCCTCAAGGCCTTGCGGCTCTTTCGGAATGGGAGTCCAAGCAAAGACTGCGAGGCCTGCCCCTAGTGCCGGAGCGTCGGACGAGATCGCTAGCCCAAGCCACTCGCGCCGTCGCCGAGCTTCGAGCCCCACTGGTCGCCAAAGCCTCCGGCGTCGCCCACAAGTCCGAGCAAGGCCTGGTGAGGCTCGGCCTGTCCCCCGAGGAGGTCCTGGACACCTGGCAGGAGTTGGCCGACGCAGGCGACGGAACCGTCCTCGTTGCGGAGTTCATCCAAGGAGAACTGGAACTGGTAGTCGGCGGCTTACGAGACCCGCATTTCGGCCCCGCAGTCACAATCGGGCTTGGCGGCGTGGCAGCAGAGGTCTTCAACGACACCATCACCGTCCTCGCCCCACCGGAGGCTGGCGAAGTCGAGTCGGCACTGAAGGCGCTACGCGGCTGGCCATTGCTCGCTGGCGATCGAGGCTCCGAGTCAGTGGACCTCCACGCCCTAGAGGCGATCGTTCGGATCGTTGCCGGCGCCCTGACCGAACACAGCGACATCCTCGAGATCGACTGCAACCCAGTGGTCATCACCACAGGCAAACCCACCGTCGTTGATGCCCTAGTGGTCGTCTGCGGCGCTCCATCGGAGTCACCCAACGAACCGGCTCAGCGAATAGGAGGCAGACCGTGACCCAGACCGAGGCGTCCCATCACCTAGTGCCCGAAGCGGTGCCGCCACCTCCAGCCGGGGCCAGCAACGTTTGATCCCTTCGGGCGGACGGGGCGAGTAGTGTCGCGCCGTCGTGCGGACACGGATCAAGCCCCACCACATCGTCGTCGCCATCGGCGTCGCCGTCGCGCTGTTCACCGCCGCCTCGGGCATCGCGGCGGGCATCGCCGGCTTCCACGACGACAGCCCGATCACCCGTGAGGTGTTCGGGAACGTCCCCGGACCGCTGAAGGCTGCCTTCTACACGATCATCCCCATTCTGCTGGTGTACGGGGCGGTCCTGTTCGCCCACCGGGTCAAGAACTGGCAGCGGGGCCGGCCCGACAATCGCCGCACCACGGCGCACAACGCGAAGCACCGCATGGCCGACTTCCGGGCCGGCGTCTACATGCGCACCCTGCTGCGGGAGCCCGGCGCCGGGGTGATGCACTCGCTGATCTACTTCAGCTTCCTGGTGCTGCTCGGCGTGACCACCACCCTGGAGGTCGACCATCAGCTCCCGGACGGGCTCAAGTTCCTGCACGGCGACGTCTACCGGGCCTACTCCGCGGTGGGCGACGGCGCCGGTGCGGCGTTCGTGATCGGGGTGGTGTGGGCCATCGTGCGCCGCTTCGGACCGCCGGTGTGGCGGCCCTACCGCATCCGCACCAAGACCCGGCCCGAGCACGCGGTCATCGGCGGGGTCCTGCTGGCCATCGGCGTGACCGGCTTCGGCGCGGAGGCGTTCCGCATCGCGGCCGACGGCCTGCCCGACCACGAGCGCTGGAGCTTCATCGGCTATCCGCTGGCCACGCTCGTCGACGGCTCGAGCGCCGTGCACGGCTGGCACCAGGTGTGGTGGGTGGCCCACGTGATCGCCTTCGCGGCCTTCCTGGTGATCCTGCCCACCACGATGCTGCGCCACATGTTCACATCGCCGCTGAACATGTACCTCAGCCACCGCGACCGCCCCAAGGGCGCCATGCGCCCCATGCCCAACCTGGTGGAGGGCGACACCGAGCTCGAGACCTTCGGCGCCTCAGTGATCGAGGACTTCTCGTGGAAGCAGCTGCTCGACACCGACGCCTGCACGATGTGCGGCCGCTGCACCTCGGTATGCCCGGCGCACGCCACCGGCAAGCCCCTGGATCCCCGGGAGATCGTGCTCAAGACGGGCGAGGTCATGGCCCTCACCGGCAGTCCGCCCACGTCTCCCCCGCTCAGCAGCGGCGATGCCGAGGTCAAGGTGCCGGCCAACTGGATGTTCGACCGCATCAGCACCGAGGAACTGTGGGCCTGCACCTCGTGCCGGGCCTGCGACGAGATCTGCCCGGTCAACATCGAGATCCTCGACAAGATCCTGGACATGCGCCGCTACCTCACCCTGATGGAGAGCGACTTCCCCTCCGAGCTGGGGCAGGCCTTCCGGGGCATGGAGAACTCGTCCAACCCGTGGTCGCTGAGCCAGACGGAGCGGGCCGACTGGGCCCGGGACCTCGACGGGGTGCGGGTCGTGGCCGGCGGCGACCCCCTCGACGCGGAGTACCTGTACTGGGTGGGGTGCGCGGGATCCTTCGACGACAAGAACAAGAAGGTGACCAGGGCCATGGCCCAGCTGATGGAGCGCGCCGATGTGGACTTCGCCATCCTCGGCCCGGCCGAGAACTGCACCGGCGACTCGGCGCGGCGCTCCGGCAACGAGTACCTGTTCCAGATGCTGGCGTCGGCGAATATCGAGACCCTCAACTCCATGGGCGTCCGCAAGATCGTCACCCAGTGCCCCCACTGCTTCAACACGCTGGCCAACGAGTACCCGCAGCTCGGCGGGCACTACGAGGTGGTCCACCACAGCCAGTTCCTGGAGGCGCTGGTGGCCGAGGGCCGGCTGGACCTCGAGGGCGCCACCCTGGCCGAGAGGGTCGTCTACCACGACAGCTGCTACCTGGGCCGCCACAACGACGTGTACCTGGCGCCCCGGCGGGTGCTCGGCTCGCTGGGCGGCATCGACCTGGTGGAGGCCCCCCGCAACGGCACCAAGGGGATGTGCTGCGGCGCGGGCGGGGCCCGCATGTGGATGGAGGAGACGATCGGCACCAAGGTGAACGACGAGCGGTCCCGGGAGCTTCTGGACACGGGCGCGTCGCGCATCGCCACCGCCTGCCCGTTCTGCTACATCATGATGGACGACGGGGTGCGAGCGGCAGGAGTGGAGGAGGACTCGGTGCAGGTCGCCGACATAGCCCTGCACGTGCTGGAAGCACTCGACGCCCGCGACGCCGCTACGACCTCCTAGCGTTCCGGGGGTGGGGCCCAGGATCGTCGTGGTCGACAACTACGACTCATTCGTCTACATCCTGGTGCAGTATCTGGGGGAGCTGGGGGCCGAGCCTCTGGTCTACCGGCACGACTCGGTCACGGCCGACGAGGTCCGCAGCCTGGAGCCCGACGGGATACTGATCAGTCCGGGGCCGGGCACCCCCGACGACGCCGGCGTCAGCAATGACCTGCTGGCAACGCTGAGCGGCGAAGTGCCCATCTTCGGGGTGTGCCTGGGGATGCAGTGCATCGGCCAGGCGTTCGGAGCGGCCGTGGTCCGGGCTCCAGAGGTCATGCACGGCAAGACGTCGGTCATCGAGCATGACACTGCGGGAGTGTTCGAGGGCCTGCCCAACCCCCTCACCGCCACGCGCTATCACTCGCTGATCGTCGAGCGCTCCTCGGTGCCCGACGAGCTGGAGGTCACCGCCACCTGCGACAGGGGCCTGGTGATGGGTCTACGGCATCGGCGCCACCACACCGAGGGCGTGCAGTTCCATCCCGAGTCGGTGCTCACCGACGCGGGCCGGGACCTGCTCGACAACTTCCTGGCCCGCTGCCGCTAACCGGCTCGACGGCTCCGCGAGCAGGCGCTCAGCGCTCCGGCAACGCACCTACCCGGCAGCAGGCGCTCAGCGCTCCGGCAACGCACCTACCCGGCAGCAGGCTGCGCGTCGACGGTCTCGTCTTCGTTGCCCTCGCTGCCGTCACCGGGCTCCTCGGTCCCCCCGGCGCCGGTCTGGTCGATGCCTCCGGTCTCGTCGCCCTCGCCATCCACCGGCTCGGTGTCGATCTGATCGAAGTCCGTCTCCGGCAACTCGCCCACTACCACGTCCACCGGGGTCTCGACCGACACCTCGAGATTGGGGGGCGGTGTCTGGGCCAGGATCCGGCCCACGTCCGTCGATCCCGGCTCCACGGGCTCGAACGTCACCGTGCGGATGACTAGTCCAGCGCGGTCGATGGCCAGCTTCCCGGTGTCGAACAGCAGGCCTTGCACATCGGGGATGGCCACAAGCGGAGGCCCGTCTGAGATGATGACGAAGACCTCCAGTCCGGCCGACACCGGGAACCCGTGCGAAGGATCGGTGTCGATGATCTGCCCCTCCTCGACCGTGGTCGAAGGCTCCCGCCTCTCGCCGACGCGGAATCCTTGCTCGATCAGGGTCTGGAAGGCCTGGCTCAGCGTCTCGCCCCGCACGTCGGGAACGAAGATCTGCCCCGGTCCGGTGGAGATGGTGATGGTCACCGCCTCGCCCGGCGCGAACTCGGTGTTCGAGGAGGGCTCCTGCCCGACCACGATGCCCGCCTCAGTTTGGCTGGGACCCTCGATCACGATGACTTCGTAGCCCGCGCTCCTGAGTATCTCAGTGGCGTCGACGCGGTTGCGGCCCCGCACGGGCGGGACCCTCCGGATCTCGCCCTGGCTGACGGTGAGCGCCACCGTGGTGCCCTCGCCGATCCGCTGGCCCGCGAGCGGGCTCTGGAAGAACACCGTGTTCTCGGGCACTTCGATGTTGACCTGGTAGCTCGGTTCCGGCTCCAAGCCGACTGACCTCAGCAGGGCGTCCGCCTCGCCGTAGCTCAGTCCAAACACGTCCGGCACTTCGATCAGCGCGACGCCGCTGCTGGTGGTCGGGGTTTCGGGACCGGCCTCCTCGTCGAGACCTAGAGAGCGGTAGAAGGTCACCGCGAGGAACCCGAGGGCGACCACGAGGCACACCAGGCCCACGAACATGAGCGTGGTGCGCTTCCAGCTGTCGGATCGGTGAACCTCCTCGTAGTAGTAGGCCGGCGGCACGTACTGGGAAGGCGGCCCCTCCCCCGGCGCAGGCGCGCCGGGCACTTGGGCGCCGGGACCGCCGGGACCGCCGGGAGGCTGGGAGGCAGCCGGAACCGGGCCAGTGGCCGGGCGCCCGGAAGCCGTGGCCGGTGGACCCGGCACCCGGGCCGCGGGACGCTCCCCGGTCCGGGCCGCGGGCGACTGGGGAGCCCGAGCAGGGATGCTGTGCGCGCCCTCCAGATAGCGCTGAAGGTCAGCGCGCAGGTCCTCGGCCTTGGGATAGCGGTTGGCCGGGTTCTTGGCCAGCAGCTTCAAGATGATGGCCTCCAGGGACTGCGCGATGCTCACACCCAGAATCGACGGCGACAGCGGGCGCTCCTGCACGTGCTTGACGGCCACCGCGGTCGAGGTGTCGGCGGTGAACGGGGGCTTGCCCACGATCATCTCGTAGAGCACGACGCCCAGCGAGTACAGGTCGGAGCGACCGTCGAGGGCTTTGCCCTGGGCCTGCTCGGGAGAGAAGTACGTGGCCGTGCCCATGACCGACCCGATGTGGGTGAGATTGTCCCCGGTTCTTCGAGCCAGGGCGGTGGCGATGCCGAAGTCGGCCACCTTCACCTGTCCGTCGTCGCTGACGATGATGTTGCCGAGCTTGATGTCGCGGTGCACGAGCCCGGCGCTGTGGGCACTGCTGAGCGCGTCAGCCACATCCGATGCGATCTCCGCGGCGCGGTCGGGGCTCAACGGCCCGGTGGAGCGCAGCACGTCAGCCATGCTGCGGCCCACGACGTACTCCATGACGATGTAGTAGGTGCCCTGCTCCTGGCCCCAGTCGTAGATGCCGACGATGTTGGGGTGGTTCAGGTTGGCCGCGGCCTTCGCTTCCCGGCGGAAGCGCTCCACGAAGCTCGGGTCGTTGGCGAACTCCGGGAACAGGACCTTCACCGCCACCTGGCGGCCGAGCGAGGCGTCCCGGGCCAGGTAGACGTCGGCCATGCCACCCCGCGCGATGCGGCGCAACAGCTCGTATCGGCCGTTGAAGACCGTCAACCCCTCATCGGACACCGCTGGCCATTGTACCGGGCGCCCCCAGGCCGAGAATCCGGCGTGCGATCAGGCCGGCACGGCGGGCCGGGAGGCGAGCACCATCTGGCCCTTGACGCCTGGCTGTGGGCCGGGCCCGTCCGCCACGTCGACGACGACCGCGGTGACGTTGTCGTGGCCGTGCCCGGGCCGCACCGCCTGCTCCACGAGGCTGCTTGCTGCGGCAGAGGCGTCCTCGACGGATCGCAGGATCTCGTCGATGTCGGGGTCGACTACCTCGTTGGTCAGCCCGTCGCTGCATATCAGGAAGCGGGTCCCTGAGACCGCGGCCAACTCCCAGGCGTCCACATGAACCCGGCGCTCGTATCCGACGGCCCGGGTGAGCGTGTGGCGGTCGGCGTGGGTGGCCGCCTCCGCAACGGAGATGACGCCGTCGCGGACCAGGTTCTCGGAGATGGTGTGGTCGACGGTGAGCTGGCTGAAGCAGTCGGGGGTGCGCACGTAGAGGCGGGAGTCGCCCACATTGCAAACCGCCAGCCGCGACGGGTTCGCCGCGCTGGCGATCCCGGCCATCACGCACACCGTCGTTGACATCTCCCGCAGGCGCGGATCGTCTTTGGCGGCCTCGAATATGGCGGTGTTGGCCGAGCCCACGAGGGCGATGAGCTGGGCGAGCGAGTTGAGGCGCTTGCGGCGGGCGAGGACCTCCGTGGCAATGGCCGCCGCGGTACCTCCTCCCGAGTGGCCCCCGAGCCCGTCGGCCACCGCGAACACGGTGCCGTCGGCGAGGTACCGATCCTGGTTCTCGCGGCGATGCGGTCCCACATCGGTCGCGGCCCCGTAGTCCAAGCGCACGGAGGGATGCTAGGCGGCTCTGACGACCGCTCCGAGGCGGGGAGCGAAGCGGTGATTCGGCTGGCAGGCCGCTAGCCTCGTGCCCGGTCCGCCCAAGGCGGGCTGAGGCCACGCGCGAGTGGCGGAATTGGCAGACGCGCAGGATTCAGGTTCCTGTGTCCGAAAGGATGTGGGGGTTCAAGTCCCCCCTCGCGCACCGGTGAGTTGATCCAGACCTCAAGAGTCCTTTGATCCAGACCAAGGCGAAGTGCGGCCGTTTGGGGGCGCCGTGACAGCCAATCGCCCGATTTGACGGACCGACGGACCGCGGGTGTCGTTGAGCCGCTGGCTAGCCCGGCAAAGTTGCGCGCGGGCGCGGCGATTCGCTATGGCGGTGGCCTTGCGCGCTCGTGTACAGCGGTAGTTGATCCGCCACTGTCGTCCGGCATGGGCATCGCTGCCTGGGGCAGCCCGTGGGGATCTGCGGCCTCTGCCACCCATCCCTGATCCGCTCCCCGCTCCGCGGCCCACCCTCGCGGACCTCATCGACAACGCATCCGCCGTCTCCAACGCAGGGACCCCGCGAGACTGGGACGTCTTCATCTCACACGCCACCGAGGACAAAGAGATTATCGCAGGACCACTCGCACACGCGCTCCGGGAGCGAGGCGTCAGCGTCTGGTACGACGAGTTCGAACTCCGGATCGGCGACAGCCTCCGGCGCAGCATCGACATCGGCATAGCCAGCAGCCGCTTCGGGCTCGTCATCTTGTCAAAGCCATTCTTCGACAAGAACTGGCCCCAGTACGAACTCGACGGCCTCGTGACGCGAACCAACAGCGACCAGCAGATCCTGCTGCCGATCTGGCACGAGATATCCAAAGACGAGGTCATCGCACGCAGCGCCTCCCTAGCGGACCGAGTCGCCCTCCGCACCTCAGACCACGGGATCGACGAAATCGCCGACGAGATCGCATCAGTCATCGCCAGCCGGAGCTAAGCGCTCACCACATGGTGCGCACCAGACCCTTCGGGAAAGCCAGTGCGGTTCACACCGCCCGGAGACGGTTGGCGGCTGCTGTCTTGGACACGGACTCGCAACGTATGCGCAGGCTGTCGAGGAACTCTTCTGTTCGCAGGTGTTTGTGGGCGTCGTGCGGCAGGTTGTCGATCTCGGCCGTGAACGCGTCGACGGCTGCGGCGGCGAGGCTTTCGGCTCGGTCGATCACCCATCCGGCGGACAGTTTGAGGCGAGCGGCGGTGTCGATGAGGCTGTGGTTGGAATTGGAGCTGTAGACGGTGAGTCGGCTGCCATAGCGCATTGCCATTTCTCGTTCTCCGATGTCTGAGGAGGAGTACGCCAGAGTCGAGTTGAGGTCATAGAGGGGGGCGAGTCTGACGGTGCTGGGCTCGAGTGTGAGGCTGTAGTTGCGGGCGTGGGCGTCGCGGTTGATGGTGACAAGCGCCCAAAGCAGCCCGTCGGCGAAGCGGCGCAGGTCGGTGTCGGGGTCTGTGGAGTGGGTCTCGATGATGTCGGCAATGGCGGCCATGCCCGGCCCGCCGTCTTGTTCTCGGCGCATGTTGCCTGGGATGTTCAAGGCTTGGCACATGTCCTCTTGGTGGATGCGTTCCCAGCCCGAGGGGCCAAGGCGGCGATCGTAGCGCTCGACGATGGCGACGGGGTGGTCGTCGAGTATCTCTACTGTGGTCTCGGCGACGTGGAGGTCGACGCGTCTGGCGGCGGCCAGGCACAGGTGCTCGACGATGGCCACTGCCTTGGATGCGTTGTGGCTGGGTTTGAGGATGTGGGTCGTCGGCATCGACCCGTAGGGTCTCGCCCATCGGTCGTGGAGGCGGTGCAGCGCCAGTTTGTTCTGGGCGCCGCCGAGGCTGAAGTACGGCTCGATGTCGTCGTCGGTCCACCGCAGCGGGTTGAGCGCCATGGCGGCCACCTGGGACGCGATCCTGTCGTCTGTGAGAGGTTCCAGCCCGCCGGGGCGGGCGAGGAGCTCGTTGAGCCGCTCGGGCGGGCAGAACTGCACCGCCCCAGCGCAGTCATGGCCGATGGGAGTGGCCAGGAGCCCGAAGACGTCGGCGGACGCGCCGGTGCGTCGGCCCCACTCTCGCAGCACTTCGCTGCTGTCTGGCAGCAGCGAGGCGAGCCAGCACATGGAGCGCTCATGGCTGTGTGATCCTTCCTGGAACGGCAGCGACAAAGACAGCGGCACCGCGGCGGGATCGGACGCGTACAGCTGGTCGTAGACGATGCTGAGGCGGCCCTTGCGGTCTCTGCGCAGCTGCGCCGCCTCGGTGCCGTGCATCAACACGACGATCTGAGCGGCCTTCATGACAGCAAAGCAGGCTCGAGCCGTACCGACAGGCCTAGCGCTCGGATCACTCGCATCAGCTTGTCCGCCTCAGCTCGGGGATGGCCCCGCTCGAGCTGGCCCAGCCAGCGCCTCGACACGCCGGCGCGCTGAGCGAGCCCGGCCTGGGTCAGGCCTGCTGCGAGTCGCAGCCGCCGCATCTCCATCCCGAGCTGTCCCATAGTGGACACCGGCCTGTAGAAGTTCGAGCCCATATCATCACCTCGCTGATGGCATGGTACGGTATCTATGGACTAAAGACACTGTACCGTAGCATAGCAGCTATGAGAGCGTTCCGTGCCATCACGCGGCTGAATTCCGGGTTGCCTGGTTGAGGGAGCGGTGGGGCCGGTGTTGGTTGACCGCGCCCTATCCGCTCGGCCTCACGCGAGCGGGCCCGCGACTGCCGCCACTGCGGTCACCAGCGCCTCGGCGGCGAGTATCCGCTCAGCCGCCGCGAGCTCGGGCGACAGCCAGCGGTCGGGCCCTGGGCCGAGCACCTCGGTCCGTAGCAAGCCGACGGCCGCGGCGGTTCCGGCCGCGGGCTGCAACGGGGCTCGCAGCTCGATGCCGCGAGCCGCCGCGACCCATTCGATGGCCAGGATGCGGCGCAGGTTGGCGACGACCCGGCGCAGCTTGCGGGCCGCGCCCCAGCCCATCGAGACATGGTCCTCCTGCATGGCCGAGGTTGGGAGCGAGTCCACCGAGGCCGGAGCGGCCAAACGCCGGTTCTCGGCGCACAGGGCCGCGGCCGTGTACTGGCCGATCATCAGGCCGCTGTCGACGCCCGGATCGTCGGCCAGGAAGGCAGGAAGGCCGTGGGAGCGAGCGGGGTCGAGCAGCCGGTCCATGCGGCGCTCGGCGATGGCGCCGACCTCTGCTGCGGCGATGGCCAGATAGTCGGCCGCCAGCGCGACCGGCGCCCCGTGGAAGTTGCCGCATGACTCGACTCGGCCGTCGGGCAGCACCATCGGGTTGTCTATGGCCGAGGCCAGCTCCCGGTCGGTCACGGCCGTCACGAAGTCGAGGGTGTCGCGGGCCGCGCCGTGAACCTGGGGGGTGCACCTGATGGAGTAGGCGTCCTGCACCCGACCGTCGTCGAGGCGGTGGCTCGCGACGATCGGCGAGTCTGCCAGCACGGCCCGGAGGTTGGCCGCGCTGGCCTGCTGGCCAGGGTGGGGCCGCAGGGCCAGCAGGTCGGCAGCGAAGGCGCGGTCGGTGGCCAGCAGGGCCTCGATGCTGCAGCCGGCCACGATGTCGGCGACGGTGAGGAGGTGTGTCGCGTCGTGAACCGCGAGGCACAGCACGCCGAGAATGCCATCAGTGCCGTTGGTGAGCGCCAGACCCTCCTTCTCGGCCAGCTCCAGGGGCTCGATGCCTGCCTCTGCGAGGGCTGCCGCCCCGTCACGGGTGCCGCCGCCGCTGAGCACCTCGCCCTCTCCCATCAGCACTAGCGCGGCATGGGCCAGCGGCGCGAGGTCTCCGCTGGCACCGAGCGAGCCGTGCTCGGGCACCACGGGAACAACGTCCGCGTTGATCATCCGCACCAGCGACTGCGCGACCTGCGGCCGCGCGCCTGAGGCGCCGTGGGCGAGAGTCCGGGCTCGCAGCATCATCATGGCCCGCACCGCCTCGGCCTCCACGGCCGGTCCCATCCCGGCAGCATGGGATCGGATCAGGGACTGCTGGAGCGCAGCCCGCCGACCGGCGGGGATGGTCGTGTTGGCCAGGGCGCCGAAGCCCGTGGAGATCCCGTAGGTGGGCTCCCCTTCAGCCAGGGTCTCGACGATGCTGCGGGCCGCGGCCATTCGGGCCAGGGCGGCATCGCTGAGACGAACTTCCTCGCGGTGGCGGGCAACCGCAACGACGTCGGAAACGGTGACACCTGCGCCGTCGAGCTCGACGGTCACGCCAGGACCGCTTCTGGTGACGAGAGCACGGACGATGCCACGACGGCCGCTTCAACCACAGCCTCAGCTGCCGTCTCGAGGCGGCGACCGGCGAGCCGGTTCGCCGGTCCCAGCACCGATAGGGCGGCGATCGGGCCCACTGGTCCGTAGATCGGCGCGCAAACCGCAGTGACATCGGGCTCGATGGCGCCAGTGTTGAAGGCGGGCGCGGGTTGGGCGCCCGGCGCTAGCGGACCGGCGAGCAGGGTCTCGCCCACTGCGGTGCCGTCGATCGGGACAGTCCGGCCAACCCAGCCGACGTGGCGAATGGCCCGGCGGCCCTCGACAGTGGCGATGTAGACCGCCTCATCACCGTCGCGCACTGCCAGGTAGGCGGACTCCTCAGTGGTTTCGACTAGCCGCTCGAGTTCGGGCTGGGCCGCTGCGGTGAGCCGGGCGTAGGGACCCGACTGCAGCGAGGCCAAGGCGAGGCGCAGGAACGAAGCCCCGGCACAGTACGTCCCCGAGTCGTTCTTCACGAGATAGCCGTGGTCGATCAGAACCCGCAGGTGGCGCAGGGCGGTGCTGACCGGCATGCCCGTTCGGGCTGCGGCCACGGTCAGGCTGAGCGTGCCTCCGGTGATCACAGCATCGAGAAGGGCCAGCACCCGGCCGGCCGATCGCGACCTGTGCAGCTGAGGGGGCGGCGCAGGCTGTGTTCCGGACTGTGGTGCAGACTCTGATTTCGACTTTGTTTCAGATTCTGAAAGCTCTTGCCGCATATTGACAGAATATGTCACCGACGGATACACTGCAACCCAGCCATGAGGCCCGCCTGACGAGGTCCGCTATGCCCGCCCCCGCACAGCACAGAGCCAGCGCCCCTGCTGGAGGCGTGAGGGCTCCCACCGGCATCGCGCTGACCTGCCGCGGCTGGCCCCAGGAGGCCGCCTTCCGGATGCTCCAGAACAATCTCGATCCCGACGTCGCCGAGCGCCCCGACGATCTGGTCGTGTACGGGGGCACGGGACGGGCCGCGAGATCGTGGGACGCCTACCACGCCATGATCCGGGCGCTGACCGATCTCGCCGGCGACGAGACCCTGCTGGTGCAGTCGGGCAAGCCCGTCGGCGTGCTGCGCACCCACGAGTGGGCACCCAGGGTCCTCATCGCCAACTCCAACCTGGTCCCCGAGTGGGGCACATGGGACGAGTTCCGGCGGCTCGAGCATCTCGGCCTGACCATGTACGGCCAGATGACGGCGGGCTCGTGGATCTACATCGGCACCCAGGGGATCCTGCAGGGCACCTACGAGTGCTTCGCGGCCATTGCCCGCAAGCGGTTCGGCTCTTCGCTGGCGGGGACGCTCACCGTCACGGCCGGGCTGGGCGGTATGGGCGGCGCGCAGCCGCTGGCCATCACCATGAACGGAGGGGTGGCCCTGTGCATCGAGGTCGACCCCGAGCGGGCCGCCCGGCGCGTGGAGACCCGCTATCTCGATGTGGTCGCCGACGACTACGCCGACGCGCTGCGGCGCTGCACCGAGGCCGTCGCGGCCCGCCGTCCGCTGTCGGTGGGCCTGGTCGGCAATGCGGCCGACTTGCTGCCCCGCCTGCTGGCCAACGATGTCGCCGCCGACATCGTCACCGACCAGACCTCCGCCCACGACCCGCTGACCTACGTCCCCAACGACCTGTCGCCCGGAGCGGCCGACGAGCTGCGCCGCAACCAGCCGGAGGAGTTCATCCGCCGGTCCCGAGCCGCCATGGCCTCCCATGTGGAGGCCATGGTCGGCTTCCTCGACGGCGGCGCGGAGGTCTTCGACTACGGCAACAGCCTGCGAGCCGAGGCCCTTCTAGGCGGCTGCGAGCGAGCCTTCGCCTATCCGGGGTTCCTGCCCGCGTATATACGGCCCCTGTTCTGCGAGGGCAAGGGGCCGTTCCGGTGGGTGGCGCTGTCGGGCGACCCTGCGGACATCGCGGCCACCGACCGGGCCGTGCTGGAGGAGTTCCCCGAGGACGAAGGCCTCAAGCGTTGGATCACCCTGGCCCGCGAGCGGGTCGAGTTCCAGGGCCTACCCGCCCGGATCTGCTGGCTCGGCTACGGCGAGCGCCACCGGCTGGGGCTGCGGTTCAACGAGATGGTCCGCTCCGGTGAGCTGGCCGCGCCCATCGTCATCGGCCGCGACCACCTCGACTCGGGCTCGGTGGCCTCGCCCTACCGCGAGACCGAGGACATGCTCGACGGCAGCGACGCCATCGCCGACTGGCCGCTCCTCAACGCGCTGGTCAACACGTCGTCGGGGGCGTCGTGGGTGAGCATCCACCACGGGGGCGGAGTGGGCATCGGCCGATCGATACATGCCGGCCAGGTCAGCGTCGCCGACGGCACCGGTCTTGCCGCGCAGAAACTGGAGCGGGTCCTGCTCAACGATCCAGCCACGGGCGTGATGCGCCACGCCGACGCCGGCTACGCCGAGGCCCGTCGAGTGGCCGCCGACCGCGGCGTGCGCATACCGGCGCCACCGGTGACCGCACCATGAGCGCCGCACCGGCGCCGCGGCGGCTGAGCCCATGACCGTCCGCGACATTCTCTCCATCGGCCATCCGGCGCTGCGCACCCCGGCTGCCGCCGTGCCGGTGGCCGAGATCGCCAGCGACCGCGTGCAGGGCATCGTCGACGACCTCATCGACACGATGCGCCACGCCAACGGGGCGGGGCTGGCCGCCAACCAGATAGGCGAGACATGGCGGATCGCGGTCATCGAGGTGAACGACAATCCCCGCTACCGGTACAAGCCGCCCATCCCGCTCACCGTCGCCATCAACCCGGAGCTGGAGGTGCTGGACGGCGAGACGGTGGTCATCAACGAGGGCTGCCTGTCGGTGCCGCTGCGCGGCGACGTGGTGCGCTCGGTCAATCTACGTGTCCGCTACTTCGACCGCCACGGCACCGAGCATTGCGCCCACGTCCGGGGGCTCACCGCGGGCACCTGGCAGCACGAGTGCGACCACCTCGACGGGATCTTGATCGTGGACCGGGCCGAGCCGGCCACCCTGAGCACATGGGACGAGTTCGAGCGGCACCACCGTGACGCCTTCGTCGAGCGCATCTCCCGATTCACCGAGCGCGTCGGGTCGTGACCGGTCAGTACTGGTGCGAGCTGGCCTGGCTGGGAGGCGACCGGGCCGAGCCGGGCGTGCTGATCACCGTCGACGGTGACCGCATCGCCGCCGTCTGTTCCGGCGTGAACACCCCACCCGAGCGGGCCGTTCCTCTGAGAGGCTTGACGCTGCCGGCGCTGGCCAACGCGCACAGCCATGCCTTCCACCGAGCCCTGCGCGGCCGCACCCATGCCGGGCGGGGCACGTTCTGGACCTGGCGCGACCTGATGTACCGGGTCGCCGTCCGGCTCGATCCCGACCGCTACTACCGGCTGGCCCGAGCGGCGTTCGCGGAGATGGCCTTGGCCGGGATCGGCGTCGTGGGCGAGTTCCACTACGTCCACCACCGGCCGGACGGAGGCGCCTACGACGACCCCGCCGCCATGGGCATCGCGGTGGCGGCCGCGGCTCGCGACGCCGGCATCCGCATGACCCTGCTGGACACCCTGTACCTCCACGGCGGGCTCGACCCAGCGGCAAGTCGCGGCTACGAACCGCTGCGTCCCGAGCAGGCCCGGTTCAGCGACGGGAGCGCCGAACGGTGGGCGGATCGGACGGAGGGGCTGGCCTCGGTGGTGTCCGGCCCGACGACGAGGGTCGGCGCGGCGGTGCACTCGATCAGAGCTGTGGACCCGTCTTCCGTCAAGGTGGCCGCCGACTGGGCCCGCGTGCGCGGCGCTCCCCTGCACTTCCATGTCTCGGAACAGCCGGCCGAGAACGAGCAGTGCCAACAAGTCCACGACCGTACCCCTGTCGAGGTGATCGCGTTGGCCGGCGGGCTCGGCCCCGACACCACGCTGGTGCACGCCACCCACGCCACCCCGCACGACGTGGCGCTCATCGGCGAGGCGGGGGCGCACTGCTGCCTGTGCCCCACCACCGAGCGCGACCTGGCCGACGGCACCGGACCGAGCACCGCTCTCGCCCTCGCCGGAGCGGGACTGTGTCTCGGATCGGACTCCCACGCCACGGTGGACATCCTCGAGGAGGCCCGCACGGTCGAGCTCGACCAGAGGGCTGCCACCCACGACCGGGGCGTGTTCGGCGTGGAGGCCCTGGCCTCGATGGCCACCTCCAGCGGCTACCGGGCCCTCGGGTGGCGCGACGGCGGCACGCTGAAGAAGGGCTCGCTGGCCGACTTCGCCACGGTGGGGCTCGACTCGGTGCGGATGGCCGGAGTCGACTCCGGCAGCGCGCTGGCCGCGACGATCTTCGCGGCCACCAGCACAGACGTGCATCACCTGGTGGTGGGCGGGAGAACCATCGTCCGCGCCGGAACACACTCCACCGTCGACGTTGCTGCCGAGCTCGCCTCGGCCGTCTCCGAGGTCACCGCACCATGACGCTGGTGATCGACAACATCTCCGAACTGGTCACCAACGACCCCTCCCTCGGGACGGGACCGCTCGGCGTCATCGCCGATGCGTCGGTGGTCGTGGACGGCGACAGGGTCATCGCGGTCGGGAGGTCGGGCGCCGTGGCCGACGATCGCGTCGACGCCGGCGGCCGGTGCGTGCTGCCCGGGTTCGTGGACTCCCACACCCACCTGGTGTTCTCCGGCGACCGGGCCGAGGAGTTCACCCGGCGCATGGCCGGCGAGCCCTACGACGGAGGCGGGATCCGGGTCACGACCGATGCCACCCGCAGCGCGGGACGGGCCGCGCTGCGGGCCTCGCTCGAACAGCGTCTCGTCGAGGTCCACCGGGCCGGCACAACCACGGTGGAGATCAAGACTGGCTACGGGCTGTCGGTGGACTCAGAGATCGAGCTGGCCTCCCTGGCGGCCGAGGCCACTCCGGAGGCCACATTCCTGGGTGCCCACCTGGTGCCCAGCGAGTACCGGGGGCGGACCGACGACTACGTCGAGCTGGTGTGCGGGCCGATGCTGGACGCGGTCCGCGGCCACGTCCGCTGGATCGACGTGTTCTGCGAGACCGGGGCCTTCGACGCCGACCAGTCCCGGGCCGTGCTCGAGGCGGGCAGCAACGCCGGGCTGGGCCTGCGGCTCCACGCCAACCAGCTCGGCCACGGGCCGGGAGTGCAGCTCGGCGTGGAGATGGGCTGCGCTTCGGTGGACCACTGCACCTATCTCTCCGGCAGCGATATCGAGGCCCTGGCCTCCAGCGACACCGTGGCCACGTTCCTGCCGGCCACGGACTTCTCCACCCGCCAGCCCTATCCCGACGCTCGGCGGGCCATAGACGCCGGCGTGCGGGTGGCCATCGCCTCGAACTGCAACCCCGGATCGAGCTACACCAGCTCGCTGTCGTTCTGCATGGCACTGGCCGTGCGCGACATGGGCATGACCATCGACGAGGCCGTCGCCGCGGTCACTTCCGGCGGGGCGGCCGCGCTGCGCCGCAGCGACGTGGGGCGGATCGCTCCCGGCAGCCCAGCCCACCTGACCATCCTCGACGCGCCCAGCCGCCACCATCTCGCCTACCGGCCGGGCGTCCCATTGATCTGGCGGACCCTGGGAGCCGACTACCGGCTGCCGCCCGCCGGCGACCACACTGATACCTAGAGTCCACCAGGAGAAGCAATGACCATCGCTGTCCCCAATCCCACCGAGCACAACCAGGAGAAGCAATGACCATCGCTGTCCCCAATCCCACCGAGCACAACCAGTGGTACCCGTTCGCCAACCGGCCCCTGCCGCCCGACGTGGACGGCCAGGCGGTCAACCCGGCCGTCATCCCGGTGTTCGACGCCGCACCCCTGCCGCCGAGCGCCCGGTTCGTGGTGGTCGGCGCGGGCGTGCACGGACTGTCGAGCGCCTACCACTTGGCCATGTACCTGGAGCGCACCGGCAAGGGCTCAGGCCGCGATGTCGTGCTGATCGACAAGCAGGGCCCGGGTGCGGGCGCCACCGGGCTGGCCTGCGGCTGCATCCGCAACATGTACATGACCGGCCCGCTGCACGCCATCCTGCGGGCCAGCGTCGAGGTGTGGGAGTCCGATCCGGTCAACTTCGGCTTCCAGCAGGTCGGCTACGTGTCGGTGGGCCAAGCGAACCAGATCGACGACTACCTTCGGCTCCAGGCGTCGCAGGCGGCCAGCGGGTACCCGTCCGACGTGTACACCGGCTCTGAGGCCCGGGCCTTCCTCACCAACCTGTGGCCCGACTTCAAGACCGAGAACTGCGACGTGGTGCTGCATGAGCACCGCTCCGGGTACGCCGGCACCCACATGGCGGTGTGGGGACTGGACCAGAAGTGCCGCCAGTGGGGCGTGCAGCGGGTGTACGGCGCCGCTGTGACCGGCTACCAGCTCGACGCCTCGGGCTCGGTCACCGCGGTGGAGACCGACCAGGGATCCGTCTCCTGCGACCAGGTCGTGGTGGGCGCGGGGGCGTGGACTCCCGAGCACTGGGAGTGGCTGGGCGGCCCGTCGCACGTCGACGTGCTCTACCCCGACGGCCACGTCGCCGAGCAGATGGACATGTGGACCTACTGGCGTCTGCTGGAGGGCGAGGTGCTGCTGCCCGAGGGCGTCGACTTCCGCACCGCCCAGCACCGGGACTCGCCCGTGCTGCACGTGGAGCTGATGAACACGCCCGTGCACTCAGACGACGGCAGGTTCCTCAAGGACCACTTCTACTCCTATGTGCGCTACGCGGCTGAGCGGGTCGGCGCCCCCGGCCTGCAGGGCGGGACGATCCCGGTCAAGATCGGGCCGCGGGCGGCCGTCGAGCCCTACGGCCACCTCAACGACGCCTATCAGGCCGAGGAGTGGTTCGCGGACTACTACTGCGCCACTCTGGGCATGCTGTTCAAGCGCCTGGAGAACCTGCGGCCGTTCTTCAAGGAGCGCCGCAACGGCGGGATCGGCGCGTTCACCCCCGACAACGTGCCGGTGTTCGACTACGCGGCCGACAACGCCTGGGTGATCGCCGACTCCAACCACGGGTTCAAGATGATCGGTGTGGGCAAGCTCACCGCCCAGATGCTCGTCCACGGCGACAAGCCAGACGAGCTCAAGCCGTTCACGCTCGACCGCTACCGCACCGGTGCCACCTTCGGCGACCGCAACTCCAACTGCCCCTGGGTCTAGAGGCCGAGCGGATAGCGAGGCTGGCTGACCCCGCAGCCACGCTCAGCCCGCGAAGGTCGCGAGCCAGCGCTCCCGGCCCGCGACGCGGAACACGACGTTGCGCTCGCGGGTGATGCCCATGGTGGCCGACGACTCCAGCGAGTAGCGATGGCCGGGGTACAGCACCGCGTCGTCGGGCACCCGGGCCAGCTTTGTGGTGAGGCTCTCGTACATCTGGGCCGGGTCGGAGCCGGGCAGGTCCATGCGCCCGCATCCCTCGAGGAAGAGCGTGTCGCCGGCCACCAGGCGGCCGTCCACCAGGAAGCACTGGCTGCCGGGAGTGTGGCCCGGCGTGGCGATGAGCTCGATGTCGACGGCGCCGACGGTCACCACGTCGCCTGAGGCGTGGCTCACGAGACAGTCGTCGTCCACGCCGGTCACCTTCTTCACGTAGTCGGCCTCGGCGGCTTGGACGTGTATCGGCACCGACACCCGCTCCAGCAGCCGGCTGATGCCCTCGATGCTGACGCCCATCATCTCCCCGCCCACGTGGTCGGGGTGGTAGTGGGTGGCCAGCACGCCGGTGCAGGCCATGCCGTCGGCTTCCAGCAGGTCGATGAGCCCGTTGGTGTCGTAGGCCGGGTCGACGAGCACGGCCTGGCCCGTCTGGCGGTCGCCGATGGCGTAGACGAAGTTCACCATCTGGCGGGCCAGCCCGTCGCCGGCCGCGAAATCGCGTCCCGACAGCAGCTGGCGGAAGTAGAGCCGGTCGTCCACGTCCATCACCCTAACGGCTTGCAGAAACGGCGCTGATCGGGCCGATCAGCCGTACCCTGCGGTGTATGGGGCCACCTGAAGAGCCGCGCAGTCCGACCGTCGGATACCTGGGCCCGGCGGGGACGTTCACCGAGCAGGCCATCTATTCCCAGCCCGATCTGGCCGGCATGAGCCACCGCCCCATCAACTCGATCATCGACGTGCTGCAGGCGGTGGAGAGCGGCGAGGTCGACTTGGGCCTGGTCGCCATCGAGAACATGATCGAGGGGTCGGTGACCGCAACTCTCGACGCCTTGGCCTTCGACACCGACCTGTTCATCCAGCGCGAGGTGATCATCGACGTCAACCTGAACCTGCTGGCCCCTGCGGGCGTGACGCTGGAGTCGGTGGAGCGGGTCCGCTCCTATCCGGTCGCTCACGCCCAGTGCCGCGACTACCTGGCCACCCATCTTCCCGGCGCGGTGTTCCAGGCGGCCAACTCGACCGCGGAGGCCGCCCGCAGCCTGGCCGAGTCGGGTGATCGCAAGACGGCTGCCATCGCTCCGCTGCGCTCGGCGGACGTGTACGGATTGGAGGTGCTGGCCGGCGACATCGCCGACCGGGCCGACAATCAGACCCGTTTCGTGCTGGTCGGCGCGGGCGTCATCGCCGCGCCCACCGGCCACGACAAGACGAGCATGGTCATCTACCAGCGCTCCGACGTGCCGGGGTCGCTCATCGGCATCCTCGGTGAGTTCGCGGCTCGGGCCATCAACCTCACCAGCCTGCAGAGCCGCCCCACCAAGGCCAGCCTGGGCCAGTACTGCTTCCTGCTGGACTGCGAGGGCCACATCGCCGATGAGGTGGTGGCCGACGCCCTGCGCAACCTCAACATGAAGACGACGAGGGTCAAGTTCCTCGGCTCCTACCCGTCGGCGTCGGCAGACCACCACGACCACCTGATGAACCAGGTGGAAGTGCGCAAGGCGGCCGTCTGGATCGACGACCTGAGAGGCCGCATCCTTCGTTGATGCCCGGCCGCAGGGCCAGGCCCGGTCACGCCTATCCTTGGCTGCGGAGGGATGGCAGAGCGGACGATTGCGACGGTCTTGAAAACCGTTGGGCCTTCACGGGTCCCGGGGGTTCGAATCCCCCTCCCTCCGCCGACTGGCAGCGGCCTGCTGGGCCGCTCGGGCCTAGCCTGCTGAGACGATTGCTTGAAGGAGCCGCCATGACCCGAATCCGCTTGCTGGCTGCCCTGGCTGTTGTCGCGGTATTGGCCGCAGCCTGCGGTGGGTCAGACGACGGCACCGATAGCGACGGGGCCACGGCCGAGGCCACGTCGACTCCGACGACTGCCCCTGCAACGACGGCCGCGCCCACCACAACTGCGGCACCGACCACCACCGCTCCACCCACCACAACTGCGGCACCGACCACCACCGCCGCGCCCACCACAACTGCGGCACCGACCACCGCTCCACCCACCACAACTGCGGCACCGACCACCGCTCCACCCACCACGACCGCGGCACGGAGCACCACCGCTACATCCACCGACGGTGAGTCGGAATGGGAGCGGGTCGTCGGCACCGAGGACTGCGCCTGCGCGGACGGCAGCGAGTACATCTACTGGGTGCGCGAGGCCGACCCCTCCAAGGTGGTGTTCTACCTGGAGGGTGGCGGTGCCTGCTTCACCTCGGCGAGCTGCTCATTCACCGACGGCGAGTACGACCCGACCGCCGACGACACGGACCCGAGGGACAACCCTTACTACTGGCCGGGGATATTCGACTTCGACAATCCGCTCAACCCGCTCAGGGACCACTCGTTCGTGGTCGCGCTGTACTGCACCGGCGACATCCACATCGGCAACAGCACCGGGGACTACGGCGGCGGTTTGGTGGTCCGCCACAACGGCTTCGTGAACGCCACTACCGCGCTGGCCACCGCGGTCGAGCGGTTCGGGGACGCCACCGAGGTGGTGGTGGCGGGCACCAGCGCGGGGTCGGCCGCGGCCGCGCTGTACGGTGGCCTGGCCGCCGACGAGTTCGGTGACGCCAGCATCACGGTGATGGCCGACGCGTCGGGCGCCTACCCCAGCGTTCCGGGGATCAACGCCGCCATTGGAGCGCTGTGGGGCACGACCACGGTGATTCCGGACTGGCCAGTCAACGAGGGCATGGCGGCTGCGGAATGGGGCCTGCCGGAGCTGTTCATCCAGGCCGGAACGCACGCGCCGAGGATCCGCTTCGGCCGCTTCGACAACGCCTTCGACAGTACTCAGGAGTTCTTCGCGTCGCTAGCCGGCTTCGACGCCAGCCGGATCGACCAGCTGATGGCACGGAATGAAGACCAGATCGAGGAGGCCGGCGTGAACCAGGCGAGCTACACCGCGCCGGGGAGGGGCCACGGGATCCTTTACCAGGACCTGATGTACACCTTGGAAGTCGAGGGCGTCTCCTTCCTCGACTGGTTCACGAGTTTCGTGCAGGGCACCGACGTTGACGACGTGACCTGCGTGGACTGCTCATAGCCGGAAGGCCGGTACGATCAGGGATTCCGGAGACGTGGCCGAGTCCGGTTGAAGGCGCTTCCCTGCTAAGGAAGTAACGATGCAAGTCGTTCGTGGGTTCGAATCCCACCGTCTCCGCCAAGGGGTCTTGGCTATTTAGAGTCAATCTTGTTAGCCACTTAGCCCTAAAAACCCATTTTTGTGTATATTCAGGCTCTTGAGTCGTGTTCGCGGCTTAGCCAGACCGTTCTCGGTCTCTTGAAGTTATTGCGGTGGGGCCTAGAGCCTGTTCTCGGGCGCGCTGAAGCCGACGGCCCTACGACTTGGCCGTCGGCTTCGGACGGGGAAGCCCCTAAGGGTTAGTCAGGCCCGTCTCTGGGACGGTCGTCGCTCTGACCGGTGTCCATCTCATCGGGTGAGATTTCGTCGGTGTCGGACTGGTCAGACTTCGGCTCTGCTTCATCATTGTCGGGCTCTTCGGAGTCGCCGCCGTTGCTGGCCTGCCATGTCTGTTTGGTTTCACGCAGAAGAAACGCGGCCCCCATCATCACCGACCCGACGAACCTCGCGCCCTTCCCTAGGGCACGGCACCACTTGTCGTCCAGACCGCCCTTGTCCCGCAGAATCCCGTTGAGGTTCTCAATCTGGTTGCGGCGGTTGTAGGACTTCTTCCACGCGGTAGTCCCGAACGGGATCGAGTTGAACCGGTCGAGGTACTTGACCGAAACGGTGACACGTCCCGGACAGCAATACTCCGCATCGTCGGTTCGGACAATGAACGGGGCGTTCTTGTTTACCTTGACCCTCGGGTTGCGGGTTCTCAGGTTGCTGCGAATACGACCGGCGCACTGCGGGCACCAGAGCCTGATGTTTCCGGTTTCTGGGTCGGTTGAGTCGATGGAGTACCGGAACTTGGCTCGGCGGTCGTACCACTTCCTAAGCTTCTTGCCCTTCAATCCAGGCGGCGGTCTATGAAGCTCCTCGTCCAACCACCAGGGGAAGAAGGTGCCGCCGTTCTCGATTAGGCGATGTTGGTTCGTCCCGAGCATGTGGTGCCGAACCCTCTTGACCTCCTTCTTGTCGAGCTTCATCACGGCCTCCATCGCCGCTTGATGCAAGCGCCTGTTGAATCTCTTGTTCTTGGTGGTGTAGATACCATCGGCCAAGACTTCCTTGGCGTTGGGCGCTAGCTTCGTGGCCCATTCGATGCACTCCAACGCGATGGGGGCAACGTCGGGGTCGGCGGGCACGAGTTTCATGTGCAGGGGCACCAACGACACCGACTCATCTTCAAGGTTGGCGTCGGTGGGTTGGCCTTGCCATTTCTTGCGGCCACGGACGCCGCACACAATATGCAGGTCAAAGCCGAGCCTCTTGCCTGCTTTGCGTTTGGCGGTGGCTGACCGGTGACCAAACTCGGCCGCAGGGTCGGCGCTACGTTGCCCGCTCGGTGGCTCCTCGCCCTCCGGGTAACTATGAGGGACGGCCCATGCCAGCAGGAAGGTGCTGTCGATGGCGATAGCGGTGATCTGCTCAGCTTCCTCGGGTGTGATGTTGGCTTTGAGTAAGCAGTGCGCGAACCAGTTCTGGTCGCACACCGTGCCGTCCTCATCCACCCAGCCCTCTACGAGCGCTTCCTCCAAGCGGATGCACTGCTTGACGATCATGTTGTAGCTGAACAGCTTGCGGGCGACACGGCTGCACAGCCCCAACTCCCACGCGACTTCGGCTTCCAAGCCGTGCAACACGGCACACAAATCCGACCTTCTGTAGGACGGTTTCATGAAGGCTGCAATCACCATCACTACGAGTAGCGCCAAGATCGACAGCGCTGATGTCTTGCCGGGGTGGACACGCAACTTTCGCTGTAGGTAGGGCAGCATCTCTGTCCGCTTGGTCACATCGATGGCGTGCCACGCCAGGTCCAGCGGGGAAGGAATGTGATAGTCCTTGTCTGCGCTTGGATGATCAGGTGGCAGCGTCCGTTGAGCGTTGAGCCTGACTATCTCGGTCGCTGTCAGGGGCAGATCGAGCTTCTGGTCTTTGCGTTCCGCTCGGCGGTCTTCGTGTCGTCTGCTCATGCTCTCAGCCCCTCAACAGCAGCAGTCTCAGGGGTGAGGGCTGCGGAGGCCGGGCCGATCAAAGCGTCGAGAGTGCTCATCGAGAGAGGCCCGGCGATGGTGCGCAACGCTGCTAGTGATGTCCCAGCGATGAGGTGGCTCAACAACCAGGTGGAGCGGGCACGAGGTAATTCCAGGTGTCCGAAGCCATGCAGCATGACACGTCGCGCCGCGCAGAAGACCGCATTGCGGTTCCTCGACCGGATGAACCGTCCGTCGTCTGCAAACTCGACGGCTCGCAGCACTAGTTCGGTGCAGTTGGCTCTGATTGGCACCAGACGTGGGGGTGTGCTTCTCACCCAGATACCGACACGACCGTTGCCCATGTCGATCACGTCGCTGGGCATCGCCTGCTTGATCTGCGGTGTAGTCATTCCACCGCCGACGCTGAAGCCTGCGACGGCAGGTTCTTCGGGTCGGCCTGGCTTACCCTTCACGAAAGCCACCCGAATCATCGCCGCTTCTACCTGCGAGTCGTAGGGGACAGCAGGGCCGGTCCTGCCGAGCTTCTGCGGCTCTGAGGGCCAGAACCGCTCGTTCACCGCCCGGCCTATCTCTCTGAGAGTGCGGCCAAGTTGCTGCCTCGTGTCAACCGACCGGTGTCCGTTCACCTCATCAACGAAGATGCGGACGGTCTCCGGGTGCCAGACGGTCTCCGGGTTGAGGAAGCCCATGTTGTCCAGCGCCCATGTGTTGATGCCGAAACTCGCTCGCAGCATCCGTTGCGCATCGCTGACGGTGGTGGGGCCTGCGGCTTCGACGGCGGATCGGACGTGCGGCTCCACCTTCGCCAGGGTCTCCGGGGCTAAGGCTCGGGCAGCGAGAGGCAGCCACTCAGCCCGTTGCTTCGCCGCCTTAGCTGCCTCCGATTCCCTAGTGGGCTGCGGCCCATCACGTTCCGCAGAATCGCCCGAATCAGGTTGATCGGGGCCGATGGGATCTATATGGTTCATGGTGAACCTCTCAATTCCAATGGTTGGTTCCATCGGGGCACCTGGGTCTTTGCCGGACTATGGGTGCCTCGATGCTTTTCTGGTCGAGCACCATCCCTACAGGTCAACCGCAACCAGTACAACCAACTTTTTTGTGCGCCGCCCGGATTCTGTGTCAGTGTGCTACGAGTAATCCAAGCTAGAGGAATGCTTTTATCCACTATTCTGGATATTAGAGAGGGGGTGTGACACGCCGTCGGCGGTGGCCCGCACCCTCGAAACGCGCGATTCGGCTACGGTCGCTCCGTCATGGCGAACCGTTCTGAGAGGCAGCCTCCTGCCCACTACATGCCCGCTGGGGAGTGGCCTGACGGGACTCTGCTGCCCCGCGCTCCCGAGGAGGCGCACCTAGCTGCGGCGCTTGCTGTCCGGCTCCGCAAACACATGGCAGGTAGGACGCTGGAGACCCTGGCCGAGAAGACCGGGCTGGGCCGTCAAACGATCAACAACATCCTCCTAGGCAAAGGCTGGCCCGACATCCGCACCATCGCCCGGCTAGAAGTCGCTCTAGAGAAACGGCTATGGGGCAAAGAGCACCTAGACGCAGCCAAACGTTGCGAGGTAGCCAACCAGAAGGACTGAGCGGATTACCGCTACCTGCTCGGGCAGAGGCCAAGCGTCGCGCTGCTGCACGCCAAGATGCCCGTCAGTTCAGCAGGAAGGGCACGCTGACGCACCCTGCCCCGGTTGCCAGGATGTGAGAGACTGGCCAGCGTTCAAGATGAAGGGCAGAATGTAACCGTGAGCGCCGACGAACACTTGGACGAAAAGGCGTTCAACAAGGTATTGGCCGACGTGATGGCGAGCCACAACCGCGTCGCAGGCATAGATGCCGAGAAGACCGGCAAACTGTTGGACCAGCCGGGCAAGCGCGGTGCGCAACCGGATGTAACCGTGGTGCATCTGGGCCGTGAACGTGTGCTGATAGAGAACAAGTACGACGATAGGCCCGAACGGGAACTCGTCAAGCAGTGCCGGGAACGCCTTATGCGCAAATGGGCAAACGGGTTGCCCGTGCGAGCCGTGGTCGGCCTGCGGACACCGCATCGGATGGCCTCCGTTGCAGATGTTGCTGCGGCAATAGGGGAGGCATCCGACTTCCAATGGGCGGCCTGGACCTTCAGGTCGAACCGGCTGCCACAGTCGGGATGGGTCCACGGCAGTATCGCTGAGTTCGTCGGTTTCGTGGCTCGGGTCGGTGCGGAAGCGGCAGACACGGATGAACACACGACCGAGGTCAAGGACGCACTTACCGCTGCGGGAAGTCAAATCGGCGTAGATACTCCGGCTTCGCGGGGTTTCGGGAAGGTGCTGTTGCAAGAGCCGTGCCTGCAAACAAATCGGATGGCGATGGCCGTCATGTTCAACGCCATCGTGTTTCAGTCACACATTGCTAAGCACCATGACGAAGTGTCATCACCAACACAAATGCTCGCGGCTGGGGGAGCAACGCA
This sequence comes from Candidatus Aldehydirespirator sp., assembly GCA_965219165.1. GTDB lineage: Bacteria > Actinomycetota > Acidimicrobiia > Acidimicrobiales > Aldehydirespiratoraceae > Aldehydirespirator. Next base: position 510,875 of record CBDCMW010000002.1, on the reverse strand, counting down.
ACTGACGGTGCTAGAGGAATGGGGTGCCATTCTAGAAATCAACTATTGGCCTATCTTCGGCGTATCGCGGGAACTGCTGCTGTCCATTAGTGACGAGAGTGTCGCCAACAACATACTGAACTTGTTGTTCGTTTCTGCCTCAAGAGTCGCGTCTGTGCCGGGCGCGCAAGGTCTCATCGGACGCATCTTCGGCGAACTAATCGGAGACCGTAAATTCCTAGCGACCTTCTACACGATTCCATCGGCTGCGGCGCTGTTAGCGGACATGGCAGTAGAACGGCTCGACGTGGAGTGGCGTTACCCCGATGCCATCACAGCATTACGCGTCGGAGATATGGCTTGTGGCACAGGAGCGCTTCTAACGGCGGTCTACGCACGCATTTATGAACGGCACTTGCTTGCTGGCGGTAAGCCCGAAGAACTCCATCAAAGAACTATGGAAGATATGATGATCGGCTGCGACATAATGCCAGCGGCAGTGCATCTGACAGCAGCGCGACTGTCTGGCGAGCATCCCAACATTGATTACACCTCCACGAAGACCTGGGTGATGCCCTACGGCTCTGTTGCTGACATAGGTGGGGCAAGTGTCATCAAGCTAGGTTCACTAGACCTACAGCACACTCAGGATGCGATGGCACTGTGGGGGGACGGAACCATCGCAGCCAGCGCCAAAGGTGAGGTTCGTCACACCACGGCTCATATTGATGCCGAATCCCTAGACCTCGTAATCATGAACCCCCCGTTCACGCGCCCGACAAACCACGAAGCCAGCCACCGGGACATTCCCAATCCTGCCTTTGCAGGGATGGGAAACGACGAAGAGGCTCAGGAGGCGATGGGCAAGGCACTGAAGCCTCTACTCGCCAGAATCCCAGACCCTAAGGCCAGTAACGGCAATGCTGGCTTGGCATCTAACTTCGTTGACCTAGCGCACGCCAAACTGCGTCCAGGTGGCATCCTCGCATTAGTTCTACCCGCAATTGCCGTCTCCGGTGCCTCTTGGAGAGAGGCGCGCCAACTGCTGTCTAACCAGTACCGGGACATCTCAGTAGTGACCATTTCGTCACAGGGCAGCACAACGACAGATAGAGCGTTCTCCGCTGATACTGGCATGGGTGAAGTTCTGATTGTGGCTCAGAAACGCAGCAACGAGTCTAACGCTCTCCTGCCGCGCGCGGGCGAGGCGACGTTCATAGTGCTGGAGGACCGTCCACCGACCGTGGCCTGGGCTGTGGAAACGGCACGCGCTGTTTATGGCACGCAAGAAGGCCACCTCACTGTGGGAGAGGATGATATTGGCTGGTCTGTCTTGTCTGATTTTGGCTTGGACATCGGACACCCGAGTGGGGTTGGAGAGGCAGACGTAGCTCTCTTTGCGAGGTCGCTGTGTGATGGTCAACTGCGTCCTGCACGTATGCAAGGACACACACTTCCGATTGCTGACTTGGCGAGTCTCAGTCATGTCGGACCGGTTCATAGAGATATCAATGGCATCAATCGTCGCAGCGTGAAGGGGAAGGTTGTTAGCAGTCCGCGCGGCCCGTTTGTAATCAAAGAGCTAAAGAAGAGAACGCTCTTTGCCCGAGCGTCCTATCCGACGTTGTGGTCTCACGATGCCAAGCTAGAAAAGAAGATGGAGGTCTTGCCCTCTTCAACGGCCAGACCAAGGACAGGAATGCAAGACCAAGCACTGAAGGTCTGGACGGGTGGTTACGAGACACAGACCACAGAAAGCCGCAAGGTGGCTGGAGCGACACGTCTGCACATCAATACCGACTTCCGTGTCACCTCACAAGCACTAGGAGCGTGCCTAACGCCCGTACAGACCTTGGGCGGCAGAGCATGGCCATCATTGGGCGTGTCACTGCCCGAAGACAGCGACCAAACGCTCCTCTGGGAGAAGGCACTGTGCGTCTGGCTGAACACGACCCCTGGTCTCGTGGCTAGATGGTGGGTCTCATCACGGCAGCAGCAGGGCAGAGCCTGTCTGACAGTCACGACGCTCGGCAAGATTCCGGTTCTCGACCTCCGAGAGCTGACCCGAGAGCAGTTGGAGAAGCTCGCTGACTTGTTTGACACCTTTTCCGGCAGAGACCTGCTTCCCGCCAATCAGGCAGACCAAGACACAGTACGGCAGGAACTTGACGAACAGGTGCTCTGCGGCGTGCTCAGGTTGCCTCCCGCTGTTCTGGACCCCCTGTCAACGCTGCGGCATCAATGGGGCTCTTCGCGTTTTAGGTCGGAGTGAGGGTTTCGAGCAGTGCCCAGTTGGGTTTGCCGGCGTAGAGCAGGGCTCGGATGCGGTAGTTGTCGAAGTTGGTGAACCCGAACGCGGCGCGTTTGACGCGTTTGATCAGGTTGTTGGCTGCCTCGGTGGGTGCGTTGGTGACTCGGGCGGCGTGCCAGTTGGAGATTTGGGTTCTCCAGGTGGCGATGGTGCGGCCGAGCCGGTTGATCTCTTCGGGCAGGCCCGGTTCTTGGAGGTCGGCGGCGAGTTGGGCGACGGTGGCGGCGCCGACTTTGGCGCAGGGGATGTCATAGACGGACCTGAGGGTCTCTTTGGCGTGCCAGGCGTCGCGGACCTCGCCGTAGGGGTCTCCGGCGTCGAGGAGGCCCCGCAGCTTGGTGTGTCCGTGCTCGGTGATGTTCTCCGACGCTGAGACGAGCAGCTTGCGGGCCCGATACAGCGGGTCGTGCTTGCGGCCGCGGTGTCCCAGCGTCTGGTTCTGGACCCGGCGGCGGACTTCGTCGAGGGCGTCGTTGCCCAACCGCACGACGTGGAAGGGGTCAGCGACCTGTCGGGCTTTGGGCACCGCGGCGTTGAACGCGGCGCGGTAGGGGCCCGAGAGGTCCAGCACCGCCCAGCGGATGCCCTCGCGCCACTCTCGGCGCCGGCGCAGCAGCCAGCGTGTGGGCGCTTGGGCGTCTCTGCCTCGGACTATGTCAAGGAGCTGGCCCCGTCCGACGTCGACGATGCTGGTGCCCCAGGTCTTGGCCCGGAACCGGCCCCGCCGCCAGAACAGGGTCTCGTCCAGTCCCAGCGCCTCCACGTCTGAGATCCTGGCGGTGTCGGCTGCCAGCAGCGCCTGGCCCCAGCGCTTGACCGCCGTGTTCACGGTGTGCCACACACAGCCCAGCTCCGCGGCGACGTCTTTGAGCGGCCGGCCCCGTCCGGCCTGGCGTGTCGCCCACCGCGCTGCCCGGCTCGTCAGAAGCGCCCGCGGCGGCGCGATCTCCGCCGCCTGCTCGGTGACTGAGCCCGCCTCACAGCCATCGCGTGGGCAGCGCCACCGGCGCTTGTGCCACACCAAGCGCACCGGCCTGCCGAACGCGGGGAGGTCCACCAGCACCACCGCCCGCTCACCGTCGGACCACACCGGCCCGCCGCAGTCCCCACAGGCCGGTCTCGCCGCCCGACAGCGCACATGCACCCCCAGCGGCTCACCCTCGTTGTCGTCGACGCTGAGGACCTCCACGTCGCCCAGTCCCACCAGCAGCTCGCACATGCGCGTAGGGTCGTACTCCACAGGGATCCTCCCGATTCGGCAGCCTTGACAGCGCCGATTCTGGGGGATCCCTCGCGTTCAGCCGCGGACCCCTACCGCCCCCACTCCGACCTCATTCGCGAAGAGCCATCAATGGTGCAAAGAGCCATCCAATCTGTGAACTGGCCGATGGCTGCTTCTGTCTGTGAGATCACCTGGGGGTTGTGGGACGGCGCGCTGGTAGCGGAGTGCGCCGACCGCGATGAGATGCTGGAGTTCATCGACCGTGCCGACCTAGACGCATGGGCACGGGAGCATTGCCTGACGACGCATCCGTGGGTTGAGCGGATCAGGGTCGTGAGGGCGGTGAGTGCACCACCGACAGAAGAGTGGTAGCCGACCCCCTCCCCCCGGTCGTGCCAGACGGCTCAGAGCATCTTCGGCAGTAGCTCGACCTACTCCAGCAACAGGCCGACCCGTGGCCCTCACCGGAGCCTGCCGGACGGCCTCGGGAAGGGGGGTCGGGCTGTTGCAGCCCGTCGGTAGGCTCGCCTGCTGTGAGCAGCGACAGGAGCAGGCAGCCGTGGTGAAGCCACTGTTCTCGGGACGAAGCGATCCCGAGAGGAGCGAGAGATTCAGTGCCTTGCAAGAAGGCGTCCCCGACTTCTTGTTCCCATCTTTGCTTGATTGGACTCTGGAGCATTTCTTGGTAGGTCTGTCGGGAAAGAAAGTCACCGATCAAGACATGATTCTTCGCCTAGAGCGAAGAGCCAGGCGCGCACTGCCACCAAGAGCCAAGACCGATCCGCAAGCACTAGTCCGTGAGTTCCAGGATGATGACAACCTCCTACTTGACGCGATTGACTTTGTGCTGAGTCAAGAACACTTCTACAGGCATGGGAACTACAATCTCGACCAACTAGAGAGCATCCTTGAAGATGCCGGAAGTGCCTACTGTGTAGGAACGGACGAGGACGACAACTTGGAGTTGCAGTTCCGTCAGTCTGAGGAACTGACCGAACTCTTCCACACGGAAGCTGACCAGCCAGGACGGGCCGCTGAGCATCTTCGCAGAGCATGGTCCAAGTGTTTCCATCGCGACCGCGATCCGAACGGTGCTTGTGATGAGGCAGTGAATGCCGTTGAAGCTGTTGCTGGGGCTGTGGTAAGTCCGAAGAAGGCCAAGGCCACTCTCGGGACGATGTGCATAGAGATGAGCGACAAACCGGAAAAGTGGGAAACGGACTCGGCATTCGTCGGCAGCGTTGAGACTGTCTTGCACATGATGAGACTCGTCTGGAACGAAGGACACTACCGCCACGGCGATGACAGCCTCCCGTTGGAGGTCTCACGGGAGTCAGCGGAGATGACTGTGCAGACAGCGGTGCTGTTGGTGAGTTGGTTCAGGTCGGGACGGATTCGCTTGAAATCGTAGGTGTCAACAGACAGCAAGAACGTCAAATGAATGTCTGACATTCGAGGCGATGATGGATTATATTCTGTTCGTGGCTTTGCCTAACATGCAAGACATATCTCCTGCCAGATACGAGAGTGAGTCGTCATGAAGAAGTTGGCATTGGGTGCCCTGATCGCCTTCGCCGTATTCGGGATCGCCGTCGCAGCCTCCGCGGGCTTTGAGTGGTGGCAGAGCCGCAGTGACACTGCTAGTCGGGTTGTAGTCGCACCTGTCGATCCAGTGGCAGTTGAACCAACCACGGCGGTAAGTGCTCCGGTGACCGCGCCGTTGGATACACGCGTATATGAGCAGGAGGCAATCTCGATTGCCCAAACCGCTCTAGCTGCTGATCCGGGCGCTTTTGCGCCTGAGCGGATTGAGGCAAGAGTGTTGGACGAGGCGTATCAAGATCGTCAGGTTTGGAGCGACGGTGTGGATGGAGCACTAGAGCCTGTATGGGTAGTTGTGTTTACCGTTGGTGATCCCGCAGGCGGGCGTGGAGACTTCTTGCATCATGCTGCCGTTTGGGTGGATGGCATCTCGGGTGAAGTCAAACAGGTCACAGTGGATGGCAAGACGAAGCAACCGACAACAACCACATTGCACCCCCAGGTGCAGGCCCAGGGCTGGGAGCGGATCGCTGCAATCGTAGAGGGCCACTCCGATGCTTGGCCATGGATCACTCAGGCGCTCGACGTTGCCCAAATCAGCTTCTTCGAGGATTTGCCGCCTGAGTGCGACAGCGCCACCGGCTGCTACAACCCTGTGACGGGAGACATCTGGCTCACTCTAGATGCGCTGCGAGAAAGAGACCCTTCGTCATTCTCGTTCTTCCTGAATGACCGCGACCCCAGCGACACCGTGGTGCACGAACTGGCTCACGCCTACACCCGGTCGTTCCCACAAGGTTCCGACCTGCTCGATATGTTCGGCCAGCATTATGCAGGATGCAGTAGCCGCGGCCTCGACACGGATCGACTGATTACCGAACTGCTCGCAGACACAATGGCGATGGCCGTCACAAGTGTTGGCTCGTCGATACCCTACGATTACGGCTACTTTCGCCCCGGTGGGTTCTCAGGGTGTTTGGTCGAGTCGAGTCAACCAGACACGGCGCTGTTCGGAGCCGTGTACTCCACGCTGTTCAACTGCGACTCAGAGCACGCACTCAACGTCTACGAGGACCACTACGACCCCCTGCATTTCTCCTTCGGCAATGACGCCGACGCCGACGCCGTTCTGCTTACCTGCTACGGCATCGACTGCACCACACCGAACCGAGGCTGCGAGAACGTGACGGAGGCTGATGAGCGCCGCGAGGTCGCCGAAGATCGTCTCCATGAGCGTCGGTGCTCCGACGGGCTTCTGCCTGGCTACTGGGCAGGAGCGCAGCCACGGCCAGGGTGGGAGGTCGGCTGTGAATCCTTCGTGCCCGATGAGGTGGAATGCATCGTCATCGGTACCGGCTATGAATCTCTTCCAGGCTTGCTCGATGTGTCCGGCGAGTGCATAGTGCCCGACTGCACCGTTGAGAATCCGCAGGGCGAAGCGGTGCCTGGCCGCTACAAGAGCATGACATTGGATTGCATACCCATCGACAGGCCAGAGAGCCAGGACAGCGACACGAACGGCTAGAACGCACTCTAGGGAATACCCGACGCGCCCGCAGCAAGCGTCAGGTAGTGAGTCCTCCCCGGCTCGGGCTGCTCCTTTACCGTCGAAGCGGTTGCCGTCCGATGCGGTGCTTTGGGAAATCCGGTCACTGGCACGACTCTTCGAACGACCTCTTGAAGGTCGTGTAGGCGTCGGAACCCGTGGCAAGTTCCTCCAGCGCGGCCTGTAGCGCTTGTTCAGCGTCTCGCTGGCGTGCCCATTCTGCTTGCTCTGCTGCTTGGAGGGCGGCGGTGGCTTCTCGTGCGAGTTCTAGGGCTGCTGGTAGAGCGTCGTAGACGGCCTGTTCTCGTTCGGCGTATGTTGCCAACGCGATGTCGTCGGATGTGGGCCATTCCCCGATCAGATAGCGATAGTAGGTGGGGTCTCCGTCGATTATGTCCTCAGACATCATCCTGTATTCCACGTAAACACTATCGTGAGTGATGGAACGGACATAGGCGTCCGGGCTGTCAATCACCATTGTGGATGCGTTGGGATCAGCAGCGCGGGCAGCCCCATAAGCAGCGGCATCGAACGGTTCAAGTACCGAACCTGCAAGATAATGAAGGATATGGCTCGCGTTTGATAAGTCTTCAGCGAAGTAGACTCCACGCTCCTCCCCACTCATATCCGCCACGGCGGCTTCGTTGACGATTTGCGCTATCTCGACGGCTGTCGTAGCCAAGACTTCTGCGATGAGTGCGCTGTCTGCCTGCGCATAGACCTCACGGGCGGCTTCCTGAGCGACACGGTTGAACCACCTTTGGGGAGGGCGTTGCAGGTCTGCCAGAACCTCATCAGGAGTCACTTGCCTGGGTGGGGGTAGGCGTGGGAACGCGGTAATCGGGGCCAACAGGAACGGCTGCGGACAGAGCAGCTAGCTCAGGATCAGCCGACAAGAGCGCTTGCCATGCTCGATCAACTGCAATTTGGAAGGTCTCATCTCCTCTGACGGCGTTCGCTCGGGCTTCGGGCATCCTTTCGCGGTTGGATATCTGACGGGCTTCTCCTAGATGTCGAGCGGCTCGTCCCCTTGCTTGGTCGGATGCGTCCTGGGCGTCGGTGTGGCTTGCTGCTGCTATGTCTAAGACTCCCCTGATCTCGGCTCGGTCGAGTTCGTCGGTAGCAGCGTCGAAAGCGGCCTGAGCTTCTTGGAGGGCGGCTTCGGAGATTTGAAGGGCAGCTAGCGCTTCGTCGTGGGCGTCCCAAATCGCCTGCAAGTCGGCGCACCACCCGAAACGGTTGCCCAGCCGCACCACAGGCTGCAAGGAGTCCTGCGGCTCGGTAGCCGACATGGAGTCCAGAGGTGCGGTCTCGGATGCGGTGTCAGGTGCCGCCGCGGAGTCCATCTGCTCACCGTCAGGGGTGGCATCAGCCTCCGGCGAGACCTCTGGTAAGCCTTCTTCCGGTGAGCCTTCCGGCCCGGAGTCTGACCTGGTGAAGGTCTCTGGCAGGGTGTCGTCGCCGGAGCTAGAGGGAGCGCTGTCTTCACCCCCTCCGCAGGCCGTAGCTACAAGCACGAAGACGAGGGTGGCGAAGATCAAACGGTTCTGGGGCATGGTGGCTCCCTCCGGTGTGGCCGAGCATCGAATTGCCGTTCAACGCCGTGCGACCCTTGCCCCGGAGGGAGCCGTGGCAATACCACGGCCACTACTTGGCTTGAATCGCATCAGGGGTTTCGGCAGAAACCCCCGACGTTGAACGGCGAGAGGCACCGTAGCGGCAGCCGGTCGGCTTAATCAACCGCGCCCTCAGCACCGACTCGGAGGGTGGGTAGCCTGCACCCTGTTCGAGGGCCGAGACGCTCTAGGCGGTATCAACCAAAGGAGAGCACCGTTGAGCAGTCAAGAGCTTCAGTGGGGCGAACCAGGGCCTTGCCCATCGTGTGGTGCGATCACAGATCACTACTGGTTCCAGGACGTGCGACCAGGGGACGAGCACACCCACGCGGCAGCTTCGCCTCCGTTGTTCGGTAGACAAGGCCAACTCATGGTGTCCGTGTGCGTTTCTCAGTCCTGTCAGTCGCTCGCAGTTTGGATTAGGGCAGTGGTCATGGAGAAGGGAACCCCTGAGCAGGTGACCTACTTGGCATACCCCCAAGCGGGTGTCCGCATCCCGCCCGCAGACGGCCTAGAGGCTGAGGAGATCAAGCTCTACGAGGAGGCCGCTGCCATTGAGCGGATGTCGCCCAGGGCGGCTCGTGCTTTGCTACGTGCTCTGTTGGAGGCGTTCCTGAAGCGTCACCTTGCAGCCGCTGGCCAGGCCGTCAAGGGCAAGAACCTGGCGGGGTTGACCGAGCTAGCGGTTGGGCACCTTGATCTATCTCAGACGTTGAAACAGGGGTTGACGGCGATCCGCAAGCAGGGCAACACCGCTGTGCACGACCCGTACGGACTCACCGAGGACGCACGCGCCGAAGACCTGCGGTGGCTGTTCCAAGCCGTGGATGAACTAGTGGAAGAACTGCACGTCAAACCGCAAAAGTGGGCTGGGATGGCTGGAGCGTGACAGGACAGATGACTTCGAGTCAGCCACCGGATCAACCTGAAAGTGCCTCCGACTCCGGCGACGGCGATGAGAACAGGCGCGAGGTGGCAGAGATCATCCTGTTCGAGAGCCGGGAGCGCCGTAAGGGGCAGGAGTACCGGCTGGAGCACTACAAGAAACTGTCGATCCAGATATTCGGGTGGACGCTCGTGTTCTGGTCGATCTTCGTATCGCAGCGCGATCTCCCGACCTCTTCGCCGTGGTTCTGCGTAGCTGCGATTGCGGGAGTGCTCTCACTGGCGGGAGCGGCCTACACCATCCTGCCGAAGAGTTGGACTGAGGCTCCCCGAATCCAAGACATGATCACGCACTACTACGAGGCAGGGAGACCTCGCAGCGAGTTGGAGCGCAGCCTCATGACGAACCTGGAGGAGTCCTTCCACAAGAACGAGGCACGGTTGGACAAGATGGTCTTCGCGGTGCGTGCCGAGAGCGCTGCCTCGCTGGTGAGCGTTGTCACCTTGATCACAGCAGTCACGTTGTAGGATCAGGCCATGAGCGACAAGAAGCCTCCGAGTGGTGGCGACAGCAAGCCGTCGCCCCCTCCCAAACCCCCTCCCCCAATTGGGCACCAGGACTCCGTGCGCGGCGGAGCAGAGTCGGGCGGCAGGCGCGGGCGCGTGAAGAAGGGCTGATGAGCCGCCCTCACGCCGACAAGGGCAATTCAGATCGTCGCCCGTCCGAAGCCGTTCCTCTGGCAGCTAGCACGCTGGCGGAAGTGCTGGACGGTCTGAGAGAACCACAAGGGCCTCCCCCTCCAATCGGGCATCACTACTCCGCCCGCTCCCAAGGTGCAGCGGAACGGGAAGCGGCACGGGGTCAGACTCGGAGCGACAGCTCCGACAGGTAGCGCTGCTGCCCCCTTTGATCTGAGCGGCGGGCGGGCGCTCCGCATCGACCGATCCGAAACCCCGCTGACCAGCGAGCGTGGAGGCACCTCACAGCGCCAGCTAGAGGCACCTCTAGGGTGAAGGGCTGTGAGAAAGTACGTCTTCGCTGATGAAGCGGGCAATTTCGACTTCCGCGACCGAACCGGCGCTACCCAATACTTCATCCTCACCACCGTCACCGCCGATTCGCCAGATGTAGGCGACGACCTCTTGAAGCTGCGTCGTGCCTTGGCATGGGACGGGATCGCTTTGGAGTCGAACTTCCACGCAACAGAGGACGCTCAGGCTGTGCGTGATCAGGTGTTCGGAGTGCTGGTAGACCACGATTTCCGCATCGACACGACCATCTTGGAGAAACGCAAGACGCAGCCGCACTTGGCTAGCAACGAGGAGCGCTTCTACAAGACGGCGTGGTACTTGCACTTCAAGTACGTCGCGCCACGCATCGCCTCCGCCAAGACCGAACTTCTCGTCATCGCCGCTCAGATAGGCACGAAGAAGCGCCGCAAGGCAATGCGGCTGGGGATCGAGGACGTGGTGGACCAGTCCACTATGTGTAAGTGGGAAGTCGCCTTCTGGCCTGCGGAAAGCGACCCGTGCTTACAGGTTGCGGACTATTGCTGCTGGGCCATCCAACGGAAGTACGAGAAGGCTGACACTCGGTCATACGACCTGATCAAGGACAAGATCGAGACGGAGTTCCGACCCTACGATGTCGGCACGCAGACGTACTACTGAGAAACAAGGTGGAGCGCCGGGCTAGCTAGCTGCGAGCAGCAGAGCCCAGGGGCTCTTTCACCAGCCTGACATCTCCGTTCGGAACTCTAGCAGATGCAGGTTGGGCTGGACGGGAGGCGTCAGGCGCTCGTTCCCGGACATCTCCGGCAGGTAATGTGTTGCGTCTGACTTCGCGCGACGGGATCCCGGTTCTTTCAGACTGCATCTGAGATGGTTGCTGGCCTTGATTATGGAGGCCATCAACGATGACATCGACACCGCGGAAGCCGAAGCGGATGCTGACAGCAGAGCAGAAGTACGACTTGTGGCTGCGGATGCTGACGGGGCAGATCTCCCAGGCCGACGCGGCAGCCGAGGCTGGGGTGGACCGGTCGGTGATCACCCGGCTGCGAGCAGTTGCCCGCGATGGAGCGATCGCGGCGCTGCAGGCGTCGAGGCCGGGCCGGCCGCGTCAGTCTCGCCAGGAGGCGTCGGAGGCCGCGGCGTTGCGGGCCGAGGTCGACCGGCTCCAGGCGACGGTGGTCGAGCAGGCCGTCGAGTTGGCGGTGCTGCGGGGAAAATCGCGCTGGGGATGAGCGGTCCGGTTCCCGCCCGTGTCGACGGGACCGCCAAGGCGGCGTTGCTGTCCTTGATCGACGATGCGGTCGATGCCGGCTGGACGCTGAACCGGGCGTGCGCGGTGGTCGAGCTGGACCGGGGTCGGGCGTGGCGGTGGCAGCAGCGCCGAGCCGGGGGCGGGCTCGATGACGCCCGCCCGGGCGGGAACCCGATCCACGGGCTCTTGGAGTGGGAGGAGGCTGAGATCTTGGCGTTGTTCGACGAGTGGGGCGACGTGGACCGGTCGCATCGCAAGCTCGCTCACCGCGGCTCCTACGAGCAACGGGTGTGGGCGTCGCCGTCGACCGTCGATCGGGTGCTGGCCCGTCACGGCCTTGCCCTGCAAGGAGCTCCACGACCGGCACGGACCGTGAAGACGCCGTGGCCGGACTGGTGTGAGTGGCACCCGAACCAGCTGTGGTGCTGGGACGGCTCCCAGTTCGAACGCTGCGTCGCCGCCAAGCACGCGTACGCGATTGTCGACCTCGTGTCCCGCAAGTGGATCTCGACCCACCTCACCGCCAACCCGGACTCGGTCGCCGCCCGGGTCCTGTTCAGCCGCGGGCTCGACAACGAGGGACTGCTCACCGACGAGCTCCGAGCCCGCCTCACCGACCCCGACACCGGGCTCCCCGACGGCGACCAGGCGCCGTTGCTGCTGGCGGTCTCGGACAACGGGACCGAGATGCACGCCAACGAGACCCGCCGGTTCATGGCGCTGTGCTCGATCGCCCAACACTTCGGTCGCCCGTCGACCCCGACCGACCAGGCGTGGATCGAGTCGCTGTGGGGCCACGTCAAACGCGAGCACCCACACCTGACGACGATCACCGACCCGGCCGTGCTCGCCGCCGAACTCGAACGCGTCCGGGTCCACCACAACAGCGTCCGGCTGCACGAAGCGATCGGCTACGTCACCCCCAACGACGAACACGACGGCCGCGGCGACACCATCCGCGCAGCCCGCACCGACGGCATGCGAAACGCCGACGAACAACGCCGAGCCTGGCACCGGAGCCAGCGATGAACCCGCCGACTACCCTCACCAACCACAACCCGCCAGCGACCATCGGATGCGGTCTGAATCCCAACCCGATCCGTCGCGAAGAGTCAGATACGCCTCAGTAACGCCGCTGCCCCCTGGATTAGAGCAAGAAACGGAAGCGGGACAGCAGACAGAGAAAACCCCTCTGACCTTGGGAAACGCTAAATGGGATATAGACGGCGTTCTCGATGGGGTATAGCTTCTCAGCGGCGACAATTCACCCCCACTGAACTGGGCGAATGCTTGGTGGCTAACAGCCCGCCAACGGGTCTTAGCCATCTGAGGCCCGTCTTGTTAGCCACCAAGCGCGATGTCCCTTGTCTTGGATGTGGCAGGGCTAGCAGCATTGGTTCCAAGACCTGCATTGGGAGCGTTGCGTACCCATCACTGCAAGGATTGCAATCCTGAACAACCCGTGCTTCGCCAGCGATTCTGTAGTTACTATGGTAGACTGGTGGTGTGGTGGGTTGTGTCGCTCCCCGGGATCTGCGGGCCATGATGGTCGAGCAGGGCATCGAGTTCGCTAGCGCTGCGCAGGTCGGCGAATGGATCGGATGCAGCCCCGTGGAGGTGCCGCATCGTCTGCGCGGCGCGCGGCAGGCACGGGAGATGGTGTGCGTCACTCGCCGCGGCTGGGTGCCGGCGGTGGACGGTCGCACCGATCCGCAGGCGTTCATGGAGCCGATGATGCGCCACTTCGGCCACCGCTACTACCTGGCTGGCCTGTCGGCGGCGGCCCGTCACGGCGCTTCGCATCAAGCGCTGTCGGTGGACCATTTCGCCACCAACGGCCACCTCAGCAGCCGGTCCATCCGCGGGATGGCGCGCATCGAGATGTTCCACAGACCCAATGTCGAAGCGTTCCCGACAGTCGCTCAGCAAGCCATGAGCTGGACGGGCCACCTGCAGCCGGTCACGGTCTCTACTGCAGAGGTGGCCGTATTCGATCTGTTCGCCCTGCATCCGTTCCGCGGCTGCGACGCCAAAGCAACCATCGCCTGCGAGTTGCTTGACCCCGGCCCGCATCGGCCGCCGACGCTTGACGCCGAGACGCTGGCGTCAGTCGCGATGCTCTACCCCCCGACCACCCGTCAGCGTGTCGGGTTCCTGCTCCAAGAGATGGCCGAACACGTCGGACGCGACTTCGACCTCGACCCGCTGGAAGCGACACTGCCCAGCTCGACTCGGACCGTAGAGTTCGAGTACGACCCGGACCGCAGCGAGCCTCCCATCAAGCACGACGGCCGCTGGAGCGTGAGACAGTGGTACGAGATATGGCCGGACGTGTGATCCCTCAAGCTGCGATCCATCAGCGGAGCCTGACACACCCCTGGCGGCGCGTTGTCCAAGTCGAACAGGACCTGCTGCTTGAAGCGGTGCTGCACCGCGCCGCCGAAGCGGACAGCTTCGACCAGCTGGCGTTTATCGGCGGCACTTGCCTGCACAAACTCTATGGTCCGGGGCCGCGGCGCTATTCCGAAGACCTCGACTTCGTCTGGATGGGAGACGGCACACCCGACGACGCCCTGGAAGAAATCGCAGACCACAGCCGAAGCCTTGCCTTCGAGCGGGTCGAAGTCGTGACTTCCTCCGAGGCGCGCTTCCCGAAGGTGCTGTTCTTCTACGAGAACCATGACGGACTGCCCGCGAAGATGAAACTGGAGACCAACACGAGCTTGGCGACGGCCCTGCGCGGGGAGGTCGTGTCCAGATCTCTGGCGACTTCCAACGCATGGCTGGACGAAACCTCCGACATCCCATGCGCTCCCCTCGCCTCCCTGGCAGGCATGAAGATCATCGCCGGTTCGACACGAGGCAAGTCACGCGATCTCTACGACCTGCGCTACATGATCGAGGAACTCGGCGTGTCACCCACCGCAGCCGTGGCATGGGCACAGAAGACACGGCCGTCGGACTGGAAGCCAGCCCGACGGCACCGTTATGTCACGCGCACCGCGCGCAGACCCGCATACTGGGACGAATTGAACGGGTACCTACGCAACGGCGAACAGGTCCAGGAGGCCGACAAAGAAGCCATGTCAACTGTGATGCTCGACGCACTGACGGAGAGCCAGAGATTGGACAGAGAGGCCGCTGCGCGCAGTCGGGGCGGCAACCGGTCCTCGGGCAGCGGCCGCTCCGATGGTGGGGTGCTAGCGCTGACGACGAGATACTGCGGGCACGGTGATCGCCCATGCCAGCGGCGGGTGGCACCCGGCAAGGTCTGCCCCGTCCACCGCCAGCCGCCACGCGGGCGGCCCGTCTGACTCGGGAGCTCAGCGGCCTGCTATGCGACTGGCTCAGACACGCCAGACTGTCTCTGACCTGCAAGACGCTGAATGGGGTACAGACGGACTTCTGGATGGGGTATAGGGTTCAAGGGGCGGCGACTCGCCCCCTCTGAACTGGGCAATGAACTGGGCAAATGCTTAGTGGCTAACATCCCGCCAAGCAAACCACCATAAATGGGTGCTGAACTCGACAACCGACTTCGCGAGGGCCGCCAGCTCGCTGCGGTGCTGCTGCGAACGGCCCGCGAGGTCCTGGGCGTCGCACGGGGGGAGCTGGCCGCGGCGGCCGGGTGCGCCCCGGGGCTGGTACGACGCATCGAGGCTGGCGATCTCGACCCCGCGATGGACACGGTGGAGCGCATCCTCAACGGCTCTGGGCTGGAGCTGCGCGCCGGACCCGGCCCTGCCGACGGACTCTACGCTGGCCCGAGGGCCAACCCCGCCGAGGCAGCCCGGGTGCGCTCGTCGCTGGCCGCGGCGCGGGCGTTGCGAGCGGAACTGGGAGCGCCGGCGTCGCCGGCGGCTACGACGAGCTGGCCCAGGACGCCCACACCGTGCTCATCGAGGTGGACGGCGAAGTGCTGCCCGTCCGCTGCGCCGACCTGGCCGTTATCGTGCGCTCCAAGGCGGCCGCCAACCGCGCGAAGGACCGCCAGGTCCTGGCCCTGCTGGTGGCCCAACTCGAGGAACGGGAAGCCCAACGCCGCCGCGGCAGCGACCGACGCCGCGGCGACGACCGAGGCATCGGCCTGTGACCATCCCGGGAGAAAGCGTCGCAGCGGCCGCTACAAGCCCGATGCCTCCCGCAGCTCCGGGACTGTGGCCCCGTTACACCGCATCCTGCACAGCGCCGGTGGAACCGCCTCTGAGGGTCGGGGGAGGACCAGACTGAGGGCTCCCTACTGGGGCCGGGCGCCGTTCACGATTCATAGTTGGAGCCAATGATGTCCCTGATCGAGAAGGATTACGACGATATCGAAAGAGAGTTGGCGACTCTGCTAGAGACGGCTCAATCTCAACTCTCCGTAACACATCGCAGCCACCCTGAGCACCGATGCATCCTTGCGCGGACGCCTCCGCCAAGTCGCCGAACGGGCGCTCACACCACAACGTGGTGGAGGTGTACATCCGGTACCTGCGCCGCAAGATCGATGAGCCGTTCGGAGTGCAGACGATTGTCAGCCAGCGAGGCGTGGGGTATCGCATCGTGGGGGAGACGATGTGAGTGGGTGGTGGCCTCGTTCGATCAGGTCTCGGACGACGCTGGCGGCATCGCTGGCGACGGTGCTCGTGTTGGCAACTGCGTCGGTGCTCATCGTCGTGCTGGTGGAGCGCGACCTGGAGAGCAACGCTCGGGTAGCACTGGAGGGTGCGCTCGAGACTGCGTCGCATGCTGCTAGTGGCGAGGGATCAGCAGGAGGCGGAGGGAACGAGCGGTCGGAGAGCAGCGGGCACGCAGAGGGGAGCGAAGCGGCAGGGTCATCGGGCTTGTCGCCGGCGGTGCGGGACGGCGAGTCGAGCAGCGATGCCCGGTTGCAGCAGATCGCCGATGCGTCGATTGCTGAGACCCAGGCCGGTGTGGATTCCGCATTTCGGGCTCTGTGGATCATTGTGCCTGCCGTGTCGGCCTCTCGCTAAGCCACGCCATCGCCAAACGCCACCGTGGATCCATCGACGTGGGCGATTCCGAACATCTCGGCGGAGCCCGCGTCACCATCGAGCTGCCACTGCCTCCTGAGGTACTCGGCCGCGGCTACCCCGATGGCGCCGCGTGATGCTCGCGCAGGATGCGCGGGTGAATCCGAGGCCAACTGATCCGGTCCCGCCCGCAAGAGACCGCCGGTCAGCTCAAGCAGGCTCTGCCAACACGTAGTGCGATCCGCGCTTGGATCCGCGCAACTCGAGCAGGCCCTCAGCGACCAACCCTCTCAGCAGTGCCACTGCCTCGTTGCGAGAAAGGCCCAACTCTGTCTAAGCCTGGAACACGTCGATGGCGCGAGGGCCCCACTCCAACCGGGTGCTAAGCATGAATCAGGGGACGATCTTGAAGACGCCGCCGTCCAGGGGGCGCATCACGGTGAAGTGCTTGCGGTCCAGCGTCAGGATCGTGCGCGTCCGGTAACGCTGGGCGAGCACCGCCAACGAGGCGTCGGCAATCCCGATGCCGAGATCGCGATAGCGCTCCACCACCCGTGTCGCTGCGGCCACGTCGTCGGCGTACATCGTCGCCAGCTCGTAAGCCCCTCCGGACAACTCCGCCAGAACCGCCAACTCGGCATCCACGCCCTTGCGGGTGGCCACCAGGTAGTCCACCTCGGCCACGACGTAGGGCGAGACGACCATGACCGAATCATTAGATTGCACCCACCCCGCCACGGCGTCGTGCTGCGGGCCGAACTCGCTGAAGAAGGCGATGAGCCCGCTGGTGTCAGCGATGATCATCTGTCACCGAAGCCGGCCATGTAGTCGTCCACTCGCGCGGCCCAGGAGCTGTCGCCGGGAATGATCCCGGACTCGGGTTTGGGACGCGAGATCGCGCCCTGTATGGCTTGGCGGATCACCTCGGCCTCCGAGCACGAGCGCTGCCGAGCCAGCCGCTCCACTCCCCGCTTCAAGTCCTCCGGGAGATACACGGTTGTCTTGTGCATGCCATATATGGTACCACCGCTAGTCTATCTGGGGTTGGCGGCAGTCGAGTACGCCGGAGGCCGGTAGCCCGAGGGCGTAGTCCTGCCTACACTGGCAAACCCCAGCGCTCGTAGCTCAATTTGGATAGAGCATCTGACTACGGATCAGAAGGTTGGGGGTTCGAGTCCCTTCGAGCGCGCCAGCCTCATACGCCCGCCCCAGGCCAGGTTCGAGTCCCTTCGAGCGCGCCAGGCCCGCCCGCCGCTGCTGCGGCGCTCAGTCGTTGACCAGCACCTTGGCCAGCAGGGCGTGGGGCAGCGGCTGGTAGTCGTGGTGCTCGGCACTGAAGGTGCCGGTGCCGCCGGTCATCGAGCGCAGATCGATCACGTAGCTCAGGATCTCCGACGTCGGCACATGGGCCTGGATCACGCTGGTGCCCACGGATGAGCCCGGCTCGGTGCCGTACACCTGGCCCCGGCGCGAGTTCAGATCGCCGAGCACGTCGCCCTGGTAGGAGTCGGGAACCTCGACGCGGACCTCGCTGATCGGCTCCAGCACCGCGCTGCCGACCTGCTCCACCGCCTGCCGCAGAGCCAGCGACCCCGCGATCTTGAAGCTCATCTCCGAGGAGTCCACCGAATGGTGCTTGCCGTCGTAGCACACCGCCCGCAGATCCACCATCGGGAAGCCGTGCCGGCCCCCGTTGGCCATCGCATCCTCGATGCCGGCGCCTACCGCGGGGATCAGGTTGCGGGGGATGGAGCCCCCGGACACCTCGGTGTCGAACTCGTAGCCCGAGCCGCGCGGCAGCGGCTCGAAGCGCACCATCGCCACCGCGAACTGGCCGTGGCCGCCGCTCTGCTTCTTGTGCTTGGCCTCCACATCGGCCGGGCGGGGCAGCGTCTCCAGGTACGCGACCCGCATGTTCTCGACCTCGAAGTCGATCCCCATGCGCTCCAGGCGGGCCCGCACCACACGGATATGGGCCTCGCCCGCGCCCGACAGCACCGTCTGGCGGGTGGTGGCGTCCTGGCGGATCACGAGGCTGAGATCCTCGGTGGCGAAACGGCGCAATGCCGAGGCCAGCTTGTCCTCCTGGGCCGGGGCCGAAGCATGGACCGCCACCCCGTACACCGGCGCAGGCGGCGGAGTGATGGGCACCGACAGCGCCGCGTCGTTGGAGAGCGTGTCACCGGTGCGCACATCGCCGAGCTTGGTCACGGCCAGGATGTCGCCGGCGACGACGTGATCCACCGAGCGGTGGTCGGCACCGGTGAACGACATCATGTTGTGGAGACGCTCCTTGTCGCCGGTGCGGCTGTTGACGAGCGTGTCGTTGGTGCGGATCGATCCCGAAAGCACCTTCATGAACGAGATCTGGCCCAGGAAGTCGTCGATGCGGGTCTTGAACACCAGCGCCACCGGCGAACCCGACCCGTCCATCTCCAGCTCAACCGACTCGCCGCCTCGCACCGCGGTCACCGGGCCGGTGTCACCTGGCGAGGGACCGACCCGGCAGATGAAGTCGAGCAGGTGGTCCACGCCGATGGGCTTGGCCGCCGAGCCGCACAGCACCGGGAACACGCTGCGATGGTCCACCGCTTCGTGTATGAGCTGCTCAAGCTGCTCCTGGGTGGGTTCAACCCCCTCCAAGTACTGCTCGAGCAGTTCGTCGTCGCCCTCCACAACGTCCTCCAAGAGCTGGGTGTGGCCGTCGGAGGCCGCCGGGGCCACGTCGTCGGGGATGGCAGCAGCCGCCGACTGCCCGCTGCTGTAGTCGAGGGCGCCGTCGCCCACGAGATCGGCAATGCCGTGGAAGGACGCCTCCGCCCCCAGCGGGAGCTCCACCGCCTCGACATGGGAGCCGAAGTGCGACTGCAGGTCGTCCAGGGTCCGCTCGAACGACGAGCGCTCCCGGTCGAGGCCGTTCACGAACACCATGCGGGGCAGGCCCAACCGCTCGGCGTGGCGCCACATGACCTGGTCCTGGGCCTGCACACCCGACACCGCGTCCACCACGAACACCGCGAGATCGGCTGCGTGCATGCCGTTGACAGCCTCGCCCACAAAGTCGGTGTAGCCCGGCGTGTCGATGAGGTTGATCCTGTGGTCGCGCCAGTCGAACGACGCCACGGCCAAGGCCAGGCTCTGGTGGCGGGCCTTCTCCTCGGGGTCGTGGTCGCAGTGGGCGGTGCCGTCGTCGACGCGGCCCATCCGGCCCACCACGCCCGCCCGGAACAGCATGGCCTCGGCCAGAGTGGTCTTGCCGTTGCCGTTGTGGCCGACAAGGACGACATTTCTGATGGAAAGCGACGACACGCTGACTATCCCTCCTGTTGGTAGGCCTGCGCACGCAAGGGACGCCGACACTAACCCGGCCCGCAGCCCACGGCTAGCGCAGCCCGGAGGCCGAGCCGATAAGACCGCAGCCCGCGGCTAGCGCAGCCAGACACAGTCCTCGATGATCTCCACCGCGTACTCGGGGCAGTTGTCGAAAGCCAGCCGGGCCTTCTCCTCAAGCTCGGGGGGCACCTCGCCGTCGCCGATCTCGAAAGCCGTGCCCTCGTCGTCCACATCGAACAGTTCGGGCGCCAGCATGTAGCAGCGGTTGTGGCCCTGGCAGGCCTCCTGATCGACGCGAACCCTCATGGTGCCTCCCGGATCGAGTGCCTGGGTGGTGACCCGGCCCGCAGCCCACGGCTAGAGGCCGGCCCGCAGCCCACGGCTAGCGCAGCCCGGAGGCCGAGCTGGGTTGGGTCGATAAGACCGCAGCCCGCGGCTAGCGCAGCCAGAGCCGCGGAGAGATCAGTCCTCGATGATCTCCACCGCGTACTCGGGGTCAGTTGTCGAAAGCTTGAGGACCGCGAGCCGGGACCTTCTCCTCAAGCTCGGGGGGCACCTCGCCGTCGCCGATCTCGAAAGCCGTGCCCTCGTCGTCCACATCGAACAGTTCGGGCGCCAGCATGTAGCAGCGGTTGTGGCCCTGGCAGGCCTCCTGATCGACGCGAACCCTCATGGTGCCTCCCGGATCGAGTGCCTGGGTGGTGAGCCTAGAGGCCGAGCGGATAGGCCGCAGGTCACGACGAATCACGCGGGCGCTGAGCGAGGCCGTGGCCCAGCAGGCACCAGGGGTGCATCGACAGCCTCACAGCCGCCGACACAACAATGGTGCACCAGTGAGCGCAGCGAACAAGAGCGGGAAACTTACGGCAGCCTGATTGCGAAGGCGGCTCGGATGCGGGCATCCACCTCGGCGCTGACGTGGTCGGGGTGGTGTTCGTCCAGCACCTGCTGCACGTGCTCGTGGGCCCGGACCTGGGAGTCCTTGCTGCCCGCGTCCATCCAGTTGTCGGGGGTGTCACGGTCGCCGATCACCGGGTAGACGTACTCCCGCTGCATCAGCTCCAGGGTTTGGGGCGAGCCCAGGAAATGGCCCGGGCCCGACACCACGTCCGCGATCAGCGGCACCGACAGCGTCTCCTCGGTGACCTCGATGCCCCGCACGGTGCGGTTGATCGAGCCGAGCATGTCGTTGTCGATCACCAGCGCCTCCAGCGAGCAGCTCAGCAGGCTGGCCAGCATCCCGGCCGACTCGTAGACCAGGTTGGCGCCGGCCTGGCCGGCCAGCGCTACGTTGAGGCCCTTCTCGTAGCCAGCCTGGTTGTCGGGGATCTTGGAGTCGGCCATGCCCGCGGCCACTCCCGACGGCAGGCCTGTCCAGTTGAGCAGCTGGGCCGCGGCCGCATTGAGGATGCCCTCCTCCCCGGAGCCGCCGCTCATGGCCCCGGTGCGCAGATCCGACACGAACGGCCACATGCCCATCACGCAGGGATGACCCGGGCTCAGCAGGTTCACCGCGGTCAGCGCGGCCAGGCACTCGGCCAGGGCCTGGGCCAGCGAGCCGGCCAGCGCCGCGGGCGAGGTGGCCCCGGCCTGCCCGGCCGACAGCAGGTTTATGGGCATGCCCGTCTCGACTTGGACCACCATGCAGCGAGCCGATTCCTCCGCGAAGCGCAACGGCGGCACCACGAACGTGTTGTTGGCCGCCACGAAGGGCCGCTTGCGGAACTCGCCGGGCCCGCCGAGGGCCATGTCGAACATGTCCACCGCCTCGTACACGTGCTCGCGCTCGAACCACGACGTGCCCATGGGCTTGGAGGTGCCGACCATGGCGGCGTAGGCGGTGTTGAGGTCCAGCGACCGGGCGTCCTCCATGTCGCGGGCCACCACGGTGCGCACGAAGAAGTGGATGTTGTCGAGGGTGTCGACCAGCCGGGCGCAGTCGTACACGTCGACCGCCGTGGACGGACGGAACTTGGCCATTTCGTGGTCGTACATGAGGACCGCGGCGCCCGCGGTGCCGAAGTGGACGCGGTCGCCGCCCACGGTGACGGACCGGTCGTCGTCGAACCCGTGCCAGACCCACTCCTTGGCCGCGGTAGCGATGGCGGCCTCCACCACTCCCTTGGGGTAGCGCAGCCGGCCAGCGTCGTCGACGTGGCCGCCCGCGGCCGTGACCACCTCGACGAACTCCTCGATGGGCGAGCCCATGCCGATGTCTTCGAGCAGTGTCAGCGCGGTGTCGTACACCTGCTGCATCTCGGGCTCGCTCAGGGGCGCGAACTTGCCTCCGGACATACCGGGCCGCACTGGCCGTTCATCGGCTTCCAGCGGCGCCTGGCGGGCCGCGATGCGGCCGGCCCGTCCCCCGCTGCGGCGCCGTCCGCCCGTACCGTCAGCCATAAGCGCTCCCTCCGTCTCCTCGATCATCTCCACGAAATTGCCGTAGTTTTCCACCTACAGGGGGGTCAACTGCATCAATTTCGACCCAGATTAGGCCCTCGGGGCCGTGTTGGCCGGGTCGTAGGCCGGCTCGGCCAGCACGGTCGCGGTGCGGCGCTCCCTCAGCAGGTCGAGCTCGAACGTCGATCCGGGCGCTTCGAACTCGGGCGCCACGTACACGAAGGCCAGACTGCGGCCCACGGTGTGGCCCCAGGTGCCGCTGGTCGCGATGCCCATGACGTTGCCGTCGCCGGCGAAGGCGGGCTCGTTGCCCCGCACGTCGTTGTCGGTGGCGTCCACCTCGCAGTACACCAGCACCATCGACAGAGGCTCGGCCTGGTCGCGGCGGGCCACGGTGGCGTCGCGCCCCACGAAGGGCCGGCTGAGGTCCACGAAGCGCTCCAGGCGGGCCTCGATCGGGGTGATCTCGGTGGTGAGCTCCGAGCCCCACGCCTTGTAGCCCTTCTCGATGCGCATGACGTTCATGGCGTAGCTGCCGAAGTGGACCATGCCGTGGGGCTCGCCCGCAGCGACGAGCGCGTCGTACAGCTCGGCCAGACGGCCCATGTCGCAGTGCAGCTCCCAGCCGAGCTCCCCCACGTAGGACACTCGCAGGGCCAGGCACGGCACGCCCGCCACCGTGATCGCGGCCGCGGTCAGCCACCGGAACGCCTCGTTGCCCAGGTCGGCGTCGGTGAGCGGCGCGAGCACGCCGCGGGCCCGAGGGCCGGTCACCGCGAGGATGCCGGTGGAGTCCGTGACGTCGCTTATCTGCAGGTCCTCGTGCCGGAACTTGCGATTGGGCGAATCGCCGAGGATCGAGAGGGTGTCGTGCGGAACCACGTCCGCGCCGTTGGGCGCGTGCTGCACCAGCCAGTCGAGGTCGTGGCTCTGGCCCATGATGGCCGAGGTCAGATAGAAGCGGTCGGGCGCGAGGCGGGCGATGGTCATCTCGCATTCGATGCCGCCCAGCTCGGTAAGCATGTGGACCAGCCGGATGCCGCCGTCGCGGGCCGGCAGGCGGTTGGCCGACAGACGATCGAGCAGGGCGGCCGCGTCGGCCCCCGCCACCTCGAAAGAGGCGAACGCGGTGATGTCGGCGATCCCGACCCGCTCGCGCACGCCCCGCACCTCGGCGCCGACCGGGTCGAAAGCGTTGGAGCGACGGAACGAGTGCCGCTCACCGGCGCCGTTGGGCGAGAAGTACTGGGGCCGCTCCCAGCCGTACACCTCCTGCCACTGCGCGCCCAGGCGGTCGAGGCGGTCATAGATGGGGGTCGCCTTCTGGGGCCGGCCCGCGGCCCGGTACTCGCCGGGCAGGCGCACCTGGTACATCTCGTGGTACTCGTCGTGGGCCTTGGCGATGGCGAAAGTCGAGCGGGGACCGCTGTGGTCGCCGAAGCGACGGGGATCCATTGCCCGGACGTTGATCTCGGTCTGGCCGTGGACCATCCACTGGGCCAGGTACTTGCCCGCACCCGGACCCTGGGTGATGCCGATGGAGGCGCCGTTGCAGTGCCAGTAGTTGCGCAGCCCCGGCGCCGGGCCCATCAGATACCCGGAGTCGGGCGTGTGGGTGATCGGTCCGGACACGATCTGCTTGATGCCGGCCTCGGCGAAGGCCGGGATGCGCATGACCGTGTACTCCAGGCACTCCTCGAGCACGTCGACGTTGGGCGGGGTGAGATAGAAGTCGTGGGCCCAGTCGATGCCCTCCACCCCGTACACCCTGGAATCGGACATCTCGTAGGGGCCGACGAGCAGGCCGTTGATCTCGCGGCGGTAGTAGCACGACGACCTGGGGTCGCGGGTCACGGGAGGCTCGTAGCCGAGGTCGATCATGGCCTGCATCGGCTCGGTGACCAGGTACTGGTGGATCACCGACACGATCGGCACGTCCAGCCCGACCATGGCCCCGAGCTGGGGTGCGTAGTGGCCGGCCGCGTTGACGACGTGATCGCACACGATCCGGTAGCTGTCGGCCGCGTCCTTGCCGTTGCCGGCCGCTCTCATGCCGCCGGGGGCGGCGATGATCTCCCAGCGCCCGTCGGGGAGCTGGTTCATGTCGGTGACCATTGTGTGGCGCCGGATCTCGCAGCCCTGGTTGCGGGCGCCCCGGGCCATGGCGTTGGTGCAGCCCGAAGGGTCGGTCCAGCCGTCGTTGGGGGTGTAGAACCCGAGCTTCACGTCGCTGAGGTCCTCGAGCAGCGGATGGCGCTCGCGGATCTCGGACAGGCCGATGAGATCCGACTCGATGCCGACCTGGGTGAGCATGGCGTGCACGTAGCGGTGCCAGTCCACCTCGTCGTCGGTGCGGGCCAGCCGGATGGCGCCGCAGCCGTGCCAGCCGGCCGACAACCCGGTCTCGGCCTCCAGGCGGGGGTACAGGGCCACCGCCTCCTCGTGGACCTTGGCCATGTTCAGGTCGCCGATGAAGTTGGGGATCAGCCCGGCCGCGTGCCAGGTGGACCCGGAGGTCAGCTCGCCCTTCTCCAGCAGGATGGTGTCGGTCCAGCCCTCATGGGCCAGGTAGTACAGCAGGCCCACGCCCATGGCCCCGCCGCCGATGATCACGCACCGCGCCTCTTGCGTCACGGCCCCTCCTGAATGTCGCCGCACCCCGCCGCGTCGGCAGGCCGCGGCGAGCCGGAAGCATAGTTGCGGCGCTGCCCCTATGGGCGCCGGGATGGCCGACAGCCAGGATCCTGCCCTGCCCGGTCGATGCAACCCCACCGGCCGCTATTGGCTGGCATCTATTCGGGGTAGGCGATCCACAGGGCGGCGAGCACGATCCAGGTCGACACGACGAGCCAGTAGGTGACCGGGTGCTGGCGGCGGGTGACGCTCTGGATGAAGCTGCTCTCGCCGGTGGCGAGGTCGTAGACGCCCCATGCGAGGAACAACAGGGCGTAGACCCAGGTCTGGTTGGTCAAGGTCAAGGACCAGAGCGCCGTCACAGCGACCCAGGTGGGCCACAGTCTGACGGCACCGGCCCGCCGCGAGTCGTTCCGGGTGGGGATCATGGGTTCATCTCCGTGTGGACGTCGGGCGGCTCGACGTTGTTGAGTCGCCAGTTGAGGTAGTGGCCGAAGTCGGCGACGACCCGTTCCATGGGAACAAGCCGGCCGGGCACGAAATCGCCGATGGCACCGCGCTGGCCCCGCTCGCAGATGGCCTTGTCTTCTGGCAGGAAGTCCAGCAGCGAGTACGCAGCCGCGCTGACGGACCGGGTGATCCGCTCGACGAACCCGGTGCCGGAGCGGCGGCGCGAAGGCGAGGCGAAGGCGCCGCCGGTACGCACGGCGCAGCGGTGGGCATCGATCGGGTGCACGGACTGCCAGACGAAGCTGCCCGCGCTGAACACGCCGACGAACCCGGGGGGCAGGCTGACGAGCAGGTAGTCGTCCTGGCCCTTGCTCCGGCCGCCTGTGGCCGTGGCCCGGGCCGAGCCCGTGATGTAGTAGGCGTCCTTGGTGGGCGTGTACGGCTCGAGCGTCCTGGGGTGGACCTGGAACAGGTGGTAGCTCTCCATCGCGTTCAAGATGGCGAGCTTCCAGTTGCAGTCCCACACATGCGCCTCCTGGTGGTCCGACCGGTGATGCATCTCGTCGATCCCTCGTGCGGCCACATGGGGCTCGACGGCCGCGAAGCGCTCTGTGAGCGGCTCGACATCGGAGTCGAGGCTCACGAAGATCAAGCCGTGCCATGACTCCACCCGATACACAGGCAGGCAATGCGCGGCCTTGTCAATGGCGTCCTTGGGTGCGAACGGCACAGCGACCAGCCGCCCGTCGTCTCTGTAGGTCCAGGCATGGTACGGACACTGGATGCGCTTGGCGTTGGCCGGTCGCTCGACGAGCAGGGTGCCCCGGTGGGCGCAGAGGTTCGACAGGGCGACCAGTTCGCCCTCCTGGCTGCGCAGCAGCAGAACCGGCTGGTCGCCGATGACGACCGGAAGCTGGTCGCCGGGCGCGGCGACGGCGTCCTCGGTGGTGACGAATACCCAGTCGCCGCGCCAGATGCCGGCCATCTCGGCCGCGAGGAACGCCTGATCCCGATAGGCAGTGTTGGGCAGCGCGCACTCCGGGTCGAAGGCCAGGCTGGGACTGTTCACGCCCACCAGCCTAGCGTGAATGGCGCAACTTACCCACGGCCGTTGATATAGTGCGCCATCATGAGAAGCGAGGCACCCTGACCGGCGCCAGCACGGTCCCGGGCGGTACCCTGCCCACCCGCGCGCTCGTGTTGTCGGCAATCAGCACGGACGGCAAGCTCGATGCCGCGCCGCTCTTCGCGGTTGCCGCGGCCGCGGGACACAGCGACAAGGCCATGAGGGACCGCCTGGCCCGGGTCGTACGAGACGGACTGCTGGTCCGCGTTGACGGGCGTGGGCGTTCAGCGCACTACGTCGTGACCGACTCGGGGCGGGCCGCGCTCGACGCCGACCTCGCGTGGACAGCGTTCGCGCACCGAGTCGACGCGAACCTCGAACCCTGGGATGGCTGCTGGCACCTCACCAGCTTCGAGATCCCCGAGAGGCGTCGGGGGGCGCGCGACGCGCTCCGAAACCTTCTCGTCGAGTTGGGCGCCGCGCCCGCGCAGTCAGGCCTTTACGTACACGCCTACGACCTCTCGGCCTTCGTGCGCCAACTTGCCTTCCACCTTGGCGTGGCCGAGACCGTGACCAGCCTCGTCACCCCAACGATCCGGATTGGGACCGACTCGCGACGCGCGGACATCGTGAACCGGCTCTGGTCGCTCGATGCGCTCGCCGATCGCTACACGTCCATCGAGCACCGACTGACGTCCATCGCGGCGCAGGCCCCGGCCACGGACGGCGACCGGCTCGCGGCCTTGATGTTCGCTGCCATAGTCGACACCGAAGGGGTGCTTCGCGACGATCCGCTGCTGCCAGCCGAGTTCCTCTCCGCCGACTGGGCCGGCAAGCGGGCCCGACGAGCCTTCATGGCCGCCCACTCAGCGGTGAGCGCTCACAGCGAGCTGTTCAGCAATTCCCAACTGATGCAGTCCTTCACAGCCGAGATCGACCGCTCCCTCGACGAGACGTCGACCTCGTTCTGGGGTCGATGGTTCCCCCGCCTCATGGACATCTACCGGTCCAGACTGCCCCCGGCCGCAACCGCATGACCGACAGCCGTAACCGGGATCGACGAGGCCTCGTGCGTTATGGGCCGTCCT
Organism: Candidatus Aldehydirespirator sp.; assembly: GCA_965219165.1. Taxonomy (GTDB): domain Bacteria; phylum Actinomycetota; class Acidimicrobiia; order Acidimicrobiales; family Aldehydirespiratoraceae; genus Aldehydirespirator. The sequence continues at coordinate 483,561 of CBDCMW010000002.1, read as the reverse complement.
CCAGGCGTACTCTCTGGTTGCGGGGATCGTAGAAGCTGCGGATCGACGGGGTGGCCGCCACCAGCTCGCCGCCCACGCTGATCTCGAAGGTGCCGGAGTCGAGCCAGTCCTGGACCACGCCCTCGCGGCCGGAGCGGTGCAAGTAGCCCATGGCCAGGCAGCGGTCCTCGACATAGCTCCACATCGACGACGTGGTGCTGCCCACGGGCTCACCGTTCCGCAGGATGGGGTCGTCGTGATAGCACAGCAGCTCGGGATGCTCCAGGCGGAACTGGATCAGGCGCTTGTTGCGGGGACGGTCGCGCTGGGCCTCCAGGGCGGTCCGGCCGTTCCAGGGGTTCGGCTTGTCCCAGCCGATCGTGAAGCCCAGTCCGGCCTCGATCGGGGTGTCCTCGTCGGTGATGTCGTGGCCCCAGTGGCGGTAGCCCGACTCCAGCCGGAGCGTGTTCATGGCGTGGTAGCCGGCCAGGGCCAGACCGTGGGGCTCACCCGCGTCCATCAGCGCGTCGTACAGGTCCACCGCATGCGCGTTGGGCAGGTAGAGCTCCCAGCCCAGCTCGCCCACGTAGCTCATGCGCAACGCCAGCACGTCGATGCCGGCCACATTGATGCGCTGCGATACACCGAACGGGAAGTCGGTGTTGGTCAGCGACGCGCCGGTGAGCGGGGCGAGCACGAAACGGGACTTCGGGCCCATCAGCCCGACCATGGCCCAGTGCTCGGTGATGTCGGCGATCTCCACGGCTCGGCAACGGCACGCCCGGCGCAGGCGGGCCCAGTCCCGGGTCTGGGCCGCGGCTGCGGTCACCACCAGGAAGCGGTCCAGTCCCATGCGGGTCACGGTCAGGTCGGCCTCGATGCCGCCCCCGCGGTTGCACCACTGCGTGTACACCGCCCGGCCCACGGGCACGTCGATGCGGGCTGTGCTCAACTCGTCGAGCACCGCGAGCGAGTCGGGTCCGTCCACGGTGAACTTGGCGAACGAGGTCTGGTCGAACAGCGCCACCCGCTCCCGCACCGCCCGGCACTCCTCACCCGCGTTGGCCCACCAGTTCTGCTTGCCGTAGCTGTAGACGTAGGTGCGGGCCTGGCCGTCGAAGGCGTACCAGTTGGGCCGCTCCCAGCCCGCGGTCTCTCCGAACACCGCGCCCGCCGCGTCCAGGCGGTCGTGCAGCGGCGACATCCGCCGGCCCCGGGCGCTCTCGTACTGGTAGAAGGGCCAGTGCATGGCGTACAGCAGCCCCAGGCTCTCGGGGATGCGCTCAGCCAGGTAGGCGGGGTCGGCCTGGAATTCGAAGGCCCGGCGGATGTCCACCGACGACAGGTCCATGGGCGGGTGGCGGTCCGCGATCCAGTCGGCCAGAGCCCAGCCGACCCCGCCCGCGGACTGGATGCCCACCGAGTTGAAGCCGGCGGCCACGAAGCAGCCGTCGACCTCGGGCGCCTCGCCCAGGTAGTACACCCCGTCGGGGGTGAAGGCCTCGGGGCCGTTGAGGAACAGCTGGATGCCGCATTCGCCCAGCGCCGGCACCCGGTGGATGGACCGCTCGAAGACCGGCCCGATGTGGTCCCAGTCCTCGCCCAGCGTGCCGAACGAGAAGTCCCGGGGGACGCCGTCGAGGTTCCACACCTTGCCCCGGGGCTCGAAGAAGCCGGCCATGATCTTGCCGGTCTCCTCCTTGAAGTACGTGTAGTTGCCGGGGTCGCGCAGTACCGGCGTGTCGGCGTCCAGGCCGAGGGGCTCGCTGACGACGTAGAAGTGCTCGCAGGCCTGCAGCGGCACGTTCACACCGATCTGGGCGGCGAGCTGGCGGGTCCAGATGCCGGTGGCCAGCACGACGGTCTGGGTCTCGATGCTGCCCTGCTCGGTGTCGACGCCGCAGATGGCACCGGCCTCGGTGCGCAGTCCGGTGACCGCTACGTCCTCGACGATGCGCGCCCCGCGGCTGCGGGCCCCCTTGGCCAGCGCCATGGTTGTGTCCACCGGGGAGGTGTGGCCGTCGCGGGGGATGTACAGCGCGCCGACGATGTCGTCGGTGCGGATCAGCGGCCAGCGCTCGCGCAGCTCGTCGATGTCGATCTCGCGTGTCTCGACGCCCACCGAGACGGCCATGGCCGCGCCCCGCCTGATCTCCTCCCAGCGCTCGGCGTCGGCGGCCACCGAGATCGACCCGGGTGTGCGGCATCCGGTGGCCTGGCCGGTCTCGTCCTCGAGGGCCTCGTAGAGCCGGGCCGAGTAGGTGGCGAGCTTGGTGAGGCTGTGGGTGGACTTGAGCTGCGACACCAGGCCGGCGGCGTGCCAGGTGGTGCCGCCGGTGAGCTTGTTCTGCTCGAGAACGACCACGTCGGTGATGCCGCGGCGGGCCAGGTGGTAGGCCACGCTGCACCCGACGATGCCGCCGCCCACTACCACGACCTGGGCCCGATCGGGCAGCCCTCCGGCCATCGAACTCCCCTCCGTCGATTGATCGGCCCGGCTCGCCCGGCCCCAGTCGGATCAGCCTATGCCTGGCACCCAGCCGGTGCCGGCCAGCGGGACTCTAGCCATCGCCGCGGCCTCAACACCCGTGTACTCCACACCAGACTCGAACTGCCAGCCGTGGTAGCCCTTCTCGATCCGCATGGCACTGACGGCGTAGGAACCGGATCACAATTCCTGCTACCGTGTTGTGAACATCAGATATGTCTATGTATAATCATGTTATCACAACTCAATGCCGAGCCCGACGGCCAGGAGGCCTCACCATCCCCGCCCGCGGTCGCAACCCAGGAGCAACCCCATGAACCAGCCCCCCGCTCCCGAAGACCTCGCCACCACCACCAGGCCCGCGCCACCCGAGACTCCACAACCAGCGGCGGGCACCACCCCGCCACCGAGCGACGCCCAGCCGCCGGGTGAGGCCCAGCCAACCGGCGAGATCGGCGCCGGCATCCTCGGCCCCGACCCCATGCCGCCGATCACCGACGAAGAGCGCGAACGGATGAGCCGCGGCCTGCTCGAGACCGTGGCCGAGTTCGAGGCCGAGCACGGCCCCTTCACCGAAGAGGAACTCGCATGGGCGCGAGCCGCTCTCACTCCGCTTGACTGATGCTCACCCTGGTGCTGGACACGGGAGCGTTGATTGCGCTCGACCGCGGCAACCGCGCCGTCTGGGCGACGCTGAGCGACGCAGCGCGCGATCGGCTCGTTGTGCTGGTGCCCGTCGGGGCGCTAGCGCAGGCCTGACCCTGCCGGGCGGTCAGGCGGTGCCGGGGATCCAGTCGGTGCCGGCCAGGGGGACCTTGGCCATAGCCGCGGCCTCCACGGTCAGCGCGGCCAGGTCCTCGGGCTCGAGGTTCAACACATGCGACTTGCCGTTGGCCCGAGCCAGTATCTGGGTCTCGATCGTGAGCACCTGCAGGTAGTTGGCCAGGCGCCGTCCGGCCAGCACCGGATCCAAGCGGGCCGACAACTCGGGGTCCTGGGTGGTGATCCCGGCGGGGTCGGTGCCGGCCTGGAAATCCTCCCAGAAGCCTGCGGAAGTGCCGAGGGCCCGATACTCGGCCTCGTACTCCGGATCGTTGTCGCCGATGGCGATCAGGGCGGCCGTGCCGATCGAGCAGGCGTCAGCCCCGAGGGCCAGAGCCTTGGCCACGTCGGCACCCGAGCGGATGCCGCCCGCGACGATGAGCTTCACCTCGGCCCGGTGAACGCCGAGCTCGCGCAGGGCCCTCACCGCCTCGCCGATGGCTGCGAGAGTGGGGATCCCCACATGCTCGATGAACACGTCCTGGGTGGCGGCCGTTCCGCCCTGCATGCCGTCAACGACCACGGCGTCGGCGCCGGCCTTCACCGCCAGCGCGGTGTCGTAGTAGGGGCGGGCCGCTCCCACCTTCACGTACACCGGCACCTGCCAGTCGACGATCTCGCGCAGTTCGCCGATCTTGATCTCCAGGTCGTCGGGGCCGGTCCAGTCGGGGTGGCGGCAGGCGGAGCGCTGGTCGATGCCCTCGGGCAAGGTGCGCATCTCTGCCACCCGGGCCGTGATCTTCTGGCCGAGAAGCATCCCGCCGCCACCGGGTTTGGCCCCCTGACCGACCACCACCTCTATGGCGTCCGCGGCCCGCAGATGGTCGGGGTTCATGCCGTAGCGAGACGGCAGGTACTGGTACACGAGCGTCGTGGAGTGCTGGCGCTCCTCCTCGGTCATGCCCCCGTCGCCCGTGGTGGTGGACGTGCCCGCGGCCGAGGCACCCCGGCCCAGGGCCTCCTTGGCCTGAGCGGACAACGAGCCGAAGCTCATGCCCGCGATGGTGACCGGGATCTTGAGGCGCACCGGCCGCTCGGCCCGGGCCTCGCCGATCACCACGTCGGTGCCGCACGCCTCGCGGTAGCCCTCCAGCGGGTAGCGCGACATCGACGCACCGAGGAACACCAGGTCGTCGAGGGTGGGCAGGCGGCGCTTGGCCCCCCAGCCCCGGATCCGGTAGATGCCGGTGTTGGCCGCCCGGCGGATCTCGGCGATGACGCTGCGGTCGAACGTGTACGACTCCCGCAGATGCCAGTAGCCGGGGTCCGACGCCAGGATCGGCTCGGCCCCATTGGGCGCTGTGAGGCCAGACGGCGGGGCGGCGGCGGCGTCGGCCGACCCGGGGCCGTCGTGCGGCGGTGTCGCAGTCATCGGCTTGCGGCCTCCTTCGCGGCTTCCAAGGCGTCCACGTCGTCGATGGTGAAGTTGTAGAGGCGACGGGCCGATCCGTAGCGGCGGAAGTTCGACGGGTCCGCCCCGTCCACGGTCGGGCCGGCCGCGGCCAGCAGCCCGGCCAGCGTGTCGAGATGCTCGGGCCTCATCTCCTTCTCGACGCAGTCGGCGCCCAACGAATCCACGTCGCCTCGCACGAATATCTGAGCCTCGTAGATCGAGTCGCCCAGATCGGCGGCCGCGCTCCCGCAAACCACGAGGTTCCCCTCCTGGGCCATGAAGGCGCTCATGTGGCCCACGTTGCCGCCGACCACGATGTCGACGCCCTTCATCGAGATCCCGCAGCGCGCGCCGGCGTTGCCGCCCACCACCACTAGCCCGCCGCAGCCGGTGGCCCCCGCTGACATCGTGGCGTTGCCGACGATGCGCACCACCCCCGACATGATGTTCTCGGCCAGCCCGGTGCTGGCGTTGCCCTCCACCAGCACGCGGCCCCGCTGGTGCATCCCGGCGCAGTAGTAGCCCACCGAGCCGCGCACCACCACATTGATGTCCGCGGTGATGCCGCAGGCCACGGCGTGGGCGCCCCGCGGGTTGACCACCTCGAAGGAGTCCCCGTCCTCGGCGGCGTGCAGGGCCCGGTTCAGCTCGCGCCGCGTCACCGCCGCGAGGTCGAAGCTGTGACCGGCCATGTTCACGCGGCCAGGCTCCAGGTGTAGACGCGGCCGGGCTCGGGCTCCCACACCTCGGCGTCGACCGCGCCGGGCAGGCGGGCGATGGCCCGGTACTCCGACGACATGGCGACCCAGTCGTCGGTCTCGGCCACCACCGCGGGCTTGCAGGCGATGGGGTCGCGCAGGATGGCGAACCCGTCGGCCACGCCGATGGCGAAGGTATAGAAGCCGTCGAGGTCGCCCAGAGCCGCCTCGAGCGCCTGCGAGATCGTGTCGCCCGAGCGCAGCCGCCACGACAGGTAGCCGGCGGCCACCTCGGAGTCGTTCTCGGTCTGGAACGACTCGCCCCGAGACTGGAGGAAGCGCCGCAGCCGGTTGTGGTTCGACAGCGACCCGTTGTGGACCAGGCAGGTGTCGGCCCCGGTGGCGAAGGGATGCGACCCGTTGGTGGTGACGGCCGACTCGGTGGCCATGCGGGTGTGGGCCAGCGCGTGGGTGCCGGTGCGGGAGGCCAGGTCGTAGCGCTCAGCCACCAGGTCGGGGTCGCCCACCGCCTTGTACAGCTCGATCTGGGTGCCGTAGCTCAGCACCGAGGCGCCGTACACGTTGTCGATGATCCACTGGCGGGCAGCCCGGCCGTCGCCGTCGGTGGAGAACACGGCGTGATCGTGCACCACGGCAACGGTCACCTCGGCGCCCAGGACGCTCTCCAGCGCGGCGGCCACCGGTGCCCAGTCCACCTCGATCCCCTCGGCCAGCACGGTTATGCGGGTGCGGCCGGGGACTCCCGGGTCGTAGGACGCGAACCCGGCGCTGTCGGGCCCCCGATCGCGCATCTCCCGCAGCATCACCGCGGTGAGCCGGCCCAACTCGTGCCTATGGGTCTCGGTCTTGCAGAACAGGCCCACGATCCCGCACATAGCGCTCCTCCACCCGGATGGCCACAACCCTTCGAAGTCCAGTCGCGCACGCTAGTGCGCCGCCCGACTCCCGCCCGAGCCCGGCATGTCAAGTCTTCGCCGCGGCGCGCTGCTGTGCACTGCGACGACCCGCTACGTGTGGATGGTGAAGGCCCGCCGTTTGTCGCGACCGAACCGGAAAATCCAGTAGCCCCGGTCGAAGGCGATGGCGTCGTGCACTCCCAGGCGCTGCATCATCGACCAGCTCGTCCGGTCGGCCAGTGAGAATCCCTGATCCTCGAACGCCTCGTAGATCTGTGCCGCTACCTCAAGATCGGCGAGTGTGACCAGTTCCACGCGTGCCCTGCCGTGCCGAATCGCGTTGACCAGCATCTCGGCAACTCCTGATCCGAGTCGCGTCGCGGTCAGGGCCCAAGTCTCAACGAGGATGTGATCGCTCGTAAGCAGGTTCCCAGCGAATCTCTCGAGGAGATCCCTAGCCCGAACGTGGCTCGCGTCATCCGCGTCCGCTGCGGCGTACCACGCGGAGGTGTCGACGAAGACCGTCACGTCGTCCGTTCTCTCCAGTGCGCCTCGATCGCCTCCCCGATCGCACGCTTGCCCTCGGCGGCGATGTCGCTGCCACCGGAGTTGCCTATACCGAAGATGGCAGAGATGTCGGCACGGGTCTCGGCACGCTCGAGGTCGCGTTCGACGAGACGACGTATGTACTCGGCCATGCTGATCCCCAAGTCGGCGGCCTTGCGCTTGACCATGGCGTGCTGTTCGGGCTCGAGAGCGATCTGTGTACGCATGGTGCTACATCATAACAGCACATTTTCGGCCGGCCGGAAGGAGCCCGATTCCCCGGGCCGTGGATGATTGACTACTCTCGGCTGCCGCGACCCAGCCGACCACGGCACGACCACAGGGGGAATCACATGGACGCACTCGCCGAGATCCGCAGCCGGGTGGAGGCCGACGGCGTGGAGTTCATCTACGCCATGTTCGTGGAGATGCACGGCAAGCCGTGCGCCAAACTCGTGCCCGTCGGCGCCCTTGAGGGGTTGATGAGCGACGGAGCCGGGTTCGCGGGCTTCGCGGCCGGCCCCATGGGCCAGGACCCCTCCAGCCCCGACATCCTGGCCCTGCCCGACCCGGCCTCGTACACGCAGCTGCCCTGGCAGCCCAACGTGGCCGCCATGCAGTGCGACCCCACCGTGGAGGGCGAGCTGTGGCCGTACGCCCCCCGGGTGATCCTGCGCCGGGCCCTCGCGGCCGCCGCCGAGCGCAACCTCGTGCTCAAGTGCGGCGTGGAGGCCGAGTACTCGCTGGTGGTGCGCCGAGACGACGGCTCGATCGCCGTGGCCGACGACCGCGACAACATGCCGCTGCCCTGCTACGACGCCAAGGGCCTCACCCGGATGCTGCCGCATCTCACCGCGGTGTCCAAGAACCTCGACGCCATGGGATGGGGCAACTACGCCAACGACCACGAGGACGCCAACGGCCAGTACGAGCAGAACTGGCAGTACGCCGACGCGCTGACCACCGCCGACCGGCTCATCCTGTTCCGGCTGATGGTGCACACCCTGGCCCAGCGCGACGGCCGCTACGCCACGTTCATGCCCAAACCGTTCGCCGACAAGACCGGCAACGGCCTGCACATCCACCTGAGCCTGTGGTCCAGCGACGCCGACGAGCCGCTGTTCATCGGGGGCGGACCCGGTGGCCCCGACACCAAGGGCCTGGGCCTGAGCGACACGGCCTACAAGTTCACGGGAGGCATCATCGAGCACGCCTCGGCACTCGTGGCGGTGCTGTGCCCGATCGTGAACTCCTACAAGCGCATGGGGGTGGGCGCACCCACCTCGGGGGCCACCTGGGCGCCGGCCTACGCGGTCTACGGCGGCAACAACCGCACCCAGATGATCCGCGTGCCCGAGCCGGACCGCATCGAGATCCGACTGGGCGACGGCGCCGCCAACCCGTACCTGATGTTCGCGGCCACGCTGGCCTGCGGCCTCGACGGCATCGACAACGACGTCGACCCGGGCGAGCCCAACATGGACAACCTGTTCACGCTGTCAGCCGAGCAGGTGGCGGCCAAGGGCATCAAGGCACTGCCGCCGACGCTGTTGCACGCCGCCGACCGGCTCGCCTCGTGCGACGTGATCGCCCGGGGCCTGGGCGACACGGCCGAGGGCCCCTACCGCGACTACTTCGTGAAGGTGAAGCGCGACGAGTTCCTGGCCCACCACCATGAGGTCACCCCCTCCGAGGTCAACCAGTACTTGACGCTGTTCTGACCCCTCCGCTGGATATTTCCGGATCTTTCAGTAGTTGCACTCCAATATCGAGCATCACTACTGACGAATCGTGCAAGAGCCGGGCTCTCTAGACTCGCGGCCATGACTGAGCGTGCCGCGCTGCGCATCTGGTCGGGCACCGTTCTCGACGAGTGGATCGACTACAACGGCCACATGAGCGAGGGCTTCTACGGCGTCGTGTTCGGCATGGCCAGCGACGAGTACCTGATCCGCATGGGCTTCGACGAGCACTACCGAACCGCGACCGGCGGCTCGTTCTACACGGTGGAGACCCACATCACCTTCCTCGACGAGCTGGCCCCGGAAACTCCGCTGGCGGTGGACACCACGGTCGCCGGAGCCGACCCCAAACGGGTCCACCTCTTCCACGAGCTGCGACTCAGCACCGACGAAGCGCTCGCGGCGACACAGGAGTCGATGATGCTGCACGTCGACACCAACATCGACCGAGTGATGCCCATGGCCGACAATCTCTACGCCGTGCTGCGAGCCGACGCCGACGCCCATGCGGGCCTGCTGCCCGCGGGCACCACCGGCCGCGCCATACGAGGCGTCAGAGCCTGATCGCCCCCCGGTGTCGGCCCCTTAGCCTGAATCCACCGATGGGTCTGTGGTCTCTCACCAAATCTGCACGGATTGTGCTCGCATACGACGCGTTTCTCTACAGATTTCGGGACACCAAAGACAGCACGCCGCTCACAGCCCGCGGATTCGTTCGCGAGCCGCGGCCTATCCGCTCGGCCTCTTAGCATGATCGCCATGGTCCGGGTGCAGGTGATCGGTGGCGGCAAGATGGGCGAGGCCCTGCTGGTGGGCCTGACGGCCAGCGGCTGGGCCTCCGCCGACGAGCTCCACGTGGTCGAGCCCGACCCCTCACGCCAGGACGCGGTCTTGGCCGCGGTGCCGGGGGTGTCGGTGTCGAGCGAGCCGGTCCCGGGGACGGACTCGGTGATCGCGGTGAAGCCCGACGTGGTGGCCGCGGTGCTGCCTGCGCTGGCCGCGGCCGGCACCGGACGGGTGCTGTGCATCGCGGCCGGGGTGCGCACCGACGCCATCGAGGCCGGCCTGCCGGCGGGAACTCCGGTGGTGCGGGCCATGCCCAACACACCGGCTCTGGTCGGCCAGGGTGCAGCCGCCATCGCGCCCGGATCAGCGGCGTCGTCGGAAGACCTGGAGTGGGCCCGCCGGATCCTCGAGGCGGTGGGCACAGTGGTTGTGGTCGACGAGGCCGACCTCGACGCAGTGACCGGCCTGTCGGGCAGCGGACCCGCCTACCTGTTCCGGCTGGCCGAGGCGCTGCGGGCCGCCGGCATCGCACAGGGCCTCGACCCGGCGGTAGCCGACGCCCTGGTCCGCCAGACGCTGCTGGGGGCCTCGACCCTGCTGACCGAGTCCAGGGAGGCCCCTGGGCGCCTACGCGAGAACGTCACCTCCCCAGGCGGCACCACCGCCGCAGGCCTGGCCGTGCTCGACGACGCCGACTTCATGGGCCTGATCGACCGGGTGGTGGACGCAGCCACACGGCGCTCCCGCGAGCTGGGCCAGTGACCCCATCGGCATCGGCCGGCTCCGGCCACGACTACGACACGGTCTCGTTCCTGTCGGACTACGGCCACGACGACGAGTTCGTCGGGGTGGTGCACTCGGTTGTCGCGTCCATAGCGCCCCATGTGCGGGTGGTGGACGTGACCCACGGCATCGCGCCCTTCAACGTGCGGGCCGGTGGGCTGGCGCTGGCCCGGGCCGCGCAGTATCTCATGCCCGGCGTGGTCCTGGCAGTGGTTGATCCCGGTGTGGGCACCGACCGCCGCCCGGTGGCGGTGGAGGTGGGGGACGGCGCCTCGGTGCTGGTCGGACCGGACAACGGGCTGCTGGCCCCCGCGGTCGCCCTCGTCGGCGGCGCCAGCCGAGCCGTGGAGATAGCCAACCCCGACCTCCGGCTCGACACCCAACCTGAGCTGGGACCGACGTTCGACGGCCGTGACGTGTTCGCCCCCGCAGCCGCCCATCTCTGCTGCGGGGTGCCCCTCGGCACCCTGGGGCCGGCCATCGACCCGGCCACGCTGACGCCCGGCATGCTGCCGGTCAGCCACCGCGACGGCGACGACCTGGTGGCCGAAGTGCTGTGGGTGGACCGCTTCGGCAACTGCCAACTCAACGTCGAACCCGCCGAAGTGGACGAGATGGCCGCGGCCGGGGCGCCGCTGCAAGTAGCGGCCGGCGACGATCTGCGGACGGCCGAACGGGCCCGCGCCTACGCCGACGTGCAACCGGGCCGCGTCGGCCTGATCACCGATTCGAGCGGGCTGGTGTCGCTGGCCCTGCCGAGACGATCCGCAGCCGACGAGCTCGGGCTTCACGAGGGAGCCGAGGTGCGCCTCACCACGGTGTCGGCCACAGAGCGCCAGACTGGCAGCCCGCCGGTCGTGACCACACCGGTGGGGCTGAGCCGCCGGACCGGAGCGTCCACCGGTCGGCACGATCAGGGGGGCCAGCAATGAGACCGGGAACCACCATCGTCATCGTGGCGCTGCTCGCCGTGATCGTCGTGGCCGGGGTACTGCAGCTCTTCTTCCTGGCCCGCTGACCCGACCGCCGCCCGCCTGGCGGCGATAGCATCCGATCCAGTGTCGCTCGTAGTCGTGGGATGCAATCACCGTTCCACGCCGCTCGGCCTGCTCGAGCGGATGACGGTCGCGCCCGATGACCTCCCCAAGGCCCTCCACGACCTCGCCACGGCCGAGCATCTCAGCGAGTCGGTGCTGCTGTCCACCTGCAACCGCATCGAGGTCTACGCCTACGCCGAGCGTTTCCACGGCGGCTACGCGGACATCCGGGAGTTGCTGGCCCGCCATTCGGGGTTGCCCCCCGAGACCGTCGGCGACGAGCTCTACTCCCATCACGACGCCGACGCGGTGCGGCACCTGTTCAGCGTGGCCGCCGGGCTCGACTCCGTAGTGGTGGGCGAGCACGAGGTGCTGGGCCAGGTACGCGACGCATGGCAGGCCGCCCGAACCGAGGGCACCGTCGGCGCGGTGCTCGAGCCCCTGTTCCGCCGGGCGGTGGAGACCGGCAAGCGGGCCCGTTCCGAAACCGGCATCGCCCGGGGCATCGCCTCGCTGTCGCATGCCGCGGTGGCCCTGGCCGCCGAGCGGCTCGGAGGCCTTGCCGGCCGGCGGGTGCTCGTGCTGGGCGCGGGCGACGTGGCTGCCGGCACCCTCAAGTCCCTGGCCGACGCCGACCCCCGCGACATAGCGGTGGCCAGCCGCACACCGGAGCGGGCCGTGGCCGCGGCGCGGCTGTGCGGCGGGCGGGCCGTGGCCCTGGCCGACCTCGACTCCGCTCTCGTGGGCGCCGACGTGGCCATCACCACCACCGGGGCCACCGACATAGTCCTCGAGCACAGCGACATCGACGACGTCATGACCCGGCGCAACGGTGCAGAGCTGTTGATCGTCGACGTGGCCGTGCCCCGCGACGTCGACCCCGACGCTCGGGGACTGCCCGGCGTGACCCTGCTCGACATGGACGACCTGGGCGCATTCGTGGAGCAGGAACGGGCAGGCCGCCACCAGGAGACCGACTCGGTGCGAGTCATCGTCGATGACGAGGTGGAGCTCTACCTGGCCGAAGCGTCGGCCCGGGAGGTCGCACCGCTCATCGCGGCCCTGCGGGGCCGCGCCGACCGGCTCAGCGCGGGCGAGCTGGACCGCCATGCGGCCCGCCTCGCTGATCTCTCGCCCGCTCAGCGCGCCGCGGTGGAGTCTCTGCTGCACGGCGTCGTGAACAAGCTGCTCCACGAGCCGACGGTGAGGCTCAAGGACGCGGCCGGCCACGCCCGGGGCGACCGCCTGGCCGAGGCGCTGCGCGACCTGTTCGACCTGTAGGGGCCGCGCGGATGGGTCACCCCCTTATGGTGCAGCATTACTGCTTCCCGCTCTTGTTCGCTGCGCTCACGGGCCGCTCGGGCCACGGCCTCGCTCAGCGCCTCGCGAAATGCTCGTGAAACTCCGGCCTGTCCGCTCGGCCTCTTAACGCCGGAACCGTGACCGCTGTGGTGCTGCGGGCCGCGACCCGGGGCAGTGCTCTGGCCCGCTGTCAGACCGGCATCGTGGCCGGGCTGTTGGCCGAGGCTTGCGGGGTTGCGACGGAGCCGGTCGTGGTGTCCACCGCGGGGGACCGCCGAGCCGACACGCCCATCGCGGAGATGGGCGGCAAGGGCGTGTTCGTGAAGGAGGTGCAGGCCGCGGTGCTCGACGGCCGGGCCGACATCGCGGTGCACTCGGCCAAGGACCTGCCGTCGTCGACGCCCGAGGGCCTGGTGCTGGCGGCAGTGCCGAGGCGCGGCGATCCCCGAGACGCGCTGGTGGGCGCAGCGCTCGACGAGCTGCCGCCCGGCGCGACGGTGGCCACCGGCTCGGCGAGACGCAAGGCCCAGCTCGCCTGGCTGCGGCCTGACCTGGCCTTCGCGGAGTTGCGGGGCAACATCGCCACCCGGCTGGAGCGGGCAGCCGCCTTCGACGCCATCGTCATGGCCGCGGTGGCTCTGCACCGGTTGGGACTCGCGCCGGAGGTGCTCGACGTACTCGAGCCGGACGTCTTCGTGCCCCAGGTCGGGCAAGGAGCCATCGCGCTGGAATGCCGAGCCGACAATCGGGCAGTGCTCGAGACGCTGATCGCCATAGAGCATCAGCCGAGCCGGCGGGCCGTCGACGCGGAGAGGGCCTTCCTGGCCGAGCTGGGCGGCGATTGCAGCCTGCCCGCGGGCGCTCACGCCACCACCGGCTCCGGCGACGCCCTGGAGCTGACGGGCCTGCTGGCGTCGCTCGATGGCGGGGTGCTGATCCGTGACACCCGCCGCGGCCGCGACCCCGAGACCCTGGGCCGCGCCGTGGCCCGGCACCTGCTGGACGACTGCGGCGGCCGGGCGCTGCTGGGATCCGCCCGATGAACCAGCGACGACTGGGATCCGCCCGATGAGCCCGCGACGACTGGGGACCGCCCGATGAGCCCGCGACGACTGGGGACCGCCCGATGAGCCCGCGGCGGCCCCGGCCCCATGCGCCCAAGCCGCTGGCCGGGCTCAGGATCGTGGTGTGCCGGCCCCGCGAGCAGGCTCAGACGTTGGCCGACGGTCTGGCCGCGGTCGGCGCCGAGGTGGTCAGCGCCCCGGTGATCGCCATCACGGACCCCGCGGACGGCGGTGCCGCGCTGCGGGCCGCGCTGGCCCGGCTCAGCCGGGGAGACTGGCTAGTGGTCACCAGCCCCAACGGCGCGGAGCGGGCCGCGGCCGTCGGACCGCTGCCCGACGGAGTGAACGTGGCCGCCATCGGACCGGGGACCGCGGACCGGGCCGCGGGAGTGGGACTGACCGTGCGCCTGATGCCCGACCGGTCGATTGCCGAGGGCCTGGTGCAGGCGTTCCCGTCCCCCGATCCGCAACGCGGCAGCCTCGTGGTGCTGGCCCGGGCCGCGGTGGCCCGCCCCGTGCTCCCCGACAGCCTGCGGGCCGCGGGATGGGAGGTGTTGGACGTGGCCGCCTACCGCAACGTGGCCGCCCGGCTCAGCGACGACCAGCGCCGGGCGGCGGCCGCCTCCGACGGTGTGGTGTTCACGTCGTCGTCGACGGTCAAGCGCCTGGTGGCCGAACTCGGCGCCGAAGCGGTCCCGCCCCTGGTGGCGTCCATCGGCCCGGCCACGTCGGCCACCGCGGCCGAGCACGGCCTGGAAGTCACGGTGGAGGCCGCCGAGCACACCATCGACGGAGTCGTCGCCGCACTGGTCCGCCACGCCCGGTCGTGGCTGGCGCCCGACGGCGCTGGGTAGTCTCGCGGGGTGAACTTCCCGCAGCGGCGCATGCGTCGGCTGCGCCGGACTCCGGCCCTGCGGCGGCTCGTGGCCGAGCACCGGCTCAACCCCGCGGACTTCATCGCGCCGCTGTTCGTGCGCGAGGGCATCGACGAACTGCAGCCCATCGTGTCGATGCCGGGGCAGTTCCAGCACACCCGCCAGTCGCTGCGGGCCGAGGTAGCCGAGCTGCACGCCCTCGGGATCGGGGCGGTGGTGCTGTTCGGCGTGCCGGAGCGCAAGGACCACATCGGCTCGGAGGCCTGGAATCCCGACGGGATCGTGCAGGTGGCGCTGGCCGACCTGCGCTCGGACTTCGGCGACGACATGGTGCTGATCGCGGATCTGTGCATGGACGAGTACACCGACCACGGCCACTGCGGCGTGCTCGACGGCCGCGGCGGCGTGGACAACGACGCCACCCTCGAGGTCTACGCCCGCATCGCTTTGGCCCAGGCTGTCGCCGGGGCTGACATCGTGGCCCCGTCGGGGATGATGGACGGCCAGGTCGGCACCATCCGGGGTGCCCTCGACGGCGCGGGCTTCGAGCAGACCGCCATCCTCGCCTACTCGGCCAAGTACGCCACCGCGCTGTACGGGCCGTTCCGCGACGCGGTGGGCGTGACCATCGCGGGCGGGGGCGACCGCCGGACCTACCAGCAGGACGTGGCCGGTGCCCGGGAGGCCATCGAGGAGATCCGCCTGGATGTGGCCGAGGGCGCCGACATGGTGATGGTGAAGCCCGCGCTGGCCTTTCTCGATGTGATCTCGGCGGTCCGGCGCACCTTCGACGTGCCGCTGGCCGCCTACCACGTATCGGGCGAGTACACCATGGTGTGCGCCGCGGCCGAGCGGGGCTGGCTCGACCTCGACGCGGTGGCGCACGAGCACGTGCTCGCCATCCGGCGGGCCGGCGCCGACGTGGTGCTCACCTACTTCGCCCGCCGCCTGGCCCAGGCCATGCAATGAGCGCCGGCGGGGACAGCACCGTCGAGACTGACACCGCTAGCGGGGCGAGCAGCCCGCAGCCGGGCGGCCGCCGCAGCGACCCTCCACAGAATCTCGGTGCTGATTTTGTGCCTATAGGGCGCATTTCTCGACCGAGTTCTGGTGAGGCGGTGCGATGACCGCGAGCGGGGCCGACACCAACGAGGCGCTGTTCGAGCGGGCCCAGCGGGTGATTCCCGGCGGGGTCAACTCGCCGGTGCGGGCCTTCGGGTCGGTGGGGGGCACTCCCTACTTCGTGGCCGAGGCTTCCGGCCCGTTCGTGTACGACGTGGAAGGTCGTCGCTACATCGACTACGTGCAGAGTTACGGCCCGGGCATCTGCGGCCACGCCCACCCTGTAGTGGTCGAGGCCGTGCGGCAGGCGGCGGGGCGAGGCACCAGCTACGGGGCACCCACACGCGACGAGGTGCTGATGGCCGAGGAGATGTGCGCCCGGGTGGAGGGCTTGGAGATGGTGAGGCTCACCAACAGCGGCACCGAGGCGGTGATGTCGGCAGTGCGGCTGGCCCGGGGCGTGACCGGGCGCCCGACGGTGGTGAAGTTCGCGGGCTGCTACCACGGCCACAGCGACTCCCTGCTGGTGGCGGGAGGCTCAGGTGTGGCCCAGCAGGGCCTGGCCGGATCCGAGGGCGTGACCGCGGGGGCGGTGGCCGACACCATCGTCGCCCCCTACAACGTGGTCCCCGAGCTCGACGAGACGGTAGCGGTGGTGTGCGTGGAGCCGGTGGCGGCCAACATGGGCCTGGTGGCGCCGCAGCCCGGCTTCCTGCAGGGCCTGCGCCACGCCTGCGACGAGGTCGACGCCCTGCTGCTGTTCGACGAGGTGATCACCGGATTCCGGCTGTGCCGGGGCGGGGCCGCCCAGTGGTACGGAGTGCAGCCCGACATCTGGTGCTTCGGCAAGGTCATCGGGGGCGGGCTGCCGGTGGGCGCCTTCGGCGCATCGACCGAGATCATGTCTGGGCTCGCGCCCCTGGGCGGCGTGTACCAGGCCGGCACCCTGTCGGGGAACCCGCTGGCCACCGCGGCCGGACTGGCGGTGCTGGGCTTGCTCGACGACGACGCCCATCGGGACTTGGAGGCCCGGGCAAGGGCGCTGCAGGAGGGGATGGCCGGAGCCTTCGCCGCGGCCGGGGTGGCCGCGGTGCTGCCGCGCGTGGGCCCGCTGCTGGGCCTGTTCTTCGCGGAGGACCCGCCAACCGACTTCGACAAAGCCCGCAAGGCCGCCGATAACGGTCGTTATCCCCCCTTTTTCCACGGGATGCTGCGGCGCGGCGTGGCCTTCGCGCCGGGTGCCTACGAGGCCATCTTCCCCTCACTGGCCCACGGCGAAGCAGAGATCGATGCCACCGTGGCCGCCGCAACCGAGGTCGCCCGCGAGATGGCCGCGGCCGGCTAGAACGAACCGGCAGGACAGCAAGGAGAGCCCCACATGACCAGGCGCTTGAGGAGCATCGTCGTAACCGTCGCTGCGGTGGTCGTGCTGGCTGTGGTGGCCGGGCTGCTGTGGTGGTTCCAGCGGGACGAGGCTCCCGAAGCCGTCGATCTGGGAACGACCGTGGCCCAGATCGAAGCGGCCGAGGCCAGCAGCGACAGCACCGACACGCCGTCCGCCAGAACATCCGTTGACGACAGCCCAGCCCCCGACGACAGCGAAGACGTCGGCACGACATCGAACACCACCGACGACGACACTCCGGCCACCGGCATCGAGACCGCGACAGACACCGAAGACACCGGCGCCGAGACGGCATCGGTCGACCAGACGACCGACTCGGTGGGCGGCCTGGCCGGGGTATGGGCCGCGCAGGTGGCCGAGGGCACTGTCGACCTGCAGGGCGAGCCTGTGGTTAGCTTCGCCGGGTTCCGGGTGAACGAGGTGCTGGCCGGCGGGATCGGCGACTTCACCGCAGTTGGACGAACCGCGGACGTGTCCGGATCGATGGAGCTGACCGGCACCGCGCTGGTGGCGGCCACGGTCGAGGTGACCATGTCCACACTGAAGACCGACAACGGCAGCCGCGACGGCCAAGTCCGCCGGGCTCTCAACACCAACGAGTTTCCGCTGGCCACGTTCACGCTCACCGCGCCGGTCGAGCTGCCCGCCGGGATGGCCGAAGGAGAGGCCTTCTCGGGCTCGGTCCACGGCGAACTCACCATCAAGGGAGTCACCAACACCGCCGTGTTCGACCTGCAAGCCCAGCTCGTGGGTGACACCATCGTGGCTGTCGGATCCAGCCATGTGGTCTTCAGCGACTACGGCGTCCGTGCTCCCACCGCGCCCATAGTCGTCTCGGTCGAGGACAACGGCATCATGGAGTTCCAACTCATCTTCACCCGCTGAGCGCGGGCTGGATCAGCAGCCTCCGCCGGTCCAGGTCAACCTGTATGCGGGCCGGAACCAACGACACCTCGGCGATGCCGTCGGACAGCGGGGCCAACTCGAAGTGACGGCTGCATCTCGGCTCGTCCTTGCTGTAAGCCAACCACGAGCAGTTACCGAATGCGTCAGTCCTATGGGTGTAGCACTGGCTAGGGTCGAGCCAACCGGACGGCGGAAGGGTCAAATTGCTTGTCATGTTCGAACCGGTCGGCGCTACGAAGACCAGCGCATGGACGCCGTCGGACTCCCAGCCGCAGCTCAGCACCTGCCCCGTCTCGAGCGAGATCAGCACCGTGAGCACTGGACTGCACATGTATGCGCAGTCCTCGCCGGAACCTCGCTGGCTGATCGCCGCGATACGCCCGTCGGTCCCACGCAGCCAGAACGGGAAGACAGGCGGTCTGCTGCTGATCTCCAGCTCTGTGTCGATCCGGCTCTCATCGGGCGCAGACCAGACGTACCAGGACTGCTCCCTTGGCGCCGAGAACCGGGTGACTAGCGCGTGGGCATAGACCGATTCGATCTCAAGTTCGGCGTGGCTCGGGCCGAACTGTAGGAGCGTCGGGAAGGCAGTGGCGCGGGCGGTTCTGGGTCGGTTGAGATCCACCTCCAAGAGTTGGGCCACCTCACCCCAGGGGACCCTGACCGCCCAGCCGTACCGTGACACTTCCACCGCGTGCTCGTTGGCGTCGATGGCAAGGTCCCTGCTGAGGGTGCGCATCGGTCCGAACACGAGCTCGGTGACCGAGCCGTCCTCGGAGGAATAGTACTGCAGCACCGTCTCGTAACTGAAGCTGGTCGGGGCGTATCGCTGCAACGCCAGCACGGCACCCCGGAACGGCCACGGTGGCGCGGTCGCGAGCGGCAGGGGCGCCGGCTCGGGTCCCGGCTGTCTCGGGGGGTATGGCGCCCCTGACGGCGGCAGCGACCCCCAGAGCTCGGCCAGGCTCGCCGACCGCTCACCGCACTGCTCATCAGAGTGAAGCTGGCGGTTGTTCGGCAGTGTGATTTGCTCCACTAGGAGTCCCTCGTGCGGCGGCTGAACCAGAACGAGGTCATAGCCCGAGAGTCCGCACGCCAACACCTCACCGGTGCGCATCGACAGCAGGTACGCGGTCGGCAGAGCACCGGCCGGCTCGTAGGGCTTGGTCGCGAATGCCACAAACTCGCCGTCAGTGCCCATGAAGTACACGTCGGTCCAGGAGTCAAGGGCGCCGCCGTACAGCTCGGGGTTCTCCGGTGGGTCGCCATCACCGGAGTAGTACTCGTAATTGGCGGCTGCTTCGCCAGCTTGAACACGCACGCCGTTGCCGTGAACACTGACGTCGAACGGCGTGCCGCCAATGACGTATCCGTGCGTCAAGCTCGTGACGGACAGCCGGATGTCCTGCCATGAGGCATCCCCGTCGGGGTACTGACCTCGCGGCACAACCGTGGCGGTCTCACCCCAGGGCAACACGATTTGAACACGTTCGGAGCCGCGTGTCGCTGAGACGGTGACGCCCGCCTCGCTCACGCTGCCTATCTGACCATACCAATAGCCGTTATGGATCAATCCTGTAACCGTGGTCTCGGTGATGGTCCGATCCCTGGAACTGAGGTATCGAATGACGTAGACGTCGGAGTCCCAAATGAAGTCAGTCTCCACTAGCCCGCGGAACGGCCATTCGGGCGCGGGCGAGCCCGAGACGATGACCTCGGCTATCGGGGTCGGCTCGACAGGCTCCGGCTCGGGCTGCTCGGGCCCCTCGATCTGCTCGGGCCCCTCGATCTGCTCGGGCTCTTCTGACTCGCTCGGCTCTTGGGGCTCTACTACTTCTCCAGACTGGTCCGGCTGTTCGGGCTCGACCGGCTGTTCGGGTTGTTCCGCAGCCGGGATCGGCTGGTCCTCGTCCACCTCGGGTTGCTCCGCCGGGGAGGTCGTGGAGGTGGGCGGCTCTTCAGCGCGTCCCGCGTCGTCCAGTACGTCGATGGTGGAGGTGGGCGCTTCCGCGCCGCCAGGATCCCCCACCTCCTCAGCAGCGCTCGGAGCCTCGACCTTGGAATCGTCGAGGGTCGCCCCCGTGGTCGCTTCGCCTTCAGCCTCGCGGTCGGGCGCCACGGTGATCGGAGCCTCCTCGTGCTCGCCCCCATTCGCGTCGGCCTGATCTTCAACGGCCCCGGGGCCCGATTCGCTCGAGCAAGCGGCCACCAGCAGCGCCGTCGCCATCAGGGCGATCACGGGGCGACGCAACTCCCGACCGCGGCGCCTCGACCGCTGCGCCTGGGTTCGAGGGCCAGTCGCCACGGTCCCGAAGGTTGACACTGCACCGGCATCATAGGGTCCATCGCCGTCGCTGTCAGGGCTGGCGCGGCCAAGGCGGCAGAGCGTGGAACCCGTCGGACCACTCCCAGAGCGCGCAAGGTCACCGTCAGTTTCGCAGGACGAGGTTCTGCTCTGCACGGGCAGCCGGGCCGGGAGCGGGTCCGGGCTGGGGCCGGGGATGTGCCGGTGGTTGGAGTCTGTGTCGGCCGTTGTTGCGGTGGAGTTGCCAGTTGTCGTCGTGAATCAGGTGGTGGCAGCGTTCACACAGCAGGGCGAGGTTGTCAATGTCGGTGGGGCCGCCGCGGGAGAACCATTCGATGTGGTGGGGTTCGGTTCCTTCGACTGGGGAGCCGCAGTTGACGCAGCCGCCGTCACGGGCCGCCAGCACCATGCGCTGGCCAGCGCTGGCGTCGCGTTGGGTTCTTCCCAGCCACAGCGGGTCGCCCTCGGCGCTGAACACAGCGGGCAGGATCTTCGCCTCTGCGGCGATGCGGGCGATCTGATCGGCGGGCACCGGCAGGCCGTCGTCATAGCGCAGGTCACGCAGCTCGCGTGAGGCGGCGTCGTAGTCGGCAATCACCAACATCGTTGTCTTGGGGCGACCGAAAGCTCCCTCGCCGGTGATCAAGTTGGCCAAAGCGTCGGCGCGGCGCTGCTGGTAGGTCACCCGCTCGTGGGGGCCCTCGCCGTCGCGGTAGGTGCGCACCATCTGCTCGAATGCCATGCTGATGCGCTTGCCTGTGCAGTGGTCGTAGTACGCCGACAGCCGCCATGACCCGTCGGGATCCTGCACCAGCGACGCCCACCGGTTCTGGCGCTGGCGGCTGTGCTCGGCGCTGGAGTCCTGGGTGCTCATGTACTGGCGGGTCATACGGGCGAACATGTCCACCGGATAGCCCCGGGCCATCTCCAACAAGGCGGGCTCGTCGGCGTGTTCGGGGTCGGCGCCCACCCTGGCGATCACCCGGGCATGGCCCACAGTGATCTCCCCGGCACGCAAAGCATCCAGCGTCGCGGGGAACTCATCCAGCGACGCGGCCAGCTCCACATCGGCGGTGGCCTGGCGCGCCGAGACATGCAGCCCTTCGCGCATCATCGCCGCCGCCCCCCGCCCGCCCACACGCCGGTGCATCTCCGCGGCGGTCTCAGCCAGCATGGCGTCGGTCCGGGACCGCTGCCGACCCAGCTGCACCAGCCGCTCGGTGAGCTCCGCGTCGCTCAACGAGCCCAGCGCGGCATCCCCGACGCAAGCCCCGCCCCGAGCGCACGTCACCCGACCCGAATCGACTATCAATTCCATGCCGGCAACCATATGCAGGGGGTATGACAAATAGGGCTGAATAATATCTAAATATCACTGTCTCCTGGTGCCGGTGTGGGCAAGCGAGCGCTCTCAAGGTCGCCTGATCGCCATAGGCCGGGTTCATCTCTGCTCAACCTCTTCCCCTCAGTCCCTCCGTCAAGACGTTCAACGTGCCGCATGGCGGTCGCCTGTCGTACATCGGTGCTTGACTGGAACTGATGAACACTTACGCGCCAGCTTCGTCAGCGGGCTGGCTTGACTTCGATGCAGCCGCAAGTGAGCGCGTGAGCACCCTCCTGCGCTCGCTCGATGAGCCCAGCACCCTCGACGTGCTCGGTCTGGGCTCAATACGGGACGCCTTCTCAGACATGCTCAGCCCAGGCACCTCGACCGTCCAGACGAGGTTGCGCTACTTCATCTTCCTGCCCTGGATCTTCAAGAGTCTCGAAGATCAGCATCTCTCTGCGGCCGATTTCGCCCGCAGGCTTCGTGACGCTGAGGCGAAGCTAATCGATCGTCTATCACCCCTCGGGCCGGGCCAAGGGGTGATCGGCCGCGTCGCCCACCGAAGCCTGAGGCGAATGCCGAGCGACATCTACTGGGGAAGCATGGAGGCTTGGGGCATCAGGCGCCTCAACCTCAGCCTCGCTGAGTACGCGCAGCGGGCAGCCACCAACGGGCGGCTCCGGCCCGAACGCGACGACGACGGCAACGCCACGAAGGCAGGGGTGTCGATGTGGGCAAATCTCCCGCCAGCTCCGAAAGACTTCCCTAGCGGCAAGATCGACCCGAGCGGCAAGATCGACCCGAGCGACGAGATCGACTTCCGGCTCCAGCCCGACGAGGCACAGATCTTGGCAGACGGCATCCGGCGGCGGCATCCGGACACGTTGATAGCCGTCCTGTCGGCAAAGCCCGGCGTGATGTTCGACGTCGACTACCCGTGGCTTGTGGACGTACACGAATTCCGCGCCCGTCTCGTCGAGGTTCTGCACCATGCCCGCTGCTTCTCGGAACTGACCCTCGGACCACGGCTCGTCTACAACGTGCTGGCAGCCCGGGCAGCGAGCAACGAACTCGGCTGGGACACGGAGAATCTTGAAGAGGACCAGCTACGCCAACTCAAGGACTGGAGTCAGTTGGTCGACAACCGCAATGACAAGTTGCTCTCCTGGGTGAGCAACGCTCCGGAGTTCTGGCAACTCCTGGCCGACCACCGCATCGCCCGCAGCACCCTGCACTTCTGGGATCAGATGGCCCGACGCGCCGTCAACGACCCAACCGGGTTCGCCGAGAACAAAGACGTCCACCGGCTCATCCGCGAGCGGGAGCGGCGACTCAAGTCGAAGCGGGCCCGGCTGTCCCACCGAGCCGCCCTGGAGGACTGGACCCAGGCGCCCATCGGCGGCCAACTCGACTACCGGTGGTCCATCACCAAGACCTACCTCCAAGATCTTGCAATGGCGGAGGCCGGAACCTGATGCTGCAACCTGCGAACCGATCCACTCTCATCGATGCGATGCGGCCACCGGCCGGCTTCAGCCTCGAATCGGCCATGGCGGTGACCTACACCCTCGACCTTCGGGCGCTCCTGGCTGCGCCTGCGGCTCTGGCCTTCGCAGGGCACGGTAACGCCGATGGTACTGACGGCGGCGCCCTCGAGCCCATCGAGCTGATCCATGCGCTGCGGTCCCATGCCGGCAAGCTGACCGTGTTCAGCCAGGTCGGCGAGATCGCCCTGCCATCGTCGCGCCGGGTGTTCGCTTTTCTCGAGCGGACAATTGTCCCTGTTGCAGCCCGGCGCGGTGGAATCGTCCATCCCAAGGTGTGGGTCCTCCGGTACGAGGCGGGGGGCGATCCGCCAGACGACCACCCACGCGAGAGGCGCCTCCGGGTGCTTGTCTCCAGCCGCAACCTCACCTTCGATGAGAGCTGGGACACCATGGTCCGCCTCGATGAAACAGCAGGTTCGTCCGGGGTGCTATTGGCACCTGTGGGCGCACTATTCGACGGTCTGCTCCAAAGCTCGGAAGGTCGTGTCTCGACCGACCATCAAGAACGCGTACGCTCGCTGTCGGCAGCACTGCAAGGAGCCAGGTTCGCTCTGCCGCCGGGTGCCGACGATCTGCGGGTTCATGTTCTGGGCCTGACCGGCACGCCTTCGCCACTGCCGTCCGACGCCGAGCGATCGTTGATCATTTCGCCGTTCGTGAGCAACGACTTCTTCACAAGGGTGCACCCGACCCAGATCGACGAGTTGGTCAGCCGACCGGAACAGCTTGATCGCCTCGAAGCGGAGTCGTTGTCCGAGGTGGCCAAGGTGCATGCCTTCGACGACGGGAGCGCTCCGGACCTCGACGTTGAAGACGAGCGTCGGTCACCCTTCGATCCGGGTCGACCCCTTGTCGGGTTGCACGCCAAGATCTTCGCCTTCGAGGTGAGCGGCCGAGCGAGGCTGTTCCTCGGGTCCGCCAACGCGACCGGCCCTGCGTTCGCCAACAACGTCGAGATCCTGGTGGAACTGGTCGGATCCACCGCCGCACTGGGCATCGACCGGCTCTGCGACGGCACCGATGATGAGCCGGGTCTGCGCGACCTCTACTACGACTACCGCCGGTCCACGGACAACGGGCCGAACGGGGATTCGTCGCTCGATCGCTGGCGCCAGGCCATCGCTCGACTTCGGATCGACGGGCGCGTCGAGGAGAGCGGTGCCGGATGGTCCGTCACCTACCGGACGACCGAACCGATTCCCGCACCCAGTCACGTGGAGATCTGTTGCTGGCCGCTCACATCGGCCGGGAATCGGCACCAAGTTGCCAAGGGCAAGCCCCTCGGGGAGCGCTTCGAGACCAGTCTCGAGAACCTCAGCGGCTTCCTCGCCTTCGAGCTGGCGGCCGAGGATGGTGCGTTGAGCAGCTTCGTCGTCCCTGTCCCGCTGATCGGCGTGCCCGAGCAGCGTGACCGACTGCTGCTGCGAATGCTCATCGGGAACGCCGAGCGATTCTTCCGCTACCTCATGGCTCTGCTTGACGAGGACACAGGCGAGATCAGCCTGATGACCGCGGTCGACCGCCTCGGCAACGAGACTCCTGAAGGGGGACCCAACCCGCTGAGCCTCCCAGTGCTGGAGAAGCTGCTGAGGACGATGCGACGGGACCCTGCGAAGCTCGTCGGACTCCATCCCCTCGTCTCGGACCTGGCCGCCGACGATGCACTGCCTGAAGGATTCGCCGAACTCTGGACGATGATCCTTCAGGTGGCCGAGACCGGAGCCGAAGCTCAATGACTGCACAACACATCGATGTGAATGCGGTTCTGGCCGACCTGAAGGACTTCCAGCGGCGGACCGCCCGCTGGGCCTTTCAGCGGATGTTCGCCGATGAGGATCCCGCCATCCGGTTCCTGGTTGCCGACGAGGTCGGCCTCGGCAAGACCCACGTCGCCAAGGGCGTGATCGCCCAAGTCATCGACCACCTCCGACGCACGGGAGACGCGCGGCACGACATCATCTACGTCTGCTCCAACGCGGCGATCGCCCGCCAGAACGTTCGCAAGTTGACTCCCGAGGGCATAGAGCCCCTCGAGGACGTCGGGCGGCTGACGATGCTGCCTCTCGCCGAGCTGGACGACGGTGACGACGGACAGACGGGTGTCAACCTGCTGGCGATCACACCCGGAACGTCCCTGAAGTTCGGCCATCAGACGGGCAGGTTCGGCGAGCGCTGCCTGGCGTACACGTTCCTGCGCGCCCATTGGGGGGCGAGTGTCATGAACGCACCGGCGCGGCGCATCTTCTGGCACGGCATCAGAGCCGGCGACCCCGACGGGCGGCTGCGGTGGGTGGAGCGACAGTACCGGCCTCGGATCACGGGTTCGCTCGACGAGTTCGCGGAACTGCTCGCAGAGCTCGACGAGTCCCGGACGGCCCGCGGCAAGCCGACCGTTCGCGAATTGTTCGAGAATCTTGCCGGCAAGCTGGCGTGGAAGCGCAAGTTCCCGCACGAGTTGCAGCCGCGGCGCAAGGAGCTGATCGGCGAGGTCCGCTCCATCATGGCGAGGGTCGGCATTGCCGCGCTCCAACCGGATCTCGTGGTGCTGGACGAGTTCCAGCGGTTCAAAGACTTGCTGCAGCCGGAGCCCGACAATTTTGCGGCCAAGTTGGCCCACCGTCTGTTCGACTACCGGGATCCCGAGACGGGTCGCGCCACCCGGACGCTGCTGCTGTCGGCAACCCCGTACCGCATGTACACGACGGCCGATGAGATCGACGTCAACCACTACGAGGACTTCCTCGCCACCTGTTCGTTCCTGTTTCAGGACTCGGCGCGAGTCGACCGGCTGCAGCACCTCTTCAGCGCCCTCCGTTCGGCGCTCACATCCGCCGAGTCGCTCAGCAGTGCCGAGGCGATCTGCGGCAGCATCGGGGCCGAGTTGCGGGGCGTGATGGCACGAACAGAGCGGTTGGCAGCCACGCCGGACCGCGACGGAATGCTCCGCGAGTTGGACACCGAAGCGCCGGTGAAACCCGACGATCTTCGCGCCTACCTGCGCTTCGGCAGCCTCGCCGAGACCGTGAAGCACCACGAGCCAACGGAGTACTGGAAGTCCGGGCCGTACCTCGTCAACTTCATGGAGAGGTACAAGCTGAAGGAGGGAATCGTTCAAGCCGCGGCAGACGGCCGGTTCGCCGACGACGTCGGGCTCGATCCTGGCCCCGGCCTGCTGAACTGGGACGACATCGAGGCGTATCAGCGCATCGACCCCCAGAACGGGCGGCTTCGCTGGCTGCTCCACGATCTCGACCAACGTCGTGCCTTCGAGTTGCTGTGGATACCTCCGTCGATGCGGTACTACGACACCGGATCGGTCTACGAGTCGCGGGAGGCTGCCAGCCTCACGAAGCGCCTGATCTTCTCAGGATGGGCAGTCGTCCCGAAAGTGGTCTCCTCGATGGTGAGCTTCGAGGCTGAGCGGCGCGCCTTTGCGGCGCGCAGCCACAACTACACGGCCGACTACGGACGGCGCGGAGGCCAGCGTCTCGCCTTCCGAACCACCGAGCGCTCATCGGGCGGACCCCGGCCGGGAGAGGCGGTGGCCGGGCGTCGAGCCGCGGCGATGACCGCTTTCCTGCTCACTTGGCCGAGCCTCAGCCTCGCAGAACTCGGAGATCCCCGGCCGCGAGCGCTGGACGGCCGCCGTCGGGTGTCTGAGGTGCTGGCCGATGTGGCCGCGGAGGTGGCAAAGGCCGTCGAACCGTTGGTTGGCGCCGCGCCCGCAGCAGGAGCCGTCGACCAAAGGTGGTACTGGGCCGCGCCCCTGTTCCTCGACCAGCGACTCCATCAGTCGGCAACCGATCTCCTGCTCGCGCCGGGCAGCGCCGAGCGCTGGGAAGGCGAACGAGCCGGAAGCGGGCTCCGCGCCCACCTTGCTGAGGCCAGGGCCATGGTCGAGTACGGCCCGGAGGCTCTCGGCCGTTGTCCCGACGACCTCGTTGAGGTGCTCGCCGAACTCGCAGTCGGCGGCCCAGCGCAATGCGCGCTGCGGATGATCAGTTCGGTCACCGGGCTCCCGATCTCCGACGACTTCGTGGTGGTGAACGCCGCATGGGTGGGCGCCGCGTTCAGGAGCTTCTTCAACGCCCCAGAGGTAACGGCCGTCGTCGTCGGTGGGGGTTCGGAGGAACCAGACACCGACGAGGGCGGAGGCCTCTACTGGCGTGATGTCCTACGACACTCGATCGACGGCAACCTCCAAGCCGTTCTCGACGAGCATGCTCATGTGCTTCGTGACTGGCTCGGCTATCTGAGCTTGGTCGACGACGACCGGCGCCTGGAAGCAGCCGACGACATCGGCTACACAGTCGCGGAGGCCCTGGAACTGCGCACATCCTCGTTTCGGGTGGACATTCCCAGCCGGCAGCGCAATGGCCACGACATCGAGTTCCACCGCTACCGGATGCGCACTCGCTTCGCGGTCGCCTTCGGCCATCAGACCCTCGACGAGGGCGGCGAGGTTCGGATCGAATCCGTCTCCAGGGCATTCAACTCCCCGTTCTGGCCCTTCGTCCTTACCTCCACTTCCATCGGCCAGGAGGGGCTGGACTTCCATCTCTGGTGCCACGCCGTCGTCCATTGGAACCTACCTTCCAACCCGGTCGACTTGGAGCAGCGCGAGGGGCGCGTTCACCGCTACAAGGGTCACGCCGTCCGACGGAACATCGCCGCGACCCTTGGCCCGGACCTGCTCGCGAAGGGAATGGCCCCCGGTGTCGATCCCTGGAACGAGCTCTTCGCCATGGCCGCCACCGACACGCCGACGGATGACGGGGAAATGGTGCCTTACTGGGTGTTCCACGAGGGACCGGCCAGGATCGAACGGCATGTGCCGGTCATGCCGTTCAGCCGAGATGAGGCGGTCCTGCCCCAGTTGCGCAAGACGCTCGCCGCATATCGCCTCGCGTTCGGCCAGCCACGCCAGGAGGAACTGGTCGAGTTCCTCGGAGCCGACCGCTCCGACGAGGACTTGCTGGAGTTGGCCTCACGGCTCCGAATCAACTTATCGCCGCCTGAATAGCCCAAATGGCACATTTATGAATCTATAGCCGTCATTTTTCGGCTATTCTTGACTATATGCTATACAGACGGCTGGCCCGGATGCCGGAGCAGAGCTTCTTTCTGCTGGGCATGCGAGGCGTCGGCAAGAGCACATGGGCCCGGCAGGCCCTTCCCGACGCCCTGCGCCTTGACCTGCTCGACGAAACCCTCTTCACCGACCTGCTCGCCGATCCGTCGCTGTTCCGACAACTGCTGTCGGGGGTGGGCCCGGGCGACTGGGTGGTAGTCGACGAGGTTCAGCGCATCCCCAGCCTGCTCAACGAAGTGCACCGGATGATCGAGGAGCGAGGCGTGCGCTTCGCCCTGCTGGGATCCAGCGCCCGCAAGCTCAAGACGACAGGGACCAACCTGCTGGCCGGCCGGGCGCTGCGCAAGGCCATGCACCCGCTGACCCCGGCCGAGCTCAGCGACGACTTCAACCTCGACGACGCGCTCCGCTATGGCACCATCCCGCTGGTATCGACCGCACCGGACCGGCGCGAGGCCCTCCAGAGCTACACGCAGCTGTACCTGCGCGAGGAGATCCGGGCCGAGGCCGCGGTGCGCAACCTGTCGGGCTTCGTGCGCTTCCTGCCGGTGGCCGCGGTGATGCACGCCCAGACCGTCAACGCCGCCTCCATTGCCCGCGATGCCGGCATCGCCCGCACCACCGTCAACGGCTACCTCGAGATCCTCGACGACACTCTGCTGGCCGTGCAACTGCCTGCGTTCGAGGCGAGGCTTCGGGTGCGGGAGAGACGTCGCCCCAAGTTGTACTGGGCCGACCCGGGCCTAGTGCGAGCTGTCAAACGCCAGCTTGGCCCGGTGGCGGCCGAGGAGCGCGGCGCCCTACTCGAGGGCTGGGTACTGGCCCTGCTGCAAGCCCACAACGAATATCAGCGCGTCTACGACGACATCGGCTACTGGGCCGCCGCCGAGTCCGCCGCCGAGGTCGACTTCGTCCTCACCCGCGACCGCCAGCACCTCGCCATAGAGGTCAAGGCATCTGAGCGGTACAACACCACCATGCTCAGAGGGCTGCGAGCCGTGGCCGAGCTCCCGGGACTGGCCCGCCGCATCCTCGCCTACCGCGGCGGGCGGGCCTTCAGGACCGAGGACGGCATCGACATCTGGCCCCTCGACAACCTGCACCAAGCCCTCCAAGCCGACCGGCTCTGGCCCTAGACGCTGGACCGTCATGGCGACGCAAGGGGTGTGTCGGTTCCGAACTTCCGGGAGTTGTCGTCGCATATGACCCAAAACCGCCGGAGGTTCGGCGAGACGGGGTCGATCGGCAGCTAGGACTCACGCAAGCGGCGGTAGTGGGCGATCAGTGACGCTGTGGACGGGTCGTGGGACCCCTCAGGCCCGCTGGGATCGCCTGCAAGGTCATCGACTATGGCGTCCGCGAGTTGCTTGCCGCGCTCGACGCCGAACTGGTCGAAGCTGTTGATGCCCCAGACGGCTCCCTGCACCACCGTCTGGTGCTCGTAGAGCGCTACTAGCTGGCCCAGCACAGACGGGGTCAACGCAGGGGCCATGATGACCGTGGACGGGCGGTTCCCGGGCAGCTCACGATGGGGATCCTCCCCCGCCGCGGACGCAGCGCCGAAGGCCAGCGCAGCGGCCTGGGCGAAGCAGTTGGCCACCAGGACCCCATGGCGCGCTCCGGCATCGGCAACGCCAGCCGTGTCGGCATCCGGACGGGCGAAGACGATGAAGTCGGCGGGAACAACGGTCGTGCCCTGGTGCAGGAACTGATGGAAGGAGTGCTGGCTGTCGGTGCCCATGCCGCCCCACACCACCTCGGCGGTCTCGCAGCCCACCGGACTGCCGTCGAGGCGGACCCGCTTGCCGTTGGACTCCATGACGACCTGCTGCAACCAGGCAGGAAACAGGCGCAGCCTCTGCGAGTACGGCACCACCGCCCGTGACTGCAGACCCCAGAAGTTCCGGTACCACACCGCCAGCAGGCCCAGCAGCATCGGAGCGCAGGCCGGCGGCGCCACCGCGGCGACATGCTCGTCGACAGCTCGCATCCCGGCCAGCATCTCTGCGAAGTTGTCGTCGCCGATGGCCACCACCAGCGCCAGCGCAGCCGAGGATCCCAGCGAGAAGCGTCCCCCGACCCAGTCCCACATCATGAAGACGTCGTCGGGGGCGATACCGAATCGCACCGCCGCGTCAGCGTCCGCGGTCACCGCCACGAAATGGCGATCCGCGGCGTCAGAACCGAGTGCCGACGCCGCCCAAGCCCGAGCGGCGCGGGCATTGGCCAGCGTCTCGGCGGTACCGAAGCTCTTCGACACCACCACGAACAGCGTCTCAGCCGAATCGAGGCCGTCCAGGCTTGACGCCAGCGCGGCCGGGTCGATGTTGGACACGAACCGGCACTCGACACCGGGACGGCGGAACGCGGCCAGCGCCTCGTAGGCCATGGCCGGGCCCAGGTGCGAGCCGCCGATCCCGAGGCTCACCACCGTGCGGATCGACCGGCCCGTGGCCCCCCGCCTCTCCCCCGAACCCAGAGCCCGAGCGAAGGCCCCCATCCGGTCGCGTTCGGCGGCAACAGCAGGCCCCAGGTCGGTCCCGCCCGCCACAACGGCGTCGCCGGTCCGGGCCCGCAGAGCGGTGTGCAACACAGCGCGGCCCTCAGTGGTGTTTACAGGCTCGCCCGCCAGCATCGCCGCGATCCGCTCGCTCACCCCGGCCCGGGCCGCAAGGGCCAGCAGCAACTCAACGGTGGTGCCGGTGACCAGATGCCGGGACCAGTCGATCACCAGATCGCCCGCCATCGAAACACAGCGCCCGGCCCGGCCCGGGTCGGCCTCGAACAGCCCTGCCAGATGCACGCCGCCTGCTTGCAGCTCACGGGCGTGGCGGACCAGCGCGGACCACTCCTCGGTGGCGGTCATGTCGGTCCTAGTCACTGGCCTCGGGCCTGGCCCGACCGGCCCGACCGGCTACTCGCCGACGGCGAGATCTATGCCGTGGCCCTCGGCGGCCTCGGTTAGCAAGGCGCTGATCTCGTCGGGCGAGCCGGTCTCGAAGGTTGGGCCGTCGGCCACCAGAGCGAGCAGCATCTCCTCTTCGTGTGCAGCCTTCTCGGCATCGAGGCCGCCGTGGATGACCCGCTCGTAGTACACCACCGACACCAGGTCCTCGAAGCTCAGGTTGGAGAAGCCGCTCATGCCGCTGGCGAAGCTGTCGACCTCGCGCTGGCCGCCGGGACGGGCCGGGTTGCCGTAGTTGTCGAGTCCCAGGCGCTTGGTGCCGGCAGTGCCCAGGTACACCCAGGACAGGTGATGGGCCAAGCCGTCGAAGCCAGGGGCAGGTCCGAACGTCAGGAGCAGCTCCCCGTCGCTGAGCTGGCGGCCAGTGGCGGAGCCGGAGCCGTCCGCGCCATGGCACGAAGCGCAAGTGCTGTACACGGCGGCGCCGTTGTCAACCAGCACCAGCTCATCGGAGTCAGGAGGCTCCAGCATGCCCACATAGAAGATGGCCCAGATAGGCAGGAACACCATCACCGACGCGGCCCAGTACGGCATCCGCTTGCGCTGGTGAGCCGCCTCGACGTAGGGCGGATCCGGTTCGGGGGGAGGCGGCGGGAGAGCCTCCGGGATAGGGGCAGGAGCGGCAGGTGCGGGCGCGGCCGCCGCGACCACCGCAGGAGCCGCAGGCGAGGCCTCGGCGCCGGGCGTCGCGTCGCCGCCATCTGGAGGTGCACCGGTCAGCTCGGTCCGGCGCTGACGCGAGCGTTCGAGCAGATAGTCGGGAACCTCGACCACTTAGCGTCTCCAGCGGCGGTTGGGGGCGGACCGGACGCCGGAGCGTCGAACCCCGGCGACAAGAGGATAGGCGGTCGGGCCGCGCTTGGCGTCCCTGGAGGCCGAGCGGATAGGCGGCAAGCTACGAGAATCTCGTGAGGCGCAGAGCGAGGCCGTGGCCCGAGCGGCCCGTGAGCGCAGCGAACAAGAGCGGGAGACTAGAGGCCGAGCGGATAGGCGGCAAGCTACGGGCCGGCCGGGCCGGCTGCCGCGACTTTCCTGCGCCGGGCCGACTACGCGCTGGCCGGGCCGACGGACAGGCCGAACTCGTCGCCGGCGTCGATGAGGGCATCGAAGAGGTACTGGCCGAAGGAGCGGTCGCAGAAGATCAAGTAGGACGGCGTGCCGTCGACATCGTTGCGAGAGATGTCGCAAGTGACCTTGGCCACCGACGCGGAGGCGACCGCGCCGTCTGGCGTCATCGGATCGATCCAGTCGAGGCTGCACACCTTCTCCAGCATCCGGGGCGCATCCTGGCCGGTGATCCGGAACAGGGCCCGGCCATGGGTCCAGTCGAGAGCAGTCACGAAGTCCGAGGAATCCAGTCCGTCAAGGCTCGCCACAACCTCGGCCACCGCGCCCGCGGCGCCGGCAACGATCCACTCCCCGGGCCTGGAGCCCAGCACCATCGCCCCGTCCGGGGTGACCCGCGACGAGCCGAACGGCGCATCGAGCCGCTCAGACGCGGCGCCGCCGGCCGCGGCCCGCACCAGCCACTTCACTGTGGCGCTGGAGTCGACCAGCATCAGATGACCGGAGGAGGCCGTCGAGTAACGGCTCACCACCGGACTCTCGAAGGCGAGCTGATCAGCCACGGAGACGCTCCCCCTCGGGATCGAAATGGGCGTGGTGGTCCATCACGGTGGCGCTGATGCGCTCACCGGAGGTCAACAGCACCGTCAGCTTGGTGCCGCCCCCAGCCAGGTCGGGCTCCACCTGGCCCAGACAGATCGACCGTCCCAGCGTGGGAGACATGCGGGCCGAGGTGATCCGGCCCAGTATCTCGTTGGTGTCGCCCCGCACGATCTGGGCGGCCTCGTCGGGGACCACGTTGGGATCGTCGGGCTGGATGGCCACGATCATGGGCAGTTGGCGGTCGATGGCCCAGGCCAGCTCGGGCATGCCCGCGAAGTCGTCCTTGTCGAGCTTGATCAGCGGGCCCAAGCCCGTGCTCGGAGCCAGGGTGAGGCCGTCGGTGTCCTGACCCACGATGAAATGGCCCTTCTCGAGGCGCATGATGCGCTGGCCCTCCAGACCGAACGGACCGGCACCGAGATCGGCGCCCGCGTCCATGAGCGCCTCCCACACATGCAGGCCGTGGCCCGCGGGGACGTGCAGCTCGAAGGACAGCTCGCCGGTGAAGCCGATTCGCCACATGAAGCAGTCCGGCACGCCAGCCACCGTCGCCGTGCGGACCTCCATGTAGGCGAAGGCCTCCGGCGACAGGTCCACACCCTCGGTCACCCTGCTCACCAGCTCCCGGGACTTGGGTCCGGCCACGTTGATGCTGGCATAGGCGGTGGTGACCGGGGTGACGTGCACCCTCCAGTCGGGGCGCTCGGTCTGCAGCCAGTTCTCGATCCACTCCCACACGCCGCCCGCGCCCGAACTGGTCGTGGTCATCAGGTAGTGGTCGGTGTCGAGGCGGCCGGTCACGCCGTCGTCGAACACCACGCCGTCCTCGGCGCACATCATCCCGTAGCGCACCTTGCCCACCGGCAGCTTCGACCACTTGTTGGTGTAGAGCAGGTTGAGCAGCTTCGGGATGTCGGGGCCGCGCAAGTCCAGCTTGCCCAGCGGCGTGACGTCGATCAGGCCGACGTTGGTGCGCACGTTGCGCACCTCCGCGGCGGGGTCGCCGTAGTGGTCGGGGCGGATCCACTGGCCGGCGAGGATGGTGCGAACGCCGTTGGCCTCGTGCCAAGGATGGATCGACGACACCCGCACCGGCTCGAACACCCGCCCGGCCAGCGCGCCCAGCGTGAGCGGCGCGTACGGGGGCCGCCACACCGTTGTGCCCACCTGGGCGATGGTCTCGCCCCGGGCCTCGGCGATGGCGGCAACGGTGTTGACCGTCTCGAGCTTGCCCTGCGAGGGTCCCATGGTGGCGGTGGTGTAGCGCTTGGCCAGCTCCACCGAGTCGTAGCCCTCCCGGGCCGCGGCGACCAGATCCTTGGAGCCGACGTCCTCGGAGAAGTCGACCATGCCGTGCGTGTCCGAGCGGTAGAGCTCGGGATGGGCGTCGCGGTCCAGCGAAGTCCGCTCATCGGGCGCCCAGGCCGGCTCGTCACCGTCGACTGGGAGGGCCCGAGCGGTGCGGGCCTGGAGTCGGTGGGCCACCGCCGCGGCCCGCCGCGCGGCCAGGAGTCCGGTGGCGGCGCCGTGGGCCCGCAGGTCGTCGAGCTTGCCGTCCCCGGCCAGCCCGCCGGTGGGCAGCACGTTGCCGGGTGGATCCGACGGGAAGAACCGGGCAACCTCGGCGTCGTAGACGGGCCGGTCACCGGCCATGTTGAGCAGCGAGGTGGGAGCGGTCCAGCCGGCGGCCACGACGAGCAGGTCGGCCTCGATGCGGGTCTCGCCCGCGACCACGGCCTCCACCGCCCTCGACGCGCCCTGGGCCGCGCTGATGCGCCGGCCCTCGCGGCCGTCGATCACCGCGGCGATCTCCACCCCGACCCGGTCGAGGTCGGCGGCGGCGGCGTCGCCCTCGGAGTTGGCCGTGAACACCACCGCCCGCTCGCCCGGCTTGACCCCCCACAGGTTGATCAAGCGACGGGCCGCGCCCGAGGTGATCACTCCGGGCCGGTCGTTGCCCGAGAACACGTAGGGTCTCTCGATCAGGCCCGGCGCAGCCACCAGCACCTTGGCCCGAGCCTTGATGAGGCGCTCTACCGCTACGGGGTGGTTGCGCTGCACGATCCCGAGCCAGTTGTCCTCGTACCGGCCCGTGACGGTTGAGTCGGTGAGAACCTCCACGTCGGAGGCGTCGAGTGCGGCTCGCAGCTCGGCCAGCGCGGCGCGGGCCGATTCGCTGCTGCAGTAGCGCAGATGGCCGCCCACTGCGTGCTGGTGCTCCACCAGCATCACCCGGGCACCGGCGGAGGCCGCGGCCAGAGCCGCCTCGATCCCGGCCGGCCCGGCGCCGGCCACCACGACGTCGGGATGGGTGTAGCGCTTGTCGTGATAGCGGTGGGGCGTGTCCAGGTCGATCTTGCCGCCCGGCGCGAACGTGGCCAGCACCCGCTCGTAGGCGGGCCACAGCCGCTGCGGGCGCATGAACGTCTTGTAGTAGAAGCCGGCCGTCAGGAAACGCCCGACCAGGCCGTTGGCCGCCTTGATGTCGTGGCGCAGCGACGGCCACACGTTCTGGGCCCGCACGTCCATGCCCGACTCCAGCAGGCGGTGCCCGGCCCGCACGTTGGGATCGTCGCCCACCTGCACTAGCAGGTTGGGATCCCAGTAGTCGGCGGTGAGGATGCCGCGGGGCCGGTGGTACTTCATGGAGCGCGAGAACACGTGCTCCCCGGCGGCGGCCAGCGCCGAGGCGATGGTGTCGCCCTCGAAGCCACTGAAGCGCTTGCCGTTCCAGCGGAACCGCAGCTTGGCGGACCGGTCGATCACCTCGGTGGGCCGCGCGCCCAGGCGGCTCATGGTCATGCCGACGCCTCCGGTGGAAGGGACGGGCCGGTCATGCCGACGCCTCCGGTGGAAGGGACGGGCCGGTCATGCCGACGCCTCCGGTGGAAGGGACGGGCCGGTCATGCCGACGCCTCCGGTGGAAGGGACGGGCCGGTCATGCCGACGCCTCCGGTGGAAGGGACGGGCCGGTCATGCCGACGCCTCCGGTGGAAGGGACAGGCCGGTCATGCCTTGCCGCCTCGCTTGTCGCCGGGCGCCGGCGGGTGTCGGAACTCGTTGGTGGCCGTGTTGCGCTCGAGGGTGAACCAGCGGCGGCAGCCCGACCGGCAGTACCAGGTCTCCCGCAGCCATCCGGCCGGGTTGTCGCGCAGGTAGAGATAGCCCCGCCACTGCAGGGGGGAAGCAGTGGCGGGGTCGGGGCGAGCATGAGACTCGCCGCCGTACCGCAGGTCGGCAGAGTTGCGCGGCCCGCAGTTGGGACAGGGAACCAGCAGCATCAGCCGTCGACTCCGTGTGGGCGCGCCGCGAGCCGCTGCCGGCGAGCGGTGCCGCGAGCAGTGAGAGGCAGCATCAGTGCCCCACCGCCGCGGCGCCCTTCTCACCCACCAGCTCGCCCGTGTCGAAGCGGCTGAGAGCGAAGGGCTCGATCAGTTCGGGGGTCCGGCCGGTGGCGACCGCCTCGGCCATCTGCTCGCCGGAGACCGGGGCGGCCTTGAACCCGTAGGTGCCCCAGCCCACGTCCACCAGGAAGCCGTCCACCGGGGTGAATCCCATCACCGGCGAGTAGTCGGGGGTCATGTCGCACAGGCCGGACCACTGGCGCAGCAGCCTCATCCGGGAGATGCCCGGCATGAGCTCGAGCACATGGCCGGCCAACTCCTCAGTGAACTCCAGCGAGCCCCGGATCGAGTAGGTGGCCACCGGATCGACGGCGGCGCCGAAGACGAGCTCTCCCCTGTCGGTCTGGCTGATGTAGACGTGCAAGGAGCCCGACACCACCACCGTGGGCAGGAACACTTTGACCGGCTCGGTGACCGCGGCCTGCAAGGGATGGGTCGTGATGGGCAGTCGCACGCCGGCCATGGCCGAGATGAGACAGGCCCAGCCGGCTGTGCAGTTCACCACGACCGGAGTGGAGATGTCGCCCCGGTTTGTGCGCACTCCGGTGACCTTGCCCCCAGGTCCCTTGCCGTCGGGGCCCTCGCCGCCCTCGCAGAGGATGTCGAGGACCTCGGTCTTCTGGTGCATCTCGACGCCCATGCAGTCGGCGGCCCGGGCATATCCCCACACCACCGCGTCGTGGCGGACGACCCCGCCGGGCGGGTGGTGGAGCGCGCCCAGGATCGGGTAACGGGGATGGTCGGAGGTGTCGAGGCTGGGAGCGATCTTCTTGATCTCGTCGGGGCCGATCACGCTGGAGTCGACGCCCTGGAGCTTGTTGACCTCGGCCCGCCAGTTCATGGTGCGCAGAGCGCCGTCGGTGTGGGCCAGGGTCAGGTGGCCGCGCTCGCTGAACATCACATTGATGTTCAGGTCCAGCGCCATGGAGTTGTAGAGCTGCAGCGACCGGTCATAGAAGGCCACGCCGGCGGGAGTGAGGTAGTTGGACCGCACGATGGCGGTGTTGCGGCCCGAGGCGCCGCTGCCCAGATAGGCCTTGTCCAGCACGGCCACGTTGGTGATGCCGTGGTTGCGGGCGAGATAGTAGGCGGTGGCCAGGCCGTGCACGCCCCCGCCGACCACCACAGCGTCATAGGAGCGCTTCAACTCGGGCTCGCGCCAGACCCGGGGCCAACTGCCGCCTCGCAGGCCCTTCCAGGCCAATGCTGCCGCAGAATACTTGGGCGGGCGGCGCCGGATTCGGGCGAGTCCTGTCATCGCCGTGACAGGGTAGGCATCCCTATCGGTGAAGTGAAGTATCAATATGCGATTGATTCAGAGTTGATGCATATGATTGTGGGGTGAACCTGCAGCGCTTGCGCTACTTCGTGGCCGTGGCCGAGGAGC
Organism: Candidatus Aldehydirespirator sp.; assembly: GCA_965219165.1. Taxonomy (GTDB): domain Bacteria; phylum Actinomycetota; class Acidimicrobiia; order Acidimicrobiales; family Aldehydirespiratoraceae; genus Aldehydirespirator. The sequence continues at coordinate 446,061 of CBDCMW010000002.1, read as the reverse complement.
TGCACTTCGGTCGTGCCGCCCAGCGGCTCCATATGTCCCAGCCACCGCTGAGCCAGCAGATCCGGCTGCTGGAGCGCGAGCTCGACACGGCCCTGTTCGACCGCAGCACCCGACGAGTGAGCCTCACCGACGCAGGCGCGTTCCTATACCCCGAGGCGGTGCGCCTGCTGGCCTCGGCCGACGGAGTCGACCGGCTCATGGACCAGCACCACCACGGCCATGCAGGCACGCTCCGGGTGGGGTTCGTGGACTCGGCCGCCTACGAGGTGATGCCCCGGGCGCTCAGCGAGTACCGGCGGCGCTGGCCCCGGGTGGACTACGAGCTGCACACGATGAGTTCCGACGAGCAGGTGCGGGCCCTGCGGGAGGGCCGGATCGACCTGGGCATCGGCCGGGCCGCGGCCGACCCGCAGCACGTGGAGGCGACTCTGGTGACCCATGAGCGTCTGCTGGTGGCCGCGGGCGCGTCCCACCGGTTGGCGGCGGCATCGACAACGAGCCTGCGCGACCTCTCCGGCGAGACGATGATCGGATTCGACCGGAGAGTGTCACCCAGCCTGCACGCCGTGCTCGCGGGAATGCTCGGCGCCGAGGGCGTGCCCTACGACCCGGTCATCGAAGCCACCGAGTACACGACGATCCTCGGGTTCGTGGCCGCAGGCGAGGGGATCGCCATCGTGCCGGCCAGCGTGCAGACCTTCCGGCCGCCCGAGTTGCACTACGCGGACATCGGTGATCGCTCCGCCTCGGTGCCGCTGCTGCTGCTCACCCGGACCGGGGAACCCCTGCCGCTGGTGGCCCAAGCCCTGGAAGTGGTGGCCGAACTCTACGCCGCAGCCGCCTCCGGCTGACCGCTATTCGCAGATGACGAGGGGAAGGTCGCGGTCGGTGCGGGCCTGGTAGTCCTCGTAGTCGGGCCAGTGGCTCACCGCGAGGGGCCAGAGTTCGGCCTTCTCCTCCGGTGTGGCCGTGCGGGCCCGCAGCCGGTGCTGCTCGCCCCGATCCTGGATGGTCACCTCGGCGTTGACGACCAGGTTCAGGTACCAGTTCGGATGGCGGGGCGCACCACCCATCGACGCCACCAGCAGATAGCGCTCGCCGTCACGGATGCGGATGAGCGGCGTGCGGCGCAGGCTGCCCGTCTTCCGCCCGACGGAGGTGAGGATCACGCACTGGGCCCCCTCCCACTCGAAGCCGTCGGCGCCATCGGTGGCCAGATAGCGATCGACGTGGTCGGCTATCGGCTTCCACGGGCTCGGCTCATAGCCCCCAGCGCTCACAACCAAATCCGGACTCAGTACTGGAGCTCGCAGCCGTACTCGTCTATCCACCAGCGGGCGGTGCGCTTGGCGTCCGCCGGGGTGCGCAGACCGGGATCCTGGTGGAACTGCTCGGGGGTGGGGCCGATGCGGTCGGCAATCTCGGTGAGGGAGTCGAGGTCGAGGTTGTAGCAGTCCACCGCGTTCAATCCGAGCAGGCGGCGGGCGTCCTCGATCGACACGTCGCGGAAGTCGCTCTGGAGCCGCTTGGCGGTGTGGGGCCACGAGCCTTCGGGGTGGGGGTAGTCGGTGCCCCACATCAGCGCGTCGATGCCGTTGACGTGGCGGCGGCGGATCTCCTCCTTGCTCATCGTGGAGGCGCCGATGAACACATTGGTGCCGAAGTACTCCGACGGCAGCCGCGAGATCAGGCCCTTCATGCGCGAGCCCAGCTTCTTGACCTTGTTGCTGGCCCCGAAGTTCACGTCGGCCTTCCACAGGATGTCGCCGATCCAGAACGAGCCGCACTCCACGACCGAGTAGCGCAAACCACCGAACCGGTCGAACTTGCCCGAGAACAGCAGCTGCCACAGCGCCCGGTGGGTCCAGAACGGCACCTCCGACACGTACATGGCCACGTTGTCGCCGTAGGACTCGAAATCGGCCTCGCCGGAGTGGGTGTGCACCACCAGGCCGGTCTCGGCGCAGGCGGCCCACACCCGGTCGTAGTGGTCGGACCCGTAGGCCGGGAATCCGTGCCACATGGTGGGGATCATGATCCCCTTGATGCCCGGCTTGCCGGCCAGCCACTCGATCTCGGCCACGGACTCTGCCACGTCGTGAGTTATGGGCACGAGGCCCACCCCGGCCCGGCGGGGCGGGTTGGTGGCGCAGAAGTCCACCAGCCAGCGGTTGTGGGCCCGGGCCCCTCCGAAGGCCTGGCGGGCGTCGGTGATCTGGCCCGCGGACAGACCGGCGCCGAACGGGGGCGACTCCTGGCCGGTCACCGCGTCGCCGTCGGCGAAGATGACCTCACCGGCGATGCCGTCGGCGTCGAGCTCCTTGTCGCGCACCTCAGGGTCGTAGGCGCCCCGCAGCCCCTCGGCGTTCTCGCCCTCCCACTCGGCCAGGAACTCGGCGTTGACCTCCTCCTGCACCCGCCGGTGCTCGTGGCGCTCCGCCACATAGACGTCGAACTCGTCGTGCAGCGCAGAGTCGAGGTACGGGCGGTACTCCTCGCACTGCAGCCCCGCATGCGTGTCGCTCGACACGACCACGTAGGGGACGTTCGAGGTGTCGACCCCCTCGGTAGGGTTGGCGAAGCTCATCAGCAGCACCTCCGTACATGCTCGCCGCTCCGTTGCGCAGCCACCTTATCGACCAGCGCCAACCGGCTTGCAAGGTGCAGCAAGCAGACCCGGCACGCCGGCCCGGCGGCAACAGGCCTACAAGGCGTAGGCGGCGGGGATGGGCTTGAGGGGGCGGGAGTACCAGAGGGGGCGGCGCAGGCCGCCGGGGCCGGGGGCGGGGCGGGTCATGGCCAGCCATTCGCGGTATGCCTTTCGGGCCTCGGCGGTGTCGACCACCACGTCGCCGTAGGCGTCGCCGGGCTCAGCGGGACCCACCCGCACCCGCTGGTGCCAGCACTGCATGCCCGAGACCGGGTCGGGCTGCACGCAGAACGTGAGGTTCTGGTGCACGCCGGTGTCGCTCCACCAGATGCGCTCGGTGTCGGGATCGTCGCTGGCATGGCGTTCGGGTCGGCCCCGGCGGCGCAGGCGCCACACCGTTCCGTCGTTGGTTATATCGGCGTCGCCGCCGGCCCATGAGCCGCCGCTGGCGGCGTCTAGGCGCCAGCGGCCCATGTGGTGCGACGCGGCCACCACGCCGGGGCGGATCCCCTCGGTGCGCCAGGCGCCGATCACGAAGTGGCCGATGCGGGTGGTGATCCGCACCAGGCCGTTGAGGGCGATGCCGAGAGCCTCGGCGTCTTCAGGGTGGATCCACAGCGGATGGCGGTGGCTCAGCTCCGACAGCCACTTGCTGTTGCCCGAGCGGGTGTGGACCAGCGTCGGGATGCGGAACGTGGGCAGCAGGATCCGTTCGTCGCCTTCGAGGTCGAGGTCCTCCCAGTGCACATGCGACGGGATCCATGCGGGGGTGGCGTACTCGGACCAGCCCCAGTCGGCCAGGGTCTGCGAGTACAGCTCAAGCTTGCGCGACGGCGTCGGGAACCCCTCGCGGGGCGTGCCGTCCACCACCACCGCGGGCGATCCGTCACCCAGGCCCGCAACCTTCAAGCCAGCCAGCTCCTCGAGGGTGCCCGACCACGTGCCCGGCGTGCCGGGGCGGCGGAACACGCCCGAATCGTCGATCTCGCAGTCCTGGAGCGAGGCCGGGTCCACCTCCCGCTCGTATGGGAGGTACATGTCTCCCGGCAAGGCGTAGGCGCCCCGGTCGCGCATGAACTCCAGCGGGGTCTGGCCCGCCGCGGCCGCGTCGGCGGCCAGGCCGGGAACGCCCTCGAACATGGTGGAGTAGTACTCGTCCACCGACATGGGCGTGCCGGGATGGGTAGAACTCTCGAACCAGCGACGGATGCCCATCGAGCCGTCGGGATCGATACGCCACGACAGCTCGATCCAGAACTCGTTCTCCTCCCACACCTCGCCCGGGTTGAACTCATGGGTGCGCGACTCGTGGGTGACGGCGTCGCCGCGGATCTCGGCGTAGCGGCGCAGCACCGGCTGGCGGAAGCCGATCCAGCGGCCGGCGTGGGTCTCGAAGCTGGCCACGTCGTGGCGTTCGGCGCCCACCCCCATGGGCAGCACGTAGTCGGCGAACACCGACGTCTCCGACCAGGTGGGCGTGAGCGCCACATGGCACCCCACCTTGTCCGGGTCCTTGAGGGCCTCCAGCCAGCTGAACCCGTCCGGGTTGGTCCACACCGGGTTGTACACCCGGCTGAAGTACACGTCGAGACGGCCCCGGCCCTCGTGCAGGAAGTGCGGCAGCAGGACCGACATCTCGTGGTGGGCCAGCGGGTACTCGCGGGGCCAGTTGAGCTCGTTCCAGTGCTGCACCGGCCCCGGGCCCGGCGGATGGGGCGCCTTGTACTTGTTCCAGCCGTTGCCGGTGGTGCCGCCCACCGTGCCCACCGATCCGGTCAGCACATTGAGGAAGAACAGGCACCGGGCCGTCTGCCAGCCGCCCAGGTTGCCCGCGGCCGCGGCCCGCCAGTTGTGAGACGCGAACTTCGTTGGATGGGCGCCGATTATCCGGGCGACCTCGGTGATCTGCGACGCGGGCACGCCGCAGATCCGCTCGGCCTCCTCGGGCGTGTACGCCGCGTAGTCCTCCAGCAGGGCCGGACCCACCGAAGCGAAGTCCGCCGGCCGGTGCGGGTGGCGCTCGCGCAGGTAGACCTCCCAGTTGGTCCAGCGCCGCACGAAGTCTCGCTCCCAGGTGCCGTCAGCCAGCAGCAGGCGGGCGATGGCCAGTAGCAGGAACGGCTCGGTGCCGGGCCACGCCGGCAGCCAGAAGTCGGCCTTGGCGCCGGTGTTGGACAGCCGCGGGTCGACGCAGATCACCGTCGCGCCGTGGCCCTGGGCCTCGATGATGCGCTGGGCGTGGGGGTTGAAGTAGTGGCCCGCCTCCAGGTGCGACGAGATCAAGAAGATCACCTCGGCGTGGGCGAAGTCCGACGACGGGCGATCGTGGCCCATCCAGCTCTGATAGCCGATGCGGGCATTGGAGCTGCAGATGTTGGTGTGGCTGTTGTGGCCGTCCACCCCCCAGCACCGCAGCACCCGCTCGGCGTAGCCGTCCTCGCCGGGACGGCCCACGTGGTACATGACCTCGTTGTGGCGGCCCTCGGCGATGGCCGACCGGATGCGGCTGCCGATGTCGTCGAGGGCCTCGGCCCAGCTCACCCGCTCCCACTGCCCGCTGCCTCGCTCGCCGGTCTGGCGCAGCGGGTACAGGATGCGTTCGTGGTCGTCGATCTGGTTGAGCGTGGCCGGGCCCTTGGCGCAGTTGCGGCCCCGGCTGGCGGGATGCAGCGGATTGCCCTCGACGCGGTCTATGCGACCGGTGGCGTGGTTGACGTGGCACACCAGCCCGCAGGCCGCCTCGCAGTTGAAGCAGGTGGTGGGCACCAGCGTGTGATGGTGCTCCACCCGGCGGGGCCAGGCCTTGGCGTCCAGCGACACCGCGTCGTGCCAGGTCTCGTGCGGGGGGTAGCTGTGCAGTTCGGTCACGGCGCGATTCCCCCTACGACAGCGGGACGGACTGGCCGGCCCGAACGAAGCTGTCCTCGTAGAACCACATGCCCACCAGCGCGGCCAGCCCCGCGGCGGCGGGCAGCGCAGCGCCGGCGCCGGCCGCGAGGGCGGCGGCGGTGGCGGCTCCAGGCAGGACCAGGCCCAACACCATGCCTCCGGCCCAGAAGCGACGGGCGTAGCGGCCGCGGGTCATGGCCGCCACAGCCGCCTCCACATGGGCGGTGCCCCGCAACGCCACCTCGGCCGCGATGAGCACCGCGCTGGCCAGGATTCCGCCCAGCATCACCCAGCGCACCGCGGCCGCCTCGGGGATCTCGATGGCAAGATCCGCCAGCGAATAGGCGGCGCCGCCGGCCACCGCGGCCTGGGCCAGCAGCGTCGGCAGCAGCAGCGGCGTCTGCCACAGGTCCCGGCCCTCGCACTGACCGAACAGGAAGGCCGTGTAGCCGGCGGTGGCCGCAGCCAGCAGCGCCGCGGGCACAGCCAGCGCCTGCAGCACCGCCGGCGAGCCCGCAACACCGGCAACGAACCACGCTCCGCACACGGCCGCGAATCCGCCGAGCACCCATGCGCCCTTGACCAGCCAGGAGCGGCGGTTGCTCCGGGTGAGCAGGTAGTAGAAGCGCTCCGGGCGGCGCAGGTCCCCCACCAGTAGCGCACCCGTTACCGCGAGGAAGAACCCCGCAACCACCGGCGGCATCACACCCACCGCGGCCTGCGAGCCGCCGTGGCCCAGCAGCGCCAACAGAGCGGCCACCGCCATCACACCGGCGGCGATCGCCTTAGTGACCAGATAGCTCGACACCTTGGCCTTCCAGGTCATCTGATGGGCGGTGGTGTAGGCGGTGCGGGCCACCACGCCGTGGCCGTCGGGCTCGGCCGTCGGATGCTGCGGCGTGGTGTCGGCCCAGATCATGCCGTCGGCCGCGATGGCGGTGCGCAGCGGGTCCAGCGAGGCCTGATCGGCGCCCAGGTAGTGCACCTTGGGCAGGGTCTGCTGCTCCGGGGACCGCACCGCGGTGTCGCTACGAGCGATGATCCTCGTGGTTTCGTCGTTCGGGTCGTCGAGATCGGCGACCTTGATGGCGTGGGTGGGGCACACCACCACGCAACTCGGCTCGAGGCCCTGCTCAATGCGGTGGTTGCAGAAATTGCACTTGTTGGCGGTGTTGGTGACGGGGTTGATGTAGATGGCGTCGTACGGGCAGGCGTTCATGCACCCCTTGCAGCCGATGCAGTTGCTGTCGTCGAAGTCCACCACGCCGTTGGCTGCCCGGAACAGCGCGTTGGTGGGGCAGATGGCGATGCAGGGCGCGTCGTCGCAGTGGTTGCAGCGCATCACCGAGAAGTGCCGGTTGACATTGGGGAACGTACCGGTCTCGATGTACTTCACCCAGGTGCGGTTGACGCCCAACGGAATGTCGTGCTCGCTCTTGCACGCGACCGTGCAGGCGTGACAGCCGATGCAGCTGTCGCTGTCCAATAGGAACCCGAGCCGGGTCACCCCGCACCCCTGCCGCGGTCGAGGAGGAACCTGTTCTGAGCCACTAGGCAGCTGCCCCGCGAGCACCGGACGTGCGGGCCAGCCGTTCGATGCCGACGCACAGCAGCTCCACGAGATGGGTGAAGGTGTCGTCGGGGTCATGCGGCAGCGGATGGCCGTCGCCCGACTCCAGATGGCTGAATCCGTGGAAGGCGCTGCGCAGGGTGCGAGCGGCGTGAACCCGGTCCTCCTCGGAGAGGTCGTAGGCCCTGAGAGCCTGACCCACCACGGCCAGCACCTGCTCCACCGCGCTCTCCAGCTCGGGGTCGCCCGCGCACGGGTAGCGATCAGTTGCGGCGTAGATGCCGGGATGGTCCCGGACCATGGCCCGCCAGGCGTGGCCTACCGCGGCCACGGCGTCGTCGCCGGCTAGGCCGACGGCCGAGTCGGAGAGTTTCTTGGCCAGGATCTCGCGGCCCAGGAGGCTCAAGCTGCGCATGAGGTCGTCGTAGCCGCCCACATGCCGGTAGAGGGCAGGCTGGCGAACGCCGAGAGCGTCGGCCACCCGGGTCAGGGTCAGCTTGTCGAGTCCCGCCTCGTCGGCGATTCGCGCTGCGGCCGAGATCACGGTCTCGCTGTCCAGCGATCGTCGAGTCGAGCCCGACCTAGCGTCACGAAGAGTCACCCGGTCCCTCCCAGATCGTCCAGTCGTCCGGCTCGCGCTGGAAGTTAGCAGGTATAGCGCAGCGTTAGGTCCGACTGACAAGCCGGCCTCGCCATGCGGACTGGCAGGCTGCGATCACGGCCACGTTGACGATGTCGTCGACATCACAGCCCCTCGACAAGTCGTGAATCACGCCCGCAGTGCCCTGGAGGAGCGGTCCGAAGGCTCGGGCACCGGCCAGGCGCTGGGTGATCTTGTAGGCGATGTTGCCCGACGAGAGGTCAGGGAACACGAACACATTGGCCCGGCCCGCCACCGGCGACCCCGGCGCCTTCGACTCGGCCACCTGCCGGTCCCAAGCCGCGTCGAACTGCAACTCGCCGTCCACGGCCAGCGACGGCGCCCGGCGCCGAACGATCTCGGTGGCCGACCGGACCAGCTCGACTCGGGGACCCTCCGCGCTGCCCTTGGTGGAGTACGACAGCATGGCCACACGTGCCTCGCGGCCGGCCAGGGCCTCGTGGGTGGCCGCGCTCGAGATCGCGATGGAGGCCAGCTGGTCCGCATCGGGCTCGGGCACGACCCCGCAGTCGGCGTAGGTGACTGCCGTGCCGTCGGGCAGCGCCAGCAGGAAGCAGCTGCTGACGATGTCGACCCCGGGAGCCCGCCCGATGCAGGACAGCGCGGCCCTGACCACGTCGGGGGTGGGCCGGGAGGCCCCGGCCACGCAAGCGTCGGCCTCGCCCGCGGCCACCATGAGGGCAGCCACATGCAGCGGGTCGTCCAGATCGATGCGGTCGCGCCAAGGTGAGGCCTCGGCCTGCGCACGGACCGCAGCAGAGCGGAAGGCGTCGGCGTCGTCCATCAGCACCGGCTCAGCCAGGCCCTCGACGTCCAGGTGCCGGGCTGCAGCCACGGCTCGCCCGTCACTGCCGTCGGCAAGCACCACCCGTGCTCGACAGGCGCGTGCCTGACGCCGCCATGAGTCGACAATGGTGGCGTTCCCCGCCGCCGCGGGCGGCGTACGGCTCAACCCTTGCCTCGCCAGGGGATGAGCCGCTTCTCGGCCATGCGCGTGACCACATCCATCGTCTCCATGCGGGTCCCTCTCTTGATCCGGATTCTCAAGCCGATGCGACCGTAGTCGTTCGACTATGAGCCGTCAGTCGCGAGTGAGCGCCAGAGAAGCCCAGCGCCCTGCAAGCTACGGGATCAGTTGACGGCTTCGAGGAAGTTGGTGTCGACGAAGCCGTCGTAGCTTCCCAGCGCCGAGGCGATCTCGCCCTGGGCGACGAAGAAGTCCATCTGGTCCTTCATAAGCTGCTGGACGGTCCCGCCGAGCCACGCCTCAGACAACTGCACGTCCTTCTCGGGGAACGAGAACGCGTCCAGCAGCGCGATGGTCGGCTCGCGGTCCATGCCCGCGGCCTCGGCGATGGTGTCAATGAACGGGTCCCGGGTGTCGTTGTAGGCCCGGTTGGCGTCCTCGGTCACCTGCAGGAAGCCGGTGACGGTGTCCGGGTAGGCCTCAGCAAAGTCTCCAGCGGTGGAGATGATGTCGAAGACGCGGATGCCGATGGCCTCCTGCTCGGCGCCGGTCATCACCAGATTGCCGCCGTTGGCAATCATCTGGTTCACCGCGTCGCCGAACGCGCACGCCAAAGCCACCTCGCCCGAGTCCAGCGCGACCACCGCTGCCGGGCCGCCCTCGGACCGGATCAGGCTCGCCGTGGCGGTGTCCACCCCCAGATGCTCGAGCATCTTCAACAGCTTGAGGTGGGTCGCGTTGCCCAAAGGCGTGTAGATGCTCTGTCCGGCCAGCGACTGCGCCGCGCTGTCCGCGCTCACGCCATAGTCGGGATGGGCCACACAGTTGTGGGCATCCGCGTAGCTCACCGCCACCCCCACCAGCAGCAAGTCGGAGCCGCCGGTCACGAAGCTCGCGAACGACGTCAGATCCTGCGAATAGGAGATGTCGACGTCGCCGGACTCCATCGCCTGGGCCATGTCGCCGCCCGACGCGAACGGGATCCAGTTCACCGTCAGATCCAGAGCCTCGTCATAGGTCTTCTCCAGCCCGGCCGCCTGATTCGCCGTCGGCCACTCCAAGAGGTAAGCCACATTCAGCTCATCGAGCATCATCTCCTCGGCGGGCTCGCCTTCGCCTACGGCGGTGGCGGGCTCATCCCCGGCGGCGCCGTCGTCGGGCGTGCTGGGGCCCCCACCGTCCGCCGCGGGCTCGGCGTTGCCGGGGGCGGTGCTGGTGGCGGGCTCATCCCCAGCGGCGCCGTCGTCGGGCGTGCTGGGGCCCCCACCGTCCGCCGGCTCGCCGCCACTGCAGGCGGCGGCGATGAGGCCAAGCACCATGAGTGCGGCCAGCAGTCGCTCCATCGCGCTCCCTTTGTCCCGATGGATACTAGGAGACTTCAATTCGAGGTCTTCAGCCAACCGCTCAAGCGGTCGAGCACTTGGTCGAGACGACCCAGCAGGTCGTCGATCACGGACGCGCCGGCCACCAGCGGCGGCGACACCGAGAGCATCACCGCGCCCCGGCCGTCGGGCCGCACCAGCACGCGCGCCTCGCGCACCAGCCGGTCGAGCACGCCTCCCGGGAGCAGCTCGGCCACCTCTGCTTCGGTGAAGTCCACCGCCGAGGCGCGGTCGCGCATCAACTCAACGGAATAGAAGTAGCCGGTGCCCCGCACGTCCTTCACGCAGGCGTGGGCCTCCATCAGCTCCCGCAGGCCATTGCCGAGACGGTCCTCATGGCGCAGGACACCCGCGAAAATGTTCTCGTCGCGCATAGCGGACATGTTCGCTACCGCCACCGCGGTGGCCACCGGGTGGCCGCCGAACGTGGAACCGTGCACGAACATGGCGAGGGGCGAGTCCCACACCCGCTCCACCAGCGGTCCGCGCACCACCAGCCCTCCGAGAGGCTGGTATGCGCTGGTGACGCCCTTGGCGAAAGCGATCATGTCGGGCTCAGCGCCGAAGCGCTCGCCGCCGAACCAATGGCCCAGCCGCCCGAAGGAGTTGATGACCTCGTCGGCGCACAGCAGCACGCCGTAGGCGTCGCAGATGCGGCGCAGCTCCTGCCAGTATCCGTCCGGGGGCACGAGCGCGCCCCGGCCGTTCTGGACCGGCTCGGCTATGACCATGGCCACGGTGTCCGGGCCGGCTGCGATGATCGCCTCCTCGACCGCGCTCACGCAGGTCAGCTCCCGGGCCGCACGGCCGGGCTCGCCCGTGCATCCCAAAGTGTTGGGCACACGGAGCACGTTGTCGGCAAGCATCGGCAGGTACGGGTCCCGCAGGTTGGGGATGCCCGTCAGGGCCAGAGCGCCCAGTGTCGTGCCGTGGTAGGACCACCGGCGAGCCACCACCTTGTGGCGGCCCTCGTCGCCGTTGGCGAGGTGGTAGCAGCGGGCGAACTTGAGGGCCGACTCCACCGCCTCCGATCCCGAGCTCACGAAGAACACCCGATCGAGATCCGTGGGCGCTACGGCTGCGATCATCGACGCGGCCTCGATGGACGACGGGTGGGCGAATCCCCAGTTCGGATAGAAGGCAAGCCTGTCCATCTGCTTGGCCGCAGCCGCGGTGAGGTCGCTGCGACCGTGGCCGAGGTTGGTGCAGAACAGCCCGGCGAGGGCGTCCAGGTACTCGGTGCCCCGGGTATCCCAGACGTAGCAGCCTTCGCCTCGGTCGATCACGACCAGGTCGTCGCCCCGCCAAGCGTCGCCGCGCGTGAAATGGGGCAGCAGATGTCGGCGAGCCTCCCGATCATCCCCCCACATATGAGCCTCCCGCAACCGGCACAAGCCTAGAACGCGCCCGGCCGCCTGACTTAGAGACTACATCACTTATGTGAGTCTGTCTAATCTAATCGGGAGGGATTCTCTAGTTTCGAATAGAGCAACTAAGCCCGGTCTCTCTCACCTGCCGGCATCAACCCGGTAGATCAGGTCCGGGGTCAGTTCCGACACGCTGGCCGCGCCGCACAGGGCCATGTCCCGCTTCATGCCTGTGTGCAAGTGTTCGATGACCCAGTCCACGCCCTGCTCGCCCGCGGCAGCCAGCCCGTACAGGTACGGCCGTCCGATCATGCACGAGGTCGCTCCGAGCGCCAGCGCCTTGACGATGTCGCTTCCCCGGCGGACACCGCCGTCGCAGACTATGTCGAGGTCACCGCCAACGGCCTCGGCTACCGGTGCGACCAGGTCGACGATGCCCGGGGCCGAGTCGAGCTGGCGGCCGCCATGGTTGGACAGCACGATGCCGTCGAGTCCCCGGTCGCGGGCGATCACGGCGTCGGCCACGCTCTGGACGCCCTTGACCAACACCGGCCCCTCCCACAGCGAGCGCATCCACTCCACGTCCTCCCAGGACAACGTCGGATCGAACTGCTCGTTCATGAACGCGGCCAGATCGACCGCAGTCGACCCGTCGATGTTGGTGTTGCCGGCCACGTTCGCGAACGAGATCGGCTCCGAGAAGGCGAACCGGAGGCTCCAGCTCGGACGGATCACGCCCTCGACAAGGATGTCGAGGCCCATCTTGGGAGGCAGCGTGAAGCCCCGACGCACGTCACGCTCGCGCCGGCCCAGCATGGCCGCGTCCACAGTGATGCACAGAACCTCGAAGCCCGCCTCCCTGGCTCGGAGGATCATGTCCTTGAGCAGGCCCTTGTCGCGCCAGACATAGACCTGGAACCACTTCGAGCCGTTGCTGACGGCGGCCACCTCCTCCACCGAGCGCGTCCCCATCGTCGACAGCGAGTACGGCAGTCCGGCCCGCTCCGCGGCCCGGGCCACCGCCAGCTCGCCGGCCGGGTACGCGATGCGTGTGAAGCCAGTCGGCGCCAGGATCAGCGGGAAGGGCACCTCACGTCCGAGGATCGTGCCGGTTGTGTCCACCTTGCCCATGTCACGCAGCACCCTCGGAACGAACTCGAGCTCTCGGAAGGCGCGGGTGTTGCGGTCCATGGCCACCTCGTCCTCGGCCCCACCGTCGATGTAGTCGAACACCCCGCCCGGAAGACGGCGTCGGGCTAACCGGCGCAAGTCCTCGATGCTGGCCGCCCTCTGCAGCCGCCGCTTGGTCGCATTGAACTCGAACCGGCGGAACCGCAGAACCGACCTGAGTGTGTCGATAATCATGGGCTCAACAATACGCGAGCACGCAATTGCTGTCAGCGCGGCCCGAAGGCCACTCCCTTGGGCTCCTACGAGGAAGCCTTGACCCGGGCGGATCTCTCGAGGAACCCCGCTGTCGGCGCCGGAACCGCCCGGGCTCTCGCCGCGGCCCGGGCCTCGGCCTCGGCTAGGGCGCGTGCTCTGCGCCGAAGTGCAGCCGCCTCCTGCTCAAGCCTGGAGGCCTCGCTGCGCAGAGCCCGGCTGGCTGTCGCCAGGTCGAGGCCGAGGGAATACAGTGCCGAACCGATGACATGTCGAAGCCTGGTGCGGCTGGCAGTGGCGGCGCGGCCTCTCCAGACCTCGACGTGGTGCAGGGCTACCGCGGGCCGGTGGCGCTCGGTCAACGCGGCTCGTCGGAGATCGAGCACATCCGCAACCGCGCGACATCGTTCTGCCTGAAGCATCTTGAGTGTAGCTAGCTGGAAAAGATGGGCACTGCCTGACATAGAATGAAATATATCAATAATAGGTACAAGAGCCAACCTCTCCCGGGCACAGTGGGATCTCCGAGGACATGATCGAACAGGACCTCGTCGATTTCGCGGTGGGCGCAGCCCGGCGGGCCGGGCGCATCACTCTGGAGTGGTACCAGTCGCAAGGCCTGACGGTGACAGCCAAGAGCGACGGATCGCCGGTCACCGAGGCCGATCTCGCGGCTGAGCGGTTCCTTCGCTCGGAGATCGCGGCGACGTACCCCGACGACACGATCCGCGGCGAAGAGGAGGGAGACCAGACCGGTCGCACCCGTCGCACATGGGTGATCGACCCAATCGACGGCACCAAGGCCTTCGCCCAGGGGGTTCCCCTCTTCGCCACCCTGCTGGCCCTCATCGATGATCGAGGCCCGGCTGTGGGCGTGATCTGCCTGCCCGCTCTCGACGAGTGCGTCTGGGCCGGCCGGGGCCTCGGCGCCCGCTGGGACGGCGAACCGTGCCGAGTCAGCGACCGCGCCAGCCTCGAGGAGTCCTATGTCTGCACGAGCGGGCTCTCGTACTGGCCAGACCGCGCCCTCGCCCGGGTCCGCTCCGCCGGAGCCCGGGTCCGGACCTGGGGCGACGCCTACGGTTACGCCCTGGTCGCCACCGGTCGGGCCGAGGCCATGGTCGACCCCGAGTGCTTCGACTGGGACGTCGCTCCAATGTCTGTGATCATCGCCGAGGCCGGCGGCCGGTTCTCAGACACCACCGGCGTGGACGACTGGCGCAGCGGCTCAGCCGTGGCCACCAACCGGACCCTCCACGAAGACTTGCTGGACTGCCTCAGATAGCGGGGACCGTCAAGAACCGGCGGCGCGTGACAGTGCGAACCCCTCGAACCTGCAAGGGCGCAGCCCCCTGGCCGTCACCTCTCTCAACAGGCTCCCAGGATGCGCGATGGTGGCCAGCCCCGCCGCTCCGGGCTTGATCCCGTTGTCAATCTTGATCCCGTTCTCAACTTTGATCCCGTTGTCAATGAGGTGCAGAGCCGTCGAAGCGGCCACCACGGCCGAGCCCTCCGCCGGACGCGCCTGGGCGCCGAGCACCGCCACGTGACGCCCCCCGTTGCGCCAGCCACGAAGCTCGACGCGCACCGCTCCCACTGCACCCTCGGGATGCGGGCGGCGCATCATCGGCAATGGCGCCGTCAGCCGGTCGCGTCGGGTGGCCGCCATCCGGGCTGTCACCCGGTTGACGCCGGGGAACGCCGACACCAGGAGCAGCGCATCCGGGAGCGCGCCCCGGTAGCAGTCCCGCCCGGCCACGGGATCGGGAAACCAGCACAGCTCCCGTCCCGAGCCGCCGGGCCGGCGCGTCCAACGACCGTCCCGCCAATCGATGGCGAGGCTGCTGAGGGCCCGGTGATGCTGGCGCGCGCAAGCCGGGCCGCCCGTGCCGGCCTTGGCGACATGGATCTCGTCCACTGTGTCGAACTCTGCAGCGCCCAAGCGAGCCAGCAGGCAGGTAAGGCCGGGCATGTACCCGGCGCCCACCACCAGCGGCACGCCCTGCCGCTCCGCCTGTTGGTTGATCGCGAGCAGGTCGCGGGTCTCGGTGATCTCGTTGGTGGTTGTGACTACGGCCGCACCCGCTCTCACCGCGCTCAGGGCCAAGGCGGCCTGGGTGCCCGTCGTCGTGGCCACTACCACCAGGTCCGTACCGTCGGGCACAGCCATGCCCTGGCCGATCACCGCGGTCGTGCCGAGCGAGCCCGAGACTTCCTGCAGCCGAGCCGGATCTGTGTCCCGCACCTCCACGGAGCCGACCCGGGAGCTGGCGCTGAGCATGCGAACGATCCGCGCACCTGTCGCGCCGGCGCCGAACACGACGACCCCCGCGCCGGCCGCGCTATCGGAAACCGTCACGCCAACTCGTCGTCCCGCAGCTCGCGCCAGCCGCCCGTATGGGGTGGCACACCGCCGCGGCCGCGTACCCGGATGGCCGCGGCCACCGCCATTCCGACGACAACGGCAACGAACGTCCGGCGGACCAGAGTGATGAATCCTGCGGCCAAGACGGCCTCCGGGCGGTTTCAGGCTGACGGGCTGGGGTGTGGGGCTAGCTGGAGTCGAACCAGCGACCTCACCCTTATCAGGGGTGCGCTCTAACCGGCTGAGCTATAGCCCCAGCGGCGCCCCACGCTAGCCGCGGCCCCCTCGTTTCCCGCTCTTGTTCGCTGCGCTCACGGGCCGCTCGACCGCGGCCGGGTCGACGGGTGGGAGCGGAGCAGCCACCAGGACCCGCCTGCGGGCCCGGCGCGGGCGCGGGCGAGCCGTCTCCTCCTCGACCACAGTCAAGCGCACTCCTCCGGTGACGTCGCTGATCAGGTTGAACAGCACCGCTCCGAGCACCGTCAGCCCACTGCCCGCCAAGACCAGCACCAGCCCGCCGACCGCAGCGATCCGGAAGATCTGGTCCGCGTTGATCTTGAACGACTGCAATGCGAACAACTCCACCACGAAGTCCTCGACGCTGGCGACGCGGCCGGAGTTCACAGCCAGGTTCCACAGCGTCACTCCCACGAAGAGCATGACCACCCAAGCACAGAAATAGAGGATCAACGACACCTTCAGCACCGACCAGGGCTCGACGTGCCTGACGAGTCGGCGGACCCGGCGAGCGCGCAGGCGCCGGTTGGACCGGGCCTGCATGGCCCGCCCGACCGCTGAGCGCGGTGCCGCTCTCGGCTGCGGACCGAGCAGCGCTTCGGCACCTGGAACCGGAACCGCAGAAGGATCCGGCGTCGAGGCGTCCCCGGACGGCGGACCAGGACGCTGATCACCCACGCCGGAAGTCGACTCGTCGCTCATACCTATCCCTGGCCCCTCCGACGAGCGCGCAGTCTAGAGGCCGAGCGGATAGGCCGCAGTTTCACGAGAATCTCGCGCCGTCCACTCCACCAGCCGTTCGGCGCGGGCTGTTCGGCTGGCTCGGCCCACTTGCACGTCGACGGTCACCAGCAACGCATCGGAGTCGCCGGCCGGCTTCTCCTCCTCGTAGGAGAGCAGCACCCCGCCGTTGGCTGCTGCAAGCTCCGCAGCCTCCTCGCGCCCTGAAGCCGCGCCGGCCAGGGCCGCCGCATCGGCCGCGGTGCGGGCCTGGGCGCTCTCGTTCAACAGGCGCCCGATCTCGGCCATCGCCAAGACCGCCCCCATCACTACGAACAACATCACGATCATCAGGGGCGCAGCTTGCCCCAGATCCCGCGGCTCGAGCCTCGCCCGGGCCGTCATTGCGCTTCTGGCTCCCCTTCCGGTCGCTCATCGAGATCCCGGTTGGCATTGCCGTTCATGTCGTCGCCAACGAGGGCGATGGCCACCACCTCGTCGCCGGGGTCGGGATTCATCACCTTGACACCCTCGGCGGCCCGACCCTGCTCGGAGACGTCATTCACTGGAATCCGAATCACCACTCCGTTGGCGGTGACGGCAAGAATCTCGTCGCCGGGGTCCACCACGAGCGTGCCGACCATTTCACCCTTCTCCTCGACCAGCTTGGACCCGATCACTCCCTGACCCCTGCGGCCCTTGCAGTTGAACGCGTCCACCGGCGTTCGCTTGCCGTAGCCCAGAGCGGTGACGTACAGCAGCGCCGCGCCCGGACGGGCCACCGCGCACGACACCACCGAGTCGCCGGCATGCTTGAACTTCAAGCCGATGACCCCGGCGGCAGTCCGGCCCATCTCCCGAACCTGCGCCTGCGCGAAACGGATCGTCTGGCCGAGACGCGACGACAGCAGGATGTCGTGCACTCCGTCGGTCGGCACCACTGCCACGAGCTCGTCGCCGTCGCGCAGGTGGATGGCGATAAGACCGGCCTTGCGCGACGAGTCGTAGGCCGTGAACTTCGTTCGCTTGACCCGCCCCTTGGCCGTGGCGAACAGCAGGTAGCGATTCATCTCGTAGTCGCGCGTGTCGATCACAGCCTGGATGCGCTCGCCGTCCTGCAACGACAGCAAGTTCACGATGGACCTCCCCCGAGCGGTGCGCGAGGCCACCGGTACCTCATGAGCCTTGAGCCGGTAGACCCGGCCCCGGTTGCTGAAGAACAGCAAGTACGAGTGGGCCGTGGTGTGGATCAGGTGCATCACGCTGTCGGCCTGCTTGAGCTTCGCTCCCGCCACCCCCCGGCCGCCGCGGCCCTGGAGGCGGAACTCGTCGGTGGGCACCGTCTTGACGTAGCCCGAGGCCGACATCGTGAACACCAAGTCGTCGTCGTCGATCAGGTCCTCGATGTTGAGCTCGCCCGGATCGATCTCGAGCACCGACCTGCGCTCGATACCGAACTTCTTGGAGATCTCCCCCAGCTCGTCGCGGATCGCCATTCGAACCCGATGCTCGTCGGCCAGCAGCGCTTCGAGGCCGGCGATCAGGCTGCGCTTCTCGTCGGCCTCGGCCTCGAGCTGGCTGCGGCCCAGGCGGGTCAGACGCGACAGCGCCATCTCAAGGATGTGGTTGGCCTGTGCCTCGGAGAATGCGAACGGCTCCGCCACCAGGGCCGCTCGGGCCGCGCCGGTGTCGGCGCTGGCCCGGATCGTTGCGATGATCTCGTCGATGGCTCCCAGAGCACGCAGCAGTCCCTCCACGATGTGGAGTCGAGCCCGGGCTGTGGCCAGCCGGAACTCCGAGCGTCGAGTCACCACCTCGACCTGGTGCTCGACGTAGGCCACAAGCGCATCGCGCAACGTGAGCGTGCGCGGCACCCCGTCCACCAGCGCCACCATGTTCATGGCGAAGCTGGACTGCAGTGGGGTGTGCTTCCAGAGGTTGTTCAGCACGACCTCCGGGTTGGCGTCCCGCTTGAGCTTGATCACGAAGCGCGTCTCGTCCCCGGAGGACTCGTCGTTGACGTCGGCGATGCCCTCCAGCTCCCTGGCATTGACCAGGTCGGCGATCTTGCGAGCGACGGCACCGGCCGACACCTGGTAAGGCAGTGCGGTGACGACGAGTGCGTTGCGGCCGCCGATCTCGGCGAGGGTGACGTCGGCCCGCATCTTCACCGAGCCCCGGCCGGTGCGGTAGGCCGACTCGAATCCGCTGCGGCCCAGGATCTGCCCGCCGGTCGGGAAGTCCGGGCCGTGCACGTGCTCCATCAGGTTCTCGGTGCTGGCGTCGGGATGCTCGAGCAGGTGCGTCACCGCGCCAATCACTTCTGTGAGGTTGTGGGGCGGGATGTTGGTGGCCATGCCCACCGCGATCCCCTGGCTGCCGTTCACCAGGAGATTCGGCAAGCGGGCCGGCAGGACAGCCGGCTCGTCGAAGTCTCCGGAGTAGTTGTCGACGAAGTCGACGGTGTCCTCGCCGATGTCAGCGAGCATCGACATGGCCAACGCGTCGAGGCGGCACTCGGTGTAGCGGGCCGCCGCGGGTGGATCCTCGGGCGAGCCGTAGTTGCCGTGGAAGTCGATGAGGGGATGCTGCAGCGAGAACGGCTGAGCCATCCGGGCCAAGGCGTCGTAGATGGCCGAGTCGCCGTGGGGGTGGAAGCGGGCCATGACGTCGCCCACAACCCGGGCGCACTTGACGTGGCCCCGGTCGGGCCGGAAGCCCTGGTCATACATCGACCACAGGATCCGCCGGTGCACCGGTTTGAGACCGTCGCGTGCATCGGGCAGCGCCCGGCTGATGATGACCGACATGGCGTAGTCGAGGAAGGAGCTCTCCATCTCCTCCTGGATCTCGACGACGGTCACTCCCGGATTGTCGTCGGGCGCGGGACCCGCGGGGCTGGATTCGCCGGTGACGTTGCTCATGACGCTGCTCCCGTCCGGATCAGAAGTCGAGGTTGCGGACTTCGCGGGCGTTCGTGACGATGAAGTTCTTGCGCAGCTCCACATCGTCCCCCATGAGCACCGAGATGACCTGGTCGGCGATGGCGGCCTCCTCCACCGACACCTGCAGCAGGCTGCGCGTCCGTGGATCCATGGTGGTGGAACGCAGTTCGTCCCAGTCCATCTCGCCGAGCCCCTTGAGTCGCTGGAACTCGCGGGTGTGTTTGGGCCTGTCGGCCAAGAACGCGTCCTTGGCGGCGTCGTCGAGCAGATAGACCGTCTTCGAGTTCGACACCTTGGTGGAGTACAGGGGCGGCTGGGCGACATACACGTAGCCAGCCTCGACCAGCGGGCGCATCTGGCGGTAGAAGAACGTGAGCAGCAGGGTGCGGATGTGGCTCCCGTCCACGTCGGCGTCAGCCAGCACGATCACCTTGTGGTACCTGGCCTTGGCAATGTTGCAGCCGTCCTCGGCAGCCTCGCGGCCACCCGCCGAGCTGCCGTTGGTGCTGTCGCCGTCGGAGCCGGCCGGGTCGCCGATCCCAGCGCCTATGGCCGCGATGAGGGCCTGAATCTCGTTGTTCTTGAGCATCCGGTCCATGCGGGCCCGCTCGACGTTGAGGATCTTGCCCCGAATGGGCAGCACGGCCTGAGTCTCGGGATTGCGGGCCCGCACCGCGGAACCGCCCGCGGAGTCCCCCTCCACGATGAACAACTCTCGCCGGGCCGAGTCGTTCGCCGTGCAGTCCTTGAGCTTGTCGGGCATGCCCGCCCCGTCCAAGAGCGACTTGGAGCGGACCTCGGACCGCACCCGAGCCGCGGCCTCCCGGGCCGCTGAGGCCGCCACCGCTTTCAGCACCGCCCTCCTGGCTTCGGCCGGGTGCTCCTCGAGCCACTCCGCCAGGCGGCGGTTGGTGACGCGCTCCGTGAACGACCGCATGGACATGTTGCCGAGCTTGGCCTTCGTCTGCCCCTCGAACTGGGGTTTGCCGATCCGCACGCTGACGATCGCAGTGAGACCCTCGCGGATGTCCTCGCCGTGGAGGTTCTCAGCCTTCTCCTTGAGCAGGCCCTTCTCGCGGGCGTAAGCATTGACCGTCCGGGTCAGCGCGGCGCGGAACCCCTGCTCGTGCATGCCTCCGTCGATGGTGGAGATACCGTTGGCGAAGCTGTGCAGGCCGTCGGTGTTGAAGCCTGTGCTCCACTGGAACGCCACCTCGATCTCGTGCGGATTGCCGTCGATGGTCTCGGCATCACCAAGATGGCCCACCGCGTCGAAGAGGCGGACCTTCGACTGGTTCAGGCGGCTCACATAGTCGACGATGCCACCCTCGTAGCGGAACGACGTCCATTCTGCGTGCTCGTGCGGTCCGGGCCTGAGATCGCGGACCCGGATCTCCAGCCCCCGGTTGAGGAACGCCATCATCTCCAGACGCTCGGCCACGGTCTGGTACCGGAACGACACATCCTCCAGGACCGTCCCATCCGGCCAGAAGCGGATCGTTGTGCCGGTCCGCGTCTCGCCGTCAAGCACGGGAGCCGGACCCCGCACAGCGAGGGCCTCCTCCATCTGGCCGCCGGTGACGAAGGTCATGCGATGCAGCTGCCCGGAGCGGCAGATCTCGACTTCCATTCGCTCCGACAGGGCATTGACCACCGACACGCCCACACCGTGGAGACCGCCCGAAATCTTGTAGCCGTCGCCGCCGAATTTCCCTCCCGCGTGCAGCAGGGTCATCACCAGCTCGGCCGCGGGAATCTGGTCGTGGAGGGGATGGGGATCCACGGGGATGCCGCGGCCGTCGTCGACGACTTCGCACGAACCGTCCTCGCGCAGCGTCACATCGATCCGGGTGCAGTATCCGGCCATCGCCTCGTCCACCGAGTTGTCCACCACCTCCCATACGAGGTGGTGAAGGCCGGTCGGACCAGTCGATCCGATGTACATGCTGGGCCGCTCGCGCACGGCCTCGAGGCCCTCGAGGACGGTGATCTCCAGCGCCCCGTACGAGGTGTCGTCGCTGGGAGGGGTCTCGACGGCTGCCTCGCTCGCAGTCGTATCGGGTGTCACGTCAAACCGGCCTTCCTCATGCAGCCCTGTCGGGGGCGGGAAACGTTCAATCGACGGTCTGCCGGGGGAGCAACACGGAGGCTGAGGGCACTCACTGGCACGACCCGGCCACAGCAGACGAGGACCGGGCGAGCCGGGGGCGCCGAAACGGGCGAGAGCCCTTCATCGAGCCACCGATCACACCACGATTCTACCAAGCGCGCATGGGCCAGCGGCGCGCCATTCGGCCTCTAGTTCGCGACCGGCGCCACCCGTACGGTCACCGACTGCAGCCGTTGGGTCGACGACATCTCGTTGATACGCGCCAGCACCCGGTCCGCCAGCCACTGCACCTCGCTGGCCCACACCGAGTCAGACGCCAGCACCACCAGCCGGTCACCCTCCACCGCGGCCGGTCGGCAGTGGCGGGCCACGTCGATCCCGACGACTTCCTCCCACCGCTCGAACACGGTTGACAGCAGGTCCGGCGGGGGCGCGTCGAGCGAGCCCAGGACGCGCTCGAGGGCGTCGGCCAGCTCGATGGGGTCGTCGCCGGACGGAGCCATCACCACACCTCGGGACCAGCGACTGCACGGGCAGTGCCGTCCGCGACTCGAATCAGCCGGTCAGGCCGGATGCCGGGAGGCAGGCCCGCGGCGGCGGTGAGGATCCGCTGACCTCGCGGGAGCGTCTCCAGCAGCGCCGCGGCGCGATCCGTGTCGAGTTCCGAGAACACGTCATCCAACAACAGCACTGGTTCAACGCCCCGGCGGTCGCGGACCTCCGCATCCACCGCCAGGCGCAGAGCCAACGCGAGAGACCTCTGCTCGCCCTGGGAGGCGTGGCTGCGGGCGGGCAGTCCTCCGATGCGCAGCAGGACATCATCACGGTGGGGTCCCACCGTGCTAGTCGCCCGTCTCAGATCCTCGCTGCGAGCCGCGGCGAGCGCATCGGCCAATGAAGCATCCCCCCAGGACGACACGTAGGTCGCACTGGCCCGGCCGCGGCCTCCAGAGATCCGGCCGTAGTGGCCGCCGATCCCTTCGGACATCGCGGCCAGGAGACCACTGCGGCGCAGTCGGAGCTCGCCACCCACAGCAGCCAGCTTCGCGTCCCATACGTCCAGGGTGATGGCCACATCGCCCACAGCGCGTCCGTGTGCCTGCCGCAACAGGGTGTTGCGCTGGCGAAGGATCCGGTCCAGTTCGCTGCGCAGAGCCCCCCAAGACGGTCGGACCGCAACCAGCGCGTCGTCGATCCAGCGGCGCCGGCCGGCGGGCTCGCCCTTCACCAACTCGAGGTCCTCGGGCGAGAAGACCGTTGCTGTGAGCACGCCGAGCAGATCGCGGCGGCGCGACACCGCCTGCTGGTTCACGTGCAGTCGGTTGGGCCGGGCCCGGGCCAATTCCACCTCGATCCATATCTCCCGGTCGGCGTCGGTGCGCACCAAGCAACGAATCACGGCCGAGTCAGCCCCGTCCCGTACGAGGGCCGCGTCGGCGGCACCCCTGAACGAACCCAGCCCGGCCGCGAAGCCGAGAGCCTCGAGGAGGTTGGTCTTTCCGTGGCCGTTGGCACCGACGATGGCGGTCAGGCCCGAGGCGAAGTCCACCTCGGCCTGGGCATAGGACCGGAAGTCCAGAAGCGACAATGAACAGGCGCGCACTGTGGCCTCAACTAGGAGCGAGCGCAAGTAGGTGGACAGCGCCTCGCGGCCACCTGCCCGGTCAGCTCACCCGCACCGGCATCAGCAAGTAGAGGAAGCCCTCGTCGCCCACCGAGCGAAGCAGGGCCGGCTTCACTGCGTCCGCGGTTTCCAGCGTGATCTCGCCCCCAGTGGCCGCTTCGATGCCGTCAATGAGGTAACCGGGATTGAACGCGACAGTCAGCTCCTCGCCCGCATAGCGAACCTCCATGGCCTCGTTCGCCTTCCCCACATCATGGGTGATGGCGATGACCTCCAGGCCCCCGTCGCTCATCACCAACCGAACCGGCGTCGAGTCCTGGGCGAGCAGCCGCACTCGTCTCACCACCTCCAGCAGTTGTTCGCGATCAGCTGTCAAGCAGTTCGGATGGCTTTCGGGGATCAGCCCCTGGTAATTCGGGAAGTCACCGGGGATCAGCCGGGTGGTCAACTGCACGCTTCCCACCACGAACTGCGCGTAGTGATCGGCCAACTTCAGCGTCACCTCGTCGGAATCCGCGATCAAGCGCTGGAGTTCGCCGAGGGCTCGGCTCGGCACCAACACCTTCTGATGCTCGCCGAGAATGGACGAGCCCTCCAAGTCCCTGACCGACAGGCGGTAGGAGTCCGTCGAGACCAGGCGCAGCCGGCCCTCACTCTCCGAAGCCATCAGCACGCCGGTCAGAATCGGCCGGGAGTCGTCTGAGGACGCCGATCTCACGACCTGGCTCAAAGCGTCGCGGAACTCCGCGCCGCTGAACGTCACAGCCGGACTGAACGCCACTGCGCTCCCGTCCTCACTCCCCTCCTCCTTGAAGGACAACTGCGGGTAGTCCTCCTCGGGGATCAGCCGGATCGAGAACTCCGACGACCCGGCCACTATCGACGCCTCACCGTCAGACACGGAGAACTCCACCGACCCGGCGGGGACCGCCCGTACGACATCGGTGAGGAGCCGGGCCGGTGTCACCGCGGCCCCGTCCGTCATGCCAGCGACGTCCGCGGTCACCGAGAGCGTCAAATCGAGGTCGCTGCCAGTGACGACCAGTGTCCCGCCCGCCAGATCGAGATGGGCTCCGGTCAGAGCGGCCCGGCTCGAGCTGGCACCGGCCGCGGCCCGAACGGCCACAGTCAGCGCTTCCAAGAGGGTGTCTCGTTCGCAGCGGAACTTCATGCCCATGGTTGTGTTGCTTCCCCTCTAGCTGGTTGCTGAAGTGTTGTAGAAGACATTAGGTACTGTGGATTGGGGATTCTGATCGCTGCGCCGTGGAATCACAGTGTTTGCGGTATGCCCAGGATTCCCCTGTCAACCAGCGCGCCGATAGGACGCCGTCGGCGAAGTGTTGATCGCGTCGAAGTTGGACACAGCCATCCAGAGGCAGTGATGGTGCGGTCCCCATAGTTCTCCCCGGGCCCGGTGGAGCGCGCTCACGAGATCTCCCCGACCCGCTTCTGGAGGTCCTGGACCTTGTCGAAGATCTCTTTGCGCTCGGTCATATGGTGCTCGATCTTGCGCACGGCATGGATGACGGTGGTGTGGTCGCGGTTGCCGAATGCCCGGCCGATCTCAGGATAGGAGAGGTCGGTCGTGTTCCTGGTGACATACATGGCGATCTGGCGAGCGTCGACGAGCGGCCTCCTCCTGCTGCCGCCCGTGATCTGCTCCACTGAGAAGCTGAACAGCTCGGCGGTGGTGGCGAGGATGGACTTGACAGTGACCGGCGCCTTGACGGTCTTGCTTATGAGGTCGGCCAGGACGCGCTTAGCGAGTTCGTAGGAGCACCGCTGGCCGGTGATGTTGGAGTACGCGGTGACCCTGATAAGGGCGCCCTCGAGTTCACGGATGGAGTCGGTGACGTTCTCAGCGATGAACGACAGAACCTCGCCTGGAATCTCGATGGCTGCTGACTCGGCCTTCTTCTCCAGGATGGCCAACCGGGTCACCAGGTCCGGGGGCTGGATGTCGGTGATGAGGCCCGACTTGAACCGGCTTCGGAGCCGGTCTTCGAGAGTGGGCATTGCATCGGGCGAGCGGTCGGAGGAGAGGACGATCTGGGCGCCGTTCTGCAGGAGGTCGTTGAACGTGTGGAAGAACTCCTCCTGGAGGCCGTCCTTGCCCTCCATGAACTGGATGTCGTCGACCAGCAGCACGTCGTTGCTCCGGTACACCTGTTTGAACTCCGGCTGTGTGCTGTTGCGGATCGCTTGCACGAACTCGTTCAGAAAGGTCTCGCTGGTGACGTAACGCACCTTGTACGACAGGTAGTGATGGTTCACGTAGTGGGCGATGGCGCGCAGCAGGTGGGTCTTGCCCAGCCCGGAATCGCCGTGGATGAACAGCGGGTTGTATGCGCCGGCCGGAGTCTCGGCCACCGCGAGGGCCGCGGCGTGCGAGAACCGGTTGGATGTCCCGATGACGAACTGTTCGAAGGTCAAGCCTGTGTCGGGCCCCGAGTCTCCGTTTGTGCCGGTGGCTCCGGACTCGCCGTGGGCCCGGCGCAGCGCCGGTTCCCGGCCTGGTGGCGTGACAGGGTCTACGGCGTAGAAGTTGTCGTTCTCGTTCCAGTCCGGGTCGATCTCGATTCGAACGGTCACGTCCGGCTCGGTCTCGTCGAGCGCATCGGTCAGCAGATCGAAGTAGCGGCGTTCGATCCGGGCCTTCTGCAGGCTCGTCGGCACTAAGAGAGTCAGAGAGCGCTCATCGAAGGCCTTCGCCCGGGCACCGCTGAACGTGGTTCTCCAGACTGCGTCGCTCACCTGGCTGCGGATGCTCTGGGCGCAACTGGTCCAGATCCGTTCCGCTTCGGGGTCGGTGCTCACCTATCGATCTCCTTTCTCCACAGGGTCATCCACAGGTGTGGACAAGAGAGTTCCATGGCCCGTAAGTGGAGGAGGATCGGACCCAGATCCAATTGGCGGTGGTGGTCCGCGGAACGTAGCAGCATCCGCACCGGCTGCAAGTCGGAAGCCAGAGGGTGGGCAAACGACTAGTTCAGAACGGATGAAGCCAGAGCTAACTACATATATGTAAGATCCATGCCACATATGTTGTTTGATTCGGTGTTGGGCCGGGACGTTGTCTGTGGCCTGGTACGGCTGTCCGAGCGGCATGGTTGTCGCGACGCAGGGTCAGCCCTACGGTGGACGCAGACCCTGCCGTTCGTCCACAGTATCGACCGGGGCAGCGGCTCTTGTGGCGTGCTCGATCCAGAGCAGGCCGAGGAGGATTTCATGAAGCGCCCTTTTCAGCCGAATATAAGAAAAAGGCATAAGAAACACGGCTTTCGAGCCAGAATGAGAACACGCGGCGGGCGCGCCGTGTTGCGGGCCCGCCGTCGCAAAGGACGGAGCCGACTGGCAGCGTGAGTGGCTCGGCTATCAGCCGCAGCGCGTGTCAGAAGCCTCGACCCACGGCCAGTGCCCGCCGTGGCCCTCTGAGAGTGTCGTACCGCGCGACTCCAGGAGAATCGCGCGTGCTGTTCGTGGTGCCGAAGTCGGTGGGAACGGCTGTGAAGCGCAATAGGGCCCGTCGGCGGGTGCGGGAGGCCCTGCTCCAGCTGGCTCGCGACGACGCGGTGGTGTTGGGGGACGGGGAGTATCGTCTAGGCATCTCTGCGCCGCTGGAGAGTCTGTCTGCGACTGAGTTGCGAGCGGCCGTGGGCGAGCTGCTGAGGGACGTCCGGCAGTGAGAGGACTCGCGACGCGACTTGCCTGTCGTGGAGTTCGGGCCTACCAGCTGGCTTGGCCCGACCGGCCGCCGAGGTGCCGCTACGTCCCGTCGTGCTCGGCCTATGCGCTGGAGGCTCTGCAGGCGCACGGGGCGTGGCGCGGGGCGTGGCTGGCTGTTCGGCGCTTGGCCCGGTGCCACCCGTGGAGCTCCATGCGGTGGGATCCGGTGCCCGCCACGCGCCGTGGCTTCGGACTCGGGGGAACGGTGAGGCCCTCCGAAGCTGTCGAATCGAGGGAGACGGCCGATGTTTGATCCGCTGTTCGACCTGATCACCGCGGTGCTGGCTTGGTTCTACGTACTCTGGCCGTCCTACGGCGTGGCGATTGCCTTTCTGACGCTGACCGCCATGGTCGCGGTGACGCCGCTCACCCTGAAGACCACGCGTTCGATGCTGCAGATGCAGCAGCACATGCCGGAGTTGAAGAAGATTCAGAACCAGCACAAAGGCGACCGCCAGGCCGTGAACGAGGCGACCATGGCCTTCTACAAGGAGCGTGGACTCAATCCGGCCGGGTGTCTGCTTCCGATGCTGGTGCAGGGGCCCATCTTTCTCGTCATGTACCGCGTTGTGCATGGACTCACGAGGCGGACGACCGAAATAGGAACCCAGTTCGGCTTCACCTCGCGCCGTTACGCCGACTCCGTGTCCGGAGGGGTGGCCGAGTACGCCGCGACGCCGATCGCGAGAGACGAACTGACATTCGATCCAGACTTCCTGTCCAGGGACAGCGATCTCTATGCTCGCCTGAGCGACAACGTCGAGATGGTCTCGTGGGGCGTCGATTTGTCCCGGAGCGCGAGTTCGGTCATTGGCGAGAACGTCGTCATGGCGCTCCCCTACCTGCTGATGATCCTTGTCGTGCTGGTTACGAGCCTCTATCAGCAGCGGCAGATCCAAGGCCGGCAGAACGTCGCGGCCATCAATCCACAACAGCAGATGATGATGAAGTTGATCCCGTATCTGCTGCCGGTGTTCGCCTATGCCATGCCGGCAGCAGTGGTGACTTACTTCATCATTTCGAACCTGGTGCGCATCGCGCAGCAGGCCTACATCACTCGGTCCTTCTACCGAGGTGAAGACTCGCTCGGAGCGCAGGTTGCCAAACAGCGAGCGGAAACCACCGCCGAGGGCTCAACCGCGGCTGAAACCAAACCGCGCTCACCCAAATCGACTACTGAGGGTAAGGGCGCTCCGACGCCGAAGCGGGATGCGAAACCGACGAGGGCCAAAGCACCGGCTCGGAAGAGGACTGAGGGCAAGGCCAAGCCTCCCTCTCGGAAGGGGACGCCGACTCAGAAGGGGAAACCCACCCGATCCGGGTCGACGAGCAGAGCGGGCCGGACTGGCAAGGCTCCCTCTCGGAGCCGTTCTGGCAGCCGGCCCGGCGGTGGCCGCGTCACGCCGCCCGGCTCGGGCGCGAGTCGTCCTGGCCAGAACCGCAGCAGGAACAAGAAGAAGAGGCGCTGACTCTCGGCGCCACACAAAGGATCACTCTTCAAATGGAATGGCTGGAAATTACAGCAGCAACAGTGGAAAATGCTAAAGAGCAGGCACTTGTTCACCTTGGTGTCGACGAATCCGATGCAGAGTTTGAGGTGCTCTCAGAAGGAAGAAGGGGCTTGTTCGGCAGAGTGAAGCAAGAGGCGCGGGTGCGGGCCCGAGTACTTCCCACGCCAGTGCGATCCAAAGAGAGCAGAGGCCGAAACCACAGCAGTCGCAGATCAGGATCTTCGAAACGGTCCGAGACCGGGCGAGTCCCCAGCGGAACGACATCCGAACCAAGTACTCGACCCAGTCGGAGAGATCCAACTCGTCGAAAGCGACAGCAGTCTCCTGGCGCTGAGGACGATGCGCGAGGCGGAGTTCAGGAAGCAGACCAACGAGGAAGTGATGAGAAGGAGGATGCAAAGGCTATGATAGAAGACCAAAACAGAGGTCCTTCGTTGCTTGAGCAAGCTGACCTTGCGGAGTCCTTTGTGCAAGGAGTTACGGAAGCGCTCGGCATTGCTGTCACGTTTGAACGGCATGACTTGGAGAACGGGATCATGCGAATCGAAGCGCACGGAGACGGGATAGGAGTATTGGTCGGCCGACGGGGTGCTACAGCTCAAGCCTTGGACGAACTGGTTCGAACGGTCCTGCAACGATCTGGCGGAACAATACGCGAAGGAAAGATCCGTATGGATGTGGGCGGTGTTCGCGCCCGTCGTGCGGTGGCTCTGGCTGAATTCACTCGCAGGGTGGCTGAGGATGCCATTGAGACGCGTGAGGAGATCGCACTCGAGCCGATGAACCGGATGGATCGCAAGATCGTCCACGATGTCATTGCTGATATCGACAGCGTGGAGAGCCGCAGTGAGGGGGAAGATCCTCACCGCCGCGTGATAATCGCAGCCGTGTCTGACTGATCAGTGTGGAGTCTTCGCGGTATTCTCTTGCCGAGGTCGACCCCGAACTGTTGGAACGCTTGGACGAGGCATGGGCGCCGGCGCGCGCCACGGGCGCCCTGGGTTCTTCGCCACTCGAAGCTTTGCGTTTACACGCGTCGGGCTACATCCTGGAGGAATGGCGCAGACTGCCTGTGGGCCAGTTCGTCGATTGCGGCACAGGGACAGGAGTCCTAGGGGTGCTCTTGGCGTTGGAGTTGCCAAACTCTCAGTGGCGTCTGGTAGATGCTAGGCACCGCCGTTGCGACATGGCACAGCGAGCGGTTGTCGCAGCTGACCTCTCCGAACGAGTCGTTGTGGAGCACGCTCGAGTGGAGGATGTGGCTCGCAGCGAGCTCAGAGGCACATTTGATGGAGCGGTGGCACGCTCATTCGGTCCCGCGGCCGAATTGGCAGAGTGCGCCCTTCCGTTGCTCAATGCTGGAGGGGCACTTGTGCTCTCGGTTTCGACGTCCACAATGGCGCAGTGGCAGCGCATGCCGTTGGCCGCGCGCACTGGCTGCGACATTGCTGGCAGCTGGTCGACGGCATACGGCCGCTTCCTTTCCGTCAAGAGGGTTGGATCAATACCGCACACCCTTCCCCGACGGGGACCCGCTCGGCACCGTTCTCCGCTGGGGTAGCTGCTCGAGGCCGATCGGGTAGGCGCAGCCCTGTTTCACGTGAAACGCGGGGTCCTTGACTTCCAGAGGGCTGTATGCGACCGTGGAGTCTCTGCCAGCGAGGGAGGGGACGTCGCGGATATGACAGAGTCGCGGATATGACAGAGCAACCCGCCGCACGCGGTGCTCGGATCTTCGCGGTCGCCAACCAGAAGGGCGGAGTGGGGAAGACGACCACAACGGTCAACCTCTCGGCGTGTTTTGCTGATCGAGGCCTCAAGACCCTCGTAATCGACCTCGATCCCCAGGCGAACGCGACCACCAGTGTCGGTCTGGATCCGAGGGGACTCGATGCTTCAGTCTACGAAGTGCTCCTTCAGGATCTTGAACTCGATGAAATCATCGAGCCCACGATGATCAAGGGTCTGCACATTGCACCCTCCAGCCTCGATCTCGCCGGCGCAGAGATTGAGCTTGTGGCTGCCTTCAGCCGGGAGCGGAGACTCCGAGAGGCCATGTCCAGGGCGGTCTCGGAGTACGACATCATAATGATCGACTGTCCGCCCTCGCTCGGATTGCTGACGATCAATGGTCTGACCGCGGCTGATGAAGTGGTCGTACCCATACAGACGGAGTATTTCGCGCTCGAGGGATTGAGCCAACTTGTGAAGAATATCGGCATGGTGCAGCGTAGTCTCAACCCAGGCTTGGAGTTGACGAAGCTGATCCTCACGATGTATGACGCTCGCACGAACCTCTCAAGGGATGTCGCCCGGGAAGTTCGAGCGCACTACGGTGACAAGGTCTGCTGGCAGGTCGTGCCGCGCGCTGTGCGACTCAGCGAAGCGCCGTCCTTCGGCCAACCCATCATCCTCTACGATTCTTCATCCAAGGGCGCAAAGGCATTCCGCGACCTGGCAAAGGAGGTGCTCCGTGGCACGTCGTAGTGGCCTCGGAAAGGGTCTAGGAGCCCTGATACCGATGGATTCAGACACAGAGGAGTCGATCTTTCAGGAGATAGACATCGTTCACATCGTCCCGAATCCCTATCAGCCAAGGGAGCGCTTCGATGAGGAGACTCTGACGGCACTGGCTGCTTCTATAGCTGAGGTGGGGGTGGTTCAGCCGGTAATTGTGCGAAAAGCAATTGAAGGATATGAGATTATTGCTGGTGAACGCCGTTGGCGTGCTGCACAGAGAGCGGGTCTCAGGAGCATCCCCGTGCTCGTGCGAGAGGCGGATGACAAGGGAGCGCTCGAAGCTGCCGTCGTCGAGAACGTGCACCGCCAAGACCTCAATGCTCTTGAGGAAGCCGCGGCCTACCGGCAGCTGATCGACGATTTCGGTCTGACTCAAGAGGACGTCGCGGCTCGAGTTGGCCGTTCCCGTTCTGCTGTAGCGAACACAGTGCGCCTGCTGAACTTGGATCCATCAGTGCAACGGCTAGTTGTCGAAGGGCATCTCTCGGCGGGCCACGGCCGGGCGCTGCTCACTCTTGAGGACGAAGCAGCTCGGCAAGCCTTGGCGGAGGAGATCGTTCGAGAGAATCTGACGGTACGCGAGGCAGAGCACAGGGCCGCCGAGAGCCAAGCGGTGTCGGAGGAAGTGGCGTCGGCTGAGCCTGACGATGACCGAGAGTCCGTCGCCGAAGAGGTCAAGGCCGGCATTCTTGAGCTGGAGGAGCTTCTTTCAACGAGACTCGACACCCGTGTCTCTGTGCAGCTGCGCAAGAGCCGGGGCAAAATCACGATCCAGTTCAGCGGATTGTCCGACCTGGAGCGAATCTATCACCTGATGATGTGATTGGAATTGATCGGCTGCCGATCAAATTCATCTCACTACAATCCCGGATCAAGGCACCAGTCGGTCACTGCATCGGCAAGAGCCCGCGCCACGCGAGGAGCGCGGAGCACCACGAGTGGTCCGGGGCCGATGCGGCACCACACGGCAGGCATGCGCGTCTCGCGGAGGATGGGCAGTCGCATCGGCCTGGCCGGAGCGCGTTCTGTGAGCAAGGGCACGAGCGCGGCTGAGCAACGCTGGGCCAATGCTCGACCTCCGACTGACTCGAACCCACTCATGGCGAAGTATGAGATGCCGAGATTGTCAGCTGCCAGCGTCACGCCCAAGTATATGTCGCCGTTCCACTGGTTCGAGGTCCGAGCCTGATGGCTGAGGTCCGGGGTACTGAATGACAAGACGTCCGCCCCGGCTTGGCGAAGCCGGCGAGCGACGGCCTGCGCGATCACGGGAAGCTCACCGGTGTCCCCCACCACGATCCGCCTGCCCTCCACACGATTCGGCTGGTGTCGCAGCCGCTCGTGCTCCCGCACCTCCGCAATCGTGACTTCTCCGGCCGTCCGCTTCGTGAGCCGGTCCAGCGCGTCAATTGTGGAACGCCCGACCACGCCGTCGTCGGGAAGGCCGACATTCTGCTGGAACTGCTGGATCGCCTTCTGAGTCCTCGGCCCGAGAATGCCGTCGACCCAGTGCGGATCGAAGCCGAGCTGGCCGAGCCGCCGTTGGAGCTCTGCCACATCATCGCCACGCATCATCGGGGAGCGGTAGTAGAGGAGCCGATCACCGAGGCGGTGGTCGGCCTCCACCAGGGCGTTCCAAGACTGCGGTCCGCAGGTCCCGTCCACCACCAAGCCGCGGTCGCTCTGAAAGCGGCGCAGCGACGCCTCGGTCTCGTTGCCGAATTCTTGAGCGTCTCCGTCGGTGCTGTAGCCGATCAGGGCCAGCCTGCGCTGCAGATCGCGAACGGCGTCGCCTATGTCGCCGCGGCGAAGCGGCAGACCGTGGGGCTGTCTAGTCCCATGGGGCCGTGACGCTGGAGTCGGCACGCGAGCGACGGCGCCCTAGGCCGCGACTAGAGATAGTCCGCAAGCTCGCCCAGCAGCGCGGCTTTCGGCTTGGCTCCCACGACTCGCTTGGCCGGCTCGCCGTGGTTGAAGAGGATCATGGTCGGGATGCTCATGACCTGAAACCTGCGGGCGATGTCGGGAGCGTCGTCCACGTTGAGTTTGGCCACCGTCAGCTTGCCCTCCTGCTCGGACGCGATCTCGTCCAGGATTGGCGCGATCGTCTTGCAGGGACCGCACCATTCAGCCCAGAAATCCACAAGAATCGGTGTAGATGAACTGCTGACCTCCTCATCAAATGTCGTTGCACTAAGAGTAATGGTTGAACCGGCCACGGTACCTTCCTTCGCGTCGTTCAGTCTGAATCGCCGCCGTGCAGCGGTCCTTGCGCGGCCACCCTACTTGGAGGCGCGGCGTGTCAGGGGCCCTCAGATCTAGGGGAGGCTCTCGAGATACCGCTCGGCCTCGATCGCGGCCATACAGCCCGATCCGGCGGCTGTGACAGCCTGGCGGTAGTAGTCGTCCTGCACGTCCCCGCAGGCGAACACACCTTCCACCGCGGTCCTCGTGGAGTTCGGTTCGGTGATGAGATAGCCGTTCTCCTTCATCTCCAGTTGGCCCACGAAGAGGCCGGTGTTGGGCCGATGGCCGATGGCGATGAAGCAGCCGGTCACCCTCAGAACCGATGCCTCGCCGGTCCTGGTGTCGCGGATCCGCAGCCCGGTGAGTGCAGACTCCCCGTGGTACTCCTTGACGACGCTGTTCCACATGAAGTCGATCCGCTCGTTGGCGAAGGCGCGCTGTTGCATGATCTTGGATGCTCTGAGCGCGTCCCGGCGATGGATGACAGTGACCTGTGAAGCGAATCGGGTGAGGAAGGTTGCCTCCTCCATCGCCGAGTCGCCCCCTCCGACAACCGCGATGTGCTGGTCCCGAAAGAAGAAGCCGTCGCAGGTGGCACAGGTCGAGAGTCCGTGGCCCACCATCTCTATTTCCCGGTCGAGGCCCAGCATGATTGACTGGGCACCGGTCGACACGATCACGGTCCAGGCCTTCAGCGTCGGCTCCGCGCCGTCGGGGTCGCCCGTCCAGATGCTGTACGGCTGGGTCGAGAAGTCCACACGGGAGGCCTTCACTGTGTGGATCTGGGCCCCGAAGCGGATCGCTTGGTCCCGGAATCGCTGCATCAGCTCGGGTCCCATCACGCCGTCGGGAAAGCCGGGATAGTTCTCCACGTCGGTGGTGAGCATGAGCTGGCCGCCCGGCTGGTCACTCGTCGAGCTGGGTTCGCCCTCGAGAACCACCGGGTGCAGATTGGCCCGGGCGGCGTAGATCGCCGCGGTGAGCCCGGCTGGGCCGGATCCGATAATTGCCACTTCCACCTCACGCTCAGCGCGGCCGTCGAGGCTCATGTAAGGCAGTGCTCCTTCCACGATCGAGTATCGGGTCAAGGGTGGCGGCGGTCTCAGGCGACCGCGGCGATCACACCGTAAAACACCACGCCCACGATGATGAACGCGTCCACGATCATCGCGGCATACACCGGCTTGGCTGATCCGGTCCGAGCCCGCCAAGCGCCGAGTCCGATGATCGACACGAGCAGCCCGATGAAGCCGTGGGCTGCCCACGTCGCCGAACCGACTCCAGCGCCTATCGGAAGGTAGGCATCGGCTAGGCGCACGGCAACGATGGTTAGCAGCACCACTATCGCAATGGCGGCGGCCGCGGCCACCAGGCAGTAGACCACGGCCCGAAGCACGAAAACGGCTCGGTCGGTGGTCTGGACGCGCACCGCGTCGACGATCTCCACGATCCTGTCGGCGACACTGGCCGGCCAGTCGTCAGATCCCAGGTTCAACGACGGCCGGTCACGGCGCGGGGGCTCGGTGTCGGCCATGAGGTGCAGCCTACCGGCGACCCGCCGGGCGGCTTAGAGGCCGAGCGGACAGGCGATCCAGCTGCGGTGCTCAGGGACCGTCGAGTGTGCCCAGTTCGTGGATGTCGATCTCGCAGGCGGGTGTGGCGGCATAGGCGATGAACGCGGTGCCGTCGGCGCGGCGGGCCAGTTGGGCGTCAATCGTGAGGGGATCCGCGGTGCCGACGGTGGCGATGAAGGACTCGAGCGGCTCGGTGCTTGATTCGAGCACATGCTCGTGCACTGCCACCGAGCACGTTCCGGGATCAGTCATCGCCCCATCGTCCGGAGCTGCGGACCGGCGCGCCCCAACACCGTCGAAGAGCGACTCAAGGTCCTCAAGCGTGCCCAAGTCCACTACCTGTTGGGCTGGACCGTCGGCGTCGGACTCGGTCGCGTCGGTGGTCGAACCAGCGCGCCGCTCCTCCTCGGTCTCTCGCTCAGCATCGGCGGCGTCCCCATCGTCGGCGTCCCCATCGTCGGGGGCTGCTGTCGGCTCCGCGGCCTCCGCCGGCACTTCCATCTGTGATTCCGGCTCAGCCATGGCCTCTTCCTCGGCCATGGGTGCCTCTTCTGCCATCTCGTCATCGGCGCCCTCGTCGGCCATCGCCATGTCGGCCTCGGCTATCCGCATGGTCGTCGTGGCAGAGGCCCGCGACGTGTCGTCGGCCTCGGCCTCGGCCATCGGTTCTTCGTCTGCGGGTGAGGCCTGTGACGTGTCGGCGGTACCGCCGAGCGCCGCGGGTGCATCCACGGCCGTTTCGGTCGAGTCGTCGCTGCCTCTGCTGGCGATCAGACCGGCGCCAACCACCGCGGCGAGGACGATGGTCGCCGCGGCAACCGCGAGCAGCGTCTGCCGGGGGCGGTGGAGCGGAACGATCTTGGCCTCCCGGCGTTCGGCGGCTTCAGCGCCAACCACCGCGAGCGCGGCGCTGATCGCCTGGTCTCGCCGCTCTGCAGACATGGGCGGGACCGGAGCTGCCACCGCGTCACGCACGGCCCGCAAATGCTCGACCCGGGCCAGCAGGACATCGTCCCCCTCGACTTCGGCGACTTCGGCGGGGGTTGCTTCACCGTCGAGATATGCCGAGACGAGCTCGTCGCTGCGCCGCGATTCGTCACTCATGGCTGCTCGCTTCGCGGTTTCGGGGGTTCACGCGGTCGTCCCAGTCTCGGTTGTTCGCTTCGTGGTTTCGACGTTCCCCGGCGTCGTCGTGGTTCCCGCCGTGGCTCCGATTGCCTCCGCCAGCCGGGCCCTGCCCCGTGCTATCCGGGATCTGACAGTTCCTGGCGGGATCCGGAGGATCAACCCGATGTCTGCGTAGTCGCAGCCAGCGACGTCCCTGAGCACCACGGGCGCACGGAACTCCTCGGGCAGCTGTGCCAACGCGGCATCGAGGTCGAGTCGCAAGGCCACTGCGGCCGGATCGTCAGCGGTCGGCGCGCTGGCGAGGCGGTCGTCGGTCTCGGGCAGCATCGGTACCGGTCGACGACTACGTCGCCGAAGTTCGTCCAGGGCGGCGTTGGTTGCCACCCGATAGGCCCAGGTAGAGAACTTGGCCTTGCCGTGGAAGCGGGGGAGCCCCCTGACAATGGCGATGAGCGCTTCCTGGGTAGCGTCCTGCCCGTCGGCGTCGTTGCCCGCGAGGCGCCGGCAGACGGCGTGGATCTGATCGTGGTGGCGTCGCAACAGCTGCTCGAGTGCACGCCGGTCCCCGGCCTGTGCGGCCCTGGTGAGTCTGGCGTCGTCGAGGTCGTTGCGAATCGTGGGATCCCTGGCTGCTCTGTCGTCCGTCTGGGCGACCGGGCCTATCCGTGCGGCGTGGCCGCCGGAGCCTGGTAGGCCATGCCCAGCACTCCTTGCCCGGCGTGGGTACCCACTATCGGTCCCACCTGGCAGACCCGGATGTCGCCGCGATGCACCTCGGCGAGCATCTCGCAGAAGTCGCCGACATCGCTGGCCTCGCCGTGCATCACCGTGAGATACTCCACCGGTTCGGCTGCTCGCACCGTGTCGCGCAGCCACCCGAGCGCCTTGCGGCGAGTGCGCTGCTTCGCGGCCTCAGCAACCTCGCCGCTGGAGAGGTCCACTATGGGCTTTATTGACAGCATCGAGCCGAGCAGAGCCTGGGCGCTGCCGATGCGCCCGCCCTTGCGGAGATTCTCCAGGGTGTCGAGCGTGCCGAAGACGTGGGTGCGTTCGGAGGCGTCCGCTACGAAGGCCTCGATGGTGTCAGCATCGCTGCCGTCGGCGGCCATGCGGGCCGCCTGCAAGACCAGCGTGCCCAGTCCGGCAGTGACCGACCTGCTGTCCAGGACCCTGATGTCGGCACTGTCGCCTGCGGCGCGGATGGAGTCGGTGGCCTGCACGGCGGACTGCATCGTGGCGGACATGGCCGCGGACAGACTGATGCACACGACTGCCTCGCAGCCGGCGTCCAGACGGCGGCGAAAGGCCTGCTCGAAGCGGCCGGGGGGCGGTGCCGCGGTCTGCGGCAAATTGTCCGACGAAGCCATCCGACGGTAGAAGTCGGCCACTGTGATCTGCTCGCGGTCGACGAACTCGTCAGTCCCGAAGCGGATGAAGAGAGGCACGATCTCCACGGTGAGCCCATCGAGTTCGTCGTCGTGCAGGTCGCAAGAGCTGTCGGTGACGATGCCAACGGTCATGTCAGGTCCTCGTGTAGGTGTCTGTTGAAGGTTCGCGCCAGCCCTCGTTGCGGTCCTCGGCGGTGCTGGCACCGGGGCCGGGTTCAACGACGGTAGCACCGGTCATGTCAGGTCGCGGTGCAGGACTGCGAGCGGCTGGGGCTGCGTGCGGAAGCCGCAGCGCTGGTACAGGTCGAGGGCTCGCTCATTGTCGGGCGGCGTGTTGACGAGCGCGGTGCGCGCTCCTCCGCGCCTCAGCCAGGCCAGCGCGTCCGACACCAGCAGGGTGCCCAGACCCTGGCCCTGGCAACGGGTTGCCACCGCCAGCCGTTGCAAGTAACCCTCCGATCCCGCTCGTCCGGTGATGCAGTAGGCCGCCACCTCCAGGCCGCGGTTCACTCGCCACCGGCTGAGCGGCGTGGCCCGGCGGGCCTCCTGGAGACCCTCGGCGTCGAGGCGCCAGAAAGGGGAGAACGCCTCGGCGTCGACCTGCAGAACGCCGTCCAGGTCGCGCCGACAGGCCCGCCTGGTACCTCCGCGGGGGGCCATGAGCCTCGGGGAGGCTCCAAGATCTCGGCTCAGGGCTGTGAGCTCGGAGCGAACGCCGAAGCCGTCGTTGACTAGCAGGTCGCGCGCGGGTGTTGCGACCGCGGCGGTGACGACAGCCCGGTATCCCTGATCTCGAAGCCGACCACGCAGGGCGGCGAGGACCGAGGGCGCCAGAGTCGCGGCTGCGCTGACGGGCGCCAGGTACGCCACGTCGTGGTTGCCCTGCCAAACTCCGACGCGGAATCGCGCCGAACCGATGTTCAACGAGGTCAGAGCCATGAGTGCGTTCTCTGGCATGAATAGCGCTGGCTCCATTGGTGGCCGGCAGGTCGTGCTGGCATGCGCCATCACGATACGACGGCAAGCACGAGCCGAGCAGAGTTCTCGTGAACTGCGGTCCCTTCGCTCGGCCTCTGTGTCTCCCGCTCGTGTTCGCTGCGCTCACGGGCCGCTCGGGTCCACTCGACCGAAATCAGTAGAGAAACCCGTCACATATGAGCAATACCCGTGCAGATTCGAGGCGAGCTTGACATAGGGCTACTCGCGGGCCGCTCGGCCTCTAGGGCAGGGGGTACCATCCGGCCGTGCGTGTCATCACCGACGAGCGCTTCCTTGATCATGACACCGGATTCCGTCATCCCGAGCGGCCCGACCGCTTGAGAGCCGCGCTGGCCGGTGTGGCCGCGGTTGATGCCGAACTTCTTTCGGATCGCTGCCCGCCCAGGCGCGCGGCACGGTCGGAGCTGGAGTTGGTGCACAGCGCGGCGATGATCGACCGGGTGGCGAGCATCGCTGAGCGCGGTGGGGGTCACCTGGACGCCGACACCCCGATGGGGGCGGCCAGCTTCGACGCCGCGCTGCTCGCGGCCGGAGCTGTGCTGTCGGCTGTGGAACAACCTGAAGCCGAGGCTTACTGCATCGTGCGGCCACCGGGGCATCACGCCACCGGGGAGACATCGATGGGCTTCTGCCTGTTCAACTCGGTCGCAGTGGCCGCGGCCTCGCTGGCCGAGGCCGGTCAGCGGGTCGCCATTGTCGATGTCGATGCTCATCACGGCAACGGAACTCAGGACGTGTTCCTGCACCGCGACGATGTGCTCTACGCCTCGATTCACCAGTATCCGCTCTATCCGGGCACTGGCGCGCTCGACGAGCGAGGGGTCGGACCGGGCGAGGGCCTGACGATCAACGTACCGCTGCCTCCTGGCGCCACCGGCGAGGTGGCCCGGGCCGCGCTGGACGAAGTGATCATCCCGGCGGTGGAGCGCTTTGGCCCCGACTGGCTGCTGATATCCGCGGGCTACGACGGGCACCGGGCCGACCCTCTCACCGGCTTGTGCTATTCGGCGTCGGATTACGGTGACTTCATACGTCGACTGATGCCCCTGTCGCCGCGGACGGTGGCAGTGCTCGAGGGGGGCTATGACCTCGAAGCGATGCGCGCCTCGTCGTACGCGGTAGCCGGAGCGCTGCTCGGTCTTGACTTGCGGCCCGAGCCTGCCAGTGGCGCCGGCCCCGGCATGGAGGTCGTGAAGGCCGCGGCCCGCCTCGCGGCGCGCGACGGCACGCAGTGAGGACAGAGGCTCCCGAGGCACTGTCAGCGGCACTGTCGGCCGCGTCCAGCCTGACGCGGCTCTTCGGTGCGGCCGGGCATCGGCTGTACCTCGTGGGCGGTGTGGTGCGTGAGGCTGTTGCGGGCCGGTTCCTCGCCGGAGCGGATCTCGACTGCACCACCGACGCTCTCCCTGCGACTGTGCGGCGGATTGTCAGTGGAGTGGCGACGTCGCTCTGGACCCAGGGCGAGCGGTTCGGCACGATCGGCTGCGTCGTGGACGGGCAGGCCTTCGAGATCACGACCCACCGCGCTGAGCGTTACGAGATCCACTCGCGCAAACCCGTGGTGGCTTTCGGAGACGATGTGACGCAGGACCTCGCACGGCGCGACTTCACGGTCAACGCCATGGCCGTCGATACCGCCGACGGCACCCTGCTCGACCCGCACGGCGGGCGTGACGACCTGGCGGCCGGGTTGCTGCGCACGCCGCTCGACCCAGGGGTTGCCTTCGGTGACGACCCGTTGCGCATGCTGCGAGCGGCGCGCTTCATTGCTAGCCACGGGCTGGTACCGGACGATGCCCTGGTTGACGCGGTCGAGAAGATGGGCGACCGGTTGGGCATCGTCGCGATGGAGCGAGTCCGCGATGAGCTTGAGAAGCTGCTGCTACTCGCCGACCCGTCGGAGGGCTTCCGCTTCCTGTTCGATGCCGGCCTCATCCAGCGGGTGCTTGGAGGCCTAGCCCGCCACGATCATGCGGAGTTGGGCCGGATCGCGACTGCTGTGGCCGCGGAGCCAGCCCCTCGCTGGGCTTCGTTGTTCGTGCGCGACTCACCGGAGGCAGCCGCCGCTTGCCTGCGCGGGCTGCGTTGCTCGACGGCGTTGATCTCATCGGCGTCAGGGCTGGTGGCAGCTCGCATCCAGTTGGCAGAAGCTGGCAGCAGCCCGTCCGAAGTCCGCCGTCTCGTGTATGCATGCCCGGCCCCGGTGGATGCCGCCCTCGCCTTCGCTCTATCCGTGGCTGCCGCGACCGGCGAGCCGCGAGGCCGGCTCCACAGCTTCGCTGAGACGCTCGTTGAACTGCGGCAGACCGAGGACGTGGACGATCCCGCGCTCGGTGTTGACGGCGAAGAAGTGATGACGGTATTGGGCCTCGCCCCTGGCCCCGAAGTGGGTCGCGCCCTTGCTTTCCTGCGCGAGCGGACCTTCGAGGAAGGCCCGCTCAGCAAGTCTGAGGCGTCGGAAGCTCTGCGGCAGTGGTGGGCGGCGAACTACTGTGCCGAACTGTGAAGCCGAGTCCGTTCAGCCTTGCCGCTGCTGAGACCGCCGCCGCGCCGGACGGATCGACGGCCGCGACCGTGGACTACCGGCTGGCCCGGGCGGCCACGCTGAGGGCATGGAGGTCGGGCCAGATCGGGCGTCACGAGGTCTGCGACGCTCAGCGCGAGCTGCACCGCAATGCCGAGTTCTGCGGGCAACCGACTGGGCGCCGGTGTCCGGTGTGCGAAGCTGCGGGCCTTGTCGAGGTGACGTACGTGTTCGGCTCTCGCCTACCCAAGCACGGCCGCTGCGTCACGACGCGGGCAGAGATGCAGCGTCTGCAGCATCGCGCCAGCCTGTCGACCGGGTATGTGGTGGAGGTCTGCACCGGTTGCGGTTGGAACCACCTCGTGCGCCGGCTCGCACTCGGCGGCAAGCGCTCGGCCTGACGCCTCCCGCACCGCAGTCCTGCTTGCAGCCGGGCGGCGATGGGCGATAGTCTCCAAGACACCGCTGGCAGCCACCGACGCGCTGGACGGGAAAGGAGCATCCCATGGGCACGCTCTCCGCGCCCGCCATACGGGCTCGCAAGGTTCGCGATGGGGCTGAGGCCCTAGTGATGGTGACGGCGTACGACGCGCCGAGCGCCCGGGTGGTGAGCGAGGCCGGGGCCGACCTCATCCTGGTTGGCGACTCAGTCGCCATGGTTGTGCTCGGCTACGACGACACCCTGCAGGTGACGGTCAACGACATGGCCCATCACGTCGCGGCGGTTGCCCGTGCCAGGCCTGCCGCTCACATCGTGGCCGACCTGCCGTGGATGAGCTATCACGTGTCGGCAGAAGAGACGGTCCGGAACGCGGCGGTGCTCATCAGGGCTGGCGCTCAGTCGGTCAAACTGGAGGGCGGCCGCAAACGCCTGCCGATGATCGAGCGCATCTGCGACGCCGAGATACCCGTCATGGGTCACATCGGCCTCACCCCCCAGTCGCTGCACGCCATGGGCGGATTCAAGGTTCAGGGCCGCAAGGCCGAGGCGGCTCGCCGCCTGGTGCAGGCGGCCAAGTCGTTGTCGCACGCCGGTTGTTACGCGATCGTTCTCGAGGGCGTTCCAGTGCAGGTGGCGGAGATGGTCACTGAGGCTGTGGAGATTCCGACGGTCGGCATCGGTGCCGGTCCCCACTGTGACGGGCAGGTGCTCGTCTATCACGATCTGCTGGGCTTCGAGAAGCGCCTCGCTCCGAAGTTCGTGCGCCGCTACGCAGATCTCGATGCCGCGGCCACTCAGGCTGTCCGCCACTTCGCGGATGATGTGCGCTCAGGCGCTTTCCCGTCCTTGGAGGAGTCGTATCACCTGTCTGAGGCGGAGATGGCCGCGCTGGGAGTGGCCGGTATCTGAGAAGGCCTGCGGCTCCCAGCGCGTCTGGGGATGGTTCTGTGTATGCCTGGGGACGGGATGGCCCGGTTGGGATGGGCCTAGCCGCCGATACCCTGCGCCCGGCAATCTTGACTAGCTCCAGTTCTTCGGATTGTGAGCCAGTCCCGTCTCGAACAACAGAATTCCCTAACCCTGCCCCGGCGAGGGGCCCCGGCAGTGCCGGGCCCACAGGGAGGTGGTCGCCCCGTGCTGCGGGCCTATGAACTGATGATCATCATCGACTCCGATGTCGGCACAGCCGACGTGGACTCGGTGATCGCCCGTGTGGCCGGCCTCGTGGCCGACGAGGAGGGGACGATCGTGTCCACCGACAACTGGGGTCGGCGCAAGTTCGCCTACAAGATCAACCACAAGACCGAAGGCACCTATGTGGTCTGGGAGATCGTGACGGCCACGGCCGGTCTTCCCGCTACCGAACGGCGGCTGCGGCTCGCGGACGACATTGTCCGCCACAAACTGTTCCGGCTTCCCGACGCCGAGGCCGAGCGCCGCGGTCTGTTCGCGGAGGCCACGCCGGTTGAGACCGGCTGAAATCCGGAGGTTCCTCATGGGATTCGACAACACCGTGACTGTTGTGGGCAACGTCACTCGCGACCCCGAGCTGCGGTTCGCCCAATCGGGAATGGCCATCGCCCAGTTCGGCGTGGCCTGGAATCGCAGGCGCCAGGACCAGGAGGACGAAGTGTCGTTCTTCGATGTCACCTGCTTCCGCCAGCTTGCCGAGAACGTTGCCGAGTCGGTTCGCAAGGGCGCCCGCGTGGTCGTCTACGGCACGCTCCAGCAGAGGAGCTGGGAGACTGACCAGGGCGACCGCCGCTCGAAGGTAGAGATACTGGCCGACGATGTGGCGCCGAGCCTGAAGTGGGCCACGGCCGCGGTGACCAAGAACGAGCGTTCGGGTGGCGGCGACTACCGCGGCGATTCCAGCCGCGGCAGTGGATCTCGGAGCGGCAGCGCCCCGAGCCCGGCACCGGCCCGCCGCGACGACCATGCCGCCGGTTCCTCCACTCCCGACGACGAGCCCTTTTGAGGCCGAGTCGTCCATCCGGCCCTGATACGAGGAGATAGCAGTGCCCAAAACGAAGGTGCGGGGCAAGAGCCGCGACAACAACCGCCGAGCGAAGAAGAAGGTGAGCTTCCTCACCATCGAGGGGATCACCTACGTCGATTGGAAGAACGAGAAGCTGCTGCGGAAGTTCATTTCCGAGAGGGCGAAGATCCGGGCTCGGCGCGTCACTGGTAACAATACCCAGCAGCAGAAGCTCGTCGCTGACGCCATCAAGTTGGCCCGTGAGATGGCTCTGGTTCCCTACTCGAACCGGGTCACGACCCAGCGCCAGAACAAGGACCGCGAAGGTCGCGGCCGCGCCGCCGGACCGGCGCCGCGGCCGTCGGCACCGCCCCCAGCGGGCATGTCGCCCGAAGAAATGGACGATGCCGCGGCTGCGGAGGAGGCATTCGGGGATGTCATGGCCGACGATCTGGTCGATGCTGGGGAGGAGCGGGTATGAGGGTCGTCTTGCGCGCCGATGTGGACGGGCTGGGCCGCACGGGCGACATCTGCAACGTGGCCGCGGGCTACGCCCGCAACTATCTGGTTCCCAAAGGCCTGGCTCTGAAGTCCTCGCCCGGCGCGGCGCGTCAGGCTGAGGCAATGCGGCGTAGCGCTGCACTGCGCAGGGCGGTCGATCGCGCCGACGCGGAGGAAATCGCGGTGCGGTTGGCTCCAGCCGTTCTGACTGTGTCGGTGCGGGCCGCGGAATCCGGCCACCTCTACGGCTCGGTGCTGGCGGCTGACATCGTGACCGCGGTCGAAGCGCAGGTAGGGGCGGTGGTCGACAGCAAGGCCGTGGTGCTGGACGCGCCGATCAGGGAGATCGGTTCCCACACCGTGCTGTTCCAGTTGCACGCCGACGTGGAGGTGCCGGTCACCGTCGAGGTGGTCGCGCAGGACTGAGACTGCCCACAGCCCTTCCACATCCCTGGCGAGACATCCCCCGAATTCCACGGTGAAGGCGAGGAAATCCCCGTCGTTATCCCCGGCGGCCGGCTACGTGCGTCACACCCCCTAGGTACCGTCAAGAGGTCTTAACGGGCGCGGTTGCAGGGGGTAGATGTTCATGAGCGTCACCAACGGGACGCAGTGGCAGAACGGGGGCTCTGCCACGGCCCAGGAGCGGCGTGACGTGCGCGTCCCTCCTCACAACCTGGTTGCGGAAGAGTCCTTGCTGGGCGCGATGCTGCTGTCGCGCGACGCCATTGCCGACGTGCTGGAGACGGTGTCGGCCGTGCATTTCTACCGGCCCGCGCACGCTCGGGTCTTCGAGGCGGTTCACAGTCTCTACAGCGCCGGCAATCCGGCCGATGCGGTCACCGTGGCGGAGATCCTCGAGCGCAACGACACGCTGGAGGCCATCGGAGGCCTGGACGGCCTGCTCTCGCTGCAGATGAACACGCCGGCCACGTCCAACGCGGCCTCCTACGCCCGCATCG
This sequence comes from Candidatus Aldehydirespirator sp., assembly GCA_965219165.1. Classification (GTDB taxonomy): domain Bacteria; phylum Actinomycetota; class Acidimicrobiia; order Acidimicrobiales; family Aldehydirespiratoraceae; genus Aldehydirespirator. The sequence continues at coordinate 401,691 of CBDCMW010000002.1, read as the reverse complement.
TGCGGGAGAACCACACTCTGCGCCGCCTCATCGAGGTGGCTGGCGAGATCGCAGAGCTGGGCTACGGACGTCCCGACGACGTGACCAAGGCGGTGGACTGGGCCGAGAACCTGATGTACCAGGTCGCGCAGGGCCAGGTGGGCGACAGCACGGTCCAGCTCTCGGAGTTGCTGGACGGCACGCTGGACCGTCTCGAGGAGCTCTACGAGCACGGCGGCGCGGTGACCGGCACCGCGACCGGCTACACCGACCTCGACAAGCTGCTGTCCGGGCTGCAGCCGAGCTCGCTGTACGTCGTGGGCGGCAGACCGTCCATGGGCAAGACGTCGTTCGCGCTGGGTATGGCCGCGCACGCGGCCCTTCGCGTGCAGCGGCCGGTACTGGTGTTCTCGCTGGAGATGGGCCATATGGAGTTGACGCAGCGGATGCTGTGCACCGAGGCTCGAGTCGACTCCACCAAGATGCGCGACGGCCGACTCAACGACGATGACTGGAATCGCATCACCTCCGCCATCGGCCGCCTGTCGGAAGCGCCGATGTGGATCGATGACAACCCGAACGTGACGGTCATGGAGATCAGAGCCCGGGCCCGTCGCCTCAAGAGCCAAGTCGGCGATCTCGCCATGGTCGTGGTGGACTACCTGCAGTTGATGACGGGCCGCCACAGTGCAGACAACCGGCAAGTCGAGGTGGCCGAGATCTCCCGCGGCCTGAAGATCCTCGCGCGTGAGCTCGAGTGTCCGGTGGTGGCCCTGTCGCAGCTCTCCCGCAACCTCGAGATGCGCCAGCAGAAGCGGCCCATCCTCGCCGACTTGAGAGAGTCCGGCGCCATCGAGCAGGACGCCGATGTCGTGATGTTCATCTACCGTGACGAGGTCTACAACCCCGACAACGCGGACACCGCGGGCACGGCCGAGATCATCGTGGCCAAGAACCGCAACGGCCCGACCGCCACGACCACACTGGCCTTCCTGTCCCGGTTCACCACGTTCGCCAACTTCGCGGCCCGAGCCGCAATCTGAGGCCGAGCGGATGGGCAGCAGCTCATGAGGATCCTCGCGAGGCGCCGAGCGAGGCCGTGGCCGAGCGGCCCGTGAGCGCAGCGAACAAGAGCGGGAAACCCTGAGTGTTCCTCGGCGAGGACCTCCTGGCGTGGCTGGTCTTGGCCCTCGGCGCGGCGATGGCCGCCGGCAACCTCGCGGCCCTGCTGCGGCCTAGACCGGGCCAACACGATCCGACCGACCTGGAACGGGCTCCGCTGGGTCGCAGCGTTCTCTACATCGTCGTCGGTTCGGTGGCCGCCCTGTGGGCCGTAGCATCACTGCTGTCGTCCTGACCACTGCGAGGCCGCCGCCATGACATCATCGGTGACACCATCAGCGCTGACCGGCAGCCTGGACCCTGCCTCGCTCGACCTTGCGATGTCGCCGCGGGCCCGTCCGCTGTATGAACGGGTCGTCGAGTTCGTGGCCACCGAGGTGGAACCGGCCACCGCCACATTCTTCGGGCTCGGCGAGTCCCGGGCCGAGCGTTGGGGCTACGGTCCCGGCCAGCTCGAGCTGCTCGACGGCCTCAAGGCCCGAGCGAAAGCGACCGGGCTGTGGAACTTCTTCCTGCCTGACGCCACCAGCGGAGAGGGCCTCAGCAACCTCGACTACGCCTACATCGCAGCCGAACTGGGCAAGAACCCGATCGCCTCGGAGTGCCTCAACTGCAGCGCTCCGGACACAGGCAACATGGAGGTGTTGGAACGGGTTGGCACGCCCGAGCAGAAGAAGCAGTGGCTCGAGCCCCTCCTGGCCGGGGAGATCAGATCGTGCTACGCCATGACCGAGCCGACGCTGGCGTCGTCGGACGCCAAGAACATCGCCACGCGGGCCGTGCTCGACGGTGACGAATGGCTCATCAACGGCGAGAAGTACTACATCTCCGGGGCCGGGGACCCGCGCTGCAAGATCATGATCTGCATGGTGCAGACCAGCCCCGACGGGCCCCCGCACCGCCGTCAGTCCCAGATCCTGGTGCCGATGGACACGCCCGGAGTGCGGGTGGTCGGTCCTATGCATGTGTTCGGTGAGGACGACGCGCCCCACGGACACATGCACATCCGTCTCGACGATGTGCGGGTGCCGGCGTCGAGCATCCTGCTCGGAGAGGGCCGCGGCTTCGAGATCTCCCAGCTGCGACTCGGACCGGGCCGCATCCACCACTGCATGCGCTCGATCGGCGCGGCGGAGAAGGCTCTGGACCTGATGGTGCGCCGGGGCATGGGCCGCGAGGCCTTCGGACGCCCGCTGGCCCAACTCGGCGGGAACGTCGAGATGATCGCCCGGGCCCGGGTAGAGATCGAGGCCATGCGGTTGATGGTTCTGCGGGCGGCCAAAGCCATGGACACCCTCGGCAATGCCGAGGCCCGAGTCTGGGTGAGCGCGGTGAAGGCGATGGTCCCCGAGCGGGTCTGCCGCATAATCGACCAGGCCATCCAGATGCACGGCGCCACCGGCGTCTCGCAGTGGACGCCGCTGGCTCGGATGTACACCAGCCAAAGGACCCTGCGCCTCGCTGACGGTCCCGACGAGGTGCACTGGTTCGTGGTCGGCCGGGCGGAGATCGCAGCCCACGAAGGGCTCGGCGATCCGGCCGAGGAAGCGCGGCAGAGACAGCTAGCAGGCCCATGAACTAGCGTTCATCGATCCAGTGACCACGAATAACTGCGTCAAGGAGGTCGATGCGTGACGATCACCTCGGAACGACCCCAGCCCCAAGCGCCGCCACCCGCGGGGGAGGGCGCTGGCCCGACCACGGTCACGACCCTGGCCCGAGACTGGGCCCGGCGCAGCCCTCAGCAAGTCGCTATGCGGGAGAAGGACTTTGGCATCTGGCAGGAGTACACCTGGGCCGAGACCTGGGATCTGATCGAGACCGCCGCTCATGGTCTCTTGGAACTGGGCGTGGAAGTCGGCGACCGAGTGGCGATCCACTCCGAGGACCGGCCCGAGTGGGTGATCCTCGATCTGGCCACCGTGGCCGTGCGAGGCATCACTGTCGGCCTCTACCCGACCAACCCCACCGCTGAAGTGGAGTACCTGATGGGCGACTGCACTCCCGTCGTCTTCTTCGCTGAGGATCAGGAACAGGCCGACAAGGTCCTCGAGATTCCGATGGAGACGGCCGCGTCCGTCCGTCGGATCATCTACACCGAGCCGAGGGGCTTCGGCGACTACGACGACCCGCGGCTGCTGTTCTGGGACACGTTCCTGGAGATGGGCCGCCGTCACCGGGAGGCTCACCCGGGCGCGGTGGGCGAATGCATGGCTGCCGCGTCGGACTCCGACGTGATGACGCTCGTCTACACGTCGGGAACCACAGGGCCACCCAAGGGCGCGATGCTGACCAACTCCAACGCGGCCTACTGCATCGACAAGATCGTCAACGAGACTCATCGCTTCCCCGACGGAGTCGGCCCGAACCCGAAAGACCTCATCGTCACGTACCTGCCGCTCTGCCATGTGGCTGAACGGATCTTCTCCACGTGGACACTCGTCGGCGCTGGTCCGTCGCTGAACTTCGCCGAGTCGATCGAGACCGTCACGGAGAACCTGAGAGAAGTGCAGCCGACGCTGTTCTTCGCCGTGCCGAGAATCTGGGAGCGCCTGCATGCTCTGGTGAGCATCAAGAGCAACGATGCGACGCTGTTCAAGCGGATCTTCCTGCGCTTCGCGATGGCGCTTGCGAGGGTGATCGGACGGCAGAAGGTAGCCAACGGCGGCAACCACACGATGTCGACCCGCGTGTTGTACGCCGTGGGGCAGCCTCTGGTCTTTCGGGCGATAAAGGAGCGGATCGGCCTGCGCCGCTGCCGTCACGCCGGCTCGGGCGCGGCTGCGATCGCGCCGGAGGTGCTCGAGTTCTTCATCGGCATCGGCGTACCGGTGTACGAGCTCTACGGCATGACCGAGAACTCAGCCGTGGCCACGTGCAACTTCGCGGGCCGGATGAAGCTCGGCACCGTGGGCGAGCCTTACGCGGACATCGGGCTGCGCATCGACGAAGCCACCGGCGAGATCCAGACCAAGCACCCGGGAGTGTTCAAGGGCTATTGGAACAAGCCCGCCAAGACTGCGGAGACCTTCACCACCGACGGCTGGCTCATGACGGGAGACGTGGGCGTCTGGGTGGACGGCACCCATGTGAAGATCGTCGACCGCATCAAGCACATCATCATCACATCCGGCGGCAAGAACATTTCCCCGTCGGAGATCGAGAACAGCCTCAAGACCTCTCCGTATGTCAAGGAGGCCATGGTCATCGGCGACGGGCGCAAGTTCGTGACCGCGCTGATCGGCATCGAGCTCGACACGGTCGGCGACTGGGCCCTGCGCAACAACATCCCGTACACCACCTACCGCGACCTCTCCGAGAAGGAGGAGGTGATCGAGCTCGTCTCGGTGGTGGTGGACGCCACCAACACCAAGTTCGCCCGCGTGGAGCAGATCAAGAAGTTCCGGATGCTACCCAAGGAGCTCGACCACGAGGATGGCGAGCTCACCGCTACCCAGAAGCTCAAACGCAACGCCATGGAGGAGATGTTCGGCGATCTCGTGGAGTCGATGTACTGATGGCCACCGCCGTTGGCCAGCAGGTCTCGGGGGCCGGTGCGCCGCTGACTGCCTTGGCCGCCCGGCTCAGGGCGATCGACCCGCGCTACAACGCTCCGGCCGCGTTCACCACGGGGCTGGTCGGAGCGGTCGTCGTCTTCGGCGCGGTACAGCTCTTCAACAATCCGGCGCTGTTCTTCCAGACGTTCATGAAGTCGATGGGGCTCGGCTCGGTCTACGCGCTGATCGCCCTCGGCTTCGTGCTCATTTTCAAGGCCACCCAGACCGTCAACTTCGCCCAGGGCGCCCTCGCCGCCACCGGCGCCCTGTTCGTGGCGTTCCTGGTGTACGAGCGACGCACCGTGATCGACGGCCAGAGCGTGGTGGTGAACGACGGCCACATCCCCTTCACCAGCATCGGCAATCCCATCGATCACGTGGGCGGGCCGCCGTGGGTGCACTGGGCGTTGAGCGTGGCCGTGGCCCTGGCGTTCGCGGCGGCGGTCGGACTGGTCGTGGAGCGCCTGGCCATACGCCCCATGATCGGCGAGCCGCTGTTCTCGGTGGCGGTGATCACTCTCGGTTTGGAGATCGTGTTCCGGGAGTTCAACAACGACGCCGTCAAGATCGATCTCCGCCCGGTGACACCTCCGTGGGGCGTCGACGGCTTCACCGTGGGCGGCGCCTTCATCAACTGGAGCTTCGTGGCGGCCATGGTCACCGCCGCCGCAGCCTTCGTGGCCGTGTACTTCTTCTACCGGTCCCGTCTCGGCATCGCCATGCGAGCCGTCGCCTTCGACCAGGAGGCGGCCATGGCCCAGGGCGTCAGCGTGGGCCGGGTGTTCGCTATCGCCTGGGCCGCGGGCGCGGTGCTGGCCGCCATCGGCGGCATCTTCGCCACCCAGCCGCCGGTGGCCCAGACGCTGGCGGTCGACCAGGAGACGGCCAACATCGCCTTCCGGGCCCTGCCCGCGGTGGTCCTGGGTGGGCTCGACTCGGCGAGCGGGGCACTGCTCGGCGGGCTGATCGTGGGCGTGGCCGAGATCTACGCGGGCCAGTACGCGGCGGGCAACATCTCGTGGCTCGGCGCCGGCTATCCGCTCATCGTGCCCTACGTCGTGATGATCATCGGACTGCTGGTTCGCCCCTATGGTCTCTTCGGCACGCCCGAGATCCGGAGGGTGTGACGTGTTCGGTCGCTCGGCTCCCGAGATCCGGAGGGTGTGACGTGTTCGGCCGACCCCATCTCTATACGGCGTACCGCCAGGAGACGCAGATGCTGCCGACCTGGACCCAGAAGGCCGTGTTCGCGGCGTTCCTGGTGGTGCTGTTCCTGCTGCCGTTCGAGCTGCCGGTGATCAGCCACATCCCGGTGGTTCGGTTCCTCGGCGACGGCGACTGGCTGCGCCCCATGGCTCTGGTGATGGTGCTGGCCATCGCCGCCCTCGGCCTCAACCTGCTGAGCGGGGTGGCTGGGCAGGTGTCGCTGGGCCACGCCTTCTTCATGGGAGTGGGGGCCTGTGCTGCGGTTTACCTGGGCGGCACCAGCGGCGAGGCCGGCTGGGGCCACTCGCTGCCGATTTGGATCTGGTTGCCCGGCGCCGGCGTCACCGCGGCCCTGATCGGCGTGATCGTGTCTCCGGTGGCGGTGAAGCTGCGCGGGCTCTACCTGGCCATCGTCACCCTGGGCCTGGTGTTCCTCGGGATCCACTTCGGCAACACGAGCTGGGGCCGCAGGATTGCCGGCGCGCCCGGGCTGGGCCGGGAGTTTCCGGGACTCGACGTCCGGCTGTGGAAGGAGGAGACCCCGCTCATCAACGTCGGAGACGACGGCCGCTGGCTGTGGTTCGATGTCACCGACTCCGAGAAGCGGTACCTGTTCCTGCTCGTGCTCACCGTGGCGTTCGCGCTGGTGGCCAAGAACCTGGCCCGCACCCGCACCGGCCGGGCCATGCAGGCCATCCGCGACCGCGACATCGCGGCCGAGGTGATGGGCGTGCCCGAGTTCCGCTACAAGCTCATAGCCTTCGCGGTGTCATCGTTCTTCGCCGGCGTGTCGGGCGCTCTGTTCGCGGCCCTGTCGCAGCGGATACTGGCCACCGACTTCGGGCTGTTCCTGTCGGTGGAGTTCATCGCCATCCTGCTGATCGGCGGCGCCGGCACCACGGCGGGCCCCTGATCGGCACCTTCTTCGTGGTGATGGTGCCGCAGTTCGTGGAGGAGTTCACCAAGTGGCTCGAAGACGCCGAGGGCGGCCCCGTCGGCGCGCTGTCGCGGGCCGTGCTCACCGAGGGCGGCGATTTCGGCGTGATCAACACCGCCATCCAGACGCCGGGCTGGACGCTCAGCGTGTTCAATTGGAACCTCGTGCTGTTCGGTGTGCTCATTATCGTGTTCCTGATCGTCGAGCCGCTCGGAATCTTCGGGATCTGGGTGCGAACCCGCAACTACTGGAAGCGATGGCCGTTCAGCTACTGAGCTGCTGCCGCCCGGCAAGATGTGAGCATCGCAGCGGTGCTCCTACCCCAACAGACAACCCTGGAGGAGAACAACCATGAAGCAACTCAGATGGATGGTCGCCGTGCTGTGCGCCCTGGCCTTCGTGGCCGCGGCCTGCGGCGGCGACGACGACGATGAGCCCACCCCCGCCGCCCCGTCGTCCGACTCGGACGACGATGCGTCCGGGGCCGAGCCCGACGAGGAGATGACCGAGCCGGACGAGGAGATGACCGAGCCGGACGAGGAGATGACCGAGCCGGACGAGGAGATGACCGAGCCGGACGAGGAGATGACCGAGCCGGACGAGGAGATGACCGAGCCGGACGAGGAGATGACCGAGCCGGACGAGGAGGCCATGATGGCCTACGACTACGGCGTCGATCCGGAGTCGATGACCATACAGGTCGGCGTCAACACCGACCTGTCGGGCATCTTCGCCCCGCTCACCACCAAGATCACCGACGGTCACAAGGCCTACTGGGAGTGGCTGAACGCCAACGGCGGCATCCAGGGCTGGACCGTCGAGCCGGTGGTGCTCGACAACGCCTACGACGTGCCCACCCACCTGGAGAACTACGAGGTGATGGCGGGCACCGGCGACGACAGCGTGGTCATGTTCTCCACATCCACCGGCTCGCCCCATACCGCGGCGATCGCAGAGGCGCTGATCGAGGACAACATGGCCGCCATCCCGCTGTCGTGGTCCTCGAACTGGCCCGACCCCGAATTCGGCCAGAACGTGTTCGAGGTGCAGACCAACTACTGCATCGAGGGCATGAACGGCGCCACCTACATGTCGGAGAACCACGGCAGCAAGGTGGCCATCGCCACCTTCCCCGGCGAGTACGGCGAGGACGGCGCCGCGGGCGTGAAGCTCGCGGCCGAGGCGCTGGGCCTCGAGGTCGTCTATGACGGCACGGGCCTGGCCGTTCCCGGCAGTGACCTGACGCCGGTGGTTGCCGGCATTGTCGAGTCCGGCGCCGAATGGGTGTGGCTCACCACCAATCCCACCACGGCGGCCCAGCTCATGGGCGGCGCCGCCGGGGCAGGTTTCACCGGCCAGTGGTCGGGCAACAGCCCGAGCTGGAACCCGGCTCTGCTGAACACGGCCGTGGCGCCCATCGCCGACGCCAACTACACCCACTCCACCTACACGGTGCTGTGGGGCGTCGGTGAGGCCGAGGGGATGCAGGAGATGATCTCCGCCATGCGCGAGTTCCGCCCGGACGCCCCGTTCGACGACGTCTACATCATCAGCTGGATCGAGGGCTACGTCGCCACGCAGATCCTCGACCAGGCCATCAGCAACAACGACCTCACCCGGGCCGGGGTGCTGGCTGCCGCCAACCAGGTCACGGCCGACCTCAAGGGCCTGGCCCCGAGCCAGACCTGGAGCGGCGACCCCAACGACAACGTCGTGCGAGAGACCTACCTCTACGACGTAGACCTGTCGCTGTACACGCCGGGCGCCACCGTGTCTGACGAGGCCGGCAACAACGGCTACCGGCTCATCAAGGGCCCCTACGCCTCTGAGACCGCACTGGCTTGGGAGTACGAGCGCTGCGTGAAGGGATAGCAACTTAGAGAATTGGCGGGGCAGGCCACTCAAGCAAGTGGCCTGCCCCGCCGGCCCGTCCGACCACCGAGAGCAGGCATGCTCGCAGTCGCCAACCTGGAAGTCGTCTACAACGAGGTGATCCTCGTGCTTCGCGGGCTCTCGATAGAGGTGCCCGACGGCAGCATCGTGGCGCTGCTCGGCGCCAACGGCGCGGGCAAGACCACGGCAGTGCGGGCCGTCACGGGTCTCCTCGACGTCCACGAGGGCGACATCACCAAGGGTTCTGTCGTCTGGAACGGGACAAACATCTCCCAGTTCAAGCCGTCGCGGATCGTGGAATTGGGAATCACCCAGGTGATGGAGGGCCGCCGCGTGTTCGCCGAGCTCACCGTGGACGAGAACCTCGGCACCGGGGCGTTCACCGTGCGCGACCGCCGAGCCAACGCGGCCTCCTATCAGAGGGTGATGGAACTCTTCCCGCTGCTGCAGGATCGGCGACGGCACACCGCCGGGTACCTGTCCGGCGGCGAGCAGCAGATGCTGGCCATCGGGCGGGCCTTGATGTCCGACCCGAAGCTGCTCATTCTCGATGAGCCGTCCCTGGGTCTGGCCCCGATGCTCATAGAGCAGATCCGCGACATCATCGTCGACATCAACTCCCAGGGAACCAGTGTGCTGCTGATCGAGCAGAACGCGGTGATGGCCCTGTCGATTGCCGATTACGGCTACATCATGGAGTCGGGCAAAGTCGTCATGGACGGCGAGCCCCGCAAGCTGCTCGCCGATGAGGATGTGCAGGAGTTCTATCTGGGCCTGCGCGCCGAGGGCGAGCGGAAATCGTTCCGGGACGTGAAGCACTACAAGCGCCGCAAGCGCTGGCTGTCATGAGTGACACCGCAAGCACCCAGACCAGCACAACGCCCGAGGAGTCCGCCCACGCCCTGCTTGAGGTGGACGACATCTCCTTGCGTTTCGGGGGCGTCACTGCCATCGACTCGGTGTCGTTCGAGGTGCGCGACGGCGAGCTGTTCGCCATCATCGGCCCCAACGGCGCGGGCAAGACCTCGATCTTCAACTCGATCTCGCAGGTGTACCAGCCCCAGTCCGGCGACATTCGCTGGAAGGGCGCCTCGATCATAGGCACCCGCCCCGACCGGGTGGCCCGCCTCGGGGTGGCCCGCACCTTCCAGAACATCGAGCTGTTCCCTCAGATGACGGTGCTCGACAACCTGCTCACCGGCCGCCACATCCGCATGAGCAGTTCTTTCCTCGCCGGCGCGGTGTGGGTGGGAAGGGCCAAGCGGGAGGAGATCGAGCACCGCCGCCGGGTGGAGGACATCATCGACTTCCTGGAGATCGAGCGGTGGCGCAAGCACCCGGTGGCGCTGCTGCCCTACGGCATCCAGAAGCGGGTGGAGCTGGGTCGGGCCCTGGCCATGGATCCCGAGCTGCTCATGCTTGACGAGCCCGTCGCGGGGATGAACCTCGAGGAGACCGAGGACATGGCCCGGTTCATCCTCGACATCCGCCGCGAGCTGAGCATCAGCCTGCTCATGGTGGAGCACGACATGGGCCTGGTGATGGACATTGCCGACCGGGTCATGGTCCTCGACTTCGGTCAGAGGATCGCCGAGGGAACCCCGGCCGAGGTGCAGCGCGACCCCCGGGTCATCGCGGCCTATCTGGGCAGTACCGAGCTGGACGCGCAGGTCTCCGAGTGACTGAGCCTGCGATCCGCACAGCGTCCGAAGCGCTGCTCGATGAGCGCCGCCATCTGAGACCGGACGAGCTGGCCGATCTGGCCGCGGTGAGCGACGAGTCGGTGCCGTCACTGGCTGCTCTGGCCCACGAGGTGCGCCTCGCCTGGGCCGGCCCGACGGTCGAGGTGGAGGGCATCCTGTCGGCCAAGACCGGAGGCTGCCCCGAGGACTGCCACTTCTGCAGCCAGTCGGCCGCGTTCGACACGCAAGTCAAGGCCACCCCGTTCCTCGACACCACCGAGGTGTTGGCGGCTGCCCGCGAGACTGAGGAGTTGGGGGCCAGCGAGTTCTGCATGGTGCTAGCGGTGCGAGGCCCCGACCGCCGCACCATGGACCGGCTCATCGAGCTGACCGCCCTGGTGTCGGCCACCACGGGCCTCAATGTGGCGATCAGCGCCGGCATTCTCACCCGGGAGCAGGCCTTCGAGCTGGCCGCGGCCGGGGTGCACCGCTACAACCACAACCTGGAGACGAGCCGATCATTCTTCGGCCAGGTTGTCACCACCCACAGTTTCGATGAGCGAGTGGCCACCTGCACCCATGTGCGGGAGGCCGGCATGGAACTGTGCTGCGGCGTGCTGCTGGGCATGGGCGAGAGCGTCGAGCAGCGTCTGGAGCTGATCGAGCAGATCCGGGCCGTGGAGCCGTGCGAGGTGCCCATCAACTTCCTGAACCCCCGACCGGGCACTCCACTGCAGATCCGCAAGCCCGTAGGTGCGCTGGAGGCGATCCGTTGGATCGCGCTGTTCCGGCTGGCGCTGCCGCAGGTGATCCTGCGCTACGCCGGCGGCCGCGAGATCACCCTGCGCGATCTGCAGGCCATGGGCATGACGTCGGGAATCAACGCTCTGATAGTGGGCAACTACCTGACGACTCTGGGGCGCTCGCCCCAGCAGGACCTGGACATGCTGGCGGACCTGCGGATGCCCATCGGCAGTCTCTCAGCCGCGGTTTGAGCGGGCGGGCCTATTGCCGAGGCTGCGGGCGTCGCCAGTGCTCCGGTTGCCTGCCTGAGCTGGATCCGCCCCGCTACTGCGATCGGTGCGGAGCCTGGCTGGCCACCTCCGTCACTCCCGCAGGCTGGACCGCCAAGTGCCGCAACTGCGGCATGACCCGCTCGATTCTCCAAGGGCCGCGCGAATAGGCCACCGCCTTCAGGCTCGCAGCACCTCCACAATCTCGTTGCAGGCCGCGCAGCGATGCACGGCCCGGCATCGAGCCGGACCGAACGGCGACTGCTCCACCAGGGCCGCCGCGCCGCAGCGGGGACACTCGGACGGCTTGCCGGGCACGGCAACCGCGACCGTGAAGTCGCTCGCCATGACGGTCCGAGCCTGCCCGCTGAGGCGCGAAGTGTCCCAGGCCTCGGCGCTGTGTCGCACCTTCACATCGACGATGCCCTCCAGCTGCCCCACAGCCCTGATGATCTCGGCGGAGATGACGCCAAGGGCGGGACAACCGCTGAACGTGGTGATCAGCTCGACCGCGGCCTGCCCGTCAGCGACCTCGACGCCGCCGATCATGCCCATATCGATCACGCTGACCCCGGGATACTCGGGGTCGTCCACGCCTCGCAGAGCGTCGATCACGTCGGTGTTCGTGATTGTGCAGGCGTCGCCCATCACACTCCAACCCTAGAGGTCGAGCGGGTAGGCAGCATCCCATGAGTGTTTCACGAGGCGCTCAGCGAGGCCGTGGCCCGAGCGGCCCGTGAGCGCAGCGAACGAGAGCGGGAGACACAACGCCGCACCGCGAGACGGCATCACCTACCCGCGCTGTCTCCAAGGCCGGGCGTGACAACCCGCACGGCCGTAGGGTGCGGCTGCTCGCAGCCTTGAATGCCGCGAACTACTGTCACGGCCATGTCGGCGACCACCGCTTCCGTGTCCTGGCGGGGTGGGCTGCACTGGCGCCGACTGCATCCGTCAGGGTGGGTGGCAGTGGGGACGCTGATTGGGGCCCTCGTCGTCCACCTGTTCACCGACACGTCCCACCTGCTCGGCAACTTCGAGTGGTGGTGGTGGATCCTGCTAGTCGCTGGCGTGGCGGCGTCGGCGTGGCACGACGGGCTACACCGTCTGCGCGTGTTGATTGAAGCCATCCCGACGGTCACATTACGCATCGCCATGTTCCTGGCCTGGAGTGTGTTCATCCTGCAGTTCTTCAACGTGATCACCCGCTACAGCAACGAGTACGTGCAGCAGGACATCCTTATCGGCGAAGTGGTCAGCTTGGCCTGGCAGTCGTTCGGACTCATGTTCCTGCTGGCTATCAACGTCGGGGTGCGCGATGGCGTGAACCCGCGCATCGACTTCTGGTGGACGAACTTCTCGAACAAGACCAAGGCGGCGCTCGACTTCGCCATGCACACGGTGCTGCTGCTGCCGTTCATCTTTATGAGCGTCCGCATTCTTCAGCACTACGCGGCCGCGGCGCTCGGCCGGCGTCACAACGGCGAGTGGCCCGCGGGCTGGCGGGTCTGGCAGAGCTGGGAGGAGGCCGTGGACGCGGGCGGCCTCGCGGTGGGGCCGATCAAGACGATGCTGCTGGTGGGGTTCTTCCTGTTCGGCTTGCAGATCCTGGCCGAGGTCATAAAGACCGGGTTCGTACTGCTGGGGCGGGAGGACTACGGCGCCGTCGTGGAGAGCGACGCCCCGCTGAGGATCGAGTAGGCGGCGTTGGGGATGCTGGCGCTGGAGACGATCTTCGGCATGGACGCGGGCGTGTTCCTGGCTCTCATCATGTTCGCGGTGTTCATGCTGGTGATCCTGTCTGGTTACAACGTGGCGTTCTCGTTCGCGGCCACGGCTCTGTTCTTCAGCTTCCTGGGCGATTGGCTGGACGTGTTCGATCCCAACACGCTCAACACGCTGCCGGGACGGTGGTACAAGGCGATCAGCGATCCGACGCTGCTGGCCGTGCCGCTGTTCGTGCTGATGGGCGCCATCCTCGAGCGGTCGGGCATGGCCGAGCGGCTGCTGAACGCGTTCGGGATGCTCATGGGCCGCCTGCGGGGCGGCGTCGCGGCAGCTGTTGTGCTGGTGGGGACCCTTCTAGCTGCGGCGACCGGGGTTGTGGCCGCCACAGTGATCGTGATGGGCCTGCTGTCGCTGCCGGCGATGGTGCGCCTCGGCTACGACAACAAGCTCTCCACCGGTGCCATAATCGCCTCGGGCACGCTGGCGCAGCTGCTGCCGCCCAGCATCGTTCTGATCCTGCTGGCCCAGCAGCTGGGTGTGGGCATTCTGGGGCTGTTCGCCGGGGCGCTGCTGCCCGGCCTGCTCCTGAGCGGGCTCTACGTGGCCTACGTGCTCGTGTTGTCGTGGCTGCGGCCTTCGGTGGGCCCGGCAATGCCCGAGGAGCAGCGCACGCTCGCCGGCAATCCGTCCATCCGTACGAAGGTGCTCATCGCGCTGATCCTCGGATTGATGGTGGGCGCGGTCATGCTCCTGGCCAGCCCCAGAGCGTCGCTGATGGCGGGAGTGTTCACCTTCATCGTGGTTCTTGCAGTCCTGTGGCGGACCCGGATGCTGGCCGCCGAGGTGCTCATCGCCATCGTGCCGATGCTGGTGCTGATCCTCGGGGTGCTGGTCTCCATCTTCCAGGGGATAGCCACCCCGTCGGAATCGGGCGCGGTGGGTGTGTTCGGAGCGCTGCTGTTGACCCTGGTGAACTGGCTGTTCGACGATCTGCTGGTCAAGGGGGGCGCCACCCACATCACCAAGGCGTGGCGGCTCGACTGGAAGGCAGTGAAGGACGCGGCCCGCTCCACCACCAACGTGGTGGTGCTGGTCATGACGCTGCTGTTCTGCTCGACGTTCTTCAGCGCCATGTTCTTCCAGCTCGGCGGTTCGGACCAGACCTCGGAGTGGCTGACCTCGATCGGCGGCGGCAAGTGGGGCTTCGTGGTCATCGCCATGATCGCCGTGTTCCTGCTGGGCATCAACCTCGAGTTCCTGGAGATCACCTTCATTGTCGTGCCGATCTTCGTGCCGGCCATGAACCTCCTCGGGTTCACTGCCGACGAGAAGATCTGGTTCGCGGTGCTGATGGCGGTGAACCTGAACATGGCGTTCATCTCCCCGCCGGTGGGGTTCTCGCTGTTCTACCTGCAGAGCGTGGCGCCCCCGGAGGTGAAGACGTCCGACATCCACAAGGGTGCCTTCCCCTTCATGGGGTTGCAGGCTCTGGCCCTGGTGATCCTGGCCGTCTTCCCTGCCATCACCTACACGTCGATCGAGACGTTCCGGTTCGGTTGACGCCAGCCGCGACGGTCGTCCGGCCGCGCGCGGCCAAGCAAGACCCAGCGAACGATCACCGCGATGCGCTCGACCGGTTCCTCGGGCGCGCCGCCGATAGTTGGTGTAATGTTCCGGCCCGTCAGAGACGTTTGCCGGGGCAGTCGTCCCCAGTGAGGCGGCTGATGACGGTCCAATGGCGTCAAGACATGGAGGGAAGTCAAGTGACCCAAGAATCAAGTTCGACCCCGGCCGACGGTGCTTCTGCAGATGGCGTTCTTGATGAGGAGGCCTCTTCGAACCTGGCCCGGCGGGGCTTCATCAAGGGCGGACTGGGCGTAGCCGGGTTCGCGGCCGCTTCATCGATCCTGGCCGCGTGCGGTGACGGCGACGAGGAAGCTCCGGCGCCCACGGCGACGGATGCGCCCGAGACCGCCGAGACGACCACTACGGCTGCTGCCGAGCCCACCGACACTGTGGCCGTGACGGCGCAGGGTCCCGAGATCGAGTGGGAGATGGCCACCAGCTGGCCGACCGCGCTCGTGACGCTGTTCGGCTCGGCCCAGTTCTTCGCCGAGAGGGTGGGCCAGCTCACCGGCGGCCGATTCAGGATCAACGCCCGTCCCGCGGGCGAGATCGTCGGCGGCCTCGAGGTCCTGCAGACTGTGCGCGACCTCGGCGTGGAGATGGGCCACACCGCGTCGTACTACTACGTGGGCATCAGCCCGGTCCAGCAGTTCGGCACCGCGGTCCCGTTCGGGCTCACCCAGCGCCAGCAGAACGCCTGGCTGTACGGGGCGTTCAACTCCGACGGACCCACCGGCAGCGACATCCTGAACGAGTTCTACGCGGCCGAGCACGGCATCATCGCCTTCCCCGGTGGGGGCACCGGCTGCCAGATGGGCGGCTGGTTCACCAAGGAGATCAACACGGTCGACGATCTGAACGGCCTGAAGATGCGTATTCCCGGCCTGGCCGGACAGGTGCTGGAGAACCTCGGCGGCGAGCAAGTGACGCTGGCCGGCGGCGAGATCTTGCAAGCCATCCAGACCGGCGCCATCGACGGCGCCGAGTTCGTCGGCCCGACCGACGACCTCATCCTGGGCCTCGACCAGTTCCAGGGCGACCTGTACTACTACCACCCGGGCTGGTGGGAACCGGGCACGGCGCTAGAGGTGCAGGTCTCCTTGGAGAGGTGGAACGAACTGCCTCCGGAGTACCAGGCCGCTGTCCGGTGTGCCGCCGCGGACGCCAACATGAACACCATGGCAACCTACGACGTGCTCAATCAGGCAGACCTGCAGAGGGTCAAGGGATTCGCCCAGATCCGCGAGTTCTCGCCCGAGCTGATGGCCGCGTTCAAGGCTGAGACCGAGAACGTGCTCGACCAGAAGGCCTCGGAGGACGCGAACTTCGCCCGGATCCTCGGGCCCTGGCGCGAGTTCCGCGACGGCATCTCGGAGTGGCACGGCCTGGCTGAGCGGTCGTTCCTCAGCCAGCAGACCCAGATCTGACCCACTCGGAAGATCTGCCCAGCGCGCCGAAGTTCCGAACCGATCGGAGTCACTATCGGGACGCGCTCGAGCAGTGGATGCAGCGGGCCTTTCCCGACAGGCAGAGCCTCGCGGTGTCCGACATCGAAGTCCCGGTCAGCACCGGGTTCTCCAACGAGACGGTGATCCTCGACGCGGTCTGGCACGAGGAAGACCAACCGCGGCAGGGCCGCTACGTCGTGCGCATCGAACCCGCCGACGGAGGCATGTTCCCGCCCCAGACACCGCAGTGTGCCGTGTCGGTCGAGCTCCAGTACCGGGCAATGAAGGCGGTGGCGGAGGCGGGCGTGGCCCCGGTGCCGCCGCTGTTCGGTTACGAGCCCGACCTGGCAGTACTGGGTTCGCCCTTCTTCGTGATGGGCTTCGTGCCCGGGCGTATCCCCGCGGATGTGCCCCGCTACACGGAGTCGGGATTCGTGGTGGACGAGGCGACGCCGGACCAGCGCCGTCGCATGGTGCTCTCGGCCATCGACACCATCGCCGGGATCAACAGCCTGGACTGGCGCAACGGCGGCTTGGACTGGCTGGACCCGAGTGGCACGGGCCAACCGACGACCGCGCTGCAGATCGACCTCTACCGCAGCCATGTCCGCTCGGAGTTGGCGGGGAGAGAACACCCCGTGCTGCAGGCCGCACTCGGCTGGCTGGAGGCCAACGACCCCGGCGACGAGCGAGTCGGCCTCACATGGGGCGACGCCCGTCTGGGCAACATCATCCTGGCGGACTACCGGACCGCGGCCGTGCTCGACTGGGAGGTGTGCGCGCTGAGCCCGACGGAGGCGGATGTGGGATGGTGGCTGATGTTCGACCGCATGTCCTTCGACGATCTGGGCATCGACCGGCTCGACGGCTATCCGACCAGAGAAGAGATGATCGCCCGCTACGAGCAGGTCTCGGGTCGCACGGTGCGGGAGCCGCACTATTGGGAAGTGTTCGGGGCCATGCGCTTCTGCACGATCTTCATCCGCCTGGGCGACCGCCTCACCGCGGCCGGCTTCATCCCGCCGGAACGGAACCCGGCGGTGGGCAACCAGGTGACGGCTGCGCTGGCCGTGCTGCTCGGCATCGACAACCCCACGCCCGACTTGATGGCCCGATGACCGAGCCGACGCCTGCCGACCGCCCCCGGATCGCCCTTCTGGCCACTGGCGGCACCATCGCCTGCCGCCCCGGCCCGGACGGGCGGCTGGTGCCTGGTTTGTCGCCCGAGGAGCTCGTCGCCTCCGTGTCCGGATTGGAGGACATGGCAGCGTTCAGCGTGGAGTCGCTACAGAACGTGTCGGGCTTCGACATGGGACCCGAGCGCATGGCCGAGGTTGCGCTGCGGGCTCGCGAGCTGCTCCTGGACGGCAGCGCTGACGGGGTGGTGGTGACCCACGGCACCGACACCATCGAAGAGACCATGTACATGTGCGAGATGCTGGCCGGCGAGGCGACCGGGCGGGGTCCGATCGTGTTCGCGTGCGCCATGCGGGCTGCTTCCGAGCCCAGTGCTGACGGTCCCCGGAACCTCCTGAACGCGGTTCGCATCGCTTCGAGCCCCGACGCTCGCGGGCGGGGGGTGCTGCTGAGCGTCAACGACCGGATCCACTGCGCGGCCTGGGTGAGCAAGCTCAACACCCTCCATGTGGAGACCTTCGAGTCGGTGAAGGGCGGCCCGGTCGGTTCGATGCATGCGGGCGAGCCCGTCTTCCTGCTCGACTCGCCCAGTTCGCCGCGGGGCGTCGGCATCCGGGGCGAGGTGCCGCTGGTGAAGGCCTACACCGGGATGCAGACCGACACCTTCGACTGGCACCTCGCTCGGGGTATCGACGGTCTGGTGGTGGAGGGCACCGGTGCCGGCAACGTGCCCAGCCCAGTGGCGCCGGCCATCGCACGCCTCCTGGATGCGGACGTTCCCGTTGTCGTGACATCGAGATGCCCCTACGGCATGCCCGTGTCGCCCTACGGCGGACCGGGCGGGTCTGCTTCCCTGGACGACATGGGCGTGCTGCGAGCCGGGCACCTCAACGGTCCCAAGGCCCGCCTGGCCATGATGGTCGGCCTGCACGAGACGTCTACCATCGCCGAGCTTCGGGACTGGCTCGCAAATATCGGCTAGCGAGCTATCCGCTCGGCCGGTTGTTTCCCGCTCTTGTTCGCTGCGCTCACGGGCCGCTCGGGCCACGGCCTCACTCAGCGTTCTACGGAGTCCTCGTGAACTGCGAGCTATCCGCTCGGCCTCTGGCCGAAGTCGTCGGGCACGTGGATGGGCATGTCGGTCTCGGCCCACTCCTTGACGGTCTTGGCGACCCGCGCGGCCTCCTTGGGTGGCAGGTTGGCCACGATGGTGCGGCCCAGCGCCTCGAACACCGGGATCTCGTCGTCGTCGAGAGCCCGCATCGGCACCTTGCGGGCCATGGCCGCATCGATGGCGGGGGCCAGGCGATCCAGCTTGGCCTGCTCCCGCTCGGCCTCGCCCTGGACGAACTCGCCCATCACCTCGGCCGCGAACAGTTCCAGCGTCTCGCAGATGTGATCGTGACGGTTGTTGCCGCCCTGCTGGATGAACACCACCTGGTCGACACCGGCCTCCGCGAAGCCCTGCAAGTGCCTGCGAACCTGCTCGGGCGTGCCGATGCCGCTCTGCTCGCCTCGATCGACGATGGCGGGTCTGGCGGCCAGATAGTCGGACCAGATGTCGGTGCGGCCTGGTTTGTGCTGGCCGAACACGTAGTGATGGCCGAGCCCATACCCGAAGAACTGGAAACCGTCGAGGCCCCGGCGCCTGGCCTCGGTGGCGTCGGGATGCACCGACAGGCCGGTGACCATGGCGATGTTGGGGTTGACGGCGTGGCCGATGGGCACGCACTCGGTCTCCAGGATGCGGTAGTAGTCCTGCACCCATGCGGCCGCGTCGCTGGGGTCGACGAAGGAGAAGGTGAGCGCACCCATCCCGAGCCTGGCCGCCAGCTTGATCGTCTCCCGGTTGGAGCAGGCCACCCACAGCGGGGGATGGGGCTTCTGCACCGGCTTGGGCACCACGTTGCGGCACGGCATGGAGAAGTAGTCGCCGTCGTAGCCCGGGTAGGGGTCCATGGCCATCATGTTGCAGCACTGCTCGACGGCCTCTTGCCAGGCTGGGCGCTTCTTGTCGACGTCGACTCCGAAGCCCCCCATCTCCAGGATCGACGACGACTCGCCGGTGCCGAAGTCGACCCGGCCGCCCGACACCAAGTCGAGGGTTGCGATCCGTTCGGCGACGCGGGCCGGGTGGTTGTAGCCGGGAGGCATCAGCACGATGCCGTGGCCGAGACGGATCCGCCGGGTGCGCTGGCTGCAGGCAGCCAGGAACACCTCGGGCGCGGAGGAGTGCGAGTACTCCTCCAGGAAGTGGTGCTCCACCTCCCAGGCGTAGTCGAAGCCGAGCCGGTCGGCCAGCTCGACCTGCTCCAGGGCTTCGTTGAAGAGACGCTGCTCGTCGCCGTCGTGCCAGGGCCTGGGCAGCTGGTGCTCGTAGAAGATCCCGAACTTCACCGGCGCGACCCTAGGCGGTACCGCGCCGAGAGCTGCACAATGGAGACGGCCTGGACTGACTCAGCCCCTCGACCACGTCAGTCCCAGCAGCTGCCGACGGGGGTACACGAGGCCGAACAGCACGAGGTTGCAGAGGTAGCCGCTGGTGCACAGCATCCACACGGTCTTGTAGGCCTCCAGCTCGCTAGCCATGTCAGCAGGCCGGCCAATGACCGCGAACGCCACCGCGATGGCGAACGCCACTGAGAGCTGGAAGAACGTGGTGCGCCCGGCGGTGGCCATGGCGTAGCGCTCCGAGGGAATGTCGCGCAGTGCCGCGCCCACCAGCTGCGAGAAGCCGGTTCCGGCCGACAGGCCTACGAGCACGGTGGCGACCAGCAGCTTGGCCAACGACGGCTCTGTGGTCGTCGTCAGCAGCAGCCATAGCAGGCCCGCCGCACCGCAAGTGGATCCTGCGGTCAGCAGGGGGGCGTTGCCGATCCGGTCGGCGAGCCGCCCGGCCTGCGGCGCGACCAGGAACGACACGATGGGCCCCACCGCGTAGGCGAGTCCGGTCTCGATGACCGACCACCCCCACACCTCCTGGATGAACGACGGCAGCGGCACCAGCAGCGCGAAGAAACCAAGCGAGAAGAACAGAGAGCCGAGGTTTCCCAGCACGAACGAGCGAATTCGCATTAGCTCCAGGTCGAACAACGGGACCGGATGGCGCAGGCTCCGAGCCGCGAACGCCGCGATCATGACGGCTCCGGCCGCGAACGCGCCGAGAGTGGAGGCACTTCCCCAGCCCCAAGCCTCGCCCTGCACGATCCCGAGGATGATGGTGCCCACGCCCAGCGACGCCAGCGGCACTCCAATCATGTCGACTCTTCCGGCGGTGCGGTCAACCCGGCTCTCGGGGAGCACGCGGGCTCCGAGCAGCAGCGCCGCCAGCGCCACGGGCACGTTGATGTAGAACACGGCCCGCCACCCGTAGGCCTCGATGAGCAGGGCCCCCAGGGTCGGTCCCAGAGCCGCGGCCAGCCCGCCCATGGCGCCCCAGGTCCCGATCGCGGTCTGGTGGCGCTCGCGGGGGAAGGCGGTGAGCAGCAGGGCAAGCCCCGCGGGGTACTGCATGGATCCGCCCACGGCCTGCAGGGCTCTCGCGGCGATGAGCATTCCGATGCTGTTGGAGGCACCCGCCGCTATCGACCCCACTGCGAAGATCACCAGCCCGAGGCGGAAGACCCGACGGCGGCCGTAGCGGTCGGCCAGCCAGCCCGACAGCAAGAGCAGGGCGGCTACCACGATCGAGTAGGCGTTCACCACCCACGACAGGGCCGCAGTGGTCGTGCCCGCCAGCGCGGCGCGGATCTCGGGCAGCGCCAGCGCGATGATCGTGAGTTCCATCGCCACCATGAACACGGCCACCGAGACCACGGCGAGCGTCAGCCAGGCCGACCGGGAGACCCGTTCCATGGCAACCCACTCTAGGAAGGCCTCAGGAGTGGGCGGCCGTCGCCGGGTCGGGGCGTCCGGAGATATCTACTGTGATGAAAGCGTCACTACTCTGATTAGACATCGATGAACGAGCCGTGGTATGGTCGGGCTCAGCCTGGGTGTATTGGCGAGCAGTGCATCCCAGCCGCTACGGTTCCGCCGGACCAACAACCATCCACATAGGGGGAGCAATGGCCACTGATCTTGAAAGGTTCGTCGAGGCGGACGGACGCGAGGAGCAGATCGCAGAGGTGGAGGCCCGAATCGCACGGGACGACATCCGGTACCTGTACTGCCAGTTCGTCTCGGTGACGGGACGGATCATGGGCAAGGGCATACCGGCCAAGCACTTCGGCATGATCGCCCGCAAGGGCTTCCAGCTCGTCTACGGCTCCACCGCCAACCTCTTCACCGACCGCCACGGCAACTACATCGGCTACGGCCCCGAGGCCCGCGAGCTGGTGGGCATCGGCGAGCCCGAGACGTTCATGCCCCTGCCCTGGGACCCGAGAACGGCCCGTGTGTGGTGCACGCTGTTCCGCGGCCGCGAGGAGGAGGTGGACGGCGGCGCCTTCCTCACCTCGGACTGCCGGGGCAACCTCAGGCGGATCCACGCCGCGTTCGAGGCCAAGCACGACCTGCACCTGCGGGCCGGCTGCGAGCCCGAGATGATGTGGCTCAAGGCAGACGCCGACGGCAAGCCGACCGTCGAGGGCATGACCAAGCCCAACTGCTACCACATCGACCAGTTCGCCCAGCTCCAGCCCCTGATCCACAAGGTGATCGAGTACTGCGAGGCCATGGGCCTCGAAATGATCCAGGGCGACCACGAGGACGCCCCGGGCCAGCTCGAGCTGAACTTCAACTTCGACCGGGCCGAGCTCACCGCCGACCGGCTCACCACCTACCGCCAGGTGTGCAAGCAGGTGGGCCGCGAGATGGGGGCCTTCCCCTGCTTCATGCCCAAGCCGTTCATGGGCGTGTCGGCCAACGGCTGCCATCACAACATCTCGCTGTGGACCGCCGACGGCGACAACAAGTTCATGCCCGACGGCGACAACCCGCAGATGCCCGGCCCCGTCGGCCTGAAGGCCATCGGCGGCATCCTCGAGCATGTCCGGGCCCTCACCTGCCTCACCTCGCCGACGGTCAACTCCTACCGCCGGCTGTGGGACACCGGCTTCTGGGCGCCCGTCTTCGCCGACTGGGGCTTCCAGAACCGCACCACCGCCCTGCGGGTGAGCGCGCCGGGACGCTTCGAGTACCGCTCGGTTGACAGCGCGGTCAACCCGCACCTGTCGTTCGCGGGGCTCCTCATGGCCATGGACGACGGCCTCGACCGCAGCCTCGACCCGGGCCAGCCCGAGGAGCGCAACATCTACGACGCCCTGGCGGCGGGCAAGGACGTGCAGAAGATCCCTCTCACTCTCGGTGAGGCCCTCGAGGCCTTCGACGCCGACGAGGTGGTCAAGGCGGCACTGCCCGGCGAGATGTACAGGGTGTTCATGCACTACAAGACCGACGAGTGGGAGCGGTTCCTCCACACCGTCTCGGACTGGGACATCGAGGAGTACCTGGACGTCCTGCCCTGACGGCCGGAGGGTTCCGCGCCGCCGGGGCCCTCACGCCGCCACACACAGACACGCCCCGCGCTGGGCGGGGCTCGCAGACAGCACACCTCAGACACCTGCCAAGGGGGTAGCACCATGTGCGGAATAGCCGGCGTGATCCACCGGGACGGCGCCGCCGACATCGGCGCCGAGCTCACAGCCATGCTCCAGTCGATGAAGCACCGGGGGCCGGACTCCACCGGCTACGCGGTCTACGGCCCGGCCGACGATCTCGTCGTGATCCGGTTCGTCCTGGCCGAGCCCAACAAGAGCACCGGTTTCGGCATGGAGGAGCGCCTCGAGCGCAACCGGGCCGAGGTCGAGTCCCGCCTGGCCAAGATCGGCGCCGAGGTGGCCGCGGTCACCAGCGACACCGGTTACGCGTTCCGGGCCACCATCCGCTACAGCGGCGACCTCAAGGCCCTGGCCGACTATCTCGAGGATGTCCCCGGCTGCGAGGTGCTGTCGCTGGGCACCTCGCTGGAGATCATCAAGGACTTGGGCGACGCGGCCACAGTGAGCGACCAGTACGGACTGGCCTCGTTCCGGGGCACGCACGGAATCGGCCATGTGCGCATGGCCACCGAGTCCGAGGTCGACCTGGCCAGCGCCCATCCCTACTGGGCCTACCCGTTCGCGGACGTGGCCGTGGTCCACAACGGCCAGCTCACCAACTACCACCAGTGGCGCCGGCGCCTGGAGCAGCACGGCCATCGCTTCCAGAGCGAGTGCGACTCCGAGATCATCGCCGTCTATCTGGCCGAGTACATGTCGCGGGGCCTGTCGCTGGAGACGGCCATGAAGCACAGCCTCGACGACCTCGACGGCGTGTTCACCTACGTGTGCGTCACCGGCAACGAGCTCGGGATCGCCAAGGACGAGATGGCGGCCAAGCCGCTGGTGCTGTTCGAGTCGGACCCGCTGGTGGTCGTCGCCACCGAGGAGGTGGCCATCCGGGCCCTGGTCAAGCGCGAGGTCGAGACCCGCGACCCCTACGAGCGCGAGGTGCTGGTATGGCAGGTGTAGGTTCCCGCAGCGGCGTCAGCTACGACGCCCGGGGGCTCGTCGAGCCCCGCGCCGAGATGCCGGACAACATCGAGGTAGACGGGCACCGAGCCCGCTTCGATGCGGCCGACTTGACGATCCGCCAGATCAACATGGCGCTGCGCAAGCTGATCTACAACGACGGCGTCACCGACGTGACCGTGCTCAATCCGGCGTCCAAGCACTCCCTCGCCGTCGGCATCCTCAAGCGCTGCCGGATCCACTTCGAGGGCAGCCCCGGCTGGTTCGCCTGCGGCCTCATCGACGGTCCAGAGGTGACCATCAACGGCCGGGTGGGCTGGTCGGTGGCCGAGAACATGATGTCGGGCGTGGTCACGATCGAGCGCGGCGCCGGGTCGCTGACCGGCGCAGCCATACGGGGCGGCGATCTGATCGTGAAGGGCGACGTGGGTGCCCGCACCGGCATCGACCAGAAGGGCGGCACCATCATCGTGCTCGGCGACGTGGGCATCAACACCGGTTTCATGATGCAGCGGGGCCGCCAGATCATCTGCGGCGACGCCGGGATGAACCTGGGCGACTCCATGTATGACGGCGCCATCTACGTTGCCGGCAAGGTGCGCTCCCTGGGCGTGGACTGCGTGCCCGGGGAGTGGGACGATGCCGACACGGAGCTGATCGAGCGCAAGTTCCGCATCCACAGACTCGGTGACCCGCCGCAGTTCCAGAAATTCGTGTGCGGCAAGCAACTCCACAACTACGACGCGCTCGAGCCCTCCGAGCGCAAGCTCGTGATCCACTGAGGGGAACAACCATGGCCGAAGTCAACAAGGGCTCCCGCGAGGCGGAGGGACAGAACGATGAGTGAAGTCAACAAGAGCACCGATGTCCTGGGCCAGAGCCGGATCTTCACGCGCGAGGTCATCAACGACATCCACGTGAAGGCCGAGCTGGGCCGCTACCGGATGCGGGGCTTCTCGATTTTCAAGAAGATCCCCCACTGGGACGAGCTGGTGTTCCTGCCCGGAACGCTCACCCGGTTCGTGATCGAGGGCTACCGCGAGAAGTGCGAGACCAAGACAGTGATCGGCTCGCGCTTCGCGGCCAAGCCCCTGGAGCTCGACGTGCCCGTCTACATCACCGGGATGAGCTTCGGCGCCCTGTCCCTTGAGGCCAAGATGGCCCTGGCCAAAGGCGCCTCCATGGCCGGCACCGCCACCTGCTCGGGCGAAGGCGGGATGATCCCTCCCGAGCGCGACCTGTCCACCAAGTGGTACTACCAGATCATCCAGAGCCGCTACGGCTTCAACCCCCACCACCTGATGCTGGCCGACGCGGTGGAGTTCTTCATCGGCCAGGGCTGCAAAGTGGGCCTCGGCGGCCACCTGATGGGCCAGAAGGTCACCGAGCAGGTGGCCGAGATGCGCTCGCTGCCCGCGGGCATCGACCAGCGCTCGCCGGCCCGGCACCCCGACTGGCTCGGCCCTGACGACCTGTCGCTGAAGATCCAGGAGATCCGGGAGGCCACGGACTACCAGATCCCGATCCAGCTCAAGCTGGGATCGGCCCGGGTGTACGACGATGTGCGCATGGCGGCCAAGTGCGGCCCCGACGTGATCTATCTCGACGGGGCCGAGGGCGGCACCGGCGCCGGACCCCACCTGGCCACTGAGGAGACCGGCATCCCGCTGATGGCGGCCATCCCCGAGGCCCGCCGGGCCCTCGAGGACGTGGGCCTCGCCGACGACATCGACCTGGTGGTGGCGGGCGGCATCCGCAACGGCGGCGACGTGGCCAAGTGCCTGGCCCTGGGCGCCGACGCCATTGCATTGGGAACGGCTGCGCTGATGGCGCTCAACTGCAACAAGGAGATTCCCGGCGTCACCGACTACGAGGGCACCGTCGGCGTGCCCGCCGGCGAGTGCTACCACTGCCACACCGGCCGCTGCCCGGTGGGCGTGGCCACCCAGGACGTGGAGCTGCGCAAGCGCCTCGACGTCGACGAGGCCGCCCTGCGGGTCTACAACTTCCTGATCACCCTCACCATGGAGGTGCAGATGCTGGCCCGGGCCTGCGGCAAGACCAATATCCACTCGCTGGAGCCCGAGGATCTCGCTGCGCTCACCTATGAGGCCGCAGCCATGGCCAAGGTGCCCCTGGCGGGAACGAACTACATCCCCGGCGTCACCGAGGAGCAGACGCTGCAGGAGATTCGCGACCTGTTCGACAAGCACGTGATCGACGGAGGTCGGTGACATGGAGGGAACCGTCGACGTGAACTACGGAGGCATGTGACATGGCCCAATCAGCGAGCAGGGGCGAGAGCGCACGGGAGACCCGCACCGTGGCCATCGACGCCGAGGTGCTGGCCGGGAAGCGCTTCGCCTACCAGGAGGACATGTCGCTGGTGTCCGACATCGACTTGCTGGCCGCCACCCCCGGGCCCGACATCAACTGGCTCGAGGACATCACGCTGCTGGAGGAGGACGGCGTGCCCGCGGTGTTCGACCGCTACTCGAACTCGTTCCTGAAGATCTACTTCCCCATCCCGGCCGGGCGCGAGGACGAGATCGCCCGCAAGGTCCTCGTCCGGCACCTGACCGAGGGCAATTCCTATGGCACTGTGCTCAAGAGCATCCACTGCAAGTTCCCCCAGGTGGAGCTGGGCCCGTGGGTGGAGGACTCCCCGGTTGTGGGTGCCGACTGGAAGCGGCCGGTGCTCGAGGGCTGGGAGGCCCCGCAGGGCCACTGAGGCCGGCACCGGAACGGCAGGGATCGGACAATCTAGGAGGTAGCAGTCATGGGGCTTCCCGTTGGGGCGCGCTATGTGATCATCGGCGCCGGCATCCACGGCTTGTCCACGGCCTGGAACCTGGCTCGCGACCTGG
This sequence comes from Candidatus Aldehydirespirator sp., assembly GCA_965219165.1. Lineage (GTDB taxonomy): Bacteria > Actinomycetota > Acidimicrobiia > Acidimicrobiales > Aldehydirespiratoraceae > Aldehydirespirator. Next base: position 374,987 of record CBDCMW010000002.1, on the reverse strand, counting down.
GGTCGTCGGGGCGGGGATCGGGCGATGACGTTGTCGTGATCGACAAGACCGGAGTAGGAGCAGGTGCTTCGGGCATCGCCTGCGGCGTCGTGCGCAACAACTACTTCCAGCCGGCCATGCGCGAGCTGATGGCCCACTGCGTGGACGTCTGGGAGAGCGATCCCGAGGCCTTCTCCTACCACCCGGTGGGCTACATGCAGATCAGCCACGAGGCCATGCGGGCCGATGTGGCTTCGATACACGAGCAGCAGAAGGCCATCGGGTATTCGTCCACGTTCATCGAGGGCGCTGATGAGTCCGCCCGCTACATGCGCGGCATCTTCGACGATTGGCAGGCCCAGGGCATCACCAGCGTGCTGCACGAGCACCGAGGCGGCTACGCCAACAACATGGCGTCGCTCAAGGGGCTGCTCGGCAAGGTGGAGGCCGAAGGCGTCCCGGTGGTGAGCGGCGTCACCGTGACCGGCTTCGACCGCGACTCCTCCGGGGCTGTCACCGCGGTGCTCACCGACCAGGGGTCGGTCGCCTGCGACCACGTCGTGGTGGCGGTGGGTCCGTGGGTGCAGCAGATCTGGGCCATGCTCGACCTTCCCTTCACCGTCGACGTCTGTGGTCGCGACGGTCAGCTCCATCGCCGGCCCACCTGGACGTACATGTGCCTGCAGGAGGGCACCCTCGGGGTGGACCCCGGCTACCTGACCGACAACGAGGGCAACATGCCGCCGGTGGTCCACATCGACACCGACGCCCCGCTCTATGACGCCGACGGGCTCGTCACCGAAGGTCCCTGGGGCATCTACTACAAGCCCGACTTCAGCTTCGGCGGCGTGCAGGGCGGCTACATGCCCTACGTGGTGGACAAGCCCGGCGACAAGGTGGCCGTCGACCCCTACGGGCCGGACTCGCCGGACTTCATCGTGGGTGCCGACTTCTACCGGACGTGGACGGCGGCGCTGGCCCACTGCCAGAAGCGCTTCGAGGGCAAGTCGCATCTCATGAGCACCGAGCCGTCTGGCGGCATCGGCAGCTTCTCGCCCGACAACTTCCCGGTGTTCGACACGTTCTGCGACAACGCCTACTTCATCGCCGACTCCAACCACGGCTACAAGATGATCGGCGTCGGTTCGCTGGTGGCCAGGGAGCTGCTCGGTGAGACTCAGGCGTTGCTGGAGCCGTTCCGCTGGTCGCGCTACGCCGAGGGCAGGCTCCACCCGGTCAGCAACTCTCCGTACCCCTGGAGCTGACCGCGGCCGGAGGATGGCGCGTTGCTGCGGTTCATTTTCGGTCCTGCTATCGTTGGCGCTGTTACGTTAGATCGAGTTCGGGAGTGGGGTCCACGAATCAGGCGCAATGACCGCAGTTTTCGGGAGACTCGCTGGCCCTGGAGACCGGAGCGCAGGACGATTTGGTCCTGTCGACGGCACGGGGGAGGCCCCATGGCTGCGTCGTCCCCCGCCAGAGCGGGACGTGCAGGAGTGAGGAGCGCTACCAATGAAGGCGATGCCCAACAACACTCAGAAGCACCAAGCTGCTGACCGGCCTGCAGCGGCCCCGGTCCCGGACCTTGGGCAGATACTGGATCTTGAGAAGATACTGGATCTTGAGACGATACCATCTGACTACAGGATAGGCTATAAGAAGGCATTAGCTCTCGATTCGGGGATGGCATCGAACTACGTCGCCCACTCGTGGGTCGGTGACCCCTTGGCAGACGAGTTGATCAAGCAACTCAATACTCTCCCACAAGGAGAAATGTATCGACTCATCAAGATCGCTATTGACGATCCCGAAGACAACGCTCTGCGTGACGCTCCGCAGCTTCTGCTGGATCTTGTTGAGGAGTGGGCGTCTCCGCCAGATTGGGTTGACCAGTCCGGGTTCAAAGCTTCGAATCGTATGTTTCACAGAGAATCCCGCACGGTTCTGCTGGCGTTTGTGTGTGGTGTATTGATTGAGGGATTTACGACCAATATCGCGAAGTCGTTCGTGATAACTGGGCGCGTACGAGACTCTGGTGTAAGGCGCTTGATGCAGAACAACCGTCATATGGTCGAGATGTATCTGCCGGGCGGACTGGAGAGGCATGGAGACGGCTGGAAACTGTCTGCTCGTATCCGTCTCGCGCATGCGCAGGTCAGATACCTGTTGGACGATTCGCCAGATTGGGATACACCCGCGTGGGGTATTCCAATAAGTGCGGCGCACACCGGCTTTGCTCTCACCGCGTTCTCGGCAAGGTTGCTCAAGCATATGAAACGCCTGGGGGCCGTGTACAACGATGAGGAAGCCAAGAGTTTCATGGATGTCTGGCGCTATTCAGGACATCTCATGGGCATTCCTGACACCATCCTGTTCCGCGACGAGAAAGAGGCGTTGAAGCTATACGCCGTCGGTTTGATGTGCGAGCCTGATACCCCAGATGAATCCATAATGATGGCCAACGCTCTCGTTCAGTCTGCCCCGTTGATTGCGGGGACGACCGATCCAAAAATTCGGCGTGAGCTTGCGAAACTGGTGTTCACCATCGCCCGAGCTTTGCTTGGGAACAAACTGGCCGACCAACTCATGTTTCCGAAGAATAAGAGGTACGGGATACTCCTCCAGTACCGCATACAGGCTCGGTACAACCGCATTATGAACAGGTACTTGCCGAGACTGGCCACGGTGAACGATCTTGAGAGGTTCTCCGGGATGCTAGGTGTGTCGGTCTACGACGAGGCGGGCATCAGCTATCGATTGCCTGACCACGTGTACTCAGAAGAATCCAGCGAGTGGTGAGAGATCTGACTGCTTGTGAATGCGCCCACGGTGTGGAAGGTTGACATACGCTTCTCTCGCTCGATGGTGCTTTAGACATCCGTGGCGGGGCCTTGCTGCTTGGCTCGTCGTGCTCGTGGTGGTCCTCGGTGTTGCGGGCAACCTCGGGGAGGCCTACAGCGGCACACTGGGGATCGCCGGCACCGAGAGCCAGGACGGGGCCGATGTTCTAGCGGAGCGCTTCGGGGGCGTGGGCGCCGGGCCCGGGGGCACGATCGTGTTCCGCGCCGACCAGGGTGTCGACGACCCGGCCGTGCGGGCAGCGCTGAGCGAGCTGTTCGCGAGGGTCAGGGCTCTCGAGGGCACCCCCACGGTCATCTCGCCCTACGAGCCGGGCGGTGAGCTTCGCGTCGCCCAGCAAGGTGAGCAGGCGGGACTGGTCGCCTATGCCGATGTGAGCCTCGGCCCCGGTGCTAGCGCCACCGAGTCGAAAGCGATGGGCGCGGCGATCGAGGATCTCATCGAAGAACTCGAACTGCGGTCGATGGACGGCCTCAGAGTCGAGGTCGGCGGTATCTGGTTCGCCCAGGTCGAACCCCCGGAGTCGGAGGCCATCGGGCTCGCGTTCGCCACGTTCGTGCTGATCGCCGTACTGGGCTCGGTGGTGGCCATGGGGGCCACCGTCGGCGCCGCACTGATCACCGTGGGAATCGGCGCGGCCGGAATCGTCGTGTTCAGCAACCTCATGACGGTCCCGGACTTCGCGCTCGCCATCGGCGTGATGATCGGGCTGGGTGTGGGCATCGACTACGCCCTGTTCATCATCACCCGCTACCGCGACGCGCTCGGCAAGGGCCTCGCGTCCGAGCAGGCCATGGTCGTCGCCCTCGATTCTGCGGGCCGGTCCGTCATCTTCGCCGGCGCCACCGTGGTCGTCTCGCTGTTGGGGATGCTGTTCATCGGGATCCCGTTCGTGAGCGGCTTCGGCATCGCCGCAGCCGCCACTGTGGCCGTCGTGATGGTTGGCTCGGTCACGTTGCTGCCCGCGCTCGTCGCCTTGCTCGGCGACCGGATCACCACCACCCGCGTCCGAGGCATGGTCGCCGCAGCGCTGTTCAGCGTGGCGCTGTTCGGCTTCGGGGCCGGCATCGAGCCGCTGTTCGTCGGCGCCCTGCTTGTTGCCGTCATCGTGTTGGTGGCGGGATTCTTCGGCGGGACCGGGAACCCGCTGCGGCGAGTCCTGAAGCCCCGCCGCGATCCGCCGCTGCGCGAGACCGGCTGGTACCGGCTCAGCCGCATGGTGCAGGCCCGGCCCTGGACCTTCGCTGTCGGAGGCACCATCGTGCTGCTCCTGCTCGCCGCGCCGGTGCTGGTCCTGCGCTTCGGCTTCGCCGACGAGAGCAACTTCGGTGACGAGACCAGCACCCGCAAGGCCTACGACCTGATCGTGGACGGCTTCGGGCCCGGCGCCAACGGCCCGCTGCTGGTGGTGGCCGAAGTGTCGGAACCGGCCCAGATGGCCGCGCTGAACAGCCTGTCGCAGGCGCTGGGCAGCACCCCCGGCGTCGCCTTCGCCTCCCCGCCGATCCCGAACGATCCGACCGAGCCGACCGCGGCGGTGATCGAGGTCCAGCCGACCACCGGACCGCAGTCGGAGGCCACCAGCGTCCTGGTGCAGACTCTGCGCGACGAGGTGATCCCCACAGCCGTCGAAGGATCCGGACTCAATGCCCGGGTGACCGGCTTTGTAGCTGTCCAGGCCGACGTCAGCGACTTCTTGCGAGGACGCACCGCGGTGTTCTTCGTCGTGGTGCTGGGCGCCTCGTTCCTGTTGTTGATGGCGGTGTTCCGATCGCTGGTTGTGCCGCTCAAGGCCGTGATCATGAACATGCTCTCCATCGGCGCGGCCTACGGAGTGGTCGTCGCCGTGTTCCAATGGGGCTGGCTCGGTGGCATCGTCGGGATCGAGCCGGGGCCGATCGAGCCGTTCATGCCCATGATGCTGTTCGCAGTCCTGTTCGGGCTCTCGATGGACTACGAGGTGTTCCTGCTGTCGCGGATGAAGGAGGAGTACGAGCGCACCGGTGACGCGGTCAACTCTGTCGCCGACGGCCTGGCGGCCACGGCTCGGGTCATCACGGCGGCCGCCCTGATCATGGTGTTCGTCTTCGGCAGCTTCGTCTTCGAGGATCAGAGAGCCATCAAGATGTTCGGCGTCGGCCTCGCGGCCGCGGTCGCCGTCGATGCGAGCCTGGTTCGGATGCTGATCGTGCCTTCGACCATGGAACTGCTCGGCGCCCGCAATTGGTGGCTGCCGGGTTGGCTCGACCGCATCCTCCCCAACCTCAACGTCGAGGGCAGCGCCGAGCTCTCGGGAGCGCCTGACGAGGAGTGAGCGTCAGGTCCAGGAGTCGCCGACGGACGCCTCAGCTTCCGGGGGTGGCTCCACCGGGAGGGTGACGACCATCTCGGTGAAGGATCCCGGCTCCGACTCGACTTGAATCTGGCCGCCGTGGCGGCGGATGATGTCGCTTGAGATCGACAGGCCGAGGCCGGTGCCCTGATTGGTCGGCTTGGTGGTGAAGAAGGGATTGAAGATCTTGTCGACCACCTCGGGGGGCATCCCCGTTCCGTTGTCCCGGATACGAACCTCGATGTGGTCGTTGGATCGTGCTGTCTTGATCCAGATCGTCGGCTGGAATGTCTCGTTGCCGTCGGCGATCTCCGAGCGGTGACGATCCTTGGTTGCGTGGCCTGCGTTGGTCACCATGTTCAAGAAGACACGCCCCAGGTCCTGGGCGATGACCTTCAGCCGGCCCACGTCTGGATCGAGGTCCTGCTGGATGTCCAGCTGGAAGTCCGGATCCAGGGCCCGGGCGCTGTGGAATGACAGCTGGGCGTGCTGCTCCAGCAGGCCGTTGATGTCGGTGAGCTGCCACTCGCCGGAGTCGCGCCCCATCATCAGCATGTCGCGCACGATGCGGTCGGCCCGCTCGCCGTGGGAGCGGATGCGTTCCACGTTGCCGGTCAGGTCGCCGGCGATCTCGTTGATGTAGGACTTGTTGTCGTCGCTCAGGTTCTCGCTGACGTCCTCCAGTATTTCCTTGAGTTCGTCGATGAGCTCCCCGGAGGCCTCGGCAAAGTTCTTCACGAAGTTCAACGGGTTCTTGATCTCGTGGGCGACGCCGGCGGTGAGTTCGCCCAGAGCCGCAAGCTTCTCACGCGTGACGATCTGGTCCTGAGCCTTGTGCAGTTCGGCCAACACCCCTTCGAGCTCTTCGTTCTTGCCCTGCAGCTCCCCGGCGAGCTGCTCCACCAGGTTGAGCCGCTGGACTTCGAGGGCATGGCGCCGGAACACCTCCAGGGTGGCCGCCATGTCCGCGACCTCGTCCCGGCCGCTGATCGGGGCCGTGACCTCGAGGTCGCCGCCGGCCATGCGCCGCATCCAGTCCGACAGCAGGGCGAGGCGCCTCACCAGGACCTTCCCGACGAAGAACCAGATGATGAACAACGCGCCGACGATGCTGGCCCCGCTGATCGCCAGCAGCAGGGTTCGGCCGGTGCTGATGGCCTGCTCGGACGCCTTGGTGGCTTCTGCGGCCCGTTTCTGGGATGAGCCCACCAGGCTGTCGACCTCGGCCACGAGCGTGAGTGAGAGTTCGCTGTTCTGGTCGAGCAGCACTTGGTGGTGGTCCACGATCGTGAACTCGCTGGCGGCGAGGTCGAATGAGTTGTCCTGTCCGAGCCCCAACTCCCGCAGACGGGAGAAGATCGGGTCTGCGTCGGCATGGAACGGCGTGCCATCCAACGTCGACAGGTTCCGGTCGATCCGCCCGGCCGCCGTTTCGAAGCGCTCCCGCAGCGGCTCCAGCAGGCTCTCATCGGACAGCGTGAACGCGCTGGCCAAGAGGTCGGAGGTGATGTTGGCGTCGGCCTCGAGCTCGGCGAGGCGCCGGTAGCGGGTGACCTCAGCCACCGAGAAGTGCTCGGACCGCGGCGCCGGTTCCGAGGCGAGATCCGAGTGGCCGGTGAGGGTGTAGAAGAGCTGATCGTCGAGGGCGGGGACCAGCACTTCGCTCACCCGACTCCTCAGCTCCACCAGCTCCGCTTGCTGCACCGCTCGTTGCTCGCTGATATCGAACCTCTCTGAGACCTCCCTTCGGATCTCCTCGATGTTGGCGATGAGCATGTCGGCGCTCTGCCGGATGCTCCCGACGCTGGTGCTGTCGCGGTTGCTCTTCTCCAGGACCGCCATCTGTTCCTCGAACGTGAACACGGTCTGATCGATCTGCTGGCTCTCACCGAAGAGTTCCAGCGGTGTGGAGGCGGCGGCCAGGCTGGGCGCGGCGTTGGCGAGTATCCCGCCGTATTGCGCCACGCCGAACGCGGCGGCCAGCTCGGGCACGCTGCCCTCGTTGACCCGCCTCTGCGCGTCGCCGACACGGTTGAAGGAGAACCATCCGACCAAGCTCGCGCCCAGCGTCAAGACGACCGCCCCGCCGATGCCCATGTAGAGCTTGGTGGAGATCCGGGACCAGAATCCGAGCGACGGCCTCATCGAGTCGTTTACCGCTGGTTCGTCGGGTGAAGAACTCATCGAGTCATTCATCGCTGGTTCGTCGGGTGAAGAAGTCATCGAGTCACCCACCGAGCGGTCTCATGCAGGGTCTCGACCGGGTGGTACTGGCCGTCGGAGCCGATCACCGTCAAGAAGACCTCGTCCGAGCCCTGGTTGTCTCCCTCGCCGAATTGCAGGCTGAACCCGTCGATGTCGAGGTCGCCGCGATCGACCAGCTGCTCCAGCAGGCAGGACCGGTCGACCTCATCGCCGCATTGCTCCAACGCGCTGATCACCAGTCGTCCAGCCAGATAGCCCTCGAGGGACACGAACCCTGGTTCGGCGTTCGGGTCGTGGTTGGCCAGGGCGTCCAGGTAGGCGTTGACCACCGGCAGGGAGTCGTCTTCGGGGAACGGCACGACCTGTGTGACCAGCACCCCTGCGCCGCCGGGTCCAAGCTCCTGGGCCAAGGCGTTGCTGCCGACGAAGGAGACCGTCATGAAGACCGCATCCATGTTCGTGCGGCGCGCCCACAAGATCAGCCTCGCCACCGGCTCGTAGGCGCCGATCATGATCACCGCTTCAGGGTCGCCCTGCCGCAGGTCGAGCAGTGCCGTCTTCACGGCGGTGGTGTTGCGGGGGTAGATCCCGATCGAGGTGGGCTCCATGTCTCGTCGATCGAGTGCGCCGACCACGCCGCGGAATCCGGCCCGTCCGAACGAGTCGTTCTGGTACATGACGCCGATCCGGGTGATCCCCAGATCACTGGTGAGCCGGGCCACCATCTCCTCGGTCTCCTGGTTGTAGGAGGCTCGCAGGTTGATGATGTTGTCCCATTCGTCGTCGCGGAGGAAGGCGGCGCCCGTGAAGGGTGCGATGTAGGGGACTCCGGCGTTGCGCGCGATCGGGGTGGCAGAACGCGAGGTCGGGGTGCCTACCGCGCCGATCAACGCGAACACCTCCTCCTGCTCGATGAGATGGCGCGTCATCACGATCGCGTCCTCTGGCTCGTACGCGTCGTCAAGAGACTGCAGTTCCAGGAGGCGCCCGTTGACGCCTCCGGTCGCGTTCACCTCGTCGAATGCGGACAGGATCCCGAGTCTCATGTTCCTGCCCAGCTCTTTGGCTGGTCCGCTGAGCGCGGCGGACTGCCCGAACAGGATCCGCTCGTCCGATACGCCTATGTAGGTTCCTCCCTCGTCCACGCCCGGACGGGGCGTTTCTGGTTCATCGGGATCCAGTTCCTCTTCCGGGTCGCCTCCCCCAGCGCAGCCCGCCAGCACGACCGCCGCGGCGACGGCCAGCCAGAAGCCGGCAGTCCATCCTCGACGCGGCCTGCAGTTCTGGATCATTTCACCTTGCGGGCCACGATCTTTATGCGGTTCCTTCCCGACTCCCGGCAGTACTCCACATCGTCCATCAGGGTCTTCGTGAAGTGCACGCCCAGACCGCCGATGGGCCGGTCCTCGATCGGCGACGTCAGGTCGGGCTCGGGGGCCTGGGTCAGCGGGTCGAACGGGCGACCGTCATCGATGATCTCGATGGTGACCGCCTCTGCCTGCGAGGTCACCTCCACCTCTACGTCGCCGGGCCGGTCGTCGTGGGAGTAGTCCACAACGTTCTGCGCCAACTCGTCGATCACCAGGCTTATTCGGAACGTCAGGTCGCCTGACCACCCGGCGCGCTCGCCCAGTTCCTCGACCGCCGCGACAAGTTCAGCCAGCTCCTCGTAGCTGGACCGGAGAACCTCGCCGTTGGTGTTGGTAGTCAGGAACAGCATGGAGGCGCTCACTTCTCGCGACGCAGGACGAGACATGTTGTGTCGTCGAACTGGGGCACATCGCCGGCGAAGTCATTCACGAGATCAATGACGCGATGTCCGGCGTCCTCTGCGCCCTTCGGCGGGTTCGCCGCGAAGGACTCACGCAAGCGGTTCAATCCGAGCTGCTCCTCCTCGCTGTTGATCGCCTCGGTCACGCCGTCGGTGTAGAGGATGACCGTGTCGCCCGGGGCCAGGGTGTGGGTGTGTTGGAGGTAGTCGAATCCCGGCAGCACGCCGAGGGCGAGGCCGTCGGTCACGGGAAGCTGGGTGCTGCTGCCGTCAGCGTGTATGACGAGGGGCGGATCATGGCCCCCGTCCGCGTAGGTCAGGTCACCCGTCGCGGGGTCGTACACGGCGTAGATCATGGTGACGAACATGCAGGCGTCGTTGTCCTCGTTGAGCACGTCGTTCACCTCCGTGAGCGCCTCGCCGGGTCCCTCGGCGCGCAAAGCTGCGCCTTTCAGCAGCGTGCGGCTGGACATCATGAACAGGGCTGCGGGCACACCCTTGCCGGACACGTCCGCGATGGCCAGACCCACCTTGTCGCCGGGGAGGCCGATCACATCGAAGAAGTCGCCTCCGACGTTGCGGGCTGGCTGCATGGTGCCGAATAGCTTGTAGTTGTCATTGCGGGCGAACTTGTTCGGCAGGATGGACTGCTGCATCATGCTTGCCACGTTCAGTTCGTTCTGCAGTACTACAAGCTTGTCGCGGGCGCTGAGAGCGTCCTTCCATTCGCGTATGTGCTGCAATGTTCGGTCGATCGTGAATTTCAAGTCGTCGAAGTCGACCGGCTTGGTGACAAAGTCGAAGGCACCTCGGTTCATAGCAATCCGGATGTTCTTCATGTCGCCATAAGCGGATATAATGACAGCCCGTATATCCGGTGCTATATCCGGAATTCTCTCAAGAAGTGTGAGGCCATCCATCTTGGGCATATTTATGTCCGACAGAACCATGTCGATGCTCTCGTCCGAGTCGAGCGCTTCCAGTGCTTCGAGACCGTCGTGGGCGAAAACAAACTCGTAGACACCGGTTCTTATGTATCGGCGCATACGCTGCAGCATGAGGGGTTCGAGATCCGGCTCATCGTCGACTACGAGAATCTTGTGCTTCCGCGGCGATTCAGTCATTGTCATTTGAGTCCTCTCTAACGATTGGTGATGTCACCTAGACGCTGACTGCTGTCAGCGCCTCAGATTTTGAACTGTGAATCGGAATAATTTTGTCGAATCCACTGATCTTGAACACTTCAGAAATCGAGTCGTCCATTGAGCAGATAGCGAACTTCATCGCCGTACCCCCTGGGTGCAAGGTCGTCTGGGTCCGATGGACTCTACTGCGCGGGCCGCGCCGAGACTCATGCTCGGGCGCTGGGACCGTAAGTGAGATGCATGAGGTCGCCGTCGGCGAACCGGCTAGGCCTGAGGGCCCGCGTGTCGAGCGGTGGAGCACTGCCGAGTTGCTCGACACCGAGCACATGGGAGGCCACGATCTCACCGACCGCGGGCGAGAGCTTGAGTCCATGGCCGGAGAATCCAACAGCCAGGTACAGGCCGGCGACGTCAGCGATCTCGGAGGCCCATCCGAGGATGGGGTGATAGTCCGGCGTGATGTCATAGGCCCCGCTGGTCGTCGACACAGTCTTGGCGATCGCCATCGCGGGGAGCCGCTCGGCCACAGCCCGGCGGATGCGCACGGAGTGATCGGCGTGGTCGTCGGCCGGGGCGTCGCCGAGTGGATCGTCCACTTCGGGCATCTTCGGCGGGTAGGCCACCGCGAGGACGCGGCGACCCATGTCGGGGCGGATCACCAAGTTGGAGTTGCCGTCGGTGATGAAGGTGTGGAGGGATCGCGCACCGGGCTCCTGTTCGATCATGGCCATGTCCAGCCGCCGTCGCTCGACGGGCACGTGCACGCCCAGAGGATCGAGCAGATTCCGGGCCCAGGCCCCGGTGGCCACCACGACCGTCGGCGCTGCGATCTCTCCTCGTGCTGTGGCCACCCCGGTCACCGTGCCGTCGGCCACCATGATCTCCTCCACCGCGAGCGGGGCGATCACATCGGCACCGGCGGCCGTCGCGGCGCCCAGCCAGCTCAACACCATCTTGGTCACATCGATGTAGCCCCCGTCGGGCTCGTAGGCGCCGCCCGCGAGGTCCTTGGCGTTCACTAGCGGCTCAACGGCCGCGATCTCGTCCGGACCCACGAAGCGCGTGTCCACGCCCAGGCGGCGCCCCAGCTCGACGTTGCGCCGCAGGCCGTCGATCTGGTCCTCGGTGACGATGAGCATGTAGCCGAGCCGCACGTAGCCGGGGTCGCCGTAACCCACCTCGGCCGCCCAGTTGCCGATGCAGTGGAAGCCTCGCAGCGCCATGCGCACCATGAGCTCATTGGAGTAGTGCTGGCGGATCTGGCCGAAGGTTCGTCCCGAGATGCCGCCGACGGGCGGCCGGGCGTCCACCACCGCGACCCGCCGGTTCGAATGCCGGGCGAGCTGATAGCCGATGCTGGCACCCGACACCCCGGCCCCTATGACGACTACATCAGCTTCGGTCGGCACCGTTCGCATAAGCGCGGATCGTACAAGTTGTCGCGGTGTCGAGCGGAACTCAGCAATCCGGCAGGCGGAATGCAGTGCCGGCGAACTATCGCGCCGAGAGGGCCTTCACGGCCCTGCGGTAGGAGCGAAGGATCCGCTCCGTGTAGCCGTTGGGCTCGTCTCGGGCCGAGAAGACGAGCTCGATGGCCGCCCCGAACGGGATGCTGGAGTCGTAGTCGGGGGCCATGGACTCGTAGTCGGGGTCGCCGCTGTTCTGCTGGTCGACCAAGTTGGCCATGCGACGCATCGTTTCCCGCACCTGGTCCGCGGAGACGAGTTCGTGATGCAGCCAGTTGGCTACGTGCTGGCTGGAGATGCGCAGGGTGGCCAGATCCTCCATGAGGCCGATGTCGTCGATGTCGGGCACAGTGGAGCAACCCACTCCCTGGCCCACCCAGCGGACCAGGTATCCGAGGATGCCCTGCACGTTGTTGTCCAGCTCACGCTGTATCTCACTTCCGCCGAGTTCCCGGCCCACCGGCAGCACGGGGATGTCGATGAGGCTGGCGAGGCGGGCCGGCGTGCGCTCGGCGAGGTCGCTCTGGCGGTCGGCCACATCCACCAGGAAGTAGTGCATGGCGTGCAGCGTTGCCGCGGTGGGGGAGGGCACCCAGGCGGTGTTGGCTCCCGCGATCGGATGCTGGATCTTGGCCTTGACCATAGCTGCCATCTCGCCGGGCATCGTCCACATGCCCTTGCCGATCTGGGCGCGACCCCGCAGTCCGCAGGCCAGTCCGGTGTCGACGTTGGAGTTCTCGTACGCGCCGAGCCATGCCGCGGCCTTCATCTCGGACTTCGGGATTACCGGTCCGGCCTCCATGTCGGTGTGGATCTCGTCGCCGGTGCGGTCCAGGAAGCCGGTGTTGATGAACACGACACGGTCCCGGGCCCTCCAGATGCACTCCTTGAGGCCGAGCGACGTGCGGCGCTCCTCGTCCATGATCCCCATCTTGAGCGTGCGCTGCACCAGGCCGAGGGCGTTCTCCACCCGGCTCAGCAGCTCGCAGGCCAGGGCGACCTCGTCGGGGCCGTGCATCTTGGGCTTGACGATGTAGACCGATCCGGTCGCCGAGTTGCGAATGGGCCGGCCGTCCACCCGTCCCATCCCCCGCAGGTCGTGTAGCGCGCACAGTGCGGTCACCATGGCGTCGACGATGGTCTCGTAGACCGGCTCGCCGTCGAGTCTCACCATGTCGGTGATGAGATGGTGCCCCACATTGCGGACCAGCATCAATGAGCGCCCCGGCAGTGTGATCTGCGAGCCGTCCGGGCCCGTGAAGCTGCGGTCGCCGTGCAGCGACCGGCTCACAGCCGTGCCGTTGCGGACGAACGTGGTTTGCAGCGTGCCCCGCATGAGTCCGAGCCAGTTCCGATAGACCGACACCTTGTCATCGGCGTCCACGGCCGACACGGAGTCTTCGAAGTCCATGATGGCGGTGATGGCGGACTCGAGGCGAATCTCGCAGATTCCAGCGTGGTCCCGGCGTCCAACGGGGTGGTTGGCGTCCATGCGCAGCTCGCAGTGCAGGCCGTTCTTACGCAGCAGGACGGAAGTGGGCGCATCCGCGGCGTCGGCGTAGCCGACGAACTGCTCGGGGCGCAGCAGCGTGCTCACGGTGCCGTCGCCGCTGCGAACTGTCAGCGCTCCGTCGCGCACCGAGTAGCCGGTCGCCCAGGCATGGCTCGCCGAGGCCAGGGTGAAATGCGTGTCGAGGAACTCGCGCCCCGCGGCGACGACCCTGTCGCCCCTGACCGGGTTGTAGGCATCGCCGCGGCTGCAGCCGTCCGCCTCGCTGAGCACATCGGTCCCGTAGAGGGCGTCGTACAGGCTCCCCCAGCGGGCGTTGGCCGCGTTCAGTGCGTAGCGGGCGTTGTCGACGGGCACCACCAACTGCGGTCCGGCTACCTCAGCGATCTCGGGATCGACGTTGGCCGTCGTGGCGGCAACCGCACCGTCCATGTACCGCAGGTATCCGATGTCGCGCAGGAAGTTGGCGTAGGTTTCGGGATCCTGGCCGCGGCCGTCGGCGCGGGCTGCTTGGTGCCAGTCGTCGATCTGGGCCTGCAGATCGTCGCGACGGGCCATCAGAGCGGCGTTGCGGGGCCCGAGGTCGGCCAGGATGGACTCAAGGGCGCCCCAGAACTCGTCGATCTGCACTCCGGTTCCCGGCAAGGCCTCGACCGCGACGAACTCGTAGAGCTGACGAGCGATCTCAAGCGAACCGGTACGCATGCGCTCTAGCAAATCACGCTCGGCCCATCCATCCAACCCGTCTCGGCTATACGGCGTCGTGCTGCTAGCGGAGCTTGTCGGCGACCGACTGGCGGTCGTATCCGGCCACGCGCTTGTAGCTGTCGGACAGTCCAGCCATCTCCTCGGTGGTGATCACGTCGGTGATCTGATCGAAGGGTCGGTCACCGGTGCGCTCGTGGACCGTCTTGAGGATCACGTCGGGGGGCGCGGACCGGCTGGCGTGCACCACCGCCGCGGTGGCCGCGAGCCGCCGGTCCTCGTAGGACTGCAGTGCTTCAGGGATCGGTTCTGACGACTGCAGGCAGTCGGCCAAGGCCCGAGCGTCGAGGATGGCCTGGCCTGCGCCGTTGGAGCCGCGGGGATACATGGGGTGCGCCGCGTCGCCCAGCAGGGTCACCCGGCCGTGGGTCCACCGGTGCAGCGGGTCGCGGTCCACCATCGGATACTCGAGGACCTCGTCCGCGCCCCGGATGAGTCCGGCCACGTCGAGCCAGTCGAAGGTCCAGCCGGCGAAGACGCCATAGAAGTCCTCGAGACGGCCGGTGCGGTTCCAGTCCTGCTCGTTGTACTGGTCGGTCTGCACCTCGGCCACCCAGTTGACGAGTTGGCGGCCCTGGCCGTCGACGTTGTGCCGGATCGGGTAGATCACCATCTTGCCGACCGTCAGCCAGCCGGCCCGCAGGTAGGTGGACCCGCTGAGGAACGGCTCCCACACGGTGGTGCCTCGCCACATGTTCACGCCCGAGTACACGGGTGGGCCCTCATCACCGAAGAACTGCCGTCGCACCACGGAGTGGATGCCGTCGCAGCCGACAACCGCCGCCCCCCGCGCGGATGGCAGAGCCCGGCCGGTGCTGGAGTCGACGAAGTGAGCCACCGCCCCCCGCACGTCGGAGTCGGTACCGGTGCAGCGGTGTCCGGTGAGAACTCGCTGGGCGCCGTCGGTCACCCGGTCGAGGTAGGCGCGGTGAAGCACCTGCTGCAGGTCGCCCCGGTGTATCTGGAACTGGGGCCAGTCGTAGCCGGCGTAGCGGCCGACGGGCTCCGAGTACACGAACTGGCCGAACCGGTTGAAGAAGCAGGACTCCCTGGTGGTGACGGCCACCGCGCTCAGCGCGCCGGTCAATCCGAGCAGTCCCAGTTGCTTGCTGGCGTGGGGCAGCAGGCTGATCCCCACGCCGATGGGCTTGATCTCCGGGGCGGCCTCGTAGACCCGGGTGCCGATGCCCCGCTCGTGCAGCATGAGGGCCAGCGTGAGGCCGCCGATGCCGCCCCCGACGATGATCACATCGTCCATGGCGGTCTCGTCGGCGCCCAAGCGGCCGGCGGGCGCTGGTTCAGGCTGAGTCGGCCAGGTAGGACTCCAGCGAGTCGTCCAGCGCGTCCTCCCAGGCGGTGTGGTGGATCGGCGCCACCGTGCCCGTGAGTGGGGAGGTGTGGCCGTGGTCGCGGTAGCCGAGGATCGACTGCTTCTTGTGCTTCTTCCAGTCGTGGAACATCTTGTTGACCAGCGGCGTGTTGAAGTCCGGGTAGTCGGTCTGGTCCACCAGGTCCTGGGTGTAGTCGCCCTGGAAGTCGATGGCGCCGTAGTCGTCCTCCACTGCGTCCTCCAACGCCTGGAACTCCTCGATCCAGCGGGCCTGCTCGTCGGCGCCGGGGAGGGCGATGCGGCCCAGGATCACGTCGCGGGCGTACCAGGATTGGGCGTCGAACATGTTGAACGTGTACCACTGGTCCTGCATGCCCAGGTACAGGATCCGGTTCTCGGGCTGGAACACCACCCCGCGGTAGAGCATCGAGGTGGCCAGACGGTTGGCGGTGACCAGGCGCAGTTCGTCGTCCATGAACGGGAAGTGGTGCAGGTACCCGGTGCAGGAGATGATGGCGTCGACGTCGGTGGTCGAACCGTCGGTGAAGTGCACGGTGCGGCCCTCGACGTGGGTCAGGATGGGTTTCTCGGTGATGCCCTCGGGCCAGTCGAAGCCCATGGGGCCGCTGCGCGATGTGCAGATCACCGAGCGGGCGCCGTACTTCCAGAGCTGCGAGGCGATGTCCTCGGCCGAGTAGCTCGACCCGATCACGAGCACGTCGCGGTCGGTGAACTGCACCGCGTCGCGGAAGTCGTGGGCGTGAATCAGCGCGCCCCCGAAGGTCTCATAGCCCGGGTAGTGGGGCATGTTGGGCGCCGAGAAGTGCCCGGTGGACACGACCACGTAGTCGAAGTCCTCGCTGGCGTCGGTGTCGCGGGCCAGGTCGTGGGCGGTGACCGTGAAGCCGCTGCCGTCGACGGAGCGGCTGATGCGGCGCACCGAGTGGTTGAAGCGGATCTTGTCGCGGATGCCGCTGCGGTTGGCTCGGCCCACGATGTAGTCGTAGAGGATCTCGCGGGGCGGGAAGGACGCCACCGGCTTGCCGAAGTGCTCCTCGAAGCCGTAGTCGGCGAACTCCAGGCATTCCTTGGGACCGTTGGACCACAGGTAGCGGTACATGCTGGCGTGGCAGGGCTCGCCGTTCTCGTCGAGTCCCGTGCGCCAGCTGTAGTTCCAGAGGCCGCCCCAGTCATCCTGTTTCTCGTAGCAGACGATCTCAGTCTCCGCGGCTTCCGATGAGGCATCGCCGGCGAAGGCGTGAAGCTGCGACAGACCGCACGGTCCGGCACCGATGACAGCCACTCGTGTCATGACTGGATCCCCCCTGTGGTTAGGTGTGTCTATATCGACGGTAAAACCTAGCCTAAGCTGTTGCCAAGGCGCAGGGCGAAAGTAGTCGCTAGTCGAGCACTTCGTCGAGAGCGGCCAAGACGAGCGTCACGTTGCGGCGTCGAGCAGTGTGCCCCATGCAGCCGATACGCCAGCACTTGCCCGCCAGAACGCCCAGTCCACCGCCGATCTCTATGCCGTAGTGGTCGAGCAGCGTTCGACGGATGTCGGCCTCGCTCATGTCCGGAGGGAGTCGGGGCTCGGGCACCCGCACTGAGGTGAGCTGGGGAAGGCGGGCCGTAGCCGGGGCCACCAACTCGAAGCCCCGGGTCTCGAGCCCAGCCTGGAGCGCGTCGCCGCAGTGCTGGTGCCGGGCGTGGGCTTCATCGAGTCCCTCGTCGAGCACCACGCCCAGTCCTGCGTGGAGCGCGTAGATCATCGAGATCGGAGCGGTGTGATGGTAGGCCCTCGTGCCTCCGCCAGTGACGTAGGCGGCGATCATCCCCAGATCGAAGTACCAGGACTGCGGCTGGTGGCGCATCCGTTCGATGGCCCGGGGCGAGACGCTGACCGGGGCCAGCCCCGGAGGCACCCCGAGGCACTTCTGGGTCCCGCTGTAGGCGATGTCCACACCCCAGTCGTCGAGGCGCACGTCGATGCCGCCGAGCGACGTGACGCAGTCGGCGAGCAGGAGAGCGTCTCCCTTGTCTGCGCCCAGTTCGGCCAGGTCGTTGCGCACGCCGGTAGACGTCTCGGCGTGAACGACGGCGATCACTGCCGGGGCCGGGTGGGCGTCAAGGATGCGCTGCGGGTCCAGAGGTGTGCCCCAGTCGGCGTCCACTCGCACCACTTTGGCGCCACACCGGGCCGCGACGTCGCACATGCGCTCGCCGAACACGCCGTTCACCCCCACCACGACGGTCTCACCCTCGGAGACCACGTTCACGAACGCCGCCTCCATGCCGGCCGAGCCCGTGCCCGACACCGGGAAGGTGAGGGCGTTGCTGGTGCGGAACACCGCTCGCAGGCGGTCGCAGGTCTCGTCGAGCAAGTCGAGGAACTCACCGTCGAGATGGCCCAGCACCGGTCGGGTGAAGGCCTCGATCGCCTCGGGGTAGGGATTCGACGGGCCGGGACCCATCAGGATCCGTTCGCTATGCTGCATTGTGACTCGACATTGTCGCTGGGCCTTGTTGGTGGACTCGGTGGCCGGGCTCCGTAGTTGGACTCGGTGGCCGGACTCTGGGGCTGGACCACCCATCAGATTAGTGATATCTTCCACCACATTAGTGGTACGGTCCTCGAATCGCAAGGAAGATTACTGGCGTGTGAATCAGGTTCGCTCAGCCAGTCGTAATCGATGCATCTCGATCGCAGAGCTGGAGACATCGCCATGAGCCATCATCAGATCACCGAGGCGAGGCGCCGGCTGCACCGCAGCGAGCTGGCCGTGCCGGGCTCGCGGCCCGAACTGTTCGAGAAAGCGGCGGCCAGCCGAGCCGACTATGTCTTCCTGGATCTCGAGGACGCAGTGGCGCCCGACGAGAAGGAAGCGGCGCGACACAACGTCATAGAAGCTCTGGGCGACATCGACTGGCGGGGGTCCAACAAGACTGTCTCGGTGCGTATCAACGGGCTCGACACGCACTACATGTACCGCGACCTGATCGATGTGGTGGAGCAGGCGGGAGCGCACATCGACACGATCCTCGTCCCCAAGGTGGGCGTGCCCGGCGACATCTACACGGTGGACGCCCTTCTCACCCAGCTCGAGCAGGCACTGGGCTTCAGCCACCGGATCGGCGTGGAGGCTCTGGTGGAGACCGCCTTGGGCATGGCCAACGTCGAGACGGTGGCGGCGTCGAGCCCGCGGCTGGAGGCGCTCCATTTCGGAGTGGCGGACTATGCCGCCTCGTGCCGGGCCCGCACGATCACCATCGGAGGGCTCAACCCCGACTACCCGGGAGACCAGTGGCACTCGGCGCTGTCGCGCATGCTGGTGGCTTGCCGCGCCAACGGGCTGCGGGCCATCGACGGTCCGTTCGGGGACTTCGGCGACCCGGACTCCTTCACCGCCGGAGCCCGCCGGGCCGCGGCCCTCGGCTACGACGGCAAGTGGGCCATCCACCCCTCGCAGATCGATCTGGCCAACGAGGTGTTCACGCCGCCGGAGTCCGAGGTGGACCAGGCTCACCGGGTGCTGCGGGCTCTGGAGGAGGCGGCTGCGGCCGGCCGGGGCGCGGCCCAACTCGACGGGCGCATGATCGACGCCGCGTCAGCCCGGATGGCGCGCAACGTGGTCGAGACGGCCGAGGCCCTCGAGAACAGGGAGTCGTGACGCTCGAGTCGCAGGCGATTCCGAACTAGAGCGCAGGAGGGGCGTTCATGGAGATTCACGAGTATCAAGCCAAGGCCATACTGGCCGACTACGGCGTGTCCATCCCGGAGGGAGGCCTGGCCTACAGCCCCGAGCAGGCAGCGTACAGAGCCTCCGAGATCGGCGGCGAGCAGTGGGTGGTGAAGGCCCAGATCCACTCCGGGGCCCGTGGTCAGGCCGGCGGCATCAAGGTCTGCAGCGACGAGCGCGAGGTCTGGGAGGCGGCCGACGACCTACTGGGCAAGCGGCTGGTCACCCACCAGACCGGCGAGGGAGGCAAGGGCGTGTACCGGCTCTACGTCGAGGCGGCCGTCTCGGCCGAGCGCGAGATCTATCTGGGGTTCGTGCTCGACCGATCCGCCGAGCGGGTGATGGTCGTCGCCTCTGCCGCGGGCGGCATGGCCATCGAGGAGATCGCGGCCCGCGACCCGAGCGCCATCGTGCGCGTGAACGTGGAGCCGGCCGTAGGGCTCCAGGCGTTCGAGGCCCGTGAGATCGCCTTCGCGGTGGGCCTCGAAGCGAGTCTGGTCCCGCAGGCGGTCCAAGTCATGACCGCCTGCTACCGGGCCTTCGGCGATCTCGACGCCACCATGGTGGAGATCAACCCTCTGGCGGTCACCGTCGACGGCCGCCTGCTGGCGCTGGACGCCAAGATGACCTTCGACGACAACGCCCTGTTCCGTCATCAGGACGTGTCGGAGCTGCGCGACAAGTCACAGGAGGACCCCCGAGAACGGACGGCCATAGACCGCGGGCTCAGCTACGTGGGGCTCGAAGGCAACATCGGCTGCATCATCAACGGTGCCGGTCTGGCCATGGCAACCATGGACATGATCAAGCAAGCCGGCGGCGAGCCGGCCAACTTCCTCGACATCGGCGGGGGCGCCTCCCCCGAGCGTGTGCTGAAGGCGTTCCGGTTGGTGCTGTCCGACGAGAACGTGAGAGCCGTGCTGGTGAACATCTTTGCCGGCATCAACCGATGCGACTGGGTGGCTGAGGGCGTGGTCCAGGCTCTGCAGCAGCTCGATCCTGGCGTGCCGGTGGTGGTGCGACTGTCGGGCACCAACGTCGAGGAGGGACGGCGCATCCTGGCCGAGGCCGAGGTGGGAGTGATCACCGCCGACTCGCTGGCCGAGGCCGGCACGAAGGCGACGGTGGCGGCCACCGAGAGGAGCGCAGCCTGATGAGCATCATCCTCGACGAGACCACGCCGGTGCTGGTACAGGGCATCACTGGCCGCATAGCCACCTTCCACACCGCCGAGATGCGCGAGTACGGCACCAATGTGGTGGGCGGGGTCACGCCGGGACGGGGTGGCACCACCCACTGCGGCGTGGGGGTCTTCGACACCATGAAGCAGGCCGTCGGGGCCACCGAGGCCACCGCCAGCATCGTGTTCGTGCCGCCCCCGTACGCGGCCGACGCCATCATGGAGGCGGCCGATGCCGGGATCGAGTACTGCGTTTGCATCACCGAGGGCATCCCGATCCAGGACATGATCAAGGTGAAGCGCTACCAGCGCCGCTACCAGCACGCCAGCCGGATGTGCTTGATCGGACCGAACTGCGCCGGGGTGATCAGCCCGGGCCAGGCCATGATGGGCATCATGCCTCCGCACATCTACGAGCGGGGCCCGGTCGGCATCGTGAGCCGGTCGGGAACGCTCGGATACGAGGCGGCGTCGCAGCTCAAGGCGGTCGGAATCGGGGTGAGCACCAGCATCGGGATCGGTGGCGACCCGATAAACGGCAGCTCGTTCCTCGATCATCTCAAGCGCTTCGAAGCCGACGACGAGACCGAGGCGATCGTGATGATCGGTGAGATCGGAGGGCTGCAGGAGGCGCAGGCCGCCCAGTACGCCCGCGACCACATGCACAAGCCGGTGGTGGGCTACATCGCCGGGCTGACCGCGCCCAAGGGGCGCACCATGGGCCATGCCGGAGCCATCGTCTCCACCGTCGGGGAGTCGGCCGCCGAGAAGGTGCAGCTCATGCGGGAGTGCGGCGTGACGGTCGTGAAGCTGCCGTCCGACTTCGGCACCACCATCCCCAAGGTTCTTCGACGCTGACGCGGCCCGGCAGGTCGGCCTCTCAGGCGAGGCCGCGGACCCGGGTCTTGTCCGGGTCGTAGAACGCGTACCGCACCACCTCGGCCGCGATCCGCTTCTCGTGGCCGTCGAGCTTTCCCACCTCCACGGCCGTGCCGATCTCGGCGTACTCGACCGCCATGCGGCACAGCGCGATGTTCTTTCGCAGGATGGGGGAGATGGTGGCGCTGGTGACTACGCCCACCTGATTGCGACCGACATACACGCCGTCGCCGTGAGCGGCGGGCTCGCCTCCGACCAGCTCCATGCCCACGAGGCGTCGTTGCGGGTTGTCGCGGCGCTTGACAAGGGCGTCGCGGCCGATGAAATCATCGGTCTTGGTCTTGAGCGGCACCGTGAAGCCGATCCCGGCCTCGTAGGGGTCGGTCTGATCGCAGAACTCGTGGTCGGCGAAAATGAGCCCGGACTCGATGCGCAGGATGTCGAGGGCAGCCAGGCCCATCGGCGCCAGCCCGTGAGGCGCACCGGCCTCGAAGACGGCGTCCCACACCTCGGGGGCGTCGGAGGGATGGCAGAACACCTCGTAGCCGAGTTCGCCGGTGTAGCCGGTGCGCGACACGAGCAGCGGGATGCCGTCGTGGCCGCCGATCCGGGCTATGGCGAAGCGGAACCACCCCAATTCTTCGATGGTGGGCTGGTCGGGGCGGGTCCACACGACCTGCTCGAGGATGCGGCGGCTGTTGGGCCCCTGGACCTGCAGGTTGTGGAGCTGCTCGGTGGAACTGCGGACCCAGACCCGCAGCCCCAGCCGCTGCGCCTGCTCCCGGAGCCATACGCCGCTGTAGCCCAGCTGCCCGCCGATCCAGCGGAAGTTCTCCCGTCCGAGCCGGAAGACGGTGCCGTCGTCGATCATGCCGCCGGTCGGGTGGCACATGGCGGTGTACACCACCTGGCCGTCGGCGAGCTTGCGGATGTTGCGGGTGACGCAGGTCTGCATCAGCAGCTCGGCGTCGGGGCCGGTGACCTCGTACTTCCGCAACGGCGAGAGGTCGATGGCCGCCGCGGCCTGCCGGCAGGCCCAGTACTCCTCGACGGGCCCGTGCTCGGTGTAGGAGTCGGCCAGCCAGTAGCCGCAGTACTCGCTGAAGCTGCGGGTCAGTTCAGAGGTCCGGGGATGGAACCCCGTCTCCTTGGTGAGCTCGGCCTCGGAGTCTGCGGTCATGCGGATCGCCGTCGCTTTCTTGAACCGATTGGCTGAGGGATAGACGCGCACTGCAATGTCGGTGGGGTTCCACGCGTTGGCTGCGTCGATGTCGTCGGGGCACGCGGTGGACACGCACACCAGGTCCTCCAGCGCCCGCAGCAGCACGTAGTCGCCGGGACGGGACCAGGGCTCGTCCAGGTAGATCTGGTTGCAGTCGCTCACCCGGGTGTTGTAGAAGAAGTTGATCGCCTGCCAGCCCCGGCGCCGGGCCACATCGTAGGGGTCGAGAGCACCGTTGATGTTGTCGGTGCAGTTGATGTGGCCGGGGTAGCCCATCTCGTCGTAGTAGCGGGCGTTGCAGGCCGTGTTGAACGTGTCGTGGCGACCGACGGTGTCCTGGATCACCTCGACGAGGGGCTGCATCTTGGCGTTGAAGAACTTCGAGTAGAGTCCCGGCGCCGGACAGCTCGCGCCCATCAGGGTGCGGGTGATGGTGGCGTCCAGGCACAACTCGGCGCCCGCTTCGAGGTCGGAGACGGCGAAGCACTGGAAATCGGAGCACTGCCGCCCTTCCACATCGACGACCTGGAACCAATCGCCCTTGGCCACTTCGTAGGCCCTGGCGGTGCTGCGTTTCACCATGAAGTCCTGGCTGGGATCGGCCAGCGGCGCCGGGAGCAGGGGTCCGGCTTCGACGGGGCCCGGGCCGCGACGGTGCACGTAGGCGATCAGGTCGGTGGGGGGAGCACCGCCGTGGGCCGACATGGGCTCGCCGGGAGCGGCAACTACGCAGGCAACGTCGGCGTGAGCTACCACACGGGCGCGGGCACCCGGCAGAGTGTCACCGTCGAGCAGCCTCAGCGGCGTCGCGGCGCGTACAGACGTCAGGTCGATGCCGGCCCGCTCGAGCCCGGCGCGCACCCGGCGAGCATCCTGGAACTCTGCGGAGAGGATGCCCAGCGCGGCCGGCGCGCCCGCGGATGTGGCATTCCTGCCGTTGCCGCTCCCCGCCGCGTCGACGCCACCGAGCAGGCTGGGATCGGACCTGCCGCTCGCATCGAAGGCGACCAGCTCACAGGGCTGGCGACCTTCGGGGTCGACGACCTCCAGCTCGTCGCCGGCGTCGAGAGCCAGCACGGTGGCGCCGCCGCCGGACACCCGGTAGCGCTCAACCCCTGGTCCGAGCATCAACAGACCCGGCACCAAGACTCTGGGCTGCTCCGGCGGGATCGTCTTCATCTGGACTCTCCTTGGTTGACACCGATGAGTCTTGCGGCGCCGGCACCCGCCCGCAACCCGGGCTGGTGCGACATCCAGGCCGTGTTCGGCAGCGACGGAAGATCACGGTCACCTGGGCGCTGCCGGTCCGAGCCCGCGTCATTGAGGCGGGGGCATGTCCTCGGCGACAGGCCGCTAGCGTGGGCCCCATGGCTTCCGGGGCTGTGGTGGATCTGCCGCTGGCGCCGGTCGCGGCGGAGGCGTTCCAGTCGGTCGGCACGGCTGTCCGAGAAGAAGCTGAGGCGACCGCGGCCGGTTGGCTGGGGGACATGGTCAACGGGTCGTGGCGTTTTGGGTGGTCGCGGAGGGGACCTGGAGCCGTAGTGGCTGAGCCCCATGCCGATCTGCCGTGCGTGGTCCTGTCTGGGGCTCGGGAGTATTGCGGGTGGTGGGTGCCGGCCTTGTTCTTGATGGCCGGTCGCCGCGAGACCGCCTGCTATTGGCAGTGGGCTACGTGCGGAGAGCGCCAAGCCCCGAAGGTGGATGCCGAGGCCATCGAAGGAGTCGAGTGGGTCATCGGGATGCTCTTGTGTGTCGTCGAGAGTTCCATCAAGACCCATCCGGAATGACAGACAGGCGCGCCATCAGCGACCGCCGCGCCGCAGGTCGGGTCGCCGAAGCGGTGGTGGACGAGCTGGGGTTGGCCCCCGGAGGTATGCGGGACGCTCTTCTACAAGCCGTGCGGGAGGCCGCCTACAACGCGGCTGACTGGGCTGGCGCCGGTGAGGTTGCCTTGGAGAGGGTTGCGAGCGGCACGCAGATAGTGGTCTTCGACCGGGGCCCGGGAATCTATGCCACAATGCGAGACACTTTCCCCGGCCTGACCGAGGAGGAAGTGGTGCTGCACGCCACAATGCCGGGCGTGTCATCGACTGGGGAGCAATTCCGGGGCTTCGGTTTGTGGTCGGCAGTCAGCGTGTCGGCGCACGGAGTGAGAGTAGTGTTGGAGACGGGCGGAGTGGCCGTGCTGTTCCGAGATGGGGTGGCGGTGCCGTGCTCCAAGAGCACGAGCCGCTCCGCGGGGGTCGCCCTGCGCTTTCACTTGCCCGGCGACTGAATGCGCGCCCGGGCTTTAAGCAACGCGTCTGCGGGAACTCCTCACAGCATTCCTCGCAGCCGCGCCTACCCGCCGCGCCGCCGCGTCTCCGCCTCTGCCAAGATCACCTCGACGCGTGCCCCGAGCATCCTCCCCGCGGACTCGTCATGTCAGGGCTCGCAACCGGCGTCATTGCCGCCGTCTGCCCAACGGCCCTGACAGTCCTCGCCCGCCCGGCTTGCCGCGGTCGCCGGCGTCGTCGCCAGGGGCGGACACGCCGGTGAACATGTCCCAGACCAGCAGGACGACGGCCACGATGGAAGTGGCGGCCGCTATCCAGAGTCCCGACGCCGGGTCGGATCCGTCGATGCCGGCGAGGTCGATCAGCTCCTTCACCGCGATCGCGCCTGCAAAGCCGGCACCGATCCAAGCCGGTCGCCAACCCACCTGTATCAGCCCGACTGTGACCAGGCCCACAACTAGGACAAGCTGGCCCTCATTGACGCCGGTGCCCTGGACCGACTCCGTGCCAACTTCTGCTGCGGTCGTATGCCACGGCAGGAACATCGCCGCGGCCGCGACGGCCATGCACACCTGCGCGATCCGCTTGCGGGTGACCATCCTCTTGAGTCCCTCCGAGCAGGGGTAGGCGCCGCGTCGCACATTGCGACGCGGCGCCTACCGCATTGAACGGGGTGAGTCTGTCGTCAGGCGACGACCTGGATGCAGATGATGGTGAAAACGACGCAGGCGAGACAGAAGATGATCGTCGCCATCTCAATGCCCTTGTCGTGGCCCTGCTTTCCTTGGAACTCGATTTGCTTGCGACGAGCCATGTCAGTCCTCCGAGTTGTACTTGTCGGCGAGCCGGTCGGCTGCGTGGTTGAGCAGCTTGTCCTCGCGAACGGTCACTAGGAATGCCGCGATCACGGAGACCGCGATCCCGAGGACGGCAAGGATGATCGAGGCGGTGTTGCCGCCCGGACCCCAGGTGAAGTACCCAGTGGTGCCGTCGGCAGCCTCGAGGGCCGCTTCCCAACTGTCGTAGGGAAAGGTGTTCATTCAGTCCTCCTTAGTCCTGAACGTTGTCAGTGGTCGTGTCGATGATCCTGCGCCTCCTGCTGCGCTCTCCGACGCTTGCCCCAGTACCCGGCGGCTGCTACCAGCAGGTACATGAAGGCGATGGCGAAGATGAGCTGCAGCCATGAGGCGGACACCGACTAGCGGTTGGCCGCGTAGGCCGCCTTGAGTGTGGCCTCGGCGGCCTCCTCGGAGCCGTCGGCGTGGATGATGGGCTCGTCGGCCCGGCCGAACTCGGGATAGAAGTCCGTCTCGAACTCGGCCATGTCGAGGCCCTCGATCTCCACTTCGGGCGGCACCCTCAGCAGGTTCAGCTTCTTGAGGATCAAGGAGGCGACGTAGCCCGTGAAGAAGGACAGCGCGATTACCGCTGCCGCCCCCACGGCCTGGCCGAGGATCGTGGTCTCGACACCAGCGGGCCCGGTCGGGTAGCCACCGGCGAAGATGCCCACGGCCATCACACCCCAGAAGCCCATCACGCCGTGCACGGCTACCGCTCCGACAGCGTCGTCGATGCGGGCCTTCTGCTCGATCCAGCTGCCCACGTGGTAGGCGGCGCCGGCCGAGAAGAAGGCCAGTAGCAGCACCAGGTTGGGGCTGTAGATATCGGCTCCCGCGGATACCGCAACGACACCGGCCAGACCTCCGGAGATGGTCCAGAACGGATCACCCTTCGAGAAGATGTAGCCGCCGGCGAAGCCGCCCGCGAAGCCCATGGTGATGGTGTAGGTGATGGCCGACAGCGTGGCCGGGTTGAAGTAGATGTTGGCCCAGCCCGGAGTGGTGTCGGCCGTGATGGCGAGACACGCCGCGTAGAACGCGTAGAAGGCCGTGAAGATGATCATCAGCCCCATCAGCGTCAGATGGAGGTTGTGGGGCTTGAAGGCCCTCGTACCCCCGTTGCTGTCGTACCTGCCGATCCTCGGTCCGAGGTTGAACAACACGCCTAGGGCGAAGATGCCGGCGACGCCGTGAACCACACCGGATGCAGCGAAGTCGTGGTAGCCGAAGTGAACGGTCAACCAGCCTCCGTAGCTCCATCCCCAGGCCGCGGCGACGACCCACACCAATCCGCCCATCAGGGCGGTCAGCCACAGGTAGGCCGAGATGCGGATCCGCTCCAGCACCGAGCCGGACATGATCGATCCCGTCGTCCAGGAGAACAGCACGAAGGCTGCCCAGAAGACGCCCGTGATGTTGTCGCCGAGGTTCGGTCCCGCGGAGCCGTCCCACGGCAGGCCGTAGCCGTCGCCGCAGAAATAGAGCCCCTCAAGTCCTGCGGGGCTGGCTCCATTGGCTGAAACTGTGAACTTGATGCCCTCCTGCATGCAGAAGTACACGTACCAGCCGAGGTAGTAGAACGTCGGCGTCACCACGGCTATCGTCATGATGTTCTTCATGGCCGTCGACATGACGTTCTTGCGGCGGCTGACGCCGGCTTCGTAGGTCATGAACCCCACGTGCAGCAGCCACATGATGGCGACGGTGAAGAAGTAGTAAGCCTCGGTGAACACTATGGAAGTGTCCATTGACTCACCCCCAATTCTTCTTGTCCGCTCCGACCGGTCGGCCGGACCTGGGAGACAATAGCACAGGCCGAGCCAGCGGTCCTGTCCGGGGCCGGTCGGGCGCCCGCTTCCCCCCGGGGAAGGCTCAGATGGGGCGGCTACTACTCGTCCCGCTTGTGGACGAT
This sequence comes from Candidatus Aldehydirespirator sp., assembly GCA_965219165.1. Lineage (GTDB taxonomy): Bacteria > Actinomycetota > Acidimicrobiia > Acidimicrobiales > Aldehydirespiratoraceae > Aldehydirespirator. The sequence continues at coordinate 347,580 of CBDCMW010000002.1, read as the reverse complement.
GACTTGTCGGACCTCTCCGGTGTTGGCGCTGACCCAGATGTCAGCTTTGTGGAGGAAGTCCTCGCGGTCGCCGTCGGGATCCGCGACCGTGAACACTACCACCCACAGCAATTGGGCCGGGAAGCCTTGACGCAGCAACTTGGCCTCGGTCTTGGTGGGCACGAAGGCGCCCGACTCGGCTGCAAGCGTGGCCCGAGCAGTGGCGATGGCCTGCTCCTTGCCTATGTCTGCTCCCCCGCAGCTCTTGGGGGCGAACAGGGCAATGACCACCAGCAGCAGTCCCAGCCCGATGAGCAGCGAGGTGCGTCCCGGCAGGTGGAGGCGGCGGCCCGGCGGGTCGGTGGGCTGTGAGTCTGTCATCGTCGGCGTCCAGGGGTAGGGGGTCTGTGAGGGGTCAGGCGTTGCGCGGTGAGCGGACGAAGAAGCGCAGGATTATGTATCCCACTACATGGGTGATGGCGACGAAGCTAACCCACCACAGCGTGATCATGGGCCGGTAGCCACGCTCCCGGCACTCCCAGAACGTGAGCCCCACCGTCGCGGCCAGCAGTATCCACAGCACGAGGTTGTTGCGGGCGGCGCCGCTCTCGCCTATCCAGTCGATGACTATCAGCAGGCCCATGGTGTCATCCTCGGCCTGTCGGGAGGGTTCAGCAGCAGGCCCATGGCGTCATCCTCCTGCCGCGGTCCGCGGCTCGCTGGCCGGGTACACCTTGATGGAGATGAACCGTATGGGCAACTCGACGAGCTCGACCGGACCGTGGGCGACCTCTCCGTGGATCTGCATGGTGTCGCCCGCGTCGAGGCGGTAGGCCCTCCCTCCGTAGCCGTAGTCGATCGACCCCTCCAGCACATGCAAGAACTCCACGCCGGGGTGCTGGTACAGCGGGAACACCCCGCCCCGCTCTGTGATGGTGGTGATCATCGGCTCGATCACCCGGTTGGGGCCGCGCAGGGTGCCGAGATCCTGGTAGAGCCGCCCGGGCCCTCCGCCCTGGTGGTGGATCTCGTGGCCCTCGCCCGCTCTCACGATCACCAGGTCGTGCTCTTCGTCGAGGCCCCGGAACAGGGCGGTGACGGGCACTCGGGCGGTGGCCGCGAGCCGTACGAGCGTGGACAGGCTCGGCGCGCTCTGGCCGTGCTCGATCTTGGAGAGCATTCCCAGGGAGATCTCAGCGCTGGCCGCGAACGCCGACATCGTCATGTTCAGCGACTGGCGGAACTCGCGGACCCGGCTCCCCACGACACGGCACACCTCCTCTGTGGAGACCGACGATCCCAGCGCGGCGGCGAAGTCGCCGAGGGTGCCCGCGTCCGGCGCGTCACCGGCGTCCTCGACGCGTTGCGCGCCTGCTGTGGCTACCGATTCCATGTCTTGATCCTGCCAGATTCCGGTCGTGTTGTGACGTCAGAGCCCCGCGAGCCTCCAACGCCGCTGTCGCACGGCCCGCGCCACGGCGGGATGGCCGGTGCTCGGTCTACCATCGGCGCATCCTGATCCTCCTGCGGCACGGTCGCACTCCCAACAACGCCCAGGCCCGGCTCCAGGGCCAGTTGGACTCGCCCCTCGACGACGTCGGCTTCGAGCAGTCGGCGGTGGTCGGGAGAGCCCTGCGGGAGCGCTGGCCGGTGGATCGCGTGGTGGTGTCGTCGCGGCGCCGGACCCGGCAGACGGCGCGGGCCGCCGGCCTCGGCGACGCTCCCACCATGATCGACGACCGGTGGAGGGAGATCGACTTCGGCGCCTACGACGACCGTCGCATCGGAGAGGTCATGGCCGAGCTCGGTGCGGCATGGGCCTCCGATATCTCCTACGTGCCGCCCGGAGGCGAGTCGATGGCCTCTCTGCACCAGCGGGTCGGTGAGGCGATAGCCGAGATCTCCGAGGAGGCCGTCACCCGCAACATCGTGGTGGTGACCCACGCCACCCCGATCAAGTCGGCGGTGGTGTGGCTGCTGGGAGGCGGCGCCGGCATGATCATGCGCCTCAGGGTGAGCCTGGCGTCCGTCACTGCTTTCGGGCCGGTGGCGCGTGGGCTCGTGCTCACCGAGTTCAACTGGTGCCCAGCCCGTCACATTGACTAGAAGCCGGGCTTTGAAGCCGCAGCGCGCCGGACCTAGGGTTTGGCAGACCTAGGGTTTGGCCGTCCTAGGGTTTGGCAGGCTCACGGATCCGGCTCCAAGGATCGGCTGGAGGATCAGGCGCATTGATCTCAGGAATGAACCATGCCGTCCTGTACGTGCGCGACGCCGGCCGTCACCAGAGGTTCTACGCCGACGTGCTCGGCTTCACCACGGTGATAGACGGGCCCGGCGCCTACGTCTTCATGCGGGCGCCGGGCTCACAGAATCACCACGACATCGTCTTCTTCTCCATCGGTGAGGACGCCGGTGCCTCTCAGGCCGGCCGGAGCACGGTCGGCCTGTACCACATCGCGTGGGAAGTCGGCACTCTCGATGAGCTGGCCGAGATGCGCGAGCGGCTGAGCGCGGCCGGAGTCCTGGTGGGCCAGAGCGACCACGGACCCAACAAGAGCCTCTACGCCAAGGATCCCGACGGCCTGGAGTTCGAGGTGATGTGGTTGGTGCCCCCGCAGCACTGGGGAGATGAGGAGCACGAGGCCATCATCCGCCCGCTCGACCTCGATGCCGATAGAGCGCGGTTCGCCGCCCTCGGCTGAAGCGTCCGGTTCGCCACAGCCAAGGAGCACCGCCCATGAGCATCGCCGAGAGCCTCGGCAACCAGTACTGCCACTTCCTCGACGAGGACGCCTTCGTCGAGACGGCCCGTCCCGGCTTCCGGCACCGGGTGATCACCGGTGAGCATCTGCAGCTCTGCTTCTGGCGCATCGTCGGCGGGGCTTCGGGTTCGGTGCTTCACAACCACACTGACAACGAGCAGCTCGGGATCATCATGCGGGGCAAGCTGGACTTCCGGATCGGCCCCGAGGGCAACAACGACCGGCGTGTCGTGCTGGGCGAGGGCGATGCGTACTTGGCGCCCCGGTCGGTGTGGCACGGCGACTCGGTGTTCATCGGCGACGACACCTACGGCGAGTGCTGGATCCTGGACGTGTTCGCGCCACCCCGCGCCGACCTGGCCGCTGTGGGCTGACCGCCGCGGACATGGCCGACTGGCGGCTGGCCGTCGACATCGGCGGCACGTTCACCGATGTGGTGCTGCTCGACACCGAGTCGGGCCGGGTGGTGGTGGACAAGACCCTCACTACCCCGTCGGCGCCGCTGGAGGGGGTGCGAGCCGGCGTGAGCCAGCTCCTGTCCAAGGCCGGGGTCGCTCCCGGCGAGATCACCGCACCCATCGTGCACGCCACCACGCTGATCACGAACGCTCTGATCGAGGGCCGCACGGGGCGGGCCGGACTGGTGACGACCGCCGGCTTCGGCGACACGCTGCTGATCCGCGACGAGCACCGCTACGACATGTACGACCTGCAGATCGAGTTCCCCGATCCTCCCATCGGACGGGATCTCACCTTCGAGATCGATGAGCGCACATCGGCTGCGGGCGCCGTTCTGGCTGAGCCGTCGGCTGCCGGTCTGGCCCGTCTTTGTGCCGGGCTGGTTGACGCCGCGGTCGAGTCGGTGGCCGTGTGCCTGCTCAACTCCTACGTCAACCCGGCCAACGAGCAGGCCGTGGCCGAGCATCTGCGCCAACAACTGGACGTGCCGGTCTGCATCTCCGCGGAGATATCCCCGCAGATCCGCGAGTACCCGCGCATGATCACCGCGGCTTGCAACGCGGCCACCATGCCGGTGATCGGTCCCTACCTCGACGAGCTGCAGAAGTGGCTGTCGGCGGAGGGGTTCGGTGGCGCGGTGCTGATGATGCTGTCCAACGGCGGCGTGGTGTCGGCCGACGACGCGGCCCGGGGCCCGATCCGCCTGGTGGAGTCGGGGCCGGCGGCGGGTGCGCTGGCGGGAACCTGGTACGCGCAGCGCCTCGGTTCCGAGCGCCTGCTGTGCTTCGACATGGGTGGCACCACGGCCAAGGCCTGCCTGATCGAGAACGGTGAGCCTGCCCTCACAAACACCTTCGAGGTGGCCAGGATCTACCGGTTCAAGAAGGGCTCGGGCTTCCCGGTGTCGGTGCCGTCGGTCGACCTGGTCGAGATCGGTGCGGGCGGGGGATCGCTGGCCCGCCTCGACCGGTTCGGCCTGCTCAAGGTGGGGCCGGAGTCCGCCGGGGCCGATCCGGGTCCCGCCTCCTACGGCCGGGGCGGCACGACTGCAGCGGTTACCGACGCCGACGTGGTGCTCGGCCTGTTGGACCCCGACGCCTTCCTGGGAGGCGACATGCCCCTCGACGCTGCCGCGGCTGCTGCGGCGACGGCGAAGCCGGCCGCGGGGCTGGGGCTGTCGTTGATGGACACCGCGGCCGGGATCCACGAGGTGGTCAACCAGAACATGGCTGCCGCCGCCCGCATGCACGGGGTGGAGCAGGGAGTGGACCTCCGCGGGGTCACAGTTCTCGCCTTCGGCGGTGCGGGGCCGGTGCACGCCTGCGGCGTGGCCGACCTTCTCGAGAGCGACAAGGTGATCTTCCCTGTCAACGCCAGCGTGCTGTCAGCGTTCGGGACTCTGGTGTCGCCGGTGCGGATCGACCTGGCCCGCTCCATGCCTCGGCTGCTTGACAGCGTGGACGCCGCCGAGCGGGACGCTCTGCTCGACGAGCTGCGAGGCGAGGGTCGCCGGGTGCTCTCCGCGGCCGGGGTGCCCCCCGGCGATGTGCGCTTCCGCTACGGGCTCGACGCCCGGTACTCGGGTCAGGGCAACGAGATCACGGTCTGGGTGGGCATCGGCGAGTCATGGCCCGCAAGCGAGCCCGAGGTGCGGTCGGCTTTCGAGTCGGAGTACCGGCGCATCTACGGCATGACCATCCCCGATGTGGCCGTCGAGGCAGTCACCTGGCGGCTGTCTGCCTACGCGGAGAAGGCGCAGGTCCGCCCGGACACGGGTGCCACCGGGGCCGCGGGGACCGCCGAGCCGGTGTCTCGGCGGCCGGTGGTGTTCGCCCGGGGCTCCGACGCTGTTGATGTGCCCGTGTACCGGCGGCAGGATCTAGGCGTGGGAGCGGCGTTCACGGGTCCAGCCATCGTGGAGGAGCGCGAGACGACCACGGTGATCGGGCCGGGCTGGAAAGCGGAGATGGCGCCGGACGGGAGCCTGGTAGCCACAAGGAGCCGGCCATGAGCGCGGTTCGCACCTTCGATCCGGTGGAGCTGGAGATCCTGTGGCAGTCGCTGATCTCCACCGTGAACGAGCAGGCCCGGGCGTTGCAGAGGGCCGCCTTCAGCCCCATCGTGCGCGAGGCCGGAGACCTGGCCAACGCGGTGTTCGACCGGCGGGGCCGCATGGTGGCCCAGGCCGTGACGGGCACTCCGGGCCACATCAACAGCCTGGCCCTGGGCGCGGTCGCAATGCTCGAGGAGTATCCGGTGGAGTCGCTGGTGCCCGGCGACGTGCTCATAACCAACGACCCCTACAAGACCGCGGGCCAGCTCCTCGACGTGACCGTTCTCGTGCCGGCATGGCGAGTACCCGCCGGCGGGGGCGAGCCTCGGCTGATCGCCCTGTTCGGCTCCACGATCCACCACACCGACGTGGGCGGCTACGGCATCGGTGCCGGCGGCCGTGACTGCTTCGAGGAGGGGCTGTGGATCCCGATCTGCAGGCTCATGTCCGGTGACGGTGCCGGAGGCTCGGAGCGCAACGCCGATGTCTGGAAGTTCATCCTCTCCAATGTCCGCCAGCCCGATCACATGGCTGGTGACCTTCATGCCCAGATGGCCTCGGGCGAGGTGGGGGCGCAGCGGCTGGCGACGCTGTGCGACGCCCACGGCCTCGAAGACATCGAGGACCTCGCCGACGAGATCATCGAGCGGTCCGAGGCCGCCACCAGGGCCACCATCCGCGAACTCGACGCAGGCACCTACGACGCCTCGGCCGTGCTCGACCTGGCCGACGGCAGTCGCATCGACATCGTGTGCACGATGCACGTCGACCCCGACGCCGGGGAGATCACCGTCGACTACGAGGGCTCCAGCGATGCCAGCCCGTGGGGCATCAACGTGGTCCGCAACTACACCCATGCCTACACCACGTTCACGGTTCGCTCGGTGCTCAACCCCGACATCCCCAACAACCACGGCAGCCTGGCACCCATCAAGATGCGGGCCCCTGAGGGGTCGGTGGTGCACGCCGTGCCCCCTCAGCCGGGCACGGCCCGCCATGTGGTCGGCATGTTCCTGCCCAATGCCCTGCTCAAGGCTCTGGCCCAGGTGAAGCCCTCCGGTGCCATGGCCGAGGGTGCGGGCGCAGTGTGGACCATGCAGGTGAACGGTCACCACGACGACGGGAGTCCCTTCATCACCGCCATGTTCACCTACGCGGGCGGGGTGGGAGCCCGGGCCACCAAACCCGGCCTCGACGCCTGCTCGTACCCGACCGGGGTGTCGGCGGTGCCCATAGAGGTGGTGGAGGCGTCGGCCCCGGTGCGGTTCCTGCGCAAGGCGCTGCGCCCCGACTCGGGCGGTGCAGGCGCCCAGCCCGGCGGTCTGGGCCAGGTGATCGAGTTCGAGGTGGACACGGACCGGCCCTGGCAGCTCAACGCCGTGACCAGCCGCCTCGCTGAGCCACCTCAGGGCATCTTCGGTGGAGAGCCGGGCGCATCCGGGTCGTTCGAGGTCAACGGCGACCCGGTCACCACCCAGACCCGTATCACGCTGCAGCCCGGCGACACCGTGCGCCTGGAGCTTCCCGGCGGCGGCGGCTACGGCCAGCCGTGAACGCCGCCGCTCCGGTCTTGTTCGCTCTTTGTTCTGGTTCTGACGAGCTCTCGCGACGAGAGGGCTGAATGGTGACGGGCTCTCGCGACGAGAGGGCTGAATGGTGACGGGCCTGGTGAGCATGTGGGCTGAATGGTGACGGGCCTGGTGAGCATGTGGGCCGAGCCGGTGTCCTTCACCTCGGTGTGGGACCGAGCCGTGGCCAGTCGGGCGGACGAGACGTTCCTGGTCTTCGAGACGCCGTCGGGCGACGTGGCCCGGTGGAGCTACGGAGAATTCGACGAGGCCGTGGACCGGGTGGCGGGCACTCTCGCGGCGCTGGGGGCAGAGCCGGGCCGCTCCGTGCACCTAGCGCTCACCAATTCCCCGACGTTCGTGGCGGCATGGCTGGCCGTGTGCCGCCTGGGCGCGTGGATCGTGCCGTCGGACCCGATGGGACGCACGCCCGAGCTGGCCGGCCACATCGAGCGCACCCGCCCCACCGTGGGCCTGTGCGCGGGGGCGAGAGCCGGCACTTACCGGGCTGCGGCGGCCGAAGCAGGCCGCAACGATCTGCCCGTCATCGAGATCGACGAGGCCGGCACCACGCTGGCGCCCTTCGATGCCGCGTCCCTGGCTGCATCCGAACGACTCGAATCGAGCCTGCGCGACCGGGCCGCGGTGATGTTCACCTCGGGCACCACGGGACGTCCCAAGGGCGTGGAGGTGACCCAGGCCAACTACGCCTTCGCGGGCAGGGTCATGGCCGAAGCGGCCGGGCTCGCTCCTGACGATCGCCAGCTCGTGGTGCTGCCGCTGTTCCACGCCAACGCGCAGTACTACTCGTTCGCCTCGGCCATATGGACCGGAGCCAGCGTGGCCCTGATGCCGGCCTTCTCGGCGTCGGGGTTCCTCGAGGCCGCGGCCCGCCACTCCGCCACCTGCGCCAGCCTGTTCGCTGCGCCGATCCGCATGATCCTGGCCCGTGGCGGCCCCGTCGCCGGGGTGCGCCTGCGCCACTGCTGGTACGCCCAGAACATCGCCGCCGACCAGTACGAGACGGTGGCGGACTGGTTCGGTTGCCGGCCCCGACAGCTCTACGGCATGACCGAGACCATCCCCGCGGTGCTGACCGACGAGGCCGACGACCCTCACCACGCATCCATGGGCCGGGTGACGCCGGGCTGCTCCGTGGACGTCCAGGACGCGGCGGGCGCGCCGGTGCGACCGGGAGCCGTGGGCGAGGTGGTCGTGGGCGGCGAGCCGGGCGTCACCCTGTTCGCCGGGTACCTCGACGCCCCCGGCATCACCGAGGCCAGCTTCCGCGACGGCTGGTTCCTGACCGGTGACCGGGCCGTGCGCGACGGCACCGGACGCCACTACTTCGACGGCCGGCGCTCGGACGTGCTGAAGGTGTCGGGCGAGAACGTCTCGATAGTCGAGGTCGAGTCCACCCTGGCCGAGCACCCGGCGGTGCTCGAGGCTGCGGTCGTGGGCCGCCCCGACGAGATCCGCGACGAGGTGCCAGTGGCCTTCGTGGTCGCCGCGAACGCGTCGGCTCCGCCATCGGTACCGGAGCTCGACGCCTGGTGCGAGCAGCGCCTGGCCAAGGCCAAGCGGCCCGCCAGCATCACCCTCATCGAGGAACTGCCCCGCACCAGCGTCGGAAAGATCCGCAAGTTCCTGCTGGCCGAACGAGCCCAGACCAGATAGGCACCTGTGGGCGGGCAGGAGTCGGGGTCTCAGACGCTGGCGACCGAGTCGGCGAGGCGTTGGAGGGCTCGCAGGAGCAAGCCGCACGTCGCCTCGACTTTCCACACGTTGCCGGGCAGCGGGTGGGTGTCACATACCCACGCCCACGAAGCCTCCTTGAGCGCCCCCGGGTCTCGGAGGCTGGCGCCTATGAGGCGCTTCTCGGTGCGCTCGGCGCGGTACGGCTTGGGCGCCACCGCGCCGAGGGACACTCGGGCGCCGGCAATGGTGGCACCGTCGTCGTCGAGTTCCAGCGACACGGCGGCAGAGCACACCGCGAAGTCGCCCGCGTAGAGCCTCAGCTTCTCGAACGCGGCAGGGCGGGCGCGCGCCGCCGCGGGCACCTTCACGTGTGTCAGCAGTTCGCCCTTGGTCAGGTCGGGTTCGCCCGGTCCCGCGTAGAGTTCGTCGATAGTTCGTCGTTGGCGTGGCTTGGATCCGGGCGGCGCGCTGTGGGCTGACGCGTCGAGCGCCAGCAGGCCCGTCGCAAGGTCCGACGGGGTGACGGCCTGGCAGCGATGCCCGCCGAGGACCGCGTGATGGAACCTGTGGTCACCAAGCACCGCGTAGCAGGGGCTGGTCCACCCGCTGCGCTTGTAGCAGGGGAAGCCGTTGCGGAAGAAGGAGCAGCGCTTCTCCTGCAAGAGGTTGCCGCCCACCGTGGCCAGCTCCCGGATCTGGTGGGTGGCCAGGTCCTCCAGCAGTTCTGACAGCATCCTGTCGCCGGGCAGCCCGCGCGGTCCAGCCATGAGGCGCCGGAGATCCTCCAGGGTCACGGCCGCGCCAATGCACAAGTCGCCGTCGGGCGTCTCATCGAGTCGGCGCAGCTCGCGGATGGAGGTCGTGTCGATCAGCCGAACCGGCGCGGCGAGCCGCTGCTGTCGGGCCACCAGCAGATCGGTGCCTCCTCCCAGGTAGTCGGAGCCCTTGGGTCGGGCGGCACGGGCCTCGACGGCGGCCTCCACAGTTGTGGGTTGCTCGATGGCCTCGATCTCCGGAACAGGCGCCAGCGGGCTTCGCCTGCCTCCGCGTTTGCGGGCCCGCCGGTCGAGGAGCTTGAAGAGGCCGCGCCCGTAGAGACTGCGCACTAGAACGATCCAGATCCAGTCAAGTCCGATGGCATTGGGCGGGGGTCTGCGTCGGCTCGCACGCGCCGCCGAGGTGTGAGGATTCAGGAGCGGCAGGAGCTTCTCGGGGGTTATGGGCACCTCCCGGACCCGCACACCGGTGGCGTGGGCCACGGCGTTGGCCACCGCGGCCGGTGCGGGCACCACGCCGATCTCGCCGATTCCCTTTGCTCCGTAGGGCCCAGCCGGGTCGTGCCCGTCGAGCAGGATGGCCCGGATGGGGGGCAGGTCCGAAGCCCTTGGTGCGGCGTAGTCCAGCAGGCTGGGGTTGACCAGGCGGCCTTGCTCGTAGACGAGTTCCTCGCCGAGGGCCGCTCCCAGCCCCATGGCCATGGCACCCACTGCCTGACCCTCCGCGCTGGCAGGGTTGAGCGTCGCGCCTGAGTCGTGCACCGTCACCGCGTCGATCACCTTGACCTGGCCGGTGGCGTAGTCGACCTCGACCTCCACCGCCTGCACGCAATAGGAGTACGCAGGCGAGAAGTGGCCCAAGCCGTGCACCTTGTCCATCTTGTCGACGTCGGTGAGATAGCTGCCCTCGACGCGCAGGCACCCGTCGGCGGCTCCCTCCGCCAGGGACACGAGATCGCCCACGGGTACAGCGTCGGCGCCGCAGTGGGCCTCGCCTGCGACCAGCCGCACCTGAGAGGAGTCAGTGCCGAACTTGGCCGCGGCCGCGGCCTTGAGGGCTTCGGCTGCGCGTCGTGCCGCGTCGGCGGTGGCGTGACCGCTCCACATGGTGCCCCGCGACGACCACGCCCCCAGATCCTGGGGAGCGTCGTGGCTGTCCATCATGGTCACTGACACGTCGTCGAAGAGGACGCCCAGTTCGTCGGCCGCGATCTGGCGCAACAGCGCGGCCTGGCCGGTGCCGGCGTCGGCGCCCGCAAAGCACACCCGGGCGGTGCCATCGTCACGGACCTCCACCGCGGCCTCGCTCAACTCGGAATGCTCGAAGGCGTTGGCGCCCGACACATGCACCGCGGCGGCCACGCCCACTCCCCGCCCGCGGCCAGCCAGGCCGCGCTTGGCCTCCCAGCCGATCTCGTCGCGGGCCCGCTCGAGGCACTCGGCCAGACGGGCCGATCCGAGCCGCCAGCCGGTGAGGGTCACGTCGCCGCTGCGGGGAGCATTGTGGAGACGCAGCTCGATCGGGTCCATGCCGAGCTTGTCGGCGAGCTCGTCTACCTGCGACTCGGTGGCGAAGGTCATCTGCGGGTTGCCGTAGCCACGGAACGACGCTCCGGGCTGCTTGTTGGTGTAGACGAGCGACACTGCCGTCTCGCAGCCGCCCAGCCGGTACGGTCCCGCGGCCAGCATGGTGGCGTAGACCGCCACCGACGGCCCGGCGTGGTTGTAGGCGCCGTTGTCCACCGTCACGTAGCCGTCGCGGTGTGTGAGCGTGCCGTCGTGTCGGGCGCCCGTGGCGAGATCGACACCGAAGGCGTGACGCACCGCGGTGGCCGCGAACTCCTCGTCGCGGTCGAGCACGAGGCGCACAGGTCGCTTCGCCTTCATCGCCAGCGCGGCCGCGATCACCTCGTGACAGCCGGCCTTGGCCTTGGCCCCGAAGCCGCCTCCCACGGCCACGGGATGGGTTCGGATCTGCTCGGGGCGCAGGTCGAGCATGTGGGCGACCTCTTTGCGCACGAAGTAGGGGGCTTGCGTGGATACCCACAGATCGAGCCGCTGCCGGGTCGGATCCCAGCGGGCCACCACCGAGTGCGGCTCCAGGCACACGTGGGCTGCGGGCTTGTAGGCGTAGTGACCGCCGACCACGACATCGGCCTCCGACCGGGCCGTCTCGGGGTCGCCGTAGCTGCGGACCGTTTGCAGGGCCAGGTTGCCCACGGCGTGGTCGTGAACGGTTGGAGCGTTCCCGACTCGGGCGAACTGGGTAGTGACCACGCTGTCTCGCGGCTTGTAGTCGACATCGATCAGATCGAGCGCCGCGGCTGCCTGTTCCGCAGTGGTTGCCGCGATCGCGGCCACCTCTTCACCGATGAAGCGGACACGCCCGCGGGCCAGCGCCTGCCGGTCGCGGAACGGCTCCCCCAGGTGCAGGTAGGTGCGGTCGGGCAGATCCTCCGCGGTGATTGCCGCTAGCACACCGCTGTGGCCCTCGGCTCGGGAGGTGTCGATGCCGCGGATGTCGGCGTGGGGATGAGGGCTGCGCAGGATCCGGGCCTCGAGCATCCCGGGCAGCGCCACGTCGGTGGTGTAGACGGCCGTGCCCGAGGTGCGCTCGTCCCATTGGTCGGGCCGGACCCGCTGGCCGATGAACGTCAAGGCTCGCCGCCCCTCAGGCCCCGTCCGGTGGGACGCGACTGGCGACGGCGTGCTGCACCGCGGCCATCACGCCGTTGTAGCCGGTGCAGCGGCAGAAGTTCCCGGCCAGAGCCTGCCGGACGGCGTCGCGGTCAGAGGTGTCGCACTCGCCGGATGCGATGAGCTGGTAGGCCCGCACCACCAGGCCGGGTGTGCAGTAGCCGCACTGCAGCCCGCCCCAGTCGGCGAAAGCCTCCCGCAGGGCCGAGGCGTCGGCGGCTATGCCCTCGACGGTCCGCACCGGCTCGTCCACCCGGGCCGCCAGCACCAGGCACGACGGCACGGCCCGGTCGCCCACGAGCACCGTGCAAGCTCCGCAGTCGCCCCTGCTGCAGGCCTCCTTGGTGCCGGTGAGCCCCAGGTGGTTGCGCAGTACATCGGCGAGCCTGGCCGCTGGGGCAGCGTCGATGGTCGTCTGGGTTCCGTTGACGACAAGGCGGATAATCACGTGGTGCGCCGGTGTCACACGCTCGGGGCCGCGGCCGCACCGTCAGCGGCGCGGTAGCGCTCCAGCAGCCACTCCGCGAGCTGGGATCGGAAGAAGTCCTGGCCGCTCAGCGGGCCTTGGGGCGCGAAGCGCGATCCCATCCCCCGCTGGCTCGCCACCGCCACCGGCATGTCCTGGTCGTAGAAGAGTTCCACCCCCCGTTTGTGTTGCTCCAACAACTGGTCGAAGAGCTTGAGCTTGGTGGTGGTCTCCGGGAACAGGTACCCGAGCCGTCCGAGCGACTCGTGAGCCGAGACCGGCTGCACGGCCAGCCATTTGACCGAGTCGCTGTAGGCGCCGATCAGCAGGGAGGGGGCCACGTACAGGTAGACGACATTCCAACGGTCGTCTTCGCTGAGGGTCGCGGTAGGAGGGAACAGGGCGGCCTGGGTGGGGTTCATGCCCCGATCCTTGAATCCGGTCCGGCCCCGGCCCCCGATCCCGATCGAACCTGGCTCCAACGGCGGGAACGTGCCCGCCAGCAGGGTCTCGTTGCTGTCGTCGGCTTCGGCGAAGTCGTAGAGCGAGGCGTGCAGACGCAGCGAGTGATACGCGTCCATGAAGTTCTCGGCGAAGACCTTCCAGTTGAACGGCATTCTCAACAGCTCGGGCTCGGTGGTGACCATCTCGTCGATGCAGTACCCGTCGAGCATCTCATCGAAGCTGGCCAGCCTCGGACTCAGAGGCGTCGGATCCGCCGCGAACGAGCAGAACACGAAGCCCTGCCATTCCTCCACCGCCAGCTGGGGCAGGGAGATCTCTGAGCGCACGAAGCCGGGACGCTGGTGCATCTCGGGCGCGCCGACGAGGCGACCGTCGAGGTCGTAGGTCCACCAGTGGTAAGGACACCGGAAGTTGCGGGTGGAGCCGCTGCACTCCGGCGGCGGATCGAACCACTCGTCCTTGGGCCGCTCGGCCGGCGCAGTGATGCACATGGCCCGGTGCCGGCAGATCGCGGACATGACGTTGATGCGGCCGTCGCGGTTGCGCACGGCGATTACCGGCTCGCTGCCCAGCAGCGTGGCTGTGAAGTAGTCACCAGGCTCGGGTATCTGGCTGGAGCGACCTACGCACAGCCATTCGGTGTCGAACACTGCGGCCTTCTCGAATGCGTAGAACTCGTCGTCGGTGTAGCAGGCCGGGGGGAGGCCGATGGCCTCATCGACGGGGCGGGCAGCGGGCTCCATCTGCTCCAGCGGGATCGGGCTGCGCATCGTTCTCATGCCGGTGGCCTCCAGTCGTCGGCACCCCAAAAGTACCGCTGGCCCGGTGAGACAGTGAAGACGGGCCGGTGCTAACGTCCGCGAGGTCGGCGGGTCCGATTGTCAGACATCGGCACGCAACGCCGGCACGCAACGCGGTTCCACACACTGGAGGAAACATGAAGAGACACACGATCGTCTGGTTCGCAGCCGTAATGGCGGTATTCGGGCTGCTGGCTTCGGCCTGTGGCGACGACGATGATGCCGCTAGCGACGACGACTCGGCCGCCGTGACCGAGACTGCTCCTTCCGGCGAGGAGGCTCCCACGGCCGAGGAGGAAGAGGCTCCCATGGCCGAGGAGGAGGAGGCTCCCATGGCCGAGGAGGAGGAGGCTCCCATGGAGGAAGAAGAGGCGCTAGCGCCTGAGGTCGACCCGATGGACTACAACGGCGACGGCGAGGTGCGCGTCGCAGTGGCCGTGGCCGGTGACGCCAACGACGGTGCCTACTACCAGGCTGCCGTGGACGGTGCCAGGGACTTCACCACGGCCAACGGGTACGCCGATCCGATCTATATCGACAAGATCGACCAGGCTGAAGCAGCCACCGAGCTGCGCAATCTCGCCGATCAGGGCGTCGATATTATTGTGGTCTCCTCCGGTGAGATCTCCGAGCCGCTGGCCGACCTGACCGAGGAATACCCCGACATCTTCTGGTACTGCCGCTGCGAGGACACCTTCCCGGACCTGCCCGGGCTAGCCCAGTCCTCCGATAACAGCTCAGCCATCGAGTACATCGCAGGGTTCGCTGCCGGACTGCTGCTTCAGGAGCGAGGCGGCGACAGCGTCTACATGCTCGGCGCCAGCAGCGCCGCCTTCGAGGTGGAGACTGAGCTCGCCTTCCGTATGGGCCTGCAGTCGGTCGACCCGGACTACGAGATCAACTACGTGCCCACCGGCGCCCAACCCTTCGACTTCGACAACGTGGCTGGCGCTTCCGAGGCCTTCCACAACGCCGTTGCGGCGGGTGCCGACGCCGTTTATCCCTACCTAGGGGGCGCCCACAACCCGGTGGTGGCCTTGGCCAACGAGGCGGGCCTGATCACCATGAGCGCCGGAGCCTCGGACGTGTGCACCCGCGAGGGCGACCTGCACTGGGACATCGCCATCAAATTCGATGGCGGCGACTACATCAGGGCCGTCTTCCCGCTGATCCAGCAGGGCAGGCTGGCCGAGGGCGAGCGGTTCATCTTCAGCGTCGAGCCCGGCTCGGTTGCCGGCGCCGAAATCTGCGACCCGACGCCGGAGCAGGCTGAAGCACTCGAAGCCGAGGTGGTCAAGGTGGCCACGGGCGTCTACGAGGACCAGTTCAACGAGATCCGGGCCATTGCCTACGGCTGATTCCCGCTAGCGGCGATTGGCGCCGCTGGCCTTGCTAGCCCGGCAATGAGCGAAGCGATGGAAATGGCGGGAGCCGGCCCCGAGTCGGTTCCCGCCATCCATCTCCAAGGCATTACGAAGCGCTTCGGAGCCATCGTCGCCTGCGACAACGTCGACCTGCACCTGCGCCGCGGTCGGATCCACGGCATCCTCGGCGAGAACGGGGCGGGCAAGTCGACCCTGATGAAGATTGTCATCGGGCTGGTCAACCCCGACGGGGGCGAGGTCTATATCGACGGCACCAGGCGATTCATCCGTGATCCGCAGGACGCGGCCAAATACGGCATCGGGATGGTCCATCAGCACTTCAGCCTGGTGGAGGCCCTGACCGTGTGGGAGAACGTGATCCTCGGCGAGGCCGGGACGTTCGACCGCAAAGCGGCCCGCCAGCGGGTGATCGACATCAGCGAGCACTACGGGCTCGGAGTCGACCCCGACGCTCGGGTCGCCAACCTCCCTGCCGGCGTGCGCCAGAGGGTGGAGATCATCAAGTGCCTGCGCCGCGACCCCGACATCATCATCTTCGACGAGCCCACATCGGTGCTGACCCCGGCTGAGTCCGAGCAGCTGTTCGCGGTGCTGCGCACGGCCGTGCGGGACGAGAACAAGGCGGTCGCGCTGATCAGCCACAAGCTCGACGAGGTGCTGCACGCCACCGACGAGATCACGATCATGCGGGCCGGGAGCGTGGTCGCGCATCTGGAGACCGATGAAGCCACCGCAGCCGGCCTTGCTCGGGCCATGGTCGGTCGGGAGGTGTCGCTGCGCTCGGAGGCTGCGGCCCTAGGCCTAGTGGAGGAGATCGAGGCTCTCTCCGAGCATCACGAGCACGCTTCGTCGGAGGCGGTCCCGGCCTTGTCGATGACGGATGTGGTCGTTCGGGGGTCGGATGGCTCGGTGGCTCTCGACGGGTTGACCCTGGAGGTTGCTGCGGGCACGATCGTCGGTGTGGCCGGCGTGGAAGGCAACGGTCAGGCGGCCCTGACCGAGGTGCTGTCGAGCCTGAGGCCAATCGCGGCGGGAGCGATCGAGATCGCCGGGAGGCTGGTGGCCTCCGGTCGGGCGGGGGCCATGGCCCGCGCCGGAGTGGCCGTCATCCCGGCCGACCGCCACGACTCCGGCTGCGTGCTGGACATGACGGTCGCCGAGAACCTCTTCCTGATCGATATCGAGCGCGTGGCCAACATGGGGTTCTACGACCAGGCCAGCATCAATCGCAGGGCACAGGAACTCATCGACGAGTTCGAGATCCAGACCTCCGGCCCGAGCGCGCCGTTCTTCACGCTCTCGGGCGGCAACCAGCAGCGGGTCGTGCTGGCCCGCGAGCTCAGCGCCGGTCCCAAGGTGCTCCTCGCCGACCAGCCGACGCACGGTCTCGACGTGGGCGCCATCGAGTACATCAGCGGTCGGCTTCGCAAGGTGACCGACGATGGAGTGGGCGTGCTGCTCATATCGAGCGAGCTGGAAGAGCTGCTGCACCTGGCCGACACCATCGTCGTGCTGTTCAGGGGCAAGATCGTCGGGCAGATGGCCCGCGACGAGGTCGACCTGGAGCGTTTGGGGATGCTGATGGGCGGTGCCGCCGAGGTTGGTGCGAGCTGATGGCGTCTCAAGAGACAGAAGCAGAGATGGCCGCGCCGGCTGAGCCCACCGACGGCCGCTCCGTCATGTATTCCAAGGCCCGGGAGGCAGGCGTGGTGGCCGGTCTGTATCTCGGCAGCGTGGCCGTGGCCCTGATCGTGTCGGCTGCGCTGGTGGCTATAACCGGAGGCTCGTGGCGGGAGGTCTTCTCGGCTCTGCTGGACGGCAGCCTGAGGGCGCCCGGGCGGTGGGGCGACACCCTGGGTGTGGCCGCACCGCTGATCTTCGTCGGGTTGGGCACGGTCATCGGTGGCCGAGCCGGGCTCATAAACATCGGCCAGGAGGGTCAGCTCACCTTCGGTGCGGCCGTGGCCATGTACGCCGGTCTCAACCTGGTTGGTCCTGGCCCGTTCGTATTGGTGGCGATGCTGCTGATCGGCTTGGCGGCCGGAGCGTTCTGGGCGGGAATCGCGGGCGTGCTGTTGTACCGGCGGCGGGTGCCCGAGGTGCTGACCACGCTGCTGCTCGTGACCGTGGCCGCGCAGGTGGTGGGCTTCGCCCTCCAGCGATCCTGGCTGTTGCTCGCGCCGATCGAGGGCCGCTCGTCGCGCAACATCGTCAGCGAGCAGCTCGACCCCAGCCGCCGGATCGGCCGGATGGAGCTGTTCGGCAACGAGTTCCCGATCAGCGTGTTCTTTGCTCTTGCGTTAGTGGTGGTAGTGACGGTGGTACTGGGTCGCACCGTCTGGGGGTTCAAGCTTCGGATGCTCGGCCGCAGCGCCCGCACCGCCCAGCGTGCCGGCGTGTCCGAGTGGCGCTACGGCATGGCTGGCCTGCTGCTGTCGGGCGGCCTCGCGGGATTGGCGGGGTCGGTGATGGTGGCCGGCGGCGATTTCGGCAACTACCGGGCGGTGCCCGGCTTCGCGGTGAATATCGGCTTCGACGGGCTGCTCGTGGCCTTGGTGGCCCGGCAGCGGCCACTGCTGGTCGTGCCCTTGGCCCTCGTGTTCGCCGGCCTGCGGACCGGCTCGGGGTTTCTGGCCGCCACCGGCGTGGAGCGCGAGATCACCCAGATCGTCCAGTCGCTGCTGGTTCTGGCCCTGCTGGTCCCTCCGGCCATCCTCTTCATACGCGAGCGGCGACAGGCCCTGGCCGCGATGACTGCGAGGACCTGAGCCATGGGAGAGCTCTTCAGCGCCCTGGCCGACGTCTTCGGCACCGACGTCACCTACTCGAGCGCGGCCCGCTTCGCGGCGCTGCTCGCCTTCTGCGCTCTCGGAGAGACGGTCGCTGAGCGGGCCGGCACGCTGAACATCTCCACCGAGGCGATGATCCTGGCCGGGGCGTTCGCCGCCGCGGTCGGGTTCGATCTCACCGAGCACGTCACCGTCGGGCTGCTGTTCGCCATGGTCGCCGGGCTGCTGATCGCCATCGTCCACGGCAACCTGAGCCACCGCCTCACGGCCAACACGTTCGTGGTGGGGCTGACCCTCAACATCCTGGTGCTGGGCCTGGCTACCTTCTTGAACCGGAATCTCGAGCCGCACTCGAAGCGGGCCCACGTGTTCGAGATTCCGATCCTGTCGGACATCCCGCTCCTGGGCCCGGCCCTGTTCGGGCAGTCGTGGCCCTTCTACCTCGTCTACCCGCTGGTCCCGGTGTCGTTCTGGCTGCTGTACCGCACCCGCTGGGGGCTGGAGGTGCGGGCCGTGGGCGAGAACCCGCAGGCCGCCGACGTGTCGGGCATCGACGTGAACAAGCGCCGACGCCAGGGCGTGTATTTGAGCGGTATCACCAGCGGGCTCGGCGGCGGCTACCTCCTGCTGGGGCAGGTGGGACTGTTCGAGGAGCAGATCGTGGGCGGCCGGGGCTTCATCGCCATCGCGGCCTTGATCTTCGGCGGCTGGACGTTGCGGGGCGCGGTGGCCGGCTGCCTGCTGTTCGGCGCGGTGGACTCCTTCCGGCTGAGCCTGCCGACGGTCGGCTACGAGGTGAACGCCGAGGCATTGCAGGCCATGCCCTTCGTGGTCACCATCGTGACCGTGGCCGTGTTCGCGCACCGGACCCGCCAGCCGGCTGCTCTGGCCCGCCCGTTCATCCGAGGTCTCACGTAACATTCGAGCAGACTCGATGGGAGGAGAGGTGAAGCCGGTGGGTGACAGCGGGAACGACCGCAGGATCGTGCGGTCCCGGATCGTGCTGCTGGTCGTGGTGGCCGCGGTGGTGGTGCTGTGGGTGATGGCCGGGCTCGGTGCCATCGAGGTGCCCTACCTGTTCTCGGGCCAAGACGCCACCAGGCTGGTGGTGAGCGACGAGTCCGGAGACTGCCGGAAGGTCGGGCGGGACACGGGCGACCGGTGCGACGTCGCCGCCGACATCTCCACCATCACGGTGTGGCGGATGGGCCATCGGATCCTGATGGCTGAGCTGGAGCTGAGCGAGGTCCCCGTTCTCGGGCCCGACGTGGAGTGGACGGCCGACTTCTTCGCGGACACGCAGAACGCCTTCACCGACCACGGCATCATCTGCGGGCTGTCCAATGTGGTCGGCGGCGTGCCTGGGACTGAGGCGGTCGCCTATGCCATCGAGTTCCGCTTCTCCACCGAGCAGCTGGGCTCCGAGGCCTGCGACGGCTGGCTCGAAGGCTCATCGGCCCGCTTCGCCATCGATGTCACCGGTCATCCCGTCGACGCCGAGGTGCGGCTGGTCGGTGTGGTGAGGGTGGAGTATCCCGGCGACCCCGACCATCCCGGCTCCGAGGACGACTTCCTGGTCAAGACGACACTGGCCGACCTGCCCCGCTGATCGTCGGCACGATCTGCAAGCCCAGCGCGACCGGATCGGAGCTCACGGTTGTGCTTCTAGCCGGGGATCGTGGCTGGCATTGCTCACGATTGTGCGTCCAGCCAGGGGTCGTGGACCGGCCTGATGACGACGGGTCCTATGTCGATGCGCCGGTCGGTGCCCACCAGGTCCGCCACCAACTCGCCCACCCCGGTCGCGGGCATCATGCGGGCCCTCACGTGCTCAGGAGCCTTCTGTTCCCACAGCTCGGTGTCGATCTGGGCGGGGCACAGCGTGATCACCCTGATGCCGTGGTCCCGCCCCTCCAGTCGCAGCACCTCGCCCAGCGCGTTGAGCCCTCCCTTGGACGCGGCGTAGGCCGCGTTGCCCTCGAAGGCCTGAACCGCGGCGATGCTGCTGATCAGCACGATCTGGCCTTCGGACGCGACCAGCGGTTCCCAACCGGCCCGGGTGAGAGCCATCACCGCGCCCAGGTTGATGTCCAGAACGTGGTCCCAGTGCTCTGCGGTGACCTCGGGCGGCGCCGCCTTCTCGAACACGCCGGCGCTGTGCACCATCACGTCGGTCCGGCCGTGAGCGGAGAGCGTCTCTTCGACGACCCGCTCGGGCTCGCCGGTCTGGGTCAGGTCGGCCGCCAGCACCGTGGCAGGCGTGCTCAGCCCGGCGGCCGCGGCCCGCAGCCGGTCGCCACGGCGACCTACCAGCACGCAGTGGAAGCCCCGAGCTGACAGGGCAGCAGCACAGGCCTGCCCGATGCCCGAGCCGCCGCCGGTGATGATCGCCACGCCGGCGTTTGAGTTGCTCGTCATCGGCTGCTCACCCGAAGAAGGAGGCGGTGAGCACTTCGGTGTTGATGCGCCCCGCGCTGAAGGTCCGGCCGCTGGCCAGGTTGGTGAGATGGATCTCGGCCGGGGAGTGCAGCTCGATGGGGATCTCGTAGAAGTCCCGGCCGGCGTCCTCGTAGATCTCGATGAAGGGGTGCCCGTAGGCGGAGCTGGCTGCCGACACCACCCGATCGACGATCTCGGCGCACTGGGCGTCGTCGGCTTCGACGGTCACGTTGGAGATGCCGCCGTACAGCAGGCTGTCGTTGATGCGGCCCATCGAGACCAGGTCGTCGTCCACCGAGGGCGGCACCACCCCTAGGCCGTGCGCGTAGCGCAGGCCGCGCAGGTCCATGCCCTCCTCGGCGAGGCGGTGTATGGACTGTTCCACGATGCGGGCCGCCACCTGCACCGCGGTCACCAGGCTGCGGTTGGGAGCGAACAGCACATAGAGGTCTCCGGGACTGATCCGGCACGCCGAAGCGATCATGTCGGCTATGGCCACCGGGATCGGCTCGGAGGTCTGGATGGCCACCACCGCCTCGTAATGTTCGTCGCGGTAGTCGATCCACTCGAAGTAGTGGTCGAGGCTGTCGCGGTTCAGGGCCCGGCCCGGCCCGGCCAGGATGGCGGCGTGCTCGGTCCCGGGCGCCTGGAGGCGCCATCCCGCGATCTGCGATGCCACGCAGGCCTCGATCGGATGGTCGATCATGACTCGCACCGCGGTGAGCATCCGCCCGTCCAAGTCGAAGGGCTCGTAGCTGACGATGCCGAGGCCTCCCAGACTGGCCAGGGTGTAGAGCTGCGCGGCCCGCCAGCCCCCCTTGGCCTTGAGCCCCATGTCGATGACGGTGGCACCGTTGTCGAGCCGGTCCACGGTCACGCCCAGAGCGTCGGCCTCGTCCAGGATGAGCCGCACCGTCTTCATCGCCTCACGGTTGACGCTGATCAAGGCCCTCTCCTCCCTCGGCCGTTCTGTTCGCGATCAGGCGCCTATACGACCGATTTCCGCGCATAGAACGGCGACAGTCTGATTCCGGTGCCCGAAGCTAGGTCAGGCGGGGGTGGACTCGCGGGCGCCGAGGGCGGCGTCTACGGGGATGATGGCGCCGTTGAGGTAGCTGGCCTCGCTCGATGCCGCGAACAGGATCGCCGCGGTGATCTCCTCGGGCCGCCCGAAGCGGCCCTCCGGGATATGGCGCTGGACCGCGGTCTGTACAGAGGGGTCTCGCATCCCAGCGAGCAGGGCCTCGGTGGCGATGAGTCCCGGCGCCACCGCGTTGACCCGCACCCCCCTGGGGCCCAGCTCCAGGGCCATGGCCCGGGTCAGTCCCTCGACTGCGCCCTTGGACGCGATGTAGGCGCAGCGGTTGACCACCCCGAGACGGGCCAGGATGGAGCTGACGTGGACGATGGCGCCGCGGCCCCGCTCCACCATGCCGGCTGCCACCAGTTGGCTCAGCTGGAACAACCCTCTCACGTTGGCCTGCCAGACCGAGTCGAAGGCCTCCAACGACAGGTCGAACATGGATGAGCGGTCGATGAGGGCGGCGTTGTTGACCAGGATCGACACCGACCCCAGCGAGGCCTCCACCTCCCGCACGAGCCGGGCCACGTCTACTTCGTCGCCGATGTCGGCCTGGTAGACCTCGGCCGTGCCGCCGGCGTCGATGATGGCCTGCCGGGTGGCGGAGGCGCCCGTCTCGTCATTGCGATAGTTGACGGCGACGAGGGCCCCTTCGGCTGCGAAGGCCCGGGCCGTGGCCGCGCCGATGCCCCTGGACGAGCCGGAGACCAGCACGGTGTCCCCTTCGAAGCGGTCGGGTCTCACTCCTGGCCCCCTGCGATTGCCGCGGCCTCGGCCTCGTTGTCGGCGATCACGGCCAGAACCGTGCCCACGTCGACGGTCTCGTCCTCATCGACCAGGATCTGGGCCACCACGCCGGCGCAGGGTGCCTCCAGCTCGTTCTCCACCTTCTCGGTCTCCACCTCGGCGATCACCTCGCCCTCCACGACATGGTCGCCCTCGTCGACGTACCAGGCCACGACTGTGCCGTCCTCCATGGTCAGTCCCCACTTGGGCAGGATCACATCAGCGCTCATCCAGTTCTTCCCCTCGTCTTCGATTGCGGATGTGCCGCGAATACGGAGCGGGTCCGGCACTTCCTAGTCCAACTGCGTCTTGATGGCCCACGCGACGCCGAATGTAGACAAGCCAGAACGCGCAACCTAGGTATCCCTAGACCGACCACCGTCGAGGTCGGGCTGGCCGCGGGCTACGGGTCACAGGCAGGGCGTAGAGTGGCCGAGATGGGGGAAGCAGGGCTCGGCCAAGTGGAGTTGTGGACGATCGGCCACTCCAATCATTCTGGTGAGCGGTTTATCGGACTGCTCAAGAGCTTTCGTATAGACGTGGTTGTTGACGTGCGGTCCCAGCCGTACGCCAAGTACGCCACTCATTTTAGCCAAGCCCCGTTGCGAGGGCTGCTCGCGGACGCGGGGCTGCAATACGTCTTCATGGGGCGTGAGCTGGGCGGCCGCCCCGATGAGCCTGATCTGTATGACAGCGAGGGCCGTGTGCTCTACGGACAGCTCGCGGAGACCCTTCGCTTCCGCGAGGGTCTGTCCCGGCTGCTGGAGGGCGCATTGCAGTGGCGGGTGGCGATGATGTGCAGCGAGGAAGATCCCAGGGACTGCCATCGTCGTCTGCTGATCACCCGTGCGCTGCGCCAGAGCAACCATAGGGTGGCGGTGCGCCACATCTGCGGCGACGGCAGCGAGGTCGACGAGAAGCAAGTCAGCCACGAGAATAGTGTCGATCATCAGCCTGCCCTGTTCGAGGAGAAGGACCAGTGGAGATCCACGAGGGCGCGAGCATGATCGCCGCGGTAGCAGAACGGGCCGTCGAGCTCGAGCGTTTGTGCCTCCGCTACAACGTTCGGCAGCTTGGCCTGTTCGGATCGGCCGCGGCAGGGTCGCATTACTCCGCCGACAGCGACTTGGACTTCCTAGTCGAGTTCCAGCCGGCGGCGTTCGAGGACTATGCGAACGCTTACTTCGGTCTTCTTGAAGCTCTTGAGGAGCTGTTTGGAAGGCGAGTAGACCTTGTCGTCCGGTCGGCGATCAGGAATCCGTACTTCCTGCAGTCGGTCGAGGAGACTAGGAGCCTCATCTATGAGGCTTGAGAGCAAGAAGTACCTGTATGACATGCGGCGGGCCGCAGACTTGCTGACGGAGTTCACGAGCAACAAGTCCTTCGTCGACTATGAGCAGGACGCCATGTTGCGCGCCGCCGTTGAGCGCCAGTTCGAGATCATCGGAGAGGCGATGACGAAGCTTGCGAGAGCCGACTCGGCAGTGGTCGCTCGGATCGGCGGGTATCGACGCATCATCTCCTTCCGCAATGTGCTCATCCACGGGTACGCCGATGTGGACGACCGCCTCGTGTGGGATGTCGTCGACACGAGCTTGCCGACGCTGGTACAGGAGATTGCCATCCTGCTGGACGACGGATGAGCCGGAAGCGGCCCTCCGGTGCCCAATGCTGACACGAGGCGCTCAACGACGGCACCCGTCCGCCGGCAGCAAAACGGTCGAGTTCGGCTGCGTCAGTACTGGGCTGCGGTCTTGATGGCGGTGGCGATGTCGTCGGTGCCGGGCAGCACGACGTGCTCGAGGGGCACCGAGAACGGGATGGGGGTGTCGAGGCCGTCCACCCGCACCACCGGTCCCCGCAGGTCGGCGAAGCACTCCTCGCTGATGCGGGCGCTCAACTCGGCGCCGAGCCCCCCGATCTTGGGGGCCTCGTTGGCCACCACTGCCCGGCCGGTCTTGGCCACCGAGGCCAGCACCGTGTCGGCGTCATAGGGCCGGATCGTCCGCAGGTCCACCACCTCGACGGAGACGCCGTCGGCTCCGGCCTGCTCGGCCGCGGTCAGTGCCATGGGCACCATGCGCATGGCCGCTACCACGGTCACGTCGCTTCCCTCGCGGGCTACCGCAGCGGTGCCCAGCGGCGTGGTGTAGTACTCGGGCGGCACCTCGGCCCGGCTGCGGTACAGGGCCTTGTGCTCCAGGAACAGCACCGGGTCGTCGCTGTCGATCGAAGCCAGCAGCAGGCCCTTGGCGTCCACGGGGTTCGACGGCGCCACGATCACGATGCCGGGCACGTTCAGGAACCAGCCCTCCACGCTCTGGGAGTGGTGCGGCCCCCCGCCGAAGCCGCCCCCGCAGGCGGTGCGGATCACCAGGGGGGCCTTGAACTGGCCGTCGAACATGTAGTGGAGCTTGGCCACGTTGTTGACGATCTGGTCGTAGCACTCGGCGATGAAGTCGGCGAACATGATCTCGGCCACCGGGCGCATTCCGACCATCGCCGCGCCCGCGCAGGTGCCGATGATGGCCGCCTCCGACAGGGGCGTGTCCCGCACCCGCTCGGGGCCGTACTTGGCCAGTAGCCCCTTGGTCACGCCGAAGTCGCCGCCCATCTCGGCGATGTCCTCGCCGATGAGGAACATCTCGGGGTGCTTGTCCATGGCCAGGTCCAAGGCGTTGTTGAGTGCCTGGGTGAAGCTGGCCTTGCGAACCTTGGCCCTGGGCTTGCGTGGCTCCCTGCGAGCCCGGCGCCGCTCAGTCCCAGCCGTCGCGGCGGCATCGGGAGCGCTCATCGCTCCGCCACCTCCCAGCCGACGTAGACGTCCGCGGTGGCCTTGGCCGGATCGGGCGCTGGACTCTGTACGGCGAAGGCGATCCACTCCTCGATCAGGTCGCGGATCTCCTGCTCCACGGCGTCGAGCTCGGCCTGGTCCATGCCCCGCTCCGACAGCACCTCGGCGGTCAGCATGACGGGGTCTCGCTCCTCGCGCCAGTACTTGACCTCGGCTTCCGGCCGGAACTCTCCGGCGAAGCTCCCCTGCCAGCGCCAGGTCTTGAACTCCAGGAAGTACGGACCCGCACCGGAGCGGATGTGGTCGACGGCGACGCCCACCGCGGTCCAGGCCTCGACGATGTCGTTGCCGTCGATCTGGCGGGACTCCAAGCCGTAGCCCTGCACCATGTCGACGATGTCGGCCGAGGCGTGGCCCTCACCCACCGGCATGGATATGGCGTAGCCGTTGTTGATGCAGGCGTACAGCACCGGAAGATCCCAGATGGCGGCCATGTTGAGACTCTCATGGAACTCGCCCCGGCCCACCGTGCCGTCGCCGATGATGGCGCAGGCCACGTTGGGCTCGCCTCGCAGCTTGGCCGCCAGCGCCACCCCCAGCACCGTGGCCATGTAGGAGCCCTCCACCGCGTTGTCGCCGAAGTTCCCCACGGTCGGGTCGGCAGAGTGCAGGCTGCCCCCCTTGCCGCTGCACACTCCGGTGGCCCTGCCGAACAGCTCGGCCATGATCCGCTCGCCGTCGCCGCCGTGGCGCTGCTGGGCCAGGGCGTTGATGCCGTGGCAGCGATGGTCGGGGAAGAAGGTGTCGGTGGCTCTCAGGTGCCAGGCCAGGGCGGCCTGGGTGGCTTCCTGGCCCAATCCTGTGTGCAGCATCCCGGGCACGTTGCCCTGCTCGAACTCCCGCTCTAGCCCCTGCTCGAAGGCCCGTATCAGCCACATGTCGCGGTACAGGTCCATCAGTGTCGACGTGTCCACTATGGCTCCTTGTGATCCTCGACGAATTCGGACCATGGGATGCGGGGCAGGAAGTAGGCGCCGTCGTCCACGGTGCGAAGGAAGGTTCGCAAACCTAGCCGGGCGATGGGACCGAGCCGCAGCGGATCGATGCGGCCCCTGTCGTCGCAGATGGCCGAGTCGTAGGCCACCCACACCACCTCGCCGATCACCAGGTGCACCTCTCCGAACGGCAGCCCCGGCGTGCCCAGGTCCACCACTTTGCGGACCTCGCACTCGAGGCGGGCCAGGGCCTCGCCGATGGCCGGCGATGTGACCTTCGTGGCCGGCACCGGGGTCCAGCCGGCCAACTCGAACTCGTCGACCTCGCTCGGCGCTTCCATAGCCACTGTCTCGATGCGATCCCGGAAAGCCTCGGTGGTGACGTTGACCACGAAGTCGCCGCTGGCCATGGCGTTGGTGTAGGTGTGCTTGAGCTGCCCGTCCTCGCGCATGCCCATGGTGATTCCCAGCAGCATGGGATCGCCGGTGATGGGCAGGTAGTAGCTCATGGGCGCGATGTTGGCGACGCCCTTGAGGCTGCGGGTCGAGACCATGGCGATGGGGCGGGGCACGACCAGCTGCGACAGCATGAACTGCCGCTCCATCGGTGGGTGCTGGGCCGGGTCGAAGGTGACGGTGCGCTCGGGGTTCACGGATGCCTTGCGGTCTTGGCGCGGTCGGTGCGGTCCCGAACCTAGCGTTCGGCCTGCAACGGACGCTTATCGGGAGAAGCCGGATCAGAGGCCTGTATCCCTTTGCAGGGCTGCACCGACCCGCAGGCACAGAGCGTCGCGGTGGTGCGGGGCGATGATCTGGACGGCTGCGGGTCTGCCCTCGTCGAGTCCGACCGGCACCACCAGCGCGGGATGGCCGGTGACGTTGAACGGAAGGAAGTTGCGGGCCACTCTGTCGAGCCACAGCTTGTCGCCGTCGTCGAAGAAGGTGGCCGGGTCGGGCGCGGAGGTCGGTGTGGCTGCCGTGACCAGGATGTCCACCCGTTCGAACACGGTGGAGAGGTCCTGCTGCACCAGGCTCCGGGCTCGCAGAGCCCTCACGTAGTCCGAGGCGCTGGTTCGGGCACCGGCCGCGAGCCGGCAGGCGGCGGAGGGCGTGAACTCGCCGATGCGGTGCAGGTTGCCGACGTGGTGGGCGGCGAACTCCACCACGGTGATGACCCAGGCGATGATGCCGCCCAGCTCGGCGTGGGGGACCGGGACAGTCTCGATCTTGCAGCCGAGTTGCTCCAGTTGGCCGACCGCGTCGGACAGGGCGGCGGCCACCCCCGGTGAGCAGCCCTCGGCCAGCCATCCGTCCGGGTAGCCGATGCGCATTCCGTCGATCGACTCCTCGACGTGACCGTAGTCCGGCACAGGTCGAGTCGAGGCGTACGGGTCGGTGTCGCATCTGCCCGCGATCACCCCCAGGATCAACCCAAGGTCTTCGACGCTGCGGGTCATCGGACCCACATGGTCCAGCGTCCAGGACACCCCGAAGACGCCGTCGCGGGGCACTCGTCCGAACGTCGGCTTGAGCCCGCTCACACCGCAATACGACGACGGTACCCGGATCGAGCCGCCCGTGTCGGTGCCGAGCGCCACCGGAAAGAGTCCCGCCGCGAGACCCGCCGCCGACCCCGAGGAGCTTCCTCCCGCCCACCGACCCGGTGCGTTGGGGTTAGTCACGCCGTCACCGGTCTCGTCGCCGAAGGCGAACTCCGGGGTGGTGGTCTTGGCCAGGATGATCGCGCCAGCCTGTCGCAGCCGGGCCACGGCGGTGGCGTCGGCGGTCGGCACATGGTGGGCGTACAGCGGCGATCCGGCTGCGGTGCGCACGCCGGCCGTGCTGATGATGTCCTTCACTCCGAACGGAATGCCCTCCAGTGGCCCGGCGTCGCCGGCCCGCCAACGCTCAGCGGACCGCACCGCCTGCTCCCGGGCCGCGCTGTCTTGTTGGACGACCACCGCGCCGATGTCGTCGTCGGTCTCGTCGATGCGAGCGAGGCAGGCGTCGACCGCGCCAACCGGATCGAAGGCCCCGCTGCGGTATCCCTCCAGCAAGGCCGCGGCACTGAGCCCGGCGAGATCGTCCGACGGTCTGCGTTGGTGCGTGGTGGTCCTGATCCCGCGGTCGCCGGTGCCTTCGTCGCCGGGGACCTCAGGCTCGCGGCTGCCCTCGTCCACCCAACGGTCGCAGGACCCGGGCCCGACTGTGTCAGGGAACGGCTCCGAGAGCTCGCGCAGCCCTTGAAGCTTGTCGCTCAACGTGGCCTGGGTCGCCGTGGCCGTGGCCAGCAGCTCCTCAGGGATGTCCGAGGCGCCGCTGACGATCACCCAAGGCTCGTCCACGCTCGAACCGTATAGCCGATGCTGCGATCCGGTCTCAGCGGACGGCGACTACCGAGCAGCGCGGGTCGATGTCATCCTGCCTCGCATTGTCGTGCTGTCGCGTACTATGGGCGACGCATGGCATTCCATCATGTCGCGTTCGCGACCAGGGACTTGGAGGCGACCCACCGGTTCTATGAGGATCTGATGGGCTTCCCGCTGGTGCACTCGGAGTTCGAGGAGCAGCCCGCCGACGGCGACCGGCCCCGGGCCTGGGTGAAGCACGTGTTCTACGACATCGGCGACGGCGAGTGCATCGCCTTCTTCGCGCTCGAGAACATGGGGGAGCAGCCGGACTTCAGCACCGACGTGAGCGCGTCGGTGGGCCTGCCGGTGTGGGTCAACCATGTCGCCGTGCGCGCCGACGACCCGATGCGGGACGAGGTCCGCGATCGCATGGCCGCCGCAGGAGTCGCGCCGCTGATGGAGATGGACCACGGCTGGTGCGACTCGCACTACTACGTCGACCCGAACGGCATCCTGATCGAGCTCTGCAAAGACACCCCCGGGATGACGGCGGACCCCCACAACGCCCTGGCGACAATGCGGGCTCCGGTGCGAGGCGACGACGCCTGACCGTGGCGTCTGACTTGGGCAGCGAAGCCAACGTCACCGCAGAATTCGTCGGACTCGCAGGTCGCGGCGCCGGCCGGAGCGGTGCGGGCGGGCACCCCTGCCAGGGCGTCTACTACCGCCGGGCGGGCACCAGCCCGCGGGTCGCGCTCATCGCCACCCACTACAACATCGATTTCAGCGAGCACTATCTGGCGGGGCTGATCGCTGAGCGGGGCCTGGGTTTCCTTGGTTGGAACACCCGCTACCGGGGCGCCGAGGCGTACTTCCTGCTCGACGGCGCACTGACCGACATCGACGCGGGCGTCCGCTGGCTGCAGGCCCAGGGCGTCCAGTCCGTCGTGCTGCTGGGCAACAGCGGGGGCGGGTCGCTCATGGCCGCCTACCAGGCGCAGGCCACCGTCCCGGCGCTGACGCCGGAATATGGCCGCAGCGCGGTCAGCGGCGCCGGGCAGAGCCTGGCCGGGGCTGACTTGTACATCTCGCTGGCGGCACATCCCGGCCGGGCCGAGGTTCTCACCAACTGGATGGATCCCTCGGTCACCGACGAGACCGACCCGCTGAGCGTCGATCCCGACCTGGATCCGTACCGGCTCGACCGTCAGCCCCCCTTCGACGCAGCCTTCGTCGCGTCCTACCGGGCCGCGCAGCGGACCCGCAGCGAGCGCATCGCGGCATGGTGCAAGGCCGAGATCGACCGGATGGCAGCCGCGGGGCACCGCGATCGGCTCTTCGTTGCGCCCCGCCTGTGGGCCGACCTGCGGATGATCGACGGCTCCATCGATCCCAGCAGCCGGCCTGTGCCCGCCTGCTACCTGGGTGACCCCCACCGGGCGAACTACGGGATGCTCGGGGTGGGCATGGTCAGCTCGCTGCGCACCTGGCTGTCGATGTGGAGCCTCGGCGACTCCCAGTGCGGACCGGCGCAGTTGCGCCATGTGGACGTGCCTGCCCTCGTCATCGATGCCGACGCCGACACCGGAGTGTTCCCGTCCGACACCGCTCAGATCGTCGCGGCGCTGCGGGATCGGCCGGACGCTCCGCCGGTCGACGCTTTCACCATCGCGGCCGACCACTACCTGCTCGACCCCCCTGGCGCTCGGGCCGAAGCAGCTGACCTGATCACAGAGTGGATCCGCGATCAGCTCTGATATAGCGCTGTTGGCGTTATTCTGGCGCTGGTCTTGGCCCTATGGCCACGATCCAGATCAAGCACATCCCCGAGGACGTCCATCGCAAGCTCCGAATCCGGGCCGCGTCGGTCGACACATGCTGAGGCGGCGCGTAAGAGGCCGCTGTACTGAGTGTCGGAGTCCACTGTGAGGTGCAGATCGCGTCCTGGGCCGGCGGGGCGGGTCAGGTGCGGGCGTTGACGCACTCGGGCCATGTCCGGCCTGATGCCCAATTCAGGAGCCTCCGGTCGGAGGTGACCAGCGGGCGCTTGGCCACCATGGCCGTGGCGGTGACGAGTTGGTCTGCGGGGTCGGCGTGGAAGCCGTGCTGTGCCTCCAAAGACGCGGCCAGCAGGGCGATCTCCGAAGTGACGGGGATCTCTCGCACGCCTGCCTCCAGCAGTTCGCGGTGCCAGGCCTCGGGAACCGTCGGCAATTCGATCCTTCCGTCCCAGTGCAGGCGGGCGACCTCCAGCATGGAGATGGCCGCGAACCGCAGGGAGCCGTCCCGGGTGGCCGCGTCGACAGCCGTCCTGGTGCCGGAACCGAGCCTCGGGTCGCCTTGCGACATCCAGAGGAGCGCGTCCGTGTCCAGGATCAGGTCCATCCTCAGCTGCGGCCCTCTCGGGGGATGCCGGTCAGGATGCGCTCATGGTCGGAGACGGCGTGCCAGCTCTCGGGGGCGATGGCCGGCTCGCTCAGGTCGTCGTGTATGCGGATGTCGGGGCACCAGCCGATGATGCTGGGTTCGGGCCGCTGCGTAACCGGCACGACGGCCGCTACCGGCCGTCCGTGCTTGGTGACGATCAGATGCGCGCCGGTGGCGTTCACCTCGTCCATCAGCTTCAGGCACTGATCTCGGAACTGGGCGGCAGGAATGGTCCTCGTCGGGCTGGTCATGGGCAACTCCCTGAAATATGTACAGATTATTGTAGCAACTTTGTGGGGCGCTCGTTGTGCTGGCGGCATGGCCCGAGGCCCTGACGAGCGGCCCGCCGACTGTGTTGATGGAGCATCTGCTCCTGACCCAGATGGGCCCGGCCCTAGTATCGGGTCGAAGTCATGGCGGAACGGGGTGAGGCGATGGCTCGTATCGACTTGGTGCATCCGGACAATGCAGAGGGCCCTTGGTTCGTTGACACGCGCTGCATCCGCTGTGACGCGGCCCGGCATTGGGCGCCCGGGCTCATCGACATGGACGACCGGGGGCTGTCCTTTGTGGTCCGTCAGCCCGAGAGCGCCGATGAGGCTGCTGCGCTTTGGCGGGCTGCGGTCGCCTGCCCGACGCAGTCCATCGGCAGCACCGAGGCCCGTCGCCCGCCCAGCCCCGCGTTCCCGTTCGAGCTGACGTCGGGTGTCTACGCCCTCGGCCACAACGCTCGGGAGTCGTTCGGCGCCCACTCGTACCTGGTGCCCCGGCCCGAAGGAAGTCTGATGACCGACTCGCCGCGGTTCACCCGCGGCCTGGCCGAGCTCATCGATGATCTCGGCGGGGTGCGTCACGTGCTGTTGAGCCACCGCGACGATGTGGCCGACGCGGACCGCTGGGCCGATCGCTACGGCGCCGACGTGTGGATCCACGCCGCCGACCTTGACGCCGCGCCCTATGCCACCGCCGTGCTCGAAGGCGACGAGGCGGCCGAGGTCGCTCCGGGTGTGACGGCCGTCCCCGTTCCCGGCCACACCGAGGGTTCGGTTGTGTTCCACATCGATGGCCGGTGGTTGTTCACCGGCGACACCCTGCACTGGAACCATCGCCGAGGCGAGCTCGATGTGTTCGCTGGAGCGATGTTCCACTCGTGGGAGGCGCTGGCCGATTCGGTGGACCGGTTGGCGACGCTGCCTGTGGAGTGGGTGTTCCCTGGCCACGGCAACTGGCATGACGTCGGCGCCGCCGCCTACGCCGAGCAGATCGGCCGGCTGGGACCGGCCATGCGCGAGATCGGCCGCGCCGGCTGGTCCGCCCGCCCGGACACCGCCTACGACTGGTACTAAGAGGCCGAGCGGATAGGCCGCAGCTCACCCAAGAATCAGCGGGACGTTTAGCGAGGCCGTGGCCCGAGCGGCCCGTGAGCGCAGCGAACAAGAGCGAGAAACACAACCTCTCGCCGCGAGGCGCTCACCACCTATCCGTGCTCGCTCTAAGCCAAGCGCCGCCGCGCTTCCGCTGCGGGCTTGGACTGGCTGGGGACCCCGGGGGTAGGGTCGCGGTGTGATCGCGGACTTGGAGCACGAGCCGGTCGTGGAGCGTCTGCGGCGCAGGGTGGGCGAGACGGCCGGGCTGGTCGACGCCCCGCTCGACAGCCCGATGCTGCAGCCCTACGAGGTCTACGACCAGGACCTGTTCGACCTCGAGATGGTTCGGGTCTACGCCCGGTCATGGGTGTGGCTGGGCGACACCGAGGACCTGGCCGAGCCCGGCGACTTCATCACCTCCACCATCGGCTACCAGCCGGTGATGGTCATCCGCCAGGCGGACGGCTCGGTCCGGGGATTCCTCAACAACTGCCGCCACCGGGCCTCGGGGCTGCTGTACGAGCCCGCCGGCAACTGCGGCAAGACCATGACCTGCCCCTACCACAACTGGGCCTACGCCATCGACGGGCGCCTGATCGGCATCCCCGACCGGGCCCGCATGTACCCCGACGGCCTGCCCACCGAGGACTACGGGCTGGCCCCCATACGCATCGAGGTGGCCTGGGACAAGCTCGTGTTCGGCTGCCTGTCCCGCAAGGCGCCGCCGTTCAGAGAGTGGGTCGCCCCGCTGGCCCAGCGCTACGACCTCTACAAGTTCGGCACCTTCACCCGCTACTACCGGGAGCTCGACGAGACCTACCCCATCAACTGGAAGGCCTTCGCGGAGAACTCCAACGACGACTACCACGTCCGCTTCGTGCACCGGCGCCTCAACCGATTCCGCAAGCAGATGGACACCGTCGTGCGCTTCGATGGCCGCACCTGCAGCGGTTTCAAGCCCCACTCCGACGCCGAGGACGCGACCGGCGGGCGCGACGATCTCACGCCCGAGCAGCTTCGAGGCCACTACGCGGACTTCATCTACCCGAACCTCACGCCGCTGCCCTACCCGACGCAGCTCATCCTGGTGCGGGCCGATCCCATCGCCCCCGACCGCACCCGGCTGTTCAGCCGCATCTACGGCTTCGACAAGTCGGCAGAGGAGCAGGACTTCGAGTTGGACCGTCTGGCCACCACCAACCTCGAGGACACCAACATGGTGACCAAGCTGATGAAGAACCTGCGCTCGCCGTTCTACCGGGTCGGGCCGGCCTCGATCTGGGAGGGCCGGGCCGCCCACGTGATGAAGCTGGTGCGGGCCGACGTGGCCACCCCGCTGGCTGACGACGAGTTCGACGGTCCGGTCGACGGCTAGCCCGCCGATGCCCGGCCCCTCTCCCATGGCCTCCGCAGTGGCGGCCGGCAAGCTGCGCCGGGCCCGGCATCTCTTCGGTGCCGACGGCCGGGCCGTGTTCGTGGCTATGGACCATCCCGCCTACATGGGCGCAGGTGTCAGTGCCGCCGCGGCCGACGACATCGCGGAGGCCCGTCCCGACGGTGTCCTGGCCACCTGGCAGCTGGCCCGGTCCCGTCCCGAGGCCTTCGCCGGGTCGGGTCTGATCCTGAGGGTGGACGGCGGGATCTCCGACTTGGGCGACCCCCCTGCCGCCGACACCACGTCGCTGCTGTACTCGGCGGAGCAGGCGCTGGTGCTCGGGGCCGACGCCGTGGTGATCATGGTGTTCCCCGGCACCCCCGACGAGGAGCGCTCGCTGGGGCGGCTGGCCCGTCTCGCCGCCGAGTGCGAGCAGATCGGGCTGCCGGTGATGGCCGAGTCGCTGCCGGGAGGATGGCCCCGGACCGTCCCCTGGAACACCGAGAACGTGGGTCGGGGAGCCCGCATCGCAGTCGAGCTCGGCGCCGACATCGTCAAGACGGTCTGTCCCGGCCCGGCCGAGGAGTTCGCCGCGGTGGCCGCGGCCTGCGGCGCGCCGGTGGTGGCGCTGGGCGGCCCCAAAGTCGATGACGAAGACCAGGTCGTGGCGCTGGCCCGCGGCGTGGTCGAGGCGGGCGCGGCCGGAGTGGCCTTCGGTCGCAACGTCTGGGGATCCGACGACCCGGCCGCGTTGGTGGGCCGCCTGCTGGAAGCCGTGCACGGCGCCGCGAGCGCCTCCGATGCCGGTAGCGAGCCGGCGGGCACCGGACCAGAGGCCGAGCGGGTAGGCGGGGAGTCCGGCTGATGGGCGGGCCAGGGGTGTCGACCCTTGACGATCGTCTGTACCAGCGCCTCGCGGACATGGTGTCTAAGGATTCGCCCGATCGGGGCCCCGGCCACTCCGACCTGCGTCCCGCGGTGGAGCAGGCTCTCTACCACGAGGCCCGCCTGCTGGACGACCGCCACTATCGGGCCTGGCTGGAGCGGTTCACCGAGGACTGCATCTACTGGGTCCCTCTCGATCCGGTCGCCGACCCTCGCAAGAAGGTCTCGTACCTGCTCGACGACGGCCGCCGCATGGCCGACCGCGTCGGGCTGCTGGAGACCGGATGGGCCCACGCCCAGGAACCGCCGTCTCGGACCTGCCGCACGCTTTCGAACGTGGAGGCTTGGCCTCTGGATGACGGCGACACCCTGGCCCGCTGCTCGACAGTGGTGTGGGAGCACCGCAAGGACCGGCTGACCCCGTTCGCGAGCCGCAACGACTACGTGCTCGCCTCGCTGGGGGACGACTGGGCCATCAGGTACAAGATCGTTCGTCTGGTGGACGGCTCCGGCGACGTCCGCAGCTTCTCGTTCGTGCTATAGGTGCTGCAAGGCCGCAGAAACGAGGTGCCGCCATGAACGCTCTCGACACCCTGATCCAGCCCCACCGGGTCCACCGCTCCCTCTACACCGATCCCGACATCTTCGTCGCCGAGATGGAGCGGATCTTCGGCGGCGCTTGGGTCTATCTCGCCCACGAGAGCCAACTGCCGGAACCGAACGACTTCATCACGTCCAGAATGGGCCTGCGCTCTCTGATCGTCACCCGAGACGACGACGGCGGACTGCACGCGCTGTTCAACCGTTGCGCCCATCGAGCCTCGACGGTGTGCCAGTCCGAGTGCGGCTCGGCCCGTCGCTTCCAGTGCTCCTACCACGGGTGGACCTACTCGAACCGGGGCGAACTCGTCAACGTGCCCTTCGTCGAGGGTTATCCGTCCACCTTCGACAAGGCCGACCACGGCTTGGCTCAGGTCCCGCGTCTGGGCACCTATCGGGGCCTGATCTTCGGCACGCTCAACCCGGGCGCGCCCAGCCTGGCTGAGTGGCTGGGCCCGGCCGGTCCCCTGATCGACGAGTTCATGGACCGCTCGCCGACGGGACGCATCGAGGTGCGCAACTGCCAGCGGATGATCTATCGCGGAAACTGGAAGCTGGCCTGGGACAACGCCGGCGACGGGCTGCACCCCACGTTCGCCCATCGCAGCTTCCTGGTGCTCAACGAGCGCCAGCACGGCGGCTCCCACTCGTTGGCGCAGTTCAGGGCGAGCCCCGACGACACCGGCATGTACGGCTTGGACCTGGGCAACGGCCACATGTTCGTGGACCAGCGTCCCGGCCTGCGGAAGTCCTTCTGGGAGACGCAGCGACCGGTGCCCGGTCGGGAGTGGTACGCGGAGCGCATATCGGAGCGGTTCGGCGACGAGGCGGCCGACGTGCTGGAGATGGCGCCGGGATCGATGGTGAACCTCTCGATCTTCCCGAACCTGCTCATCAAGGGCAACACCCTCGAAACAGTGGATCCGGTAAGCGTGGGCGAGACCCGGCTGCACACGTGGGTCGTCGCCGTCGAGGGGGCTCCCGACGAGGTGAACGTCTTGCGCATGCGGATCGCCGAGGACTTCCCCAGCCTGGGCAACCCCGACGACCTGGAGATCTTCGAGCGTTGCCAGCAGGGTCTGGCCATACCCGAGGTGGAGTGGGTGGACATGAGCAAGGGGCTCGGGCACGAGGCCGAGGGGGTCTCTGCCGATGGTGTGCGGCGGTCGCCGGTGACCCACGAGGGGCCGATGCGGGGCTATCTGCGGGCCTGGCTCGAGCTGATGTCGGCCGATGTCAAGCTGACGACGGCCCGCTCGGGCGAGGCCAGCTGCGAGACAGCCGCATGACGTCACAGGTCGCCGCGAGCGTCCAGCCGCGCGGACGGGTCCTGCAGGAGGTGGTCGTGCCTCGCTGCGAGGGCCGGGCCGTGGAGGTGCGGGCCGGGCAGGTGCTCAGAATCGTGGCGCTGGACGGTCCGCAGGTGGCCGACTCGACGTTCCTGGCCCTCGACAACCCCCGCGAGGGCTATCACGCCGGCCAGACCGTGGCCCTCAACATGCTGGCCGGAACCGGGACCATGCGGCGGATCACGACCCTGTGGTCGCGCCCGCCCTACGAGCGGCCCATGCTGACCGTCATCGATGACCCGGTCGGTGTTCACTTCGCCTGGAACGGCGGCCGCTGCTCGGCCGGCGTGTACGCCGTTCGCGACGGCATCGAGTCGGGGCACCGGACCTGCCAGGGCAACCTCGAGGAGGCAGTGCGGCCCTGGGGGGTCGAACCGGATCTGATACCCGACGTGTTCAACGTGTTCATGTACACCGATGTGGAAGACGAGCAGCGTCTCGTGTTCCGGGAGTCGCCCGCGGCTGCCGGCGACTACATCGACCTCCGGGCCGAGATCGACGTGCTGGCCGCGGTGTCGGCCTGCCCCAGCGAGACGTCCGCATCCAATGGCGGTGAGCCGAAGCGGATCGGCCTCGAGGTTCGGGAGGCCGTGTGACGGCGGCCGCCTGAGAACGGCCGCAAACGAAGGGAAAGACCGCGATGGTGAGGATGGTGCGCAAGGCCCAAGTCGACTCCAGCGACGCGGCCCGGGTGAGGCATTGGATCGAGCGCTACACGGGCTACATGGCCGCGGCCGATCCCGAGCGGGTGACGGTCACGTCCTGGATGGAGGCCTACGGCTCCTACGGCAAGGTGTACTGGATGATCGACGCGCCGAGCCTGGCCGTGCTCGACGAGTTCCTGGAGCGGCTCCCGACCGAGGAGAGATACCGGGACATCCTCAAGGCGGGAAGCGAGCTGTTCGTCTCCGGTCAGACCAGCGATCAGCTGCTCAAAGAGGTCTGATTCCTTGATCGACCGGACCGGCGCGTCGTCGCGCCGGGGTGCTCGTCGCGACCTGCTGCCCTTCCAGGTGCTGATGGGAGTGACCGCCGCGGGCATCGGCGGGATCGTCACGGTGCTCGGCGAGCTGCGCGACCAGTTTGGGTTCAGCGGGACCGGCATCGGCGTCATGGTGGCCAGCGGTTTCGTGGCCGCCTTCGTGTCGCAGGTGACCCTGGCCCGGCTCGCCGATGCGGGCCGCGCCCGGATGATGGCCGCCGCAGGGATCGCGCTTAGCGCAGCGGCCATGCTGATGATGGTCTTCGCGGAGGGTCTGGCGGTCTGGGTGCTGAGCCGCGCTGTCCTGGGATTCGCAGGAGGCCTCATCCTTCCGGGGGTGCGCAGGGCCGCCTCGGTGCACGATCCGGCCAGAGCCGGTGAGAACCTCGGCCGGATGGTGGTGGCCGAGACCACGGGGTTCGTCTTCGGACCGGTGATGACGGCCCTGCTGGTGTGGCTTGGCGGGATCCGGGCGCCCTTCGCCGTGTTCGCCGGGGCCATGCTTCTCTTCCTACCCGTCGCGGTGCGCCTGCCCCCCGACCGCGGTGTGCTCGACGTGGCCCGACGATTGACGTCGTTCGACTTGCTGTCGATGAGGCGACTGCAGGGCGCGCTGATCATGGTTGGCGGCTACTTCATGATGATCGGCGCCTGGGAGGCCGTGCTGCCGGTCATGTTTGCCGACCGGGGTGCCGGCGCCGTCGCGACGGGCATCGCCTTCACCGTGGTCGCGCTGCCGGTAATGCTCGTCGGAACGCGAGCCGGACGCCTGGCCGACCGGGTGGGACCGGTGCGGGTGACGATGGCGGGACTCGTCGCGGTGAGTCTCGTGACCATGACCTACGGCGTGATGCCGGGCGTGGTCCCGATCGTGGCCGCGATGGTCTTGGTGGGCTTCGGAGACGGCTACGGCTTCATCGCCGCCCACGCGGTCGTGGCTCGGGCCGTCCCCGAGCAGCGCCAGGCGGCCGCGCTGGGCCTGATGGGAGCGGCCGAGGTCGCGGGGGCCGCCGTGGCCGCGCTCCCCGCGGCCTGGCTGTACGAGGCCACCGGATCCGGCCCGACCTGGGCCATAGTCGGCCTGTCTGTGCTTGCCTTGGTCGTTGTGGGCTGGCTGCGTATCCGGGGCACCGTGCCGACGTCGGGCCCCGACGCGCCCAGATCCGACGCGCTCAGCTGAAATCTCGCTTGGGGATCATGCAGTGGACGCCCTTGACGTCGTTCACCACCTGGGTGACCTCGAAATCGGCCGCGCAGCTCAGATAGGTGTAGGCGATGTGGCGGGGCAGGCCGAGCCGGCTCTCGCAGAAGCGCAGAGCCTCTCTGACCGCCTCTCGCATCGCCTCGTTGAGATCGGCGTGCAGTCCGACCGGCACCCAGTGGTCTGCGGTTTCGCCCAGGGGGTTCTCGATCAGCCCGCAGGCCTGCCGGGCTTCGGGGCCTCGCAGCACCGACAGGCGCAGATCGGATCGCAGCGAGCCCTCCAGCGCGGTGAGGGCCACCTCGCCGTTGCCCTGTGCGAAGTGCGGATCGCCCACCGCGAAACCGGCGCCGGGTGTCTGCACCGGCAGGTACAGGGTCGTGCCGCTGACAAGGTGCTTGATGTCCAGGTTGCCGCCGTGGCGGCCCGGCGGGCGGGTGGCGACAGGCTCGGCCGTGTCGGGCGCCACTCCCATCATTCCCAGGAAGGGGGCGATCGGATAGCGCACGGCCCGGCCGTCTCCGTAGCGCAGCACGGCCGTGCCCTCGCCGGCGTCGCCCTCCACCTCGGTGAACACCGACACCGTGCCGTGGGGCGTTCCGGGTGTGAGGGTCTCGGCTGGCTCGGTCCCGTCGGGCATCTCACCGCCCAGCGCGCCGAGGCCGTGACGGTTGGAGGTGACGCCGTAGGGCACCCTCAGGGCGAAGCCCAGCATGTCCACCTGCAGCAGATCGCCGGGCTCGGCCCCCTGGACCTCGATGGGTCCGGTCACGACGTGGGGGCCGTCGGCGCCGAACGTGTGTGGCACGTCGCGGGCCATCTCCACCGCGTCGGTTAGCACCCCGCCGGGTTCCACGCCCCGGGCGCCGAAGAAGGAGGCGGGATCGCGACCCTGGTCCTCGAGGATCCCCTCGTGCGACAGGGTGTCCACGGTGACCACCGCGCCGTCGGCTACCGACAGCACCGGGGCGGTGAGCCGGTTGGGCCACCAACCCCACCGGCAGGTCTCCGGGCTGACCGGGAGGTAGTGCTCGCCGTCGATGCGGCCCTGGCCCGGATTCAGGATCAACGTCGCGCCTTACAGGTCGTAGGGGGCCGATGCTGCAGGATCGAAGGGGCCGGTCGGTGCCGCACCCGCTGATTCTCGCGCGAGCCCCGCGGCCTATGCTCGGTTGCGATGGGGGCCGAGACCACGGCGGGGGCCGAGACCACGGCGAAGGCTGCACCGCCGGCTCGCGCGACGTTGCTTGTATCCGGCGGCGACGTCGTGACCATGAACGCGGGCCGGGAGGTGCTCGTCGGAGGTGCGGTGGCGGTAGCCGGCGACTCGATCGTCGCGGTCGGCTCCAGTACGGAGCTGGCCGGCCGCTATCCCGAGGCCGACGTGATCGACGCCGCCGGATGCGTGGTCACGCCGGGAATGGTCAACGCCCACCAGCACCTCACCGGCGATCCTCTCATCCGCAGCTGCATCCCTGATCTGCTGCCCCCCGGAGCCTCGATCTTCGAGTGGTCGGTGCCGGCCCACGGGGTCCACACCGGCGATGACGACGAGCTCTCCGCGGTGCTGTCCTCGGTCGAGAACCTCATCAACGGGGTGACCACAGTGGTGGAGGCGGGAACGGTGGCCAACCCGTTCAGGGCCGCGGCCGGGATGCGCCGGGCCGGCATCCGCGGGACGATGGGCACCTGGGGGTGGGACATCGAAGAGGGTCCCTTCACCGGGCCGGCCACAGAGGTGCTCGAACGCCAGCGCGGCGTGGTGGACGCTCTGGGATCAGGCGGGCTCATCGAGGGGTGGGTGACGCTGGTGGGCCACGACCTCGCCTCCGACGAGCTGCTGGCCGGTGCCGCTCAGCTGGCCCGAGAGCGCCGCACCGGTCTGACCATGCACATGTCGCCCACCTCGTCGGATCCCGAGCGGTACCTGGCCCGCACCGGGCGCCGTCCCCTGGCTCATCTCGATGCGCTGGGCGTGCTCGGACCACATCTGCTGGTGGCCCACGGCGTGTGGCTCGACGATTCCGAGGTGGAGTTGGTGCTGCAAACGTCGACCGCCATCGCCTACTGCCCGTGGGCCTATCTGCGCCTGGGTCAGGGGGTGGCCGGACAGGGCCGCCACGCGGAGATCGTGGAGCGGGGCGGGCGGGTGGCGCTGGGCTGCGACGCCTCCAACGCGGGCGACACCTCGGACATCCTGAGGGTGGCCGCGCTGGCCGCGGGGCTGGCCCGCGACACCCGCGTCGATCCCGAGCGCTTCGGGGCCCACACTGCGTTCGAGCTGGCCACCATCGCGGGCGCGGCCGCCATCGGCATGGACGATCGGATCGGCAGCCTGGAGGTCGGCAAGCAGGCCGACGTCGTGGTGCACGACACGTCCTCGGTGTCCTGGGCCCCGCGGGGCGAGACGGTCCTGCAGCTCGTTTGGGGCACCGACGGGCGCTCCGTGCGCGACGTGGTGGTGGCGGGCCGGCCCGTGGTGCGCGACGGCGCCTGCGTGACCGTCGACATCGCCTCCTTGCACGCCGAGGCCGCCGAGGCGCAGAGGTCGCTGCTGGCGAGAGCCGGTCTGGAGGTGCCGCATCTATGGCCCCACATCCCGTGTCCCTAACCCCCGGTCCCTGCGCGGGTACATCACCCTGCTAGCAATGTCCATCCACACTTGTCAGCACGGAGCGAAGTAGGAGCGTCAATGCAGGTCGCCGTCGTCACCGGACCGGGAGCGGTCGAGCTCCGGAACGAGCCTCGGCCCCCAGTCGGTGCCACCGATGTGCTCGTCGAGGTGGGCGCCTGCGGTCTGTGCACGATGGAGCGGCGCCTGTTCGACGGGACCAAGCCGGTGTATCCCGTCGCCCCGGGCCATGAGGCCGCCGGCCGGGTGATCGAGGTCGGCGAGGGGGTGGCGTCCCTGCCGGGAACCCCACGGGTCGGCGACCTGGTCACGATGGACCTGCTCACCCGGTGCGGCACCTGCCACATGTGCCGGCGGGGCCGCAGCGCCCTGTGCAAGCGACCCCAGGGCGGGACGCTGAGCGACGGCACCATCTCCATGGGCGCTGGTCTGGCCGAGGCGGTGAGAGTGGCCGCGGCCCAGACCTATGGCGTCGGCGAGATCCCCGTCGAGCAGGCCGCCATGGGCGAGCCGCTGGCCTGTGTGGTGCACTCGGTGCGGTTGGGCGGTTTCCGGGCCGGAGACCGGGTGGCCGTGATCGGCGCGGGCTACATGGGCCGTCTCCACCTGGCTCTGTGCCGGGCCTGGGGCGCCTCGGAGGTGGGCCTCATAGATGTGAGCGAGTCGCGCCGAGCCGAGGGGGCCGAGGCCGGAGCCGACCGGGTCGCCCCACCCGACGATCTGACCGGGTGGCTCGGCCAGCACGATGTCGTGTTCGTGACCGCGGGTGCGCCTGGGGCGGTGGAGCTCGCCCTGGACCTGTGCGACGACGCGGGCACGGCGGTGCTCTACGGGGCCTTCCCCCGCGACGTCGTGGCCTCTGTGGGATCCGACCGCATCCACCACCACGAACTGTCGATCATCGGAGTGTTCAGTCACGAGCCCGAGGACTGGCGTACGGCCGCGGGCTTGCTGCAATCCGGCGCGCTGGGCGCTGACCTCGATCGTCTGGTGACCGCCCGCTACGGCCTGGCTGACGTCGCCGACGCTTTGGCGTTGGCGGTGTCGCAGCCCGTCTATCGGGTGATGGTGGGCTGAGGCTCACGCTGGGCGCAGTGGGGGACCCGTCGCGGTGAGCCCGGTCGTCGTCGGCGTCGATCTGGGGACTGGCGGGGCGCGCGCGGTGGCGCTGGCTCGCGGCGGGTGCGTGAGGCTGTGGATGTACGAGCCTTTCGACGGGGCCGGGTCGTGGCCTCCGGGTCGGGCCGATCCTGCCGCATGGCTCGACGGCCTGGCACGGCTGCTGGCCCGGGTGGGCGAGGCCGGTCTGGAGATAGCGGCTGTCGGCATCGGCGGCCAGAGCCCCACCACCGTGCCCCTGGCGGCCCCGGGGGCGGGGACCGGCACCGTGGGGATGGCGGTGACGTGCAGCCATCCCGCCGGCAACGGCCTGGACCGGACCGAGCAGCACCTGGCCCAACTCGACTTCCTGCGCCGCGAGTCGGACCGGCCTGTGGCCGGTGCCCAGATCTGGGACTGGGCACTGCGCTGTCTGGGGGCAGGCGACGTGCAGGGACTCTGGCCCGGCGAGGAGGAGATACCCGGCTACGGCGAGGCTGTCTCGGTGGGTGTGGTCGTCGGCTATTGCGACGGCTCGCTGGGCGTCGGCGCGGGCACTCCGTTGGTGAGCGCCTCCAACGACGCCTACATGAGCTTCTGGGCCGGCGGCCTCGGCACTCCCGGCCGGGGCCACGACCCCGGGGGTCGGACGGGCGGGATCGGCGTGGCTGTCGCCGTGGCGGAGCGTCCCTCCACCCTGATGGGGTATTTGAGCCCCGTGGCCGGAGTGGAGGTGGTGGGCGGTCCGGTGAACGGGCACGGGGAGCTGCTCGACTGGTGGTCGGCCGTTTCGGGTCGCCCCCTCGTCGAGGTGCTGTCGCTGGCCGCGTCGGTGCCACCGGGGGCGGGCGGCGTCCTCGTGCTGCCCTACCACGACGGCGAGAGGGCGCCGCGCTGGGCGCCCCGGCTGCGGGGGGAGATCCACGGTCTCAGCTTCGGTTCCGGCGCGGCCGAGATCTCGCGGGCGGTCCTGGAGAGCGCGGCATTCGGTCTGAGGCACATACAGCAAGAACTGCGTTCGGCAGGCGTGACGATGGACGTGATGTGCTGTGCCGGCTCGCCGGCCCGCAGCCGGTTGTGGTGCTCGATCAAGGCATCGGTGCTGGAGGTGCCGGTGGAGGTTCCCGAGAGGCCCGAACAGCTCTCGGCCCACGGTTGCGCTCTCGCGGCGGGAGCGGCTCTGGACTGGTGGGACGGCATCGGCGCTACGAGCATGGACTCGTGGCCACTCGCGGCGACGACCCGCATCGAGCCGTCGCCCGACGAGGCCTATCGCGTCGGGTACGAGCGGTTCGTTGCCCTCGGGGACGCCGCTGCGGCCCGGCTGGAGGGCTGAGAGCGGGATCGGTGCCGCGCCGCTGTCTCCTGGCTGAGGGGATCGGTCTAGCGTGGCGCGAGGCGACCGCCTGAGTCTCATCACGAACAATTGGACCGACACCAAGGAGCGACCAGCATGGTGAACCCTCTCATCTTCGTGGACCTTCCCACCCCCGACCCGGAGGCCACCTCGCAGTTCTACGAGACGCTGTTCGACTGGAAGTACAAGCGCCGTCCCGCCGGCGAGTTCCACGAGGTGCTGCCGGGCGTCAAGCCCAACCTCGGCATCCACTTGGAGACCACCCCGGTGAGCGGGCCGGTGCCCCGCATCTACGTGATGGTGGACGATCCGCCCGGCAAGCTCGCGGCCGCGATCGAGATGGGCGCCACCAAGATGTGGGACGAGTACTACTGGGAGGAGTTCGACGCCCGCCACGCCGCCTTCCGCGACCCGTGGGGCAACGAGGTTGTGCTGTGGCGCAACAAGGGCACCTACGTGCCCGGATCGGCCTCCGAGAAGAACGCCTGAGGCCGCCCGGGCCTGGTCAGCCCAGGACCTGCTCCACCGAGAACTCGACGTTGTTGCCGTCGGGATCCTTGATCAGGCAGATGTAGCCCACGTCGGGATTGCGGTACATCGGTCCGAGCACCAGGCACCCGTCCTCGGCGGCCAGGCGGGCCACCTCGTCCACCTCGGCGCGGCTGTCGAGGGAGATGCCG
Organism: Candidatus Aldehydirespirator sp.; assembly: GCA_965219165.1. GTDB lineage: Bacteria > Actinomycetota > Acidimicrobiia > Acidimicrobiales > Aldehydirespiratoraceae > Aldehydirespirator. The sequence continues at coordinate 303,284 of CBDCMW010000002.1, read as the reverse complement.
AGGTGGGCTATGGACGTCAAGAACCCGTATTCCTCGACGATGTCGCCGGTGATCTGCTTGGGCAGGGCGCCCTCCATGAGCACGATCACGAAACGGGCCGCCCCCGGGGTGGTGATGTCGCGCTCGTTGGCCAGCCACGCGGTCCGCATCTTGGTCTCGTCGTCGTGGCGCTCTGAGATCCTCACCAGGGTGGTGAACTTCTCGTAGAACGCGAGCGTCTCGTCGAGGCTGCGCACGGGCAGCGCGATGTGGGTGAGCAGCGACGGCGGCGGCTCGGCCGCCGACACCGCAGCAAGTGGCGAAGCGGTCTCGGTCATGGCAACCCCCTGTTGCGGCGACACTACCCGCCCAGAGGCCGAGCGGGTAGGCGGCAAGCCGTGCGGGATTCGCAAGGCGCTAAGCGAGGCCCCTGGGCCCGAGCGGCCCGTGAGCGCAGCGAACAAGAGCGAGCAGCAGGCCCGAGCGGCCCGTGAGCGCAGCGAACAAGAGCGGGGAACACAGCCGGGCCGGAACCGTGCCGGGCGGATTTGGTCCGGCCCGCTCGGTGGGCATACCGTCCGGCCATCAGTTCGTGAGTTCAGGAGGAATCCAATGTCAGCACCCAATCTGGGCAGCATTCTCGTGGGATCGTCGCAGGTCGACGCCATGAAGGACTGGTACCGGGCCTGCTTCGGGCCTGACGAGAACGAGATGGGCGCGTTCGTCTTCGGCGGAGTCCAGCTCTTCGTGGAGGAGCACAGCGAGGTGTCGGGCTCCAACGAGAACGGGCACCGGATCATCCTCAACCTCGACGTGAGCGGCTGCCGCGACCTGGAGGCGCACCTCAACTCCCACGGCGTGACCTGGGTGCGCGAGGTGGAGCAGATGCCTTTCGGTCTGATCGGCACGGTGGCCGACCCCGACGGCAACATGCTGCAGGTCATCGAGTGGGGCGCCACTCCCGACGAGGGCCACGGCTGACGCACCGCTGACGGCAGTGCTCGCCGGCGTCAGGCGGCGAGCGAGCCCGGCAACGCAGCGACACCGGCGGCCATGGAGTTCCGCACCATCGGACGCAGCGGCGTCCGGGTGAACCCCCTCGCGCTGGGCACAATGGTGCTCGGCCCGTGGGGCAACACCGACATTGAGGCCTGCCGCCGCATCGTTCACTACGCCCTCGACGCCGGGCTGAACCTGGTCGACACCGCCGACATGTACGGCGACGGAGCCACCGAGGAGATCATCGGCCCCGCGCTGGCAGCCCGTCGCGATGAGGTGGTGCTGGCCACCAAGTTCCACCACCCGGTGGGCTATCACAACGACCCCAACCGCCAGGGCAACTCCCGCCGCTGGATCATGACCGCCGTGGAGGACAGCCTCCGCCGGCTCGGCACCGACTACATCGATCTGTACCAGGTCCACCGCCCCGATCCGCACACTGCGATCTCCGAGACGGTCGAAGCGCTCAGCGACCTGGTGCGGGCCGGCAAGATCAGGGCCTGGGGCACCTCGACGTTCCCGGCTTCCGAGATCGTGGAGGCGCACTGGGCGGTCCAGCGCTCGGGCGCGATCGGCCCGCACTGCGAGCAGCCGCCCTACTCGATCATGTGCCGCGGGATCGAACGGGACGTCCTCGAAGTGTGCGCCCGCTACGGCATGGGGGTGATCACATGGAGCCCCCTGTCGGGAGGGTGGCTCACCGGCAAGTACACCAGGGCCGAGCCGGCACCGGCGGGCAGCCGGGGTGCAACGAACCCCGACCATTTCGACGGGAGCAACCAGGCCAAGCTCGACGCGGTCGAGCAGCTGAGCCGGATCGCAGCCGAGGCCGGAGTCTCTTTGATGCACATGGCTCTGGCGTGGGTGCTCGAGCATCCCTCGGTCACCGCCGCCATCATCGGGCCGCGCACCGAGGCCCAGCTCACCGAACTGCTGGCGGTGGGCGACCTGCGCTTGGATCCGGGCACACTGGACGCCATCGACGCGGTGGTCGCGCCGGGCGTGAACATCAACCCGGCCGACACCTACTGGATCCCGCCAGCGCTCGAACCGTCGGCGCGCCGGAGGCCCCGGTGAGGGCGAGGCCGGTCCGGCTCGTCGCGAGGAGGCCCCGATGAAGGCGATGCTGCACCACGCTTCGGGCGGTCCCGAGGTGCTCGAGTACACCGACGTTGCCGACCCGGTGCCCGGCGACGGCGACGTCGTGGTGGAGGTCGTGGCCACCGCGCTCAACCGGCTCGACCTGCTTCAGCGCAACGGCTGGTACTACATGCCGGGGTTCGCCTTCCCCCACATAGCCGGCATGGACGTCGCCGGGGTGGTGTCCGAGGTCGGCGCCGCCGTCACCGAGTGGCAGCCCGGCGACCGGGTGGTGGTCGACCCGTCGATGGCCGGCGTGCCCGACAACTCAAAGCTCGCGGGCATGGGCGACCTCTACGGCGAGCTGGGCATCCTGGGCGGCACCATCGACGGTGGCTATGCCGAGAAGTGCCTGGTTCCGGCGTCGCACTGCTACCGGGTGCCCGACCACATCTCGCTGGACCAGGCGGCCACCTTCCCGACGGTGTGGCTCACGGCCGGCCATGCCCTGTTCGCCACCGGCGGGCTCTCCGAGGGCGAGACGGTGATGATCCACGCCGCTGGATCGGGGGTGTCGGTGGCCGGGATCCAGCTGGCCAAGCACACCGGCGCCACGGTGCTGGCCACCGCCGGGACCGACGCCAAGTGCGAGCGGGCCGCCGAGATCGGCGCCGACCATGTGCTCAACAACCGCACCGGCGACGTGACCGGCTGGGCCATGGAGGTCACCGGCGGGCGGGGCGTGGACATGGTGTTCGACCATGTGGGCACGGCGCTGTTCACCCAGTCTCTGTTCTCGCTGGCCATCGGGGGCCGGCTCGTCAACTGCGGCAACGCCTCGGGCGACACCGCCACCATCGGGTCGCTGGGCCATCTGTTCCACAACGGGCTGACGATCATGGGCTCCGACCCGTACCGGCCCGACGAGATGGGGCCTCTGTGGGACACCTTCTGCGAGCGCGTGGGCTCGGGCCGGTTCACCGCGGTGATCGACTCCCAGTTCCCGCTGCCGGAGGCGGCCGCGGCCCAGCAGAAGATGCTCGACAGCGACTTCTTCGGAAAGATCCTGCTGCGCCCCTAGGCCAGCCCGCGAGCGGATGCGGCTATTCGCCGTTCTGTGTGCGGAAATGCGTCCTTATGGCGGAAATCTGCACACAGAATGCGGGGCGGGGGTTCAGGAGGCGGTGCCGGCTAGGTCCAGGGCGGCGTGGAGCAAGACCTCGGCGCCTCGACCGGCCGCGGCGGGCTCGATCGACTCGGCCTCGTTGTGGGACAGCCCGTCCTCGCAAGGGACGAAGATCATGCCGGTGGGAGCCTTCAGGGCGACGTGGCAGGCGTCATGGCCCGCGCCGGAGCCGATCCGTTCATAGGCGAAGCCGCAGCGCTGCGCGGCTGACTCCACGGCCTGCACGCACTCGTCGTCGAAGACGACCGGCGGGCAGTCGTTGATGACGTCTATGTGCGGTTCGCAGCCGTGCTCCGCTGCGGCTCGGTCGGCCAGGGCGCGCAGGCCGGACTCCATCTCGTCGAGCACCGCCGGGTCGGGGTGGCGCATGTCGATGGAGAACGTGACCTTGGCTGGCACCGTGTTGGGCGACACCGGCTCGGACTGGAACTGGGCCGGTGTGACCCGGATCTGCGGAGCGTGGGCCGCGGCCATCTCGTAGAGCCCGCTCAGCACCGCGGCCAGGGGCCGGGCCGGGTCGCGGCGGCGGTCCATCGGAGTGGTGCCGGCGTGGGCCGGGAAGCCGTCGAGAGTGATCGTGAACCAGCGGATCCCCTGGACGCCGGTGACCACCCCGATCGACGAGCCGCTCGCCTCCAGGATCGGGCCCTGCTCGATGTGCAGCTCCAGGTAGGCGCGCAGCGGCTTGCCGAAGGCCGCGGTGCCGGCCCAGCCCAAGCGGTCGAGCTCGGCGCCGACGCTGGTCCCGGAGCGGTCGGTGAGGGCCCGGACCGACTCCAGGTCCAGCACGCCGGCCCATACCGCGGAGCCCATCATCGACACCGCGAAGCGGGATCCCTCCTCGTTGGTCCACACCGCCACCTCGACCGGCGCCCGGGTCTGGACCGCGGCGTCGTTGAGCGCCTCGACCACCTCGAGACCGCCGAGCACGCCGTACACGCCGTCGAAGCGCCCGCCGGTGGGCTGGGTGTCGAGGTGGCTGCCGACCACGACCGGCGGGGCGGTGGCGTCGGTGCCGGGCCGGCGGGCGAAGAGGTTGCCCACCCCGTCGAGCTCGATGGAGCAGCCCGCCCGCTCGGCCCAGCCGATGAACAGGTCCCGGCCCGCCTTGTCGTCGTCGGAGAGCGCCTGGCGGTTGGAGCCCCCTGCCGGGGTCGCCCCCACCTCGGCCATGGCCATCAGCCGCGACCACAATCGGTCCGGATCGGTGTGCACGTCGGTCATGCAGCGAATTCTCCCATGGCAGCGATCAGCGCGGCACGCATCGGCTCAACGATCTCATCGAACTGCTCCGGCCCGGCGATGAGCGGTGGCGACAGCTGGATCACAGGCTCACTTCCTCGCGCCGCGGCCCGGCACGTCAGTCCGAGCTCGTACATCCGATCGGTGAGATACTTCGACACCGCTACCGCGTGGGCCTGAGCCTCTCGGGAATCGGACGGGCTGCCGGCGTCGAGCTGCAACGCCAGGAAGTATCCGTCCCCTCGGAGGTCGACCACGATAGGGAGATCGCACAGCGTCGAGAGCCGAGCTCGGAAGTCCGCGGCGTAACTGCGAACCCGGCCCGGCAAGTCCTCGCTCTCGATGATGTCGAGATTGGCCAGCGCCACCGCCGCGGCCGCGGGGTGACCCCCGAAGGTGAAGCCGTGGTTGAACTCCCGCTTGGCGGCTGCGAAGGGCTCAGTAATCCGGTCGCTGATCATCACTCCCCCGAGGGGGGCGTAGCCGGAGGTCAGGCCCTTTGCCATGGTGATCATGTCGGGCTGGTACCCGAACCGCTCGGCGCCGAACATGTGCCCGAGCCGACCGAAACCGCAGATCACCTCATCTGACACGAGGAGCACGCCGTGGGTGTCGCAGATCTCGCGGACCCGCTGGAAGTATCCGTCCGGCGGGACGTAGCAGCCTCCCGAGTTCTGCACGGGCTCGAGGAACACCGCGGCCACCGTCTCCGGTCCCTCCCGCAGGATCGCCCGCTCGATCTCCTCGGCCGCGCACAGGCACTCACCTTCGTGCCCGCAGCCGCGGCCATTGCGGTACTCGTCGGTGTGGGCCACCTTCACCGCGCCCGGAACGAGCGGCTCGAAGGCGGTCCTGATCGATGCCAGACCCGTGATCGACAGCGCTCCCAGCGACGTGCCGTGGTAGGCGAGATTGCGGCTGACCACCTTGTGACGCGCCGGTTCGCCGATGGCGGTGAAATACTGGCGGGCCAGCTTCCATGCCGACTCGACTGCTTCGCTCCCGCCGCTGGTGAGGAACACGCGGTTGAGGTCGCCGGGCGCGAGCCCAGCCAGCCGGGTCGCGAGCTCAACACCGGATGGATGCCCATAGCCCCACATCGGGAAGTAGGCCAGCCGGCTCATCTGCTCGCAGGCCGCCTCGGCCAGCTCCTGCCGGCCGTGGCCGACCTGGGTGGCGAACAGGCCGGCCAGGCCGTCCAGCAGCCGGTGGCCGGATTCGTCCCATATGTAACAGCCGTCGCCGCGCTCGATGATTCGCAGGTCCGACGGTGCGCTGAAGTGGCTCCACAGATGGCGGCCCGCGGCTCGACTCAAGTCGCTCGGACCGCTGGTGCCGTCCGGGACGCTGCTCGGGCGAGGCGCGCGGGCGCCGCCTGCTGGGGGATCGGTGGGGGGCATCGGACTGCTAGGACCGGAACGAGGTCCAGAGGCGGTCGTAGAGGTCGATGGCCTCCACGGAACAGGACTCCACCGGCGCGGCGAACGCCAACTGCTCCGGTCCGGGCACGACCATCGGGCTCGACGCAAGATCGGGATCGACGAAGGCGTCGCTGCCCACGATGGCGTTGCCGTACGCGTTCCAGTTGGTGGCCTCGGCGATGTTGCGCGGGTCCATCATCCAGTTGATGAACACCTTGGCCTGCTCGAGGTTCGGCGCGCCGGTGGGGACGGCGAAGTTGTCCTGCCACAGCGTCAGACCGTCGCTCGGATAGACGTACACGAGGCTCGGGTTCTCGAGCCACGACCGGTAGGCCGCTCCGTTCCACTCCATGTGGATCGAGTTCTCGCCGGCCGCCATCCGCTCGATGATCCCGTCGGAGTTGATCACCGACACCGACGGCTTGAACCCGTCGAGCAGCTCCTCGGCCCGCCCGTAGTCGGCTGGGTCCGTCGAGCACGGAGCGGCTCCGACAGCGCGCAGCACCGCGTGGGTCACCTCGATCTGGTCGTTCATCATCCCGATCGAGCCGTGGGAGCCTTCGGGGACAGCAAAGAACTCGGCCCACGAGTCAGGCGGATCCGGGACTTGCGAGGTGTCGACGGCGAGGCCTGTCGTGCCGTAGAGATAGGGCGCGGTGTAGACCCGCCCGTCGTCGAAGTAGGGGTTCAGGAAAGCCGGATCGATGCTGGCGGCGTTCTCCATGGCGAAGGCGTCGATCGGCTGGATCAGGTCCTGCTCGATGAGCAGCGGGATGATGTAGTCCGACGGGACGATCACGTCGTACCCGGTGCCGCCGGCCGCGAGGGTGGCGAGCATCGTCTCGTTGGAGTCGTAGTTGCTCAGGTTCACCGCGATGCCGGTCTCGGAGGTGAACCGGGCCAGCAGGTCCTCGGATATGTAGTCCGTCCAGTTGTAGAGGTTCACCTCCCCGCCGATCTGCTCCTCTACCTCTTCGGAGGCTTGGGTGTCGCCGGTCGTCTCGGTGGGTTCGGTGGGCTCGACGGCCGGCTCTTCGATGTCGCCGTCGTCGCTGGGGGCTGCCGGTGCGGCCGTGGTGGCCGGTGGCTCGGGTTGCGAAGTCTCGGCTTCGTCGTCCGATCCGCACGCCGAGGCCAGCATGGCCAACGCCAGCAGAACGGGCGCGATCAGGCCTCTCCTGAGCCGATCGGGTGTGCCGATGCACAAGGCGGTCCTTGAATTCATGGGTTCTCCATTCATTTGTGTTTCCTCCATTTGCCGGTGATGTATGAGGCGGTCAGGACTGCGATCGTCACCAGGAGCAGGAGAGTGCTCACCGCATTGATCAGCGGGCTTGCTCCCCTGCGGATGAGGCCGAACAGGAAGATGGGCAGCGTCGTCGACGTTGGGCCGGCGACGAAGGCCGAGATCAGGTAGTCGTCGAGGCTGATGATGAAGGCCAGCAGGCCGCCCGAGACGATCCCGGGGACCAGCAGCGGAAGGGTGACCCTGCCGAACAGCCGCAGGCCCGACGCGCCGAGGTCGCTGGCCGCTTCGAACACGGCCGGGTCCAGTTCCGCCAACCGGGCCCGGATCGGGAGCAGGGCGAACGGGATGCAGAAGGCGGTGTGAGCCAGCACCAGGGTGGCCATGCCCCGCTCGAGGTCGAGGAGCACGAAGAACGACAGCGTGCCGACGGCGGTGACGATCTCGGGGATCAGCAAGGGTGTGGCGAGGAACCCCACGGCCAGCGACGATCCGCGCCTCAGCATGGAGACGATCCCCAGCGCGGCGAGCACCGCTAGGGCCGTGCCGGCGGTCGAAGCGGCTACCGCGACCTGCAGCGACACCCACACCGCGTCGCGGACGGTCTCGCGTTCGAGGACCTCCCGGTACCAGACCAGGCTGAAGCCCTCCCAGCGCGACACAATGGGACCGGCGTTGAAGGAGTAGACGATCACGACCGCGAGCGGCGCGTAGAGGAACGCGAACGCCAGCCCGGCCGTCGTGGTGACGCCGGGATAGCGGCGAGTGTCGATCCGACCCTTCACGACAGCACCAGCTCCGCTCCGCGGGCAGCCCGGCGGGCCGTTACGAGGACGACGCCGACCACGACGAGCAGCAGGATGGCGAGGGCCGACCCGAACGGCCAGTTCCTGGACGCGCCGAATTGCTGCTGTATCAGGTTGGCGATCATCAGGGAGCGGCCACCGCCCAGAAGCTCGGGCTGCAGGAAGGCGCCGATAGCCGGGATGAACACCAGTAGGCAGCCGGCGACGACGCCCGGGCGGACCGATGGCCATACGATCCTGCGCAGCACGACAGCCGGGGTGCCGCCCAGGTCGAGTCCCGCCTCGGCGGTGCGATGGTCGAATCGCTCGGCGGCCGCGTAGATGGGCAGGATCATGAACGGCAGGAACGTGTAGGCCATGCCCACGAGGGTCGCCCCTCGGGTGTTGAGCATCTGCGGGGCGTCGATCCCGACCGCGTCGAAGGCGGATGCCAGCGGGCCCGTCTCTCGCAGGATCACGATCCAGGCGTAGGTGCGGACCAGCATGCTGGTCCAGAACGGGATAGTGACCGCCAGGATCAAGACCGGCTGCAGATGGCGGGGCCGGTTGGAGATCCAGACCGCGGTCGGGAAGCCGACGACCAGCGCGATGAGCATGGTTGCGGCGGCCAGCAGGATCGACGACCACATCACGTCGAGGTAGGTCGGGTCGAAGCCGACATTGCCGGCGAAGTCCTCGGTCACGACGAGCCGCTCGTAGGCGTCGACGGTCAACCCGTCGCCCACCCCCACGCCGCCAGGGCCCCGGGTCCTGAAGGAGTACCAGACGATGACTGCCATCGGCCCGCCGACCATGAACGCGACAAAGACCAGTGCGGGGGACGCGAGCCGTCGGGTGCCGATCCTCACGCCGTCAAGATCCTTGTGTGCCGGGGGTTGATGCGGATGGCGATCGAGTCGCCGACGGCGGGATTCGGGCCCTCCGCATCCGTCCTGGCGTTGATGTGCAGGCCCTCGCCGAGGTCGACGGTCAGATGGATGTCCGCCCCCAGGTAGGCGGCCTCGACAACAACCCCCTGCAGGTCGCCGTCGGGGTCGGTCCTCACCCGCTCGGGCCTCGCGGCCAGCACCATTGGACCCGCGCTTGCGAGCGCGGCCTCGTCGGCGCCGCGGACCTCAGCGATGTCGAGCTCCCATTGGCCCGCCACCGTCAGGGTCCCGGCACCGTCGTACTCGATAGGCAGGAGGTTCGTCTCTCCGATGAAGTCGGCCACGAACCGGTTGGCCGGGGCCTCGTAGATCTCCTGCGGCGTGCCGACCTGGATGATCCGCCCCTCGTTGAGCACGGCGATCCGGTCGCCGAGGGCCAGCGCCTCCTCCTGGTCGTGGGTGACGAACACGAAGGCGATTCCGGTCGAGCGCTGGATCCGCTTGAGCTCGGTCTGCATCTGGCGGCGGAGTTTGAGGTCGAGGGCTCCCAGCGGCTCATCGAGCAGCAGCAGTTGCGGACGTTTGGCCAGGGCGCGGGCTAGGGCCACGCGCTGTTGCTGGCCACCGGACAGCTGGGCGGGGGCCCGCTTGCCGAACCCTGAGAGCTCGACCAGGTCGAGCATCTCGGCGACGCGCGTTCTGATCTCCGCCTTGGGCAGTTTCTCCATCTCCAGCCCGAACGCGATGTTGCGCTCCACGGTCAGGAATCCGAACAGGGCGTAGCTCTGGAAGACCGTGTTGACGGCTCGGCGGAACGGCGGCTCGGCGTCGAGCCGTTCACCGCCTAGATGGATGTGGCCCGAGTCGACGTTCTCCAGCCCGGCGATGGTTCGCAGCAGTGTCGTCTTGCCACAGCCGGAGGGGCCGAGGAGCACGACGAACTCGTTGCTGCCCACGTCGAGGGACACGTCGTCGAGGGCGCGCACCACGCCGCCCTCCGGGGTCGTGAACGTCTTGGAGACGTTGCGGAGTCGGAGCCCCTCAGCCACTGCCGCACCCTAAAACGATCATTGATCGTTATAATAGGAAGCCTTCGGGCGCAGTGCAAGCGGATGCCGAGCCACGTGGCTGCGCCCTAGCCTCTCGGCGTGGGCCGTCCATCAGAGCCGCTGCTGTCGAAGGAGATAATCGTCGACGCAGCCATGGTCATCGTCGACGAGAGCGGCATGTCGGCGATGACGACCAGGGCCATCGCCAAGCGGCTCGGCGTGGGCCAGGCGTCGCTCTACAACCACATCTCGAGCCGGGACGAGCTACTGGACTCACTGAATGCTCGGGTCCTGGCCGGCGTGGATCTGAGCGCCCTCGACCATCCCGACTGGACTGAGGCCGTCTACCGCGGCACCCTCGCGTTCCTCGCTGCGCTGCAGCGGCATCCCAACATGATGGGGGCGCTGGCCACCCGGCCCGCGAGGACCGATCCGTCCCTCACCTACTACGAGCGGATGCACGAGCGCCTGCGGAGCGCCGGCCTCTCGGCCCAGGACTCGGCCCGCTTCCTGTTCGCCATCGACGACTACTGCATCGGCGCGGCCCTAAACACTGAGGTGGGCGTGGAGATCAACAACCGCCAGGACAAATTCCCGCTGGTCACCGAGGCGATGGAGGCCGGCCGCCCCGCCGACCATCACGAAGCGACCCTGCGCCTCCTGCTGAACGGCCTGATCGCCACCGTAGACATCCCTACTGCATGAAGGTCTGTAGGAGCGGCAGGATCCGCTCCGGAGCCTCTTCGGCGAGGAAGTGGCCGCAATCGGGGAAGTCGTGCACCTCGCGATCGGTGAGTTCCGCCCTCCAGCGATCGAGTTCCTTGGTCCGGAAAGCGATGTCCTTGTTCCCCCAGAGGACGAGCGCTGGCTTGCTGGTGAAGGCCGAGCGCTCGTCCCAGATCTGTCGGAGCCAATCCGTCGCGCCGACGATGAACCCCGGCAGCGCTGCGTTGGCGGCCCGCTCGTCGGGTGAGGGCTGTGCCTTGCGATAGTGCTCCATCGGCGCACCCTACTGCGACCCGGAGAATGCCCTTGTGGCCGTGGGCTACCAGGGACCCGCCCGGTCACCGCTCGGCTACTGCTGGCTCCAGGGGTTGAGGACCCTTAGTTCCTCGAAGCGGTGGAAGTCCCTGGCGTTGCGGGTGACGAGCACCATGTCATGGCTCAGGGCGGTTGCTGCGATCAGGGCGTCGGCGACAGGGGCCGGGTTGGGCACGTGCAGGGCCGCCGCCCGGCGGGCAACCGCGGTATCGACAGGGAGGATCTGCTGCTCGAACTCGCTGCACACGTCGTTGTCGAGCCAGTGCCTCAATGCTTCGCCGGCGTCGGGGTCGCGGCGCTCGACCAGCAGCACGCCGTGCTCCAATTCGCCGATGGTGATCACCGATAGGTACGTCTGGGCGGCATCGATGCTGCGCGCCCAAGTGGCGACGTTCCGGTCGGCCCTGCCCGATGCCACCTTGCGTATCTCCGAGACCACATTGGTGTCGAGCAGGTGCATCACTCGAAGATTGCGGGCTGAGCGACCGAACCGCGCTCGGGAACCTCGAGTTCGGCATCACCGGCCGCCGGGGTGCCGCCGATCGCGTCAGCCAGCGTCCTGGTGCCGTTGCTGAGCCGGCGATAGTGGTCGTAGCTCAGCAGTACATGGGAGGGGCGGCCCCGGTCGGTCACGAAGACAGGCCCGGTCAAGGCCGCAACCTTCGCAGTCCCCGTCGATTGATTGAACTCGCGGCTGCTCATGGTTCGCACTGGTGAAGGCATAGTCCGTTTCCTCTAAAGTAGCAACGTTACTATACCCTGTCCGGCGATAGCTAGACGGTCTTCTACCAGTTTGGTATAATAGTGTGGGTGGATTCGCCAGCGGCCGCGAGCCCGTGAGCCGAGCAGAGTTCTCAGCCATCCGGTAGCGACTGCGCGACGTCGATGCCACGTAGTGTCGTCTGCGACGCGGGCGGGGTCCTGGCCGCAGCGGGAACCCTCGAAGGTGAGCCCCTACCCGGCTCCGAGCTGCTGGCTCTTGACTGGTCGTCGGTAACCGTCGGACGGTTCTTGGCTGCCCGCTACGAGGGACGGCCGGAGACGATTCGGGTGGAGACGGGGTTGGTGTTGTCGGTCGTGGATGAGTGGTTCCCGGTCCGAACGATCGTGGCGGAGACGCTCACCCGGGCCGGACTGAATGCCGTCGACGCGCTCGATTCCTGGTCGGCGTTGATCCTCGCTGAACAGCTCGAGCTACCCCTGTTTACCGCATCCGACGAGGTCATGACCGACCGCGTCGAGATCCTGCGTCCCTGGTAGGCGGATCGGGTGTCTGGCGCCTCGGACGAGCTTCTCCAACGGTTCGCAAAGCGACACCGGGCTCCTGCGGTGGCTGCGGCTGTGGTCGGTATCGATGGCCCTGTCGAGGTGGATGTGGACGGAGTCCGGCGGCGTGGCAGCCAAGGTGCCGCGTTGGCATCGGATCGATGGCACATCGGTTCGTGCACGAAGACCTTCACGGCCGCCTTGTGGGCGTGCCTGGTGGAGCGCGGCCACGCCGAGTGGGACATGCCGCTGTCGGAGGCTCTGGCTGACCTCGGCAGCGACATTCACCGTGATTGGGCTGGCCAAACCGTTGACTCAGTCCTGTTGTGCCGGGCCGGAGTCAGCGCTGATCTCAGCCCGGGTCAGATGAGTCAAGCATGGGACGATCCTCGCCCCTTGGCCGCCCAGCGCACTGACGCTGCTAGGCGGGCATTGCGAGATTCGCCGGATCAGCCGGGTCGGTTCCGCTACTCGAATCTCGCATATATCATCGTCGGTGCGGCCATTGATCGTTTGGCTAGAGCAACATTCGAGCAGGCGTTGAATACCCATGTGCTGGCGCCTCTGGGCATCGAGACTGCTGGTTTCGGCCCACCGAGTGAGGTGTGGGGTCATGCGGCGCGGCTCCGCCTCGGCGGCATCGGCCTCCTCGCCGGACCGCCGGCCGACCCCTCCGATCCCTTCAGCGACAACCCCGCATTGCTGTCAGCGGCTGGAACGATGCATATCACCATGGCCGACTGGGCCAGGTTCATTCGGGTCTTCATGGTCGGAGGCTCGAACCTGCTACGCGACGACACAGTTGAGCGCCTGCTGCGAGGCCCTCAGGACGCCGAGTACGGGATGGCCATGGGTTGGCGCAGGACGGGCGTCATGCCGGGCGTCGGATACGCGATGCAGGGTTCCAACACGATGTGGTCGGCGGCGGCCCTCATCGACGGCGAACGCCGACGCGCCGCGCTGGTCGCCTGCAACGACGGCCGAAGTCGCGTTCTGAACGGCACGGCCCGGCTGGTCGCCCACCTCCTCACCGATTCGCCGTGAACATCTGATGCCGGACGAGCTGTGGGCTCAGGCGGTGACTCCGAGGCGGGCGAGCATGGCTTGGTGGGCTTGGGCGCCGACGGCCAGCAGGAAGGTGTCGAGTGGCAGCATGCCGATGCCTCTGCTGTCTTCGTGGGGTTGGATGACGGCGGCCTGAGGAGCGACCAGGTAGCTATGGCCGTGGAAGCGGGGATGGCGTTGGATGAGGGCCTCAAGGCCGCTGAGGGTGTGGCTCGGTGACGATGCGATCTCGAACGCGAGCGGCTGGCGTGGATCGTTGTAGATCAGATCTACCTCGCGGTTGCCATCCCGCCAGTGGTGAAGCCGCACTCCGGCGTGGGCGGCCAGCGTGTTGACTGTCGTCGCCGCAAGGTTCTCTAGCAGTGTGCCCTGCTCGTCGGGGTCGCTGAGGGGGGCAAGGCCGCGGTGCAGCGCAGCGTTTCGAACTGCGCTGTCCACGAAGTACAACTTGCGCCCCCGCCGTTGCACACCGGCTTCGGAAGCCGAGTAGTTCGCGAGTGTGAATACGAGATATGCCTGCTCCAGATATGACAGGTACCGGTCGAATGTCGGCTGCGCGATGCCCAACTGCTGGCCGATCTTGGTAGGTGAGAGGATTCCAGTCACCTGGCCAGCGAGTGTGTACAGCAGTCGTTCGAGCATCATTGGGTTCTCGACGTTTGCCGCTTGGGGGATGTCCTTATGGACCGCACGGTCCACCGCGTCACTGCGGAGAATCCTCTGCGACGCCAGGACGTGGTTCGCGACGTCGTCGTCAGAGACCGTGCCCGGCTCGTCGGCTATCGTCCCCATCAGCAGTTCCGGGAAGCCGCCCACGAGCAGAAGGAACGTTCGTGCCGACTTGAGTGTTGGGTCAATGCGGCCTTCTGGAGGCAGTGAGGTCAGCGTGTCGGCCAGAGTGCTGTCCGGTGCTAGTGCATTGGCAATCCCGACGAAGTTCAAGTACTCCTCAAGCCGGCAGGGAAGCAGGTGGTGCTCTTCCCAGCGGCCTATGCCGCTCTCGCGGCGCTGCTTGCGAAGTGCTGCGGTGCTGCTGGACGTGGCTGCGATTCGCACCGGCCACTGGTCGTCATGAAACGTCTTGAGCCACAGGTCCCACTTCTTCGCGTAGACGATCTCGTCGAGCATCACGTAGAGCGGGTTCTCGGCGGTCGCGCCCGAGCCCCGAAGCAGCGCTCCGACGAAGTCTCCAAGGCTGTTGTCGAGCAGCAGCGGATGGTCCATGCGGAGCCACCAGATCCGACCGGGGTCGATGCCGTAGTTGATCAAACGGTGCACGGTCTGGTACAGCACGGTCGTCTTGCCGACTCGCCGCGGCCCCAGGATCACCTGGTGTCTTCGGGGCTCGTTGTTGAGGAGCCGCTTCCACAGGACCTGCGCCAGGGATCGCTCAGTGTCGGGCGCCAGCGCCGTTGGCACGGTGCCGGACGACCGCCAGGGGTTCTGTTCGGTGAATACCGTGTGGTAGTCACTCGGCTGTGGCTGCCATTCAACCATCGCGCTCAGCCTCTCATATTTGTTGTTGCACTCTTAGCATATTCATCATGAATGCTAAATTGCGAACTACAAACATCTCGACCCATGGCTGAGGCTTACCGGGATGCTCCCTATCCGGAGTTGAAGAAGACCCACACCATGGTCCATGTGGGGCGGCCGTTCACGGACTTCAAGCCGCCCGCGGCGGCGCCGGTGTGGGCGGCCATTGAGGGGCTGGGGCGCTACCACGTGCTGCTGGCCACCCTGGAGCTGGGCGTGTTCGAGGCATTGGACGAGGCTTCGACCGGCGCAGGCATGGGGGCGGAGGCATTGGCCGAGCGTCTTGGTCTCCCGGCGCTGCACCTGGAGGCGCTGCTGGACTCGGTGGTGGCGCTGGGCCTGCTCGACCGGGTGGTCGATCACTTCAGGCTCAACGACGCCGCCCGCCGGTACCTGCTTGTTGACGGCGCGGCCTCGATGGCGGGGCTCATCCCTGTAGCCCCCGGCCCGCATGAGAACTGGACCCGCCTGGCCGACACCGTGCGCTCGGGCCGGCCCGCCACCCCGATCGACGACGACCCGGCCGCCTTCTACGTGCCGCTGGTGGAGGGGACGTTCACCACCATGTGGCGCTGCGCCACCCGGGCCGACCGGCAGCTGCGCTACAGCGCGCTGGCCGCTCCCCGCATCCTCGACTTGGGTGCGGGCGGGGCGCCCTGGTCGACGGCGCCTACGACATCGTCGTGCTCGGCCACATCTGCCGCACCGAGGGATCGGACGGTGCCCGCCGCCTGGTGGAGCGGGCCTTCGCAGCCCTGCGCCCCGAGGGTCGGGTCGTGCTGGCCGACTACTTCGTCGGTCCCAACCACAAGACCAACCCGCATGCCGTGCTGATGGGCATGACGATGATGGCCAGCACCGTGAACGGATTCGGCGTCACCACCGACGCAGCCACCGGTTGGCTCAGAGACGCCGGCTTCGAGGCGGTCCGCCTCATCGAGCCCATCGGCTTCCAGTTCGCCTACGTGGCCTCCAAGCCCCGAAGTCCTCGGTCTGGCTTCGGCGGGTCGTCGAAGCGGGCGAAGTAGTCCTCGGCGCTCAGCCGGCAGTCGATCAGGTCGTCCCAGTCGCTGGCCGCTATGCCGAACTGCCGGGCGATTCTGGCCCGGAGTCGCTTGCCGATCGGGGCGCGCCCGCGGGACAGGGCCGTGCGGCCTATGCGGATGCCGCCAGGCGACACGATCTCGTACAGGTAGTGTCCCGAGCCGATGCGCTCCCTCAAGCCCAGTTTGTGCCGGTAGCGCTGCCTGACCTCATTCATCCTGAACTCCGCCATTGAGAACCTCCTCCAGCCACGACAGCACGCCTTTCATGCGGGCTGTCAGGTGAGGCGGTCCCTCCGAGCTGTTCTCGTCCCGGAGGTCGCGCAAGGCTCCCTCGGCCACTTCCGACCACATCGCGAGCGCCTCGGGGAGCGTGGCGCCGATGCCGATGGCCGCAGCGGCGATGTCGGCGGCGATCCAGGTTCCGTCGTCGCGCTCGACGACGAGGTGGTACTGATCGCCTGGGGACGTCTCCCCCCAAGTGGGGGGCGACGGCGCCGATGCTTTGGAGTCGACTGTCTGGGACATGTTGCACCTCCGGTAGCGGATTGCGATCCTAGTCTGGCAAAGATCACATTGTAACTGGGAAGCATTATGACTACACGAGAAGCAATAGACACTCTCATCAAGGGTTGGTACGTGGTCACCATGAACCCGACCCGTGACATCATCCGCCACGGGGCGGTGGCCTTGCGGGGGAGCGAGATCGTCGCGGTCGGCAAGGCGTCGGACCTGGAGGCGACCTACGAAGCGGCCGAGACCGTTGGCGGTGACCGGTTCGTGGTCACCCCCGGCCTGGTCAACACCCACATCCACATCACCGGCGAGCCCCTCACACGGGGCTATGTGCCCGACGACACGCCCTTCGAGGAGAACGTGTTCATGTGGCTGTGCCCCCTCTACTCGGTGTACACGCCCGAGGAGGAGCGCCTCTCGGCCCAACTCGCCGCGGTGGAGATGCTCAAGTCGGGCACCACCACGTTCCTCGAGGCGGGCACGATCCGCTTCACCGACGAGGTGATGGACGGCTTGGTCGAGGCCGGCATCCGGGGCCGCATCGGCAGATGGGTGTGGGACCTGCCTCCCGAGCCCGACGTGTACCGCCAGAGCACCGACACTGCGATCGCCAACATCAACGAGACCATCGAGCGCTACCGCGGCACCGCCGGCGGGCGGCTGGCGGCGTGGTCGATGGTGGTCGGCCGACGGTCGGGGGGTGCACACCGTGTTCGTGGACGGGGCCAAAGTGGTCGACGCCGGCCGGATGACCACCATCGACGAGGACACCTTCTACAGCCGCTGCCAGGCTGCCGGCGAAGCCATCACCGCCCGCTCCGGCCTGCCCGACAAGGCCAAGTTCCCGATCTGCTGAGCTGTACCGGCTGCACTGCCGGTGTTGGTGTTCACAGGTCGCAAGGAGTGAGAGCGCCACGACAGGTTTGGCATAATTGCAATAAGACTCTTCAATAGAACCAAGTATGTCATAATTCCCGTCAAGCCCTCTTCGGTAGTTCATAGCGACTTCCTCGTCGCTGGCCGTGTCGTACGAGACGTCCTTGGTCCACTAGCCGCGAGAGAATGGACAGCGTCCGGACACGGTCCGTTCCTAGCCGCCCACGCACCAGGGCATTGGTCACGGGACCGTCCTGGGCCAAGTCCATGACGATCGCTTCGATCTCTGGCTCGGTGAGGCGCAGTCCCGAGGGCGGTCCGACGTCGGCGCTTATGCCGTAGGCGGCGCCGCCGCGCGTGCCGCGTTGGACCAGGAGGCCTTGGTCCCGCAACCGGTGCAGGGCGCGACGGGCATGGACGCTGTCAGCGTCCAAGACTTCGCGAGCCGCGGCGTTGGTGAGTTCCTGTCCCCGCGCTGCGTGCACGAGTAGCAGGCGGTCCTGACGGTTGAGCGAGCCTCGCTGTTCCAGTTCTGCCACCCAGGCGCGCTCACGCGGAGTCACGGTGGATGTGATTCGCAGAGTCACCGCAACCGAGTCGCCACTGTCCACGAATTCGGGGGGCTCAAGAAGATGCTCCGCCATCACGTCCTGCATCATGTCCACGCCGAGGCCAGCGTCTTCGGCGAGCTTGTACTGCCGAAGAACTCGTATCACTTCGTAATTCCTAGCGGCACTCTGTTCGCGGATATTCGCCACGGTGACCGGCTCGGGCAAGCCGCCGGGCGACACTACATCCACGCGGTCGTCGCGGATCTCGATGCGGACCGGTGTTCCGATCGCGTCATAGGAGCGGTGCGCTACCGCGTTGGTGACCGCCTCGCGCAGTACGACCTCGGGCAGGCGGGGGAGGTCATGCCGCGTCACGCCCAACACCACAACCTCGTGGCCAATGTCGTCCAGCACGGTGGAGGCCGCGGTTCGCACTTGTTCGGCGAGTGGTCCCGTCACCTCCACTCGCCGGTCGTAGGTGTCGCCTGCACCCCGGTAACGAAAGATCTCTATGAACGACTTTCCGAGAACATCATGGGGCCTTCTCAGCAGGTGCAGCGCGCCGGCTACTGTGAGGACGGTCCGTCCTCCCGTCCTTGCCGCGAGGTCGTGCTCCAGCACGCGATCGGTGATGCCCGCTACGTCCCATCCCCAGATGGACGCCAACTCGTGCATCAGGTTGGGGTCTGCCGCGCTGAGGTCGGCGTCGGTGGGATGGGTCTCGAAGCGCCGCAAGGATCGGCTATTGACGAAGGCCGACAGTTCAGCGCCGACCAAGGCTCGATTGGAGGCTCCCCGGCGTACCAGGAGGCGGCCGTCGTGCGTCTGTGAGAAGCCCTCGGTTCGACGTTCTACCCCAATCACCACTACGCCCCTTGTAGCGACGGTCAAGCGGTGGATCTCGTATCGGCCAGGGTCGTGGAGACTGCCCAACAGTCCGTGCAGCTTGGCCTCACGCTCCCCACCGAGGGCGATGCCCTTCACTCTCCCGCTGTCGGTCACGCCGAGCAGGATCACTCCTCCGGTACAGTTGGAGAAGGCGACGACGGCCTGAGCGATCTTCGTGTCGCTGAGTCCCTCCTTGAACTCGATGTGCTGTCCTTCGGCGGGGAAGTGGCTCGCGAAGGACTCCTCCGTGAACACGAGGGGTCGCTGGAGCGTGCTTCTGGGGTGGAACAGAGGATATGACATACTTGTCATACGATGATTCTATCACAACAAGTATGTCATAACAATGCCGACGGCGCGGTACCGGCCATCGGGCTTTCCGTACTGCTGTAGCGGCTTGGCGACCCAGGTGCTCGTATGGCAGTCGGTCGAGTAGACACAGCACCAGCAGAGCGGCCCCCACCCCGAGCGTGGTTGCCAGGATGCTCGGAGAGAGCAGCCCGCTGAGGCCGTCGCCGCAGGACAGGCCGGCTGCGTCCGGCCGGACGCCGACCACAACCAGCGCAATCAGTGCCGCGCCCAGCCACACCGACACCTAGTCCTCGGAGCGCAACAGCCCGCCCGCTTCTGGCTTTGCCACGGGAGCCAACCTAGAGGCCGAGCGGATAGGCGGCAGTGCGAGAGCGGTAGGGTCGGGCCATGGCTGAGTTCAGAGTGATCTTCATCGCCAACGACTATGACGCCACCGTGGGGTTCTTCACTGAGGTGATGGGCCTGGAGGTGGAGCGGTCCTTCGGCGAGATCTTCAGAGGGACGATTCTGCTGGCCGCCGACGGCCGTATCGAGGTCATCGAAGACGGCGCTGGATGGGATACGCCCGGAGTGACCGGCGTCTCGGTCTCATGGGAGATCACCGACGCCGACGTCGAGCACGCTCGGTTGGTCTCCGCTGGCGCCACCGTCGTGCGACCGCCGCAGCTGCAGCCGTGGGGTCACAAGAGCTTCGAAGTGGCCGGCCCCGACGGCTTGAGGATCATCCTCTTCGAAGTGGTGGCCCAGTAGAGAGGCTAGAAAGTCGAACTATGCGATTCGGATTCTGGCCGTCGAGTGCTCACCAGTGGGATCAGATACTGGCAGTGAGCCGCGCCGCGGAGGCCAGCGGCTGGGACGGCGTGTGGGTGCCCGACCACTTCATGCCGCCCGACGGGGGATACGGGCACGAGCCCCCCGGCGTCGACCCCGAGCTGCTGCCTACCCACGAGTGCTGGACCCTGCTGGCCGGGCTGGCCGCAGCCGTGCCCCGGGTGCGCCTCGGAGCCATGGTCACCGGCAACACATACCGCCACCCGGCGGTGCTGGCCAAGCAGGCGGCCACAGTCGACCACATCAGCGGCGGCCGGCTCGTGCTCGGCCTCGGCGCTGGCTGGCAGGAGAACGAGCACCGCCGATATGGCATCGCCTTCGGCACGGTGCGCGGCCGGGCCGACATGCTGGAGGAGGCCTGCGCGGTGATCACCAGCCTGTTCGCCGACGAGCGCACCAACTTCGACGGCGCCCACTACCGCCTGCAGGGCGCGCCGTTGACCCCGAAGCCGCTACAGGACCCGCTGCCCATCATGATCGGCGGCCGGGGAGAGCGCCGCACCATACCGACGATGGTGCGCTGGGGTCACGAGTGGAACGGGTGGTGCACGGTCGCCGACATGCGCTACTTCAACGCTCTGATCGGCCGGCTCTGCGACGCCGCAGGCCGCGATCCGGCCACCATCGCCCGCTCCGCGGCGGTCATCCTGCGCCTGTGCGACTCCGAGGCTGAGGCGGCTCGGCTCAGGCGAGAGTCTTCGGGAAGGCCTGTCCTGGTGGGCACACCGGAACAACTCGTCGAGCAGGTGGCCGACTACGCCGCGGCCGGCACCGACGAGTTGATCATCCCCGACTTCAATCTGAGGCCCGAGGAGGCCCCCGAGATCGCCGAGCGCTTCATGTCCGAGGTGGTATCGGCCCTCTGAGTCGCGGTCGAGTGAACTCCTGTCAGTTATCCACCTTGCAGGTGGAAAACCCGCGGGAAGTTCACTTTCGGAGACCTGCGGTAGCGTCCGGCGGGGACTGAGCGGTCCGAGAGGAGAGCCATGACCGACACTGTGTTCGGAGGGAGCGTGCCCGCGGCGGTGCAGGAGGCGCCCAGCCGCTTCGACGCCTACGACACTGCTGACCTGTGGCGCAAGGACGTAGACCACTTCATCCATCCCTTCACCGACTTCGCGACCTGGAAGTCCGAGGGCGCTCTGGTGATGGCTGAGTCCGAGGGCGCCTACGTCTACGACTCCGACGGCCGGCGCTACCTCGACGCCCAGGGCGGGCTGTGGTGCGTCAACGCCGGCTACGGCCGGGCCGAGATCGCCGACGCCATGGCCGACCAGGCCCGCACCCTGGCCTACTACTCGCCGTTCACCAACACCACCTCGGTGCCGGGCGCCACCCTGGCCCACAAGCTGGCGTCGCTGGCGCCCGGAAGCCTCAATCACGCGTTCTTCGGTCTGTCGGGCTCCGACGCCAACGACACCGCGGTGCGGATCATCCACTTCTACTTCAACCGGCTCGGCCAGCCCAACAAGAAGACCATCATCACCAGGGTCAACGCCTATCACGGCTCCAGCTACCTGGCCATGTCGCTCACCGGGGTGGCCCACGACCACATCGGCTTCGACATCATCGGCGAGCCGCTCATCACCAGGGTGACGGGGCCCGACCTATACCGCCGCCCCGGTGAGATGTCCGGCGAGGAGTACACCGACCACCTGGTGGACGAGTTCAGGGCCAAGGTCGACGAGATCGGCGCCGAGAACGTGGCCGCCTTCTTCGCCGAGCCGATCATGGGCGCGGGCGGCGTGCTGGTGCCGCCGCCGGGCTACCTGCCCCGCATGCGCGAGGCCTGCCGGGAGCTCGGGATCCTCTACGTTTCCGACGAGGTGGTCACCGCTTTCGGGCGTCTCGGTCATTTCTTTGCCAGCGAGGACGTGTTCGGTATCCAGCCCGACATCATCTGCACGGCCAAGGGGCTCACCTCTGGCTATGCACCCCTGTCGGCCACGCTGATATCCGATGAGATCTACGACGTGATCTCGGTGCCGCAAGCATCCGGCGCGGAGTTCGCCCACGGCTATACCTATTCGGGGCACCCGGTGTCGTGCGCGGCGGCGCTGGCCAATATCGCCATCTTCGAGCGCGAGGACATCTGCGCCCATGTGCGCAGCGTCGGTCCCTACTTCGAGGAGCGGCTCCGCAGCCTGAGCGATTTGCCCATCGTCGGTGACGTGCGGGGCCGGTGCTTCATGATGTGTGTGGAGAACGTGGCCGACAGGGCCACCAAGGAGATGTTCGACGACAGCGTGGGGATCGGCAGGCGCATATCGGACGCCTGCGACGCGCGGGGCCTGCTGGTGCGGCCCATCGGGCGTCTCAATGTGCTGTCGCCGCCGCTGATCCTGTCCGTCGAGCAGATCGACTGGCTCGTCGACACCCTGCGGGCCGGCATCGAAGATGTCATGGCCGGCCTTGAGCGCGAGGGTGTCTGGAGCGCGGCCTGAGCGGTCGATTCGCTCGGCGCGGCCTCAGGCCCAGGCGTCGAGTCGGCACGTGACCAGCAGCTCCGACACTGAGGCGGTGTTGGGCAGTTCGATCAGCGTGGCCACCAGGTCGGCCAAGTCCTCGGGCTGGGTGATGGTCTCGTCGTCCGGGTCCATCATGTCGGTGGCCACCGGGCCGGGGCACAGAGCGGTCACCCGGATGCCGTCGTCCCAACCGACCTGGCGGACGGCGTGGGACAGCGCCAGCAGCGCGTACTTGGTCATCGAGTAGCCGGGCAGCGCGTCGGCCTTGACCCGCTTGGCCGACAGCGAGGCCATGTTGATCACCCGACCCGAACCGGACCGGCGCAGGTGCGGCAGGGCTAGGCGGGTGAGCCTCAGCGGCCCCTTCACATTGACCTCCCACATCTCGTCGAGGACTCTCTCGTCAAGGGCTTCCAGTCCGGTTCGGTCGACGATGCCGGCGCTGTTGACCAGCACGTCGATCCTGCCGAAGCGCTCGACGGTCGCCTCCACCCAACGGCGGGCCGAGTCCAAGTCGGTGGCTTCGTGGTAGTTGAGCAGGATCCGGTCGGGATCGACCTCGGGGGCGTTGTCGGCCAGCGCGTCGAGCCGGCGGGCTCCCAGGCTGAGCCGGTGGCCGTCAGTCGCCAGCCGCTTGGCGATGGCGGCCCCGATGCCCCGGTTGGCCCCCGACACCATCACAACCCGGCGGTCTGCGTTGGTTGAGTTCATTGTTGCCCTCGAATCCCTCGTCGATCTGACCGCCAACAACCGCCCGATGCGTCACCGGTGGGGTCGCTGATTATCGTCGGTGAGCGTGCAGCGGGCGAGCCCGGGACGAAACGACCGATGACGGTGACGCTGGAAGCGGAGATCAGCGTGGGACGAAGCAAGCGATGACGGTGACGCTGGAAGCGGAGATCAGCCCGGGCATGAGCCCAGAGGACTTCGTCGAGTTGGCCGTCCGCTGCGAGCAGGCCGGGTTCGACCGCTTCGGTGTGTCCGACGTGGTGTTCTGGCCGGACTGCTTCGTGCTGCAAGGGCTGATCGCGCAGGCCACAAGCAGGATCCACATCGGCTCGATGGTGACCAACCCCTACTCGCGCCATCCGGCGATGCTGGCGGGCGCGGTTGCCACTCTGCAGGAGCTGTCGCAGGGACGCATGTTTCTCGGTATCGGCGTGGGCGCCGGCTTGGAGGACCTTCGCATCGACTATCCCCGGCCGGTGCGGGCGCTCAGAGAGGCGATCGTCGGCATGCGGGGCCTGCTGGCGGGCGAGACGGTGCAACTCGACGGCGAGATGTTCCCCATAGACGGCGCCCGGCTGGTGCGGCCGCCCGAGGTACCGGTGCCGATCTCGGTGGGGACCCGCAGCCGGCAGGTGATGCAGTTGGCGGGCGAGCTGGCCGACATCGCCCTAGTGGGGGCCCGGCACTTCACGCCCGAGATCGCGCAGCAGTACCGCCGCTGGCTGTCCGAGGGGGCGGCTCGATCAGGGCGCCGGGTGGCCGACATCGATGTGGCGCCCCGCCTCACGCTGTGCGTGTCGTCCGACGGTGATCTGGCCCGACGGTCGGTGGTGCGCTACGTGGCCCACTACCTGGCCATCATCCGCCCCGCGGCGATCGACCCCGACCGGCTCGCAGCCATCGACGAGGCCCTGGCTAGGGCGACAGGCTGGTACTTCGACCTCGACCGCTACGACCCGCCCGAGCTGTTCGACCTGGTGACCGGGGAATGGATTCTCCGCTACGCCGTGGCCGGATCGCCGTCGGAGATTCCCGAGCAGGTCAGGGCGGTGACCGGCCTGGGTTTCACCAGCGCCAGCCTCAACCTGGCCGCGGTGCTGCGCCCGTCGATGGCCGAGGGCCTGGCCGAGACCATCGACGGTTTCGCGTCGGTCATCGACGACTGCCGCTAGCCGGGCGGGCGGATCTAGCGTGCCGCGCCCGACACCAGTCGGGCGAACATTGCGGCCTACGCGGCCGCGGGAAGCTCCGGCACCTCGTCGTCGAACAGCCAGGACTCGACTAGGTCCACCGCGTCTGGTCCGGCGATCTCGTCCACGATGTCGAGGAACTCTTCGGTGTTGGTGGTGGCGCCGGCCGACCGGTCGTGATGGGCTCGCAGGATCTCGAAGAAGGCGTCGTCGCCGGCGTGGAGGCGCAGGGCGTGCAGAGTCGCCGCGCCGCGCCAGTAGACCGAGGGGCCGAACAGCTCTTCGATGCTGATTCCCTTCGGCGGGACGGGCGCGAAGGAGGGAAGCTGGGCGGGCAGTTGCTCCATCGCAGCGTTGAAGTCGGTGCCGTAGTGCTCGGCTTCGAACATTAGGTGCAGGTACGTGGCGAAGCCCTCGTTCAACCAGATCTCGCTCCAGTCGTCGGGCGACACGGAGTCGCCCAGCCACTGGTGTGCGGCCTCGTGGGCGATGATGCCAGGACCGATCGTGGCTGGTCCGTGGATCGAGAGCGTCTGATTCTCGAGCGCGAGACCGAGCGGGAACGGCGTCACGATGATCCCGTAGGCGTCGAACGGGTAGGGGCCGAGCCGGTCCTCGAGGAAGGCGATGACCTTGGGGGTCACCGACAGAGCCTGCGCGACCTCAGGCGGGGCGTCGCTGGGCACGTAGTCGCGCAGCAACGGACCGTCCTCGTAGAGCCTTCCGTGGTCGATGCGATCGAAGTCGCCGACGTACACCGCGGCCAGGTAGGTGGCCATCGGGTCGTCCATCCGCCACGTGAAGGTGGCCCGACCGTCGGAGGTGGTCTCGTCGACGAGGAGTCCGTTGGAGGCCGCAGTGACGCCCTCCGGCACGGTGATCCGGACCTCGTAGGTGGCCTTGTCGGTCGGATGGTTGTTGGACGGGAACCACGTCATCGATCCCGATGGCTCGCTCAACGTGTAGATCACGCCGTCCCGATGGAGCCAACCCAGATTTGAGAACGGCACGCCGGGATCCGCGACCGGCTCGGGCGAGCCCGAATAGACGACTTCCACCAGGAACTGCGAGCTTGCCGCGAGCGGGCTCGCAGGCTCCACGGTCAGTTCGTGACCTGAGCGGGAGAACTCGGCCTCAGCGCGGTCGACGGTCACCGAGTGGACCTCCAGTCCCGACAGGTCCAGGTTGAACGTCTCGAGGTTCTCGATGGCCTGAGCCGTGATCGAGGTCAGCGCCGAGATGGTGTTGTCCGACGGGTCGACATCTAGCTCGATCTCGTAGTGGAGCACGTCGTAACCGCCGTTGCCCAGGAACGGGTAGAAGCTGTCGCCCAGCCCCTCAGCCTCCGTTGGCGGTGCCGTCGTCGTAGTCGGCTCGGCCACCTCCGCGTCAGGCTCGGGAATGTCGACCTCGGGTTCGTCGGCCTCGGGACTCTCGGGCTCGGGTGCGCCGGGTTCGGGTGCGCCGGGTTTCGGTATCTCGGGCTTGGGTGCGCCGGGCTCGGGTGCGCCGGGTTTCGGTATCTCGGGCTTGGGTGAGTCGGGCTCGGGTGTCTCGGCCCCGGTAGCAGCGGACTCGGGGGCATCCGAGGTTTCCGGAGTCGTGGTCGATGCCGGGGCCGTCGTGGTGACGGCGACCGAAGTCACCGGCACGTCCTCGGGGGTCTCGTCTACGGCCGTGCCGCTGCAGGCGGTCGCGAACAGCGCGGCTGCCGCCGCAATCAACCTCAACACCGACCTCAATCGGAAGAGCACTGCGCGCCAGCCTAAGGCTCGCTCACGGGACTTGGGCGTGGATCAGCTACCGGAGCGGGTCAGGTTTGGCCGGTCTGGCGCAGGAAGGTCAGGCTGTCGAAGTAGTCGACCCGGCGCTCGATCAGCCCGCCTCTGACCGTCAGCCGCATCACGCCCTGGATCTCGATGGGCGCTCCGTCCACCTGGGCCCGCATCACGTAGGCCGCGGCCGCCCGGTCGCCCTCGACGACGATGTCGGTGGCCTCATAGGTCAGCCCGGAGAACGTGGCCAGGAATTCGGGCAAACGCTCGAGGTAGGTCGCCCTGCCCTGGCTGGGCGATCCCAGCGCGCTGGTGTGCTGGTTGGAGAAATCGTCGCTCACATGCGCGGCCACCGCATCCGGGTCGCCCGAGGCGAACGAGGCCAGATACGACGCCGCGACGGCCCGTGTTGCTGCGGCCGTGTCGCTCCCCGGCTCGGAGGCGCTCAGCGCATCACCTTCTGCGCGTGCGCGTAGACGCCCTGGTCGTAGCTGAGCTCGATCATGTTGCCGTCGGGATCGCTGATCATGCAGATGTATCCGATGGGCGGGGGCATGTCGGTGGGGGGCATGGCCAGGCAGCCCTCGGCCCGGGCCTTGACCGCTGCGGCGTCGAGCTCCTCGCGGCTGGTGACCTCCACGCCGAGGTGGGCGAAGGGCGCCAGCTTGGCCATGGGGGCGTGCTTGAACGGGTCGGACTCGGGGAAGAACTGGGCCAGTACCAAGATGAAGGGCTTGTCGGGGGAGTCGTCGTGCCCCAGCCACGCGCCGTATCCGTCGGCGTCCTCACGCTTGTCCAGCAGCTTCATCGGCGTGTGGGTGGTGTACCAGTCGATGCTGGCGTCGATGTCGCTCACCCGCAGGGCCACATGGGTCCAGCGGGCGTGAGGCGGATGAACGGCGTAGGTGTCGGTCGTGTCGGTCATGTCCGCTACTCCTGAGTCCATCCATCGGGTATATCGGGCTCGTCGCCGCCGTAGGTCCACAGCAGCAGGGTGTTGCCCCAGGGATCCGTGAGGCCGTTGTTGTAGCCGTTGAACTCCCCGAAGTAGTGGTGACGCCACAGATCGGTCGCACCGTTGGCCACGGCCCGGTCGGACATGGCGTCCATGTCGTCGTCGGGCGACACGAGGATCCACAGGCGCACGGCGTGCCCGTCGCGGCTCAGGTGCCGGGGCTCGAGACCCTCTTCGGTGGGGTGGGGACGCCGGTTGGCGACGTTGGTGATGCCCAGGTGCAGGTTGCCGGTGGGACCCTGCGTGCCGTCGGGGAGTTTGAAGTTCTGGCCTGGCACGACCTGGTAGAACGATCCGGCTGGACGCGGGTTGATCTTCCAGCCGAACACCTCGTGGTAGAAGTCGGCCGCCCTGTCGGGCTCGTCGGTGGGCAGGTCGACGAAGATGAGCGTGTTCGGGTAAGGCTCGGTCATGGTGCGCTCCCAAGGGGCCGGCGGCATCAGCGGGCAGGCTCAACCTAGCAGTGGCGCATCGACCGGAATAAGTCGGCCTCTGGTCTCCCGCTCTTGTTCGCTGCGCTCACGGGCCGCTCGGTCCACGGCCTCGCTCTGCTCGGCCTCTGGTCGCTCAACGCAGGCGGGGCTTGATTCGCTTGCCTTCCGAGAACGCCGTCTGGCCCTCGGCCAGCGCGTCGACGCTGGTTCCGGTGGTGAGGATCGACGGGGCCATCGCCAACGCGTCGAGCCGGCCCATGTCGTTGGCGGCCCAGATGGCCCGCAGGGTGCCCTGCACCGCTTCGGGGGGCTGCGAAGCGATGATTCCCGCCAGCCGGTCGGCGGCGTCCTGCAGCTCGGTGAGGGGCACTACCTCCGACACCAGCCCGACCCGCTGCGCGGTCTGGGCGGTCATCCGCTCGTGGCTGCCGACCAGGGCGAGGCGCAGGACCTCGCCGAGCGGCATGCGCTGCACCAGCTTCATCGGCTCGTACACCGCGGCCATGCCGTAGGTCACGTGGGAGTCGAAGAAGGTGGCGTGCTCAGCGGCGATGATGATGTCGGACTCCGCCACCAGGTAGAACGCACCGGCGCAGCAGATGCCGTTGACCGCCGCGATCACCGGCTTCCACAGGTCGCACGCCTTCGGGCCTATGTCGTCGCCGGGGTCGTCGTACATGTAGTTGTTGGAAGTGCCGTAGAGCTTCCCGCCCGTGCCCTCCAGGGCCACCAGAGCGTCGGAGCGGTCGACGCCCACACAGAAGGCCTTCTCGCCGGTGCCGGTCACGACCACCGCCCGCACCT
Source organism: Candidatus Aldehydirespirator sp. (assembly GCA_965219165.1). GTDB lineage: Bacteria > Actinomycetota > Acidimicrobiia > Acidimicrobiales > Aldehydirespiratoraceae > Aldehydirespirator. The sequence continues at coordinate 275,067 of CBDCMW010000002.1, read as the reverse complement.
CGTCCATCTTGCGCAGCGCTCGCCAGGTGCACCGGATCTCCTGGCGCATCCGATCGTTGAAGGCGTTCAGCACCTCGGGTCGGTCGAGGGTCACGCGGCAGACGTGATCAGCGATGTCGATCTGGATCGTCTCGAACCGCTCCGGCTCGAACGACACGGTGCGATCGGCGGGCGTCACGACCGGCAATCCTACCCGCGCAGCCTCTCAGGCGATCTCGGATCGGAGCTTGCGCAGCAGGCGGGGGACGCCCGGCGGCTGCACCACCGAGACGCGGATCAGGTCGTCGAAGTGCTTGACGAAGGTCATCACATGGTTGCGGTTGTTGAGCACGAGATACATCTGGCCCAGGTACAACACAGCCCGGTCCATGCCGAAGACGGTGACCGAAGTGGCGTATCGCTGCCGGCCGTCGTAGAGGAACCAGCGGAATGTCGGGTACAGCTCCTCGCACAGTTCGATCATCCGGTCGAGCTGCGCCACCCGGTGCCGGTGTTCGAGCGAGCCCCAGACGTCCCAGCCCCGGGCGAAGCCCTCTATGGCCTGTATGGAGTTGCAGCATTCCAGGTCGCTGCCCGGCGCCCGGGCCAGCTCCAGCGGTGCGGTGGCCGTCTCGATCCGCTGCTCGGGCCTGATCGTGGCGTAGCGCTGGACCTCGTGGCGGATCACAGCCTCCGTCTTGAGCAGGTCGGGCAGTGAGGCGGGCAGGGTGCGGATCTTCGAGCCGGCCGACTGCTCGTGCCACTCGATCCAGGCCTCGTCGAGCGGGCTCAGCTCATCGAGGTTCAACGCGAACTCCTCGTGAACGATGTCGGCGCGGGACGGGCCGCCGTGGGCCAGTCCCAGAAGCCAGTCCACCGAGACGGCCGAAGCCTCGGCGATGGCCGCCAGTGTCTCCACCCGGGGGAGGCGGCGGTTGCGGCTGGACAGGAGCTGCGAGAGCGTGGAGCGGTCTATCCCGGCGTTGGCGGCGAAGTCCGATCGGGACTGCCCGGTGTCGGCCACTAACTCGCCGAGCCGGTCTCGGAAGCGGTTCACCAACTCGGTTTGGCTCGCCATTGTGTAGCAATACTACAACAATTGGTGCGCTAGTGCTACAGAACTTGTGCTTTGTGCGACAATGCTACGGATTGTGCGCAACTCATCACGCGCCTGAGCCTCGTAGTTCTTACTTTGGTGGACAGGGAATGGGGGCTCGTCCCCGACTCCGCCGTGACACAGGAGGTGCGATGGACACGGGAGGTGCGATGGCTGCCGACGCGACCAGGCCGAGCGTGGAGTGGCACACGGTCGCAGTCGCGGTCGCGGTGCATGGCCTGTGGCTGGCCGGCGTAGCCCTCCATCGCGTTGTTCCGTGGCCGCTGACGGTCGCGATGCTGGCTTTGGCGACGGGCTGGCACGGTTCGCTGCAGCATGAGACGATCCACGGCCACCCGTTCCGCAACCGGCGGCTCAACAGCCTGGTGGGCTGGCTGCCGATCTCGCTACGTCTTCCGTACTTCGTGTACCGGCGCTACCACCTGTCCCACCACGAATGTGCCGATCTCACCGACCCGACCGACGACAGCGAGAGCTTCTACGTGAGCGCCGAACTATGGGCCTCGATGGGACGTGTGCGCCGCGCGTTCGTCCTGGCCCATCACACGTTGCTGGGCCGCCTCGTGCTGGGTCCGCCCCGCGAGGTGGCTCGGGTGCTGGCCCACCAGGCTCGCGGGATATATCGCGGCGACCGCGAGCTGGCCCGGTGGTGGGCGGTGCACGTGGTAGCCGCCACCGCGTTGTGCACTTTCGTGGTCGCGGTGATGGGCCTGCCCCTGTGGCAGTACCTGCTGGGCGCGCTGTACCTCGGGCACTCGCTGACGCTGTTGAGGTCGTATTGCGAGCATCGCTGGGTGCAGGGTGCCACCCGCTCCGCGGTGGTGCGGTCAGGCCCGGTGCTCGGGCTGCTGTTCCTCAACAACAACTTCCACCACGCTCACCACGCCGAGCCCGGCGTCCCCTGGTACGAGTTGCCGGCCCGGGTTGCCGTCACCGGTGCCGATGCTGAGGCGGCCGAGGGCGCGGGGCTGTATCGCGGGTATCTGGATGTGGCCCGCCGCTTCCTGCTGCGGCCCTACGACCACCCTGTCCATCCGGCTGAGCGGGCCGAGACTCTCACCTGATTCGCCGTTGCCTGCTTCCGGCGGGGCTAGCGGTCGAGCAGGCGACTGGCTAGGTGCCTCGCATCGTCGAGGTTGTCGACGAAGTGATCCCCGGGGATACCACCGAGTAGGGCGTGTAGGCCACGTAGCTTCCCAGCTTCAGGGCGCCCATGATCACCTGGATCAGCCCGGCCAGCGCGACGATGGCGAGGGCCTTGGAGAGGTCCCCATCGGCGTAGTCGACGAAGACCACCGACATCGCCACCGAGAGAGGGGCGGTAGGACCGGAGATCTGGGTCTTGCTGCCGCCCAGCAACGCAGCCAGCATGCCGACTGCGATAGCGCCGTAGAGCCCGGCGATCGCTCCGAGGCCCGAAGCCACTCCGAAGGCCAGCGACAGCGGCAGGGCCACCACCGCCGCGGTCAGCCCCCCGAAAACGTCTCCTCTTACCGCTAGGAGCTTGTCGCTCGCTTGCGAGCTCATTTCCCTCGGGAGAATAGATCAAGCACCGGGGCAGGTCCGTGTTAGGAGGATCGGATCCGTCAGCTGCTGGGCTGCGTCCCACTTCGTCCGCTATCGGGCGGCTGCTTCTATTGGATGCTCTGTTGCTGCTCGCGTTCCCGCGCAGCGGAGACGATGTCGGCCAGTTCGGGCAGGCTGGTTGCGACTTCTAGGCCCGTGTCGCGCAGCCAGCGGACGTTGAGGATGTGGACCTCGGTCCGGCGATCGAACCGGTTGAGGAAGACGGCCTGGCGGTGGGCGGACAGCGGCAGCGTGCAGGCCATGGTGTCGTGGATGCCGCCGAGGGCGGCCGACGCCACCACGATGACCAAGTCGGGTCCTATCCGCTCGATCAGGTCCAGGTTGTGCCCGTCCGACGCCATTGGCGAGTAGAGGCCGCCCACGCCCTCCACGAGTCCTATGTCGACCGTTGTGGGGAAGCGGCAGTTCCCGGCCAGCTCGTCGAGTGTGGGGCAGTTCCGATCGAGCTGGCGGGCCGCCATGGGCGGGGCCAGCGGCACCGGATAGGTGTGCTCGGTCGGGCAGACAGCGTCGGGGTGTTGGCCGGTGGCCGCGGCCAGTACCGCGGCGTCGGTCGGGCCGCCGTCGTCCGGGTCGTAGGACTGGACGGGCTTGCACGCCGCGACAGAGCGCCCCCGGCGCTGCAGGAGCTGGGCCAGCTCGGCTGTCACCCAGGTCTTGCCCACCTCTGTGCCCGTGCCGGCTACGAAGACGACGATCCCGCGGTCTTGCGTCCGGCCCTCGGACGCAGCCGGTGGATCAGGCATCGATTCCTGCCCGGCGGAGCGCATCGAGGAGCCGGTCGATATCGGCATCGGAGTGGACCGCCGAGACCGTGACCCGGAGACGTGACGTCCCGACCGGCACGGTCGGGGGTCGGATGGCGGGGACGAGGATGCCCTGCCTCCCCAGCACATCGGAAGCGGCCAATGCCTCGTCCTCGGCGCCGACGACGATCGGGATGATGGGGCTCGGGTGGCCGGACCGGATGCGGTCGATGTTGGTCCGCAGCCGGTTCCTGAGCTTGTCGCCCTCATCGGAGTCGATCACGTCGATGGCGGCGGCGGCCGCCGCGGCCGCGGCCGGGGCGGCCGCAGTGGTGAAGATGTAGGAGCGGGCCGCATTGACGAGCAGATCCATGAACGTGGAGGGTCCGGTCACGAAACCCCCCAGCGCACCGACCGCCTTGGACAACGTCCCCACTCGCAGCACCCGGCAGTTCGGGTGCGGCGATTCGGGGTGGTCAAACACGAGATGAGCGTCGTCGAGCACGAGCAGCGCCCCACGGGCCGCGCATACCGTCGACAGCTCGCCGATCGGGGCGAGGTCTCCGTCCATGGAGAAGACCGAGTCGCTGACCACCATGCCCGGGCCTTCGGAGCCGCCCAGCAGATCGTCCACCGCGGCGGGGTCGCGGTGGGGGTAGACGCGTGTCGGCGCCCGGGCCAGGCGACAGCCGTCGATGATGGAGGCGTGGTTGAGCTCATCCGAGCAGATCACCGATGCCCATCGGCCCATGGTGGCGATGACGCCCAGATTGGCCGCGTACCCGGTGGTGAACAGCACCGCCGCCTCGGCGCTGCGCCAGGCTGCGATGCGCTCCTCGAGGCGGCTGTGCACGGGTCGCGACCCCACGATGAGCCGGGCCGATCCTGAGCCGGTGCCGTAAGCGTCGATGGCGGTACGGGCCGCAGCCCGGACGGAGGGGTGCTGTGTGAGCCCGAGATAGTCGTTTGAGGCGAACGACACCACCGGTTGCCCGGTCGCCGACAGCGCCGTTCGGGGGCTTCCGCCGTCGAGGTCCCGGGGTTGGCGGAGTTGATTGGCGGCGACGACGGCGTCCAGGGCGGCGGAAGCGATGCCGTCCCAGCCGGCGCTCCCGGTCATGTCTCGGCGTCCTGGTCGGCTACCGCTTCGATGGCCGCCACCAGGGTCTCGGCGATGGTGTCGATCTCGGCGTCGGTGATCGATAGGGGCGGCATCACCACGACCACGTCGCCCAGCGGCCGCAGCAGCACTCCGGCTCTGACGGCGGCCGCGCAGACCTTGCGCCCCCATCTCGAGGCGCCCGCAGGCGGGTCGAGCTCCACGCCCGTCATGAGTCCCCGCCGGCGGACCTCCTTCACTGCGGGCAGGGCCGCGACGGGGGCCAGGGCCGCACCGAGGCGCTCGGCTGCCCGGTGTGCCGCATCGATCAGGCCCCGCTCGGTGATCAACTCGAGGTGACGGGTGGCCACCGCGCACGCGAGGGCGTTACCGCTGTAGGAGTGGCCGTGGTAGAAGGTTCGGGGTCCGAGATCGGCGCCGAGGAAGGCCTCGTACACATGGGAGGCGGCCACCGTGGCGGACAGGGGCAGGTACCCGCCGGTGATTCCCTTGCCCAGGCACATCAGGTCGGGCCGGATCCCGCACAGCTCGCTGGCGAACAGTGCGCCGGTGCGGCCGAATCCCGTTGCCACCTCGTCGCAGATGAGCGGCACCCCCCGGGACTGGACCGCCTCCGCGAACGTGGCCACCTGATCGGGGTCGGTGACGAGCATTCCGGCCGCGCCCTGGACCAGGGGCTCGATGACGGCTGCGGCCAGCCGGTGGTGGTGCTCGTCGAGAGCGGCGATGGCCTTGGACACCCAGTCCGGGTCGTCGTATCCGGGGGTGCGGAGAACACCGAAGCGCAGCGGGTCGAACAGGTCGGTGCCGAAGCCGCCGTCCCCCACCGACAGCGATCCGACCGAGTCGCCGTGGTAGGCATGGCCTAGGGCCAGGTATGCGGTCCGGCCGGTTACGCCGAGGTTGTGCCAGTACTGGAAGGCGATCTTGATGGCCTGCTCCACCGCGGTCGCCCCGTCCGACGCGAACAGGAAATGGGGCTCGGGCACGGGCACCACCTGCCGGAGGCTCTCGGCGAGGGTGATGGCGGCGGTGTTGCCGTTGCCCAGCAGGGTGGAGTGGCTGATGCGGTCGAGCTGGTCTCGGGCCGCCTGGTTCAGGTCGGGGTCGGCGTGGCCGAGGGTGATCACCCACAGCGACGAGATGGCGTCCAGGTAGCGGCGGCCGTCCGTGTCGTAGAGGTAGTTGCCCTCGCCCCGCTCCACGATTACCGGCGTCGAGTCCTCGTAGACCGCCATCTGGGTGAAGCCGTGCCACACGACCGCGGCGTCGCGCCGGGCCCATTCTGACGCGGTTGATGGCTCGGCCTGCTCGGATTGTGGGGGGCTGGGCCGGGAGACGCTCGGGTTGCCCTCGGTCCAGTCGATGACGAGCTCACGGTGCTTGAACCGCCAGCCCTGCTGCGTGCGGACCAGCTGGTCTTCGTAGCGGCCACCGATGACGTAGTTGGGGCCGCCACCGGCGTTGTGACGCACGTGTTGGGCGTGCACAAGGCAACTGTGCCGGGCGGAGTCGCCGTCCACGGCGATCTCGTGGTTGGTGACCATGTGATGGGTGGCGTCAAACTTCGAGAGGCCGCGCCGGTACCGCGAAACGATCTCGTCGGATCCCCCTAGCACCACCGACTGGGGCAGGCGGACGGTGGCGTCGGGCAGGAACACCTCGGCGAGAAGGTCCCAGTCTCGCCGGTCCACGGCCGAGCAGTAGCGCACGGCCAGATCGCGTATGGCGCTGTAGTCGTCCAGCCGCTGGATGTCGTCGCTGCCGCTCACGGGGCGCTTTCCTCGCTAGTTCGTCGCATCCGGCAGTCAGGCTGGCGGAGCTCCCTCCCAGCCGTCCCAATGGACCACCTCGGCTAGGGGTCTGCGGCTTCCGGGGCGGAAGTCGGTGCCGATGGTATGGGCGACCGGGATGAGCGCCACTTGCACGCAATTGTCGTATGGGATGCCCAGGATCTCGGCCGCCTGCTGCTCGTATGCCAGATGCAGCGTGGTCCAGCAGGTGCCCAGCCCTCGCTCCCGCGCGGCCAGCATGAAGCTCCACGACGCTTGGACCACCGATCCGAGCCTTGAGGCCGCACCGCCCCATGACGGTCTGTCGACGCGGCTCTGCGCCAGGCACGGGATCAGGAACACCGGTGCCCGCTCAAGGTTGTCAGAGAGGTACTGGGCCGAGTCCGCGATCCGATCGAATGAGGCCTGAACTGCGGGGTCATCGTGCTCGGGGGCGGTCCCGGGGAAGTACGGCGACTTCACGTAGGCGGACCACGCCTGGCGGTAGTGCTCGGCCAGCGCTGCCTTCTTTCCTGGGTCGGTCACCACCACCCATGCCCAGTCTTGGCGGTTGCCGCCGCTGGGCGCCTGCAGCGCGATGGCCAGGCACTCGGTGATCAGCTTGGGATCGACCGGCCGGTCGAAGTCCAGGCGCTTGCGGACGGCGCGCGTCGTTGTCAGCAGTTCGTCGACGGACAGTCCCAACATCTGCGGCCTCCTGCGTCGGATGATGATCAGACGCTACGGGGCCAAGAGGCCGAGCGCATCGGCGGCAGTCGACGAGGACTTCGCAGGGCGCTGAGCGAGGCCGTGGCCCGAGCGGCCCGTGAGCGCAGCGAACAAGAGCGGGAAACCAGGGCCCGAGCGGCCCGTGAGCGCAGCGAACAAGAGCGGGAAACCAGGGCCCGAGCGGCCCGTGAGCGCAGCGAACAAGAGCGGGAAACACGACGCTGCGCTGCGAGGCGGTGGCAACCCATCCGCATGGCCGCTAGAGCCGCGATCAGCCGGGCAGCAGCGGGAGCACCTCTTCGGCAATGCGGTGGAGCTGCTCCTCGACTTTCTCGTAGGGGTCGCCGGGCATGGCCGGGAACAGCAGCAGGTTCTCAAGTCCGATCTGGTCGTCGTACCAGCTGATGGCCTCGGCCACATCGGTGGGGCCTCCCACCGCCCACACCTTCTGGTCGATCGACTCCTCGAGGGTCGGGATCAGTCCGGGCTTGGCCGGTTTGCCGTCGGGGCCTATGTAGCCCTTGCTCCACCCGTAGGGGCCGAGGAACTTCCACAGCTCGTCGTGGCCGTCGCGCACCGACGCCATCGCCTCCTCATAGGTGTCCTCCACCCGAACACACTGCACGAGCATGCGGTGCTCGCCGCGTCCCAGCTCTCGGCCGTGCTCGGCCAGGTACCTCTCCGCGAACTGCTCCCAGCGCACCTTGACGATGGAGTGGTGGTAGTTCCAGAACACCCCGCCCCAGCCGCAGCGAGGGATCTGCTCGAGCGTGGCGGGCGACTTGGCAGCCTGCCAGATCTCGTAGGGGTACAGCGGGCGGGGCACCAGTGACAGCTCAGTCACGAACCCGCCCCGGTCGGGTATGCCCGGCGGCGGGAAGTCGTACACGTCGCCGTGGAAACTGAAACTCTCGTTGTTCAGCGCCAGCAGGATGACCGCCATGGCTTCGTCGAACTGCTTGCGGTTGAAGTCATCGGCGGCCACGTTGTCGGGATTGTCGAAGCTGCCGATCTTGGTGCCCAGCGTCTCAGCCTCACGCGGCACTGTTCCCCGGCCCACGCCGAGGATCCCTCTTCCGCCCGAGATGTTGTGCATCGTGGCGAAGTCCTCGGCCAGCCTGAGCGGATGCCACTGCGGCACGATGTTGAACGCCATGCCGATGCGGATGCTCTCAGTGCGCTCCGCGAGGATCGTGCCGGCGAGGATGCCGTTGGGGATGACCTCGTAGCCCTCGTGCTGGAAGTGGTGCTCGGTCAGCCAGAACGAGTCGAACCCCAACCGATCACACGCCACCCCCATGTCGATGATGCGTTCGGTGGCCCGCCACGTCTCCTTGTGGCCATAGCGCCGATCAGTGGGAACAGGCAGCCCCGCACCGGCGTCGTCCATCTCCACCCCACCGAACAGGAACACCCCCGTGCGCACGACGTCCACCTTAGGGCCACGCCCTTCGACATGGCCGAGCCCCGGGTCATGTGGCTCACCCGCATCGGCGGGGATCCGGCCTCGGAGCTGGCCGACAACCACCAGGGTTGGCGCGAGACGTCCGGCCGCACGGTCATGGGCGAGGACATCCTCATCGACTGCGGCCCATCCGCTCGGCCTCTGGTTTCCCGCTCTTGTTCGCTGCGCTCACGGGCCGCTCGGGCCACGGCCTTGCTCAGCACCTTGCGACGATTTGTGAACTGCGGCCCATCCGCTCGGCCTCTAGGGGCTCGGGCCACGGCCTAGCGTCCGGCTGTGCTCGAGCCTGCGACCGCATGGGAGCGGAGCGGCTCGCTCGCCTGCGCGCCGAGATGCAGGCTCAGGGCGTGGACGGGGCCGTGCTGCTGGGTGGTCCCAACGTGTGTTACGCCACCGGGCACGTTCCCGAGGCTGTCGACGCCAGCCACGCCAACCACCGGCGGGCGGTGGCCATCGTCAGCGCGACCGACGGTCCGGCCCGACTCCATGCCCACGACCCGGTCGGTGAGGCGGTGGCGGCCGGTGCTGAGGCAGGCGACCCGTTGTGGCCCGAGCTCGACGACGCCGCGGCCGGGATGGGCGAGGCCATCGCCGAAGTCCTAGGGGACGTGACCGGCTGCAGAGTGGCGGTGGATGCAGTGACCGGCGCCATGGCCAGGGCCGGGGTGCTCGACGGAGCGGAGCTGGTCGACGCCGGCCGGGTGGTCGGCGCAGCCCGCGTGATCAAGACCGCGGACGAGCTGGCCTGCATCGACCAGGCCCAGCGGTGGACGGAGCGGGCGATGATCGCGGCCCAGGACGCCTGCGCCCCCGGCACCACCCGGGCCGAGGTGGCTGGCGTGTTCCTGGCCGTGCTGCGTGACGACGACACCGGACCGGGCCTGGCCTACCGCAACGGGATCGCCGAGACCGGTTCCGCCTACCGCAACGGGATCGCCGAGACCGGTTCCGCCTACCGCAACGGGATCGCCGAGACCGGTTCCGCCTACCGCAACGGGATCGACCCCATCTTTCAGCCCATGCCGATCCGCCGCGACGGCGGGCCCCGCACCTCCACCGGCCATGTGGCCTTCCCTACAGGGGTGGACAACCCGGTATTCGCCGAGGGCGACCTGGTCTGGGTGGACGCCGGAGTGGGCCATCACGGGTACATGTCCGACTTCGGACGCACGTGGGTGGCGGGGCGCGGCCCGACCGCGGCCGAGCAGTCGCTCTTCGACCGCTGGATGGCCGTGCTGGACGCCTCCCGGGCCGCGGTGCGACCGGGCGCCACGCTCGGCGACATCGGACGGGCCGCCCGGTCCGTCGAGCCTGATGAGACGCCATGGCTGCCGCAGTTCTACCTGGCCCACGGAACCGGCCTTGAGAGCGCCGAGATGCCCATGATCGGCACCGACCTGGGCCCTGCCTTCGACGACGGCTACGAGCTGGCACCGGGCATGGTGCTCGTGTTCGAGCCGGTCGTATGGACCGACGGGGTGGGCGGATACCGGGCCGAGGAGATCGTGGCCGTGACCGACGACGGCTGGCGCCTCCTCGGCGGCGGCCATCACTACGAGCCGTTCCGCTCGCGATCGGCGGTGTGGCAGTGTCTGGGCCGCGAGGGATGATCCGGTGAGCGGCGGTCCGGTGGTGACTGGGCGGGAGGAGCCGAGGCAGTGAGCGAGAGCCTCGTGCTGGCCCGCCGGGAGCGGGTGCTGGACGCCATGGCGGGTGCCGGCATCGACGTGCTGGTGCTGGGGCGCCAGGACAACGCTGGCTACGCCTGCGGGATGCGCCGGCTGTGGACTGCGGGCACCCGGCCGTTCGGGGCTGGTTGCGTGGTGGTCGGGGCCACGCAGCGCGTGCACGCCCTGTCGAGCTGGGAGACGGGAATCGAGCCTCCCATGACCTTCGACGACCTCTATCCCCTCACCTGGAATCCTCGCAGCATGGCCACCTCGATGGCTGCGATCGACGGCTTGGCTGGAGCCCGCCGGATCGGGGTGGACGAGCTGACGCCGTCGTTCCGCCGGGCCGCGGCCAACTTCGCCCCCGAGGCAGAGGTCGTGGCGGCTGACGACCTGATGGCGCGGATTCGCCGCCACAAGCTGCCCCATGAATTCGAGGCCATTGCGCGGGCCTGCGAGGCGGCCTGGGCCGGGGTGGAGGCCGCTCTCGGCGCCCTTGAGCGCTCCGATCCGGCCACTGCCGCCATCGAGGCGCTGGCCGGGCGGGGCGTCACCGTCCCGTCGTCGGGCGTGAGGGTCGAGCGTCGGGGCCTTGGGCTCGCCGTCGATGTGGGCGTGATCTGCGATCTGTACGAGGGGGGAGCGGGCGGCCTGTTCGTCGACGGTCAGCGTGCCGGTTCGACCGCCCTGGTCGACGCCTGCCGGGCCGGCGCGTCGCACGCCGACCTCGCCGCGGCCGCTACTGCCGACGGCTGGCTGGTGCGAGGCCTGGGCATGGGCTTCGAGCAACCGGTGATCGGCGACGGACTTGGCACGGCCGAACGGCTCGAAGCCGGGATGGTCCTCAGCGTTGCCGACGGCGACCGCCGCGACGTGGTGCCGGTCACCGCCGGCGACCCGAGGGTGCTCTCAGAGCAACCCTGATGCAGGCTCGCCTCAAATCTGCATGGGTATTGCCTCTATATGACGTGTTTCTCTACTGATTTCGGACGAGCCGCTTCGAGCGGCGCTCCGGCGGCAGCCACGGCGGCACAAAGCTGATCGGGACGGCGCGAGTAGTCGTCCCAAGTGAAGTTGAGCACGTCCCAGCCTGCGAGCAACAGCTGGTTGTGGCGCTGGCGGTCGTGGCTGAAGTTGTGGAGGTTGTGATGCCAGCGACGCTGTCGAGCTCGATGGCGAGATTGCGATCCGGGTAGGCCAGATCGACCCGACCGATGAGCTGTGCGCTCGTCATGCCGTAGCACAGGGCCTGGGAACGGAGAATCAAGCCGTGCTGCTGACTCATCCGCTTCAAGACCAACTCTTCGCCCTGCCGCTTCACGTTCCGAGTATAGCCTGGTATGTATTTAAATGCTATATCATGCACTACCAGTGTGAAATCTGCACGGGTTTTGCTCCTATGTGACGTGTTTCTCTACTGATTTCGGACGAGCCCCAGCTAGGCCCGTAGTCTTCCTGCGGTGATCCCACTGGACGGCCCCTATTACGAGCAGTTGCGGGTGGGACAGACGATGCCCCGTCAGCCCTCGGTGGTGATCGACGACGGCATGGCCGCGCTGTACCAGTCGATGGTGGGCGAGCGGCTTCCCATGGTGATGGACTCCGCGGTCTGTGAAGCGGTCACCGGCCGTCCCGGCCGTCTGGCCAGCCCCGCCCTGGTGATGCACCTCTCGATCGGGCACAGCACCACGCTCACCCGGCGGGCGATCGCCAACCTGTTCTACCGGGACGTGCGCCTGCTGAGGCCCGTGCTAGTCGGGCAGTCCATAGCCACCACCGTCACCGTGGCCGCGCTGGCCGACAGCCGGCCCCGGCCCGGCCGGCCGCACAGGGGCAAGGTGCTGGTCGACATCGTCACCACCGCCGACGGTGAGCCGGCCGTGACCTGCCAGCGGGCCCCGCTGCTGCTCCAGGCTGGCGACGAGCAGCCCGGCCATGCCGACGACCTGGGCGCCGGCTCGCCGCTGGACCTGGCTGCCTACGCCGAGCTCGTGCCGTCCGACTGGGACTTCACCCCGCTCGGCCCGGGAACCGGCTGGCAGCCAGGCACCGCTGTGGACGACCCGGCCCGCGACGTGATCGACAACGCGCTGGGACTGGTCCGTCTCACCAACAACTTGGCCATGGTGCACCGCGACGCGGCCGCATCCCCCTATCCGCAACGCCTCGTGTACGGGGGCCATGTCGTCGGGCTGGCCCAAGCGTCGCTGTCGCGGGTGCTGCCCGGCATGGCCACCGTGGTTGGATGGCACGCCTGCGACCACACCGGCCCCGCCTTCGCAGGTGACCAGGTGTCGTTCCGCCACACTCTTCAGGACGTCGCCCCGGCTGGCTCGGGCCGAGCCTTCGCGGTGCAGGTCGAGGCCTTCGCCCACCGCGCCGATGAGCCAGACAAGATCCTCGACTGGACCGTCATAGCCATCGCCCCTTGACCGAAGCGTGGTGTGCGACCAGCTAGGCCGGGGGGTGGCACGGGGGCAAGGAATGGCGGCGCTTGCGCCGTCAGGCCGCGCCCGTGACGGGACCCGCCGGCCGGGCAGAACCACCGGTATCAAGAGCGCATAGGCTGCCGTTTGCGCTGCAGAAAGGACATGCCATGACCGAGGTAGTGATCGTCGAGGCCGTCAGGTCCGCAGTGGGCAAGCGCAATGGCACCCTGGCCCACACCCATCCGGCCGACATTCTGGGGCCGGTGCAGATGGAGTGCCTGAGCCGGGCGGGGATCGCCAGCGGCGACGTCGACCAGGTGGTGGGCGGCTGCATCGACCAGATCGGCGCCCAGGGAATGAACATCACCCGCACCGCCTGGCTGTCCCACGGAGGCGACCAGACCACGGCCTGCTCCACGGTCGACTCCCAGTGCGGGTCGTCCCAGCACGCGGTGAACCTGGCCTACAGCCTGATCGCATCGGGCGCGGAGGACACCGTGCTGGCTTGCGGGGTGGAGTCGATGTCGATGGTTCCCCTCGCCGCCAACATCATGAACGGCCCGGGCAAGCCGGTGTCGCGCAGCTACTTCAAGCACTACGAGTTCACCAGCCAGTTCGAGGGCGCGGAGCGCGTCGCCACCGCCTACGGGATCTCCCGCACCGACACCGACGAGCTCGGGCTGGAGTCGCAGTTGCGGGCGGCCACCGCCCAGCTTGAGGGCCGCTTCGAGACCCAGATCGTGCCCATCGACGCCGTCTTGGTGGACGAGGACGGCAAGAAGACCGGCGAGACGGTGGAGTTCTCCCGTGACGAGGTGCCCCGCGACACCAGCCGGGAGGCGCTGGCCGGGCTCAAGCCGGTGGCCCGGGAGGACGGGGTCCACACCGCGGGCACGTCCTCGCAGATCGCCGACGGCGCGGCCGCGGTGCTGTTGATGTCGGCCGCCAAGGCGGCCGAGCTGGGCTTGAAGGCCCGGGTCCGGGTGGCCCAGACCGCTCTGGTGGGCTGCGATCCGGTGCTCATGCTGGAGGGGCCGATACCGGCCACCGAGCGGGTGCTAGAGCGTGAGGGACTCACCATCGACGACATCGACGTGTTCGAGGTGAACGAGGCCTTCGCGTCGGTGGTGATCGCCTGGCGGCGCACTGTCGGCGCCGACCCGGCCAGGAGCAACCCCAACGGCGGCGCGATTGCGCTGGGCCATCCCCTGGGCGGCACCGGCTGCATCCTCACCACCAAGGCCGTGCACGAGCTGGACCGCACCGACGGCGACTACGGCCTGGTGTCGATGTGCTGCGGCGGCGGCCTGGGAACCGGCACCCTCATCCAGCGCGTGGCCTGACTCCGGCTGGCCCTGCCTGGCTCGGGCTAGGGTCCGCTCGTGGTCAAGAACGTCGGGCGCGTATGCGTCGGCTGTGGCCTGCCTGTCGGTGGCGACTCGTTGCCAATGGACGGGAACCTCTTCCATCCGTCCTGCGCACTGGACGAGCCCGCATCACAGGACGAGTCGGAGGAGCGTAAGCACCGGTCACTCCTCAAGCGCGTCGCTCATTGGTCCAATTCGGTCGGATGGGCGCAGGGCTAGCGGCAGCGCGGGTAGGTGTTACCGCGCCGATGCACCGACCGGATTCGACGAGGCCGGTCTTGAGCGGCGGCTAGCGGAGTCAGATCACCCTGTCGGACCTGAGCGCCGCCAACTCAGTGCTTGACAGGCCCAGCAGGCTGCTCAGCACTTCGTCGGTGTGCTCGCCCAGGCGGGGGGCGCCTTCCGGCGCCTCCGGCGGTTCGCCGGAGAGGCGGGGGAACGGGGCTTGCTGGCGCACTGGACCGATCACCGGATCGTCGACGGTGCAGATGTCTCCCCGGGCGGCCACGTGCTCGTCGGCGGCGAGGTCGGCCGCGTCGTACACCGTGCCGACGGGCACGTCGCAGGCCACGCAGCGGGCCTCTATCTCCGCGGCGTCCAGTCCCGCCGCCCAGTCGGCCACCACACCGTTGATCTCGTCGTTGTGCCGGCCGCGGGCCGCGGCGGTGGCGAAGCGCTCGTCGGCGACCAGTTCAGGCCGTTCCATGGCCTGGCACAGGCGCTGGAAGTTGGTCTGGCCCGCAGCCACTATGCACACGTAGCGGCCGTCGCGGCTCAGGTAGTTGTCGAGCGGCGCGGAATGGTCGAGCCGGTTGCCGGAGCGGGTGCGCACCAGGCCGAGCTTGTCGTAGGCCGCGATGGTCCATTCCAGGATCCGCAGCGCCGAGCCGTACAGGTAGGCGTCGATCACGCCGCCGGTGCCGATGCCCCTCGCGTCCCGCTCGTATAGCAGGGCGGTCACGGCCTGGGCCGCGAACACGCCGGTTAGGTAGTCGGTGACGGTGACGCCGGGCCGCACCGGTGGACGGTCGGGCTCGCCGGTGAGGTGCATCAGCCCGCCGTAGGCCGCCCCGTTGCGGTCGAGCCCAGGACGCAGAGACTTGGGGCCGTCCTGGCCGAAGACGCTGATGCGGGCGGTGACCAGGCGGGGGTCGAGCCGGGTGGGGTCGATGTTCCAGCGCTCGAGGGTGCCGGGGCGGAAGTTCTCGCACACCACGTCCGAGGCGGCGGCCAGGCGCCGGAAGAGGTCCTGGCCCTGAGGGCGGCGCAGGTCGATGGTGACCGATTTGCGGCCCCGGCCCTCCACCGACCAGTACAGCGAGTAGGGCTCGCCGTCCGGGCCGGGCGCGTACGGCCCGAGCTCGCGCAGCATGTCGCCGCGGCCGGGGTCTTCGATCTTGATGACCTCGGCGCCCTGCTCGCCCAGGATCCCAGCGCAGAAGGGTGCCGCAATGCGGGTGCCCAGATCGAGCACCCGGAGCCCGGCCAGCGGCTGCCTCATCATCCCCGAGCTGGCTGCGGCACCAAATCTGTACGGGTTTTCTTCATATATGACGACTTTCGCTACAGATTTGGCAAGGCGGGCTTCACTGTGACGGTTTCGTGCCCTGCTCGGGGTCCCGGTGCTCGGCGAACACCTCCTGCATCGAGCCCTTCTGCATGCGCTGCTCGAGCGCGCCCAGGGCTGTGGCGGTGTTGTGCATCCAGTGGTGGGCCTGGAAGTGGTAGTCCCAGGCGTCACGCTGACCCTGCAGGTCGAGGGTCTTGTTGATCGAGCGCTTCACCACCTGCGCTGTGGCCGGCGGCACCAGGGCGATCTTGTCGGCGAGCTCTCGCACGGCTGAGGCCAACTCGTCGCGGGGCACCACCCGGTTGACCATTCCCAGCCGCTCGGCCTCGGCCGCGCTGATGGTCTCCGCAGTGAGCAGGAACTCCTTGGCTTTGCGGGCCGGCATCTCCCACGGCTCGACCAGGATCTCGACCGCGGCTCCAGTCATGCGCAGGACGGGGTTCTGGAAGGCGGCGTCGTCGCTGGCCACGATGATGTCGGCCATGCAGGCCAGCATCACCCCCGCGGCGATGCACTTGCCCTGCACCGCGGCGACGGTCGGCTTGCGGAAGTCGCGGATTCGCAGGCAGCGGTCGAAGTACATGACCTTCTCGTGGTGCCACTTGCCCTCGGGGGTGTCTCGCATCAGCCGCCACCTGTCGGGCTCCACGTCGCCCACGAGCGCCTTGAGGTCGTGGCCGGCCGAGAAGTGCTTGCCGTTGGCGGCCAGCACCACCACCCGCACGTCGTCGTCGGCGTCGGCGAGGTCGAACGCGGCGTCGAGCTCGTCGATCATCTGGCTGTCCTGGGCGTTGGCCACCTGTGGCCGGTTCATGGTGATCGTGGCCACATGGCCTTCGACCTCATAGACGATCGTGGAGAACTCGGCCATCACCTCCAGTGTACGCACGGCGCTGCGACGGCCTCAGCGGCGGGGCTCGCGGGGCAGGCCCAGGGTCCGCTCGCCGATGAGGTTGCGCTGGATCTCGTTGGTGCCGGCGAAGATCGACGCGGCCCGGTAGTAGAGCCACGACCGCTGCCAGCGGCCCCCTGCCGGATTGTCGTGCGCGCCTCTCCACAACGGGGCGGCCTCGCCCAGCACCCGCATGGCGGTGGCGTGCAGCCGCTGGCTCATCTCGCTCCAGTACAGCTTGGCGGTGGCGGTCTCGGGCCCGGGCTGGCGTCCGTGGGCGTGCTTGGACAGCGTGCGCCAGTTCTGCAGCTGGAACAGGCGCACCTCGACGAAGGCCTGGGCCAGGTCCTGGGCGGTGCGAGGATCGTCGGCCAGGCCCCGTTGCGAGGCTAGGAGCACGAGCTCATCCAACAGCTGAGCGTGGATGACGAGCTGCCGGGGGTTGGTGCCCCGCTCGCCGGCCAGTACCGAGGTGGCCACGCTCCAGCCGGCGGTGACCGCGCCGATCACCTGGTCGCCGGCCACGAACACGCCGTCGAAGACCACCTCGTTGAAGTCGGACTCGCCGGTCATCTGGCGCAGGGGTCGTACCTCCACGCCGGGGGCGCGCATGTCCACCATCAGCGCGGTGATGCCGGTCCGCTTTCCGGCGTCGGGATCGGTGCGGGCCAGGCACAGGCCCCAGTGGGCGAACTGCGCGTAGGAGGTCCACACCTTGCGGCCGTGGAGGCGCCAGCCGCCATCGACGGGCTCGGCCCGGGTGCGCAGCGAGGCCAGGTCGCTGCCGGCGTCGGGCTCGCTGAAGAGCTGGCAGTACAGCTGCTCGGCGTTGAGGATGCTCGGCAGCCAGCGCTGCTTCTGGGCGTCGGTGCCGTGGGCCAGCAGGCAGGGGCCCACGAGGTTGACGCCGATGCGGCCGACCAGCTCCGGTGCCCGGGCCCGGGCCAGCTCCTCTTGCACGATGAAGCTGAACACCGCATCGGCGCCCCGGCCGCCGTAGGCGACCGGCCAGGTGGCGCCCACATAGCCGGCGGTGGCTAGGCGGCTCTGCCAGCGGCGGCCGAAGTCCACCTCGGCGGCGAGGTCGTCGAACAGCGGCGGCAGGCCGGTGCCGTAGTCCCAGGGCAGATTGTCGGTGAGCCACGCCCGGCACTCGGCCCGGAATGCCCGCTGCTCGGCGGTGGGCGTCAGATCCACGCCGCCGGGTCTACCACGCCATCGGGCCTGCGGTGTCGCTGAATCGGGCCAGCCGTCTCAGTCGGGCAGAGCCAGCCATGAGGGGATGTCGCGGCGGGCGTGGAGGACTCGCCAGGCATCTACGAATTCGGCACGGTCGATGTAGAAGACGATGTAGGGAAAGGCCGCGAGCGACCAGCTTCGCAGCGCGGGGATGTTCAGTTCGTAGGAGTAGCGCAATGAGCCGATGAGGGGGTGCTGGCTGAGGTGGCTGAGTTCCGCTTCGAGGGCATCGACGAAACGGGTCGCCAACGACTCTCCAGCCTCTCGCCGGTAGTAGCTGAGGGCGGCGTCGATGTCGTCGGCTGCCAGTTGTCGGAGCTCGACCGGCTTGGCCACCGTGAAGCGGGGCTATGGGGCTTCGGGCCGGGCCCGGCTTCGCAGCTGAGCAAAATAGGCCGGATCGGCGGACCCAGCGATCGGGGAGCTAGCACCATCGAGCAACAGGCCGCGCAGCAAGGTCCGATCCTGGTCGCGGCGGATGAGTTCGCGCACGTACTCGCTTGTGGATCCGTACTGGCCGCTATCCACCTGCCCCTCGGCGTAGGCCTTGAGTTTGTCCGGCAGCGAGACGTTCATGGTCGACATGAGGGCATCGTATCGGTGATGACAAAGATTGCCAAGGGGTTCCGGTCTGAGTTCCGCGAGTTTCGCTAGGTCTTGTGGACGTGGGGCGGCGGGCCACGGGGTCGACGGTCTTCAACAGCCGGCGGGCGCGTACTATGCGGGGCGGTGGACTTCGACTTGTCGGCGGACCAGGTGGCTTTGCGGGACGCGGCCGAGGCGCTGCTTGATGACCGCTGCGACATCGCGGCTGTGCGCCGGGCCTGCGACAGCGGCGGGTTCGACGCTGAGCTCTGGCAGGCGATGGTGGAGCAGGGCTGGACCGGCATCGCGGTGCCCGAGGCGCTCGGCGGGGTCGGGCTGGGGACGGTGGAGGCGGCCGTGCTGCTGGAGCAGACCGGGGCGCATCTGGCTCCCGTGCCGCTGCTGCAGCAGCTGGCGGCGCTGGCGGTGCTGGCCGACGGGCCGTGGGGGGAGCGGCTGCTGTCGGGCGAGGCGGTCGCGTGCGTGGCCCGCACCCCGCTGGAGCGAACCGGCGACGGCTCGGTGTCGGGCCG
Source organism: Candidatus Aldehydirespirator sp. (assembly GCA_965219165.1). Lineage (GTDB taxonomy): Bacteria > Actinomycetota > Acidimicrobiia > Acidimicrobiales > Aldehydirespiratoraceae > Aldehydirespirator. The sequence continues at coordinate 256,267 of CBDCMW010000002.1, read as the reverse complement.
GCCCGAGCCGGTGATCTACGGGGCCCGGGCCGACGTGCTGGTGGCCCCGGCCACCGCTACCGCAAGGACGCCGATGGACGACATGGTGGCCCCGGCGGGCGACGAGCTGGTGGCGGTGGACCTGGCCGGCGTCGCCCGCTCGCCGGAGCCGGCCATGGACCAGACCCGTGAACTGGCCTGGATCGACCTGGACGCCGCGCCGGCTACGACTGTCGGCGGCACGGAGGAGGCCGCGGCTCATCTGGACCGGGGCGCGGTGTTCCACTCGGCCGAGATGCTGGGCGGAGCCGAGACGGTGATGAACCTGGCCGTGGAGTACGCCAAAGTGCGCGAGCAGTTCGGCCGGCCCATCGGCAGCTTCCAGGCGGTCAAGCACCGCTGCGCCGACATGCTGGTGGATGTCGAGGGCATGCGCTCGTCCGTCTACCACGCGGCCTGGGCCTTGGGCGCAGGCGGCTCCGACGCGGCCGCGGCTGCGGCCACCGCCAAGATCTGGTGCAGCGACGCCGCGGTGCGGGTGGCCGAGTCGGCGCTGCAGGTCCACGGCGGGATCGGCTTCACGTGGGAGGCCGATGTGCACCTCTACCTCAAGCGGGCCCAGCTCGACGGTGTGTCCTTCGGCGACGCCCGCCACCACCGGGCCCGCCTGGCCGCCATCCTGCGCGACCGCCTGGCAACCGGAGCCAGCATCTGGCCCGACCCGTGACACAGGAGCGTCTTGCGGGCACTTGACGGCGACCCGCCGGCCGCGCGACTAAGCCGAGAGCGCTACTAAGCCGAGAGTATGAGTCTGTGGCAGCCCGGCGCCTGTTCTATTGCCAATTCTGATGATGTTTGATTGTTGTACGACTCAGGTTGTCGGCCGTCTGCAAGGCCTGCTATGCTGCTCGTATTCTTCCCCGCCCCCCCCGGGCTGAGTCCCGGGGGCTGGCGGGTGCTATCGCTGGGGACGCGTCCCGAGCCAGCGGCAAGCTCCCTAACGGACGGTGTCGGTGACCAGGATCGCCGTGTTCATCGATTACCAGAACCTCTACCACGGCGCCCGCCGTGCCTTCCCCGATCTGCGTTCCGACTCTCCGAGCTTCGGTCATGTCGATCCCGCCGCCTTGGCGCGACTCCTCACAGGCCTAGGACGCGCCGTCAACCCCGAGCGAATCCTGTCGTCGACCAGCGTCTATCGAGGTGAGCCAGGGCGCATGAGTCACCCGAAGCTGCTGACCGCGTTCGGGCGGCAGGCACGTCGATGGCGCGCCGACCCGTCACTGACCGTGAAGACGATACCGCTGCGCTACCGACGGATGGATCAGCCGGGTGGCCGAACGTGGCGGGCCGAGGAGAAGGGCATCGACGTTCTGCTGGCCGTCGACGTGGTGCGAGGCGCGTACATGGACGAATTCGACACTGCCGTGGTGGCATCGGCTGACACCGATCTGGTCCCCGCGTTGGAGGAGGCCTTGCGAGTTGGCAAGCGTGTCGAGACTGCCTCATGGTTAGGGCCTGCCACAGGCTTCACCGCTCTGCGGGTACCCGGCTACCGCATCTGGAGCCATTACCTCAGCCGCGAGCATTTCGACCGAGTTCAGGACACCACCGACTACCTGGCCAGATGATCGAGTCTGACCGCGGTGCGGGTGGCCGAGTCGGCGCTACGGGTCCACGGCGGGATCGGCTTCACCTGGGAGGCCGACGTGCACCTGTACCTCAAGCGGGCCCAACTCGACGGTGTGTCCTTCGGCGACGCCCGCCACCACCGGGCCCGCCTGGCCGCCATCCTGCGGGACCGCTTAGCCACCGGGACCAGCATCTGGCCCGACCCGTGACACAGGAGCGTCTTGCGGGCACTTGACGGCGACCCGCCGGCCGCGCGACTAAGCCGAGAGTATGAGTCTGTTGCAGCCTGGCGCCTGTTCTATTGCCAATTCTGATGATGTTTGATTGTTGTACGACTCAGGTTGTCGGTCATCTGCAAGGCCTGCTATGCTGCGCGTATTCTGCCCCGCCGCCCCCGGGCTCAGACCCGGGGGTTGGCGGGTGTATTGCTTCGGGGACTGCCGCCCGGGCCAGCGGGAAGCTCCAGAGGACGGCTCCCCATGACCAGGGTTGCGGTGTTCATCGACTACCAGAACACGTATCACGGTGCTCGCCGTGCGTTCGGCGGTCCTCGCTCCGACGCTCCGAGGTTTGGACATGTCGATCCCGCTGCACTGGCGCACCTGCTGATCGGCCTCGGACGCGTCGTCGATCCAGAACGGGTGGTCTGCGCGGCGAACGTCTATCGGGGCGAGCCCGGCTACAGGAGTCACCGGAAGCTCCGTGTCGCGTTCGCGCGCCAGACCCGTCGCTGGCGCGCCGACCCTGCAGGTGCACCGGGGGGATCGGCTTCACCTGGGAGGCCGACGTGCACCTGTACCTCAAGCGGGTCCAACTCGACCAGGTGTCCTTCGGCGACGCCCGCCATCACCGGGCCCGGCTCGCGGCCATGCTGCGAGACCGGGCGGTGTCGGGATTCGGCATCTGGCCCCATCCCTGACCGGAAGAGACGGCCCGCACGCCGCGAACGGCAGACGGCGTTGGTCGCGGTTCGACGTATTGGGCAGCATTGATGCTGTGATTCCGTGTGAAATGAACTGGTGGTACCCGTCCTATGTGGAGGAGCACTGCCCGGGTCGTCCGGACTGGGAGGCTCTGAACGCTTGCGCCTCGACCGCGGCATGGCCGCAGACAACAACGCAAGTTCTTGCAGAACCATTGGGCGCTTTATGGGGTAGCCGCAGGGCAGCGGACTCCGTTTCGGTCAGGTGGCCGAGTCGGCTCTGCCAGACGGCGGGGTCACCTGGATGGGGTGACGGTGCGGACCCTGATCTCGTGAACTTGGATGCCAATATATTCTGTCTCCGTGTAGTTGGCCATTGTCGTTTGTGTAACGCAGAGGAAGCGAACGTCTATGGGGTCGGGGCACTGCGTGTTGCGCGTGGCGGCATTGCTGTACGGCCAGTTCTCTTCGTCCGGCGGCCGCGACAGCACATTCGTGTAGTCGTCCTTCAGCCCTAAGTCGGCGGGAGTCAGCCCCAGTGTCTGCAAGTCGCTTTTCAGCTTGTCGCGGTTGTCCTGCTTATCCAGATATGCGCGCAGACGCACGAAGTAGCTGTCGCGGTCGCGATCTGGGTCCTTGAAAAGTCTCTGGTCATAGTGCGCACTCCTCCAAGCTCCGGCGGCTTTCAGCCTGTAGTAGCCGGTGCGTGTCGGTGTCCATCGGCACCATACGTCGACGCCCACGTTGCAGGCCGTTTCCTGCGTGAGCTCTTCGGTGCGCTGCTCCTGCTGTTCGGGGGTCGTCAGCTCGGGCCACCAGCCAAAGCCGCGCGTCAGGGTGTGGGCCTCCTGTAGTTCGGTGGAGTGGTCGGCAGTGAGCAGGGCGTCCCACCAGTCGAGGGCGTCGCCGCCGAAGAGGCGCTTGATCTCCTCGTAGTGGTCCGGGTTGTCGGGCCACAGCTCCTCGATGACCACCCTGAACTGCGGCCACAACTCGAACACGCACTCGCCCCCGCTTACGAGTTCCTCTACGTTGTCGGCCCGTTTGGAGCTAGGGATCTGGTGCCAGACGCGCACGGCGAAGGAGTCGTCAGGGTAGAGCAACGCCTGGCTGGAATACTCGCGTAGCGGCCGGCTGTCAGCCCGCCACACGTATGTGAGTTTGTTGAATTTGTCTTGCGTGGATGGCGTGTCCAAGACGCTGAGGATGATTGGGGAGTTGACCACCGCGATCTGCAAGGAGTGGCTGGTAGTCCTCAGGTGGCCCCGGGTTGGGTCGGCGCATTTCGTTCTTTCCGCGCAATCAGCGGTCATGGGTCCACCATTTCTCACAGATTGGCATGCGCCGGCTCGCCAGTTGAAGTCCTGTTTCACGCGGTGGACGGTGTTGTAGAATTCCTCGTAATAAACTGGCGGCGTCGGCTCTTGCACGTAGCTCTGAGGGCATCCTGCGGGCACAGGGTCGAAGGGCAGTATCACGCAGGGCTCGCACCCGGCGCCGGAGACATCCTCCGCCGATTTGTCTCCCTTGGCCAAGGCCGCCTGGAGCGATCGGCAGCCCATCGTGTGGGCGATCAAGTCGCAGCCGCCGGTACGGCTGGCGCGTTTGACGCACAGCTCCCTAGGTTCGTCAGACGGTGCTCCCCCCCGGTGGCCGTCGATGTCGAGGAGCGACGCGTCGTAGCGGCACCAATAGGGGTTTAAGGGTTGGGGCTCCATCGCCGAGGGCGCGCCGCCGGTGTCGAAGATTTCGCAATTCCACCGCGGTGTGGACGGGTCGATGGGAAAGTCCCGGCCCACGAACTCATCGCAGCTCAGGATCGGGAACTCGGGGGCGCCGGTGCCGCATGCCGGATGAGTCGAGCCCGCGTGGTCGGGAGGCTGCCGGTAGCAGCTGTTGAACTCGTTGCGGGGCACGAGTTCTCCATCGCATGTCCATGTCCGGCGCTGCACCGCTCTGCAGGTGGTCGAACTGATCCGGTGCATGCCGGCGCTGCACGTCGCGGGGGATACGAGCCGGCAGGTCCGGCTGCCGGAGGGTCCTTCGATGAGGACGGCCAGGCCCCTCTCGCCGGTGCACGTGGTGTACAGGACGCTGTCGTCAGCCTCGTAGATGATCTCCTCGCAGAAGTTCGGATACTCCTCCGACAGCGTCATGTACTGGTCGTCGTGCAGGCGCGTCTCCGGGCACACCGGCGCCTCCAGCACGCACTCCGATGCCGTCCCGTCGTCGGGATCGCCAGGCTGCGGCCTGTAGACCCCCGGTGTGGTGGGGCACGGGCTGGGTTCGCCGGGCTCGACCCACACGGTCTGGGCCGACGCGGGCCGCGCTCCGGCGAGATCGTCAAGCGGTGCGGGCAGGTCGGGCGACTCTATTGGGGCCAAGACCCCGATCAGCGCCAAGAATGCGCCCAGCAGCGGCCGGGCCAGGCGCCGCATCAGGCGGTGCGGTGACGGCCGGGCGGTCACTGGGGCCAGTCCCTGGGGCACTCGTCGGGGCCGCCGGGCGGGGGCGAGTCGCAGATCCCGTCAACAGTGACGCTGGTGCTCAGCGGCACCCAGATCCGGCCCTCGGCGAGCCAGGTCTGCACATGGCCGTCCCATTCGGCCCTCCAGGCGTCCAGAGTGCTGCAGTCGCCGGCGGGGCGGTGGCTCGTGTCGGACACCCGGTAGGAGATGTCGGCTACCTGGTCCTCCCGGCCGGCCGAGATCGTCAGCAGGTAGGCCTGGAGGCGGAGCGGGGACTGCGAGGCCTCTATGGTCGCGCCGTCCGCTCCGACCACTGCGGGATAGCCGGGGTCGACACAGGCGACGGCCATGGCCGCCCACTGGCCGACCCCCACGATCCACACCTCCTCGGGATAGGCGGCGGGCTCGGAGCGTCGGGCCCCGGTCTCGAGGTGGGACTCCAGGACGCTCAGGGCGTCGGAGCGGGCCGGCTCCACCGACGCCAGCGCCACGCACAGCTGGGCCAGCGGGGTCGGGTCGGCCAGAGCGCGGGAGAGCTGGTGCTCGTAGCGCATCACGGTCAGGGCGGCCGCGGTGGCGAAGTCGCCCAGCACCGCGATGTCTCCGGCCGCGGTCGGCTCAGCGATGCCGTCGAGCTCCCAGGCGCTGCCGCACACCTCCGGCGGGAACGCCCAGTCGAAGTCGGACGTCCACACAGGCAGGTGCTGGGCCCGCAGCCGGCCCAGCGCGGTGGTGGGCTCAGCGTCGGGGTCGAGGAACGGCAGCGTGCCGTTGACGGCGGGCACCTCCACCACGGGTCGCCGGCGTGCGCTGTCGGTGGCGGAGCCGCTGTCGGACGCCCGGCCACCGCTGGAGGCGCCTCCACGGGTTCCAACCGCACACGCGGCTGCGACCAGCACCGCGACCAGCGCCGCAGCGGCCTTTGCGGCCCGGCCGGCCCCAGCCACCTCGGCGGTGCCTTCAGTCGCAGCCACTCCGCCCGAGTCCGGCCTCGCTAGCGGTCCTCGGCTCCGAAGCGCACGGCCGCCTTCATGGAGTCGAACCGGCGCAGCACCTCGCTCTCCACGGCTCGCACCGCCGGGTCGTCGGGACGGCGCGGCCGGGGCAGTTCGACGGGGATGTCGTCGAACGCCACGCCGCCGGGGCGCAGCATGAAGATCCGGTCGGCCAGCTCCACCGCCTCGGACACGTCGTGGGTGACGAACAGGGCCGTCTTGCGGGTGTGGAGCCACACCCTCTGGAGGTACTCGCGCAGAGACCGCCCGGTGAGGGCGTCCATGTGGCTGAAGGGCTCGTCCATCAGCAGGATGTCGGGGTTCACCAGGAACGCCCGGGCGATGCCGACCCGCTGCTGCATGCCGGCCGAGAGCTGCGACGGGAACAGGTGGGCGACCTCGTGCAGTCCCACCATGGTCAGGTAGAACTCGGCCTCGCGGCGCGACCGGTCGGACTTGCGGTCCTGGACGTACAGCATGTTGTTGAGCACGGTGCGCCACGGTAGCAGCCGGGGCTCCTGGAACACGTAGCCGACCTGGGCGGGCACGCCGCCCTGCACGGCCCTCACCGAGCCGGACGTGGGCGTCTCCACGCCGGCCACGATGTTCAGCAGCGTTGTCTTGCCGCTGCCCGACGGGCCGAGCACGGCCACGAACACGTTGCCGGTGACCGACATGTTGACCCCTCCGAGGGCCTGTACCCGGTGCGGGTAGGTGATCGTCGGGGGGTATATCTTGGTCAGGTTCTCTATCAGGACAGTCGCCATCTGGCTCTCCCTTGGTTTGTGTGGTTCCCGTTGCTTCTCAGTGCGCCGGTGCGGGCGACTCGGCGCGGATGCGCCTGCCAGGCGCCATCACAAGCCCCAGTCCTCCGCGAAGGTGACCGTCGGCCTCTGGCTCCACTGGGTCGAGTAGAGCTCGAGTCGTCGCAGCACCAAGCGGTCGAGCACGGTGATCAGCAGCACGAACAGGAACACCCAGCCCACGAAGCCGGCGTAGCGCAGGGCGTCGTACCAGAACCGGGCTCGCCAGCCGACCCCCGCGGTGGCGCCGAACCATTCCACGATGAGCAGGCTGTTCCACCCGGTCGTGAAGGCCAGCCGCACCCCGGTGAAGGCGTTGGGGAGGGTGCCGCCGAGCAGCAGGTCGACTATCCGGTTGCGGCGTGACACCTTGTACGACTTGGACATCTCGATCAGCGCCGGGTCGATGCCGCGCACGCCGGTGCTGATGTTGACGGCCAGGAACGGGATGACGGTCACCACCACGGCGATGATCGGGGCGGTGGAGGTGAGGCCGAACCACAGCGATGCGAGGAAGGCCCATACCACCGCGGGCAGCGCCAGCAGCACCAGCGTGGTGTCGTTGAGCAGCCCCCGGACCCAGCCGGAACTGCCGATCAGCAGTCCCAGCGCCGTTCCCAGCGGGATGCCGATGGCCAGGCCGATGCCGTAGCGCTGCAGGCTTAGTCCGAGCGGACCCCAGAACTCCCCTACGAGCATGCCGCCGTGGGAGCCGCCGCTGATCTCGGTGAGCATGAACGACAGGATCTTCTCGATGCTCGGGATCCTGTCGCTGACCGTGGTGAGGTACTGCCACACGGCTAGCAGGATCAAGTAGGCCGTGAGCTGCACTATCCACGGTCGGCGCAGCACCCGGCGCCGTCCGGCGTAGTTGCGGTTTCCGGGCAGTTGGGAATCGTCGGCGGCCGCGGCCGGGAGGTCTACGTGCCCACTGGTGAAGGCCATGGGGTCGTTCGGCCTCGTCGGGGGCGGGGCGCTGTGGGTGGCGTCGGTCATTGGGTCATTCGTCCTCTTTGTCTGCAGGCGCTACGTGGTGCGTCCCTGTAGTCGGCGTTCGATCTGGCGGAAGACGAGGTTCTCGAAGATCAGCATCACGGCGATGAACAGCACCGTCCAGGCGATCATGCCGCGCACGTCGTAGCTCTCGAAGCTGCGGCGGATCTGGAACCCCACCCCCTCGGAGGCGGCGAATATCTCGGTGAGGAGCTCCATGCGCCACGCCACCGCGAAGGCCAGCCGAGCCCCGGCCAGCACCGAGAAGAGCGACGACGGGAGCAGGACTCCCACGATGATCTGGGACCGGGTGCGGCCGAAGGACTCGCTCATCACGATGAGCCTGCGGTCCACAGAGGTCAGCCCCTGGGCCACGTTCATCATGATGTACGGGGTCGCGACCACCGCGGTGGTGATGACCGGTCCCAGCGACGACACGCCGAAGACGACCAGGGTGAGGATGGCCAGGCTCACGATGGGCGTGCTCGCCACAAGCTGGACGATGGTGCGCAGGAGGGTCCGCCACCAGGCGTTGTAGGCGATCAGCCAGCCCAGCCCGGTGCTCACCACCACCGCGAGCAGGAAGCCGCCCAGAACCCTCAGCAGGCTGGCTTGCATGTTGGTGCGGAAGTCGCGTTCGGTGATGAGGGTCCACGACTCGCTGGCCACTACATGGGGTTCCGGGAGCTGCTGGGGGCTGAAGACCAGTCGGGAGAAGAGGTACCAGACGCCGATGAACGTGATCCAGCCGATCAGGACGCTGAATCGGAACAGCCATCGGCGCAGGACCACGCGGCGCATCTCCCGGGCGGAGAGCTCCGATATGGCGTCGGGCGTGACTGAGGGGACGGTCCGCATGTCTGGCTATCCTCTCGTCGGTTCCAGGGGCTCAACGAGCACCGACGGCGCACCGTGGGCCTCGCCGTCATCGTGGGCCTCGCCGGCACCGTGGGCCTCGCCGTCATCCGATCCGGGCTCGTCATGCGGGTCGCCGTCGTCGGAATGGATCGTGTCCAGGACCGGTCTGCTCGCGTTGGCATCCACCAGGCCAATTCGCCGCATCTCAGCGAAGGTGGCGTAGTGGGCCGCGGCCTCATCTTCGGAGACGTAGACCGACGACGCGACCCAGTCGTGCGCGGTCGCATAGTCGGTGATCCAGGCGATCTCCGCGTCGGTGGTCACCGAGAACAGGTGGGGGTAGTCGGCGATGATGACCTGTCTTGCCGACTCCCATTGCTGGAGCCCGACCTCCCACAAGCCCAGCACAGAGGCGACGGCGGCCTCGTTCTGGGAGTACCATGACTGATCGATCAGGAAGACGTCCGCCATCGGGAGCGCGGCGGGGTCACCCACGACGTCCTCGGCGTAGACCTCTGCCGCCGACCTGCCGCCGTAGAGGGCCTTCATCGTGCCTTCGGCCAGGTATGGGACGCTGAAGTCGGGCACGCAGATGCAGGCCTCGGCGTCGCCTCGCATGACGAGGTCGGCGACGCTGACCGAATCCACGACGAGCAGATCGAAGTCCGGGCTGTCGACCCGGAACTCCAGCCCGTGCAGGGCCTCGGCGATCAGTCCCCAAAGCAGGGTGGACCCGAGCGAGCTGTCGACCGCGATCCTTCTCTCGACGAGGTCGTCGAGGTTCTCGGCTCGGGAAGTGCGCCTGACCGCGAGGATGCTGCGGTCGGTGGTGTACTTGCCGACGATGGCCGGGTCACGGTCGGACTGTTCCGCGAACTGCGGCACGTCCAGGGCGTTGATCACCACCATGTCGGCGTGGCCCCCGGCGAAGGCGGAGAACTGGTCGAATGGGCTGCTCGCCTCGATCCGGATGTTGCGGGCCGCCTCCCACTCGGCGACGGTGCCCGAATCCTTGAGCCATTCCCACACCGGGTCGGGGCCCTGCGCGAACCGGATGCGCGTCGGCTCGGACTGCGGGCTGCCCGCGTTCTGTGCCGGTACGCCCGACGAGACGGACACCGTGGTGGTGCCGCCGCCGCAGGATGCTGCGAGCAGCGCCGCGACGGCCAGCAGCCCCCCCAGGGTTCGCAGTGCGGAACGGCCGGCCATCGGGGTTTGCTCCGCTATCCGGCCATGGCCGGCAGTAGCCAGTCGGTGGTCGAGCGCATGCATCCCCAGAAATTGAGCACGCAGTCCGGGTCGGCCTGCAGCACTCGGAAGCGCTCGGCTCCGTTCCGGTTCGCGGGAGAGAAGGTGATGAGGCCGCCGTACTCGGTCTCGTAGTAGGTCTTGTTCAGGGCCCGGGCGAACGATTCCTGTGTGATCGGCCCATCCACCCGCGTCAGGGCGCTGAACGACACGTCCAGGTAGTCGCAGATGGCGGTGATCAGGTTCCAGGCGTCACTGTGAGCCCTGTGGGCGAACGGAGGCGCCTCCGACGCGGTGTTGCGCAGGGTGATGCATCCCTGGTCCAGCGCAGGAACCTCGTCGCCGGCGGCTCTGCGGGAGCTCACCTGCAGCACGCTCCGGGCCTGCCGCCTGGGAGCGTCGGCGATGACGATCGTGGACGGCTGGATGTCGTTGGCGACCCATGTCGGGACCCAGTCGATCCTCTCCGCGGCCCGCATCATGCGGCGCAGGTCGGACCAGTCCGAGGTGGAGACCACCACGGTCGCTCCGGAGTCTGCGAAGCGAGCCGCGGCCTCGGTGTAGAACTCCTCGATCTGGGCGAACAGTCCTGCGAGCTCTGGTCGAATAGACGCAAGGTTGCGCTGGGCCTCGGCGAGCTCATCCTCGGAAAGGCCGGTCTCGAGAAGGCGAACCTCCTTCTCCGCGAGCAGCAGTTCGAGGTTCCCGTACTCCGGCGGGATGTCGGCAACGGCGACGAGGTTGAGACCGAGGCGGCGTATCAGCTCCATCGATTCCATGAGGCCCATTCCGGCGCTGGAGCCGCTGCCCTGCAGCAGCCCGATGCGATCGCTCTTGCCGATGACTCCCGTATTGAGAGTCAATTCCAGACTGCGGGACAGGAGGCGCTCGACGGAACCGTCGTCGACATAGAGCAGGTTCCGCGTTCGGACGAAAGTCGACGCCGGGATGGAGGCGTACAGGCCGATAGTGGGGATTCTCGCCCCGATGGTGGCGCATTCGAGTGTCGCTTCGTAGATCCTGAGCGAGAAGAAGAAGACCGGCCGCTGTTGTGGCATGTCGGTGCAGATTTGGGTGAAGCTGGCCACCGGGTCCGCCAGGCTCCACAGATGGGGCACGAACTCGACGCAGCGCCTGTGGATTCCGCCGTTGAAGTTGATCTCGTTCACGTAGGCGGAGATGATGAGGCCGGGTTCCTCCACGATGATCGCCTCGAGGCCGACGGCGTCGAGCTCGGCCAGTTTGGCGCCGACGTAGGAGATGACGACCGGCTCGGTCGCGGCCGGGCCGGACTGCTCGCAGGGGTTGTCGCCCCCGACAGCATGCGGGTCTCCGCCGGCCGCGGCGATTCCGGCGCCGGGCCTGGTGGACAGGAAGTCGCTGGAGGGCGCGACCTCTGCCGGCGCAGCGGCTGAGGGCTCGGCGTCCGAGGCGCCCGTCTGGGCCGTGACGGTGCTGTCGCCGCCACCGCCGCATGCCGCCACCGCGACCACACAGAGCACGGCGAGGGCGCCTACCGGCGTCAAGCCGCTGCGGCAGCTTGCGCAACCGGGCGGGATGCGGCACGAGGTCCGGTACGGGACGGGGGCAGGGTGTTGCATCTAGAATCTTGGGTGGGGGGCGATGAACGGGGTGTCGAGCGTGTCGCTCAACAGTTGGGACATTGCGGGGGCCATCGCCTGGGCTGCGGCCATCGTGCAGGCGATGGGGTGCACGACAGCGGTGGTGGTCTCGTCGACATGGACGCGCCACGGCCAGCGGGCTGCGACCGACGACGTGGCCCCGACCAGGGCGAGGCGCGCGCCGGACGCGTCGGCGGCCTGGCCGGCGCGCTGGATGAGCAGGTCGTTGCCCGGGCCTACCACCAGGATGTCCAGGAAGGCGCCGCTGGCGGTGGGGGCGGCCGAGAGGAGCTCCTCGAGCTCGGGGGAGTCGAAGGTGGTGGAGTGGACCCTCTCCCAGCCGACGAGGCCCGCCGGGGTGTCGAGGCCCACCGTGATGATGCGGATGTCACCGGCAAGGGGGGACGCGCCCAGAGTTCCGACGATGGCGTTGAGCAGGTTCACCGCGGGGGTGTTGGGTCCCGAGACGATGAGGCATCCGATCTCCTCGATGTTCAACAGCAGGGGGCCTTCGAGCGTGTCTCCGACCGGTACGAGGGCGGGGCACAGGGAGGGCTGTTCCTGCCCGACGGCGTCAAGGTCCTCGACCGTGACCCCCTCGGGCAACTCCAGGACGTAGCCCGCCGACGCCGTCCGCCATGCGTCCGGGGCTTGGGTCGGCCGGTTGAGGAGAACCTCGAAGCCGTAGCTGCCGACGCGCACGGCTAGAACGGCGGGCTTCTCCCTCAGCCGTCCCACCGTCACGGCCCGAAGGTGGCGCATGGCGGCTTCGATGAGGTTGAGCGAGTCGACTCGGGCGCTCTGTCTGAGGGACTCTTCGAGCGGGTCAACGATGTCTGGTCCCGACCCGGATCGGCGGCGGCGCAGCCGGGACAGCGACCACAGCATCATCGCGTCGCCGATCGCAGTGCCCGCGAGGCTGCGGGGCGCCGATGCAACCATCTCGGACTCCGGGGCCGGAGCGGCGGACTCGGCGCCCGTGAGCGAGGGCATGAAGCTCGGCATGCGGGGGGCCTCGGCCTCTACCCGCGCGACCGCGGGCTCTACGGGGCCGAGGTCCACATGCCCCGGCCCGCGAGCGCGGCGTGGGGTTGGTTCCTGGGTTGGGGGTACTGGTGATTGGTATGGGGTTGGTTCGTGGGTTGGGGGTACTGGTGTTTGGTATGGGGTTGGGGCTGGGGTTAGTTCGGGTTCGGGTGGGGGTTGGAAGGCGGCTGGGGTTGGTTCGGGTGGGGGTTGGAAGGCGGCTGGTTCGGGTTCGGGTGGGGGTTGGAAGGCGGCTGGTTCGGGTTCGGGTGGGGGTTGGAAGGCGGCTGGTTCGGGTTCGGGTGGGGGTTGGAAGGCGGCTGGGGTTCGGGTTCGGGTGGGGGTTGGAAGGCGGCTGGTTCGGGTTCGGGTGGGGGTTGGAAGGCGGCTGGCGTGGGTTGGAAGGCGGCTGGTTGGTTCGGGTGGGGGTTGGAAGGCGGCTGGTTCGGGTTCGGGTGGTGGCGTGGGTTGGTTCGGGTTCGGGTGGTGGCGTGGGTTCGGGTTCGGGTGGTGGCGGTGTGGGCTCGGGTTCCGGCTCGGGCGCGGTGTCCGGTTCGAGCCCCGCTTCGGTGACGAATTCGGGCGGGGCCAGGTGCTCCGGTGTGACGGATGGCCCGGCCTCCAGTTGCGAGCCGCTGGTGAGACCCCGCCAGAACGGAGCGACCTCCTCCGGCATCGGCTCCCTGCCCCATGCGGCGAACAGGAACTTCTCCGCCAGGGTCCACAGGTACACCGGGTCGGGTTTGCCCCAGGGCACGGGGTCGCCCGGCAGTGCCAGCGCGGTCCCCACCTGGAGCGGGGTGTCGGGCCCCGCGGCGGCCACTCCGGGACTGGCGGTATTGAGCGACCGCAGCTCCTCCCAGCGCCTCGGCGTCTGCAGGAACTGCGCCGAGACGCTGCGCAGCGTGTCCTCGGTCCGGGTTAGGTAGTAGGCCCGCACCGGAACGATCATCGGGGGTTCCTCCGATGACGGGCCGGCGGCTTCGTCGATGATCTCGGCGTCGGACAGGCTGTCCTCGAACATCGCGTCGTCCAAGGGCGCGTCCTCGGCCACGAGGTAGTCGGGGTGGCCGGGCATGGTGTCCTGCTGCAGGCTCCCGAGAGCGACGCTGTCGTCGCCTGTGATCGGGTCCGGCCCCCACACCGAGTCGAGCGACTCGCCGTCGGGCGGCTCGTCGCCGGGCGTCATGTCATCGGGCACGACGACCCGCGGGAAGTCGTCGCTGAACTGCTCGTCGAAGAGCGGTGCATCCTGGTGGCGGTACCAGGGCTCGTCGGGCTCTGTGTCGTCGGTGTCGACCGGGTCGGCCTCCTGGCTGTTGCTGGCCTTGCGCCGCTTGATCAGGCTCGACACCAGGAACCACAGGCAGGCGACCCACGCGAGCAGGAGAACGGCCGAGAGGATGTCGACGATGTCGCCGCTCGGGTATGTCCCGTCGTTGATGAGGGCCCGCGCCTCGGACCATTCCGACGGCAGGGCCATCTCGGGCGGGCCGAGAAGCACGTACACGGCCGCCGGGACGCCCAAGCCCGCAAGGGCAAGGAGCGCGTACAGCTGGGCTGCATCGAGTGAACGCTTCAATGTCAAGCACCGACCGGGGGGCCCGCCGGGGGGCAGTTCAGAGCAGTCCGGCCAAGCCCGGGCCGAGGTTCGGACACGAGCGACAATGCTACAGGATTAGCTGAATCGTCAACAGCGATTGAATAGGCATATTCGATAACTGCGAACACTACGCCAACATCGGTCACGGTGCTACGTTGAGCGGGCACTCTCCCAGGTAGTGCAGGGTGCTCGTCTCGTCGCTGGGCAGCACCAGGTAAGCCTCGGCCGCGCCCACTGCCTCGATCGTTTGCCAGGACCGCACCGCGGCTAGGGCGGAACGGAAGATGTAGCGGGTCGCCACGGTCACCTGCACCCGGCTGCCGACGCAGTCGACGGCGACGACATGGATGTCTTGCCCGTAGATGAGCGGCGACCTCGCCATGCGATCCTCGGCAGCCTGCCGAGCCTGGTCGATGGTTCCGCCGCTGGCGACGGTGACGGCGGCCACGCGGGCGGCCTCGTTGGCCTTGTGGAGCGCGTCCTGGCGGGCGGCGTTGAGCCGGGGTGCGTCGTAGGCGAGCCCGCCGAACAGCAGCAGGGCCGACGCGATGACGGCGATGAAGATCGCGTAGCTGCCCCGCTGGTCACCGGCTCGGGTCAGCCTGGGGCGCGGGCTGCGGGCGAAGCGGGCGGCCGCTCGCGCCGTCATGCGCCGGACCGGTGCCGGTAGGGGTCGATCGATGCCACGCCCTCGGCCCTGCGCTCAACGTCGAGGCGGGGGATCCCGAATCCGCCCAGCACCTGGGGCGGGAGCCGGCAGGTCACGAGCACATGCACTGTCCCTCCTGGAGGCATCGGGCGGTAGTCGTTGTTGTTGTTCGGGTCCGGGTCGCTAAGCACCTCGTTGCCGCCGACGTCGATGAACACGACTCTGCTGTCTCCCACGACGTCGTTGTTGCAATGGATGCGGTTGTATGCGTTCGCGCTCGTGGCGGCGCGCAGAGTGGCCTCGGCCCTGGCCTTCGCGCCGTCGGATCCGCCCGTGTAGTAGCAGCACAGCGCGGCCGTGCGAGCGGCGCGGTTGGCCGATGACTGTATTCCCTGCTCGATGCGGGCCGAGTCCGAGAGCATCTGCAGTGCCACTATCACGAACATCAGCATTGGAAAGATGATGGCCACACCGATGACCATTCCCGAGCCGGCTTCGCCGCGGCCGCGCCGACTGCTCAGCATTGCCAGAGATCGTCGCTGGCGAGCTCCGACGCCGGGACGTCGTCGAGCGGGCCGCAGGCTTGGCCTGTCAGCTCCAAGGTTCCCAGGACCGGCGAGATGGTCCCGCCGAAGACGACCGCGGTGACCACGCCCCGGTCGGACTCGACGGCAATGGCCGGGGGCCGGGTCTCGATGATCGAGCTCCTGGCGCCCGCCATCGCGATCCGCGCGGCCAGGATGCCGTCGCATTGGCGTGCGGTTCCGGTGATGGCCGGGTCGACCGCGCATGGCTGTTGTTGAGGGTCGGGTCCGGCGGCCTGCGCCGCGGCCAATGCCGCGTCAGCGGCCGCCTGGACCGCGGTGCGCGCTATCGATGCGATCACGACATGGACGCCGATGAGGATCGCGATCATCACACCCAGGAACAGGATCGCGGCCGGCAGTGCCTCGCCGCGGTCGTCTCGCTGCCACCTGCGTCTGATTGGCCGTATGCGGCTGGTCAAGATGCCTCCAACCGAATCGGTCCTCGACCTCCAGCAGGAGCGCGGCCCCTAACGGGCCGGCACTCGTGTCACAGGCTGACGCGCATCGGCGACGGGGGCCACCGCCTCGGGCGGGCCGCCACCGTCAGCGCCGGTCGATGGCACGCGGGCGTGTGGCAACCCCGGCTGCGTAGATATCCGACTACGGGTCGCTGCATGTGCCGGTATCCGCATTCCCTGTCCATGTCCACAGGTAAATCTGCTCGCATTGCACCTTGTTCTTGATCTGGGACGGTTGGACGGTGATGTTCTGCCGCTCCAGATCGACCACGACGTCCCCGCCTCGCGTGATCATCACCGCCGACACCGCCATCGCGACGGCGATGAGCGCCGTCATCACGATGACCGTCTGCAGCGCGAAGCCACGTTGGTCAGTCCGCAGCACCGAACACACGGTCAGCGGGGGAAACTACGGCCAGCATCGCAACTCGCCGCAGGATCACCAAGACCGGTCCCGGGAGCGGCCGTCGGCCGGCGCAGAGGCATGGCCAGCGGTCCTGAGTCACGGACTCTGCGGGCCGTCCTGTGCGCCGACGCCCAAGAACTGGACGTCAACGGCATGGCCTGCGGTCCTGAGTCACGGACTCTGTGGGCCACCGCCAGATCAGTTGTCGACCACACACTTCGCTGCGGCGGTGGCAGTGCCTGGGGTGAAGACTCCGCCCCGCAGCTTGCACTCAGAGAGGCTCATCGTGCCCACGCCGATGGCGGTTGCGGTAAACGTGCAAATCTCCGTTGCGGGGGTCCAGATGCCCGTACCCGAGTCCACCAGCGTGGTCGTGTTGCACTCCGTTTGGCTGTCAACGGCGGTCGTCACATCAGCGCCCTCGGCTTCCTGGGTCGTCCGGCCAGCAGTGGTCAGCAGCACTCCCGTCACGGCGGCGGCGATGGCGAGCAGCACAACTATGATGATGATCGTCTGCAGCGCGATGCCGCGGGTGTCGGCCGCTGGCTTCGGCAGGCGGCGGCGTACGGCCAAGACCATGGCCACGGCTGCGATGGGTGCCAATACAGACACCAAGATGACGGTAGTCACGGGTCCACCTGCTTTCTTGTGAATATCAAACTTGCCGGCCGAGCCTCACGCTCAGCGTTGTCCACAGGATAGCACTAACGATTCTTTAGAATCAAGTGAATCAACCAGACTAGCCAAAGCAGACAGTGTTCCGGGGTCTGGGGCTCGGGCGCTTGCGTCATTGCAGCCTGGGGGTGGGGCGGTGTCGGTTGGACAGCAACAAGCCGGGGATTGTGCGCTACAGGCTGCTGAGGGGGGACGTGTCGAGGATCGCGGCCATCGGCGGGTAGCCCATCAAGATCATGAAGGCCCCGCCGATCAGCGCCAGGGGCGCCCCCATCTTCTCGCCCGAGGAGGCCGCGGCCGCGTCGGCCTCCAGCATCGCCTTGGAGCGGGCCGCATCCACCTGGGCCAGGATCGCCTGGCGGGAGCCGGCCCCTGTCGTGCCGGCCAGCTCCAGGGCGGCGCAGAACGGGTCGAGGAACCGGAGCCTGCGCTCGGCGGACAGCCTGCGCAGCCCCGTCCACGGGGGCTCGCCGCTGGCTGCCGACGCCCGCAGCGCGTCGCGGATTGTCACGAAGCCGGGCTGCTCGCTGTAGGACGCGGCCGTCGTCAGCGCCCCAAACGTGTCGGAGCCGGCCGTCACCAGCTGGGCCACCAGCTCCAGCCAGGACTCGGTCACCTGCTGGAACAGGACCCGCTCCTTCTCGGCCTCGGTCTTGAGGATCGAGTCGGGCAGCCACCAGCCGCCCAGCCCCCCGACCAGCGCCACGGCCCCGACGATCGGCAGGGGCAGTCCCAACCCGAACAGGGCGTTGGCGAGCACCGCGAAGACGGCCAGCAGCGCGGTGCCGAGCACCAGCCCGACCATCTTGTACACCGCGTGGATATCCGCGCTGCGGCCCACCATGCGGGCGTCCTGCATGAGCACCGACTTGGCGTGCAGGTCCCGCCCGATCCTCCGCGCGACCCGTCGGATGGTGTCCTGAAGGGCACCGCCACCCTCCGATCCCTCCCGGGCGGCGCGGTCAGCACCGGGGGCGACCGGCACCGGCGTCCTCACCGGCCGGGGCGTGAGCCCCAACACCACGAACAGCAGTCCCAGCCCGGCCAGGGCGCCCAGCAGGATCACCATGGCGTCACTGATCCTCTCCGGACAGCGCCGCCACGACGTCCTCGGCCAACTGCTCCCCCTCTGACGACAGCAGGCGCACCGGCACCCCCGACTCCGACAGCTTCAGCACCCAGTAGATGTTGCCGAAGATCAGCACCCCCACCGCCAGCAGGGTGGCCTGGCCGACCACGGAGCCGAAGGGATCGAAGAACGCTTTGTTGAATACGAACATGAACAGCACCGACACCACCGTGACCCCCAATATCGACACCACCTGCGTCCACGCCCGGGCGTTGGCCACCTCGTTGCGCCGCCGCATTTCCACCTCGATACGCATGGCCCGGGCCGTGCTCTGGAACGCCTCGCTCACCCGGGCCCCGGAGTCCCAGGCGATCTTCATGCCCAGCACCAGGCGGTCGGCGAAGGGCGACTCCATCTCCGCTGCGAACCAGTCCAGCGCGGCCGGTAGCCCCAGGGTCCGGGCGATGGATGCCATCTGCACGATCTTGGGCCGCAGCCGCGACGGAGCCTGGTCGGCCGACAGTGTGACCGCCTCGAACAGCGAGCCGCTGGCCGACACCAGGTCCCGGATCTGCTCAGTCCACTGAGAGTAGGCCTCGATCTCGTCGGTGAAGTCCCGGCGCTGGCGCGGCCCCCGCCACATCAGGGGTCCCATCACGCCGGCGGTCAGGCCGATCAGCGCGGCCGCCACCCACCCGGTGGCATACCATGCTCCGAAGCCCAGCACGGCCGCGAGGCCCACCATGGCCAGAGTGTCGCTCGCCGATGACGGCAGTTTGACGCTGGCCGCCCGGGTCCGGAAACTGCGCAGCCGGGCCTGCTTCTCGTGCACGGGCCGTTTCTGCGAGCCGAGAACCATCGCGAATAGCCCCAAGCCGGCCAGCGCGCCGAAGAGGGCGGCAGCCAGGGCGACCATCGAGGCCTATCCGGCCCGCTCGGTCGGTGCGGAGTCGGGGGAGGTCGGGGGTTCCCGCCACTGGGCTGGTGCGGGTTGTGGTGCTCTCGGGTCTTGGCGGGCTGGTGGGGGTTGTGGTGTTCTCGGGTTTTGGCGGGCTGGTGGGGGTTGTGGTGTTCTCGGGTTTTGGCGGGCTGGTGGGGGTTGTGGTGTTCTCGGGTTTTGGCGGGCTGGTGCGGGTTGCGGCTGCGGGTGACGGGATGGGGGATGGGCCTCGGGCCCGGAAGGACGCCGGCGGTAGGGTTCGCCCAGCGCGGCGGGGTCGAACCCGGCGGCCATGAGCCGGGCGAGCGGCTCGCCGTCGGGCTTGAAGGGCTTGACGTACACGCCGGTGCCGTCGGGGCCCGGAGCGAACACCTCGGAGGTGACGACTTGGCCCTCCTCGTGCTCGATGATCTCGCGGATGGAGGTGATGGCCCGCCGCCCGTCGGGCAGCTTCTTGATGTACACCAGCAGGTGCAGCACCTCTGCGATCTCGCGCAGCACCGAGTCGGGGGTGGGCGAGTCCGGCGAGCGCTGCGCGTAGATCAGCATCTTGTTGATGGCGGCTCTGGTGCTGCCCGCGTGGATGGTGCCCAGCGAGCCGTCGTTGCCGATGCCCATCGCCTGCAGGAGCTGCATCACTTCGCCGCCGCGCACCTCGCCCACGATCACCCGGTCCGGCGACATCCGCAGCGCGGCCTTGCACAGGTCGTACATGGAGATCTCGCCCAAGCCCTCGGTGTTGGAGGTGCGGGTCTCCAGCGCCAGCGTGCGCTCGTGCAGGCCCGAGGACCGCAGATGCAGCTCGAGGGTGTCCTCGATGGTGACGATCAGCTCGGACTGGGGGACCTCGGCCAGCAGCGAGCGCAGCAGGGTCGTCTTGCCCGCGCCCGTGCCCCCGACCACCAGCATGTTCGCCGGGCTGGGAGGACGCACCGCGGCCCGCAGCACCGCGGTCATCTGGGGAGTGACGGTGCCCTTGTGCTCGAGCTGCTCCAGCGAGGACTGCAGCATCCGGTGGCGGCGGATCACGATCGAGGTCCTCTCGGCCACTGCGGTCACCGCGAACAGCCGGTGCCCCGACGCCAGCCTCAGGTCGAGGATCGGCGCCGCGGTGTCGAATCGCCGCGAGGTGTGGCCCGCGGTTGCCGCGAGGTGGCGGATCATCATGACCAGCTCCTGCTCGCTGCCCGCCAACGCAGGCCCCGGGATGCGACGCCCGTCGGCCAACGACAGGATCACGTTGTCGTGACCGAGGATGTGGATGTTCTCCACGTCGGCCCGCTCCAGCAGAGGCACCAGGGCGCCGCCCCCCATCAGGCCCCGCACGTTGGACCGGAACTCGCGCTCCTCCTCGTCGGAGAGCGTGCGCCGCCCTGCGATCAAAGCCGAAGTGTTGTGCTCGCGGACGATTCCCTCGGCGATGTCCATGAGCTGCCTGTCGACGACATCGGCAGACAACTGCTGGCGCTCCAGCTCCAGGAACTGGCTCAGCAGCCTGTCGTACGACCGCTGGAATAGCTCTAGACCCGGACTCGTCTCAGCCATCAAACCGCGGAGCTGAGCCCCCTCACCCGCCTCGGTTCTCAGCTGGCGCGTCCCCCGCGTTCGGGCCGTGCAGCTTGACCGCCCACTCCCGGAACGAACCGGTGGGCTCCATGTTCGGCCTTGGCGGGGACTCGGCCTCCGGCGGCACCGGGGTCGGGTGTTCAGGTCGGAAGGGGGGCTGTTCGTAGGGGGGTGCTGGGTACTGCGCTGGCGGGTGGGCCTCGTAGGTTCCGGGTTGGGGCTGTTCGTAGGGGGGTGCTGGGTACTGCGCTGGCGGGTGGGCTTCGTAGGTTCCGGGTTGGGGCTGTTCGTAGGGGGGTGCTGGGTACTGCGCTGGCGGGTGGGCTTCGTAGGTTCCGGGTTGGGGCTGTTCGTAGGGGGGTGCTGGGTACTGCGCTGGCGGGTGGGCTTCGTAGGTTCCGGGTTGGGGCTGTTCGTAGGGGGGTGCTGGGTACTGCGCTGGCGGGTAGGGCGGCGGGGGCTGGCCGTAGGCCCCGGCGCCGTCCGGCGGCAGGTCGTGCGGTTGCCCGTAGTCCGGCCCCGGTGCGGTAGCCATCGGCAGGGCTTGCCCGTAGGCGGGCATGGGCTCCTGCGGTGCCGCCGGCGGGGCTTGCCCGTAAGGGGCTGGATCCTCCGCGGCTAGGGGCTCCGACGCCGCGGCGGCCGCGGGGCCGGCATCGTCGTCGGGTCCTGTGGTGGGCGGCGGAGCCTGCGCCGGCGGCTTTGTCCGCCGGGACTGGTCCGATGCGGGCGGTTGCGCGTACTGGTACAGCTTCTCTCCGACCTGCTCCAGGCTGGTCCACCACTTCTTGGACTTGCGCTTCTTGCGGTCGAGGTAGGCCGAGAGGTCGGTGGCCATGTCGGCCAGGATCTCGATCGAGCCGCAGAAGGTCAGGCCGTGGCTCTCGTGCCACTCCTCGGGGTCCATGGGGGAGTTGCCGATCGTGACAACACAGCCCTGGGGGCCGTCGTCGGGACTGGCGGTCAGCACATCCTTGAGATGCTCCAGGCTCGAGAGCTGGCTGTTGTTGCGGCAGACTACGGCCACCCCGGCTGCCCCCGTGGTCAGCCCCGAGGCCGCCGTGTCGGCGGTGATCCGGCCCCCGTCGATGATCACCGCGATCTCGTTCTCGGAGATCGTTCGGAGGTCCTCGAAGAAGTCGACGAAGGTGTGGAAGATGCCGCGGGCGCCCGTGGGACTGGCCGGGGCCGGCATCACGTGCAGGTTCTCGAACAGCACGTCCTGCGCGTGATCGATCAGATGGTTGCTGAGGACCGGGAGGCGCGAGGCCACGAACGACGCCGACCCGGGCGTGAACTGGATGCCCAGATTGTGGCTCAGCGTGCCCCCGGCGGGGTCCGCCTCGATGAGCAGCACCTCGCGGCCCGTCGAGGCCCAGTGGGCGGCCAAGTGCATGGCCGTGGTGGAGGCTCCCGGGGAGCCCTGCGTGCTGTAGACGGTCAGCACCGGACCGTCCGGGTCCGCTTCGGCCTCCGACCGCCGCTAGTACAAGTGATGGTCCTCATTGATCCTCGACAGCCTCGAAGCCCGACCCTTGTTCAATCGAATCATCTGCAATAGTCGATGAAACACTACTCGCCTGTTGCTCCAACGCGGCATTGAGGTCGTCGACGGTCAGGTTGAAGCCCAACTTCAGCATCATGGGGTCCGACGACTGGGTGTAGCTGTCGACGATGCTCTTGATCTGGAGAGCCTGCTCAGGGGTCACTACGTAGTAGAGGTCATCGCCCTCCACGAACTCAATCTGAAGCACGCCGATCAGACCGAGAGCGGAGGGTTGGCCCTGCAAGTCGGAAGACTCCCGGCCGAGCAGGGCGACCGTGTCGCCCGCAGCGAGAGTACCGAAGGGCGCATCCGCGGCGGGCAGGCGGACCTGGATGAGCACTTTCTCCGTTTCGGACTCGGTTGACAGGGGAGGGGTCTCGAACAGGCCCCCGGTGATGAGCGTCCCGGCCGGAATCCGGCCGGTGGCCCATTTGCCGCGCACCGCGTCGAACTGGGCCGAGGTGAGCGCGGAAGCGTCCCCTACGTTCGCCTCGACGACGGTGAAGTCCTCAGCGCCGGCCATTTCCCAGCGCTCGATGGTTCGAGCCGCCATCAGGTATTCGGCGCGCTGGTCGATGCTCTGGAGCACGAACCAGAAGCCGAACCCGGCCCCGGACACCAGTACCAGGCCGAACAGCAGCAGCCCGGTCCGCCGTTGACCGTGCTGCGACGTACCGGGACGTGCGCCCTCCCGCCGCCGGGCCGACGCCGCGGGCGCTCGGGTCTGTCGGGGCGGAGAGTTCGTCATGTCATCGCGGCGCACCGCGACCCGCGCGCGGGGCACGCGGCAGCGGTCTGGCGATCAGGCGTTTGGTGATCGGATGCATCTCGTGTTGTCGGATACTCCCCTATTGTGCGGATTCGTCCCTATCGTTGGGTACTCCCCCTTTCTCCGTGATAGATACTGCTCCTGTTACGAAGGTTACTGCAAATTCAGATTCCGGGACGAGTTGAATCGATGCCAGCGATCTGCGCCCCGAGCGCGCCGCAATCATCGGAGCCGTAGGCGTTCTCGCGGTGGGCATGCCCGCGGTACTCGTCGCAGCGGCCGCCGCCTCGTGGTTGGTCACGGGTGTACGGCTGGCCGTGACCGACTATCGCACCAGGCTGCTCCCCACTCGGGTGATCTGGCCCGCCGCGGGGGCGGTCTGGGTGCTCTACGCGGCGGCGTCGCTCATAGAGGGCGAGCCGGCCGGCCTCATCGGCGCGGCGCTGGGAGCCGCGGTGTGCGGTGCGGTGCTGGCCGCGGTCCACTTCGTGCATCCGCCGTCCATGGGCTTCGGCGATGTGCGGCTGAGCGTTCTCAACGGGCTGCTGTGCGGGTGGTGGGGCTGGCAGGCGGCCCTGCTCGGCCTGATGGCCGGGTTCGTGCTGGCCCTGCCCGAGGCGGTCGTCGTCCTGGCCCGGCAGGGGCTGCGGGCCACCCGGCCCCTGGGCCCCTACCTGGTGGCCGGAGCGGCCGCGGTGGCGCTCTGGTCAGCCGCCACCCGCGGCCTGGTGCCGGCTCGCTGACGGTCGGTGCGACGCCTCAAGTGAGCACGGCGGCCCCTTAGTCAGGCGACCATCTCGAAGTACTGGACCTCCACCATCAGCGGCAGCAGGTAGCGGACGTAGAAGCTGTGCAGCTTCAGCACGCCGAAGTCCTCGACCTCATAGCCGAGGACGTTCACCCGGTCGTCGTCGGCGGCGAGGGCCTCGGCCCGGCGCAGGACCTCCTTCAACTCCTCCAAGCTGTCGACAGCCATCCCGAAATGGTCGCCCTTGGGCGCCTGCATGGGGCGGTCGTCGGCGATGACGAACACGAACTGGTCATAGGAGTGCACTCCCATCACCAGCCGCTCGCGGTCCTCGGTCATGGTGGGATGCTCCCGCCATCCGAACACCTCGCCGTAGAAGCGGGTGATCGCAGCCCGGCCGTCGGCGTCGAGCAGGTCGGCGGGCACGCTCATGGCCACGTGGTTGAAGCGGGCCGGGCCCTTGAAGTCGGTGAGGCTCACGGTTGCACCAGTACCTTTCCGGCCACCTCGCCCGAGCGCAGGCGACCCATGATGTCGAGGATGCCGTCGAGGCCGACCGGATCCGGTTCGAGAAGCACGTCCATCGGCAGCACGCCCGACGCGATCAGGTCCAGCGCGGCGGACAGGCCGTCGGGGTCGTACTCGTAGGCGCCGGTCACCACGAGCTCGTTGAGGATCACCCGGTTCGTGTCGAGCCTCGGATAGTCCATGCCGATGCCCACGATCACCATCGTCCCGCCCCCGGCCAGCTGGGTCAGGCCTGCCTGGGCCGCCTGGCGCGCCCCGGATGTCTCGAACACCCAGCCGACGGCGTCGGCCGGGACCTGGCCGGGATGGTCCGGTGTCTCGAGCTCGTCGGCCGAGCGGACCACGGCACCCAGCCGCCGGGCCAGGTCCTGGCGGGCCTCCGACGGTTCGACCACGGTCACCTCGCCGCCGCGGGCGATGAGCACGGACAGGACCGCGGCGCCGATCGGGCCGCAGCCGAACACCATCGCCCGGCCACCAGGTTGGAAGGTTCCCTGGGTGACGGCGTGCATGGCCACGGCCAGCGGCTCGGCGTAGGCGGCCTCCCTCAGGCCCACCCCGTCGGGAACGGCGGTGAGGTTGCGGTGGTCGGTGACCAGGTAGCGGGCGAAGGCGCCGGAGTGGCCGTCGTCGAGGCCGGCGAGAGGCCGTTGGGCGCACAGACCGGGCCGTCCTGCCCGGCAGTTCTCGCAGCGACCGCACTCCGCCCAGCCTCTGCCCACGACCGCAGCGCCCTCGTTTATCCGGGCCTCGGCGCCGGCCGCGGCCACCCGTCCCGACCATTCGTGGCCGAAGATCGTGTCGGGCGCGCCCCAGCCGTCGAGCACCATGTGGAGGTCAGTGCCGCACACCCCGCAGTAGGCCACCTCCACCAGGGCGTCGCGGGGTCCCAGCTCCGGCACGGCCACATCGGTGACGTCCAGTTCGCCCGGCCTCCGGTAGACGGCGGCGGGCATCGTGCTGGCTGCGGGTGTCACTGGTTGCCCTCCGAGGAGCTGCCGGAGGGGTCTCCCAGAGGCCGAGCGGATAGGCAGCGACTGGTCAAGATCTTCGCGAGGCGTGCAGCGAGGCCGTGGCCCGAGCGGCCCGTGAGCGCCGCGAACAAGAGCGGGAGATGCCCCATTTCGACGCGAAGGACTCTCACCCGTCGGCGCTCTCTTTCAAGCTGGCCGCGAGCTTCATCCGGTCCACTTTGCCAGATGCCAGCACCGGAAGCTCCTCCAGCACCTCGAGCCGCTCAGGGATGATGAAGCGGGCTGCTCCCCGCTGGGAGAACCAGGCCCGGCACTCGGCAAGGCTGAAGCCGTCGGGCGCGACCACGAAGGCGGCGACCCGCTCGCCGAGCCGGTCGTCGGGCTCGCCCACCACCGCGGCCTGCAGCACCGCCGGATGGGCTTCCAAGTACTGCTCCACCTCGGCCGCGGAGACGTTCTCGCCGCTGCGGATGATGCGGTCGCCGAGCCGGCCGGTGACGGTCACCCAGCCGTCCTCGATGATGGCGAGGTCGCCGGTTCGGAACCAGCCGTCGACGAACGCGTCGGCGGTGTGATCGGGGTCCAGGTAGCCCCGGGCCAACTCCGGCCCGGTCACCCACAGCTCGCCGTCGTCGTCCACCCGGAGCCGAGCATCCCCGAACGCCCGCCCGTCGGTGTGGATCATCCTGTCGGCTGGGTCGTCGAACCGGGAGGTGGCGATGGTGGGAGCCTCGGTGGAGCCGTAGGACCGCTTCACCGTGGCTCCCAGAGTGCGCTGCGCCCTGCGGCAGAACGACGGGGTCACCCCGGTGCCCCCGCAGGAGATCATTCGCAGCGTGGCAGTGCTCTCCGGGTCGAAGGCGTCGCAGTCCATGAGGGTGGTGAACAGCGTCGGCGGCCCGACCATGTAGGTGACCGCCTCTCGCTCGATCAACTCCAGCGCCCTCGCGGGATCCCAGCGGGACATGAGCACCGTCTTCATGCCCATCGCTCCCGGTATCAGCACCCCGTGCAGCAGCCCGGCGACATGGGCCAGCGGCGACGGCACCAGGGCGCAATCGGTGGCGGTCAGTCCGTGAGCCGCAGCGAGTTGGCCGATCTTGTAGCGCAGGCTTGCGTGGGTGTGGACCACCCCCCGGGGCGTGCCGGTGGAGCCGGATGTGAACATGATCGCCGCGTCGGTGTTGTCGGGCGACGCACGAACGTGGCTGGGCATGCCGGTCGTCGGTGTGCGCGTGTGGCCGGGCATGTCGGTGGCCGATACGCCCGTGTTGTCGGGCATGTCGGTGGCCGGTGTGCGCGTGTGGCTGGGCATGTCGGTGGCCGATACGCCCGTGTTGTCGGGCATGTCGGTCGTCGGTGTGCGCGTGTGGCTGGGCATGTCGGTGGCCGGTACGCCCGTGTTGTCCCGCGGATCGGCGGAGCCCTCGGACGCGAGCTCGTCCATCGTCGTCGAGTGGACGGAGCCGGTATTCGGAAAGTCGGATCCGGCGACAGTGACGACAGGTCGGGCCTGGGCCAGTGCCCGGCCCAGGTCATGCGAGCCGGCCGCCGGATGCAGCCCCACCGCCACCGCCCCGATACGCCAGCAGGCCCGGTAGGCCACCACGCTGTCGATGCCGACCGGAAGCCGGAACGCGACCCGGTCGCCCTCCCCGACGCCGCGAGCGGCCAGCGCGCCCGCCACCGTCTGGACTCGGCCCTCGACGTCGGTGGTGGAGAACCGGCCGTTGTCATCCACGATGAGGTCGTTGCGGGCCGGCGCCGCGGCCAGCAAGGCGTCCAGGGTCACTGACGACCGCCAGTGCCCAGTGCAAGGACCTGGCCGATCCGAGCCAGGACGAAATTGTCGACGTTTTGGCCCTCAGAGGCCCAATATCCGCACCAATTTGGTTCTTTGGCCGGAGGCTTCATCCTCAGTCGTCGAGGCCGATCGGGGTGTCGCCGGTGAACACGATCTCCCGGCCGGCCACCTGCCAGCCGTCGGCACCCCGGCGCAGGATGTCGTAGTAGCGGCCGGTCTGGAGGATCTTGTTGTCCTTGGCCACGAAGGCGAAGTCGGTGGTGGCGGTGGCCTCGTCGCCGTGCAGGTTGATCCGGGGCTCGCTGATCATGTGCTTGCCTCTGAGCTCCTTGGTCTGGAACGGCTCGATGATGGCCCGCATTTCGGTCCGGCCTCGAGCGCGGGTCCCCATTACTGCAAACCGGCAGTCTTCGGTGTACAGCGAGGCCCACTCGTCGAAGTAGCCGTCGTCGAGGGTTTGGCAGCATCCGGCCAGAAGCCGGCGAATCGCGGCGGTGTCCAGTAGAAGCCCGATCGCGTCTGCCGCCACTGCAGTGTCCAAGTCCTGTGCGGTGTTGTCCATGCCCCGACGCTACCCGTAGAGGCCGAGCGAATCGCCGTGGTTTCACGAGGATTGCGCGGGGCGGTGAGCGAGGCCCCCGCGGCCCGAGCGGCCCGTGAGCGCAGCGAACAAGAGCGGGACACCAGGGCCCGAGCGGCCCGTGAGTACCCCTATGTCAAGCTCGCCTCAAATCTGCACGGGTATTGCTCATATGTGACGGGTTTCTCTACTGATTTCGGTCGAGTGGGCCCGAGCGGCCCGTGAGCGCAGCGAACAAGAGCGGAGTACGCGCCCGAGCGGCCCGTGAGCGCAGCGAACAAGAGCGGGGGTCACGACGCTTGAGCGCAAGGGGCTGATGCCCAGTTGCCGGCGCCCATGGCGGGACTCGGGCGCTATCGAGGTTGCCGGGTGGCAGTAGGGTCCCGCGGGATGGACCTGTCGCTGTCGGCTGACGAGAGGGCCTTCGCGCTCGAGATGCGGACCTGGCTGGCCCGCAACACCGAGAGCCCCGACGCCACTCTCAGCCCCGAAGAGACCGTCGCCTGGGGCCGGCGGTGGCAGGCCAAGCTGGCCGAGGCCCGGATGGTGGCCATCTCGTGGCCCGAGTCGGTCGGGGGCCGGGGAGCGACCCCGGTGGAAGTGGCGCTCTACAACATGGAGTACGCCCGGGCCGGAGCACCCCAACCGATCAACAGGGTGGGCATCAACCTGGCCGGGCCGACGCTGCTGGCCCATGGGACGACCGCCCAGCAGCAGCGGTGGCTGCCGTCGATCCTCGACGCCAGCGAGATCTGGTGCCAGCTCTTCAGCGAACCCGATGCGGGCTCGGACCTGGCGTCGCTGAGAACCCGCGCCGAGCCAGTCACCGATGGATGGCTGGTGACCGGCGAGAAGGTGTGGACCTCATATGCAGGGTTCGCCAAGTGGGGGATCGCCCTCGTGCGCACCGACCCCGAAGTCGACAGCGGCCGCCACCGCGGCATCTCCTGCATGGTGATCGACATGGAGGCGCCGGGAGTGGAGGTCCGTCCCCTGCGACAGATCACCGGCGAGTCGGAGTTCAACCAAGTCGGCCTGCAGGAGGTCTTCGTGCCCGCCGACTGCCTGGTGGGCGGCCTGCACCAGGGCTGGACCGTGGCCAGCACGACCCTGGCCCACGAGCGGGGCACTGCCTACCCGTTCAAGGAACAGGTGGTGCATGAGATCTATTTCGACGAGCTCATGGCCGATGCCCGCGCCGACGCCGCTCTGAGCGATCCGGTTGTCGCCGACAGCCTCGTCGATGCCTACGTGGCGCTGCGACTGCTGCGCCTGCGGAACTACCGCACGCTGTCCCGTCTGGGCCGCGGGGTCGAGCCCGGGCCTGACTCCAGCATTGCGAAGCTCATCCACTCTTCGATGACCCGCCAGCTGTCGGCGGCGGCGCTGGATGTGCTCGGCGGGGAAGCGACCTTGTGGCCGTCACCCAGCGGCGAGCTGGCCGCGGGCACCTGGCAGCGCCAGTGGCTGTGGTCGAAGGCCGCCTCGATCGCGGGCGGCACCGACGAGATCCAGCGCAACATCGTCGCTGAGCGCCTGCTGGGCCTGCCCCGGGGCTGATCGCAGGCCGGAGCTGAACTACCCCCGACTTTGTCACCTATGTGGTGGGCAAACTGCAGGAAGTTCGCTCCGCCCCCGTGCCGCCTCTCGCCCCCGCGCCGCTAGTGAGATCCGAAACGGGCGGCGAGCAGCCGGCGGAGGGCCTGAAGGTCGATCTTGCCGGACTCGAGCCAGGGCAGATCCTGCTGATCGGCGAACACGGCCACGTGGCGGGGCACCTTGTAGCTCGCCATCTCGGTTCGCAGGCGTGCCCGCAGCTCTTCCGGGCTCACGTCGGCGTCCGGTCTGGCCACCACTGCGGCGGCCACGGCCTCACCTCGCCCGTCGGCGGCAGCTACGCCCACGACGAAGGCATGCATCACGCCGGGCTGTTGCTCGATGGCCAGCTCCACCTCCCGGGGTGCCACGTTGGCGCCTGCGGTCTTGATGACCGTGCCCATCCGCCCCTCGAAGTAGAGGTGCCCGTCGGCGTCGAGGTGGCCGCTGTCGCCGGTGCGGTACCAGCCGCCCGGCTCGAACACCTCGGCCGGGTCGCGCCCCAGCAGTCCCAGCATCAGCGAGTAGCCGCGGACCCAGATCTCCCCGGTCTCACCAGCCGGCAGCTCGACGCCGGTGCCGGGATCGACGATGCGATGCTCGATGCCGGGCACGCTGCGGCCGAACGAGCCCTCCTTGCCCTCGGGCAGCTCGAGACTCAGCGGCTCGATCGAGTGCGGGCCGAGCGACTCGGTCATGCCCAGCGACGTGGCTCTCCTGCGGGGGTCGCTGACCCGCAGGCTTGCGGGGAGCAACTCGTCGAAGCTGCCGCCCCGGATCGACGACAGGTCGCGCTCAGCGAAGGTCGGATGCTCGACGAGGGCCTTGGCCGTGTGGGGCCAGCCGACCACGTGAGTCGCCCGGCGCCGTTCGATCAGCTCGAGGGTCGTGCCCGGCTCGAACCGCTCATCGAACAGCGCCGCGGCACCGGCGTGCATGACGCTGACGAGGGTGTAGGACAGGCCCCCGACCCAGAACAGCGGCATGGGCGTGTAGAGAACGTCGCTGGCGGCCAGGTCCCGGAACTGCAGCAGATTGAACGGGTGGACGATCACCGTGGCGTGGGAGTGGACGACACCTTTGGGTTCGGAGGTGCTGCCCGAGGTGTAGATGACCACCATCGGATCCTGCGGCTCCACGCCATCGGCTGCCTTCAAGAACCGCTCGCCGGAAACCTCGCTCGATCGGGCCAGCAAGGCATCCATCGGCCCGGCCCAGGAGGGTGTGGCCCCGGTCTCGCTCCACATCCACACCGCCCGCAGGCTCCGATGGCTGTCGCAGGCGACGGCCTCGTGGCGCTGCTCGTCCAGGCCGGGCACCGCCTGCTCCAGCCGGGCGCGGTAGTCGTGGTTCAGGTACCGGTCGACGGTGAGCAGCACCTCGGCTTGGCAATGGGCCAGCGCCCAGCCCAGCTCGCCGGCCTTGTGGAAGGTGTTGAGCAGCACGACCAGCGCGCCGATCCGGGCCGCGGCCAGCCATGCGACGACCCACTCCGGCCCGTTGGGGGCCAGCAGGCCCATCCGGCTGCCCCGAGTCACCCCGCTAGCCAGCAGAGCCCGCGCCAGGTGCCCGGACTCAGTCTCCAAGTCCTGGTAGCTCAGGCGTCGCTCGCCCAGCAGCACCAAGTCGCGGTTCCCCCACCGGCCGGCCACATAGCGCACGAAACGGTCCGCGGTCGGCTCATACCCCGGCTCGCAGAACCGCCTCTCGGCCGTCGCAGGGTCCAAGGTCACCACACCGCGAGCGTACGACGGTTGCCCGGGGCGGGCTCAGCCCAAGACTGGAACGAGGAGTGCGATCCAGATGGAGAGGGCGACCCCGAGTTGCGTGAACACGATGGTCCGCGTCTGGCGAGCAAGCTGAAGCGCGAGCTCACCCCGGTGCTCGCCGAATTCGCCCCGGAGTTCTGCGAATTCGCCTCGGAGTTCTGCGAATTCGCCTCGGAGTTCCGTCGCGGTCATCTTCAGGTCGTCCTTGGTGGCGAGTTGGTCCCAGGTGGTGGGAGGTAGATGCTCCATCAGTGTCAGCGCATGTTCCTTGCCCAGCATTTCAATCAGCCGCTCGACCAGAGCCAAGCGCTTCATCTCGTCCGCCATCGTCAACCGCCTGCTCTTGGATCCCTGAGAGGACAAGAGAAGAACTTGTCGATGTCGGTGACGGGCGGACTCCTTCGCCGTAGACGTCGGAACCCGGTGGTCATCGAGGTTGTCTAGAGTACATCTATCCGAGGGTTTCATGCAACCACAACGGAAATCAGCACTTCCCCTCAATGGGCGAGCCGTGGCGACCAGCGAGCGAACGGTAGGGTTCAGGGCGTCCCGGCGGCTGTGCAGGAGGTGACCGTTGTGGCACGTGACCTCGGCTTCGAAGTATTCGACTCCGACAACCACATGTACGAGACGGAGGACGCCTTCACCCGGCACCTTCCCGCCGAGTACCGGAGCGCCATCCGCTACGTGCAGGTCGACGGCCGCACCAAGATCGCCATCAAGGGCCAGATATCGGAGTACATCCCCAACCCCACCTTCGAGGTGGTGGCCCCTCCCGGCGCCCAGGAGGAGTACTACCGCCACGGCAACCCAGACGGCAAGACCCTGCGGGAGATCTTCGGCAAGCCGATCCGCTGCCCCGACTGGGCCCGCAACGCCGAGGCCCGCCTGCCCCACCTCGACGAGCTCGGCATCCAGGGCTCGCTCATGTTCCCGACGCTGGCCAGCTTGCTAGAGGAGCGGATGCGCGACGACCCGGACCTGACCCATGTCGTGGTCCACTCCCTCAACCAGTGGATCCACGACGAGTGGACCTTCAACTACCACGACCGGATCTTCGCCACCCCCATAGTCACCCTGCCCATCGTCTCCAAGGCCATCGAGGAGCTGGAGTGGTGCCTGGAGCGGGGCGCCCGCTGCATCCTCATCCGCCCCGCCCCGGCCTGGGGCCTGCGGGGGCCGCGGTCGCCGGGCCTGCCCGAGTTTGACCCGTTCTGGGCCCGAGTGCAGGAGGCCGGCGTGCTGGTGGGCATGCACTCGTCCGACTCGGGCTACGCGGATCTGGTGTCGATCTGGGAGGGCAAGACCGAGTTCCTGCCGTTCAAGCCCAATCCGCTGCGCCTGCTGGTGATGCAGAACCGGGCCATCAGCGACATGATGACCGCGATGATCTGCCACGGGGCCTTCACCCGGTTCCCGGGCCTGCGCATCGCCACCATCGAGAACGGCGGCACCTGGGTGAAGCCCCTGCTGGAGAATCTGGCAGGGGTGTACAAGAAGATGCCCCACGACTTCCCCGAGAATCCCTTGGAGGCGTTCCGGCGCAACGTCTACGTCAACCCCTTCTGGGAGGACGCCCTGGAGGGCCTGATCGAGGTCATGAGCCCCGATCGGCTGCTGTTCGGCTCCGACTACCCCCATCCCGAGGGCCTGGGCGATCCCGTCAGCTTCTACGACGACCTGCCCTCGTCGCTGTCTCAGGCCGACGCGGCCAAGATCATGGGCGGGAACCTGAAGGAACTGCTGGCTGTCTGACCGCCGGCGCGACGTCTAGGGTGTCACACGTGCCCGGTCCTCTTGAGGGTATTCGGGTCGTCGAGGTGGCGACTTGGATGTTCGTGCCGTCCGGCGGGTCGGTTCTGGTCGACTGGGGCGCGGACGTCATCAAGGTCGAGAACCCGGCCGGCGGCGACCCCCAGAGGGGGCTGATCACTTCGGGGCTGATCCCCGGCGGGGGCGTGAACTTCATGGTGGAGCAGCCCAACCGGGGCAAGCGGTCCGTCGCGCTCAACATCGCCCACCCCGACGGCCGTGAGGCGCTGTTGAAGCTGGTCGAGACGGCCGATGTGTTCCTCACCAACTACCTGGAGCCGGTACGGCGGCGTCTGGGCATCGGCAACGAGGCGATCCTGGCCCGCAACCCGTCCATCATCATCGCCCGGGGCACCGGGCAGGGTCCGGCCGGTCCTGACGCGGAGAAGGGCGGCTTCGACGGGGCCTCGTTCTGGGCCCGGGGCGGCGTGGCCGCGGTGTTCCCGCCCGACGGGGCCGGCTGGCCGCAGGGCCAGCCTTCACCCGCTTTCGGCGATGTGATGGGCGGAATGGCCCTGGCCGGCGCCATCGCCGCGGCGTTGCTGAAGCGGGAGCGCACCGGCGAGGGCAGCGTGATCGACGTGTCGCTGCTGGCCACCGCGCTGTGGCAGATCTCGCCGCTGGTGGTGGCGTCGAAGCTGTTCGGGCTGACCTCGCTGCCCCGCGGCGACCGGCGCCGCTCACCCAATCCCGGTGTGGGGGTGTACCGCACCGCCGACGATCGCTACATCAGTCTGATCCTGTTGCAGAGCGACCGCTACTGGGAGGACTTCGCGGTCCGCCTGGAGCGGCCGATCCTGGTGACCGACGAGCGGTTCAACACCTCCGAGGCTCGGTCCCGCAACGGTCCGGAGTGCATCGACATCATCGACGAGGCCTTCGCCGAGCGCACCCTGGACGAGTGGAAGGAGCGTCTCGCTGATTTCGAGGGGGTGTGGACGCCGTTCCAGACCCTGGCCGAGCTCTACGACGACCCCCAGGTCGTCGCCAACAGCTACTTGCCGGCCATGGAGAGCGCCGGCGGGGAGTCGGTGCAACTCGTGGCCAGCCCGGCTCAGTTCGACGAGACCCCGGTCGAGGTGGACCGGGCGCCGGAGCTGGGCGAGCACACCGAGCTGGTGCTGGCCGAGCTGGGTATCGACTGGGACGACATAGCCGCCCTCAAGTCCAGCGGCGCCATCCTGTGAGCTCGGAGCCTCAGCGCTTGGAGCCTCAGAGCTCGGAGCCTCAGCGCTTGGAGCCTCAGAGCTCGGAGCCTCAGCGCTTGGAGCCTCAGAGCTCGGAGCCTCAGCGCTTGGAGCCTCAGCGCTTGGAGCCTCAGCGCATGGACGGCGAGATGGAGGCCGGTTCTGGCGACGGCGAGATGGACTATTCGTCGCCCTCGTACGACCAGTGGGACTTCGCTCAGCCCTATGTGCAGTGGGACCACGCTCGCCGGCACTGCCCGGTCATCGAGGAGCCCGGCTTCAGCTTCACCGCCGAGCCTGCCCTGCCGAGGTTCACCATCACGTCCTGGGCCGACGTCGACCAGGTGCTTCGGGATTGGCGCACGTTCTCGTCGTCGGTGAACGCAGAGGTCATGGGCCCGTACATGGGAGAGCTGATGCTCGGCCTCGACGGCGACGAGCACCGCCGCTACCGCAACCTGGTGGCCCACGCCTTCCGACGCTCCACCCTGGAGCGCTGGCGGAGCGAGCTGGTCGAGCCCGTGATCCAGCAATTGCTGCACGGCATCGCCCCGGCCGGTCGGGCCGAGTTGGTGGGCCAGGTCACCAGCAAGTTCCCCGTCCAGGTGATCTGCGTGATCGTGGGCGTGCCGGCGGAGGATCACGAGCAGTTCAACCAGTGGGCCATGCGCATCAACTACGGACCGCTGTACCCCGAGGAGGGCCGAGCCGCGTCGCAGGCCATGCGCGACTACCTGGAACCGCTGGTCGAGGCCCGCCGGGCCGACCCCACCGGCGACCTGCTGTCGGAGCTCGTGCACGCCGAGATCGACGGCGTCCGCCTGACCGACGAGAAGATCTACGGGTTCCTGCGGCTGCTGCTGCCGGCCGGGGCCGAGACCACCTACCGGGCCTTCGGGTCGTGCCTGCTGGCGCTGCTGGAGAACCCCGAGGCGATGGCCCGGGTGCGAGCCGACCGCTCGCTGGTGCCGGCCGCGGTGGAGGAGACGCTGCGCTGGGAGACGTCGGTGACGATGGTGGCCCGCCGTGCCGCCACCGACACCGATATCGGCGGCTGCCCCGTGCCCGCGGGCGCGAGCGTGTCGGTGATCAGCGGGTCGGCGTCGCACGACGAGGCCCGCTGGGCCGATCCCGGCCGGTGGGACCTCGACCGGGAGCCCCAGTCCCACATGGCTTTCGGCACGGGCCCGCACCAGTGCCTCGGCATGCACTTGGCCCGCCTGGAGCTGGAGGTGGGGATCAACGCCGTGCTCGACCGCCTGCCCAACCTGCGGTTCGACCCCGACGCCGAGCCACCGGCCATCAGCGGCTACGCCTTCCGGAGCCCTCTGAGCCTGCCGGTCCTCTTCGACCCGTCCTAACCCCGCCGACTGCTCACTCATCTAACTCCTTTAAGATATTTTCATTATTTTACAGTTGCTTCCATTTGTCGTGGCAACTAACATGATGGCGTGGGTCCCGCGATAGCCGTCACCCTCATCGGCATCTTGTGCGCGGCACTGCTGGGTGTGTCTGCCAGTGCCTTCCACCTGCTGCGCTCCGATCTCCGCGATCTTCGCGCTGACAAACGCGACACCAACGCGAGGATCGACAGGCTTGAGGGAAAGTTAGACGGGTTGATCTTGGCGCTGGCTCAGGCTGGGATCCCGGTCCAGCCCATGCAAGGACCGTCGCCGTCCGACCCGCAGGGTTAGGAGCAACGCCGTGGACCCGGCGATAGCCGCCACGCTCATCGGCATCATGGTGTCGGCCCTGCTCGGCGTGTTCGCGGGCGCGTTCCACCTGCTGCGGTCGGATCTCCGCGACCTCCGCGCCGAGAACCGCGCCGACCATCGCGAGACGAATGCGAGGATCGACCGGCTGGAGGGGCGATTCGACCGGCTCGAGGGGAAGCTCGACGGGCTCATCATGGCGTGGGCGCAGGCTGGGTTCCCGGTCCATCCCCTGCCGCCGTACTCGTCGCCTCCGCCGGCCGAGCCGCAGGGTTAGGGCCTGCCTCATGGATCCGGCTATTGCAGCCATGCTCATTGGCATCATGGTCACGGCATTGCTCGGGGTGTTCGCCGGTGCCTTTCATCTGCTTCGTTCTGACATCCGCGAGCAGCGCACCGAGACGCGGGCCGACCTGCAGGAATTCCGCACCGAGAACCGAGCCGACCTGCAGGAATTCCGCACCGAGAACCGGGCCGACCTGCAGGAATTCCGCACCGAGAACCGAGCCGAACATCGTGAGACCAATGCGCGGATAGACAGGCTCGAGGGGAAGCTCGACATGCTCATCCTGGCGCTGGCCCGGGCGGGGCTGCTGGTCGAGCCCCAGGTGTCGCAGCCGCCGACCGACCAGCAGGGATAGCCGCTAGGCGGGTTGGGACTGGAGGGCTAGGCGGGCCACTCGGCGGCGGTGGTGGGAGGCCGAGCCGAAGTGGAGCTCGCCCACTTTGGCCCGGCGCAGGAACAGGTGCAGGTCGTGCTCCCAGGTGTAGCCGATGCCGCCCGCGAGCTGGAGGCCGTCCTGCACGCAGCGGCGCTGGGCCTCGCCTGCAGCGGCCTTGGCCATCGAGGCGGCCAGGGTGCGGTCCGGGTGGTCCTCGGCCAGGGTGAGGGCCGCGTAGTACACCAGCACCCGGGCCCGCTCGATGTCGCGGTACATGTCGGCCAGCTTGTGCTTGACGGCCTGGAACGAGCCGATGGGCACCCCGAACTGGATGCGCTCCTTGGCGTAGGCGTTGATGATGTCGAAGATCCGCCGGCAGGCACCGACCGTGATCGCGGCGATGGCGGTCACCGACTCCTCGAGGGCTCGGCGGACGGGGGCACTGGCGTCGCCGTCGCCCAGCAGCCGCTCGGCCGGTACCCGCACGCCTTCGAGGGTGACGGTGGCATGGCGCACGCCGGCGTCGATGGGCACCACCTCGATCGCCTGCACCGACGGTCCCGGGACCAGCACGACTCGCAGCTCGCCGTCGAAGCGGACTACGGCTGCGATCTCTTCGGCGGTGGCTCCGTCCACCACGTAGTGCTTTGTACCGGACAGGACCAGCTCGTCGCCGTCGCGGTGGGCGGTGGCCTGCACATCGGCGGGATCCCAGGTTCCGGATCCCTCGTCGACTGCGACGGTGCCGGTCCTGCGGCCCGCGGCCACCGGCGCCAGACGGGCTGCGGCCTCTTCAGGCCCGGCTGCCTCTGCCACCAGCGGCGCGAACTGGGTGACGGTGGCCACGAACGGTCCCGGCGCGGCGTGGCGGCCCAGCTCCTCCAGCACGATGGCCAGCTCCACCCAGCCGTAGCCGAGGCCCCCGGCCTCCTCCGGCAGCGCCATGGCCGGCCATTCCAGGTCCACCAGCGTCTGCCAGAAGTCCTCGGCGTTGGACTGGCCGTCGGCGACAGCTCGGGCCAGCTCAGAAGGCGCCTCGGCGTCGAGCACGTCGCGCACGGCCCGTTGCAGCTCCAGCTGGTCGTCGGTGAACTCGAACTCCATCGCCCTAGCCCCTCCGCGGCAATGTCTCACCGAAATTGGTGACGCATTGGCCCTCACAGGGCTGAAACTCGCACCAATTTGGAGCGGCGGGCTGGAGGTCGGCAGGCACGGGCCTAACCCCTGGGCTGACCGAGGACCCGCTCGGCGATGATGTTGCGGTGGATCTCGCTGGTGCCGCCGCTGATGGTGCCGGCGAAGGTGAAGAAGTACCGGTCGGCCCACGACAGCTCTGACCGGTCGCTCTCATACGGCGACGTCGCAGTGTCGGGCACGGTGCGGTCCAGCGCAGCGGGACCCAGCGACTCCAGCATCAGCAGCGCCAGCTTCTGCTGCGCCTCCGAGCCCAGCAGCTTCAACAGCGACTGGTCGGCGACGTGCAGCCCCCGCTGGCTTCGGGCCAGCTGGCGCTGACCCAGAAGGCGCAGCGCCCACGAGTCCATGATCGAGCCGCCCAGCCCGTCGAGCACCACCGGGTCGTCGGTCGCGCCCGCCCCCGCCCCGTCGGCAAGCTGCTCGATCGTGTCGTCGAGCATGCGGTCCAGGCCCTGCGACCACATGATCCAGAGCATCTCGCGCTCGTGGGCCAGCGAGCCGGTGCACACCCGCCAGCCGTCGTTGAGCTCGCCCACCAGGTTGGAGCGGGGCACCTCCACATCGTTGAAGAACACCTCGTTGAAGTCGGGCGGCCGGCCGGTGATGTCACCGAAGGGCCGCCGCTCCAGGCCCGGCGTGTCCGTGGAGATGATGAGCGCCGATATGCCCTTGTGCTTGGGAACGTCGGGATCGGTGCGCACGAAGGCCAGCAGCACGTCGGCGTCGTGGGCGCCGGAGGTCCAGACCTTCTGGCCGTTGACGACGAAGCGGTCGCCGTCGAGAACAGCCCGGGTGGACAGGCCGGCCAGGTCACTGCCCGCGCCCGGCTCGCTCATACCGAGCGCGGCTGTCTTCTCCGCCCGCATGATCGGTACGGCCCAAGTGTGCTTCTGCTCGTCCGTGCCGAAGGAGATGATCGACGCGCTGACAATGCCCAGGCCCTGCGGGTTGAAGCTGGGAGTCACCCGGCGCCGGCCCAGCTCCTCCCAGCACACCGCCTGCTCGTAGAGGCCCGCGTTGCGGCCGCCGAACTCGGGCGGGTAGCCCGGCACCAGCCAACCGTCGTCGAACATGCGGCGCTGGAAGTCGCGGGCCCAAGCCGGCACGTCGGCGCTCGACCGGGGTCGTACCGTCGTGGAGGCCTCGTCGGGCAGGTTGGCGTCGAGCCAGGCCGAGAACTCGGCCCTGAACGCCTCGACCTCCTCGGAGTAAGTCAGCCGCACCCCGGCACCCGGCCCTCCATCGGCGCGACTGTATCGGCAAGCCGTCACAGCCCCAGCGCTCGCCGGTCAACACCTCCTAAGCGTTCCCGAACCCGACTCCCGCCTTCCATCCCCGTGTCGACGTTTCCGACCCAGAGGCCGAGCGGATAGGCCGATTCACGAGAGGCCGTGGCCCGAGCGGCCCGTGAGCGCAGCGCGCCCGCTCTAAGCGATCCCGCCTTCCAGGCGACGTTTCCGACCCAGAGGCCGAGCGGATAGGCCAAGATCCACGAAAGGACTTGCACGGCGCGAGCGAGGCCCCCGGGCCTGAGCGGCCCGTGAGCAGCCCTATGTCAAGCTCGCCTCAAATCTGCACGGGTATTGCTCATATGTGACGGGTTTCTCTACTGATATCGGTCGAGTACACACCTGAGCGGCCCGTGAGCGCAGCGAAGATGAGCGGGAGACGAGACGCTTCACCGCGAGGTGGCCGCACGTACCGCGTGGCCCCTGAGGGCGTGCTCTGCCATGATTGGGGGTGAGAGATTGCCGCTCGCGCCGCGGGCCGAAGGACCCGCGTCAACGGCGGCTTCATTACTGCACGGTTCCGGGAGGGAACGATGTCTAGAAGTCGACGCACAACCGCAGCCCTCTGCGCAATCGCCATGCTGGCCGCAGCCTGCGGCAACAGCCCCAGCGAGGACGATGCCGCACCGGCTCCCGACACCGCCGCGCCCACCACGGCCGCGCCGGCCACGCCCGAGCCGACAGACACCGTTGAGGCACCGGCGCCGGAGCCCGAGCCGACAGACACCGGCGAGGCACCGGCGCCGGAGCCCGAGCCGACAGACACCGGCGAGGCGCCCGAGCCGGAGCCGGAGCCGATCGACACCGAAGAGCCAACTACCACCGCGCCTGAGGATCCCGTCGTTGAAGAACCGGTCGACCCCTACCCCCGTCGCCACGAGTTCGTGCCCACCGAAGGCGTTCCCGGCGTGACCGACGACGAGATCAGCGTGGCCGTGATAGGCACCGAGAAGAACAACCTGCTGGGCAACTGCATCCTGCCGTGCTTCGAGACCGGCATCCAGGCGTACTTCGACTACGTCAACGACGCAGGCGGCGTGTACGGACGCAAGCTGGTGATCGGCGAGCCCCTCGACGACGAGCTCGGCTCCAACTTGCAGCGGTCGCTGGAGGTGATCGACGGCAACAAAAGCCTGGCCGCGTTCCAGGCCACCCTGCTCCCGTTCGGATGGGGCCCCTTGAACGACGCCGGCATCCCCACGTTCGTCTGGAACATCCACGGCGCGGAGGCCGTCAACCGCAACGCCATCTTCGGCAACATCGTGATCGGCTGCGCCGACTGCCTCCAGCGGGGCCTGCCCTGGCTGGCGTCCCAGGCCGGCGCGACCCGGGTTGCGTTGCTCGGATACGGATCGTCGGAGACCTCCAAGGCCAACACTCAGGCTTCGAAGAAATCGGTCGAACGGTACGGCCCGGCTCTGGGGATCGAGGTCGAACTCGTCAACGACAACCTCGCCTTCGGACTGTCCAACGGCGTAGGACCGGAGGTCACCCAGATGGTCGAAGAGGGAGTGGACTTCATCGCCACTTCGATGGACATCAACGGCATGCTCACCTTGGCCAAGGAGCTGGAGCGTCAGGGGGTGAGGGACCAGATCACCATGCTGCACCTCAACTCCTACGACACCGACTTCGTGGCCGAAGCCGGGGGCCTCTTCGACGGCGACTACGTGCTGGTGCAGTTCGTCCCGTTCGAGTACGAGATCGACAGCCCACTGCGACACGCCTACGACCAGTGGGTGCCGGCTCAGGGCGGTCCTGTGGCCGAGCAGACCATGGCGGGATGGATCAATGCCGACCTGCTTGTCACCGGTCTGCTGGAGGCCGGGCCGGCCTTCGACCGGCAGTCGATCATCGACTCGCTCAACCAGATCACTTACGGTGCCCAAGGTCTGATCAACCCGATCGACTGGAGCCGCCAGCACACCGCCGTCGTGCCGGGCGTGTTCGACCACGCCTACGCATTGGAGTGCGTGTCCTATGTGCGGATCGAGCAGGGCGCGTTCGTCACGTTCCTACCCGAGCCGTGGATGTGCTGGCCCGGCGACACGGATGATTGGTCCGAGCCGACTCCCACCGACTTCGCAGGCTGATACCCGACCACTGATCGGCAAACGGTCCCCGATCACAGTCGGCTCGTGAGCTCTGAACCGTGACCGGTGCGGCCGGCTTCTTCGAGGACCTCTTCAGGGGCCTGCTCCAGGGCACGCCACCCGGAGCGGTGTACGCCCTGATCGCACTCGGATTCGTGCTCACCTACAAGACCTCTGGCGTGTTCAACCTCGCCTTCGGCGCCCAGGCCTACATCTCGGCCGCCATGTACTTCAAGGCCCACACGCTTTGGGGCTGGCCCAAGTGGTTGGCGCTTGCAGTGTCGGCGTTCGTGCTGGCACCACTCGTCGGCCTGGTGCTGGAACGGCTGATCTTCCGGCACCTGCGCACCGCCTCGGCGCTGTCCAAGTTGGTGGTCGCCATCGGCTTGAGCGTGGCCCTGCCCGAGCTGTTCAACCAGGCGGCTCGGTTCACCGCCGTGGCCGGCCGTCAGATCACCGGCATCATGCCCGACGGATCCAGCGTGTTCTACGACCCGTTCGGGGTGTACCGCTTCAACCGCGACGAGCTGGCCATGATGGCCGTGGCCCTGGCCGGCACCCTGCTTCTCGGCGCCCTGTTCCGCTTCACCATGCTGGGTCTGGCCATGAGGGCAGTGGTGGAGAGTCCCCGGATGACCGAGCTGAGCGGAATCCACGCCGACCGGGTGTCAGCGTTCGCCTGGGCCCTGTCGAGCACCTTCGCCGGCTTGGCCGGTGTGCTGATCGCCCCGAGATTCAACTCTCTCATCTCGACTGACTTCTTCACGCTGGTGGTGATCGCGGTGGCGGCCGCGGCCGTGGGGAAGCTGGTGAGCCTGCCGCGGGCGCTGCTCGGCGGGCTCGGACTCGGCTGGTTCATCGCGGTGTTCAACACCTTCCTGCCCCGCTGGTCGGGCGATCACGCGTGGCTGCGGCCCTTCCAGGAGAACCTGACTCCGTCGCTGCCGTTCGTGGTGCTGTTCGCGATCTTGGTGCTGTGGCGAGCCATCGGTCATGAGAGGGAGGCCTCCGATCCCCTGTCGGGAGTCGATCCGCCGCCTCCTGCCCTGGCCGCGCTTGAGAGGCACCCCAGGCTGACCCTGTTCACACACATATTCGGATTCGGGTTCGTCGCGGTGGTGGGTTCGGTGGTGTGGTTCAGGGCTGGTGTGTTGTGGATGCACCTGGTCACCACCGCGGTGATCATGTCGGTGATCTATCTCTCGGTGACCGTGATCACTGGCATGGCCGGGCAGATCTCGCTGTGCCAGGGCACCTTCGGCGCCATCGGCGGGTTCACGATCTTCCAGATGGCGGACCGCTTCGACATGTCTGTTCTCGTCGCGGCCCTAGTGGGTGCGGCCGTGGCCGCCGCAGTCGGAGCGGTGCTGTCGTTGCCGGTTCTGCGCCTGGGAGGGGTGTGGCTGGCTATCGCCACCTTGGCCTTCGCCTTCTTCTTCGACGCGGTGATGGTCAAGTTCTCCTGGGTCGGCGGCGGGACCACGGCCCTGCTGACCGGAACACGAGTGCCGCGGCCGCTGCTCGGTCCTATCGACTTCGCCAGCGACCGGGCGTTCCTAGTGCTGGCGATGGTGGTGCTGGTCATCGTGTCGATCGTCGTGATCCAGCTGCGGGAGGGGACTTTCGGACGGACCCTTACCGCGCTGCGGGGCAGCGAGGTGGCCGCGGCATCGATTGGCATATCGGCGGCCCGGGCCCGCATCGTCGCGTTCGCTGTGTCGGCG
This sequence comes from Candidatus Aldehydirespirator sp., assembly GCA_965219165.1. Lineage (GTDB taxonomy): Bacteria > Actinomycetota > Acidimicrobiia > Acidimicrobiales > Aldehydirespiratoraceae > Aldehydirespirator. The sequence continues at coordinate 213,778 of CBDCMW010000002.1, read as the reverse complement.
GCCATCGCGGGGCTTGGCGGGGCGCTGATGTCGATGCACCAGCAGAACGTGAACTACATCACCAACTTCGGTCCGGTGAACGCCCTGTTCTGGCTGGTGATCGTGGTCGCGCTGGGTGCCCGGACCGTGGAGGGCGCCATCCAGGCTGGGGCAGCTTTCGCCCTTTTCGAGCCGCTGATCCTGCAAGGGGAGTTGCTGGCCTGGATCCTGAGAGGCGAGGACCATCTGCCCGGCCTGTTCCCCATATCGGGCAGCTGGAGGCTGGTGCTGTTCGGTCTTATGGCCATCCAGTTCGCTCGCCATCCCGAGGGACTGGTGGAGCACGGCAAGCGCCGGGCGTCCGCCCGCGTCAACCGCTGGCTGGAAGCCCGGGAGGGGGCGCGGGCGTGAGGACGCGGTCGCGGGATGGCCGGCCGCCGGCGGGGTCCTCGACGCGGCGGGGCTGCGGTTTGCGCGGGCTGCTGGCGGGGTCCTCGACGCGGCGGGGCTGCGGTTTGCGCGGGCTGCCGGGGCAGCGGCGCGGGTGGCGGTGTGCGGGGGTCGCGGTCCTTGTGGGCGAGGAGGCGGTGACGTGACTGGCCTGCTGGAAGCCGTGGACGTGAGCGTGGCGTTCTCGGGGATCCGGGCGCTCGACGGTGTGAGCGTCAGCGTCGGCGCAGGCGAGCGGGTGGGCCTGATCGGGCCGAACGGAGCGGGCAAGACCACTCTGTTCAATTGCCTGCTCGGCATCCTGCGGCCCGATGCCGGCCGGGTACTCCTCAACGGGGTCGATGTGGGCGGGTGGCCGGTCCATCGCCGGGCCCGGGCCGGGATGGGCCGCACCTTCCAGCGGGTGGAGTTGTTCTCCGACACCACCGTGCGCGAGCACCTGCTGATCGCTGAGCGGGTCCGCAACGGCACCGGCGCATTCTGGAAGGACCTGCTCGGCCGGGGCCGTCCCCGGCCCGACGAGACCGCGGCCTGCGACGAGGTGCTGGAATTGTTGGGCATCGCCCGGCTCGCTCACAAGCCGGTCGAGTCGCTCAGCCTGGGCCAGAGCCGGCTGGTGGAGGTCGGCCGGGCGCTGATGACCGGTCCGCAGGTCTTGCTGCTCGACGAGCCGTCGTCGGGCCTCGACCGGGACGAGACGCAGGCCCTGGCTACCACGTTGAGGGCCGTGCAGGACACGACGGGTTATGCGGTTCTGCTGGTGGAGCACGATGTGGCGCTGGTGGCCGACTTCACCGAGCGCGCCTACGTGCTGGACTCGGGAGCGGTCATCGCCGAGGGCCCCACCGCCGACGTGCTGGCCGATCCCGCGGTGAGGCGGGCCTACCTGGGTAGCTTCGAGGTCTCGTGAGCAGGCGAACCCACCCACGCGACCCGATTCGGGCACGGGAGAGCGGTCACGCGCCGCCCAAGGCTCCAAATCTGTGGGCATTTTGCTGCTATATGACGGAAATCTCTACAGATTTGACGAAGCGTCGCCTGTGGCGCGACGAAGTGGCAGCCCTTCGGCTGTCGGTGAAACGATGAGCGCGCCGATCCTCGAGTTGCGCGATGTGGAGGCTGGCTACGGCCCGTTCCGAGCGCTGTTCGGGGTGTCGCTCGCGGTTGGTGCCGGAGAGGCGGTGGCGCTGGTCGGCGCCAACGGGGCCGGCAAGACCACCCTGGCCCGGGTGGCCAGCGGCTTGCTGGCTCCCAGCGCCGGGATGGTGCACATCGACGGCGAGGAGATCGGTCGAGGCGGTCCTTCGGCGTGGCGGTTCGTGCGGGCCGGGGTGGCGCACGCCCCCGAGGGTCGCTCGGTGTTCGCCTCACTCACCGTGGAGGAGAATCTGGAGCTGTCGTTCCATCGGGCCTTCGGCCGGGCTGGATTGGCGGTCGCCCTGGATCGGGCCTACGGGCTGTTCCCCCGGCTGGGCGAGCGCCGCGGGCAACTGGCGGGCACGCTGTCGGGCGGCGAGCAGCGCATGTTGTCGCTGGGGCGGGTGCTGGTGGAGTCGCCCCGTCTGCTGATCGCCGATGAGCTGTCGCTGGGCCTGGCCCCGATGATCGTCGACCAGGTGTTCGAGACCATGGGCCGGATCAGGGACGCCGGCACCGCGCTGCTGATCGTGGAGCAGCAGGTGGGCCACGCCTTGAGGCTGTGTGACCGGGCCGCAGTCCTGGAGCACGGGCTGATCTCGTGGCAGGGCCCCGCCAACGAGGCCGGAGCCGTCCTGGAGTCCCGCCTGTTCGAGACAGGAGCAGCCCGCTGATGGGCGAGATCGGGTTCTGGGCCGAACTACCTGCTGGTTGTGCACCTAGTGGGTGGATAATTGACAGAAGTTCGATCAGTCGCCGGAGGCGAGACTGATGGCGGAGCCTTCGGAGCGGCGGGCTGTCATCAGCGGGGCGGCCCAGTCCGACATCGGCCGACGGCTGTACCGCACCGGCATCGACCTGACCGTCGAGGCCGCGCTGCGGGCCATCGCCGACGCCGGGCTCACCACGGCCGACATCGACGGCGTGTCCACCTATCCCGGCTTCGGCGGGTCGTTCGGCGGGGCCATGGGGGCCGAGCTGCACGAGGCGCTGCGGCTGTCGCTCAACTGGCGCAGCGCCGGTGTGGAGACGGCCGGGCCGCTGGGCGCGGTCCACAATGCGGTGCTGGCGGTGGCGGCCGGGCTGGCCCGCCATGTGCTGGTGTTCCGCACCGTGGTGGAGGGCAGCGGCGGACCATTGCGTCCCGGCAGCGGCGGACCATTGCGTCCCGGCAGCGGCGGAGGGAGCGGGGGTGGCGGGGGGATGTCCGGCTCGGCCGGTCCGTTCCAGTTCATGATCCCCTACGGCGCGGCGTCGGCGGCCTGCTGGGTCGCCTGCTACGCCCGCCGTCACATGCACGACTACGGCACGACCCGAACCCAGCTCGGAGCCATCGCAGTCAACGGTCGGGCCAACGCCGCGGCCAACCCCAAGGCCATCTACACCGACCCGATGACCATCGACGACTACCTGGCTGTGCGCATGGTCAGCGAGCCGCTGTGCCTCTACGACTGCGACGTGCCCTGCGACGGGTCCACGGCGGTGGTGGTCTCGCACCGCCACCACGCTCCGGACGCACCCGCGGGCGCGGTCGGCATCAACGCCATGGGCACAGCCATCCGGGGCCGGCCCTCCTGGGACCAGTACGACGACCTGACGTCGATGATGATGCGCCACACCGCCGCCTCGATGTGGGAGCGCACCGAGCTGACCGTCGACGACGTGGACACGGCCCAGCTCTACGACGGTTTCAGCTGGCTCACGCTGGCCTGGATCGAGGCCGTGGGCTTCTGCGGCAAGGGAGAGAGCGGTTCCTTCGTGGAGGGCGGCACCAACATCGCATCCAGCGGCCCGGTGCCGCTGAACACCTCCGGCGGCCAGCTCTCCGCGGGCCGACTGCACGGCTTCGGGCACCTGCACGAGGCGGTGATGCAGCTGCGGGGCACGGCCAACATCGGTGTGCCCGATTGCGAGGTGGCCGTCGTGGGGGCCGGTGGCGGCCCCGAGACCGGCTGCCTGCTGCTGACCCGGGGTCGGTCGTGAGCGGGAACGCGAGCGCGGGCCCAGAGGCCGAGGAGGTGCCGTCGTGAGCACCGACAGCCAGCCGCCCCGGTTCGTGCTGGCCTCGCCGGAGAGCGAGTTCTACTGGCGCTCCGGGGCCGACGGCCGGCTGAGGGTCCAGCGCTGCGGCGACTGCTCCCGCTGGATCCATCCGCCCGGCCCGGCGTGCCCCTTCTGCCACTCCCGCCGGATCGGTCCCGAGCCGGTGGCGGGCACCGGCACCGTCGCCACGTTCACCATCAACCACAAGGAATGGATCCCCGGCTTCACGCCGCCGTACGTGTTCGCCTTCGTCGAGCTGGACGAGGACCCGACCGTGCGAATCGGCACCAACATCGTGGACTGCGAGCTCGACGATGTGGAGATCGGGATGCGTGTGGAGGTGCTGTTCGAGCAGAGCGGCGAATGGCACGTCCCCCTGTTCCGGCCGGCCACCCACGAGACGTCCTGATGGCTCCAGTCGCCGGTCGCACGGTCCCGCCAGGTTGCCTGTCGCCATGGCGTTGATCGCCCTCGACGACCTGCTCGGCTGCCTCGAGGTCCGGCAACTGCACTCGGGCGCGTGGACCGCACCCAACATCGAGATGGACTATCGGAGGATCTTCGGGGGCCAGCTGCTGGCCCAGGCGGTGGCGCTCGGCGCGGCCACCACCGAGGGCAAGGTCGTGAAGTCCCTGAGCTGCCTGTTCCCCCGGGAGGGCTCCACGACCGACCCGCTCGAGTTCGAGGTGGAGGAGACCCAGACCGGACGGACCTTCGCAGTGCGCCGCATCCGAGCCAGCCAGCAGGGCAAGACCATCTTCACCGCCCTGCTCTCGATGCACGCACCGGAGCACGCCTCGGCCTTCGAGCACCAAGAGCCCGCCCCCGATGCGGGCCGTCCATCCGACGCTCTGGCCCAGGACATGACCATGATCCCTTGGGCGACCAGGGTCGTGGGCGGCACCGACCTCCGGGACCCCTCCCCGGCTGCTCCCCGCTACGCCTTCTGGACCCGTGTCGAGGACCGGCGCCTGGGTGACGACCCCGCCCTGCACCAGGCTCTGCTGGCCCACGCCACCGACCTGACCATCGTGGGAACCGTGCTGCTCCCGGTGGAGGGAGTGAGCCAGGCCGACTCCTACCGCTCGCTCCACACCGCGGTCACCAGCCATACCGTGTGGTTCCACCGGCCGTTCCGCCTCGATGAGTGGTGCCTCATCGCGCAGCACTCGCCCACGCTGGCCCGAGCCCGGGGATTCGGCCACGGCCACACCTTCGACGCCGACGGAGCGCTGGTCGCCTCCTTCGCCCAGGAGTGCATGATCCGTCCCACAACCTCGAACTGAGGCGAGGAGTCGTGTTCCGATTACTCGCACCGGTGGACACGACGCCCATTATCACGGGCTAGTGGGCGGAGTTCGAACGGTGCCTGGCGGCGCGCGTCCATCTCTGGTGGTGAATGCGGCGGTGATGGCCACCGTGTCCACGGTGCTGCCCGGCTTCCTCGTCGGCGCGATGTCGGTGCAGGTGAGCGCGGAGATGGGCGTGTCGGAGGCGGTCTACGGGTGGGGTCTCGGGTCGTTCTTCGGGGCTGCCATGGTCGGATCGATCATGCTGGGGCGGCTGGCCCAGCGGATCGGGCCCCTCAACCAGATGACCCTCGCGCTCGGGGTGTCCATCGCGGTCCAGTTGGCCCTGGCCGCCACCGCCCGCTCGTTCTCGGCCGTGGTCGGTTTCCTGGTCGTGGCCGGACTGGCCAACGCCGCCAACCAGACGTCCGTCAACCTGGCCCTGGCTCAGGCCCAGCTGCCGCGGCTCGGGCTAGCCGTGTCGATAAAGCAGTCGGGCCTGCCCACGGCCACGCTGCTAGCGGGCTTCGCGGTGCCCTCGCTGGCCCTCACCGTGGGATGGCGCTGGGCCTACGTGGCCAGCGCGGTGTTCGCAGTGGTGTCGCTGGCGCTGGTCCGGGTCGCCGTCGGATCATCGGAGTTTCGGACTGCGGCCCGCGCCTCGGCGCCGGAGTCGTCGCCGCGGGACCTGTACCTGGCCGCCGCGGTCGGCGCGTTCTTGGCCTTCAGCGCCGGATCGCTCAACGCCTGGGGAGTCGGCTCCGGGGTGGACGCCGGACTGGGACCGGGCATGGCCGGGCTGTTCCTCGGCGTCGGAGCGGCCACCGGGATCAGTCTGCGGCTCGTGAGCGGCTGGTTGTCGGACACGATGCGGGCCCGGCCGTTCCGGGTGGGGGGTATCACCGCCCTGGTGGGCTCGGTGGGCATGGCCGGGTTGGCGCTGCGCTCGCCGACCACCCATGTGGCGGCCATGCTGCTGTCCTTCGGGGGCGGCTGGATCTGGCCCGTGTTCACCAACTACGGGATCGTGCGGGCCAACCCTCGGGCCGCGGGCACCGCCACCGGGGTAACCCAGATGGGTGTCTACGTTGGCGTGTTCGTGGGGCCTCTGGTCACGGGATGGCTGATCGAGTACTCCGGCTACCAAGCGATGTGGCTGGCCGTGGCCGTCTCGTCCGTGGTCGGCGCGGCGGTGTCGATCCGCATAGCCGACCGGTTCTGACCCCGTCGGGCCGACGTCTGCTGGCAGCGCCGGGCCGAGCAGCAGTCGATCATGGCTGCGGCCATCTACGAGTCGACGGCCCGAGAGTCAGACGCGACGCGCGGCGTGATCCTCGTTAGGCGTCGGGCGTGGGCCTGGACGAGGTGGCCGACTAGTAGGGCTACAGCCGCTACGGCCGACACGACGCCCGACACCGCCATCGTCTGAGCGAAGGCGGTGGCGAAGGCCTGGCCGGTCTCAGCGATCGTGGCTTGGGCTGCGGCGTCGCTGAGGATCCCTGAGTGCGACAGCGAGTGGGCGGCTTCGATGGCTGCGCCCATCGACTCGGCCGCCGGCGCGGCCACGTCCGGCGGAAGCTCGCCGACGTCGACGGTACTGCGGTATATCGACGTGGACAGGGCGCCCAGTGTGGCGATGCCCAGGGCTGCGCCCAGTTCGCGGGCCGTGTCGTTGACGGCCGAACCGATGCCGGCCTTGTCGTAGGGGGTGGCGACCATGATGTCGTTGGTGGCGGGAGTCATGGCCAGGCTCAGGCCTATGCCGGCCAGCACGAGCGGTGGAAGCAGGTACCAGTAGCTGGTGTCGGTGTCGACCAGTGCCAGCGGCAGGAAGGTGACTGCGAGCACGGCGAAGCCGATGGCCATGATCCGGCGCGACCCGAAGCGCTCTGCCAGCGGGGCCGTGAACGGGGCCACCACCATCGACGCCAGCGCCTCGGGCATGGTCGCCAGGCCCGCTTCCAGGGCGGTGTACCCCAGCACGAACTGCACATACAGCGCGAACAGGAACCAGAACCCGATCATCACCACGAACGTCATGGCGACCACCGCTGAGCCGATGCTGAAGCGCCGGTCACCGAACAGCTCCAGCGGCAGCATCGGATTACGGGCGCGCCTCTGCCACCCCAGCAGGACCGCACTGAAGACGACCGCCACCACGAAGGCCGTAAGCACCGGCACGGAAGTCCAGCCCTGCTCGGGTCCCTCGATGATTCCGTAGATCAGCGCGGTCATGGCCACGATGGATAGCCCCGCCCCGGCGGGATCGAGATGCCGGGGACGCTCGTCTCGGGACCGCGGCAGCCACAACGCCACCGCGATCATCACCACGGCCACCACTGGCACGTTGTAGAGGAAGCCGGCCTCCCAGCCCCACGACGGCACGAACCACCACCCGGTCACGAACAGCCCGGTCAGCAACGGCCCGATGGCCGCGCCGCCCCCGGCGAAGCCCGACCACACCGCGATGGCGGTCGGTCTCTCCGGGGGCGGGAAGATCTCGATCAGCAGCGAGAGGGTGGCCGGCATGACGAAGGCCGCGGCCACACCCATGGCGGCGCGGGCTGTCAGGATGACTTCTGCCGAGTCGGCCAAACCGCCGAGCAGTGCACCGAGGCCAAAAACGAAGAGGCCACCGAGCAGAGCGCCCTTGCGGCCGTAGCGATCACCGACAGCTCCGCCGGTCATCAGCAGCCCGCCGAACGCCAGGGCGTAGGCGTTCACGATCCACTGCAGCTGCGGCCCGGTAACGCCCACATCGCGTTGCAGTGTGGCCAAGGCCACGTTGAGGCCCGCAACCGACATCACCACCAGCACCAGGGTCAAGCTCAGAACACCGAGCAAGAACCAGCGCCGGGCGTGCACGTCCGGCCGCTCCCAGAGATTCACACCGCTCACGCTAGGTCGGCCCGAACAGGCTCCTGTAGTCGTGGGCTACGGGATCCCGGCCGTCGGTTGGCTCGGTCGGGCCGGTCTTACTGCTGGGATTTCTTCATCTCGGTCAGGCCGGTGAGGATCGGGTAGCCGCCCACCGACAGGGCGTTGCCGTGGCCGGTCTGGTGGATGTCGAACACCGCTTGCAGGGCCGAGTAGAAGCCCTGGATGTCCATCGTGCGGTTGACGGCCCGCTTGGACTGGGCCAGCGCGAAAGGATGCATCTGGGCGATCTCGTGGGCCAGCGCCATCGTGTCGGTGTGGAGGTCGTCGAGGGGCACGACCCGGTTGACCATGCCCGCCGCCTCGGCCTCCGCCGCGCTGAACCGGCGGGCGGTGAACAGCATCTCCTTGGCCTTGCGAGGCCCGAGCTCCCAAGTGTGGCCGTGGTACTCCACCCCGCCGATGCCCATGCGAGCCACCGGATCAGAAAACATCGCGTTGTCGGCGGCCACTATTAGATCGCAGGGCCAGCACAGCATCAGACCCCCGGCGATGCACTGGCCCTGCACCTCTGCGATGGTGGGCTTGGGGATGTCGCGCCAGCGGCGGCTGTAGCCGAGGTAGTGGATCGTCTCCCACTCGTAGATGGCTTCCAGGCCCCGCTCCTTCCAGTTGACGTAGCTGCCCTTGGCTGGGCCGCCCCGGCCGGCGGCGGCCCCTTCGAGGGCTTCGTCGGTGCCGGAGAGGTCGTGGCCGGCGCAGAAGTGCTTGCCGTTGGAGCGCAGCACGATCACCCGCACCTCGGCGTCGTCGGCCGCCCGGGTGAAGCACTCGTCCATTTCGTCGAGCGTGAGGCCGCTGACCGCGTTGGCCTTCTCGGGGCGGTTGAGGGTGATGAGCGCCACCCGGTCGTCGGTCTCGTAGAGCATGTGCTGCATGGCAGTTCCTTCCTCGGACGGGATCATTCCACCAAATTCCGGTCGTTGAGGACACCTATTGTCCACAACTCCCGGAATTTCGGTTACCAGGTGCTGCGGATGTAGCCGTACACGCCGGCGAAGTCGCTGGCGATGTTGCCGGGCAGCGGCCTGACGCCACCGAGCATCTGGGCCCCGAACATGATCTTGGCGGTGTGCTCGACCACTAGGGCGGTGTGCAGCGCGTCGGACGGCGACTTGCCCACGCACAGCAGGCCGTGGTTGGCCATCAGCACCGCACCCCGGTCCGCGAGGTGGCGCACGACCTCCGCGGCCAGATCGTCGGTGCCGGTGGTGGCGTAGTCGGCCACGGGCACATCGCCGCCCACGTAGATGAGCACCTCCTCGATGCTGGCCGGGACGGGCACATGGGCCACCGCGAACATCGAGGCGTGGGCCGGATGGCAGTGGACCACCCCGCCGACCTCGTCGAAGGCGTTGTAGCAGGCCAGGTGCATGGCCTTCTCGGTGGAAGGCTTGCCCGATCCCGCCAAGCGTTCACCGTCGAGGCTGAGAACGGCGAGGTTGCCGACGGTGACGTTGCGGTAGGGAGTCGACGACGGGGTCAGGCACACCCTGCCGTCGCCCCGCCGGCCCGACACGTTGCCGGCCGTTCCAACCACCAGCCCGGCCCGCTCCATCTCCTGAGAGACCACGACCACCTCCTGGTGGACAGAATCGTTGGCAGCGGGATCGGTGGCGGTGCCGTCGCTCATCGCAGGACCTCCGGGTGGACGGGTTCGGTGGCGGTGCCGTCGCTCATCGCAGGACCTCCGGGTGGACGGGTTCGGTGGCGGTGCCGTCGCTCATCGCAGGACCTCCGGGTGGACGGGTTCGGTGGCGGTGCCGTCGCTCATCGCAGGACCTCCGGGTGGACGGGTTCGGTGGCGGCGGGTTCGGTGGCGGTGGGTTCGGTGGCCGTGGCGACGCAGCCGGTCACTTGAGGACCTCCGGGTTGGCGCAGTGGAGCGGCTGGTTGCCGGCCAGGATGGCCTTGATGTCAGCCACCACGATGGCAGCCTGGTTGCTCTCGACGTCGTAGGTGGCCCCGCCGATGTGGGGGGTGAGCACCACGTTGCTCATGGCGGTGAGGGGATGGTCGGTGGGCAGGATCTCGCCGTCGAAGTGGTCGAGTCCGGCCCCGCCGAGATGCCCCGACTCCAATGCGGCCACCAGAGCGTCAGTGTCGTGCAGCGCGGCCCGGGCGGTGTTGACGTAGATCGCGCCCGGCTTCATCGCCGCGAACTGATCGGCGCCCATCATTCCCAGGGTCTCGGGCGTCACCGCAGCGTGCATCGACACCACGTCGGCGGCGTCTAGCAGGTCGTTGAGGCTGTGGGTGGCGTCGGCGGCGTAGGGATCGCTGGCGATCACCGTCATGCCCAGACCCTCCAGCCGCCATTTCGCGGCCCGGCCCACAGCCCCGAATCCCACGAGCCCGGCGGTGCGCCCCGCCACCTGCCAGGCCCGGTAGCGCTGGTAGGGGAGGGTCTTGCCGAACATCGTGCCCGCTCGCACGTCGCGGTCGCCCGCGACCACGAAGCGGTTGACGGCCATCAGCAGGGCCACCGTCATCTCGGCTACGGCGTCGGCATTGCGGCCCGGTGCGCGCAGCACAGGAATGCCCGCGGCGGTGGCCGCGTCGACATCGACGTTGTCGGGTCGGGCCCGGGTGGAGGCGATGGCGATCAGCGGCAACTCCAGCACCGGCCCCTTGCACGAGTCGGCCTCGCACACGACGATGTCGGCCCCTTCGGCCCGGATCCTGGCCGCGAAGTCGTCGGGCCCGTACAGCTTGATCGGCCTGTGTTCGATCCAAGGATCGAACACCACATCGGCGATTCCGCGCAACTCGTCGAGGGCCGCGCCCCGAAGCGGCGCAGTGACCAACACCCGAGGCCGGCTCACAAGCCGACGCTAGCGCCCTGCGCCAAGGATCAGCCGGTGCGCCGGCTTCCTGCTCGCCGCGCCCGACCGTCAGGGTTGTTGGTGGCGACGGTGCGAGCTCAGCCAACGGCACTGTTTCGGTCCTGTTTGCCGCCGCCGACCGTCAGGGTTGTTGGTGGCGATGGTGCGAGTTCAGTCAACGGCACTGTTTCGGTCCTGTTTGCCGCCGCCGACCGTCAGGGTTGTTGGTGGCGATGGTGCGAGTTCAGTCAACGGCACTGTTTCGGTCCTGTTTGCCGCCGCCGACCGTCAGGGTTGTTGGTGGCGATGGTGCGAGTTCAGTCAACGGCACTGTTTCGGTCGTGTTTGCCGCCGCCGACCGTCAGGGTTGTTGGTGGCGATGGTGCGAGTTCAGTCAACGGCACTGTTTCGGTCGTGCTCGCCGCTCCTGACCGTCAGGGTTGTTGGTGGCGACGGTGCGAGCTCAGTCAACGGCAACGTTTCGGTCCTGCTCGCCGCCCCCGACCGTCAGCGTGTTGGTGACGACGGTGCGTTGGTGGCGCTGGTAGGTGGGGCGCTGCGGGGTGCCGCCCGCGGTGCTTGCGGTGTCGCGGGGCCGGCGTTGGCGGTTCCGCCGGTGCGGATTGGGTTGCCTGCGGGGCAGTGGGGCTCTTGTCGGCGTAGCTTCCTGTGAGCGGTCAGTGGGTCTGAGGGAGGGCCGCACGGAGGGTGCATGGACGATGTGACGGTCGGGATCGACATTGGGACGACATCAGTCAAGGCGGTGGCCGCCGACGCCGATGGCGCCGTGCTGGCTCGCACCCGCATCCCGCACCGGGTGGTGTCGCCCGACCCTGGCCGGTTCGAGCACGATCCCTCCGAGGCGTGGATGGACGGCGTGCTGGGCGCCTGGCACGAGGTGCGTGCGGGCGCCGCGGACCGGCGGGTGGCCGCGGTCACCGTCTCGGCCATGGTGCCGTCCATGTGCGGGGTCGACTCGGCGGGCACGCCGGTCACCCCCGGCCTGCTGTACGGCGACGCCCGAGGCCGGACCCCCGCAGGCCGCTCGGGCGCGGCCGCCGATTCTGATGGCGGCTCGAACCCCGCCCGCAGCGCCGGCTCCGTCCCCGGCTCTGATGCCAGCGAGGGTTCCACTGAGGGCGAGGCTGTCGGCTTCGCCCGCTGGCTGGCTGGCTGTGACGGGGTGGAGGCTCTGTGGCCGGCGCAGGCGGCTGCTAACCACGCCCTGTGCGGGGTGGCCGCGATCGACTCATCGACCGCGATGGCAATGGCTCCAATGTCCGACGGCCAACGCTGGGCGCCGGAGTTGCTCGACGAGCTCGGCATGACGGCCGAGCGCTTCCCCGCGGTCAGTCCCGGAGCCGCCGCCATAGGAGAGCGCGACGGTGCTCTGGTGTCGGCCGGCACCATCGACGCACTGGGCGAGCAACTCGTGGCGCCCTGCGGCGATGCGGGTGACGTGCTGGTGATGTGCGGGACCACCCTGCTGCCGTGGGTGCTCACCGACGAGTGGATCGAAGTTGAAGGCCTGTGGACGTTCCCGTCGGCCCGAGCCGGCATCATGGCCGTGGGCGGGGCCAGCAACGCTGGGGGCCTGTTCATCGACCGGGTCCGGGCTCTGGTGGGCGACACGCCTCCTGCGGAGCTGCTGGCGCTGGGACCGGACGACCTGCCGGTGTGGCTGCCCTACCCTCGGGGCGAGCGGACCCCGCTGCACGACCCGGACCGCCGGGCCGAGCTGCTCGACCTGCACGTGGGCCACACACCGGCCCATGTTCTGATGGCTGCCTACGAGGCGGCCGGCTTCGTGGTGCGCCATCACATCGAGCTCTCCGGCCTCGGCACCGGTCGGATTGTCGCTGTCGGTGGCGGCACCCAGTCATCGGCTTGGATGCAGGCGCTGGCCGATACGACGGGCTTGGCCGTGGATGTGTCGGCTGAGCCCTATAGCGCCGCTCTGGGTGCGGCCTACCACAGCCGGGTCACGGCCGGTCTCGAGGCCGACACCTCGCAAGCCCGACGCTGGGGCCGGGTCTCGCACCGGGTGGAGCCCCGCTCCGACCACGCAGCCGCGGCCGACGGTCGGTACCGCCGCTTCCGGGAGGGCAGCGACCGGTGAGGTGGCGCGGCTGGCTCCGGCCGCACCCGCCGCGGCCGACGCCGCAGATTGCGACAGAACGCATATTCACATATTTCTGTGATGTTGAATTGCAATTCGGTCAGGAGGGTGATAGGCAGTTGCCATGCTGTTCTCGACGATCTCGCAGATCGTGACGTTGCTGGCGGTGGGCCTGGCTCTCGTGTGGCACCAGCAGCGCGGCATCGACAAGCTGCGACAGGAGTTCCAGGAGGGCCAGCGGACGCTGCACCAGGAGTTCCAGCGGGGCCAGCGGTCGTTGCGCAAGGAGTTCCAGCGGGGCCAGCGGTCGTTGCGCAAGGAGTTGCGCAGGGATCATGCCGAGCTCAAGGGCGTCGTCGAGAACAACGGGCACAGGCTGGCTCGCATCGAGGGCTTCCTCGGCATCGCCATGCCGCCCGAGGCCTCGGCCAGAGCCCCCGGTGCCGCCTACGCTGGGCTTGCGGCGGACGCCGCCGAGATCCTCGTTCCCGACGACCGGGACGCATCTCGCGATGCCGGGGGCGAGCACGGCGCCGCGGGTCGACACTGAGGCAGACCCATAGTCGTGCGGCTGTTCCGTCGGGTGTCGCGGTCGGGGAGCCGGGTATGAGGTTCTCCGTCACGTATCCGCTGGCAGCCGGCGGGTGCGACCCCGAGTTCGCCTCCCGGCGGGGTCTTGTGGAGTTCGCCCGAGCGGCCGAGGAGGCGGGCTTCGACGGCGTCGGATTCACAGACCATCCCGCCCCGACCCACCGCTGGATGAACGCCGGGGGTCATGACGCGCTGGATCCCTTCGCCGCGCTGGCGTTCATCGCCGCGGTCACCGAGCGATTGCTGCTGATCCCCAACATCGTGGTGCTGCCCTACCGCAATCCGTTCCTGGTGGCGAAGTCGGTGGCCACCATCGACGCCCTGTCCGGGGGGAGGTTCGTGCTGGCTGTCGGCACCGGCTACCTCAAGGGCGAGTACCGGGCCCTCGGGGTGGACTTCGACCAGCGCAACGACCTCTTCGACGAGGCCATTGAGGTCATGCGGGGCGTGTGGACCACCGACGACTTCAGCTACGAGGGCCGGAACTTCACGGCCCCGGGCCAGACCGCCAACCCGAAGCCGTCGCAGCGGATCCCGATCTGGATCGGGGGCAACAGCCGCCTCAGCCGCCGCCGGGTCGTCGAGAGAGCCGATGGCTGGGTCCCCTTCCCCGCTCCCCGAGGCCTGGCCACCACCGCTCGGACCCCGCCGCTGGAGACGCTCGACGACCTGCGGGCCATGCTCGACGATCTCTGGAGCCAAGCCGAGTCCGCGGGACGCGACCCCTCCGAGATCGACATCTCGTTCACGACCGTGGCCGGAGGCAACCCCGCTGACGACGACTTCAACCCCGACGCCCACCTCGAAGCCCTGGACGAGTTGACCGATCTGGGCGTCACCTGGTGCGCGGCCAGCATCCCCGGCGACTCCCTGGCCCACGCCCTTGAAGCTCTCCAGCGCTACGGAGAGTCAGTTATCGGCGTCTGAGTCCTCTGGCTCTCTCAGTTCCCCGCTGCGCCCGAGTGCCATGATGAGGTCATCGAACCGAACTTCGAGCCGCTCGACGCCGGCGTGCATGTCAGACCGCAGTCGGGCGAACGCAGTGGCGAAAGCGGCGAAAGCGACCGACAGCAGCACGCCGATGACGGTCGCAGCGATGGTCGGGTGGGTCCATCTCAGTCATCGACTCCTGATCCCCCTGGATCGGTCAGCTGCCCCTTGCGGGCGAGCGTAATGATCAGCTCATGAACCGTTGCTTCAAGTCTCTCGAATCGGGCGTTCATGTTGGAGCGGAGCCAGGCGAACGCGGTGGCGAATGCTCCGAAGGCGACAGTCAAGAGCACGCCGGTGACGGTGGCAGCAATTGTCGGGTCGATCTCAGTCATCGGCTCCTGACTCATCTGGATCGCTCAGGCGTGCGCTGCGGGCGAGCGCCAAGATCAGGCTGTCGACCTTCGCTTCGAGCCGTTCAAAGCGGGTGTTGGAGCGAGCGTCAACCTTGTCGAAGCGGGCGTCCACCTTGTCGAAGCGGGCGTTCATGTCGGAGCGGAGCCAGACGAACGCGGTCGCGAAGGCCCCGAAGCACACCGACAACAGCACGCCGATGACGGTGGCAGCGATTGTCGGGTCCATAGAGCGTAAGTTAGCAGTCTTCAATATGAAATACAACTACATACACGGAAGATATTGACAACATGGGTTATGGTAGGACCCGTCGGCCGGGGTGCCCGGTATCATCACAGCGTGGCACCAGACCTCGGCTTTCGTGCCTTCGACATGGACAACCACTACTACGAGGCCCCGGACGCCTTCATCCGTCACATCGACCCGTCCATGCGCAAGCGCTGCATGCAGTGGGCGACCATCGACGGCAGGCAGAGGTTCATGGTGGGCGGCAAGGTCAACAAGTTCATCCCCAACCCCACCTTCGACCCCATCGCCAAGCCGGGCAGCCTCGAGGACTACTTCCGGGGCCGCAACCTTGACGGCCTCGACATCTCGGCCATGTTCGGCGACCTCGACCCGCTCGACGACCACCCCGGCTTCCGCAACCGGGAGGCCCGCCTGGAGCTGATGGACCGCCAGGGACTGGAATCGGTGATGCTGTTCCCCACCCAGGGAGTGGGCATGCAGGAGGCTCTCAAGCGCGACATCGATGCCCTCCACGCCGCTTTCAGCGCGTTCAACGCCTGGCTCGACGAGGACTGGGGCTTCGGTCGCGACGGCCGCATCTACGCCGCGCCCATGCTCACGTTCGCCGACCCCGAGCTCGCGGCGGCCGAGCTGGAGCGACTGCTGGAGGCGGGCGCCCGCATCGTGTGCACCGTCCCGGGCCCGGTGCCCACCGGCCAGGGCTACCAGTCGCCGGGCATGGGTGACTACGACCCCGTCTGGGCCCGCCTCCAGGAGGCCGGCGTCCCGCTGGCCATGCACGCCGGGCTCAACGGCACCGCCCAGTACGGCAAGGTCTGGGAGCCGTCGGGTGGCCAGTTCGAGGCGTTCAAGCACATGGCCTTCCCGCTGGTGGCGTACTCGGACCGCTCGATCTCCGACACGTTCGCCGCCCTGATCTGCCACGGCGTGCTCGACCGGTTCCCCCGCCTCCGCCTGGCCACCATCGAGAACGGGGCCATGTGGATCCCCGACCTGCTGCGCAACCTCAAGATCTGCCACGGCAAGATGCCGTGGGAGTTCAAGCGCCACCCGGTGGAGGCGTTCGTCGAGAACGTGTGGGTGTCGCCCTACTTCGAGGACGACATGGACCTCATCAAGGACTGCATCGGGGCCGACCGGATGCTGTTCGGCTCCGACTTCCCCCACGCCGAGGGTCTGGCCGAGCCGACCGCCTACGTGAAGGACATCGCTGGCTTCAGCACCGACGAGGTCCGCAAGGTGATGCGCGACAACGCCTACGAGCTGCTGTCAGCCTCCGCCCGCTGACGGTCTCGCCAGCCGCCGGCCCGAAATTGCCGCCGGCCCGAGATTGCCGCCGGCCCGAAATTGACGACGAAACCGCCCTCACAGGCCCATTAATCGCACCAATTTCGACTGGAGGGCTGGAGGGCTGGCTGGCTGGAGGGCGGGCTGGCTGGCCGGCGGGGCTGGAGGGCTGGCGGCGCTGGCTGGCGGCGCTGGCGGGCTGGCTGGCGCGCGGGCTGGAGGGCTGGCTGGCGGGTCGTCGCCGGGCTCAGCGGGTCTTGACCGCGAAGTCCTGCAGCGAGGTGTTCTTGCCGCTGTGCCGTCCGGTGTCGCGGGACTGGATCGACACGTCATGGCCGGCCGCGGACGCTCGCAGGGCCCCCACCGTGCACTCGGAGCGGTCCAGCACCGAGAACGGGTCGTAGTTGAACCAGTCCATGGCGTTGAGGTGGGTGATCCGGTCGATGTCGGAGTCGGGCACGCCGGTGAACACCTCGGCCAGCTCCTCGGGTGCTTCGGGCCAGTTCGAGTCGGAGTGGGGATAGTCCATCTCCCAGCAGAGGTTGTTGATGCCTATCTCGTGGCGCAGGGCCACCCCCACCGGGTCGGAGATGAAGCAGGTGAGGAAGTTGCGCCGGAACACGTCGCTGGGCTTGAGATCACCGAAGGACTGCCCCGTCCAGAGGTGGTGCATGTCGTAGGTCTTGTCGGCCCGGTCCATGAAGTAGGGCACCCAGCCGCTGCCGCCCTCGGACAGGGCGATCTTCAGGTCCGGGTAGCGGCGGGGCACCGTGGACCAAAGCAGGTCCGATGCCGCGATCGACGTGTTCATGGGCTGCATATGGATCATCACGTCCATCGGGGCGTCGGGGGCGCTCACCACCATCTGGCCCGACGAACCGAGGTGGATGGCCAGCACCGTGTTGCAGTCCACCAGCGCCTCCCACAGCGGGTCCCAGTAGGTGTCGTGGAAGCTGGGCTGGCCCAGCGGGACCGGGTTCTCGGTGAAGGTCATCGAGTGGCAGCCCAGCTCGGCCACCCGGCGCACCTCGGCCGCGCACTCGTCGGCCGACCAGATCATGGGCAGGGCCATGGGAATGAACCGGCCCGGATGGGCGCCGCACCACTCACCGATGTGCCAGTCGTTGTAGGCCCGGATGAGGTCGGCGGCGAAGACCTTGTCGGGGTGGTTGGCGAAGAGCCGGCCCGCGAAGCCGGGGAACGACGGGAAGCACATCGATCCGAGCACCCCGCCCGCGCTCATGTCCTTGACCCGCTCATCGACGTTGTAGCAGCCGGGCCGGATCTCGCCGAAGCTGGTGGGCTCGATTCCGTACTCCTCCTTGGGCCGTCCGGCCACGGCGTTCAAGCCGATGTTGGGGATGATCGAGCCGTTGAACGTCCACACGTCGTCGCCGTTGTCGGTGTGCAGCACCCGGGGCGCCTCGTCCCGCCACTTCGCAGGCAGGTGGGCCTCAAACATGTCGGGAGGCTCGCACAGATGGTCGTCGACGCTCACGAGGATCATGTCGTTCATGTCCATGGCGTTGCTACTCCTCGATTCGTTGCGGTTGCCCGATCCGCCGCTACTCCTCGATGAAGTCGTATTGGGCTGTGCCCTCCACGACCTGCTTGAGGATTTTGCCGGTGGCGTTCCGGGGCAGGGGCTCGGTCCGCAGCTCCCAATGGGCAGGCACCTTGATGTCGGCCAGCGTATCGGCCGCCCAGGCCCGCAGTTCCTCGATCAGGGCTTGGACGGTCTCGCTGTCCGATGCCTGGGCGACGCCTTCGACCACCACCACGGCCTTCACTTCCTGGCCCAGTTCCCGGTGCTCCACGCCCAGCACGGCCGACTCGGCCACTGCGGGGTGGGCGTCCAGGCGCTGCTCGATCTCGGTGGGGTAGATGTTCTCGCCGCCGCGGATGATGAGGTCGCTGCGCCGGCTCACCAGGAACAGCAGCCCGTCCCGGGTGTAGCCGTAGTCGCCGGTGCGCAGCCAGCCGCCGCGGATGGCCTCCGCGGTGGCGGCGGGGTCGTTCCAGTAGCCGGGGGTGACCATCGGTCCGAACAGGCAGATGTTGCCGACGGTGCCCTCGGGAAGCTCGGTGCCGTCGTCGTCGGCAATGCGCGCCGCCACGGTGGGCAGGGGGTAGCCGACCGAGTCGGGGTGGGTCCGCAGCACGTCGTCGGCGGCGCTGGTGGCCAGGCCCGAGCTCTCGGTGAGTCCGTAGCCGATGGTGACGCTGATGCGGGCGCGGGGCAGGGCGGTGCGGCAGACCTCCTGCAGCTCCGGCGACCATACGGACCCGCCGCCGCCGATGCTCACCACCGACGACGTGTCGTAGTAGCCCAGGCGGGGGTGCTCGACGAGCCGCCAGATCTGGGTGGTGACTCCGCCCCAGCGGGCGATGCCATGCTCCTCGGTTAGGCGCAGGATCTTCTCGGCGTCGTAGCGGCCGGTGGTCCAGAGATGGTTGAAGCCGGCTCCGACGGCCATCACCGCGCAGGCGTGCAGGCCGGACACGTGGAACAGGGGGCTGCAGGCCAGGGTCGGTCCTCCGACGTCCATCGACTCGCCCGGGAAGCGCAGGAACTGGCGGGCGCCGATCATGAAGGCGCAGCTCAGGTAGGCGAAGAAGTTGCGGTGGGTCTGGATCGCGCCCCGGGGCCGGCCGGTGGTGCCCGAGGTGAACAGGATGGCGGCCGGGTCGTCGATGGCTATCTCGCAGTCGGGCAGGGACGCGCCCCGGTGGGCGTCGATCAGGCCGTCGACCGTGTCAGGGCGTCGCCGCGGGCCGGGTCGCCCGTGTCAGGGCCGCCGCGGGCCGGGTCGGCCGCCGCCGGGACTCTGTTCGCGCTTTCCCGCGCATATGACAGGAAAGCGCGAACATTCCCGCCCGGGTCGCCCGGATTGGCGTCCGGGGCGACCGGATTGTCGTCCATGAGGATCACCGGCACTGGAGGATCGCCGTCGAGGCGCTCTAGGCGGCGGCGGTCGGCGATCAGCACCTTGGGTTCGGTGAGTTCGATGCCGTAGCGGATCTCGTCGCCCTTCCACCAGCCGTTCATGGCCACCGCGACGGCCCCGGCGCTGACTGTTCCCCAGAATCCTTGGATCCAGCCCGGCTGGTTGGAGCCCAGCAGGCCCACCCGATCGCCCGCCCCGACCCCGTAGCGCTGCGAGAGGGCGGCGGCCACCGCCGCGGCATGGTCGATGTTCTCGGCGAAGGTGGCGCTGCGGCCGTCGTCGAAGAGGTAGTAGCGGGCCGAGCCGTCGCCCCCGTGGTTCGCTGACGCGGCGAGCAGGTCCCGCAGGCTGCGGTGCGGGCTGGCCACCACTCCCATGTCGATGCCGCCCACGTTCTCGGTGACGATCTCGAAGAACCCGCCCGGGCCGGTGAGCGCGGCGTCGGCCTCGGCGATGGTCATCGCGGGCTGCCGCGCCGCCTCCGCGTCCGGTGTGGGCGCGCCTTGGTCCGTCACCGCCGCGACACTACTTGCACGGTTGCACCGGTCAATCCGACGGACGATGTTCTGTGGCAGCGAATCTGCGCGACTAAGCCGCCTCAGTCGGCATATCTGCTCACAGAAGCCGTCGCACGAGCCGGGGGAGGCTCGCCGCCTAGGCTGCCGGCGTGGAGGACGGGGGCGCCATCGACGTCGATCATCAGGCCCCTGAATTCATAGCCGACCGTCACCGCCGCTACGCCGAGCTGCGGGACCGCTGCCCGGTGGTGTTCAACCAGCACTACGGCGGGTTCTGGATGGTCACCGACTACGAGTCAGTGGCCATCGTGGCCCGCGACAACGAGACGTTCGCCCACAAGTACGAGCCCGACTCCGACGACGGGATCTCCTACCACGGCATCTGCGGCATACCCCGGCCGCCGTATGTGCCCCGTATGGGGGTGTCGGAGATCGACGGCCCGGAGCATGCGGACCTGCGCCGGGTGCTCAACCCTTACATGACGCCCCGTGTCATCGAGCGCCAGCGACCGCGGATGGAGGCCGTCTCTGCTTGGTTCCTCGACCAGATCACCGAAACGGGCGCCGCGGACCTGGTGCTCGACTACTCCACCCCGGTCCCGGCGGTGCTGACCCTCGAGTTGATGGGCATGGAGTCGTCCAACTGGAAGCACTACGCCGACTTCTTCCACGCCACGTCGTCCTACGAACCCTCCGATCCGAGGTTCCGCAGCGCGGTGGCCCGCCGCGACGACATGTGGGCCGAGCTGGCCGGATTCGCCGCCTTCCGCCGGGCCAACCCGGCTGACGACGTCACCACCGCCCTGGTGACCGCGGTGATCGACGGGCGACCCCTTACCGACGACGAGATCACCGGGATCATGTGGAACCTGGTGGCGGGCGGTCTCGACACGACCACGTCGCTGGTGTCGTGGGGCCTGCACCACCTCGGCACCCATCCCGACGATCGGGCCCGCCTCATCGGCGACGCCAGCCTGATCGGCGCCGCAGTGGAGGAGTTCCTGCGCTACTACAGCCCCAGCGAGACCCTCACCCGCACCGCTACCCGCGATGTGGATCTCGGGGGCAGGCAGATCCGCCGGGGCGACGTGGTGCTCATAAGCTGGGTGGCTGCCAACCACGACCCGTCGGTGTTCGACGGCGCCGACGCGGTGCGCATCGACCGAGCTGTCAACAAGCACTTGGCCTTCGGCCTGGGAGGCCACCGCTGCATCGGGTCGTCGATAGCCCGCATCGAGTCGGAGCTGATGCTGGGCGATGTGCTGAGGCGCCTCGGCGACTACGAGATCGACGCCGACGGCTTCAGGCCCTATCCGGGCAACCTGCTGATGACCGGCGTGGTGTCTATGCCGGTCACGTTCACGCCGAGCGCCCGCGCCGGAGCCGCCGACCCCTTCGCTCGCCAGAGGCCGAGCGGGTAGGCGGCGGCGCACGAAGACCTAGCAAGGGTGTCGAGCGAGGCTCCCGGGCCCGAGCGGCCCGGAGCGCAGCGAACAAGAGCGGAAGACACCCCCGAGCGGCCCGGAGCGCAGCGAACAAGAGCGGAAGACACCTCCGAGCGGCCCGTGAGTAGCCCTGTGTCAAGCTCGCCTCAAATCTGCACGGGTATTGCTCCTATATGACGGGTTTCTCTACATATTTCGGTAGAGCGTGGCCCGAGCGACCCGTGAGCGCAGCGAACAAGAGCGGGAAACAAGATGCCTCACAGCGAGGCGGTTATCCGTCCGCGCGGCCGGGCCGAGTCGGCAGTTCCTCGCGCACCAGTGCTGTGGCCGACCACACGCCGGGGATGACCGGCAGCCAGAAGGCGAAGACCCGGTGGCCGACCACTCCGAGCAGGGCGACCTCGATCGGCACCCCCACCGCGGTGAGGGTGAAGGTAGTGGCCGCGTCCACGCCTCCGGTCGCGATCAGGGGTATGGGCACCGACTGGGCCAGGTAGCCGGTGACGTACGCGCCGACGATCGCCGCTGGCGAGACGGTCACCCCGAAGGCCCGCAAGGCCGCCCACAGGCTCACCAGGTCGCCGATCCAGTACAGCAGAGCCCAGGCCAGCAAGCCCTTCCCGTCGGCGGTGTGCGTGAAGTGGCGCACTCGGGCCGCCGCCGACACGCCCACAGCCAGCGCCCGCCGGAGCCGCGGCGCGTCGTCGGTGACGGTGAGGCTTGTCTGGCGCTGGGGCTGGGTGAACCACAGCGCCAGCGCGATCACCGTCGCGAAGCCCGCCAGCCAGCTCACAGACATGGCTGTCGGCACCGCGGTGTCCACCAGCCCCACCAGCGCGCCGAGCCAGCCCAGCACCCCGAACACGAAGTACACGGCGGTGTTGAGCGTGATGAGCTGCACCATGGCGTTCTTCTTCGACAACCCCAACCGGCACAGCACCCAGAACGTGAACGCCATCCCCGCGGCACCGCCCGCGGCCACCAGCTGGGTGAGCCCGAATCCCGCCAGTGCAACCTTCAGCGAGTACCAAAACCCGACCCGGGGGCCGCGTTCGGCGGGTTCTTTGTCGCCCGGTTCCCCGAAGAGATCGCCGCTGCCGGCCACCGACGAGCGGAACGCGCCCGCATAGCCGACGAACACCCCGACCTGGCCTACGGCGCACAGACCGAGCCATCCCCAGGTCGCTCCGCTGAGGGTGTCTCCCAGCTCGGTGAAGCCGGCCAGACGGCCGATGGCCACCACCAGCACGGTGGTCACGATCACGGCGCCGCCCACGGCCAGGGCTACCTGAGCGGGGCGCAGTGTCCTCAGCGTCTCCAGACGAGTGGCGGCCTGCTCCGACATGGGCTCCACAGCCCCAGTGTCAGGCGTTTCGGTGGATGGCTCCGGATCCGCGGGGTGCTGGGTGCTGGATGTGTCGGTGGATGGTCCCGGATCGGCGGGGTGCTGCGACGGACCGGCGCGTTCGCTCATCGGGTTGCGATCCGCGCTGCGGCACCGAGAGCGGCGCCGGTGATCACGTCGAGGGTGTAGTGGTTGCCGGTGGCCACCACCACCGTCGCCACCGCAGCCGGGTAGACGGCCCCGACGGCACGCATCAGCGGATTGCGGGCAGAGCGGGCCATCCCGAGCCCGGTCACCACCGCGAAGGCCACATGGTGGCTGGGCATGGCCGCGATCGGGTTGTAGAGCTTCACCAGCGTCTGGTTCTCGAGGTCGATGCCCCGGTCGCGCAGCGTGTCGGCCTGGTCGTCGCGGCTGCGGGGAGGGGCGGTGGGAAAGGCCAGGAAGACGGGCAGGGCGCCGGCGTAAGCCGCCACCGCGGCCCGCCGCTCCCGGACGAAGGCAGGGCTGCGCCGGTGGTGGAGCACGATCAGCCAGCCGACGCTGAAACCCAGGTTGCCGACCGCGTACCCCACGTTGAGCATGTCGATCAGCCGGCGATGGCGCAGCGCGACTCGCTGGACGGCGGGCTCGACGCGCAGACCGAGGCGCTCCTCGAGGACCACGACCCGGTCGGCGTTGCGGGCGGCCCGTCGCCGGCCCCGGTCGTTCCACACCAAGCGACGCACGCCGTAGTAGCTGCCGAGGCATACCGCGCCGATGGCGAGTTCCCGGACGACCCTCATTCCGTGTGGTCTTCCCGCGGCTCCTCGGAGCCGGGCTCTGCCGTGTGGGGATCGCCCGTCTCGTGGGTCTGGGGTTGGGGCCCCTCCAGCCACTGGAGGGGTGCAGTCATCGCCCAGTGCTCGGGGTGGGCCCGGATCGCCTCGGACCAACGGTCCGCCAGTTCCTGCAGGACGGCCTGCTCGCCGGCCTTGCCAGATTCTGGCGACGGCGGCTCGATGGGGGGATCCATCGCGGCACGCCACCGGCGGGGGCCGAGCGGCAGCACCGTGAACGAGATGATCGGAGAGCCGGACAGGCGGGCCAGTGCGGCCACGCCGGCTGCCATTTCCACGTCGCTGTCGAGGAAGCGCACCCGGTGGGTGTGCCCGGCGAGCTCGCTGTTGTCGCCGAGCAGCAGCACCGCCTCGCCGGCCCGCAGGCGCCGAACGCTGCGCAACGCCGCGACCTGGCGGTACATCACCCTCAACCCGACTGCGGCCCGGACATGCTCGATCGCCCAGGCGATGCAGTTGTCGGCCACTATCACGTTGGTCGGCACGGCCACCTTCGCTCCGGGGATGGCCGTGGCCACCTCCCACCCGCCGAGGTGGGTTCCGGCGAGGATCAGACCTCGGCCCTGGCTGACCGTGGCGTCGACGAAGTCCCAGTCCTGGTAGACGACCGTGTCCAAGAACTCCTGAGGTCGTCCAATGGCCCAGAGCAGGTCGGCTGCGGTGTGCGACTCGTTGATCATCACTCGTCGCACTGTCTGCTGGACTCTCGGATCGTCTGGGGGCGCGTCGACAGCGTGGCACAGGTTGGCAGCGAGCCGCCGCCGTCTCTTGGGCCGCAGGGCCCACTGGATGTTTCCGCCCAGCTCCGCCAACCCGTGGGCTAGCCAAGCTGGGAGGCGCGACCCCGCCCAGGCTGCGCCGTCGATGACTCGTGCGAGCGCTATGGCGGCAAGCCGCAGGACTCTCGTGCGCAGTGACCAGAACGACGAACCCTCAAGACTCAGCGCTTCGTCGGTTTCGGAACAGCGCAGCATCGCACGACATTATCCCCGTCGTGCCCTGCAAACCCCAGAGAATGCGGGCTGGCTGCCTGCTAGAGGCCGAGCGGACAGGCGCGCGATTCGCGCACAAAATCAGCGGGCGCGCAGCGAGGCCCCGCGGCCTGAGCGGCCCGTGAGCGCAGCGAACAAGAGCGGAGTACACACCTGAGCGGCCCGTGAGCGGAGCGAACATGAGCGGGAGACACAACCCCACACCGCGAGGCCCTCACCACCTATCCGCGCTGCCTGTAAGTTCAGCTGCCGTGAGCCGTCCGACTGGCAGTGAACCGGAGCGCTCCTCAGCGAACCACACCGGCCAGTCCGATCCCGACGTTGGGCGCACTGCGGGCCTGGTCGATCCGGAGAGTCTCGGTGCTTGGATGGACGATCAGGGACTGGACGGTGCGGGAGAGCCGCTGTCGGTGCGGTTCATCTCGGGAGGGGCGTCCAACGAGATCTTCGAGGTGAGCCGGGGCGGGCACCGCTGGGCACTGCGCCGCCCGCCGAGACGGGTGCCCCCCGGCCGCAACGAGACCATGATGCGCGAGTACCGCATCCTGGCCGCACTCGACGGCACCGACGTGCCCCACGCCCGGGCCGCCGGCGCGTGCGACGACCCCGAGGTGCTGGGCGCGGCCTTCTACTTGATGGACTTCGTGGACGGCTGGTCGCCGATCAGCGAGCCCGAGTGGCCCGAGCCGTTCTACTCGGACCTCGATGCCCGGGCCGGTCTGGCCTACGAGCTGGTGGAGGCCATCGCCCGGCTGTCGCGGGTCGACTGGAGGGCCAGGGGCCTTGAGGGACTGGGACGGCCCGGCGGCTTTCACGAGCGCCAGGTGGACCGCTGGTACGCGCACCTGGAGCGGTTCCGCTTCCGGGACATCCCCGGGCTGGATGAGGCCGGGGATTGGCTGAGGGGGCGGAAGCCCCGCAGCTACGAGCCGGGGATCATGCACGGCGACTACCAGTTCGCCAACGTGATGTTCCGCCACGGCGCCCCGGCCCGCATGGCCGCCATCGTGGACTGGGAGATGGGGACGGTCGGCGACCCGCTGCTGGATCTGGCCTGGGTGGTGATGGGCTGGCCCGACGACACCGGTGAAGGCGGGACTGGCGTCGCTGAGCCCGGCGTCGGGGGTGGTGGTGCGGCTGGTGGCGAGGCAGGCGGCGGGGGTGACGGTGCGGCTGGCGGCGAGGCAGGCGGCGGGGGTGACGGTGCGGCTGGTGGCGAGGCAGGCGTCGGGGGTGGTGGTGCGGCTGGTGGCGAGGCAGGCGGCGGGGGTGACGGTGCGGCCGGTGACCGGCCGGCTGGGCGCCGGGTCAGCGGCTACGTGGACTACACGGGCATGCCCGGGCGGGACGATCTGCTGGAGCGGTACGAGTCGGTGTCGGGCCGGGACACCGACGAGATCGACTACTACGTGATCCTGGCCCGGTTCAAGATGGCAATCGTGCTGGAGGGCGGCTACGCACGGTACGTGGCCGGCGGCGCCGACAACCCCAAGATGGAGGCGTTCGGCCCGGTGGTGCTCGACATGGCCCGAGCCGCCGCCGAGCTGGCGCGCACCACCACGTTGTAGCGCCCGGCACGAGTTAGCGAAATTGACGTAGTCCGCCCCCTCTGGTGTGCACAACTACGTCGATTTCGGGTCCGGGACCTGGCCCGGGCGCGGTACCCGGTCGGCCACCGCGTACCGTGGCAGCGATGGCCATTGATTTCTCGGTCGAGCCGGAGTTCCAGGCGAAGCTCGACTGGATGGACCGGTTCGTCATCGAGGAGATCGAGCCGCTCGACCTCTACTTCCGTGACACGGTCAGCCCCTTCGACCGCACCGATGCCACCGCCAACGCCCTGGTGCGCCCGCTGCAACAGCAGGTGCAGGACCAAGGCCTGTGGGCCTGCCACCTCGGGCCGGAGCTGGGCGGGCTCGGATACGGGCAGGTGAAGCTGGCCCTGATGAACGAGATCCTGGGCCGCTCGCTGTGGGGCCAGGTCGTGTTCGGATGCCAGGCTCCCGACTCGGGCAACGCCGAGATCCTCGCCCACTACGGCACCGACGAGCAGCGCGAGCGCTACCTGCGGCCGCTGCTGGACGGCAAGATCTCGTCCACCTACTCGATGACCGAGCCCCAGGGCGGGTCCGATCCGAGCTGCTTCACGTGCCGGGCGGTGCGAGACGGCGACGAGTGGGTGATCACCGGCGAGAAGTGGTTCGCCTCCAACTTCCGCTATTCGACGTTCCTGATCGTGATGGTGGTCACCGACTCCGACGTGCCGGTGTACCGGGGCTCGTCGATGATCCTGGTGCCGTCGGACGCGGAGGGCCTCGAGGTGGTGCGGGATGTGGGCCTGGGCTCGGAGCCGCTGGGGGAGGGCGACCATCCCCACCTGCGGTTCAACGATGTGCGGGTGCCGGTCGAGAACCTGCTGGGCGAGCAGGGCTCGGGGTTCAATATCGCCCAGACCCGCTTGGGCGGGGGCCGGGTGCATCACGCCATGCGGTCGGTGGGGACGGCCCAGCGGGCGCTGGACATGATGTGCGAGCGGGTGCTGTCGCGGGTGACGAAGGGCTCGCTGATCGCCGAGAAACAGGCGATCCAGCACTGGATCGCAGACTCGTGGGTGCAGATCCAGCAGTTCCGCCTCCAGGTGCTGCACTGCGCCTGGCTGATCGACACCGTGGGCGACTACGCCAAGATCCGCCAGCACATCGCCGGGGTGAAGGTGGCCACGCCCAAGGTGCTGATCGACGTGGTGTACCGGGCCATGCACGCCCACGGGTCGCTGGGGGTGTCCAACCAGATGCCGCTGGCCCACATGTGGATGTCGGGGCCGATCATGGGCATAGCCGACGGCCCCACCGAGGTGCACAAGGACACCATCGCCAAGCAGGTGCTCAAGGGCTACAAGCCCGCTGACGGTCTGTACCCGTCGATGCACCTGCCGACCCGGATCGAGGCGGCCCGGGCCCGCATCGCGGCCCGCCTGGAGCACGAGATCGCCAACCTGTGAGCGGCGTGCTGTCTTTGGTGTCCCGAAATCTGTAGAGAAACGCATCGTATGCGAGCACAATCCGTGCAGATTTGGTGAGAGACCACAGACCCGCCGGTGGATTCAGGCTGAGTGCGGGTGCGTTGGGAGGCGAGTCCGAGATGGGCGAGTGCGGTGATGGGGCGGGTCCCAGATGGCCGGGTGCGATGAGGGGGCGAATGCGGTGAACGGTTCCGGCAACGGCGTGGGAGGCTCTGACGGCCGCGGCATGGCCGAGTCCCGGGCCGCGATCGACGCAGCCAACGCCACCGATCCCCGAAGCCACGACGGGGTGCCGCTGGCTCTGGCCCAGGGTCGCAGGGCCGAGGAGTGGGTGGTCCGGCTCGATCCGGAGGCGTCGGATGCATTGAGGCTGGCGGCTCGGGCCCACCATCTGCGCCGCTGGGCGCTGCCCCGCTCGGACTATCCGGAGGGTCGGGCCGGCTACCTGCGGTGGCGGAGGGCGCAGCGGGAGCGCCACGTCCGGGACCTGACCCACATCCTCGACGGCGCCGGCGTGGACGGCTCGGTGTCGGCCAGGGCCGCGCAGATCGTGGCCAAGCAGGGGCTGGGTTCCGACCCGGAGGTGCAGACCTTCGAGGACGCGGTGAGCCTGACGTTCCTGGAGACGGAGCTGCGCCCGGTGGTCGACCGGCTCGACGACGACGCCAAGGTGGCCGGCATTGTGGCCAAGACCCTGGCCAAGATGAGCGCAGCAGGCCGGGACCGGGCGGCCGCCGTGTCGGTCGGTCTGGACGAGCGCAGCCAGCGGATCCTCTATGAAGCCGGGGCCAGGTTTGCAGAGGGCCACGGGCGTACCGCCTCTACGTAGCGGGCGCTAGTTGCCGACGCCAGGCTCAGGCGACGTGTGTGTCGGACGGGCGGTCGCGTATATCAGATCGATTGAAGCACAAGGTTGGGACGTCGGCGTGCGGCCTAGGAGTGGCGGGGGCCGGTGCAGACGAAGACAGCGCCAGCGACCGTGAGCGCCGGGCGGTTGGGGCTACAGCGGGCCAGGAGGCGGTTCGTGACCTCCTCGGCGAGACGTTGGCGGCGGTCTGCGTCGTCGAAGGCCATGCGGAAGTAGGCGGTGCTGCGGTAGTAGGAGAGCACGGCTTCGAGGTCGGGGAAGTCGAGCACGCCCGACCACGGCACCGTTCGGACGGCGGTGAAGCTGTGGGCCAGCTTGGTGGCGCCGGTCTCGGCGTCGAAGTTGCGCGACATCCGGGGCACGTCGGTGCCTTCGAGGAGGCGCACGGCCTCGCGGTGCGTGTCCTGCAGTTCGGGCCGACTGCGGGAGCTGTTGGTGGTCGCGACGAGCATCCCGTCGGCTTCGAGGACGCGAGCGGCCTCGGCGGCGGCGATCCGAGGGTCGGGGACGTGGTACAGCATGTGACGGACGAGGACCACTGCGACCGAGCGGCTCCTGATGGGCAGCCGCGCCGCGTCGAAGCGGGCGACCCTCACTGGGCTGGCGGGCCCGCTGCGCTCGACGATCGATCGGAGCTGGCTCAATGACAGGTCGCCCCCAATGACGCTGCCGTCGTCGAAGACAGTCGGACCTACAGGTAGCAGGGGCTCGCCCACCCCGCAGCCGACGTCAAGGATCGGAGCGCGGGTTGCCAGGGCCTCGGAGACTTCTTGCAAGCGAGAGACGGAGGCCGGATCGAGCCGGAGGTGCTGCCCGAACACCCCGACCCGAGTCCCGAGATCCACGCCGGTTTCATACAGAGGCTCGGGATCAACGAAGCTCTCTTGCACCGACTCCTTCACGCCATGCCGAACCATACGCCAGCTGGACGCAAGACCGCTGCCACGCCTGCCGGCCCCGCCGCCACCCACGGCCCGAGAGTGGCTCGCTCCAACTCGGCGATGTAGCGCGCCCGCATCGGCTGTCGAGGTCTGCTGGTTCACACCGAGACGCCCCAGGCTCGGGACTTCTATCTCCATCTGATCCCCGAGTTCGAATTCTCACCGAGCGATGACCTGCATCTGGTGTTGTTGATGAAGGACATCCACAAGAGCCTCGGCTGATCCTGAGGCGCCAAGTCGCCGACGTTAGACTCAGGCGACGGCGAGCCGCCATCGACCGCCTCAACGACAACCTCACCCCGACCGGCACCGCCGTCGCCACCATCGAGGCCATCAACCGTCTCCTTCGCTGAGAGTTCGACTCCGGCGCGCTGAAGCCGCCTGCTCTACAGGTGGCTGTAGGTGGCGGTCTCTATGTCCTCGTATAGCAGGGCCTCTACTGAGGCGGCCCAGCCGATGTGATCGCCGACCGTTGTGGGGTCGAACCCGGGCACCGCCAACGACGACACGCCGAGCCTGCGGGCGATGGCGGCGATCGGTGCCGGGTCGAGATCCTCGAAGACCAGATCGTCGAGCGCGGCGGGCGGGACGAGGGCTGCGGCGGCTGACACGTCGCCCCGTACGAGCTCCTTGCGGACGGCCTCGACCCGAGTGGCGTCGAGCCCCCACCCCTGCCGCACCGCAGCAACGGTGTTGAGCGACGCGTAGACGGCGACGTGCAGGATCGACGCCTGCGGGGCGTCGCCATGGCGGACGAGCGGGGCCCAGATCAGCTCCGGCGACCGGGGCCGGTGGGCGGCGCCGTCGTGGACGATCGACGCGGAGCGCTCAAGATCCGACGCCGGGATCGCCCATAGCAGGACCCGGTCGGCCATCGCACCCGCCGTGCGCAGCATCCGGTCGCCCCGCCCCGCCATCAGGATCGGGACGGGATCGAGGTCGACGTCGAGACCGCGGCCGGACGCCGCGTCGAGTGTCCCGCCGGCGGCGACCTCGCGAAGGAGGGTGACGAGCTCCGTGACCATCGCTGCCGCGTCGCGCCGGGAGATCCCGGCCGCGGCGGTGACCTCCGATCCGCCGGCCGCGATCCCGCAGAACACGCGACCTTGGGCCATCTCCTGCAACGTGGCCAGCGCGGAGGCCGTGTGGAACCGATGACGCAGGTACGGGTTGGTCATGGCCGGTCCGAGCTCGATCCGCTCTGTCGCCGAGGCGACCTCGCCGAGCAGCAGCCACACATCGCGCCACCAGAAGGCGTCGGCGACGCCGATCCACTCCGCCCCCGCCCCCTCGGCTGCCCGGGCGAGCCCCACCGCCACCTCGACGTCGGGGTTGGGCACATGACTGATCACACCGACCATCGGTCACCTCCGAGCTCGCGGTCACCTCCGGGCTCGCGATCACCTTCGAGCTCGGCGGTCATGGCTGCAAAGGCCTCGGCCGCGTCGCACACACCTTGGCGCAGGTCGTCCTGGACCAGGGCGAGCCCGATGCTCGTGGGTCGATGCTCGCGGACGAGTTCCGCCAGTCGCATGCCCACCACCGAGGGTTGCCCCGCCAGCATCACCCGTTCGAGCACCGTGTCGTCGACCAGCGCTCGCGCCGGTTCCGGGTCGCCGTCCCGGATCGCCGAGGCGGCGGCCCTCACGGCGTCGACGTCGAGCCCGAGCTCCTCCCGTACCTCCGGCGGGGTGTCGAGCAGCGCCCAGATCATCTCGGGCCGGTGTCGCTCCACCGCCTTGTCGGTGAACGCGACGCTCGGGTACAGCGCGATGTCGATCGGGCGCACCGAGCGGGCCCAGCCGACGACGGCGGGGTAGCGAAACGGGGGCATGCCGGCCACGAACGCACCGTCGGCCCGCTCGGACGCGAGCCGGTTGAGCCGGGGCCCGCGCGCTCCCACGAACAGCGGGAGCGGCACGCCGGCGGCCGCGTCGGTGACGGCGACGTCGGAGGGCGAGTAACCCGCCGCCGGTGTCCCGGTCGCAACAGCCCGGGCGACGTCGAGGAACTCACGCACACGGTCGACCGGCCTACAGGCCCGCAGGCCGAACGGGGAGAGCGACATCTGGCCCCCCGCACCGACCCCGAGCACGGCTCGGCCGCCACTGAGCTCGTGGATCGTGAGCATGCTCGCGGCCGCCACCCCGGGATGACGAACGTAGGGGTTCGTGATGCCGGTGGCCAGCCGGATCCGGTCGGTGACGACCGCCGCCGCGGCGAGCACGGCGAAGGGGTCGCGTGCGGGCCCCTCGTCGCCCACCCACAGCTCGTCGAGGCCGAGAGCCTCGACATGGCGGGCCAGGTCGACCAGCTCGGGAGCGGGCACGTCGGGGAACACCCACACGCCGACAGCGGGAACGGTGTCGCCGCTCACGGCACCGGTCTACTATCGGGGTCATGGCCTGGATCGACACCGTCTCGTGGGCCGATGCCGAGGGTCCCCTCCGCGATGCCTACGACTGGCAGGCGGCGGCGCTCGGGGAGCCGGCCGAGTTCACGATGCTCGGCAGCCTCTACCCCTCGATCGTCGAGGAGCGGCTCCGGCTCTATCGCACGGTCGAGCATTGCCCGTCGCAGCTCACCGCGATCGAGCGCCAGTCGGCCGCCCTCGTGGCGTCCCGGCTGAACGGCACCGACCACTGCGCGTCGGGGCTGCGACTCAAGCTCGAGTCGCTCGGTCTCGCCGCCGAGGCACTCGACGCGATCGACGCCGATCCGGCCCATGTGCAGTCCGGCAACGGCCGCTTCGACGCGATCTGCGCACATGCCGCCAAGCTCACCCAGTCGCCCGCCGCTGTCACCCAGGACGATCTCGACCCGCTGCGCGAGCACGGGCTGAGCGACCTCGACATCCTCGACCTCAACAACATGGTCGCCTATTACGCCTACATCAACCGGGTGGTGATGGGCCTCGGGGTCCGCAGCGTGATGACCTCCACCCACGAGGCGACGAGCGCGGTCCCCCACGAGCGTTGAAATCGGCCGCCTCACAGCTGTGGCACCACTTCCGCGGCGAGGATCTCCACGGTTCGCAGGGAGCTGGCGTCGTCCTGCCCGGGGATGATCGAGAGATCTCGCACACCCAGCTCGGCGTAACGGCCGAGGACCTCGACGAGCTCGTCTATCGAACCGGTGGTCGCGTGCCACTCGACGACGTTCCCGGTCACATCATGGGCGCCGTATTCGAGTCGGGCCCGGTGGGCGAGGAACTGCCCGCCCGCGTCGAAGAACCGCCGGGCGACCGGGGCGAGTTCGGTGGGCGTCGCGCGCGAGGACTGGAAGGGCAGACCCCGCGCCACGGCTCGGGCCATGGTCGTCGCTGCCCCGGCCAGCCACAGCGGCGGCGGGCCGGCGCTGGAGGGTCCGGGGGACAGTGTCTCGTCGAGGAGCAGCCGACGGAGGTCGTCGAGGTGGTCCTCGAAGACTGCCGCACGATCGCCGAAGGCGATGCCCCTCGATTCGAGGTCGTGGGCCCAGAACCCGGGCGTGACGACGAGCACGAATCCGTCGCCCGCCATCCGGTGGAGCGTGTTGGCACCCTTGGCGAGCCAGGCCGGATCGCGCAACGGGAGGACCGCGGCGCAGATGCCGGTGCGGGCCGTGGGATGCCGCCCGGCCAACCACGCCAGCTCGGTGAGGCTCTCCATCCCGCCGGCCCAGCCCGTGAAGTCGGGGTTGGCGAGGTAGCCGTCGCCGAGCCAGAGCGTGTCGAGGCCGCCCTCCACGGCGATCCGGCTCAGCTCGAGCGTCGTCTCCCTCGTAGTGGCGAACGGCGAGATCCCGATCCGCACATCAACTCCACCACTGAGCGCTACTTGACGCGCTGATTCTGTGCGCTGCCTCCATAGATGCTCCGAGAGTAGTGACGAACACGGCTGGAGACTCGTCCAACTGGGTCCAAAGCGTGAATGGGCTCGCTTTCTGGACGTATGCCGGAACGGGGTGCGTGCGGTTCTTTGACGGTCGCATTGTCGGAATCTGCGTGCCGCGCAGTCCCTTGCACGAAGCCGATCCCAGCTACATTCATCGCGGGCGGAGAAGAGCGTGTCAGAGCAGAGCAACCTTGAGCGATACCGGGCCGAGCGCGAGAACCGCGAGTCCGAGCGTAGGACCGCGATCGTCGACGCCGCCGAGGCGCTATTTCTCGAACGCGGCATCGTGGACACCACGATGATGGACATCGCCGACCGGGCTGGCGTGAGCCGCGTCACCCTGTACCGGTACTTCTCAGAGCGCGATCACGTCGCGTACATGGTGGAGGGGCGGATGCTCGGGCGACTGGCCGCAGCGGCGCGGGCCGGGGTGCCGCCGGGGGCGCAGGGCCTCGACGCCACCAGAGCCGGGCTGATCGCTCTGGTCGACAGTTTCGACGAGCATCACGACGCCCACCGCTTCCTGGTGATGTTCGACAACATGACCCTGTTCCGCGAGCCTGCCAAGCAGTGGGAGCGCTGGTATCGGTCCCGGTCGATCCGTGCGGCGTCGTTCGACGACGCTGAGCTCTTCCCCGAGCGCTGCGACCCGGACACCGCCAACCGGCTGGTCACCCTCGGCAACGCCACCATGGGTGCGCTGGGCCGATTCGCGATGCAGGGTGAGCTGCTCACACGGGAGAAGGACATCAACCTTGCGGCCCAACTCGAGAATCTCAAGGACCTGATCCTCGGCTACTTCGACAGCCGTATCGCCCCGCACACCACCGTAGTAGGCGAGGACGAGTTGTAACATTGCTGACCTCGCGTCCGGTGAAGGAATCCGCGACCCTGCCCGTCGTGTCGCGGATGAAGTCCTGGCCGTCAGGCCTGGTGTAGTCCACCGTCGCCGTGTCCCCGGCCGCGGCCGCCGAAACCAGCGTCAGCGTGACTGAACCGCCCCGCAAGACCTCCCAAGGCGCCTACGCCGCCCCAACCTCGGCGCCTACAACTTCAAGACCAGAGACGGCGCCATCAGCCGCCACACCGTCACCGCCATCGCCGGCTCCGCCATCGTCACCTTCGCCGACGGCGCCGGCGACGAGTTCTATGTGCCGCTGGACTGCAAGCAACGCAAGCCCGTCGCCCGCAAGGACGGCTACATCATCTACGGCGTGTTCGAGATGCCGGCGCTCGACATAGTCCCGGCGCGCCTCGTCGGAGCGCAGGCCTTTTTCCCGTTCAACAGCACCCAGGCAGAAGTCGACGCCAAGCCCCACAAGCGCCGCAC
This sequence comes from Candidatus Aldehydirespirator sp., assembly GCA_965219165.1. Taxonomy (GTDB): domain Bacteria; phylum Actinomycetota; class Acidimicrobiia; order Acidimicrobiales; family Aldehydirespiratoraceae; genus Aldehydirespirator. The sequence continues at coordinate 179,405 of CBDCMW010000002.1, read as the reverse complement.
CCGTGCCTTGCGGACCATCTCTGAGTCCGACCCCAGATGCGTACGCATACGCGGTCTGCGCCCCGACGTGGAATCGCTCAACTCGCACATCAAGGACCTGCTGCCATACAAGCAGGCCCGGCTGCGCACCAGCCAAGACGACGACTCGCGGCTCAACATCCTTACCTATCGCATCCTGCAGCTCACCGCAGCCAAGGTCGCCTACGACGAGCGCATCGCAGCCAACAGCGGCCAGCCGCCAACGCCGCGGCAGCCACGCGCCGGGCCCGGCAGCGCCCATCGGCTGCCCTCCGCACACGGGTCGAGCATCTCCGGATCGCCGTCCGAGCCGTTGTTCATGTCTGAGCAGCGGTTTGCACGATCCCAGGACCGGTCATGCGTGTGACGGAGGCACCCGTGAGTCGAGATTCGGGGTGCAGAGCCAGAGCGTTTGAATGTGGCCAAGAGGAACCTTCCGGTGGAGTCCCCGGTTGGGGTCTTGGCGGCCACCGATCGACCGTACAGTGTTGTCGTGGCTCATCATCGGCTCGCCGAGGTCGACGAGCGGCCCACCTGGCGGGGCCGGACCCATCTGTGGGCCTTCGGTCTGGCCCTGCCGGCGACGGTCGTGCTGGTGGCGGGGGCCCACCCGGGGCGCCCCCGGCTGGCCGCCCTCATCTACGCCATCACGCTGGTGGCCATGTTCGGGTTCTCGGCCGCTCACCACCGGCTGGGGCCCACCCACCGGGCCGGCGCCGTGCTGCGCCGCCTCGACCATTCCGCCATCTACGCCCTCATTGCCGGCACCTACGCCCCGGTCTGCCTGGTGGCGCTGCCGCCGCGGTGGGGCATCCCCCTGCTTGGGATCGTGGCCGGCGCGGCCGGGGTCGGGATGGGAATCAAGCTGGTGGCCTTCGGCCGGCTGAACGTGACCAGCTACGTGATGTACCCGGCTCTGGGCTGGGTGTCGGTGGTGGCCATGCCGATCCTGGTCCGCCACCTCAGCGCCGGCCAGCTCGCCCTGATCCTGGCCGGCGGGTTCGCCTACACGGCAGGGATGGTCGTCCTGTTGCGGCGGTGGCCCGATCCGCGGCCTCGGCGCTTCGGCTACCACGAGGTCTGGCACCTGTTCACCATCGTGGCCGCAGCCTTGCACTTCGCGGCCGTCGCCTCAGTGGTCCGCTGAACCTGGCCGTTGAACCAGATCGCCGCGATCGCGGCCCGCACCTGTCCCACATACGCACACGGCACCGCTCCCCGCACACCAACGGCGTCGTCGAGCGCTGGTTCGAGTCGCTGAAATACGAGCGCCTCTACCGCTGCGACATCGCCAGCGGCCTCGAACTAGCCGACTGCGTCGCCGACTTCATCAACGAGTACAACACTGTCCGCCCCACCAGGCCCTCGACCACCAACGGCCCCTCGACGCCTACCTAGACGACCGAACACTCGAACCGAACCCGCCCAGAAGTGAGCAAGAATCTTGACTCGGGACACTTCGACTCGTCCGAACGACCCGCTGCGATGGCCTCATCAACGAATACAAACATGCCGCCTGACCAGCCACGACACCATATTGGGCACCCACACCTTCTTGCTGGCTGCGCAACTCATGAGAGCACCTGAGACGCTGCGGCGCGTCCAGCAGCGCATGTCCGCTCTAGGCCGCCAAATCATCGAGATGGGGCAGCACAAAGGAGAGGCACTGTCGATTCCGGGAGGTTTCGAGGTCGAGGCCGACCGTCAGGCCGCGATGGAAATCTTGTGGGACAACGAAGCTCTTAGCGAGTGTGCGTTCTACTTGTTCTGTCGCCGGTGGTCGCTGGTGCGAGCCACCGACAGTTCATGCGGTTTCGTGTTGCCTGAGCGTCCGGTAGTGATGCAATCGTGGCCTCGCGGGGAGCCGTACGGGACTGGCGGCGTGCCGACTGCACATGAGGTGTGGGTTCCGGTCAGTCGCCGCTTCCTGTTGTTGATGCACTGGGTAGAGAGGCGAGACGGCACCGAGTTGGAACTCTCCGGGGAGCGTCTACGCGACATCAACGCCTACATGGCCCACCTGGATGGGCCGATGGTCTTCTGCTGCCCGTCCGACGCGGAAGCCGTGATGCAGATGCTGGCCCAACCGCCGCGCCCACCCGAGACCCTGACCGCGGACTAGGAAGCCTCGGCGTGCGGCGGCCTGATAGCCGGCGTCGGCCCAGCCGCGGCAAGCGTCGATGCCTAGCCAGCTGGTTGGCTATTTCGTTGGTGTGATGGCTCACGCAGGTAGTCCCAGGTCCGCCTCGCCGGGAGAAGGGGATGAGCTACGGTAGGAACCAGACCGTCATCGGGTAGTAGTGCCTAACCCACAAGTCGTGGCCACAGTCCACGCCGTCGGGTGGTGAGTAGCCCCACCAGACCGGACAACGGGGATCAACGCACGTCCGGCCATGCGGTTCGCCGTTCTCGTCGAAATTGTCGGGGCGTTCCGAGCCGGGGCAGTAGCTCACCGAGAGGTAGCACGTCCTCCAGGCTCCGTAGGCTTCGGCTTGGTCGGACACCTCCTCGGGGTATGGGAACGTCCAGGTGTAACGGGTGAAACCCGCTGCCGTTGTCTCTTGAGGCACTGGAGCGGGACACGGGTAGTCGTCGTGGCCTGCTGCGCCTGCTTGGCCGTTGGTCCAGAACTCCTCCACAAAGGACTCACCTTGAGCCGACGATCCAGACTGATCCAGCCCGATCACTGTGAGCGGCGCCGAGCCGCCACCGGTAGCCGTCACAAGGCTCAGCAGCGCCATCAGCAACTGCAGTAACAGTTCGTTCATTCCGGCAGCTTCGCACGTTCCCCCAATCGCACGCAAGCGCCGCTGGCGTCCAAACATGGCCACGAGCACTCCGGTCGGTGGCGGTGCGCATCGCTGGGGTGACATCTCATTGACTGCTACTCAGCGGATTACAGCAGCCCGGCTGGGAACGCCACCGACGCCCGGGGATGAGTCCGCAGTCTGAACCTCACCGGGTTTCACGCAGGCTGTGGTGTGCCCCGGGTATCGCGCGGTCGGGATAGTTGAATCTCGGGCATGTCGACCCTGAGGAGGTCATCATGCCAAGGAGTTATCCCGCAGAGTTCCGGCGCAAGGTGCTGGATCTGGTCGAGGCCGGTCGACCTCGTTGCGCTGGTGGAGCGGTTCTGTGGGACAGAGCGAGAGCCGCTCACTGCAGACGAGCGGGCGAGCGTCGACGAGATTCTCGGCATATGCCAGGACGAGGCGCTGCGCGCCCCAGAGCCCGAGATCGTCGAGCTGGTCGCCCAGCTGGCGCGGCGGCGACCGATCGGGGTGTTGAGCAACTGCCATGAGCGGGAAGTTCGATGCTGGGCCGAGTCGCCGCTGGCGCGTCACGTGACCGTGTTCGGGCGATCCTGCGACATCGGAGCGATGAAGCCCGATCTGAGGCCGTATCAGTGGATGGCAGCGCAGCTCCTTGCCGGTGCGCGACGGGCAGGGTTCGGCTACGTCGTGCATTGCAACGTCTTCGATCGCAGCAACGGACTCGTGGAGCCACAGGAGCAGCTACGGCGAGCAGGCCAAGCCGACACGACTGTCGACACCGTGGACGAGCTGGACAACGCTCTCGCCCTCCGTTGTCACAACGATGCTCCGCCTCGCAGTTAGGTGGTCACCGAGATGGCTTGGCGGGCGAGCGACGCGTCGGCGAGTTGGTCGACGAGGTAACCGGCGAGGTCGGCCCGGCTGATGCGCTTCGTCGCTCCTGTCTTGGTGGCGGTGACGGCGCCGGTCGCGGGCTTGTCGGTGAGAACGGCTGAGCGGACGATGGTCCAATCGGCTGCACTCCGTTCGACGGTGGCCTCTTGGGCCCGGTGGTCGGCGAGGATGTTGCACAGCATCGTCTTGAACATCAGCCGCGAGCTCCACGGGATCTGGGCCCAGCTATTTCCAACGCCGGCCGCGGACAGGACGACGAGGCGCCCGACACCGTGGCTGTCGACGGCGGCGACGATGCTGGCCGTACCCGCGGCGAGGGTCGTGCTGTCCCGCAGGCCGGTGCTGCCAAGACACACGATCACGCCATCGTGGCCCTCGACCGCCGCGGCGACCGCGCCGGGGTCGAGCACGTCGCCCTTGAACGCGCTCACGCCGGGCTCGGGGTCGAGCCTGTCTGCGGACCGTCCGAAGGCCGTGACCTCATGCCCCCTGTCCAAAGCCAGGCGCAGGACGTGCCGCCCCGTCCTGCCGGTCGCTCCGAACACGATGACGCGCACTGTTGCTCCTCGGCCGCTTCTCAAGCGCTCGCACTGTAGACCCTTGGGAGACTGAATCGCCGACGGCCTTCCCGGCGGGTCCTGTCCCGCCCACGCGTGTTGTTATTGGGATCGTCTGGCATTACATTGATGTCAAATGAAGTGATTGACTTCCAACTGACCAAGGAGTCCGCATGAGCCAGGTCACAGCCCGGGTCTCGAATGAGCTTGTTGAGGCGCTGGATGCGGCTGCTGGGAAGTTGAAGCGCAGCCGGGCCGACGTCATTCGGCAGGCCTTGGAACGCTATTTGGAGGATCATGACGATCTCGAGGCCGCTCTTGAGCGCCTGCGAGATCCAGCCGACCCGGTGCTTGACTGGGACCGCGTCAGACATGAGCTGCTCAGTTCGGATTGAACGCATCGCGACCCGAGAACGACAGATGGCGCAGCAGCCGTAGTCGATGGCCGCATACTCAGTTCGGATTAAGCGCAGCGCGACCCGAGACCTGGCGCAGATTGCTCGACAGGACCGTGAGCGCATTGTGTACGCCATTGATCGCCTCGCCGAGCAACCGCATGCGGGCTACTCGCTGAAGGGAGATTTGCGGGGTCTTCGCCGCATACGCGTCGGCGACTACAGGGTGGTTTACGAATTGCTCGACAATGAACTGGTGGTCCTCGTTGTTCGTGTTGCACATCGCCGGGAGGCCTATCGCCGCCGTTAGAGGAGCGATCTGGCCTGGCTTTGCAAGGGTGTGGGTGCCCACCGCGGCCCGAAGTGCCGCCGCGGCGACCTCCAAGGCGCACCGGCGGCGGCCACGGGCCTCTAGGAGTGCCATCCGATAGCTTCCTTTGGAACCCGCGCAACAATGCGCGCATCCCCGGCCCTCGTGGGGTGTGCGCGAAATCGAAAACGCCGAGGTCAGGGGCTTGACGGCTGAGGGGTTTGGAACGGATTTCGCAAGATCCTGGAACGTTTTCTTGGCTCCAGCCCGCAAGACCCCAGGTCAGAGGCTTGATTCGGCGGAGAGCGACGACCGGTCATGAGTATGGCTGTAGGCACAGCACCACGTGCTTAGTCGCGGATCGACATGGGGGGCGTCCGTCACGAAACAGAATCTACGACTGTGAACATCTTGCGCTTTTGATCATCGAGCGAACGCCGTCGCCGAGCCCATTGTTTCGTGCCGTTGGGATAGACGACCAGTCCATTCCACAGACCGCCCGGTTCCGGAATGAGCACACACCTGCAACCATCCTTGTTCCGAGACAGAGTTCCTGTCGAATGAGCCTTCCATGTGTGACGCATCCAGTTAGTCAGCCGCTTCTGGCGGTTCCTAAACGGCCGCTCACGGCGCACAGGAGCGTTCGGGGACCCTTCCATCTTGCCAGCGCACACGCAACCAGCTCCAAGCCTGTATCCATCCGGATGCTCCATGGCGTGCACATATCTGATCTCCTTCACCTCGCACATCTGGCACAGCGCGTCCACGTCGCCCAAGTCCTCCACATGGACGCACACCCAGTCGCGCTTCGGGAAATCCGGCTGTCCCCACTTACCCGGAGCACTCATCGTGACCTCCCCGCCCGGACTCCATCACCGCGACTCCCCAAATGCGGGTTGCTTTCGCTGCCGTGCCCGGGATATCGCTCGCCGGTCGCCGACGCTCCTGCTTCCGCATCACCTAGTGCTTCGTCCAGGTCTCGCCGCGCTGCGTCGGGGTCATCCAGCCAGTACCGGTACTCATCAGGCCGTGGTGGCCGTCCTCGATCTCTCGGATCGACCGGCCGCTTCCGAGGCCGTGGCGGCTCCGGTCCGTCCCCGCCTGCTCGGCTTGATTGTGGTATTCTGTTCATACTGCGGTCCTGCAGTTTTTCGAATGGCCCACCCCTGCCAGGGTGGGCCATTCGACTTATGTGGTCATGCCACGGCTGCCTCAGCGATCAGGTCGCGGATCACCGCCGAATAGGGCTTCTGGCGGTGTTCCGTCAACCTGTCGAGTTGCTCGCGTTCGGCTCGGCTGACCCGAAGGTTGAGCTGGTAGCGGCGAGCCGTGTCGTTGTCGTCCATGTGGTGGCAAGCCTCCTGTCTCGGGGAGTACACGTAGTCTGGTCTATACAGCGGCGCTGTTGGGGGATGCCCCCATTCTTGGATGGCAGGCCCGTAGTGGGTGTTCGGCGTTGATGGCAACGACACCCGAGCGTCACGAACCGGAGGGGAACTACCATGCAAGACTCCGCAGTGCCGCGGATCGTGGGATGGATACCTGCGTTGACGTATGTGCGGAATCACAAACACCGAGGTCAGAGCGTTGCCCTGAAGCAGGGTTGGAACGGATTTGGCCTGATCCTTTCTGGCGTCGAAACGCGAAACCCAAGGTCAGAGGCATGTTCGTGGGCAGAGGCAACGTCCGGCTCCTAGTCTGGCGCGGCTTCTCGCGCCGAGAAGGACGCGGCGGTCAGCTTCCGAGATTCCACCATCCAATCGCGTGGATTCCGGTGCTCGCCCACTGCAAGCGCGAGATCCGGTGACGTTCAGGCGGCGGCTTGAGTTCTAGGTGACGACATGGACAACGCGGGCCCATGTCCATTCAGCCCACGACACGTCAGCTCTCAGCAGCAGCCTGCCAAGCGTCATGACCCAGATTGAGGAGATGACGAGAACGAGAGCCATTCTCCAAGGACGCAGCAGGCGTTCTGCGAGGGACGTCGTATCTCGCCAGAGAACAACCGCTCCTGCCAACGTCAGCGGAAAGATCTGTAGTGGCACGAGTCGCATTGGCGGGTCACGCTGGCTCGAGAGCCTTGTTGCGCTTCACATGGCGGTTGGATCGATCTGGTACAGGTCCGCCGGGCGCGCGATGATGTCGCGCTGCTCCCCGGTACCGAGAGGTGAATCATGACCCAGACCGAATACGACCAGAGCAGAGCAGGCAGTTGGTTGCCGGACCCCACAGGCCGGCACCAACTCCGATGGCAGGACGCCTCTGGAGACTGGACCTTCCATGTCGCCGACGACGGCACGGTGGGCAAAGACCCCTACCAGCGGTCCAACGACGAGAGCGACCGAGACCGACACGACCATGTCGAGCCCAGCGCGACGCCGCCTGCAGCCTTGGCAGCAGATCGTTTCGCAGGACCGTTGTCGCCGCCGGTGATGCGTACTCACAAACGACTCAGCGCACACAAGACGATGGCCGATGAGATTGAGGAACTTCGAGCATTCGTTGACGACGTCCTCAGAGCGCTCCCCAATGGCTACGCCGACGCGGCAGAGCACTACGAGGCAATGCGGCGAGCGGCGGCCGCCGCGTCGACACGACGAGACGAAACGAACGCCGAGGTCGAGGTGCTGCGCAGCGAGCACGACGAGTCGATGCGGCAAGCTGAGGTCGCTGCGCGGGCGCGACAGGCTGAGATTGATGCTGAGATCAAGGCGCTGTGCAGCGAGCGTGACGAGTTGAAAGCGGAGGTCGTGAGCCTGCGCGACACCGTCATCCTCCAGGAGGTCGGCGTCTATGAGTACGCGCACGACATGGAGTCTGCAGCCGACTACAAGGCTGCCCTTGGTGACCTGCGAGCCAAGATCAAGACCGTCGCAAGAGCCGGAGACGCTGTGACGAGCACCTCCAACTGGGTCGTCAACGGCTCCGAGGCCAAGGGACGCAAGATGATCCGGGACATGTCCAAACTGCTGCTGCGGGCCTACAACAGCGAAGCCGACGACCTCATCGCCAAATTGCGCCCGTTCCGCCTCGAGGCGGCCATCGATCGCTTGGACAAGTCCCGAAACGCCATCAACAGGCTCGGGGCCGAGCCCATGAAGATCGCAATCACCAGCCGTTACCACAGGCTGCGTGTCGACCAACTGAAGCTAGCGGCGGATTGGCTGGCCAAGAAGGAGGATGAGAAGGAAGCCGCCAAAGCCGAGCGCGCTCGCCTTCGCGAGGAGGCCAAAGCCCGCAAAGAGATTGAGGCCGAACGCCTACGACTCATCAAGGAACGCACCCACTATGAAGGCGTAATCGCCAAGATGCGCGAAGCCGGCGGCACCGATACCGATGTCGCCGACCTCGAGGCGCAGCTGGCTGAAATCAACGAGGCGGTACTGACAGTGGAGAGTCGGGCCGCCAACACACGCGCCGGGCACGTCTATGTCATCTCCAATGTTGGCTCGTTCGGAGAACGAATGGTCAAGATCGGGATGACTCGACGCCTTGACCCGCTGGAACGGGTCAAGGAACTCGGCGACGCGTCAGTGCCGTTCAAGTACGACCTCCACGCATTGGTGTTCTCAGACGACGCGGTCGGCCTGGAGAAGACGCTGCATGACCGGTTTGCCTCTCGGCGCGTCAATCTGGTGAACATGAGACGCGAGTTCTTCTACCTGACCCCCGGCGAAGTCGCTGCAGAGCTGGCTGTCGGCAACGGACCAGAAGCCGTGGTCACAGAGTTCGTGGAGGAGCCCGAGGCCGCAGAGTGGCACATGTCGCAGAACACACGCCAGGCTCACAACACGTCTGGTGTGAGAGTGCCAGAAACGCGCCGGTCGGACTTGGAGGAGCCTGCTGGGGTCCATGGGCAGGGATGAGCGCGGCTCGGGCTAGAAGGGTCCGGTGAGGCACTTGCTTCTATGTCGCCAGGTTCGCGAAATGCGTGTACGTCCCAGGGACTTCGAGGTCGAGGCGGAAGATCCATTCGCTAACGACACCCTTGGTCGCCAAGAGCACGTCAAAGCGGTCTGTAGAGCAATCGCGGAGATGGATGGGCCTGCGGCCGTAGCGCTCGACGGCGGGTGGGGTACCGTTGAAGGCACAAGCGATGCTGACACCAACTACCCCCGGCGTCACCGGCGGGCAGCGTAGCGGGTGACTTCGCGGCCGGCCGCGGCTGGCGCGGGTAGCCGAGATGGTGGGAAGGTAGCTGCCTCGGGTTAGCCGTTACGCCAACGTATTGCCGGCCCGGAACTTGGGAACTCCTTGCTGGCGGGGGTCCAGCTCGTCGCTTGCCATGTCGCCCTGGTTGCCGACAGGGCGCGAATTCCTGCTCTACCACCCGATGAAGAAGAACGACCAGCGACGCTGCGGGAACATCGCGTTGCTGATCTCAAGAAGCCACTCCGCCCTGGCTTGAACATCATTGTCATACCAGTACTGCTCGACTCGCTCTAGTACATCGGGCGGAGGCAGGCCCCTTCTCTTCATTCGCCGCTCCATCCTCGCAAGTTCGTTGAACGCCGACCTCGCCTGGGAGCGAGAACAGCCGGCGCCTACGAGATTGGAGGCCCAAATGATGGTGCCCGCGTAACTCATGAGAAGATCCTCATGCTGCTGTAGCCGCCTCTGCTGGGATTCCGTGCGTCGCGCTCGGGGAGCAGGTGGAGGAGGAACGTAGGGATCGTTACCTAACGCGCGATTGCTAGAGACATGATCGGTCCAATCACCGGAGCTTGTCAGCCATCTGAGTTCATGACGGCCAGTCGGGTCCGGCTGCCAATCGCCGGCTTTATCTCTCATGGCAACTCCCGCGAGCTCCACCCGTTGCTCCGCCCACAGTAGCGACAGCAGGCCACACTCGCGGCCGGGGTGCTAACGCACGCACGAGTCCGCGGCAGGAAGCGCGAAACGACGCCGGGAGCTTGGGCGACGAGCGCGGCTTACGTTCCGGCCGCGAGGCCACGACTCACAACAAGCAGCCTGCGTGAGACCCGGTGAGGCTCAGTTGACCGGATTGTTCTCGGCCTGACACGGCCAGCCAGGAACATGAACAGCATGAGAGCGGCGCCGCCGAAGAGCCGCCGTGCGGATGCCTATGCCCAGCGTCAGCGACAGCCTGCCCAGCAACAACGCGGCCATGACCCCGACATCGGCCAGATTGATCGCGTCCGGCGCCCGCGGGGGCTATCCAATCGAACAGGAATCCGGTCTGGCTGGCCCCGGTCGCGAAATGGCGAGACATCGACACCGCGGCCGGCGGGCGTCCCGTTGACCGTTCGGTGCCCGTAGATGTCTGACGCGCCCCCTGGTGCCGCTGTTCTGTCAAGATGGCTGCTGCGTCCTCGACGTCTGACATGAGGAGCGACCAGTGAGGAAGGCAACCGAGACTGATCTGCCCGGTGTGGGGGTTCGCTTCGACCTGGAGACGAATGCAGGCCGCCTTGTGGGCGTGGTCGTTCATCAGACCGGTCGGCGTGATCTGGTGATCTATGACGAGCGGGACATTGATCGCGCCTGCGAGAGCGTCGAGCTCACCGAGGAGGAGGGGCACACCCTCGGCGAGTTGCTGGGTGGCAACCCGGTACTGGAGCATCTCGATGACGCCGTGCACCGGCTCGAGGACCTTGTGATCTCGTGGGTCACGATCGACTCGCAGTCATCTCTCGCCGGGCTCACCCTCGCCGAGGCCGCGCTAAGGGCACGAACCGGCGCGGGCGTCGTCGCGCTCGTCACCGACTCGGGCTCCATCCCCATCCCGGGCGGAACTGACCGTCTGGAACCCGGCGGCACGGCGGTGGTGGTCGGCGTTCCGTCCGCGGTGAAGGCCGCCACGAAGCTGCTCACCCAATCGGGCTAACTCATGCACTCGGGCGGCGATCTGTTGATGATCGAGCTCGGGGCGGTGGTGCTGGGCTTGGCGATCGTCGCCCGTCTCGCCCGAAGAATCGGGCTGCCTGCGCTTCCGTTGTATCTGCTGGTGGGACTCGGCCTCGGCGAGGGCGGTCTCGTCGAGTTGCCGGCGTCGGCGGACTTCATCGAAGTGGGAGCTGAGATCGGCGTCATCTTGATGCTGCTGATGCTGGGACTCGAGTTCTCGACGCACGAGCTGATCGCCAACGTGCGACGATCAACACTGGCTGGCATCGTCGACCTCGCCCTCAATTTCCCGCCCGGATTCGTAGCGGGCCTGCTGCTCGGATTCGATCCCATCGTGGCGGTCCTGCTCGGCGGCGTGACCTACATCTCATCCTCGGGCATCGTCGCGAAACTCGTCGCGGACCTCGACCGCATCGGCAACCACGAGACCCCGGTGATCCTCAGCGTGCTCGTCATCGAGGACCTCGCCATGGTGCTCTACCTGCCCATCGTGTCGGGCGTGCTCTTCCGCGGCTCGGTCCTGAGCACCACCTTCGCCGTCTCTGTGTCACTGCTCGCGGTCCTTGCGGTGCTCGGTGCCGCCTATCTGCTCGGTGACCGGCTCAGCGCCATCGCTTTGAGCCAGTCCAGCGAAGCGCTGTTGTTGACCCTGCTCGGCGGCACACTTCTCGTCGCCGGCATCGCAGGACTCCTCAACCTGTCGACCGCCGTCGGAGCCTTCGTCGTCGGCGTCGCGCTCTCAGGCGACATCGTCTCGCACGCCCGCGGGCTGCTGCTGCCGCTGCGCAACCTCTTCGCCGCAGCCTTCTTCGTGTTCTTCGGCCTGCAAGTGGACCTGCAACTCATCCCCGATGTCGCCATCGCCGCGGTCGTCATCGCGGCCGTCACCATCGCCACGAAGATCGCCACCGGCTGGATCGCAGCCGGACGAGCCGCCATCGGCAAACCCGGCCGGGCGCGTGCGGGAGCCGCACTCATCGCCCACGGAGAGTTCTCGATTGTCATCGCCGAACTCGGCATCTCCCGCGAGAGCGGCTTAGGCGCGCTCGCAGCCACCTACGTCATCATCCTCACGCTCGCCGGCGCAGTCCTCTACCAGTACTCCGACGCCATAACCCTCCGCACCCAGAACAGGCGCCAACACCGCTACTAGCAGCAGACCTGATCCGAGTCCTCTGGACATAGGGCCGCCCGTCAACCCTCTGCTCCGATAACGGGCTGATGCCGGGGTGGGCGTAGTCGATGGGAACGTCGGTTCCCGCAGCGTTGATGGTTCCGGCGAAACCGTAGGCGGGGGCGCCGTCATCGCCCGTGGCGGCAGAGGCCACCGAGATACCGTCGAGGTCGAGGTCGTCGGGCTTCACCTCGGCTCGTTCTGCTTCACTCTTGGGTTCAGCGATGCTGCCAAGTGTCAGAGCGGCTCTATGTACCACCTGTTCGATGTCCTGCAAACTCATCCCAGCCTGCTGGGCAAGCAACTTGATCATCTCGCTCAAGAACCATCCTTCGGAAGAAGTGAAGCGGTCCCGGATTCCGGCCGCTTCGAAACGCCCGTTTAGAAACCTGTCAAGCTGAGCGGTGCCGACGACCCCCAGATCTACCGGGAGGTCGACGAAGCGCCGCAGATAGGTCTCCGCGTCACACCCTGCGCCGTGTACCGATCGAACCCGGTGACACAGTTCGCTGTGGTTGACGCCCAGCACGATCACGACACCGGGCACATCGAGGAGATGCCTCGCGACGCTCAACATCCCCACCGCATGCTCGGGTAGGCAGCCTGTGGGTGCCCACAATTCGGTCGTGGGCGCTGACCAGGGGTTACGCGCTCCATCCTGGGGCCTCATGTGTCGCATCCTCTACCGGTTCCTCGCGTTGCTTGTACGGCTGGCGGTGCGTAGCGGACGCTCGAAGGACCTTGAGATCATCGTCCTACGGCACCAGCTCGGCGTGCTGCAGCGCCGCAACAACCGACCGCAGCTGGCCGATGAGGACCGGGCCCTGCTTGGTGCGGTCGCGGCGGCCCTGCCCCGACCGCGGCGAGCTGGCTGGCTCGTCACACCAGAGACCCTGCTGCGTTGGCACCGACGCCGCATCGCCCGCCACTGGACCCAACCCTGCCGGACGCCCGGCCGGCCCTGCACCTCTGTGGAGCTGCGTCGCCTCATCATCGAGATGGCCACCAACAATCCCACATGGGGCTACCGCCGCATCACGGGCGAACTCATCGGCCTCGGTCACCGTGTTGGAGCCTCCACTGTCTGGAGAATCCTCAAACAGCACCGCATCGACCCCGCCCCGCAGCGCACGAGCGTCACCTGGACCCAGTTTCTGCGCTCCCAGGCCGCAGTTGCCTGCGACTTCATAACCGTCGACACGGCCCTGTTGCGCCGCTACTACCTGCTGTTCTTCATCGACATCACCAACCGCGAGGTCTTCTACGGCGCAATCACCGCCAATCCGACGGGCGCCTGGACCACCCAAGCCGCCCGCAACCTCTTTGTGCGTCATCCCAACCGGTTCACCCACACCCGGGCCCTCGTGCGTGACCACGCCAGCCAGTTCACCGGCGACTTCGACGAGATCTTCCGAACCGAAGGCCTCAAGATCTTGCGCACCCCGGTTCTCGTCCCAGTGGCCAACGCGTTCGCCGAACGCTGGATCGGCACCGTGCGACGCGAGCTCCTTGACCGCACCATCATCTGGAACCAACGCCAGCTCAACAGGCTCGTGATCGACTACATCGACCACTACAACGCTCACCGGCCGCACCGCTCGCTACACCAGCGGCCACCCCGACACACCACCCCCGACAACAACACGACTGACCACCCGTCGCCCCTTCGCCCCGTCCGAACGACCGGCTGCGACGGCCTGATCAACGAATACAAACATGCCGCCTGACCAGCCACGACACGATTTCGGGCACCCACAGGGTCGCTGGTATGGCGCGGTGGGCGTTCACGGGCAGCGCACGAGGCGCCGCCGACAGTGGTGGAGTCGTGGACAGCGCCTAGGGGGCTAGGGTCCTGTCGTGATGCGCCCGCGTCGCCGGAACACTCTCGGTGCGGCATGCATCGCCGGGGCCGCCGTCGCCTACTCGCTGATCCCGTTGCCGATCCGGTTCGCGGGTGAGGGCTTCTCCGTTCTGGTATTGGGCACGCTGATGGAGTCAGCTTGCGCGACGCTGCTGCTGGCTGCGCTGGCCGTGTCGGCTAGGCCCGTGCTGGGAGTGGGTCCGCTCCAGGCGATGCGTCCAGCACGACACGTGGCGTTGCCTCCCGTCGCGCTGGCAGGCCCGCGCGCGGGCGTGCTGTTGACGCTGCTGCTGGTCACGGCACCCAATGTCCTGCTGTATGCCGGCACGGCGGCCCTGCTGCCGCTCGTGGTGTTGTCCTGCTTCTCGGACGGCCTGGATGTCGTGCCCCAGTCCCTTCTGATTGCGCGCTGGAGCGGCAGCAGCAGAAGCATCTCGACCCGCAGCGCCACCATGATGTGCGGAATGCCGATCGCGGTGGCCGCTGTCGTGTGGAGTCAGACGGCCCCCGGCCAACTCGAAGGAGGTTCATGGCAGAACACGACAGTCGGGTTGGTGCTGGGGGTGCTGACCACGGCGACATACGCCGTGCGGCCAGCGGCAGGGATCATCTACGGCGACCGTTGCGCATCGGCTTGGCGCTCTGGACCTAGCGCTGTGTCCGTCAAGGAGTACGGCGCTGCCCTGTGGTGGTCGACGTTCGCCGCCTCGGCGGTCAGCGTTCCGATCGTGGCAGCGGTTGGGCTGACGTTCGCCCTCGGCGGATTGGGCGCCACCCGCTCGGCGGCATTCGGGGCAGCGTCCGGACTGATCATGGGTTGCGCCCGCCTGCTGCACCGGGCGGGCAACATCGTCACTGCCGACACGCGCGTCAACAGTTTGCTCTACGCATCGCCGGCGCTGGCGGCCATATGGCTAACGAGCGCAGGCGACCCCATCTACCAACCTGTGCTGTTCGGTTGCGGCATGGCGGTCATCTTCGGACTCAACGCGGTCATCGCAGCAGACCGCGACGGGCAGCAATCAGCCCAGTCGCAGTGACGCCTTTGTCTTGACTCGGGCTGGGTTGCCGGGAAGGCGGCGAGGGATCACTTCCTGGCGCTGTGGTACTCCGGTGCGGGCGGCGTCGAAGGGGCGGCCCAATGAGCGTGTCTGAGCGCGCCAGAGACCGCGGGGCGATGTCTTCGTCGATTACTGGCTCGAGGCTCAGACTGGCACGTCGGTTGCGGTACGGCGAGTGTTCCGTGAGTTCCAGAATTACGTGGATCGGAGAGACGATCGCCTCGAGGAGATCATGAAGCAGTTGCGGGACGACGCGCGCTACTTCAGAGAGTCAGAGACGGTGGAGTCTGGAGCAAGAGACCGCGAAGCGCTGTTCCACGAGCGCCGCCTCGCGATGGACGCTCGTGCGGTATGGCCGCTACTGCTGAAGCTGCGACACTTGGATGTCGACACCGATGATCGAGAGGCGTGCTTCGTAGCCCTCGAGAGTTACCTCGTGCGCAGGCTGATGGCCGGGTACCAGGCGCGCAGCTACGACCGGGTCGCCCTGGAGTTGATCGAAGCCCTATCCGAACAGGCTCAGATCCCCGAGGCACCGAGCAAGGCAATACGCACGCACCTCTTGTCCTACTCGGAGAACGCGAACCTGTGCCGAACGACGCGGTCACAATCCAAGCTGTCTCGTTCGGCGAAACGCTCGACGAGTTCATGCGCACCGTCCGCCGCGTCATGCTCGAGGCGGCCGTCAAAATCGGACTGCTAGACCCCGAAAAGGCCAAAGCGACGTGGACATGCCCGCACGGATCACAGCTCGTGGCCGGCGATCCAGGTATGCCACTGGCAGCCTTCGAACGACGAGGACAACCGGCTTGAACTTCACCACATCAGGCCATTCAGCATGGGCGGACTCACTATCGATGAGAACCTCCTCACCGTGTGCAAGGAATGCCACGAGAGCTTCGACCCGCACTATCAGCCAGGGCTGTTCTGGCTGCCCGACGGCGACGCCAGCAGAGCGCTCAAGCAACACTCAACCGACGCGTACAACCAGCGGGTGGAGCGTACCGTCGCCTTGCAGCCCGCGTGATCGAAGCGCTCGCCGACTCTGCGGGCACTACTGCGAAATAGCAACGTCCAGTTCGTCGTCGCCTTCGAGGAGACCTTCTCTAGCGAGGAACTCAAGCTCTAGCGAGTCCAGAATGTTGAACGGTGCCGCAGCGCGGACACGAATGGCGACGGTGTGCCACCGACCACGAGGTGGAACCGGGGTGGCCGACCGGGTTCTCGGGTTAGTCGAGTGGGTTGGGATCGTCTTCCCAGCTGCGTGCTTCCTGTGCGTGGCCGCGGGCGACTTGGCGCAGTAGCCGCGCTGTCTTGGGCCAGTGTGCAGCGATCGTGGCTGCATCGCGTTCGGTTCGTTGTTGGCTGCGCCGTGAATCGGCTACCAGTTCGGACACGAATCCGCCCCTGCTGCCGGTGGGTCCGAAGAGAAGCCCGGAGCCGAGACCGTCCTCGAATTGCTGGCGTTGTCCCTCTTCGAGCAGATCCCGGACGGCGATGGGCGGCGCGATGCCGTCGGTGGGGTCGGCTGGAACGGCTGCGAGCACCCTCCCGATGTGCCTGTCGCCAATGTCGCGGAGGCCCTGTTCGTCGAGTAGTCGTTGCGCTTCGGCGATCCAGGCCTGCATCCGGTGGCGGTCGAGCGCACCGGCGTCGTCGATGCCAGGCGGACGCTGCCAGCTGTGAAGGATCCGACTCGCGCTACTTCTTGACATGCGCCACTGGGGTGGCCGTACTGGTGAGGTGCCTCGGTCCGTGCCAAGGTCCGGTCGATGGTCGTAGACCTCGGGGCGGGCCAATCGCACGACGTCGACGAAGGTGTGCGGGTCTAGCGACATGCGGTTGTGGATGAACGGTGCTGGCTGGTCGAGATCGCGGACGCTCGCATGGTCGATCTCGAGTTGTGTGAGCCTTCCAAGGAGCGGTTCGTCGAGGTTGTCTCGGGTGAGGGGATGGTGTTGCGCCAAGTAGTCGAGCAGTTGTGTAATGCGCCACCCTCCGTCAATGGCTCCCGCGGTCGGTGCTGCTGCGGTAGAGGCCAACGCGGCCAGCGCTTCGAGCGCGTCTATCGCCAACTCGGCGCGGCGGTCGGGACTCAAGGCGGTGTCGTCGCGGTAGGCGGTGAGAAGCTCGACGGTGTCGGCGGCGCGACCGACGCTGAGAAGCCCAAGGGCTACGTCTTCGACATGGTCGAAGTCGTGACCGAGCCCGTACCAAGTCATCAGCCTCCAGTACTCCTCAAGCGGAGCGGGCCCGAGCGCTTCGGCTTGTTGCCAGGCTTGAGGGTGTTCGCGGGTGAGTTCTATGAGCCGCGCCTGCTGTGCAGCGGTGACGTCCTCGCTGTGCAGCAGTCCACGCAACCAGCCCCAGCCGTTTCCGGTGACGCGGCGGATGCGTCGGAATCGTGCCGCGAAGTACCCGCGGGCGATCGCAGCCTCTCGTTGCGCGTTCTGTGAGTTGGACGCGTCATCGAAGGAGAGATCGAGCGCCTCGAGCAGCCGCGCCTCGACGTCCTCCGGCAACGGGTATTGCTCGGCGTTGTCAGTGTCGTCTGGTGGCCGGGACTCCAACTCTTCGAGCGCTTCGCCTATGACTCCCACGGGCGCGCCCCGACCGTCGGCTGCGGCGTGTGCCGCGAGGCGATACAGGCCGCTGAGGCTCTCGCTCTGTATCACTTCGCTGACAGCGGCGGCGCGCCGAGCGAGCAGCCGACCTTCATAGGCGGCTAGGTCGTCCACGCGCGGAGCCTCATGGTCCAGATCGGGGTGGTACTTGTCGAACAGCCACAAGTGGCGCTCAACCAAGTCATCGGGCATGCGTAGGCCTGCGGCGATCTGTGCGGCTATGCCGGCGACGCGGTCAGCCTCATCTGCGGGTAGCGCCCAACCGGCATTGGCGTGCTGTTTGTGGAGGCGGACGAGACCCTCTAGCCGCTGGCGCACGACGGCGAGGTCCTCGGGCGCGAACTCGGAGGCCGCTTCCTCAAACAGCGTCCACAGCCTGTCACGGGACGCAGGCGGCAGCGAAGTGGCCGTGGTTACACCGCCTGGTGCTTGGAGCACCTCCAGCATTCCGTCGGGGTCTCTGTGTTCTCGGACGCGATGTTCGGTGAGCTCTACCAGCAACTCACGCACATTCTCCTCGTAGGCATATGCGTCTCGGCCCGTGATGTTCTCTGGCGGGGCCTGATAGTCGCGGATCTGCGGCGGCGTGCTTGACATGACGGTAGAACCGTTGGGGGCCAGCAGCGCGGCGAGGAGCCGGACCGCCGCCGCCATGCGGCCGCAGTCGTGACCGGCTCGGACCTGATTATGCAGCCCCTTGAGCACCTCCAGGCGATGTTGATGGCCGACACCGGTCTGTGGAGCCCAAGAGGAGAAGATCGCCGAGAACGTCTCGGCGGGTCGGTTCGCGAGCCGCCCACCGGGGTCGAGGACTTCGAGTTGCAACAAGATGTTCGCGACGTCTGCGAGATGATCCGGGAGCCACGCCAGCACCTCAAGGGAGAACAACAGCGGCGTGTGCGGCGACGATGCCCCTGCGACGCTCAGGTCATCGCAGGCATCGGTGAACCACAAACCCGCAGCCTCGGAGGCAGGCTGCAGCGTCCGCTCAACGGCTGACACGAACTCATCAGGAGCCGCTTCTGCCAGCATCGGAAGCACCTCGCCCAACTCAACCAACCGCCGCACCCCCGCTGCGATCGAAGTGTCTGGATTCCCAGCCGTGTCAAACAGCTCTCCTACGCAGCGTCTCGCGAGATCACCCGAGTCGCGTCCGCCGCTCAGCGGCACGCCGCTGTCGTGGGTGCACAGCAACGCCAGCGTGCGGGCCACCCCTCGCCGAAGCGCCCGCGAGTGCCTGCGACCCACCCCCCGCAGCTGCGCTAGGAAGCGTGCGTCGCCGGTGAGATCGTCGAGGGGATCCCGCTCGCCCAACGCCTCCGCAGCGACCAGAAGGAACTGGCGTACGGCATCAGCGGTCAGGAGGTGTCCGGCCAGGAAGCGCCATGCCTCGTTCGGGTTGACCAGCCGCCAAGTCGAGCCTGACACCACAACCATCGGATCGGGACCAGTCGCGAGGCCGTTGAGCTCAAACTCGATCGCCTCGTAGTCGACGCTTCCGCAGGCCAACCGAATCAATGCCTGACGGTCACCCGACACGGCTGGATGTTCCGAGGATCCGCGCATCCATTGGCCTGCGAGCAGCGCTGCCGTCTTCGCCTGCCTAGCCGTCGAGGAAGTCCGCGTGTCGGTGCGCGCCCAATGGGGCAAGCGGATCATCGGATCTACTGCGAGTTCCCGTCGCAACGCGGAGGCGCTGCGACCTGCCAGAGAGCCGAGATTCTGCGCTCGATGAAAGTCGATGCCCCGCCCGCGTGCCGCAGCGCTGTTGAGAGCCTCGGTGACAGCCCGGGAATCGAGCCGCGGCACCACAACGCAGTCACGAGTGCCGTCCAGTGTTGGGCGAGCCACAACGGCTCCGCCGTGGGCTTGCACGCGCAGTTGAGCGGCTGGAGACCCTTGGCCCCACCCCGGAGGAGCTCCGGGGGCTGTCAAGTGTGCTCGAGGGTCACTTCAATCGTGTGAAGTCCAGGGCCTCGCAGCTGGACGAGACTCTGCAACCTCGGCGCTCGCAGCCGGGATAGGAGCCACCTCAGACGTGCAAGATCGCTTCGTTGGCGACATAGGCGACTTCGGCAAGTACGGCCTGTTGCGGGCGATCTCCGGCACCGCATCAAGGGCCGGGCCGATTCGATCCTTGGGCGTTGTCTGGTATGTGCCAGACGACATGACTATTGAAAGGACTTCCGACGGACACGGTCAGAATGTGGGCTACCTGTTTGATCCTCGCATGCGGTCGAAGCTCCGAGAGTACGACTCTGAGCTCTATGACCGCCTCAAGGAGATCGTCTACGAGAACCGGTGCCTGGACGCGATCAAAGCACGCGAGATCCTAGGAAGCGAAACAGATCGCGAAGTCGCGTTCTGCGACTCCCAGCTTCCGCGAGACCCACAGGAGCGACGGGATCAGTGGATGCGCGACACAGTCGAGAAGGTCAGCGGCACGGACATCATCTTCTGTGATCCTGACATCGGCCTGAAGCCTCGGAGCAGAAACGGCAAGTCTCCTCAGCATGTTCTCGATAGCGAGATCGAGTCGTTCTTGGATACGGCACGATCGTCCACCGTCGTCGTGTATCAGTACTTCCATCATGGGACGCGTGAGAGCCAGTTCAACAACTGGCGTCGTCTCAAGGAGAGCGTCGGTGGTTGTGACACGACGGTGGTGGGCTTCACAAAGCCCGGAGCCGACACCTTCAACCACGCCTTGGTTGTGTTACGACGTGCTGCTGAAAGCGTCATCGAAGGACGGTTGGATGCTCTGATCGACACCAGCCCGTGGCGAGACCGCTTCACGCGTGACGTCCTCTAGGTCCGGAGTCGCTCACCGGTCCGAGGTCACGCCAGGCCCGAAGCAATGGGCTTGATGTGGTTGACGAGTTCCTCGACGCTGCGCCTTGACCGTCCGGTGCAAACGAGGGATCAGCGCGGACGACCCATCAAGCGCTGGTACTACATCAACATGCGTCTGGCGCTGGACCCGAACGCTGATCTCGAAGAGGCAGTGGTGTCGCTGCCAGAAGACCGACAGATCAAGAGATTCGGCCGGGAGGTAGTTGAAGACTATTCGACGCCTGAGCGTGAATACGAGGCGATGCTCTTCCCGCTCTCGAAGGTGTTCGACACGTTCGAATGGCGAGTCGGCTTCGACCGGTTCTGGGGCCATGATCCGGAAAAGGCCGAGCTGTGGAACGAGTTCGAGAAGAGCTTCGTCAAACGCTTCGAGCAGTACCCCGTGCCAGTCATAGAGCTCGACAAGGACACACCCAAAGAAGCGGTCTGCCAAGTATTTGAGAAGGTCAACACTGGCGGCGTGACGCTCACCGTGTTCGAGCTGTTAACAGCGACGTTCACTGCGGACAACCATCCGTTGCGCCAGGACTGGGAGCAGCGGCAGCGCGCGATCCACGCTCGTCCCGTTCTTGCGGGCGTGTCCAACACGGATTTCATTCAGGCTGTGACCTCTGCTTTCGGTCCTCGTCTGTGCGGTCCCGCAGAGCTGCTTCCCTGCGCTCCCGCGTCGCTAAACGATCACGAACAAGCCCAAGCCGCCTAAACCAACCCTCCAAGAAACGGGGGGAAGCTCAGACATTGGGGCGCCGTGCCCACGCAGAAGAGTCTCATGTGTAGCGGTGGGGCAAGGAGTGACCGGCGGGTTGGGTGCATTGGACTTTGCTGCGTTCTCCGATGTGGCTGCATTGCCGTCGTTGCGTTGACGCTTGCCGCGGTGCTTCGTCGACAGAGACGCGGCGGCGCCATTCGGCCACGAGTTCGGCCGGTGGTCGCCCGATGCCTGCCTGGTGTGCCTGCCAGCAGTGTCTCAGCAGCTTCTGGCGGTGGTCCACAACCTGCAGCAGTTCGGGCAGTTCGAACACTCTGCGTCCCGTGTCTTCGTCGTGTGTTTCTGCGACGACGCCGGCTGAGACGAGTTTGCGCAGTCCTCGTCTCACGGAGTTGGCGCGGCGGCCTGTCGCATCGCAGAGATAGTCGATGGTGGCTGCGGGCATAGTCGACATCGCCTGCAGTGTGGCCGCCGCCGCTGAGTGGGGCCGCAGGTTGAGGTCGCTCCATTTGGTGTCCATGTCCGTGATGACCAGCGCGACCGCCTCGGTGTAGTCGCAGGCGACGGAGGCCGCGTCGGCGACGAAGGAGACCGCGGCCTCCCCGCATGCGTCGCGTATGGTGCTGTCGCTGCCGCCGGTGTAGGTCTGGTAGGGGCGCAGAGCCCCGAAGTAGTCCTGCTTGTGCTCGGCGATTGCCGCCGACAACGGCACCGTCACCGATGAGGGCCGGCATCGCTGCAGCACGCAGTGGATCAGCGCCCGGCCGACGCGTCCGTTGCCGTCGGGGAACGGATGGATGGTCTCGAATTGCAGATGGGCGACAGCGGCCTTGACCAGCGGATGCCGCAGATCGTGGGTTGACACGTACTGCATCAGATCCTCACAGAGCGGGCCCACATGCGTCGCCGGCGGCGCGACATACAACGCTTCTGGCGGCGTCGCGCCCGCCGGCCCCACCCAGATGTCGTCGTTGCGCACACAGCCCGGCTCGAACCCCGCATCTGAGCCCTCGAAGAGTCGTCGGTGCATCTCGCACAGGTCCGCGACCCCCACCGGCGCGTCCGTGCGCTGGCCGACGCTGACAGCGTGAGCGGTCAAGCGGACCGCCCCGAGCGCTTGTCTGTCGCGTTCTTGGCGCTGGGGGTCGCGCTCCGCTCGCAGGGACTCGAGCAGGCTCAGAGACCGCAACGTCGTCGAGACCCCCTCCACATCGCTCGACGCGATCCCCTCGGAACGGTTCAGGCACCACAGCATCGAGCGATGCAGCGGCAGCTTGGCGGCCAACCCCGCGATCCGGTCACCGGCAACCCTCACACGCTGGACTGTCTGCTCGCTGAGTTCGGGGTCCCAGCCGACGATGCCGTGGGGGACATAGGCCCTGTAGGGCTCTGGTCCCAGCACGCCGCCGTAGGTCCGGTCAAGGTACTCTCCCATCCCGCTCACGCTACCCATCGAATTGCACAGGCGGGCGCTTCTGCGGCACAAACGCCCACCGGACTGCACAGGCGGGCGCTTCTGCGGCACAAACGCCCATCGAATTGCACAGGCGGGCGCTTCTGCGGCACAAACGCCCACCGAATTGCACAGGCGGGCGCTTCTGCGGCACAAACGCCCAGATAGTTGCTGTGAGAAGGTCTGCCACGCCCGGCCCACGGACCCGACGAATATCGCTACGGCACCCTGCAGTTGAGGAAGCGAGGAGCGATCATTGTGGGCGGCCGGCCAGGGCAGGTGTGGTTCCCTACCGGGCTTAACGGTAGATGACCCGGTGTGTGGTGCTGTGACCGTGGACGGGTGCGCTAGTCGGGACCGACGCTGTGTTGGTGGGGCCACAGCGTGACCCGGTGGTTGCGTTCGATGCGGGCGATGGTCGCCAGATCCGGGCCAGGCGCTGCCGTTGAGCAGACCTTCGACGGTTGCCTCCGAGACCTCCAGTTCGTTGGCGGCTCGGCTGGTGTCGCTGTTGTAGCGGGCTTCGTGGACGCTGCGGAACTGCTCGGAGAGCTCTTGGGCTAGCACGGCCTCTGGCGGGGCGTCCTCGGCGAGGGGCCCGTCGGGCCAGTACCCGCCCGCGGCGAGGTACCGGTTCGGGCGGGGCTCCAATGGTGTGCCACATTTCGCGTTGTGTTGGCTGGCCCACAGTTGGATGCCGAGGTTCTGCTCGACACGCAGGATGGTCACCAGGTTCGGCCAGCTGCGGCCGGCGAGCAGGTGGTACATCGATTTCTGGGAGATCTTCGCTGCGGCTGCGGCCGTGTAGCTGCTGAGACCGCGGGCGTCGCAAACTCGTTGAGGACCGTGGAGATGTGCAGCGCCAGCAGAGCCTCCGGCGGGGGATCGGCGACCATGGCGCCGCTGGGCCACTCACCGCTGTTGGGGTAGAGGAGGTAGTCGCGCGGTCGGGACTTGAGGCCTCCTCCGTATCTGGGCACGCCGCCCACGCTAACCGCCCCCGCCGGAGGCCCGATTCGTTGGGGTGCGCAATCGGGGACAAGCCGGGGATCGAGCCGAAACTGGGGTTCCCCTGTGTGGAGGGGTGTGGCTGCAACACGACCAGAGGCGTAGGGGAGCCGAGCCGGCGGCGGCGTGTCGGCAGGCCGCGTCGAGGACCGCAGAGACCCTTGAGGTCCGTGCTTCGCTGCTGCTTCCTCGACGGGCCCGAACCGGGTTGGCTGTACCTTGGATGCGGTGCAGCCAGAGACCGCAGGCCACCACGCTCACACAGCGCAGCCGCACAGTGTCGACGACATCGACCGGTGGGAGCCCTCCGAGCCCGCTGTCACCGCCGCGGACGTCCCGGGTGGATGGCCCGCAACGACGGCCGGGGCCGCGTCGTGGAGGTGGTGCAGCTGTGCAAGGACTGGGCGCTCTTCCCGGGGCTGCGCGAAGCGATGATCGCCGCCGCGCCCCGCCGGCGGCGCTGGTACCACCGCTTCGGCCTGCGCCGCCATGGCCTGGCCCGCATCGCCGCGGTGGTTCACGCCCTGTGTGACCGCGACGGCCACCCTGTGCCCGAATGGGTGCACCAGCACCGCAGCGACCAGCCCCTGTTCTTCAACGGATCACCGATGCGCGACAGCGACTACGCCCGCCGCCTGCGCCAAATCGCGCCGCGGGCGTGTCACTACCACAACGTGTTCTTCGATCCCGCCAGCATCGAGGACATCCGCGTGCACGGCATCGCTGACCCGGCGGCGCCCAACACCTGACCGAGCCCGACCGGCTCCAGAAACAGGGGAGCCGCGCCTGCTTACCTGCGACGGTGACCATCGAGCACCTTCGGCCCGGTGTCACCCACCAAGCCCGCCAGCGCCGAGACCGGTTGCCGCCGCCGCCAACAGACCGCACCGATGTCTGCTGCGGTGTGGTTCAGGCAGCGGCGGGCGTGCAGGCCGGGCACGGGATGCGTGCCGGCCCCGAGGCGATCATCTCACAGAGCGTGTCGTCGCTGACCGGCGCGAAGTCCCAGGCGTCCACCCCGACGTTGATCTGGCGGCCGTTCTGGCGCCATTTGTTGTGGATGTGGCCACACAACAGCCAGCCGCCGACATCTTCGGGCCGCCACTGCGCGAACCTGGCGGGCCGGCCGGGCTCGCCGGGGTCATAGGGGAAGTGGTTGATCTGCACCGGCTGGCTGGCCAGCACGACGGGGGCGGGGTCATCGACGATGCGGGCGATCCCGCCGAGGTCCAGATAGCAGGTGATCTGCGGTCTGGTGTTCTTTTGGCCCTGCCAGCAGGCGTCGTGGTTGCCGGGAACGAGGATCTTGCGGCCCTTGAGCCGCCACACGTGCGCGGACAGGTTGACGGTGAGCTGGCCCAGCACGAGGTCGCCGACGATCCAGACCTCGTCACCGTCGGCGACGAGGTCGTTCCATCGGTCCACCATTGCCTTGTTCATCTCGTCTGCGTCGGCGAAGGGCCTGTTGCAGTACTTGATGATGTTGGCGTGCCCGAAGTGGTGATCAGAAGTCCACCATCTATCCATGACGCCACCCTACCGACCCGCTGTGTGGCGCAGGCCCTCGAACTAGGCGTGCAACCAGCGGTGGTGGAGGTCCTCTCTGGACCGGTGCCGTATGGTGCGATTGCTGGACTCCCCGCTCTGCGCGTCGCAGCCCTGGGCGCTATTCCTATTGGCACGACTCGCCCAGAGATCGTGCGAATGCCAGATGCGCAGCGCTATGGAGTAGGACCACTCGATATGCCGCTGACTTCGCCTCATCAAGGTCTCTGTTCACTGAGGAGTCGTCGCTGATCTCGTCGCGGATCCTGGCTAGGCCGGCTTCGGCGGCGGACAGCGACGCGGTGGCGTTGTCGCGGAGCCCCGAGTCCACTGCAGCCAACCCGGCCACTTCGGCGACCCTTATGATGTCGTCAGTCTGGTATGCGGCTTCGGCCGCCTCTGCCGTCGCGAGGACCGACGCCTCCACCGCGGCGGCGATGTCTTGCACGAGTTGTGCCGCGGCGACGGCCGCTGACGCCGCGCCAGAAACTGCTTCAGCGTCGCGGGCGGCCACCAGAGCGTCCCGAAAGGCGACTTGGGGCTGCTATCGCCTCGTCACTGTACGAAACCGCTTGCGCGCTGAACTCGGCTGCGGCGGCTGAGGCAGCCGCCGCAGCCTCATTGAGATACTCCGCCAATTCGGACTCGGTCTGGTCTGGATCCAGCGCCAGTGCCAGCGGCGATGCCCACGGCTCCCCCGCCGGCGGCACCGAATACCGCACCCACAAGTCGTCGGGGAGTTGCATCAAGGCCACCTCCTCCGACGAGGCCTCCGAGGCGAACGCCTCCCACGCCCGCCTGTACGCGATGTCTTCGGGTTCGTCTCCTTCTCTAGCAGCGCTTCGCAGCAGCGGCTCTATCGCTGCGTTGGCGTGTGCATCGGCGCTGGCGCGGGCGTCGCGGTACGACTCGCGTGCCCCCTCAGGCGGGCCGCCGTCGCGTCCGATCAGCCCCAAAACGCGCCCCAACACCCCGCTCGCGGCGCTCGGCTAGACTCCACGTACCAAAATCGGTCCCGCATGGGTAATTCGCGCAGCAATCCGCGCATCTCCCGCCCTCGTAGCTCAGTGGATAGAGCATCGGTCTCCTAAACCGTGTGCGCAGGTTCGATTCCTGCCGGGGGCGCTCTCGTCTGGGCGCCTTCCTCGATCGTCGGGAGGCGTGCCAGACTCGCTCAATGCAATCTGTCGACCCGTTCGCTGAGGCCCGGCTGGGGCCGGTCACGATGCGCAACCGGATCATCAAGGCCGCCACCTTCGAGGGCGTGATGCCCGAGGCGCTGGTCACGCCCGAGCTCATCGAATACCACCGAGCCGCGGCCGCAGGCGGGGCGGGCATGTCCACCGTCGCCTACCTGGCCGTCGCCCCGGAGGGCCGCACCCATGCCGAATGCATCTGGCTGCGCCCCGAGGCCGTGCCCGGACTGCGCCGACTCACCGACGCCATCCATGCCGAGGGCGCGGCCGCCGGCGCCCAGATCGGACACGCCGGGCCGGTGGCCAACTCCCGATCCAACCGGGCGCCGTCGATCGCGCCGACCCGGCGGTTCAACCCGCTGGCCGTGCGGATCATCCGCTCCGCCACCGACGCCGACATCAGCCGCGTCACCAACGACTACGCCCGCGCCGCCCGCCTCGCCGCCGACAGCGGCTTCGACGCCATCGAGATCCACCTCGGTCACAACTACCTGCTCAGCGCGTTCCTCAGCCCCGGCCTCAACAAGCGCACCGACTCCTGGGGCGGCTCCCTCGAGAGCCGGGCCCGGTTCCCCCGCCAAGCCGTGCGGGCGGTGCGGGCTGCGGTAAGCGACAAGCTGGCCGTCACCGCCAAGATCAACATGAACGACGGCGTCCCCGGCGGCCTCAAGGACGACGAGAGCCTCGAATTCGCCCAGATGCTGCAGGACGACGGCGCCCTCCACGCCCTCGAGCTCACCGGCGGCAGCTCCTTCGCCAACCCCATGTACCTGTTCCGGGGCGACGCTCCCCGCGAGGAGTTCGCGGCCACCCTCCCGCCGCACGCCCGGCTTGGCTTCAAGCTGGCCGGGGCCAAGCTCATGCCGGACTACCCCTTCGAGGAGGCCTACTTCCTGCCCAAGGCCCGACGCTTCCTCGAAGCCCTGCAAATGCCGCTCATCCTGCTCGGAGGCATCAACCGTCTCGACACCGTGCAGTCCGCCCTCGACGAGGGATTCGCCTTCGTGGCCATGGCCCGGGCCCTGCTGCGCCAGCCCGACCTGCCGAACCGCTGGCAGGCCGGCACCGCCACCGAAGGCAACTGCATCCACTGCAACCGGTGCATGCCCACCATCTACAGCGGCACCCGCTGCGCCCTCGACCACCCCGAGCCTCTCCCCGTCGGTCGCCCCATCGTCTGACCGGCTCTCAGCGGCTGGTTCGCCACGAACATCAAGCAGTTGACCACCCCACATGTGGAAAACCGATTGAAGTTCGTTCTGTCAGTGGTGGCGTCGATGCTGGCGAACCATCCCCCATCGGTGGATCCAGGCTCAGCGGTTGGGCACCCGTTGCCCTAACGGGCGACCGTCGGCGTCAGGCTGGCTGGCCAGCGGATCCGGCATGGGGAGGCGGAGCAGCCGGGGCTGGGGCGCGTCATCCGCGACCGCCGACCGTGGGGTCGGACCGGCAGCGGGGGACGGCGGTGTCAACGGGGAGCCGGGGAGTTGCTGCGGGCTCAGCAGCCCGGCGTGGACGAGGGCGAAGAGGATCGTGTCGACCTTTGAGCCGAGCTCCCGGATGTCGGAGCGCATCCCGCGCGAGATGAAACCGAGGGCGCTGACCAACGCCGCAAAGGCGACGCCGACTAGCGTTGCCGTGATCGACGGATCCATGATCGAAAAGATATCACAATCAATGAAGTCTCACAACAAGTAACCTCTCTAGGAAGACGATGTCCCGTACGGGTCGATCACGGGCCGTGCCGGTTGCGTGTCTCGGATCTCGCGCTCCAAGTCTCTGAGCGACTTCGACGGCAGGTAGTGGCGGCCCCGCTTCTCGCCCTCGGGGTCGAGGAGGCCAGCCGAGGCCATGGCGGCAAGGTCGCGGGTGGCCATGGCGTCGCTGATCTGCTCGCCGGAGGCGGACCTGACGATGCTGATGTACAGCGAGCGATGCAGTCGCCAGCCCCGTGCCGAGTGCATGAGCGCGTCGATCGTCCGGTCGGGCAGACGGCAGCGCGCCGCGGTCTGCTCGCAGCGGTCCCACAGCGCCTCGAACCTGTCGACCCGTCTGCGCAGCGTCGCAGCCTGGTGGTGGTGGGCCGTGAGGCAGAACTCCATCCACGGGCGGGCGCTGCGCTCGGGCGACCACGAGCCGGCGGCCGTGTCGGTGAGCGCCCGGTAGTAAGCACCCGTGTTGCGTCCGAGGTACTCCTCGATGCTTGCGAACACCGGTGACATCTCGCCGTCCGCACAGCCCAGCACGAACGACTGGAGACAGCGGGCCATGCGACCGTTGCCGTCGCTGAACGGGTGGATCAGCGTGAGGTTCAGATGGGCCATGGCGGCACCGATCAAGGTCGGAGCGGGACTGTCGTTCACACAGGCGATGAGCTCTTCGACCAGCGGCTCGACGACGTCGCGATCTGGGGCCTCGTACACGGGGTTGCCCGCACCGTCACGCACCCACACCGCCCCTGGGCGCCATTGGCCTGGATGCGTGGACAGGTCGTGGCCGACCATCATGAAGTGCAGCGACTTCAGTAGCGAGGCGTCCATCCTCGGCCTGTCGGGGCTCGACGGGCCAGTGAGCTGCAGGACGTAGGTCATGGCGTCGCGGTAGCCCGAGACGGCCCTGCGGGTGTCCTCGTCCACACCCGGGGGCTCCTCGCCGTCGATGATGGCCGCGGTCTCGTCCACGGTGGAGTGGTAGCCCTCGATGGAGGTGGAGGCCTGCACGGCGCGCGCCAACATCACCCGGCTCAGCGTGCCGTGCCACCGGCGGGGCGATACCAAGTGGAAGCGCAGGTCGTCGCGCAGATCCCGGATCTCGCCGAGGATCTGCTCGTCTAGGCTTGTCAGTTGCGGCGCCTCGTAAATCACACGCGCGATACTAACAAAGTAATCCACACCTAGTGTTGATTAATTATCAACGCGCCCGGTATCGGGGAGTCGGTTTCGCGAAGCGCCTTGTTGGCCGGCGGTGCCGGTTGCTAGGGCTGTCGGGGGGTCAGCGGTAGCCTCGGCTCGTGCGCCTGTACGACACCGCACGGCGGGCTGTGGTGCCCTTCGAGCCGTCCCCGCCTCCCGCGGAGGTGCGGATCTACGTGTGCGGCATCACCCCCTACGACAGCACCCACCTCGGGCACGCCAACACCTACCTGGCCTACGACCTCCTGATCCGCCGCCTCGAGGACCTCGGCCACCGGGTGCGTCTGGTGCGCAACATCACCGACGTGGACGACTCGATCCTTCCCAAGGCCCGCGAGCTCGGCGTGGACTTCCTGGAGCTGGCCGCGGCCGAGACGGCCCGGTTCCACAGCGACATGGAGACGCTCAACACCCGGCCCCCCGCAGCCGAGCCCCGGGCCACCGAGTGGGTGGACGAGATGGTCGCCCTCATCGAGGTCCTCGCGGCCGCTGGCCATACCTACACCGCCGCGGGCACCACCTGGTTCGACGTCTCCACCTGGCCCGGTTTCGGCCGCCTCAGCGGCTACGACGCCGCCGCCATGCGGACCCTGGCCGCCGAGCGGGGAGGCACCCCCGACGACCCCCGCCAGCGCAACCCGCTCGACTTCGTGCTGTGGCAGCCGGCACTGCCCGACGAGCCGTCGTGGGACTCGCCGTTCGGGCCGGGCCGCCCCGGCTGGCACGTCGAGTGCAGCGCCATGTCGATGGGCCTGCTCGGCGCCGGGATCGATCTGCACGGCGGCGGCAGCGACCTGATCTTCCCCCACCACGAATGCGAGCTGGCCCAGAGCGAGGCCGCCGCCAGCCGGCAGTTCGTGAAGCACTGGATGCACTGCGGGATGGTCGGCTACGAGGGCACCAAGATGTCGAAGTCGCTGGGCAACCTCGTGTTCGTGAGCGACCTCTGCAAAGAGAGCGACCCGGCCGCGGTGCGCCTCGCACTGATGGCGCACCACTACCGCGACGACTGGGAATGGCACGACGACGAAATCGCTGAGAGCGAGGCGCTGCTCGACTCCCTCAACGAGGCGGTTCGACGGGACGGAGGCTCCTGCGGGTCGACCCGTGGCGCGGGCGGCGGCTCCGACGCCGCCCCCTTCGCTCGGCGCCTGCGCGACGCGCTCGACGACGACCTCGACGCGCCCCGGGCCCGGGCTGTGCTGGCCGAGATGGCCGACGCCGTCATCGCCGGCCGCCTCGACGACACCGCGCCCGGCCTGCTGGCCGACCTGTGCGCGCTCTGCGGCATCGCTCTGGAACCACCGCCGTCCTCGGGTGTCGATACGGGCGATGGCACGGCTGGAGGCACGATCGGCGGCACCACCCCGGAACCGCCCCCGCCCTCGTCGCCCGACCCGCAGTGATCTCGCTCTACGACACCCTCACGGGCGAGGTGCGCCCCCTGGTGACCCGCGAATCGGGCCGGGTGGCGCTGTACGTCTGCGGTCCGACCGTCTACGACCATCCCCACCTCGGCCACGCCCGCTCGGCCCTCACCTACGACGTGCTGCGCCGCTACCTGGAGTGGCGGGGCCTCGAAGTGCGCCACGTGGCCAACGTCACCGACATCGACGACAACATCATCAACCGGGCCCGCGACGAGGGTCGCACCGAGAGCGAGGTGGCCGTCGAGTGGGAGGCCGTCTACATCGACGCGATGGCCGAGCTCGACATACTCGATCCCCACGAGCGGCCCCGAGCCACCGAATGGGTCGACGAGATGGTCGCCTTCATCGCCCGGATCATGGATGTCGGCGCCGCCTACGCCACCCCCACAGGCCTGTACTTGAGGGTGCGTGACGTCGGTGGCTACGGCGACCTCGTGCATCGCAGCCTCGACGATCTGCGGGCTTCGGCCGGGGCCAGGGTGGAGGTGGACGAGACCAAGGAGGACCCCCTCGACTTCGCCCTGTGGAAGGCGGCCAAGCCCGACGAGCCCTCGTGGCCGTCGCCGTGGGGTGCCGGCCGGCCGGGCTGGCACATCGAGTGCGCGGCCATGAGCCTCGGCATCCTCGGCGACGACTTCGACATCCACGGCGGCGGCAACGACCTGGTGTTCCCCCACCACACCAACGAGCGGGCCGAGGCGCTGGCCGTGGGTCGGACGTTCGCCCGCCATTGGGTGCACAACGCCATGCTCAACATCGAGGGCCAGAAGATGGCCAAGTCGCTGGGCAACTACCGCACCGTGGCCGAGCTGCTCGACGAGCACCCGCTCAACGGCCGGGCGTTCCGGCTGCTGGTACTGCAGACCCACTACCGCAAGACCATGGAGGTCAACGCGGAGCTGATGGCCTCGTCCCGGGCCGCGGTGCAGCGGCTCGACGCCATGGCCCGCCGGGCGATGGTCCTGAGCTCGGCTCCCGCATCAACCGGCCCTGACAGCCAACTCGACGGGCCAGCCATCGCTGCATTCCGAGCGGCTATGGACGGGTCCCTGGACGCACACCAGTTGCAGGCTGCGCTCGACAACCTTTCAACTACCGCGGCACGGGCGGTGGCCGAGAGACTGGAACGTCGCTTCGAAGCGGCCATGGACCATGACCTGGGCACGCCCGAGGCGGTGGCGGTGATCTTCGACACGCTCCGCAGGGCCAACGCCGAGCTCGATGAGGGATCGGCTGATGGCGCGGTGTTTGCGGCCAAGGTGGTCGAATGGGCCGATGCCCTGGGCCTAGAGGTTGAGGCTGTCGAGCAGGCCTCCGACGGCGACGCCGCCATCGAGGACTTGGTCTCTCAGCGGCAGGCGGCCAGGGACGCCAAGGACTGGACCACCGCCGACTCCCTGCGAGAGGAGCTGTCGGCGTTGGGCGTGGTGGTGGAGGACACTCCGGCCGGCCCGATCTGGCACCGGGCGTGAGCCTGCTCGGTAATCGCGTCCTGCGCGCCGAGGACCAGCGGATGCGCCGAACGGGCTGGAACGGCTTCCCCGGACAGCGGCGGGATGCACCTTCGGTGTCGCACGCCTTCTCTAGGATGCAGCCATGCCGTTCCACCAAGCTGAACTAGGGGAAACTCCGACCCGAAAGCGTGTGGCGCGCAACGGCGACGCGACGAACGATCTCGTGTGGAGCGCCTTCACGGACGGGAATGCACGCACCTTCGCGCGCGTCCTCGGACTGTATGTGAGGT
Organism: Candidatus Aldehydirespirator sp.; assembly: GCA_965219165.1. Lineage (GTDB taxonomy): Bacteria > Actinomycetota > Acidimicrobiia > Acidimicrobiales > Aldehydirespiratoraceae > Aldehydirespirator. Next base: position 147,019 of record CBDCMW010000002.1, on the reverse strand, counting down.
CCGGGAGCGTCATTGCCGACGTGACGTACGGCAAGGGGGTCTTCTGGCGGCACGTTCCCTCCGACCGCTACGAGCTGCGGGCCACGGACCTAAAGGATGGGGTCGACTGCCGCGATCTGCCCTACAGCGACGGCGAGATCGATTGCGTGGTCCTCGATCCCCCCTACATGCATTCGCCGGGAGGAACGGCGCACAGGGCCCACTCGCCCTTCGAGGACCACTACCGCAACAATGGGTCCGGAAACAGGACGGGCAGCAAGTACCACGAAGCGGTGCTCGACCTGTACCGCGAAGCGGGAAGCGAGGCGCACCGCGTGCTCCGGGAGCGGGGCGTGCTCATCGTGAAGTGCCAGGATGAGGTCTGCTCGAATCGGCAGCGATTCACGCATGTCGAGATCATGCAGGCCTACGGCGAGATGGGATTCGTCGCAGAGGATCTGTTCGTCGTGGTGCGCAGGAATCGGCCAGGAGTCAGCCGCGTCATCCGACAGGTGCATGCCCGCAAGAATCACTCCTACTTCCTCGTCTTCTGGAAGCGCGGCGCGACTGGAGCCTTGTGGGAGCCTCCTCAGTGAGTGCCGTAGACCTGCTGATAGAGGTCATCCGTGAGCATTCTCCGCCGACGAAGTGGACAGGGGCCCCGCTTGAGGATTTCCGGCGTGTGGAGAACACCAACCGCGGCGAGATCGGTGAGGACTTCCTGAAGCGGTACTTGGTCCTCAACGAGATTGGGGTCAGTTCACAATCTCGCATCACCCCGACGGATCTAATCATCGAGGGTCGGTCATTCGAGGTCAAGACGGCCTCAGAGGATGTAACCGGAGGCTTCCAGTTCAACCATGTTCGACTTGACCGCAAGTACGACTACCTGTTGTGCCTTGCGATCTCGCCGTCGTCCATCTGGTTCAACGCTTGGCGCAAGGGCGAAGTCGCGGAAGGCCGAGCCGGAAATCTAGTGCGGATGGCCGAGGGACAGAGCGTTACCTTCAAGCTGACCAAGAGACTCGATGGCATGCGACCCATCGAGGAGCTCCCGGACTGGGTCCGCACGTCGGTGCAGAACGACGGGTAGTCCGAGCTGTCGGCGCTCGGCGTGACTGTGGAGGACACCCCCGCTGGCTCCGTCTGGCATCACGCGTGAGCGTGCTCGGCAACCGGGTGCTGCGCACGGAGGACCCTCGGATGCTCACCGAGGGGGCACGCTACGTGGCCGACCTGCGGCTCGACGGTGCGGTCCACGCGTGCTTCGTTCGCTCCACCGTGGCTCACGGGCGCCTGGCTGGCGTGGACACGACCGAGGCCTGGACTCAACCCGGAGCGCTCGGAGTATTCGCTGCGGCTGATCTGGACCTGCCCGATCTGAAGCCGATACCCGTGGTCGACCAGCGGACGGCCCGCCCGGTGCTGGCCCGCGACACCGTCCGGTTCGTGGGTGAGCCGGTGGTGGCGGTGGTGGCCGAGACGGCTGCGGCGGCCGCCGACGCGGCCGAGCACGTGGTCGTCCACATCAAGCCCGAGCCCGCAGTCGTAGAGCTGGCCGACGCAGCCACCGGCCACACCCTGGTTCACCAAGACGCCGGCACCAATATCGCCTTCGACATGCCCGCCCCCGGACAGGCCGAGGCCGACCTGGACTTCTCCGCCTGCGAGGTCGTGGTGGAGGCGTCGCTGGTCAACCAACGACTGGCGGCCGTGCCGCTGGAGCCCCGCTCCGCGGCGGCGGAGTGGTCAGCCGACGGCACCCGGCTCACGTTCTATGCATCCACCCAGGCCCCGCACCGGGTGCGGGACGCCCTCGCTGCCGTCTACGGGCTCGATTCGGCCGCGGTGCGGGTGGTGACGCCCGACGTGGGCGGAGGCTTCGGGGCCAAGGGCTCGCCGTCGCCCGAGGAGTTGGCCGTGGCCGGGCTTGCCCGAGCCGTTGGACGGCCGGTGGTGTGGACCGAGTCGCGGGCCGAGAACCTGATCGCCTCGGTGCACGGGCGGGGCCAGAGCCAACGGCTTCGCCTGGGCGGCAGCCGCGGCGGCCTCATCACCCATTACGAGCTCGATGTCGTCCAGGATGCGGGCGCCTACCCGATGATCGGCGCGTTCCTGCCCACGTTCACCCGCAAGGTGTTCACCGGCTGCTACCACATCGCCAACGCCTCGATCAGCGGGCGCAGCTACGTCACCAACACCGCGCCGATCACGGCCTACCGGGGCGCAGGCCGGCCTGAGGCCATCTTCGCCATCGAGCGGGCCGTGGACCTGTTCGCGGCCGAGGTCGGCATGGATCCCGCCGAGGTGCGGCGCCTCAACTTCGTGGCGCCCGAGCAGTTCCCGTACACCAACCCCGCGGGCAGCACCTACGACACCGGCGACTTCGGCGCGGCCCTCGACCGGGCGCTGGAAGCGGCCCGATACGGCGAGCTGCGAGCCGAGCAGGCCCGCCGCCGAGCCGACAGCGACCCGGTGCTGCTCGGTATCGGCATCGCCTCGTACGTGGAGAGCACCTCGCTGGGCGTTCGCGAGCTGGGCGAGATCGAGCTGGCGGCCGACGGGTCGCTGGTGGTGCGCACCGGCGCCACCGCGTTCGGGCAGGGCCATGCCACGTGCTGGGCCATGATCGCGGCCGAGGCCACGGGCGTGCCCGTCGACCAGATCGCCGTGATCTCCGGCGACACGGCCGAGATCGCCTCCAGCGAGCTGACGGCCGCCTCACGCTCGGCCCAGCTGGCCGGCTCGGCGGTCCTGACCGCGGCCCGGCACCTGGTGGAGCTGGCCCGCGTCCGGGCCGCGGCGCGGCTCGAGGCCGCCGAAGCGGACGTTGTGCTCGATGTGGCCGCGGGGGCCTTCCATGTGGCCGGCTCGCCACAGTCTCGGATCGGCTGGGCCGACATCGCAGCCGAAGCGGCCGGGCAGGGCGACCCCCCGCTCTCAGCGGCGTCGGACTTCGTGCAGGACGACAACACCTACGCCTTCGGCTGCCATGTGGCCGCGGTCGAGGTCGACTCTGCCACCGGCGAGACGGTGCTGCGGAGCCTGGCCGCCTGCGACGACGCCGGCACGCTGATCAACCCGCTCATCGCCGAGGGCCAGGTCCACGGCGGCATCGCCCAGGGCGCGGCCCAGGTGCTGCTGGAGGAGGTGGTCTACGACCGAGACGGCAACCCGCTGGCCACCAACCTCGTCGACTACCCGGCGATATCAGCCCCCGATCTGCCCAGCTTCGATCTGGCGCCCATGGAGACGCCCACCCCGCTGAACCCGCTCGGCGCCAAAGGCATCGGCGAGTCAGGCACGGTGGGCGCCGGTCCGGCCATCCTCAACGCGATCCACGACGCGGCGGCCCACCTGGGCATAGACCACATAGACATGCCCGCCACCCCCCAAAGAATCTGGCGCGCCCTGTCCCAGCCTCCGTAAGCCTGGCTCCAACTGGCCGCAGCCCGCTTGTTTCACATGCAGCGGCTAGTTTCGTCGGCTCATGGCCCGCCTACCGGAGCATGTGGTCTTCGACTTGGAGGCCAACGCCGACAGGCCGCATCCGTCCGAGCACGAGATCATCCAGATCGGGGCCGTGCTGGCATCCGAAGAAGGCGTGCTCGAAGAGTTCGAGACCCTGGTGAGGCCCCAGCGCAAACTCCCGGAGCAGATCACCAAGCTCACCGGGCTGGAGTACGGCGACCTCGAACACGCCGCGCCCCTTGAAGATGCGCTGAGGAAGTTCTTCGAATGGGTTGACCACAGGCCGATGATCGCCCACAACGGGTTCGGTTACGACTTCATCGTCATCGACGCGGCAGCCGCCTCCCTCGGGCTGGCTGCAGCAGTCGGGCCGCGGCTCGACACCCTGGAGCTCGCCCACCTCGTGTACCCCCGCGCCGGCAGAGGTATGACCCGCGGCGTCGACGGCGGGCGCCCCCCGCCCGGCCGCAGCCTCGACGACCTCGCATCGCTGTTCGGCATCGAGGGCCGCGACAAGCACGATGCCCTCAACGACGCCCGGATCGCTCGACAAGTCATGTTGGGCCTCCTGGGTGAGCTGAACGCGCCAGCCCGGGCGCGCCCGCTGCAGCGATGGATCCTCGGTCGGGCTGGTCACCCGTGGGCCGATTTCGTCGACTCGCAGCACCATCCGGCCGCGCTCGAGAACGTCGTTCCCGAAGTTCCCATACCCGCTCCCATCGTCCCCACCGGGCGCTTCAACATCAAGGAGATCGTGGAGTCCTTCCGTGAGGGCGGATCGCTGATGACGCCCGGACGAACCCCGCGTCCGCAGCAGGCCCACATGGCCCATCTCGTGTCCAGTGCCTTGGGAACGCCCGACCAGCGCCAGATGATCGAGGCGCCCACCGGCACCGGCAAGACCCTCGCCTATCTGGTCCCCGCCATCGAGGCCGCCCGGGCGTCGGGCCAGGTGTCGGTGGTCGCGCCGCACTCCCGGGTTCTCCAGGATCAGATCCTGGAGACGCTCGAAGATCTGAAGTCAACGCTGCAGCCGTTCTCCGAGGTCGTCCTCAAGGGCCGCCAGAACTACATCAGCCTCAAGGCGCTGGAGGGGGAGCTCGGCTGGCTCGCCGACGACTCCGGTGAGGACCGGGCGGACCACGGCCACGCGATGGCGCTGGCGATCCTGAGCGGCTGGGTGGCGCAGACGCCCTCGGGCGACTGGGCCGACCTGCGCACCGCCGCGGTCGAAGGGCACCTCCGGGCGCTACGCCTGCTGCGGTGGAGGCTGCGTGTCGATGTCCAGCCCGGGCCGGCGCGGGGCCGCCTCGACGAGCTCGACTTCTACCGGCGGGCCCTCATGCGGCTTCGGACCGCCCATGTGGCTGTGCTCAACCACGCCCTCTTGTCTGGCGGCCCGGCATTCAAGGAGGGCGAGTTCAACCTGATCGTGGACGAGGCCCACAACCTGGAGGACTCGGCCACGACCGCCTCCACCAGAGAGGTGAGCGTCGGCCAGATCGAGATGCTGTGCGACTCGCTGTGGGATCCGGCCACAGGCCGGGGACTGGCCGCCCGCGTCGCGGCCGCGACCGGCTCGAACAGGCCCGACGACGAGATCGAGCGGGTCCGCGAGGCGGTCGCGGCGGTTCGGCTGGCAACCGTTCGCCTGTCCGAGCCGCTCATCGAGCATGTGCGAGACCGCACCGGCGTCACCCGCGAGCAGGCCGCCCGCTACGGCGTCTCGCATCGCATCGTCCGCGGCGTCGACCGGCGGCATCGGTCCTACCAGCGCGTGGAGGACGCGGGCAGAGCACTGCGGAGCGCTCTTCGAGAGGCCGCCGACGCCTTGGACGACATCGACGTGCCACAGCAGCTAGAGGGCCGCTACCGCACCGATGCCATCGAGGACGAGAAGGCGCGGCTCGGAAGGGAGGCCCGCAACGCCGCCACGCTCATCGATGCTGTGCTGTGGGCCGAGGCCCAGCTCCGGCTGATTGATGACGACCTGGACGAGGACCTCGCCCGGTGGATCAACATCGCCGACGTGAGATTCGAGCCGACCCCTGGCGGTTCGTCAGCCGACGGCGCACAGGACGGCGGCGACTCGAGCGAGGCGGGGGAGTGGCGCTGGTCCTTGCGGCGGGCGCCGCTGTCGGTGGCGGGGATACTGGCCGACCTGTGGGACCGCGCCAGCTCGGTGGTGCTGACCTCGGCCACGCTGCGAGCGGGAGACGACTTCGGCTACCTCGGCGGACGGCTCGGACTCCAAGGCGTCACGCCCAAGCTCATCGCCTCGCCCTACGACGACCTCGACCGCCGCCACCTCGTGTTGCTGACCGACTACCTGCCCGCGCCGCGAGGCCAGCTCACCGACCGATTCACCGAGGCCGCGGCGGCCGAGATCCCCCGGCTGTGCGTGGCCGCCGACGGCGGCGCCATGACGCTGATGACGGCCCGGGCTCGGCTCGATTACGTCAGGGACCACGCCCGGCCGGTCCTTGCCGTCGAGGGGATCGAACTGTTGGCCCAAGGCGACGGATCGTCCGCAGCTCTAGTTGATCGCATGAGGGCGGAGCCGTCGGCCTGCCTGCTGGGTCTTCGGACGTTCTGGGAGGGCGTCGACATTCCGGGTGAGGCTCTCCGGCTGTTGATGATCGAGAAGGTCCCGTTCGATCCGGTGGACGATCCGATCGTCAGCGCACGCAAGGGCCTGCTCGAACTGCACGGCAAGGACCCGTTCGCCGACTACCTGGTGCCCCGCGCTGCCATCGCCTTCGCCCAGGGCGTGGGACGGCTGATCCGCACCCAATCCGACGTGGGCGTCACGATTGTGCTCGACAACCGGATGCGCCGGCCGCTGCCCTACGTCGACGTCATGCTGCGCGGTCTGGCCGGCCCGCCCGCCGACGGGCAGATCGAGCTAGCTGAGAAAGCCCAGCGGCAAGCGCCAGACGCGATGGCAGCAGCGGGACCGACCGTCCGAGAGATCGACAAGCGCGAGGACGCCTACAAGGCCATTGCCGGCCATCTGGGCGTCGCGATGGACGACGACCGCCGGGAGCGGATCCGACGGCTTCCCGGCGTCGAGACTCTCTCACGGGCCGCCCTGGACGTCGGCAACGCCAACGCTCCGCTCGACGACGCGGAGATCGAGCGGCGGCTGGACATCGCCAAACGCTGGCTCGGGTTCGACGAATGGCGGCCCGGACAGCACGAGGTCATGCGCCGGTTCATGCGCGGCGAGGACGTGGTGGCGGTGCTGCCCACCGGCTCGGGCAAGTCGGTCACCTACCAGATTCCCGCGCTGGTGTCACCCGGGGTGACGCTGGTGGTGTCGCCGCTCATCGCCCTGATGCGCGACCAGGTCGACAACTTGCGGTCCAGGGGCGTCACGGAGGTGGCCGCCATCTACTCGGGAGTGGGCCAGGCTGAGCAGGAGGCCGTGCTCCACAGCGCCGCCCAGGGGTATCTCAAGCTGTTGTACGTCAGCCCCGAGCGGCTCTGGTCGCCGATGTTCCGGGCCTGGCTGCAAGAGGTGGACGTCGCCCGGATCGCGGTGGACGAGGCCCACTGCATCTCGTTGTGGGGGCACTCGTTCCGCCCCGAGTACGCCATGATCCCTCGGGCCGTCGCCGCGGTCGCCGAGGGCCACCTGCCAGTAGCCGCGGTCACGGCCACGGCCACCCCCGACGTGCTTGACGACGTAACCCGGCTGCTGGGCATTGGGCCCGTCGGCGGCTCGCGGCGCGACGGCCCGCCCGGTGGCGGCGCATCGGGCGATCCGCCCGGCAGAGCGCTGACCCGATCGGTGGACAGGCCCGAGATCCGCTACTACGTCGAGCGCTGCCAGAACCGCAAGGACCGGGATCTGCGGGTGGTGCAGGTCGTGGAGGCCTTCCGCCGCCAGAGCGCCATCGTGTACGTGCCCACCCGAAACGACACGGCCCGGCTCTCAGGGCTGCTGCGCAGCTTCGGCCACCGCGTCCGACCCTACAGCGGGGCCATGGAGCTCGGAGAGCGCCAACACACCGAGGATGCCTTCCGCCACGGCGAGATCGACGTGGTGGTGGCCACCAAAGCGTTCGGCCTGGGCATCGACAAGCCCGACATTGCGCTGATCGTGCACCTTGAGATGCCGGCCTCCATCGAGGAGTACGTGCAGGAGACTGGGAGGGCCGCCCGCGGCGCCCGCGATGGTACCGGCCCCGCCAACGGCACGGCCGTGCTGCTCACCATGGGCCGCGACTGCCGCATCCACGACTACTTCGTGCAGTCCTCCGCGCCCAGCATCGAAGCCGTGGAGGAGGCCTGGTCCGGGTTGCATGAGCAGATCAACTTCATCGATCCCGACGATCTCGCGGGGCGCCACGAGACCGAGGACGGCGAGCGCGACGAGTCGCCTGTCCTGGCCTTGCACTACTTGGAGCACGCCGGGTCGTTGCGCCGACGCCAGAACTTCGTGCTGCGAGGCCGGATCGGTTCCGTGGACGCCACTGATCACCGCCTGGAGGAGCTGCGGGTCCGCGATCCCGCGCTGGCTGGTCGCGCCGAGGAGGTCCTCCGGCTCGCGCATGAGGAGGAGGGCGAGTATCGCGGCCTCAAGTGGTCTCAGCGGCTGGGCTGGCGACCCGACGAGACCGAGACGACGGTGATTGAGCTGTTGCAGCTCGGCATCTGCAGCTTCTCGGCCTGGAGGTTCGGGTGGGTGTTCGAGCGCGTCTCGGATGCCGGGCCCGACTGGCGGCATCTGGAAGGGCTGATCGACGGACGCCGCGAGGCGGTGCGACAGCGGGCCGAGCAGGCCCGCGCCCTCGCCCGCGGCCGGCCCCCCTGCCGCCGGCGCGAGATGCTGCGGTACCTGGGAGAGCCCGACCCGCCCCAGGGCGGTCCCTGGGCCTGCGGGGCCTGCGACGCCTGCACGCCGAGACTGCACCGGCCGTGGCACGGCACCCAGATCGACGGGAAGGACGCGGCCGACGCGGTTCGCGAGGAGGCCGACGCCATTGCTCTCATCCTGATCGACGGTGTCGAGCGCGGCCGCCGGTCCAGGAGGAACATCGTGCGGACGCTGCTCGGCACCTCAGGCGGCAAGTATCCCCTGTCCCGCGTCCTTCGATCTCATGGCTGCTACGGCCGTCTGTCGCTGCTCGCCGAGCGGGAGGTCCAGAATCTGATCGACAAGCTGATCGCCGAGCGATGGGTGGAGGAGCACACGCCCGAAGGCCGCGACTACACGAGCCTGCGCCTGACCCACGAGGGACGAGGGACGCTGCGGGGCAGGTACCCGAGGTAGGCCGGGCCGATCATGAAGAAGACAGCACGCAGATGCCAGACACCGGTGTACAACCAGACATAGTGTCTGCCCGCCATGGCATTCCTGCTGCCTGAGAACATCCCGAGCCGATCCGGTGTCCCCGATCGGCTGCGGCAGGTTGCCCGAGCGCTGAGGGATTTCACCTCCGAGGACGTGACCGTGTGGCTGCGCGAGACGGCGGGCGGTTTCCCGTACTTGATCGTGCTCGACCCGGCTGCAGGCATCGCGGTGATCGACGCTCCGTCGCTGTCGGCCAGCCGCCGTCGCCGCCGAGGCTTGGGCCGGGTCTTCGACTCGTTCGACATGATCGGCGTCCCGGACGAGGTTGCCCGCAAGGCAAGCGAGCTGAGGCAGGGCGTCGACGCTGCGGCGGTCGCGCTGCTGTCCGTCACGTGCGTTCTGGCTGTGCCTGACCACGACGAGGTCTCGCTGGCGCAACTCGGTCAACAGGAGCAGGGACTGCCGATCCTCACGAGGCTCGATCTCGCGGACGGTCGGCTTGAGAGCGCGCTGGGGCGCATCCTCGGGGGCGCCCGGCCGCGCCCGTTGCACGCCAACGAGGAGAAGTTGGCCCGGGCTGTCGTCAACCCCGAGATCGTCCTGCCGCAGTCGCGGGCCGAAAGCCTGCCGCTGTTCCAGGATCCCGAGATCCCGCCCGAGGACGTGCTCCGGGTGATGGATCGGGAGCAGGAGCGCGTGGCCGAGCATCTCGGTGCCGGCTACCGGGTGCTGAGAGGCGTCGCCGGGAGCGGCAAGACGCTCGTGCTCGCTCACCGCGCTCGGTATCTGCACAAGCACTGGCCGAACTTGCGGACCCTGGTGCTGTGCTTCAATCGGGTTCTGGCCAATGCGCTCGAAAGGATGGTGAATTCCGACGAGCGGCTCGAAGTCACCAACATCGACCGGCTGGCCTACCGCCTGGCCGAGAGAAGAGGCGGCCGCGCACAGCCGGGCCCGCCCGCCGAGGCCGGTGACGGCCGGGCGCGCCGCGGCGACGGGTCTGACTTCGACCGGCGCGTCCTTCAGGCCACAGAAGTCGCGCGGCGCCTGCCCGACCCGGATCGCTTCGACGCGGTGCTGGTGGACGAAGCCCAGGACTTCGACCATCTGAGGCTCGACCTCGCCTACGCGATGCTCAAGTCAGATCGTCAGAGGCCGGATCCGGCCCGGCCGGACCGGGACGACTTCGTGATGGCGTACGACGTGGCTCAGAACGTCTACCGCCGCGGCGGAGCGAGGTGGAACCCTCCCGGCGTCGACGGACAGGGTCGACCCAGGACCGCCCGGGGCCGCAGCACCGTCTTCCGCAAGAACTACCGCAACACGCGGGAGATCCTCGGGTTCGCCATGAACTTCCTGGCCGGATCGCCGGACTGGGCTTCGGCAGCGGTCGACCTGGACGACCCGGCCGCCCTCATCCCTCCGGAAGCGGCCAAGCGCTCCGGGCCGCGGCCCCGCCTCACGGCCTGCCGCGACCTGAGAGGGGAGGCCGAGCGCATGGCGTCCCGGGTGGCAGAACTGCTCGATGGGGGCGTCGCCGTCCATGACATTGCCGTGTTGTACGGCTGCGCGGAGCTTCAGCAAGAGCTGCAGTTGGCGTTCTCGCACCGGGGCCTGCCTTACTTCCATGTGCAGGAGAGGGGCTATGGCGGTCGCCAGATCAACCGCGACAAGGCTGTCGGTGTCCGGGACAAGGTACGGGCATCGACCCTGACCGGCATCAAGGGTCTGGAGTTCAGCCGGGTGTTGGTGGGCGGCGTCAACCACGTCCAAGTTCACGATGTCGAGGTGGGCGACCAGTTCCAAGCAACCAAGAGCCAGCTCTATGCGGCCATGACCCGGGCCATGGACGAACTCGAGATCACGATGTCGGGTAACGGCGAGATCGGCACGGCCTTGCGCGAGGCGGAGCGCCTACAGCGGGTGGGCTAGCCGTCGGGGTCCGTGCTGGGCGTGGGCCTTGCGAACCCGACCGGTCCGCGGTCTGACAGTTGCAGGGTCTCGCACAGCAGCGGATACTCGTCGAGGCCTCTTATCCATAGGCGGGCCGCGCTGAGCGCGAAGTCGAGCCGTCCATGGCCGGCGGGAGCGACCATGCCGGACTTCATGAGCCGGCGGCGGTACACGCCCACGTATTCGCTGCTGACCCCGAGACGGGCGGCTATGTCCGCCGTCCGTGACACTCCGTCATCCAGCGCCATCGCGGCCAGGAACCGTCGCGACCCGTCCGCGAGGTCTCTCCACATCGGGGCGATCACGAGCTGGCCCACCTGGCGGCGGGCGGTCTCAGCCCCGGCCGCCACATCTTGCAGGGTCACAGCCGCGGTGGGTTCCGAGGCTGCCTCCCAGGCGTGGAAGCCGACGAGCTGAATCATGAACGGGTATCCCTGCGACACGGCCACGGCGCGCTCGACTGCTTCCGGCGCCATCTGCCCGCCCCGCTGGCTCACCGGCTGGGCCAGGGCGGCCCAGGCCGCAGGAGGATCGAGGAATCCGACCTCGTAACGGGCGCACCTCTGGAGGAAGGTGATGCTGGTGTCGGCCAGGAGCGTGTCCTCGATAGTCGGGAGACCCGCGCCGATGAACGCCATCGGCAGCCGGCCGACCCGGGTGACTTCCTGCACAACGATTCCGAGCGTTCTGAGTTCATTCGTGTCGCCGGCGTACACTGCCCAGACGGCGACGCCGCCCGAGGCTAGGCCCGCCTCGCGTTGGGATTGCGCTCAGACAAGACGGTTCGCACAGACTTGACAGGGGAAGAGTTGCGGATGGCGTCGGCGAGGAATCGAGTTGCAGGCATGTGTGCCGCTCTGGTGCTGGCGCTGTTCGCTTCGGCATGTTCACCCGGCAGCGTCTCTAAGGACACATCGAGCGTCAGTGCTGAGGCGACCACAACCACCGCCGCGGCGACCAGCGCTGTGCCGGCCACGACTTCTCCTCCTCCAACGACTGCTCCGCCGACGCCTACGGTGCCCACGACTGCGCCCATCGCCGTACTCCGATGGCCAGCCGATCAGAAGGCGCTGGAACCGATAGCAACGATCACGGGACAACTCTCGCCGAAGTCGGTGGCGGCATCGGGGACGGGGCTGTACTTCGCCCAGAATATGATGTATTGGCACACGATCTCGGTCTTCGACTCCGACAAGCAGCTTCTGGCCACACTGCCGGATACCGTCGACCTAAAGGCGTTCGGGTACGAAGTGCCGGTTGGCGTCTACCAGGGGGCACCGGTGGAGGCTGTGTTCAGCTCCGACGGGGCGTACGCCTTCGTGTCCAACTATCGCATGTATGGCCCCGGGTATGACCCTAACGCCGGAGGCGACTCCTGCGAGAAGGACCGGGGCCAGGACAGCTTCGTGTATCGGATCGATACTCGCACGCTGGAGATAGACCGGCTCTATCCGGTTGGCTCGGTGCCGAAGTTCTTGGCCGTGACGCCCGATGACCGACTGCTGCTGGTGTCGAACTGGTGCGGCTTCGATGTGTCCGTGATCGACCTGCAGACTCACGAGACGCTGACCGAGATAGAGGTCGGGCGCCATCCGCGAGGCATCGCGGTCACTAGCGACAGCGCCATCGCCTACGTCGCGGTCATGGGCTCAACCAACATCGCGGTCATCGACCTGTCGGTGCTCTCTTCGAGCGTCACGCAACCGGGAGCCGAAGGCGAAGTCGGTGCCGAAGGCGAGGTCGGCGCGCTGTCCTATCTGCGAGATGTCGGTCGTTTGCCCCGTCATGTGGTGCTGAGCCCTGACGACGAGATTCTCTACGTGTCGCTAAACGGAGACGATGCCATCGTGGCCCTTGACGCCGACACAGGAGAGGAACTCCAGCGTGCCCACACCGGAAGACGGCCGCGTTCCATAGACATCTCCGACGACGGAACCGCGCTGTACGTAGTCAACTATGAGTCCGACACGATGACCAAGGTCCGCACCAGCGACTTCTCGGAACTCCAGAGCTTCGACACCGCCGAACGCCCCATAGGGATCACGTACGACTCCTTCAGTGACGAGGTCTGGGTATCGGCGTATTCCGGGGTGATCCATGTGTACGCCGAGAGGGATCCCATACCGAAGGGGATATGCACGGCTTTCGGCTGCAACGTAGACACAGACATCGATGAAGCGGACTTCGATGAGTCTGGACTTGGAACTGTCGAGCCGGAGCCGGAACCCGATACCATCCAAGCTTCCTGACTGAGGGGCAAGACAGCAGCGATGAAGTCCGTGCGGGCCATGACGTGCCTCCCTCGGGGGAGCATCCCGAGCACGTCCGGCGAACCGGTTGCTCGTCTGCGTCAAGGCACTTTGCTGGGTCGCTGCCTCGTTCGGCTCGTGCCGGTTGTGGTCGCCGTCACTATCGCGCCACTGGCCGCCGTCGGCGGCATGGTCGAACCGGCTGCCGCCGAGGCGCCAGACTCGTCCGAAGCAGAGTTGACGCTCTTGTCCCAGGAGGCCGAGGACCGGCTAAGGCGAGAGTTCTCGGCGGTGCTGTCGCTGAAGGACACGCCCGACTCGACGTGTCTCTCCGTGCGGGTCGATGATCGATCAGTATTCCAGTCGCAGTCGAACGTGAACCTCGTGCCTGCGTCACTAATGAAGATTGTCACGTCTGCCGCCGCTCTGGAGGTCATGCGTCCGACCGAGGTGTACAAGACGGAAGTGTTCGTTCGCACCGATGCCATGACGTCCGCCACCGACGGAGTACTGAGAGGAGATGTCTATCTCGTCGGGCAAGGCGATCCGGTATTGTCAACGCCGCGCTACATTGGGCGCTTTCCTGAGCTTGTAGCTCACACTGACATCACAAGGCTTGGCGACCGAGTATTCGCGACTCTAGCTGTTCACGGCATCACAAGAGTGGAGGGCCGGGTGGTGGGGGATGATACTTGGTTCATCGATCAAGAACGCGACTACACCAAACAGTTTCCGGATGAGAGTGCTGAAGCTATCTGGAAACACTCCTTCGTGACACACAATAGTGTCGGTCCACTGTCAGGTCTCTTGCTAAATGACGGCTTCTCATTCTACTCATGGTCGACGTCGAGCGCCGGCCGAACTCGGAATGTGAGGGCTGTAGACCCCGCCCAGCACGCCGCGTCAGTATTCGATGACCTTCTTGAGGCACGGGGTATGGTGATCTCGAAGAGGCCTGCGAGCGGCATGGCCCCGTCCGCGGCGGTCCGGACATCCTTGGGTTCTATCGAGTCGCCGCCGTTGTCGGAAATCCTCGTACGCATCCTGAGCAGGTCTGACAACACGACCGCAGAGATGCTGCTAAAGGAAATAGGGCGCCGCACAGCAGGCTCGACTCGCTCCTCTGCAGTTGAAAGCGTGCAGGAGATCATGCGACAGAAGCTCGGGCCACTAGCAGAAGGACTCGTTATCGCCGACGGCTCCGGCTTGTCGAGTCACAACCGCCTCACCTGTGCTGCCATTGTAGAGTTGTTGAGCCAGGCCGGTCCGGGCTCTCCCCTAGTGGAGGGCCTCTCAGTGGTTGGTGAGAGAGGAACGCTGCGATGGTGCCGACCCGCGGTAGCCGGCCAAGATCAGCACAATGCAATACGGGGCAAGACAGGCACACTGCTGCAGTCGACCGCCTTGGCTGGGATTACCGTAGCGGCCAGCGGCGAGATAGTCACGTTCGCGATGATGGCCAACAGGCCGTACATCATGGGTCTTGGATCGTGCAACAGTATCCGCAGAGGGGTGCTGAACGCAGCCGCTCGGTTCACCTATCGCGCCGATCCCCCGGACGGCCCCGTTCATGCAGGGGACCGGGAAGCGCTCGAGGCTCTGTTCGATGCCACGGGAGGCGACGCTTGGTTCAATGTCTGGGGTTGGAATACTGGTTCACCTCTGACCAGATGGCACGGTGTTACCACGAACGCATCTGGACGTGTGATCGAGATCGACCTCAGTGGGCCATTCGGCAACGGCTTGACAGGCACGCTTCCTGAGGCGATAGGTGCTCTGAGCGAACTTACAAGCCTTGACCTTTCCGGAAACGATTTGGATGGCAGTCTGCCTAGTCGAGTGGCTGACTTGTCGAAACTCAGAGAACTCCAACTCGCTGAAACAAGCCTGTGTGTGGCTCGAGGGCTAGAGTCCTGGAAGCTGTTGTTCGAGAGAATATCAGGCACTGAAGTACTCATCTGCACATCATTTGTTGACACATTCGGCACTGTCTATGCTGAGCCGATTGAGGCCTTAGCTGAGAGTGGCGTGTTAGAAGGCTCCGAGTGTTCTGAGTCCTACATCTGTCCCGAGGAACCCATCGACCGATCTACTTTCGCAGTGTGGTTGACGCGTACCCTGGATGGAGATGAGCCGGTAGAAGTGTCCGCTTCGCGCTTTGCGGACATAGATCCTGAGTTGTGGTGGGCATCTCACGTGGAGCGACTTGCGGAGTTGGGTGTCACCGTGGGGTGTGCGGCAGATCCGCCGCGTTACTGTCCCGAACGCGGTGTCACGCGGAGCCAGATGGCCGTTTTCTTGACGCGTGCCCTAGACCTTCCATCGGTGGATCCCGTCGGCTTCGTTGATATCGCCGGACGAGGCTTCGAGCGCGAGATAGATGCAGCGGTTGTGGCGCGACTCATCAATGGCTGCGCCGTGGAGCCACTCCGCTACTGCGCCAGCGAGATTGTGACGCGAGGCCAAGCTGTCGCCTTCCTTGCAGAGGCTCACCGATTCCTCACGGATGAGTCCTGAAACATTGCTGTACAAGAGACCGCGACAATTACTACAACACTGAGTCGCGCAACAACAGCGCTTGTCACCCTGGGCCGAAACGATCCGTCGGGGCCGGGGCGCCTCGGAGTCCCCAGCATGTGACTGTCTGGTCGACTTTGATGCCGCACGTCCAAGGCCATTTACGAGGTTCATCTACCAGTAGTGTTGCGATGACAGCTGTGAACTTGCCCGATGGGGCCTCCCACTGGACCGACTGGCCGGTGGAGAAGTCATAGTAGGAGAGGTCGCCCCAGCATGTGAGCGTCTGGTCGGTCCTGATCCCACACCAGCTGTCCCACCCTCCGGCGGTCACAGCGGTGAACTTGCCTGATGGGACATCCCACTGGCCGTCGGGGTCGGGCCAGCATGTGAGGGTCTGGTCGGTTCTGATCCCACAAACACGGGAAGCGCTTGCGGCGATGATGCCTCCACCTTCCATTGCGGGGTTGATCTTGAAGGTTGGGGTTGGTTCTTCGGTTTCGGCTCGGTTCTCAGCCCGGTGAAGGAAATGTGGCCATCTGGCCGCGTGTCGTGTCCTGGCTGGGGCAGAAATTCGTTCCGTCGCCGCATCCTTTCGTGATGCCGGACGCGGTGAGTCTGGCTACGTCTATGGCGAACTACGCTTCAGAGGGCACATCGGTGAAGCCAGGGTCCGGGCCGTCGGCAAGGTCGTAGGCGCGTGACAGGAACACCGCCATCTCGGAGCGGGTCACAATTTTGCCCGGGCAGAACCGGCTGCCGTCGCCACAACCCTGAGTGACTTCTAGCTGGAACATGCGCTCGATGAATGGCGCGTAGAAGCTGTCAGCGTCCACATCGTCGAACCGTGACTTCGAGACGGGCGGCGGGTCTCGCCCGTCGAGGACGCGCACGGTCCAGACCGCCATCGTCTTGCGGTCCATCGGCTCGCCGGGACAGAACCCTTCATCGCACAACGTCCCGCCGAAGACACCCGATGCGCTCAGATCGGCAACCGGCGCCGTGAAGTAGGCGTCATCTGGCACATCGTCGAAGCCTGTCGTTTGACCGAACGCGGGCGATCCCGCAGCCGCAGCTAGCACTGCGGAGGCCGTGGCAACGGCGGCGAGCACCGAGATCGTCCGACGCAAAATCCTGTTCTGCAAGCCCTTAGTACTTCCATCACCGAGAGGTTGGGAACCTACCAGAATGCCGATGGTCGTCAACGGTGTGAGGTGGGTCCCAGAGTCGAGTCCGACTGTCGCCGGGGTGTCGCCCCGCTCGGTGGATGACTTGGTTGCGGCGCTGGGCGCCGAGTCCGGGATCTCCAAGTGCGGCCCCAGCGTGCGGGTTCGCTCCGGAACTTGAGCAGACCCTCCAGCGGGCCGTCGTAGGCTCGGAGGCGTGACCGCAGACGAGCGCTATCCGCTGACCGTCGCCTTCGACGCCGACGACACTCTGTGGCACAACGAGGACCTGTTCCAGGACGTGCAGCGGGAGTACGAGGAGCTCCTGTCGCCCTGGGCCGACGCCGAGACGGTGGACAACTGCCTCCACGAGACCCAGATGGAGAACTTGCCCCGCTTCGGCTACGGCGTCAAGTCGTTCACGCTGTCGATGATCGAAGCCGCGGTGCGGATCAGCGGTGGCGAGATCGACGCCGAACGGGTCACCACCATCATCGGCTACGCCAAGCGCCTCCTCGACCGACCCCTCGAGTTGATCGACGGCGTGGAGGAGGTGCTCGACGCCCTCGGCCACCACCGGCTGATGGTCATCACCAAGGGCGATGTGCACGACCAGTTGGCCAAGGTGGCCGCCAGCGGCCTGGCCGAGCGGTTCTGGCGGGTGGAGGTGGTGGCCGACAAGGACGCAGCCTCCTACGAAGAGCTGCTCGAGCGCCACGGCATCGACCCGGCCCGGTTCGTGATGGTCGGCAACTCGCTGCGCTCCGATGTGCTGCCGGTGCTGGAGCTGGGCGCATCCGCGGTGCATGTGCCCTACCACGTGACGTGGCGCCACGAGGACCGAACACGACGGAACGGCGATGTCGACGTGCCCACTCTGGAGGGCCTGAAGGAGCTGCCGGAGTTGCTGCGGAGCTGGGACGGGGACGGTGAGCTTGGTCCGGGCCTGGCCGGACCGGCCGGCATCGGCGGGCGCTACGGCGCTCACCCGGCATGAGGCGGCGGTGGCCAGCCCGTGCTCCTGCGGGAGGGGCCGCAGCCCCCTACGGAAGCGACCGGGCCGGTCTGTGGTGAGGCGGCTCAACGGTCATGAGGTGGCTGGCTACGACCTGGTGTCGCCTGCGCTGGCCCGCCGGGCCCGGGTGCAGCGGGTGCCGCTGCTCGCCCCGGGATTTGAGGGTATGACCGTGGGCCGGCTCATCCTGGTGCTTCGCGACGACGACCGGTCCGGGCAGCGGGTCCTGCTCGCCCACGAGCTGGTCCACGTGCGAGCAGTACGACCGGCTGGGGACGGTGCCGTTCCTGTGGCGGTACGCCAGGGAGTACGCCCGCAACTTGCTGCGGCTGCGGCGCCACCGGCAGGCCTACGCGGCCATCTCCTTCGAGGCCAAGGCCCGTGAGGCCACGGCCCGCTGGGCCGAACGGCACGCGCACGCTCCCTAGCCGGCGTGCCGCAGCGGGTCCGGTGGCCCGTTCAGCCGAACTTCCTGCAGTTAACCACCCTATGGGTGGCAAAGTGGCAGGAAGTTCGTTGGATTCCGACCGCCGTCGATCCCTCAGTAGTCGTAGAAGCCGCGGCCGGTCTTGCGGCCGAGACGGCCCGCGGCGACCATGCGGCGCAGCAGCGGCGGCGGCGCGTAGAACCGCTCCGCGTACTCGGCGTACAGCGACTCGGCCGTGAACAGGCACACGTCGAGCCCGATCAGGTCCGCCAGCGTCAGCGGACCCATCGGATGACCGGCTCCCAGCTTCATGGCGTCGTCGATGTCGGTGGCGGAGGCATGGCCCGACTCGTACATCTCGATGGCCTGGCAGATGTAGGGCACCAGCAGCTTGTTGACCACGAAACCGGCCCGGTCCGGCGCCGCGACCACCCGCTTGCCGAGAGTGTCGGTGGCGAACGCGGTGGCCGCCTCGGTCACGGCCGGCGCGGTGAGCTGGGTGCTGATCACCTCGACGAGCTTCATCACCGTGGCCGGGTTGAAGAAGTGCATTCCCAGCACCTGCTCGGGCCGGGACGTGCCCATGGCCACGTCGATGATCGGGATCGACGACGTGTTGGTGGCCATGATCGCGCCCGGATCCAGCACCCGGTCGAGCACGCCGAAGATCTCCAGCTTCATCGGCAGGTTCTCAGGGACGGCCTCCAGCACCAGATCGCAGCCGGCGAGGTCGGCCAAATCGGTGGTCCAGGTGACCGCGGCCGACGCGGCGTCCCTCGTGGCCTCGTCGAGCTTGCCGCGGGCGACGCCCCGGTCCATGGAGCCCTCGACGCGGGCCCGTCCCGCCTCCACCAGCTCCGGCGAGGCCTCGCGGGCCACCACCTGCAGGCCGTTGCGGGCCGCGACCTCGACGATTCCGCTGCCCATCGTTCCGACGCCGATTACGCCGACCGTGCCGATCTTCATCTGCGGTACTCCTGGTGCGAGCTTCCTGTGTACGTCATCTGCGGCATGTCCGCTCGGCCTCTAGTCAGTCTGACTCGCTGATCGTCACCGAGTTGATGGTCACGTCGGTCAGGGGACGGTCGTTGCGGTCGGTCTCGACCCGCTGCATGGCGTCCACCACCTCCAGGCCGCTCACGACCTTGCCGAACAGGGAGTACTGCGGCGGCAGCCCGGTGCCCTGCGGTCCGCTGATGAGGAAGAACTGGCTGCCGTTGGTGTTGGGCCCGGCGTTGGCCATGGCCAGCGAGCCGATCTCGTAGCGCCCCGGCTTGGGCAGCTCGTCGGCGAACCGGTAGCCGGGGCCGCCCCGGCCGCTGCCCTCGGGATCGCCGCCCTGGCAGACGAATCCGTTGATTATGCGATGGAAGACCACGCCGTCGTAGTAGTGGTACCGGGCCAGCACCACGAAGTTGTTGACGGTCAGGGGTGCCGCGGCGGGATCCAGGGCGATAGTCATCGACCCCATCGAAGTGTCCATCGTCGCCGTGTACCGCTTGGAGGGGTCGATGCACATCGGCGGCGGCTGCTGGAACTGGCGGCGGACGGGACTCGATCCGTCCTCGGCGGGGCAGGATGTGGCGGCCACGGTGCATTCCTCGCTGTCGGGGGTCCTGGGTCGGAGGGGACCGCACGACCCTAACCCCAGATCCGGACCGGGCATCGCTGCGCCGGGCATCATCCACCGGCTCGCGACCGCGCTCTATGGTGACCCCCGTGCGGTTCTGGATCCGTCGATCAAACCCGCCGACAGGCACCGGTGTGGCCACGGCCGCGCTCGCCGACGCGCCCCACTCGTTGCGGTGCGAACGCTGCGACGTCACCTGGCGCGGGTCGTCGTCGGTGCCCTGCTGGTGCTGCGGAGCCCCCGGCGCCATCCGGGGCGAAGTGCGCATCTTCGCCGACTGAACCACACACGCACGGACCCCCATCTTCGCCGACTGGAGCGGCCGCGAATGGGTGTCAAACGCCTCGCGGAGCAGCACCTTGTTGCCCGCTGTTGTTCGCTGCGCTCACGGGCCGCTCGGGCCACGGCCTCGCTCGGCGCCTCGCAAGGGTTCTCGTGAACTGCGGTCTGTCCGCTCGGCCTCTGAGCGGCCGATAGGGTCGGAGCCATGACACTGCACTGGTCCGACACCGGAGTCGAGGTCCACAAGGTGGTCGTCGGCCCGGTCGACAACAACGTCTTCGTGATCCGCTGCACCTCCACCGGCGAGGCAGTGCTGATCGACGCGGCCAACGAGCACGAACGGCTGCTGGAACTATGCCGCGGGCTCGGTGTGCGGACCGTGCTGGAGACCCACGGACACTGGGACCACATCCAGGCCATCCCGGCTGTGCGCGACGCCGGCTACGAGGTGGGGGTCACCGCCGAGGATGCAGCCATGCTCCCCAGCTACGACTACCTGCTGGAGGACGACACCGTCGTCGAGGTCGGCCGGCTCCGGCTGCGCACCCTGCACACCCCGGGCCACACCCCCGGCTCGATGTCGTTCCATGTGGAGGGGACGCCGCTGCTGTTCACCGGCGACACGCTGTTCCCGGGCGGGCCGGGCGCCACCCAGTACGGGGGCGGCGATTTCGGAACGATCATCCGCTCGATCACCGACCGCATCTTCAGTCGCTTCGACGGGTCCACGGTCGTACTGCCCGGCCACGGCCTCGACACCACCATCGGCACGGAGTCCCCGCACCTGGACGAATGGATCGACAGGGGCTGGTGACCTCCACGGATCGTGGGCCGCGACACCGATGGTGAGCGTTGCGGGGTTGCCGGTAGCGTGACCGATCGAGGCCGACAGCCCGCAGACCAGGAGGTTCCATGAGCAGGCTTCTCGAAGGCAAAGTGGCGCTCGTCACCGGCGCCGGGCGCGGCATCGGCCGCGAGCACGCCCTGATGCTCGCCGAGCACGGAGCCAAGATCGTGGTCAACGACCTGGGCGGCGACGAGTTCGGGGGAGGCGCCGACATGACGCCCGCCGCCGAAGTCGTCGAGGCCATCAACTCGGCCGGCGGAGAGGCGGTCGTCAACGGCGGCAGCGTGGCCAGCTTCGACGACGCCGGAGCCATGGTGCAGCAGGCCATAGACACCTTCGGCGACATCAACATCGTGGTCAACAACGCCGGCATCCTGCGCGACCGCATGGTGTTCTCGATGACCGAGGACGACTGGGACACCGTGATGGCCGTCCACCTCAAGGGCACCTTCGCGCCGTCGCACCACGCCGCGGTGTACTGGCGCAACAAGGCCAAGTCCGGCGAGGAGACCTACGGGCGGATCATCAACACGGCGTCGCCGTCGGGTATCTACGGCAACGTCGGCCAGACCAACTACGGCGCGGCCAAGGCGGGTATCGCCGCCTTCACGCTGATCGCGGCCCAGGAGCTGGTCCGCTACGGGGTGACCGTCAACTGCCTGGCCCCCACGGCCTGGTCTCGCCTCACCGCTCCGCTGATGGGCGGCGGCGAGGCGTCGGAGGAGTTCAAGGACAGCATCGACCCCCGCTGGATCGCGGTGGTCACGGCCTGGCTGGCCAGCCCCGAGGCCGCCAACGTGACCGGCCGCGTCTTCGACGTGCGGGGCGAGAAGCTCGGCATTGCTGAGGGCTGGCACCTCGGCCCGGTGGAGGTCCAGCCCGACAACCCGGCCGAGCTGGGCCCAGTGGTGGCCAAGCTGATGGCCGAGGCCCGCCTCAACGCCAACATGGCCGGCAGGGATCACGAGGGTCTGGGTTTCCCGAGCCAGTCCATATAGCACCGCTATCGTCGCGCCCATGAGGTCGGCACGATGGTTTGTCGCCCTGCTTGCGGTAGTGGTCGCGGCCTGCAGAGCCTCGATTGATCGCTGCCGGAGCCTCTCCAGGGCTTCGGCAGCCTCGTTCACCTCGTCGTTGCCTGCCAGCGTCACCGTGTAATCCAGGTTTCCTTCGCCCATGTGGCGAATCCAGATCTCCAGTGCGACTGTGCGAACGCCGGTGCGCATGAGGCGATAGCCGGCAAAGACGACCAAGCCGAGGCAGAGCGATGCCAGAACGATCAATGTGCTGTGTCTGACGGCGATTGTCTGCACGAGCAGCACGACACTTACGACGAGAACCAGCATCATGGCGAGGATCACCTGAACTGACTTGCGTCGAACGCTGAAACGGGAGATCGGGTGCTCTCGACTGCCGGGAGTCGACTCGGGCGCCATGTTCTCTCCAGCGGCTTGCTGGTCGAGGGCCGGGCTGCGCAGCGGCTTGACGTTGTTGACTCTACAAATGGGTCGCGCCCAGGGCGACCTGCGCCCCTGGCGCCGAGGCGACGGGTGCGAACCCGTGCGGTGGTCGCGGCTGGGTTCTGGCGGCGACATAATGGACGAGGCAGGGACCGGCCGTCCGCAGGGGTACCGATACATGGACTTCGAGCTGAACGAAGAGCAGCAGATGTTTCGCGACGTGCTGCGGAAGTTCGTAAACACCGAGATCAAGCCGGTGGCCCGCGAGATGGAGCAGTCGGGCCAGTACCCCCACGAGATTGTGGCCAAGATGGCCGAGATGGGTCTGTTCGGCATCACCGTCGGCGCCGAGTACGGGGGTCTCGACCTGGACACGGTGTCGATGAGCCTGGTGTTCGAGGAGATCTCGATGGGCTGGATGGGCATCGCCGGCATCCTGGGCAGCCATTCGCTGAGTTGCCGGATGATCACCCTTCACGGTACCGACGAGCAGAAGCAGCGCTGGCTTCCCGAGCTGGCCACCGGGCAGCGGCGCACCGCCATCGCCCTCACCGAGCCCGGAGCGGGCAGTGACCTGCAGGGCATCTCCACCCGGGCCTGGCGCGACGGCGACGAGTACGTGATCCGGGGAACCAAGACCTGGATCACCAACGCTCGCTTCGCCAATCCTCTCCCCGTCCTGGTGAAGACCGATCCCGACGCCGAGCCCCGCCATCGGGGGATGAGCGTGCTGATGGTGGAGGCGGGCACGCCCGGCCTCGAGGTTCTCCGGGATCTGGGCAAGCTCGGCTACAAGGGTCCGGAGTCGTGCGAGGTCGTGCTCGACGACGTCCGGGTGCCGGTCGACGATCTGCTCGGAGGGCAGGAGGGTCTGGGGTTCAAGCAGGTGATGTCGGGTCTGGAGGTCGGCCGCATCAACATCGCGGCCCGGGGTGTGGGCGTGACTCAGGCTGCGTTCGACGCAGCGCTGGAGTACTCACAGCAGCGCGAAGCCTTCGGCCAGCCCATCGGGGAGTTCCAAGCCATCCAGCTCAAACTGGCCGATATGGCCACCGAGCTGGAGGCGGCCAGGCTGCTCACCCGCTGGGCCGCGCACAGGATCGACCAGGGCCTGCGGGCCGATGTGGAAGCGGGTATGGCCAAGTACTTCGCCTCCGAGGCGGCCATCAAGGCGTCGCTGGAGTCGATGCGCATCCACGGCAGCTACGGGTATTCCACCGAGATGGAGGTCGAGCGGCTGTACCGCGATGCGCCGCTGATGGCCATCGGGGAGGGCACCAACGAGATCCAGCGCACGATCATCGCCAAGGGCCTGCTCAGACGAGCCCGTGAACGGGCATGACGACTGCTGCCAGAATCTCGGGGGCCAGCCTGATCTCGGCTTCGCAGGCGGCGACGTTCGAGGCCGACGGCTTCGTTACGGTCGACTCGCTGATCGACCCTCGCCTCGTCGACCCGCTCAAGGAGCGATTCGAGCGGCTGTTCAGCGGTGACTTTGAGACGGGCACCTCTCCTGACGAGGTCAACTGGCTCCAGGGCCGCAGCGATCCGACGCTGACCCGGCAGATCTGCAACGGCTGGAAGGCGGACCGGCTGATCGCGTCGGTGCTGCTCGACGCCCGCCTCGGCGAGGCAGTGGCCCGACTGGCGGGCTGGCCCGGCGCTCGCGTGGTCCAGGACAACGTGCTGTGGAAGCCGCCAGGCGCCCGATCGCTGGGCTTCCACCGCGACAACGCCTATCTGGCCTGGTACACGCCCCGCCAGATGTTCTCGTGCTGGATCGCCCTCGATGACACCACCGCCAGCGGCGGCACGGTCGAGCTGGCTCGGGGGTCGCACCGCTGGCCCACCGGAGCCGACCCGACGGGCGTATTCCACGCCCCTGACGACTATCGGGCCACCGTGAGCGCGGCCGCGGCGGCCGCGGGAGCCGAACTCGACATCGCCGCGGTGGAGGTGGCCGCAGGAGGCGGGGCGTTCCATCACGGCTGGGCCTGGCACGGCTCGGGTCCCAATTGCTCGGGCTGGCATCGCCGTTCCCTCGTGCTGCACTGCGCCAGCAGCGACGCCCGCTTCAACCGGGCCGGATTCGGCGAGGGCAACGGCCCCGTCTATTCCCGCTACGCCCGGCTCACCGACGACGAGATGGACGAGAACCACTTCCCGATCCTGTGGCGGTCCGACGGATACCGGACCCCCGGAATCTAGGCGACCGTCCGCAGCAGCCTCTCACGAGAGAGCCGGCCCCAGCGGGGGGGGGGGTCCACGCAGCCGGAACGGCGGCCGCGGCCTCACGGGTCCCGGCACTCCAGCGCATTGTCCTCACGATCCAGCCCTCTCGGGGTTCAGGTTCCGCCAGGCCAGGCCAGGACGTGAATCCGTAAGACCGCAATCCTATGCGTCGGAAGAACCGCAGATGGACGGCTGAGCTGAGAGCCGACGGGGCCGTTAGCATCGCCGCCCGTGTCTGTGGTGTCGGCGATCCACGCTTCTGCCGCGTTGCTACTGGTGGCGGCGGGAGCGGCAAAACTGTCGAAGCCCGCGCAAGGCTTCGCAGGCCTTCTCGGGTTCCGGGTCCCGGCCCCTGTGGTGCGGTTCGTCGGAGCGTCGGAGGCCGCTGTCGGCGTAGCCGCCCTGCTGGTGGGAGGCCCGACCGCGTGGGCGGTGGGTCTGCTCTATGCGTCCTTTGCGCTGGTTGTCCTGAGGGCCGTGCTCGCGGGGGCAGGCTCGTGCGGATGCTTCGGCCGCCTCGACGCCCCGCCCTCGTGGATCCACGTCCTCGGCAACCTGGCGCTGGCCGCGGTGTCGTTCGCCGCGGCTGGCGCGGACAGCCCGCCCGTGCCGGCCATCGCGCAGTCGATCAGTGACCGGCCCGCGGTCGGCGTCGCGCTCGCGGCGGAGATCGTCCTGATGGCAGGGCTCGGCCTGGCGACCTTCACCGCACTGCCCGAGGCGCTCGGTGCCCGAACCTCCGGCCGCGGCGCTGCCAGCCTGTTCCGCTCCGTGAGGCCGCCGGCTGCCAGCCTGTTCCGCTCCGTGACGCCGCCGGCTGCCAGCCCCGCGGCCGCGTCGGGCTTGGGGAGGCGCCGGTGAGTCGCAAGCTGGTCGAGCGGGTCTCCCGGGTGGTTGATCGCCGCGCCGGGCGCCGGGGCTTCCTGCGCTCGTCGGCCATGGCGGCCACGGCCATGGCGGTCGCTCCCGTCGCCTACGCCATCCGTCCGACCACGGCGGAGGCCGCCATCGTGGTGTGCAAGGGCCACCAGTGCAACCCCAGCGCCCTGTGCTGCGGCCGCTACAGCGAGTTCTGCTGCAAGATCACCGGAGAGAACCTGTGCCCCCCGCGGACCATCGTCGCGGGATGGTGGAAGGTTGACGGCTCCGGATTCTGCGACCTGAAGGGTCCGAGCCCGCGCTACTACCTCGACTGCAACTTCACCTGCCACGAGAGCTGCCGGTGCCGGTCCAGCGGGTTCTGCGACAGGGGGTGCACGCCGGCCAGGTGCCAGTGCCACGGCGGCTGCGACACCCGCAAGTCCGAGTGCACACACTTCCGCTACGGGCAGTGCAACCAGGACCTGTGCGTGGGCCAGCTGATGTGCCGGGTCGTCACCTGCGTGCCGCCGTGGAAGTGGGATGCGGCCTGCGCGACGTCCCCGGTGCTGAGCGACCCGGGGACCCGCCGGCACGACCGCCCCTGCCTGCACGACGGGTTCAACGACGTGCCGCCTAGGGCCTTCTACGCCGAGGCGGTGAAGTGGATGGCGAGCGAGGGCATCACCACCGGCATCAAGGATGACCTGTTCGGTCCCGACGAACTGGTGAAGCGGGCCCAGTTCGCCACGTTCCTGTGGCGCTATGAGGGCCGTCCCCCGGCCAAGCAAAGCAATGAGTTCGACGATGTGGACCAGGAGGCCCACTACGCGCAGGCAGTCGCCTGGATGGTGGAGCACGGGATCACCGCGGGCCGGGCGCCAGGCCGGTTCGCCCCGTCGAGCGATGTCAACCGGGCCCAGTCGATTGTGTTCCTGCATCGCTTGGCGGGAGAGCCGCAGGGCGAGGCAAGGATCGAGTTCTCCGATGTGGGCCCCGACGACTGGTACCGCGACGCGCTGGCATGGGCCCTCGATCACAACATCGGGTGGTGGGCAGAGCATCCGACCTTCGACGCCGAGCTGCCCGCCAGCCGCGCCGAGATCGCCGCCCTGCTACACGGCTACGACCTCCGCCCGCCAGACACTCCGAAGCCGGACCCAACTCCGGATCGCCCGACGGTGGCCCTGTGACCGGATGTGCTCTTATGACGACGGTGGCCCTGTGACCGGATGTGCTCTTATGACGACGGTGGCCCTGTGACCGGATGTGCTCTGATGACGACGGTGGCCCTGTGACCGGATGTGCTCTGATGACGACGGTGGCCCTGTGACCGGATGTGCTCTGATGGCGGCGGCCCTATGACGGTCGTGGTCGTGCTGTTGGCCATAGCGGTCGGTGTGCTGGCCCTGCTCGTGTTCGGGCTTCTCAGGACCCACGCCGAGATCCTGCGGGCCCTCGATCGCGCCGGCATCAGCCTGGACGACGAACAGGCCGCGAGCTCCTCGTCTCCGCTCGCGCCGGACCGGTCCTACGACGGTGCCGGAGCCGATCCATCAGGAGCCCGAGACCTTGTGGGGACGGTGCCGGCCGGAGGCCCGACCAAGATCTCCGTCACCGGTGTGGCGCACTTCACGCTGCTCGCGTTCTTGTCGTCGGGGTGCCACACCTGCGAGCGGTTCTGGGAGGCCTTCGCGGCCTCGGACCTCGAGCTGCCCGGGGGAGACACCCGCCTCGTGATCGTGGGCCAGGATCCCGCCCACGACTCCGAGTCGGCTCTGGCGAGACTGGTCCCGCCCGGCGTCAAGGCCGTGCTGTCGTCCGCGGCGTGGGAGGACTACGACGTTCCGGGCTCGCCGTACTTCGCACTCGTCGACGGCCCCGAGGGCCGGGTCGTGGGCGCGGGCAGCGCCCTGCGCTGGGAGCAGTTGCGGGATCTGCTGCAGCAGGCGTTGGACGACGCCGGCCTGGCCGACCGCCCGCGGGTGCTGCCGCGGGCCGCGGCTCGACACTCGGGCCGGAGCCGGGAGCGACGCGCTGACGAGGCGCTGCGATCGGCGGGCGTCGGTCCCGGTCACCCGAGTCTCTACCCCGGTCGATCAGACTCGAACCGTGACAACGGCGCCGATCCCACGGAAGCCAGCGTCGATTGATGACCGCGGTGCTGGCCATCGGGGTCGCGGCGGCCGTGGCTGCCGGGGGCCGGTCAGCCTGGTCGCCCTGAGGGCTGTCGATGCTCACGAGCATCAGCCCGCTCGGTGAGCAGGCCCGAGGCAACAGATGGTCGCTCACAGTGCTCTGGCTGGGCCTAGGCGCCGCTGGCGGGGGCGCAGCCGTAGGAGCGGCCCTCGGCGCAATCGGCCAAGCCGGGGCCGCCGCTCTGGACAGTGGAACCCGGCTCCTCGTGCTGGCCGGGGCGTGCGCGGCCGCCGCGGCCTGGGACCTATCGGGTCGACGGCTTCCGGGCCGCCGCCAGGTGAACGAGGACTGGTTGGTCTCGTACCGGTCGTGGGTCTACGGAGCGGGCTTCGGCCTGCAACTGGGCGCGGCGGTGGCGACGGTGGTCAACACGGCACTGGTGCCGCTGTTCATGCTGGCCGCGCTGCTGGCGGGCGAGGTGACCGCGGGGCTAGCGATCGGAGCGGCCTTCGGGGCAGCCCGGGGCGTGAGCCTGGTGCTGGGCCACCGGGTTCGCACTCCTGACGATCTGCGGCAGCTGCACCGCCGTCTCGACCGCCACGCCGACCGGGTCCGCCGCCTCGGCGCGGGCATCGCGGCCGCTCTCGGCGCCGCGGCGGCCAGCCTGCTGGCTCTGACGTGAGCATGCTGGTCGCTCACGGGGTGAGCGTCGATGTGCCCGCAGGCTGGGAGGCTGAGCTGTCGACCCAGCCGGACCCGGCCACGCTCGACCTGAGCCTGGAGTCCTCGGCGATGCCTCTGGTGGTGCTGCACGCGGCCA
Source organism: Candidatus Aldehydirespirator sp. (assembly GCA_965219165.1). Taxonomy (GTDB): domain Bacteria; phylum Actinomycetota; class Acidimicrobiia; order Acidimicrobiales; family Aldehydirespiratoraceae; genus Aldehydirespirator. The sequence goes on along the minus strand of CBDCMW010000002.1, from coordinate 118,675 downwards.
ACTTCGCGCTGCCTGCCGAGCGAGGCGACTATGGATCGGGAGCGGTCGAGATCATGGACCGCGGCGGGATCTTCGCCGCGCTGGTGGAGTTCGACGGAGCCTCGGTCACATCGAGGCTGTTCGGCGGTGAAGGCGTCCCGACCCGCCTCGAACCCGGCGAATTTGCCCTGGACCAGCTGCATCTGTCAGTGCCGGGCCAAGCCGGCCTGCAGCAGTTCTTCCATGTGGGTTCGAGGGCGTTCTGCCTCTACGCGGTGATCGGGTCGTACTCCCGGCGCGGCTTGCTCGTGCCGGAGCTCAACCGGGTGCTGTCAGGCCTGAGCGTCCACTGACCCTGAATCCACCGGTGGGTCTGTGGTCTCTCACCAAATCTGCACGGATTGTGCTCGCATACGACGCGTTTCTCTACAGATTTCGGGACACCAAAGACAGCACGCCGCTCACAGGAAGTGCCTCCCCACGTGGCCAGAACGACCGTCCTTCTTAACGGCATTCTCCCACGTCAGGAGGCCTTTCTGGTGGACACGCCAACCCCCGCCGCCTCACCGCGCCGGTGGATTCAGGCTGACGGACCGCGGTCGCCCTGCGCCTGTTTCCCGCTCTTGTTCGCTGCGCTCACGGGCCGCTCGGGCCACGGCCTCGCTCGGCGCCTGCGAATGCCTAATGAAAACTGCGGCCGATCCGCTCGGCCTCAGAGTGACTCGCCTTCGTGGAGGATGCCGTAGACGTCGGTGCGGCGATCGGCACGGGGCTGGATGAGTTCGCTGCGGGCCTGAGCCCTTCGGGCCTCGGCCAAGTCGACATCGACAACTTCGAACTGCTCGCGTACCGTCGACAGCGGTCCGGCGGCAAGGCGGCCGTAAGGGTCGGCCACTACCGACGATCCGAGGAACTCGGCGCTGTCGCCTACTCCGACTTGCGACGCGCAGGCGATGAACACCTGGCTGAGGTTGGCCTGCACCAGCGCGCCCTCGGCGTGGGGGATCAGCTCGCCCTCGGCGTACTGGCGCCGGTCGAAACCGCGGATCCAGGCCGTCGGCACGCAGATCAGGTCCGCGCCCCGCAGGGCCAGCACCCGGACGACCTCCACGAAGCGCAGGTCGTAGCAGATGCACAGCCCGACGGTCCCGTAGGCCGTCTCGACCACAGTCAGGCCGGCGTCGCCGGGGGTGAAACAGTGCTTCTCGACGTCGAACAGGTGCAGCTTGCGGTAGTGGGCGACCACGCCGTCTGAGTCCACCGCGACCGCGGTGTTGTAGATCGCGTCGCCGCTGCGCTCGCACAAACCGCCGACGACGAGCCCTCCATGGCGGGCGGCCTGCTCCTGCCAGGCCGCAACCGTCGGGCCGTCGAGGGTCTCGGCCAGTGGCTCGAGTGCGGCGCGGTCGGTGGTGTACCACGGCACCGCCATCTCGGGCACTACCACGATGTCGGCTCCCTGCTCGAAGAGCGAGGCGGCCGCGTCGATGCTGGCCTTCCGGTTGGCCTCGGCTGCTGCCGGGCGGCTGAGGATCTGTGCCAGGCCGATGCGGGTCATTCGAGTTCCAGCCCCATAGTCGTGACGAAGCGCTGTCTCAACGCCCGCCGAGGGTGGAGCTGATCGGATTCGAACCGACGACCCCCTGCTTGCAAAGCAGGTGCTCTAACCAGCCTGAGCTACAGCCCCGTGCCCGCTGAGCGTAGCGAGGCCCGCGCAGCAGAACGATGCGGTACTACGTGAGCGTTCAGATCAGGTATGCACTGGCCTACAGAATCAGGGGCCGAGCAGCGATGCCGGGATCACGCCGATCCCGTCACGTCGCCGGTATGCCTCCCGGCCTGTCGTGACCACAGCCGCGTCGAGCAGCCGCGGCCCTACCCGCTCGGCGAGCCATCGCAGATGCCTGAGGTCTCCGTCGTCGACGGTCGAGGCGAGCTTCACTTCCAATGCCACGATCCCGCCGTCGGCCCGCTCGACGATCAGATCGACCTCATGGCCGCCGCCGTGGGTTCGCAGATGAGACACACGAGCCCCGCCAGCCTGCGCGTACACCCGCACCGACAATGTGACGAGCGACTCGAACAACGCTCCGAGCAGCGGTCCATCGCCGCCCCAGACGCTGCGGCCCGCGAGCAGCCCGTCAGCGGTGGCGCCGAGCAGCCGAGCCGCGATGGCCGGGTCGGCCATCTGATGGACAGGCGCCGACGCCAGTCCCCGCAGGCGATTGCGGGTCGGCGACCAGGCCGGCACCTCCTCGATCATCCACAGCCGTTCGAGCGCGGCCCGGTAGGGGATCGCGGTCGTGCGGGACGGCTTGTCGGCCTCGCCCGCCGACGCCGCGTCGCGGATCTTCTCGAACGAAGCGGCCGTCGAACTGGCCGCCGCGTAGGCGGCCATCCAACTGCGCAGCCCGCCGCGGTCGCGGAACGTCCGCCCGAACCCATCGATGTCGTGCTCGACAATGCGCTCGATGTAGCCGTCGAGCAGGCCGAGGCGCACCCGGCTCGGCTGGACGCGCAGCCCCGGGAACCCGGACCTGGTGATCTCGTCGGCGTACTGCTCTACCCCGACCTGGGTTGCGCCTCCGAGTTCCGGCCGGCCGCCGCCGAGAAGTTCGCTGAGGCGCACCGTTGGCGTGCCGAGCCCCCGCTCGGCGAGCGACATTGGCCGCATCCGCACTGTGATGATGCGCCCCGCGCCCGTGTGGGTGGGTGCATCGGCGGGCGCGGCCGAACCGGTGAGCAGGAACCGTGACTCGGTCGGGTCGGCGTCCACGGCGCGGCGCACCAGATCCCACGAGCCTGGCAGGCGTTGCCACTCGTCGATGAGCACCGGCGGCTCGCCTGCTACGACCCGCCGCGGTGCAGCCCTCAGCACTGCCAACTGATCGGGGTCGTCGAGACGGTGAACCGTTGTGGCCCGGCGCAAGGCCGACTCAGTCTTGCCGACCCCCCGGGGCCCCTCCACCGAAACGGCCGGAGCCTCGGTCAGTTCGTCGAGCTCGGTGTCGACGATCCGGGGAAGATACACCACCACACAGGCAAGCATACAGTTTCAACACTGATAATGCTACAGTTTCTACAGCAGGACTGTTACAGGTTCACCACCAAGAGCACTACAGAATCTACACCAAGACCACTCTTGCAGACGGCGCTGTTGAGGGACGCGCCGGCTGCGGACACTGCCGGTCAGGAGGCCAGCGGGCGACCGAAGGGCAGCTCGTCCTGCCAGGTGGTTAGGAACGCTTCTGCCGCGTAGCAGGCGCCCAGGAAGGGGCCGTCGTCGGACTCGAGCGCCACTGCCATCAGCGTTGCCACGATCCGGGCCACCTCGTCCCGGACGTCGTCGTCGCTGGTGTCGGGACCGCTCCAGGCTGCGACGGTCGATCCAGCCAGGGCCACGAAGTCGGGTACGGCGGCCACACCGCGCCGACGGCACACCGCCAGCGCCTTGGAGGTGTAGGCCAGGCGCCCGCTGGGCACCAACGCCTGGCACTTGAGCTGCTCGGCCACCCCGTGGTCGACGGCCCCCATCCTCGACCCGGCGAACACTACGTCAGCGGGCATGCTCCACAGCGCGCCCGGCTCGTCCAGCCCGTCGTCGGATGCGGCCAGTGCGCTCAATGCCTTGTCGCCGTGGGCCGTCCAGGCCTCGGCCAGAGCCGCGGGATCGAAGCCGTCGGCGGTGGCCAGGGATCCCTCGGCGGTGGCCAGGCCCACAATGCGCCCGCCTCTATGCGCCACGGCCTCGGCTACCGCCGGGCCGGTCGCTGCGAATCCCTCGATGATCGCCGTGCGCCCGTCGAGGCCCACCGCGGCGTCGGCGGCCACGGCCGCGGACAAGCCGTCGCACTGCGCCCCGAACGAGCCCAGGCGATCAGCGTTGCGGGGGTCGCCGTCGCGCAGCGGAGCCAAGTCCTGGTCGCTCACACCCTTGGCCGCGTCGGCCAGGTATGTGCCGTCGGCCACCAGTGCCGCGGTCTCGGCCACAAAGGAGGCCACGGCCTCGGCCCGCAGCGGGGCCTCGGCGCTGATCCCGGCGGAGGCGCCGCTGCGGCGCATCTGCAGCGCCGCGTAGGTGTAGGTCTGGGAGCGGGCCAGATCCTTGGCGCCGCCCTGCAGGATCTTGCGGGCCCAGCGCACCGGGCCGGAGGCGGCCTCGGCACCGGGCAGGTCCAGCGCCACGAACGCGTCGACGTCGCTGAACTTGTGCAGCCTCACGTGCTGTCCGGCCTCTAGGCCGCGCCGTTGAGAATCCGCACCGGCAGCCTCCTGGGGCCGCGGATCTGGCCTGTCGACCAGGTCACGCCCTCAGGATCGGCCAACTCGAAGTCCGGCACTCGCTCCATCCACTCCTCCAGAGCCACGGTCAACTCCATACGGGCCAGGTTCGATCCCAGGCAGCGGTGGATGCCGAGCCCGAAGGCGACGTGGCGGTTGCGCAGGCGGTCGATCACGAACTTGCCGGCGTCCTCGAAGGCGTCGGGGTCGCGGTTGGCTGCCGGGAACGGCAGCAGCACCCAGTCGTCGGCCCGCATCGAGCGGCCCGCGAACTCGGTGTCGTTGGCCACGAGCCGGGCCATGGTCACCGGCGCGTAGAAGCGCAGGAACTCCTCCACCGCGAACGGCCGCACCTCGGGGTCCTCGATCCAGCGCCGGCGGTCCTCCGGGTGCTGGGCCATGTGCCACAGCGAGGCGCCGATGGCCGACCAGGTGGTGTCCACCCCGGCGATGATCAGCAGCCCGCAGGTGCCGCGCACGTGCTCGTGCTCGAGGCGCTGGCCGGCGATCTTCGCGTGGGTCATGCGGCTGATCAGATCGTCCTGGGGCTCCTCCGCCCGGGCCGCGATCAGCGTGTCGAGGTAGAAGTCGATCGAGTCCTCGTACTCGACCCGCTCCTCGGTTCCGGGCTGTTCCATGATCCGGTGGATGAAGACCCGGAACTGGTCGCCGTCGGAGCGGGGAACGCCCAGCATGTCGGCGATCACCCGCACCGGGATGTGCTGGGTGTAGCCCAACGCGGCGTCCACGATGTCGGTTCGGCCTGCCTCCACGTCGGCCAGGACGTTGTCGAGCAGCTCCCGGCAGGTCTCGCGGGTGGCCTCGCGCTTGGCCTCTATCGGCTTGGGCGCGAAGGCTGGCAGCAGGAACTCCCGGGCGATGCGGTGGAAAGGCGGGTCGCTGGTGATCGGCGGGGCGAACCCCACCGGGGGAGGGATCTCGGGACGGCCGTCGTGCACCACCACGCCGTTGGAGCTGAACGTGTCGGTGTCCTTGGCGATGGCGCATACGTCTTCGTGGCGCACCGGCAGCCAGGTTCCGCCGTAGCGGTCGCTGTGGGCCACGGGGCACTCGCCGCGCAGCTCGTCCCAGATCTCCGGGGCGCGGGCCGCGTAGCCGGGGTCGACGTGGTCGAAGTCCGTGGTCCAGTCGGCCACCGGCGCCCGGGGCTTGAGGCCCCCGTGGGCGTCGGCGCCCGAGTCGGCAGTCGCGCCGTTGGTTGAGGTGTCCGTGGTGGCGGTGGTGTAGGTCATGGTGTCAGCGTCAGCTCCTCTGCCTCATAGTCCAGCAGACGGCGGAACAGGGCGCGCAGCTCGTTGCGGCGGCCTCGGTCGTTGGCCAGGTTGACGAGCTCGTGGGGGTCCTCCTCGGTCTCGTACCACTCGTGGTCGTGGTCGTCGAATTCGGCGTCCACATCGAAGAGCTTGCCGCGTTCGTCGGTGGTTCCGTCGCGCCGCACCCCGCCACCGATCCCGTAGTAGCGGGCGTACTTGGTCTCGCCGTCGTAGAAGCCCCGCACCGCGTAGCGGCTGTTGCCCTCCCAGTCGAGGTACCCGTGGGCCGCCATGTCGGGTGCCTCGCTGTGGCCGAGGTGCCACTTGCCCAGATAGCTGGACCGGTAGCTCCGCTCGGCCAGCAGGCTGCCGATGGTGGGGATGTCCGGGTCGAGCGCGGTGTGGGTGGGGAAGGCGACGTTGTCCACCACGCCGTGCTCGGCCAGGTAGCGGCCGGTGTAGAGGCTGGCCCGCGACGGCGAGCACGGCGAGGCGTGGGTGAAGTAGCGGTCGAAGCTCAGCCCGTCGCCGCGCAGCCGCTGGTGGGCGGGCAGGTCTACCGCGCCCTCGAGCCAGTCGTTGCGGCGCTCCTCGTCCGACACGATCAGCAAGATGTTGGGTCGCGCATCGACCTCCGCCATGGCGCCAAGCTACTGGCATGCTGCCCCGCGGCACCGTCGTCAGTCCTGGGAACCAGGGTCCGGACACGGGCGTCTGAAGTGTGATGCCATTGCGGGCAATTCGCAGTCCTGGGAACCAGAGGCCAGACATGTGCGTCTGGAGTGTGATGCCATTGCGGGCAATTCGCAGTCCTGGGAACCAGAGGCCAGACATGTGCGTCTGGAGTGTGATGCAATCGCGGGCCATGCGGACGAGCGCGATGCGGGGTGCGGCCGCGCTGATCGCCTCGGCCGTGATCGCGGTCGGTTGCGGCGGCGGCGACAGCTTGCCGCCGGTAGAAGAGCCGGTTGGAGCGTCCGATGAGTCCGAGCAGCCGGTTCCGACCCAGCAGGGTGACGAGGCCGGGCCGTCAGCGCAGCCCGAGCGGTCGGAGCCGGGCGAGCCATCCGACCCGGCCGCGGAGATCGGTCAGGAGCCTCCGCTGGCCGGCCTGTACACGACGGATTTCGAGGCGGGTGCCATGACGGCTCCGGCGATCGGCATCCTGGAGATCGAGCCTCCGTGCGTCTACCTCTACTGGCTTGACGACACCGACGGGCGGACGACGCGCATGCCCGACGGGAACCTGCAGCGCTACCTCGTGCGGCTGCCCCGGGCGTTCGTGCGCTTCGACTCGGACACCGGAGAGATCTGGGTCCGCGACGAAGGCCCGATGACCAGCGGCGACGACGTCTCACTGGGCGGCGGCGGCGAGGGCGGCAGCTACGTCCGGCTCACGGTGGAGGGCGAGTGCAGCGCCCACGGGATATGGCACGCGAGCAGCATGACGGCCGGACTCGACCACATGCTGCCGTTCGGCTGGGGCGACCCGCCCGCGGAGCCTCGGGAGCTGACCAACACCTTCGAGTGGGATCCCACGGGCGGGTTCGGCGACACCTCCGTGTCGGGGACCCTCGAGATCGCCCCGGCCTGTGCCTATGTAACCGACGAGATCTGGGTCCGATGCGTCGCCAATGAGCCGGATCTGAAATCCCAGCCGCGGTGCGTGTACGTCACCGGCACCGGCACCGACGGCGGGGAGGCAGCTGTGACCGCGGAAGGGCCGCCGGTGCGCACGCTGGTTCGCGTTCCCCTGCCGCTGATCAGCTACGACCCCGATTCCGGAGAGCTCTGGGTCGCCGGGCACGGTCCGATGACCAGCGGCGACGCGGTGACCGTGATCGGCAGCGTGGGCTGGGCTGCTGGCGACACCCCTGTCGAAGAGCCTTTCGAGGGGGGTTGCGCGGCCCACGGGTCGCTCTGGGCGGCGTCGATGCAGCCGACCGGCCCGGAGCCGGGCGAGGCGATCGAAGCTGGAGAAACCGTCCCGCCTCTAGCCGGGATGTTCCCGTGGGACCCCAAGCAGCGTCTCCCCCGGCACGCGCTGGCCGGGACCCTGGTGATTGAGGCTCCATGTGTGTACGTCGACGTGGGGCCCGAGTGGAGGACGGATTCGTGGTACCGGCCCGACCAGGGCCATTTCCGGATGTTCGTGCGCCTGCCGCAGCCGCTGGTCCGCTTCGACGCCGGCTCCGGTGCCCTGTGGCTCGGCAAGGAGGGCCCGTTCGTCACCGGCGACTACCTCGACTTCTCCGGCGGGCGTGCCGTGTTCTTCCCCGACTTCGACTCGTTGGCCGACTACCCCGACAAGAGGGAGTACGACGGCGGCTGTTCCGCCCACGACGAGTTCTGGGCGATGTCGATCAGATAGGGGGAGCCCAGATTGGGAAGCCGCCGAGCCCGCCGGTGGCGCTAGCCCTCGCCGACCAGGCGCTCCAGCACTAGCTCGGGGTGGTCGGACTGGAGGCGGGCCAGCCAGTAGGGGCTCTCGAACAGGGCCAGCAAATCGCCGCCCTCGGCCCGCTCGGCGATGGTCACACCCGACATGGTGCCCAGCACCGCGGCTGAGGCCTTGTCAGTTCGGCGGGCCGTGGTCCACGGCGCCGGCGCGAGCTGGACCGGCGCGCCGAACTCGTGGCGCAGCCGGTGCTCGGCCACGTCGAACTGCAGCGGCCCCACCGCGGCCAGGATCGGGGCGCTCTCGCCGCCCTCGGGCCGGCGCAGCACCTGCACCACGCCCTCGGAGTCGAGCTGGCGCACCCCGGAGCGGAACTGCTTGGCCTTGGACGTGTCGGCGCAGCGGGCCAGCCGGAAGCTGCTCGGAGCGAACGACGGCACCAGAGGCCAGCGCACCGGGCCGTCGGCGGCGTGCACCGCGTCGCCCACCCGCAGCTCGGCCGCGTTGACCAAGCCGATCACGTCGCCGGGCCAGGCCTCGGTGACGGTGCTGCGGTCCCGGCCCACCACCGTGTGGGCGTACTTGGTAGCCAGGGTCTTGCCGGTCCTCCCGGAGGTGACCGTCATGCCTCGCTCGAAGCGGCCAGAGCACACCCGCAGGAAGGCCATGCGATCGCGGTGGGCGGGGTCCATGTTGGACTGCACCTTGAACACCACCGCGCTGAACGGAGCATCCACCGGGCGGGGGTCGTCGTCAGCGTCGAGACGGGCTCCTGGTTCGGGGGCCATGTCGACAATGGCGTCGAGCAGCAGCCGCACTCCGAAGTTGATGAGGGCCGATCCGTAGAACACCGGCGTCAGCTCCCCGGCCTCGAAGCGCTTGACGTCCAGCTCGGCTGAGGCCGCGTCGAGCAGCTCCAGTGCCTCGCGGGCCTCGTTCCAGGCGGCGCCCTCCTCGATCTCGGCCCGCCCGGGCTCGACGATCTCCTCGTCGGCCGTGGTGGCGCCTCCGGCGGTGCGGGCGAAGCGCACGAAGTCGCCGCGGCGGCGGTCGATCAGCCCACTGAACCGCTCGCCCTCGCCGACGGGCCAGGTGACCGGAACCGGGTCGAGCACGAGCTGGTCCTCGATCTCGTCGAGAAGCTCGAGGGGGTCGCGCGCCGGGCGGTCCCACTTGTTGATGAACGTGACGATGGGGATCTCCCGGTTGCGGCACACTTCGAACAGCTTGCGGGTCTGTGCCTCGATGCCTTTGGCCCCGTCGAGCACCATCACCGCCGCGTCCACCGCGGAGAGCACGCGGTAGGTGTCCTCGGAGAAGTCCCCGTGGCCCGGCGTGTCGAGCAGGTTCAGCACCCGGTCCCGGTATGGCAACTGCACCACCGCCGAGGACACTGAGATGCCCCGGCGCCGCTCCAGCTCCATCCAATCCGAGGCGGTCGCCCGGCGATCGCCCTTTGCTCTGACGGAGCCGGCCCCGGCTGTCAGCGCCCCGCCATAGAGCAGGAACTTCTCGGTCAGCGTCGTCTTGCCCGCGTCGGGATGCGAGATGATCGCGAACGTGCGCCGCCGCCCCGCCTCCCGCAGGACATCGGCTGTCGCGACCGCATCGCCGGCTTCGTGGACGCTCACCCCCTCAGTGTGGCCCGCGCTGTCCCCGCTCCCTCGCCACACCGGATGGCGCTAGCAGCGAGGACGCCGTCGGGCGACTACCTAGGCACGGTGGACTGACAGATTCGGCGCTAGCCGCCGGATGTCGTCCGGGTCGCTGGTCAGGACCGTCGCGCCGAGTCGGAGCGCACACACGGCGACATGGGCGTCGGCGATGTCCGACGCCCCGGTCGCGGCCAGAAGCAGGCCGACCTGCCGGGCCTGATCCGCATCCATGGCGACTATGTCGACATTGGGCCGCTTCAGGAAGGCGGCGAGCCGGACCTGGCGCCGAGGATCGCGCCAAGCCTGGGCAACGCATCCTGCGGGAACGGTGAGCGTCTCCCTCGCTCGACGCGCTTCAGCGACGAGACCTGTGATGGCGCGGCTGGCGCGTTCCAGAGCAATGAGAGCGCCAGTGTCTAGGACGACCCCGCTCACGCGGCGGTGTGGCCTAGGAGGCGTTGCGCCTCCGCTCTCTCCTCGTCGGTCAGTGGTCCGCCCGTTGCCTTGAGCGCCTCGGTCAGCCAGGAGTCGAAGTCGTCCTCTGCCGCGAGTTGGTTGATCACGGCATGTTCGATGTAGGCCGAGACGCTCCGCAAGGGACCCGCCTCGACCTCCGACTTGACGCGGGCCAGCACGTCGGCGGCGATCGTGATCGCGATCTTGGCCTTCGGTTGCGTCATACCGATCATCCTACCATTGGCGTGCATGGGCTTCAAGGAGCGCATACGATCCTACCCTATCTGCAATATATAGCAAATACACTTCAAAGATAAGGAGATATGTATGTGGACAGCTTCGACCCCGGCCGCCGCTGTGTGACTTCGGTCACCTTCCGAAACCTTGGGAGGTGGCGGGCAATGGAGTAGGCGATGAGACAATCGTGCACTGCATCGCCGGACCTGCAAGCGGGGCCAACGCCGCCTGACCGAGCACGGGCGCGACCTGGGATCGCCATAGCGCGCGCCCTTCTCGCACTGGTCGTCGCGGTCTCGGGCCTCACTGTCGCCAGTGAGGCTCGGGCGCAACAGGCCGAGCCGCAAGTAACCATCGCGGCGCGGAATCCGACCGCGCTGCAGGGGATCGACCCTCTCGTGTTCGAGGTGACCCGCTCCGAGGCGACGGGGGAGGACTTGGACGTCTCGGTAACGATGTCTTCGGGGATCGTCTCAGCCAGGAAGCTGTCGTACACCGCGACCATCCCCGCGGGCGAGGCCGAGGCCGTGCTCTCCGTACCCACCGACGACCCGGCCCCGGGCGCGGCAACCGGAGACGTGACCGCCACCATCGATAACCGGTCCGGCTACGACGTGGGCAACCCGTCGAGTGCGTCGGTGCGGCTCCATGTGGGAGATCCGCTGGTCACGGTGCGCTTCAGCGAAGAGTCCTACTCGGTCGACGAGAGCGTCGGCGTCGCAACCGATGCCAAGTTGATCGCGCGCACCGCTCCGAACGTGCCCGCACCCAGCAATGCCGTCCCTGCCGTGGTCGGCTTCCAGCCGGGCACGGCCACGACCCCCGAGGACTACACGGCGGGTGGCCTCCTGCTCAGCTTCGCCGCGGCAGGCTGGACTGCTGACGGAGACGCCTTCGTGGCGAGAGCAACGGTGCCGTTCACAGTCATCGACGACACCGAGGCCGAGGACGCCGAGACCCTGAGCATGCAGCTCGTGAAGCCACCCGACGCTCCGGACAGCGTGAAATTCGTTTCCGCGGACGGCAGCGGTTCGGAGTGCCCTGCGTTGGATGGTTGCGGCGCGACGGTCACAATCCTCGACGACGATGCGGCCCCGCCCATCGACGATCAGATCGTCCACTCGGGCGCTGTGACCATCACGGCGGAGCACCCAACGGCGCTGCAGGGGATCGACGAACTGGTCTTCACGATCACCCGAGCAATCAACCTGGACTCCGATCTGGATGTGCCCGTGACGCTGTCGTCCGGGATCATCGACGCCGACAGGCTGTCGCACACCGTCACCTTCGGCGCCAACGAGACCTCCGCCGAGTTGAGCGTCCACACCAGGACCTTGGACCCGGACGCGGTCACCGGCGACGTGATCGCCACCGTCGACGACGGCGAGCCGTTCGACGTCCCCGATCCCCCCACCGCGTCGGTGCGGGTCTACGTGGGCGAACCGCTGGTGACGGTGCGGCTCAATGCCGCGTCGTACATGCTCCCCGAGGGTGGCGGCTCAACCGACGAGGAGATAGCGCTGCTGGCAAGGATCGAGCCGAACATCCCAGCACCCACAGGCACCTTCTACGTCGCATTGTCGACCTGGACGGGCACGGCGACCGCACCGGGTGACTTTGAGGCCTTTTCCAGAATGGTTCCGTTCCCGGGATCGTCTTCAGGCGCGTGGGTCGCCGACGGAGACGCCTTCGTGGCAGAGGTACGAGTGCCGCTGACGATCGTTGATGACACTGAAGTCGAGGGTGATGAGACACTGCGTCTGCTGCAGCAAAGATCGCCCGGACTGCCGTTCACGGTTCACTTCGCCCCCGCGGATCCCGAGGTCCGGCGGACATGCTCCTCGATCCGCCATTGCGAGGCCGCGGTCACGATCGTCGACGACGACAACCGGAGCGTTGTCGTCGACCAGGACAAGCTGACCGTCGACGAGGGCGGTACGGCGTCCTACACGGTGGTGCTGACCCGTGAGCCGACTGACGATGTGACGATCAGCCCCGAGGTCCGCGGCGTCGCCGACGCCGACATATCGGTGTCGGAGCCCTTGGTGTTCATGCCGCAGGACTGGGAAATCCCCCAGACCGTCACGGTGACCGCGACGGCCGATGACAACGCGGTCCACGGCTCCGCAACGATCGCCCACACGGTGACCGGCGGCGACTACGGGGACAACGGCGTGACGGCCGCGTCGCTGCAGGTGGCCGAGGTCGACTCCGAGGGCCGCACGGTCGTGACGCTGGTGCATGTTCCCGATGGGACGGTGATTCCGGACGATTGGACGCTGACGGTGGGTGAGACGGTGGAGGACGGCTCGACGTTCTCCGAGGATGAGCGGGTGTTGTACCGGCTGTTGTTCTCGGCTGCTGGCGGCGGGCCGGCACCGGGCGGCGTCGACGTGGAGCTGTCGTTCGAATGGACGCGTGAGTCGCCGATCGTGCCGATCTCGGGGCAGATATCGAGGATCGTGCTGAGCCTGCCCCGCGTCGACGTGTGGGACAGCGCGGTTCAGATCCTCGACAACGACGTCGGCAACCCTGACGGCACCGTGACGGTGCGCATAACCGGCTGCGAGCGCAACGGATGTGTGATCGGCGAGCCCTCTGAGATCACCGTGACCATTGCCGATGACGATGGCGGCCCGGAGGCGGCGCCTCCGGGGCGGCCGGCGTGGCCGACGGTCTTGTGCCCCGATCCGGGTCATAGCTCCTTTCACACCGGGCTCGGAGTGAGCTGGGCGGCTCCCGACTTCGTGGGCGGCGCCCTGATCGACCATTACGAACTTCGCTACCGCAAGCTGATCTTCGTTGACGACCAGATCGAGAGCGGCGGCGAATGGCAGGCCTGGCCCCACGCCAGCGCCGCGACCTCGACGATCATCGTCGGTCTCGATACCGACACCCTCTATGGCGTGCAGGTGCGGGCGGCCAATGCCAACGGTCCGGGCCAATGGTCCTTTGAGTCCACGCACCGCACCGGAGAGCCCGATCACATCTGCGAGATCCTCGAGCAGTTGGCCGAAAGGCAGTGACGGTGCCGGTCATTGACCTAGTAGTGAGAATGCACCTTCCCTCCCCCTGGGCACGCCGCATGAGCCACGCTCGGCTGCGTGCCCTCGGGGGGCGCTGACACCGAAGTCAGGCCGCTTCGAACTCCCGCTGCGGGTTCCTGGACGGGCCAAGCCGGCCACAAGTCTTGAGTAGGGCAGCCTCAGGCTGGCGGAAGGGGCCGGTCTGAGGCCCGCCTAGGAGACAGCGCTATAGGTAGTGCCGCCTCGCGGTGAAGCGTCGTGTTTCCCGCTCCTGTTCGCTGCGCTCACGGGCCGCTCGGGCCACGGCCTCGCCCAGCCTCTCGCGGATTTCTCTTGAAGTGCTGCCTACCCGCTCGGCCTCTGGGACGGCGGTATACAATCCGGCCACTAGAGGCGGCGGGGGAGGATCGCTGCGTGGCCACGGACTCCGACGCTGGGCGGCGGCGCATCACTGAGGCTCTGGACCTCGACACGACCTTCCGGCGATGGTTGTGCAACCGGTGCGGGCATGACCTCGGTCCGGCGGAGCGCAACTACAAGGAGGGCTGCCTGGCCTACGACCGGGACCCGCGTGAAATCCACGTACCGTTCGATCCCCCCACCGAGTTCGGGTTCAGCCCCCATCCGGACTGGTGCCGGATCGTGGAGTTCTACTGCCCCGGCTGCGCGGTGATGTTCGACGTGGAGTACCTGCCCCCGGGTCATCCCATCACCCACGACATAGAACTCGACCTCGATGCCATCTGCTGAAGCGGCGGATGCAAGCTTGGTCGGCGCCGACGGGCCGAGCCTGCTCGACGTGGACATCGGGGGGACCTTCACCGACGCCTTCGTCGTGCTGGGCGGGCGCCAGGCCACCGGCAAGTCGCTGACCACCCACGCCGACCTGTCCGACGGGATGATCGCGGCCATCGGTGAGGCCGCTCGGCAGCTCGGCTGCGATCCGGCGGACGCCTTCGCGGCGGCCGACGCGGTCAAGTACTCCACCACGGTGGGCACCAACGCCCTCATCGAGCGCACCGGGCCCAAGGTGGGGCTCATCACCACCGCGGGCCAGGAAGACACCGTGCACGTGGCCCGCTCCCGCTCGTGGGCCGACGGCATGCCCCTGGAGGTGCAGATCGACCGCACCCGGGCCCAGCGGCCCGACGACTTGGTGCCCCGGTCGCTGCGGGTGGGGGTGCGTGAGCGCATCGACTGTTTCGGCCAGGTGCTGATGCCGCTGCAGACCGGCGACGTTCTGGCCGCGGTCGACCATCTGGTGCGCCAGGGCGTGCGGGCCATCGCGGTGTGCCTGGCGTGGTCGTTCATGAACCCGGCCCACGAGCGGCGGGTGGCCGAGATCGTGCGCCGGGAGTACCCGGACTCGGTGCTGGGCCGCTGCCCGGTGCTGCTGTCGTCGGACGTGGCGCCCCGCCTCGACGAGTACCGGCGCAGCATCACCACGATCCTGAGCGCCTTCCTGGCCCCCGACACCGAGGAGCACGTCATCGACCTCGGGGACCGCCTGAGAGCCCTCGGATGCCGCAAGCCGCTGCTGGTGGCCCGCAACATCGGTGGGGTGGCCTCGCCCAGCCGCACCACCGCCCTGCACCTGCTGGGCAGCGGCCCAGTGGCCGGCCTGGCCGGCGCGGCCTGCATGGCTCGCGACTACGGGCTCGACCGGGTGGTGACCGCGGATATGGGCGGTACCAGCTTCGACGTGGGCCTGGTGATCGACGGCCAGGACCGCAACTACGAGTTCGACCCGGTGATCGACCGGTGGCGGGTCCATCTCCCGGTGATCGCCAACTACTCCATCGGCGCGGGCGGTGGCTCGATCGCGCATCTAACCGATACCGGCGAGCTGCGGGTCGGGCCGAACAGCGCGGGCTCCATGCCCGGGCCGGCCTGCTACTCCCAGGGCGGAACCGAGCCGACGGTCACCGACGCCGATGTCGTGCTGGGCTTCATCGACCCCGACCGGTTCCTGGGCGGGGCCATGCCGTTGAGCCGGCGCCGGGCCGAGCGGGCCCTGGAGCGCCGCATCGCCGACCCGCTCGGCATCGACGTGACCGAGGCGGCTGTGCGGGTGCGGCGTCTGATCGACGGCGTGATGGGCCAGGAGATCTACCGCCAGACCGCGCTGGAGGGCCACGACCCCCGGGACTTCACCATGTTCGCCTTCGGCGGGGCGGGGCCGGTGCACGCCGCCGCGGTGGCCGGCTACGCGGACGTGGGCACGGTGGCCACGTTCCCCCACGGCAGCGAGTTCAACGCCTACGGGGTGGCCACCATGCCGGTGATGCAGACCTACGAACGCACCCGCATGGTCCAGCTCTTCGACGGCGACTCCTACACCGACGACTGGTCCGCGTTCAACGAGGTGGTGAGGATGTTGGTGGAGCTGGCCGAGCGGGACATGGCCGAGGAGGGCTTCGGCCTCGACTCGGTGACGCTGGAGCTGGAACTGGACATGAACTACGGAGGCCAGCACCACACCGTCCGTCTCAAGTCCCCCCGGCTGCTCCTGGAGTGCCCCGAGGACGTGACCGCGGTGTGCGGTGCCTTCAACGAGGTGTTCGCGGCCGCCTACGGCGCGGGGTCGATCCATCCCTACGGCGGGATCCTGGTCCAGCTGTTCCGGCTGGTGGCCGGCACCGCGGGGCTGCGCCTGGAGGCTCGACCCCGGCCGGTGGGCGCAGCCGCGGGCAACGGAACGTCGTCGGGCCACACCGTCCGGGAGGTGTGCTGGACCGGTGCGGGCGCCATTGATACGCCCATCCACAACCGCGCCCACCTGCCGGATGGATTCTCGACCGAGGGTCCCGCTCTGATGGAGGACGTCGACACGGTGGTGGCGGTGCCTCCGGGCTGGACTTACGCCCTCGACGATCAGCGCACCGGCTGGCTTGCGGCCACGGAGACGAGCCCGTGACCGCATCACCGCGCCGCCGGCGCTCCGAACTACCTGCGGGTTTCCCACCCTATGGGTGGAAAACTGACGGAAGTTCGTCTATAGGGGAGCGACGGTGACCGCTGTGCCGGGTGCCCGGCTTACGGACGTGGCCGCCATGGGCCTAGACGAGCGGGTCGCCCGGTTCGGGCGCCCGCTCATGAAGCCCGGCCCCGGACTCGATCCCGAGGTCCTTCACCGGGAGGTGCTGGAGGAGCCCACCGAGCTGGAGCTGGCCGGAGCCGGCAGCCTCGACCCCGTCGACCTCGAGATCTTCCTGCACAAGCTCGACTCGATCATCGACGACGGCCGCGACGTCTGCAAGTACCTGAGCATGGCCGAGATGCTGCAGGCCGGCGACCTCGGCGTGGGGGTGTTCACCGCCAAGGGAGACATGGCCGGCATGTCCACCGGGGTGATCCTGCACGCCCTTCTGCACTACGGCCCGGTCAAGTACGTGCTCAAGCACTACGTCGACGACCCGACCGTTGGGCTGGCCGACGGCGACATCTTCTTCTTCAACGACCCCGACGCCGGCGGCGTGCACACCTACGACCACTTCTTGATGATGCCGGTCTTCGGCGGCGGCGAGCTTCTGGCCTGGGTGGCGTGCGGGGGACACCAGGGCGAGACCGGGTCGCGCTCGCCGGGCGGCTGGTCGCCCGAGATCGGAAGCCGCTACGAGGAGGGCCTCCACATCACGCCGCTGAGGGTGGGGACCGACTTCCGGTTCCACACCGACCATCTCGAGTTCCTGTTGAACTCGGTGCGCACCCCCAGGCAGAACTCCCTGGACATGAAGGCCCGCCTGGCGGTGTGTGTGCGGCTGCGCCAGCAGCTGTTGCGGGAGGTGGAGCGCCGGGGCGCCGCCTTCGTGGCCGCCGGGCTGCGCCAGTCGATCAAGACCTCGGCCACCCTGGCCCGCCGCCGCATCTCCAGCTTCAGTGACGGCGTCTACCGGTCGGTGGTGTTCCTCGACACCATCGGCATCGACGACGGGCTCATCCGCCTGCCCGTCGAGCTGCACAAGCGGGGCGACGAGCTGGTCATCGACATGGCCGGCGCCTCCCCCGAGCCCGGTACCGGCCCGTTCCATCTGCGCTGGCACCTGGCCCGGGCCGCCTCGGCCGCCGCGCTGTTCCCGACCGTGTTCCGCGGGCTTCGCTGGTCGATCGGTCTGTTCGACCCGATCAAGCTCACTGCTCCGCCCAGCATCGTCAACGCTCCCAGCCGCGACGCGGGCACCGGCTCGGGCAGCCACACCGGCCGGGTCGTGGTGCAAGGCCTGCTGCTGGCCGCCATGCGGATGCTGCACGACAGCCCGCACCGCACCGGGGTGGCCGCCCCCTTCGCAGAGAACCTGCTGCTGATCCAGTTCGGCGGCACCGGCCAGTACGGCAACACGATCGCGGGCGGCCCCGCCAACGGCAACGCCACCGGCCAGGGCGCCCGCTTCGACCTGGACGGAGAGCACAGCGCCGGGTTCTTCTGGGCCATGGTGGTGGACTGCCCCGGACCCGAGGAGCAGGAGCGCAAGTTCCCGTGGGTGTACCTGTTCCGCAACCGCTTCGACCCAGACGTGTGCGGGCTGGGCCGCTACCGGGGCGGGGTCGGCCTCACCGACTGCTTCGTGATCCACGGGACCCCGGGGCTTCGCAGCAACTCAGTGGGCACCGGCAGCCGGTTCACCAAGAACTACGGGCTCTTCGGTGGCTACTCCGGCGCGGCCCAGCCCCGCATCGTGATCCGCGGCTCCGACGCCAAGGAGCTCATGGCGGCGGGCGCGGACGATCTGCCCATGAGCGTGCGGGAGCTGGCCGACCGGCGCCGGATCTCGGGCCAGTACGTGTTCGGCCACACCAACTCCGAGGGCGAGACCGTCGCCGACGGGGACGTGGTGGTGCTGGCCCGGGGCTGCGGAGGCGGCTACGGCGACGTGCTGGAGCGCGACCCCACCGCGGTGCTGGGCGACGTCGCCGACGGCGTGACCTCGCCCGAGCTGGCGGCCGCACTCTACGGCGTGGTGCTGGCGCCGGGCCGGGACCGGGTGGACGCAGAGGCCACCGCGGCCCGCCGGGCCGAGATCCGGGCCGAGCGCAAGCGGCTGGGGCGACCCTACGCGGACTTTGTGGCCGACTGGTCGAAGCGCCGGCCCCCGCCCGAGGCGCTGCGACACTACGGGGAGTTCCCGTCGCCGGTGCAGGTGGTCGACGAGCGTGAGTACCCGCTGGAGCCTGTGTCCGCCCGCGGCGTATGGCACCGATGATCCCGCTCCTGGGTGTTCTGGTCGCGATTTCCCGTGCATATGGCGGGATTCTGCGAACAGAATGCTTGAGGAGACGGCGGTGAAAGGGCTGACGGCCTTGGTGCCAGGATCGGTTTGCGCCGCGGCGCTGGGCCGGGGCTGGCCCGACGACCTCGACGGCCAGGTGCGCTGCCTCGACGAGGGCACGAGGGCGCTGGGGCTCGCCTACTGCTGTGCCTCATGGCCCGTCGACGCCGAGAACGCCGCGCTCAAGGCCGAGCTGGGCGACCAAGCAGATCCGGGACCTGGCTCGCCGGAGGCGCCAACGGCATGCGCCGCGGCCGGCCATGATCGAAATCTGGAGAGTTTCGCGTCGTATAGGAGCAAAACCCGTGCAGATTTCGATGGGGACGCGGTTGCGGCTGGGCTGGCACGGGTGCCGGGGGCGCCTCCGGTGGTGGGACTGGTCTCGGGGCCGCTGACATGGAGTATCCGAGTCCGGTCGGGCGCGCCACTACAGGACGCAGTCGATGCCGCCTCGGATCTGGCCTCGGCCCGAATCCGTGCCCTGGCTGGATGCGGAGTCGAGCGGGTGGTCGTCGTCGAGTCTGCAGACGCCGGGAACCGCCTGGATGCCGAACTGGCGTTTGAGGCTCATCGACCCATCCTTCGAGCCGCCCAACACCTGCGCACAGACGTACTGCTGGTGACGACGGCTTCCGGCGCGGCTTCGCCCGCGTCTCTCGGCTATCGACTCTGGGCATCCCCCAATGGATGCGCCGACGGGCTGGCGTATCTGCCCGCAGCCGCGTTCTGTTCGGCAGAGGCCCTTGCTCGCAGCATCGGGCGCCGACGAGCACAACTGGGCGCGGCCGAGGCCGTGGTCACTGCGCCCCTCGGCGCAGGCGTCGATCCCGACTTGGTGCGTTCCGCTGCCGTCCGGGTGGCCGATCTCGAACGAGGCGGCCTGGCCTGATGCGCGGGCGACCAGCTCCCGGCGCAGGAGTCACGGGCTCCGATCGCAAGAGGGGAGCCGGGCTGTGACCTACGTGGTGGGCATTGACATGGGCGGAACGTTCACCGACGGGTTCTTCTCCGACGGCGAGCGGGCAATCGCCGCCAAGGTTCCCACCACTCACTTCGACCTGACCCGCTCGGCGATGGCGTGCCTGGCCGAGGGCGCCGAGGCTTTCGGCGTGTCCCTCGAGGAGTTCCTGTCTGAAGTAGGTCTGTTCCGGCTGGCCACCACCATCGGCACCAACGCGGTGGTCACCGGCACCGGCGACCCGGTGGGGCTGATGGTCGAGGCCGGGGCTGAGAAGTCGCTGTACGGGCCGAGCGAGCCCGCCCCCGCGCTGGGCGTGTTCGTGAGGCCCGACCATGTGGTGGGCGTTGATCCGGCCGCGGCGGCCGAGGAGGTGCTGAGCGTGTGCCGCGACCTGGTCCAGCAGGGTGTGCGCCAGACGGTGCTGAGCCTGCGAGGGTCGCACCGCGACGCCGAGTCCCGGCTGCGAGAGTTGGTGAGGGACCGCTACCCGGTCCACTATCTGCGGTCGATGCCGTTGACGCTGGGCTGGGAGACGGCCGACATCGAAGACGACGACCTGCGCACCAGCACTGCCGTCCTCAACGCCTACCTGAGCCGGCCCATGGCCAAGCTGCTCTATCGAACCGAGGGGATCCTGCAGCAGGCGGGCCTGTCGGTGCCGTTGCTCGCGGCCCGCTCGGACGGCACGTGCAGCCGGATGGCACGCACCACCGCCATCAGCACCTACAGCTCGGGCCCTGCCGCCGGGCTGGGACTGGCCGCCGCCCTCGCCCGCGACCACAACGATGCTGCGGTGGTCGGCTTCGACATGGGGGGCACCACCCTCGACCTGGGACTGGTGCGCGCCGGGTCCTACCAGGTGGACCCGGCGCCGGAGGTTCGCGGCGTCCGGGTGACGCTGCCGGTGCCGGGCATCGTGTCGGTCGGCCTGGGTGGATCGTCCATCGCGTCGGCCAGCAGCTCCGGGATCGTGACGGTGGGGCCGGCCAGCGCGGGCGCAGTGCCCGGGCCGGCCTCCTTCGGTCGAGGAGGCACGGAGCCGACCCTCACCGACGCCGACGTGGTACTGGGACTGCTGGTCGACGGGCAGGTGCTCCCTGGCGATATTGCCCTGGATGCCGATCGGGCCGCGTCGGTGCTGGCTCCTCTGGCTGATGGAGATCCGGTGGAGGCAGCCCGGCTGGTGTGGGACGCAGCCCACAACAAGGCCGCCAACGCGGTCGGAAGCCTGCTTGCCGAGGCGGGAATCGATCCCGCCGAGGTCACCTTGTACGCGTTCGGCGGGGCCGGCGGGCTGCATGCCGGCGCGGTTGCGGACCTGGCCGGCATCGACAGAGTCCGGTCCTTCGCGGCCGGCGGCGTCTTCAGTGCCCGCGGCGTGGCCGCAGCCGCCGTCGAGCAGCGCTATCAGGCCGTGGTGGAATCGGGCGACGATCCGGTCGAAGTCCTGAGCCGGCTCCTAGGCCGGGCCAGGCTCGACCTGGAGGCCGAACGCCTGCCGTTGACTGGGGCCCGGATCAGTGTTGCCTTCAACCGGGAATCGGGTGGCTGCCGGTCTGTGGATGCCAGCATCGACGTCGACCCGGGCGCGGCTGCCCTCGAGCTGCTCGACGGCTCCGGCGACATCGATAGCGTCGTGCGGATCGATGTGGTGGCCGCGGTCGATGGGCCCGGTGAGCTCACCGTGGCACTAGGCCCTCCCGCTCCGCAGAGCCGGCGCGGTGTCAGATGGTCGACGGATCCTGTGCCCACGAACGTCGTCGACCTGGCCGGTCTGGCCGACGGCGAGGCGGCGATCCACGGCCCAGCGCTGATCGGCTGCCTGGGCGCCGTGCATGCCGTCCCGCCGGACTGGACCGCGCGTCGCGACGGTGCCGACGGCCTGCTGTGGGAGCGGCCGCGGTGACCGGTCCGGCTGTCGCGTCCGCCTCCAGGCTGTGGGAGCGGCCGCAGTGAGCGTGCTCGACGGCATCGCGATCGTCGGCGTGGCCGAGACGGCCATAGGCAGGCTGCCGGGTCGCAGCGCCATCAGCCTCCAGGCCGAGGCGGCCGTGGCCGCGGTCGCCGACGCGGGCATGTCCAAGAACGACATCGACGCCGTGTTCTCGTTCTCGGGCTACTCCCAGGCGATGATGCTGCACGCGGCCCGGGTGGCCGAGCATCTGGGCTTGCGGCCCGAGCTGGCCGCGGTCACCGACGTGGGCGGTCCCGGCACCCATCACGGCGCCCTGCTCAACGTCGCTGCCGCCGTCGATGCCGGCATGTGCACCGCCGCGCTGTGCACCTACGGCGATAACGGCATCTCCATCCGCCGGTCCGGCCGGGGCCGGGCACCGGGCACCCTCACCGGCGGCGAGGACTTCGAGGCCCCCTACGGGCAGATCGCCATGATCAGCGGCTACGCCCTGTTCGCCCAGCGCCACATGCACCTGTACGGCACCACCAGCGAGCAGCTGGGTGCAGTAGCGGTTGCGTCGCGCCATCACGCCTCTCTGAACGACAATGCCCACAAGCGCGACCCGATCACGCTGGCCGACCATCAGGCATCGCCCATGATCTCCACGCCGCTGCGAAGACTCGACTGCTCGCTGATCTCCGACGCGGGCGGGGCCTTCGTGGTCACGTCCATCGATCGGGCCCGCAGTCTGGGTGTGCCCTACGTGACCGTGCTCGGTTACGGCGCAGCGACCACCCACCACATCCCGTCGCAAGCCCCCGACCTGCACGAGCTCGGTGGGCCGGTGTCGGCGGCGCGGGCCTTCGAGCGAGCCGGGCTGACCGTTGCCGACGCCGATGCGGTGTACATCCACGACGCCTGCACGTTCAGCGTGGTGGCCGGGGTGGAGGCTCTCGGCCTGTGCGGCGAGGGGGAGGGCGGACCCTACGCCGAGTCGGGGGCGCTCGCGCTGGGCTCGGGCTGCCCAGTGAACATGCACGGCGGGATGCTGTCGCACGGCCACGCGGGCGGGGTGTTCCATCTGCTCGACGCGGTCCGCCAGCTGCAGGGATCGGCCGGGCGCCGCCAGGTCGAGGGTGCCGAGGTGGTGGTGGCCCACGGCAACGGTGGCGTGTTCTCCACGTTCTCCACCATGGTGCTGGGGCGGGGCGTATGACCGGCCCGCATGGGTGGCCGACGCGCTCGGTCGGAAGCGAGCCGGTGCTGGGGCGGGGCGTATGACCGGCCCGCATGGGTGGCCGACGCGCTCGGTCGGAAGCGAGCCGGTGCTGGGGCGGGGCGTATGACCGGCCCGCATGGGTGGCCGACGCGCTCGGTCGGAAGCGAGCCGGTGCTGGGGCGGGGCGTATGACCGGCAAGCCCCGTCCCGACGCGAACGACGCCGCGACCGCGCCGTACTGGGAGGCCGCGAGCCGCCGCGAGTTGATGCTGCCGTGCTGCGAGGGTTGTGGCCTGGTGTTCTTCCCGCCCCGGCAGCTCTGCCCGGGCTGCTGGAGCGACGAGATCTCCTGGCGGATGATGGGCGGAGGGGGCACGGTGTGGACGTTCACCGAGGTGCATGTGGCCTTCTACGACGACACCTGGGCTGCCGATGTGCCCTATGTGGTGGCCGTGGTCGAGCTGGACGAGGGCCCCCGCCTGCTGGCCAACATCGTCGAGCCCGACATGGTCACCTTGGCCATCGGCGACCGGGTCGAAGCCGTGTTCGAGGATCGCTCCGAGGGCGTGACCCTGCCCATGTTCCGGGTGGTGTACGCATGACCGGCAACTGCGAGCTCACCCTCCTTGTTGAGCGGCAACGCCCGGGGTGCAAGCCGAGCCGATTCCGCTGCGGGCCGCCGGTTCGCCGCCGAATTGGCAGCGTTCTGTGCCCTATCGGGGGCAAGACGCTGCCAGTTCTCGTGCGAGCCCTTGGCCTGTTGCCGAATTGGCAGCGTTCCGTGTCCTATTGGGGGCAAGACGCTGCCAGTTCCTGGTTCGCTGCTCCCGGTGTGCCGCGCGCAACCCGGTCGACCCTTGGCGGAGTCCCAGCATCGTGACCGGCACGGGGTACTCGGATCTGTGGTCGCTGTGCACGCACCGCGTCGATGAGCATCCCGACCGGGTTGTCCTTGACTTCGATGGCGGGCTGTGGACTTGGGCTGAGCTGATCGAGGCGGCCGAAGCCCTGGCTGGCGGGCTGGCTGCGGCCGGGGTGGGGCCGGGCGAGGTGGTCGGCCACATGTCGCCCAACCATCCCGAGGCGGTGGTCACCATGCTGGCCCTGCTGCGACTGGGGGCGGTGGAGTGCCCGGTCAACGCCGGGCTGCGCGGGGCGCAGCTCGCCCATGTGCTGGACCACTCGGGCGCGGGGGTGCTGATCGTCGACGGTTCCCTGGTCGATCGGGTAGCCGAGCAACTGCCGTCCGCGCCGGGCGTGCAGGTGGTGGTGCAGCGGGGCGAGGGACCGGCCCCGGCTGGAGTTTCGGTGCTGGAATACGACACGGTTCGCGAGTCCGGCGAGCAGCCGCCGCCGTTCAGGCCGCCGAACCCCGGCGACCCGATGAACATCATCTACACCTCGGGCACCACCGGCCCGGCCAAGGGCGCGGTGCTGCCCCAGGCGTTCTGTGTCGAGCAGGCCCGGATCAAGATCGAGCAGTGGGGGCTCACCACCGACGACGTGCTGTTCTCGGCCCTGCCCCTGTACCACGTGAACGCCCGGTTCTCGACGCTGGGCACGGCGCTGGTGGTGGACGGACGGGCTGCGCTGGTGTCGCGTTTCTCGGCCAGCACGTTCTGGGATCAGGTGCGCCGCTCGGGGGCCACCGAGGTGGGTGTGGTCGGGGCGGTGTCGTCGATCCTGTTGCGCCAGGAGCCCGGCCCCGCCGACCGCGACCACCGGGTGCTCATGATGCACGGCGCGGCCGGCATTCCCATGGACCGCCGGGCCGAGTTCGAGGAGCGGTTCGGGCTGAGGCTGGTGACCGGGTTCGCCATGACCGAGACCGGGCACTTCTCCACGACCAGTCCCGACGACCCGATGCGCTACCGGGCCTCGGGCCGGCCCGTGCCCCAGTACGAGGCCGCGGTGGTGGACGCCGACGACAACGAGCTACCGCCGGGGCAGGCGGGCGAGCTGGTGGTGCGGCCCCGTGTGCCGGGGGTGATGATGACCGGGTACCACCGCCAGCCCGAGGCCACGCTGGCCGCGTTCCGCAACCTGTGGTTCCACACCGGCGACCTGGCCACCATCGAGACCGACGGCTACATCCGCTGGGTCGACCGAGCCGCCGACGCCATCCGCCGCCGGGGCGAGATGATCTCCTCCACCGAGGTCGAGCGGGCGGTGTGCGAGCTGGACGCGGTGGCCGAGTGCGCCGCGGTCGGAGTGCCGTCCGAACTGGGCGAGGAGGAAGTCAAGCTGGTGGTGGTACCCGAGCCCGGCCGAACCATCGACCCGGCCGCCCTGCAACGCCACTGCCAGGCCACCCTCCCCGACTTCTGCCAACCCCGTTACCTGGAGATCCTGGACGAGCTCCCCAAGGGCGCCACCCACAAGGTCAACAAACACCAACTCCGCCACACCACCGGCGCAAGCGTCCAAGACCTCGCTACCGAGAACCTCGCCTAGGTGCCGCAGGGCCAGCGCGGCGCCGATCCTCGACGCGGTGTCAGGGTCCTTGAAGCCCGTCCACCCCTGGACGGGCTGACTGCGGCCACCTGAGGGCGCTCCCTGTTGCGCGACCACCTACTCGCCCAGATTGCCACAGTCATCAAGCGTGTCGAGGCTCCGGCGACTCGGCTGGTGGTCATCGATGGGCTTGGAGACGCGCGCCCGCCCCTCGAAGGGCTGCTCAGCGCCTCCTGAGACGCAGTCTCCTCGCTGGGCTCAGCCCCGCTGTCCATGCACTGCGGCGTGGGACGCTGGTTTAATGCTAGTAAACTCAAGATCCGATTGTACCTCTCAGCCTTAGTAGCAACTTCTCAAGATATTGCTATTGAACAGGTATTTACTATTCATCAACTACTGGGCCCTTGACCGACTCAGCTTCTACTGCTACTGTCAAGTCTTACAAATATCAAACAAGCACACGCTTGGAGGGATCGTGTCAACTCGAGCACTCAGACTTCTTCCGCTGCTCCTCGCCTTCGCTCTGGTCGCAGCGTCCTGCGGTGACGACGACGGCGACAGCGAAGTTGCCGACGACGAATCGGCCCCGGCCGCAACAACGGCCGCGGAGGAACCCGCCGTAGAGGAACCCGCCGTAGAGGAACCCGCCGTAGAGGAACCCGCCGTAGAGGAACCCGCCGTGGAGGAGCCGGCTGAAGAGCCGCCGACGGTCGGCCTCGCTCTGCCTACCGCAAGGAATGACGGTGGGTTCAGTCAGTCCTACTACGACGGGCTGCTTGCGGCGGAGGAGGCCTACGGATTGACGATCGCCGTGCAGGACAACGCCGGCGACCCGGAGCAAACGGTTGACGCCCTGCGCAATCTCGCGGCGACGAACGATCTCGTCATAGGCGTCGGCGCCCAGTTCGCCGAGGCTGGCACGATCGTGGCGCCCGAGTTCCCCGAGGTCGAGTTCGCGATCGTCAACGGGCAGGCCACCGACGATGCCAATCTTCACATCTACATCGTCCGCCAGGGCGTGCCCGCCTATCCCGCCGGTGTGATCGCCGCCGACCTCACGCAGACCAACAAGGTCGGATTCATCGGTGGGCTTGAGATCCCGCCCACAACCCAGTCGGCTGACGCGTTCTCGGGCGGGGCCACCTCTGTGAACCCCGAGATCGAGACCGTCTCCACCGTCGTCGGTGACTTCGAGGACGTAACGGGCGCGAAGGAAGCTGCAGCCGCCCAGATCGCGGCCGGCGCGGATGTCCTCTTCGCCTTCGTGAACTCCGGACTCGAGGGCGTGCTCCAAGCGGTCGACGAGAGCGGCGAAGACGTCAAGATCTTCAGCGTCATCTTCCCCCAATGCGGTCGCTCGACCCAGCTGGTGGGGACGGCGACGCTGAGTTCCCTCGCTCAGGTCGACACGATGGTGTCGGCGTTCCTGGCAGGTTCCATGCCGACCGACCTCACTCTGTGGGGAGTCGAGGACCCGAGCATCCAGTCATTCGTGCTCTGCCCCGACTACGCCTCCGCGGACCTGGAGGCCACGGTTGCCGACCTCCTGGCCGGTATCAACGACGGATCCATCGAGTTGCCGCCCGGGGTCTAGCCTCAGCAACTCACGACCATCACCAAGAGACAGGCGATGCACGAGGTAGAGAACTGTCGCGGCGCCTACGGCCAGGATCGGTACCAGTTGGCCATGAGAACAGACCTCCCGCTGGGAGCGGAGCGGCCCATGTTCTTCGTTCCCGGCGCCGGGCAGATGGAGTTGGCCAGCAAGGCCCAGAAATGGACGCAATGGGGCCCGTTCCTGATCGTGGACGAGTACGTCGGCTGGCACCGGGAGGCGCTCCAGCTCCGTGAGACCGTGGTGATCGGCGACTGGAGTCCGATCTGCAAGTTCAACGTCTCGGGTCCGGATGTTCACGCGTTCATGAGGTTCATCCAGACGAGGAAGGACTTCGCCGACATTGAAGTCGGCCAGTCGATGTACACGGTGTTGGTCCGCGAGGACGGGAAGGTCGTCCAGGATCCTCTGATCACGCGTGTGTCGCAGGACGCGTACATGATCACGACGGATGAGATCGAGAGCTGGCTGCGTGACGTGGTAGAGGTCGGCCATTTCGATGTGCGGATCGAGGACATCCGCACCCGGTACTGCCTGATGTCGATCCAGGGACCGAACTCCACCGCGCTGATGAACGACGCCGCCGGGCGGTCGATGGACAGGCTCCGCTTCTCCCGGCTGCAGGCCACCGAGATCGCAGGCATACCGTGTGAGATCCTGCGGCAGGGATTCACCGGCGAGGTCGGCTACGAGATCTACGTCGAGGCCGATCGAACCAACGACCTCATCGCTCATCTCGTCGAAGTGGGTCGCAAGCACGGACTCGGCTTCCTGGGCAACTACACGTCGAGGCTGACCCGGGCCGAGGCCGGGCTGGTGATGCTGCACTTCGACTATCAGTGCGCCTTCGAGGGGGATCCCGGCATTCTGCGCCGCAACCAGCTCGATCCGGAGATGAGCTATTGCTCACCGTTCGAGCTCAACCTCGACTATCTCGTAGGACTCGACCGCGAGGACGACTTCATGGGCAAGGCCGCGCTGCAGGCGGAGATTGACGCAGGCGGCCCGGCCCGGCGGATGAAGGGGCTGGTCTGGAACAGCGACGACGTGATCGAGCTGTACGCGGCTCAGTTCAGGGACGAACCGTCGCCGCCGCCGATCCAATTCCCCCATCCGCTGTTTCCCGAGGCCTTCCCGATCGTCCACGATGGGCAGCAGGTTGGATGGGCGACGAGCGTCTGCTACAGCCCGATAGTTCGCCGAGTGTTCTCCTTCGGCCGCATCGACGTGGAGTTGACCGAGCCGGGAACAGAGGTCGCCATCAGCTGGGGCGGCGGCGAGTTCCCGACGATGGAGATACGGGCCACGGTGGTCGATCCCCCGTTCGTGTCACGCAAGCGCGCCGAGAACCTCGCGGCCGGATCCTGATCCGGCGAGGACACCCCATCGGCTGTGCCGGGACACCAAGACAAGACTCCTTCGGAACCGGCGTCGTCTGCGGTGCTGCACGCTGAGGGCATCAGCAAGGCCTACGGAAGCCTGCTCGCCTGCTCGGATGTCGACTTCGACCTCCGCGCGGGCGAAGTCCACGCCCTGCTGGGCGAGAACGGAGCGGGCAAGAGCACACTGATGAAGATTCTCTACGGGCTCGTGCGCCCTGACCGGGGAACCGTCTCAGTTCACGGCCAGCCGATGCGGCTCCGCAGTCCCCGCGACGCCAAGGCAGCCGGAATCGGAATGGTGTTTCAGCACTTCGAGTTGGTGGACAACCTCACGGTCTGCGAGAACGTGGCCCTCGGGATCCCGTGGTGGCGACGCAGCCGGCTCTCCCGGCTCGCGTCGGAACTCGCAGACTTCTCGTCGCAGCACAGCTTGGAAGTGAGCCCGCACGCCACGGTTGGCGACCTCCCCATCGGGCTCCAGCAGCGGGTCGAGATCGTCAAGGCCCTCTTCGGAGGGGCGGAGATCCTGATCATGGACGAACCGACGGCGGTGCTGTCACCGGTCGAGTGGACCGGCCTCCAACAGGTGATCAGGTCGCTGGTCGAGGACGGCAAGTCCATCGTCTTCATCGATCACAAGCTCCATGAAGCCCTTGCCGTCGCCGACCGCTGCACCGTGCTGCGTCGCGGCCAGAAGATCGGAACCGTTGACGCTTCCGACGCCGACGAGAAGACCATCGCCAGGATGATGGTGGGCCGAGACGTCTCGCTGCTCTCAAGGAACGCCCCCAACACACCCGGAGATCCAGTCCTCGAGCTGAGATCGGTCTCCACCGCCTCAGCTCTGCACGACGCGAATCTCGACGACGTGTCCTTCACCGTGCACCAGGGTGAAGTCTTCGGGGTTGCTGGGGTGGAGGGCAATGGCCAGAGCACGCTCGCCGACGTGTTGACTGGGCTGGCAGCGCTGACCGAGGGCGAGGTACTGCACTACGCGTCGCCGGAGACGTCGAGCCCGGGGGACGATGGACGCTCAGCCACGGGGCTGATTCCCGCCGACCGGCATGCCGTCGGCAGTGCAGTCGATCGCTCGCTGCGGGACAACCTGATGTATCGCGACTTTGCCGTCGCGCCGCTGTCGAAGCGGGGGTGGCTGCAGTTCGGCGCTATCGATCAGCACTGCACGAGACTGTGCGAACAGTTCGACATCCGCGCGCCGGGTTTGCACGCCGCCTTCTCCGATCTCTCGGGAGGGAACCAGCAGAAGGCAGTGATCGCACGCGAGATGCACAACCGCCCGGAGTTGCTCGTCGCCGTCCATCCGACCCGAGGCCTCGACGTCGGCGCCATCGAGTTCGTCTACGAGGTCATACGGACCTTCCGGGCCGCGGGCGGCGCGGTAGCGCTCATTTCAGAGGAGCTCGACGAGATCCTGGCTCTGTCGGACCGGTTCGTCGTGTTGTTCAAAGGCAGGCCGAGCGAGGTGATGCGCCCCGGTGAAGCGGACCTCACCGACATTGGCCTGAAGATGACGGGCGCGTCGGCGTGAGGTGGCAGCCGACTCGATCCACCGCCTTTCGACCGGTGCTGGCCTCCGGCGTCGCGCTTTGTCTAGCTCTGTTGACATCGGCGTTGATCCTGGTTCTCAACGGCCACGATCTCGGAGCAGTGGTCGACGCGCTGTTTCAGGGGGCGTACGGCGGGTCTCGCCCGGCCGCGTCGACGCTCAGCAAACTCATCCCGATCATGCTCGCCGCCACCGGCTGGATCGTGGCCTTCCGGGTGAGGCGCATCAACATCGGCCTCGAGGGG
This sequence comes from Candidatus Aldehydirespirator sp., assembly GCA_965219165.1. Taxonomy (GTDB): domain Bacteria; phylum Actinomycetota; class Acidimicrobiia; order Acidimicrobiales; family Aldehydirespiratoraceae; genus Aldehydirespirator. The sequence goes on along the minus strand of CBDCMW010000002.1, from coordinate 88,762 downwards.
CAGATCATCGCGGGGGGGCTGGCGGCGGGATGGGTCGGCATCAACGTCGAGATGCCTTTGGGGCCGGCCCATCTGCTGGTAGCCGTGGCGGCTGGACTCGTTGGCGGAGCGCTCTATGCCGGCATCGCGGCATGGATGTGGGCGCGAGCCGGAGCGAGCGAGATCCTCACCACTCTGATGCTCAACCTCATCGCCATCCAGGTGCTCGCCTGGCTCATTCGGGGGCCCATGCAGGACAAGGGCAGCGGGTTCGCCCGCAGCGAGAGCGTCAGGGACTCGGCCCAGTGGCCCGAGATGTTCGCGGGCACCGCACTCCATTGGGATGTTGTCCTCGTGGTCGCCCTGATCGGCCTCACCTGGATCGTGCTGGCCAGGACGACGTTGGGCTTCCGCTTCGACATGGTCGGTGCCAATCCCCAAATGTCCCGCCACATGGACGTGTCTCCGACCCGCTTCGGAGTGCTTGCCCTGCTCATGTCGGGCGCGCTGGCAGGCCTCGCCGGCAGCTCCCGGATTCTGGCTGGCGAAATCACAACGGTGTCCGACAACTTCAGCGCGAATTATGGATATGACGGCATCGTCGTCGCTCTACTCGCTCGCAACTCGATTCCAGGCGTGCTGCCCGCGGCCCTCCTCATTGCCACCCTGCGCCAAGGAGGGGGTGCGCTGCAGTCTCGAGCGGGGGTCTCCTCCGAGATCGTGCTGGTGGTACAGGGTCTGATCATCCTCGCCGTGGCGGCCAGTGTCCTGCTCGAGCATCGCTGGGAACGTCTCCGGTCGGCAGCGTCTGAACGCGACGCGGTGCATCAGACGGCGACGGGGTTGTGATGGATCCCTTCGACGCGCTGTGGCTGGCAGCCACCGTCCGGCTGGCGGTCCCGCTGCTATTGGCCGCGACCGGCGAGCTCATCTCCGAACGCTCCGGAGTGCTGAACCTGGGACTCGAAGGCATGATGCTGTCAGGCGCGTTCGTCGGCTATTGGGCGGCAGAGGGAAGTGGGAGCATCACTGTGGGCATCGTGGCCGCCATTCTGGCCGGAGGGTTCGGGGGCCTCCTTATGGCTACCGTCGCGATAGGCCTGCGAGGAGACCAGGTAGTCGTCGGGATCGGGCTCAACATCCTCGCGTTGGGCGCCACCAACTACGCGCTGGAGCGGGCCTTTCCCGACGGCTCGCCACCGATCGACAGACTCGACCCGATCGCCATTCCCGTCCTCAGCGAGATCCCCTGGATCGGCGGGGCGCTCTTCGAGCAGAATCTGCTCGGATATGTTGCGTTCCTGCTGATCGGGGCGGTTGCCCTGATGCTCGGTCGGACCGGCCTAGGACTCGAGATCCGTGCGACGGGACAGAACCCGTCTTCCGCGAGCGCCGCCGGAGTGAGCCCTCTTCGCACACAGTGGGTGGCGACGTCGATAACGGGCGCCTTCGCAGGCTTGGCAGGCGCCTACCTGTCCGTCGGCTCGGTCGGCGTCTTCCGAGAGGCCATGACGTCAGGACGGGGCTTCATCGCGATCGCCATCCTGGTGTTCGGCCGATGGCGGCCTGCTGGCGTGTTGATCGGCGCACTGCTGTTCGGCGCCGCCGACGCCCTCCAGCTGAGACTCCAGGCGGAGTCAGCTGTTCCGGCGTCGGTGTGGATGCTGATCGGCGTCATCGCCGCATTCCTGCTCTGGCGAAGTCTCAGACGCACCGAGGCGGCCGGGCTACGAACCATTGGCCCGCTGGCGGCAGTGTTTGTGGCCTCACTCGTTCTTCTTGTGGTCCGTCCTGATGTGTCCCTACCCGGCCAGATCTGGCTTGCCGCGCAATACGCAGTTGCGCTCGTGGCCCTCCTTGCCAGCAGCCGTGAGACCAATATGCCGAGATACCTGGCGACCCCTGTACCCCGCCCGTGAAGGAGCGCAACGATGCAGAGAACAAGGAATGATGCCGTGTCTAGCGAACGCGAAACGGTCGACATCGCGCTGCTCGGACAGAGGATCCGCCTCGTCCGCACCGACCGGGGAATGACGCTCGCAGACGTAGCCCGGGAGACGGGGTTGTCCACCGGTTTTCTGAGCCAGGTCGAGAACGGGTTGACGAACGTCAGTCTGGGCGCGCTCTACAGAATCGCAGGCGCACTCAAGATTACCGCACCCGAACTCCTAGTTGAGGGCGCGGAACCAATCGTGAGTGTTGTCCGGCGTGACGAGGGCGTGTGGGGCAGCGCTGACGACGCGGAGCCCCCGCAGCTTGCTCGGATGCTCACATCGACTCCGCGCCGACGTATGGAGATACGTGAGTGTCTCGTGCCCCCCGGATTCAGAAGCGATCCTGCATGGACACATGCCGGTGACGAGATCCTGTATGTCTTAGAGGGTACTGTTTCCGTCGAGCTTGAAGGTCACGGAGTCGAGACTCTAGAAGCTGGGGACACGATTGTATTCGTGGCGAACGTGCCTCACCGGTGGGTCGGCGGAGATCATGAGGCCCGACTTCTCAATATTGTCGTTCTGCCTCCGGAAATCTAATCCGATGAGTCTAGAGTTCCTTGGTTCCCCACTAACTGATCGACTATTCGCCTTTAGTCCTTTCACTGCTGCAGCTCGAATGGCGAATGTGAACGGAGCTTGGGTGACCTGGGGTGATAATGCGCTGCCCGAGTTCTTTGCCGGTATCGCGGTGGAAGTTGCTGCAATCCGTAACGCTGCAATGCTGGAGGACAAGTCACCTCTGGCCAAGATTCATATTCATGGGCCGGATGCAGAGCGTTTCATCAATCGACTCATTCCGCGCGATGCGACGCGGATTTCCATCGATCATGCATACTACACACCATGGTGCGATGATCATGGGAAGGTCATCGTTGAAGGCATGCTGCTACGACTTAGCGAGACTGACTTCATCGTCACAGCAGGGTTGATGAATCGATGGCTGTCGGAGCAGCGCAGTTGGCTAGACGTTGATTTTGAAGACGTCACAGATCGCTTTGGGATTCTCGCACTGCAAGGACCTAGCGCGCTGTCGATTCTCCAAGAAGCGACCGGACAATACTGGTCTGATCTAGAGTTCTCACGCGGCCGCCGAGCAAGAATCTCCTCGGCACCGGTGCACGTTTGGCGCACGGGATTCACGGGCGTCAAAGGCTATGAGTTCTGGGTTCCCCCGGAAGCTGGAAATGATGTTTGGGAGGCGCTTGTCTCTACACCTACTGGGGCCTCGATCGAGCCGTGTGGGCACGCGTCTCAAGACATCGTTCGCGTTGAGGCTGGCATGGTGCTTCCCGCCATTGATTATGCACGAGCTGGTCCAGATGTCGTAAAGGCGCATAGTTATGGTCTGATAGATGATGCGTATAGGGCATCGCCTTACGAGATAAATCTCGGACGCTTTGTGGACTTCGAGAAGGGTGATTTTGTCGGAAGAAATGTACTCCTTGCGGAAGGTCAGGCTAAGGACATCGGACGTCGTATGTGGGCTATGAGAGTTGATTGGCGTCAGCTTGTATCGTCATATTTGGAGCGTGATGAGATGCCCATCGTCAACGGAAAGATTCGGCGCGTCCCCCCCATGAAGCTGCTAAGTGGGGGTAGGGCAACTGGATACGCTACGAGCATCGGTTGGAGTTCGAACCTCAAGGAAATAGTCGGGTTCGCCCACTTGCCAGCTCACCAAGATTCTAATGATGCTGTTTTCTTGAGATGGGATGAGAGTGAACAACCGATCGATGTTCCGGTCTCTCTATCGAGACTGCCATTCGTCAAGCCATCGCGAAAATAGGAGGCACGACACCTTCAGCAGGGTTGACCCGAGGTGCGGATTGGCTCATTCCTCGGGCTTGAACCCGGTCGACTCGATCAGCTCCATCGTGGCTCTCAGCGCCGGGCTGCCAGCTCCAGCCGCTCGGGCCCCACCAGCGTCGCAGCTCGCACAGTGCTCACAGCTCTCCCCCTGCCGTCCGCAACCTACCGATGCGAGGTCACGATCGTGAAGTTCGGACGACCGGTCGCTGCTATGCAGATTGAAAGTAGTACTTGCAATCTGCATGAATAGGTGAGCCTTCACGAACTTGTGGTGCGCGGGGCGCGGTTGCGGCCGGGCAGGGCCTAGACGGGCAGGGCCTAGACGGGCATCTCGGTCCTGGAGCCGTGCCTCGTGTCGTCGAGGGTGGAGTCGTCGGGGCGGTCGCCGAGCTCCGTCGCGCCAGTCAGCGCAGTGAGAGGGATCGGCTCGGATAGGTCGATTCGGACGGCCTGATGTACGACCGCGCCCCGGATTCTCAGGCTGCGGGCTGTCCTGGACTCGATCGACGCGGGCGGCGAGGCGAGCCGGTGCGGCCACCACAGAGTCGATTGCATCGTCGTATTGCCGTGATTGATGACGGCGAGGGGGCTCAGCACGCTTGGCGGGACGGCGGGCTCTGGATCGTCGGCGATCTCCGAGAGCAGCGCGGCCGCGCTCTCGTCGGGATGCGCGCCCGACGTGACCTCGAACGATGCCACATCGTCGAACAGTTCGTCGAGGCCGTCGCCGTCGACGAACTGCGTGACCCGCTCCGCCAGAACCGTGTCGAAGTCGCCTCGATAGAGCTGCTGGACGAACGGCCAGCGGTCGCCGTCGCCGGTGCTCGTCCGCGCCAGCCTGCTCGTGGAGGCGCTGCCTCTCCGGCACGTCCAGAAGTTGTGCCTTCCTGCCGATGTCCCCTTCGCCTTGTTCCAGGCGCCCGCGACCGGATCCGTGAGCGGAATCTGAAGAGTTTCGCGTCGTATAGAAGCAATACCCGCGCAGATTCGATGGGGGTGCGGCGTCGCGTGGGGGTCGAGGCTGACGGTGGGCGGCGGTTACACGAGGTCGTCCTGCCAGAGGCGCCGGGCGAAGTCGGTCGCGCCGATGATGTCGATGCCGTCGTCGGTTCGCCGGGGGCGGGGTTCGAGGCAGACCACGACCCTGCGGCCCGCGCCGGGATGCTCCTCGGCCAGGGTGCGGAGGCCCTTGAGGTGGCTGCTGGTGATCCTGGCGGTCGCTTTCGCCTCGATCGCGAGCTGCATCTCGCCGACCACGAAGTCGACCTCGATGCCGCTGGGGAGCCGCCAGTAGGTCAGATGCTCGTCGAGCTCGCGGTAGGCGACATACGCGGAGAGCTCATGGAATATCCAGTTCTCGAACGCCTTGCCGTACTGGTCCGAGCCGCGCAGCAACTCGCCGCGCCGCGCCAGGCGGTTAACGACGCCGACGTCCTCGAAATAGAACTTCGGAGCTCCGGCGAGGCGGCGCTTGGCGCGCCGTCGCCAGCGCGGCAGCCAACGCGCCAGCAGTGTGTCCTCGAGGATGCCGAAGTGCGCCTTGGCCGTGGGCCCCGACACGCCGCAGTCGCGGGCGATGTTCGAGTAGTTGACGGGCTCACCGTCGCTCAGCGCGGCCGCGTCGAGGAAGTCCGAGAAGGCTGGCAGGTTCCGCACCAGACCCTCGGCGGCTACCTCTTCGCGCAGGTAGTCGGCGATGTAGGCGTCGAGCAGGCGCCGGGGCCGGTCGGACTGGTACACGTTGGGCAGGCATCCACAGTTGAGCACCCGGTCGAGGTCGAAGTCCTCCCCGATCTCCCCGGCGGTCAGGCCCCGCAGCTCATAGCGCACGGCGCGCCCGCCGAGCAGGTTCGCCGCGCCGCGCCTCACCTTGCGCGCACTCGACCCGCACAAAGCGAAGCGCAGCCCGCGGTTCTCGATCAGCCAGTGGACCTCGTCGAGCAGAGCGGGGACCTTCTGGATCTCGTCGATGACCACTTGGCGGGACCTCTCGGGACCCGCCGCCTCGAGTTCCTCGCGCAGCAGCTCGGGACGGGCGACGTAGCGGCGGAACTCGTCCGCTTTGAGCAGATCGACCCACACGCCGTCGGGGTACCGCTGCCTGAGCAGAGTGCTCTTGCCTGCCTGCCGCGGCCCCCACAAGAAGAAGGTCTCCGTCCCGGGCTCTGGCAGAAACAGCAACCGTTGAAACATCCTCTTTAGATTATCATGATAATCTAAAGCACAGATTGGCCATCTATTACTGTCATAGCATTACGATAGTAATCGAGTTGTGTCTCCGGCCCCATCAGCAGCCGTTCGGGAGGCGAAACGCACCCAGGGCCATCGGGTCCCCCGACCGGCCTCTCTACGCGTGGCGAAGCGCTACGAAGCGGGCGGTGGCCGCTAGTGCCTCCTTGGCGGCGGGAACGTCGGGCAGTGCTTCGAGCGCGTCGAGGGCTTCCTTGAGCAGCTCCGCGATTTCGTTCTCGAGGCTGGAGAGTGCTCCGGTGTCGACGATCACCCGCTGAACCGCGGCCACCGTCTCGTCATCCATCTCGGAGCCGGCTGAGTCCAGTACCTCTAGCTGGGACGGGGTGGCGGCTGCCCTCGCCATGGCCATCAGCAGCGTGGGCTTTCCCTCCCGCAGGTCGTCGCCGACCGGTTTGCCGGTGTGGGCTGGGTCTCCGAACGCGCCCAGAACATCGTCTCGTAGCTGGAACGCCATCCCGACGGGACGCCCGTGGCGGGCCAGCGGCTCGGCTAGATCGGCCCGTCCGGCGAGGGCCGCGCCGAGCTGCAACGGTCGCACCACCGTGTAGCGGGCGGTCTTGTGCTCAATGATCTTTCGGGCCTCGTCCGCAGTGGCGCTCCCCCGGGCCGAGCCGATCACATCCAGGTACTGGCCCATGTTCAGCTCGGTGCGCAGCCCGTCCCACACCGCGCGGGTCTCGGGGGACATCCGCCCCAGCGTGCGGTCGGCGAGCACCATGGCCATGTCGCCCACCAGCACTGCGGCCGCCTCTCCGAAGCGCCGATCCTCGCCGTGCCAGCCCCTGTCGCGGTGGCGCTGCACGAACTTGCGCCACACCGTGGGCGCACCCCGCCGGGTGGGGGAGGCGTCCATCACGTCGTCGTGAGCCAGCGCGAAGGCGTGGAGGATCTCCAGGGCGCAGCCGCCGTCGAGCGCACCGTCGCCGTCGGGGTCCCCGCCGCCGAGCAGCCATCCCCAGTGGCAGTAGGCGGGCCGGATGCGCTTTCCCCCGCCGAGGATCATGTCGGCCAGGTCGCCGAGCGGCTCGTCGAGGCTCGGATCCAAGGCGACCCACTGGCGGCGCTCAGCTGCGAGAATCTCAGCGAGGCGGGCCTGCACCCTGGCCGCGATGGCCTTGAGTTCTGCGGGGGGAGCTACCGGCTCCTGGATGGGAACGGTCATGTCGCGGCGTCAGTGTCGAGCGCGGCGACGACTCTTTCGACTTGGATGCCGGCGTTGGTGATCCGGCGGCGGCAGATCTCTATCAGCGTTGCCGCCCGCTCGACCCGATTCGCCAGGACGTCGACGTCGGGATCCTCGCCTTCGAGTTCCTCCAGGATCTGCTCGAGTTCGGCCATCGCCGCCGCGTAGCCGGGCTCCTCGGCGTCGCTGGGGCTGGGCGTGGGCTCTTCAGTGCTCATCGGGTTGGGTCCTCGCTGCTGCCGCGCCGAGCACGGATCGTACTCTCCAGCGCGCCGTCGGCCAGATGGGTGACGATGCCGTCGCCGGGCGACGCATCTCGCACCGAGCGCACCAGCATCCCGTCGTCACGGCGGGTCATCGACCATCCCCGTCGCAGGATCCGGGCCGGGTCGAGGGCCCGCACTCTGGTGGCGATGGCGTCCAGGTGCCGCTGGGCGTGGCGGATCTCGTGACGGCCCGCCACCGACAGCCGGGCCGAGGCCCGGTCGAGGCGGCTCCTGCCCCTCCTCTCGGCTGCGGGTCCGGCCTGGGCGAGCCGGTAGGTGACTGCGGCCATCCTGCGCCCGGCGCGCGCGGTGGCGGCCCGTCCCGTTTGGGTGAGCCGCTGGCCCGCGGCCTCGAGGTTGCGCCCGGCCCGCCGCGACGCGGCCCGTGCTTGTTGGGCCGTGTCGGCGGCGGCTTTGTCGGTTCGGTGCTCGGCCGCGGCCAGGGCTCGGCGACCCCGAACCGCGATCGACCGGCCTGCGCCGTCGAGCGTCTTCAGCCAGTCCTCGACCAGCTGGACGACGGCCTCCGCCGCGGCCGTAGGCGTGGAGCAGGCGGTGTGGGCCGTCTCGTCGGCCACGCTGCGGTCCGTCTCATGGCCTATGCCGGTGAACACCGGACGCTCGCACGAGGCGACGGCTCGGGCCACCAGCTCATGGTCGAAGGCGACCAGGTCGGTGCGGCTGCCGCCCCCGCGGGCCAGCACCACCACATCGACCCCAGCGCCGACCGCGGCTCTGGTCGCGGCCGCGATGGCCTCGGGGGCGTCGGTGCCCTGAACCGGCGTGTCGACCTCGAACACCTGGAACGCGAAGCCGCTGCCGTCCAGCACCCGCAACATGTCGGCGTGGGCGGCGCTACCCATCGACGTCACCACACCCACCCGCAGCGGAACCGGCGAGAGAATAGTGCTGGCGTTGCGGCGCAGCGCCCCCTCGGCCGCGAGGACTCGCAGCAGGGCCTCACGGTCCGCGGCGAGAGCACCCAGCGTGTGGGTAGGGTCGATGGCGGTCATCCGCAACTGGAGCTGCCCGCGCCGCGGGTAGAAGTCGAGCATCCCCTGGATGCGCACCCTCAGCCCGTCGGCCATGCGGATGGCGTTGCCGTGCCGCCTGATCGTCGTGTTGACCCGCTCCTTGTCGTCGCGGAACAACACGACGCTCACCGAGGCTTCGGGCGGCGCGCCGGGCTCGGCGTGCTCAGGGCGCTCGACCAGGTCGAAGTACACGTGGCCGCTGCGGGCCCGGCTGAGGCTGTCGATCTCCCCGGCCACCCAGACGCCACTAGGGAAGGCCTCGTCCAAGGTCCAGCGAAGCACCTGGGCCAACTCGCCCACCGTCAGGGTCTGGTCTCCGGCGGTGAGGTCGGTCACGATGCGGCCTGCTCCGGTGTGTCGGCTCGCTCGGGTGTGTCGGCCTGCTCCGGCGTCGCGGTCCGCTCGGGTGTGTCGGTCCGCTCGGCCGCTTCGGCCCGCACCAGACCCTCGTACAGCTCTGCGTACAGGCCCCCGGCGTGGCGCAGCTCGTCGTGCGTGCCCGACTCGACGATCCGCCCCTCGTCGAGCACCACGATCACGTCCGCGTCCACCACAGTCGACAGCCGGTGCGCGATCACCAGCGACGTGCGACCCCGCAGCGCATCGTCGAGGGCCTCCTGCACCTGGGCCTCGTTCTCGGTGTCGAGGTGCGACGTGGCCTCGTCGAGGATGACGATGGCAGGATCCTTCAACAGCATCCGGGCGATGGCGAGACGCTGCTTCTCGCCTCCCGACAGCCGGTAGCCGCGCTCTCCCACCACGGTTCGGTAACCGTCCGGCAGGGCATCGATCACGTGATGGATGCGGGCGGCCCGGCACACCTCCGCCATCTCGTCGTCCGACGCGCTCGGGCGGGCGTATCGCAGGTTGGCGGCCACGGTGTCGTGGAACAGGTGCGGATCCTGCGTGACTGTGCCGATGGCGGCCCGCAGCGACCCCTGCGTGAGGCGGCGCACATCCGCGCCGTCGATCAGCACCGCGCCCGCGGTCACGTCATAGAGCCGCGGCACCAGCGACACGAGCGTGGTCTTGCCCGATCCCGACGGCCCCACCACCGCCACCATCTGGCCCGGCGCGATGTCCAAGTCGACGCCGGACAGCACCTCGGGCAGGACGCCCCCGGTCATGTCCCCGGTGTGTTCGTGGTCGGTTGGTGCCCTTCCGCTCCCGTCGGGTCCCGCGGAGGCCTCGATGCCGAGCGACGCGGGCGTGTCCTCCGCCGACGGGTACCGGAAGCTCACTCCCCGGAACTCGACACGCCCGCCCGACCGGGTCAGCTCGCGGGCGTCGTCGGCGTCATTGATCGGATTGGGGGTGTCGAGCACCTCGAAGACCCGCTCGAAGCTCACGAACGCCGTCATCACGTCGACTCGGGCGTTGGACAGGCTCGTCAGAGGCACGTATATCCGCACCGTGTACAGGCCCAGCGCCACCAGCGTGCCCGCCGTGAGGGCGCCGTCGATGGCGAGATGGCCGCCCAGCCAGTAGACCATGGCCGTTCCGACCGCCCCCACGAGGGTCAGGGCGATGAGGAACACCCGCGAGTACATGGCGCTGCGGACCCCGATGTCGCGCACCCGCCCGGCCCGATCGGAGAAGTCGGCGGCCTCGTCGTCATGGCGGCCGAACAGCTTCACCAGCAGTGCTCCGGCCACGTTGAACCGCTCGGTCATCGTGTTGTTCATCGAGGCGTTGAGGTTCATGCCCTCGCGGGTGATGGCCTGCAGGCCCCGGCCCACCCGCCGGGCCGGCAGCACGAACACCGGCAGGATCACCACCGCGAGCAGGGTGAGCCGCCACTCCAGCACGAACATGGCGATGAGCGTCCCGGCCAGCGTGATGATGTTGGCGACCACCGCGCCGAGCGTGCCCGTGAAGGCCCGCTGGGCGCCGATCACGTCGTTGTTGAGCCTGCTCACCAGGGTGCCGGTCTGGGTGCGGGTGAAGAACGCCAGCGGCATGCGCTGCACGTGGTCGAACAGTCGCAGTCGCAGGTCGAAGATCAGGCTCTCGCCGATGCCGGAGCTGAGCCTGCGCTCCACCAGCGACAGCAGCGCCTCGCCCACGGCAGTGGCGATCAGCACCGCGAACAGCAGGTTCAGGTAGCCGCTGTCGCCGTCCGCGATGGCCGAGTCGAAGATCTCCCGGATCACCAGCGGAGGCAGCAGCCCGAGGAATGTGGCCGCGATGACCGTGACGACGAAGGCGACGATGGCAGAGCGGTAGGGACGGGCGAAGGCCCACACCCGGCGCCGGGTGTCGGCGGTGATCGTCTTGCCGGCGAGCTCGGAGCGGTCGGCCGAGACGGAGTGCATCACATGGAACGGGCTGGCCATCGTGTGGTCCTTCGGAGGTTGCGGCGTGTCCGTTCTCTCCACGAAACTTGCGCAGTCTCGCCGCTCAGAGCGGCGTTTCTGCACAGAGTCGCATGGTGACCGGTAGCCGCACGCGGTACTTCGGGAGCCTACGAACCGGCGCAGCGGTAGCGTTCATGACGTGGACCGAGGCGCCTCCGTCGCCCTGAAGACCGACCACTACGAGATAACGATGGTGGCCTCGGCCCTTCAGTCGGGGATCGCCGAGCGCCGGGCTGTGTTCGAGGCGTTCGCCCGACGGCTGCCGGCAGGCCGGGCCTGCGGCGTGATGGCCGGAGCGGACCGGATAATCGATGCCATCGAGCGCTTCCGCTTCGACGACGAGACCGTTGACCATCTCGTCGGCGCGGGCGTCGTGTCAGCCCCCGACGTGGTCGAATGGCTGCGCTCGTACCGCTTCAGCGGCGATGTGACCGGCTACCCCGACGGTGAACTGTTCTTCCCCTACTCTCCGGTGCTCACCGTCGAGGGCGGCTTCGCCGAGTGCGTCGTCCTCGAGACGGTGGTGCTGTCGATCATCAACCACGACTGTCCGGTCGCATCGGCGGCGGCCCGGGTGCGAGACGTGGCCGACGGTCGTCTGCTCATCGAGGGCGGCAGCCGCCGCACGGACCCCGATGCTGCCGTGGCCGCGGCCCGGGCCGCCCACATCGGCGGCTTCGACACCACCTCCAATCTGGAGGCGGGCCGACGCTACGGCATCCCCACCGGGGGCACAACCGCCCACGCCTTCGTGCTGGCCCACTCCGACGAGCACACCGCGTTCAGGGCTCAGCGCGATGCCCTCGGCACTGGTTCGACCTACCTGGTCGACACCTTTGACGTGCTTGAGGGCATTCGCCGAGCTGTGGAGGTGGTGGGGCGCGATATCGGCGCGGTGCGCATCGACAGCGGCAACCTGCTGGCGGCCAGCATCCGGGCCCGGGCCCTGCTCGACTTGCTCGGCGCGAGGGACTGCCGCATCGTGGCCTCCGGGGACCTCGACGAGTTCCGGGTGGCCGAGCTGGAGGACGCGGCCGCGCCCATCGACGCCTATCTGGTGGGTACGAGCCTGGTCACCGGCTCGGGCCATCCCACCGCGTCGGTGGTGTACAAGCTTGTGGCCATCGCGGATGGCGCCGGCGCCGGCGCACCCCTGCGGGCGGTGGGCAAACTCTCGCCGGGCAAGACCACCGTAGGCGGCCGCAAGCAGGTGCATCGCACCGTCGACGTCGACGGCTACTGGAAGGCGGAGGTGCTGTCGCCGGCGGGCGGGACCGGGCCAGCAGGCGGTCACGACCCCCAAGTCGTGCTGATGGCCGGCGGTGAGCGGGCTTGGCGAGACGATCCCGCGGCGGCCCGCCGCCGTTGCGCGGAGCGTCGCCAGGGTCTGCGACCCGAGGACCGGGTTCCGCACCCCCGCCGCTCCCCGGCCATTCCCACCGAATGGGTGGGCATGGAGGCGCCCGCCGCGACAGAATCTCCGAACGGAGCGGAAGGGCAGGCAGCGCAGAGCCACGGCGCCCTTCAAGCTGACCAAGGGGGTTCTGGGATGCAGAAGGCTCTGATCATCGTCGACGTGCAGAACGACTTCTGTGAGGGCGGCACGCTGGCCGTGGAGGGCGGGCACGCAGTGGCCAACTCCATCACCGGCCTTGTCGGCCTCGACCGGGCCGGAGGCCGCTACGGCTATGTCGTCGCGTCCAAGGACTGGCACATCGACCCCGGCGAGCACTTCGCCGCGCCGGGCACCAACCCCGACTTTGTGACGTCGTGGCCGCTGCACTGCGCGGCGGGCACACAGGGCGCGGCGTTCTCGCCCCGACTGCAGGTGGCGCTGGACGAGGTGTTCCTCAAGGGCCAGTACAGCAGCGGCTACAGCAGCTTCGAGGGGGTCTCGGGATCCAGCGAGGACGTGGGCCTGCGGGACTGGCTCACCGAGCGCGGTGTCGAGGCCGTCGATGTTGTGGGCATAGCCACCGACTACTGCGTGCGGGCCACTGCGGTGGACGCGGCCGCGGCCGGCTTCGAGACGTCGGTGCTGGTCGGACACTGCGCCGGTGTCTCCTCCGACACGTCTGCGGCCGCCTTGGAGGAGATGGCTGTCGCGGGCGTCACCATCGTGAACTGACCGGCTCGCCCGGCCCCCTGGTTCTCGGTCGAGTCTTGGGCCGCCCAGGCACAGAAATCGCCCCAACATTCTGGACCCGGCCCGCCGGCGGGGCTGGATGCTCAGGCGACGGCGGCTTCGAGTTGCTCGCGGGTCAGGTCTATGCCGAAGCCGGGCGCGTCGCTGGGCACCAGCCAACCGTCGGTGGGCGGGGCCATTCCCGGCGTGGAGCGCCAGGCACCCATCAGCGACTCTCCGGGCCCGCAGCCCACGAACATCTCCGCCCAGCGATTGCCGGGCAGCCCGTGGCAGAGGTGCTGACCGTAGGAGTCGTTGCAGCCGCCGTGCAGGGCCAGTTCGATGCCGCCCGCTGCCGCGATGGCCGCGATCCGGAGAACCGCGGTGGCTCCGCCCACCCATTGCACGTCGGGCTGCAGCACGTCGACGATGCGCCGCTCGGCGGCGTGGGCGAACACACGGTCGGTGTACCAGCGCTCGCCCGCGGCCAGCATCTGTGCGGGCAGGCGCCGGCGGACGTCGGCGTGTCCGGGCCAGTCGTCGGGCTGGGCGTAGTCCTCGATCCACGTCAGGCGGTAGGGGGCCAGCGCCTGGCCGAGCCGCACCGCGTAGGCCGCGTCGAGCACCGGCCAGCAGTCGAGCATGATGTCGGCGTCGGGACCCACCTCCGAGCGGGCGCCGGCCACCAGACGCTCGACTTCTTCGATCCCGGCGGTGGCCGCTGCGGAGCCCACCGGGCAGGCCAGCTTGAAGGCCTCGAAGCCCCGGTCGCGCAGATCGTCGAGGTCGTTGCCGGTGGCGTAGCAGCGGGTGCGGTCCCGGGCCGGGCCGCCGACTAGCTCGTACACGGGCACGCCCAGGATCTTGCCCTTCAGGTCCCACAGGGCCAGGTCCACCGCACTCACCGCGAACGCGGCGAGCCCGGATGCTCCGAAGGCGCTGTTGGCGCTGCGGGTCATCATGTTCCACAGCCGTTCGGTGGCCATGGCGGGCTCTCCGGCGAGCATGGGCGCGAAGAAGTCGTTGATGATGGGAGTGACCGGGCCGGCCTGGCTGGTCATGCCCACGCCGAAGGTGCCGTCGGAGGCGGTGGCTACGCACAGGACCTCGCCCCATGGCGGCGCGAAGCGCTCAGCCTGCCCGGCGAAGGCCCGGTCATACGACAGCGGGTGCATCAGCCCCCACGGATCCCAGGAGGCCTGGCTTGCTTGCGGTCGCCCCAGCGCCTCGGGATGGCGCAGCGGCGCGGCCGTGACCTCAGCGATGGTCGGCGTCATCGCCGGCAGCGTAGGCAAGCGCCCGCCTGGGCGCTCAGGTGCCGGGCTGCTTTACCACCCGCAGGTAGGGGAGGGGCGCGTCCCAGCCGTCGGGGTACTTCTCGGCGGCGGCCTCGTTGGAGACGGCGGGGACGATGATCACGTCGTCGCCCTGCTGCCAGTTGGCCGGGGTGGCCACCTGCTCGGTGGCGGTGAGCTGGATCGAGTCGAGCAGTCGCAGGATCTCGGCGAAATTGCGGCCCGTGGTCATCGGGTAGGTGAGCGTGGCCTTGATCTTCTTGTCGGGGCCGATGATGAACACCGAGCGCGCGGTGGCGTTGTCGGCCGCGGTGCGGCCCTGCGACGTGTCGCCGGCGTCGGCCGGGAGCATGTCGTAGAGCTTCACCACGTTGAGCCCGGGGTCGCCGATCAGCGGGTAGTTGACAGCGTTGCCGGTGGCCGTCTCGATGTCGGCCGACCAGCCGTTGTGGTCGCTGACGCCGTCGACGCTGATGCCGACGATCTTGCAGTTGCGGGCCGCGAAGTCCGGCTTCAGGCCAGCGACGGCGCCCAGCTCGGTGGTGCACACCGGGGTGAAGTCCTTCGGGTGGGAGAACAGCAGCGCCCATCCGTCGCCGATCCACTCGTGGAAGTTGATCTCTCCCTCGGTGGTGTCGGCGGTGAAATCGGGGGCCGTGTCGTTGATGCGCAGTGCCATGGGGTTTTCCTCCAGTGGTCGCGGATTGTCCACAGGCTAGCGGTACATGATGACTAACCCGACCAGATTAGTCAGGAATTGTTGCCCTGGACGGCTGGCTGGCGGAGGGCGTGGAGATGGACGGTTCCTTGCGGGCTCCCCGCTTGCCTCAGCCGGCACTGCGCAGGACGACCCTGCGGAGCCTGCGGCCCCGACTCCAGAGGAGCTGTCGACGGGGCCGGTGCTGCAATGGACCGAGATCGATCCGGGCTTCGCTGACCTCTTCGACTTCAAGTCCTTGGATGACGGTCGTGTCCTCGCGCGGGCCTGGGGCATCGCTGACGAGCGGGTCTTCGGCGCGGCGTCAGTCGTCGGCCTCCGTGGTTGTCGCAGCCGCGCTGGCGCACAACACAGCTAGTGACACGATAGTGCCATCCGCGAGCGGACGAGAGCCTTGTCAAAACCTGAAATGTCAAATGACCGGCCCCTCACACTCGAAGCCCATAATGACATAGACCCGCCACTTGGATTGCCGTATGTGACACCGCCCAGATCGCAGCAGACCTCCAGATCAGCATCCACACCGTCAGGAACCACGTCCGCAGCCTGCGCAGCAAACTCGACGCCAAGACCAAACTCGAAGCGGTCATCACCGCGATGCGACACGGCCTGATCTAACCGCCCCCAGTTGCGCCAAGGCCGCTGCCGGCGCGCTTTGCTCGGAATCCCTCGCCGGAGAGTTCCGGCTGGTCCAAGCCACTTGAGACCCGGCTCATTGGGCCTAGGGGACCGTGACCCACAGCGGTGGGTGAGTCGATGCTCACCCTCTGACAGGATGGTGAATAGAGTTTTCTGCATAATGAACCATCGCATAGCTTCATGCTCCACATATTGTGCTGATGGCGGTTACCGTATGGGCGGACGCCCGGCCCCGGCATAGCGACCCGTATATATTCCGCCACCCAGGGCCGGGTGTCCCAACATCCCGGCACTTCACCCGAGCAACGGCCTGACAGCCAGGGGACGGCGCGCGAGCCAATCGGGTTGACACCTGGCTGGTCGGGTTGCGCTCCGCGACAACGCCGCTTCGCAGCTGCGGAGCCTGGAGATCGGAGCACCAGACCACGCGGGAGCTCGGCGCTGTGGTGCCCGACGCCGCGCCAAGCATCGACGTCGGCCCGCCGCACCCAGGCCCGCACCGACTCCACCCCATAGCCGAGATGATTCGCCACCCGCTTGACGGTCCTGTGATCGGTGCCCCACTCCGCGCGCAACTGGCGAAGCAGCCGCACCGTCTGGGCCTTCGCCTCAACCGGATACCGTCTCGTCGACGGATGCTATGCTAAATCCTGTGTAGGCATAGCCATAACCTGACTTTCCCAAGCTCGGACCCTCCGGGAAAGCCCGAGCGGTTCAATGGTGCCAAAGAATGTTGAAAGGCTCGTCAAGCATCCGGAAAATATAACTGCATGAACCACAACCAGCGGACCTGGCCCGGCATATGATGCTGCCGCGACCGGGCTGAGTTCGGAACGGGCATGGGCTCCGCCACGGCGCTGACAACACAGAGAGGTGCTGCTTTGAGCGAGCGCGACCGCCTGAGGGCGGAAAACGAAACGCTTCGGGGCCGTCTGGACCGACTAACCGAGGCCATCTTGCGGATCAGCGAGGACCTTGATCTGGACGTCGTGCTGCAGGAGGTCGCCGACGGCGCTCGTTCGCTCACCGACGCCCGATACGGCGCAATCACAACCCTGGACGACGCCGGGGGCCACCAGGACTGTCTGGTCTCGGGACTGGAGCCCGACGAGCTGCAGCAGCTCATGTCCTACCCCGAGGGGGAGGCCCTGTTCCGGTATCTCAGCGGCCAGCGGGTGCCTTTGAGAACCAGCGACTTCGTCGCCCACGCCGCGTCCGTCGGGTTCCCGGGGTTCCAGCCGCCGATCAGGGCGTTCTTGGGAACGCAGATACGGAAACGGGACAGGCATGTGGGCAACATCTACATCGGTGAGAAGGAGGAAGGCTCAGACTTCACCGGCGACGACGAGGAGACCCTGGAGATGTTTGCCGCCCAGGCGGCGATGGCCATCACCAACGCCCGCCGCTACGGCGACGAGCAGCGGGCCAAGGCCGACGTCGAGGCCTTGGTCAACACCTCTCCGGTGGGGGTGGTGGTGCTGGACGCGCAAACGCGCCAGGCGGTGAAGGTCAACGAGGAGGCTCGCCGCATACTCGGCAACCCCACCGGGGAGGGGTGTGGTTTGGAGCGGCACCTGGACCGGCTGAGCTTCCGGCGCATGGACGGCACCGAAATACCCCGCGACGAACTCCCGATCATACGCGCCATCGACCGTGGTGAGACGGTGCGCGCCGAGGAGCTCGTCATCCAGCTACCGGACGGAGACACGGTGACCACGCTGATCAACGCCACGCCCAATCGTGGGGATGGCAGCGAGCCCGTGTCCATCGTCGCCACCATCCAGGACATCACCCCGCTGGAGGAATTGGAGCGGCTGCGCGCCGAGTTCCTGGGCATGGTCAGCCATGAGCTGAGGGCGCCGCTGACGTCGATCAAGGGCTCGGCGGCGACCGTGCGTGGCTCGTCGTTGCCGCTGGACCCTGCCGAGACGCGCCAGTTCTTCCGCATCATCGAGGAGCAGGCCGACCACATGCGCGATCTGATCAACAACCTCCTGGACACAACGCGCATCGAGGCGGGAACCCTCTCGGTCGCTCCCGAGCTGACGGATCTCGCGAGCGTGATCGATCAGGCAAAGAACGCGTTCTCCAGCAGTGGGCACCACCGTAGCGTCGAGGTCGATCTGATGCCGAACCTTCCTCGGGTCTGGGGCGACGGCAAACGGCTCGTGCAGGTCCTGCACAACTTGTTGTCCAACGCCGCCAAGCACTCACGCGAGTGGTCCACCATCACAGTGTCGGCGTCGTCACAGGACCTCGACGTTGCGGTGACCGTCACCGACGAGGGCGCAGGGATAGCCGCCGAGCGCTTGCCGCGCCTGTTCAGCAAGTTCGCCCAGATCGGCAGCGGCGACCGGCAACCAGATGGCTACGGCCTTGGTCTCGCGATCTGCAAGGGGATTGTGGAGGCGCACGGGGGACGCATCTGGGCCGCGAGCGACGGCCACGGCCAGGGCGCCCAGTTTACTTTCACCGTTCCCGCGGTCAACCAATCCGCCGGCAGCCCTGCCACGCGCCCGACTGTCGCCGTCAACGGTTCGAGGCAGGCGCCCACGAGGGTGGAGCGCATTCTCGCCATCGACGACGACCCGCAGACGCTGCGTTATGTGCGCAACACGATCTCAGACGCTGGCTATGTGCCGATCCTCACCGGCGACCCCGATGAGGTGAAGCACCTCCTCGACACCGAGAGGCCCCACCTCGTGCTGCTCAACCTGATGCTGCCCGGCACCGACGGGTTCGAGTTGATGAAGCACACCCCCCGAATCCTGGAGGTGCCGGTGATCATCCTGTCCGGGCGCGGCAGCGACACCCACATCGCCAGAGCCTTCGAGATGGGCGCCGCCGACTACATAGTGAAGCCCTTCTCGCCCACCGAGCTGCTGGCCCGGATCTCAGCAGCGCTGCGTAGGCAGTCGCTGTCACAGCACACCGAGCCCTACCGGCTCGGAGACCTGATGGTCGACTACGTGGCACGCAGCGTGACGGTGTCCGGCCGCCCGGCGAGGCTCACCCCGACCGAGTACAAGCTGCTCTACGAACTGTGCTCCAACGCCGGACGGGTGCTGACCTATGACCAACTGCTGGAACGGGTCTGGGGCGAGGGATCCTCGGGCGACCCGCAGCGGGTGCGCACCTTCGTGAAGGACCTCCGCCGCAAGCTCGGCGACGACGCCAGAAGCCCCACCTACATTCTCACCGTGCCCGGAGTCGGCTACCGCGCCGCGACAGTCGCCTAGAACCCGCCTGGCGCAAGCAGCGCGCCGCCGCCGCGTCTCGCCCTCCGATGCCACCGGCTAGTGTCAGGGCTTGGAACTGCGTCGGATCTCATTGCCGCGCACCTGCCGCAATCACAGGCACCGCGGAACTGGTCCAGGCTAACTGACCGGCATGATCGTAACCACACGTATTTCGCCGTCGGTCCCGCTCCCATTCTACCGTCGCCGGGGGCTAGTGGGCTTGATTTCCGAAGCGCACGGCCGCCTCCATGGAGTCGAACCGGCGCAGCACCTCGCCCTCCACAGCTCGCACTGCCGGGTCGTCGGGGTTGCGGGGGCGGGGCAGGTTGACGGGGATGTCGTCGAACACCACGCCGCCGGGCCGCAGCATCAGGATCCGGTCGGCCAACTCCACCGCCTCGGACACGTCGTGGGTCACGAACAGCGCCGTCTTGCGGGTGTGGAGCCACACCCTCTGGAGGTACTCGCGCAGAGACCGCCCGGTCAGGGCGTCCATGTGGCTGAAGGGCTCGTCCATCAGCAGGATGTCGGGGTTCACCAGGAACGCCCGGGCGATGCCGACCCGCTGCTGCATGCCGGCCGAGAGCTGCGACGGGTACAGGTGGGCGACCTCGTTGAGCCCCACCATGGTCAGGTAGAACTCGGCCTCGCGGCGTGACCGGTCGGACTTGCGGTCCTGGACGTACAGCATGTTGTTGAGCACGGTGCGCCACGGCAGCAGCCGGGGCTCCTGGAACACGTAGCCGACCTGGGCGGGCACGCCGTCCTGGACGGTCCTCACCGAGCCGGACGTGGGCGTCTCCACGCCGGCCATGATGTTCAGCAGTGTTGTCTTGCCGCTGCCCGAGGGGCCGAGCACGGCCACGAACACGTTGCCGGTGACCGACATGTTGACCCCTCCGAGGGCCTGTACCCGGTGCGGGTAGGTGATCGTCGGGGGGTATATCTTGGTCAGGTTCTCTATCAGGACAGTCGCCATCGGGCCCCTCCTTGGTCATTGCGGTCTTGGTGTTGCTCGGCGCGTCGCGCGCCAGCGAGCGCGCTCACACGCCCCAGTCCTCGGCGAAGGTGAGCGTCGGCTTCTGGTTCCACTGGAACGCGTAGCGCTCGAGCCGTCGCAGCACGAGGCGGTCGAGCACGGTGATCAGCAGCACGAACAGGAACACCCAGCCCACGAAGCCGGGGTAGCGCAGGGCGTCGTACCAGAACCGGGCCCGCCAGCCGACCCCCGCGGTGGCGCCGAACCATTCCACGATGAGCAGGCTGTTCCACCCGGTCGTGAAGGCCAGCCGCACCCCGGTGAAGGCGTTGGGGAGGGTGCCGCCTAGGAGCAGGTCGACTATCCGGTTGCGGCGCGACACCTTGTACGACTTGGACATCTCGACCAGCGCCGGATCGATGCCGCGCACGCCCGAGCTGAAGTTGATGGCCACGAACGGGATGGCGGTCAGCACCACGGCGATGATCGGGGCGGTGGAGGTGAGGCCGAACCACAGCGATGCGAGGAAGGCCCATACCACCGCGGGGAGCGCCAGCAGCACGAGCGTGGTGTCGTTGAGCAGCCCCCGGATCCAGCTGGAGGTGCCCATGAGCAGGCCCAGCACCACCCCTGCGGGGATGCCGATGGCCAGGCCTATGGCGTAGCGCTGCAGGCTGAGGCCGAGCGGACCCCAGAACTCGCCGACAAGCAGGCCGCCGTGGGAGCCCCCGGTGATCTCGGTGACCATGAACGACACGACCTTCTCGATGCTGGGAACCCGGTCGCTGACGACGGTGAGGTATTGCCAGATAGCAATCAGGATCAGGAAGGCGATCAGCTGCACCACCCACGGCCGGCGCAGCACCCGGCGGGGCGCGGAGTAGCTGCGGTCGCCGACCGGGCGGAGGTCCCCGACGGGAAGAGTGGGGAGTTCCTGGAATCCGCTGGCGAATGTCGTGGGGTCGTTGGCCCTCGGCGGGGCCGGGGCGCCACGGGTGGCCTGGGGGGTGGGGTCGTTGGGCCTCGGCGGGGCCGGGGCTCTGTTGGCGACGTCAGTCATGGGTCATTCGGCCTCGGTGTCGGCGGGCGCTACGTGGCGCGTCCCTGTAGTCGGTGTTCGATCTGGCGGAAGATGAGATTCTCGAAGATGAGCATCACGGCGATGTACAGCACCGTCCAGGCGATCATGCCGCGCACGTCGTAGCTCTCGAAGCTGCGGCGGATCTGGAATCCCACCCCTTCGGAGGCGGCGAAGATCTCTGTGAGGAGCTCCACGCGCCATGCCACGGCGAAGGCCAGCCGAGCCCCGGCCAGCACTGATATGAGCGACGACGGGAGCAGGACTCCCGAGATGATCTGGGACCGGGTGCGGCCGAAGGACTCGCTCATGACGATGAGCCTGCGGTCCACAGAGGTCAGCCCCTGGGCGACGTTCATCATGATGTAGGGCGTGGCGACGACCGCGGTGGTGATGACCGGTCCCAGCGACGACACGCCGAAGACGACCAGGGTGAGGATGGCCAGGCTCACGATGGGCGTGCTCGCCACGAGCTGGACGATGGTGTGCAGAAGAGTCCGCCACCAGGCGTTGTAGGCGATCAGCCAGCCCAGTCCGGTGCTCACCACCACCGCGAGCAGGAAGCCGCCCAGAACCCTCAGCAGGCTGGCTTGCATGTTGGTGCGGAGGTCGCGTTCGGTGATGAGGGTCCACGACTCGCTGGCCACTACATGGGGCTCCGGGAGCTGCTGGGGGCTGAAGACCAGCCGGGAGAAGAGGTACCAGACGCCGACGAACGCGATCCAGCCGATCAGGACGCTGAATCGGAACACCCAGCGGCGCAGGATCGCCCGGCGCATCTCGCGGGCGGAGAGCTCCGATATGGCGTCGGGCGTGACTGAGGGGACGGTCAACATGCTCTGTGTCCTCGCTAGGAAGCCATCGAGAAGGACAGGTCCAACCCGGGTTGGCGGGCGTCGTCCGGAACCAGCCCGAGGCTTTGCATCCGGGCGAAGATGCCGGTCTGTATTCCTGAATCATCCTGCGTCAGATAGACCGATGGCAGCACCCAATCGTGTGCTTCCACATAGTCGGTCATCCACGCGATCTCCTCGTCGGTCTGCACTGAGAGGAGGTGCGGATAGTTGGCGATGAGCTGCTCCTTCTGTGACGCCCAGTTCTGCAGGCCCACGTCCCACAGCCCCAGCAGAGCCGCCACCGCGTCGCGGTTCTGGGCGAGCCATTGCTCGTCCACGATGAAGGCGTCCGCGACGGGCAGCGCCTCAGGTTCTCCCATCACGTCGTCGGCGTAGATCTCTGCCGCCGACTTGCCGCCGTACAGCGGGCGCAGCCGGCCGTCGGCTAAATGCGAGACGCTGAAGTCGGGCAGGCAGATGCACGCTTCCACATCGCCTCGCATCACCAGGTCGGCGACGCTCGCGGATTCCACCACCACTAGGTCGAAGTCGGGACTGTCCACCCGGAACTCCAGGTCGTGCAGGGCGTCGGCGATGATGCCCCACAGCAGGGCGGAGCCCAGCGCGCTGTCGACGGTGATCCTGGCCTCGACGAGGTCGTCGAGGGTTTCGGCTCTGGAGGTGCGCCTCACGGCCAAGAAGCTGCGGTCGGTGGTGAACCGGCCGACTACGACGGGCTCGCGGTCGGACTGCTCCACGAACTGCGGCACTTCGAGGGCGTTGATCACAACCACATCGGCGTGGCCTCCGGCGAAGGCGGAGAACTGGTCGAAGGGGCTGCTGGCCTCGATCTTGATGTTGTGGGTCGTCTCCCACTTGGCGACGGTGCCGGAATCCTTCAGCCACTCCCAGACAGGATCCGGAGCCAGCGCGAGGCGGATGCGCGCCGGCTCGGACTGGTGGCTGCCCGCTTCCTGTGCTGGCGCGTCCGCCAAGGGGGCCACCGTGGTGCTGCCGCAGGATGCCGCCACCAGGGCCGCGCCAACCAGAAGCGCTCCCAGGGCTCGCAGTGCGCGACGGCCGGCCATCGGGTGCCTGCTCCGCTAGCCGCTCGCGCCGACCGTGTTGGCCGGCAGGAGCCAGTCGGTGGTGGAGCGCATGCATCCCCAGAAGTTCAGGACGCACTCGGGGTCGGCCTGCAACACCCTGAAGCGCTCGGCGCCGGTGAGATCGGCGGACGAGAACGTGATAAGACCTCCGTACTGGGTTTCGTAGTGTGTGTTCTTGAGCGCCTCGACGAATGTGTCTGCAGTGATCTCGCCCTGCACCCTTGTCATGGCGCTGAAGGCCACGTCTAGGTAGTCGCAGGTGGCGGTGATGAGCGTCCAGGCGTCGGTGTGGCGCCGGTGGGCGAACGGGGGCGCATCCGAGGCGGTATTGCGCAGGGTGATGCATCCCTGGTCGAGTGCGGGGACCTCGTCTCCGGCGGCTCTCCGCGAGCTGACCAAGATCAGGTTCTTGGCCTGTCGCTTGGGGACGTCGGCCAGAACGATCGTCGCGGGCTGGATGTCGTTGGCGACCCATGTCGGGACCCAGTCGACCAGCTCCGCGGCCCGTATCATGCGGCGCACGTCGGACCAGTCCGCGGTGGCCGCCACCGCGGTCACTCCCGCATCCTTGAAGCGATTGGCGGCGTCGAGGTAGAATTGTTCCATCTGGCTGAACAGATCGGCCAACTCGGGTGGTAGGGCGGCAAGGTTGCGTTGCGCTTCGGCCTGTTCGTCGTCAGTCAGGTCGACCTCCAGCAGGCGCACGCGTTTCTCTGCGAGCAGAAGCTGCAAATCCCCGTACTCCACGGGAATGTCCAAGGCGGCCACGGTGTCGAGCCCGAAGTTGTCGATGATGGCTCGGGACTCCGATATGTCCATTCCGGCGCTGGAGCCGCTGCCGTGCAGCAGGCCCACGCTATCGCTCGTGTTGATGACATTCGATGACAGAGCCACGTCGAGGCTGGCCGAGAGGATTTGCTCCACCGTGCCGTCGTCGATGTAGAGCCGGTCGCCGGTCTGGGCGAAGGTCGCCGCCGGGGTGGAGGCGTAGAGACCTATGGCGGGGATCTGTGCGCCGATGGTTAGGCACTGGGTGGTCGCGTCGTAGAGCCTGAGCGTGAAGTAGAACACCGGCTGCTGGGGCGGCAGGTCGGTGCAGATCTGGGTGAAGCTGCCCGCGGGGTCGGCCAGGCTCCAGAGCTGGGGGACGAACTCGACGCAGCGGCCGTTGATCCCGCCGTTGAAGTTCACCTCGTTCACGTAGGCGTCGATGATGAGGCCGGGCTCCTCCACGACGATCGCCTCGAGTCCCACGTCGTCCAGGTCGGCCAGGTTGGCGCCTATGTAGGAGATGATGATGGGGTCGGAGGCTGCTCCAGGCTGTTCGCAGGGGTTGTCGCCCCGGATCGCCTGGGGGTTGCCGGCCGCGGCGGCGATGCCGACGCCGGGCCTGGTGGCCATGAAGTCGCTGGAGGGGCCCGGCTCCGCCGACACGGCCTCGGAGCCTGCCGTCTGGGTCTCGGACGTGCTGCCGCTGTCGCCTCCGCCGCAGGCGGCCGCGGTGAGGCAGAGTACGGTGAGGGCTCCGCTCAGCGCAAAGGCCCATCTTCGGGACGACTTGAGGATCCGGGGGCGCGCCGACACGCGAGCCGGCGTGGGGGAGGCTGGAGCAGGTCTCATCTAGAACCTCGGGGGAGCAAGAAGCGAGGGGTCGTTGGCCTCGCTCAACAGTTGGGACATTGCAGGTGCCCTCGCCTGGGCTGCGGCCATCGTGCAGGCGATGGGGTGCACGACGGCGGTGGTGGTCTTGTCCACGTGGATGCGCCACGGCCAACGGGCCGCCACCGAGGAGGTGGCCCCGACGAGGGCGAGGCGCGATCCGGGGGTGGTGGCCACCTGGCCGGCCCGCTGGATGAGCAGGTCGTTGCCGGGGCCCACCACCAGGACGTCGAGGGATGCGCCGCTGCCGGTGTGGGCGGTGGAGAGGAGTTCCTCCAGTTGGGGGGAGTCGAAGCTGGTGGCGTGCACCCGCTCCCAGCCGGGGAGGCCCGCCGGGGTGTCGAGCCCGACGGTGATGATGCGAATGTCCCCCGCGAGGGGAGAGGAGCCCAGCGTTCCGACGACGGCGTTGAGCAGGTTCACCGAGGGCGAGCCGGGCCCGGACACGATCAGGCAGCCGATCTCCTCGACGTTCAGCAGCAGGGGGCCCTCCAGGGTGTCGCCCACCGGGACGAGGGCAGGGCACAGGGTGGGGCCCTGGGTGGTGACGTCGAGGTTCTCGACGGTGACTCCCTGCGGCAGCTCCAATACGTAGCCCCCAGAGGCTGTCTGCCAGCCTTCCGGGGCCTGCGTCGGACGGTTGAGAAGCACCTCGAATCCGTAGGTGCCGACCCGCACGGCCAGCACGGCGGGCTTCTCTCGCAGTCGCTCGACGGTGACCGCCCGCAGATGGCGCATCGCGACCTCGATGAAACTGAGCGTGTCGACGCGGGCGCTCTGCCTGAGCAACTCTTCCATCGGGTCTGCGGCGTCCGGCCTTCCGTCGCGCCGGCGACGGAGCCGGGACAGCTGCCACAGCATCATGGCGTCACCTACGGCGGTGCCGGCCAGGCCCCGGCTCGAGGACGCCACCACCTCTGACTCCGGGGCTGGCGCGGCGGATTCGGCACCGGTGAGTGAGGGCAGGAAGCTCGGCATGCGCGGCGCCTCGGCCTCCACATAGGGCACTTCGGGCTCGATGGGTCCGAGATCGGGAACCCCCGGCCTTGGCGGCATCGGCGGGG
Source organism: Candidatus Aldehydirespirator sp. (assembly GCA_965219165.1). Lineage (GTDB taxonomy): Bacteria > Actinomycetota > Acidimicrobiia > Acidimicrobiales > Aldehydirespiratoraceae > Aldehydirespirator. The sequence goes on along the minus strand of CBDCMW010000002.1, from coordinate 63,143 downwards.
GCGGTGCGTGGGTTGGGGCCTCGGGAGACTCGTATCGGGGTGGGGGCGGCTGGAGGGCGACTGGCTCGAGGGGTGGTTCGTGGGTTGGGGGTACGGGCGACTCGTACGCCGGCGTGGTTCGTGGGTTGGGGGTACGGGCGACTCGTACGCCGGCGGTGGTGGTTCGTGGGTTGGGGGTACGGGCGACTCGTACGCCGGCGGTGGTGGTTCGTGGGTTGGGGGTACGGGCGACTCGTACGCCGGCGGTGGTGGTTCGTGGGTTGGGGGTACGGGCGACTCGTACGCCGGCGGTGGTGGTTCGTGGGTTGGGGGTACGGGCGACTCGTACGCCGGCGGTGGTGGTTCGTGGGTTGGGGGTACGGGCGACTCGTACGCCGGCGGTGGCGGCGGTTGGAAGGCGGCCGGCTCGAGGGGTGGTTGGTGGGGTGGGGGTACTGGTGATTGGTAGGCGGGTCGGGTCTCGGGCTCGACCGGAGGGAGGTCTTCGGGTGCCGGCGCGGGCTCGACCGGAGGGAGGTCTTCGGGTGCTGGCGCGGGCGGGGGTTCGTCGGTGGCATCGGGTGCCGGCATCGCGCTTGTCACGAACTCCGGCGCGGCCAGATGCTCCGGTCTGACGAATTCCCCGGCCTCGAGTTGAGAGCCGCTGGTCAGCCCTCTCCAGAATGGGACGACCTCCTCCGGCGTCGGCTCCCGGCCCCACGCGGTGAACAGGAACTTCTCGGCGAGGGTCCACAGGTACACCGGGTCGGGCTTGCCCCAAGGCAGGGGGTCGCCCGGCAGTGCCAGCGCGGTCCCTACCGGGAGAGGGCTGTCGGGCCCCACGGCGGCGACTCCGGGGCTGGCCGTGTTGAGCGACTGGAGCTCCCGCCAGCGCTTCGGTGTGTGCAGAAACTGCGCCGAGATGCTGCGCAGCGTGTCCTCGGCCCGGCTGAAGTAGTAGGCCCGCACCGGAACGATCATCGGAGGATCATCGGATGGCGCGCCGCCGCGATTGCCGACGATCTCAGCGTCGGAGACCATGTCTTCAAGCAGGTCGTCTTCAAGCAGGTCGTCCTGTGGTAGCAGCCCGATCGGGGCGTCGCTGTGTTCAGTTTCTGTCACGCCCATCGTCCAAGGGGTGTCCTGCCCCTCCTCGTCCGAGGCCGTGTCGTCGGGGGTCGTGTCGTCGGGGGTCGTGTCGTCGGGCGGCACGACCACTCGCGGGTATTCGTCGCTGAACTGCTCGTCGAATATCGGAGAGCCCTGGTGCCACCAGAGCTCCTCGTCGGCGTCGCCCGCGTCAGAAGCGGCTGCCTCCTCGCTCGGGCTGCTGCCGCGGTTGAACAGGCCCGACAACAGGAACCACAGGCTGGCGATCCATGCGACCAGCAGGACCCCCGTGACGACGTCCACGACGTATCCGGCAGGCAGCGTCCCGTCATTGGTTCGGGCGCGTGCGTCGGCCCATGCCGAGGGCAGGGCCAGCTCCGGGGTGCCGAGCAGCAAAATGACCGCCCCCGGGACACCGACGAGCACAACGATGGCGAGCGCATGCCGGGAGACCGTTACGGGTGAGTGTCTCAATGCTGATCTGCGAGATGGAGGCTCGTGGGCGGGCTTGATCGCCTCTTGCCGAGCGCACAGGGGAGGATGGGCACAAGCGGGCACTCTACAGGACGAGCTACATATTCAACATCTAGAATGTGCTTTTTCTCATATGAAGTTGCGCTGGGCTGGTCCGGTGATCTCCGGTTGACCGCTTCATCGTCTGGATTGATGCGCGGGCGTCGCCGACGCGGGCTAATTCGGGCTTAGCGGGCACTCCCCCAGGTAGTGCAGGGTGCTCGTCTCGTCGCTGGGCAGCACCAGGCGGGCCTCGGCCGCGCCCACGGCCGCGATGGGCTGGTGCGGTCTCACCGCCCCGATCGCCGACCGGTACCTGTAGCCGGTCAGCACCGTGACCTGCACCCGGCTGGCTACGCAGTCCATGTACAAAACGTGTATCTCTTCGCCGTAGATGAGCTGGGTTCGCGACATGCGCTCCTCCGCGGCCTTCTGGGCCTGCGCCAGGGTGCCGCCGCTGGCGACCGTGATGGCCGCCACCCGGGCAGCCTCGTTGGCGGCGTGCAGGGCGTCCTGGCGGGCCGCGATGAGGCGGGGCGCGTCGTAGGCGATGCCGCCGAACAGCAGCAGGGCCGAGGCGATGACGGCGATGAAAATGGCGTAGTCGCCCCGCTGGTCGTCGGCTCGCCGCTGGAGGTGCTGCGCTCGGGCACCGGGTTCGGCGGCGGGGCCCGTCATGCGCCCGACCGGTAGCGGTACGGGTCCACGGTCGCGACCCCCATCGCCGTGCGCTCGGCGGTGAAGGCGGCGAAACCGTATCCTCCCAGCACCCGCGGCGGGATTCGGCAGGTGACGAACACGGCCACGGTCCCGCCCGGCGGCACAGCCGTGTGACCGTCGTTGGGGACGCGGTCGCCGCTGACGTCTATGAAGACGACTTCGCTGCTGCCCACGAAGTCGTTGTTGCACAGGATGCGGTTGTGGACGTTGGCGCCCTCGGCGGCGCGCAGGCTGGCCTGTGCCACCTGCTCGGCACCGTCGGGGCCGCCGGTGCGGTGGCAGCACAGCGAGGCGGTGCGGGCGGCGCGGTTGGCGGCGGCCTGGATGCCCTGCTCGATTCGGGCCGAATCCGACAGCATCTGCAGCGACACGATCACGAGCATCAGCATCGGGAAGATGATGGCCACGCCGATAGCGGTTCCCGAGCCGGACTGGTCGCGCCGCAGGCACCGGTCGCCGCCGGTCAGCATCGCCATAGGTCACCGGAGTCAGCGGTGAGCTCTGAGGCCGGGACGTCGTCGAGGGGGCCGCAGGCCAGCCCCGCGAGCTTCAGGACTCCCAGCACGGGCGAGATGGTCCCCCCGATGACCACCACCCTGACAACGCCCCGCTCCGGCTCGACCACCACCGCGGGAGGTCGGCCCTCGACTACGGTGCCGGCCGAGGCGGCCATGGCGATGCGCGCCGCGAGGACGCCCTCGCAGACTCGTGCGGTCTCAGTGGTGCCGGGATCGCCGTCGCATTCGGCGTTCCCCGGCCCGGCTGCCTGAGCGGCGGCCACCGCCGAATCGGCGGCGGCCTGCACCGCCGTGCGGGCCATGGAGATGAGCACCACATGGACGCCGATAAGGATGGTGAACAGCACCCCGATGAACAGGATGGCAACCGGCAGTGCCTCGCCCCGCTGGTCGCGCCGTCTTAGACCATCAGTCCACATAGCGTCGCGGCAACGCCATGACGATGACTTACTGAGGATGCCTCCGAACCCGACACTCTGCCGGAGACCGACGTCTGTGACCTCCGACACACCGGTGGCGCGCCGCCGAGTTGCCCTGCAGCGATCAACAAAGACCTACGGCTTGCAGTGGCTCCTGGCAACCGGGGTTCGTGTCGCAGCCCAAGCGCCTCCCGCCGCTTCACAGAACTCCGGGTCTATCAAGCTCGCCGAAGTCAATTGTGATATCCGTCCGCTCCAACTCTGTGACTGCTTCGTTGCCGCGTGTCAGCAGGACTCCTGCTACGGCGCCGGCGATGGCCAGCAGCACCACGATCACGATCACGGTCTGAAGCGCGATGCCGCGCCGGTCGGCTGCGAGACCGGTGAACCTGCCTCGCAGAGCCAGGAATGCGGTTCCAGCTATAAGTGGTACGAATATGGTGAGCGCAGCAACGCTTAGCACGGCATACGTTCCTCTCTTGGGGGTCTTTTAGGGCTTCGGCGGGGAGAACATACACATGAATGTCTCACACTGCAACCATTCTCTACATGTAAACCATTCTCTACATGTAATTGTGGACCGCGACAACCGGCGATGTCGCTCGCATCAGGGGGCGGGCGGGATCTGGTCGGGGCCATGCGCCCGACCGCTCCGGTGCTCGTCGCCTTACAGGCCGCTGAGGGTGGAGGTGTCGAGGATGCCGGCCAGGGGCGGGTAGCCCATCAGGATCATGAAGGCGCCGCCGATCAGCGCCAGGGGCGCGCCCATCTTCTCGCCCGAGGAGGCCGCGGCCGCGTCGGCCTCCAGCATCGCTTTGGAGCGGGCCGCCTCCACCTGGGCCAGGATCGCCTGGCGGGAGCCTGCGCCCGTGGTGCCGGCCAGCTCCAGGGCGGAGCAGAACGGGTCGAGGAACCGGAGCCTGCGCTCGTCGGCCAGCCTGCGCAGCCCCGTCCACGGGGGCTCGCCGCTGGCCGATGACACCCGCAGCGCGTCGCGTATCACCACGAAGCCGGGCTGCTGGCTGTAGGACGCGGCCCTCGCCAGTGCCGCGAACGTGTCGGTGCCGGCCGTCACCAGTTGGGCTACCAGCTCCAGCCATGACTCGGTCACCTGCTGGAACAGGACTCGCTCCTTCTCGGCCGCGGTCTTGAGCATCGAGTCGGGCAGCCACCAGCCGCCCAGCCCGCCGACCAGCGCGACCGCGACGATGAGCGGAACGGGCAGCCCGAGCCCGAACAGCGTGTTGGCGAGGACCGAGACGGTGGCCAGCAACGCCGCGCCGAGCACCAGCCCGGCCAGCTTGTGCAGGGCGTGGGTCTCGAGGCTGCGGCCCACCATGCGGGCGTCCTGCATGAGCATCGGCTTGGCGTGCAGGTCCTGCTGGATCCTCCTGGCTGCCCGGCGGGTGGCCACCTGCACGGCACCGGAGTCCTCGGCGCCCGCGGGACCCGCGGGCTCGGTGGAGTCCGGGAGTGTCGCCCGGACGGGCCGAGGCGTGAGACCCACAACCACCAGCAGCAGCCCCAGCCCGGCTAGGGCCCCCAGCAGGATCACCATGGTCTCACTCCTCCCTTTGTGCAGCCGCGGCCGCGACGGCCACGGCCGGGGCTGCATGTTCGGTGTCCGATGCGACCAGCCGCACCGGGATCCCCGACTCCGACAGCTTCAGCACCCAGTAGACGTTGCCGAAGATCAGCACCCCCACCGCCAGCAGGGTGGCCTGGCCGACCACGGAGCCGAAGGGATCGAAGAACGCCTTGTTGAACACGAACATGAACAGCACCGACACCACCGTGACCCCCACTATCGACACCACCTGCGTCCACGCCCGGGCGTTGGCCACCTCGTTGCGCCGCCGCATCTCCACCTCGGCCCGCATGGACCGGGCCGTGCTCTCGAACGCCTCGCTCACCCGGGCCCCGGAGTCCCAGGCGATCTTCATGCCCAGCACCAGCCGGTCGGCGAAGGGCGACTCCATCTCCGCTGCGAACCAGTCCAGCGCGGGCGGCAGTCCCAGGGTCCGGGCGATCGACGCCATCTGCACAGCGTGCGGGCGCAGGTGCGACGGGGCGTGGTCGGCCGACAGTATGACCGCCTCGAACAGCGAGCCGCTGGCCGCGACCAGATCCCGGACCTGCTCGGTCCACTGCGAGTAGGCCTCGATCTCGTCGGTGAACGCCCTTCGCTTGCGGGGCGCCCGCCACATTATGGGACCCATCACTCCGGCCGTCAGGCCGAGGAGTCCGGCCACCAGCCATCCGGTGGCGTACCAGGCTCCGAAGCCCAAGGCCGCCCCGAGGCCCACCATGACCAGGATGTCGGTCGCCGACGACGGCAACTCCACGCTCGCCGCCCGGGACCGGAACTTGCGCAACCGATCAAGCTTCTCGTGCACGGGCCGTTCCTGTGAGCCGAGAACCATCGCGAACAGGCCCAAGCCGGCCAGCGCGCCGAGCAGGACGGAAGCCAGGGCGACCATCGCGGACTAACCGGCGCGGTCGGCTGGCGACGGGCCGGAGGCCCTTGCAGCCCCGTCCGCGGCGGCCGGACGCACTCTGCCGCCCGGGTTAGTCTCACCCGCAGGCGCCGCCGCCCGTTGAAGCTGCGCGGCTGACGGCACCTCCGCGGGCGTGGAAGACGTGGGAGCGGCCGGACCCTGCGCGACCAGCAGCGGCGTCCCGGAGTGGCGCCCGACAGGCGCGCCGGAGGGCTGGGGATACGGCTGGGGCTGCGGTCGAGGTTGGGTTGGCTGGGGCTGCGGTCGAGGTTGGGTTGGCTGGGGCTGCGGTCGAGGTTGGGTTGGCGGTGCTTGCCGGGCTGGTGGGGGTTGTGGCGGGGTCCGCTGGGCTGGTGCGGGTTGCGGCTGCGGGTGACGGGATGGGGGACGGGCCTCGGGCCCGGAAGGACGCCGGCGGTAGGGTTCGCCCAGCGCGGCGGGGTCGAACCCGGCGGCCATGAGCCGGGCGAGCGGCTCGCCGTCGGGCTTGAAGGGCTTGACGTACACGCCGGTGCCGTCGGGGCCCGGAGCGAACACCTCGGAGGTGACGACTTGGCCCTCCTCGTGCTCGATGATCTCGCGGATGGAGGTGATGGCCCGCCGCCCGTCGGGCAGCTTCTTGATGTACACCAGCAGGTGCAGCACCTCTGCGATCTCGCGCAGCACCGAGTCGGGGGTGGGCGAGTCCGGCGAGCGCTGCGCGTAGATCAGCATCTTGTTGATGGCGGCTCTGGTGCTGCCCGCGTGGATGGTGCCCAGCGAGCCGTCGTTGCCGATGCCCATCGCCTGCAGGAGCTGCATCACTTCGCCGCCGCGCACCTCGCCCACGATCACCCGGTCCGGCGACATCCGCAGCGCGGCCTTGCACAGGTCGTACATGGAGATCTCGCCCAGGCCCTCGGTGTTGGAGGTGCGGGTCTCCAGCGCCAGCGTGCGCTCGTGCAGGCCCGAGGACCGCAGATGCAGCTCGAGGGTGTCCTCGATGGTGACGATGAGCTCGGACTGGGGGACCTCGGCCAGCAGCGAGCGCAGCAGGGTCGTCTTGCCCGCGCCCGTGCCCCCGACCACCAGCATGTTCGCCGGGCTGGGAGGACGCACCGCGGCCCGCAGCACCGCGGTCATCTGGGGAGTGACGGTGCCCTTGTGCTCGAGCTGCTCCAGCGAGGACTGCAGCATCCGGTGGCGGCGGATCACGATCGAGGTCCTCTCGGCCACCGCGGTCACCGCGAACAGCCGGTGCCCCGAGGCCAGCCTCAGGTCGAGGATCGGCGCCGCGGTGTCGAATCGCCGCGAGGTGTGGCCCGCGGTTGCCGCGAGGTGGCGGATCATCATGACCAGCTCCTGCTCGCTGCCCGCCAACGCAGGCCCCGGGATGCGACGCCCGTCGGCCAACGACAGGATCACGTTGTCGTGACCGAGGATGTGGATGTTCTCCACGTCGGCCCGCTCCAGCAGAGGCACCAGGGCGCCGCCCCCCATCAGGCCCCGCACGTTGGACCGGAACTCGCGCTCCTCCTCGTCGGAGAGCGTGCGCCGCCCGGCGATCAAAGCCGAAGTGTTGTGCTCGCGGACGATTCCCTCGGCGATGTCCATGAGCTGCCTGTCGACGACATCGGCAGGCAACTGCTGGCGCTCCAGCTCCAGGAACTGGCTCAGCAGCCTGTCGTACGACCGCTGGAATAGCTCTAGACCCGGACTCGTCTCAGCCATCAAACCGCGGGACCAAATCCCTCACCGCTCCGGTTCTGAGCTGCCGTGTCCCCCGCGTTGGCGCCGTGCAGCTTGACCGCCCACTCCCGGAACGAACCGGTGGGCTCCATATCCGGCTTCGGGCCGGACTCAACCCCCGCAGCCACCGGCTGCCCGGCTCCAGCGCTCCACTCCTCCGCGGACAACGCCGGTGCCCGCTCATGCGACGGCGCCCGAGACGGGGGTTCAAGTCCAGCGGCAGGCTGCTCATAGGCGGGTGTCGGCTGCTGTGCCGGTCCATAGGCCTCGAAGGCCCCGGGCTGGGGCTGTTCGTAGGCCGGGTGGGGTTGTTCGTGCCCGGGCGACGGCTGGGGTTGCTCGTAGGCCGGGTGGGGTTGTTCGTGCCCGGGCGACGGGTGGGGTTGCTCGTAGGCCGGGTGGGGTTGCTCGTGGGCCGGCGGCGTGTAGGGCACGTAGCCCTCGGGTCCCGCGGAGGGTGGCAGGTGATGGGACTGCCAAAGGCCCGGCTGAGGCTCGGGGCTCGGTGGCAGGTAGTGGGGGTAATGGGGCTGCCCAGAGTCCGCCCCGGCAGCGGGCGCCATCAGCGACGCAGGGCCCGGCATGGGTTCCGATGGCGCCATCGGAGGCTGTCCGTGGTCCGTCGGATCTTGGGCATGGGATAGCTGTGAGCCGGTAGCGGCCTGGTTGGCGCCGTGATCTACGTCGCCCGCAAGCTCCGTCCTGGGCGAGGGGGTCTGCGCCGCGGGACGGAGCCGGCGGGAGGGGTCCGACGCGGGCGGCTGCGCGTACTGGTACAGCTTCTCTCCGACTTGCGCCAGGCTGTGCCACCACTTCTTGGACTTGCGCTTGTTGCGGTTCAAGTAGGGGGAGAGGTCCGCGGTCATGTCGGCGACGAGTTCGATGGTGCCGCAGAAGGCAAGGCCGTAGCTCGCGCGCCATTCCTCGTCTTCCATGGGGGACTTGCCGATGGTGACCGCGCAGCCCTGGGGGCCGTCGTCGTCGGGACCGGCGGCCAGCACGTCCTTGAGATGCTCCAGGCTCGAGAACTGGCTGTTGTTGCGGCATACCACGACCACTCCGGCTGCCCTGGTCGTCAGCTCCGAGGCTGCGGTGTCGGCGGTGATCCGCCCCCCGTCGATGATCACCGCCAGGTCGCTCTCAGAGATCGTCCAGAGGTCCTCGGCGCTGTCGGCGAAGGTGCGGAAGATGCCGCGGGCGCCCGCGGGACTGGCCGGGGCCGGCATCACGTGCAGGTTCTCGAACAGCACATCCTGGGCGTGTTCGATCAGATGGCTGCTGAGCACCGGCAGGCCCGAGGCGACGAACGACGCCGACCCGGGCGTGAACTGGATCCCCAGATTGTGGCTCAGCATGCCCCCGGCGGGGTCCGCCTCGATGAGCAGGACCTCGCGACCCGTCGAGGCCCAGTGGGCGGCCAGGTGCATGGCCGTGGTGGAGGCTCCGGGCGAACCGTTGGTGCTGTAGACGGTCAGCACGGGGCCGGCCGAATCTGGTCGGGCGCTCGACGGCTGCTCGGGGAGACCACAGTCCTCATTGGTCCTCGACAGGCTCGAAGCCTGACCCCACTTCAGTCTCGGTGTAGGTAAGAGCAGGTGGAACAACAGCCTGCTGCTCCAACGCCTCCGCCAAGTCCCCAGCTGTCAGGTCGAAGCCCAGTTTCAATATGGTGCGGTCCGATGCGGCCATGTACCGGTCGACACTGCTCTTGACGTCCAGGGCCTCCTCGGGGGTGACGACGTAGTAGATGTCATCGCCTGACACGAACTCAATCTGAAGCACGCCGATCAGACCGAGAGCGGAGGGTTGGCCCTGCAAGTCGGAAGACTCCCGGCCGAGCAGGGCGACCGTGTCGCCCGCAGCGAGAGTACCGAAGGGCGCATCCGCGGCGGGCAGGCGGACCTGGATGAGCACTTTCTCCGTTTCGGACTCGGCTGACAGGGGAGGCGTCTCGAACAGGCCTTCGACGATGATCGTCCCGACCGGAATCCGGCCGGTCGCCCATTTGCCCTGCACCGCGCCGAGCCGGTCAGAGGTGAGAGCCGAAGCCGACCCCACGTTCGCCTCGACGACGGTGAAGTCCTCCGCCCGAGCCACCTCCCAGCGCTCGATGGTTCGAGCCGCCATCAGATATTCGGAGCGCTCGTCGATGCTCTGGAAGATGAACCAGAAGCCCAACCCGGCCCCGAGCACCAACACCAAGCCGAGCAGGAAGACCCCGCCCCGCCGCCGCTCCTGGGTTCCAGAGAACGCCACCTGACGCCCTTGGCCTCGGGGCGCCGTCGGCGCGCGCTCTCTGGACGGGGGAGGATTTGACATCTGTTCCTTGCGGTGTCCGTATGTCACACGCCGGCATACGCCGGGAGCAGTGTGAGAATATATACATACTGAAAGAGTTTCTTGCGAATGCCTACACTAGATATGTCTGGGTAGAACGTCCCCGGAATATCGTCCTCGCGGTGGGCATGCCCGAGATGCTCGTTCTGACCGCGGTCGCCGTCTGGCTGGCTGCGGGCATTTGGCTGGCTGTGACCGACTATCGCACCGGGATACTCCCGACGCGCCTCATCTGGCCCGTCGCAGGGGCCGTTTGGCTGCTGTTCGCAGCGCCGTCAGTAGTGGACGCTGATCCGTCTGGCCTCGTCGGCGCGGCGCTGGGGTCCGCAGCATGCGGGGCGCTGCTGGCCGCGGTCCACTTCGTCCATCCACCGTCGATGGGCTTCGGCGATGTCCGCCTCAGCGTGCTGAACGGCCTGCTGTGCGGGTGGTGGGGCTGGCAGATCGCGCTGTTGGGCCTAGCGGCAGGGTTCGTGCTGGCCTTGCCCGAGGCGCTGGTCGTTCTGTCTCGACACGGCATGCGGGCCAGCCGGCCGCTGGGTCCCTACCTCGTAGCTGGCGCGGGGGCGACAGTTGCTTGGGCAGCTGCCACTCGCGGCCTTGTTCCGGCCCGCTGAATCTCGTGCCGACCCGCTCGCCCTCACGGACCTTAGAGCCCGATGATCGTCTCGGCCAGCGCGTTGTCGGGTCCCCACCGAGCTGACCGCGGCGTTCGCGGCGAGGCGCTCGCTGTAGCGGATAGACCGATATTGGGCGGACTCAACCGGTCGAAGCAACATCTGCTTGATCGAGAAGTTGGCCTTCTCCGCCTCGATGAACGGCCTCCTCATCAGTCGTCACCCCGCCGCGCTTGCCGTCATCGATCTCAGCCTGCGCGACCCAGTTCATGATCGACTGCGCCGACGGCTCGAACTCGCGAGCGAGCTCCGACGGCGACCGGCCCTCCTCACGGACCAACCGGACCAGCTCGGCCTTGTACTCAGACGGATACGGCGCACGAGTGCGTCCTCCCATGATTGACTCCCCTCTGGACCCTCCAAGGATCCCAGGATCAGGGTGTCAACCAAACCGGGTCAGCTCCAAACCAGCCCTATGGCTAGTGCTCGGCGGAATCGGACTCCTATTCAAGTTTGACGACGCCATCGACGAGCCCGGATTTGGGTGGCGGGCGAGCATCCGGCCCATTGCCCTCGTTGAGGTGGTCGGCTTCGTCGCTGACCTAGCGTCGTTCCCTCTGTGGATTGAAATTCCTGCGCAGGCGCTCGCGGGTCTTGCCAGCATCATCTCAGCCTGGTCAGCGGGCACCGAGCGGCCCACCCCGGCATCCACCTTGGCGAACCTCTACCTCATCGGGTTCAGCATCTCGGCAGTGGGATGGGCCATTCGGCGTGTGCTAAACGATTGGGCAGACCTTGACCACGGACTGCTGTTGCGCGAGTTCCTCCTGCCGTTGTGGCTGACCCCTGTTGCGCTGATGGGCGTGTACGCGTTCGCCATCTTCTGCGCCTATGAGACTGCGTTCGTTCAGATGACATTCGCGGCTAGAGGACGGAGTTTGGTCCGGCAGCGATTCGTTGTGGTCTTGCGAACGGCAGGCAGAGTCGGACGACTACGGGCTTTGCGCCGTGCGGGAAGTTGGCGATTCGCGCACACGAGCGGGTTCAGGGATGCGTGGAACGAGGTCGGAAGAATCTTGCACCCAGGGACGGAGTAGCGGGGACTGGCAGTTCCGCCTAGACGCTCTCCATCTGGTCTTGAACAGTCTCCACGAACCCGGCAGCGTCGCCGTCCTTTATCCATTTGATGTTGGCCTCGTTGCCTGACACCACCAGCGTGATGTACGCGCCCATCATGTTCTTGCCCGTGTCGACGGACGAGATGGCCTTGTAGCGGAAGAAGTTGATGTCGTGGCCGGTGGCCCTCTTGGCGTAGAACACGACCCTCTTGTTAGTCGCTATCAGGATGCCGCTTCGCACCGAGTCAGCCCCAAGGCGTTTGGTGTCTCATAGGTGCCGCGCACTGAGCACAAGTCCGTCTCGTCGTCGTCAAAGTGCAGCCGGGCGAGCGCGAGCAGCTTCCCGCCCATTCCAGCAGCAGACTTGACAGCCTCTCGTTGTGCCTTCTTGAATGCCTGTTGGTCGGCCTTCAAGGTCTTCTGGTCGGCTAGCCGTTGGCGCAGCTCGGCCTTCTTGGCCTCAGTTCTTGCCTTACGGGCCTCGGCTCTGGTCAGCGTCTCCCCGTGGGGTTGCGCGCCAGGTGCCTGGAGCGTCTCGGACTGGCTCTCAGGCGGAAGCGGGGAAGGCGGCGGAGGAGATGGAGTGTCGTAGGGGTCGTTGCCCATCTGGCCGTCGCTGCTGTACACGTGGTCGGTCCAGTTCCCAGCGGCGTCGCGCCAACGCAGCTTGTACCGGCTTGTGGGGTCAGGCTGCCAAGACCCAGAAGCGTTCTGGTCCTCGTGAGCATCGCTCATCGCGGCGGCACCGTAGTTGCGGCATCTCATGGGCCGCAAACAGCACAGAACGAGTGCTCCATCGCGTGACGCCGGGTAGGGGTACCGTGGGCGGGAGGGCGTGATCCGGGGGCTGGGTGGTGGCTCGGTCAGTGTCAGCCCGCGCCGTTGGGCGTGCCGAAGTTCTGTGTTTGTGGGGTGCTGGCGGGGTGAGCGACGGCCACCGGTCGGTTGCAAGTGCGTCTGTAGGGTTTGGAGCGATGGTGATTCCTGCGTCGCGCTTCCCGGCATTGAAGGCCCGTGAAGTCCTCAGGCTTCTCGCCAGAGTCGGCTACAGGCAGGAACGTCAGCGCGGTTCCCACCGCAAACTGGTCGCTGACGGCCGTCTCCCCATCGGCTTTGCGTTCCACGACAGAGACGAGGTGCCGCCTAAGGCCTTGCGCCGGATGTTGGTTGAGCGGGCTGGATTGACCGATGAGGAAGTAGAAGACTTACTATGAACAGCGGTTCATCCGATAGGGAGGCGCTCGATGCATGAAGTTCGCGTGTACCAGAACAGCGAAGAGGGCACGCTCTGGTGGGCGGAAGACGACCTCGGGTTCACCGGCGGCGCAGACCGTTTGGCCGACCTAGTGGTCTCCATTCACGAGTGGGCCGACGCTGAGGGTGTTCTTGACGCTCTGCAAATCAGGCTCGTTGCAGCCGAGGCGGAGACTCCTGCCTGGGAACCTGACAGGTTCCCCGCTCCTGTCGAGCCCCCGACCCACGGCACGGAGGCGGTTCGAGTCGGGTTCGCTCTCTCAGGGGTGTAGCAAGACTCCATGAAGGTATGCGTCGCCGCGATTTGTGACTTCGCGCAGGTCCGAGAGGGTCTGTTGTCGGTCATCTCAGCAGGAATCAATCGCGTCTGGCGGCCGCAGTATCCCGCCCCGATGGGCGCAATGCTCGCCCTCATAATCGAGGTCGCCCCAGGGGAAGCCAAGATTCCGCGGGAGATACGGTTCAGGGTTGAGACCGCCGACGGGGCTCGGCTGGCGGAGGCTTCCGCCGGGTTTCAGATTGGCACCCCTCCCCCTCAGAATGACCCCGGCGAAGTGATGATAGTGCCGTTCGCCGTTGACTTCCGCACCGTGCAGCTTCCGGCGGCGGGCCGCTATCAGATTGTGGTGGACCTAATGACCGAGGGCGTGGAGGAGACTGTGCTCGCGTTCCGTGCCGCGTTCCCCAGCGAGGCTGCCAACTAGTCGCCTACCTGGTCGCCGCCTGCGGACGGCCAGAGGGGTCGCTGTACGAGAGAGCAGCAGCGGGCGTGTCCGGTGCGACGTGGGCAGGCTCATCGCCAACCTCCAGCCCGTCGATGCGGCCCATGCGACGCTCAAGCTGTCAGCGGTTGTCGCGCTGTGGTCAAGCGGAGTGCGACGACCGTCACCACAGCGTCCCTTGGGCCGGATTGACTTGGGTGATCCGGTTGCACGCGAAGCAAGTCCGGCAGACCAGTTCCTCTTGCTCACTCGGGGTTTCGGCCCACATCACGGAGCATTCTGAGCATGGCGAACACAGCGAGCGTCGCGGCGACTGCTGCCCTGGAGTGAGGAGATGCGAGAGCGGCCAGACATTCACCACACCCATGACCCTGTGGAGTATGGGAACCAAGCCGTGCTCGGCCAGGCACCCCACAATGACCGGCCACGCGACGCCGGTCAATCGGACCTTGTTCAAGTTTCCGAACAGCTGCCCATTCGCCCATGCTGGCATCAACATCGTCGCCAACTCCCGACGGGCACCCGCACTGAGGGTCTGTGTCAGCACCCGTGCGACCTCAACGTCCAGCCGGTGCTCGCGCTCCCCACTGTCCGGGGCGTGAGGGTCGAAGGCGTCAAGCTCTCTCAGCAGTTCGGTCAGTTCCGTCGCCGGACCCGCCGCCTCTATTTCATCGATGATGGATGTCATTCTTCCGTCCTTCCGTCCGGGTCGAAACGGACATGAAAGCACACGCTGAGGCCAAAAAACGGGGGAGTGGAGCGAAACAGGGGATGTCGACGACGAGGTGGGCCCGTCGGAGATTTCGCGCCACTTTGATGTGCCGTTATCGGTGGGCGAGCGCCAGCGGCCACTGCCGCCGTGCCGTTGGGTTGGTGGGATTTTGGAAGTCTGCTTCGTTTCGGCTGTTGTTGTTGGTGTGCCTGCCGGCGGGGCGGGTTGCTGTGGGGGTGCGGTCGGCTCGCTGGTGACGGGTGGTTGGCTGGTGGGGGGTCGGCTAGTTGTTTGCTTGCCCACCCCTTTCGGGGTTGGGCGCGTGCTGAGAGTTGGGTCTTGTGGGGCTGAGATGGGGAGGTGGCTGGTGGCTGCGCGTTTGCGAGGTGGCGCGAACGGAGTGGCGCGAAAGCGTCACACGAGGCTGGTGCCGGGCACGCGATTTCGCGCCGCTCCGACCTGCCGATATCGATAACGGGCGCAGCGGGTGTCGGCCGCCGGATGTTTCGCGCCGCGGTGAACCTGGCTTGAGCGACTGGAGCACCTCCTCCGACGTGATGTTTCGCGCCGCTGCCCGTTCAGCGGCATGGTCTAGAGTCCGGGGCGTGGGAGAGCTGAGAGACGGCGTTCATGAGCCCTTGACGCTCGCCGAGTGTGAGACACACTTCGCCGCCACGGAGGGCGACCTCCGTAAGCTGCTCGCCGAGGACTTGGAAGTGGGCCGCGTCCCATCGGAGCCGACAGGCAATAGGGCCAAATGGTGGCGCGAAACGGAGGGTCACGCCGACCGTTTATGACACCATAACTGACACCAGTCATAGTCCAAGTTTGAATATGGCTAGGTCACAAGCCCTTTTTGGGTCCTGTTGTGGCGGAGAGTATGGGATTTGAACCCATGGTGACCCGGAGGCCACAACGGCTTTCGAGGCCGCCCCATTCGTCCGCTCTGGCAACTCTCCACCGCAGAGGCTACCGGCGGCCCTCCCACCCGACTGCGGCGTCGGAATCTGCGCCCCGCAGGTCCGAGAAGAATTCCTGCAGCAGGGCCGCGCACTCGTCGGCCCGCACCCCAGGCACCACGGCGAACTCGTGGTTGAGCCTGGGATCGGCGCCGAGGTTGTACAGCGAGCCGAGGGCTCCGGCCTTGGGATCGTCGGCGCCGAACACGACCCGGCCCACCCGGGCCTGCTGCAGGGCGCCGGCGCACATGGGGCACGGCTCCAGGGTCACGGCCACGGTCGCCCCGTCGAGGCGCCAGCCGCCCAGGCGGGCCGCGGCGTCGCGCAGAGCCAGGATCTCGGCGTGGGCGGTGGGATCGCCGGTGTGCTCGCGCTCGTTGTGGCGACGGGAAATTACCTCGCCGTTGTGCCACACCACCGCGCCCACGGGCACGTCGCCGTGACCGGGGCCTAACCGAGCCTCGGCCACCGCCAGCTCCATGAGCTCGTCGTCGGTCACCTTGCGTCGGAACCGTGCGGCATCGGGTTCACGGGTCTATGTCGGTGGCGAGCAGCTCGGCCATCGCCGCGGCTGCGGCCACGGTCAGGGGACCGTCCACCACCGGCAGTTCCGCGTCGTCGATGCGGCCGATCGACTGGACGATTCGGGTGGAGGAGGCGAGGAACGCCTCAGGCACCAGGGGGAGCTCCTCGACCGGAAGGTGAGTCTCGGCCACGTCCAGGCGTTCCATGATCAGCTCGCGGGTGACGCCGGCCAGACAGCCGGTGTCCAGCGGCGGTGTGTGCAGCCGCTCGCCGTCGGTCCAGAAGATGTTCGACCCGGTGCCCTCGCTCACCCGTCCCCGGGTGTCGGCGAAGATCGCCTCCGAGGCGCCCCGCCGGCGGGCCATGTCCAGGGCCAGCACGTTCTCGGCATAGGAGGTGGTCTTCACCCCCGCGGTCGCGCCCCGCTCGTTGCGGGCGAAGGGCACAACCGCCACTGCGGTGCCCGGCGGGTAGTCGGGCGGCTGATTGCCCGCGATCACGATGGTCGAGCCCGGTCCCTCGCCCCGGTGCGAGCCCAAGGCTCCTACGCCGCTGGTCACCGTGATCCGCACCACCCCGGCGCCGGGGGCGACATCGAGGCATCGGGCAATGGCGGCCCGCAGGTCCTCGTCCCCGAAGGGGCAAACGAGTCCCAGAGCGTGGGCGGAGCGGCGCAGGCGCTCGAGATGGCGCCGCACCGCGAACGCGGTCACGTCCGCGCCGTTGGGCACCACGAGCAGCGTCTCGAAGATGCCGTCGCCCACCAGCACACCGTGGTCGTCGACGCGCAACTGCGGGTTGCCGGGCTCGATCATGCATCCGTTCAACCACGCGGCCTGCGCGCTCATCTGCACGAAGCTATCGGAGGGAGCGTGACCGGCAGGCCGCCGGCCCCGTCGAGCCGGTCAAGAACTCTGAAATGTTCGGCCTCCGGCGGCGATACGTTGAAGTGATGAGGTCATGGATCACACGGCACTGGCGCTGGGCGCTCCCGACTGCAGTCGTTCTGGCTGGGGTGGGGGCGTGGCTGTTCTTCGGCTTCTTCGCGTTCCAGACCTACTTCATCGACGATGAGGTAGACGAGGCTCTCCCGTTCGCCGCAGGCCCGGCTCCGTCGGGCATGGAGGGAGACGAGACGACCCAGGAACAGGCCGACGCCATGAACGAGGCCATGGCCGAGCAGGACATGCCCAAGGACATCGAGGTGGACGAGCCGATGCCTGACGAGATGCCGGACAGTGAGCCGGCATCCGCGACGGGGGACGGCGACGAGTCGGTGTCTGTGGAGCCGGATGGCGCCGAGGCTGTCTCGGAGCAGACCGACGCAGCCACGGGCGGGGAGCCGTCCGCAGAGAGCGCCGAGTCCTCCCAAGAGGAGGCTCCCGCGGAGAGCGCGGCAACGACGGCACCGCCCGCGCCCGCCGAGCCGCAGATCGTGTTGGAGGCGTCCGGTTCGTTCATCGACCGCTCGCACCCCACCGAGGGCGATGCCCAGGTGCTCGGCGACGGCAGCGGCCAGCGCTTCCTGCGACTCGAGGACTTCCGCACCGACAACGGTCCCGACCTGAACGTGTACCTGTCGGCCGCCCCGCCCGACGCGCCGGCGGGCGCATTCGACGACGACTTCGTCGATCTAGGCGACCTCAAGGGCAACGTCGGCGCGCAGAACTACGAGATCCCTGTCGGGCTCGACCTCGACCGCTACTCCACGGTGGCGATCTGGTGCGTGCGCTTCGGCGTGGTCTTCGGAGCCGCTGAGCTCACCGCCGGCTGAGAGTCGCTTCGAGCAGGAACGACGACCCCGGCGAGGGATCCGTGTTCAAGCCGGCCAGCTCGACGACGAGCCAACCCTTGTCTCCTTCGGACGGCTCCAACTCGGCGACAACCAGCGTCGGTGTCCGGTCGGTGGTCAGCCAGGCGACCGAGGCCGAGTCGCCGGACCACAGCGGCCGGCCGTAGCCGCCCCCGTCCAGCAGGCGCACCTGCTCGGTCCGTCGATCGAAGAGCCACGCCGGGCTGGTGTCGTTGAGCAGCCAGCGTCCGTCGGGTGACACCGATATTTGGGCCAGCTCGGCGACGAATTCCTCGGGCAGTTCCTCAGCCCGTCCAGTGGCGGCGTCCACGACCACGACCATGCAGGAGAGCTCCTCGTTGCAGCGCTGCTCCACTTGCAGCTGGTCGCTCGCAGCGAGGAGCCTGTGCTCGCTGACGACTTCGAACCCCCCGAACCTCGGCCGGAATGTCCTGCCCACCGGCGGAGTCACGAGTAGGCCAGTGCCGCGAACCACCAGCACCTCGGAGCCCGAGGGCGCTCGCAGCTGGCCGGTGAGGGCTCCATAGTCCTGCCAGGCATTCAGCCGTATGGCTCCGTCGGGGCCGTCGGGCCGGCTGATCACCCAGAAGTCCACCAGCGGCTCGGTCGAAGGCACCAACTCCGCGCCGGAGGTGACGAGCACCGCGGTCGGTGGGTCGTCCGCCAAGGACAGGCCGACTGTGCGCTTGCCGTCGGTGAGCAGCTCCAAGTCGCCGAGCGCCAGCACCGACCCGGACGCCTCGATGGGCAGGCGCTGCAGCCCTCCCGTCGCCAGGTCCACCATCGCCACGTGGCTGCCGCTGAGATAGACGAGCCGGCCGTCCAGGTCGCTGAACGGTTCGGGCGGCCCCGCGCTGGGCGGCTCGTCACCCTTCGCGGCTACTTCGACCGTGCTCTCGGCCTGCCGGAGGGGGCTACTAGTGGTCGGTGCAACGAAGCGGTCCTCGTCCAGCGCTGTCTCGTCGTCGCTGGTGGTGTCGCTCCTGTCGTCGCTGGTGAGACTCAGCAGCCACAGCACGGCGATCAGGGCTGCCAGCACGCCGATGAGTCCGGTCGCGGCCCGCCACGAGCGTTGGTGGTCGTCGCCGTCGCCGTCGCTGCCGGTGCCGTCGTCGCCGTTGCCGGTGTCGTCGCGGCCGTCCAGCGGTGCCGCGTCCATGCCGGCACCGTAGCGGCGCACAGCTCACCGGGTGCCACTGTCAGCCCGAGCGCTCGCAGTGCTCACGGAAGCCCGCAGCGTCAGCAGCGACGAAGGGCTGGCGTTCCCAAGCCCGACCACCGGGCGGGCACTGACAAACGAGTCGTTCCCCAAGCTGATGCGAGAACTCGCCATCGACGGCACCCCCCACGGCATGAGGGCCGCGTTCCGGTCATGGTGCTCAGACACCGGCGTGCCCCGTGACCT
Source organism: Candidatus Aldehydirespirator sp. (assembly GCA_965219165.1). Lineage (GTDB taxonomy): Bacteria > Actinomycetota > Acidimicrobiia > Acidimicrobiales > Aldehydirespiratoraceae > Aldehydirespirator. The sequence continues at coordinate 44,196 of CBDCMW010000002.1, read as the reverse complement.
CGCGGAGATGTGTCTGGGACACGCCGTCAAAGGCGTCGAAGGCGCCTACCAGCGCTCCGACATGCTCGACCGGCGCCGACCGCTCATGAAGACGTGGGCAGAACACGTGCAGCTGCAATAGGGCTTCACCACAGGCGGTGGCAAGATGTTGCACGGTGGGGTGGCTGTTACTGCCCCGCCCGTAGCACACCTCGTCACTCGTGCATACTCTCCGCCACCGTTGCCGATAGCCGATTCCCAACAGCGAGCGCTTCTGCGAACTCGTGCATGTCCACGGTCTCCCCGATCCGACGCAAACCCGAATCGACGGTCGGTGTCTGGTCCGATTCAGCGGTGGTCATGATGCTGTCCAAACGTAGTGTCCGACTACGCCGCGGTTCGCTGAGCCCAACGGTGTGCCCCTGTGCTGTGTGGCGTGGACGCTTGTCCTGCGGCTGTTGTAGGTCACTGCCGGTACAGTGGCGCTCTATAGTGGAATTGTCTCGCGCGCCGCAGCAGGCCCATGCCGAGATCATCGGTAAAGGGGACGCGTCGATGCAGGAGGCGCATCCAATGTTGTGTGCTGCTGATCTGCCGGCGTTGCTGGCACGCGATGACGGCCGCGGCAGGATCGTGGCTCTGCGAGAGTTGGTCAAACGCTGGGCGTGTTACCCCGAGCAGCGTGTGGTGATGGTTGCTCAAGCGCCCAAGAGATACAGGTTCTATGACCGCTTCACCGCCCGCCGATGGGATCTGGCGCGGGTGGCGGCGGTCGTGCATGCGCTGTGCGACCGCGACGCCGTGGAGGTGCCTCGCTGGGTCTGGCAGCACCGGTGCCGCCACCCCATAGGCATAGTCGATTCGCTGGATCCGAGCTCCAAGTGGGGTCGCGCAGTTGTTGCCGACGCCCCCGACGCGTGCGCCTACCATGATGTGTGGTTCGATCACACCATGATCGAGAACATCTCGGTGCACGGCTTCCGAGATTGACCGCGGATCTCGGTGTCCACGCCAGACTTCGAGTATGTCGCCTTCAGCGCAGAGCAGCTTCAGGGCTTGTTTGGATCCTCCAGCAAGCCCAGACCGCCAGCGAGCCCGCCACCGTCGCAAACCCCAACGAGCGGTGACCCGGTAGCCTCAGCGGCTCGCACCCGACGCCGCACAAGCCCGCACAAGCCCGCCAGGTGACATGTCGCCCTCGGCTTCTAGTGCCGCGATGAGAACGCTCGTCATGGGCTGGCGCTTGCCGGTCAGACATACTGCAGACCGGCTCGGGGGGTCTGGTGCAAGGCGGATCGGCTCGGTGCTGGCCGGCGCTGTGATCGCAGCGGCAATGCTCGCGGCGGGCTGCGCGGCAGACGACCCCCGTCGGGCTGAGGCCGCCGAGCAGTTCGTGGCGCCGCCGGAGTGGACCGAGCAAGTCCGCAGGGATTTTCGCGCCGGCCTGCTCTGTACCGGCACGGGCTGCACGTCCTTTCGGGTCGAATGGTCCTCAGAGGAGCCTCCCGGCAGGCAAGACCTGCTGTCGGCCGCGGTCGGCGCGGGCTGGACCGGCACCGACATCGACGAGCAATGCCCTGCGCCCGAGCCGGACGACGAGCCGGGCCCCTACTGCACGCTCACCGCCCGCAGCGGCGAAGTGCACCTCACGCTGTGGGCCTCATACGAGCCCCTCAAGGAACCGCCCTGGCGCATCACACTGCTCGCCGAGTAGCGCGAGAGGTCGTTGCCGGCCGGGATCAGCTGCCGTTGTCCCGGTGTGGTCCCATCGACGACAATGCTCTGACGGAGGCAGTGGCCGGCGTGCACGTCACCGGCTCGCCGCTTACAAACCTGTCCGTGCGCCGCACCCCTCAGGTCGTTGGTTTCGTGCCGATGTGGATAGATGGCACGAAGACCTCAATCCCGACCGTCACAACCTCCGCCGCATGGCCCGCCGCGGCCTTCTAGTAGAAAGGGAGCGACGCTTCGCCCTGCCGCACACTTATATAGCAAAGTAATAACCGCCAGTCCAGCGATAGTTAAACAACCAGTTCAAAAGGCCATATTTTGCCGATGCAGACGCGGAGGGTGTGGCCGTCGGAGCAACCGTCACTCAGATCGAGGTCAGGGCGCAAGCACCGGCCACTGAGCCCGACTCGCAAGCACTGCGCTCGCCAGCGGCTCACTCTGAACCTCACCGGGTATTGCGCAGGCTCAGGTGTGCCCTGTGGGTGCCCGCTGTCGCTTCGCGGGGGCGCCGACTTGCGTGTGGTCCAAGCGCATGGCACAGATTGCGGCCGACACGGGCGTCTCGTGCAGCGGTGATTGTTCGGCGACCCACACGATCAAACCCCGTGACGAGGACCCCGGCCCATCCCAGCCAGCGATCGGGGCCGCTCACCCGCAGCCCACAGCACAAGCCAGTGCTGGACCTACAATGGGCTGCATGGGTGAACAGGCGGTGCTCGATGTCGGCAGTGCGCCGCGGGTGAGGCCTCTGGGGCGGATGCCGGTTGCGGTCCCGGCCGACATCGAGGACCCGACGGCGCCTAAGGCGTCTGGTGTGGTCAGGCTGCCGGGGCACATCGCGTGGAGCCCTCCCTATGACTACGACCTGGAGGACCGCCGCGACTTGCGCCGCTTGTACGCGCGGGTGATGACAGAGGGCCTCGAAGCCGACGTGCGCTTCTACATCGACGTTGACATCCTCGTGGAGGTCTGGGACGAGCTGTATCTGTCGCCGCACGTCCGCGAGCGTTGGGGCGACTGGCTTAAAGAGCGCGGACACATCGGCTAGAGACGCGGTGCTCACCGAGTTGCAGCACCAGGTCCGCCGTGTCGTTGCGCGGCTCCCGGAGTCGGGGGTGTTCGCGCTTGCCGGCGGCGCGGCGCTCATCGTCAGCGGCATAGTGGCGCGGCCGACGAACGATCTGGACTTCTTTGCTCCTCACCCCCAGAGCGTGACAGCGCTCCTGGAGGCCGCCCAGGCCGCCCTCGAAGCCGAAGGCCTCGCAGTGACCAGGCTGTCAGAAGGCCCGACGTTCGCCCGGTTACGCGTCGTCGCGGGCGACGAGGCCACCAACGTGGACCTGGCCTCGGACTACCGGCTGATGCCCGCGCTGTCCACCGGGGAGGGACTCGTGCTGACTGAGGAGGAACTGGCAGCCGACAAGGTGCTCGCGCTGGCCGGGCGGGCCGAGGCCCGCGACTTTATTGACTTCGAGGGTCTGGTCACCCGTTTCGACATCGACAAGCTCTGCGAACTCGCCGCCAGCAAGGACCTCGGCTTCCGCCGAGAGCATCTGGCCACCGCCCTTGAGTACTTCGACGAGATCAAGCCCGACGAGTTCAGCGCCTACACCGACGACTACGACCGGCTGAGCGACTGTGTGCACGCCTCGCGCCGGTCCCTCGACACGCGCCAGCGCCGCCGGCGAGGGCCCTCGGCGGGCATCGAGCTATAGACAAGCGGAGAGGGCCAGCGCCGCCGGGGACCTCACCCCGGACCGCTTCTGTCGCAGATCCCCGAACTTTCCTGCGACGCCGCGTGAGTCCTTGCAGTCCCAGAAACCAGACGGAGAACGGGGCCACTCGGTGCGGACCGCCGCGACGGTCTGGCGGCCGCAGAGCCCCACCGGGCAATGGCACTTGGAGCGGTCCATCTCGCCCACCCGAGCTACTACGAGCCTCAGCTTGAACAGGCTCACTACAAGTGTGTCCGTCACCCTCAGTCCTCAGCCCTTGTCTGTCTCCGCGTCTTCCATGAGGCAACATCGCTCCGCAGCCAAAGCCGGATGTGTCCACGCGACTTGCAGACGACTGGACGGAGAAAATCGTCATCGCGATGCATGTACGTCGTCACGCTGTTGTACTGAGCTAGCCCCAGTTGCTCGGCAACTGCGCTAGCGGACCGCAGATCCGCTGTGTCGACCTTCGGTCCCATCCCCTTAGTCTACGAAGGTCAACCGGCTCAGTCCCGGTGGGTGCCCACAATCCGGTCGTGTGCGCTGACCAGGCACGGTGCGCTTGCATCCAGGGAGCCCATGCATCGTGTTCAGTACCGGTTCTTCGCTTCATTGGCAACCATGGCTGTGCGTCCGGGACGCTCGAAGGAACCTCGAGATCATCGTCCTTCGCCACGAGCTCACAGTGCTACGCCGGAAGAACAACTGACCAGCGCTCGCCGAGGAGGACCGGTCCCTGCTGGGTGCGATCGCGTCGGCCCTGCCCTGCCTTCGAAGAACCCGTCCCGTCGCAGAGGCGGGTTCTTCCGTTGCGCTGGAATCTGCGGACACTGCGGCGTAGGCCGTGGCCGGGCCGTTGTCGGTCACGATCACTAGCGGTGTGATTTGTTGGAGGTTGTCGGTCAATCTGCGGGTTCGAAGGTGAGTTCGGGTATGACGACCTCCCAGTGATCGCAGTGCAGGTTCTGTCGGTACTGGGGGTCTGAGCGATCCTTGTTCCAGGTGGCGACGGCTGCGACTCTGGCTTGGGTGCAGGGCAGGTTGTCGGGCGTGTCGTAGCTGCGCGCTAGAGCGCCGACTGGCATCCCGGCGCTGTCGAGGAGTTCCCAGCGGTCGTGGCGGCGACGTGTTTGGAGCCGGTCCCCTGGTGTGAGGATCCTGATGCTGCGATGTACGCGGTTGCTGGGTGGCTTGCGGCCGGCGAAGCCCAGGTCCACGTCTTTGAGGGTGAGGGTGCGGTAGCGGCGAGCCATCTCCGGTGTCGGGTGCGGCAACGCGGTCTGCGGCCGCCGCAACACTGAGGGCTTGTTGTTGAGCGGGCTTTGGAAGGGGTGGGCATTCTGTAGGCGAGTCAGGGTGAGTGTCTGTTTGGCTCGGGTCATGGCCACGTAGTAGAGGCGCCGTGGGGCGTCGGTGTCTTCTTGGCGGCTGCGGCGGTTCCAGCCTCCGTCGAGCACGACCACATGGTCGAATTCGAGGCCTTTGGCGCGGTGCGCGGTCAACAGCAGCAGCCCGCGTTGGCGACGGCGGGTGTCTCGGCACCATTCTGCGAGCCATTCGATGAACGACGCTGGCGGTACTTCTGCGCCGCCGGTTTCGAGTTCGTGTTCTTCTAGGGCTTGGGTCAGCAGGTCGATCCATGGTCCGGGGGGTTGGCGGTCGATCCATGCTTTGAGGTCGCCGTTGCGTATCAGGGCTGTGCCGTGCCGCTGGGCTTCATGTCTCAGGGACTGGGTTTCGCGCAGGTGCCATATGCTCAGGTCGCCTTCGTTGGCCAGCTGAGCGGGGATGTTGTCGCATTCGCAGATGCTGCGGATCGGTTCGAGGTAGCTCCATTCGCGTGCAATGACCGCGCAGCGTGCCCAGTCCCAGTCCGATGTGAGGTTCGACAGTCGTGCCATCTCTGCGATCGCGGCTTGCGCCTGTGAGATCGCGTCGCCGGCGGGTGCCAGGATCTGTGCGCGGCCTGCGGAGACGGGGTCCAGGCTCTGCCAGATGCCTCCTGGTGGGTCGTTGCTGCGCTGGTCGTTTCTGCGGATGGCGTGGTCGGCTTTCATCCGGGGCTGTGCCGGCGCGATGACTGCGTTGGCGGCGTCGATGATGTGGCCGCTTGAGCGGTAGTTCTCGATCAGCAGGGAGGTTCTGGCGTTGTAGTCCTGCTCGAAGCGGCGGATGAACTCCGGTGAGGATCCGTTGAATGCGTAGATGTTCTGGTCGTCGTCGCCAACGGCGAAGATCGTGAGCCGGGTGTCTACGTCTGAGACTGTCCGTCCCGCCAGCGCCGCTATGAGCTCGTATTCTTCTGGGCCGATGTCTTGGTACTCGTCTACGAGTATCCACCGGAACCCCGCCAGCAGCCTCGTCCTTGATTCCTCGGCCTCCTCCGGCTCCACCTCTTCGCCTTCCAGTTCCTCGCCTCGCAACAAGGCAGTGGCTTTCTTCATGGTGTCTTTGAGGGCGGCTTCGATGTCTTCGTTGCGGGGCTGGTTCGCGGCGGCGGAGAAGCTCGCGCCGATGAGCCGCATGGCCAGGGCGTGGCATGTGAGCACCATCACGCCGCGGGAGTCGTTGCCGATGAGGTCTCGCAGCCGGCGGCGGATCTCGGCTGCGGCGTGACGGTTGTAGGCCAGCGCCAGGATGCCTCGGGGGTCTTGGCGTCTGCATCGGACCAGATAGGCGATGCGATGCACCAGCACTGTTGTCTTGCCTGAGCCTGGCCCTGCCAGCACCAGCGCATTTGTGGCTTCGCGGTCGTCTGCCACCAGCGCGCGCTGGCGCGGGTTGTCCAGGCTCTCGACGATGGCCTGCCACGACTCCGCGGTCGTCTCTCGGTTCATCTCGGATCGGCGGTGCGGCAGCCAGCGGCGCACGAACTCGTCTTCGCCGAGTTCGAAGTAGTCCAGCGCCAACCGCAGCGCGTCAGCGAGCCGATCAAGTCGACCCAGATCCGCGTACTCGGCCATCACATGGATCTGCTGCACAGATCGGTCGTAGTGATGCTGGAGTTCTTCGAAGTCCGATTGCCGGAACCCGCGTGTTTCTGCTTCGAGGGCGATGGTCATCGCTGGGCGGAACACTGTGAGGCCCTTGTTGAGTCTGATGGCTTCTTGCTCGTGCATCCACAGCAGGGCGCGTTCCATTAGCTTGCGCGGGTCTTTGGTGTCGCTTTGGAGCTGCGGATCGGCATCGAGGGTCTGGTTGATGGACTGTTGCAGCTTGCCCAGCGTCGTGGTGACGAGTAGGTCGTTGCCGCGGCTGTTGGCTGGCAGCTCTTGGAGGAAGTGATCCAGCAGCGCGGCGGCTGCGGCCCGGCGGCGTTTGGCCATGCCCGCTAGTGAGTCCCAGCTGCGTTTGAGGGTGACCATCACGGTCTCGGCGGCGTGTTTGCGCACCGCGACGCTGCCGCCGCCGCCGACGCCGCGGCCGTCTCGGGCGATGCCCTCCAGCGTGCGGGTCACATGCTCGGGCCGGGCATCGGGGAATCCGGCGTCTTTGAGACCCTGCGCCGCGATCCGCAGGTTCAGGGGAGCCTGCTCGCCCTCGTCCATGTCGGGGGCGAGTTCGCGCATCATCTTGATGAGTTGCTGCTCCATGTCTGCCGCCTCGGTGAGGCGGCTGCGGGAGGGGCGGCGCACACCGAAATGCACGAACGCGGTCATCACGGTGTCGTTGCTGGCGAGACCGAGCCGCTCGAGGTCATTGAGCGCGGCCGTGATACGGTCGGGGGGCAGGCCGGTGACCTCCATGAGCGCGTCGGTGGAGATGCCCTCGTCGGGGTCAGCGTTGATAAGCGTCTCCACGACGGCCACGAGCGCATCCCGGTAGCGGGCCGCGAGTTTGTGGTCCGCGAGTCTGTTCTTGGCGTCTTGGACTGATGCGACACGCAGCGACGAAGGGAATATCTTCACCCGGTTCTCTTCGCGGGTCAGCAGCTTCGCTTCCTCGAGCCATGCGACCGCGGTGCGCACCCGGGTGTCGTCTGTGGTTGAGTCGCGTCTGAAGTCGTCGGCTTCGTCTTCGGTGAGTATCTCCCCGGGGGAGGCCACCACCTCGCCTCGCCTGCCGCTGCGCCGGTCCAGCGCACGCAGCGCACGCAGCACCCCGTGGATCTCCCGCCGCGTGAGACGCGACCGCGCCGACATCCCGAACTGGCGTTCCACGTCGTCGTTGGTGTACAGCAGCACGCAGTGTGCTTGCTGCTGGTCTCGCCCGGCGCGGCCTGCCTCCTGCAGGTAGTTCTCCAACGACGACGGGATGTCGGCGTGGATCACCAGCCGCACGTCAGGCTTGTCGATGCCCATCCCGAACGCGTTTGTCGCGGCAATGGCGCGCAACTCGCCTGCGATGAAGCGCTGCTGAATGGTCTTCTTCTCCTCGGGGGCCAAGCCAGCATGGAAGCGGTCCGCTTGAATCCCCTTCTCTTGCAGGAACTCGGCTACCTGCTCGGTGCGCCGCCGCGTCGCGCAGTACACGATCGCGCCGCCGGGTGTCTGCGGCGGCAGATGATGGGTCAGCGTCGAGTAGATGTTTTGGTGCTTGGCGGGCTCCGATGTCGGGATCACGACGAAGTCCAGGTTGGTGCGGCGGCTGCCGCCGTCGAACACCGTCATGTCGATTCCCAGGTGCCGCTTGAAGTAGTCGCAGATCTCGGTCCTGACCTCTGGTTTGGCTGTCGCGGTCAAGCACAGCACCGGCGGTGTGCGCTCGCTGCCGGCTCTCTCGCTGATGAACCTCCCCACATAGCGGTAGTCGGGACGGAAGTCGTGTCCCCACTTGGACAGGCAGTGGGCTTCGTCGAGCACCCAGGCGCCAATCTCGCGCTGTCGCAGCGCGCTTCGCACCGACACGCTGCGGAGCTGCTCGGGGGAGATCAACAAGATCGCGGCATCGCCGAGCCTCACCTGCTCGAGGGCCTCAGCCCGCTCAGGCATCGACAACAGCCCGTTCACGGTGACACAAGACGTGATGCCGTGCCTCTTGAGACCCGCCGCCTGATCGGCCATCAGCGCCACCAGCGGCGACAGCACCACAGTCAACGCGCCCGTCTTGTAGTAGCGAGACAGAGCGGGTATCTGGTAGCACAACGACTTGCCTGTGCCCGTCGGCAGTATCGCGAGCACATCTTGGCCCTGCATCGCCGCCTCGACGATCGTCTGCTGCATCGGCTTGCCCGTCTCGGGTTCTTTGGGCTCAGATCTGAATGCCTCGAAGCCGAACAGGCGCTTTAGTTCCGAAGCGGGATCGTGGTAGCTGCGGCACCACCTACAGCCCTGCTCGCCGCAGGCCTCGTCGCGCAAGCGCCTCACGAGCCGCCCAGCCGCAGGGAACTGATGCCGCACCCAGGGAGGCATCACCGAGTTGCCTCCTGACACCGACAGCCACGCCAGCGCGTATGCCAGCACCCAGCCGTGCTCTGCTGCGTCCGCTACCGCCCGGCTCATCTGCGACTCACATGAGCGGCCCTCCATGCCCGCGCGGATCGCATCCCGCGCTTCGGCGACCTCGGGCCGCTGCGCGCCCCGCAACGCTGTGAAGAACAAGTCGAAGCCGGCCGCAGCGGGGTTTGTGGTCAGCCAGTGCCATGCCGTCACCATCTCCGGCGGTGCTTCTGCCAGCTTGTGCTGCTGGTCGTTGAACACCTGCAGCGCCAGCCGGGCATCCAGGTACGGATCGTTGCGCTGGGAGCGTTTGAGCGGCGCGTCCTTGTAGTGCTTGACAAGATGGTGGTACGGGTTGGCAGGGAACGCCAGCGGATTCAGCCACAGCGTGTCCACCACAGGCATCTGCAACAGCCCCAACCCGGGAGCGGCGGCTTGCAGACGGGGAAGGTCGAACTTGATGATGTTGTGACCGACTACGAAGTCAGCGCCCTCTGCGAGACCGTCGAGCGCCGCGAGCGCCTCCTTGACAGAGTCCCCCTCCTTGACCGATACAACATCGTCTCCCTCCAAGCACGCGATGCGTCCGCCTGCCTCGCCATCGCCGCGAGCCTCGAGCGTCCATGTCATGCTTCGGTCCGTATCGGCGCGCACACCCGCCAACGCGTGGACGTGGCCGTCCCGGGGGGAGACTTCAAGGTCAATCGACAGGCAGCGTGACAACACTGCGTCGGCGGTGTGCATGCCCTACAGATCGTCCCCGGGTCTAGCTGGGACAGAACGCAACTGTGGTAAGTGATCGAAACAGCCGCATACACCTGAGGGCAGAGTGTAGCCATGGCGCGCGAGGCCACATCAAAGCCCGCCCCGCCTGGAACTCTCCAACGCCATCTTCGAGTACCTTGAGATCTTCCACAACCGGCAACGGCGGCACTCATCACTCGGCATGCTCATGCCCATCGAGTACGAGATCCGCCACGCCACCACCGCCTGAGATCAAACAAACCGATCGCGCGAAACACAGGGCACACCAGAGCCTGCGCAATACCCGGTGAGGTTCACACTGCCGTGTGCGTCCCGCTGGTGATCTGAACCGCCGACTTATTTGTGCGGACCGGCCCGTGTGACCTTAGTAATAGAAGAAGTAAGAGCCTACTAGAGTTGATCTTCTAACATAGGAGGTCAAATACCTTTTTTGTGTATGAATGAGCGGAGGGTGTGCCCGGGCAGGCAGCCTCGAAGAAGACGTTTCCGGCCGGTGCGTTGATAAGGGTTCTAAGCGGTTAACCGTGGCTGTGTCCGCCTCTAGATGTCACCCAACGCCCGCCGAGATCTCGTGCGCGGTCGGCTGCGGCTCCGGGTTGCCTCTTCTACCGCTTCTTCGGCGAAGTATCGCATCGTCACCGTCCGGTTCGGCTTCCATGGAACGGCCTCCTCGATCAGGCCAAGCAGCTCGTCAACGTGGTCGATGCCAAGTTCTTTCACCAACGCCACGCAATCTGCTTTGTCTACGGGACGCGCCGAGACCAGCTTCATCGCGAGGAGGTATCTAGGGCCGGCTGACTCCACGACGAGTCTGGGCCCCTCAAAGACTGGCTCGGGGTCTGCCGCGACCGCGACCGTCCAGTTCGCTCAACAGAGCCGGCAGCTGCTCTGCTGTGAAGCCGACATAATCGAATTCTCGCGCGGGCACCGAAGATGTGCCGTCAGTCTCGGAAGCCGTGCACCGAGATGTTCTCGATCATGGTGTGATCGAACCAGACATCATGGTAGGCGCAGGCATCGGGGGCGTCAGCAAGAACAGCGCGGCCCCACCTGGAGCTCGGGTCCAGCGACGCGACCACACCAATGGGGTGACGGCACCGGTGCCGCCAGACCCAGCCAGGCACCGGCACCGCGTCGCGGTCACAAAGCGCATGCACGACCGATCGCGCTGATCGACTCCCCCACACCCCACCGATCCCACAACTCCCGCCTCTGCGCATCGGACAATCCCCGACGACCCGAACCAGCCATGTGCTACCTCCCAACTCAGCGCACATCCAGCATCACTGTTGCGCTGACCGGTTGAACCTGGTCAATATCTGTCCATCCGCTACAGCGAGCGCCTCGCCGCGAACGCTGCGGTCAGCTCGGTGGGATCCCGCGGCGACAGCTACGACAACGCGCTGGCCGAGACGATCATCGGGCTCTACAAGACCGAGCTCGTCCGCAACCGCGGCCCCTGGCGGGGACTCGAGGACCTCGAGCTCGCCACCCTGGAATGGGTCGACTGGTTCAACCGCCGGCGCCTGCACCACCACAACGCCGGCCGCGTCCCGCCAGCCGAAGCCGAGGACCTCCACTACCGTCAACAACACTCAGACCGCCAGGCTGAGACTCACAACAAACAGCCTGCGTGAAACCCGGTGAGGCTCACTCAACCGAACTCGAGCGGGCCTGCGTCGCCGTGGTCCCCTTCGGGTCGGTTGAGCGGGCGTTGATGGCAAACGACCAGACCCCGAACCGGAGGGGGCCTCCCTGTCGGGCCACAGCTCTGTATCTCGCATTGTGACCCTTGGCTGAAGCCGAACATTCTGCCAGCTTAGATAACTCAACTATTGAACATCAATATTGGAAATATGTCAAAGATGGGTCGCCATGTCTCGCACTTGCCGGGCCTGCAGCACGACCCTGTTGGCCGGACCTTCACCGGCTTGATCCCGAGGCTCCCGTACCAGGACCGCGAGTGGCTCTACTCCGCCGCGGCAGGCGAGAACGTCAGATGCCCCGCACGCGACCTGCGAGTCAAATGCGGTCGCCGCGGCACCGGAGTCAACTATACAGAGAGCGAGCCGATAGGGGTCGTCGTCCACGAGATGCGGGTCAGCACCGTCACCCCATCTAGGTGACCCTGCCGTTTGGCAGAGCCGACCCGGCCGCTGGGTATTTGCAGCCTCTCGGCGAGACTCAACTGTGAGCTTTCTCGCCGCATCGAGGCGTGGGATCAGCGTTCGAGCCGTTCACACCGCGCGAACATTGAGAACAAACTGGACTTTGTCTCTACCAATAATAAAATATCTCAACGGCGGTCTTCTGTTCGCCGGTTTCTGTCAGTGCGTACAATGACTGTGCCATGTCTGCCGTTGCCGCCGATCCACGCGCCAGTCCCCGAGCGCGTTGTTGGCGGGCCGCTCTCGCTGTCAGTCCTATCGCCATTGACGCGTCGGCGATCCATGCCATGACACGGTTCGCACAGGGGCCGCGCCCAGACGATAGAGACCGTGTTGCGCCTGCCGCCGCTTGAGAGTCTGCGTTTCTTTGAGGCCGCGGCGCGCCATGAGAGCTTCGCGCGCGCCGCCGCGGAGCTCGGCGTCACCGCCGCGGCCGTCGCCCATCGCGTGAGGACCCTCGAGCAGCATCTCGACGCCCGGCTGTTCGACCGCCGCCCGAGGGGCGTGGCGCTCAACAGCCGGGGCTTGGCCTACCTCAAGGAGGTGCAGCGGATCCTCGCAGAGGTCCACGGCGCCTCCGAGCGCCACAGCCGCCAACCTCGCCGCGTCAGGATCGTGTCAGTGGAGGCCGTCGCGGAGAAATGGCTGGCGCCGCGCCTGGCCGCGCTGGAGGCCGCCCATCCCGGCATCGCCATCGAGGTCGAGACCGACCACCGCGGCGTCGACCCGAACCGGCGCGACTTCGACGCCTGGATCGCCTACACCGGCGAGACCGCCGCGCCCCGTCCGATCACCCGGCGCGAGGACACCCTGCTCGAGGAGACCCTCTATGAAGAGCAGCTGATCGCGGTGTGCAGCCCCGGCCTGCTCGCAGAACGCGGCCGCCCCCAAGGCCCCGCCGAGCTGCACGACTGGCCCCTGCTGTATGACCTCGGATGGAACGCCGACTGGGCCTACTGGTCCGCCCGCCACAACCAGCCCGCCCCGGACCTCACCCAGGCTTCGGGATTCCGTCTCTACAGCATGGTCATCGACGCCGCCGCCCGCGGGCTCGGCGCCGCCATCGGACGCCCAACGCTGATAGCGCACGAGCTCCAACACCAGACCCTGGTCCCCGTGCTCGAGCACCAGGCCGACACCCCCGAGCGCTGCTGCCTCATCACCACCGCAGCCTCCCGAACCAGACCCCACGTCCAGGCATTCCGCCGATGGATCCTCCAACAAGCCCAAACCGCCAGCAAGCCCACCACCGACACAGACCCCAACCAGCGGTGACCCGGTAGCCTCAACGGCTCGCACCCGCCGCCGCACACCCCCACGGCACCCGGAACGCGCGCCACAGCCATTCCACCGAATCTGAAGCGGTTGCCCCATTTGAACACGCACATTTCAACACAGGCTCCCTGGCGCGGATGCGAGCGTGAACAACCGGAGCCTGCGAGTGGCAGCGACGTGCCAATGGCCAACCCGAGGCGGGCCGAACGCTGAGCACGCTTGAAGCGGTCATCGTCGTGCTCGCGTCGGCGGTGGGCGCGACCGTTCAGGGCTGTGCGGGCTTCGGGCTCGTACTGGTCGCCGGGCCGGCGCTCGTCGCCGTCGACACCGGGTTCGTGCCCGGCCCGCTGCTGGTGATGGGCCAGTTCGTCAACGCCCGCCACATACTGATCGAGCGGCGCCACCTCGACCGGTCGGCATGGCAGCACAGCCTGCTGGGGCTGCCGGTTGGGCTCGCCGCGGGTCTGGTCGTCGTGAGCTTGGTCACCAAGCAGACCCTGGCGTTGATCGTCGGCGTGCTCACCGCGGCCGCAGCCAGCAGCCTTCTGTGCCGGTTGACCGTCCGCCGCACCCGCCGCACAGAGGTGGGCGCCGGCCTGCTGGCCGCCTTCTGCAGCGTCGCGGCCAGCCTGCCCGGCCCTCCGCTGGCGATCGCGTTCAGCGACATGGACGGACCGACCATGAGAGCCACCTCCGCATCGCTGATGATGGTCATCGCCGCGGCAGCAGTCGCAGGCCTGGCCGCAACCGGCAACTTCGGCACCCACGAGGCAGAACTCATGCTGCGACTGCTGCCGGGAACCACAGCCGGCCTCGCGCTGTCCCGCCGGGTCCGACCGATGCTGGACCGCAACTGGTTCCGCCCCTCGATCCTCACCCTCGCGCTGATCAGCGGGCTGGCACTGGCAATCAGCAAACTCTGAACCGACCACGGCGTCAGTCCCGCCAAACGGGGTGCTAGCGGCCGTAGCAGACCTCTATGACGGGAACCCTCTTGGCGTCTTGGAGGAGTCCAATCCGCTCAGACCGGCTGGGTGCTGGAGGCGTCAAGCCCGACGGAGTACTCGATGGGCAGGTCCTCTGTCACCCATGCGCCGTCGAGTCGCAGGTCGAGCTGGGACCGGTCGAGGGCGATGCGCGCCTCGGCACGCTCGCCGGCGCCGAGGCCCACCTTGGCGAAGCCGACGAGGCGCTTGGGCGGTCGCTGGTGGGTCGAGCCGGGCACGCCGCCGTAGGCCTGCACCACGGTGGAGCCTCGCCGCGGCCCGGTGTTGGCGACCTCGACGACGAGCAGGTCGCCGTCGAGGCGGGCGTCGCCCAGCTCGAGGGTGCTGTAGCCGAGGCCGTGCCCGAACGGCAGGTGGGCCTCGGTGCCGCTGGCGTCGAGGTGCCACTGGCCGTGCAGCAGGCCGTACACCGCGGAGGTGGCGTCGAGGTCGAAGTCCACGAGGTCGGACTGGTCGCGGGGCACCGCGAACGGGAGCCGCCCGCCGGGCTCGGCGTCGCCCAGCAGCACATCGGCTAGGGCGTGGCCGCCCTCGGAGCCTGGATACCACACCATGAGCGCGGCGCTCACGGACTCGAGCCACGGCATCACCACCGCGCTGCCGGCCATCACCGCCACCACCACCCGGTCACACACCGCGCAGGTGTCGGCGATGAGCTGCTCGTCGTCGGGACGCAGGCGCAGCGAGGCCCGGTCGCCGCCCCCGGCGGCGCTCACGGCCAGCTCGAAACCCGCGAACGCGGCACCCTGCTCGGCGTCGGTGAATCCCAGCTCGGGATGGTCCATCGGCGGCGCCACGCTCAGGAACCGGTCGTCGCCGGTGTCGCCGAGGTACTCGCCCTCGTCCTGCGCGGTGTAGCCGACCACCACCAGCGCGACGTCCGCGCCGGCGGCGACGGAGGCGTCGCGGCCGCTGTGCACGACCGGCACGCCAGGGACCGCCAGCGCGGCCTCGACGCCGGCCAGCAGCGTCACCGGCTCGGGCGTGTGCAGGATGTTGCTGGAGCCGCCGTCGCCGAGGTTGGCAACTGCGGCCAATTCGCCCAGCACGGCAACGCGGCCCAGCCCGGCGGCGTTCAGGGGCAGGCAGCCGTCGTTGCGCAGCAGCACCATCGACGCGGCGGACGCCTCGCGGGCCAGCGCCCGGTGCTCGGCGCAGGCCAGCACCGAGCGGTCGGGCTGGTCGCGGTACACGTGGGCGAAGCGCAGGAACGTGCCCACCGTCTCGGTCACGCGGGCGTCCACGTCGGCGATGTCGAGCTCGCCGGCGGCCACCGCCTCGGGCAGCGCCTGGGCCCGCTGCTGGCGGAAGGGCAGCTCCACGTTGCAGCCGGCCCGCACCGACTCCACGGGGTCGTATATGCCGACGATGAAGTCGGTGACGACGAAGCCCTCCCAGCCCCAGTCGTCGCGCAGCACCCCGTTGAGCAGCGGGCCGCTGTCGCCGCACCAGCGGCCGTTGATGGCGTTGTAGGCGCTCATCGCCGACGCGGCGCCCTCGGCGGCCACCCGCTTGAAATGGGGCAGGTACACCTCGTGAAGGGCCCGCTCGCCGGCGATGACGTCCACCTTGAAGCGGGAGTTCTCCATCGAGTTGCACGCGAAGTGCTTCATGCAGGCCATCACGTGGCGCTGCAGGCCCCGGGTGAGCGCGGCGGCCATCTCGCCCACATGGTGGGGGTCCTCGCCGTAGGTCTCCTGGGCCCGGCCCCACCCCGGGTGGCGCAGCAGGTTCATGCACACCGCCCCGGTGAACGTGGCCCCGCCGGCGCTCAGCTCAGCACCGATCGCCTCACCGATGCGCTCCTCGAGGGCCGGGTCGAAGGACGCGCCGCGGGCCATCGACGCCGGGAACGTGGTGGACGGCCCCATCACGCAGCCCCGGGGCCCGTCGGAGAAGGCCAGGCCCGGGATGCCGAGCCGCTCGACGCTCGCGGCCGGCCAGGGATGGGAGTGGTAGCCCCCTGCGGCGAGGTCGGCGAGGCCGGGCCAGAACGGCAGGTCGCCGTCGAGACAGCCCAGCTTCTCCTCCAGGGTCATCTGCGCCACGAGCCCGCGGGCCTCGGCTTGTGCATCGGCGCCTCGGGCGACGCGGTCGGCGGCTTCGTCAAATGCAGTCATCTCGCGATCGTAGCTGTCAACACCGAACAATTGACAGCCCTCAGTGTCGCCGTTGGGAATACACTTCTTCGACTTCTTCAATTGCATAGATCAGTTCAGGCAACAACAAATACATAGTCTCAATATCGAGATTCCAAAAATAAACTATTCACAGTTGCTTCTAGAACGTCACCTATTAGTTACAAGTACCGCTGTCAACATGCTGGGAGATAGCCACGCCTTGACCGCTGGCTCGAAGGCGCTGGCTGCTGACGGCCCGGCGGTCGGCTTTCCCGCGGCGCGGCCGAGGCTGAAGTGCCACTGGCAGGCGCCTCGCAGCTGCGGTCCGAGCGTGTCTAGCTCGGGGCGGGCCGGTACTCGTTGATCGGGTACAGGCAGATGTTCTCGTCGCCGAAGGGAGCCCGCTGCGCGCACGGGTACTCGAACACCAGGCTGTGGATCACGTCGGGCGTGTTGGTCTTGCCCGGCCGCAGCGAGGCGGGGATCATCTCGTTGGAGTCCACCGGCCCGAGCGAGGCCAGCGCCGCGTAGATGTCGGCCCGGGTGGGGTTGTCGCCCGCGTCGTAGATGGCCCGTAGTGCGATGCGCATGATCTCGCACACGGTGACGGTCATGCCGTAGGTCGACGTGCCCGTGGCGCGGTCCTCGGACTCGTGGTTGGCGCCCGATGCGCTGCTAGCGCCGTAGGTGTCGTTGCACATCTCGTTGAACGCCCGCGGCTCGTAGCCCTCGAGCCGGTACGAGCCCGTGTCCAGGACGCTCTGGATGACGGCGCCGTCATAGAGCCTCCCGGCGGTCTCGCCGCCGAAGGCCACGATCTTGGAGGCCACGATCTCCACGGCCTGGGCGTTGAACTCCGAGGCGTAGAACTGGACGTCGCCGGGCTCGTACCCCTGTTCGCCCATCTCGGTGATCAACCCCGGCGCGGAGACGGCGTTGAGCACGTTGAAGACCACGTCGACGCCGCTGGCCCGCATCTTCTGCGCGGCCTCCCGCACGCCGACGGTGCAGAAGTTGCCGCCCTGGCAGCTGATCTGATCGAACACCGCGACCTCGACGCCGTTGGCTTCGAGGACATCCACCAGCCCGGCCTCGACCGCCTCGTACTGGCCCGGTGTGTCGGGCGCGGCGACGCCGACGGTCTTGCCGTCGAGCTCGCCTCGCCGGATCAGGTCCAGCGCGAGCCAGCTCAGCTGTTCCTCGGCGGTGGGCCCCAGCGAGATCAGCCTGTCCCCGCCGCGCCGCATGAACTCACCGGGCTGGGTCTGCACCGACACCAAGGCCGTCTCGTGATCCTCCACGATGCACAGCGAGGCCGACCCCGGGAAGCCGCTGGAGTTCACCAGGATCACCCCGTCGAGGTCCTCGACGGCCTCGATGCAGGCCGCGTTGGCCTCGTGGTCCACCGTATCGCCCACCACGGCAACCTCGATGGTGTGCATGTCGATCATGCGGCCCCGCACGCCGCCGCACTGCTCGTTGACCACGGCCGTGAACGTGTCGAACATCTCGGTCACATCGCCCACCGCGGTGCCGAAACCGAAGGCGACGAAGTCCTCGATGCGCGAGCGCAGATGCACCAGCGAGATGGAGTCGGCCCCGATGCCCGCGTCGGTGGCGACCCGGTCGGTGGCGGGGTCATGGGCGTGACAGAACGCGTCGAGCTGCATGAACGGATGCTCCCCCCGGTCCATCGTGGCTTGGAACTCGTCGAAGATGCCGTCACGGGGATCGTCGAAGATGTTCGGCGTCGCAGCCTCGGGCTCGGGCCCGGGTCCCGGTCCTGCTGTGTCGGGATCTGTGTCGGGTCCCGGTTCTGCTGTGTCGGGATCTGTGTCGGGCCCCGGTTCTGTCGTCTCGGGCTCTGGCTCCGGCGCCTGGGCGGACCCGTCGGGTTCTGTCGCCTCGGGCCCCGGTTGTGTCGTCTCGGGCTCGGGCTCTTGGCCGGAGTCGGCGGGCTCGGTGGGGCCTCCGGCGTCGGAGTCCGTCACCTCGCCGCCGCATGCGCCGGCCAGCAACACGCCGGCTACGAACAGCATCAGCCCCCGACGCTGCCGTGATCTCGTCACGAATCTCTCCCTCCAGGATTACAATTCAGCCATGTTTGGTGGAACAACATAGACCCCACAGTGTCTTGAAGGAGAATGCCGTGCTCCCTTACGGGGACAGTCCTCCATTTAGCAATAAATACATTATGTGTATTCCATAATCTGATTAGTTCATATTGCCTGTATTCGGCAAGCATTTCGGCAAGATCGTGGGCTTCTGAAGCAATGAATGGAGCGCACTCCATACAACTAGAATTATCTATCCGTATCCGACAAGAGACATCTTAACCGCGGTGGTTCCAGTGACGATTATCGGTCACTGAGCCAGGAGTCCTCAAGTGGAATGCGAGAGTCATCGCAACGCGAGTCTGGAGGTCGGCTTGCGCGGAATCGTTCGATGGGACAGCACGCGCCCAGTCGCTGAGATGCGACCCCTCGAGTCCCACAGCATCTCCATCGGGTTCGCCGCGGGCCGCGTCGGCCCATAGGCGCGGGCGCTGCGCACGGTGACCACGGGCATGGCCGAGCTCTCTCTGGACGCGCCGGTGATCGGCGGGTGCTGAGGAGGCTGCTGCGTGGCCGGCCGCTTCGGATCGTCGTGGCCGCGGCAGCTGCCGCGGCCCTGCTGGCGCCCCCGCAGCCCATCGGCGCGCAGACGCCGGCCCCCGCGGTCTCGTCGATCACCATCGTGTTGTCGCCCGAGGACTCGGCCTCCTACCAGGCCGGCGAGACCATCGAGTTCTCCGTGCAGTTCACCGCGACCGTGCGGGTGGAGGGTTCGCCCGTGCTGACCGTCGATGTGGGTGGCAAGAAGCGGAGCGCCCTGTTCGAGTCGGTGCGGGGCAGCGAGGCGCTGTTCGCCTACTCGGTGACCGGCGGCGACGTCGATCCCGACGGCGTCAGCGTCGGCGCGAGCGCGCTGACCCTGGACAGCGGCGATGCCATCACCGACTCGCAGGGGCGGGCCGCGGTCCTCGCCCACGCCTCGCAGCCCGCCGACGCCGCGCACCGCGTCAACATGAGCGTGGTGACGATCGTCGCCGCCGGCACCGAGCCCGTCACCGAGGACCGGAGCGCAACGTACATCGTGCGGCGCGAGGGGAGCCTGTCCCGGGCGCTGACCGTGGACCTCGACCTCTCGATCGACGACAACCTGGACGACCCCGACCCCGAGACGTTCAGCGGCGAGCAGCCGTACGTGTTCTCCTTCAGGATCCCCCGCACGGTGACGTTCCAGCCGGGCCAGGACAGCGTGCGACTCGAGATCCCGCTGAACAACGACGCTGAGATCGAGACGGCGGACGGCTCGCTCACCATGATCGTCGCCGAGAGCGCCGACTATCTCGTCGGCCGCCCCGATGCCGCGACGAGGATCCTGCAAGACAACAACGACGTTCCCGTCCGCGTCAGTTCCGCCCGCGCGCTCGGCACCGCGATCGAAGGGCCACGATACCTCGAGGCCTCCGTGACCCTGCAAACCATCGGCCGTCGCGACGAGCCCCTGGACCCGTTGTATCTGTCCGATCGGCTACACGTTCTGGGTGACAGCTCACAACGGCAACGGCCGCGGGCCGCGCTCTGAGGAAGTGGGCGGCACTCCCACGCCGGGCTCGGCGGTGGATTTGGGCACGCCGGTGCTGTCGAGGCCGCAATGGCTGCATCACGGCATGGTGCAGCTGGACTGGGACGACGTGGAGGGCGCCGGGTGGTATGTGGTGCAGTACTACCACAGCAACCGGGGCGACGGGGCCTGGGTTGACCTGCCCGCCGTCGAAGTCGACGTCGCGTTCGGGGGTTCGGGCGCGGTGGTGAGCAACATGGACGGGAGGCTCTCGTGGTTCCGGGTTCGCGCCGCGAGCTGTGCCGGGTCGTCGGAGTGGTCCCAGATCGAGGAGCTGTTCGGTGATCGGGACCGGGGCGTCTCACTGGACCGGGGTCGGCGGTGGCAGGCGCCGACGTGCCCGTGCCCGGCGGTGCGGCCAGGCGACGAACCCGAGCCGTGCCCCGCAACCCGCGGCGCGGCGGCGGCCCCCGAGCCGCCGGCCAAGCCCACAGGCCTCACCGCCGACACCGTCTCCCACAACACCGTCGCCCTCACCTGGGACAACCCCAAAGACGACACCATCACCGGCTACGAACGCTGATCCTGCGCCGCGACAAAGCCATCCACCCCCAAGGAACCTTCGACATCATCCAAGCCGACACCGGCTCGGCGGACACCACCTACACCGACGACACCGCCGATCACCGCCCGGCCGTGCTCGCCGCCGAACTCGAACCGTCAACATACGTGTACGGCATCAAAGCCACCAACACCCACGGCACCAGCAACATCTCCAACTGGGCGCGCGCCTACACCCCCACCGCCCCATAACAGAACACCAACCGCTGATGTCGAGGACCATCAAGGCGCCTTGGTGGTCCGACAGCGAGTAGCGGTGCTGGCCGAAGTGTCCCTTGGGAAGCACACAATTCCTCTTGGATCGCGGGCCGCGATGACCGCATGCGACGCATGAGGGCAATGGCGGTGGTGCTCCGCTAGACGGGCGGGGAACATCCGGCGCAGCAGCCTCTTTCAGCACCCGCCAGTCACCGGCGCATCCGGGAGAGAGCCCGGCCGAATCCTCGGTCGTCGACTAGCTCAGTTGCTCGAGTTCTTCCTCGGTGTAGTCGCCAGCGTTGTAGTTCGGGCAACCTTGCCACGGCCTCAGATCGCCCTCTCCCCCGTACAGGTTGTCGCTCTCGAAGTCCTCGTCGTAGATGTTGTAGGACCACGCGGAGCATTCCAGTTTGACTACTGCGGCCCGCCAGTGTGACCATTCGCGGTCCACGGTGTTATCACCGGCTACGTCATCCTGCGCGGCGCGACTGGTACACGTTCCGAGAGAACTCTGGGCAGGTGTTGGGCGAATACTGGCCTAGCCGACGCCAGCCCACAGGCTGATGCCGTTCGACCTCGAAGAGCCGCAGGCGGACCACCAAGGCCGTTTCGCTTCCCCATATCAGGAGCGATAGCAAAAATAATAACGTCTCAGTCAGTCTAAATTAAAAGACCTGGTCAAAGCCTATATTTTGCCATTCACAGCGCGGAGGGTGTGGGATTTGAACCCACGGAGGCTCTCGCCTCACACGCTTTCCAAGCGTGCCCATTCGGCCGCTCTGGCAACCCTCCCCGGTCCCGAGCCGCGGGTCCGGCCCCGCGAGGGTATCGTGTGCGCTTCAGCGCCCGTTTCGGGGTGTGACGGCCGGGTCCTGTGCAACGGGCGCCTGCGAACCGGGTCAGGGCCGGAAGGCAGCAGCTCTCAGCAGATCCTCCCGGGTGCCGCAGACAGCCTGGCCGTCACTCCCGGGAATGGGCGCTGACGCGCACGACCGTGCCGGGTCGGCAAGAGTGCGGCCGCGGCACGACCGTGCCGGGTCGGCAAGAGTGCGGCCGCGGCACGACCGTGAACCGGCGGGGTGTCAGAGTCCACGTCTAGAGTCTTTCTCGGTGGCCTACCAGTCTCTCTACCGGCGCTACCGGCCGCAGAAGTTCTCCGAGATCAAGGGCCAGGACCACGTCGTTCGGGCCCTGCAGACAGCCGTGCGCGAGGACAAGGTCGGCCACGCCTACCTGCTGCACGGCCCTCGGGGCAGCGGCAAGACCTCCACGGCCCGGGTCCTGGCCAAGGCGCTGAACTGCACCGACCTCGGCGACGACGGCGAGCCCTGCGGTGTCTGCGAGTCCTGCGAGTCGATCCAGCACGGCCGCTCGTTCGACCTCCAGGAGCTCGATGCCGCCTCCAACAACAAGGTCGACGACATGCGGGGCCTCCTCGAACGGGTCAATCTGACCTCGCCGGGCCGGGCCAAGGTGTACCTGCTCGACGAGGTCCACATGCTCACCGCGGGCGCCGAGAACGCGCTGCTCAAGACCTTGGAAGAGCCTCCCGCCCATGTGACGTGGGTGCTGGCCACGACCGAGCCCCACAAGGTGGTGCAGACCATTCGCAGCCGCTGCCAGGTGTTCGAGCTGGGCCTGATCGGCGCCGACATCATGACGCACCACGTCCGCTACGTCGTCGCCGACGCCGAGCTGGACCTGGATGACGAGGCCATCGACCATGCGGTGGCCGCAGGGGGCGGATCGGTGCGCGACACGCTGACCGCGCTCGAACAGATCGTGACCGCAGGTGGGACGGCTCAGCTCGACTCCTCGACCGACGCCATCCTCAGCGCTCTGGCCGACCATGACCGGGCCGCCGCGCTGTCAGCGGTGGGCGACGCCGTGGGCAGGGGTCGAGATCCCCGCACGATCGGGGAGATGGCGCTGGCCGGACTGCGCGACGCCTTCCTCACCGCGATGGGCGATGCTCCGACCCGCATGTCCGAGCACGAGCGGACCAGGGCCGCCGATCTGGCCGGCCGTATGGCCCCGGCCGCCATCACGCGGGCGCTGGAGACACTGGGCCGCGCCCTGATCGACATGCGTCAAGCGCCGGACCCGAGGGTCGACATCGAGGTGGCGCTGATGCGGCTGTGCCATCCGGACGAGGACCGGTCCCTCGAAGCACTGGCCCAGCGACTGCGACAGCTAGAGGCCCGCCTCGACGGCTCCCCGGTCGCCCCGGTCGTGGCGTCGATGCCGCCACCGGTAGCACCAGCGCCGGCGCATCCACCTGCGCATCCGGCACCTGCGCATCCGGCATCTGCGCATCCGGCACCGGAGCCTGCGACGGCATCTGCGCATCCGGCACCTGCGCATCCGGCATCTGCGCATCCGGCACCGGAGCCTGCGATGGCGGCCGAGCCGGCGCCGCCCCCTGCGCCGGTGTCCACCGGCCGCCCCGCCGAGGCCGCCCGGCGGGCTCTGACACAGCATCGATCCGCGGCCGCGGCGAGAAGGGACGCGGCCACTGCGGCCGCGCCGTCGCCGTCCGCGTCTGACCGTGCTGTCCCGCCTCCGCCCGTGCCCATGCCCGATCCGGCCGCGATGCACCCCAAGACCCCCACCGAGGTGGTGGAGTGGGCCCGCCGGCACCTGGGCCTGGACCGGGACTTCGTCGTGGCCAGGGCGGTGGATCTTCAGCCTGACAAGGAGCGCCGGCGCGACCCCGACCAGCTCCAGGCGCTCTGGAAGGACCTCGTGGCCCATGCGTCCGAGGCGAGGCCCGAGGCGGACCCGACTGGGCCTGGGGCGGACGCGACTGGGCCCGAGGCGGACGCGACTGGGCCCGAGGCGGACCCCACTGGGCCCGAGACGGACGCGACTGGGCCCGAGGCGGACGCGACTGGGCCCACGCCTTCGGCGTCGGTGGCTTCGGGGGGTGCAACTGAGACGAGTCCGGCTGCGTCGGTGACGGTCGCGTCCAGCCCGTCCGGGCCTCCGCAGCCAGCGGACGCAGAAGAGCTCCACACGCCGCCGGAGGAACAGGAGATCGTCGACGGCTTCGACCTCTCCGACCTGCACGAGCTGGCCGAGGCGCCCAGCCACGCACACGACATCGAACAGAAGATCAAGGCCACGTTCCCCGGTGCGGAACTCACGCTCCTGCCCGACCCCGAGGGCGACGGAGACGGCGGCGAGGCATAGTGCGAGTACCGCAGTGAGTTACTCCAGCGCGGTTCAGGAGCTGATCGACCAGCTCGGACGGCTGCCCGGCATCGGGCCCAAGTCGGCCCAGCGCGTGGCGTTCCACCTGTTGAAGTCGCCTGCCGAGGATGCCAATCGACTGGCCCGGGCCATCTCCGACGCCAAGGAGACAGTGTCGTACTGCCCTCGCTGTTTCAACTTGGCTGAGCGGGGTGACGAGTGCGCGGTCTGTCGCGATCCCAAGCGTGACCGGAGACTCGTCTGTGTCGTGGAGGACGCCCAGGACGTGGTGGCGGTCGAGCGCACCGGCGAGTTCCACGGTCGCTACCACGTGCTGCAGGGCGCATTCAGTCCGATCGACGGCGTCGGCGTCGACCAGCTTCGCATCAAGGAGTTGCTGGCCCGGGTGGCCGACGACGACATCGAGGAGGTGATCGTGGCCACCAATCCCAACTTGGAGGGGGAGGCGACCGCGATGCTGGTCCACAAGTACCTCAAGCCCGCTGGGGTGCGGGTGACCCGCATTGCCAGCGGGCTGCCGGTGGGAGGCGACCTCGAGTACGCCGACGAGCTCACCCTGGGGCGGGCCTTCGAGGGCCGCCGGTCACTCGACGGCGCCTGACGGCCCAGTGGCCGTGGTTGCAGCCGGAGCCTGACGCCTCGGCCATCGTGGATGCAGCCGGAGCCTGACGCCTCGGCCATCGTGAAGCAGTCTGCGCCGCTAGGTAGATTGTGGTCATGCTCACCGAGATTGATCATGTGGCCATTGCCGTCCGAGACCTGGATGCCGCCATCGACTGGTACCGGGAGGCTCTGGGCGCGGAGGTCGAACACCGCGAGGTGGTGGAGCACGACGGAGTTGAGGAAGCCCTGCTCGCGGTGGCCGAGAGCTATGTGCAGCTCATATCGGCCACCGGGGACGACTCGCCTGTGGCCAAGTTCCTGGACAAGCGAGGCGAAGGCCTGCACCACGTGGGCTACCGGGTGGACGACTGCGCCCGCGCATTGGCAACGATGGTTGAGGCTGGGGCTACGCCCATTGACAAGGCGCCGAGACCGGGCAGCCGCAACACCACCATCGCGTTCATCCACCCCAAGGGGTCGTTCGGCACCCTGATCGAGCTGGTCGAGGAGTAGCGGGGCCGGAGCGGTGCGAGTGCACCTCGTTGACGGCACGTACGAGCTCTTCCGCTTCCACTACGCCAAGTCGAACCGCGACCCGCGCCGCGGCGCGCAACGGGGAGTGCTCAACACCCTGCTGGACCTCGTCGCTGAGGGCGCCACCCACATCGGCATCGCCACCGACCATGTGATCGAGTCGTTCCGCAACGACATGCTGGCCGGCTACAAGGACGGCAGCGGTGTGGAACCCGACCTGAAGGCCCAGTTCCCCGAGGTCGAGGAACTGCTGGAACTGGCCGGCTTCGCGGTGTGGCCGCAGGTAGTGCACGAGGCCGACGACGCACTGGCGTCGGCCGCGGCAGTCGCGGCCGGTGACCCGCGGGTGGAGCAGGTCGTCATCTGCACGCCTGACAAGGACCTGGCCCAGTGTGTGACCATCGACGGTCGCGTGGTGCAATACGACCGTAGCCGAGGGGTGCTGTACGACCACGCCGGGGTGATGGACAAGTTCGGCGTGCCTCCGGCGTCGATTCCCGACTACCTGGGCCTGGTGGGCGATTCCGCCGACGGGTTCCCGGGCCTGCCCGGCTGGGGGGCGAAGTCGGCGGCCGCGCTGCTGGCCCGGTACGGCCACATCAGCGCCATCCCCTTCGATGCCGCCCAGTGGGATGTCGAGGTGCGGAGCGCGGCCAGGCTCGCGGCCGCGCTGCGCGACGGCTTCGAGGACGCCCTGCTTTTTCGCCGGATCGCCACCGTAGAGCTCGGCGCCCCGGTGTCGGCGACTGTCGACGAGATGGAGTGGCGGGGGCCGGTGCCGGGCTTCGACGAGCGCTGCGCCGAGCTGGGTGCCGAGCGCGTGGCGGCCCGGGCCCACGAACTCGCCCCGTCCTAGGATCCCGAGCCCTCAAGCGTCCGTTTGGCGACCGCGCCAGAAGTCCATCGACTCCGCCGGGACAGCAATACAAGTCGCGTGTAGATCCGCCGACCGGCCCGCGGCCTTCGCTGCGTCAGGCCGAGAGGACCGCGCTCAGGCCTACAGGGGCGGGAATCTCTACCTGGTCGTAGCCGCAGGACGCCGGAATCCGGTCGTGCCGCCAGCGAACTAGTCGGGTGGTGCCCCGGAAGCGACCGTTCAGCATCGCCTCGTACTTGACCTCGGCCACGAGCGCGATGCGCAGGGGCACCCAGGGCTGCTGCTCTCGCTGGCCCGACCAGCGGTTGGGGGTGCCGGGCATCACCGTGCCTGCGAGGTGGGCGGCGGGGTCCATCCACTCCGCCCAGGGGTGCTTGCTCGGGTCGGCGAGGACATAGGGGGCGAGTTCTTCGAGCAGCTCGCGCCGACGGGCCGCGGTGAAGCTGGCCGCCACCCCGCAGTGGTGCAGACGGCCGTCGCCGTCGTGCAGGCCGACGACCAGCGATCCCACGCCCTCACCGTCGGCGTGTATCCGGTAGCCGGCGACGGCCACATCAACGGTGCGGGTGTGCTTGACCTTGAACTGGGACCGCTTGTTGGGCTCGTAGATGCCGCCCCGGGGTTTGGCGATCAGACCGTCGAGTCCCGCGCCCTCGAACCGCTCGTACCAATCCCGGGCCAGATCGCGGTCCAGAGTCGAGGGGGCCACGTGGATCGGGGCCTCGAACGCGCCCGCCATCGCCTCCAGCACCCCCCGCCGGTCGCGGAACGGCTCGGCCATCAGGTCGGTGTCAGCCACCGCGAGCACGTCGAAAATGATCATCTCGGCGGGAGTCTCAGCGGCCAGGCGATTGATCCGGCTCTCGGCCGGGTGGATCCTCTGCTGAAGGGCGTCGAATCCCAAGCGGTCGTCCGTGCGCACGATGATCTCGCCGTCGACCACCGCCCGGGCCGGCAGCGCAGCCCGCAGCGGCTCGACGAGTTCGGGGAAGTAGCGGGTCAGGGGCCGCTCGTTGCGGCTGCCCAGCACGACCTCGTCGCCGTCGCGGAACACGATGCAGCGGAAGCCGTCCCACTTAGGCTCGAACGCGAGGTCGCCTTCGGGGATCCCGTCGGTGGCCCGGGCCAGCATCGGCTTGACCGGCGGCATGACGGGCAACTCCACTCGGCTGAGCCTACGTTCCGGACCACACCGCCGGCGCTGGGGCGCTGGGCGCTGCCTACGATGCGTACATGAGCGAAGAGATCCGCCCCTTCACCGTCGCGGTCGCCGACGCCGAGATCGACGACCTCAAGGACCGGCTGGCCCGCACCCGCTGGCCCGAGCCCGAGGTAGTCGACGACTGGTCGCAGGGGATCCCCCTCGCCTATCTGCAGGAGGTGTGCGAGTACTGGGCCGGCGAATACGACTGGCGACGCTGCGAGGCAGCCATCAACTCCCGGCCGAACTTCATCACCGCCATCGACGGGCTCGACATCCACTTCCAGCACATCCGCTCGGCCCATGACGATGCCTTGCCGATGATCGTCACCCACGGCTGGCCCGGCTCCGTGCTGGAGTTCACCGGGGTGATCGACCCGCTCGTCGATCCGACCGCTCACGGCGGAGGCGAGGGCGACGCCTTCCATCTGGTGCTGCCGTCCCTTCCCGGCTACGGGTTCAGCGCCAAGCCGTCGGCGCCTGGCACCGGGGTGGAGCGCATCGCCACGATGTGGGACGAGCTGATGGGCCGTCTGGGCTATGACAGCTACATGGCCCAGGGCGGTGACTGGGGCTCGGCGGTGACCACCAACATCGGGATGCAGAACCTCGGGAGATGCCGGGCCATCCACACCAACATGCCGGTGGCCGGACCGACCAAGGAGTCGATGGCGGACCTGACGGCCAAGGAGCAGGCCGCGCTGGAGTCGATGGGCTACTACGACAAGTGGGACTCCGGATACTCCAAGCAGCAGTCGAGCCGTCCCCAGACCATCGGCTACAGCCTGGTGGACTCGCCGGCGGGGCTGGCGGGCTGGATCCTCGAGAAGTTCTGGTCGTGGACCGACCGCAGCGCCCACCCCGAGGACTACTACAGCCGCGACCAACTGCTCGACAACGTGTCGCTGTACTGGTTCACGGCCACCGGGGCGTCGTCGGCCCGGCTCTACTGGGAGAGCTTCGCCAGCTTCGCGGGCGGGGAAGTGGACATCCCCACCGGGTGCAGCATCTTCCCCAACGAGGTCTTCCGGGCCAGCCGCCGCTGGGCTGAGAAGCGCTACACCGACATCCGGTACTGGAACGAGCCCGAGCGGGGAGGGCACTTCGCCGCCTTCGAGCAGCCCGAGCTGTTCGTGGCCGAAATGCGGGCCGCCTTCAAGTTCCTGGAGTGACAGCGTGCGATTCTCAGTAGAGAAACCCGTCGCATAGAGGGAAAATCCGCCCTGAGAATCCGGAGAAGTCCGCGCAGCCCTAGATAGCGATCACCCGCACGTCGGGCTCGACATCTTCGACGGCCTGGTTCCAGCGCAGGCCGATGGCTCCGAAGCGGTGCCCGTCGGTGGACATCCAGTTGCCGAATCCGGGCACAACCTCGTGATGAGTCTCATCGTTCGCCATCCCCCATGCAATCACCGCTCTCGGGCGGGGGCTGCCTCACGGGCAGGCCAGGAAGCGCTTGACCGGCATATTTTTGTTTGCTAAACAAACATTTGTTGCGGACGTGCGCTGACAGGAGGGATTCGGTTGTGTTGCGGGTAGAGGCCAAAGCGGGACATCAAGACACTCGGAGCACCAACCGCCGGTTGGTGCTGCAGGCGCTGTTGCGCTCGAACGGTCGCAGCCGCGCCGACTTGGCCCGGATGACCGGCCTCGCTCCGGCGACCGTCTCAGCCCTGGTGGCCGACCTCCTCGACGAGGACCTCGCCGAGGAGCTCGGACGAGGGCCGGCCAAGGTTGGCAAGCCCTCCCAGCTGGTGGGGTTGAACGCTTGCTCACGGAACATCATCTGCGTCGACTTGAGCGACAGCTCGGTGCTGCGGGCCGCCGTGATCGACCTGGCCGGCGAGATCATCCATCGGATCGAGCACCCGTTCCACGGCGTCACCGGCGAGAGAGCGGTCGCAATGACCGAAGAGGCCATCGCCGAGGCGATCTCGGCAGCGCCCGCACAGCTGCTCGGCATCGGTGTCGGAACGCCGGGCGTGGTGACGCCCGACGGCACCGTGGTCGAGGCCAGCAACTTCCGCTGGCTCGGCCTCGACATGGCTCGGCGGCTTCATGACCGGTTCGGTCTCGCGGTGGGGATCTCCAACGACGCCAACGCGGCTGCGCTGGCCGAATACTCCCACGGATCGATCAGCCACAACCTGATGGTCATCAAGATCGGCACCGGCGTGGGCTCCGGGATAGTCCTCAACGGCCAGCAGTACTTCGGCGAGAGCTTCGCCGCCGGCGAGATCGGCCACATAGCCGTGGAGGACGGCGGCCCCCGATGCCCGTGCGGCAACCGGGGCTGTCTGGAGACCTTCGTCTCGGCTCCGCGGCTGAGCGCCGCTATCGCGGCCGGCGAGGACCCGCACCAGGTGGTGGCGGCGGCCGGGCGGCGGCTGGGCCTCGCCCTGGCCGGAGCGGTGAGCGTGCTCGACGTCCACGACATCGTGGTCTCCGGGTACGGGCTGCCCCTCCCAGAGGAGCTGTGCCGTGCCGCCCTGGCGTCACTGCGAGCGCGCACTCTGCCCGGCCTCGGCCGCGCAGTCAATCTGCGGCCGTCGAATCTCGGTGCCGACACGGTCCTTCTCGGCGTGAGCGTTCTCCTGCTGAGCCAAGAGCTGGGGGTTGCCTGATGGGTGCCCCGCGACAGCAAGCGAAGCGAACAACGGCAGATGCCGCACCGTCGCTTCGCCACCAACACACACGCTCCCATCAAGGGAGGGACCCAGGAGGTTAAGGACAATGGCAAAGTCAATGAGACTCTTTGCCGCGCTGCTCGCGTTCGGGCTAATAGCTGCGAGTTGCGGGGATGACGACGACGGCGCACAGCCCGCGCCGGCTGAGCCCGAGCCGGCCGAGGCCGCGCCGGCTGAGCCCGAGCCCGAGCCGGCCGCACCCGAGCCCACTGAGGCTCCAGAGCCGGCACCGGAAGAGGTGACGATTTCGATTGAGAGCTGGCGTTCAGATGATCAGGCGATTTGGGATGACCAGATCATCCCAGCGTTCGAGGCCGAATATCCACATATCAACGTGGTGTTCGCACCCACGACGCCGCTGGAGTACCCGCCTGCGTTGCGGACTCGTCTAGAGGGCGGTATAGCAGGCGATCTGATCACCTGCTTCCCCTTCGATCGTTCGCGGGAGCTCTTTGAAGATGGTCATCTGGCGCCGTTGAGCGATCTCGATGGGATCGACAGCTTCGGTCCCTCTGCCCAAAACGCTTGGCTCTCCGCCGACGGGTCGACACCGTACTGTGTGCCTATTGCATCGATCATTCAAGGGTTCTACTACAACGTGGATGCCTTCAACGAGCTCGGACTGAGCGTGCCCGAGACCGAGGGGGAGTTCTTCGCGCTGTTGCAGACGATCCTCGACGACGGCACCTATACGCCTATCGGAATAGGCCTTTCTGAGTGGGAGGCCGAGCACATCCTGTTCCAGAACATCGGTGCGAACTATTGGAAGGGTGAAGAAGGACGTTTGGCTCTGATCAATGGAGAAGACAAGGTCACCGATCAGGAGTACCTCGACACCTTCGCCACCATGGCTCGCTTGGGCCCCTATATGCACCCCGGAGCCTCCGGCATCCCCTACCCCGACGGCAAGATCCTGTTCGAGACCGGTCAGGCCGCGATCTACCCCGGTGGATCTTGGGAGATCTCCGGGTTCGATGAGAATGCCGACTTTGAGTTCAGCGCCTTCCGGACACCGCGTCCGGACAGTCAGGACACGTGCTACATCGTCGACCACATCGACCTGGCGATTGGCCTGAATCCTGCATCACCCAACGCCGAAGCTGCTCGCACGTTCTTGTCGTGGGTGGCGGCGCCTGCGTTCGCCAGTATCTACGCCGGTGCTCTGTCGGGCTTCTTCAGCCTGCAGGACACCCCGGTCCAGTATGGCCATCCGGTCGCGCAGGAGTTCGTGTCCTGGCGTGAGGACTGCGAATCAGCCAATCGCACCGGCTACGAGGCCCTGGATTCGGGTGATCCCGAATTCCCCATAGAGCTGAGGGAAGTAAGCAATGCAATCATCCTTGGGAACATGACTCCCGAGGACGGAGTCCAGAGGCTCCAGGACGGCCTGGACTCCTGGTACACACCGGGAGGCTGAAGATAAGCTGCCGGCCGATGACACGGCTTGCAGCACATGGAGAACTCGTTGATCGCAGCTGAAGCGGTTGTCACCGAGGGACTCCCTCCAGGCGGGGGATCTGCTGATCGGCAGGTCCCCCGCTCGGAGTCTGCCGCTCGCCGTTGGCGCAGGTGGGTACCGATACTGGTATTCCTCACGCCGGCGACAATCATCTATTCGGTGTTCATGGTCTATCCGCTGCTGGATTCGCTGCGGCGGAGCTTCTTCGACGACGATGGAAATTACGCCGGGTTGGATAACTACGCTACCCTGTTCACGAATCCGACTTTCTCAGACCGATTCTGGGACGCGCTGGGTCACAATTTCCAGTTCTTTGCGTTCCACATGTTGCTGCAGAACCCGATTGGTCTATTGCTCGCTGTGCTGCTGACGGCCCAGAGTGTCCGGGGCCTCAATATCTACCGGACAATGGTCTTCTTGCCTACGACGTTGTCGGTGGTCATCGTCGGCTTCATCTGGAGGCTTATTCTGAGTCCGATATGGGGAGTCACCGAGTCCGTGGGCATAGACACGCCGTTGCTAGGCGAATCCCACACAGTGCTTCCGACACTGTCTCTGATATCTGTATGGCAATGGGTGGGAATCCCCATGATCTTCTTCTACGCAGTACTCATCGCTATCCCGAAAGATCTTATTGAAGCATCCCGAGTTGATGGAGCAGGATCTTGGCAGGTTTTTCGGGACATCACGTTTCCGTTGATACTGCCCATGTTGGGGATTATTTCTATTTTGACGTACATCGGCAATTTCAATGCGTTCGATTTGATATATCAGGTCAAGGGCATAGTCGCCGGCCCTGACTTCGCTTCGGATATCCTGGGCACCTTCTTCTACAGGACCTTCTTTGGTGCTTCTGGAACTACGGGCAGCCCGGCCTTGGGCGCTACTGTTGCTTCCGTCATGTTTCTCATCATCTTGGCCGGCGTATTGCTCTACATGTTCGGTTGGCAGCGGCGCGTCACTACATACGAACTATGAGCAGCGCAGCTAGGCTTTCTGCACCGCCGAACGGAATCCGTCACAAGAAGCCGCGCATTCACTGGGGGCGTTGGGGCGTTCATGCCGTTCTGCTGTCCTACAGCGTCCTCGCACTTGGTCCGACATTGTTGATCATCCTTAATTCTGTGAAGTCACGGCGAGCAATCTTTGACGATGCTTTCTCGCTGCCGTCGCCTGGAACCTTTGACTTGGTGGGCTACGAGACGGTTCTTAGCGGATCTAGTTTCGATGTCTACTTTCGTAACAGTTTCATAGTGACGGTCGCTTCGGTGTTGCTGGTAGTGTTTCTTTCTGCAATGGCGGCGTTTGCTCTAGTGGAATACAACTTCAAGGGTAACACCCTGCTAGCTTTGTATCTGGCTATCGGCATCATGATCCCGATCCGCCTCGGTACTGTCAGTATTCTCAAACTGATGGTAAGCCTCAATCTTATCAATACGCTGTGGGCGCTCATCCTGGTGTACACCGCGATGGGGCTGCCACTAGGCGTGTTCTTAATGTCCCAGTTCATGCGGCAAGTGCCCAAAGAACTGAAGTCAGCGGCCCGTGTCGACGGCGCCAACGAATATCGGGTCTTTGGACTAGTCATACCCCTTGTCAGGCCGGGCATGGCAGCGGTGGCCGTCTTCACGATGCTGCCGGTCTGGAACGATCTATGGTTCCCGCTGATCCTGGCACCAGCTGAACATACCAAGACGGTCACATTGGGCGCTTCGGCCTTCCTCGGTCAGTTCGAGAGAAATTGGAACGCTCTGCTCGCCGCTCTGACACTGGCGATGGTACCGATTATTCTCCTCTATGTTATTTTCTCTCGACAGTTCCTCAGGGGACTCACCGAAGGTGCCATCAAGTGATTGAGCCAGTCATTGTGATCCGGGAACAGTCGGGGGTATAGCCATGGCCGAGCTGCGATTGGCAGGAATCTCGAAGGTTTACCCCAACGGATTCCGTGCCGTTAGCGATATGAATCTGAACATCGCCGATGGCGAGCTCCTCGTTCTTGTCGGCCCATCGGGATGCGGAAAATCCACTCTCCTGCGGATGATCGCGGGTCTCGAGAACATCACCGAGGGTGCTGTCGAGATCGACGGTCGGACCGTCAACTCCGAAACGCCACGCGAGCGCGACATCGCCATGGTGTTCCAGAACTATGCTCTGTATCCGCACATGACGGTACGAAAGAACATCGGATACTCCCTCCGATTAGGGAGGGTCCCCAAGGACGAGGCGGCCCGGCGAATAGAAGATACGGCCGCGATGTTGGAGCTGACCGATCTGCTTGACCGCAAACCGGGCGTCTTGTCGGGCGGCCAGCGTCAGCGAGTGGCCATGGGTCGTGCCATCGTCCGCAAGCCGGCCGCGTTCTTGATGGACGAACCGCTGTCGAACCTCGACGCCCGACTCCGGGTTCAGATGCGCGCCGAGATCATCAGACTGCAACGCAATCTCGGGACCACAACCGTGTACGTGACCCATGACCAGGTGGAAGCGATGACCATGGGCTCACGCGTCGCGGTCCTGCGCGATGGCCTCCTCCAGCAGGTGGACAGCCCTCAAGTGCTCTATGACCATCCTGACAACGTGTTCGTCGCGGCCTTCATCGGGTCGCCCTCGATGAACCTCTATCAGGGTCGAATAGAGCGAACCGCCACAGCCGCTCGCGTCATCTTCGGCGCTCACTCATTTCCGCTGCCAGACCAAGGGACGGAAGGTGACGAGTTCGCCGGTAGCGACGGGCAAGAAGTGATCGTGGGCATTCGCCCCGAGTGGCTGGTCGAGCAGAGCCGTGACAACGCCGACTGGCCTTCGGTTCGGGTGCGGGTGGAGCTGGTCGAAGCGCTCGGATCTGAGCTCGTTGCCCACACGACCATCGAGGCGGCAGGCGCGGAGATCGACACGCCCGAACTCGCCGAGGCATCTGTTGGTGACTCCAGTGACGGCGCCCCGTGCCTCGCCCGCCTGTCACCCAGGAGTCGAGTAGCCGTCGGCGACACGATCGACCTTGCGATCAACACGCCGAGCCTGCACCTCTTCGACGCCGCGACCGAACGAGCTCTTCGTCTGGGCCAGGACCGGTGAGCCAAGCGATGGAGCTCAGCGACGTTGTGATCGGCGTAGACGTAGGCGGGACGAAGACACACGCGGCCGCGTTCGACCGGCATTTCGACGTCATCACCGACCTAACGGTGCCGACACTGACCGGGGGAGTGGATCAGGTCGGGGCGGGCATCATCTCCACGATCGCCGCGCTGCAATCCAACGGGCAACAACTCGCCGGTGTCGGGATCGGTCTTCCCGGAATCGTGGACAGCTCAGCCGGGTCGGTTCGGCACGCGTTCAACCTCGGGATCGGTGACGACACCCTCGACATCGTGCCCCGGCTCAACGCCACCCTCAGGGCTCCCTGCTGGATCGCCAACGACGTCGACGCCGCCGCCCTGGGCGCCTACGAGATCCTCCGTCGTGACAAATGCGGCCTCCGTGACCTCGTGTATCTCAGCATCGGCACGGGCATCGCGGCCGGCGTGATCCTCGATGGCCGCATATACAGAGGCCACAACGGCTTTGCCGGTGAGATCGGCCACTTTCGCGTCGATCCCGACGGACCGCAATGCGCATGCGGGCTGAAAGGCTGTCTCGAGGCGGTGGCGTCGGGGCCAGCCCTCTCCCGCCAATGGCCTGCGTCGGGGCGGTACTCATCGGTGGAGGCGCTCTTCACCGCGGCCGACCGCGGCGACGACAAAGCGATGCTCGTCCTGCGGCGTGCCGTCGAGCATCTCTCCCGCGCCATCCACATTCTTGCCCTGACCTTCGACGTCGACCGCATCGTGATCGGCGGTGGCGTCGCCGACGTAGGCGGCTCGCTGCTCATGGACGCCCTCGGACAAGGCCTGTACCGCCTGCAGAGTCCATCTCCGTGGACACGGGCCCTCAATCTCCCTGATCGAATCATGCTCAAGCCCCCCGAACCGGTCGGTGTCATCGGCGCAGCCGCTTTGGCCCGCGGGAGCCGGTCGGTGTGACCGCGGTCAGCATCGTCGGAGGTCGGTGCCTCACCCCATCCGGACTCGAGGCGCTCGCCCTCACCTTCGAGGGCGACACCATAACCACGCTCAGTCCCGCCGAACCCGTCGCACCCGCGCCGCAGAAAGACCCGGAAGACACCGCAGTGATCGACGCGTCAGGTCTAGTGGTCTCCCCGGGGTTGATCGACCTGCAGATCAACGGCGGCTACGGCCACGACCTCCAGGACGACCCGGGGTCTGTATGGGATCTGGGACGCGAGCTGCCCCGCAGCGGGGTGACGTCCTTCCTCCCGACGATCATCTCCGGGCCCCGCAGCCTCACCCGCTCGATGCTGGAGGCGCTGCGGGCACGACCCACCGGCTACTGCGGCGCGGATCCCCTCGGAGCCCACTTTGAGGGCCCGATGCTCAACACGCGGCATTCCGGCGCGCACCGGCGCGAACACCTGACCGGCGCCAGTGCCGACGCGATCAACGACTGGCATCGCTCCACCGGCGTCACCATGGTGACGATCGCTCCCGAACTGGCCAATGCGCTCGACGTCATAGGTGAGCTCAACCGGAGAGGTATCGTCGTCGCCGCCGGCCACTCGGCAGCTACCACCGACGAGACGCTGGCGGCCATCGCCGCCGGCGTGAGCACAGTCACCCACCTGTTCAACGCGATGGCCCCTCTCGGGCATCGAAGTCCCAATCTGGTCGGCGTGGCCCTGGCGGACACGCGCCTCACCGCCACCATGATCGTCGACGGCGTGCACATCGACCCCATCACGGTGACCGCGGCTTGGAACGCCAAGGGGCCCGCCGGCGTCGCACTAGTGACCGACGCCGTCGCGGCAATGGGGCAGCCGCCCGGCGCCTACCGGCTATCCGGCACTCCCACCGTCTTCGATGGCGTGAGCGTCCGGACCGCTGACGGTGTTCTGGCCGGCAGCGTGCTGAGCATGAATCAAGCTGCGGCCAATCTTGCCGAGTTCACGGGCTGTGACCGGCACGAGGCTCTAGCGGCTGCGACCTCCATCCCGGCGGGGATCATCGGTGAAACCCGCCGCGGGCGTCTGGACCCGGGCTCGATCGCCGACTTGGTGCTCCTTGATGACGACTACCAGGTCCATGCGACGATATGCGGTGGTCGAGTCTGCTACGTCGACGATGCAGCCCAGCACCGTCTCCCGGGATCGCTCGTGAAGGTCTCATAACCGCAATGGAGATCGTCATCACTGGTTCGGCCCGAGAGGCTGCGCTCATCGCGGCCGGCGCGTTCGAGCGGCTGCTGTCGGGCACCGATCGCCCCGCCATCGGGTTGGCCACGGGCAGCTCCCCCCTTCCCACCTACCACGAGCTCATCGAGCGTTACCGCGATCGGCGGGTGAGTTTCGCTCGCACGCGGGTGTTCCTGCTCGATGAGTACGTGGGCCTCGACCCCGAACATCCGCAGTTGTGCCGAAACTTCATCCAGCGCGAGCTCATCGACCATGTGGACGTTCCGGCGGGCGCTCTGGTCGCTCCGGAGTGCGCCTCGGCGGATCTCGCCACGGCGGGAGAGGCCTACGAGCGGCGCATTGCAGACGCCGGTGGTATCGATTTGCAGGTGCTCGGCATCGGCGGCAACGGCCACATAGGATTCAACGAGCCGCCGTCCTCGCTTGCGTCGAGAACACGCCTGACGACACTCGCCGCGGCAACCCGCAAGGACAATGCCCGCTTCTTCGATGACGACCCGGACATGGTGCCCCGACATGGGATTACCCAGGGCATCGGCACCATTCTCGAGGCTCGACATGTTGTGTTGATTGCCACCGGCGAGGCCAAGAGCGCATCCGTCGCCAGGGCTGTGGAGGGACCGGTGACTGCGATGGTGCCGGCATCCGCTCTACAGCTGCACCCCCACACCACGGTCATCGTCGACGAAGCTGCCAGCCGGCAACTGAAACATGCCGACTACTACCGCGAGACATATCGCGACAAACCCGCTTGGCAACACATCTGATCCGCGACGCTGCCATTGGCGTTGACACGCCTGAAGCCGGGCGAAGGCTCGGAACCCTTGAAGGCGAGTATGGGTCTGTAGGGTCGGAGGCAACGAGTGCCTCAACACGGCGAGTGCCTCAAGATGGGAGGCGAGGATGTTGCGAGTTCGAATGGCCGCAACGCTGGTGGCGGCGGTGGCGCTGTTGGCGGCGGCCTGCAGCGGCGAGGGCGGCGGGATCGTCACCCCCGAC
The DNA here is from genome assembly GCA_965219165.1 of Candidatus Aldehydirespirator sp. Classification (GTDB taxonomy): domain Bacteria; phylum Actinomycetota; class Acidimicrobiia; order Acidimicrobiales; family Aldehydirespiratoraceae; genus Aldehydirespirator. The sequence continues at coordinate 6,809 of CBDCMW010000002.1, read as the reverse complement.
GTTCCGCAGGACCAGGCTGAGACACCCGCAGACGCGACATCGACCACCTCGGACGATTCGTCCGACGCGGGTGAAGTCGCCGAGGGCGATACCCCGGAGGGCTCTGCGACGGGCTCCGACGAACCGGGTGACGCCGGCTCTGCCGGGGACCGCGAAGATGCCGCGCCCGCGGACCCCGAAGCTCTCCTGGCGGCGGCCACCACTGAGCTTGACGGGCGCTCCGCGCGCGGTGAGGCGACGATCGACCTCGGCCCGGGGGTCAAGCTTTCGACGCGCTTCGAATCCGACGCCGACGGCGACCTCGCGGTGACGGTCGAGCTTCCGCCCGGAGTCGACCCGCAGTTCCCCGCCGGTGCCGACGGCGAGGTTCGGTACGTGGACGGCGTGATCTACGTGCGGCCACCAGTGCCTGCCGAGACCCTGGCTGAATTGGGTGTCGACGAGGCCTGGTACGTAGCCGAGTCTGTCGCGGGCGGCGACCCGATGAGCGACGCCATGGGATCGGCGGGAGGAGTGATGTGCGTCTTGCCGCAGTCGCCCCAAGAGCTCTCCGGCGACTGCGATCCGCTGGGCGAGACCGGCACGTTCCTGGAGGCTGCCAGCGAAGCTGAGATCGTCGGCCGCGAGGACGTGCGGGGCACGGAGGCCACCAGAGTGCGCTTCCAGATATCCCTGCTCGACTTGGTGGGAGAGGCCTTTGGCGGGGCGCCCGACGAGGGCGAAGCGGGCACGCCGGAAGGCGACGACTCCGACGACGGCGAATCCGACCCGTTCGCAGAAGGATTCGAGCAGTTCTTCGAATTCCTGGACACCGGCTTCGAAGTGGACGTATGGATCGACGACGAGAACCTGATCCGGCGCCTGACCTTCGATCTCGCGTCGATGTTTGCCGGCTTCGCTGGTCCTGACGAGGAGATCCCCTCGAACCTGATCACCCTCGAGTTCTACGACTTCGACGCAGACATCAGCGTGGACGCCCCGCCGCCCGAGGCGATCATCGACGACCCCGACCTGCTCGTGGGAGGCGATGACTACGCCTCCTTCGAGGAATACGAGCCCGAGTACGACGACGACGAGTACAACGACGACGAGTACAACTAGATGGGCGCGGCCTGTCTCGTACGCAGTGGGAGACGGCCCTCCGGGATCCTGCTCAGTCTCGGTCAGGCTGGGGGCGCTCGTCGGAGGTAAGTCCGGCCAGAGCCGCTATGGGCGCGGGAAGCACGGCGCCGGTGGTCAGATCAGCCGAGGCGATCGGCGCCTCGAAGCGGGTGGTTATCGGCACCACGCCGGCCCACCACGGCCCGGCGATGTCGTCGGGCTCGTCGACCGGATCACCGGCGCGGACCTTGGCCGACGCCTCCGTCAGGGGCAGCTCCAACACCAGCGTCTTGCGCAGATCGATCTGCGACGGCGGGCGGACGGAGTCCCAGTGGGCCACCACGTGGTCGGTGACGAACTTGAGCGCTCGACGTTTGCCCTGCTCGTCGTCGATGCGCCTGGCCCGGCCCCGCACCACCACCGACCGGTAGTTCATCGAGTTGTGGAACGGAGTGCGGGCCATCACCAGCCCGTCGAGATGGGTGACGGTAACGCACACCTCGTGGCCTTCACCGGTGCCGAGCAGGTGGTTGGCGGCCGCGCCGTGAAGGTAGAGCCGCTCGCCGTCGTGCCCGTAGGCCATGGGCAGCACCAGGGGTCCCTCCGGCGTGGCCACTCCCACATGGGCGATCAGCCCGGCGTCGAGGATCCCGAGGATGTCGTCGCGCCCGTAGCGAGCACGCGGCTCTCCCCGCCGCACCTGCGTCCGCTCCGACGGCGCCCCGCCGAGGTCGTTCGAGTCCTGCCTGGCCATCGCCGTAGGCTACGGCGGCAGCATGGCGGCAGTAGCCTTGCGCGTCGTGGCTGGCGCGTCCATGCACGACAAGCTCGATGATCTGAGGGCCCGCAAGTCCGAGGCGCTGTCGGCCGGGCCCGAGCGGTCGGTGAAACGACAGCACGACAAGGGCAAGATGCTGGCTCGGGAGCGGCTCGACTACCTGCTCGACGACGGCTCGTTCCACGAACTCGACATGCTGGCCCGGCACCGGGCCCATGAGGCCGGACTCGACGACCGGCCCTACACCGACGGCGTGGTCACCGGCTGGGGGACCATCGACGGTCGCAAGGTGCTCGTGTTCGCCCAGGACTTCACGGTCATGGGAGGCGCGCTGGGCGAGGTGTTCGCCGAGAAACTCCACAAAGTGATGGACCTGGCTGTGTCTGTCGGAGCGCCGATCATCGGGCTCAACGACGGTGCCGGTGCCCGCATCCAGGAGGGCGTCGTCTCGCTGGACGGCTACGGCGGGATCTTCTACCGCAACGTTCAGGCCTCGGGCGTGATCCCCCAGATCAGCGTGATCCTCGGTCCGTGCGCCGGAGGCGCGGTGTACAGCCCGGCCATGACCGACTTCATCTTCATGGTGCGTGGGAAGTCGCACATGTTCATCACCGGCCCCGACGTGGTGAAGACGGTCACCGGCGAGGAGGTGACCCTCGAGGATCTGGGAGGGGCCACCAGCCACAGCACCAAGTCGGGCGTGGCCACGTTTGTTGCTGCTGACGAGCAAGACGTGCTCGACGACGTGAAGGCGCTGCTGTCCTTCCTGCCCTCCAACAACCTCGAGCAGCCCCCGGCGTACAAGTCGGCCGACGACCCTGACCGCGAGTGCCCGGCGCTCAACACCCTTCTGCCCGACAGTCCCAACGTCCCCTACGACATGAAGGACGTGATCGTCGAAGTGGCGGACGACGGCGACTTCCTCGAGTACCACGCTTCCTGGGCCCGCAGCATCGTGTGCGGGTTCGCCCGCATCGACGGGCGCTCGGTGGGAGTGGTGGGCAACCAGCCGATGGTGCTGGCCGGCGTACTCGACATCGAGTCGGCCGAGAAGGCGGCCCGCTTCGTGCGCACCTGCGACGCCTTCAACATCCCGCTCGTCACGTTCGTCGACGTTCCCGGGTTCCTGCCCGGTGTCGACCAGGAGCACGGCGGCATCATCCGCCACGGAGCCAAGCTGCTGTACGCCTACTGCGAGGCCGCGGTTCCCCGCATCTCGGTGATAACCCGCAAGGCCTACGGCGGCGCCTATGTGGTCATGGACTCCAAGGGCGTCGGCTCGGACCTCTCGTTCGCCTGGCCGTCCGCGGAGATCGCAGTCATGGGGCCCCAGGGCGCGGTCGAGATCCTCTATCGCCGCGAGCTGGCCGAGGCCGCCGACCCCGTGGCCCGCCGCAACGCGCTGGTGGACGACTACACCCAGCGACTCGCCAACCCCTACATCGCAGCCGAGCGCGGCTTCGTGGACGAGGTGATCGAACCCTCCCAGACCCGACGCAAGATCGTGGCCGGGCTGCGGATGCTGGAGTCCAAGCGCGAGGAGCTACCCGAGCGCAAGCACGGAAACGTCCCGCTGTGAGCGCGGCTGGGGGCGGGCTGCGGCTGCCGGACGGCACCATGATCGCCTCCATCACCCCAGAGCCGACCGAGGCCGAGCGGGCTGCCATCGAGGCCGCGGTCGAGGCGCTGTGGCCGCAGCTCTGGACGCAGCCGACGCTCGGGGCTCCTGCTCCCTCACCCCGCTGGCGCTACGCAGGCAGACCGTGGAGGCGCAGGTCCAGCTATGGCGGGTGGACTTGACAGGTACTTTGTCGGCCACGCCTAGCGCTGTCGCGGCTGGGCCTGACCGGATCCGAACATATCCGGTGTCGGGGAGGCGAGCAGCTCCGGCAGGTGGCGCAGGTACTGGTGGCGCGGGATCTCGCTCACGCCCAGCGAGCACAAGTGCGGCGTCGCCCATTGGACGTCGATCAGCCTTTGGCGGCCGTCGCGGAGCCCGTCGGCGAGGGCCACCAGCGCGACCTTGGAGGCGTCTCGGGCCCGGTAGAACATGGACTCTCCCGCGAACAGCCCACCCACAGCCACGCCGTAGAGGCCGCCCACCAGCTCGCCGTGGCACCAGGTCTCGACGCTGTGGGCGAAGCCCGCGTGGTGCAGGCGCACGTACGCGGCCTGCATCTGAGCATCGATCCAGCCGTGGGGCCTGGCCGGGTCCGCGCAACCGTCGACGACTTCGGCGAAGGCGGTGTCGACTGTGACCTCATAGCGGCGGCACGCCCGGCGCAGCGAGCGGTGCACGATCAGCCGGCCGGGATCCAGGACGCCGCGCTCAGGCGGAGACCACCATCCGATGCGTCCGCCCGGCTTGAGCGGCATGGGGAACAGGCCGCTGCGGTAGGCGGCGATCAGCGTCGCCGGCTCGAGGTCGGCACCGACAGCCACCAGGCCGGCCTCGTCGCTGGACGAGGGATCCGGGAAGGCCCAGCGGCAAGCGGGCAGGCCGGAGGACTCGTCATGGTGCGGCTGGCGCGGATCGCCCCGGCGTCCATCGTGGGACGGGCGCCTCGCATCGGCGGGCACACCAAGAGAGTAGGTTGGAACGATGACCACCGGTGCCCGGGTCACAGAGGGGGGCTTGCCGGCGCCCCCTCCGACCCTGCTGGACGCGGTGGACGAGCGCTGCCGGGCTCTGGCCGCCACCGCCTCGGGCCGGGTGTTCCGTGTTCCCGCCGACGACGTCGAGGCAGCCCTCCGGTCTGAATGCAACCGCGGCGCCCGCTACGACACGATCCTGTCGTTCATGCGCACTCCCCAGGTCGCCGATCTCGAAGGCTTTGTCGCAGATCTTGAGGGGATCCTGGCCGACGATGGCTGGATCCTCATGGTGGAACCGGCCGGAACCGGGGGCGGTGGGCGGTTGCTGGCTGGCCTTCGCCGCCAGTCGCCGGCCCGCCGCCGCGGTGGTCGCGACGTGGTGTCGGCACTGCGCTCCCGCGGCTTGTTCGTCACCGACATCCACCGTCGCGAGGCGCCGTCGGTTCCGCCGGCATGGCGCCGGTACGTGGAGCTGCGGGCCCGCCGCCAGTCTCTGAAGGCCTCGGATCCATGAGCCGAGTCGTTCTTGCCGGGGGCCGCGAGCTGGATGCGAGCACGCCTGCGGGCCAGGCTCTGTCGGGTTGCGGCTCGGTTGCAGTGGTGACCGTGGCGGCCGCCTACCGCCGTCCCGACGCGCTGCTGGCCCGGATCGATGCCTGGGCCGAATCACTGTCGGTGCAGCATGCGGTCGTGGGCGCGTTGCGGCGGTCCGATTCGCTCAACCCGGAGTTGTCCGAGCCGATCACACGCTGCGACGCCGTGCTGGTGCTGGACGGGTCTCCCGCCCATTTCGTGAGCGCAGTGAAGGCCACCCCGCTGCTGGAGGCCATCGTCGCGGCCCGCGGGCGCGGTGCCGATGTCGTCTGGTCGGGAGCGGCCGCGGCCGCGGTGTGCGCCTCGATGGTGGACGACCGCGGCGGCGCGCTCACCGTCGGCCTGGGGCTTCACGACGGCATCGTGGTGGCCGCGGGCTGGGAGAACTGGCCCCGCGACCGGCGCCGGCGCCTCCGACGCATGGTTCCCGCCTCCGCATTGTTCATGGCCCTCGAGTCGGGGGCGGCGGTGCAATCGACAGCCGAGCCGCAGGCGTTGGCGTCATCGTCCAGCCCCGAGGACTGGGCCGTGCTCGGCGGCGCGGTCGAGGCTCGCCGGGGTGGCAACTCCGTCGTTCTCGGAGCGTCGCCGGAAGGGGATCAATAGAGCGGAGCGGGCCTGAACAGCCCGTCAGCCGGCGGGGGTCTCCTCTATGGTCACCGAGTGCACGGTCACGTCCCGCGACGGCGCCCCGCCGAGCGATCCGCCCGGTTCGTGAAGGCCGATGATCGATTGCGCCACGGCCAGTCCGGCGTCATCGGTGTTGCCGAAGACCACGTAAGTGCCCTGGGAGTCCAGCTTGGCCGTGTTGGGGCCGGTGGTCAGGAAGAACTGCGCCCCGGCGGCGTCGGGCCCGCCTGATCGGGCCATTACGAGCTGACCGGGCTGGTAGCGGTAGGGACCCTTGAGCTCGCCAGTGTCCGGGTCCAAGTCGAAGGCGGGCTCGTCGGGAGTCGTGTATCCGGGACCGCGGTCCCTGTTGTCGTTGGTGTGGGGAGAGCCGCCCTGGATGATGTCGATCGAAGGGTCGGTGCGGAACAGCAGGGTGTCGTCGTAGTAGCCCCAGCGGGCCAGCGTCACGAAGTTGTTCACCGTCAGGGGAGTCTCCGCAGCGGTCAGCTCGAAGCGCATCTCGCCCTCGCTGGTGTCGAAGGTGGCCACATAGCGAGCCTCGGGGTCGATGCACATGGGCTGAGGGCCGTCGAAGTCGATGAGGCGCCCGCTCGACCCGTCAGCTGCCGGGCATCCCGTGGCTAGCTCTGGAACCGGATCGGCGGTCTGGGGATCGGGTGCCGAGACGGCCTCGCTCGGGTCGGCGGGGAAGACCTCGGCCAACGGATCCGGCGGGTGACAACCTCGGAGTCGTCGCGCTGCAGGAACGCAATCACTGCGATGGCGGCTGCCACCACCACCGCCGCGATGCCTATGAGCCTGACGCGCCTGCGGCTGGCGTACTGCTTGGCCGCGGCCTCGTCGGCGGCGAGGCGTCGGAGCCGGTTCTCGCGTTGGCGCTCCCGCTTCGGCGTGCTCATCGGTCCGTCAAGCGAACAGCCCCACGGCCAGTGAAGCCACCATCATCGTGATCACGACCACCGCGACGACGCCCACGACCAGGCGGCGCTGCCGGTCCCGGCGAGAGCTGTACCGCTGCGAGCCGCCGGCCGGCTGCCTTGCAGCATGGAGCCGGCGCTTGCGCAGGTCGCTCTGGGAAGGCACCGCCCAACCCTACATCGGTGCCCTG